>NZ_JAUTAL010000001.1:0-2400000 GCF_030818575.1 Chryseobacterium camelliae
ATAAGAGATAAGTGATTCGAGTTTATTGCTGGGATATACAGATAGTTTCTTTAGATTACAGTATATAGTAGGATATTAGATATATCTTTTTTCTGATTAGTTATTATTTTCCTGGATCTATTTTTCCATTGATTCTTAGTTTTACTACTTTCCATCTTTTAAGAATATTCTGGATTGCCTTTTCTTTATTTTATACTCATAAGTAATTAATAATTGTCTGCTGGCATTTAATCATAATACCTGTGCATAATACTTGTCCATTGTCTTATCCACTACTTATGACTTACAACCTATTACTCATCACTCATCGCTTATCACTTATCTTTCATAACTCATAACTGATAACTTATCACTCATTACCTGTGTAGTGCCTCAATGTGGATAAGTATGTTATTCTTTGTAAGTAATGGTATTCCAGTGTTCTATGGGCTCTATTTTCCCACAGTGTAAAATAAATATGAACTTTATGTTAAATAAATTTGGAAGATGTAGTTAGTAGTTTCTATCTTTGCCCCACTGAAAACGAGAGTAGATCAGTAGCGCAGAAGAGCTTTTAGATAAGCGGTATCATTTTATTAGGACTACTTTAAAGAGGTGCATGTATAACGGATTATACTTTAAAAACTTTTTCAGAAAAAAGTTGCGGGGAATAAAAAGTTTTGTATCTTTGCAGTCCCCAATTGCGGGGAGCGCAGGAGTAGGTTGATAGAGTGTTAAGAGCGGGTTAAGGTTAAGAAAAAAAACTTTAAAATTTCTTTCAAAACATTTGGTCATTAAAAAATAAAGTTTTACTTTTGCACTCGCAAATACGGAATGAAACACTGACAGAAAGAAGTAGTTTTGTATAAAGCGGAAGAAATGAAGATCATTGACATACAATATAACAACCAAGTAAGGAAAAAACTAAAGCGTTAAAAAACTTTGAGTGAGTCAAGACAAACATACAATGGAGAGTTTGATCCTGGCTCAGGATGAACGCTAGCGGGAGGCCTAACACATGCAAGCCGAGCGGTATTTGTCTTTCGGGACAGAGAGAGCGGCGTACGGGTGCGGAACACGTGTGCAACCTGCCTTTATCTGGGGGATAGCCTTTCGAAAGGGAGATTAATACCCCATAATATATTGATTCGCATGGATTGATATTGAAAACTCCGGTGGATAGAGATGGGCACGCGCAAGATTAGATAGTTGGTGAGGTAACGGCTCACCAAGTCGATGATCTTTAGGGGGCCTGAGAGGGTGATCCCCCACACTGGTACTGAGACACGGACCAGACTCCTACGGGAGGCAGCAGTGAGGAATATTGGACAATGGGTTAGCGCCTGATCCAGCCATCCCGCGTGAAGGACGACGGCCCTATGGGTTGTAAACTTCTTTTGTACAGGGATAAACCTACTCTCGTGAGAGTAGCTGAAGGTACTGTACGAATAAGCACCGGCTAACTCCGTGCCAGCAGCCGCGGTAATACGGAGGGTGCAAGCGTTATCCGGATTTATTGGGTTTAAAGGGTCCGTAGGCGGATGTGTAAGTCAGTGGTGAAATCTCACAGCTTAACTGTGAAACTGCCATTGATACTGCATGTCTTGAGTAAGGTAGAAGTGGCTGGAATAAGTAGTGTAGCGGTGAAATGCATAGATATTACTTAGAACACCAATTGCGAAGGCAGGTCACTATGTCTTAACTGACGCTGATGGACGAAAGCGTGGGGAGCGAACAGGATTAGATACCCTGGTAGTCCACGCCGTAAACGATGCTAACTCGTTTTTGGGTTTTCGGATTCAGAGACTAAGCGAAAGTGATAAGTTAGCCACCTGGGGAGTACGTTCGCAAGAATGAAACTCAAAGGAATTGACGGGGGCCCGCACAAGCGGTGGATTATGTGGTTTAATTCGATGATACGCGAGGAACCTTACCAAGGCTTAAATGGGAATTGATCGGTTTAGAAATAGACCTTCCTTCGGGCAATTTTCAAGGTGCTGCATGGTTGTCGTCAGCTCGTGCCGTGAGGTGTTAGGTTAAGTCCTGCAACGAGCGCAACCCCTGTTACTAGTTGCTACCATTAAGTTGAGGACTCTAGTAAGACTGCCTACGCAAGTAGAGAGGAAGGTGGGGATGACGTCAAATCATCACGGCCCTTACGCCTTGGGCCACACACGTAATACAATGGCAGGTACAGAGGGCAGCTACACAGCGATGTGATGCGAATCTCGAAAGCCTGTCTCAGTTCGGATTGGAGTCTGCAACTCGACTCTATGAAGCTGGAATCGCTAGTAATCGCGCATCAGCCATGGCGCGGTGAATACGTTCCCGGGCCTTGTACACACCGCCCGTCAAGCCATGGAAGTCTGGGGTACCTGAAGTCGGTGACCGTAAAAGGAGCTGCCTAGGGTAAAACAGGTAACTAGGGCTAAGTCGTAACAAGGTAGCCGTACCGGAAGGTGCGGCTGGAACATCTCATTTTAGAGCGTCTTTCGGGA
The DNA here is from genome assembly GCF_030818575.1 of Chryseobacterium camelliae. NCBI lineage: Bacteria > Pseudomonadati > Bacteroidota > Flavobacteriia > Flavobacteriales > Weeksellaceae > Chryseobacterium > Chryseobacterium camelliae. Next base: position 2,478 of record NZ_JAUTAL010000001.1, read on the forward strand.
CGATAAACAAAATTAGTGTCTTAATGACACAAGAACTTACTTAAAGTTCAAGCTTTAGTTTTTTTATTGGTTGCTATATATAATAGATGAATGATAATCGATGAGTGATGAAAACATCACTAATCAGCCATCAATTACCTATTATATAAAATATAAACCCACTAGAAATTAGTAACGGGAAAGAGATTGAGAAATGAAAGAAGGTAATGCGGTATGAAAATATCAATTATTACTGATCAATCATCACTCATAACAGAGTCTCGTAGCTCAGCTGGTTAGAGCGCTACACTGATAATGTAGAGGTCGGCAGTTCGAGCCTGCCCGAGACTACTAATTATAGGGAATTATAGATTATAAATTATAGATTTTAGAATATAACGCAAGTTTGATTTAAAATTTATAATCTAGAATTTAAAATTTCTACTAGAGGGGAATTAGCTCAGCTGGCTAGAGCGCCTGCCTTGCACGCAGGAGGTCAAGGGTTCGACTCCCTTATTCTCCACGGATTATACGAAGTACGTGAGTACAAGAGTATAATGTAAGCGGGTAATAAAAGGATATGTGTATTCTACATAATGACGGAGCCGTCATTAATACATATTACTTGATTACTTAATTACAAGCAAAAAGATCATTGACATTAACGGTAAAGACATCACAAAGAGAAAACCGAGCACTTATAAGTGCTTGAGTAACCTAAAAATAGGAAAGAAATCGTTAAGGGCGTATGGCGGATGCCTAGGCTTTCAGAGGCGAAGAAGGACGTGGTAAGCTGCGAAAAGCTCGGGGGATTGGCACACACGAATTGATCCCGAGATGTCCGAATGGGGCAACCCGGCATGTTGAAGACATGTCACCTCTTAGGAGGAGCAAACCCGGAGAACTGAAACATCTAAGTACCCGGAGGAAAAGAAATCGAAGAGATTCCGTAAGTAGTGGCGAGCGAAAGCGGATTAGCCCAAAAGCTTTTATATGTTTAATAGAATGTTCTGGAAAGAACAGCCATAGAGGGTGATAGCCCCGTATATGAAAGGCATACATAAGTGATAAATGAGTATGGCGGGACACGTGAAATCCTGTCTGAATATGGGGGGACCATCCTCCAAGGCTAAATACTCCTGAAAGACCGATAGTGAACAAGTACTGTGAAGGAAAGGTGAAAAGCACTTCGAATAGAAGGGTGAAATAGAACCTGAAACCGTACGCCTACAAGCGGTCGGAGCAGATTAATTCTGTGACGGCGTGCCTTTTGCATAATGAGCCTACGAGTTAATTTTACTAGCGAGGTTAAGGACTTAAGGTCCGGAGCCGGAGCGAAAGCGAGTCTGAATAGGGCGCATAGTTAGTAGGATTAGACGCGAAACCTTGTGATCTACCCATGGGCAGGTTGAAGCTCTGGTAACACAGAGTGGAGGACCGAACCGGTTGACGTTGAAAAGTCTTCGGATGACCTGTGGGTAGGGGTGAAAGGCCAATCAAACTGGGAGATAGCTCGTACTCTCCGAAATGCATTTAGGTGCAGCGTCGTATATAAGTTTATTAGAGGTAGAGCTACTGATTGGATGCGGGGGTTTCATCGCCTACCAATTCCTGACAAACTCCGAATGCTAATAAATGTTCTACGGCAGTGAGGGCATGGGTGCTAAGGTCCATGTCCGAAAGGGAAAGAACCCAGACCAACAGCTAAGGTCCCTAAATATATGCTAAGTTGAAACAACGCGGTTGGACTGCATTGACAGCTAGGATGTTGGCTTGGAAGCAGCCATTCATTTAAAGAGTGCGTAACAGCTCACTAGTCGAGCGGTCCGGCATGGATAATAATCGGGCATAAGCATATTACCGAAGCTATGGGATTAATTAAATTAATCGGTAGGAGAGCATTCTATCGGCGCCGAAGCAGTATCGTGAGGTATTGTGGAGCTTATAGAAAAGAAAATGTAGGCATAAGTAACGATAAAGGGGGCGAGAAACCCCCTCACCGAAAGACTAAGGTTTCCTCAGCCATGCTAATCAGCTGAGGGTTAGTCGGGACCTAACGCGAACCCGAAAGGGGTAGTGGATGGACAATGGGTTAATATTCCCATACTTGCTCACACTAAAAAGGGGACGGTTCAATGTAGCTACTGGAGACTGACGGAATAGTCAAGGCCTAGCCTTCGGGCGAAGCTGCTGTAGTGAACTTGGATCCAAGAAAAGCCGAAGTGAAGCAACCCGTACCAAAACCGACACAGGTGGTCGAGGAGAGAATCCTAAGGTGCTCGAGTGAGTCGTGGCTAAGGAACTAGGCAAAATAGTCTCGTAACTTCGGAAGAAGAGACGCCAACAGCAATGTTGGCCGCAGTGAAGAGGCCCAGGCGACTGTTTATCAAAAACACAGGACTCTGCTAAATCGAAAGATGCTGTATAGGGTCTGACACCTGCCCGGTGCTGGAAGGTTAAGGAAGGGCGTTAGCGTAAGCGAAGCGTTTGACTGAAGCCCCAGTAAACGGCGGCCGTAACTATAACGGTCCTAAGGTAGCGAAATTCCTTGTCGGGTAAGTTCCGACCTGCACGAATGGTGTAACGATCTGGGCACTGTCTCAGCCACGAGCTCGGTGAAATTGTAGTATCGGTGAAGATGCCGATTACCCGCAATGGGACGAAAAGACCCTGTGAACCTTTACTATAACTTCGTATTGACTTTGAGTAAGTAATGTGTAGGATAGGTGGGAGGCTTTGAAGCAGGCACGCTAGTGTTTGTGGAGCCAACGTTGAAATACCACCCTTTACTTACTTGGAGCCTAACTTCTTTTAGAAGGACATTGCGTGGTGGGTAGTTTGACTGGGGTGGTCGCCTCCAAAAGAGTAACGGAGGCTTTCAAAGGTACCCTCAGCACGCTTGGTAACCGTGCGTAGAGTGTAATGGCATAAGGGTGCTTGACTGTGAGACCAACAAGTCGATCAGGTGCGAAAGCAGGACATAGTGATCCGGTGGTTCCGTATGGAAGGGCCATCGCTCATAGGATAAAAGGTACTCCGGGGATAACAGGCTAGTCTCCCCCAAGAGCTCACATCGACGGGGAGGTTCGGCACCTCGATGTCGGCTCGTCACATCCTGGGGCTGGAGAAGGTCCCAAGGGTTGGGCTGTTCGCCCATTAAAGTGGCACGCGAGCTGGGTTCAGAACGTCGTGAGACAGTTCGGTCTCTATCTATTGCGGGCGTTAGATGTTTGAGAGGGCTTGATTCTAGTACGAGAGGACCGAATTGAACAAACCTCTGGTGTATCAGTTGTACCGCCAGGTGCACCGCTGAGTAGCTATGTTTGGAAGAGATAAACACTGAAAGCATATAAGTGTGAAACTCGCCTCAAGATGAGACATCTTTTAAGGGTCGTGGGAGATGACCACGTTGATAGGCTACAGGTGTAAAGTTGGTAACAGCATAGCCGAGTAGTACTAATTACCCGTAGATTTATAGCCTATTCATAAGTAATGAGTAATAGGTAATGAGCAATCATGCTTATCATAACTTAGCTTAAGTATTTATAAGTGCGCTACTGGTTTTGCCTTTGTGATGAAATTTACCGATAAAAAGCAGTATGCTTTATGCTGTAAGCCTTATGCTTATAGCCTACTGCCTACAGCTATATACAACCTTTAGGGTGGTTTTAGCGGTGGGGCTCACCTGTTCCCATTCCGAACACAGAAGTTAAGCCCACCAGCGCCGATGGTACTGCGACAAGCGGGAGAGTAGGTCGCCGCCAGTTTTTTTTAAACCTCATACAGCAATGTGTGAGGTTTTTTTGTGCCCTGAAGTCAGGGAGGACAAAAGAGCCAAGAGCCAAGACACAAGAATCAAGAGTCAAGAACCAGGACTCTACTCTATGATCTAAAGAGAAGGTTAGATAGTAGTTAACCGGATTCAGGAGAAATAGATATTGATGTCTGTACTTCCTGAATTGAGAAGAATGATTTAAGAAAGATAAATAATAAATAGAAAGATGTTAGTAAAATCCTCTTCTACATCCTACAATCACCCACTATACTTATTACCCATTACTTATTACTCATAACTCATAACTAATAACTCTAAGACCCTAACACTCTCCGACTCTCAAACTCTATCTCACTCAAGCTCTGAATCACATATAAAAAAGCCCTGCAATAAGCAAGGCCAATATCAATAAAGTATTATCATTTAAACCTGGATGACTCCCAGATTAAATTTTTCCGTGATAGGAGCATGATCAGCTGCCTCTATGCCCATGGAAATCCATTTCCGGGTATCTACAGGGTTGATGATCGCATCCGTCCATAAACGCGCTGCTGCGTAGGTAGCCTCAGTCTGTTTCTGATACTTTTTAGAAATAGAGTCTACCAGTTCCTTATGCTCTTCTTCAGAAATGACTTTTCCCTGCTTTTTAAGGGTAGATTCCTGGATCTGGGCCAAAACCTTAGCGGCTTGGGCACCACCCATTACAGCCAGATCTGCCCATGGCCAGGCAACGATTAACCGTGGGTCATAGGCTTTTCCACACATCGCATAATTTCCGGCTCCGTATGAATTTCCGGTAATGACTGTAAACTTGGGAACAACCGAATTAGCAACAGCATTCACCATCTTTGCACCGTCCTTAATAATGCCTCCGTGTTCAGATTTGGAGCCCACCATAAATCCTGTTACGTCCTGCAGGAAAACCAGGGGAATCTTTCTCTGGTTACAGTTGGCAATAAACCGGGTTGCCTTATCAGCAGAATCGGAATAAATAACTCCTCCGAACTGCATCTCACCTTTACCGTTTTTCACCATCTTTCTTTGGTTCGCAACGATACCAACGGACCATCCGTCTATTCGTGCCGTAGCACAGATAATGCTTTTCCCGTAATCCGGTTTATATTCTTCGTATTCTGACTGGTCAACAAGACATTTGATGATATCATAAGTATCATATTGTTCCGCACGGGAAACAGGCATGATTCCGAAGATATTTTCCGGATTTTCCTTAGGGAGAAAACTTTCAATACGGTCAAAACCTGTTTTTTCATTGCTGCCGATAGACTTCATGATTTTCTTGATCCTGTTCAGGGCATCCTGGTCATCTTTAGCCTTATAATCCGTAACGCCGGAAATAGAGCAATGGGTAGTAGCTCCTCCTAAAGTTTCGTTATCAATACTTTCACCAATAGCCGCTTTCACAAGGTAGCTTCCTGCAAGGAAGATGGATCCCGTTTTATCAACGATCATCGCCTCATCACTCATGATCGGAAGATAGGCTCCTCCGGCAACACAGCTGCCCATTACGGCAGAGATCTGGATGATTCCCATAGAACTCATCTTCGCATTATTCCTAAAGATTCTGCCGAAATGTTCCTTATCCGGAAAGATTTCATCCTGCATAGGTAGGTAAACACCGGCTGAATCAACCAGGTAAATAATCGGCAGTTTATTTTCCATGGCAATCTCCTGTGCACGCAGGTTTTTCTTACCTGTAATTGGAAACCATGCGCCGGCTTTTACAGATGCATCGTTAGCTACAATGATGCACTGCCTCCCGGAAACATAGCCCATAACTACGACAACACCGCCGCTAGGGCAGCCTCCGTGCTCCTCGTACATTTCATACCCGGCAAAGGCACCGATCTCTATAGAATCTGAATTTTTATCAAGAAGATATTCAACCCTTTCACGAGCCGTCATTTTTCCTTCTTCACGAAGCTTCTGAAGTCTTTTTTCGCCACCGCCTTTTTTTATTTCGGACAGCAGACGGTTGATTTCAGAAAGCTTTAACCTGTTCTGATCTTCTCTCTTATTAAATTCAATGTCCATAAATTTCTATTTTGTTGCCTAAAGATACTATTTTTCAAAGAAAATTATGACGAAATAAAACAGTTGTTTAATTTGTTGGTTATCAGAATTTTGTGAAATTTTTAACAAAATATTGTTTTTAAGTGAATGTTTTTTTTTCTAACTTTACATCAGAGGAAATAAGAGGTGATTCTCTTGCAGTACTCTAAGTTCCTAGTTTATTTTTTTAATAGTTTATTATTTGAAGGCCCTGAAAGTTGAACAAATTTTCAGGGTTTTTTATTGCTCTCCGGAGGATCCGGCATTTTTCTTCATTTTTGTATTAAAGAATTCTACCATTAAAGAAAAGAAAATGGCAAAGTAAAGATAACCTTTAGGAATGGTTCCTACTTCCTGTCCGAAAAGGCTGAAATGTCCCATATGAGAAGCTTCTGCCAAAAGCATGACACCAATTAAAATCAGAAATGAAAGACCGAGGATCTGTATCGTAGGATGCCCGTTGACGAACCGGCTTACCGGCCCTGAAAAGAGCATCATAATAGCAATAGAAATAATGACCGCAAAAATCATGATCACCAGTGCTCCGGTATTTCCGAATTCTTTAAAACTGACCAGCCCAACTGCCGTAAGGATACTATCAAAAGAAAAGACAATATTGAGCAGGGCTATCTGGAACACCGATCCCCAAAGTGAAGTAGTTTTTGCTGAAAGGTGCATTTCTTCATCGCCCTCTATCTTATGATGAATTTCAGACACCGATTTATACAGCAGGAATAATCCACCCAGGAAAATAATGATCGACTGTCCGGTAATATATCCGTGAAACCACGACCATTCTAGATTAACAAGAGGCTGGTTGAGCTGTACCACCCATCTGATGCCGAATAACAAAGCGATTCTGAAAATCATGGCCAGGAAAAGACCGGTATTGCGTACTTTACGCTGGTCTTTCGGATCAATTCTGTTCGAAACAATCGAGATAAACACGATATTATCTATGCCCAATACAATTTCCAGAAAAGTAAGTGTCAGCAGCGCAAACCAGGCATTGGCGGATGAAAACACCTCTAAAAACTCCATAGGCATATTTATTTATAGTAAAGTTAGGCTTTTTTTAAAGATTTATAAAAGCGATTCGTAAATTTGCATGTTAAAATTTAAAGAGAGGATGTATGCATAAATTAGCGCTTTTCAGGTTGCATTTAATTGTGTTTTTATGGGGATTTACTGCTATTCTGGGAAAGCTCATCCATGCCAATGCCCAAAATCTGGTGTTCTACCGCATGCTCTTTGCCGCGATATTTCTGTTCGCGTTTATCAGGATTTACAAGAAAGAAAGTATTAAAGTTACGAAAAAGCTGTTCTTTCAGCTGGCAGCTATTGGATTTGCGATGGCAGTGCACTGGTTTTGCTTCTTCCATTCCATAAAGGTATCTAATGTATCGATTGCCTTAAGCTGTCTTTCCTTATCAACATTATTCGCATCCATTCTGGAGCCCGTTATTTTTAAAAGGAAAATAGATGTTTCGGAAGTCGTTATGGGAATTGTGATTGTGGCCTGCATCCTTCTGATTTTTAAAACTGAATTCCAGTATAAGGAAGGCATATTTTATGGCGTGCTCTGCGCTATTTTCGGAACTATATTTTCAGTCTTCAATGGTAAAATGTTTGGAAAAACGAGTTCAGGGAATATTATTTTTTACGAAATTTTCTGTGGTTGGGCTATATTATTGATATTTTATTCCTTTTCCGGGCAAATTTTTCAACTCAATGAAATAAATTACCGCGATCTTGCGTTAATAGCCTTGTTGGCCAGTGTTTTCACAGCTTTCCCAATGCTCGAATCGGTAAACCTGATGAAGTATATATCGCCATTCACGCTAATTTTAACAGTTAATTTAGAACCGGTTTACGGAATTATACTAGCTTTTTTTATCTTTGGCGAATCAGAGCATATGAGTTCTATATTTTATATTGCATCCGGAGTCATGATCCTTGCGATTGTAGCCAACGGATTCATTAAAGCTAAGAAACAGAGAAAATTAATTAAGCATAAGCATCAATCTTAAGATGAAAAAATATTTACTATTTATGTTTTCCCTCCTGTTTGGGATGGCCCAATCCCAGATCATCAGGAAGTATTCCAATGAATTCCTTAATATCGGGGCCGGCGCAAGGGGCTTAGCTATGGGGGGAGCAGTAATTTCCAACCAGGATGATGTTTATTCACCGATGTGGAACCCTGCAGGGATGATGGCAATCGAACGGGACTGGCAGGGAGCTGCAATGCACGCCGAGTATTTTGAATCCATTGCCAAATATGACTACCTTGCGTATGCTAAAGTCCTTGAGACAGGTGTTTTCGGAGTTTCAGTCGTAAGGCTGGGAGTAGATAATATCCTGAACACTACCCAGCTTATTGATACAGAAGGTAATATAGATTATGATAAGATCACGAAATTTTCCCAGTCAGACTATGCCGCGATTCTATCTTATGCCTTTAATCCGGCAGGAAATCCAAAGCTGGATGTCGGGATCAATGCTAAAATCGTATACAGGAATGTAGGTAAATTTGCGAGTGGTTACGGATTCGGGTTTGACGTAGGTGCCATTTATAAAGCAGACAACGGATGGAGATATGGAGGGATGCTCCGTGATGCCACCACAACCGTGAACTTCTGGAGCATTAACCAGAAAGAATTGTCAACAGTGGTTAACGGGGAAGAGTTCAACCCTGCTCCCAAAGACAAGATGGAACTTACGATGCCTAAACTCAATGTTGGAGCAAGTAAAAAATTTGATTTCAGCAGTAATATCTATGTGCTACCTGAAGCTGGGTTAAACATCGACTTTGCAAGGACAGCAGCATTGGTTTCTACAGATTTTGCCAGCATCACACCATATGCCGGAGCTGAACTGGGATATCAGAAAATGATCTTTGTGAGGCTTGGGGTCAACAGGTTCCAGTCGATCACAGATATAGAAGATCTGAAAAGGAAAGTTTCGTTCCAGCCGAGTGCAGGGATCGGGATCCGCTACAGAGGCCTTACCCTGGATTATGCCATCACCAATTCCGGGATAGGCGGTTCCAATTTTTACTCTAATTTCTTTTCCCTGAAACTGGATATGGGAGAATTCAGAAATGATTAATTAAGCCAAACCATATGAAAAAGATTATACTCATCACAGCAACGATATGTTCTGCCCTGACATTCGGGCAGAAAGTTTCAGATTTCAGATACGTTTCAGTACCTCAGAAATTTCAGACCTTCAAGAACAGCTTCGGATTGGAAGGCCTACTGTCTAAAATACTGAAAGGAAAGAAATATGTAGTCCTGTCCGGTGATCAGAATTCCTGGCCGGCAGAATTGAAAGCCAATCCATGTCAGGTGATCAATGCAGATGTCATCAATGATAAAAGCTTACTGAGAAATAAGGTAATCCTTGCTTTTAAGGATTGCAACGGGAAAACCGTACTTGAATCAAAAGGGACCTCTATGATCAAGGAATTTGAAGAAGGATTTCCTGATGCTCTACAGCAAGCTGTAAAAACTGTTGCTGTCTCCAATCCTGTTGAGCAGATCAATATAGTGAGTAATGTGCAATCAGAAAAACCTGTTGCCGCAAACAACGTTTCTGAGCCTGTAACAGCATCAGCCAGCTCAGGAACCGTGAAGTATACCAATGGCAAAATTTCCCTGCAGAAAATACAGATTGATGACAGTCAGTTCATTCTTGCTGAGCCAAACAGCTCTATTCCTTATGCAACCTTTAAGGCAACAACAAAAACGGATGTTTTCAGGGTGAAGCTGCAAAATGGCAGCTCAACGATCGGATATGTTGAAAATGGTACCATCACCATTGAGATTCCGAAGGAAAACGGAGATGTCGTAAAAGAAGTATTCATACAAAAATAAATAGAGCCGGAAATTTTCCGGCTTTTATTTTAATTGTTATTGAAAAACTCCCAGACCACTTTAGCCTTAGTCTTCCCTAAAATTTCCTCCAGGGTTTCCAGGTTGGATTCCTTGATCCTCTTTACAGATTTCAGTTTGGAAAGAAGCAACTCTATGGTCTTACTGCCTACGCCCGGGATTTCCTCCAGTTCAGACTTTATGGTTGAATTCTTTCTCCGGGTCCTGTGGTGCCTTACGCCGAAACGGTGAGCTTCATCCCGTACCTGCTGGAGAATCTTCAGCGTCTCTGATTTTTTATCTAAATATAAAGGTATAGGATCCTCAGGAAAGAAAATTTCTTCCAGCCTTTTGGCAATCCCTACAATAGTAATTTTTCCGTATAACCCTAACAGACGCAAACTCTTAACGGCTGAAGACAGTTGGCCTTTTCCACCGTCAATCAGGATCAGCTGTGGCAGGGTTTCGCCCTCATCCAGCATTCTTCTGTATCGCCGGTAAATCACTTCCTCCATGGTCGCAAAGTCATTGGGGCCTTCCACGGTCCTGGGGTGGAAGATCCTGTAATCTGCCTTGCTGGGCTTTCCGTTCTTGAAAACTACGCAGGCTGAAACCGGATTGGTCCCCTGAATGTTGGAATTATCGAATCCCTCAATATGCCTAGGTTCTACAGGCATTCTCAACAGCTTCTGCATTTCCGCCATAATCCTGTTGGTATGGCGCTCCGGATCAATGATCTGTACCTGTTTCAGCTTTTCCAGACGGTATTCCTTCGCATTCTTTTCAGAAAGTTCCACAATCCGTTTTTTATCCCCGACTTTTGGTACGATGAGCTTTACATTCGGGATTTCAATGGACAAATGAAACGGCAGCAGCACTTCCTTGGAATGGGAACCAAATTTCTGCCGGATTTCAATCAGGGCCTCTTCCATGATCTCTTCATCGCTCTCCTCCAGGATCTTTTTAATTTCTGTAGTAAAACTCTGGATGATATTTCCGTTCCTGATCTTGAAAAAATTCACATAGGCAGCCGTTTCATCGCTGGTCATTCCGAAAACATCCACATCATCGATATTCGGGTTCACAACCGTATTTTTAGCCTGGTAATCTTCCAGGACATCCAGCCTTTCCTTGATGATCTGAGCATCTTCAAACTGAAGATTGGAGGCATACCTGATCATTCTATCGGTCAGGTATTCTTTGGCTTTGCGAAAATCCCCTTTGATCATCCCGCGGATGGCATCTATTTTTTCATCGTATTCTTCTTTGCTTTCCAGAGCTTCACAGGGGCCGTTGCAGTTCTTAATGTGGTACTCAAGGCATACTTTGTATTTGCATTCCTCTATTTTGGAGGGTGCCAGATTAAGATTGCAGGTCCTAAGCTTATAAATGTGTTTGATGGTATCCAGCAAAATCCTTGCAGGACGTACCTTAGCATAGGGCCCATAATATTCTGAGCCATCGCGGATCTTAGTCCTCGTCAGGAAAATTCTGGGGAAATGCTCATTTTTAATACAAATCCACGGATACGTCTTGTCATCCTTCAGCATGACATTATAGAAAGGCTGATGTTCTTTGATCAGGTTATTTTCCAGTAAAAGGGCATCATATTCGCTGTTCACAATCGTAGTTTCCAGCCGCTGGATTTTACTGACCATAATCCTGGTCCTGTATCCCGGAAGGTTTTTATTGAAATAGGACAGAACCCTTTTTTTAAGATTCTTTGCTTTTCCCACATATAAAAGCTGGTCATTCTTATCGTAATAACGGTAGACGCCGGGTTCGGAGGGTAAAGTTTTAAGCTGTAATTCTAAGAAAGGATTCATATAACAAAATTACATAATTTAGAAGCAAGAAAAAAGCCATAGAAATTCTATGGCTGCACAATATTATGTTAAAATTGTCCGTTATCCGTGGCTCATCTCCGTATATTCATGGACCAGGAAACTGAAATAGTCCCATTCTACAGAATTTTTAGGATACTTTTTCATAAACTCCGCATTGTCACCGAACAGGAAATCATACTGGTCTTCAAAATCATCCTTATGAAGCCACATCACCTTATCTCCTTTTTTTACGTAATAGGATTTGATGACTCCTCCGCCAAGCTGAGGGCTGCCCCCTACTGAAATACCACCGGTCTCTTTCGCTCTGGGATCGTGATAGACCGAAATGATATCATCAAATTCCGGATTGATTACCTGCATCAGGAATTCTTTATCGTCCTTTTTGTTTTTCAGGGATACGGTCTGATTAACAAAATAGATCCGGTCATTATTAGTCCTTTTGGTTAGCTTTTTAGTGCCATAGTTCCGGATATTGCCCATGTAGCGGGCTACTTTCGCTATTTTTTCAGCATTGCCCGGATACACATACATTTCAGCGATCTGGTCTGCGTTATATAGTTCAGGCTTTTTGGTGATGCTGTCCTTGAGGGACACCTCAAAAATCTGCCCTTTCTTCGTATCGATCTTATTACAGAATCCTTTATGGGTACTTCCGTCCTTAAGGATCACTGTTGATGTTTTCCTCGGAGAGGGGATGTTGAATCCTTCGTTGAAAAGGTATTGTTCCATTTTCTTGATTTCCTCTTTCGAGTATTTTACTTTCTGTGCGAACGCAGATGTTGCGGCCAGTAACAGGGCCAGGGTAAATGTTTTAAGTTTCATAGTTCATTAATTTTATCTAAAAATCTGCGGTAAAAATAATAAAATAATCTTCTCATGATCAAAAAAAATGAGGTATCTGAAATTCGTTTTCCCAGTTAGCCCTAAATGTGTAATTTTAAGACAAAATTTTGAGAATGATATACGGTGTAGATGTTTTTGGTTTCCATGATGTGCTGGAGATCTGCAAAATGCCCAATAAAGCTAAGCTGAATAAGATAGCGAAAGAACAGATTTTAAAATCCCAGAAAAATGTCCGGCAGATCGTTGAGTCAGACCGCTGTGTGTATGGAATCAATACCGGGTTCGGACCGCTTTGCGATACCAAAATTTCGGCTGATGAGACTGCACAGTTACAGTATAACCTGATCATTTCCCATGCCGTAGGTGTAGGAAAACCTATTGACAAAGAACTTTCGAAAATCATGATGATCGCTAAAGTTCATGCCTTATCTAAAGGGTTTTCAGGGGTTTCCCTGGAAGTGATTGAGAGACTGATCCTGATGCTGGAAAAAGATATCATCCCTGTAGTTCCGGAGCAGGGGTCTGTAGGGGCTTCCGGTGATCTGGCTCCGCTTGCTCACCTGGTTTTACCGCTTTTGGGACTTGGAAAAGTATGGGTAGGTCAGGAGATTTTTGAAACTGCTGAAATTTTAGAACAGCATCAATTAGCACCTTTAACTTTAGGCCCCAAAGAAGGATTGGGATTGATCAACGGGACGCAGTTCATCCTGGCCCATGCAATCAAAGGTCTGGAAAAGTTTGAATACCTTTTGGACCTTGCCGATGTTACCGCAGCCATGAGTCTTGAAGCGTACCGGGGTTCAGCCAGCCCGTTTAAAAAAGAGCTTCATGAGATCCGTCCTTTTGACGGCAGCAGGAAAGTGGCTGCAAGGATGCTGAAATTCCTGAAAAATTCCGAAAACCTGAAATCACATGAGTATTGCGACAGGGTTCAGGATCCTTATTCCATGAGATGTGTGCCACAGGTGCACGGCGCAAGCCGGAATGCTTTTGAGCACCTGAAAATGATGGCGGAAACAGAACTGAATTCTGTAACGGATAATCCTATTGTTTTAAGTGCCGAAGAATCTATTTCCGGAGGAAACTTCCACGGGCAGCTGATGGCCCTGCCCCTGGACTATGCTACCCTGGCAGCGGCAGAATTGGGGAATATCTCAGATCGGAGAAGCTATCTGTTGCTGGAAGGTAAATATGGTCTACCAAGGTTATTAACAGAAAGTTCTGGACTGAATTCGGGATTCATGATTCCGCAGTACACTTCAGCCGCTTTGGTAACTGAAAATAAGACCTTATGTTTCCCCGCTTCGGCAGATTCTATCCCGACAAGTTTAGGTCAGGAAGACCATGTTTCCATGGGAAGTATTTCCGGAAGGAAATTCAATCAGGTGCTGGGCAACCTCGTCAATATTTTAGCGGTTGAGCTGATGTTTGCCGCTCAGGGGCTTGAATTCAGGAGGCCGGCCAAGTGTTCAAAAATTATTGAGGAGAACTTTGCCATCCTGCGTTCAAAAGTTGCCAAACTCGAAGATGACCGGCTGATTGGTGAAGACATGCTTGCAATTGCGGAATTGATCAATGAACGGAAATTCATCGTTAATTAATCTGTATGATAGAGATAAAAAAGATTATTCTGCTTGTTATGTTTTCTTTAGGTACATTGACCTATTCGCAGACCAAGCATGATAAAGTGAAAGAGCTCATTACCTTAAACGGAACGTTTCCGCTGTCCAAAGAAGTAGAAAAGCAGGTGATTTCCAATTATAAAAAAAAGTACAGCCATGTGCCTGAATCAGCTTGGGTTCCCATTGAGAAGAAAATAAATATAGATACACTTATACAACAGGTTACAGATATTTACGAGAAAAGATTCAGTGAAAAGGAAATTGATGAATTACTGATTTTTTACAAATCGGAGGTAGGAAAGAAGATTATTAAGAATTCACCTGAAATGATCAGTGAAATTCAAAAAGCATCAGCAGACTGGGCAATGAAGGTAACAGAGACCATTAATGATGATTTAGAAAAGAAGGGATATCTGCAATCACCGCCGCCACCAATGCAGAAATAAAATAAACAATATTTCCAAAGCTCCTTACAATTGGAGCTTTGCTTTTTTAAAGGATAAATCATAAGTATAAGATGAAAATTCAAAGAACAGATTCTGCCGATTCAGATTTTAAGGATTTGGTCCAACTTTTAGATGCCGACCTGGCTATCCGGAACGGTGATGACCATGCTTTTTTCAGTCAATTCAACAAGATTGATATGATCAGGAACTGCATAGTAATGTATGTAGATCAGGTTCCGGCAGCCTGTGGTGCTTTTAAAAGATGGGATGACACCACTGTGGAAATTAAAAGAATGTATACCCATCCCGATTTCCGGAAAAGAGGTTTGGCAACCATGATCGTCGGGGAGCTTGAAATTTGGGGCAAGGAGCTTAACTATACAAAAGCTGTCCTGGAAACCTCCCTTGAGCAAAACCAGGCAATTTCTGTCTATGAGAAGAGCGGATACCGGAAAATTCCTAACTATGGCCAATACATTGGAATCGAAAGCAGTGTATGTTATGAGAAGCTGCTTTAGCGAATGGATATGAATAGGTTAAAAGGAACAGGAGAACTTAAGAAATAATTTTCATAGTAATATGTTGTAGTTCATAGTAAAATGATATATTAGACCGCTAATCCAAAATTTTATTATGAAGAAAAACGTTTTTTATTTATTTATTCTTTGCTCAGCAATTACAGCATGTAACAGAGATGATCTGCAAAACTCGGCAACCAATATCGAGATGGTACAGAAGGATCCGTTAAGCGCCAGGCAGATCAATGAAAAAATCAATGAGACCATCCGTACCAAAGGAAAGTTTTCCTGGAATGAGTCTTCAGACCATTTGATATGGAGTGCTATTTTTCAGGGCAACAAAATAGCATCTATTGGTTTTGGTTCATCTTTCGACAGAAGCCTTGCGGCTGACAGCAAAGCTATGGAAGAGGAAATCCTGAGAGTCATTCAGCGGTACGAAGGGAAAACCGACAGGTTAGTGCTCTCTTCCGATCCTTATCTCAATCAGATGGATGTGGTAATAGAGAAACAGGAAACAATAGTTGCCCTTCGCAAAATGGCAGGTATCCGTTATCTGGAGCCGGCAGATTATCGGTATTTTGAAAACGAACAGAAATTCAGCGGTGCGGCTAAATCCGGGAGTTCATCTTCGGGCTGCGGACTGGAATCAATGACTCTGAGTGCTTCAGATTATACTACGGTTTCGCCTAATGCAAAAGCTCCCTGGTCATTTGCAAAACATAATATTACAGGCGCATGGAATTACAGTACCGGAGCCGGTGTCACTATCGGGATTATAGATAGCGGCGTGTCTTCCGAGCAGGCCCTTTTGGGGAGCAGTTTCAATAATGGGCTTTCATCAGGAAGAACCATTACCAAAAATGGGGTGTATGTAGATTCTGCCTGGCCATGGAGCAGTGGTTACGATGGATCTGCCGACAAATGCGGCCACGGGACAAGTATGGCTTCAGCCGCCGCCGCGCCGCGGAACAACCAGGGACAGCCGGTAGGAGTGGCATATAATGCAAGCTTAGTTACGTACAGGGCTGCTTCCAATGTAGTGCTGGACGGTTATCACGAACAGAACGGGGTTAAAATTGCTTTTACAGAACTGGGAAACAATACCAAGGTGAAAATCATTTCCATGTCTATGGGCCATATCTTTTCGGTAGGTAAAATTGAGGACGGTGTAAAATACGCCTATTCAAAAGGGAAACTGATTTTCTGTGCCGGAGGGACATCCACCAGCTTTACCAATTTTGCAGGGGTGATTTTCCCGGCTTGGATGCCGGAAACGCAGGCTATAACAGGCGTAAAAGAGAATACTTCCAACCAGAAATGCGATATATGCCATTCGGGATCAGAAATCGATTTTACTTATCAGATGGAAAGGTCATCCGGGAGCAATATCCCGGTATTGAGCTATTATAACGGGCAAACCGATTATGTAGGCGGATCTTCCGTTGCTACAGCTTCCACAGCAGGGATTGCTGCCCTGGTATGGGCGAAAAATCCTTCATGGACAAGAGACCAGGTCCTGGCAAAGATGAGGCAGTCTTCAACCTATTACCCGACGCCCAATTCCGATTACGGATATGGCAATATCAATGTCTTACAGGCTGTGCAATAATCTATTGAACTGTATTTCCTGATCAACAGGCAAAAGTATCAGATGAAAAATTGAAGGGGAACTTTTGTTCCGCTTTTTATCTGTACCGAAAAAATGAAACTTGATTTCCAGTACATAAAGCCTTCACATCGAATTCTATAGTTTAGTATATATCAAAACGGTAAATATACCCACAGTATAAATTAAGTATATCTACGCTATGAGAGGCCGGCCTTATGCACTAGCTTTGCTATGTGATCACAATAAAACATTTGAGTACAGCCATAAAAATAGCAGTCTAAGCTGTGGCCAGCTGTCTTAAAAGTATTCAACTAATAACCATGGAGACCAGAAACCATTAAAAACGGGGCGTATTCCGAAAAGCCATAAGAGTAGGAAGAAAAACATAACAACCATGTCAGAAACAGAACAATTAGTAGGAGGATGGACCAGGTTCCATGAACTTACAGCAGAAGATCAAAAAGTATTTGACGAAGCCATGCAGGGATTCGTAGGGGTAAAATATAGTCCGAAGGAAGTATCAACACAAGTGGTTAACGGGATGAACTACCGTTTCAAAAGTCAGGCATCAATGCCGCCTTCAGATGTAGTATGGCAAGCTGTTATTGAGGTTTACAAACCGATCAATGGCACAGCTCATGTAGTGGCTATTACAAGAATTTAATAACAATACATTGATGTAGTAACCGGGAGATCAGTCTTCCGGTTATTTTTTATCCATATTACCCGATCCTTACACTGGTCATGCTCAGCGAACCACCGATAAGCTCATCATTGAACAAAGATAAGTCTTCTGAAGGCTGCTTAAGGCCCAGGCTGTAGATCAGCGGAAGGTAATGGTCCGGACTTGGAACCGCATACTGCAAAGAAGTTCCCTGCTGATGGTAGTTAACGATTGCATTGAAATTTCCTTCCAGAAGCCATTGATTGGTTTTCTCCCGTGCTTCTATAGCCCAGTCCCAGCCGGCCCCTACAGTATTGATGTTGCGCCAGTCAATCAGCCTCAGGTTGTGGACGATATTCCCGCTTCCGATAATAAGGATCCCTTTTTCACGAAGCTTTTCCAGTCTTTTAGCGAGGTCAAAATGATACTGCGGAGGTTTTGTATAATCGATGCTCATCTGGATGACAGGGATATCGGCATCCGGATACATGTGCCGGATCACAGACCATGCTCCGTGGTCGAGTCCCCACTGATGGTCTTCTTCCACCAGGACGGGAGCTAAAAGGTCAGCAGTTTCTCTGGCAAGTCCGGGATCTCCGGGAGCCGGATACTGTACGTCGAACAATGCCTGTGGAAATCCTCTGAAATCATGGATGGTCTGCGGCAGATCCATAGCCGTTACTTTAGTTCCCGCCGTGTACCAGTGAGCAGAAATACAAAGGATGGCATTCGGCTTCGGAATTTCAGAGGCCGCTTTGCGGAATCCCCGGACAAACTGATTTTCTTCAATGGCATTCATTGGAGATCCGTGTCCCAGGAAAAGTGCGGGCATCTTCTGGGTTGCATGGAAGTTGTCACTAATGTTTTGAAGGTCGTTAAGGTTCATAGCAGATCAAAAAAAGGTTCGGGAATTGGCTAATTCCCGAACCTTTTTATTATGGTTAGAAAAAATTATGCCTGTTTTACAAACTGCAGTTCACCTGCAATCTTTACGTCATCGCTTACCAAAACACCTCCTGCTTCCAAAGTTGCATTCCAGTTCAGTCCGAAATCTTTTCTGCTGATTTTTCCTTCAAAAGAAAATCCAGCTTTGGTATTTCCCCATGGATCAACATTTACGCCTCCGAAATCTACATCTAAAGTCACTGGTTTTGTAATTCCGTTGATGGTCAAGTTTCCGGTAACTTCATCGCTCAGAGCCTGAGATTCAAAAGTAATCGTAGGATATTGTTCAGCATTGAAGAATTCTCCAGATTTCAGGTGATTGTCACGGTCTGTATTATTGGTAAAAACAGAGTCTGTCTTGATTGTTGCTGTTGTTTTAGCATTTTTAAAAGTATCGTCTTCCGCTTCAATCTGTGCATCGAAATCGGTAAAATTTCCTTTTACATTAGAGATCATCATGTGTTTTACTTTGAAAGTAATTTCACTATGCGTTGGGTCTAAATTCCATTGTGTTGCCATTATGTATAATTTTTTATGTTGTTAATGATGCAAATGTACGTTATACAGGAGATGCCGGTCATTGATTTAGGATAAGAAATTAATGCGGCTATTGATTACGGTTTATCAATATCATCTTCCACATAATATAAGTACTACAAGACATGTACCACACGCAGTATCTTTTATTTTAACATTTCTTAACGGATGGGTTTTATTTCTTATTTTTGATGGATTCAATTTTATGCAATGAAATTATATACGTTTTCTTTATTGATGCTGGCTTTGGGAGGCCCTGCAATGGCTCAGATCCAAAAATTTACGATGGCAGAAGCCGTAAACGGTTTAAGAACCAACCTTGCCGTGAAAAATATCTCGCAATTTTCATGGTCGGAAGATGGTAAATCATATATTCAGGCTGTTAAAGGAGGGTATCTGATGACTGACCTGAAAACGAACAAGAAGGATACCCTGATATCCCTCACCCAACTCAATCAGAACCTTGCAGATAAATTAAAAGCTGTTCCGCCAATCAGTTTCACGGGCAATTCTAAAGGATATTTCAGTTCCGGGGATCAGATGATGTGGGTAGAAAAATCCGGAAGCGAATGGAAAGTAAAGCATACTGTTGCCATGGATAAAGAAGCCTCCAACCTGAAGGTATTCGGAGACCAGCAGACATTGGCCTTTACGGTGAAGAACAATTTATTTGTTCATAAAAACGGCAAAACCATTGCAGTTACCCGTGATACCAATGAAAACATCCTTAATGGTGCAGCCAATGTCCATAGAAATGAATTCGGGATTGATACGGGAATTTTCCCGGCACCCAATTCTGAACTTGTAGCTTTTTACAGAATGGATCAGACCATGGTAGCAGATTATCCGATTATCGATTGGTCTGTAACGCCTGCCGTTAACCACAATATCAAATACCCCATGGCAGGGCAGACTTCCCATCAGGTGACCCTTGGTGTTTTCAATATCAAAACCCAGTCAACGGTATTTCTGAAAACAGAAGGGGAAAAAGACCAGTACCTTACAGCAGTAACCTGGAGCCCGGATTCAAAGTATATTTTTGTAGGTGTGCTGAACAGAGGGCAGAATCACCTGAGAATGAACCAGTATGATGCGTTGACGGGAAATTTCATCAAGACACTTTTTGAGGAAACCAGTGATAAATATGTGGAACCACAACATCCTCTTACTTTCTTCCCGAATTCCAATACAGACTTCATCTGGCAAAGCCAGAGGACCGGATACAATCACCTGTTCCATTACAGCCTGGAAAAAGGCCTGGTTGCCCAAATTACAAAAGGAGACTGGCTGGTAACTGATATTCTTGGGTTTAATGAAAAGAAAAAGGAAATTTATTTCGCTTCCACTAAAGAAACCCCGTTGGAAAAACATCTGTATAAAATCAACTGGACGAACTTCAAGATGCAGCGCCTTGACCAAGCACCGGGGGTTCATACAGGAGTTTTAAGCAGCGACGGCAACCACCTGTACGACACCTACAGCAATGCTACAACACCTAGGACTATTAATATCATCAACACCGGCACGCTGAAAACTGACAATATCCTGACCTCAGACAATCCGTTGAAAAATTACCAGCGTCCGGAAATTAAAAATGTAGAATTAAAAGCTGATGACGGGACGCCTCTGTACGGTAAGATCATCCTTCCGACCAATTTCGATCCGAATAAAAAATATCCGGTGATCGTATATCTGTATAATGGTCCGCACCTACAGCTGGTCACCAATACCTTCCCGGCCTCCGGAAACCTTTGGTATGAATACATGGCACAGAACGGATACATTATTTTTACAATGGACGGAAGAGGTTCCTCTAACCGCGGACTGAAATTTGAACAGGCTGTTTTCAGGAATCTGGGAACCACTGAAATGAACGACCAGATGAAAGGGGTAAACTATCTGAAATCTCTTCCTTATGTAGACGGAGAGCGAATGGGAATCCACGGATGGAGTTTCGGTGGATTCATGACTACGAGCTTTATGCTTCGCCATCCTGAAGTCTTTAAAGTAGGTGTTGCCGGCGGCCCGGTGATTGACTGGAGCATGTATGAGATCATGTATGGGGAAAGGTATATGGACACGCCTCAGGAAAACCCGCAGGGATATGCAACAGCCAACCTGCTGGATAAAGTACAGAACCTGAAAGGAAAATTATTGATGATCCATGGTGCGCAGGATGATGTGGTGGTTTGGCAGCATTCCATAAAGTTCATTAAATCGGCTGTGGATAATGGGGTTCAGTTAGACTATTTTGTTTATCCCGGACATCCGCATAATGTTATCGGTAAAGACCGCGTACATCTGATGCAGAAGGTCACAGATTATTTTGATCTGTACCTTAAAAATAAATGACACGATCCGGGCGAGAGGCCCGGATTTTTTTATGCCATTATGGATAGAGAACGTGTTATTTGGTTACTCATTTATTCATAGATGTCGCTGTTGAACTGTTCTTATCAAAGATCAATGGATTTGATCGCGGGGAGTTGTAATTTTGGCTAATCTAAAATCTAAAATCTAAAATATGGAATTAGGAATAGGAATGTTCGGGGATCTGGCATTTGACCAGGCTACCGGAAAATACAGAGATCCGGGAGTAAAGATCCGTGAAATCCTGGAACAGGTGAAGTTCATGGATGAGGTGGGAATTGATGTTTTTGCTATGGGAGAACACCACCGTCCGGATTATGCTGTTTCTTCCCCGGAAATAGTTCTGGCAGCTGCGGCCAGCATCACCAAAAATATAAAACTGGCAAGCGGTGTTACCGTGTTAAGTTCATCCGAGCCGGTAAAAGTATATGAAGATTTCGCAACACTGGATCTGATTTCTGATGGCCGTGCCGAAATTTACGTAGGACGCGGAAGCTTTATTGAGTCTTTTCCTTTGTATGGATATTCTTTAAATGATTACGAAGAACTCTTCGAGGAAAAGCTAGGCTTATTACTGAAAATAAACTCTGAGGAAAATATAACATGGTCAGGAAGGCTTCGTGCCCCGATGAAAAACCAGACCGTTTACCCGAGAGCTAAAAATGGCGGGAAACTGCCGATCTGGAGGGCTGTAGGCGGTACTCCTCAGTCTGTGCAGAGTGCTGCTGAACTTGGGCTGCCGCTGATTGTAGCCATTATCGGAGGCATGCCTGTACAGTTCAGGGACCTGATTGAGTTTTATAAGCAGGAATACAAAAAGGCAGGCCATGATGTTAATGAAATGCAGATTGCCGTCCATTCGCATACTTTTGTGAGCAATGACCCTGAGGTAATTGATGGTTATTTCCATAATTACAAGTCCCAGATGGACAGGATAGGTTCTTCCCGTGGCTGGGCTCCGTATACCAAAATGCAGTATGAAGGCGGAAGAAGCAAAAATGGAGCTCTGTTCATCGGCACTGCCAAAGAAGTGGCGGATAAAATCGCCTATATGAAAGAAATCTTCGGGATTACGAGATTTATCGGACACATGGATGTGGGGGATCCGGCGCATGAGATCATGATGAAATCCATAGAATTGTTCGGGAAAGAAGTGAAACCGGTCATCGAACACCTTTAAAAATAAAACCTCCGCTGACTCAGCGGAGGTTTCTCCTTAATAAATCAATCTGTAGTTTATCATTTGAAGGTTAAGTTTATTAAAAAACAATTAATTTAAATTACAATCAGCTTTGAAGCAGAACTGAAAAAGTTTATATGGTCTTCTTCAGCTTACCATCATACCGGAACATAGTAAGCAATGGCTACCTGCGGATGAAAGCCGAACATATAGGTCTCAAACGTTTCTCCTGAAAGATTTCTGCTCAACAGGTATTTGTTGTCAATAATATCAATCAGCAGCAGTTCGGGGGTATAAAATGTGAGCCCGAGCTTATGTTTGGAAGGATCTTCTACGTTTGAGCTGATCAGGTCCAGCCTGAAATGCTCAATCGGAAAAAATGTGCTGCCGAGAACATCGGGCAGACTTTTGATTTCTCCGTTAAGTTGCGAAACATAGTTTACCACTGCCGTGCTCAATAGGAACGGAATTTTTTCGGAGTTGGGGTTCTTTGCCAGCAGCTCCCAGTAATTTTTCACCGGGTTTTCCGGATCATCAAAAACCTGATGCTGGATTTTATATTCAAAATAAGTATCCTCAAAAATGTACCGGTCCCATGCCAGTGTAGAGTTCCGGTCGATAACAATCCGAAATGCCAGTTTAATTTTTGCCTTCATACATTTACCACTAAAAGTCAGGGCAGCCTTTTGCGTGATCTGCCCCTGATCTAAACAAACTAATATAAAATATCCGATTACTCAAGGCATGATCGGATCTGGATTGTCATGCTTTTCTTATTGGAATGATATTCAGATTTCCAGAAGCAGGATCAGTGCATTTTCACTTAGTGCTTCGAACTCCAGCGTTTCGATACCGGATATCATGATAGCATCCCTGGTTTCCATTAGCCGGTTCTGGAACTCAAATGCTCCGTTGATCACCATTCCGAAAATAGACCTGCCTTGCTGATACAGCGTATATGTTTCTTCTTTTCGGCCTTCATACAATCCGATAAAATTGGGATAGCCTACATTCTCAGAAATCCGGATGAGGGTGTTTTTCTCAGTAATATTCAGATTTTCTACCGCAAAAAAGCGGTTGGCCATTTTACTTTCGAGCTCAAGCAATAAAATGTCTGCTTTCTCATCCGGGAAATGGTTTCTGATGGATAAGTAATGACTTTTATCTGATTGTACACTGAAAACCTGATTTGCAGAAACGGGATTTTCAAAATCATCAATCAGGATTTCGCCGTATAAAACAATAACAAGAACCGTTGTATTTTCGGGAGAATGCCAATCGAATGTTCCGCTTTCATCAAAAACAATCTCCGTAGATCTTCTTAGCCCTGAAATATCTTCCATAACAATTTCTTTCACAACACAGGATTTTTTTTTCTTCCAGACTGAAAGATCGGATTTAAAAATTCTTGATGGGTTCTGAATTAACATTTTTCTGATTTTAGGCTATTTCCACCTGGCACAGATCAACACATTCTATCTTACTTCACGATTCCGTAAATCTGTGCGCCCTGTGGAAAACGTTTAATAAACTGATATCTAAACAATTTTTCTCTTTTCTTTAAGCCGAAACTTTTATGGTATGGGTCAGGGCAAAACCTCCGCTTACACTTCCTGAGATACTGGACATTTCATTGGAAGTTCCGTCACCGAACACGTTATCATTCGCATTATAGGTATATCCGTTCATGCCTTTGTAGCCTGTACTTGCAGCTACCTGAACCACTGCACTGTCATTTCCTTCAGGAAAAGCAATCTGTGTTACCAGCAGCGACTGGCCTGAAGAATTATAGATATGCACATGGATGTGGGTCGCTCTTCCGTTATACCAACCCGGGAAAATAGAGGTGAAATTTACTTTTCCGCTGGCATCGGTCGTCTGTCGGCCTCTTAAGAAATGCACCGAGGTGTAATTGGCAGACTGCATTCCGGTTCCTCCGTACTCCGAATAGTTTCCATCTTTATCGCAATGCCAGATGTCCACAATAGCGCCCTGCAGATTGGTACAGCCTGTATTTACATTCTGAACGGTGATTGCGATCGTAAAAGGAACCCCTGTCCTGTCGCTTACGATATTGGTCTGAACAAGGCTTGAAGGTGATTTTGTAGGAAACGGGCCTTCCGTTTCGGAGTTGGTAACGGAACATCCCGTTGCCGATGATCCCGATCCGGAATTCGATCCCGAAGTACTGCCGGTCGAACTTTCATCGTCACTTCCGCAGTGTACCAAAAGAGGTGCTGCAACAGCAGTTACTCCTGCCAAACCGAGGGTTCTCAAAAAGCCTTTTCTGTCTATTGTTTTCATAAGATATTTTTTAGGGTTAACAATTATCTAAGAAATACCGATCTTCATTTCAACGTTCTTTAATTTCTTACTCCAAATGTATTTTGAAAAAAGAGGCTGATAAAATTTATGAGGTAAACAGCTGAAATGTGTCGGTAAAGGCTGATTTTTTAAGAAATATTAAGAATACGCGCCTACAAGGTGATTCCGGATCATGATTCCGGATATTAAGAAATGGCTATGGTCTTATTCTCCAAACTGTTCTTTTACCGGCTCCGATTTTAGCCCCGATTGCAGAGAAAATCCTTTTTTGAAAGAAAAGATTGCAACGGAAAGCGGGAAACAGCTCCCAAAAAAATCACATAATCGGAATAGAAATCGTCAGATCCGGGATTTATTTATTTACTATTTTCATTACGGCCTCTTTGTAGGTTTCCCCGATCGGAATAATGAAGTTGCCGATATGAATATTGCGGTTAACAATTGTCCTGATGGCATTAACCGGAATAATATAAGACCGGTGGACTCTTACGAAGTCTTTATCAGAAAGCTTTTCGAGAATGTTTTTCATGGAAGAGCGGGCGGTGATCCTGGAATGATCCGTAAGATGGATCTGGATGTAATCGTCCAGTCCTTCGATAAGAAGAATATCGTCGAAATTGATCTTGTAAAGCTTATAATCGGCGCGAATCGACAAGTATTTCAAGTCGTCGGATTCATGGCCGGGCTTTACTTTGTCCACCGCAGCCCTGAACCGCTCAAAAGAAAAAGGTTTTAACAGGTAATCCACCGCATTGATGTTGAAGGCATCAACAGCATATTCCGAATAAGCAGTGGTAAAAATAACTTTGGTATTCTGGGAAATACTTTTGAATAATTCCATTCCGTTTTTCGAAGGCATTTCGATATCCAAAAAGATGAGGTCCACGGGATACTTGTTAAGGTGCTTCTGGGCCTCGCTCGGGATGTTGAACGTCTTTTCAAGGGAAAGATTTTCAATTTTTCCGGCATAATTCTCAATAATTTTCAGAGCCAGAATTTCGTCGTCTAAGGCGATGGCTTTTATCATGACTTTTCAGGTTAAATTAATTTTTAAGTCTACCGCATAGGTTTTTCCGTCATCAGTTATGGTAAGATCATAATTTTTCCCATACACCTGACGCAAATGTTCAAGGGTATTTTTCAGCCCGACTTTAAAGCTGCTTTTACCGGTATTGTTCTCATTGACGATGTTGTTGGAAATCGTAAAGTGCAGAACATTTCCCTGAACCGTAATCCGTATTGAAATTTTTGAGTTCTTTTCTGCATCAAAGCCATATTTGAAGGCATTTTCAATAAAATTGACCAGAATAAAGGGAGCGATCTGCCAGCCTTTCATTTCCCCGGTTTCAGTATAGGAAAAATCCACGCTGCTGTCTGTCCGGATCAGCTGAAGCGCGATATAATCCTTTACATATTCGATTTCTTTGTCGAGATCCACAAAATCCTTGCTGCTTTCCTGGACTACATACCGCATAACGTTAGACAGCTTCAGAATTCCTTCCGGAGCATCGTCGGACTTTAGTAAAGCCAGGGAATAGATGGAATTTAAAGTGTTGAATAAAAAGTGGGGCTGCAGCTGATATTTTAAATTTAACAATTCGGCTTTGGCTTTGGACCGTTCCAGTTTTTTCTGCTCAATGTTCCGAAAAATGAAAAGGGAGGATAAAAAAGAAAATAGAAAGGGAAGAACAGAAGAAAAAATCATCTGGCTATATGATCCGTCGTTTCTTTTAGGTCCGAAATCAAATGGAGGCCTTCCGTTCATTGGCGGGGGCTGGAAATTTCCATTTGGTGGCATTCCCGGCGGTTCCATCTGCATCTGAGAGGAAACTCCCGTAAAAATATTCTCCGAGGTAAGGTAGTACGGTAAGAAGACCATCATTCCAAAACCAATCAGCGTGCAGACGGTAAAAGATAGATATTTTTTCCGGCTGTATAATTTCGGGAGGAAAATATTGAGGTTCAAATAGAAGAACACAATTAAAAGCACAAAACGGATAAATTCTCTCTGGAAAGGGGAAACCCTGAAGACCGACAGCGTCCCGTCAAAATCCGGCGAAGAGACAATGGGAATCGTCAGCAGGAGGGGAATAAGGATGAGGTGCGGCCAAAGCTTTTTCATTAAACTAAAATAGGAAAAGTTTGATAAAATAATAATATTAATGCTATTTTTGAAGGAAACTAATATGTTATGAAAAACATTCTGATCATCTTGTCACTTATATTTTTCTGTCTCTTTAATGCGCAGCATCTTGAAAAAACAGCCCGGAAAATCAATGAGGAAGGAATAGAATTGTACAGAAGCGAAATGGCAAGCTGGTACGGCACCGATGTATTTATTGCTAATTACAAAGCCCGAGAAAACATAGGAGGTTACTTTTCCTACATCGATAATAAGGTTCCGAAATGCATTTTATTTTCCAAGGAAAACAAGGTTTTGGCGACGATTGCTTTTCCTGCAAACTATAATCCTAAAGATGCAAAGCTTGATATAACGGAGAGAGATTTTACTCCGGTGGAAAAGGATTATTTTACGATACGGCAAAAAGCCCTGGAAAGAACAAAAACAGATACCATATTCAAACATTACCAAAATACCAGTTTAAATATCGTCCCGATCATCCGGAACAATGTAAAGAAAGTCTATGTGCTTACAGGCCCTTCGATCAGTAATGTTGTGGTATTTGGGAATGATTATTTACTTACGTTTACGAATAAAAACGAAATTAAAACAGTAGAAAAACTTCATAACAGTATGATCGTCCAGAATATCAATGATGAAAAAACAGGGAAGACGGTCAGCGGTGTACATTCTCATGTCATTGAAAACTGGCAGGCTATCACGCCCACAGACATCTGTACATTAATGCTATATCAGAAATTTACAGGTTGGGAAGGATATACAACGGTTTCCAAAAAATTGGTAAGCATCTGGAATCCGAACAATAACCTCGTGATTATGAAAACGGAAGATTTTAAAAATATGTCAGAAAATATTCTTAAAAATAAGAAAGAAAAATCTCAACAGGAAAAGATGGAACCATAGATTCTGGTTTTATTTTCAGGATTGATGATTATCAAAATACAATTTATATCTACTTTTACGGCATGGAACAGCAATCGAAAGATCCCCTACACGGAAAAAGACTGGATGCCATTCTCGAAGAACTGGTAGCCTATTACAACGGGTTTGAAAAACTGGGCGAGCAGATCAACATCCGGTGTTTTACCGATAATCCGAGCATTAATTCCTCTCTGAAATTCCTGAGAAAAACAGACTGGGCCCGAGCCAAGGTGGAAAGCCTTTATCTTTTTATGTTGCGGGAAAAGAAGCGGAGTGAAGCCGGAAAACAAAAGTAAAACATTACTGCAGAGACTGTTTTAACCTCGTATTTCTTCGGTCAATGATTTCAAAAACAGTACCTTTGTAAGGTTAATCGTGAAAAGTCACGAAAAAGAAAAAAATATGACAATTGAAAACAATCACGTTGTAGCAGTACGTTACATCCTTCACACTATCGAGGAAGATGGAAGCAAAATCCTTGTAGAAGAGACCACAGCAGAAAATCCGCTTACATTTTTATATGGTGTAGGAATGATGATCCCTAAATTTGAACAGAATATCCTTGGCCTGCAGGCTGGTGATACCGCTGCTTTTACCATTCAGCCGGAAGAAGCTTACGGTGAGAGACAGCCGGATGCTATTGCACAATTGCCGCTGGATATGTTTCAGGAATCAGGGATTCCGCCTGTAGGAGCTATACTTCCTTTGTCTGATAACCAAGGGAATAATTTTCAGGCTTTCGTAGTAGAAGTTACACCGGAAGCTGTTGTAGCAGATCTTAATCATCCTATGGCCGGAAAAGTGCTGGATTTCCAGGTGGAAATTTTAAATACCCGTCCTGCCACGGAAGAAGAGTTGTCCCACGGCCATGCGCACGGAATCGACGGAAACGAAGCTCACTAATACATATAATGTCCGGTTTTACCGGACATTTTTGTAGAAAGGCAGCATCCAATAAAATACGTATTCTGAAAATAACCTGCGGCTACTGAGTCAGCAACATTACGTTCACTTTCCTTATGATCTTCAAATCATTAAAGGCTGTGCGAGGAGTAAGAGTGGATAGCCGGAAACAGCTCCCCATAACTGCCAATATTCCTTACTCCATAAATTCGCCGCTTACATAAAACCAGCGGTTCTGAACCATCCTGAACGTTGATAATTCATGATGGACTTCATGACGGCCACCGCCATCCGTATAAAAAGCTTTGAATTCAACTGTATTAGTTGAAGGCTTACCCACAATTTCAAGTTTTGTCCAGGTATTGCCGGTGCTCCAATCGTGTAAATCACTTTTATTATGGTATTTTCTTTTGCTGGGAAGCGTGGTTTCCCACAAATAGTCTGCATTTGGAATGGCAAAGGCCGAAAACCTTGAACGCATCAGCGCTTCGGCAGTCGGGGCATTTTTTTCTCCGGTATGATATGGCTTACAGCAATCTTCATAGGATTTTCCGGAACAGCAGGGACAGTTCATAATTCTGATTTAACGGCAAAATTCGCAAAAGTTTTTGAATATCACTCATTTCTGACTTGCAGATTATTGATGTTTAAACATACCTTCAAACAAAAAGCATCCAGAAAACTGAATGCTTTAATTTATGTTATTTAATAAACCCTCTGTTTCTA
This sequence comes from Chryseobacterium camelliae, assembly GCF_030818575.1. NCBI lineage: Bacteria > Pseudomonadati > Bacteroidota > Flavobacteriia > Flavobacteriales > Weeksellaceae > Chryseobacterium > Chryseobacterium camelliae. Next base: position 31,779 of record NZ_JAUTAL010000001.1, read on the forward strand.
AGCAAAGGTTTGATATCCGGATCGTGTCCTGTAAAATCCCTGAAGGCCTGGCTGAGGTCTACGGAATTTCCAACTGACAGGATGTATTTTCTGAAGCGGTCACCGTTTTCCCTTGTCAGCCCGCCATGGCTCATGATCCATTCCCAGGCGTCATTATCCAGGGTTTCAGACCAGAGATAAGCATAATACCCTGCGGAATATCCGCCGCCCCAGATATGGGCGAAATAAGGCGTATGGTATCTTGGCGGGACAGTGGCTAGTGTAAATCCGTGTTTTGCCAGAGATTGTTTCTCAAAATCAAGTACCGGGATCAGCTGGCTGTCGTTGGTAACCGTATGCCAGTCCATATCCAGTTCTGCTGCAGAAACCAGTTCTGTCGTCATGTATCCCTGGTTGAATGTCGCTGCTTTCTTAATCTTATCTACCAAAGCCTGTGGAATCGGCTGCTTGGTTTCGTAATGAATGGCGTAATTCTTCAGGACCACAGGATCCAGAGCCCAATGCTCGTTAATCTGGGAAGGAAATTCCACAAAGTCCCTCGGTACATTGGTTCCGGATAGGGAAGGATATTTCTGGCTGGCAAACATACCGTGGATTGAATGCCCGAACTCATGGAAAATCGTTGATACATCATCAAAGCTGATGAGTGACGGTTTTCCCGGAGCCGGTTTCTGATAGTTGTAGCAGTTGACAATTACAGGCTTGGTTCCAAGAAGGTAAGACTGTTCCACAAAATTACTCATCCATGCACCTCCGTTTTTGGAATCGCGGGTATAGAAATCCAGGTAATAGATAGCGATGGATTTTCCGTCATGGTCAAAAACTTCATAAGTTACCACATCCGGATGGTAAACCGGAAGGTCTGTTCTTTTCTTGAAGGTTAACCCATAAAATTTTTCTGCGGCAAAGAAAACACCTTTTTCAAGAACCGTAGTAATCTCAAAATATGGTTTGATCTGGTTTTCATCCAGGTCGAATTTCGCTTTTCTTACCTGCTCGGCATAGAAATTCCAGTCCCAAGGCTCTACTTTGAAGCCGCCTTTCTGCTGGTCAATAAGATCCTGGATGTCCTTGGCTTCGCGTCTTGCAGTTTCCACTGCAGGCGTGGCAATCTGGTTCATCAGTTTTGTAGCCGCCTCAGGAGTTTTTGCCATCTGGTCCTGGAGTTTCCATTCTGCAAAGCTTTTCTTGCCCAGTACCTGAGCTTTTTTCAGCCTCAGTGCGGCCAGCTTTTCAATGGTTTCCCGGGTATCATTGGCATCTCCTTTTTCAGCCCGGGTCCAGGATGCTTTAAACAGTTTTTCCCTGGTAGCCCTGTTTTTCAGGTTTTGTAAAAGGGGCTGCTGCGTGGTATTCTGTAAGGCTAAAAGATATTGTCCTTCTTTTCCGGCATTTTTAGCGTCTGCTGCTGCGGCGGCAATTTCGTCTGCTGAAAGTCCGTCAAGTTCCTTTGCATCACTGAAAAATACGCCGCCCTGTTTTCTGGCTTCCAGCAATTTGTTGGAATATTGGGTAGACAGTGAGGCAAGCTCCTGGTTGATCTGTTTCAGTTTTTCCTTATCAGCAGAGGATAAGTTGGCTCCTGCGATCTCAAAATTCTGTTTGTAGAACTGAAGCAGCCTCTTGCTTTCGGCATCCAAACCTTTATCTGTGATAGCCTGTATCCTTTTGTAAAGATTTTCATTAAGGTACATTTTATCGGAATGGGCAGCGAAAATCGGGGCATATTCCTCATCCAGGGCCTGAAGGGTAGGATTGGTATTCGCACTGGTGAGATTGGAAAATACAATCATCGCACGTTTCAGGACTTCACCGCTTCTCTCAAGTGCTACAATGGTATTCTCGAAAGTAGGCGCAGCCGGGTTATCAGCAATTTTTAGTATTTCAGCATCATGCTGCTTCAGCCCGAAATCGAAGGCAGGTTTAAAATGTTCATCTTTGATCTTATCAAATTCCGGTGCTTCATACTGCAACGTACTTTTTTTCATAAAAGGATTGGACGCAAGGGAAGCCGGTACAGGGACTTCATGTTGGGTTTCGGTTGTCTTCATTGTTGTACAGGAATAATTAAATGCCAGAGCGGAAATTAATAATACCGATGAAATATTCTTCATAAACGCATTGTTATTAAAAGATAAAGATATTAAAACTATTAGATTAAACGAATGTAAAACATAAAGATTATGAATCTGTACCACCAAACAGCTTCCCCGGAATACCGGAAAGGCTTCTTTTTAAAGTGGTGTATCAGGATAAATCTTATACCTGTTCCGGTTCGGTAACCGGTTTTGGCCTTCTTGTTATTAATACCGCTCCGATTTCAATCCGGATGCAAAGCCAATGGTCAGATTAGCTTTGAAAGGATCATCCGGACATCAGGAAATAAATATCCGGTAAGGCAGTAATATTTTTAATATATTAGTTGTTATAAATTATAGCCTGTACTAATCATTAAAACAGATCCATATGACCTCAAAAACTATTTTTATTTTTTCAGCTCTGACCTTGCTGAGTGCCTGTAACAAGGATGACAGAAAAGGAGCAAAAAAAGACAGCTGGGTGGAAACTACGCTTCCCAAAGAAAGCGGGTCCCTTCAGGAAAGGGAATTCAAAGGAGCGTTTGATGAGATAGAGGTCTCACAGGCCATAGAAGCAGATATCATTAAGGCAGATGAGGAAAGAGTGGTGATTTCTGCTCCGCAGGACCTTATCAGCGAAGTGTTGGTAGAGAACCGAAACGGTAAGCTGCATATCCATTATAAATCCGGGGTAAGAGTAACGAATAACCGCGTGACGGCTAAAATCTATACCAAAGATTTTGAAAAACTGACGGCCAATTCGGCGGCTGAAATCAGGATAAAAGACTCTTTTACCCAGGAAAAGACGAAAATTGATCTGTCAAGTTCAGGATCTGTTTCCGGTAACCTGGAAGCAAATACATTCGATATTTCCGCAGGAAGTAGCAGCAGTTTCAGTGGTAAGATCTGGGCGGTTGACCTCGATATTGATGCCTCTTCAGGTGCCAGCATCGATATTTCCGGAAAATCCAAACGTGCAGAACTGAGCTCGTCTTCCGGAAGCAGCATTTCAGCTAAGGATGTTGTTGCGGATCGTGTGAAAGCAGAGTCTTCAAGCGGTGGAAGCATCGATATCAGTGCCGTTTCGGAGATTGACGCGGAAGCTTCTTCAGGCGGAAGTGTCAATGTGTTTAAAAAAGGCAACCTTAAAACCGTCAATCAGTCTCAGAGTAGCGGAGGAAGCATCAATATCCAATAAATGTAACCTGGTCCATTATTCATTTTCATCTTCATCTAATGAAGAATCCTGCCAGTCATTTCTGTCAAAATTCAGATTATCATACGCCAGTAAATCCTCCTCACGCTGGAGGATTTCTTTGGTGGTGAATAAAGCAAGGTCTTTGTCATCTTCTTCTTTTATTTTGGCCAGTTTCCGTACAGAATCTTTATCGATTGCCATAAAACGCTGCCCGAGGCGCCTGGCTGCATATTTTCTCATCCCGGTTTCATGGAGGAGGTCTACCGCCATATCCACTGCTGTGCCCAGGGTTTCACGGTAGATCTTATCGATGCCGTTATTGATGTAGTCGTAGGCATCAATCCTGTTTTTAGCCCTCACGAAAATCTTTATATCCGGATAATGTTCGCGCACAAGGTCCGCTATAAATTTGTTGTCAGCCGGATCATCGAGGCAGAGCACTAAAATTTTCGGCATCCTCTATGCCGGCAGCCCTAAGGATAGGAATTCTGGTTGCGTCACCATAATACACTTTAAATCCATAGCTCCTCAATAGCTTGACACGGTCAGAATCCCGGTCCAGCACGGTAGCAGAGATTTTATTGGCTTTAAGCAGCCTTCCAACGGTACTTCCGAAATGCCCAAAACCTACAATGATGATCTTTTTCTGGCTGACCTGTCTATCCAGGATGTTAAAGTCCTGTCCGGTCTTCGGTTCCTCCTTAATGAGCCGGGGGGTAATAAATGTATCGTTAATGATCAGAAGGAAAGGCGTTATGCACATCGTAATAGCTGTCACAGCCATCATTTGTGCATTCAGTTCAGGGGTAAGGATATACAATCCTGAGGCATAATTGATCAATACAAATGCAAACTCTCCCACCTGAGAGAGCGCAAAAGCATAGAAAAGGCTTTGCGGGGTATCGATCCTGAAGAATTTCCCGATCGCATACAGGACGACAAATTTTACAGCCAGCACAGCAAAAACGGTACTGAAAATAAATAAAGGGTCTCCTGCAATAATATTAAAATTGATGGTAGATCCTACACTTACAAAAAATACAGCGAGAAGCAACCCTTTGAACGGATCTATCTGTGCTTCCAGTTCATGCCTGAACTCACTGTTGGCCAGCATCACCCCCGCGAGAAATGCCCCCAGAGCAGGAGAGAGGCCTATAACAGTCATCAGCTCAGATACACCTATAACCAGGAAAAGGGAAGACGCTGTAAGAAGCTCCGTCATTCCGGCTTTTGAAACGTAACGGAGGAAGGGAACAAAAACATACCTGCCGAGCAGAATAAGGATCACCACACCTAAGATAACGGTTCCTGCCTGCATCCATTCTGGAAGATTCTGGATCATGATCTGGATCTCATTATCATGATGCCTTGCCTTATGGTGAGCAATAACAGGCAGTATAGCGAGGATCGGAATCACCGCTATATCCTGGAACAGCAGGGTTGAAAAACGAAGCTTCGCCGGCTGTACTGTTGAGGTTATTTTTTTCCTGTAAAGTCTGCAGTACGATAGCTGTTGAAGACAGGGCGAAACACATCGCAATGGTAACGGCCTTATCCATGCTCCAGCCTACACTGATAAACACGAGAAATAACAGCGATATTGTAAGCAGGGTCTGAGTAAGCCCAAGGCCCATGATCTTTTTCCGCATTTCCCAGAATTTTCTGGGTTCCAGTTCAAGGCCTACCAGAAATAGAAGCATGATAACCCCGAACTCACTGGCATGCATGATGTCATCTACATCTTTTCCTGTAAGTCTAAGGACATAAGGTCCGATGATAATACCTCCTGCAATATATCCTATTACGGAGCTGAGTCCGAACTTCCTGGCCAACGGAACCATGATAATGGCTACGCCCAGAAAGAGCAGGGTATTCATAGCTAATGACTGTTCCATAGGCGTTTATTGATTAAGAAGTTCTTCAAATTCTCTCTTGTGCAGTATAATTTCTTTTTTGCTGAGCTTATTGGCTTCGTATACGATTTTAATGTTCTTAATTTCAGCTTTAAAAACATTCAGGCAGATAATCAGTCCGCTGATCACTTCATCCACGCTGTATTTATAGGTACCGTTTTTGCTGAATGACCTTTCCTTTCCTCCGGTGGTAACCAAAATATATACTTCCTTTCCTTCAAGGGGATTTTCAGCGCCTTCTTTCAGCCAGTCACGATCAAACACTTCATCAATCCATAATTTTAAAAGGGGAGGAACACCAAACCAGATGATGGGAAACTGGAAAATAAATCGGTCATAAATCTTCAGGCGTTTTCGCTCCCTGAAGGCTGCAATATGGAAATTAGGGTATTCTTCATACAGGTCACGAAGCGTAAAATGCTGATGACGGACATAAAAATTGATGAGCTCTACATTCGAATTTGAATGTTCAAGATAAGGATGCGCAAAAACTACCAATGTCTTCTTCATAAACCTGTTTTGAGTAAAAATAACGAAAAAAAATTGAATTAAATAACGTTTTCGATCTGATTTATTGATTTTTTAATCTGAAAACAGCCTTTTTAGGCTGGTACTGGTCAAAAAAAATGCCGTTTTACTAATCAAAATTTAAAAGTTTATAAAAAGATGTGATCATTTGCATTGATATTGAAGCCTTTTTAAAGGAACATCAAGAAAATATTTTATAGATCCTCTTTATGAATATTTGAATATTGGCGAGCTCATTAGAGCACTGTAGAAATCCTGTCCGCTTTCTAATCCAGACCTATTTGCCGAAATCAGATATATAAACATTAACCAAGTTGTAGGCCTAACTATTTCAACAAAAAAATCGGCCTGTTGAGACCGATTATACTTATATTGTTTCGTTACCATCCTCCTGAGGCACCTCCGCCTCCGAAGCTTCCGCCGCCGCCAAAGCCTCCGAATCCTCCACCTCCGGAACTTCCTCCGCCAAAACCGCCTCCACCGAAGCTTCCCGGGAAAGGAAAGAATCCACCCGGATAATTTCTACGGCCTCTTCTGGAAATGATCACATCATCATCGTCATCGTTTCCACCTCTTCCGCCATCGCGGTTCCTGAAAATAATGGCAATAAGGATAAAAATAACTATGGCGATGATAATTAAACTTGCAGAGTCTTTTTTTCCGCCCGACGATGTTTTAGCAATCGGTTTGAATTTTCCCTGAACTGCTTCCATAATGGAAGTCGTCCCACGGTCTATGCCTTCATACCATTTACCCTGTTTAAAATTCGGGGTTACGATGTAATCCAGGATCTGGCCGGCTACTGATGCTGTAAGGTACTGCTCAACAGCTCTTCCCTGCTGGATAGACATGGTGTGGTCTTCCGTAGCAATCAGGAAAACAACCCCGTTATCCACGTTTTTTTGTCCGATTCCCCATTTTTCCCCGAACATCGTAGCCAGGAAATTCACGTCCTCACCTTTTGTGGATGGAATAATAATTACTTCAATCTCGGTAGAAGTGGAATCTGCAAATTTGATCAGCTTGTTGTTCAGTGCATCTTTTTCCTGTTGACTGAGCAAATTGGCCTCATCGAATACCGGATACAGTACCGCCGGTTTTGCCGGAACGGTATATTGTGCCGGTACCCAGAGGTACAGGAAAAAAAGTATGAAAGAAAATATTATTTTAAGAGAACGTAATCTCATTAGATAATTGATTGGGGTTTTCTCCGGTAACCGGAAAATGTTTCTTCAGTTCAAGTCCGGTCTTTAGGATAGCACTTTCCAGTGCTTTGTAGTAGTTTCCTTTGGCAAATTCTCCGGTGATATAGTCGTGCAGCTGATCCCAGTAGGATTGGCGCACCTTTTCATGAATACCGATATCACCAATGATGGTAAGGTATTTTCTTTCAAAATTGACATGGAAAAGAACCGCATTCCTGTCAGCCGTATTATTCATACACAGCCTTTTGAAAACTTCAAATGCGGTTTCCGCATCACGGGTTTCGGTATTGGAATCAATATGCACCCGGATTTCTCCCGTAGAATGTTCTTCCGCCGACTGAATAGCTTTCACTAGGGAAGCTATCTGCTGATGGGTTAAAAAACTTTTCATTATTCTGAGAAGACTTCAGGGGCTTTTTCGGCACCTGCATCTGCTTTGAAGTATGGTTTCTCTTTAAAGTTGGTAAAGTTCGCCAGGATGTTATTCGGGAATGTTTTGATTGCCGTATTGTATTCCTGGGCTGCTGCATTGTAATATACCGTTTCAGTCCTGATGCTGTTCTCAATCGCTGTATATTCCCTTTGGAAATTGATGTATTGCTGATCTGCTTTCAGGTTAGGATATGATTCCACTACAGCCATTAATCTGCTTAAAGCTCCGGACAACTCACCCTGTGCAGCCTGGAATTTTGCAAGATCTTGCTGCGTCATATTCGTAGGATCAATATTGATCGATGTTGCTTTTGAACGGGCTTCAACCACTTTCGTCAGCGTTTCCTGCTCAAATTTTGAGTATGATTTAACCGTCCTTTCAAGATTCGGGATGAGGTTGGCCCTTTTCTGGTATACTGTTTCCACGTTAGACCATTTGGTATTCACGTTCTGTTCTTTGGTGACAAAATTATTGTAGCCACTTTTACCCCAGAAGAAAAGAATCACAACAATTACAACCAGTGCAATTCCGATAGTTCCTGCACTCAGGCAGCCTTTATTTTTCATAGTTTATATTTTTAAAAACCTTGTGTCAACCAAATATACAAATTATGTGCTAATTTTGCGGAAAATTATTTTAATGGTAACAATGGTGGTCGCAATGGGAGACAGCAATGAGATTGGGTTCAACAACCAGCTGCTGTGGCATCTTCCCAAAGATTTAAAACATTTTAAAGAAATAACATCCGGCCATCCGGTCATTATGGGCAGAAAGACCTTTGAGAGCATTGGTAAACCGCTCCCGAACCGTACCAACATTATCGTTTCCGGAAAAAAAGACTGGTTTGAAGAGGGGATACTGATTGTAGGAAGCATCAAAGAGGCGGTAAAATTTGCCAAAAAAATAGATGAAGAGGTATTCATCATCGGAGGCGGTAAAATCTATGAGCAGACGATGCAGATTGCCGACAGGATTGAAGTGACCAGGGTGAACGGCAGTTTCGAGGCAGATACCTTTTTCCCGGAAATTGACGGAAAGGTATGGGCAAAGACCGATGAATCGTGTTTCGAGGCAGATGAGAAGCATGCTCACAGCTTCTGCTTTCAGACTTTTGAAAAAATCAAAACTGAGGACCTGTAGAATTCCGGCCGGTAAGCACTAGCTTCTAAGGACTAAATTATTTATCTTTGCAATTCTAAATTTTAACAATGAACAAATACATAAAAATCGTCATTGCCGCAGTTCTTATCCTTACGGGGCTTTCCATGATGATCTTTACCAGAAACCTGGGCTGGGGAATCGTAGTTTTCCTTCTTGCTGCAGTGCCGATCCTTCTTTTCTTTAAAAACGAATATATCCTGCTGGCCTTCTGGCAACTCAGGAAACAGAATATGGAAAAAGCAGCAGAATGGCTGAAAGGAATCACCAACTATAAGGCTCAGCTTCATAAATCACAGTATGGATATTTTCATTACTTACAGGGACTGACCTTAGCACAGGAACATCCTACCAAAGTAGAACCCCTGATGAGAAAAGCCCTGGACTATGGGCTGAATATGAAGCACGACAGGGCAATGGCTACATTGAACCTTGCGGCGGCTGCTATTTCCAAAGGAAGAAAGCAGGAAGGGCAGAAGCTTCTGGATGAGGCTAAAAGGCTGGACAGTGCCGGAATGATGACCGACCAGATCAAGATGATGAAAGAACAGCTGAAAATGCCGTCTATGCAAAAACATATGCATAATCCTAATATGAGGCAGAGAGGCAAATTCTTTTAGTAAAAAATAAATGTAAAATACTAAAACACCTGTGAATAACAGGTGTTTTTTATTGGGAACCAATTACATTTCGGCGTTATGGTCGTACCCGTAGAATTTTGGGATCTGCCAGTGGTATTTTACAGCCAGTGTTCGTATGGCCACAATCAGGAGGATGGTGAAAATCTGAATGAATGTATAAGTGAATGTACTGAATTTGGTCAGCAGCAAAAAAGCGGATCCGCCCACAATGCAGGCTGTAGCATAAATTTCCTTCCTGAAGATCAGTGGAATCCTGTTGAGCAAGATATCCCGGATAATACCCCCGAAACAGCCGGTGATGGTTCCCAGCCCTATACAGATCAATGGGTGGATATCTGAATGCAGGCCCTTCTGAACACCAATAATCGTAAATAATCCCAACCCGAAACTGTCAAAGATAAACAGGGTAACCTGGAAATTTTTCTCCAGGGATTTAAAGATCATGGTAAAAATACTGGTCGCCAGGATAATGACACAGGTAAACAGGTCATGCATCCAGAATACGGGAATGTCCAGCAGCAGATCCCGTACCGTTCCGCCTCCCACGGAAGTCACGAATGCAATAATCAGCACCCCGAACGGATCCAGCCGTTTCTGCATGGCGGCAAAACTCCCGGACATGGAAAAGGAGATGGTTCCAAGGACTTCTATGGCGAAATTGAACTGTTCGTGCATTTTGTATGGGTAATGAGTGATGGGTAATGAGTAATAATAATGGGTTATAATGGTTTTATATTTTGAGATAATTTGAATTTATAAGAGGTCATTACTTTTACTAATTCTTCACATTCCTGTTTTAAATAAGAAATTATTTCAGGGTCTAAATAATTTAGTTCCTCAATAATTTCTAACCAAAATTGAGTTTCGTCTATTTCTTCAACAACAATACATGCTTTAGCAAACCTTTCTTTTTCTGATCTGGCTCTTGAGAGCGCTCTGTAATTGGCAGCAACGGAAGTCGAGGATCTTATAATTTGTTTTCTGATTACTGAAAGAGCATCTGAATATGGTAATGATGATATGGATTTAATAACTGAAAGAGAAAAATTCTTCGTCCGGTCTCTAAATATCTGATTAAAATCCATATGGGTAAAAATTACTCATTATTTATTGCTCATTACTCATTTTTCAACTCTCACCGAATCCGGAACAAGCAGTTCATATTCCCCGCCGTGGTTGAGGATTTCCCGGACGATGCTGCTGCTGATAAACGATTTCCCGGACGATGTCAGCAGGAATACTGTTTCCAGTTTTTTATGGGCAAGCGTTCTGTTGGTATGGGCAATGGCTTTTTCAAATTCAAAATCCGCAGGGTTTCTCAGTCCGCGAATGATATATTGTGCATCCTTTTCAAAACAGTAGTCAACGGTAAGCCCTTCAAAATAATCAACTTCCACATTGGGGAATTCAGCAACGGAATTCTGGATGAACTCCATTCTTTTTTCCAGTGGGAACATGTATTTTTTCTGGGAATTCTGCCCGATGGCTATAATCAGCTTATCGAAAAGCGGAGCTGCCCGTTCTATGATATCGTAATGTCCTAAAGTAATAGGATCAAACGATCCCGGAAAAAACAGCAATTTTCATGCGCAGTATTTATAAATTACAAGTTATGAATAATGAGGGAAAAAATCCGTCTGTCAGCGATAGTATTTAACAGATGATCTGTGCTTACTTTTTAAATACGTTATTTTTTATTCTTGTTTAATGCTTTTTCAACTTCATTTCCACACAGGTCAGTGATTGAAATCCCATAATGCCTCGCTTGCTGCGGCAGGATGCTTGCAGGGGAAAAACCCGGATTGGTATTCATTTCCAGCATGTACGGAATACCATCCATTAAAATATATTCACTGCGGGAAAAACCGCTCATGCCCAGAGAATCATAGGCTTTTTTGGCAGTCTCTTCCACTCTTTTTCTCGTTTCGTCATCAATCCTGGCAGGGGTAATTTCTTCAGAAGCGCCTTCATATTTGGCTTCATAATCGAAGAACTCGTTTTGGGGAACGATTTCTGTGATGCCGAGCACAACCGTCTCATCTTTAAAGTCGACTACGCCTACAGAGACTTCCATCCCATCCAGGAAACTTTCGATCAGAATCTCATGGTCTTCCTTAAAGGCCACTTCAGTAGCGGGCAACAGTTCAGATAACTCTTTCACTTTTGAAATGCCTAGCGATGAACCGGACTGATTAGGCTTTACGAATACCGGGAGTCCAAGCTCGCGGATGATCGCCTCTGCATTAATGGCTTCTCCTTTTCTAAGGTAAATACTTTTTGCAGAAGGAACGCCATATTTTGACAGTACAGCAAGTGTATCTTTTTTATTGAAGGTAAGTGCACTCTGGTAAAAATCACAACCGGTATATATTTGTCCGATGGCATCCCAGTAGGCCTGAAGAACTCCGTTTTCGCCGGGAGCACCGTGGATAATGTTGAAGCAGACATCAAACTTCAGGTGCTGCCCGGAACTGAGTGTAACTGAAAAATCCCCTTTATTCACCGGGAGTTTCTGCTCTTGCTCATCCAGAAAATACCATTCGTCTTTAAGAATAACCACTTTGTAGACATCGTAAAGATTTCTGTCTAGGGAATCGTAGATCAACTGTCCGCTTTTAAGAGAAACCACATATTCGTCAGAATGGCCTCCCATTACTACGGCAACGCTTTTTTTGCTCATAATACTATCATATCAATAAGCAAATTTAATGATTTTACCTTATGCAATAGAGCATGCCGGTAAATTTTGGGACGAAAAATGAAATGTGGCAAAGAAAAACTGCAATATAAAATTATTGGTTATCTTTGCTGCTATAATTAAAGTATTTTAAGTATGCTTAAATCACTTTTCAACTGGAAAGTTTTACTGAACTTATTATTGGCAATCGGAGTTTTTGTAGGGCTGATATGGCTCACATTCCGCTGGCTGGAGTACCATACCAATCACGGAGAAGAAATGCCGGTTCCCAATGTTGTTAATAAATCTGTGTATGAAGCAGTTCAGATCCTGGAAGATGCAGGACTGGAATATGAAGTTGACAGCGCTAAATATGACCCTAAGTATAAACCGCTTCAGGTTCTTAAAATGTCACCCTCCGCGGGTTCGCGGGTTAAATATGAACGTGCCATCCAATTAATGGTCAACCCTAAATTCTGGGCTCCGGTAGCTATTCCGGATGTGGTGAACAAATATTCTGGACTTGCCTTCCAGAGACTGGACCAGGTAGGACTGAAAATCGGGGATACCATTTTTGAGCCAAGTATTCAGAAAGATGCGGTTCTGAGGATTCTTTATAAAGGAAACCCTATTAAACCGGGATCTCTGGTACCTAGATTTTCTGTGGTGGATGTTGTAGTAGGTTCCGGGCCGATGAGGAATATTTCCATTCCGAATGTGGTAGGCCTTACCGTGAAGGAAGCTAGATCTGTTATTGCCAGGAGCCTGTTTGAGGTGGGTCTGGTGGATCATGAAGACGGAGGCAGGGATGAATCAGACATTATCTACTATCAGGATCCTGCGTCCGGCGATATGAGAGACCAGGGCATGCAGATCGATCTTTGGGCAAGTAAGAAAACCCCGGCGGAATTGAGTGCGAAAATTGAACAGCTTAACGCGACTTACCGAATGAAGGTTGATACGGGTCTGCCGCCGATCCAATATCAAGAAATGCTAGTCCATCAGGAACCTACTTATGAACCTGTAGCCCCGGCTCCGGTTCCGAGAAAAGAGGTCCCGAAAGTAAATGAGCCTGCCGTCAGGACAGAAACGTCTAAAACAGGAACTTCGAGACCGGCCGGAACATCAGAGAACAACAGGCCAAAGACCACGGCGAATACCGGAGGGAATTCCGGAAACAATACATCAGCAGTGAAAACGGCTTCTTCATCACAGCAGCCTTCACAAAAGCAAAAGCCTAAAAAAGTAGTTGTAGAATAAACGCTGCCGGCTAAATTTAATCAAAGGCTTCAACTGCATTCTGTTGAGGCCTTTTGCGTAAAAAACCATTAAAATGACGGAAGATAACGAAGATTTTTTAGAAGAGGAATTGTCAGGGCCCGGATATGTGGATATTGATGAAGAAAATAAAGGCCTGTATGAGCATCTTAATATTACCGTAGACAAAAACCAGGAACCGCTGCGGATTGATAAGTTCCTGCTGATCTACCGCCAGAATTCTTCCAGGAATAAAATATCACAGACCTGCCGGGCAGGAAATGTGGTTGTGAACGGAAATCCTGTGAAGCAGAATTACCGGGTAAAGCCAGAAGACCAGATCTCTGTGCTGCTGGCACATCCCCCTAGGGAAAATGTGATCATCCCTCAGGATATTCCCATTAATATCGTATATGAAGACGATGATCTTGTTGTGGTGGATAAAGAAGCCGGCATGGTCGTTCATCCAGGATTCGGGAACTGGGACGGTACCCTGGTGAATGCACTTGCATTTCACTTTGAAAAAAACAATGAAAAATCTGATCTGGACAGAGTGGGACTTGTACACAGGATTGATAAGGATACTTCGGGACTGCTGGTCATTGCCAAAAATGAGTATGCATTGAGCTTTCTGGCAAAGCAGTTTTTCAACCGAACGACCAAGAGATTATACTGGGCTTTCGTCTGGGGCAATATGCAGGAAGATGAAGGTACTATAAGAGGGCATATCGGCAGGCATCCCAAAAACAGGATGCAGATGTCCGTTTATGAAGACGGCAGCCAGGGGAAACATGCCGTTACCCACTATAAAGTCCTGGAACGTTTCCGTTACATGACTTGGGTGGAATGCAAGCTGGAAACGGGACGTACCCATCAGATCAGGGCGCACTTCAAGCATATCGGGCATACCCTGTTTAATGATGAACGTTATGAAGGCCATACGCCGCTGCGGGGTGTTAATCTCCCAAAGTACAGGCAGTTCATCAAAAATGTATTTGAAATCCTGCCTAGGCACGCGCTTCATGCCCATACTTTAGGGTTTATTCATCCTACCACCAAAAAGGAATTGTATTTCGAGAGTCCAATGCCTCAAGATATGGCGGATGCCGTAAAAAAATGGAGAAAATATTTAGAAAACTAAAAATATATTGAGAATTTTTTTATATTTGTTGAATTGAAATCAAGATTTGTTATGAGAAAACTATATGCTATCGTATGTTTAGCTCTTTTGTCAAATGCATACAAAGCACAAGAAACATTACCATACTATCAACAATATCTTTTGGATGGTGAGTTTCTGTTCAACCCGGCACAATACGGAAAAACAGATTACGTTCAGCTCAACCTCAACTATCAGCAGCAATTTACCAAGTTCAGCGAATCTCCTAATGTACAGTCAGTAGGGATCAATGCGAATATTTTTGATAGGGTGGGAGCAGGTATTTCTGTGTTCAGGGACAGCAATGGACCTATTTCCGCGGGAGGTATTACAGCGGGTGCTTCATATTTTATTCCTCTTAGCAGTGAAGGAGACAGAAAAGACCAGTTCTCTTTCGGTACGAGCGTTAGCTTTTACAACATGAATTTTGATTACTCTAAAATCAATACTGAAGACGCTTCCGATCCTTTATTGCAGGGAAGTGAAAGCAATATTTTCATGGCATATGCCAACTTCGGGGTAGCGGCTACCTACAGAAATATCTTTGCCGGGGTTTCCGTGAATGACATCGCCCTTACCAATGATGAGTCTATCATCAACGGACGTGAGCCTTCGCCGATCAAATTTTTCTTGAATTTAGGATATGACTGGCATTTCGCAGACAATATGTATGTGACACCGTCTGCATTGATTAACCTTAACACGAATTCCACAAGAACGATTGACTATAACTTAATGGCTACGTTCTTCAACGATATCAATTCATTCTCCTTCGGAGTGAACTACAGATCTGTTCAGAACAGGTTCGACAGCCAACAGCTGCAGATAGCACCGGTAGTGAAGGTAAGATTCAATAAGTTTATGGTAGGAGCAACCTACAACATCGGATTGTCCGATATCCAGGAATATGGCGGAAACAGCTTCATGATCGGATTAGGATATAATTTCGATAACTTCATTAATCACAGAGGATATAGATATTAATCCAGTAAAATTAAATACATTTGAGCTCTGATTTTTTCAGGGCTTTTTTTATGATATATATCCACATACCTTTCTGCAAGCAGAAATGCAGCTATTGCAACTTTCATTTTTCAACCTCCATGCAACTGAAGGAAGGAATGATTGCTGCCATGAAGAAGGAAATAGCCCTCAGAAAAGGCGAACTGCAGCATAAAACACTTCGGTCATTGTATTTCGGAGGCGGCACGCCATCTGTCCTGTCACCGGATGAAATCAATGGACTGATCGATGAGGTGCTGAAATATTTTAGTTTTGAAAAGGATATTGAGATTACCCTGGAAGCCAATCCGGATGATCTTGACAACAATTTTCTGAAGGCTCTATCTAAGTTTCCGGTAAACCGCCTTTCCATAGGTACCCAAAGTTTTTTCGATGCAGATCTGAAACTCATGAACCGTGCCCACAATGCATCTGAAGCTGAAGGCTCCATTAAAAGGGCCCAGGATTACGGGTTTGAGAATTTAAGCATCGACCTTATCTACGGATCACCAACATCAGGCCTCGAAGTGTGGAAGGAGAACCTGAAAAGGACCATAGCCCTAGAGGTACCACATATTTCTTCTTATGCCTTAACAGTGGAGCCGAAAACAGCCCTCGAAAACTGGATTGAAAAAGGAAAAGTGAGCACTCCTAAAGAAGAGGAACAAAACAGCGAGTTTTACTACCTTTCATCATTCCTTAAAGACCATGGCTTCGATCATTATGAGATTTCGAATTTCGCCAAGCCAGGCTTCTATTCCCGCCATAACTCTGCTTACTGGAAGTATCATGAATACCTGGGAATCGGCCCATCAGCCCACTCTTACAACGGTTTTGATAAAAGGAGCTGGAATGTGGCCCATAATCAGCACTATATCCAGAAACTCAGCTCAGGGATGCTGGCCAAAGAAGAGGAAATCCTTTCTGAAAAAGATCAGTTCAATGAAATGATCATGATCGGGCTCAGAACAGTCTGGGGAATAGACCTTGATCAGCTGAAAACAAAATTTTCTGAAGCTCTTATAGAAAATTTTAATGCAGGCATCCGTCAAAAAATGCTGGACGGTATCCTGATTACTGAAAACAACCACCTTAAGATCCCCGAAGAGCACTGGTTTATGGCAGACGGAATAGCGTCAGACTTGTTTATGGTGTAATGATACAGTACAAACTGTACTTTGTGGGAAATAAAAAATGTCATTCCCTTCGAAATGACATTTTTATTTAATATTAACCTTTATTCCAGTAACTTCTTTCTCAGAATTTGTATCTCTTCCGGGCCGATTCCCATTTCTTTTTGTAAATAGTTGTCTATGGAACCATATTGTTTTATAATAGCATGAACGGTGGCCATAAGCCATTCTTTTTTTACCTGCTGAACGGATTTTGGCAGTGTTTTCATGCCATCCTTCGTAGGAATGGTGATCACTTTGTTAATTTCTGCCTTCCTGTAATAGTTAGATGCCAGATAGTCCTGCATAATGGTACTTTCAGGCACGCCCAATGCATAAAGCAAGAGGGCTGTTGCCATTCCGGTCCTGTCTTTGCCTGCGGTGCAGTGATAGACGATGGGCTCATCTGAACATAATATTTGCTGAAAAACAGGTTTATATCGTTTGGTAAGGTTAGGCAGATCTGTGTAGACAGCGATAAGTAAGGAGTCCATTTTCTTTTCATTCGTAAAATCAATCATTGTTTTTCCGATGTTTTCGCTGCCATAAGGAAGGTTGATCCATTGAATCCCTTTCGGAAGATTGTCTTTAGCAATGGCAATTTCATAAGGCCCCCTGAAATCGAAAACCGTTTTTACCGCCAGCTTTTTAAGTTCGAGCGTATCGCTTGTCGTAAGCTTATTGAGGGCGGCTGACCGGTATATCTTGCCCCACTTTACGGTCTTTCCGTCTTTGGTCTTGTAGCCTCCGATATCCCTGAAGTTATCTGTGCCCTGCATGGGGATTTTTCTTTGCAGGCTGTCATTAACCTGAGAATAAAATGCCATTGGAAACATCATTATAAATAAGTACAGCATATTTTTCATGGGTAAGTATATATTTTTAAGGTTATATGCAATCGCATCATCTTCATAAGTGTTTGCATTTACAGATTATGGCGATTTCAAAATTCAATGTATTGTTAGGATTAAATGATATGAATAGAAAAAATAATCACATCCGAAAATGTGATTATTTAAGCTATGCTATTTCAAAAGCCACATCAGCTTGGTTGTATCATCAGAACCTCCGTACTGGGACTGGATTGCATTCTGGTAATTGGCACTGTTGTATGTGATTTCACCCTGAGGATACATCCATCGGTAAGGAATCGTATTATTTGGAGTTCCTATGCCTACACCTCCCTGCTGAAAGGCCGGATATCCGGTTCTTCTCCAGTTATAGAATGCCTCGTACCCGGAATTGCAGAATAATGAAACGTATTTCTGTGTGAGGATTTGTTTTAATCCATCGGTAGAGTTTCCTGTATAGGCTACGTTTGCAAGGAAGGTATTGGTATCAATGGTTACGGCTCCTAAAGTGCCGCCTAAACGGTCGCCCACTGTAAAAGAGCTACCGTTGGAAAGGCCATAGAAACTTAAAGAAGCATTGATTCCTTTTGTATACCAGCTTCCGGCATCTCCTGTTGCCCAGCCACGGTTGATCGCTTCAGCGATATTAAAACACATTTCAGGATATCCTATTAATACAAAAGGTTCTGCTGTAGAGCCATCCTGTGAAGAGAAATATCTTTTGTAATTAATATACGAATAAGCACCTTTATCCGAAGAAGTGTTTCCTGCAGTATCCGTTCCTGCGAAAAGTACAGATTGCGCAGTGTTGGTACTTGCACCCACATAAGCCGAGAAATCAGATATAGGTACTCCCGCCACTTTGTACTTAGCCGGAGCCGGCGTAGCAAATACAAAGGTTCTCGGATCTTTTGTGGCTGTTGTAATATCAAGGATCGTTTTACCGATATTGGCACCGTAGGTGTAAGACCTGCTGGTATAGATAGGATAGGGATTATAGCTGGTATTGAATCTGTACATCATATTATCCGAAATGGATTCCATAACAGGATATTGGGAAGGGTTACTGAGGATCATCGCAAATTGTCCTTTGATATTGAGATCCGGTGTGTCGTCTGCCCGTTTGCTAAGGCTGATGAGCACTCGAAGCCTGTAAGAGTTCACCACTTTCTGCCACTGGTAATACGTAAGTCCGAAAATATCGCCTGAAGGATCGGCAACCGTATTTTTCAGATTAGGATAGGTCGTATTGATGTTTCCCAGCAAGGTATTGGCTTCATTAAGCAAAGCCAGGGAATTTTTATACACATCTTTCTGGGAATCATACTTAGGCGTTAGATTAGATGAATTTCCCGCTTCCGTCATTGGAATGTCTCCTACTCTTTGTGATAACCATATGGAAGAATAGGCTTTAAAGAATTTAGAAAGAGCGCTGTAGAAGCTAATTTTAGCATTGTCACCCAGTTTGGCTGCCTGCTGTTCCATTTTAATAGAGTATAGAAAAGTATCGTACTCGTGATCGGAAGTGGTCCAGCTGTAAGAGTTAGATCCCCAATAATAGGTGTAATTGCTTACATAATACTGATTCGTCTTATGTGCCTGCTGAAAAGGCATTTCATCAGATTTAATAAGGTTTGAGGTAATATGGTTTAAAATCAGGGAAGCTGGAATAAGTGCGTCTTCCGATCTTGAATTGGGGTTGCTGAGTAAGCTGTCATCCCTGTTGCAGCTGCTAAGTATAAATCCTGCGGTAATTATAATAGCAACGTTGTATATCCATTTATTTTTCATTGTTCTTTTGTATTAATTTTAATTAAAATCCGATGTTCAAATTAAATCCGATGGTTCTGGTGGATGTACTCTGTAAACCTACATTTCCTTTCCCGCCACCTGCAGTACGGTCGGCAGAATTGAATCCGGCGGCATAAGAATCCATATCCATATCTTTTCTTTTGGCAAAGTACAACAGGTTTCTTCCAACCAGTGATACGCTGAGCGATCTGAGGAATGTGCGATCCAGAAATTCTTTAGGAAAAGAATAACTGAGACTGGCCTCTCTCAACTTTACAAAAGTTCTGTCTACCATAAAATACTCTGTGGTGTTATAAAGATTGGTAATATAGCTCTGTGTGGTTACGGCGGTAGTATTCGGTGCAAAAGTAAGTTCGTTCATATTGACAATCTGTCCGTTGACAAACTTGGGTGTCCCGGAAACAATCACTACACCCTGGCCTACATACGACGGAGTAATGCTTCCATTATCCCGTAAAGAAACCCATTCTAGGTAACGGGCATCTCCAAATGCCCCTGAGGCACTTTCATAAGCCGTCCCTCCGTTCATGGCCTGAGCATACAGGAAGTCGTAAATCTTTCCGCCTACACGGGCATCCCACTGGAAGCTCAAAGCCCAGTTTCTATATGAAAGATTATTGGTGATGCTGATAGAGTAATTCGGGTTTAGGTATCCGAGGAATCCATTTTGGCTGTCACCGCTTGGTGCCTGATAGACCAAACCTGCTGAATTATGTACAATATTTCCCTGCCCGTCCCTTACAAAAGTTCTTCCATAGTAAGCATCCAAACGATCTCCCACTTTGTAATTGTGCCCGTTCAGCCAAAGTTCGTCACTTCCGGGCGTAATATCTTTCAATGTTTCTTTATACGTACTCCAGTTGGCGTTCATATTCCAGTTGAATCCGTTTTGGTTCTTGATGATATTGGCATTCAGGCTGACTTCAAAACCTTGATTTAATGTTGTGATACCGTTAATATTATGGTAATTCTGGCCTACCGACGGAGCATTTCCTAACGCATAAATCTGCGGACCGTTAATGGTTCTGAAATAGGTCGCATCAATACCGATCCGGTTTTTAAAGAACTTAACATCTACACCGGTCTCATATGAAATTCTCCTATAAGGATTAAGGTTCTGGTTGGCGATGGTAGAAGAAAAATCCACAGAAGCAGTTCCGTTATAATAACTGTTGTTGGAATATCCGTTCTGATTGGCGTAGGTAGGTCCGTCATAAGATGTATACAGTTCGGAACCATAATGCAATAATCCTGCATTTAAAGTATTCCCTGTAATTCCCATATATGCAGAACCTATGGTGGATGACGTTAATGCTCCTTTTACATCTGCAAATGAACCTCTGATCTTAAGATAAGACACTGCATTACCAAAATGCATATAATCTGAAATCACGGAACTTATGGATGCCGACGGATAAAAGAACGTATTATAGCCTTTACGCAATGTGGAAAGATTGTCTACCCTTCCGGTCGTGTTGATATTGAAATAGTTTTTGTATCCGAAATCCACAGAGTAATAGGCACTGTATACCTGCATCTGGGAACCCCATGAATACGCGAGTCCGGGAGCCTTCGTATTAGAAAGCGAGTACAATTGCGGAATGGCAAGACCCTTTGTAGTTGCCCAGTCTGAGTCATACTTGAATAACCTCATATTGGCACCTCCTAATGCGGAAATATTCCAGTTTCTGATCTGCTTATTAAAATTAATCATCAGGTCTGTGTTATTTTCCAGAAGGTTACGCTTATCTTCTCTGTAATCCCCGTACCATCCGAAAGTATACCAGGGCACGTAATCATTAAGGTTCGTAGAAGGCCCAACTTTTTCCGTACGCATCTGGTTCCATGTGGTAATTTGCGATCTGGCGCTGATGCTCAGATCAGGCGAAACGGTATAAGTTGCCTTTAGATAGCCATAAATATCGGTTTTCTGGTGGGATCTCAGCCATTGGTTGGCCATAAACCAGGCACTGTTCAGACGGCCGTACTCTGAAGAATACTGAACAAGATCCTGAACACCCTGCGGTCCTTTCCAGATATCGCGAAGATCATTGATATCATAATCTGAAGAACCATACACTTTGAACATATAAATGTAACTGTTTGGGCCATAGTTCACATCGGGGATATTCGGAGTGTATTGCTGGCTAAGATTA
This sequence comes from Chryseobacterium camelliae, assembly GCF_030818575.1. Lineage (NCBI taxonomy): Bacteria > Pseudomonadati > Bacteroidota > Flavobacteriia > Flavobacteriales > Weeksellaceae > Chryseobacterium > Chryseobacterium camelliae. Next base: position 53,019 of record NZ_JAUTAL010000001.1, read on the forward strand.
AGATTTCCGTCAAAGCGGATTTTGTCATTGAGTTTATATCCTAAATTAATGTTGAAGTTATCTGCATTGAGTTTCGTATTGGGAAACATTCCCTGCTGGTAAAGGTGGCTGTAAGATAATCTGGCATCATAATTTTCTCCGGAAGTAGAAAGGGAGATATTATTGGTATTAGTAATCCCTGCCTGAACAAAATTCTCAAAATTTTTCTTTCCTCTGGCCAGCCAGGGTGTTTTGCCACGTGTTTGGGTTACAGGATCCCAGGGACTGTCATATTGCTGGATAGGCTGACCTTCAAACCTTGGACCCCATTCCGGTAGTCTTTGTCCGTTATCGTAGAGAACATTTCCGTAGCTGTATTTAAAACCAGTACCTCTACCATATTCATACTGGCTCTCGGGGAGTGCAATGAAGCCGGTGTCGTACATCGTAGTGCTATTGAAATCTACCGTCCATCCTCTTTTATTTCGGGTACCCTTTTTTGTGGTAATGATGATTGCTCCGTTAATTCCTCGGAAACCATATAGAGCAGCTGCATTGGGACCTTTCAGGATAGAATAGCTTTCGATATCATCCGGACTAAGATTCCAGGTATCAGAATTGATCGGAACACCATCTACTACAAAAAGTAAATCCTTGCTTCCTCTCAAAACAATTTCCGGGCGTCCAAGCATCTCTGTACTTGCCCCAATGTTTAGTCCCGCCACTTTTCCTGCCAGAGCATTCAGCGGGTTGGCAGCACGCACTTTATTCACAGCATCTCCTTTTACTTCTGTTACATCGTAACCCAGTTTTTTAACTTCCTTTTTAACTCCCATGGCTGTAATCACCACTTCGTTGATATCCGCTGTTTTTATGGAATCTTTTTTCTGAGATTTCACCAGATTTCCCATGAAAAGCAAGCTTAAAATAATGAGGGCACTAGACTGATTTTGCTTCATTTTTTTTGGTACAAATGTATAGTGAATGCAGTTGCACCATTGTTAAGAGACAGTAAATTATTTGTAGTGGTAACTTTAAATTTATTCAGATAATACCACAATCTTAATTTCAGGTTAAGAGCATGTTGCCATCGGATTTATGATCATTTTTAACAGTATAATTCCGATTTGATTTCACGATCGGGAAAATATTGTTTTTCTTATTATTGTAGGGTTTCAAAAAGAGACAACCATTGGCTGAGGCTGTATTCGTTTTTATGTCTGGGAGGCTGATCTCTGATTTTTAAATATGTTAATTTCAGTTAAATTTATTCTGATCATATTAAGGAATTGTTAACGTGACCAATAATCCGGCATATCCAAACCAATCCAATTAGAATTTTTTTGGAAAGTATGCGCAGATAATAGTCTGCCTTATGCCATAAAAATTCTTATTTTTGCATAAATTTCAGTTCATTTGAAAACAAAGAAACAGGATTATTCACACCTTTCACCGAAGCAGCCGATCGGCATTTTCGACAGTGGTGTTGGTGGTTTAACAGTAGCCAAGGAAATTAAAAGGCTTCTACCGAATGAAGACCTGATTTATTTTGGTGATACCAAGCACCTGCCGTACGGAGACAAGTCGAAGGAAGCCATCATCGGATATTCAACGCGGATCACCAATTTTTTGCTGGAGCAAAACTGCAAAGCAATTGTAATTGCCTGCAATACAGCTACAGCTAATGCGCTGACTGAAGTGATGGAGCTGGCCGCCGGAAAAGTACCCGTAATTGATGTGATCAACCCCGTGGCCGAAAAAGTATCATACGAAATCCACAATAATGTGGGGGTTATAGCTACTAAGGCTACGGTAAATTCCGGATTGTATAAAAAAAGCATCCGCAAGCATAACAAATGGATTAAGGTAGACGAATTGGCGACCCCGTTACTGGTTCCTGCCATCGAAGAGGGATTTAAAAATCATCCTATTACCCATGCTATCATTTACAACTACCTTAGCAACAGCAAGCTGAAGAATATAGAAACACTGATCTTAGGATGTACGCATTATCCGTTGCTCATTGATGAAATCAAGCAATATTACGGCAACCGTGTGCGGGTAATAGATTCACCGAATATTGTAGCCAATCATTTAAAAATCATTCTGGATAAATATCACCTGTTGAATGAAAGCAATCCAAAGCCAAGCTATCATTTTTATCTTTCGGACCTGACTAAAAATTTCGAAAAAATTTCTAAGAAATTCTTCGGTAAAACCATAGACCTGGAACTAAAAGTATTATAAAATATAAAAAGCTGCTTCTTGAAAAGCAGCTTTAATTTTGGGTGATAGTACGATATATCAGCGTCCGATAATAACTTTCTCCATATCCAGCCTTCTTTTAGGCGTATGGCTCGGATGGTTGATGTCATTTTCATCCCGCTTTCCCAAGGTAACGGCAAACAGGGTTTCATAAGCTGTATTATTGAGTATCGCATCATACTGATCAGCCTCTATGCCTTCCATCGGGGTTGAATCGATTCCCATAGCAGCGCAGGCGGACAAAAGAATGCCTAATGACAGATAAACCTGGTGCTCCATCCAGGCTCTGATGCCTGCAGTGCCTTTGGGCTGCACAAAATTCCTGTAGTAATTCACAGACCCTTCCGGGAGGTTTTCCTCAATCTGCTTTTCAAAGTCTTCAGGAGTTTTGATCACCTGGAAAACAATCAGCACACTGCTGTCAAGGATTTTTTCTTTATTGAAATAAGATGCTTCGGCCAGTTGCCTTTTAGTTTCATCATCGTTGACAAACACAAAATTCCAGGGCTGACTATTGATGGATGACGGGCTCAGGTGCAATATGTCTTTCAGCTGCTGAACGGTGTCTTCGCTGAGGTTTCCTTTAGGGTCATACTTTTTTACGGTATACCTAGATTTCATTTGTTCCAGAAAATTCATAATCATATACTATATTTTTTATAGTTGCAAAACTATTGTAAGTTTTATACATTTGCAATAACGGTAAAAAATGATAGTATAAAATGTATATCATCGACAATAAAACATATCCCTGCAGCACCAGTGTGACAATGAAGTTCATCGGCGGAAAATGGAAAGCGGTTATTCTTGTCCACCTTGCAGACGGTGCCAAACGATACAACGAACTCAGGAAACTGATTCCCACCATCACGGAGCGTACCCTGAGCCTGCAACTAAAGCAGCTTGAAGAGGACAACGTAATCAACAGGGCAGTATATACGGAAAAACCACCGCTGATGGTGGAGTATACTCTTACAGATTTTGGGAAGACCCTGCTTCCGGTGCTTCATGAAATTAACCGGTGGGGCATTGAGGCAGCTAAGACGTCAAAAAAAATAATCAGGAAAGCTTCCTGATTATTCTGCTGTTTCTATTGCTATATTTTCTTCTTGGTTCGGCTTGAAAAAACTGAAACTTACATTGCCGTATTTCCTGGTGTCTGTAAGGTTCGGATGGCTGAACTTCATCCTGCTTTGATGTTCAATGATCAGCACGCCATTTTCCTTCAGGAACTTATTATTCAGTACCAGAGAGATAATTTCCTGGTATTTTTTCTCTTCCATCTCAAAAGGAGCATCGGAAAATACAATTTCAAAGGATTTTTTATTCCTGAATTTCTTCAGCCAGTCGAAAACATCACCACGCTGAACATTCACCTGTAGGGACATGTCAAGGTCCGCAGCAGTGGAATTGATGAAAGCAGTATGTTTCGGGTTAAGCTCCACTGAAGTCACGTCCTGAGTACCTCTGGAAGCAAATTCCAGGGTAATGGACCCTATCCCCGCAAAAAGGTCGAGCACGGATACCGACTGCATATCGTAAGTATTCTCCAGAATGCTGAATAAGGCTTCCTTAGCGAAATCCGTTGTAGGCCTTACATCAAAGTTTTTCGGAGCGGCTATTTTTTTGGCCTTCCATCGGCCCGATATAATTCTGTACATAATAGGTATGGTAACAGCAGATAAATGGTCAGTAGTTGTACTGAAAGCCTTCTGCCGCTTAGTTTAAGATAAAATTTTTATTCGGAAGGTTGTCAAAGACGATTTTGAGGTTCTTCACAAACTTCTGAAGTTCTGAAATAAAGGTTTCATTTTCCGTGGTTTCCCCATAAGCATAAAAGTTGGTTTCATTGATGCCGAAACCTAATTTGCTGAGCGTAAACATAATGAAATAAAGGAAGTCAACCTCTGAGTTAACATCCAGGTTGTTATACAGGATCACTTGCTTATGGTCGACAGCGAAAAACTCGCACTGATTGTGATACAGGTTGATATGGATTTCCTTGCCGTTTTTATTATTCACGGAGTTCAGGAATTTCTCTCCGGAAAAATTGAAGTGTACCGGAATGCCCACCTCCTTGATTTTCCTGTAAAAATTTTTCGGGAATGTATAATAGAACTGAACCTTGAACTTCCTGTTGATGGAGAGCATCAGCTCTTCCTGCTGGCTGTCTGCCGGAGCATTATAGGCAATCAGGTCAAAGCCGCTTTCGTGATCCGTAAACCCTTCCGGCATCAGCGTGAAATGATTCAGGGCAGAAATCACATGGATTTCGTCGAACCTCTGTTTTGTCAGCACCTCATCAAGCTTCACGGCAATAAAGTCTTCCGGGGAATCTTCTTCAACGAAATACGATTTTTCTTCCAGGATGCTCTTGTTTCTGGCAATCTGGGAGATCAGTCCGTCTTTGGTAAAAAGTAAATTAAGTACGTTCATATTCTAATACATGCAAATTTAGTGAAATTCTACCATTACCGCACCGGATTGATGGTGAAGTATTTCCTTATTGTAATAATCTATACCGGTCTGGCTTTCCAGCACATCCCAAACCATTCTCTGGAGCGTGCCGTCGCCGATGCCGTGAACAATTTCCAGCCTTTTCAGATGGTTCTTACGGCAGAACTGCAGGGTGTCCATCAGTTTCTCCTTCTGCATGAATAATCTTTCAAAACTATCATAGTCACCTGGATTCTTGACCAGATTATGAAAGTGAAGATCCAGCACCATAGGATTTTTCTGATGCTTTTTGGAAACGACCTTCTTGGGTTCTGCTTTCTTTACGATCCTGATGTTTTCATAAATACCGTCATCTTTAGGCACCAGCTTATCCTCAGGATACTGATGGGTAAATCCGTATTCATCCCTGAATACAACCATATTCCCCCGGGTTGAAGTCACAATCCCGCCCAGGTCTTCATCTACTACGGAAACTTTGTCACCGATCTTCATCTGATTGCTTTTTTAAACTGAATTTTATTTTGGACCCAATTCAATCACTTCAAGATCCTTGATCTCTGCGCCGTCGATAACAAAACGCATCATGGTTCTCATTTTGTGCCATCCCTGCTTTCCACAGGCACCCGGGTTCAGATGCAACAAGCCGTTCTTTTCATCAAACATGACTTTCAGGATGTGCGAATGCCCGGAAATAAACATTTTGGGTGTTTTTTCGGCGATGGCCGCTTTGGCGACCGGGGTATATTTTCCGGGATATCCGCCGATATGCACCATCAAAACCTCCACATCTTCGCAGACAAACCGGTTTACCTCAGGGAATTCAGAACGGATCTTGGCATTATCGATATTGCCATATACTCCTTTTAAGGGTTTAATCTGTTCCAGCTGTTCAATTACTTCCATGCTCCCGAAATCGCCGCCGTGCCAGATCTCATCTGCCTGCTCTGCGTATGATAAAATTCTTTCATCCATATAGGAATGGGTGTCGGATAAGAGGAGGATTTTGGTCATAAATGAACTTAATTTTCTTTGAGAGTCCAAATTTACTCAATAATACTGAATTGTTTACCTTTGAGAAAATTTTAAAACAATGAAGCAGAAGCTCTCTTTATTCTTTCTTCTTTGTTGCCTGATGTCTTTTGGACAGGTGGACGAAAAGAAACTGGATGCATTGATCCTGAATACACTGAAAACTTTTGATGTGCCGGGAATCTCCGTTGGGATTGTGAAAGATGGTAAAGTCATATATTCCAAAGGATTCGGATTACGCTCCCTAACATCGAAGCAACCGATGGATGACCAGACTTTGGTGGGGATTGCATCAAACTCTAAAGGTTTTACCTGTACGGCGCTCGCCATCCTGGCTGATGAAGGGAAAATAGACTGGGATGCAAAAGTATCCCAATACATCCCGGAATTCCAGATGTATGATCCGTATGTATCGCAGAATGTGACCGTACGGGATTTAGTAACCCACAGGGCCGGCCTGGGTCTTGGACAGGGAGACCTGATGTTTTTTCCGGAAGGCGGAAACCTGACGGTTAATGATATTGTACACAATGTCCGGTATCTAAAGCCTGAAAACCCTTTCAGGACTACCCTGGATTATAACAACATCATGTTTATTGTGGCAGGCGAGGTGATTCACCGGGTTTCAGGGATGAGCTGGGCTGAATTTATCGAACAGCGGATCATGAAGCCGGTAGGGATGAATACCAGTTTCGGAAGCTACAGCAGAGCCAGCGCAGCGACTAATAAAATTGATGCCCATGCCCCCGTAGACGGAAAAGCCATTGCGGTACCGCATGACTGGAATGAAACCGCGAATGCGGCAGGCGGGATCCTGAGCAATATTAAAGATATGACCTTATGGGCGGATTTCCTGCTTAATAATTTTACAACGAAAGAAGGGAAAAAGCTGGTTTCTGATAAGCAGGTCCAGCAGTTGTGGAGCCTTCAGATTCCAAGCGGTGTGGCTCCCAAAAACCCTTATGATACCAGTTTTTACGGATATGGGATGGGTTGGTTCCTCAGCGATGTCAAAGGGCATAAACAGGTGCAGCATACCGGCGGGCTGATTGGAACGGTAACCCAGTTTACCCTCATTCCTGATCTGAAGCTCGGCATTGTAGTACTCACCAATCAGCAGTCCGGAGCAGCTTTTAGCACCATCACGAATACCATAAAAGATGCTTACCTGGGAATACCTGAACGCAACTGGCTGCAAACCTACAGCAGCAGGATGCAAAAAGTGGAGGCGGAATACAGCAAACAGAAGAAAGAGGCTTACTCAGCATCCGAAGCATTCAGGAAAAATAAAGACCTTCAGCCTAAAGCAGAACAGTTCACCGGAAAATACCAGGATACATGGTTCGGTGACGTCGATATTATCCGGCAGGGAACTACTTACAGAATAGAATGTGCTCGTTCTCCAAGGCTGAAAGGGGAATTACTGCCTTATTCAAATAATTCGTTTATCATCAGATGGGATGACCGGAGCTATGATGCCGATGCTTATATTATTTTCAGCTATGATGAACAGGGGAAAGCACAGTCGGCAAGGTTAAAGCCGATTTCAGAGGTGACGGATTTCAGCTTTGATTTTGAAGATCTTGATCTGAAGAGAAAATAAATACTTATCTTAACAGGAACAATATATAACGGGCTTAGCCCGTTTTTTTATTGTCGTATATGAGAAAACCGTAAGTCTGGATATCTAAATTTTACCCGGCTCATAGAAGAAAAGGAGTTTTTTTGCAGCACCGTCAAACTCAGACCACGAATCGCAGTCGATCTCGAATCCTGCTACGCCACAGGTGGGAAAGTGGAAAATATGTTCCGAGATGGAATTGGCAAAATTGGAAATCCCGTTATTATGGGAAAAGAAGGCTACCGAATGATGGCTGTCATCCAGTCCGTAAATAACCGAATGGAAATTATTCTCGGAAGGGTTGTAGAGCTTTTCATCTGTTCTGATGGAAAGCTGGTATGCCTGATTAAAAATTTTGCAGGTATTGAGGGCACGGACCGCCGGGCTGGATACAAAGCTGTCAATCTCAATTTCTTTGTTTTTTAAAAACCGGGAAATGCTTGACGCTTCTTCTAAGCCTTTGTCTGCCAGAGGTCTGTCGAAATCTTCGGTTTCTTCAGGCCAGTCGCTTTTCGCATGCCGTACAAGGATGAGTTTCTTCATAATTCGTTTTTAGAAAAATAAATTTATAAAAAAAATCATGGAATAAAACATGATTGATAAAAAAAACTGTGTTAGGAATAAAATGATTAAAATTTATTAAATTTGCAGACCTATGGGACAGATCCTTGCTATAGACTATGGAAAGGCACGTTGCGGTATTGCGGCAACAGACGATATGCAGATTATCGCCAGCGGACTGGAGACGGTGGAAACCAGGTTTTTAACTGAATTCCTCAAAAAGTACTTCAGTGCAAATTCTGTAGAAGGAATTGTGGTAGGTTTACCCGTAGATTTGAGAGGAAATATTTCAGAAGTGGAAACGGACATCCTGAAATTCATAGAAGAATTCAGAATCCTGTTTCCGGCTATACCGGTTCACCGCTTCGATGAAAGGTTTACATCCAAAATGGCTTCGTTTTTTATCTCCCAGAGCGGAAAAAATAAAAAACAGAGGCGGGAAAAAGGATTGATTGACAAAGTAAGTGCAACGATAATATTGCAGAATTTTTTAGAACAAAGAACAAAATGATTTTACCGATAAGAGCCTTTGGGGATCCTGTTTTACGGAAAGTAGCCAAGGATATAGACCAGGATTACCCGGATTTACAGGAGCTGATAGACAATATGTTTGAAACTATGTATAGTGCCAACGGTATTGGGCTTGCTGCTCCGCAGGTAGGGCTGGACATCCGTCTGTTCGTCATCGACGTATCCCCGCTGGCAGAAGATGAAGATTATGAAGACATCAAAGATGAGCTGGCAGAATTTAAAAAAGTATTCATCAATGCCAGGATCCTGGAAGAGTCCGGAGAAGAATGGAAGTTTAATGAAGGCTGTCTCTCTATTCCGGATGTACGGGAAGATGTAAAAAGGAAAGAAACCATCGTGATCGAATATTATGACGAAAACTTTGTCCTTCACACAGAAACTTTATCAGATATCAGGGCGCGCGTGATCCAGCATGAATATGACCATATCGAAGGGATCCTGTTTACCGATCACCTGAGTGCGCTCAAGAAAAAGCTGGTTAAAGGCAAACTGTCCAAAATTTCACAAGGAGATGTGAGCATCAGCTATAAAATGAGATTCCCTAAATAATTAATTGTTAAAATAGAAATAAATTAAAGCAAAAAGCCTCAGTGCCTTTGCAGGATGTAATAAAAAATAAAATTATGCTGTTAGAAAAAATAATTTCAATTTCCGGAAAGCCAGGACTTTACAAATTAGTTTCCCAATTGAGAAACGGATTCATCATTGAAGATGTGACAACCAAAAAGAAAGTAAGCATCGGAAACTCCAGCCAGGTAAGCCTTCTGGACAATATTGCCATGTTTACCTTCGATAAGGAAGTTCCTTTATTCGAAGTTTTTGAGAACATCGCTAAAAACAATGAGTATAAGGAAACCATTTCCCATAAATCAGGAGAAGCGGAACTGAAAGAATTCATGACAGCTTCACTTCCTAATTATGATACAGAAAGGGTATATGCTTCAGACATCAAAAAACTGGCACAGTGGTACAATATCCTTCACAAGGCAGGCTACATCACCCCAGAAAGCTTTGTAAAGGCTGAGCCTGAAACGCTTGATCCTGCACAGGACACTGTAGAAACAGATAAAGAAGCCCCTAAAAAACCGGCTGCTCCAAAAGCGGAAAAACCGGCAACCCCAAAAGTAAAGGCGACTTCAGCAGCGAAATCAGCTCCGAAAAGCACCCATACTAAAAAAGGATAATTCAGTGATCTGAATTCAGATATAAACCTTGTCAGGAAGTTCCTGGCAAGGTTTTTTGTTTGAATACAGCAAGTATTCTTCTGATCCGTATCCTTCAATGTCCGGAATGATATTCCCTTTAGGTAAAGTAAAAATGGAACTTATATATTCCGTAAATTTGCATTACTTTGAATTCTTAGATTATGAATACCAAACAGGAAAAACTGGATGCTTTCGGAAGATTGCTGGATATTATGGACGACCTGCGCGAAAAGTGCCCTTGGGACCGGAAACAGACTTTGGAATCATTACGGCACCTGACGCTGGAAGAAACCTATGAGCTTTCTGACGCCATTCTGCAGAACGACCTACAGGAAATCAAGAAAGAACTGGGCGATGTCCTGCTTCATCTGGTTTTTTATGCTAAGATCGGTTCTGAAAAAAATAGTTTCGATATAGCGGATGTGATCAATTCGCTTAATGAGAAGCTCATTTTCCGCCACCCACATATTTACGGGGATACTGAAGTGAAAGATGAGGAAGAGGTAAAGCAAAACTGGGAGAAGCTTAAGCTCAAAGAAGGAAACAAATCCATACTTGGAGGCGTTCCTAACAGCCTTCCGAGCATGGTAAAGGCCTACAGGATCCAGGATAAGGTGAAAGGGATCGGTTTTGAATTTCATGATGCGGAAGACGCATGGAAAAAAGTGGATGAGGAAATTAAGGAATTCCACGATGAAACAGATCCCGTTAAAAAGGAGGAAGAACTGGGGGATGTATTTTTCTCACTCATCAATTATGCAAGGATTTCCGGGCTCAATCCTGATTCTGCACTGGAAAGGACCAATATCAAATTTATTTCACGGTTCCAGAAGATGGAGCAGCTTGCCTATGAAGAAGGTTTGAAGCTGGCCGATCTTTCTCTTGAAGAAATGGATGTGCTCTGGGAAAAAGCCAAACGTCAGCAATAGTATGAAAGTAAGCAACCCTGTACCGCACCGTTTTCATTACCTGCTGGAATTTAAGCAGACCGAAAGGAAATGGCATTTCCCGTTTCTGGCAGCCCTGTGTATCGGAAGCTGCCTGTTTATCGGATATCTTTCAGGAAAACCCAATTACGGAAGCCTTTCCAGCCTGGGTGCCCTGACCATCCTGTATTTTACTTCCGCGCCCATTACCCAGCGCATGGTACATCTTGCAGTCTGCGCCCTGGGAATCGTCTTTTCTTTTTCAGTAAGCCTTTTCTTCAGTTTTAATGCATATGTGGCCGGCTGCTCTTTGGGAGTCATTGCCTTTCTGGCCCATTTTATCACTTCTTATTTCAGGATTTTGCCACCGGGAAACTTCTTTTTCATCATGGTGGCAGCTATGGCAAGCACTTATCCTTTTGATCCGGAACAAATCCCTGTCCGGGTTGGTCTGGTGGCTATGGGAGCCATGTTGTCCTGTTCCCTGGCTTTCTTTTACTCCGTTTTTATTGAAAAAAGCAAGGTCACCACGGTACCGAGAAGGGTATTTAACAAAAAACGGTATACAAAATTTGTGGAGAGTGCCGTCATTGGATTTTTCATGATGCTGACTTTGATTACCGGTCATCTGCTACAGTTCAGGAATACCTACTGGATTTCCATTGCGGCGGTTGCGATCATCCAAGGCCGAAATTTTGAGCATGTCCGCCAGCGGAATATGCACCGAATTTTGGGAACATTTATCGGAATAGGCTTTGCATGGCTGATTCTGTTGCTGCACCCTGATAAGCTGATGATGATTATCATGATTACGGTATTGCAGTTTGTTATTGAACTGCTTATTATGCGGAATTACGGGCTGGCTGTAGCATTTATTACACCGCTCACGATCCTGCTGGTGGAAACGGGCAGCAGTGTTCCGCATCCGGTAGGAGACCTGATCGAAGCCAGACTCCTGGATACGGTGATCGGAAGCCTTATCGGCCTGGCTGCGGGATATTTCCTGCACCATCAGCAGATCATCAACCGGCTGGAAAAACAGGTCCGATATTCTTATTTTCAGTTTAAAAAATTAAAAAAATAACGATGATGCGCCTATTATTCTTATCTGTTTTCCTTCTTGCCGCCTGTAACCAGAAAGCCCAGGATTCCAAAATGAAAAAGGAACTGGAAGTACAGTTCTCTATGCCTAAAAAGCTGAAAGAGGTTTCCGGCATTGCCCTGTCCCCGGATAAAAATACGATCTGGGCGATTGAGGACCAGGGTAATAAAAATATGGTGTACGGACTGGATTTCAAAGGCAACCTTATAGCAGATGTCCCGGTTGAAAACGCTGAGAACAATGATTGGGAAGACATTACGGCTGATGAGCACGGAAACCTGTATATTGGTGATTTCGGGAACAATGACAACGACAGGCAGAACCTTTCGATCTTAAAAATCGATCTTAAAAATTCCGGGCAGAAGTCGACGAAGGTCATTCAGACCACTCAATTCCATTATGAGGGCCAGACGGAATTCCCGCCTAAAAAATCCGGATTGCTTTATGACTGCGAAGCATTTGTCGCCATGAAAGGCTATTTCTATCTCTTTATCAAAAACAGGAGTAAAGGTTTCGACGGGACATTCCTGGTTTTCCGTATCCCCAATAAAGAGGGGAATTTTGAAGCCAAGCTCATCGGAAGGTTACAGCTTCAGGGGAAATACGATGATGCAGCGATTACTTCTGCCGCGGTTACGGCTGCCCATGATAAGATCGTATTGCTGACCCATAAAAATATCCATATCCTTTCCGGTTTTTCTCCGGATGACTTTTCATATACAAAGATCCATAAACTTCCCCTGCACCATAATTCACAGAAGGAAGCAGTGGTATTTCTTAATGACCATATATTGATTATTGCAGATGAGAAGGATAAGAAAACAGGAGGGAATGTGTACCGGTTTTCTTTGCCATAGCAATACACGAAAATTATTCATTGCTTAAGAATTCATCAATTGAGTTCATATAAAATTGATAATCTTATATGTCCATATCCATCTAGGTTAGTAACATGTAAGATTATTTTCTGTGTTTAAATCGGTTGAGTTGAACCATGAGCTCAAAATCTTAATTACGATTTATTTTATAATTATTTTCACCTTTATTTTAATACGACAAGTTTTGTCGCTTTGCTGATTTACCTTTGTTACAGGATGATTAAATAATGATAAGCATCATATTAAATTGTCATCATGCCTCTTTTTCTTGTGAAGTAAAAGAAGTATTTTAGCCGCGAAATTTATAAAAATAACAACTATAACCTTAATGCAAACACAGATATGAAGAAATTCTACACTGGCGCATTGTTCTTATGCGCAGCTCTGGGCATGTCTGCCCAGGAGGTGATCTGGCAGAAAGACATCCAATCTTCCTCACAGGATTTCCTTTCCCAGGTAACTACCACCATAGATCAGCAGTACTTAATTACCGGCAGTTCGATCCAATCCAAAAAACTTTCTGCTGAAGGCAATCAAAACAGTGGCTATGACTTCCATCTGGTAAAACTAAACCAGCAGGGAGAAGAGATCTGGGAGAAATATTTCTCCGGCCAGAACCATGATTTCTTATCGGCTACAGTAAATACCCAGGAAGGAGGTTTTCTTCTGGCAGGGACGAGTTTTTCTGGAAAAGGCTCAGATAAAAAAGAGGACTCCAAAGGCGGCTCAGATATCTGGCTGATCAGGATCAATGAATTCGGGGATGAACTCTGGCAGAAAACCTTAGGCACAGCTTCGGATGAAGAAGCCAGATCGGTGATCCAGACCACGGACTTAGGATTCTTTGTTGCAGGCAATATCCAGAATTCAGAGAAAGGTTATGGTTCCAAAGATGCCTGGATCATCAGGCTGGATAAAAACGGCAAGGAAATCTCCCAGCTGATATTAGGCGGCAGAGGCCTGGATGAAGTGGAAAAGATGATCCCAACGAAAGATGGTGGTGCCTTACTAGGGATCTACTCCCGAAGCGGAAGTGTTGCTATGAATGATCATCGATCATTGATGAATGATAAAATCAATGATCAATCATCACTTATCACTCATGCAAAATCGGCTGAAAATTACGGTGAAGGCGACTATTGGATCGTCAAATTAAACAAGGACGGGAAAGTTGAGTGGGAAAAGAACTTTGGAGGCAAAGGCGATGATCATATAAGGACCTTAGCTCTTACTTCAACGGGCTATCTCATTGGCGGGGAATCCAGATCTGAAAGATCGGGGAATAAAACCGTAGGGATAGAAGAAGGCACGGATATCTGGCTGATCGCTTTAAATGAAAGAGGAGAAGAAAACTGGCAGAAATCCTACAACTTTAAGAACCGGGATGTCTTGATGGGAATGAGTGTGGTGAATAAGAGCCAAGAGTCAGGAATCAAGAATCAAGATGGGCAGGATACAACAAAAGGGATTTTGCTGGGTGGTTACACTCAGGCAGAAGGAAGGATAGAGCATAATGATGAGACGTTCTGGATGCTGTATGTTGACCAGAATGGCAATGAGCAGTGGCGTAAGCATGTGAAGGGAGAATCCAGCAAGAAAGAAGAGCGGTTATCAGATATTAAACTGAACAGAGACGGTTCCATTATCCTGGCCGGAACCAGCGCAGAGGAGCTGGGTAAAGAAAACTGGAAGATCGTGAAGCTTGGGGACAGTCAGATCGATCAGCTGATTGAGAAGCAGGATATCAGGATCTACCCGAACCCTGTGAGTGATTACGCGTATGTTGAAATAGGGTTTGAGGGTCAGAGATCGGGCGTTTTTGAGGCTGAGATCAGTGTGTATGATATGGGCGGAAGGCAGCTTCAGAGCATCAGGACTAAAAACAAGGTGACAAAGATCAACACCCAGGCCTTGGTTCAGGGAGCTTATCTGGTAAGCGTAAAAACCAATGATAACAAAACGGCAAGTGCTAAACTGATTAAAAAATAAGCGCTAATAAAAATGAGAAAAACGTTAATAATTTTTGCTTTGTTTATGAAAATTGTTTTATATGGACAAGCAACCAGTGTGAATTATAATTCAATATTCAGTAAAACACCCCAAACATCAGAATTTGAGAGGTATGGAAATATTCCTGTTAATCTATTTACAGGAGGGATAGATTTGGGAATCCCTATTTTTTCAGAAAAGGGAACTAATGTAAATTTAAGTTATAATTCTTCAGGTTTTATACCCTCAAAAAAAAGTAATTATGTCGGTTATAATTGGAACTTGAATTATGGTGGTGTAATAAGCCGGGAGGTCAATGGAGTTGCTGATGAGTACAACTCAGATGGAAATGGTATTATGGGCTTTTTATATCTAACAAAAAACGTGTCTATGACCAATCAGGCAGCCTATAATAATGGATATACTTACAGCTATCCTAATGGTGCTGTTGTTAATGTAAATGGATATTTAACCGAAGTGAGACCAGATAAGTTCAATTTTAATTTCTGTGGAATAAGTGGATACTTTTATATTGGCAATGATGGAAATCCAGTTATTTCATCCAATACACCCAATCTAAAAATTAAGCTGGACAGACTAAACTATCAGTACTCCTATAATGGCTGTGAGCCTGATGTATCAGGTTTTACCATTACAGATGGTGAAGGAAATGAATATTATTTTGGAGATAATGTTGAAAATATGGAGATTTCCTATTATTTAGGACATCATTTAAACCCGTCAGGTGCGCAAGCTCAATTAGTTACAAATCCCAGTTATAATATATCAGCGTGGTATTTATATAAAATAAAATTTTCCAATAAAGAAGAATTAAAAATAAGCTATAAGAAAAGGCCCTTGCTTTACCCTGCACAATTCACTTTCTGCACAAGATGGAATACGCTGCCTCTGAAAAATCAATTTACAAATGGATCTCAGCAATTTTATGATATATTATTAAACAGTAATCAAACCAATTATTTTTATAATTACAGCTATTATGTACAAAATGGGGACACCTATACAGGATCAGGATCAGGATATAGTATAGAACCTCCTCATTATATTATAAATGCTACAAAAAAAGTATATCCAGAATCCATGGAATACTTAGGTCGGTTTTTGATTAATTTTAAATATAGTACTCAAACAGCGAATACTACGGAAAATTTTAACACTTATTTATTGGATTCTATAATTGTTAAAACCCCATCTCAACCAATAGATAAATTTAAATTTACATATGATGTTTCAAATAGGGATTATTATTTTCTTAAAACTATTACTAAGAACAATATAGAAAAATATACTTTAGATTACTCCAATACGGGATCATTACCTAAATTCAGTACTTTCGGAACAGACTATTGGGGATATTGGAACGGAGGAAATGAAACGGCTAATCAAATCATCCCTACTTATAAAATTAACATTTCCAATGGTGATCTTTCCATCACAGGAACAAGCAGGGAGCCTAATACAGGATTATATGGTACGGCCCAGTTAAGTAAAATAACTTATCCTACGGGAGGATACAGCACCTTTGAATACGAACCGCATTATTATTCAAAAAAGGTGGCTAAAAATAGTTCTACCAACTATCTTAAGCAGCTGATTTCGGCAGAAGGATATGTAGGAGGGGCAAGAATAAAAAAAATTGTATCATTTGACGGCTCAAATTCTATAACAAAAGAGTATAAATACATTAAAGATTATAGTTCAGGTTCTTCGGGAACTGCTTCAAGTGGAATCCTCTACAATGATTACAGAATGGTTGACTTTATTGATGGAGCGTATCAAACCAATCAAAGTTCATCATCATCAAAAAGGATTACAGAAAATGCTTCTAATATAGATAATAAATCTTTAAGCTCATACAATATTGCTTATTCAGAGGTTTCTGAATTAGAAAACAATGAGCTAAAGAAAAAATACTATTTTAGTGATTATTCTACCAATCCAGACTCTTTGGTATATAAGTCACAACAGAATCCATATAACTATACAAGTGTAAATCCGTATAATTATCAGAAAAATTTTGGATTGGTATATCTGGTTAAAAACAATGAAAGAGGAAAGCTTATTAAAGAACAATCCTATAAAAATGGAACAGACTTAGTTTTACAAACTACCAATTTGTATGGTTCATTAAAGACGCATCCTCTTTTAGCCAGCAATTATGTTACAGGTGCTGACCAATCGGTTTCATGGGTTAACATATACAAATTTTATGGATTACCTTATGTTCTTTTAAAATCTGCTACTCAAAAATATTTAAGCCCTTCAACAATAGAATCATCTACGGAGTATAGCTATGGTAACAATGTTCATTTAAATGTTACATTACAGAAAGATATTTTTCCTGAAGGAAAACGAATAGAGACAACATACAAATATGCTTTTGAGAAAAGCAATCAAAAACTGATAGATTCCAACAGGGTGAACATTCCATTGGAAATATCTGTAACAAAGAAGAAAGATATCAGTGATGTAGGCAAAATAACTTCTAGGATAGAAACAATATATCCTGATCAGTCTAATTATCCGACATTAGCTGCTGGTAATCTGATATTACCCCTGTCTACAAAAACCTACGATATTCTGAACAGCGGTGCTGCTTACGAAGAAGTGACTTATGATAAATATGATTCTAAAGGAAATTTACAGCAGTATACCAAAGACGGAGTTCCTGTAGCAATCATTTGGGGTTACAGTGATACCCAACCTATTGCCAAGATAGAGGGAGCCAAAATCACTGATATCCAACAGTCATTAATCACAAATATTGTTAATGCATCAAATACCGATGCCTCAGCTGCAGCCAACAATGATGAAACTTCTTTTTTGACAACGTTGGATGTTTTCAGAAAAGACAGCAGTTTAGCAGGTTATCAGATTACCACATATACTTATGATCCGCTGATTGGAGTCAGGAGTATCACCCCGCCTTCCGGGATCCGGGAATACTATCAGTATGACTCCGCCAACAGGCTTGAGAAAGTCATTGATTCCGATAAGAAGGTTCTGAAAGAATTCAAGTACAACTACAAAAACTAAAAACAGATGAAAAAAATATTAATCCCGGCCAGCTGCTTACTGATATCAGGTATGTCCTATGGGCAGGCCTCACCGAGCACGACCGAAAACTATGTATACAGCAAGACCTATTTATCAGATCCTTCGGCTTCCTCTCCCAGGACCTCAGAGACCGTGCAGTACTTTGACGGTCTTGGAAGACCAAAACAGGTGGTTAATGTCAAGGCTTCCCCTTCAGGGAAAGACCTGGTGACCACCATTCCTTATGACGGATTTGGAAGGCAGGCAGACTCCTTTCTCCCTGCTCCCATGGCAACCCAGAACGGAGGGATCCAGTCCGGGGTGGAAGCCTCAGCCCAGAGCTACCATAACGATAGCTTTCCCTTCACCCATAAAAACCTGGAGAACTCCCCATTGGACCGGGTACTTTCCCAGGTACAGCCCGGATCTGACTGGCAGAATCATCCGGTCAGCTTCCAGTATGATGCCAATGCAGCAGGAGAAGTAAAAAAATATGTAACTACAACCACAACGGTAAATAATGCCACTTCCTCTTCCTTGAGTTCCTTCGGTACTTATGGAGCCAGCCAGCTGTATAAAAATACCGTAACCGATGAAGACGGCAATATAACCATAGAGTTTAAAAACGGACAAGGCCAGACCTTACTGGTCAGAAAAGTAGTAAGTGCCACAGAAAATGCTGATACGTATTATGTGTACAATGAATATGATCAGCTGGCGTTTGTGATACCTCCCCTGGCTTCTGTGAGCTCAGCATTAGATCAAAGCACTTTGGACAACTTATGTTACCAATACCGTTATGACGGCAGGAGCCGTTTGGTGGAAAAGAAACTTCCCGGAAAAGGCTGGGAGTATATGGTCTATGATAAAGCGGACCGGCTTATATTCACCCAGGATGCTGTGATGCGTCCTACGGCCAAATGGTTGTTTACTAAATATGATACTTTTGGGAGAGCTATTATCACCGGGATTGTTCAGGGAGGAAGCAGGCTGGAGATGCAGGACATGATCGGTGGGAATGTGATTACGGAAAACCGTGACAACACAGGTTTTGCCAAAAGTGATGGGATGCAGATCTATTACACCAACGGGCATTTTCCTTACTTTGACAAGGCCTTTTCCGTTAACTATTACGACACCTATCCTGCGGGTTCTCCTATAACGACGTCCCAGGTAATGGGCCAGCCACTTCTTCCCCAGGCAGGACCAGGCGTAGCAGTAAGCACCAAAAGCCTTCCTTTAGCGTCTTACCTCAAGAATATAGAAGATGATAACTGGACCAGAAACTACACCGGCTATGATATGAAAGGAAGACTCGTTATCACCTATTCCATCAATCATTTAGGTGGTTACACCCACACAGAATCCCTTCTTGATTTCTCAGGACTGGCTCAGCAAACCATGACCCGCCACAAAAGGCTTTCCACGGATACTGAAAGGTTAATTACCGAGACCTTGCAGTATGACAACCAGAACAGGCTTCTGGTCCACAAGCATCAGATAGATAATAATCCTGAGGAAATCCTGGCACAGAATACCTATAATGAGCTTTCACAGCTTCAAAGCAAAAAAGTAGGTGGAACAGTTTTAGGCAGCGGGCTTCAAACGGTAGATTATCAGTACAATATCCGGGGATGGCTTACCAAAATCAATGACCCTTCTGCTACTCTTACAGGCGGAAAGCTCTTTGGCTATGAAATAAAATATCAAAATCCCACCAATGTTTCTAACTCGCTGATCAGATATAACGGGAATATTTCACAGATTGACTGGAAAACAACAAATGATCATGTTTTAAGAAGGTATACCTATCAATATGATAATTTAAACAGGATATTTTATGCGATGTACTCTAAGCCCAATAATACAGTAGTGAGTACCATGGCATACGATGAATGGCTATCGTATGATTTAAATGGAAATATTACCCATATAGACAGATATGGTTTAATGGATACTAATCAGGCTCAAATGATTGATGAATTAGACTATGACTATACTGGAAATAAGTTAGAGAGAGTAGTTGATAATTCTGGTAATAATTTGGGATACCCTATAGGTGGAAATACGATAAGTTATAATCTGAATGGCAGTATGACAAGCCACCCGGATAAAAAAATAAAAACCATTACCTATAATTATCTGAACCTTCCTTCAAATATCAATATGGTACAAGGAGGAGGACTAGGAAAGAAGGGCGAAGGAAACAATATTGATTATAAATATCGGGCAGATGGAGTTAAGGTTGAAAAAACTATAAATTATGTCAATCCATATACTACGGATTATACCTATATCAATTACCTGGATGGTTTTCAGTATAAGAGGAAATATAACAAATCCAATACAGCACAGAATCCATACGATTCAGGCTTTGTGTTACAATTCGTACCCACAACAGAAGGATATTATGATTTTGAAAATAATAAGTATATTTATAATTATGTTGACCATTTAGGAAATGTACGGTTAAGCTACATGGACAATGGTGCAGGAGTACAGGTCATTGAAGAAAACAATTATTATCCGTTTGGACTGAAACATGAGGGATACAATGGGTTAACGGGAAATCCTTCTTACCAATATAAGTATAATGGAAAGGAGCTGCAAGCGGAGACTGGAATGTATGATTATGGCGCAAGGTTTTATATGCCGGATATTGGAAGATGGGCTGTGGTGGATGAAAAAGCTGAAAAATATCGTAGATGGTCTTCTTACACTTATGCAGTTAATGATCCAGTTAATGCTATAGATCCTGATGGTAGAGATATAATATATGTTGCTAAAGATGGTACTAACCTACAATATAGAAAAGGACATTTTTATTTTTTGAATGGAGATCTAAAAGGTCAAAGATATGATGGTAGAAAACACTCGGTAAGTACTACACTGTTTAGGCTCGCAAGAGCTTATAGTAAGATTGAACATTCTAATGACAATGTTTTAAAAGGTATTTTACATCAATTAGAGAATAGTGAAAACATACATCAGATTCAAGAAAGAGCCGCAGGTAAGGGAAGTACTGTGTTTACAAATAGGGAAAATTCAGCAAAAGACTATCAAGGAGAAGGCTCTGTTACACTTTATGATTTTAGCTCAGAAACTAAAAAACATTTTAAAGAGACTGCAGGAGTTAATAATTCTGATTTGTCAATTGTAACACATGAAATGTCTCACCAATTTGATGAAGATAATGATAACACTGCAGATGACCAATATCCAAACTCTGCATCTGATCCCTCAGAAATAAGAGCTGTATATACTGAAAATAAAGCTCGTATTATTGATGGACTACTTCCAAGAAATAATTATGGTGGGGAAAAAATTGACAGTGAAAAATTAAATAATCCCCCCAATTATATATTACCCGGGCAAAAAAAAGGGACGAACAAAAAAATCAATAATAAACAACAATAGAATTACTAATGAAAAATATAACATTAATTTTTATAGGATTTTTGCTTTTGAATTGTCAGCAAAAAAACATGGTAAGTAAAGATTTAATCAGGCAACTATCGTCAATAGAGAATACTAAGAATAATTATATTGAACCCATTTTGTTCAATATTTTATTCGTTAAGCTTGATAATGGGAAGTATTTAAAGACAAATGGGCAAGAGCTATATGAAATTTATATAAAAAACTATCGTACAAAGTACAAGGATTTCTATAATTTTTTAGACAAAGTATTAAACCAAGAATCAACAATAGAAAGTAAAATTACTAGTATGAATGAATTTCAGTTAAACTCTAATATTTTAGAAAAAAGTATTACAGAGATTGCAAAAATATATTCAATAAAAAATGATAATGGTATATATATATTGACCGCAAATCATAAAGAAGATTTAAATTCAATCTTATATTGTTTTTTTGAAAAAGGGTATGAAATCAATTTTGATGATTACTCAGGAGTATTTATTATTAAGAAATAATTTTCATGCTAATCATACACTACGGATTATACCTATACCAATTACCTGGATGGTTTTCAGTATAAAAGGAAATATGATAAATCCAGTACAGCACAGGATCCATACGATTCAGGCTATGTGTTACAATTCGTACCCACAACAGAAGGATATTATAATTTTGAAAATAATAAGTATATTTATAATTATGTTGACCATTTAGGAAATGTGCGGTTAAGCTATATGAACAATGGTACAGGAGTAGAGGTCATTGAAGAAAACAATTATTACCCCTTTGGATTAAAGCATGAAGGATACAATGGGCTGACGGGAAATCCTTCTTACCAATATAAGTATAATGGTAAGGAACTGCAAGCGGAGACGGGAATGTATGATTATGGGGCGAGGTTTTATATGCCGGATATTGGAAGATGGGGTGTGGTGGATCCGCTGGCGGAGAAATATAGAAGATTTTCACCTTATACATATGCTGTAGACAATCCTATTCTCTTCACTGATCCTGATGGGAGAGATATAATTATCTACTATAAAAATAGTAAGGGCAAAATGATGAGTTATGATTATAAAACAGGAAGTACTTACAAAGGAAGTAATACATTCATAAAAAATTTCTATAAAGCAGTAGCCACCCTTAAAAAAAATAAAGCAGATGATATGATAAATAGTTTAGAAAAGAGGAATGAAAAAGTGGCATTGTATCAAACATCTGAATCAAGTTCAGCTTCTGTTGAAGGTAAATATATAAAATGGAACGATAAACAAGGTATTGAAACAAACAATGGTGTATCATTAACTCCTACTGCAATATTGAATCACGAAGCAGATCATGCATTAGATGCGTTGACTAATTCTGAACATTCAAAAAACTCTGAAAAAGACCCTAATAATCCTTATAATACCAAAGAGGAAGAGAGAGTAATTACTGGATCTGAACAAGACACTGCAAAAAACATTAGGATTGGTGGATGGTGATGAAGTAACCAGAATTGATCATCAAGGATATCCATACAAAGCGTCAGATGTTAATGAAAAAGTTAAACCCGAAACTAGTACCTTTCCTAAGATTGAAGAAGTTATAATTCAAATGCCTAAAAAAAATAAAGATGGAAGTCAATAAGATAAAACTACTAATAATAATGTTTACTTTAACTTTTCTCACAGGAAAAGCTCAAAATAGTTATATATATATAGCGCCTATGGATGTTACTGTTCCTTATTCCATAAGTTGCCATAATTTAACTGATGCTTTTAAGGAGAGTATAAAGAAAGTTAAATTAAACAATAAAAATAAAGAACGAATTTATTCTCTTATTGTTCCTTTAAAAGAGATGACTACAAAACCATATACAGATATTAGATATAAAGGCGAAATTTATTTAAAAAAACAAAAAATAATTTTTTGTGGTGATGAAGTAACTATATCTGTCAATGGTATAGATTATGAGATGTCAAAAGAATTACTACAATATATTAAGACACTCAAAAAAGTGCGATCTCGATGATGCGCTTTTGAGGATTTTTAATCCGTGAGCAATAATAAAGAACCCACCGCTTTGCGGTGGGTTTTGTGTTTTATAGCGTAGCTGCGTTTTTGGCAAAAAAATCTTTAAACTTTTTATTGGTAAGCATTTTTTCCACGAGCCGGAAAATGGTTTGCTTGTCTTCCTCTTCGAGCTGCTGTATTAATCTGATCTGTTCGAGTTCCGTTTTATCTTCCAAAATTACTTCTTTTAGGAATAGAACCGTCATAATTAATAATCTGATCTGTATTCATATCAAAAAGCTGAGCCATCTTCTGTAGTTCTTCTATGGCTAAACTTCTCGTTCCTTTTTCAATTTTAGAATACGCAGATTTATCAACGCCAATATAATTGGCTACCTCTATTTGCTTCAGGTTTTTCTGCTCTCTTATATCCTTAATGTTATCTGAAATAAGTTAGAGAGAGTAGTTGATAATTCTGGTAATAATTTGGGATATCCTATAGGTGGAAATACGATAAGTTATAATCTGAATGGCAGTATGACAAGCCACCCGGATAAAAAAATAAAAACCATTACCTATAATCATCTGAATCTTCCTTCAAATATCAATATGGTACAAGGAGGAGGACTAGGAAAGAAGGGCGAAGGAAACAATATTGATTATAAATATCGGGCAGATGGAGTTAAGGTTGAAAAAACTATAAATTATGTCAATCCATACACTACGGATTATACCTATATCAATTACCTGGATGGTTTTCAGTATAAAAGGAAATATAACAAATCCAATACAGCACAGAATCCATACGATTCAGGCTATGTGTTACAATTCGTACCCACAACAGAAGGATATTATAATTTTGAAAATAATAAGTATATTTATAATTATGTTGACCATTTAGGAAATGTACGGTTAAGCTACATGGACAATGGTGCAGGAGTACAGGTCATTGAAGAAAACAATTATTATCCGTTTGGATTAAAGCATGAGGGATACAATGGGTTAACGGGAAATCCTTCTTACCAATATAAGTATAATGGGAAGGAGCTGCAAGCGGAGACGGGAATGTATGATTATGGGGCAAGGTTCTATATGCCGGACATTGGGAGATGGAACACAATAGATAAATTAGGCGAGAAATATTCTTTTGCGAGTAATTATACATATGTTCTTAATCGTCCTACAGTTGCAGTAGATCCAGACGGAAGAAGAGTTTATTTTATCGGAGGTGCAGGAAATGACCAAGACGGTTGGGATTATATTAATCGTTGGGCAAGAGCTTTTGCACAAAATGGGATAAATGATTTTATAGAGTAAATGCCTCAAGAGGAAAAGCTTCCGATATTGAATTTACTACGATGTATCGTCAAACAGGATATGAAAGAATCAATGTTCCAATGTACCCTAGTGCTATGGGGGATTTGGGACTATATCATACAATTTATATAATGCTGAAACTAGACCTGTTCAAGATGATATGATTGATGCGACAGTTAGTATGTATCAAAAGCAGTTAAAAGATAACCCACTAAAAGAAGGAGAACAATTTAATATGGTTGGGTACTCTTACGGAAGTTTTCTGCAAGCGCAATCTGCTTTAAGATTAGCAGATTTTGGACAAGTCATTTATAATTTGGTTTTAATAGGAAGTCCAATATCAGATAAGTCCGATTTAATGAAACAGTTAAAAGGTAACAAGAATATCAAGAATGTTACTCGATATGATTTGAAAGGTGATGCTTTGAGTAATCCTCAAGATATGTATGACTATCTTATAACGGGAGGGCTTATACAAGGAGGTATCCAAGGAGATGATGCTCACCATTTTGATGCAGCAAGGCCAGGAAATCAAGCAGACCAACTAATGAATACTATTGTACAGTGGTTACAAAAACAAGGCGTAAAAAATTAATTGTATGAAGAAGTTTTTGCTTATATATACTGTATTTACAGTGCTTTATGTCGTTTTAATAGTTGTGACAAGTCCATTTTTATTAACATGGGGAGAAAAAAGAAGCTTTTTAGAAAAATTATACGTTTGGTTTTTGACAAAGCCATTTAATTTAGAATTTTCAGCAGGGCTTATTCTTGCTAATTCATTATTTTGGACGAGTATAATTTTTTTGATTCAAAAGGGCATAAATCTCATAAGGAAATAATTAAAGCCCCTCTATCCCGCACAATTTTATCGTGTAGTGGATAAACATAAAAACCTCGTATTTTTCGAGGTTTTTGTGTTTTATAGCGCGGCTACATTTTATTAAAAGAATTCTTTAAATTTTTAGATAGTTAGCATTTTATCTATAGAAGTTTTTTAAACTTTTAACTATAATGAACTCTCACAGCTGACCAATAAGAAAGTAGGAGGTGTATCTGCTTCAAATCCGTTACAAAGCATATACTATGCATATAACATCCGGGGATGGCTTACCAAAATCAATGACCCTTCTGCTACTCTTACAGGCGGAAAGCTCTTTGGCTATGAAATAAAATATCAAAATCCCACCAATGTTTCTAACTCGCTGATCAGATATAACGGGAATATTTCACAGATTGACTGGAAAACAACAAATGATCATGTTTTAAGAAGGTATACCTATCAATATGATAATTTAAACAGGATATTTTATGCGATGTACTCTAAGCCCAATAATACAGTAGTGAGTACCATGGCATACGATGAATGGCTATCGTATGATTTAAATGGAAATATTACCCATATAGACAGATATGGTTTAATGGATACTAATCAGGCTCAAATGATTGATGAATTAGACTATGACTATACTGGAAATAAGTTAGAGAGAGTAGTTGATAATTCTGGTAATAATTTGGGATACCCTATAGGTGGAAATACGATAAGTTATAATCTGAATGGCAGTATGACAAGCCACCCGGATAAAAAAATAAAAACCATTACCTATAATTATCTGAATCTTCCTTCAAATATCAATATGGTACAAGGAGGAGGACTAGGAAAGAAGGGCGAAGGAAACAATATTGATTATAAATATCGGGCAGATGGAGTTAAGGTTGAAAAAACTATAAATTATGTCAATCCATACACTACGGATTATACCTATATCAATTACCTGGATGGTTTTCAGTATAAAAGGAAATATAACAAATCCAATACAGCACAAAATCCATACGATTCAGGCTATGTGTTATAATTCGTATCCACAACAGAAGGATATTATGATTTTGAAAATAATAATTATATTTATAATTATGTTGACCATTTAGGAAATGTACGGTTAAGCTATATGGATAATGGTACAGGAGTAGAGGTCATTGAAGAAAACAATTATTACCCCTTTGGATTAAAGCATGAAGGATACAATGGGTTAACGGGAAATCCTTCTTACCAATACAAGTACAATGGAAAGGAGCTGCAAGCGGAGACGGGAATGTATGATTATGGCGCGAGGTTTTATATGCCTGATATTGGAAGATGGGGTGTTGTGGATCCGTTGGCGGAAACTTCCAGAAGATGGTCAACTTATACATATGCATATAATAACCCAACAATGTTTGTTGATCCTGATGGAATGCAAAATACAGATTGGTATCAAAAACAGAAAGATGGAACTTATAAGAACATCAAAAAATCTACAGATTTAGTAATACTTGATGAGAAAGGTAAAAAAGTTCCTACGTTTACTTCTGCAGGTCCACTTGGAGGATATAATGAAGATTATGCGGAAGGTGTAAATGAGGCGAGAAATCAAGGAATAATTTCTAAAAGTGACGCTAAAGAAGCAAGTAATATTGCTACAATATATGGGATAGAAAAGGGAGGAGAAGGTACTGCTGGGGCAATTGTAGGAGCAGAGGGACTTTATAGTCTACTTAAAAACCCTAAAGGAGCTTGGGAAGCTCTTAAATCCATTAAATCTTTGTTTTCTTCAGGTGAAAAGGCTTCACTTGCTTTAGAAATTTCAGCATCTGCAGAAGCTAATGGAATTAAAAGCGCTCAAAAATCAATTAATCCAAGTATTGTGGCTAATTATTATGAGCAAATGGTAAGTGGAACGTATAAATCGACAGGTGGAGCAGGTTATGTTTATGAAGGGAAATATATCTTGACAGAAGGTAATCATAGAATGAATGCAGCTCTACAATATGGATTGAAAACGGGTTATTTTAAATATGTAGAAGAAATTATTACCAAAGGTAATTTTCATCGTGCAAACCCGAGCAATTATGGAATTAAAATCTATAAATTACCAACAAAATAATGAGCAGTAACATATCAAAAATAAGCTTTCAAGAACTACAGCATTTAAAAAATAAAGAAGAATACATTTTTATAAATTTTGACTATTTCTATTCTATTAAAATAATGCCTTTTTTTGAAAAAATAGAAATGAAAGAAAGAGATTCTTTGATTGATTCTTTTCTTCATTTAACAAATACTAATATTAGAATTGATGATCTTCTAGGGAAATTACACGTTGTTATACTAAAAATATTAGTTAATGGAGAGAAGAACCTTGTAATTAATACCATTGGTTTGTCTGAAAATTCAATAGAATTTTTAACAGACAATTTGAGGAAAATATTAGATAATTTTGATAATAGAAATCTAATTATTGTAGAGGATTACTCTCAGGAGCCCTTTAAATTCAATTATTCTAATTAAAGCCTCCTCGCTTCCGCACGATTTTATTGTGTTGCAGATGAAATACAGGAAACCGTCTCACAACTAAGGCGGTTTCTTTGTGTATTATATGATTATGAAAATTATTAAATCATATTTGATAGTAGATAATTGTTTATGAACTTCAAGTATTACAATCAGCATCAGACGGTGTTATCAATATCAATCGCTCCAGCTGGTGCGAGCGTCTCGCTCGTTCCTTGAAGTCTGTATCATAAAGTAAACTAACAATCTGACAATGCCTTAAATAACAAAGGTTGTCAAGAAATTCGAGAGGGAATACATTTTATATAGCTTCTTTTATTTTATAGTCTGTCTGCTCCTAACATAGCTTCAATTCATTTGCGTAATGATATGTTAGGATCAAGCAATACTCTGAATCAAAAAAAGCTGGCTTTTGAAATTTTCAAAAGCCAGCCTTGTTATCTGTATCCTATCTCTGTTACAACAGAGCCAATCAGGATTAATGATCTTAAAACGTCATGCCCACTCCTGCGGAAATCCTGCCGCCATCCGAACCATGGAAATAATTCAGTCGGGCGGAGAACATCTCTACGATGCTGAGCCAGAAGCCGGCCCCTACCGATTGATGCCATTTCTGGGAATCTTCATTGTCATTCAATACACGGCCGATATCGTAGCCGATCAGGATTCCCATATTGGCAGGGGCAATATTATTTCTGATCCTCCCGAAATCCCAGCGGATTTCAGAATTGTTGGTGAAAGAAGATTTTCCGGAAAACCGGTCATTCCTGAATGCCCTCATCCCGTTATTGCCACCGATACTTGCTGCCTGGTAAAACTCAAAATCGTTATTGCTGATCCACATCCCGTTGCTGGAATTAGCCAGCACAAAACGTCCCCTTTTATCAAGCTTATGATCAAAAGAAAGCCTTCCGGATAGAATGGCGAAATTCCTGTTGTAATCTGCAAGATTGGCTTTCCAGGCCACATTTCCTACCAGTTCAAATCCAAAAGTAGGAAAAGCGGAATTATCTACATTTTTATAACTGAAAGTATAGTTTGCACCACCAAACTGCTGGTCATTGAACACTTCCTGTCTTACATCCGGCGAAATATCTACGAAACGGTCGCCGTTTCTCTGCACCTTATTATTTTCAAACGTCAGCTGGAACTGGTTCTGGATATTGTTCCAGCCTTTTTTGGAAACGGAAGGCGCAAAAAAGAACCTGGAGATTCTTGCCCGGTTGTACCAGCGTTTGGTCTCTTTGCGGTCGTATTCACTCTCATTGGACAGTCCGAAGAAATTTTCCGTAAAGCGGGGTGTGGTATAAGATGCATCAAGGTTAAAATCCCATCCGGAAATCGCTTTTTTGAAAATCCCTTTGTAAACAAGGTTAAAACCGCCTGTAGCCGTATAAAGATTAGCTTTGAGGCTATGCTTTTGCGTATACGGATCCTGAATAAAGTTATTAACCGTATAATTCGCGAGGAACCCGAAAATCACGCCGTCATCCGGATTGAAATCTGCATTGGGCAATCCTGCAACAAAATTATATTTGGGGTGCTGGTAATCATAGGTATTCACATTATAATCATTAGTAATCCGTTTGGATGCAGAACCGTCGTTATACGTATTCTTCTGGGACTTGAAATCGTAAATTTTTACCCTGTTTCCATTGGATACATTATACGTGTCATGATTATATCCTCCGATAAGCCGGATATTCATTTTAGGCTTTCCTTCGCCGGAAACTTCATAAATATCATCGTCTTCCAGCCCGTAGATCCAGAGTTCCCTGGTTTTGGTATCGGAATAGGTTTTCTCAAATACCAGTTCCGGATTCTCATTATTTTTACCCAATCTGTATTGCTGAACCTGTACTGAATCACCATTTTTAGTGATCACAAACTTGTCCGGATGCACTGTTCCTGCGAGCGGAACTTTCTTCTGCAATACATCATAATATTGAAATGCATAATCCTGGAGTTTTTCTTTCCTGGATTTTAATTTCTGCTGGATATCAGTGATGGTTTCATCCTGAACTTCCTTCGGCAAATTGGTAAAAGCTTCGTCTATATCACTGTTGGTAAGATGCTGCTGAATGTACTGTGCCTGCGTCGTCCAGTCCTTCTCAGAAGAACCTTTTAGGAAAACAAGATCTAAAGGGTAAGGTTCTCTGTTGAGCCATTTTATATTTCTGATGTCACTTTTAAATGTTTTCATATGGCGGATTACCGGAACATTCATGATGATTTTGAATGCTGCTCCATCGTATTTGCTGAAAGCCTGATCATGATCTCTTGGAATAGGCTTATAAATAATCTTATCTCCGTCCTTGTATTCTGCCCATTTCCACTGGTCTGCATGTCGGTCCCAATCTCCAATCAGCATATCAAAGAGCCTTGCTCTGATATAAGCCTCCTGGTCAACGGAGTATTTTGCACTTTTCGTAAGGTTTCTGAGCACGTCATCCGTAGAGAGGATATCCCTGGCATCATCAAGGGATTTCAGGGTTTTAGGATCTGCGGAAAAACGTTCCTCAACCATGTAGAGCTCATCTCCGTGATGATCATTGTATTTTCCCAAAGCCTGCTGCTTAGGGATGTAATACAAGCGTGGATTGCTGTGGAAGATATCCAGCTTGTCAGCCATATTTCCTACAGAAAATGAGGTGAACGGATGATTGGCGGTATAGAAATCAAGCAAAAATCTTTCAGGGAATGTATTCTGAAGCTCATTACCGAATGTACTTTGCCTGAATGCCATATTGTTGAGGAATCTCACCGCACTTTTTTTAACGCTCCTCATCACGAATTCCTGTCCGTTCTTAGCCTTCAGGCGCAGGCTGTTCGACTGGTTGCCGCCGCCTTCCCGAAACGGGGTATAACCTCCGTCCAGTTCAGCGATATTAGCAGTAGGAGCTTCAATAGGCATCCCGTAGTATTTCCTGTAATGGTCTCCCCACAGCCAGCGGTAGAACTTTCTTTTCTGTGTCAGCTTTTCAGGATAAATTGTAGAAGTCACCGTTGCCGGCAAAACAGAAGGATAAGTATTGCTGAGAGGCTTTGGCTTATCCATAACGATAATTTGTGCCAGCTTTTCGAACTTTCGGTCTTTTGTTGAAAAGAATTCCACATCAGTGCTCTCATCCTTCCTGATGTTCAAAACAGCAAAACCACTTCCTCCATAAGAAAAATCGGTAGGCCGGGCAATCGTGGCAGGATTCGTTTTGGAACCGGCACCGCTGATGATCTGACGTATATTTCCGGCCTCATGGTACTGAAGGTTATGGTCATGTCCGGAAACGAAGATGATATTGTCTTTATCCTGCGCCATACTTTTCAGCCTGTTGGCCAGCTCAGCATAATGCCTGTTGAGGATATCTTCCGGACTGGCGCCTGATGTGCTTCTAAGCACATTAACGACCGTAGCAATCCCCGGAGCAGGAATCTTGCTTTCCAATAAGAACAGATTGGATGCTGCCGAGCTGTAGCCTGCATGCGTTCCACTGCTGATGATCGGGTGGTGCAGTGCCACAATAATTCTTTTATCCTGATTTTTATTGATAAGGTGCTTGAATTCCGTGTATAGCCCTTCACGGGTCTTGATATCACAGTCTTTATTAATTCCCGGCTCCTTATCCCAGTTGGTAAGGGCCCATTCCGTATCAATCACGATGAGCTTGATATCATCGGTGAGGCTGATATCATCGATAGGGCAGGAGTTTTTGGGCAGGAAAGCTTTTTTATCTTTCATATAGGCTTTAACCATATTTTCCTGTGCCTTCAGACCATTCAGGCCGTGGTACCAGTCATGGTTCCCCGGGATGACCAGCGTCCTGCCTTTAAAATTGCGGGTTACGGCAAGCTGGTCCTCCAGCTTCTGTTTTGCGAGTGCATACCCCGGATCGCCCTCTTCAGGCATTCCCGACGGATAAATATTGTCTCCCAGGAAGATCAGCATGGAATTCTGGTCTGCCGAATCCAGCTTATTTTTAAGCGTGTTCAGTGTATATTGGGCCTGGGCTTCATCTGCATTACCGGCATCGCCGATGAGGAAGATCTTGAAATCATTTTCAGGCATAGATCTTGAGGCATCTGTTTCCGAAAGGTTTTTGCCTTTTTTCACCGTGTACGTAGCACAGGAATACAGCAGGCTCGGAACCAGCAGAAATCTCAGCGGAACTGAGAATCTTTTTAGATGAGTTTTCAGGGATAAATTCATAAATTTACATTAATCAAATTTCAGGAATGAATATTTTACACAAAGCTAAAGATTATGTGGAAACCTTATTTAAAAATAGGTTATCTTCTATATATTTTTATCATAATTTCGTCCATACTACATATACGGTCAACAAGGCGGAAGAAATCATGAAACATACCCCGGTCTCGGCGGAAGACCAGGAAAAAGTATTGCTGGCCCTCTGGTTTCATGATACCGGATACGTTGAGAGCCCTGAGAATCATGAGGAGAAAGGAGTTGAAATCATGAAAAATTTCCTTCAGCAGGAGCAATATCCCCAACATAAGATCGATGATATTGCCCAACTGATTTTAGCCACCCAAATCACCCATGAACCGCAGACACTATTGGAAAAAATTGTGAAAGACGCGGACTGCAGCCATTTCGCAAGCCATGATTACAATGATATTTCCGATGCTTTAAGAAAAGAATGGGAGCTGACCAATGTAAGATGTTTCTCCAATGAGCAATGGAACGAAGGTAATCTCAATATGCTCAGGAACAAACACAAATTCTATACCGATTATGCCAAAGAGAACTGGGAGCCGCTAAAAAAGAAAAATATAAAAAAAATTGAAAAAAAGCTGATCAAGGAAGAGGATAAAAAAGAAGACCGGAAAGAGGCTGCGGATTCTAAGAAAGAAAAATCGGACAGAAGTGTGGATACCCTGTTCAGGATAACCCTGAGCAACCATACCAGACTGAGTGATATTGCCGACAGCAAAGCCAATATCCTGCTTTCCGTTAATGCCATCATCATCTCTGTATGCCTTTCCGTACTCGTCCCGAAACTGGATGCACCAAGGAATTCACACCTGATCATTCCAAGCTTTATATTGCTCCTTTCCAGTGTGCTGACCATTATTTTTGCCATCCTTTCTACCAAACCGAATGTAACCAAAGCCAGGTTCTCGCTTCAGGATGTCAAAGACCGTAAGGTGAATCTTCTATTCTTCGGGAACTTTAACAGGATGCTCTTCGAGGATTATCAGGAAGCGATGAATGTGCTGATCAAGGACCGGGATTATATTTATGACTCTATGGTAAAGGACCTATACTTTCTGGGGAAAGTCCTGGACCGTAAATATAAGCTTCTGTCTACCACCTATAAGATTTTTATGGCGGGGATTGTTATTTCCGTATTGTCTTTCGGTTATGCTTTTCTGACGCTTTAATGCAAACACAATAAGAATGATCATAAGGCAACGCGTTCACTGGCTAAAGATGCTCTTCATATGGAAAGGGTCTGTTCTGAAGAAGATTATGGTACAGCTTGCTGTCATCACGCTTTTTTCATTGGCTATTTACTATTTTAAAGGAAAGGTTCTCGATTATAAGGTTCACCTTAATCCTGCTATCTTCACCCTTATTGGCCTTGCACTGGCCATTTTTATGGGTTTCTGCAACTCAGCCAGCTACGACCGGTATTGGGAAGGGCGCAAACTTTGGGGCGTGTTGGTCAATGAGACCCGTTCCCTTACAAGGCAGATTTTTTCATTTGTCAATGATCAGGGGCCAGACGCTTATGAAGAAAAACAGAAAATAACAAAAGTGATTGCAGCATTCTGCTGGTCGCTGAATGATTATCTGAGGGATAAACCCGGTACCCACAGTCTTGATCACCTGCTCTCCAAAGAACAGATCCGGCAGTTGCAGGGGAAAAAGTTCATACCGAATATCATTCTCGGTTTTATAGCCGACTGGCTGAATGATCAGCACAGCAAGGGAAATATAGACAGCATCATCATGGCTTCTATGGATGAACGCCTGAATCAGTTTTCAACAATCCTTGGGGGCTGTGAACGGATCCATAATACGCCTTTGCCTTTTGCGTACAGTGTATTGCTGCACAGGACCGTCTATCTGTACTGCTTCTGGCTTCCGTTTGGGCTGGTGGATATTGTAGGCTGGATGATGCCACTGGTTGTCCTTTTGATCAGCTACACATTCATCGCACTGGATGCCATTATCCAGGAAATCGGGGAACCTTTTGGAGAAGAGGAAAATGATCTTGCCCTGAACAGCATTTGCAGGACTATTGAATATTCAATTTTTGAGCAGGCCGGAATTCAGCAGGAACAGCCGGTGATCGTACATTCTTATGTAGTGGACTGATTAAGCTATTGAAACCCTTAACGCGAGCAGCCCTGTAATTCCCTGAAGGTCTTCTACCTTCAGGAATTCCACATCGTTCCGCAACCTTCCTTTTTTCTGGAGCCTGTTGATGTACTGAAGGTATTCTTTCTGGTTTTCCATACCGAAATAGACTACAGTAATCTTTCCGGGGCAGGTAAGGCGTTCCGGTGAGCCTTTGATATGGGCTTTGTCAAGCCTTTTTTTAATGATCTCATAATAAGAATTGTAGGCACCATCTACATCAAACCGCTTTTCGTCCATCCGGAACCGGATATCCACTCTCTCATTATAGACAAAAATCAATGAGGCAATATCCAGAGGAACAGGAAGACTGCCTTTAAACGCGCTGAATTGACGCTCCATCCGGCAGATGGTTTTCAGCTGCCAGTATCTCAGCTCTTTCATCAGTTTCGTGCTGTAGTGGAGATTGGGTGCGATAGTGGCTCCTATATAGAGGTTATGTTCAACTCCGTCTGATTTAAACCGCTCATAATAATGCGGAAAAATCTGTTGTGCCTCAACCTGATTTTCATCCAGGACATCTGCCAGTTTCCTGTTCACTAATGTGATGGATTCGTCCAGGTCTTTCCGGTGGGCGTAAAAAAGATCATTCTGGGAAAATACCCGGGAAAAATAATCCTTAATATT
The DNA here is from genome assembly GCF_030818575.1 of Chryseobacterium camelliae. Classification (NCBI taxonomy): domain Bacteria; kingdom Pseudomonadati; phylum Bacteroidota; class Flavobacteriia; order Flavobacteriales; family Weeksellaceae; genus Chryseobacterium; species Chryseobacterium camelliae. Next base: position 87,691 of record NZ_JAUTAL010000001.1, read on the forward strand.
TTTTCTTACCGGTTCCGGGGATTTTACTTCCAGTTTTGCCTGCAGGTAAGGATGGATGTCTTCCCTGAGCAGCCTTTGGAAACGCTGTTCCGTATCTGCTTTAATGTCATTGTTCAGCTCAGTACCAAATACTTCCAATGCTAGGATAAAAGGCTCGGTATCGGTTCCCATACCATCTAAAAGGTCATGAAGGCAGGCGATCTGCTCATTAAGGTCCTCCATCATCAGCTGGAAGCGTTTCTCGGAAGAAGAACGGATATCCGAGAAACCGAAAAGAGGAGTCAGGTTCCTGAAGGAAATCTGTTTCAGCGTATATATCTTCTTTGCCAGTGAAGCATTGAAATACTTTTCTGCCTCATTCCTGAATTTCCAGACTACACTGTTGTGGATAGAGGTATATTCCCGCTGGATAATGGCTTCAATCTGAAAGTCCTTTTCAAAATTGAAGCGGTTGATGGAGAACAGGATCATATCCGTGAAAAACTCCATTTTTTTAAGCTTGAGTCCGTTAAAGCTGTTCGGGATCGGAGAGGTGAATTCAATGATCGCCAGGAGCTCATTATCCTTCATCACCGGAATTACCATAAAGCTGTTGATCTCGTTTTCTTTCAGTACGGCAAAGGAAGGCAGCGATTTTATTTCGTTGTCCATATGGTCCGTATTGGATACAACGATTGGCTTTGAATTGTAGCTTAAATTGTTGAATGTACTTTTCCTGGTTTGTTCATCAAAAGCGTTGATCCAGAAATCTAGGATATGGTGGGTGAAAAGGTTTTCATAAATGGGAAGCTTTTCCAGCCGCTGGTCTTTTTTGTTGAACAGCATCAGCCCGAAATTCAGTTTCGGAACATCGAAATACGATTTGAAAATCTCAACGAGGTTCTCATCGGGCGCAAGGTTTTCCGGGTCTATGCTGATCATGCTGGATTTAAGGTCAGACAATGCGACCTCTGAAGTACAGTCCACCAGGGAAATAATGGTAAAGCCTTCCATAATCCAGGACTCGGAAGGGAAATATTTCCTCCAGAGCCTGTAATCATCCAGATTTTCCAGAAGCAGGTCTATGGTTTCATCAGACAGTTCCTGGGCATTACTGGTAGGGTAGACTTCCGTAAAATCAGAATTCACGGTAATCTTATAATGTTTCATGATGCCGTGCTTATCCGGGATATCGTAATAAAAGGGTAGCGTCGTCTTGATGTTTTTCTTAAAATAGCTCTGGAGGATCATGCAGCAGCAGAACACATAGAATTCATCCTCGTCAATATTCCTGAGTTCAATTTCGAAATCTTTACCTGCATCTCTGAGGATATTTTTAAACCTTTCCGTATAATTGAAGGTAATGCCGGACAGCGGAACGCTGGCCGCCTTTATCTCATTGTTTGTAAGCCCGGTTGGAAAAAGGTCTGCAAGCAGCAGGCGGATGAGGTCTTCATGTTTCTCGAGTAGTGAGGCGTCCTGAAAACCATCCCTCAGTTCCTGAAAATTTTTGACTTTGTCGATCAGTGATTCTGCATAATTGACGCGGTATTCCAAACGGTCATTATACCGGATATGCTCAAGCACATCCAAATATTTTTTGAATGAAATATAAACCTTGAAAGGAGCGTCTTTTTTATAAAGATTGGCCAAAACCTGAATTTAAAGTAAAGGTAAAAAAAAACCACAACATCGAAGTTGTGGCTGTATATTTTAATCGGATTACTACAATCCGAACTGCTTTCCGAATACATCCGGGAAGATCCCAAGAATCATGATAGAAAGGATAATGACTACGGCTACAATATTATACGTAAGCGTAACTTTCTCCGATGATTTAAATGAGGACTCCTTAAAGAAGAACATGGCAATGATCAGTCTCAGATAGTAGGCAATAGATACTGCAGATCCCAGTACGGCTATCAGCACAAGGAATGCTGCCCCGTTGATTGCCTGGGAAAACAAGGCAAATTTACCCATGAATCCGGCAGTAAGCGGAACCCCAGCCATGGAGAGCATGGAAATGGCAGCTACGGTAGCCAGCAAAGGCTCAGATTTAGCCAGTCCTTTAAATGCCCCGAAAGAAGTCTCCCGTTTTAATTTTTCCACCCAGATCAGGCACATAAATACACCCACTGTAGATAATGAATAGGCAAACAGATAGAAAGCCAAATTATAAGCTGAAAGGCTGGTTACCCCGAAAAATACCAAACCGATGTACCCTGCGTGAGAAACGGAAGAGTACGCCAGCATTCTTTTGGCATTGGTCTGGGCAAGTCCCATCACGTTGGCCAGCAGAAGGGTAATGATCAGGAATACGCCCAGTACATTGATCCATTCATGCGTTACACCGGCAAAAGCAATGGTCATCAATCTGAACAGGGCAAAAAATCCTGAGATTTTTACCACACTTGCCATGAAAGCGGTAATCAGTGAAGGGGCTCCGTAATAGACATCTGGGCTCCACATATGGAAAGGCGCCAAAGCCACCTTAAATGCCAGAGCACAAAGAATTAACAGTACACCCAGGATAAACATGACATTGGTAGGGTTAGCCAATCCGAAGTCATGGATTTTATAAAGATCGAAGCTCCCTGTGCTTCCGTAGATAAATGCAATACCGAATAATAAAAAGCCTGTGGCAAAAGCACCCATCAGGAAATATTTGATGGAGGCCTCATTGGATCTCAGGTCGGTCTTGTTAGCCCCTGCCATTACGTATAATGGAATAGACAGGATCTCGATCCCTAAGAAAAGGGTCACCATATTCTGGTATCCGAAAAGAATGATTCCCCCGCAAAGGGCAAACATCATCAGGGCATACAGCTCAGACTGGTGGCTCCTGTGATTGCTGAACGCAAAACCTCCCAGGAAAAACAGCAGTAATGTGGTTACCAGAGCTATTTTGGTGAACAGCGCAGCATTGGCACTGTAATCATACATGTTCCTGTACTGCTCGAAAAACGCGTTTTCCGGCATGAAGCTGACAAACAATGCAATGATTAATCCTAAAATTCCGATGTATCTCGCGAATTTTCCCTGCTCAAGAACACCGGAAAACAACGCAATAACTGCCGTAAGGAAAACAATAATTAAAACACTCATAATGTATATTTGAGAAGGGAGATCAAAGAGACAAGACAAAATTTTGATTGCTCATTTCTTAACCTCTCAGTTTTTTAATTTTTTTAATTTTAAATCTTTTAAGCGGCCATTGCCGTGTAAATGAATTTCAGTGAACTGTTCACCATATCAATCACCGGCTGCGGGAAAATCCCCAGCAGGATCACAAAAACCGATAAGCTGGCCAATACGGAAAACTCTACCCCGGAAAGGTCTCTGGCGGTACTCAGTACTGCAGCATCCCCTTTTCCGAACATGGCTTTTCCGTAAAATCTCAAAAGATAGACAGCACAAAGGATTACCGTAAGACCTGCAATGACCGCTGCGGTAGCATTAAAGTCAAAAACAGATTTGATCAGGATAAATTCTCCAATGAATCCGTTGGTCAACGGAACTCCCATGGATCCTAATATGATGATCAGGAATAGCACGGCAAATTTCGGGGCTACTTTAGCCAGCCCTCCCATTTGTCTGATGTCTCTTGATTTGAATCTTTTGTACAGAATATCACAGCAGTAAAACAATCCTACCACGTTGATCCCGTGAGCAAAAGTCTGCACCAGTGCACCTTCGGCACCTTCAATATTGAAATTCCCTCTCAGGGTCACCACTGCTGATGCAAAGATCCCGGCTACCATCAGTCCTACGTGGGAGAAAGAAGAATACGCAATAATTCTTTTCATATCGAACTGGATGATTGCGATCAAAGCACCGTGAACGATGCCTATAATGGCAAGAATGATCACGATCTGCCCTGAAATTCCGGCAATCGGAATCGGAGTGATCGGCAATAGATAACGCATAACACCGTAAATCGCCATTTTCAGCATGATCCCGGATAACAGCATTGATCCCTGTGTAGGAGAATACGTATAGGTGTCCGGCTGCCACGTGTGGAACGGGAATACCGGTAACTTTACGGCAAAGGCAAAGAAAATGAACCAGAACACTACGGTCTGCTGGGTTTCATTCAGCTGAGCATTATACAGGTCTGTAAGCGCAAATGATGCAGAGTGGCTGTATACATAGATCAGCCCTGCAAGCATAAATAACGAGCCTACGAAAGTATAGACAAAGAATTTTGTTGTGAATTCAAACCTTTTATTTTCCTGTCCCCAAAGCCCGGCAATAAACCAGATCGGGATCAGGGTAACTTCCCAGAAAATGTAGAACAAGAGTCCGTCCAGTGACGTGAACACCCCTACGAGACCGAATTGCATCAGCAGGATCAGGCCATAGAACGTATTTCTGTAATTGACATTTTCGTTGAACGAAGATAAAATAATAATCGGCGTCAGAATGTTGGTCAGCAGCAACAGCAGCATGCTCATTCCGTCGATACCGAAATGCAGCGTACTTTTGATGTACTGAGACCAAGGATATGTAATTTCATACTGAAGCTTACTGTCTACCGTAAAAGCAGAATCGAAATTTGAAAGCGCGTAAAAGGTCAACAGCATTTGAATCAATGCAATTGCCAGCGCCACATATTTGCTGGAAGCATTTTTCCAGGCAAAAACCAATCCCGAACCTGCAAGAGGTAAAAGTAATAATGTTAATAGTAAATAAGACATTATTATTGTAATAAAAAGTTAACAATTAATATGATTCCCACTGCCAGTGACATGATGAGGATGTAGTTTTCCACGTTTCCGTTCTGGATGCGCTTCATGGCTTTTCCGCTGTCTTCCGCACCTTCACCTACGAAGTCTACGATACGGTCCAGTACTCCTTTATCAAACATTTTTCCACCACGTCCCAGTCCTTCCACTGTTTTTACGAAGAGTGCGTTATACAGCTCGTCAACATACAGTTTTCTGGCAGAAAGCTTTTCCCATCCGGTATAGTCATTTTCAGCCAGCGGCAGTTTTTTCTTATTCACATAGGTATTTCTTACCATAAACCAAACGGTAAAGAACATTACAACGGTAGCGCCCAGAAGCATCATTTCAGTATTGAAATCTACTCCGGAAAGCGTTGCTTCCATCTGGTTGTAGCTTTCCTGGGTAAGTACCGGCTTCAGCCATTCCATCAGTTTGGCATAATGGCCATGACCAATGAAGTGCGGAAGGTTGATGAAACCACCAATTACAGAAAGGATAGCCAGTACAACCAATGGTAAGGTCATATTAGCGGGACTTTCGTGCAGGTGGTGCTTTTGTTCTTCAGTTCCTCTGAAGTTTCCGTAGAACGTCAGGTAATACAGTCTGAACATATAGGTTGCTGTAATCGCTGCCAGAGCAAACAGCATCACCCAGTATAACGGGCTTTTTGCATAGGCTGCGACTAAGATCTCGTCTTTGGAAATCATCCCCGAAAGTAAAGGGAATCCTGATATAGCCAATGTTCCGATCAGGAAAGTGGCATGGGTAATAGGAATTACTTTTTTAAGCCCTCCCATAAAGCGCATATCCTGCTCTCCGCTCATGGCATGGATGACAGAACCTGCTCCAAGGAACAATAATGCCTTGAAGAATGCGTGTGTCATTACATGGAACATTGCGGTCGTATACGCACCCAGTCCCAGAGCAATGAACATGAAGCCAAGCTGTGAAACCGTAGAGTAGGCCAGTACTTTTTTAATGTCGTTTTGACGAAGGGCATAAAAGCCTGCCAGAGCAGCAGTAAGGAATCCGATCATTAAAATTCCTCCCTGAACGGTAGGAGCCAGGGTAAATAAGAAATTGGATCTTATTACCAGGTAAATCCCTGCCGTTACCATCGTTGCTGCGTGGATTAACGCAGAAACGGGGGTTGGTCCGGCCATTGCGTCCGGAAGCCAGGTATATAAAGGCACCTGGGCAGATTTACCCGTAGCACCGATAAATAAACTTGCTGTAATGAAGATGATGATATTCCCATCCAGCTCAAATTTTGAAGCATTCTGAGCCACAGAAAGGTAATCCACTGCGTTGGTCTGTGAGGCGATCATAAAGATGCCGATGAGCAAGGCAAGGTCACCAATTCTGTTCATGATGAATGCCTTTCTTGCCGCTTTACCATATTCTTCATTCGTATACCAGAATCCGATAAGCAGGTAAGAGCAAAGTCCTACACCTTCCCATCCGATAAACAGGATCAGGTAGTTGCTTCCCATTACCAGAAGCAGCATGGAGAATATAAATAAATTCAGATAGGTAAAAAATTTATAGAATCCTTCATCATGGCTCATGTAGCCGATGGAGTAGAGGTGGATCAGCGACCCGATCCCCGGTGATGATCATGATCATCATCAGAGACAGCTGGTCAATCTGGAATCCGAAGTTGATCTGTACTCCGTTCACCCTGAACCATTCAAAAGCTTTTACGATTACCGGCTGGCTTTCAGAATCGAAATTCATAAAAAGGCTTACCGCAATGCAGAAGGATCCGAACACCACTGCCGTGGCGAGTCCGCCCACCAGCATTTTAGGAAGTTTTTTTCCGAATAAGCCGTTTATAAGAAACCCTAAAAGTGGTAAAAGTATGATTGCATACACTAGATTTTCCATTCCTTATCCTCTTAATTTATTAAATATACTTACATCTACAGAACGGGTGTTTCTATACAGCATTGCAATAATTGCAAGCCCCACTGCTACTTCCGCAGCGGCCACCACCATGATAAAGAATACCAGAAGCTGTCCGTCACCGTTTCCTTTGTACGCTGAAAAGGCAGCCAATAAAAGGTTTACAGAATTCAGCATAAGCTCCACACAGCCCAGAATCACAATCGCGTTTTTTCTCAGCAATACTCCCAACACTCCCAGACAGAACAATACTGAAGAAAGAATGATGAAGTATTCCAGAGGGACGCTTTGTATAAATGTATTTACTTCTCCCATAATTTTATAAATCTTTTTTACCGATTAATACCGCGCCTACAATACCGGCCAGAATGAGGATGGAGGCAAGCTCAAACGGTAAAACATATTCATTGAACAAAAGTCTTCCCAGGTTTTTGGTAAGACCCACACCGCGGTCTACATTATCAACAACGATATGGTTTTCTTTCACTCCTCTGAAAACTCCCAGTACACCTATCAGAAGAAGACCAGCCGTAAAGACACCTACGAATTTTAAAGCATTGTTCTTCTTACTTTCGTCTTCTTTATTAAGGTTAAGCATCATTAGGATATAAAGGAACAATACCATGATGGCTCCTGCATACACAATGATCTGGATGATCGCCAGGAACTGGGCATTCAGCAGAATGTACATCCCGGCAATGGAGAACATGGTTACAATTAAGGAAAGGATAGCATAGAGGGGATTTCTAGCAAATACAAAGTAAACAGCACTTGCCACCGCCAAAAATGCCACCAGGAAAAATAGAATCTGATCCATTATTTTACCGCATTTTTTTGTTTCTCGGATTGTCTGGCTGTAATGTCAATCCTTTCGTTTATTTTCTCAACCAGTTTATCTTTGCCATAGATGAAAGAACCTCTGTTGGTTTCCACATCTACGAGTCTGTCTGTTAAATAGATGGCAGATTTAGGACAGGCTTCCTCGCACATTCCGCAGAAAATACATCTGAGCATGTTGATTTCATAGATCTCAGCGTACTTTTCTTCTCTGTACAGGTTCTTTTCCTCCTTGGTCCTTTCAGCAGCAGTCATGGTAATGGCTTCTGCCGGACATGCAACGGCGCATAGTCCGCAGGCCGTACATCTTTCGCGGCCTTCCTCATCTCTCTTCAGGACGTGCAGGCCTCTCCATACTTTGGCTCTCGGTTTCTGAACTTCCGGATAGGAGTAGGTTGGCGGTCCTTTCACTATATTTTTTACAGCGTGCTTAAAGGTGATCCCCATTCCCTTGAATATCGCAGGAAGGTAGATTTTTTCAGCAAGGGTCATTTCTTTGTTGGAAACAACTTTTGATCTGTTGGTTAGTTTCATTTTTAAAGATATTAGATGTTAGACATCAGATGCTAGACTCATTCTGTCTCTTATCTTAATTTTTAATATTTAGGTTTGAATCTGGCCTGTGAATGTTTCATTCGCTGTTGATCAGATCCTTTGATATCAATCAATAGTTTTACGGCTTAACTTCCGAATGCTAATATAACCGCTCCGGTAATCAGCAGGTTTACCAATGCCATTGGAATCAATGTTTTCCATCCCAGGTGCATCAGCTGGTCATATCTGAATCTCGGAAGCGTCCATCTGATCCACATAAAGATCAGAATCCCGATAATGGTCTTGGTCATGAATGCCACGATGCTCAAGATCCCCGCAGTATTTTCGCCCCAATGTTGCGTTACCCATTCAATACCCGGATAATTGTATCCTCCGAAGAATAACACCACCATAAAAGCGTTGGAGATAAACATATTCACGTATTCCCCGAACATGTACAACCCTAGTTTCATGGAAGAATATTCCGTTGAGTATCCTGTTACCAGCTCAGATTCGCACTCAGGCAAATCGAACGGGTGTCTGTTGGTTTCTGCCAGAGCAGCTACGATGAAAACCAGGAAGGCAATCGGCTGGTAGAAAATATTCCAGTTCATACCGTCAACTGCAAAAAGTCCCCAAAGTTTTCCGGTGGCCTGGGTTTCTGAAATCACTTTCAGGTCCAGACTTCCTGTCATCATGATGATGGACAGCAAAGCAAGCCCCATCGCCAGCTCGTAGGAAATCATTTGGGAAGATGCCCTGATGGCACCGATTAATGAATATTTATTGTTGGAAGCCCAGCCTCCGATCATAATTCCGTATACTCCGATGGATGCCATTCCAATGATGTACAGTACACCAACGTCGATATTCGCAACCTGAAGATCGAAAGAAGTCCCTCCGATATTTAAACTTTTCCCCCATGGGATTACTGCTCCTGTAATCAGTGAAATAAACATCACCAGCGCAGGTCCGAGAACGAAAAGGAAACGTTCTGCGTTGGCAGGCGTAAAGTCTTCTTTAAAGAAAAACTTACCTCCATCTGCAAGAGGCTGAAGCAAGGCAAAAGGACCCGCTCTGTTCGGTCCTATCCTGTCCTGCATTACGGCAGCCACTTTTCGCTCTGCCCATGTGGAGTAAGCTGCGATAGTCAGCGACAGCAGGAAAAGGGCTAAAACAAGTATCAGTTTAAATGTTATTAAATCCATTCTGTTGAGATATTAAGATTTCAGGAGTCAGATATCAGATGGTCTGAAGTCTTGGCGCTGAAGTCTGATGTCTTTTAAATTATTATTTTTCGTCTTTTTCACTGATTTCCTTTGCCATCGGGTTGTCTAATACCCTCAGCTCATCTTTCGGCTTCTCGTAATGGTTCAGTGAAATAACGGAATGTCTGTCGATATGTCTAGGGCCTTCAATATTCCAGAACTTCAGCTCTTTTCTGTGGAAACGGCAGGTATCGCAGATGAATTCCTCTACTTCGCCCCACTGGTCTTTTCTGGCAGTTACCCGTATAATTTCATCACCTTTCATCCACAGCGTAGCTTTTCCTGAGCATTTATCACAGCTGCAGGTGGCATTCATCGGTTTGGTAAACCATACTCTGCTTGCGAAACGTGCGGTTCTGTCAGTCAGTGCACCTACCGGGCATACATCGATCACATTTCCGATGAAATCATTATCAAGGGCCTTGTTCAGGTAAGTGGAAATCTCAGCATGGTCCCCTCTGAAAAGGATACCGTGTTCACGGGTATCCGTAAGCTGGTTGGCGGTAAGCACGCATCTTGCACACAGGATGCAACGGTCCATATTCAGTTTGATGTTCGGCCCTAAGTCGTCCGCCTCATATGTATTTCTTTCAAACTCGGTCCTGGTCTCAGGATTTCCGTATTCATACCCTAAATCCTGAAGGTGGCATTCACCGGCCTGGTCACACACCGGGCAGTCCAGCGGGTGGTTCAGCAATAGGAATTCCGTTACGGCTTTTCTCCCTTCCTGGGCTTTTTCGGAAGTCAGGTTCTTTACCTCCATTCCGTCCATCACATTGGTTCTGCAGCTGGCTACCAGTTTTGGCATAGGTCGCGGATCTGCTTCAGATCCTTTTGAAACCTCTACAAGGCAGGTTCTGCATCTTCCTCCGCTGGCTTCCAGCTTGCTGTAGTAGCACATTGCAGGAGGTACGGATTTGCCGCCGATCTGTCTTGCCGCTTCCAGGATGGAAGTACCGGGAAGAACTTCGGTAGTCTGTCCGTCTATAGTGATTTTAAATTTTTTAACCTCTTCGCTCATATTCTATGCTTTTTGCTTATGCTGTTAAAAGCAGATAAGCCGTATTTATTTTTGCTTTTTTGTATTAAATGTATATCCAACCCCAAAAACAAGTTCCCCAAAGGTAAAATCCTGTACGGCTTTATCGATGTTCACATTTTCTTCTGTGGTTCTTACGCTTGGCAGATTGATATATCCATATTTAAATTCGGCTTTGGCAACAATATGGTTCCAGATCACCATGTTTACACTCGTCCTGGCGTCCAATCCGAACCCTGCCAGGTGAAAGTGGTCACTTTCTGCTTTGCCCATGAGCGTAGCATCCGTCTTAGGGACAAAAACCCCCGTGCCCAAACCGTATCCCCAGAATATATCAAAATTCTTTTTGTTAAGGATTTGTTTATACTGCTGAATCCCAAGGTTAAGATAATTCAGTCCGTTCGTATGCTCGTACTTTAGGAATTTCCCGTCTGACAGGTCAATTTTTCCATTATTGACCATAGCAGCATACTGAGGATTATTAATATAACCGTTGAATTCAACCGTCTGATTCTGGTCCATCACATATTTCATATGATCTACTCCAAAGGTAATTCCCAGATTATCCTTAATGAAATACGTAATATTGTAGTTCACCTGTGGAATGGAAATCTTTGTCGGATTAATGTAATGGCTGAAATTACTCAGTGGGGTAGGTCTGTCATGTGCAGACACATTGTTCAGGGTAAAGTTATAGTCCTGACCATAAAAATGGATGTCAGAATCTGAAAACCAGCCTCTGTTCCATCCCCAAAATACCATTACCGAACCTTTTTTGAACGCTTCTCTCTGAGCCTTAACACTCATGGTCGCTGTTACGAATAACAGCAGTAAGAATTTAATTTTCAATTTGCTTTTTGTTTTTTAATAAAGGGCTAAACTGAAGGCGCCGGAATAGGATCGGCATAATTAGCCAGTCCGTAATTTTGTGTTAAACACAATTCCGGTTTTTTCACATGCCATTCAAATTCATCCCTGAAATGACGTATTGCCGCAGCAACAGGCCAGGCTGCAGCATCCCCTAGTGGACAAATGGTATTCCCTTCAATCTTTCTCTGGATGTCCCAAAGAAGGTCGATGTCTTCCATTTTACCTTGTCCGTTTTCAATTTTCTTTAAAATCTTGTACATCCATCCTGTACCTTCACGGCATGGCGTACACTGTCCGCAACTTTCGTGATTGTAAAATCTCGCCAAAGTCATGGTATGTTCCACAACGCACTGGTCTTCGTCCAGTACGATGAACCCTCCTGAGCCCATCATGGTTCCGGTAGCAAAGCCTCCGTCTGCCAATGACTCATAGTTCATGTATCTCGGTTCTCCGTTTACGGTCTTCAGTAAAAGGTTAGCCGGTACGATCGGTACTGAACTTCCTCCCGGAATACAGGCTTTCAGCCTTTTTCCGTTCGGGATTCCGCCGCAGTATTCATCCGAATAGATGAATTCCTCTACGGTAATCGTCATATCGATTTCGTAAACGCCAGGTTTGTTAATATTCCCGCATGCGGAGATAAGCTTGGTTCCGGTGGATCTTCCTACCCCGATTTTAGCGTATTCAGCACCTCCTATATCAATGATCGGAACTACCGCTGCAATAGATTCTACGTTATTCACAACCGTAGGCCTTTCCCAAAGTCCTTTTACAGCCGGGAATGGCGGCTTCAGCCTCGGATTTCCTCTTTTCCCTTCCAGGGATTCCAGCAATGCTGTTTCTTCCCCGCAGATATAAGCTCCGCCTCCTCTCTGAACGTAAATCTCACAGTCGAAACCGGTTCCCAGGATATTTTTACCTAAAAATCCTGCTGCTTTGGCTTCTTCAATGGCTTCTTCCAGGATATCCGGGATCCAGGAATATTCCCCCCTGATGTAAATGTAAGAAACATTGGAACCCAGGCAGAATGAGGAGATCAGCATCCCTTCAATCAGTACATGTGGAAGAAACTCCATCAGGTAACGGTCTTTGAATGTTCCCGGCTCAGATTCATCGGCATTCACCACCAGGTGCCTTGGCACTCCTTCCGGTTTTGCCAGGAAGCTCCATTTCATCCCTGTTGGGAATCCTGCCCCTCCACGTCCTCTGAGTCCTGAAGCTTTCACTTCTTCCAGGATTTCATCAGGTGTCATTTTCAGGGCTTTTTCAGCTGCCGTGTACCCGCCTTGTTTACGGTAGGTCTCAAAGTAGCGGATGCCCTCTATATGTGCGTCTTTAAGTAAAAGTTTTTTACTCATTCTTATTGTAATTAGTCTAAAGCAACCTGTCCCTGTCTGCAAAGATCAAGGATTTCGTCTACTTTTTCTATCGTTAGGTTTTCGTGATAAAATTTCCCCAGCTGCATCATCGGTGCATAACCGCATGCGCCCAGGCATTCAGCCGGTTTAAGGGTGAACATTCCGTCTTCTGTAGTCTCTCCGTCCTTAATGTTCAGTTTTGTCCTGATATGGTTCAGAATCTTTTCGCTTCCGCATACCATGCACGGGCCTGTTCTGCATACTTCCAGGACATATTTTCCTACCGGTTTCATATTGAACATGGTATAGAAAGTAGCTACTTCATATACTTCAATCGGCTGGATATCCAGCAATCCGGCAACATAATCCATTACCGGAACATCTAACCATCCTCCGAATTCTTTCTGTGCCAGGTGAAGAACAGGAAGAAGAGCAGATTTCTGCCTTCCTTCCGGATATCGTGCGATAATTTTATGTACCTGTGCTAAACTTTCCGGTTTAAAAGCTATTGTTTCGCTCACTTTTTTAAATTTTAAATTTTGAATTTTAGATTTTAAATTCTAAAAAATTTCAATTTATATGTAGTTTGGATTAATCTAAAATTTATAATCCAAAATCTATAATTTCTTTTATGCGTCTAATTCTCCCGCAATGATATTCATGCTGCACATCGTTACGATGGCATCAGAAATTACAGAACCTGTAATCATTTCAGGATATGCCTGGTAATAAATGAAGCACGGTCTTCTGAAGTGAAGTCGGTATGGGCTTCGGCCTCCGTCACTCACCAGATAGAATCCTAATTCCCCGTTTCCTCCTTCCACGGCATGGTAAACTTCACCTTTAGGGACATCAGTTTCTCCCATAACGATTTTGAAGTGGTAGATCAGGGCTTCCATTTTCTGGTATACATCTGCTTTTTCCGGAAGGTAAAAATCAGGCACATCGGCGTGGAAAGGACCTTCAGGAAGGTTTTCATAAGCCTGCTTGATGATTTTGATGGATTCCCAGATTTCCTGCTGACGTACCATGAAACGGTCATATGTGTCTCCGGAAGTTCCTACCGGAATGATAAAATCAAAATCCTGATAAGAAGAATACGGCTGTGCTACTCTCACGTCATAGTCAACACCGGCAGCACGAAGGTTAGGACCTGTAAATCCATAGCTCAACGCTCTTTCAGCAGAAATAGATCCTGCTCCTATGGTCCTGTCCATAAAAATTCTGTTTCTTTCAAGAAGGTTGCAGAATTCCTGGAATCTTGGCGGGAATGTTTTAAGGAAATCTTTGATCAGCTCATGGAATTTCGGAGTGAAATCTCTTTCAAAACCTCCTATTCGTCCCATATTGGTGGTCATCCTTGCTCCGCAGATCTGCTCATACATATCATAGATACGCTCTCTTTCCACGAACATATAGGTAAGTCCGGTAATTGCTCCGGAGTCCATTCCGGTTACCCCGTTACAGATCAGGTGGTCACCGATCCTTGCCAGCTCCATAAGGATAACACGCATATAATCCACGCGTTTAGGAACTTCAACACCAATCAGCTTTTCTACCGTCATATGCCATCCCAGGTTATTGATCGGGGCAGAGCAATAGTTCATACGGTCTGTAAGTGTAGTGATCTGAGCATAATTTCTTCTTTCGGAAATTTTCTCAAAGGCTCTGTGGATGTATCCTACCGTCTGCTCAGCGTGCAGAATTCTTTCTCCGTCCATCGTAAGGACGTTCTGGAAGATACCGTGGGTGGCAGGGTGGGTAGGTCCCAGGTTGAGGGTATACAGCTGCCCGTCAATCTGTTCTTTACTTTCGTATTGGTTAAGTATATTAGATAATGAGTTATCTTTCATAATTTAAATGCTTTAGGCTATAGGCTTTAAGCTCATTGCTTACTGCTTATTGCATTATTTTTTATCTTCCGAACATGCTGTCATTCTTATCCGTTCTGGTACCGTCTTCCAACCTGTATTCCTTCAGCATAGGATGGTATCCGAGGTCTTCCATGTTCAGGATAGGCCTAAGGTCCGGATGGCCTTTAAATTTAATTCCGAAGAAATCAAAGGTTTCCCGTTCCATCCAGTTGGCTCCCGCATAAAGTTCCGTAAGAGAATCCACTTCAACATCATCCCTGGTCATGAAAATCTTAAGTCTGATCCTGAAATTCGTCATCATATTGTGCAGGTGGTATACCACACCGATTTCCCTGTCCGGGAATTCAGGATAATGGATCCCGCAGATGTCAGTAAGGAAATTAATTTCCAGTGACGAATCCTTCAGGTAATGAATGATTTTTTTCAGATCTTCTTTCTTTACTTCAACCGTCAGCATTCCATATGGTTCTGAGCTTGAAATAACAGACTCTGGAAATTCTCTGGTGATTGCTTCTAATACAAATTCGTTGGTCATTCCGTTAGTTGCTTATGTTATAAGAATCCAATAGCTTCTGGTATTCAGGCATATCTCTTCTCCTGATGCTTTCGCTTTCGGCCAGGGCCTGAACCTGCATTACACCTTCGATGATCTGTTCCGGTCTCGGAGGACATCCTGGAACATATACGTCAACGGGAATAATCTTGTCGATTCCCTGTAAAACGGAGTAGGTGTCAAAAATACCGCCGCTGGAAGCGCATGCCCCTACGGCAACCACCCATTTCGGCTCGGCCATTTGGGTGTATACTTCTTTAAGAACAGGGCCCAGTTTTTTGGAAATAGTTCCGCATACCATCAGCATATCTGCTTGTCTCGGGGAGAAAGAGTTTCTCTCCATCCCGAACCTTGAAGCATCATAAGTCGGGTTAAGGGTCGCCATAAATTCAATTCCGCAACATGAAGTCGCAAACGGAAGCGGCCAAAGGGAAAATTTCCTGGCCATACCGATAACGCTGCTCAGTTTCGTTGCAAAAAAGCCTTCTCCTTCATATCCTTCCGGAGCAGGAGCATCTGTTATTATTACTGGTTTTTTATCTGACATTGGTTTAATTTAAAAGATTTAAACTTTAGATTCCAAATTCATGTTAATGTTAACAAAGAATGTGGGTTTTAACTAAAATTTTTAACTACAGTTTTGGTTTCTTTACTTATCCCAATCTAATGCGCCGCGTTTCCATACGTAGAAAAAAGCTACAAAGAAAATCGCAACGAAAGTAAGCACCGCTAAAAATCCCTGCATGCCAAATTCTCTGAAGTTAACGGCATAAGGATAGAAGAATACGATTTCAATATCAAAAAGTACAAAAAGCACTGCGGTGAGAAAGTACTTAATTGAGAACGGAGTACGGGCATTCCCTTCTACGGCAACCCCACATTCCCAACTCTGGTTTTTTACTGAATTTCCCTTTTTTTGTTTAGGGCCCAGAAAATGTGCGCCAAGCAGTGAAATAGCTACGAAACCAATAGCAACACCCGCTTGTATAAGGATCGGAATATAACTTTCAGGTAAATTCATTTTTGCATTATTATCTCAATTTGCAAATTTACAGAATAAACAAGAAAGCATGAAATTAATCCGGTTAAAAGTCGACTTAAAACGTGAAAAACAGGTAATTTAGAATGAATAAAAATTAGTTTCCCGCCTTTGATTTTTCAAACTTATTTTTGCCGTTTTTTTATGCTTGCATGAAGTTTTTTACGGGTAAAGGCGAAACAGCAGAAACTAAAGATACCGTTATTTTTTCATTTTCCTGAGAAGCGTATATGCCAGGAAAGAAATATACCCGAACAGCACACTGGCGTAAATGATATTAATGGCGGTGTTGGTACGGTCGCTGTCCGACTGAAGAAACAGGTTAAATGCAATAAAACCGGCAATGAGGATACCGAAAATAATCAGGTGTGGCTTCATAAGGCAAATATACGAAAACGGTATCGATTCAGTAAGGACAAAGCAGATCAGATGACTTGCGCGGTCCGGAGTTACCCGATCTTCATCGAGTATGTCCTTCTTCTCTTATGGTTGACCGGATTGTAATCCTGCCATAAAACCTGGATGCTTTTATTTTCTTCCAGTTCTGGATTCGTTTCAAGGAATCTGACACCCTTTTTCTTGAAAGTGTCGAAAATTTCCTTGAAAATCATTGAAGTTACGCCTCTCCGCTGATAGTCCGGGTGAATGCCGATCAGGTAAAAATTAGCCCGGTCATTCTTTTTTCCTGCTCTCAGGAAATGCCACCATCCGAACGGAAAAAGCTTGCCTTTGGATTTCTGCAATGCTTTGGAATAGGAAGGCATAGTGATGGCAAACGAAACAAGGTTGTCGTGGGCATCCGCAATGCAGACAATAAAATCCTTGTCAATCAGTTTGAAATATTTTTCCTTGTAGGTCTTCCTTTGTTCATCTGAAATGGGAGTGTAGGTAGAAAGGTGTTTGTACGTTTCGTCCAGAAGGTCAAACATCGGGTCCACATACCGGATAATCTCTTCCTTGTTTTTGAATCTCAATACCTTCAGGTGGTACTTCTGAGCGATCAGCTCATTAAATTTAACTATTTTTTCAGGGAGTACCTCCGGGAATATCAGTTCAAATTCCACCCATTCCTTTTCCTTGGTTAAACCGAGTTTTTCAATATGCTTAGGATAGTATTCATGATTATAGATCCCGATCATGGTAGCGAGCCTGTCAAATCCCATGGTAAGCATACCGGCTTTGTCGAGATTGGTAAATCCCATAGGTCCCTCAATGGTGTTGATGCCTTTTTCTTTCGCATACTCCTTTGCCGTATGGATGAGTGCTGCGGAAACCTCTTCGTCATCAATAAAATCGATCCAGCCAAACCTTACTTTTCTGATGCCCAGCTCTTTTTCTTCTTTATGGTTGATGATCACTGCAATTCTCCCCACAATATTATTGTCCCTGTAAGCCAGGAATTGCCGGGCTTCCGAATAGGAAAGCGCCGGGTTTTCCGCTGCATTCCAGATGTTAATTTCATCATTAATGAAAGATGGTACGTAATACGGATTGTCTTTATACAGATCCATAGGGAGATGCACGAACTTTTTCAGCTGATCCGCTGTTTTTACTTCAACCACTGAAACTTTAGACATAATAAATGGGGGTAATTATTAGGCAAATATAGATAATAATATGCAATACTTTGGCACAGTTTTTATATGATTTAAGGTTAAAATTTAAGTAAAAATGACAGGTTATTATATCATCATCATTATTTCGATGCTCGTCAGTTGGTACGTCTCGTGGAAGCTCAAGTCGAAATTTGAATATTATTCTAACGTGCATCTCAGAAACGGACTTTCCGGTAAGGAAGTCGCAGAGAAAATGTTGAAGGACAACGGGATTAATGACGTTCAGGTCATTTCAGTTCCCGGACAATTAACAGACCATTACAATCCGGCAGATAAGACCGTTAATCTTTCTGAAGGCGTATATATGCAGAGAAATGCTGCGGCTGCGGCTGTGGCTGCCCATGAATGCGGACATGCCGTTCAGCATGCGGTAGGATATTCAATGTTGCAGCTTCGTTCCAAACTGGTACCGGTTGTGCAGATCAGCTCTAACCTGATGCAGTATGTTATCTTAGCCGGCCTGGTTATCATGGCTTCTACCAGAAGTTTTGAAAATCCGAACGGGAATACCACAGTACTGGCCATCGGGGTTATAATGTTTGCTTTTACCACGCTTTTTGCCTTCATTACGCTGCCGGTAGAATATGATGCCAGCAACAGGGCAATGAAATGGCTCAAAGATACCGGGACCGTTACACAGGAAGAATTTGTCGGGGTGCAGGACAGCCTGAAATGGGCCGCCCGTACGTATGTGGTTGCTGCTATCGGCTCCCTTGCGCAGCTCTTGTACTGGGGATCGCTGCTTCTGGGCGGAAGACGAGATTAATTGCCTACGGCAAATGAAAAATATATCCCGGACCATGAGTCCGGGTTTTTTGCATTCCGGATTCGTGCTTAATTTCATATATTTAAAGCGGCAAAGTCATAACCTGAATGGACTTAAGAAAGAATTTAGCATTATCTGACCAGCAATCAATCAGGCTGATGGTAAAAGTGGTTACTTTCTTCTGGTTAGTGACAAAGATCTGGAGTTATAAGACCTGGATTACGGAGCGTTTGTATCCTGTCATTCCTCCTCTGGATATGACTCAGGATATTTCGCCGGTTTTCCATGTGGTACTTTTCTGCCTTTCTGTAATTCTCATGGTTCTTATTCTTATCAGCGATAAAAAGTCGCTCCTGATAGTTTTACTGATTTCCGAGCTTATCAGCTGTTCGCTGGATATGGTCCGTTGGCAGCCTTGGGAATATATGTACATGACTATTCTGCTATTGATTATTATCGGGCTGCATAAGCCGGGAAATCTCAGGATTATGCTCCATCTGTTTCTGGTATCGGTCTATCTTTTCAGCGGCCTGCATAAGCTCAACCGGGAATTTTTGACCTCGATCTGGACACAGATGTTCCTTATCGATCTTTTCGGATTTTCCATGGAACAGATTCTGAACTATAAACTGTTCTTTATAGGCCTTATTATTCCGGTGACAGAAATCGTATTTGCCATACTGCTTCTGATATCCCGATCGAAAAGAAAGATCAGTTTCCTGCTGATGGCTATGCATGTGATTGTGCTGATGGTGATCGGACCGGCAGGACTTAAATACAATTCTGTGGTCTGGCCGTGGAATTTAAGTCTGATATTCATTCTTGCTGTGCTGTATGAAAGGCCACTCGAGTCTGTCCGTAAAAAAATCCTTATCCGTAACCTCTACTGGCTGGGCCTCTGGTTCATGATGCCTGTGCTGAGTTTTTCAGGGAGATGGTACCAGTATTTTTCATTCAATCTGTATTCGGGGAAGCAGGACCAGATGTACATTTGTTTTCCAAAAGTGAAACCGGAGATGCAACCTTATTTTGAACTTAAGAATGAAGGCTTATGTCCGGATATGTATTGTATTAACCTTCAGAACTGGGCCATGGCTGAAATTAAATCGGCACCTGTTCCGGAACCTGAAATCTATAAAAAGGTCGCGGCAGATCTTAAGCTCAGGTATGCTGATGAAGGAGTGAAAATATTTTTATATCATCCGGTTAACCGGACCTTAACTGAGTTATAGACTATATTCTACCGCATGGAGATTAGAAAGAGCCTCCAGTACGTTTTCTTTGTGCTTTTCCTTTATTTTTGCTGCAATGACAGCTCTTTCTTCCGCATCGAAACGGATGATTTTGGCATCAAATTTTGAAAGTAGCGTGAAGATGACATTTTGCTGGCTGAAATTGAACTGAATCTCAATTTCCGTTTCCAGTTCACGGATCATGGTGCCTGCCTCTTCAAGGGTAGCTTTGGCAGACTCTTTATACGCTTTCACAAGTCCTGAAACCCCTAATTTTGTACCGCCGTAATACCGTACAATTACCACCAGTACATTGGTTAGTTCATGGGCAAGCAGTTGATTGTAAATGGGCAGGCCGGCACTTCCGGATGGCTCGCCGTCATCATTGGCACGGTAATTTTCGCCATTCAGTCCTATACGGAAAGCATAGCAATGGTGGGTTGCTTTGGGTTGTTCTGTCCTGATGGCCTCCAAAGCCTTTTTCAGTTCCTCTTCATTGCTTACCGGACAGGCAAAACCTAAAAACTTGCTTCCTTTTTCCTTGAGCAGAATATTTTCTACGGGCTTTTCTATGGTCCTGAACTCAAACGCCATTTCTATTTTCGGTTTATTCCTGCAAAATTACACATTTAAAAATCAGCAACTCTCTCTATGTATGCTATACCTGTTTGTACCACGAGATCCGGTTGTCTCTGAAAAGCTCAGTATGTTCGGTTTTAAAAGGGAATTCAGGAGCCTTGGTCCCGTTTTCCAGTTTCAGATTCTCATTTTTAATGATAACCGATTCGTCCCAAAGTCCTGCATCAATAAACTTCTGCAGGGTAAATCTTCCTCCTTCTACAATAACTGACTGGATATTTTTCCGGTGCAGGGCGTCCATCAGCCCGGAAAGAAAGTCTATCTTTCCGCTTTTTATAAACCTGATGTTCCCTTCTGTAGCTTCTTTTTCAGTATTGAAAACAAGGGTAGGAGCTTCATTATTGTAGAGTTTAAAATTACGGGGCACTTTAAGGTCAAAATCAATAAGGATTCTTACAGGATTATTTCCTTCAGCATTCCTTACGGTCAGCGAAGGGTTATCGTTTAGTGCTGTCTGTGTCCCTACCAGAATGGCATGCTCATCCGCACGAAGCTGATGAACCCATTGATTAACCAGGGCATTGGAAACAGGATAGGGTTTGAAATCCTTGTCTAAAAAACCATCACCGGATTCAGCCCATTTAAGAATGATATAGGGCCGTTTTTTTTCATGAAAGGTAAAAAACCTTTTGTTCAGTTCGATGCATTCCTTTTCCAGAATTCCTGATACGACCTCTATGCCGGCATCCTGAATGATTTTTTTTCCCTTACCGTTTACTTTATCATTTGAATCCATGGCCCCGATTACCACTTTCCTGAATCTCAGCTCTTTTATTTTCAGGGCACAGGGCGGAGTTTTTCCATAATGTGCGCAGGGTTCCAGGGAAACGTAAATGGTAGATTCCGGAATAAGACTTTTATCTTCCACAGAATTGATGGCATTGATTTCAGCATGGTTTTCACCGGCTTTATGGTGATAGCCTTCTCCAATAATCCGGTTATTGTGTACAATCACACTCCCTACCAGCGGATTTGGATAGGTATTGCCCAGCGCTTTCCGGGCCAGCTCAATGCATCGTTGTATATACAGTTCGTCCATAGATCGAAAGAAAAAGGCGAAGACAAATTTCTTTGCTCCGCCTTCTTAACAATTATAAATTATTTATTCTCCAGAGCCGGAAATGATGCTGTGAAGATTCTGTTTCAAGGTTTCCAGATGTGCTTTTTTATCATCAATGGTATTGTAAGTATCCTTTAGTAAAGGATTTTCCCTGGATGGATTCGTAAAGAAAGACAGGTTGTTTTCCAGCTTTACAATTTCAGCTTCAAGGTCAGAAATCTGGCTCTTGATCTTTCTGGCTTTATCCGTCAGCTGGTTTTCAGACAATCCTTCTTCTTTCAGCTCAAGCTCGTTGATCTTGTTCAGCCTCAGCTTTTCACGTAAGGTTTTGTTGAATTCGGAATTGATTGAAATCTTATCGCGAGGCACTTTTCCGATGTTGTTCCATGCGGTTTTTATCGCTTCGATCCTTTCAATGCTGCCTTCTTCATCCCCTACGGTTTTCAGCTCATCCAAAAGGTGTTTTTTCTGTTTGTAGTTGTCTTTCCAGTTATCTGTGGAAGTGTTGCTTTTTTCACGGAAATTGTTGAAAAACGCATTGCACGCATCTCGGAATTCATCCCAGATTTTGTTGGTCATGCTCTTTGGAACATGCCCGATCTTTTTCCAGTCTTCCTGAAGTTTTTTGAATAAAGGCACTGAGATATCCCAGTCCTCGTTATTCATATTATCCTTAGCCGTCTGGATCAGTTTCATTTTTTCTTCCAGGTTGGTCTGCTGTGATCCTTTCAGGGATTTATAGTAGCTGTTTTTCGTTGTGTTGAAAGCTCTGAGCGTTGTCTTGAAATCATTCCAGTTCTGGTTGGAAAGCTTTCGGGGTACACTGCCTGTTTTGAGAAATTCAGAACGCAGCTCTTCCACTTTTCTGATGGCATTCTGCCAATACGTATGGTTAGGGTTTTCAGCAGGTTCAGAAAGTTTTTTGATTTCGGCAATGATCTGGTTTTTCTTTTCCAGATTGGCATTCTGTTCTGCTTCTATGGCTACGGAAAGTTCCGCCTTCCTTTCATGGATCTTATTGGAAATTTCCTTGAATTCTTCCCACGTTTTTTCACGGAATTCTTCTGCTACCGGTTCTGCTTCCTCTTTCCAAAGCTTATGCAGGTACTGCAGTTCATTCAGGGCTTTCTGGATCACCGGTTCATTTTCCAGCTGTCTGGCACGCTCGATGATATGCTGCCGCTTTTCAAGGTTGTGGCTGTATTCCTGTTCCAGGAATTCTTTATTCAAATCCAGCATCTGGTAAAACTGGTTCAGATGGTGGAAATAATTGTTGTTAAGAATCCTGAATTCCGATTTTGCTACCTGGCCGGCTTTAGACCAGTCTTCTTTGATCTCCCGGATGGATTTGAAAAGATTGACTCCGGGCTCGGAATTGGTATAGAGGTTTTTAAGTCTTTCGATAATGGTTTGCCTGTGTTCCAGATTCTGTTTCTGCTCTTCTTCCTGTCCTTTCTGGTAAGCATCATGTTTTTCTCTGAAGATGTTGACTAACGCAGAAAATCTGGACTGCATAGGATGCTCATAGCTGAAGTTCTCAGGAGCATTTCCCGCTTCCACATATTCATGCTTCTTGTCTTCCACTTCATCATGGATGTGATGGGATGCTTTTTCTTTGAGCTGGTTGAATCTTTTGGAATTTTCGCCGGCGTCCGGAGTGTTGATGATCTTCTCCATCTCCTTCAGGATATCTGCCAGGCTCATATCCGGGTCTTCATGATCCTCTTCATGGGCAGCAGGCACCTCTTCTTCATGCGCATCAGCTGTTACTTCTTCATGAGTGATTTCATGAGAAGCGGTGTGATTCTGTTCCTGATGCTCTTCCTGCGGCATTCCAGCGGCATTTTTCTTTTCTTCGTTTTCAGAAAGATTGTTTTCTGTAGTCATGGCAAATCTTTTATGTGAATGGTGTTAATATCCTTTAAATATAGCAAAAAAGGCAATTCAAGCACTAATTTAGGTTATTTTTTTTGAAAATTCCAAATTTCCCAGGCTTTTTCCGCCTGCTGCTCAAGCATATAATATCCGTTAACTGTTTTCGCTCCTTTTTCAGATGCATGGATGATAAAACGGGTATATTCGGGGTTGTAGATGAGGTCAATGACCAGGTGTTTTTCCGATATGCCTTCAAACGGAAAGACCAGGCAGTCTTCTACCTTCGGATAGGTACCCACGGGAGTGCACTGTACAATGATGGGGTGCTGACGAACCGTCTCACTATCCAGGCTGTCAAAGGTAACTGCGGATTTCCGTGATACAGTGGTAAAAGGGATGCTGTTTTTTTTCATAACGTACTGTACTGCTTTAGCAGCTCCTCCATCCCCAAGGATGAGCGCTGAAGTATGGTGTGGCTTAAGGTGCAGGAGGAGTGTTTTCTCAAATCCGAAAGCATCTGTATTATAGCCTTTTTTCAGCCCGTTTTCAATGCTTACACAATTGACGGCGCCTATATCCTGCGCTTCCCCACTCAGCTCATCCAGGTAATCGATGATTTTTTCTTTGTACGGGATGGTAACATTGAAGCCCCGGAGCCCGGGTTCTGCGAACAGCCGTTCCACTTCATCGATGTCCTGCAGATCAAAAATGTCATAGGAATGATCATGGATCATCAGCTTCTGGAATTTATTTTCAAAGAATTTCTTTGAAAAAGAATAGGAAATATTTCTGCCGATAAGGCCTAATTTTGTCTTGGAAACCATATTTCAAAAATAAAAAAAAGACCGGACAAGCCGGTCTTGGTGTTCAATAAATTTGGTATTTTATTCTACGATGAATTTCGTAGTGAAATAATCTGTTTTTAGGATATAATTTCCTTTAGTCACTCCTTTTAACTGAATTTTATTTGAATTTTTAAAAGGATTGATCAGGGTTTCGATCAGTTTACCGGATAAATCATAGATTTCTGCTTTGGAAATCTTAGCCAGGTTTTCTCCTTTTATGTAAAGTTCATGGTTCCTTACAGGATTTGGGTATATAGCAAATGCCTTATCCTTAGTAGCCTCTGCTGTACCCAGCGTACTGAAGCAGGTCCAGCTAAGGTCATCCAGTGCTACTCTGTTTCCTGAAACAGGATTGGTGATCTTGATCACGATGTTCCCGCTGATATTGATGTTGCTGATCGTAGTTGTCGTCACCGTTGAGCTGTAAGGAATGGTTCCTACAGTGACACCGTTGATCTGAACGTTCAGGCTGTTGCTGCTTCCCGTAAATTTAAGCTGAGTAGTC
The DNA here is from genome assembly GCF_030818575.1 of Chryseobacterium camelliae. NCBI lineage: Bacteria > Pseudomonadati > Bacteroidota > Flavobacteriia > Flavobacteriales > Weeksellaceae > Chryseobacterium > Chryseobacterium camelliae. Next base: position 112,212 of record NZ_JAUTAL010000001.1, read on the forward strand.
AGCGTAAGGCTCTGGATTCCTCCGGAAATGGATGTGCTGCTGAGGTTTCCGTTACGGATCGTGATCGCTTTGTTATTGATCGTCTGGTCAGTTCTGGAATCGGTTGAAGTCCAGGTAATTCCGTTGTTCGTCCAGTTATACGTGTTATAAGCGTCAGCAACTACTGTGATGGTTTCAAAGTTTTCCGTTCCACAGCTGGTTCCGCCTCCGGTTTGTCCGGCCAGGGTAGTTCCCGTTGCAGTGTTGCTCTGAGCAGATGAGTTTCCTGCCGCATCTCTTGCGATGATATAGAAGGTATATGTAGTGGAAGGAGCCAGCCCGGATACCGTGGCAGAAGTTCCTGTAACCGTAGCGTAAAATGTTCCGTTTACATAGATGTCATATCCTGTTACGCCTATATTATCCGTTGCGGCGGTCCAGTTCAATGCAATAGAATTTGCTGTCGGATTGCCGGCAGTAAGATTGGTCGCGGCTGTCGGAGCCTGCGTATCCACTACCGGAGTTCCCCATACCTGGTTCACGTATTCCGGATGATCGATATATGGGTTTCTGTTACCCTGAAAAGTATAAGAAGCATTGTTCCTCGCAATTTCTGCCTGGGAAACCGGATCCATAGCGCTCCACGCAAGCAGCTGGTTAAGCTCCCACGCCTGAAGTCCCGGGTATGCTGATCCTCCGAGCATATTTCCGGTGTTAAAATTAGACAGCTGGCTTTCATATCTCGTTACAAAGTAAAAGATCATCCTGGCAATGTCGCCTTTAAAAGCATCATTCGGTTCAAACACGGTTCCTGAATATCCCGCAGATACGGAATTTCCCAGTTTGGATCCGTTCATAGAGGTAAACGAAGCAGTGCCTACTTTTCCATATGGATAGTTAGAGCGTTTTCCATTCACATACCCGTCTGTTGGTCTGATGAAATGAATGTCTGAAACCATTGGTGCATTGCTGCTGAACAGGCTCTGGGGTACCACGTGTTCCCTGTTGTAGCAGTCACCTTCACTGTTATAGCTTCCGCATTGGTTGTTTCCGGGCGTAAAGTTGTACGGGTCCGGACCGTTCGGGTTCTCGGAGTACATGTCCAGCACTGTTCCGTCGTTTTCATAGAAATAATCGCGGTCGGTAGTCTGATATCCGGTATAGAGTCCGTTGTAACCATGGTCCACATGGCCGTTTGTAATGATCTCTTTCAGCTTGGTCTTTAAGGCTGCACCGGTAAGGCCTGTAGCTCCGTCATAATATCCGTTAGGAATCTGAGCCCATACATTAAGGAATGCAAAGCTCATCAAGAAAGAAAATAAAATACGTTTCATTTTTTTAATTTGGGGCAGCAAAGGTACAGAAAATTAAGTACTTCCGATATTAATTTTTAGTAATATAGTCTTTGCGGATCCTGGAGAAGAACCAGGAAATGGCTATCCCAAATACAGCTGCGGTCAGAGCAACGGTAATATAATTTCGGGCTACAATTTTTACTGGAAAAGGCAGTGTTTCATTGGCCCTGAAAAATTCTGTGTATTCCTGGAAATAGCAGAGTGCAGTCCCGAAGATCAGCCCCGAAGCAATCCCGCAGATTACAATCAGAATTCCGGTGTAGAAATAGATTTTCCTCAGTCCGTTAAGAGGGAATCCCAGCGAAACCAATGATCGCGCCTGCTGTTTTTTATCCAGCTGCAGGATGATGATGGCACCGGCAAGGTTAAAGGTTGTGATGAAGATTACCAATGCAAAAATCAGGTAAATGAACAGTTTTTCTGTATTGATCATTTTCCAGAATGCTGCATTTTCTTCTTCTTTGGTCCGGATTTTTACATTTTTACCTAAAGAAGAGAGCAATTGCTGTTTTACTGCATCTGTGTTGTCCGGGTTTTTCAGTTTGATAACGATCCGGTAGGCGGAGTTTTTCGGCAGGTCCAGAAGCTCCTCAGTCAGTTCAATAGGAGCGATGATGTAATTATCCAGCTGGTCTTTGCCTGGGAAAACACCTGTGACCAGAATATCTTTTTTGCGGTAAATATCATCTTCTTTGTTGATGATTCCTGTTCCTGCTTTAGGCATGAAAACAGTTGCAAACCCTTTATCGGAGGCTACCGGGACCGACAGGCGGTTGTCCAGTGAATTTTCCATCAGTACCTCGTTGGAATACTCAAAACTTGGGTATGTTCCGTAGAATACTTCTTTGTTGATGGGGTTTACCTTGGTATAGGCGGAATCCACACCGCGCAGATAGGCGATATCACCCTTTCCGCTAAAATTGATGTAGACTTTTTCTTCAATAACCTTTGAAAAGCTGCTGATCTCTTTATTGGATTTCAGAACTTCAGTAATTTTTTTCAGGTCTTTAAGGGTTTTGCCTGAGGCACTTTCTATGGTGAGATCGGCGTGGAGGTTGGAAATCAGGTCCTTATTCAGGTCTTCCAGTCCGGAAAATACAGAGATGATGACAAACATTGCTGTTACCGCTACCGTCATAGCGCCAATGGCCAGCCACGTAATAAACGTAACGGCCGTACTTCCTTTTTTGGATAAAAGGTAACGGGATGCGATATAAAATGCAATGTTTTTCACGCTTTCTACAGGATAGGGTTGTCGCCTTCGCCTCTCAGCTCCTTTTCGATCCTTTCCACGTCATCCAGGGAAGTGTCCAGGTAAAAGTTCAGCTGAGGGATCACGCGTACTTGCTTTGCCATTTTCTGGCCGATAAAGTTACGGTACTGGGTTTTGTTTTCCTCAATCTCCTTCATCACGGCAGAACGGAACTCCTGCGGGAAAATGCTGAGGTAAATCTTGGCAATCCCCAGATCCGCTGAAATCTTCACATCCGAAACAGTCACCAGGATGCTCTGTTTGCTCTCTGACGCCTGTTTACGGAAAAGCTCCGCGAAATCTTCCTGTATAATTTGTGCTACTTTTCTTTGTCTGTTACTTTCCATAAGTGATGCAAATTTAGTACTTTTGTTTGAATTGCCGGGCGAAATCTGCCTCCAGCGATAAATTTACGCGTAATTAAATCCACCAGCTTATGAAGTTAGAACATATCGGCATTGCCGTAGCCTCCCTGGGTGTTTCAGATGAGCTCTTTGCCCGTCTGCTGGGAAAACCTTCTTATAAGAAAGAAAGCGTTGAACGCGAAGGGGTAGTTACCTCTTTCTATCAGACCGGCGACAGCAAAATCGAGCTGCTGGAAGCCAGCAATGAGGATAGTCCCATTTCCAAATTCATCAGTAAAAAAGGGGAGGGGATCCATCATCTTGCTTTTGGTGTAGACAATATTCTTGATGAGATCGATCGCCTGAAAACAGAGGGCTTTGAGTTTATTTCCGAAGAACCGAAAGAAGGTGCTGATAATAAGCTGGTTGCTTTCCTGCACCCGAAATGCACCAATGGGGTGCTCGTAGAATTATGTCAAGAAAAACCTTAAAAAATTTTGTAGTGCGGGAAATTTTGCTATTTTTGCAGTCACAAAATTCAACCAATTTTGAGGTCCTATAGCTCAGTTGGTTAGAGCACCTGACTCATAATCAGGTGGTCCTTGGTTCGAGCCCAAGTGGGACCACAAATAAAAGCCTAAGCAGATTTTCAGATTGCTTAGGCTTTTTAGTTGAAATGATGTATTGTATATTATTTTATGCAAAAGAGCATAATTATTTATCTGCAAAAGAGATTGATAATTCTTTGTCTTGCCTTATCTATAGAATATTTTCAACTTCCTCCTGATTTTATTTCCTAACTTTGACGTTTCAGATCATTATTAACTGTAAAATTACACTATGTCCATAACAAATGAAGCCGAACTGGCCGGAATGCAGAAGATTAGTGAAGCCGTCGCCTATACACTTAAGGAGATGACAAAATATGCTCAGCCGGGAATGACCACAAAAGAGCTTGACGAGTATGGAGCCGGAATTCTTTCGGGTTTCGGAGCCAAATCTGCGCCTTACCTGACGTATGGCTTCCCGGGATGGACCTGCATTAGTGTAGACAATGAATTTTGCCATGGGATTCCTTCTGATAAAAGAATTCTGAAAGAAGGTGACCTGATTAATATTGATGTTTCAGCAGAACTCAACGGCTACTGGGCAGATAATGGGGGATCGTTTGTCATCGGTAAAGATATTCACCGGCATCAAAGTCTAGTAGATGCATCCAAAGCCATTTTGCAGAAGGCCATCAGCCAAATCAAAGGTGGGGTAAAAATAGCAGATATCGGACTGATCATGGAAACGGAAGCCAAAAAAAGGGGATTCAAGGTCATTAAAAATCTTGCCGGGCATGGAGTGGGAAGGAGCCTGCATGAGCAGCCCGATGAACTTTTCAATTATAAAAACCGTTTTGATACCCGCCGGTTCAGGAAAAACTCCGTAGTGGCCATCGAAACTTTTATCTCGACAGACTCTGCCATAGCCGTGGAGCAAAATGACGGCTGGACAATGGTGGGCAATAAAGGCGGATATATGGCGCAACATGAGCATACCCTCATCGTCACTGATGGCAAGCCTGTTATTTTAACGGAAATGAACGGGATCCTGAATTGATATTCTCTACATATTATAAGTAGCTCTGTCTGATATGGTTAATAATATTAATGGTATCAGATGTTTTTTATCATGTAAATAGGGTGTCAAAAAGAAATTTATAGAAAATTGAATATAAATGATTTGATTTTGCTTTAAAAAATATTTAAGGCATATTATTTGTTACTAAGATAGCAACACCAAATCACTTCATTTATAAATACTTTCTTATTCCCCGGCTGCGGCAGGGGATTTTTTATATATAAATCCTGTTTAATTTCATTTTCCGTTTTTTGATCCGAGTGATAATATCGTTGAAAGTAATATTAAAATTTTAAACCATTAAGGCACGGTTATTGTAAAATATTGACTACATCAATTAAAAATATTATTATGAACAACGAAAAAACAGTATCGGTACTTAACGATTTACTGAACATCACGAATGACAGAATTGAAGGATTTTCTAAAGTAGAAGACAAAGTATGGGAGAATCATTCAGGATTAAAATCTGATTACGATCAGATGGTGTCCGAATCCCAGAACATGAAGAACGACCTGATCAGGCTGATCAATGAAAAAGGAGGAGAAGCAGACAATACTACCAGTACGGCAGGTGCTATCCACAGAGCATGGATCGATGTTAAAAATACTTTTTCAGGCGATAAAGATGAAGCAACGCTTGAAAATGTAGTATTCGGAGAAAAAGCGGCTATCAAAGCTTACCAGGATGCCTTAGACAGCGGGGACCTTTGTCCGGAAAGCTCAAAAGTAGTATCTGATCACCTGCATCATCTGAAATCATCATATAACAAATTTGAAAGTCTGGAAGCAACAAAATAATTTGTACAGATTAGAACCACATGCGATGAGGCATTTTCTTTGGAAAATGTCTCTTTTTTATGCTATCATATCTAGAAACAGGCTCATAAAATGGAGCTGTCCTCACAGGATATAGCCATGTCAGGACAGCATCTTTTATTTATCGGTGCAAATCAGATGCTGGAACAAAAAAATCTAATTTTGTACCAGCCGGGCTACCTTTTCTTCCAGATCTTCCAGGTTAAATGGTTTGGCAACATAATCGTCAGCTTTAGCGCTGGCGGCCAGCGCAGCGATGTCGTTATTGGCCGTAACATATATAACCGGAATTTTGCTGAATTCTTCATGGTTCTTCAGGAGGCGGGTTGCCTCTACACCTCCGATATTCGGGATCCAGTTGTCCATCAGAATAATATCCGGACGGAATGCTGATACTTTATCTATGATATCATGGGATGTTTCAGAAATTTCAACTTCATAGCCGCCTTCTTCGAAAATAATGGTGATCACCTCCAGAATAACGGTGTCATCATCAAATATCAAAATCTTTTTTTTACTCATATCATTTATTTTGAATCTAAAGTTTTTATTGTGCTGAATATAATTTATTAATATGTTCTGCCAGGTTTCCCGGCGTAATCAGGCGATCATAGTTTACCCTTTCTACTGCATACTGCGGCATATACCGTACTTCTGCCGTTTCCGGATCCTGGATCCATACCTGGCCTTTGTTTCTTTTGATATAGTTCAGCCCCTCAACGCCATCTGCATTGGCTCCCGATAAGAGAACGCCGGTAAGGTTCTCTCCGTACATTTCGGCGGCAGATTTAAAGGTGACATCTATGGAAGGCCTTGAGTAATTCAGTTTTTCTGAACTGTCCAATGCTACAGAATTCTTGCTTTCAAAAAGCAGGTGATAGTCAGCAGGTACAATGTAAATGCCATTCACATCAATGTCTGTCTTATCTTCAATCTCAATCACATCAACAGGAGAAAACTGCTGAAGCAGCGCCGGTAAAATACTTACGGAATGGGCTTTGCGGTGAACCACAACCAGAATGGGAAAAGCGATGGGACTATCCAGCTTTTTCACCATTTCCAGGATGACCTGCAGACTTCCGGCAGACCCGCCTATCACCATTAATTCTGTTTTGTTTTCACGCGCTCCCATAGCTTTCCTGTTAGTGGTGTTCTACTTTTTTCCAGATGCGCTGATCGTCGACCTGATGGTAATATTTCCCTAAATTGGAAAACCTCAGGGTCTCTTTGGAGCCCAGTGCCAGAAATCCCAGATTTTCCAGGCTCGCATCAAAAAGCCTGAATACACGTTCCTGCAATGCCTTATCAAAGTAGATCAGCACATTGCGGCAGATCACCAGCTGGAAACTGTTGAAAGAACTGTCTGAAACCAGGTTGTGGGTAGACAGGATCAGTTTTTCCTGCAGGCTTTTATCGAAACGGGCACTGTCGTAATTAGCGGTATAATAATCTGAAAAATCCTTTTTCCCTCCGGAAAGGATATAGTTTTCAGAATATAACTTCATCTGCTGCAGCGGAAAAACTCCCGAGCGTGCCTTTTCCAGTACAGAGGGATTGATATCCGTACCGTAAATCAGTGATTTATGATAGAGATTGGCTTCCTTGAGCAGGATAGCAATAGAGTAGGCCTCTTCACCGGTGGAGCATCCCGCTACCCAGATCCGGATCAGGGGATAGGTTCCCAGCTGGGGAAGGATTTTTTCTCTTAATGCTTTGAAAAAATAGGGATCGCGGAACATTTCAGTAACGTTGACCGTAATTTCTTCAATAAAATGTTTAAGGTAATCGGGATCATTAAGCACGGTATAGCGCAGCTCTGCAAAGCTGGTAAATTTATCGATCACACAGATGCGGTTGATCCTGCGCCTGAACGAAGCCCTGCTGTACAGGGAAAAATCGTACCCGTACAGTTCATAGACATCCTTGATCAGGTGTTCCACTTCTTCGTCTTTAATGATACTCGGTTCTAACATTAAACATATTTTTCTATAATACTGATGAGGTCATCTACATCAATAGGTTTTGAAATATAATCCTGTGCTCCCGCATCGAGGCATTTCTGCCGGTCTTCAGGCATGGCCTGTGCCGTAACGGCTATTACGGGAATATTGCTTATAGAAGGTGTACTTCGGATAATCCTGATCGCTTCATAGCCATCCATCTCCGGCATCATCATATCCATTAACACAATTCCTATGCCGCCATCTCCTTTCAGCAGCTCAATGGCATCATGTGCCATCAGGGAACTTTCCATCTGGTAGCCCCGGGCTTTCAGGGTCAGCTTCAGTGCAAATATATTACGCGGATCATCATCCACAATCAAGATTTTCTTATTCATCAGACTTTTTGCTGTTTAACTTTCATACAACCAAACACGTAACAGGGACAGGAGCTGATCAATATCCACCGGCTTCGAAATGTAATCTGAAGCACCGGCCGTAATACATTTTTCACGTTCTCCGATCATCGATTTTGCCGTTACGGCAATAACCGGCAGCCTGGTAAACATCGGCATTTTCCTGATCTGACGAATAGTTTCATAGCCGTCCATTTCCGGCATCATCATGTCCATAAGGATTACATCGATATCCGGATGCACCTTGATCTGTTCCAGTGCCTGCTTTCCGTCCATGGCCAGGACTACTTCCACTTTGTATTTTTCCAGTGCTTTGGTCAGGGAGAAAATATTCCTTACATCATCATCCGTGATCAGGATCTTCTTCCCGCTCAGGACTTCAGTAAGCGATCCCAGGGTTTTACTCCGGGTTATTTCAGGAGAACTGTTTTTTTCTTCCACCAGATGCAGGAATAATCCTACTTCATCCAGGATCCGTTGATAAGAGTGGGCGGTTTTTACCACGATAGAATCTGCATACTGCCTGATCTTCAGCTCTTCGGATTTGGAGAGGTTGCGCTCGGTAAATATAATGATCGGTAAATTCTCCAATCCTTCATAACTCTTGATGGCCTCGATAATTTTATATTCATTGCCTCTGGCAGGCCCTACATCAAGGATCACGCAATCTACTTCGTCGGAAGTCAGTGCTTTTACACTGTCTTCAACATTATCTTCAACCGAAAGGGAAATGTTGAAGTTGCTCAGGAAGTAATGCAGTGCACTTGCATGTTTGGCATTTTCTTCCACGATCAGTACTTTTTGAGGGGATTTGCGAAGTGCTTCCTCAATTTTTTTAAATACATCCGTCATTTGCTCAAGCGCTACAGGCTTGTTGATAAAGTCTATGGCTCCCCGCATCAGGCTTTCTTTTTTTACCTGTAATGAGGACATCATATGCACAGGTATGTGCTTGGTTTGCAAATGGTTTTTCAATTCATCCATCACCTGCCATCCGTCCCTTACCGGGAGCTGCACATCCAGTAAGATGGCAGACGGGCGGTATTGTAGCGCCGCAGAAAGGGCATGGTCCCCACGCACCACTACAACGCCTTTGTAATGCTGCATATGGGCATATTTAAGGAGTGCTTTGGCAAAATGGGTATCGTCTTCTATAATCAGGATGACTTTGTCACCTTCTGCAATATTGTCACGGTCGTCATCCACGTCTTCCGGGATTTCCAGCACTACCGATGGCTTTGCCGGCTGTGGCTCTTCCAGGTCCAGGATATGTTTGATTTCCTGGACATCTTCTTGGATAATTTCCACCAGATCCTGATCGGTCTGTATGTGCACCTCCTTTGATAAAGCATTTATCGGAATAGAGAGTGTAAACTCGCTGCCCTCATTTACCTTGCTTTTCAGTGTCAGCTCGCCTCCTAAAAGCCTTGCAATTTCACGGCTGATGGAAAGTCCCAATCCTGTACCCCCGAATTTTCTCCGTGTAGATCCGTCTGCCTGCTGGAATGCTTCAAAGATAATATGCTGTTTTTCTTCAGGAATCCCGATTCCCGTATCTTTTACGGAGAAGGTAATAAAATTACTATGTTTAGGATCTTTTCTGACCTGTAGCCCGATACTACCTTCCGATGTGAATTTAAGAGCATTTGAAAGGAGGTTCCGCAAAACCTGGTCCAGTCTCAGACGGTCTGTTTCTATAGACTCGCTTAACTGTTCATTAATATCGATGTCAAACCGGATCCCTTTGTCGTGTACCAGCGGGTTAAACAGGTCTTGCAGATCTTTCACCACTTCCTGAATCACCACATCCTGGTATTCAAGGGTCATTTTTCCGGATTCAATTTTCGCCAGGTCCAGAATTTCGTCAATAAGGGTGAGGAGGCTGCTTCCGGAGCTTTGGATGACTTTGGCGGATTCTACCTGATCTTCATTCAGGTTTTCTTCCGGATTTTCAGCCATCAGTCGGGAAAGCAGAAGGATAGAGTTCAGGGGCGTACGAAGCTCGTGGGACATATTTGCCAGGAATTCCGATTTGTATTTAGTGCTCAACGCCAATTCCTCCGCTTTTTTCTGGATTTCAATATTGCGTTCGGCAATCAGGTGATTTTTCTCTTCCAGCAGCTTTGAACGTTCTTCCAGTTCGCTGTTGGTCTGCATGAGTTCTTCCTGTTGTACCCTGAGTTCTTCTTCTGAGGCCTGGAGTTTTTGGGTCTGTGCTTCCAGTTCCGTATTCAGGTTTTCAAGTTCAGAATGCTGCATCTGCAGTTCCTCTGCCTGTGCCTGGGTTTCTTCCAGAAGGCGCTGTTCCTTTTCACGTGCTTTGGCGGCAGAAAGTGCAATGGCAATATTCCGTGTGCCTTCAACACAGTATTCGATTCTGTCCTGATCAAAATTGGTGGCGGAGTTCAGCTCCATTACACCGTAACATTCTCTTCCGAGCATAATAGGAGCTAAGAGGATACCGTCTATTTTCATCTTGCTGCCGGCAAAAGTAACTGCAAAATCATTATCATCGAGATCATTGAAAATCCTTGTCTTCTTGCTCTTGAATACCTGCCCGATCATGCCTTCGCCAGGTTCAAATACCTTTTTCATGGCATCTTCAAGTCCTACTGCCTTGCTGAGTTTCAGTACCCCGTCATCCATAAGGTAAATGGCACCGTTAATGCATTTTCCATATTCAATCAACTGGTTCAGGGCATTATCGGTCACCTCTTTCACAGAATTATTTCCTACCAGCGATTCATTCAGCATGGCAAGACCTTTCTGGCGCCAGTCGCTTTTGTTGATCTTGTCGAAAGACTTTTTAAGGGAATCTGTCATGTGATTCAGGGATCCTACGAGATCGCCAAGGTCGTCTTCCGAGTTATCCACCACTTTCTGGCTGTAGTCGCCATTGGCTACACGGTTGGCAATTTGCTGTATGGCACTTACCCTCCTCGTGATCTCAAGGTCTTTTGCCTTGAGTTCTTTTTCCAGCTTCTCTCTTCTGATAAGGTCATTTCGCAACTTTATATAGAAAAATACAGTAACCACCAAAGCAGCGATTGCAGAAAGTACAATGAATATAACGGTTGTGGTAGAAGAGAGGTTAAGGCTCTTGTTTTTAATTTCCAGCTGCTTCTCTTCATACTGTACAAAATCCTGAACCAGTTTCCTGCACTGATCCATATAGAATTTGCTCGTCATCATCTGGTCCTGGGTCAGGAGAATACCTTTATGCTTGTTCTCAACAAGCTTTTTAAGGTGTTCCATATTTTCATTGACATTCTGCTCCAGCTGATTCAGCCGTTTAAGCTGGTTGGGATCGTCAATCTGTAGATTTTTTGCGCGTTCTATTGCTTTCGGAAACTCAATAAGGCTCCGGTTATAAGGCTCAAGATAGTTCTCCTTTCCGGTCAGCTGGTATCCGCGGTCCCCCGTTTCAGCATCCAGCAGGGCAATAAGCACATCTTTCACCGCGGTAATAGACCGGCGGCTTTTGGACAGGCTCTCCCGGTTCTCCATTTGATTCTGAATGCTCACATAAGAAGCTATGGAGCTGGCAATGAGAATAAGCAATGATAATCCGACTCCGAACTGTAAATTTCGTATGATTTTTTTCGGCATAAAAAATTAATGTAAAGGTAGGGTAAAATAAAACGTGGAACCTTCGTTGATCTTACTGGATAATCCGATGGTTCCATGATGCTGTTTAATGATTTCAGAACAGATGTAAAGGCCGATGCCCATGCCCTGAAACTGCAGTGAAGATTCTTCCACACGATAGAATTTACTAAAGACGGCTTCCTGTTTAAAGTCGGGGATACCAATCCCGAAATCCGTAACGCTGACTTTTACTTCATCATCATCTACAAAGGTGGTTACGATGATATGCTGCTTTTTCGGTGAGTATTTTATGGCATTAGACAGAAAATTGATCAGCACCTGCTCAATGCGTATTTCATCAAAAGGCATGATCATATCCGGTTTAGTGCCGTGGCGCTCTATTCTGATATTATTTTCTTCGTGTGTCTGGAGAATGGTTTCTATGGAATTGTGTATAACCGTTTCCAGGTTAGCCGGCTTTTTGTTGATTTTCAGTTTTCCGTTTTCTATTTTGGAAACATCCAGCAGGTCATTGATCAGGGTATTCAGTTTTTCGATCTGGGTGAGGGCTTTCGTGACAAATCCTGCTTCGGAGCAGGAGTCATCCAGTTTAAGCTTGCGTTCCAGCAATTGAATGTATGCTTTTATACTGGTAAGAGGGGTCTTTAATTCATGGCTGGCAATGCTCAGGAATTCGTCTTTCTCTTTTTCTACCTTTTTCTGATCTTCGATATCGGTAAAAGTACCGACCCAGTTTTTCAGGGTATTGCCTTCGTGTACGGGTGACATCCGCAAAAGATGGTATCGGTAGTCCCCGGATCCCCTGTTCCTGATGCGTACTTCAAGGTCCAGTGCTTTTCCCATCTTTCGGCAGAGCTCAAATTCTTCCTGTATGTTAGGGTCATCCGGGTGGGTTTCCGGGAACTCTTTATCGGAAGCAGAGTATTCGTACCAGCGGGCATTGACGAAATCCACCTTTCCCTCTTCATTCAAGGTGAAGGCAATCTGCGGAAGGGCTTCCAGCATAAGATGAAAATAGTCTATTCTGGACTTCATACTTACCTGCGATTCCCTTCTTCCTTTTACCTCCAGTTCCAGGCTCTGCTGGGTTTTCTTCATCGCAAGGTTCTGTTCCTGAAGGTTGTAATAGGTTTTTACTTTTAGAAGCAGGATTTCCGGATCGATAGGCTTGGTTACATAATCTATACCTCCGGAGGCATATCCACGTGTAATGAATCTTTTTTCAGTATTTACAGCGGATAAAAATATAATAGGAATCTCTTTGGTTTTACTATATCCGGCAAATGTCTCTGCCACTTCAAAACCATCCATGTCCGGCATCTGTACATCTAAAATAATCAGAGCATAATTATTTTTAAGTGCTTTTCCTAACGCCTCTTCACCCGAATTGGCTGTGTCTACCTGGAAATCTCTGGATTCCAGCAGCCTTTTTAAGGAATAGATGTTGTTTTGATTATCATCAACAATTAAGATCATAAGGGGTAAAAATAGTCTATAATTAGTAGTGATTTACTTGAGTTTCCAAAAGTAGTCACAGTAACAGCAAAAATTGGGCTATTTTTAACAAAATCTTATAAATAAAGTAAAATATTGTTAAATAAAAGCCTTAATGCATGACATTATCTTGAAGCCATGCGCTGATGCTGAATCTTATCCGTGATTTTCTTCGCAATATTTTTTCTTCCATTTGGCCACCGAATTTCTGCTGAGTTTGAAATGCTTCGCCAGCTGGGTGTTGTTCAGCCCATTTTTCTTCTGGTACTCCAGGATCTGCATAACAGTAGCACGGTCATAGGCCCTGAGCTTTTGGTTGGAGGCCAGTGAAGTCTTGTTCCCTGTTCCGGTAATCAGATTATTCAGCCGGATGATATCCAGTACCGTAAATTCTTTTTTATTTAAGATTGACTGACAAATAGGTTCCTTATCCGGATATTTGATGCTGATCATATCACGGTAGATTTTCCTGTAATCAGGAGAAGTAGGTAGTGTGTCCATTTGGAAGTAGATAACGGGTAAAAGTTAGGTTTGAAAATTAAATGTGGATACGACTTATTTTAAGGTTATTTTGATTTATTTTTGCTGATCCATTTGTATAGAGTGGTTTTCGGAATGCGGTATTCTTCCACAATTTCCATCTTCGTCTTTTTTTCGGTATAAATCAGTTCCAGAATAAAATCTATAACTTCCTGGGTGTAAATGTTCTTACGGAATTCCGGAAGTTTGCTTTTATGGGGTGCTTTTTTAATGTAGTTATTCCCCTGCGGCGGCGAATACAAAATTAAATGCTGGCTGTAAAGCCTGAAAAAGTCATATTTAAGCAGTTTGCTCCACCGCAGCAATACTTCAGTTTTAATATTGGCAGACTGATACATCAGGTTGACTTCTTCTTCGTCGAGCTTTAAGAAACTGCATATGCGGGATATTTCCAGATCGCTTTCCGCAACTTTCTTCTTAATCAGCTTTCCGATATGGAGTGTCTTAAAATCCATAGGATGCAAGGTATTTAAAATTCATGATTCAATGAAGCAGAAATAGCTGGTACTGCCTTGCCGTACACCTGCAAGGATAATCTTGCCACATGTAAAATCTCAAGGGTTTTCCCCGGGATATGGTCTAAAGGGACATCCGGTATATGATTGTTAATACCTACCTGTGAATAATCTGCGAGGGAACTGGCAGATGAAGCGACCATGAATAGTTTTTTTTTCATTTTGACTGATAATTAATTAAAAATATGTTTTACGTGTTTTACTGAATGTTGAAGTTTTGCTGATCCTAATTGGTATTTTTACATGCCTGTTTGGATGTAACGATTGCTTTGCCGGTTTAAGATGAATAATAGGGTTGGATGCCACCCGTCCTGATGCAGTTTTATAGGCATGACCGATGTTTTATACCAGTTGTCGAATTGCATGTATTTTGAAATGGCTTACCGTAGAATGATGATATAAAGTGATGTGTAGCCCGAATAGTATCAGGCAGATGCAGCAAGCAGATAGACCGTTTTTTCATCCTAAATATTTTAACCAATATCGTAAAAGCAGGGCACAAATTTACTTATTTTAAAATGATTAACAATTAAAATTTTTATAGGCATTAATGGATTAATTGAAAGATAATCGACAACAAGGGCATTATCTATAATTTTTGCTGTTAAAAATTTATTATATATAAAAAGTCTGTGCTGCCTGTGCTGTGTTCTGGGACCGCATCAGGTGTAGGAGCCTTACAGCAGCGGTCATTCCCATTTTAAATCCGTCATTGATGAGGTATTCATACGACTCATCGAGGTATTTCGGGAGCGTTCCTTCGCTTATGGCTACAACTTTTACGGTGTTCCCGCGGATATTTTTCTTAATGAGTGTGCTGTGCAGGCCCGCCAGCGTTTCATCACTCATGGCAAAAAAGCCATCGAAATTTTCATAATCCAGAAGGATGTCCAGCTTATCTTTAACTGTATCTGCAGAATTGCAGTAGATCACTTTATAATCGATCGCAGGAAATCTGCTGATTTCTTTAATGAAAAAATCTTTCCTTACCTGGGTAATTTCAAGGTTTTCGTCACCGAATATGGCAAGGACCTTTGTGCAGCTCGCAGCAACAAATTGTTCAACGGCCATAGCCATGTTTTTTGCATTGTCAAAAATAACCTCATCATATTCTTTCTGCGGCAGTGTCTTATCAAAGATAACAGCAGGGATTCCCATGGCTCTGATCTTATTCAGATGGTTAAGGTCATGCGTATTCCGGGTTACTGAAATAAGAATTCCATCTACTCTGGAATTGATGCAGGTAAGGAGGTTTTCCTCTTCAATCTGGCAGGACTCTTCTGAAGAGAGAACAAAAAAATGGTATCCTTCTTTGTGCAATACCGAAGAAATCCCTTTGATGATGGAAGGAATAAAGAACATGGAAATTTCAGGGATAATAAGCCCGATAGCTTTAGAAGATTTTTTCCGGAAGTTAATAGCAAAGTCATTAGGAACGTAATTAAACGTTTCTGCAGCTTCTTTAACCCTTTGCTTGACAGTACTGCTGATATCCGGATGATCCTTTAATGCACGCGATACCGTAGAGGTACTGATATTGAGCATTTCAGCAAGGTCTTTTATAGTGATTCTTTTCATTTTGGGTTAATTGAAGCAATTTTTGGGTGAATTTAGCAATGATTTTCGAGGATTTTAACGTTAAATTATGTTAATTTTATGAAGTGATATTGTTAATGAAATGTTAAAATAAAATTATGTTATTAACCGCAAACGATTGCGCAAACGGTTGAAATTAACGCACAGTTTACATACTATTAAAACTGCATTTTGGATATAGTAAAAAAAATACTTTTAGACCATAACAAAAACTTCATAAAGATATGGAATCAAAAACATTTACCAAATTATGCATTTTAGGTGCAATGAATACAGCAGCATTCATGTTTGCCCAAAATACTTCAAATGATACCATTGCAAGAGATAAAGCCATTGATGAGGTGGTGATTACAGGGAATGCCAATCCAAAGGCTTCCATAAAAACAAGTACTTCTATTTCAACATTGAAAATGAAAGACATTGAAAATGCAGCACCCAGAACTACGGCGGAAATCTTCAGGACTATCCCGGGAATCCGTTCAGAATCATCGGGAGGAGAGGGGAACTCCAATATTACGGTGAGAGGGGTACCGGTTTCGGCAGGAGGATCAAGGTACCTGCTTATCCAGGAAGATGGTCTTCCGGTAATGCAGTTCGGGGATATTGCTTTCGGAACCCAGGATCAGTTTACCCGTTTTGATTCGTTTGTTTCCCGTGTGGAAGCATTGAGAGGAGGTTCGGCATCCGTATTTGCCAGCAATTCACCGGCCGGGATTATCAACTTCATTACCAAAACGGGTGAAAAACAGGGCGGAAGCATCATCCAGCAGGTAGGCCTTAACTATAGGAATTACAGGACTGATTTTGATTACGGAACCCCGATAGGTGACAACACGTTCATCAGCGCAGGAGGGTTTTACAGGGTAGGCGACGGTCCCAGAAAAACAGGATTCAATTCCAATAATGGAGGCCAGTTCAGGATTTCACTGCTTAAAAAGTTTGAAAAGGGAAGCTTCCGAGTATATGCCAAAGTTCTGGATGACCGCACAGCAGCCTATATGCCTATGCCTATTTCTGTAACCGGTACAGACAGTAACCCGAAATGGTCTTCATTATCCAGTTACAATGCGCTTACAGGTGCTTTGCAGACGATCAACCTTCAACATGACAGGACAGTCGGCGGCGATGGCAATATTCTTGACAGTGATATTTCAGACGGGATGCATTCCGTATCAAAGGCTATTGGTGCAGAATTCAACTATGACCTGGGAGACGGATGGAAATTTGAAGAGAAAGTGCGTTATGCTGCCAATGGCGGACAATTTATCGCTCCATTCCCTGCAAGTGTGGGAACCGGAACCGAAATCCTGTCTGCCATTCCGGGTTACGCCAGAGCAGTGTACAGCGGAACCAATACCGCGGTGGATATGAATGCCTACTACATGAAAATGCACCTGTTCAACGTAACGCTGAACAATTTCAATAATTTCTTCAATGATTTCAACTTCAGCAAGAAATGGGATGGGGTAAAAGTGAATGCAGGGCTTTACAAAGGGCTCCAGAACATCAATATGTCATGGGTCTGGAATACCTACCTTCAGGAAGTTAGCGACAACAATGCAAGGCTGATTGATGTATATAATGCTGCAGGAACGGCTATTACAGATCATGGGCTGCTGGCATACGGTGTTCCGGCGTGGGGAAACCTGAACAGGAACTACAATACCAAATATGATGTGACGGCACCTCATGCGCAGATAGAAATCAATGCTACGGATAAGCTGACGATTGATGCGGGGGCAAGGTATGATTTCGGAAGAGTGTCCGGAAGTTTCTCGGGAGTTACCAATACAAAAACTGTACGTGATATGAACGGCAACGGAGTTA
Organism: Chryseobacterium camelliae; assembly: GCF_030818575.1. Classification (NCBI taxonomy): domain Bacteria; kingdom Pseudomonadati; phylum Bacteroidota; class Flavobacteriia; order Flavobacteriales; family Weeksellaceae; genus Chryseobacterium; species Chryseobacterium camelliae. The sequence goes on from NZ_JAUTAL010000001.1 coordinate 129,524, forward strand.
TTGATATTCCTGAACAGAATGTGGCAACCAATGACAATATCAATGTTCCGGTAAACTACAGATACGGAATCTTCGGGTATTCGGTAGGTGCCAACTATGCACTGAACAGCCGTAATGCCGTATTCGCAAGGGTAAGCCAGGGCGGAAGTGCTTCAGCAGACAGGATCCTGTTTTCAGGGTATAACTATACCAACAATGATGACCCGGCGCTGGATGCTGTAAAAGTGAACAAAGTAAATCAGGTGGAAGCAGGATACAAATTGAGGGGAGCCCAGTATTTCCTTAATACAACCTTATTCCTTGCCAATACCACAGAGGCCAATTTTGAGGCTACCACACAGAGAAAAACGGAAAATAAGTATCAATCCTACGGAGTCGAACTGGACGGATATTACAAAATCAGCAGAATGTTTGACATTAAGGCCGGACTTACCTATACCCACGCAGAAATAAGAAATGCACTGGATCCTACCATCATCGGAAATATGCCTAGAAGGACCCCGAAGTTTATGTATACGGTAAATCCTAATTTCAATGTGGAAAAATTAAGCGTTGGCTTTTATCTGATCGGTGTAACTAAATCCTTTACACAGGATTCCAATAAGTTGATCATGCCTGCATATGCCATTGTAAATCCTTACATTTCTTATCAGGTGCTTAAAAACCTTTCAGTCGCTGTAAACGGTAACAATGTATTCAATACCATTGCGGTAACAGAAGCGGAAGAGGCTTCGCTTGCCGGAGGCAACGGGATCATAAGAGCACGTACTTTACCGGGAAGCAGTTATAGCGTAAGTGTTAAATTTGATTTTTAATAATTGACAGAACAAAGCGGAATGAAAGCTCATCAGGGCTGAATTCCGCTTAAAAAATAAAAATATGTTTAAGGAAGAAGCTTTAGATGTCATCAGAAAAGCGGTCACTGAAGAAGGTCTGCTGGCTTCAGCACAGCAGAGAGACAATTATGCGAGGGTTTGGGCGAGAGATTCCATGATGACAGGATATGCCGGAATCCTGGCCAATGATCCTGAGACGCTTGAGGGACTGGAAAAATCCATTCTGACACTGGCCAAACACCAGGCGGATAACGGACAGATCCCGTCTAATGTAGTTCATGGAAAAGCAAGTTTCGGAACGCATGTCGGCAGGACCGATGCCACCACATGGTGGGTAGCAATCACCTGCGAATATCTAAGGACTTCAGGAAATTCTTCATTACAGGATCAGCTGAAGGAACCCCTTTACAAGGCGCTTTCATGCCTCAAAACGTGGGAGTATAATCAGAGAGGCCTCGTATACAGTCCGCTTGGTGGGAACTGGGCAGATGAATATGTGACCTCAGGGTATACCTTGTATGATAATATACTGCGATACTGGGCTTTAAAAAATGTTTCTGAATTGTATGAAGATGATGATTTAAAGACTCTGGCAGCGAAAACCAGGCAGCTTATCCAGGACAATTTCATAAAAAATGAATCAGGAGCATCGAAATACCACGAAACGGCGTATGCCAAAGTTTCGGCAAAACCGTATTTCTGGGCATCCTTAAATGCAAACGGATATGATGAACGTTTTGACCTTGCCGGAAATGCACTGGCATTGTACCTTGATTTTGATCTTGAGCTCCATGCTTTTTCAGATTTTCTTGTAAAGGTGAGCCAGGAGTTCGGGCACTGGATGCTTCCTGCTTTTTATCCTGTGATTTATCCCGGAGATGATGACTGGAGGCTGCTCGAAAACAATTACAGCTACAGCTTTAAAAACGAACCGTATCATTTCCACAACGGAGGCTCATGGCCGATCTTTTTAGGATGGCTCTCCCTGGGTCTGAGGAGAAAAGGCATAAGCAGTATTCCGGATCAGATTCTGGAGCAGTACGAATCCCTGATGAATGAAAAAGGCCATCATTTCCGGGAATACTATTCTACGGATAAATTGCTGCCGCTGGGAACTGAACAGCTTTGTTTTTCTGCTTCAGGCTACCTGATGATGATTGAGGGCTCCAATGCCCTAAACCCTTTATAAATTGATAAGATGATTGGTGATATTATAGAACTGAATGAAAACCATCTGGCAAGTGCCAGAGAAATATTGGAGATCCTGAAGAAGCACTTCCTGCTGGCTCAAAAACACAAAATTGCTGTTGGAATTGCAGGTGAAAGCGGAAGCGGCAAATCTGTGACTGCTTTTGCCCTTCAGAAAGTTCTTCATGAAATGAACATAAAGAGCATCGTGCTGCAAATGGATGATTATTTTAAGCTTCCACCCAGAACCAACCATGAGAACCGTCTGATTTCCCTGGAAAACATAGGCCCTCATGAAGTAAATCTGAAAAAGCTTTCCGAAAATATAGACGATTTTAAAAAGGGAGTGGCGATTATTGAAAAACCATTGGTCCATTATCGCGAAAACAGCATTCAGACTGAAGTTCTGGAAACTTCGGAATGCGAGGTGGTCATCGTTGAAGGGACTTACATCTTAGAACTTGAAGATTTCGAATATAAAATATTCATAGACCGCAACTATAAAGATACCTATAAGAACCGCATGCAGCGGAACCGGGATGAGAAAAGTGACTTTGTAGAAAAAGTACTGGATATAGAACATCATATCATCCGTAATTTTAAAAATAATGCCGATCTTATCCTCGACAAAAACTATAATCCGGTAATTCCCCAATAGCCATGACAAAAAGAATCATTCCCCGCCTGAGCTTCTGGCAGATCTGGAACATGAATGTGGGCTTTTTTGGTATCCAATACAGTTTTGGCTTGCAGCAGACGGCTGTTAATCCCATCTACTCATTTCTGGGCGCCCATGCCGAGCAACTGCCTATCCTGAACCTGGCCGGTCCGATTACCGGATTGCTGATCCAGCCTCTGATCGGTGCTATCAGTGATAAAACCTGGAGCAACCGCTGGGGGAGAAGGAAGCCTTTTTTCCTGTTGGGTGCTGTATTATGCAGCCTCGCCCTTTTCGCCTTTCCGTTCAGCTCTACCATCTGGATGGCTGCAGGCCTCCTCTGGATCCTGGACGCGGCCAACAACACCGCGATGGAGCCTTACCGTGCTTTTATTGCCGATAAGCTTCCCCAAGAACAGCAGACCTTCGGGTTTCAGATGCAGAGCCTGTTTGTAGGAGCGGGAATTACCTTGGCCAATTTATCACTTTTCGTATTCCAGAAATATCTGGGCGGAAATTCAGCAAACGGAGGGATTCCGGTATGGGTGTACTATTCTTTTTTCCTGGGATCATTCTGTTCCATAGCTTCCGTAGCCTGGTCGGTGTATAAAACACCTGAAATACCGCCTACGGATGAAGAATTGGAAGAACTTAAAAAAGCCAAGGAACAGAGCAATTTCTTTACGCCGTTCGTGGAAATCATTATGGCGATCCGGGAAATGCCTAAACTGCTCTGGCATCTGGCATTGGTCTATCTGTTCCAATGGTATGCCCTGTTTTGTTACTGGCAGTTCATTACGCCAATGCTGAAATGGTCATTGTACGGGATTTCCGAATCCGATGAGCAGAAAGCTAACCACATTGCGGAATTAACCCAAAAAGGAATTTCAGTAGCAGCATCAGACCTGTCATGGACCAAAAATATTCTTCACACAGTGGAAGTAGCAGTAGGACAGACCGGGCTTATGAACGGTTCATATAATATTGTGACAATCCTGTCAGCATTGCTGCTCGTGCCCTTTGCCAAAAAATTCTCTACGAAAAAAACGTATATTTTCTGCCTTTTTCTCACCGGTCTGGGCATTGCCATACTGCCTCTGATTAAAAACGAATACCTGATCCTGCTGCCGATGATTGCCCTCGGAATCGGATGGGCTGCTATGATGGGACTGCCGTATTCTATGGTTTCTCCGGCAATACCGGCTAACAAAAGGGGGATTTATATGGGTGTGATCAATATGATGATTGTAATTCCGATGCTCATCCAGACACTTTCATTCGGCTTCATTTATCATACGATACTAGGCAATAATCCTTCGTCTGCCATTGCTCTGGCGGGAATCCTGTTTATCGTTGCGAGCGGATGTGTATTTTTCATGCAGGTTAAAGAAAACAAGGTTCAGGGATGACCTGACTTTATATATGGGAATGTGTGTAAAATCTCTGAGGAGGTTTATTAAATCCGTCTTATTAAAGACGGATTTATTTTGATATAACCTTAGCAAAACCCTTGGATTGCCTGTGTTCTCTAAAATCGATACATTTGGGTATGAATAACAGGAACCGTGGTAAGAATACCGGTGACGATGTATTGTTTGGAACTGAGAAGCAGCTTGAAAAACTGAGAGCGGCAGTCAGTGATATGCATTATCTGCTGAGCCGCGGGTACCCGGAAAAAACATCTTCAGAATTGGTTGGTAACCGCTACAGGCTGAAAAGCCGCCAGATTCAGGCACTGCGTGGAGCGTCTGCCTCCGAACTGCAGCTTAAAGAACGGCAAACGAAACAGGTGGCTGTTCAGGACCTAGAGAATAAGGCTGTATTCCTTGACGGCTTTAATGTCCTGATTTTGCTGGAAAGCCTGCTTTCCGAAGCCTATATTTTTGAGGGTCTTGACGGCTGTTTCAGGGATCTTTCGGGTGTTCACGGAACATATAAAAGAGTAAATCAGACGCTGAAGTCAGTGGAACTGATTGCTTCTTTCTATAAAAAATCCGGAATATCAAAACTGGTATGGGTGTTTGATCAGCCGGTTTCCAACAGCGGAAGAATGAAACAGATGGTTGCCGATTTTGCCAGCGAACAGCACCTGGACTGGGAAGCAGAACTGCAATTCAATCCGGATCAGTTTATAGCTGAGCATGCAGAGATCGCTGTTTCTTCAGATGCCTGGATTTTGGACCACTGCAAAAGCTGGTTCAACCTTGTCCGTTACCTGATCCATGAAGAGGAACTCTCTGTAAACTCTGTAAGAATAATCCATGATGAGCCATTTTGAACCCTGCATTCGGTATTTATCTGAAGAATGGAAGCTGAAATACGGAGCAATTTTAGCAGAAGAGCACATTCAAACTCTCGAATCCAATATCCGGAAATTCAAGGAAGGACAGGGATTTTGTGACCTGCCGTTTTTCAACGAGGAAATCAAAATTAACCGCGAGGAAAGTTTCCGTTTATTGACAGGGATTATCGAAGATCAGGGTACAGCTGAGGCAAAGTGCCGGAAGTTGGAAGAAGTCCCCTTCTGGCATTGGCTGAATATATTGGGACAGAGAATAACGCCTGCGAGCATCCGCGATGAAAGGGCGGTTCCTCCGCTTAGGCCTGTACTTATTGAAGCTTGTCAGAAAATGTATAACAGTGAAATTACCGTGGCACAGAGGGCATGGGAAAAACATACCGGAAGGCTGAATGATCCGTTCTGGGGAGAAGTAAAAGGAAGCAATAATGAGAAACAGCAGGTGGTAATGGATAAAATACACTATATCCTTGACCATCAAACATGGTGGAATACCTTTTTTCATTACAGGCATGAACTGGTTTTTGAAGTCAGGGAACGTGAAGGGCACGGCATCAGATGGAGCCGTAACGGTAATTCCCTGATTGGTTTCCTGGAAGGATTTATCAATGAATGAAAGGAAAAACAGATGGACACGAGTCTGAATATCAATGTCCCTTAACAATAGTGCTTTTAACCCTGATCATGCTTTTTAGCTAAAAAAAGAGTTTTGCAATCAATGCAAAACTCTATTATTTAATATTCAAGGCAATTATTAGTGGCTTCTCACCTTATTTGCCTTTGTCACTTCCTATAAACTCCTGATCCCCGCTTCCAGGGCCAGTTCGATCATTGGTTTCAATGCTTTTTCCCTCTGGTCCGCAGAAATATTTTCATGCGTCGGGATTATATCGGAAACGGTAAGGATTGTCGCTGCATTTTTCCCCAGATGCTGGGCATTGGCAAACAGTCCGAAAGCTTCCATTTCTACGGCAGGGCAATTGTTCTTTGTCGCAATTGCAGGAATCGCCGGATCTTTTCTGTAAAAAATGTCGCTGCTATGAATGTTCGTAGCTTTTGTTGTCAAAGACATTTCCTGTGCCGTTTCATTGATTGTATGGAAAATATTTCCCTGGTGGGAAAGGATTTCATCATCAATTCCCCAGGCGTACTTCGCGTAGGTACTTTCACTGGCGGCATATTCTACGTTCAGGAGGTCAAAAACTTTCAGATCTGTGGTATAAGCGCCACAGGTTCCGATCCTGATGATGGTATCCACCTCATATTCCGTAAACAGCTCGAAAGAATAGATCCCGATACTCGGAAAACCCATACCGCTGGCTCCAACGGTGATTTCTTTTCCCTTGTACAGGCCTGTGTAATAGAAAATGCCTCTGGTCTGGCTCACCAGTTTAGCTCCTTCCAGGAAATTTTCAGCAATATATTTGGCGCGCAGAGGATCGCCCGGCTGTAAAACAACCTTGGCAATTTCCCCTTTTTTTGCACTGATGTGGATACTCATAATTTTTTATTTCAAGGCGCAAAGATAGTAAATCTGTGCATAGTGAATCGTGAATACAGCTTTCGGAGTAATTTTAATGTTTGGTTTGTTAATTATCTGTCGGGGACCTTTTAAAACTTACAATTCACAAATAATATTTCTATTTTTGTTAGATGACGGAAAACAGATCCCCATTTCTAGATACTTTATTTCTGCTGCGGAAGGAGGAATCCATGACGGTTTTTATAGGGCTTCAGGAAATTCCCGAAAAGGAAATGCTGGAAGCCGCGGATTATTTCAGGGCAGAATTTGAAAAAGAAAGGCTGGAATTTCAATCCGCTGAAGTCATGCATCATCAGGATGCCGCTCTATGGGCTGCAAAAATACTGTATCACAGTGCCCAGTTATATCTGGTTCGCAGAGATACCTCCACAGACCTGAAGAAGTTCATTCCTGATTACACAGGAAAGATAGATGTTTCTGCCATACTTTCTGCCGATCTGTCATTAAGGTTTGTACCACAGGTTCTTGCTGCCCTTCAGATCGCTGATCCCGAAGATCCGTTGATTGTGTTGCTGGAAAGCCTATTGACCCGGTTTCATTATTCAGGCATCGGAACAGATCTGGATCTTCAAAACATCAATTGGCAAGACGAACTGAAAAATGCAACCTACCGGAAGCTGTACCTGGAAAGAATTGTGGAAAAGAAAGACTATAAACTGGCTGAGATTCCATACATCAATCAATTACTGATAGCGGAGTTCGGGATGTATAAAGATGTTTTCTGGAAAGAATTGAAAGATACCAGGGATTAGGCTTTCTGCTTTTTAGGGCAGAAGGCTTTCATCAACTGAAAAAGAAGCATGAAAAAAAGAAATTGTGTTTAATGATAAAATAAGGTCAATGAATCATACTATAGAAAAACTAAACCGTGTCCTCAGCTATGTTAAAAATACTTTCGTAGGCAAAGACGATGTGGTAGACCTGTTGGGAATATCTTTGTTGGCCAGGGAAAACGCATTTCTTTACGGGCCTCCCGGGACGGCAAAATCCGCGATCGTAAGAACTCTGGCCAACACCGTGAAGGATGGAAAGAACTTCGAGTATCTTTTGACACGTTTTACGGAACCTAATGAGATTTTCGGGCCTTTTGACATCAGGAAGCTCAAAGAGGGTGAATTATTGACCAATACTAATGGAATGATGCCGGAAGCATCCATGGTTTTTCTGGATGAGATCTTCAATGCCAATTCTGCCATCCTGAACTCACTCCTGATGGCATTGAATGAGAAAATATTCAAAAGGGGAAAGGAAACTAAACATCTTCCTGCGCTCATGTTCGTGGGAGCGAGCAATATCCTTCCTGAAGATGAGGCACTGAATGCCTTATTCGACCGTTTCCTGATCCGGATCAATGTAGATTATGTGAATCCTGAACTTCTACAGCAGGTACTTCTAGCAGGAAGAAAACTGGAGAATAATACCGATACGGAGGTTCCTGAAATTCTTTCGGATGAGATCCGGGAGCTGCAGGATCTGTGCAAAACCATTGATCTTAGACCCGTTTATGAAGTCTATATAAACACGGTTATCAGCCTGAGAAATACCGGGATTGCCATCTCCGACCGAAGGGCGGTAAAAATGCAGAACCTTATTGCAGCCAGTGCTCTGATCTGCGGAAGGAATGAAGCCATTCTTTCCGATCTGTGGGTATTGAAGCACATCTGGGATACGGAAGAGCAGATCGAAATCCTGGAAGGAATCATTAACCGGACGATTGAGAAAGATGCCCATCCGAAATCCCATCCTCAGTCACTTCACAATAAAACTCCAAATCCCGAGGAGGTAATGAAAGATGTTAAAATACTTGTTGAAAAATGGGATGGCGGAGTGCTTAGCTTTGAAGAGCAGAATGTTATTAAAGATAAATTAAGATACCTTCAGACCCGTTGCGACTGGATCAGGAATCCTGAGCAGAAACAGTACATCCAACAGGAAATCGAAAATCTATGGCAAAAGATCCTTCAGAGCATATAAAAGAATTCTGGGCAGAAATTCCCCGGATGAATGAAGATCATCTGGGAACCATCCGCGACTGGAAGAATGTGCAGGTGGCATTGGAAGACGAAGTCCTCTGGCTTAAAGGTTTTACCGATGAACAGGCGGACTCACCGGCGCTCCGTCAGCTTCCCGATTTTGTCCTCTACGAGTTGCGTAACGGTCTATTGTTCCGGAAAGATGCGCTGGTACCCAGTAAAAAGGTGAGGACAGCATTGCTGTGGAACCGGATCGATAAGTTCCTGTGCCTGACCTTCCCGATTGCCAACCATAATTTTTTCGGCATCGACAGAAAAATTGAGGTGAAATTAGTTCCTGGCCAAGATGAACATCCTGCAACAGCATTACTATGCCCGATGGCAGAAATCAGGAAAAGCCTGATCACTGTGCCGAAATTCAAACTCGAAAGGCTTGACTGGATTGTTATTGATGACCAGGCATTGTTTATCGGAACTCCGTTGCTAGGTTTTCCGGGAAAAACATACTGGTCAAAAGACGGCCATCTTCTGCCTGCCGGTTTTGATTTTGAGTTCAAAAACCTGAGTCTTTTGTTACAGGAGAAATACAATGCGGATTCGGAAGCCTGGCTTCTATGGAATGAAGACGGAAGTGTTCTGTCGCTCAATAAAAATAATTTCCGGAACTTGTCCCTAAGCTCTTTCCGCCTCACCGAAAAATCACAGGAATGGATGTAATTGCATATTTCCAGTCTTATAAAGGGTATTTCTGGGAATGGACCACGGATGAAGATGTTTCCGATGATACAGGATATCGCGAAAATAACCTTATTTCCATTCCGAATGGAGGATCCATTGCTTACCGCCCCTATATTATAGAAGTTTTAAGGACACTGAAAGACCAGGGTTTCCCGCCTTTCGGCTCACTGCTGCTCGTTCTTTATGCAGCGCAGGAAGGATATGTAAACCTGGACGGTATTTTCAGTTACCTGAAAAGGATCAGTCGTGAGGTATCCGCACAGGAAACCGTTCAGGATATTGAATCTGCACATCAGTTTTTAGAACATATAAGCCAGGTTGGGTATCCTTTGAAGCAAGGACAGAACAAAATAAATCTCCTGCAGACCATTTTTAAAGATGCCCACAATCAGGTGGCTTCGTTAAGTTCCGAATGGATTATCAAAAGGTTTGAAAAGAGTCCGGTGATCATTTCCCAGGCTGCCGAAAAGAAGGAATTGACCCAGGCAGTCGTCAGCAGGGACATCAAAACGCTGTCACTGCTCCATCATCGTTTCCCGACCACGGAATCTATCATTGATGCCGTAAAAGGAATCGCTGCGATCCCGGAACTCGAAAACGAAGTCATTCAGGAGGAACCTGTCATTGAAACCGGTAAGGAGTTTATAAAGGAACTGATTGAAGAACCGAAAACGTTCCAGGTCGGTAGCCTGATCAAAAGGATCTGGAGCGGACTTAAAATTCCTATGCGCCACCTTTCTCCCGGTGAACAGCCGATTGGCGGGATTTCAGATATGACGAACAAAGGCGATTTCAACAGGATGCTTCTGTCTGAGTTTGCTCATGAAGAAGAGGTTTTTATGAACCGTGTTGCCAATAATGAAGCCCTGTATATCCAGCGGGAAATTCCGCCAGAAGAAAATGTTTTTGAACGGGTAATCCTGATCGATATTTCCCTGAAAAACTGGGGTACCCCGAAAGTTCTTGCCTTTGCATCGGCTATTGCCGTTATCAAACATCCGAAAGCCCATTCCGAGTGCAAAGTTTTCGTCTTAGGGGAACACAGCATACCCGTGTCTCTGAACACCGTGGAAGAAGTGATCCGGAATCAGAATGCAGTAAGCCCCGTTCTGGGGGTTTCAAATGCACTGGAACGGTTTTTTGAAGAGGAATACAACGGAAGAGACCTGGAAGTTTTTTTCATCACCAGCCACGAAAATGTACAGAATCAGCATATGCAAAAGGTCATCCATGAAAACCGTGACAAGCTGAAATTCCTAGTGACAACCTCTGCTGACGGAGAACTCAACTTTTATAAGCACCATAAAGGAACGAGAAAGCATATCCAGAAAATAAGGCTTCCGCTACGGGAGCTTTGGGCCCATCCTCCCAAAGGGAACAAAACATCCGGCAGTGTCGGGAGCGGCATCAAAACAGCAGTTCCCGAAAATTATCCCTTACTGTTTCCTACGCCTAAAGACCGGATGGAAACATTTTTGTATGAAGGAGAATTTTATATGCTGAGCAATAAAAAACAATTGCTGAAAACATATCTGTCAGACAACTATTACAATAAAAATATCTATCAGAATATCAGTATTCAGAAAGGCTGTGAAGTGATTGTTGAGAACATTTCTGTAAAACCCAGAGGACAGTTTGCTCTGGCCAGGAACAAAGCAGGAAATTATATCCTGGCTCAGTATCAGCCGGATAGAAAAAACCTGTCCAGGCTGAATCTTAGTACGGGGGAATACTCGGAACTGAATTTGTCGGGGCTGGATATTCCGGTAAATTTTTCGTTGATCTATTTCAATAAAAGCTTTTTTTTATATGGACTTGAATATGATAATATATTCAGGATCAATCTGGAAGGAAACCTTTTTGCAGAAAGAACCGACAATAATCGTGAAATCCGTAAAAACGTATTCAGAACTGAAGCAGAACTTAATAAACTGAAAAATAAAGGGATTAAAATTTTAAATAATTTTACCAGGATAGGGATCAACAGCGCTGAAAGACTGGTGGTCTCAAAATTTGCCCTACAGTTCCACTCTGAAAATGAGTATTGGCTGGAAAAGAATTCGGATAAGATAGAAATTTATGCCCATCAGGATAAGAATAAATTTACCTTCAGTGATGGAAGCGAAGTAATAACAGACCATCGGGGGATGCTTACATTTGTCAGCAGCAATAAAAGTATTCCTGTTTTTTATATGCCTTCTTCGCATGATGGCTATATAGCATTGGCCACAGAAAAAGAATTCGGAGGATCAGAGTATTACCTCCCTAAAAAATCGAAGCTGAAGATCCGGGAAATGGAAGAAATGTATTTCGATTATATGGAACCCTTTATTAAACATGTTCTGGAATATGGAACTTAGAATACACCCCTTTCCGAAAAATAATTATCCCAGAAAAGGATTCCTGATTAAAGGATCTGAACCTGTGATTTGGCTGCGTGAAATGGAGATGCTGGGGATAGATCTGGCTCAGGTCCGGTCATTTCCTGTTCCTTCCACTGAGCCCAATATCTTGTACGGCTGTTTTCTGGTCTTTCAGAATATCGCTCCTGCTGAAATCGGGAAGAATGTATATTTTCAATGTGTAGATGACAAGCTTTTTATTCCTGAATATACCCTGTTTTATCCTAAAGTGTATCCTGAAGAATGGAGTGCTGCCGGTGCGGAATTTCTGCTTATGCATCCGGAATTCGGAATGGTGAAACTGAATGAAGAAATAGACTGGGTTTCATTGATCAGCGATCCTTTGCCGTCAGAGGGAAAAATCAGGAAACCTTCATCAGGAGTAAAGATTCCCCGGGAAATTAAGACCTTCGGCGTAGAAATAGACGATGAGAAAATACTGGAAGCTCTTCAGAAGCCGCAGACCGAGCAGGAATGGATGGATAATCTTCCGTTCAATCTGCAAAAAGTAATGAACGGCAATAAAAAGGAAATCGAAAAATACCTGAAGTATATTGAGAAATACCCGGAAAGAGCTGTTGATCTTGGCGTTCCGCTGGATGTTACCGGAACTTCCCGGGGTGACGGTTTTGCAAAGTTCATATTTAACAGTACCTGGTTTGGAAAATTGTTCGGTGGAGGCAGCGCAAGAGAAAGTTCTGCATTTTCAAGCAGATACCGGTGGATGTTCTGGGCATTCCTGATGGGTATTGTCCTCGTAATGCTGATTATAGATTTCAACAAAGAAGAGTCTTCCTATGAAGAGCCTATATCTTCAGGTAAGATTTCCGGGAGACCTGATGATAACATGATGACTCCAACAGTTGCTTATCAATCCGGTGTAACCGATATCGATCTGAAAATTGATTCCATCTACGGGAAAAAACGGAATGAACTGATGAGGGAGCATGTGAATGCTTCAGCCAGCTTAGCGGGCAAAAATGAAAAAAGCTATTATGAATACCTGCGGAAGGGCGGCAGGCAGATCGGGGAAATTCAGAATGATCTGTCAAAGCTGAATGAACGCACTGAAGCTGCTACCGATTCGCTGAGAAGAGTTTACCGTAAGAAAATTGTCAAATACCTGGTGCAGAATGAACTGACGTTAAGAAAAAAGATTGCGGACTCCCTGCGGAAAACAGCCTCAGGAAAGCCTGCCGATGAAGGGGTTGTAAAGAAGATACTGAAAAAGAAGCAGCTGCTGATAGAAGACTCGCTGGGGCGTCTCTATGGAACCAAGGAGTATCCGGAACCTCCGGCTGTTAATCCTGAAAAATCTTTACATGCTCGAAAAGGCAATCAGGCGTCAACGGATCAAGAGCAAGGCATTTCTTTTACAGAGATTTTTTGGCTGATCATTTCCATGATCGGAATCGTAGGCCTGTATTCTTTTGTGGTGAAGAAAAAAAGCCTGAATCTTGGAGGAGATCATGTTCCGGCCGGAATCAAGATTTTCCTGATGTTGGTGCTTGTCGCTATGGTTGCCTATATTTTCTATCCGCTGATTGAGATGTTCGGGTACAACTGGTTCGTATGGATCCTCATCATCTGTGTGATCCTGTTGCTGTACCGCCTGTTCAGTGAAGATAAAACCATTTTAAAATCAAATAAAGATGAATAAGCAGAAGTTCATCAGTAAATTCATCGCAGCATTTTTTCTTCTGGTTATTATTAAGGTCATCGGAATTCTGGCGCAGCTTTTTCATAAAAGCTTCTGGAGCGTAGCAGGTACATTGATGCTGTTCATTGTCATTGCCCTGATTTTTTTCGTTGTCCTGCTCCGCCTGGAAGATAAGGAAAAAGAAAAAAGCTTGTCCGGGCGTAAAAAGAAACCCGGAAGTGGGAATGCCTATGTGGAATCTTCACTTTTCGACCGGATAAGAAATACATATGAAGAACTGGCCCAAAAATATATCAGGGAGAACGATTATAAAAAAGCGGCTAAGGTGTATATCAACCTTCTCCGGGACCATTACCGCGGAGCCAAAGCACTGGAAGAAGGCGGATGGTACAGTGAAGCGGCTGTCATCTATCTTAAAAAACTCAAAAATAAGTCTGAAGCAGCCCATTGCTACGAAAAAGCCAAGCAATACCGGAAAGCCATTGACCTTTATAAAGAACTCGGCCAGAAGGAAAAAGTAGGGGATCTTTATCTTGAAATGAATGACCGTACTCATGCCAATGCCTATTATCAGATGGTTGTAGATGATTATGTGGGCAATAACCAGATGGTAAAAGGATCACTTATCTATCGTAAAAAGATGGACCTACCGGATAAAGCTCAGGAGATCCTGCTTCGAGGCTGGGAGGAAAACCGAGATGCCTTCAATTGCCTCAATAACTATTTCGCCAACATTACTGACGTTAAAAAACTTCAGCAGCAGATTAGTGACCTCTATCAAAGAACACCTTCAGACCGGAAAATCACCTATCTGGAAGCCATGAAACATGAATTCAAAAAAGCTCCGGAGCTTCACACAGCTATCAGGAACATTGCTTATGAAATTATCGCTGAAAAAGTAGCCACCCATTCAGAAATCGTGAATGAACTGAAACATTTCAATCCTGCTGATGAGGTGATCCTGAAGGATATTTCTAGGTATAAAACCGGCAGGAACAGGATTTTGAAGGGTGGGTAAATGATTTAAGGATTGAGAGATTCAGGGATTGGTTTAAAAAAGGGGTTTTTAGTATAAAAAGAGTAATATTGTTTGAATCCAGGTGGCTTCGGGAACTTAATTGATCGGGGGTTTTTAAAGACAAAATATTATATCATAATAGGAAAAGATTTATCTTTGCAGCAATACAATTATGACAATACAAAGAGCACATATCAGTTTAAATCTCTGCGATCGCCCTGTAGGAAAGGGATCGTTTGGATATGAATACATGATATCAGATGAGGCGAAGTGTGCTTGCTTTGAAAATTATTTACAGTAATCTCGTAAAAATTAAATCAAAATAATACAGAAACGCCTCCGATAACGGGGCGTTTTTTGTGTTTTTAAAGCGGAAATTATTTAGAATGAAAAAAAATAACCATAAAAGTGAAAATTTTTTAATAACAAATGAATAACTAATACGAAAATAGAGCGTGATAAGTAACCCGATGAGAGACAGTCATTTAGGTAAACAGGAGCCTGCGGTTTAACTGCGGACAGGATATTCCTGTTTTATGAATTAATATAAATAACTGATTTTCAATTGTTTATATCTAAAATATATTTGCATGTCTGAAAATTTCGTATTTACTTTGCAACCGAAAATTAAAACGACAGATTTTAAATTTTAAGAACTTTAAAACAAGAACAACATAATGAAACTATTGCATAACATATCTGATATGAATTCAACACAGCCCGGTGGACAGCCGAAAGGGCAGCGGTATGCGTGTAATGTTCTTCTTGACAATGAATTTATAAATGAAAGGTGCTTATATATATGGGTCAGCTAATGAACTCACATGCCTGAATATATGAGCGCCTCCGTAAAAGAGGCGCTTTTTTTATGCTGTAATGGTAAAGTTCAAATCATTTGATATCATAGGTGAAATTAGGAGCCATAGTAGATATCTTTTATTGGTAAATATCAAAAAATGACAAGCGAAGCGAGTGGGCCACTGACCACTCACTTCAAATAAAGGTCTGTTGAGGTAGTGGTAACCTTCCCGACTGTCTCTCGGGTACCGCGGGTTCGATTCCCGCATAGACCGCAAAGGTTCATCAAGCATCCGTTCCGGCTGTCTCCCGGAAATGATTCAAAAGTGAACCTGTAAGACTGGAAAGATAACGGTGGTTGTTTACCCGCCTTGGACGCGGGAGGTCATAGGTTCGAATCCTATTTTCCAGACTAATGGCTCCATTAGCATAGTGGTGAGTGCACCCGGCTTTCTACCGGGCGATAAGGGTTCTATTCCCTTATGGAGCACAAAAAGTCAATGATTAATGGTGAATTTTTGCTGCAGGATTAGATTTCAAAATTGTTAAGCAATGTGGATAGCCATTGATCATGTACAACAGCAATTGTTTCATAAGAGAGAAGAGGAAAAGCCCGTCAAGCGCAGACGATCTTTAAGCCAAAAAAACACAACAACAATAGATGGGCTTTCCTTAACTCAAATATAGTTGATGGCAATAATGGAAAAAGTAAACATAAGATAAATTTTAGAGCTGATAAAGCCTGTCTAAGCACAGAAGTTCTTATATCAAACAAAATAAGACGGGCTTTATTTTTAGCAAAACAGGTATCACGATGATGGAAAATCACTAATTACCCATAAACAAATGATGGTTCGCCGAAGCAGGAGAGTCGGGACGGTCTGCAAAACCGTTGCGTAAGCTGAGTGGGTTCAAATCCCATAACCATCTCAAAATACTAGAATGAGATTATTCCGGAGAAACAGAAAGCCTGTCGGGCGCAGAAGTTCTTATATCAAACAAAAATTAAGACAGGCTTTATTTTTCCGGGACTGATGATAAAAAACAGTGGGTTAATTAATTACTCATTGCTTATTATTCATTATTCATAAAAAGGGAAGCACACCGGAGTAGGAGAGCCGGTGCGGTCTGTAAAACCGTTGCATCCATGCTGGGCAGGTTCAAATCCTGCTGCTTCCACAAACCGCTGATAATGTAATGGCAGCATGCAGGAACTATACTCTTGTTGTTCAGGTTCGATTCCTGGTCAGATGGTCAGAAAAAGTAATATGCATATAGATGGGTAATAAGCAATGAGCAATAACTAATGCTGCTTACCCGTAAATAGTATATTTTAATATTACCCATTACTCATTAAATATCTAACACCCCTTTGTAATATAAAATTAATAGTTAAACAAATATGTAGAAAAAATGGAAACGCAACAAGAAATTTGGCAGAACATGACCGGAAAAATTTTCCGCAAACCTATCACAGAGCTGGTAGAAGAAGCCATTATCCGCGAACAGGCTCTGGGGTACCGGCTGAAAGTATGTGTGGGATCAGATTCCCATGTTTACGGTGATGCTATTAATTATGCAACGGCCGTAGTATTGATTCGTGAGGGAAAAGGAGCGTTTACCTTTATCAGAAAAGAAAGAGAATTCCAGCGGATCAGTATCAAAGAGCGGATGCTGAACGAAGTCAATAAATCTGTAGAAATTGCCTATGCAATCTGTTCAGTTCTGGATGCTTATGGAATAGAAATGGAGGTACACGCGGACATCAATACCGATCCTGATTTTAAATCCAATGTAGCCTTAAAAGATGCTATGGGATATATTCTGGGAATGGGATATGTATTCAAAGCAAAACCTTTTGCTTTTGCAAGTTCCAATTGTGCTGATATGATGGTGTAAATCAGGATATACCAGCTTCGGAATTGAGAATGTTGATCTGATACTGACATCCAGCTTTTCGCAATAAATATAAATAATAGTGAATACAATGGAAATGACAAAAAGATTACTCTTCCTGGATGATATACGGTATCCTTTCGAGGTATATCATTATACCCAAAATGATATTTTCAGGAGGAAGGACTGGTATATTGTGCGTAATTATGAGCAGTTTACCGGCAGGATTCTTGAACAGGGCCTTCCGGAAATGATTTCCTTCGATCATGATCTGGCAGATGAACATTATTTGAAAACTGGTAGTCAGGAGTTTGTCGAAAAGGCGGGATACGATTGTGCTAAATGGTTGGTCGAATACTGCATGGATCATTTATTAGATCTGCCGGAATTTTATTGCCATTCCCTAAATCCGGTAGGAAAAGAAAATATAGAAAGCCTTTTGAACAATTTTAAAAGGATATAATCAATGAAGTTCCGGTAATAAGATTGCCGGAACTTTTTACGATAGTAAAGACCGAATTACCGGAAAACAGGTTTTGCATATCAATCCGGCAACATTAGTCCGAGATTTTGTGCTGCGTAAATAGAATGCGTACTGATGGTTTTATCTTTGCAGAGCTTTAGCCACAAACGGATATTTTTCAGGGGCTCTTT
Source organism: Chryseobacterium camelliae (assembly GCF_030818575.1). Taxonomy (NCBI): domain Bacteria; kingdom Pseudomonadati; phylum Bacteroidota; class Flavobacteriia; order Flavobacteriales; family Weeksellaceae; genus Chryseobacterium; species Chryseobacterium camelliae. Next base: position 147,187 of record NZ_JAUTAL010000001.1, read on the forward strand.
TCCTTTTCCCCTTCTGGTTGATAGAATGCCATGCGTACCGTATAGAATAAACAAAAAAGAACATGAACAACAATATAATCGTTATCGATCTGGAAGCTACCTGCTGGGAGTATGACAGAACCCCGCCGGGACAGAAAACCGATATCATAGAAATAGGAATCTGCGAACTGAATAAATCAACAAGAGCAATTTCCGGGAAACAAAGCATTTATGTAATTCCTGAAAGATCCAAAATCAGCAATTTCTGCACCCAGCTCACCGGCATTACCCCTCAGCTGATTGAAGAAAAAGGAATTTATTTTGAAGAAGCCTGTGAGAAAATAAGGGATGAGTACCATCCGGAAATGCTTACCTGGGCAGGGTTCGGTGCATTCGACCGGGAGCAGATGATGCAGCAGTGCGATTATCTGGGTATTGAAAATCCTTTTTCGGGAAATTACCTCAATATTATGCATCTGTTCAGAAATTATAACGGACTCCACAAAATGATGGGACTTAAAAGAGCCCTTAAGGCCATGAACATGAATTTTGAAGGCCATCATCACAGCGGAGCGGACGATGCTTATAATGCAGCCAGGATTTTACGTGAAATCCTGTAATAACAACTAACAATAGAAAAATGAAAACAACAGACCATATATTAATTATAGACCTTGAAGCAACATGCTGGGATGATCGTCCGCCGAGAGGCCAGGAGAGCGAAATCATAGAAATCGGGGTCTGTCTTATGAATGCCGGAAACGGTAGGATTTTACGGAGCGAAGGCATCTTGGTAAAGCCTCAGTTTTCAGCAGTAAGTCCGTTCTGTACGGAACTTACTTCCATCACTCCGCAGATGCTGGATGACGAAGGGATTCTGCTGGAAGATGCCCTTGATATCCTGAGAGCAGAATATGATTCCGAAAACCTTACCTGGGCAAGCTACGGAAATTACGATCTGAATATGCTCCGGGACCAGGCAAGAAAGTTCCGTGTGGACTATCCTTTGGGGGATGACCATATTAATGTGAAAACCCTGTTCGGTGATCTGCATCCGGCAGTACGAAAAAGTGTCGGGATGGCCAGGGCATTGGGAGAATTGAACCTTAAACTCGAAGGAACCCATCACAGAGGTGTGGACGATGCCAGGAATATCACGAAGATTTTGTACTGGTGCCTGCAGCAGTATAAAACCTGAATGTACGGTATCTGAAGTGGTAACCTTGGTAAACCGATCATTTCATTATTCTTCCAACAACTTTATATACGTACAAATACATAGTCATGCATTACCTGTTGTGCTTCGGTAAAATAACAAATCAATGATGAAACATTACAAACCTATTCTTAAGGGAACACTGTATTGAGTTTTATACTCATTACAAATGAAAAAAATCAAACCGTTACGACAGGCTTTCGGAGCCGGTGAATATGAATGTATTGATTTTCCCAAGAAAATTTCAAATATCAGGATTTCCAGAATTTTATATGGCGATACAATGGGATGCTTACGTTGCTTTCCGCACGGAATTGAAACCGTTAATTCTAGACAGAATAAAATTCAGAAAAACTGGAAAAAATATAGAAATGTTCAGTGGAAAGCTAAATTATAATTTTGGTAAAACCACATTTGACCCAGGATATGATTAATCCAAAAAGGCTGTTGTTGAAACAGCCTTTTGTGATTTTCTTTTAAACAGGATCTTTTGTTTATTTGATTTCATCTTCGAAATTTTTCCTCCATTTGGAAAGAGTAGTCCTGCTGATCTTATACTTTCTGGACATATAACTGGTGGAAAAACCATGTTTCTGTTGGTATTTCAGAAGCTTGATCATCGTTTTCCTGTCATAGGTCTTCAGCTTTTGGTTGCTCTTCTGCATCTCTTTAGACTGTTGGAAAACTTTCTCATTGAAATTCAGTACATCTTCAGAAGTATTCAGGTTTCTTAGTTGCCTCTGTACTTTAGGATCGTTCAGCTTTTCGGGATCAGACTGTTTCAGCATATCCGTGAAAATTTTTACATAGTTGGGACGCATTCAATTGTGTTTTAAACGTTATTATCGGTATTTTTTTGCAACCATCGGTGCAGGGTACTTTTCGGAATAGAGTATTCTCTGATGATTTCGGTTTGATTCATCTCCCCCGACTGGATGCGCTTAAGGATGAAATTTTTAATTTCCTGCGTGTAGATATTTTTCCTGAAATATGGGATTTTGTCAGATTTCTTGGCATCTTTCTTCACGGCAGACGGCGGCGCATACAGGATAAGATGTGAGCTGTATAATCTGAAAAAATCATATTCCAACAGCTTACTCCATCTCAGGAGCAGATCTGTGTCTATCGATTTGCTCTCGTATACTTTTTCAATAAACTCTTCGTCTTTTTTGAGGAAATTACATATTCTTTCCATTGTTATTTCCTGCTCTGCAACTCTTTCTTTAATGAATTGCCCTATATGTATTTCTTTATATAACATTGTATGATGATAATTGTTTGTTAATTGTATCAATTTGCTGGCCTTTTTTAATTTTAGCCTATTCAATGTAAGATTTATTTCTGTTAAACCACCGGGTTTATCATAAAAATCTATCTTAATTTTTTCATGTTGATGTTTTTGATTCGCTGATTATTCAATGAAAGTTTATAGAATTATGCATTACTTTACATTTTCTTTTTATCAACCGGGAATATAGTATATATTTCAGCATCATAGGGTATTCCAATGTGGTAATTTATAAGTTTCATTGTTAGCTTCTGTTGGTCTCAAAATTAAAAAAATAAAAATTAAACCCAAATAGTGCATGAAAAAATATTGTAAAAAAGATGTTTTAATTAAAAATTGAAACATTGAATCATTCTCTAACAGAACAGCAAATAGATGAACGGCATGTAAATTATTCTGTATGGCTTACCTTTGCACCCAATGAAAACCGATTTTGCACTATTCGATTTTTCCACGAAAATCAACTATAAAAATGAAATCTTATCCGGGCTTACCGTTGCAATGACGATGATTCCTGAATCCTTGTCTTTTGCTATTCTTGCGGGACTGTCGCCTTTAACCGGCCTTTATGCTGCTTTTATCATGGGATTGGTAACGGCTGTTTTCGGTGGCCGCCCCGGAATGGTTTCAGGAGGTGCGGGAGCAACCATTGTGGTTCTTATAGCGCTTATCCAGTCTCACGGCATACAGTACTTGTTGGCTACAGTAATTCTGGCAGGGCTGCTTCAGACGGCGGTTGGTATTTTCAGGCTTGGTAAGTTTGTACGCCTGATCCCGCAGCCGGTAATGTATGGTTTTCTGAACGGTCTGGCCGTTATTATTTTTATGGCTCAGGTAGAGCAGTTTAAAATTACCGGTGTTGGTGGTTCGGTGAACTGGTTGCATGGAATGCCTTTATATATCATGGGCGGTTTAACGGTACTTACCATTGCTATTGTACTTATTTTCCCAAAAATCACCAGGGTAGTTCCTTCTTCCCTGGTCGCAATTCTTATCATCTTCGGTATTGTGGCGGTTACGGGTATCCAGACGAAGACGGTATCTGATATTGCTTCGGTAAGCGGTAACCTCCCTTCTTTTCATATTCCGGAGATTCCTTTTTCGTGGGACACCATGAAGATTATTTTTCCTTATGCCTTGATTATGGCCGGGGTAGGGCTTATAGAGTCGCTTCTAACCTTATCCATGGTGGATGAAATTACCAATACCAAGGGAAATGCAGACAGGGAGTCTGTAGCTCAGGGAGTGGCCAATATAACCAATGGTTTTTTTGGCGGTATGGGAGGCTGTGCCATGGTAGCCCAAACGCTAGTTAACCTTAATGCAGGTTCCAGAAGCAGGCTGTCCGGAATTATTGCTGCCCTCACGATTCTTGTTATTATTCTGGTAGGTGCTCCTTTTATTGAGAAGATTCCTATGGCTGCTTTGGTAGGGGTTATGATGATGGTTGCCATAAGTACGTTTCAGTGGGTATCTGTGCGCATCGTTAATAAAATGCCCAAATCCGATATTTTCGTAGGTATTACCGTTGCACTCATTACCATTGTACTGCATAATCTTGCACTGGCGGTTTTGGTGGGCGTGATCATTTCCGCACTGGTTTTTGCCTGGGACAATGCCAAAAGGATCCGTGCAAGAAAGCATACGGATGAACAGGGTATCAAACATTATGAAATTTATGGACCGCTCTTTTTCGGATCTGTTGCGGCATTTATAGAAAAATTTGACCCGGAAAATGACCCGGGGGAAGTTGTTATTGATTTTAAAGAGAGCAGGGTTGCGGATATGAGTGCGATTGATGCCCTGGATAAAATCTCTAAGCGATACCGGGAACAGCATAAAACCGTGCACCTCCGGCATCTGAGCGAAGACTGCATAATGCTGCTTAAAAATGCTGAAGCGGTGATCGATGTAAATATTCAGGAAGATCCTACGTATAAAGTAATGCCTGAACGATGAGGATTGGGCAAGAGCAATTTATGATGATCTTAAGCAATAATGCCTATCATATGAATATGAGGCAGCTCAGAAAAATAGAGACTGACCTAAAGGTCAGCCTCCATAATATAGAGAAAGTTACTTTTTGATGAATTTAAGCGGTTGAGTACCTTCGACTTCTATGATGTATGTTCCTCTCTGAAGTTCTGAAACCTGAATATTCTTCTTATCCGAAAGAGTACCGGATGATATTTTTCTTCCGTTCATATCAGTAATGACATAGGTTTTTGTTCCTTTTAAAGGCAGGCTGACACTGATGAAATCTCCTGCAGGATTTGGCGCAATGCTTCCTGCTGAGGTTTTTACTTCTTTGGTTGATAAAACTCCGGTGTACAGCTGGTTGACTTCTGATGCGCTTAGTGCCCTGTTCCAGATCCCCACATCATCAATGTTTGCAGCAATATAGCCCCCGCTTATGGCCCTGCCGATATAAAATGGCATTGCAGCCTGGGTGGCATTGGTGTAGGTGTTGGTTGCAGTCCCTACCGAAACGCCGTTTTTGTACACCTGCATCGTCTGGTTATTGTATACGGCTACATAATGTTCCCATTGTGAGGTTGAATAGGCCGGACCATTTACCCATGTCCACGATTGCCCCTGCTTATTGGTTCCGTAAATTGGTTTCGTAGTGTCACATTGAAAAAGCCAGATGAAATTTCCACCGGTATTGGATCCGCTCATGAGGGCAACCCCTTCAGTATTGCCGGACTTTTTCATCCAGAAAGAGATTGAGTGAGCTCCGGATAGAGAAAACGTGTAAGAGAGTGCATTGCTGCTAAGGTAACTTGTAGTACCGTTAAATGCATAAGCTGAATTGGGATTTCCATTGCGGTCGGCAGTAAGAGTGGCGCTGTTTACCATCAGGTTATTACCATTAGCGCTGGAGTCATTCGCGTTTCCGTTAAAACCCCACCATGCAACCAGTCCTGAGGCTGGTACATAATTGGGGGTTTGCGCAGTTGTACATAATGAAACCGCTAAAGCAGCAAATAAATAGATTTTTTTCATAGTAGTTTATTTAAACGTTTAAATATATCGCAATTTTACGAATATTTGTTAAATTATGCTAATTATAAGTATTAAATTTAAATTAAATGACTTTAAATTGTGTATTATTTTATTTAAAATATTTTGTTTTGATTATTTAATAATTGAATGGTTTTGACTTCAGGTGATTAATTGTAAATAAAATTCATTTGTTAAATAATATTGCATAAAATTGATCACTAAGTTTCATCTGATTCAGGGGAATCCTAATGATTGATCAAAATCTTAAAATATTATAAAAATCGGTTGCGTATTTTTAAAAATTTTATCTTTGAGGAGAATTGAATAATCCTGTCATTGTATTTGTCATAGATCGATGGATCCTTCAAAAAAACTTTTAACTCATCTATTTTGAAAACAGAAATCAATATTCAAGATCATGCCCACTTTTCCTTTGATTTGTGGCTTACTTTAATTAAATCACATCCTGAATTTAAGACTAAAAGAGCTGCGCTGTTTGCTGAATTTTTCAATATTAATCAGCCTGCCGTTAAAGTAAATGAAACCGTGAAGTATTATGATGATATGTGTAATACGATCAATGAAGTAATCGGGAACAATATAGATACATTTGAAATTTATATGTTGATTCTGGGGTCTTTGCAGGTGGATATAAGAGGAATAAAGCAGCAGCAGCTCCACGATTTTTATCAAGAAAGTGAGCGGCTGTTCATGGAATATCGGCCTGTAATCATTTTTGATAATTTGCATGCTTTGTTTGAGGAGATCAGGAATCAGGATAAGACGATAAGCATTCTTAGCAACACGGGATTCATAAAAGGAAGAACGATGCGTAAATTCCTTATTGAAGAGAATCTGGATGCCTATATTGATTTTCATGTCTATTCAGATGAGATTAATTGCTCAAAACCAAATCCGCTGGCTTTTCGTGAAGTTAAAAACAATATCAAAAATAAGAATATAGACATAAGCCAGGTCCTTCATATTGGTGATAATCCTGTTGCTGATTATAAAGGTGCCAGAGATTTCGGTTTTAGTGCCCATTTGCTTAAAATATAGATCAGAATGAATACACGATACAGTTTACATCATATACATACTGCTGAAGAATTTACCTTTTCACCAGAATCATACAGTTATTTTAAATACGGACTGACTTCATATGCTGAAAAATTTGCAAAAGAACTATTTGCAGGTTTTATTGTCAAACATGGAAATATGCTTTTGCAGAATAAGGAGATCGTAGTGCTGCCAAGTCCTTACATGGCGATTCCTACAGCATCCAATTTCCTGTGTTTCTATTTTAAGAAGCATCTGGACTTCTATCTGTTTCAGAAGGGAAAAAAATCCAGTGTTCTGTCTAAAATCAATCGTAACCAGACCTATATAACAGATTATGGGAACCTTAGTTTTGAAGAGCGTAAAAATTTGATTGCCAATGACACATATTATATTGATAAAGATTTCTTGAAAGGGAAGCTATGTCTATTTATAGATGACATCAAAATTACGGGTAGCCATGAATACACTGTGAATAAAATTTTGGATCAGTATAAAGTGGAAGGTGATTTCCTGTTTATATACTATGCTGAACTCATGAATAAAGATATAGATCCTACTATTGAAAACTTTTTCAATTATTATGCGGTCAAAAACGTGGAGCATGTAGCGGAGGTAATGAAAAGTCCCGATTTTGAATTTAATACACGAATTGTAAAATATATTTTAGGATTGGATTCAGGTAAATTTGATTATCTTACGTCTACAGTTAAAAAGGAGCAGATGGACCTATTATTAGAACTTGCCATCAGCAATAATTATCATTTAATAAAAGAGTACAAAAACAATATTAATATTTTAACACAAACCGAATTATATCATGGCTATTAATTTACAGAAAGGACAAAGAGAAAATATAAATGCCCCTAAATTTACAGTAGGATTAGGATGGGATACTAATAATACATCAACAGGAGGAGCTTTCGATTTAGATGCATCCTTATTTTTGTTGGGTGAGAATAAAAAGTTAATTTCCGATAACCACTTTATCTTTTATAATAATCTTGAATCTCCGGACAAATCAGTTATTCACTCAGGCGATAATTTGACCGGTGATGGGGATGGTGATGACGAGCAGATTAAGATTGATCTTACGAAAATTGATCCTGCTGTAAAAGAGATTACCGTAGTCGTAACTATCCATGAAGCAGATGCAAGAAGGCAAAACTTTGGACAGGTAAGAAATTCTTTTATACGGATTTTTAATACTGACACAAATGAAGAAATCCTTAAATATGAACTTGATGAAGATTTTTCAATTGAAACGGCAGTAGAGTTCGGAAGGATTTATAACAGAAACGGAGAATGGAAATTTGAAGCTGTGGGGACAGGACAGCGCGAAGGCCTTGAAAAATTTGTATCAATTTATCAATAATTTATCATGGATAATCAGGAAAATCAGTCCGTTGATCCATTTGGATCCATTGAGCCGCTAAAAACATTTGAACCAACTCCAATGTCTGCGCCGCCCGGCATGGCAACTCAAAATACGTCCTCTGCTCCATTGGTGGATAAGGAAGGAAACGTCAACCTTAACCAGCTGAAAACAGAGGAACGCCAGAAGTACGAAGTACTGGCAGATTCTATTGATGAAACAAACCCGGGATCGATAATAAATTTTGGTGCAGATCTCCAAAGAACGTTATCTAACCAGAGTGACAGTTTTCTTGGAAATGTAAGGAGATCGAATTCGGGAGAAGTAGGAGAGCTGATTAATAATCTGCTTGTTGAATTGAATTATGTAGACGTTGAAGAGCTCAATCAGAATAAATTCAAAAGCTTTTTAAGCAAATTACCTTTCATGAAAAGTGTCATGACACAGATTGAGAATTTATTTGCCAAATACGATAAGATCATCAACAATATAGACCAGATCTCATATAAGGTCAATGCCGGAATTATTACTTCTACTAAGGATAATGCTGTTTTGCAGACTATTTTTGAGAGTAACATAACGGCCATAAAGCAGATAGAAGAATTAGTGATTGCGGGAAATCTGAGAATGGAGAAAGCTGGGACTGAACTTACTGCTATGGAATCTGCACCACAAAATTATCAGGATTATCAGATTGCTGACAAAAGAGATTTTATTACCAGGTTAGACCGTAGGCTGGCAGATCTTAAGGTGGTCCGCCTGATTATGATGCAGTCTCTACCTCAGATCAGGCTGGTTCAGAATAATAACGTATCCATTGCTGAAAAGGCGCAGACTATTCTCACCACAACACTGCCACTTTGGAAAAATCAACTTTCACTGGCCGTTGCAATGTACAGGCAGCAGCAGAATATTGAAATTCAGCAGAAAGTTTCCTCTACAACAGAAGAAATCCTAAGAAAGAATGCGGAGCGTCTGGGACAGAACTCTGTGAATGTTGCCAAGGCTAATGAACAGACCATTGTTTCTATTGATACATTGAGGGAAACGACCTCAAAATTAATCAATACTTTAAATGAAGTGAAGCAGATCCAGAAGCAGGGAGCAGAAGGCAGAAGGAAACTGGATCAGGACTTAATGACTCTGGAACACGAATTAAAAGCAAACGTAAGAGGATAATAGCGGTTCAGAGGTGGAGGATGCTGTAAACATATTGGCTCAGAGTAGAAGAAGATTGACCAAACTTAAACTTCTTTCCAATTTTTTTGAGAACGTTGATATTATTTCGATCTATATTAAGACAGATATTATCCATAATCTTTTTCAGGAAAATAAAGCACTCGATTACAGCAAGCTTGAACTTTTTCACCTTCAGTATACTGACAGCCTTATTGAGCTCTTAAGCAAAATCAAGAGACAAAAGGAAAATGATATGCTGGCGGTAATCAATGAAATGGACGTTAATAATCAATACATTTCAGGTTTTGAAGAAAAGCATGAAAACAGTTTTGAAACAGATAGGAAAATGTACAGCAGTATTTTTTCAGATCAGCTGAAAAACCTGTACAGAGATCTTACCGAAGAAAAATTCCGGTTGAACTGGGATAATGTTTTATATTTCCATACAAAATATGCATCAGAATTCTATAGAGCGGATAGTGATGAAATTTTGCTGAAATCCGGTGTTTTTTCGGCATATCAGTACAGAGAATACCGGATCGAAAAGAAACTTTTGGGAAGGCTTAATATTCAAAATTTTAAGGTTCGCTTTATTTGCGGTTACTTGATATCCGGAAATGCCTATGAATTATTTAAAGTTTTTCAGTCGGAAGACCATTTCATTTTTGATATTGAAGGTAAACAAATGTATCTGATTGCTCCTGAAACCCTGAAAAAGTTGAATACTTTACCAAATGAATCGAACAAAGGAACCATTATCCATCAGTTGAAAATAAAAAACAGACAGCTGGAGGAAAAAATGGTTGAAAGAAAAAAAACATTGCCGGAGCAAATATCAAATGTACTCAAAGATTACATTAAAAATCTGGAAAATACAGACATCATGAGCAGAATATTTGACATTAATGAAGAAACAAATATTCTTCGCGCGATGCTGAATTTAAATCTTAATAACAATTGAAGTTAAATTGATCAATAAGTTTTACAATTACTGAATAACAACAATAAACTGAACATAAAATGGCTATCAACTTACAAAAAGGTCAGAGAATTAACCTAACTAAAGAAAATGGAACAACACTTACACAGGCTTGTGTAGGTATTAATTGGGGAGCAATTGAGAAAAAAGGATTTTTCGGAGGAATAACCAGAGAAGCAGTGGATCTTGACGGAAGCTGTATTTTATATGATGCTAATAAAAATGCAACGGAAGTAATTTATTTCGGGAATCTTAAGTCTAAAAACGGTGCCGTAAAGCATAGTGGCGATGATTTGACGGGGGATGTTGATGGGAATGATGGCCTTGATAATGAGGTTATTACGGTGGATTTTAGCAGTCTCGATTCCAGTGTTGAGCATGTAGCTTTAGTGCTGAACAGTTATAAAGGACAGGATTTCGGAACGATTCCTTTTGCTTCAATAAGAATTTACGAGGGAACTCCTACAAATGTAAGAGAAGTTTTTGCTAAATATGATATAGCTAATGATGCCTCTTTCAAAGGCCACGTGGCTATGGTAATGGGGATTTTCTATAAGAGAAACGGAGAATGGAAGTTCAATGCCATTGGAGATCCTACGGCAGATAAGAAATTGCAGCAAACCATTGAAACAGTAAAGCAGAAATATCTATAGGATTCAGTAAAACAGAGCTGAATTCTTCTTGAATAATAAGATAAAAACTAATGGCAATATTTGTACTTCTGTGCAACTATTGCTTTTATCATATAATACGCACATATAAAGTGAACAAACATCAAAGTATTTTAGAGCTGCATCCGGGTCTTGTCTGGGGTTTTGCAGTAACGGTGATCATCATGCTGCTCCTCGATTTGGGGGTTTTTAACAAGAAAAGTCATGAGATTTCTTCAAAGGAGGCTACCATCTGGTCTATAGTATGGATCTCGCTGTCAATGGTATTTTCAGGCGTTGTGTACTGGGTGTACAACTCAGACCTGGGATCTGGGAGCCATGCTCTGGCAATAGAAAAGTTTACCCAGTATCAGGCGGCTTACTGGATTGAAAAGGCACTTTCAGTAGATAACCTCTTTGTATTCATCCTTGTTTTCGGATTTTTCAAAGTTCCGAAGTACCTGCATCATAAAGTCCTTTTTTGGGGGATTATCGGGGCACTGATCTTCAGGGCAGTATTCATATTTGCAGGAGTAGGGCTGATCAACCTGACCTATCTACCGGAAATAAATATCTTTGGGCATCCCGTTAAGATCAACATCGTAATGGCCTTGTTCGGAATATTTCTTGTGTATGCGGGCATTAAATCCTGGGGCGGAGGGAGCGACGATGAAGATGAGGATTACAGCAATACTCCGGGAGCAAGATTAATCAAAAGGTTCTGGAAAGTTTCCGATACGTACGTAGGAGATCGGTTCTTTACAGTTCAGAATGGCATTAAGATGGCGACTCCGCTGTTGGTTGTGGTAGCCGTAATTGAATTTACCGATGTACTTTTTGCGGTAGATTCCATCCCTGCTATTTTCGCGATTTCCAATGATCCCTTTATCCTCTATACCTCTAATATATTTGCCATTTTGGGGCTCAGATCCCTTTATTTCCTGCTTGCTAATTTTATCCACATGTTCAGCAAGCTGCCTTATGGGCTGGCAATTATTCTGACATTCATAGGAATCAAAATGCTGATTGCACCCTGGATTCATATTTCTTCTCCTGTATCATTGGGGATTGTAGGCGGTATACTGATTATTTCTGTACTCCTGTCCGTTATATTTCCGGATAAAGAAACGAACAAGACACCCTAATATATAATTTCGCTAGACAATAGTTACTGCTCCTGAAAGAAATTCTTTTAGGAGCATTTATTTGTATATAACTAAGAAAAAACAGACAGACAGGTTTGTCTGTTTTAGTATTTTGGCTATCTTTGTTTGTATGCAATATAATTAAGATGAAATCTCCAAAAGAAAGAATTATAGATACAACATTTGTTTTGTTTGCGAAACAAGGCTACAATTCTACGGGAATCAACCAGATCATTTCAGAAGCCGGGGTAGCGAAAGCAAGCTTTTATCAGCACTTCAGATCCAAAGAAGACTTGTGCATTGAATTTCTTAATGTGAGGCATGAGTACTGGTTCAGTGAAATGCGGAATTTCTTGTGTGATGCTAAAGATGTACGTTCAAAGGTACTCAGTGCTTTTGATTTTCTCATCTACATGAATCAAAAGGAGGATTTCAGAGGTTGCAGTTTCCTAAATATCCTTTCGGAGATTCCAACAGATTATATCAGGATCCTGAGCGTGATCCAGTCTCATAAATCTGACCTCAGAAAATATTTTTCAGACCTTTTGCAGGATGATATGCTTTCAGATCATATCTATTTGCTTTTTGAAAGCAGCATCATAGAAAGCCAGCTGTTCAGATCGAATGAACTCATTGAAAAATCAAAAAATATAGTTGCCAATTTAATTTCATAAATTATGGAACAGAAACATCCGCTTCCGCCGTTTAGTGAAGAAACGGCCAAAGAAAAAATCCAGATGGCAGAAGATGCCTGGAACAGCCGCGATCCCGAGAAAGTTTCGAAAGCCTATACAGAAGACAGTGAATGGAGAAACAGAGATACGTTTATTTCCGGGCGAAAAGAAATAGTTCTTTTCCTGAAGGAAAAATGGGGGAAGGAACTTAACTATAAGCTCAGGAAAGAATATTGGGCGCACACCGGTAACAGGATTGCGGTCCGTTTTGAATATGAATATCAGACGGAAGAAGGGAAGTGGTTCAGAGCTTACGGAAACGAAAACTGGGAGTTTGATGAAAACGGATTTATGTCAAAAAGATATGCAAGCATAAATGATCTTGCCATATCGGAAGAAGAAAGGAAACTCAGATAAACAGTCTGATTTCAGGAGAGTACAGATTTGGAGTTTAGCCAATAATTATACCCCATGCAGGAGTTTATTGATTTTCCTTCTGGTCTGTACAGAAACCTGGTAAGCTTCTTTACGCAGCCTCTGTATCCTTCCTACAGGCTGAAAAATAGTTTTACTTTCAAAGGGGTTAAATGAAAGCAGTTCATTACTGCATTCACGCGGGTCCAGTAAAGAGCCTTTATCTAAGGACACAGTTCCGATTTTTATAAAAGGAGAATTTCTCCACTCTCTATTCAGCTTATTGACCGGCTGGTCTTTCAGATCATAACACAGCTGGATATAGACATCGGCAGTAAAATTATGCTCCGTCAAATAAGAATCAACCGCAAGCCTTTGCTTCATTGATTTCCCGAAATGTTTTTCTACGGATTTCGGAACAAGTTTAATTTTTGCCATATGATCCCCCAGTCTGTAGGCCCCAACAGAATGATAATTGAAAGAAAGCATGAAATGATTCCTCTTTACCATCAGCTTAGCCGCATTTTTAATGAAAGGGAACGTAAAAAAGCAGGGTATAACCTTTAAAAACTGCGCTGCAGCGGCCAATATGAAGGATCTGTTGACATAGGTGAACAGTTTCAGAAAGGTGCTTACAGAATTAATCGGGAATAGCGGGAAATTAACCAGAGGATAATTGGCAATCGTATTTCCATGGTCATTTATGATCTTCACGGCAAAACCATAAGCAGGAATATCTTTTCCTTTCTTGATGATTTTAGGATGGGCATTGGAAAGTCTTATGACAATGTCATATTTCTCTTTGTCGAAAAAAGGTTTAAGGAATCCCGGGGCAGATGGTGAGATCTGAAAAAATCCTTTCGCTACAGCATAGGTTTTTGCATGGGCATTCCGGGTGGCATAGTTGACATCGCTTACGGATGAAGACTGTTCAACAAAATCCGCAATACTTTTTTTATTGACTTCAAGAAGTTCCTGTTCCTTCTCCGTCAGTTCATCAAATTTCCTGTTGTATCTTAATGGCTCTGGCATCAGTTTTTTAAATTCAATAATAACGCCAAGTTCTGAATCGCGTGTTAATCCAGTATTAAGTTTTTTTGAAATTATTTCGCATCCTGGTGAGAATGTCATAACTCTAAAACAGCTTGTTTTTGAACTTATAGAATAACCTGCTGCCGTGTTAATTTAAAACTAAGAGATCCTGATCTTACAGCAATAAAAAGTATCTTTGCAAAAAACAACAGCAATGGGAGTATCCGATATCTTACAAAAACGCAAAAAGGAATTGGCTGAGAAAAACCTCAGGGACGGAAATGAATACAGGGAAGAATATGGTAAAAGAGAATCTGTAATTACTTTACCCAGCGGTCTTCAGTATGAGATCATTACAGAAGGAAACGGTGCGAAGCCCGGTCCTAAATCTACGGTTAAATGCCATTATCACGGTACCACTATTTCCGGTAAAATCTTTGACAGCTCTGTAAAAAGAGGGCAGCCGGCATCTTTTCCTCTTAACAGGGTGATTGAAGGATGGACGGAAGCTCTTCAGCTTATGCCTGTAGGAAGCAAATGGAGGCTGATCATTCCTCCGCATCTTGCCTATGGTGATCAGCAGATCAGCAAGGAAATAGGACCGAACAGCACACTGGTTTTTGAAGTGGAATTGCTCGATATCAAATAAGATATAATTAAATATACCTTAAAATTTACCCTGCCCAGGGTAAATTTTTTTATTTGTATTATATTAGTAGTACATAATTCAGGTTCAAAGCAGAGCTTTGCAGACGTAAAAATGTGGTTTGGCTGGCCATGTATTTGATATTATTATAAAACAGATCTATGAGAAAATTTTTGTACATTTTCTTTGCTCTCAGTATACTCACTTCCTGTGTATCTAAGAGAAACCAGGCCATCAGGCAGAACATTCTTACGCTTAGAGACAGTTACTGTAAGGCGCCATTCCAGTATAACTACTCCAATAGATTTCCCTCGCATAACTCAGATTCCATCCTGCTGGCTAATAGTCAACTTAAACCTATGTTTTCAGATCAGAGCATACTGATCCTTAATGCTTTGGATAACCTGGATGAAGTCTACAAGATCATTAAGCTTAAAAAAGACTCTTCCTTAACCTCGCAGGTACAAATCCTTCAGCTTAAAAGCAGGATCAACAGTAAGATAACCATTGCCCTGACTGAGCTGGACGCTGTCGCCGCTGAATTCGACTGCGAAGGAGAGCGTGTAGCCCAGATCGGGAATTATGTGGATAACCTGAACCAGTCCAGAAACAATAAAATGATCCTGTATTCCATTGTTGCCGGGGCTGCAACTTCTATTGCGGGAGGAATTGTGAAAGACGGCGGATGGAGTAATGCCATTGATATCGGTGGAGGTATACTTGGGGCGGGATTTGGTCTTGCTACCCTGAATCCTAAGGGGAAAAAGGTAGAATTTATCCACCAGCGAAACCTCTTGAGGGATATTTGGAATGAAAAACTTGAATCCCCTAATTTTCCACCTTTTATCTGGTACATGTATACAGAGAAAAAATTTTCCAATAAGGAAAAGCATTCCATTATCAGCAGCATGAAGGAAAGATGGCTGCATTACCAGTTTGACGATGATAAAGAAAAAGCAGATCATTCTGTCATATTTAAGGACGGAGGTTATTACCGGGCAGACGACCTCCATAACCGCGCGGCCATGCTTAACCAGATGCAGTCTGCTACCAGAACCATCAATCAGAATATCAACTACCTTTTGCTGGACCTGGACAGGCTTATTCTTTGATAGAGCTGACATAACTTAGGGTCATCTTTATCTTTGAATGAGAAATCAAACGATCCGAATTTGTACATTTGTTTTTATCTCTAAAGATGTCGGAATTAAAAAAAATCAGGGAAGCACAACATCTGACACAGGAAGAACTGGCAGAAAAATCAGGTCTTTCAGTCAGGACTATTCAAAGGATTGAGGCGGGGACCCAGCCCAAAGGATATACCCTGAAAACTCTGGCCAACAGTCTGAACATTGCCGAAAAAGATTTACTGACTTCGGCTATTCCTGAAGAAGAAAAAAATGATGAATTGTTTTCTTGGCAGGCAAAAGAGGAATCGGCCAATTATGCCGCGGTTAAAATCATCAACCTTTCTTCGCTGCCGCTTGCCTGGCTTCCGGTGGCTAATTTCCTGCTGCCGTTATTGCTTATGTATTGTATAAAAGATAAATCTATGCTGGCAAAACAGATCATTTCCCTCCAGATTTTTTTATCCGTTATCTTCCCAGTTATTTTCATGGCAGTCGTTTTTATGAAGCTCGGACATGCCTCCGTTACGCTGGCTATCGTTCTGCTGACATTTGCCAATATCTACATCATCCTTAGGAATGCCTATGAAATAGACCGGAAACGCAAGCTTTTCTACAAGCTGAATTTCAGTCTTTTATAGAGCTGTCAGGCAATTGTCAGGTTTTTGTCAGGTCTGTTTTTCAATCCGCATTGCATTATTTATGAACCTTTGTCAAAAATAATTGTATGCAAAAATATGCCCTGCTCATCATTATGATGTTCTTTTTTCAAAGGAACATGCAAGCTCAGATCGATAAAAATTCACCATTATTTACAGAACTTAAAACACAGGACAGCCTCTTTTTTGAACGAGGCTTCAACAACTGTGATATGGCTTATATGGAAAAATCTGTTGATGATAATCTCAGGTTTTATCATGATAAGGGTGGATTTCAGGACCGAAAGCTGTTTCTGCAAAGAGTGAAACAAAATATCTGTTCAAATCCTGACCAGAAGCCTATCCGTAAACGAATAGAAAACAGCATGGAAGTTTTTCCCCTGTATGACAACGGAAAGCTGTATGGTGCGGTACAGTCCGGTGAGCATCAGTTTTATATCCGGGAGAAAAATAAGGAAGATGTGTTGGGTGGTCAGGCGAAATTCACAACTGTCTGGATTAAAAAGGATGGCAGGTGGATCATCAGCGATATTCTAAGCTATGACCATCGAGAGCCAGGAAAATCTGAAATCACGGACGACCTCCAACAGTTGCTGAAAGATAACCATATTCCAACACTGGGACTGGGAATTATAGAAAACGGAAAACTGACTCAGGTACGGGTTATGGGAACACTTGACGGCAGGACAGCGACATCCCTTAACAGTATTTTCAATGTGGCTTCTTTAACTAAGCCTGTTACAGCCATGATTGCATTGCGGTTGGTAAGTCTCGGAAAATGGAACCTTGATGAGCCGCTCGATCATTATTGGATAGACCCTGATATCGCCCATGATCCATGGCACAAAAAACTGACCACGCGCCTGGTACTGAGTCATCAGACCGGCTTTCCGAACTGGAGATGGCAAAACAAAGATCACAAGCTCAGTTTTGAATATGAGCCCGGAGCCCGATACCAATATTCCGGGGAAGGCTTTGAATATCTGCGGAAAGCCCTGGAAAACAAATTTCACAAAAACCTGGAGAAATTAGCTGAAGAACTTATCTTCCGGCCACTGGAAATGCATCATACAGGCTACATCTGGAATGAGGGCATAGACTCGGGAAAAATAGTGGTAGGGTACGATAAAAACCTGAATCCTTATGAAACAGTAAAAAACAAAACCCCCAATGCGGCTGATGACCTGATGACTTCTGTGGAAGATTACGGAAGATTCTTAATGGCTGTAATGAATAATGAACTGCTTTCAACAAATGTTTTTGAAGAAATGAAGGCCAGACAGGTAAAAACAAAACAGGATAAATACTTCGGGCTTGGTTTTGAGCTATATGATTTAGGGAATAATGAGATTGCTCTTTCACATGGCGGGTCAGATAAAGGGGTCAATACAATTGTTTTTATTTTGCCTAAAACCAGGCAGGGCCTGATTATTTTCACCAATGTTGATCATGGTTATACCATCTATGAAGCGCTGGTCAAATACTACCTTGGAGAATCGGGAAAGAAAATCATAGAAATAGAAACCCGGTAATACATCACCAATCCTAGCATACCTGAATTTTAAATGTAAATAAATTTGTTACATTTAAAAAAGTTTATATCTTTGCATAACATTCATATGAACAATACAAGGTTTGCAACGGCAATACATATCATGACTTTACTGTCAGCCAGCCCTCAGGACTGGTTGACCTCCGAATGGATAGCGGGAAGCATTAACATCAACCCTGTTATAGTCCGTAAAGAATTAAGCGTTCTCAGAAATGCCGGTTTGATCATCAGCCGTCAGGGAAAGGAAGGAGGCAGCCAGTTAGCCAGGAAGGCAGGAAGTATAACTATTTCTGAGATTTATGCTGCAGTAAAGAATACCGAAGTTTTAGGAAAGAAAAACCTGAATCCCAATCCTGTATGTGCTGTGGGAAGGAATATCAACAATCATTTGAACGTTTTGTTCACCGAAACGGATAAACTCGTTTCAGAATTTCTGGGTAATAAGACGCTGCAGGAATTTACAGACCAGTTTAAGTAAAAAAAATTTGTCAATAAATGTAACAAAAAATATTACAATTAATTTAAATAAACGATTTATGAAAAAAGTAGCAGTAATCGGTGCCACAGGATTTGTGGGAACCCACGTAGTGAAAGAATTAGCTGAAAGAGGATACCAGGTGGAAGCTCTGGCCAGGGATACATCAAAAGTTCAGCAACATGAAAACGTGACGGCTAAAAGCATCGATGTAAATAATGTGGATGAATTGGCGGAGGCCCTTAAGGGAAATGATGCGGTAATCAATACGTTCAATGCGGGATGGACAAACCCTAATTTGTATGATGACTTCCTGAACGGTTCCGTTAATATTGAAAAAGCAGTAGAGAAAGCAGGGGTTAAAAGATTCATTACCGTAGGCGGGGCAGGAAGTCTGTACATCGATGGAAAACAATTGGTAGACGGCCCTGATTTCCCTCAGGACATTAAGCCTGGTGCACAGGCAGCCAGGGATTACCTGAACAAGATCAAAGAAAATACGACGCTGGACTGGACGTTCTTCAGCCCGGCTATTGAAATGCACCAGGGGACAGCAGGTGTAAGAACCGGGAAATACAGGACTGCATTGGAAAATCCGGTTTTTGACGAAAACGGAAGAAGCGTGCTTTCTGTGGAAGACGTAGCGGTAGTACTGGCAGACGAACTGGAACAAAACAACCATATCCGTGAGCGCTTTACCGCAGCATATTAAGCTTGGATGATAAAAAGGAAAAATTTCGGCGGCTGTCATTGACAGCCGCCGAAATTTTTATAAGCTCATAAACAACCGTGGGTTCACGGGTGTATTGTTTTTATGGACTTCATAATGCAGGTGAGGCCCTGTAGACCGTCCTGAATTGCCTGACTTGGCAATGACGTCGCCTACCTTCACTTGATCATTGGTTTTCGCAATCAGTTCAGATAAATGGCCGTACAGGGTAGCCAGCCCATTGCCGTGGGAAACGATAATGCAGTTGCCATATCCTCCTTTCTGTCCCGAAAAAATTACGGTACCGGCAGCAGCGGCTTTTACATCGGAGCCGTAAGCAACCGCAATGTCAAGACCTTTGTGAAACTGCATCTGGTCTTCCTCTGCAGCGGCATGATCTTTTTCTGCTCCAGCTTTGGCAGCCTGAGCAGGTTTGGAGGAAGTTGTGGCACCTGCTGTTTTGGGCGTTACCATGACTTTCACCTCCCTCTTGTTACCGTAGCTGTCTGTTAACTCTACCGTCTTTTCTACAGGCTCAGCTTTTACTTCTGCTGTAGCAGGCTTTGCTGCAGGCGCGACATCAGACCTTACCGAAGCATAAACGGTTTTAAACGGGATCGGGTTTTTTCTGATTCCGAAATTGGATGATATATATCCATCTGCAGGCATGCCAAGAGGCACCTGCATCAGTTTCTGTTGCAGATCCATCAGGTATTGGCTGTATCTGTTGGATTGCCTGGCCAGGTATACGGAATTGGAAATACTGTCGTGGTTCAGAACAATCAGGTTTTCATTGGGAATGCTTTTAGATTTCAGAAATGAATTCAGCTGAGCTACGGTACGGTCTATAAGACTGAGGTCTGTTTTCATTTTCAGGTAATCTACACTGTCTTTCTCGGTGTTGATTTTTACCAGGTTTACCTCATAATTTTTATTGTCTTTTTCAGAAAACAACTTGGCAATGAAAATACCCTGTACAAAAACAATGAGCAAAAGGACAGCGATAAGAACATTTACTTTCTTTTTGTTATTAAGAAATCTCTTCATTTTTCTTCTCTTAAGTAGGTAAGCAGTTTTGAAGCTGCAAATTTAATTAAAATAACATATTTGCAGATTATTTTATTGAATTTTAATATTTATACCTGTTTAACGCTTAACTTGATATTTGATTGCCCTGCCATATTAATTTTGGTAAAAAAGAACTTTTATCATCATCTTAGGGCGGCGGTTACGTCTTTGTTTTAATATATTTGCAGTTCACATTTCAATTATGGCTAAAAAGAAAACCGATTCAGAATCTTCAAATCCGAAAAAAAATAAGAAGGACATTGCTGTAGGAGTAATAGGAAGTGGAAGTTTTGCAACCGCAATCGTAAAAATGCTGGTTGAAAACTGCAGGGTGGTGCACTGGTGCGTAAGAAATGAATTTGTAAAGGGAGCTATTGAACTCCGTGGGCATAATCCAACGTATCTTACCGCCGTTAATTTCAACCTCAAACATCTGAAGCTGACTACCGATGTCAATGAATTGGTATCTTCCTGTGAAGTGGTTGTGCTTGCTACACCCTCCATTTATTTATCGGATACGCTGGATAAAATGAATGTGGAATGCACGGAAAAAGTTTTCGTTTCAGCCATTAAGGGAATCATCCCTAAAGTGAATGATGTGGTTGCTCATTACCTTAAAGATGAATTTAAAATCGGATTCAGGAACCAGGCTGTTATTGCGGGCCCCTGCCACGCAGAAGAAGTAGCAATGGAAAGGTTGTCTTATCTCACTATAGCAACGGTGGAGGATGAAGTTTCAGAAAAACTAGAAGGCATCTTCAATTCAGATTTTATTAAAGTACACTCCAGCAAGGATATCTTAGGTAACGAGTACAGTGCTATCCTTAAAAACATTTTTGCCATAGGAGCGGGGATCGCCAGCGGTCTGGGATATGGGGACAACTTTACGGCAGTTTTCGTGTCCAATGCCATCAGGGAAATGGAAACGTTCCTGGAATCTATCTATGAGGCGCCGCGGGATGTGAATGAGAGCGCCTATCTTGGTGATTTACTGGTAACGGCCTACTCCCTGTTCTCCAGGAACCGTAACCTTGGAAACCTGATCGGGAAAGGATATACCGTAAAATCAGCCATCCAGTCCATGAACATGGTGGCAGAAGGGTATTATGCAGCGGATTCCATTTACAAAACAGCAAAACAGAAAGGGTTGAAGCTTCCGATCATTGATACCATTTACGGTATTCTCTATGAAGGCAAGAATGCCGAAAAGCAATTCAGGAAACTGACCGCTAAACTCAACTGATACATCAGATTATACAACCGTATTGATTAAAGCCGCTGAATAAAATTCAGCGGTATCATCGTGCTGTCCGTAAAAAGTCGTGTTAAAAATCTTAAAGGAGTTTCTGTTTTAAGAACTTTTCCCGAAATTTGATCGTAAAATTTAGGATATGTCACAACCGCTTACGGGCAGAACACCCAAACCAAAATATGATGTTGTATTGGTAGGGGGCGGCATCATGAGTGCCACTTTAGCCACCTTACTGCATGAATTTGACCCCAATCTGGAAATTGCTATTTTTGAAAGGCTCGGAAGATTTGCCAAAGAGAGTACCGCTGCCTGGAATAATGCAGGAACAGGGCATTCGGCATTTTGTGAGCTTAATTATACTCCGGAAAAACCGGATGGAACCATCGATATTTCTAAGGCAGAAAGTATTGCAGAACAGTTTGAAATTTCCAAGCAGTTCTGGTCTTATCTGATCAGTAAAGGGTACATTCAGAACCCGAAGGATTTTATCAATTCCTGTCCTCATATGAGCTTGGTATTTGGTGAAAAAGATGCTGAATACCTGAAAAAGAGATATGATAAAATGACCCAGTCAACCCTTTTCCAGGGCATGCAGTTTTCCAGTGACCACGAAAAGCTGAGAGAATGGATTCCTTTGGTGATGAGAAAAAGGAATGCCACCGAAATTATGGCAGCTACCAAAATGGATCTGGGAACTGATGTGAATTTCGGGACCCTGACCCGAAAAATGGGAAGGCACCTGATGCTGGATTCCAATGTTGAGTTATTCCTGTATCATGAAGTTAAGGATATTGATCCAAAGGCAGACGGAAAATGGGGAGTGAAAATAAAGGACAGGATCAACAATCACAAGCAGGATGTGGTGGCAGACTTTGTATTCATAGGAGCAGGAGGTTATGCGTTGCCGTTGCTTGACAGCTCGGATATTAAAGAAAGCGAAGGGTATGGAGGCTTTCCTGTTTCAGGGCAATGGCTGGTAACCCATAATCAGGACCTGGTAGAACAGCACCAGGCAAAAGTATATACGCAGGCTACGGTGGATGCACCGCCGATGTCCGTACCGCATCTGGATCTCAGGATTATTGACGGGAAAAAAGCTTTGCTTTTCGGTCCGTTTGCAGGTTTTTCAACCAAATTCCTGAAAGAAGGAAGCTATCTGGATCTTCCTGAAAGTGTTAACACCAAAAATATAAGATCTCTGTTTGGGGCATGGTGGCACAATCTTCCGCTTACCAAATATCTGATCCAGCAGGTAGCTATGAATAAAGCCCAGCGCATCCAGCACCTGAGGGAATTTATTAAAGATGCCAAAGAAGAGGATTGGGAACTGAAGGTAGCCGGACAAAGGGTTCAGATCATTAAAAAAGATGAAAAAGAGGGTGGTAAACTGGAATTCGGAACCGAGGTAGTGGTAAACAAGGCGGGTACGATCGCTTCCCTGCTTGGAGCTTCACCGGGAGCTTCCACTGCAGTGTACGCCATGCTCAATGTCCTTGAAAGATGCTTCCCGGAAAAGCTTAACGGAGAATGGAAAGATAAACTTATAGAAATGATTCCTTCCTATGGCCAGAAACTTTCCGGCAATCCGGAACTTACCCTGAAAATGAGGGACTATACCAAAGAAAAACTGGAACTGGAATATTAAATATATCTAATGAGTAATGGGAACTAATTAATACAGCATTAAACAATTACCCATTACTCATTACTCATTATTCATACCCATTACCATTAGCAATGTCTGACACTCTTGTAAAACCTGTTATTGCCAAAGAGCTTCTGGAATCCCTACAGGCTAAAACGGAAGAAGAAAAGCAGGTAATTGTACACTGCTGTTTTCCTGCATCTCCGTTTTTAGGAAACCTGATCAGGATATGGCCGTCTACGTACCTGTTTGATCTTCAGTCTGATCATAAGAGTAAGCTTATCCATACCGAGAACATAACACTATTTCCTCACTGGACACCAATTCCTTTTATGAAGGATTTTTGGTTTACCCTTATTTTTTCAGGTCTGCCAAAGGACTGCAAGAGTTTTGATCTTAAAGAAGTCATTCCTGAAGAAGGAGGGTTCTATGTGGAATCAGTGAAAAGAAATTTCTCGGATGTTTACCGGGTGAAAATATCAGAATCCTATTGATCGATGAAAGCGAGGGAAGAGAAGCTGAATGAAATTATCCGATGGGCAGAAACCAATCCGGATATCCGGGCTGTCCTGCTTACCAGTTCGCTCGTCAATCCTTATGCCCCTGTAGATGATCTCAGTGATCTTGATATAGAACTTGTGCTACTGGACCGGAACAGATATGAAACCAACAATGATTGGATCAATATTTTTGGTGACCCGGTTTGCATCATTGAAGAAAAAGATGATGTGTTTGATAGTGTCCATGCCATGAAAATGGTGTTGTACTCAGATCATGTAAAAATAGACTTTAAATTGTACGGAATTCAGGAATTTAATAAGGAAGTACAGTCAGAAGCCCTTCCCGATGACTGGGATGTTGGATATAAAGTGCTGATAGATAAAGATGGAATGACCGGATCCATGAAAGCTCCTGCGTACCAGTCGGTCATGATAACAAAGCCTGACATGCAAGAATTTCACCGGCTGATTACCGACTTCTGGTGGGATACCTCCTATGTCGCTAAATGCCTGAAGCGCGGCGATATTTTTTATGCAAAATACATGTCTGAAAACATCATCAGGACAGAATACCTTGTCCCTTTGATCGAATGGTATATCGCATCTGAACATCATTGGGAAAATATAACCACAAATAAACACGGAAGGCTGTTTAGAAAATACCTCTCCAACGACTTATGGCAAAAAGTGGAATCTACGTTTTCAGGGCATGACACAGAAGAAAACTGGAAGGCATTATGGGCAATGATTGATCTGGTCCATATTCTCGGGACCCGCCTTTCTGAATGTCTCGGGTATACTTATCCCTCGGATGTGGAAAAGGGAATGATGAAGCATCTGATTTACGTTCAAAATCTGAAAAATAACTTTTAGTGAGGTTTAATCCTTATCTTTAAGGATATGAAAAATATATTTGTCTTTCTTTTGCTGCTTCCGTTAGGGCTGTTTTCACAGAAAATGGTCTCCAAAGAAGTCATGGACGTGAAAAAATTCCAGGAAGATCTGAATGCAGAATACCTTAATCCTAAAGAAACTCCTTTACGGGGAGATAATTTTTCCGGCTTTAAAGGGCACCCGTTCTTTCCTTTTGATATGAAATACAGGGTAACCGCAGATTTTAAGAAAACAAAAAATCCCAAACCTTTTGAAATTCCCACCTCTTCCGGTAAGACAAAGACGTACAGGGAATATGGAAAAGCAACATTTAAGCTTAATGGGGAAAACTATACACTGACGCTCTACCAGAGCCTCGATCTTATCAAGCAGAAAAAATACCGGAATTATTTGTTCCTGCCGTTCCGTGATGCCACGAATGGAAAAGAAACTTACGGCGGCGGAAAATATATGGACCTTACTATTCCTAAAGGAAATACGATAATTCTGGATTTCAATCAGTCCTACCAGCCATACTGTGCCTATAATGCTTATGATTACAACTGCCCGATTGTTCCTGAAGAAAACAAACTGCCTGTCGAAATCAGGGCAGGCGTAATGTATGATGATGTGTATCACCATTAAAATTAGACCTCAGCTACACCATAAAAAAACAGGATTTGCTTAAACACGAATGCTATGGTATCACTCCGATTTTTTCAACCTGAAGACCTTTCCGAACTCAGTTATAGCTTGGATGAAGTTCAGGATAAAAATACTTCACTTGCCGCTAAAGCACTGGAGAGGATCAGGCACAGGAATACAGGTGAAGAATTTCCGGTGACCGCTTTATACGATGGAATGCCAGCCGGTTTTCTTTCATTGGACTTCGGAGAGGATAAGTATGATCTTACAGAAAATCTTAAAGCCGTTTTGTTCAGGTCCTTTTCTGTGAACCCATCATTGCAGGGAAAAGGTATCGGAACATCTATTATGCTGGAGTTGGACCGCTTTATAAAAAACTATTTTAAAGACTGTAATGAAATTGTTTTGGCCGTTAATCAACAAAACCATTCCGCTTATCAGCTATACCTAAGAACGGGATATTCTTATGAAGGTAAATCCAGGATAGGCAGAAATGGCCCGCAGGATGTATTGTCTAAAAAAGTTTAAGAAAATTTTAAGTCGTAAATTCTAGTTTGGCGTGATACTTTCCTGTACATTTAGGTATCAAATCAAAGAACTATGGAAATATCTCTTAAAAATCAGGTAGCGGTGGTTACCGGAGCTTCAAGCGGAATAGGAACAGGAATTGCGAAATCATTGGCAGCAGCCGGAGCTACTGTTATTGTTAATCATTCATCAGAGCGGTCTTTGCCGGATGCTGAAAAAGTCCTGAAGGAAATTACAGATGCCGGTGGCAAAGGCATTACCTACCGTTGCGACGTTTCAAAAGAAGAAGAAGTCATCAAAATGTTTGAAGACACGGTAGCACAATTCGGAACTGTAGACATCTTGGTCAACAATGCCGGAATCCAAAAAGATGCTAAATTTACTGAAATGACCCTTGATCAGTGGAATGCCGTGATTGGAGTAAATCTTACCGGGCAGTTTCTCTGTGCCAGGGAAGCAATCAAAGAATTTCTTCGCCGGGGGATTGATCCCACACGTTCCGTAGCCTGCGGAAAAATCATTCATATCAGTTCTGTACATGAGGTCATCCCTTGGGCAGGTCATGCCAACTATGCTTCCAGTAAAGGAGCTATCAGGATGCTCATGCAGACGCTGGCCCAGGAGTACGGCGCGAATAAGATACGGGTAAATTCCATCTGCCCCGGAGCCATCCAGACCCCAATCAATACCGATGCCTGGGATACCCCGGAAGCTCTGAAATCCTTGCTTACATTAATTCCATACAACAGAATTGGCCAGCCTGAAGATATTGGTAACCTGGCTGTATTCCTTGCCAGTGACCTCTCAGATTACATCACGGGAACCAGCATTTTTGTAGACGGAGGGATGAAGACGTATGAAAGTTTTGCTACAGGAGGATAGGTTTGAGTTGAGTTAGAGGATGGGAGAGTGGGAGTGTTTAATCGTTTTAGAATGCCGAATTTAGAGTATATAATGAAGTATAGCAGCGATCTCAGTATATCTGAAGATTTTGTAATTGCATTCTCAGAATACATAAATACATTATACTTTTACATGAATACATCTATCTCCGATTAATCAACAGATCTTCAAATAATATATCAGACAGTACAAAAATACATTGTACTTTTATATCAATACATAATTACATCTATGACTGAAAAAGAAAGACTGCTTGATCTGTCCTGGAAGAAATGGGGCCCTTACGTCAGTAACCGCCAGTGGGGAACTGTACGGGAAGACTATAGCGCGGATGGTGATGCATGGAATTATACCAACCACGATATTGCCGAGGCTAAAGCGTACCGTTGGGGAGAAGAAGGGATCTGCGGGATTTGTGATGACCTCCAGAAACTCGTTTTTTCCATAGGGTTCTGGAATAAAAAAGACAAGATGGTAAAAGAGCGTCTCTTCGGTCTTTCCAACAGGCAGGGAAATCACGGGGAAGACGTTAAGGAATACTTCTATTATCTCGATTCTACCCCTACGCATTCTTATATGAAGATGCTGTATAAATACCCACAGAATGCATTCCCTTACGAAGATCTGGTCTCAAACAATGCGGCAAGAGGTAAGAAAGATCCGGAATATGAACTGCTGGATACGGGAATTTTCGATGATAATGCGTATTTTGACCTGTTTATCGAATATGCCAAGGCAGATGCCGATGATCTACTGATCAGACTGATTGTAACAAATAAATCAGAAAAGCAGGCTCCTCTGGTTATTCTGCCGTCTCTATGGTTCAGGAATACCTGGAGATGGGGATATGATGATTATAAGCCCTCTTTAAAAGCGCAAAATGAAGGTCATATCCAGATTGACCACAAAGACATAGCCGTCAAAAATATATATGCCGGACAGTCCGGCCGAACCCTGTTCTGTGATAATGAAACCAATAATCAGAGGCTTTATGGTTCTTCCAATGCAACTCCCTATTGTAAGGACGGTATCAATGATTTCGTTATCAATGGTAATGAAGGTGCCGTAAATCCTCAGAATACAGGGACGAAGGCCAGTTTTTTTATTGAAGAAACCTTTCAGGCAGGGGAAACCAAGGTCTTTGAGTTCAGGCTTTCAGCCGAGGATCTTGAGCAGCCTTTTGCCGGTTTTGATGAGCTGTTCGGACTCCGGAAAAGTGAGGCAGATGCCTTTTATGCTGATCTCCAGAAAGAAATTACTTCTGAAGATGAGCGTATGGTTCAGCGCCAGGCCTTTGCGGGCATGCTTTGGAATAAAATGTTTTACCATTACAATGTTGAAAAATGGCTCAAAGGCGATCCTGCAGATATACCACCGCCGAAATCACGTGAGAAGATCAGGAACTTCCAGTGGAAGCACCTCAACAATGAGCATATTATTTCGATGCCGGATAAATGGGAGTATCCCTGGTATGCAACATGGGACCTCGCCTTTCATGCACTGAGTTTCTCACTGATAGATCCTGATTTTGCAAAACACCAGCTGAAGCTGTTCCTGTTTGAATGGTACATGCATCCTAATGGCCAGCTTCCTGCCTATGAATGGGATTTCAGTGATGTGAATCCGCCGGTGCATGCGTGGGCTGTATTCCGGGTGTTTAAAATTGATGAACATCTTAAATGTAAACCTGATCTTCAGTTTCTGGAAAGTGCCTTCCAGAAGCTTCTGATGAATTTTACCTGGTGGGTCAATAAGAAAGACCATAATGGCAACAATATTTTTGAAGGTGGTTTCCTTGGACTCGATAATATAGGGGTTTTCGACCGTAATGCCGTCCTGCCGAACGGTGAACAGCTTGAGCAGTCCGATGGTACCAGCTGGATGGCGATGTTTGCACTGAATATGATGCGGATTGCTCTTGAACTGGCCCTCTACAACAACATTTATGAGGAAATGGCTATGAAGTTCTTTGAACATTTCCTGGCGATTGCCAATTCCCTGGATAAAATGGGAGATGAATGCTTTAGTCTCTGGGATGAAGAGGATGAATTTTTCTATGATGCCATTGCTGCAAGCGACGGAAGCCACATGTACCTTAAATTGAGGTCTATCGTCGGACTAATTCCCATGTTTGCCGTTGAGGTGATTGATGATGAAATGATTGAACAGCTTCCTAATTTTAAGAAAAGGATGAACTGGGTGCTGAAGAATAAACCGGAACTGGC
The DNA here is from genome assembly GCF_030818575.1 of Chryseobacterium camelliae. Taxonomy (NCBI): domain Bacteria; kingdom Pseudomonadati; phylum Bacteroidota; class Flavobacteriia; order Flavobacteriales; family Weeksellaceae; genus Chryseobacterium; species Chryseobacterium camelliae. Next base: position 175,990 of record NZ_JAUTAL010000001.1, read on the forward strand.
ATCACTGGTTTCCCACTGGCAGGTCAAAGGGCAGGATTCCAAACATTTGCTTTCATTACTGAGAGGCCACCGGCTGAAAAGGCTTCTGTACAGGATGCTGAACCCAGCTGAGTTCCTGAGTGAATATGGCATCCGGGCATTATCCAAAGAGTATGAAGAAAATCCTTACACCATACAGATCAACGGAGTAGAATACTCGGTGAAATATACCCCGGCAGAAAGTGACAGTTCCCTGTTCGGGGGCAACAGCAACTGGCGCGGCCCGATCTGGTTTCCTATTAATTTCCTGATTATAGAAAGCCTGCAGCGTTTTTTCTTTTATTACAGTCCGGATTTTATGGTGGAATATCCTACGGGAAGCGGAAAGTTTTCTAATCTGGATGAAATTGCTGATTCATTGAGCAAACGCCTCTCAGCATTATTCTTAAAGGATGAAAACGGAAAAAGACCTTTCAATGGACAGTACCCGAGGTTTCAGAGTGATCCCGATTTTAAAGATTATATATTGTTCTATGAATATTTTCACGGAGATACCGGTCGTGGAGTAGGAGCATCGCATCAGACCGGCTGGACGGGACTTATTGCAAAAATTATCCATCCGAGACTCTCCAAACAGGTAGCCGAATCCGAAACCCAGATGCCGGAAGGGATGGATACGAAATAACAGTTTGTAAATTGGGAATGTTTACTCAAAAATTTGTTGGATGATCTCAAGGGAAGCCGGGATTTTGAAATCAGTAATATGGTAATGATAATATACCAGGATACTGTCTAAAAAGTCTTTTCTTAAGGGAGCAGGAATCTTTACATCGTACGGTTGCGGAGAAGAAATAATATTTTTCCATAATTCCGAAATATCAGCAGTGAACAGCTGATGATTCAGTCCGGACGAAAATGTGCCTGTTTCGGGGTCCAGGTATTGCCCTGATGTTACCAGCGGCGCCACACCATGTATTTTCAGGATTTTAACGAGAAAAGTCAGGTGCGATTGGTAATTACGGTGGCTTAATATTTCTATGAATTCGGCGATGCTGGAAAAAATACCGGGATTTTTATGTTCTTCCCTTAAAACCTGGTTCAGGAAATCCGATACAAAGAAAACAATGGTATTGATTTTAACATCGGTATACATGTCGTAATTATTGACCAGCTCAAGCCTTGAAGCCGTATAAATCCCATTGCCTTTTATTGGATTAACCGTAAAGCTTAGTCTGTTAAGAGGCTGCAGCAATGCCTTTTTTTTATTCTTTTTGGCATAAATACCCTTCAGGAAGCAGGCCTGAAAGCCCTCTTCCTCTGTAAAGCAATGCAGTACAGCATCATGGTCGCCGTATTTGATATAAGAAAGTAAAAAGCCGTTCTGTAAATTCATCAATTAATTAACTACAGCAATTTTCGCTGTTGCTTTGTCAGAACCGTCCTCGTTCGTCATCAGCACGAAATAGATTCCTGAAGCTACTCTTTTTCCCTTCAGGTTATTTAGGTCCCATTCGTAATAACCGCCTCGGGCTACTGCTGAATGCACTACGTTACCTGCAGCATCCGTGATCCTGATATTGGTTTTCTCTGCCAATCCTTTAATGGTTACTTTTCCTTTGAAATTAGAATACACTACAGGGTTAGGATAAACCAGTACATTTCCGAAATTGGAGGTAACATCTGCCACATCTCCCTGATAGGTTACAATTCCGTCATAGGAAACAAAATATACCTTTCCGGTTTTGCGGTCCACCTTGATATCGGTAACACTGTTCGTGGGTAAAGGAGAGTTTTCTTTGGTAAAATGTTTAATGGTCCGCTGGCCATCGGAAGATAAATAATACACGCCTCCGCCATCTACAGACACCCATTTATGGTCTCCGGCATCCACTTCTATCTGGAGGATCTGTGAATCCCTGAAGAGTTCCTCGCCAAGACCGTTCTGTTCAATAACGATCGGCTCCACTACAGCACTGGTCGGCGTTTTAATAGCCGTTGCAGCATTAGGCAGGATCCTTAATCCGCTGTCTGTACCAATCCATGCATCTCCGGATTTGTCAATGGCTACCGAGACCGTGCCGTTGGAGTTTGCGGAAAAACCGTTGCTTTGGTTCAGGACATAGCTCACATCATCAGAAAGATTAGTCGGGGTATTTTTATAATCGTAGGCCATGAAATTATTTGTTCTCGGAAGCGGAATCCACAATAAACCTTCATAGAAGAGAGGTTTTTGTGTTGCAATACTTACTCCTGTCTCTTTGATCAGAAACTTATCCCCCGCCCTGTCATAAGGGGCAACTACAGCATTGGTATTGGCTCCGAAAGACACTGTGGCAAACAGGTTATTCTGGTCATCAAAAGTAAAGCCTACAGGCCGGTAATCATAAATACTCGGAGATCCAAGGTCATAATACTTAACAAAATCAAAATCTTTTTTGGAAGCATTGTACTTCATCCTGTAAATTCCGTGTCCGTTAGCAATAACATAATTGGTAAAGAACACCTCGCTATTATCTGCCGGGTTGGCAATGGCATCCAGTACATTAAATACAGCATTTCCGCCGGTGAAGTAAGAAGGATAAATCCACTCCATGCCATTGAAATAATAGAAACCGGGATTTTTAGGGTTATCCAAAGGGGGATTAAACCTATTAGACCTTCCTCCCGAGGAGACCAGCATCTGATTATCACTGAAAAGATTGATTTTATAGGCATAATTAAAATAAGGACCATCCGGTTTATAGATGCTGTTGCTTTCATCTTTAATACCTGATACAACGGTTCCGCCATAAGCTTTTCCTCCGATAATGGCTGCTGTATTGCATTCTTCACCAAAACTTACCGTACTGGTATAATTTCCATTGGTGTTGAAAGTATAGATTCTGTTTTTGTCCGTCACCACAATATTGTTGCTGCTTACAACAATATCTTTTACACTGGTAAAAGTTTGTGACAGTGGCGTAGAAACGCCGTTATTATAGATATATGCTGTTGTGGGAGATGAAAAGCTCAGTACCGGGTCTGAATCGATCTGCGTAAAAGTGCCTGTCATTTCAGTTGTCCAGGTGGAGTACACCGGAAATGTAACATTCATTTCATGACTTTTCAGTCCAGAATTGGTAACCGAAAAGACCTTATTGCCCACTATAGTAGCTTCATTGCTGGCCTCATAGACACCATTCAGGAAAAATGCAGAATCACCGAACTCTTTTTTCTTCAGGTCAAAAATGGAAACACCATAACCCACAGAAATCACCGCTTTGTCGCCGCTGATGGAAATATGGTTGATCTTCTTACTTCCGTTATAGCCGGTAGCGATAGGAATATCCACAACGTAAGTTATGCCATCCGGAGTGATAACGTCCAGGGAACCGTTCTGGTATCCTATAAGTCCGGTCTTCGTTTGCGGATTATAATCGAATGCAGAAATTTTCACTTCATGCAATCCGCTGGCTTTAGACAGCTTTGTAATTTCTCCTGTAGCAGCGGTATAGTAAAAAATTCCGTTTTCCGTAGCCGCAATGATCCTGCCGTTGTCTTCTTTCATCACCAGTACGTTATTGTAAGAAAACAGATCCGCCCACTTTTTAGATGAAATCGTTTGTGCATTCATCAGGCTGATAGAGGCTAAAATACCAAGAGAAATTAAAGAGAGTTTTTTCATATTATGCGATTATGCTGCTGTCGATAGCCTGGTTATTCCAGGAAATATGCTGTATGTTTTTATTGGGATCGAAAAAGAAATCTATTCTTCCTAAAAGAAGTCCGGCCCAGCCCACCTGGTTCACCAGTACATTTTTTCCCTGTCTGTTTTTGAATATCTGAGGCTCCGGCAAAAATGTATGGGTATGGCCGCCTAAGATAAGGTCGATGTTTTCTGTACGGGCCGCCAGGATTTTGTCGCTCACTTTATCCGGCTCATCCGTATAGTCATATCCGATATGGGAAAGGCAGATGACCAGGTCACATTTCTGGTCATTTTTCAGGAAGCTGGCATAGTGCTGGGCCACATCAACAGGATCTGAATAACACGGTTTCACCATACTGTTTCTTTCCTACAAGTCCCTTAAGCTCGATGCCTACACCAAAAAGCCCGACTTTAATTCCGTTTTTGTTAAATATCTTATAAGGAGAGGTTTTTCCGTCCAGAACCGTATTTTTGAAATCATAATTGGAGCAGATGAACGGGAATTGGGCATTAGGCAATACTTTAAGGAAGCCATCCAGTCCGTTGTCGAAATCATGGTTCCCCATCGTGGAAGCATCATATTTCATCATGGACATCAGCTTAAATTCCAGTTCGCCTCCGAAGAAATTAAAGTAAGGTGTCCCCTGGAAAATATCCCCGGAATCCAGCAACAATACATTGTTTTCCTGATTCCTGATCTGTTGGATTAGGGTAGCCCGCCTGGCAAAACCTCCCTGGTTAGGATTTCTTTTATAGCTTGAATCAAAAGGCTCGATTCTGCTGTGCTGGTCATTGGTGTGGAGAATAGTCAGTTTTTTGGCTGCTTTCAATGAACTGATATTCATTTCCTTCGCCATCAGGATGTTCGGAGCCAGGACCATTGCCAGGGTTCCGCCACTTACGGTTTTAAAAAAACTTTTTCTATTCATTATTTTTTACCCATAAATTTTAAACGGATATCTGTGGGAGGCACAATTTCCGGGTTGTTTTTGAAATATTCTATGAAAAGGTCCCTTTGTTTGATTCCTGTAGAAATCATTTCCCCTTTGGAAAAAAACGTCATATTATCTCCGCCTAAAGCCAGATAATCTGAAGTAGCAATATAATATTCCTGGTCCGGATTAACAGGTTTTCCGTCAATCAGTGTTTTTACCAGATGTTTATCCAGCGTTTCTATGTATAAATGAGATACGGGATTGTTGATCTGTGTTCTGGCATAATAATCAAAAAGACCCTGAAGATCTGTACCTTTCATTTTGACAATAATCAACTCATTCTCAAACGGCATCACTTCATAAATATTTCTCAGCATGATATCTCCTTTTCCGATCACCGTTCTGATCCCTTCAATATTGATCACGGAAGCATCCACATTCCTGTTCAGATGTGCTTTTGCCCATTGGTTAGCACTGTCAAAGATGTAATCTGCTAAAAGATTGCCCAGGTTGCTGTTATCTCCCTGCTTGGTAAGGTCTACATTGGTATGGGAAATTTTCTGGTTCATCTCCCGCTCCAGTTTTTGCTTGTATGGTTCAATAACACGTACAAATTCCTGATCGTCCTTGAGCTCTTTATTAATAGAAATATTCTTCTCTGTTTTCACCTGGGCTACCTGAAGAGCAGTTGTGCCGCATGAGGTAAGGGAAGCCAGAGCAATTCCTAATAATAAGAATTTATTTTTCATAAGATCTTTTAGTATATGCAAATATAATTATATGTATAATAAAACATGATTATTTATGATAAATTCTTGGTCTAAATTATTAAATTTGAAAAAAATAATTCTAACAGATGAGCATTTTAAAAGGAGTAGGTGTTGCCCTGATAACGCCCTTTAATGAAGATTTGTCCGTAGACTTCGACAGCCTTACCAAGCTAGTTGAATATAACATAGAAAACGGGACTAAGTATTTGGTGGTATTGGGAACGACGGCAGAGGCGGCAACACTTTCTGCTGAAGAAAAGAAGCAGGTGACCGATCATATCATTAAGGTAAATAACCAGCGCCTTCCTTTGGTACTGGGAATAGGAGGCAACAATACCCTTGAAGTAAAGAAGCAGATTGAAGAAACTGACCTTTCCGCGTTTGAAGCAGTCCTGTCTGTTTCTCCATACTATAATAAACCTAACCAGGAAGGGCTTTACCAGCATTACAAGGTGCTGGCTTCCACAGGTAAGAAGATCATTATCTACAACGTTCCATCGAGAACAGGCCAGAATATTGAGGCAGAAACTACTTTGCGCCTTGCCCGGGAATTCCCGAATTTGTTCCTGATTAAAGAGGCTGCTCCGAATATTCTGCAGTACTTTGACATCCTAAGGAAAAAACCTGAAGGATTCTCCCTGGTATCCGGAGACGATGAGTTTACGCTTCCGGTAACTTTAGCCGGCGGTGATGGTGTGATTTCCGTAATTGGTCAGGCTTACCCTAAAGAGTTTTCCACGATGGTCCAGCTGGCATTTGAAGGGAAAATACAGGAAGCCTATGCCATACACAATAAGCTGGTAGATATGACGAGGCTGATTTTTGCTGAAGGAAATCCATGCGGGGTTAAAGTGATTTTAACTGAAAAAGGAATTATTAAGAACCACCTTCGTCTTCCGCTTGTAAAGGCATCCGAAGGGCTTTATGATAAAATTAAGGCTGAAATGGCCTGTATTCAATAGTCATTCGCTACAGTTTAACTGAATATAAAACCATAAAGTGAAAGGCTGATGTCTTTCACTTTTTTTCATTGAAGCAAAATATATGAGATTTATACCAGCCACAGAAACACATATCCCGCTCATCCGTGATTTAGCCGCCAGATCATGGAAGAGCGCTTATTCAGACATCCTTTCTGAGGATCAGATCAGCTACATGCTTGAAAATATGTATTCCGAAAAAGAAATTTCCGCCCATCTTCAACACAGGAATTACCATTATTATCTGTTGATGGATGAGCATCATGAAGAATTTCTTGGATTTATAGGATTTGAAAACCATTATGAACCTGAAACGACAAAGCTGCACCGTATTTATCTGGTTCCGGAAAGCAAGGGAAAAGGCTTCGGTAAAAAAGCACTTAAATTCCTGAACGACCATGCCATTGAAGCGGGAGATAAAAGGGTTATCCTGAATGTCAATAAATACAATCCTGCACGTGCATTTTATGAATCCCAGGGCTATACCGTTTATGATGAAGGCGTTTTTGACATTGGCCATGGTTATATAATGGATGACTACCTAATGGAGTTTTTCACCGAGGGTTGACTAAAAATTATGTAAGAATACAATGTAATTCTATAACATGTGACGTTTCGGTTTGATGCATCTTTGCATTGCAACAAAACAGACGTGACGATACATCCATATAACTGATTTAAGTTTTTGCTTATATCAGTATATTTTTTCATCCTTAGTGTTTGATTCCTGTGTTATATAATGCAGGAGTTTTTATTTTATCAGATCAAGAAAAAAAAATCTTCCTAACTCACGATAAAATGACATAAATTGCTATATTTACGCATATTTTAACACACCATAACACTATATCAGGATGAAACTGTACGTAAAATTTGATATCAATACACTTTGCAGAAAGGTATTGGATCAGCAGCTTAAGGAACATGGTCTCCGGTACCGGCTTCTCAGCTTTGGAGAAGTAGAGCTGTACGAATCTTTAAATCAGGACCAGCATAGGATTTTCCAGAATAAACTTGCAGACTATGGTATTGAAGTCATAGAAAACCAGAAAATTGCCTTGGTGCAGAAGATCAAGGCTGCTATTGTTCAGCTGGTTTTTTCAGATGAAATTATTCCTGTAAAAGCATCAGTTTATCTTTCAGAAAAACTAGACCACAGCTACGGTTACCTTTCCAATCTTTTTTCTGAAATCGCCTGTACCTCGATTGAAAATTTTATCATTCTGCAAAAAATTGAATATACCAAAGAGTTGATTGTCAGAGGTAAACAAAATCTTACTGAGATTGCCCGTAAGCTTAATTACTCCAGTGTGGCACACCTGAGCTCGCAGTTTAAAAATACAACCGGGCTTACGCCTTCGCAATTCCAGAAAATAATGAGCAAAAGAAGAAGATTAGAAAGCGCAGCGAATCATAAAATATCATAATGAATAATGAAAATCTGAGCGTCATTGTGACTGATCACGATGAAGTAAACAGAATATTTTTCAAAAATATTTGTAAAGATGCAAAAATCCCGGTAAGGTCGCTGGAATTTGATAACGGGAGGGTTTTGATGGAATATTTAAGTACGGTTGATGCTGTAATACCGGGGATGCTTTTCATGAATTATCACCTTCCGGGTAAAGAATCACTTAATTATCTCAACAGAATAAAATCAGACCCCAAGTTCTCCGAACTTATTGTCGTTATCTATTCTCCGGGCCTTACAGAAGAACAGATTGAAGAAATTTTTATAAAAGGCGGCAATGTCTTTATGAAATTACCGGGCAATTATCAGGCATTGAAAAAGCTATTGCTGGAAGTCGTAAGCGCGAGCTGGCAATACCATACTTCGGCATTAAGTATTGATACTTTTATAATGCGAGTGGACTAAAAATTCGGTTGATTTAATGTTAGTTATAACATAATAATTGTATTTGCATGAGAATTTTGTAATGAATTATAAAAATCATATAAGAAACAGAACTTAATTTATTGCCATATTTGTAAGGAAAGCGATAGGGAACTTTATTAGAAAACACCAAATTACATTTACAATATCAGTCACAAAATGAATTATATGTATTTCCGGTTTTAAGCGCAGAAGATCTTTAAATAAACGGTACAATCATGAAAACTCTATCTTATTAAGGGAATCCTTTCGTTTCATTTTATTATTCTTCCTTTAGTGGACAACAGTTAGTTTTTATAATAAGCATACCGGAAACATAATTCATTTTGTTTTTAGGATCATGAGAAAATTCAAGCAAATAATAGCAACATATATACATCTTTGCTGGGAATAGAATCTGAATGATTTCAGCTTAATTTTCAACGAGATTATTTCTTCTGAATAACAGTTTTATAAGGGGGTCGCACAAAGCTATGCTTTGTGCGGTTTTTTATGAAATTTTACTCCATTTGTTTTTACCCCGGTAGTATCTCAGATAATAACTTTTGATAAGCTGGTGCTCAGGAAGAGATAACAGGGGATCCTTATCCAGTATTTTTTCAACAGCTTTCTTAGTGGTCTTGATGATAGCAGAATCCTTTACCAGATCCAGCTTTTTAAAATCTACCACACCGCTTTGCTGGGTGCCCAGGATATCTCCCGGCCCACGCAGCTGCATATCCACTTCGGAAATCTTAAAGCCGTCATTGGTCTCTGTCATTGTCCTGATGCGTGTTCTGCTTTCAGTTGTCAGTTTATCTGAGGTCATCAGGATGCAGTAGCTCTGTTCGGCACCCCTTCCTACACGTCCGCGCAGCTGGTGAAGCTGTGAAAGCCCGAATCTTTCAGCGCTTTCAATCACCATGACAGAAGCATTGGGCACGTTTACACCCACTTCAATTACGGTCGTGGCAACCATAATTTCAGCTTTGCCTGAAGCGAAATAGTTCATGGCCGCATCTTTTTCGTCAGGTTTCATCCTGCCGTGCAGCATGCTTACGTTATAGTCTGAAAAAGCATCCATTACGTGTTCCAGGCCCTCCATGAGATTTTTATAGTCAAGTGTTTCAGATTCTTCGATCAGCGGATATACAAAATATACCTGCCTTCCTTTTTTGATTTCATCCCGGCAGAAATTATACACATAAGTCCTGTCTTTTTCTCGTCTGTGAGCGGTAATAATAGGTTTCCTGCCCACCGGCATCTCGTCAATGACTGATACGTCAAGATCCGAATAGAAACTCATAGCGAGGGTTCGGGGAATAGGCGTAGCCGTCATCACCAGGATATGCGGCGGAATGCTGTTCTTTGCCCACAGTTTGGCGCGCTGGGCTACCCCGAAGCGGTGTTGTTCATCAATAACTGCCAGTCCGAGCTTGTGGAATTTAACCTTATCCTCAAGAATTGCATGGGTACCAACCAGAATAGAAAGCTCACCGCTTTCAAGCTCCTGATGAATGATTTTCCGTTCTGAAGCCTTTGTGGAACCCGTTAATAACCGAACATTCACCGGTGTATCCTGCAAAAGATCTTTGATGCCGTTGTAATGCTGTTGGGCAAGGGTTTCAGTGGGTGCCATCAGGCAGCTCTGGAATCCGTTATCCATGGCAATAAGCATGGTGAGTAAAGCTACCATTGTTTTCCCGGAACCTACATCCCCCTGGAGAAGCCTGTTCATCTGCACAGGTTTTTTCATATCCTGCCGGATCTCCTTAAGTACCCGCTTCTGGGCTCCGGTAAGATCAAAAGGGAGGCAATGGTCATAAAAATCAGTGAAATGTTTTCCGATCACTGGAAAAGGATTCCCTCTGGAATGCGTTTTATGATGGCGTTTCTTCAGTCCGTATCCAAGCTGGAAGAAAAAAGACTCTTCAAATTTTAATCTGTGATCTGCTTTTTCAGCGTGCTCCGTATCTTTCGGGAAATGGATGTTAAGGTAGGTGTGCTGCCTGGACAGAAAACCGAATGCTTTGGTAATATAGCCGGGAAGGTTTTCCTGAATAAGTTCCGGGATTTCTTTGCAGATATTTTTCAGCACTACCTGGAAAAATCTTTGATTCAGACCTCTTTTAACGAGTTTCTCAGAACTGGGGTAAATGGGCTTCAGCCTGTTGTCATTTTCCTTTTTTTCTTCGGCTTCAATCTCCGGATGGGGCATGGAAAACTGGCCATTGAAAAAGTTTACTTTTCCGAAAATATAGACTTCACGGCCTACAGGCAGCTGTTCCTTGAGCCATTTGGAATACTGGAACCAGACTAGGTCCATGGTTCCCGTATCATCACTGAATTTTGCAGAAAGCCTTTTAGTCTTACCGTTCTGAATTTCCTGTACCTGGGAAATCCTGCCTTTCAGCTGAATCTCCTGGCTGGCCTCGTGCAGACGGGATACTTTGTATATTTTGCTTTTATCCAGGTAACGGATAGGATAGAAGTTCAGGAGATCTTCCACAGTAGTCATTCCCAGGATGCTCCTGATTAATTTCGCTCTCTCCGGGCCGATCCCTTTTACGTATTCTATGGAAGTTTCTAAAGTCATGAAAAATGAGCCTCTAATTTCGGGAAAATAGAGTAAACTTTAAAATCTAATGATCAAAACTTCTACGGAACTTTTAATTTTTCAATTTGGATTTAAATTTTTTCTGGTATTCTTCCCATTGCTGCCGGGTACGTATCTTTTTGTACAGGTTCTTGGATATCAGTTCCAGGTAAGGCTCAAGTTCACGGGCAGAAAGTTCTCCCTGCAGAAGGGTAATGGGACTTCCCGTTTCATCCAGAAATACAGTGCTGGGTACTGCAGCTACATTCATATATTGAGTAAATTCATGAAGTGAATTTTTACCTTTTTTACGGGTATGATCAGGGTTTGAGAATTTCCTTTCAAATATATTGACGGTCCTCTTTTCCTCTGCATTAAATTTTACCGGATAAAAATTTTCATTCAGCATCTCAGTGATAACCGTATTTCCATACGTTGTCTTATCCATGATTTTACATGGGCCACACCAGTCTGCATAGAAATCGATCAGTATTTTTTTTGGATGCTGTTTCTGGGCATTCAGGGCTTCTTCAATAGTCATCCATTTAACCTGGGCAAAACTGAAGCTTAGCCAGAAGAGGCAAATAATGCTTAGTATTTTCTTCATGACTTGTATATTATAAGTAAAAATAAGCATTATTTGCGGATTCCTATTTTACATCCTGCATTAATTTTCTAACATATGGGGAAATAATAATGAGAAGGACACCTGCGATTACGGAATACAGTCCCAGCTGTTTATAGCCTTCGGTATAGGTGATCAGGGCATCATAATTTGACGAGCCTTCCTTTGCCGTTGCCATTTGGGCACCAATGATTCCGGCAACGTACTGTCCATAAGCAGAAGCCAAGAACCACATTCCCATCATAACACCCTGTAACTTATTCGTGGAAAGCTTTGTCATGATGGAAAGACCGATAGGAGAGAGGCACATTTCACCCAGGGTAATAATGAAAAGGGCGATGGTAAATATGCTTAACGAAGTAATTCCTAGGCTATTGGCAAAATAGCGGGTAGCAAATATGACATAGTATCCAAGACCCAGGAAGAGGAAGCCGAGACCGAATTTAATAATCGTATTCGGTTCGATTTTCCTTTTGCCCAACCAAATCCACAGCAAGCCGAGAGGAACAGCCAGCAGAAGGATAAAAAAAGCTCCTCCTGAGTTATTAACTCCGTTAGGATTAAGATTGAAAAGATCCCTGTTCAGGTTCTTGGCTGCGAAAATACTCAGTGAGCCTCCACTCTGTTCATAAATGCCCCAGAAAATAATGGAGAAGATGATAAAGACCAATGCGGCAATGAGTTTATTTCTTTCTGCAGGCGTTACTTTGGTCATTTCATATAAAAGATAGAGCAGCGTTAGGGGGCCAACAATATACATAAAGTAGTTGGTGTACTGAGGAACCGAAACCATAGTCATGATGAGTGGAATAATGGCCAATGTTCCTATATAAACAGCTATTTCCTGCCATTTTTTTATTTTTCTCTCAGGCTGATCTGATAATGGATGTCCAGGCTGCAACCCGATAGGGCCCAGTTTTTTTTGTGTGAATACAAAATTGATAAGGCTGATCACCATCACCACAGCAGCAAGGCTGAATGCTATATTCCAGGTTTTATCATGGGGGATATAATCAGAAAAAACGTCTCCCTGCCCAATGGCAACGCAGAAGTACCCTCCAAGAAGCGCCCCAAGGTTAATCCCTGCGTAAAACAACGTAAAACCGGCATCAGTTCTTGTATCTCCGGACCTATATAGTTTCCCGACCATAGTGGAAATGTTCGGCTTAAAAAAGCCGGTGCCGATAATCGTAAATGAAATTCCGAAGAAAAAATAATCATGTGGATTCAGGGAAAGGATAATACTTCCGGCAATCATCAGAAGCCCGCCCCAGAAAAGCGACTTCCTGAAGCCGAGGATTTTATCTGCAAATAATCCCCCCACAAATGTGAATGCATATACAAAAGCCTGGGTTGCGCCGTACTGAAGGTTGGCTTTTTCTTCACCAAACCCTAATTGGGAAATCATAAATACAACAAGCATTCCCCGCATGCCGTAAAAGCAGAAGCGTTCCCACATTTCGGAAAAGAAAAGGTTCCAGATCTGAGTAGGGTATTTTCCTTTAAAATCCCGTATTTCATCTAAAGTTAAGTTCATGTCTGACTAGGGTATATGTAATTAATTTTCTGACTGATCCCGGTCCAGCTCGAACCGTATCCTGTCCTGATCTATAATTTGTTTTAATTCTTCCTCTTTAGGAAGGTATAATAAATATTTACTGGCAAAAAGGTTGTTCTTGTCATTGAGCACAGAATACTTCACAATGGTTTCATCTTTTTCAGAACACAGCAGGATTCCAAGAGTTGGGTTATCACCTTCAACACGCTTCAGGTCATCGTACATTCTTACATACATATCGATCTGCCCGATATCCTGATGGGAAAGTTCTCCCGTTTTCAGATCAATGAGCACGAAACATTTTAGTATGTAATTGTAAAAGACAAGATCTATATAAAAGTCTGAAGTATCGGTAGCAATGTGCTGCTGCCTTGCTACAAAGGCAAAGCCTCTCCCGAATTCCAGCAGGAATTTCTGGATGTGGTCAATAATAGCGGTTTCAAGGTCTTTTTCTGAAATTTTCTCGTCCGGTTTCAATCCCAGGAATTCAAAGACGTATGGATCTTTCAGTACATTCTGAATGGTTTCTTCAGACGTTTTACGATGTTCCAGAATTCTTTCATAAGCCAGCGAATTGATCTGCCTTTTCAGGTTTCTCACATTCCAGTTGTTTTCTATTGCTTCCTTTAGATAATAGTCTCTTTTTGTTTTATCGCTCTGGCTGGACAGCAGTCTGTAGTGTGACCAGCTTAATTGTTGAGACAATGTGTCAACAATTGGGAACGCCTGGTAAAACTTGCGCATATTGGATAAATTAGTATAATCAAATCCTTTTCCAAATTCAGTGGTAAGCTGCCGGGAGAGATTTTTCAGGGTGTAGCTTCCGTATTCTGCCCTTTCTTTTCCTTTCTGTTGGTCTTCCACGATTAATTTTCCGATTTGCCAGTAGGTAAGCAGGAGGGTGGAGTTCGCTATCCGAAACACTTTTTCGCGCGACTGCTGTATAAGATCCTTTATGGAATGAAATAAAGAGCTTTCGGAAACTTCCATCGTACGAAAATAAAAAAAACCTCTGACTTTGCAGAGGTTTAAAGAATATTTGTTTATGCTTAGTTCACACCATGCATCATTTTCTTAAGTATCGGCGATATAAGTGCCAGAATTACGGCAGCAATACCGCACAGGATCACGAATACCATGAAGAATTCAAAAAGGTTATGAATTTCAAATCCAGCAAACACAGGGTTTTCTAACGGCAATTGTGCTTTTTCAAAAGCTGCGGCCTGTTCTGTAGTAAGAGTTACTTTTTTATCAAGGACATCCTGTAGATTGATGCCCATCTCCTGAGCTTTTTTGAATTTATCACCGGTAGCTGGGATCAATGCACCCAGAGACCCCGCAAGAGCATATCCTGCTGCATTGGAAATAAAGAATACACCGTATAATAATGATGCAAATCTTTTAGGAGCTAATTTACCTACCAGGGATAATCCGATTGGAGACAAGCAAAGCTCACCCATGGTCTGGATGAAATACAACAGCATTAGCCATTTAATAGCCAGCAGCCCGGAATTTCCTAAATCTTTTACATTATGCGCAATGATAAAATAACTTAAGGCAATTAAGGCAAGACCCATCGCCTGCTTCATAGGGGAAACCGGCTCTTTTCCTTTGGCTCTTAACTTATCCCAGATCAAACTGAAAGGTACTGCCAGGATCACTACGAAAATCCCGTTGAAGATCTGAACCATGGAAGGGGGCATATTCCACCCGAATATACTTCTGTCTGTCTGGTTATCAGCAATGAACGTTAATGATGATCCTGCCTGCTCAAAGGCTGCCCAGAAGAAAATAATAAAGAAAGATACGATATAGATTACCCAGATTCTATGTCTTTCTACTTTATTTTCAGCAGAAGTCATGATCAGGAAAGCCAGGGAAATACCTGCTGCATAAATGAACGGATAAATGATTCCTTTGATCAGCTGTCCCATTTCTACAGAATTTAAACCGAATTCTCCTACCAAAAGGTATCTGAACACAAAAAACAGAACAACAAAGATCACTCCGGTAAATGCAAGGAACTTATTGGAGAATTTTGCGGTCTGGGTTTCACCTTCTTCAAAATCTGCACTGGTGTTGTTTTTCGGCAATCCTCCGATAGGTCTTCCTTCAGGTGTTACCACATATTTGTTCTTGAGGATAAAGAAGGTCACGGTTCCTACCACCATTGCGATAGAAGCAGCCAGGAATCCCCATTTAAACGCAAAGATATCTCTTACTCCTGTAGCGGCATCCTTTACGTCTCCTACGTATGGGCAGATGAACTGGCCTAAAAAAGCACCGATATTGATTCCCATGTAGAAAATAGTGAATGCAGAGTCGAGTTTTGATTTTTCCTGCTTAGGATATAGGCTTCCCACCATAGAGGAAATGTTCGGCTTGAAAAACCCATTACCGAAAATAATCACGAAAAGGGCTAGCCACATAATCAGCTTGGCACTCCCTAGATCAGCCGAAAAACTGGATGCACTGATGAACAGTAAAAACTGTCCGATAGCCATTAAAGATCCACCGATCAGAATTGCATTCCTGTTTCCAATATATTTATCAGCAATAAAACCACCCAAAAGAGGTGTCAAATAACACAAAGCTAGAAATCCACCGTAAATGATTGCAGCATCCGCTTCTTTAATCAATAAGGAATTTACCATAAAGAGCGTCAACAAAGCTCTCATTCCATAAAAATTAAAACGCTCCCACATTTCTGTTCCGAAAAGCACCCATAAACCTTTCGGGTGTCTGGAACCTTTTTTCTCTACCCATTCATCCGGTTTCGGACTTAATGCTTCAGTATTATCCATTTTATTGTTAATTTTTGTTAAGACTGACAAATATAGTTTTTTTTGGGTTGTCGGCAAGGTTTAATTTTACAATTGCCAAAAAAAGCTGCAGAAGAGTTCTGCAGCCTGATTAATGGTTGTATTGTCCAGGCTTAATGCCCTTTTTCTTTCATAATCCTGTTTAGCCTTTTCAGCATGGAAAACCCTAATAATGTGGCGAATATCAGCAGCCCGAAATTGACCAGGAAGTAATTCATTTTATTGTCATAGCTGTACCATGTACTTGCCAGAATCCCCGAAAGCTTGTTGCCTACAGAGTTCGCCAGGAAAAAACCTCCCATCATTAAGGCAGTAATCCTCGCCGGCGAAAGCTTGGATACAAATGATAATCCCATTGGTGAAAGGCAGAGTTCTCCTATAGTAATAGCGCCATAACCGGCCACGAGCCACCAGGCAGATACCTTGACGGAGCCATTGTCACCGGCTGCCACAGCAGCAACCATCACCAGGCAGGACAAGGCTGAAATAAATAATCCTAAGACAATTTTGGTGGGCGTTAAAGGTTCTTTTCCCTTTCTTCTCAGAAATGCCCAAAATCCTACTATGACGGGTGTTAAAGCAATCACCCAGAACGGATTAATGGATTGAAACAGCTCAGTATTATACAGATATACTTTCTTTTGCGGATTTTTTTCCAGCTCTGAACGCTGTTCCGGTGAAATATTTTTAAAATACACATCTTTTCCGGTTTGCTTTAAGCTTTTTCCGTCTTTATCTTTTTGAGACTGGAATTGGTCATCGTAGACTGGCACTTCGCTGTCTGTATAACTCTTTCCATCCACCATGTAGATGTCTTCCAGGGGTTTTTCCATAATGGCAGGCACACTTCTGTCCGTATAATAATTGGCCCATCTCGTTAAAGCCGTTCCGTTTTGTTTAAAGACAGCCCAGAAAAACATGCTGATCATAAACACTGAGAGAAGAGCACCGATGGATGACTTTTCTTCAGGTTTTGCCTTGAAATACAGTGATGCATAAAAGTAAATAACCGGGATACAGGCAAAAATAAACGCATCGGTACTATCGCTGCCGAAAATATTTCCCGGAATAAACCATCCTCCGGCCCCGAAAATAATAGCCGGCAAGAATACTTTTACCAGAATCTCGGACAGTTTCGTATCTCCTTCCTGTACAGGTTTCATCTGCGCTGCGTGGATATAGTGTTTTCTACCGACCGTAAAAATAACCAGCCCGACCAGCATCCCGACACCGGCGGTAATGAAAGCTTCTCCCCATCCGAATTTATTCCGCATAAACGCCGCAATAATATTACAGATGAAGGCCCCGATATTGATCCCCATATAAAAAATGTTGTACCCCGAGTCCTTATTCGCTTTGTAAGGCTCTTCAGAATACAGGTTTCCCAGAAGGGTGGAAATAGTAGGCTTGAAAAAGCCGTTCCCGATAATAATCAATGCCAGTGACGTATAAAATAAGGTAAGATCCTTGAAGACACCCATCCCGACATATCCGGCTGCCATAAGGATCCCTCCCAGGTAAATAGATTTGATGTATCCTAAAACCCGGTCGGCTAAAAAACCTCCAATGAAAGGAGTGAGATAGGTTAGGGCAATATAGGTCCCGAAAATATCGTCGGCGGTTTTGTCAGGAAGTCCCAGACCGCCTTTCAGGCCGGTAGGTTCAATGACATACAGAACGAAGATTCCGAGGATCAGGTAATACCCGAAACGCTCCCACATTTCCGTAAAAAAGAGAAACGGCAGCCCTTTAGGATGTTTGGCTTTCATAGATGCAAATTTCAAATCTTTCAAAAATAGGTTTTTAATTTTAATTGATAAAATAAATTGAATTGGCCATTGTAATGAACAGCATTAATGGTCTTATGGGGATAAACTCTTCAACATTTTAAATGCTGAAGGATTGTTCAAATAAAAACAAATCCCTTTTAAAAACTTAAAAGGGATTAAATACTCTATTATTTATACTATAAATTTTCCAGAATAAAGTTGGTCATTTTCTGATACAGCTGAGGTCGTGTGTATCCTCCGTAAATACCATGGTTTTTATCAGGATATGCCATAAAATCAAATTGTTTCCTGTTCTGAATCAGTGCTTCAGAGAATTCCATGGAATTCTGGAAATGGACATTATCATCTGCCGTTCCGTGGATAAGAAGAAACTTTCCTTTCAGTAAACCGGCATATTCTGTAGGGGAGTTCTTATCATATCCGTCAGGATTTTCCTGCGGAGTCCTTAAGAATCTTTCGGTATATACGGAGTCATAATACCTCCAATTGGTTACCGGAGCTACTGCGATCCCCATTTTAAACACGTCTGCGCCTTTCGTCATGGCAAGGCTGGTCATGTATCCGCCGAAACTCCAGCCAAACATTCCGATTCTTGTTTTGTCTATATAAGGCTGGTTCCCGAACCACTTCGCTGCCGTAATCTGGTCTTCAATTTCATATTTCCCTAAATTCATGTACGTGACTTTTTTGAATTTAGCGCCTTTATATCCCGTTCCGCGTCCGTCAACACAAGCCACGATATAGCCTTTCTGTATCAGGTGATTGAACCATAATGTATTACCGATATCCCATGAATTGGACACCTGTTGGGATCCCGGCCCGGAATACTGATACATGAACAAAGGATATTTTTTATTCGGATCGAAATTTTTAGGCTTCATGATCCAGGCATTCATCTGATCGCCGACAGCATTCGGAATGGTAATGAATTCTTTATCCACAAAGTTATCTGCTTTCAGTTTCTGAAGCTGTTCGTTGTTGTTCTGAAGCTCTTTCACCACTTTTCCGTTGCCGTCTTTCAGTACAAAAGTATACGGGCTTGCAGCGGTAGAGGAAGTTTCGATAAAATAATTGTAGTTCTTGCTGAAACTTGCGGAATTATTCCCGTCCGGTTTGGATATCAGCTGAGATTTTCCATTTTCGATATTGATTTTGGAAACCACCTTGTTGATGCTCCCTTTTTCTGTTGTCTGAACGTAAATTTCCTTTGACTTCGGATTGTAACCGTAATAGTCTGTGATTTCCCAGTTGCCTTTGGTGACCTGCTTTTTAAGTTTACCATTTTGATCATACCAGTACAGGTGGCGATTGCCATCTCTTTCGGATGCCCACAGGAAAGAATCATCTTCCAGGAATTCAAGGGTCGGATTATCGGTATCAATCCATTTTTCATCCGTTTCAGTAAAAAGTTTCTGAACAGCTCCGGTTTTGGTATTCACTTTCAGTACATCAGAAGCATTCTGGATCCTCTGGGAAGTAATTAAGACGATTTCATCGGGTTTAGCGGTCTGAAATACATTGGCAATATAATAGTTTTTGAATGCCCCAAGATTTACCGGGATGGTTTTTCCGGTATCTAAACGGTAGAGCTGTGCAGATACGACAGAATTATTTTCGCCCGCTTTAGGATATTTATAACGCATTTCCGTAGGATAAAGCGTTTTTCCGTAGATAGGAATGTATATTTCCGGAACCTGGCTTTCATCCGATTTTACGAAAACAATGGCATCAGAATTTTTGGTCCACTCATACTGTCTTGCATGCCCGAACTCCTCTTCATACACCCAGTCGGCAAGGCCGTTGATGATAGAGTTTTTCTTGCCGTCCGCGGTAATCTGAGTGATTTTACCGGTATTCAGGTCCTGATAAAATAGGTTGTTATCCGCAATAAAAGCTACTTTGGATGCATCAGGTGAGAACCTTGGCTCCTGAACCGTATCTCCGTTATTCAGGCTTGTCACCTTTCCGGATTTCAGGTCTTTGACCTCGAATTTCCCCAGAAACGAATGGCGGTAGATCGGCTGGCTCTCTTTGAGCAGAAGGATTTTGGATTCATCATCGGAGAATTCATAGCTTTCAAACTGGCCGTCAATGATATTTCCTTCTTTTTGGGAAGTTTTATAAGAATATTTGGCAATTCCGGTTGGTTCAATCACCAGGTAGTTCTCACCATTCTTCATGGAAGTAATCCCGGCAATACCTTTTCCGCGGTAATATCCTGAATAAATTTTATCTAAAGTGATTTCCTGTGCCGAGAAACTATGGAAAGCAGCGGCCAGGCTAAGGGTTAAGAATATTTTTTTCATTCTAAATTCTAATATCATAAAGCATCAAATATAGTGATTTTTACAAGAAAAAAGCCGGCGATGATGCCGGCTTTATTGTAATGAAAATTATTGGTTCCAGTTGTAGGCACTTTTTACGTTAAGCTTGCCTTCCCCGGATTTTCTCAGGTAGATTACCCGGTCAGACTCCGGAATATATTTGATGGAGGTCAGTACCGGAGAGCCGGAACGTTGCCCGTTTTCAGAATTATTGTAGAGATTGATGGCCTTCTTTTTATCGGTTACTACATTTCCTATCGCATACGGCTGAAGGTTGTCTTCATTTGCAAAGAAATACCCTGTGTTATCCTTCATGAAATAGCCGATCTTTCCGTATGGTGTTGCGGAAGTGCTTACTGCGGTTCCATCTGAGTTGAGCGTAAACCATTGACCAGGTCCGTAGGAAATGATCGGATCAGGAAAACGGTTGGAGGGTGTGGATGGCGGCATTGTTTTGTTAATGTCATATCCGAACAGATATGTTTTACCGTTATTGGCCTGTACAGCGCTGATTTCTACTCCAGACATCGTAGTATTTGATCTGTATTGAGGAAATTCGCTCATGACAATATTCCCGTTTTGCAGGTTGATAAAGGCCATGTCCCCGAAGTTGCTTTGGTTGATCCTTACACCGGTAAAATACCCGAATGATACCAGGTAATCCTGATCATTAATAGAAACCGGAGTCAGGGTTTTTAGGATCAGTTTTTCCTTTAAGGGAATATCCTGTTCACCCTGAGCAGAAACATAGACCAGTTTTGAGGATTCTTTCCAGCCCGTAGACTTTCTCAAGATCAGGATCCTTCCGGAATTCGTCACAGCTGCGTCCGCTTCCATATAATCCGTGTCAAGAGTAATTTCTTTGTCCCATTTTTTAGAAAGGGTGGAAAGGTCGATCACGATATTGTCTATGGTATTGGCTGTTTTTTTAGAAACAGACCGGTCATTGATGATGGCTGCATATTTACCGTTCTGTGAAAACCTCATATAAGTGGTTCCCTGCTTCATGCCTCCTTCCGTGAAAAGCTTGGCAATGCTGGTCGTGGTAAAATTGTTGTCTTTTCTGTTGAAAACGTGCTGGAAGATTTCCTTCCTGTTATTCCTGTTTTCCAGTTCTTCAGTAAACACTACAAACTGATCTTTGCCAATTTCTGCCGATCCCAGATAATTATGCAGGACGCCGTTCGTTTTATTAGCATAATCCTTAATGTATGTGTCGATAAGGTTGCCATTCTGGTCCAGTTTTCTGATGATGATCTTTTTATGTGGATAAGTGCTGTACCCATCTTCATTGATATCACTGAATACATACTGATTGTAGTCATCACACAGAACGAGCTTGATGTCTTTTTCGTACTTGGAATTATATTCGAAGTTATCTCCGTAGACGAATTTCTTATTCTGACCGAAAGCAAGTGCGCTCATTAAGGCCAGTGAAAGGATAAATGTTTTTTTCATGGATTGATTTATTAGTTGTAAATTTTCTGTTCAAGTCCTTTCAGTTCATAGTTCTGGTCAAAGGAAAGCTTCATATCTACCAAATGCTCCTGCATTTCATTCAGGTATTTTTCAGCTTCAGGCTTTTTACCCAGTGCCAGGTTCAGGCGGATAAGATTCATGTACAGGTAGGCTGCAATTTTAGCGTTATAAGCTGCCTTTTTATCCTCATAATTGATTTTCTTTAAGGCATCTTTCCATAAAGTAATCCCTTTGTCCATATTCTCGAGGGCAGCTTTGTTCGGCGTATAATCTGGTCTGGCCTGCAACTTCTTAAGGTTTGTGGTCACATAGATAGAAGCCTTTTCCAGATCATCATATTCCCCTTTGTTTTTTACCGTTTCCAGTTTTACTGTAGAATTAATTTTGGAATACCCGAAGTTATCAGCAAGAATTTCGTTGATCTTATTCATCACTTTCTGAAGGTACATCCTTTCGTGGTCGCTCAGGTTGATCTCGTTGGTAGGGGAAGAGGCAATTTCTTCAAAATCTGAGAAAAGTATCTTGTCTATCTTTACTGCTCCGTTCTGCTTTACCACCAGTTTCGTGGGCTGGCTGGCAAAGGATTTTCCTGCATTATCCTGGAAGTTCGTCCTTTCCATATTGATGGAAATATCAATGGCATTTCCTCCTCTGGAAAAACCGTCAATATTAACCTGGGATGCCAGGACCTTATTATCTACGATAAGAGCACTTCTAAGATCAGGATCGCGGTATACCGGCTTTTGGGGAACATTAAGTTGCGGGCGGGAAGGGAGCCTCAATACGGGTGGCATGGCATTCATAGCAATTTTTTCCACAGCCTTCATCTTATTATACTGCTCAGATTCAGTTTTGTATTTTTCAGTAAGTTTTTTTACCTCAGCCTCATAGTCCTTGAGTCTTTCTTCGTGCTGCAGCTTGGCATCCTGTACGCTCTGGTCGTAATTATCTACCTGCTTCTGGAATTTTTCCTTAGCTTCTTTGATGACATCTTCTTTGGTCATATTATACGGTGAATTTACAACTACAGAAAAATTTCTGCTCTGCGAATCCACAGGGTTCAAGGGTTCCTTTAATAGCTGGAAGGAAACCTGTTCCGAATCTATTCTCTGAGCATACCCTAAAGTAGCACCCGATAGAAATAAAACGGCTAAAATAGACTTACATTTCATGCTTAAAAATTTAGTCTGCAAATTTAATTTTTTTTAAATACTATCCAATAGTTTATTGTAAAATGATTTAAATATTAATTGAAAAATATTATTTAATTGTAATAAATGCAAATCCCTATTCTTTGAAAAATGTTTTTGTGAAACCGATCTTACGTTTGGCAAAAAAATTGAATATCCTTTTGTATAACATACTTAAATAATAATTATGGAAACGAACGACTACGACCAGAAGCTGAACAAATACGATCTTGAAGACCAGTCTATCTACACTGGATTTTCAAGTTTTGATGATGCGGAAAGGTATTCACAGGAAAAAAATGGCAAACTGGTAGAAGTAAGCTTTAAAGATGGAAACGATAATCCACAAATTACGGATGAAGCTCATCTTATTGATAAAAAGCTCCATTACTTCGTAGAGGCTGGTGATGAATATAAATTTATTCACTCTTCCGACCCGGGGTTCCGCGATTATGCTGATGAACTGCAGAAAATAAAAGCTAAAATGCGCGAGGATGCACCGGATGAACGATATATCGCGAATTTTGAGATAGAAAATTCAGAAGACCCGATTATCGTGATCAAGAATGATCATTTCGAATCGGTAACTTCAAGAGAACGTTCAAAATACCTGAAGCATGCAAAGGTATATGAAATAGGAGTATCGATATCTAAATCTTAAAAATCAAAATCATGAGCACTAAGAAATATTCAGACAAAGCTCAGGAAAAAGTAGAAAAAGTGATGCATGAGTTTAAGGAAGGAAAGTTAAAATCATCCTCCGGAGACAAGATAACAAGCAGGAAACAGGCCGTGGCAATCGGTATTTCTGAAGCCAAGGAAAAGGGGCTGAAAGTGCCTCCTAAAAGCAAAAGCAAAGATAAATAACAAAAAACAGAGGTTGCCTGAAGAGGTAGCCTCTGTTTATTTAATGATAGAAATTCATATTGAAGCTGTTTTCCGAAGCAAATATTGGTCTTTTTGATAACCCATTTTTATACTGTATGGCTGAATGAAATTTAAGATATGCCTGACAAAAAAAGTTAGGTAAAATCATAATACCTGATTTTCTTTCATTGCATTTCATTTTTGCCCAATAAAAGCTTCGGTAAATCTGAATTGTGTTAATGGTATTATAATAAATAAACCTCATCAGGAGATGAGGTCTGTATTATTATCTGAGGATTACTTTACACTTTTCACCCTTATCATTCCTTTATTTTCATGGTACATCATACACATGATTTTGCCGTCTCTTTCGGGGCATTTATCTGTATTATCAAATACTACGGATACTTTTTCGCCATCTTTTTTAGATTCCAGAACTTCGGAATTGCAGACCAGGTAGTCCTGATGTTCCCCAACTCTGAGATAAGTTCCCGTGCAGTCCCTTACGATCATACCTGTGTTGAGCTTATCGTGGACGGTAGCGCATGAAAATAATACTGTGGAGAAAATTCCTAATGATAAAATAGTTGAAGCCTTCATTGTTTTTTATTTGAATTAAGATCAGAATCACAATATTCACACCAAAATACAATTCTGCCAATTATTTTCGAGTGGTTATCCTTTAAAATGAGCCTTAACCTATTACATTTGTCTCGATATGATAGTATTCTGTAACCATCATTTTTATAGGATTTATATTTAAGATCCACTTTCGGATTCTTATCCTTTAAACTTAGGCTGGAGTTTTTTTTAATACTATAATGTATTAAACAATTGTACAACAATCTTAGCCTCTTTAAGCTTGTAATACAAAACAGAGTCAATCTGATCCAGACCAACCTTCCCAAAAAGTTGAATCTTAAAGAGACCTCTTCAATATTAATTTACGATACTTTCAAAATTGGAATCGGCGGAGCCAGAGGCTCCGCCGATTGTTTTATAAACACTGTGGCAGGGATTATTTATTCTGGTGGTTGTACATCAGCTGATAATATTCATCTGCCATTCGGTCGCTGTTAAACTGGTCTTTAACATCCTCCATGGAATTATACTGGATTTTCCTCCATTGTGATGGTTTATCGTAATAGGTCGGAAGGATTTCATTTTCGAGGATTTCATACAGCGTATTAAGGTCGTGGGTATCCTGTTCGTAAATGCTGGTGTTCATATAATCCGCTTTAGGAACCACAAATGAATTTTCGCCGTGTTTCGCAAATTCTGGGATCCAGCCGTCATCTGTTGACAGGTTTACCGAGCCGTTCATAGCTGCGGTCATTCCGGAAGTACCGGAAGCTTCTCTCGGTACCCTCGGATTGTTAAGCCATAGGTCAGAACCCTGTTTCAGCGATTTGCTCAGGGAAAGTTCATATCCTGTAAGCACAGCCATGTTTTTATTGTTTTTGCTTTCTTCCACCAGCGAGTTGAAGGTGGAAATCGCAGCATAATCCATAGGATAGGGTTTTCCAGCCCAGATGATCTGAACCGGATATTTCGGATTGTTCAGAAGCCTGTAAAACCTGTCCTTGTCATGCAACAGGAGGTCGGCACGTTTGTAGCCTGCAAAACGCCTTGCCCAGACAATCGTGAAAACATCCGGGTCAAACAGGTTGCCGGTCTGATCGGCCACGATTTTAAACAGTCTTTTTTTCAGGTGTTTTTTACGGAAGTCAAATGCCGTTTCGTCATTTTCATCCATTGCATTATACAATGGTTTATCTGCCCAGTATTTAAAATCCTGTGCATTGGTAATGGATGTGATTTCGCAGATGCCGGGATATTTGCTCCATAACGTATTGGAAACCTCACCATGAAGTTTTGAAACACCATTGGCAATTCCGGACATTTTCAGGGCACATAAGGAATGGTTGAAACGGTCGTCATCGGACCCTTCAATCCGCTTCACCTCTTCCATGCTTAGGCCTGAGAAATACGACATATCATAGCAAAGTTTCAGGTTGTGCTTTTCATTACCGGCCTCTTCAGGGGTATGCGTGGTAAATACCAGCTTTTCCCTGACGCGGTTCATGTCACCGTTATACTTTTTGAGCAGGTGGAATGCCGCAGGAAGGCCATGAGCTTCATTCATATGGTATATTTCCCGCTCTAGATTCATTTCATCCAGGAGCCTTGCACCTCCTTTTCCTAAAAGGATATACTGCGCCAATTTGGTAGATTCATTGGCATCATACAGCTTATGGCAGATGGTTTTGGAAACGTGATCGTTTTCAGGAACATCTGTGGAAAGGAAAAACATCGGAGCTGTATTGAAGATTTCAGGATCCAGGTACCATACCTTCACCCAAACCGGGGCACTATGGATTTCGATCTGGAATTTAATTCCGGTATCTTCAAGAAAACTGTACATTTTTTTCGTCCATACCGGCTGAAGGGTCTGGTCATGATTTCTTGCCTGATCGTAATATCCGAACTTCCATAAGATGCCGATGCCCACAAGATCCTGCTTAAGGTTGTAAGCACTTCTCATATGGGATCCTGCAAGGAATCCCAGTCCGCCGGAATATATTTTTAATACCTGTTCGATGGCAAATTCCATAGAGAAATAAGCTACTTTTTTAGCGTATTTAGGATTGACGTTGTAGGGTATTTCAAAGTTTTTAAAATCCATAAAACCTAGTTTTGTTTTGAGTTGGCAAAGGTAATTAATTATAAAAACAAACTTTATATTAATTATTTGATAATTAAAACTTAAAGTGTGTATCGAATGTTTTTTTTAACTACCTTTAGGATGTAATTTTTTGGTAATCAAAGATCAGGCACTAAAACCATACCATTTTGCCTGCATGGGGAACACAAAAAATAAACACATGAAAAAAGCATTTTCTGATGAAGATTTAATTAAAAATCTTAGTTTATACTACCTGAACAGGCATCTGAAGAAGAAGCCGATAGAGAAATACCACCGTGCTATAGATGAGTCATCCCTGCATGACAGGGAGAAGTACAGGAAAAAATCTGAAATTTTGCTGCTGAATGCGTTTATGCATCATTTTCCCAGAGTACAGTTTGAGGATCTTACCTGCGAAAGCCCGGACTTCATTGCCACGCTGGACGACAAGAAAATCGGAATTGAACTTACGGAAGTGATCAACCATTTGGAAATGAAAAAAATGGAGAGCAGCCTTAATAAAATATTCCGTCAGGCAGAAATATTATTGGAACAGGAAAACACTACGAAATATCGTGGTGTTTATTTTTTAGAGTTTCAGCCCAATCTTAAATTCCACAACCCCGAAGATCAGCAGGAAATTATTCTGTCCATTTATAAAAGTATCCGTAGGAACAGGCCTACGGGGCATGTCAGGAACATCAGGAAATCCTTTCATCGCCGGAATGTCTTCATTACCCATGAATATAATATGAACCTTTTCGACGAGTTATGCTCTGCGAAAATCATGGAACTGATAGAAAAGAAAAACGAAAAATTCCCTTATTATGACTCTTCTGTGGATGAATGCTGGCTTGTGATCGTCTCAGATATGAACTCTCTGGCATCCAGGTACACTTTTATCCGGGATAAAGAGCAGCTCAGGGAAGTCCGAAGCCCGTTCCATAAAATATTCCACCTTGAAAATCTTTGCGGCAACCTTACGAATATCAAATAACTTCCGGGTCTTAGTAAGAGCAGGTGATTCAGGAGTTCTTTCCCGCTTTCCGCACTCGACATTTTCTGTTTCGGGCGGCGGCTTTGCCGCCGCCCGAAACAGAAAATGAGCTCAGACAAATGCTCCAATCGGGGCTAGGATTAGGGGGATGAGAGATTTACCGGCATAAATTCATAAATAGCCGGTTTAATGCTTAACTTTGATCAAAACAAATGTTATGAAAGACCTGTTTATCAAACGATTTCAGTATTATAAATCACTTGGAGACCGCACCTTAGCACAGCTTTCGGAAGAGCAGATGTTCTGGCAGTATAATGAAGAAAGCAATTCGATTGCAGTAATCGTAAAGCACATTGCCGGAAACATGCTTTCCAGATGGACCAATTTTTTAATGGAAGATGGAGAAAAAGACTGGCGCAAGCGGGATGAAGAGTTTTTCAATTCTTTTAAGACCAAAAGTGAAGTTCTGGAGTTTTGGGAAATAGGCTGGGATTGTCTCTTTGGTGCGCTGGATCAGATCAATGATGAAAATCTTCATGCGATCATTTATATACGGAGCGAGGCACATTCTGTCTTGGATGCAGTTCTGCGCCAGCTTGCACATTATCCGTACCATATCGGTCAGATCATCTATATCGCTAAGATGCTGAAGAATGAAGACTGGAATACGCTTTCTGTAGCCCGCAATAAATCTCAGGAATTCAATACGGAAATGAAAAGCAGATTTTCCAGTGATCCGTTGTCTGAAAACTCATCTCCGGTCTGCTATCAGAATAGCCCCGAAGTAAGGGATGATTTCCAGGACGAAGCATACCATTAACCTGAAATAACTTAAGCTGCTTAAGGTACTGACAGATAAATGCCTTGTATAATAATCCATAGAAGGTATCAATAGACTATTCACTTTAAAAGTATTATCTTTGCACCCTAAAAATCAGGAGTTATCCATGTCTACTTTTCACAGAACTGCCGCATACCATACCTTAGGCTGCAAATTAAACTTTGCAGAAACATCTACTATTGCCCGTCAGCTGACGGATGCCGGATATGATAAGGTAAGTTTTGATGAAAAAGCAGATGTATATGTGATCAATACCTGTTCGGTAACTGAAAATGCAGACCGCGAATGTAAGCTTCATGTGAAAAGAGCCATGAAAGCAAATCCTGAAGGACTGGTTGTGATTGTGGGATGCTATGCACAACTGAAGCCTGAAGAAATTTCACAGATTACCGGCGTAGACCTTGTTTTAGGAGCGAAAGAAAAATTCAATATCCTCAGTTATCTGGACGACCTGGAAAAGTCTGAAAGCAATGGCACCATACACTCATGTGAGATTGAAGAAACAGATTTCTTCATCGGGAGTTATTCTATTGGTGACCGGACCAGGGCTTTCCTGAAAGTCCAGGACGGATGTGACTATAAATGTACGTATTGTACCATTCCATTGGCCAGAGGAATTTCACGTTCAGATACCATCGAAAATGTGCTGAATAATGCACGGGAAATTGCTGCAAGGGATATTAAGGAAATTGTTCTTACTGGTGTAAATATCGGGGATTACGGCAAAGGGGAATTCGGGAATAAAAGGCATGAGCATACCTTTCTTGACCTTATTTCCGAGCTTGACCAGGTGACTGGAATAGAAAGAATACGGATTTCATCTATCGAACCCAACCTTCTGAAGGATGAAAGCATCGAGTTGGTATCCAGAAGCAAAAGCTTTGTACCACATTTCCACATTCCGTTGCAGTCAGGAAGCGATGACCTGCTTAAAAAAATGAAGCGCCGCTACCTTACCGGTTTGTATCGCAACAGGGTAAATAAAATCCGTGAAGTGATGCCTCATGCCGCTATTGGAGTTGACGTGATTGTAGGCTTCCCAGGGGAAACTGAAGAACGCTTTATGGAAACCTATAATTTCCTGAATGAACTGCCTATTACCTACCTTCATGTATTTACCTATTCTGAAAGGGAAAATACAGAAGCTGCAGGGATGGAAGGTGTAGTGCCTGTGTCTGAAAGGAAGAAAAGGAACAAAATGCTCAGAATTTTATCTGAAAAGAAAAAAATGGCCTTCTATCAGGACCAGCTTGGGAAAACTTTGCCTGTCCTTTGGGAGCATGAAAACAAAGACGGTAAGATGTTTGGCTTTACGGAAAATTATGTGCGGGTTCAGAAAGACTTTGATCCTTCTTCTGTCAATCAGATCGAGTTTCTGAAACTGGAAAAAATAGAGGCGGATGGTACCGTATCCGTCATGAGTTCTTTTGAAACCTTTCTTGAAAAAATATAACGAGATCGAACCTGTTTTCAGATTCTCTTTCCGGAATTAAAATTTCTTAGTAATTGTAATACCATTTATTTACCTTCAGTAAGCTGCTGTAAGGTAAGTGAGTGATTGGCGCGTATTCAATTTCATTTGTTACGGTTCACTTGCTTTTCTGACCCATTTATTAGTAGTTTTTCATTAATAAATAATTTTCATCCATCACTATCTTCGGAATCAATCTTAAAGCTAAAATTTACATTGCTCGGTAGCCTTATAAAATCGTTTTGAATAAAAATGACTACCTTTAATAGCACTGAAAAAGATTTTAGCAGTACAATCTGACAGTTAAATAAA
The DNA here is from genome assembly GCF_030818575.1 of Chryseobacterium camelliae. Taxonomy (NCBI): domain Bacteria; kingdom Pseudomonadati; phylum Bacteroidota; class Flavobacteriia; order Flavobacteriales; family Weeksellaceae; genus Chryseobacterium; species Chryseobacterium camelliae. The sequence continues at coordinate 205,773 of NZ_JAUTAL010000001.1, forward strand.
TGGAAAAACGAAACAATACCTACCATCTTGATCTTAAAGAGATTTCCCTGAAAGATGGATCTACAGGCAGCAAAACATTATCACTCGAATTCAAAAACCATGATGACCTTTTTCATATTTTTGAATTGATCAGGAATAAAAATATATTCGATAATGAGCAAACGGCCAACGAATTTGCTTTAGGACTCAAGCTTTTTACGGAAGTCATGATAACCCATAAAGATCTTCCCATATTTGAAGAATTAAAACCTGCCATCGGATCTTTTATGAAAAAACTTAAAAGCCTGTAATCCGAAAAATGGCCAGATTTATGAAATACCTTTTCTGTGTACCATTATTTTGATATTAATGATCATGAGAATGTGGTAGGCAATTTGTAGCAATCTTAAAAAATAAAAATCCAAGTGATATGAGAGACAAATTTTTGTTGTGGGGAGCAGTTATTGTAGCCGTTGCATGGGCTGTTGCATTCTTAATCAGAGCAGATTGGTGGATTCCTTTCTTTCTCACTATTATTTATGCAATTGGCGTGTATAATGTAACCCAGACCAAACATGCTATTCTAAGGAACTTTCCTGTTCTGGGATATTTCAGATATTTTTTTGAAAGTATTTCTCCTGAAATGCAGCAGTATTTTATTGAGAGGGAGACAGACGGGAAACCCTTTCCCAGGAACCAGCGTTCTGCAGTATACCGGCGGGCAAAAAATCTGGGCGATACTGTGCCTTTTGGAACCCAACTGGAAGTGAACCACAGAAAATATGAAGGTATTAAGCATTCCATCTATGCTAAAATGCCTTCTGAAGAGCTTCCCAGGGTATGGGTAGGAGGAGAGCAGTGTACACAGCCTTATCATGCTTCTTTATTAAATATTTCAGCAATGAGCTTTGGGGCTTTAAGCGACCGTGCACAGATTGCATTGAACCGGGGCGCCAAAAAAGGAAATTTTTATCATAATACGGGTGAAGGAGGAATTTCACCTTACCATCTGGAAGGAGGCGATCTCTGCTGGCAGATCGGAACAGGATATTTCGGATGCAGGGATGATGAAGGAAAATTCAATCCGGAACTGTTTAAAAAATATTCAACGCTTCCCAGTGTTAAAATGATTGAGATCAAATTATCCCAGGGAGCCAAACCTGGCCACGGAGGTGTTTTGCCGGGAGTTAAAAATACTCCGGAAATTGCTAAGATCCGTCATGTAACCCCAGGGATTACCGTACTTTCTCCTCCCGCTCATTCCGCTTTTTCCGATGCCGCTGGCTTACTAAGGTTTGTACAGCACCTGAGAGACCTTTCCGGAGGCAAACCGGTGGGGTTCAAACTTTGTATAGGAGATACCAGGGAGTTTGAAGATATCTGCGTTCAGATGAATGTCTTGAAAATTTATCCGGATTTTATTACTATTGATGGCGCTGAAGGAGGAACAGGTGCGGCTCCTCCTGAATTTTCGGATGGGGTGGGAATGCCTTTGGAACCGGCATTGATTTATGTAAACAAAATTCTCAATCGCTACAACGTCAGGAAAAAACTCAGAGTAATCGCCAGCGGAAAAGTGTTAACCAGCCTTGATATTTTAAGAGCTGTTGCCATGGGAGCGGATATGTGTAACAATGCGAGAGGCTTTATGTTTTCATTAGGCTGCATTCAGGCATTGCGCTGTAATAATAATAAATGCCCTACAGGAGTAGCTACCCAGGATAAAATGCTCGTTAAGGGGCTTGATGTGACTGATAAAAGTGAAAGGGTATACCATTTCCATAAGAATACCCTTCATACATGTAATGAACTCATTGCTGCGGCAGGAAGAAGTTCATATGAGGAAGTGGATGCAAGTATGTTTATGAGGGGAGATGAATTTGATCACCTTTCTGATCTCTTTTTCCCTGATGTATTAGGAAGTGTAAGGCAGCACGCAAAATACTAAATAAAAAAATCGCTTCAGAATTCCTGAAGCGATTTTTTATTTTTTATTGGTTACTTGCCGGTCTTGGAGTAACAGCATTGTACAGCTGGAAATTAAACACAAAACATCTGTTCTGAAGTGATGTGCCTACATAATTATAATGCAAATCCCTGCCGAAAGCAGCTTTGGAAGGAACGATGATTACACCCTGAAGGTTGTATCCGTCGCTATCCGGTTTATTGTCAAAGGACTGAAAATATTTAAGTCCTTCCTGAAATCCTTCTATTTCATAATAGCTTCTCTGTTTGGCCGCATCAGAAGTAGCATTTTCTAAAATAATATTTTTCACATAGTAAAATAGCGGATCTGTCACTGGAGAACCCTGTCCGTCAATGGTATTGATCAGTGTTCCGGAATAAGAATTGTTAAAGGCAACATTTCCATCCGTATCTGTAGCAAGATAGTAGTTCCCTCTGATCATTGTCCTGATCATTGTATCGGTTCCAATGGTTTTTCCTGCAGTAGGTTGTGCTCCGGCCCTGATGATGTAGATTACTCCTGAAGGAAGTTTTACGGGGTTGAGCTCAGAAAGCTTCTTGTAATTATCATCGCTGGCATCCGTACTGCTGAAGGCTTTTATATTTCCTTGGGTGTCCAGATAATTGTCATCCATAAACTTCTGGATGGCCTGCTCATCATATGAGTTTCTGACTGATACGTCTTCCGGCTCCACAAAAGTTTCGGCTTCATCATCCTTTTTACAGGCAGAGAAACACAAAGATCCTGCAAGGATATATAAAAATATTTTTTTCATTTCAAAAACTTTAATTACTTTACAAATAATATAACGGCAAAAGTATAAAAAAATATGAGAATAGATAAATTTTTATGGAGTATTCGCTTTTATAAAACGAGAACAGTTTCTGCTGAGGAAATCAAAAAGAACAGGGTTTCTATTGGTGATTCTGTAGTGAAATCATCTAAAGAGGTAAAAGAAGGAGATGTTATCAAAGTTCGTAAAAACCAGATCGATTATAAGATTAAAGTATTGCAGATCCCTAAAAGCAGGATAGGGGCCAAGCTGGTACCGCTTCATATCAAGGATGTAACGGATAAGGAACAATATGAACTCCTGAAATTGCGAAAAGCTTCCCAGGATTATTACAGAATAAAAGGGGAAGGGAGGCCAACCAAAAAAGACCGTAGGGAAATGGATGAATATGTAGGAAATGATATTGCATCTGATTTTACCGACTGGGATGACTTTTTTGGTGAAGGCGGTGAAGAAGACGAAGCCGAGGCATAAGGCTCTAATGATAGAGCTTTTCTATGATTTCCTCTACAATATCTTCAGGCGATCTGGCATCGGTACTTACGCTGAATTGGGATTTGCTGTAGAATTCATTCCTTTCAAAGAGATGTTTGGCAATAAATTCAGGCAGGTCCTCATCAGCAATACGGGCAATAAGCGGTCTCTTGTCCTTTTGCTTCAGCAATCTTTCGGATAAAGTGGCAACGGATGCTTTCAGGAAAATACTTTTTGAATTATGGTTGATAATTTCCATATTGTTATAATATACCGGCGTGCCTCCTCCAAGGCTCAGAATACTATTTTCTTCCGTAGCCAGAATCTCTTCCAGAATTTCCCTTTCTTGTTTCCTGAAGTAAATTTCGCCCTTCTTTTCAAAGATTTCAGGAACGGCTAATTTGTTCCTTTTTGAAATCTCTTTATCGAGGTCAATAAGCCTGAAATCCAGTTTCTCGCTTAATATTTTGGAAATGTGAGATTTGCCGCTTCCCATGTATCCTACAAGTGAAATTATCATGAATTTTTTTTGAACAAATTTGCAAAAAAGTTTTGAGAAATAAAAAAAAGCTATATCTTTGCACCACTTAAAACAAGGGACATTACACTAATGAAAACTTGATTAATAAAGTGACCGACTCGGTAGCTCAGCTGGTAGAGCAATACACTTTTAATGTATGGGTCCTGGGTTCGAATCCCAGCCGGGTCACAAGCAAAAAATTACTGGATTTTGTAATTTTATTTGCCTGCGTGGTGAAATTGGTAGACACGCCATCTTGAGGGGGTGGTTTCCTAAGGATGTGCTGGTTCGAGTCCAGTCGCAGGCACTGCAAAAATTTGAATAATTAATATTGAGTAAGTATAAATTATTTTATATTTAACATATTAATTGTGGCCGACTCGGTAGCTCAGCTGGTAGAGCAATACACTTTTAATGTATGGGTCCTGGGTTCGAATCCCAGCCGGGTCACAGTTTACTGAAAAGTAAATTTTTTTCATATTAATATTTTGTGATTTGGTGTTTCAAAGGCTTCCCTCAGGAAGCCTTTGATTTTTTATGTTAGTCAAGATGTATATTATCAATGAGCCTTACTCCGTCTACCACCACCACAATGAATGCCCTATAATTTCTGTTTTTATAGAAAAAATCTGTTTCCTGAAGCGTTTTCTCGTCTGCAATCAGGAAATATTCCAATTCCATTCCACGCTGGTTTTCAAAAATGTCCTTTACTCTTGCTTTAATTTCGGGTATGCTTAAAACCCTGAACCAATCATTGACCTCTTTTAATGTCTCATAAATAATTTTTGACGCTTTTCTGCGTTCCGGATCAAGTCTCTGATTCCTGGAGCTTAAAGCAAGACCATTCTCCGCACGCAGGATAGGCACTCCATGAATCTTTACCGGAAGTTTTTGGTTTTCTACCATCTTCTTAATGATGGCCAGCTGCTGAAAGTCTTTTTCTCCGAAATAGGCGTTGTCAGGTTTTACCTGTCTGAACAGCTCTTCCACAACGGTTCCTACGCCATCAAAATGTCCTGGCCTCGATTTTCCCTCCATCTCATGTTCCAGCCCGCCGAAGTTATAGGATTTGCTTTCTGTTTTTTCGGGGTAAATATCAATAACTTCAGGAATGTAAACTGCATCTACTAATCCGGAATCCTCCAGTATTTTAATATCCTTCTTTACATCTCTCGGGTATTTTTTAAGATCTTCAGCATTATTGAATTGGGTAGGATTCACAAAAACAGAAGAAATCACAAGATCATTCTCCTTCCTGGCTTCTGCATATAGGGAAAGGTGACCATTATGTAATGCACCCATAGTAGGAGCAAACCCTATCCTTTTGCCCATTTCCTTCTGCCGCTCGATAAAATCCTGAAGCGTCTTTTTATTTTTTAAAACTTCCATATCATATTATAATAGTATTTCAAAAATACTAAAAATATCATACAACAAAATGGGTTTTTCGTAATCTCGGCCGATGAATTGTCGTAAAAAAGTGTTAATTAAAATTATGTTGGATGTTTTTTTGTAATTTTGCACATTAAAGCGTTTTTACAAAAATTAGATAGAGTTTATGCCGAATCAAAAGATACTGTATATTACTACAGAGATGTATCCGTACCAAGAAGATACAAATATGGCTGCAGTGGTGAATAAAATGGCACTTAAAATGCACAATGAAGGCAATGATGTAAGAGTTTTTATGCCAAGATTTGGACAGATAAGTGAAAGAAAATTTCAGCTTCATGAAGTCATCCGTCTTTCAGGAATGAATATTATTATCAATGACCTTGATCAGCCCTTAATCATTAAGGTAGCATCGCTGCCGGGAGAAAGGCTTCAGGTTTATTTCATCGATAATGAAGAATATTTTAAAAGGAAACAATATTACTTCGATGATGAAGGAACTCCTTTTCCTGATAATGACGAAAGAGCGATCTTCTTTGCAAGAGGGGTTATAGAAACTATTAAAAAGCTCAACTGGGTTCCGGATGTGATTCATCTGAATGGATGGATGTCCTCCTTTGTTCCTGTGTATCTTAAAACGTACTATGAATCCGATACCTACTTTAAAGATGCCAGAATCGTACTTTCTCTATACAACGAAAAAGATGCCGAACTGGATCAGAAAATCGGTGAAAAACTGAAATTTGATAATATTTCCGGACTCAAGGCATTAGATAAGCCTACCATCCAGAGTTTTGTCATCGAAAGCATGAATTATGTGGATATGGTAGTGAAAGGGGATGAGTTCCTTGAAGGAGACCTGGATATTGCTTTTAACGAAACACCGACTCAGAAATCAGAATACCTGGATGTCGATTCAATCAACAAACTTTATTAAAAACACAGTTTAATGACTCATACAATTAAAAAAGCTTTCGCTGTACTTTTCATGGCGATTTTAGGAAGTGTATTGCTTTATAACTGCGAACCGGATCCAGATACCTTGGGGGAACAGCTGTTTCTAGACCAAGCTGCACAAGGGAAAGAAAAAATACATAATATCACCGCATTCAATATCATTAATAATGACAGTATCAGGAGTGATGCTGCGAAATTGGATTCAGCTGTGCTTGGTGCCTTTAAGGAAGACCAATTTGGCATGCAGAGAGCCTCTTATCTTACACAGCTCAGGTTATCTACCTATAATCCTGATTTTGGAGCTAATGCTGTGGTAGATTCTGTAGTATTGGTAATCAAGCCGCAGTATGCGGCAGATTCTGTGAAAACAACGACTAATGAAGACTATATTTATCCGGACGGCAACGTTGCTGCCAAAAAAGTGGTGAATACGTATCCGGTAAGAAAATTCGGGAAAGCAAAAAGAACACTGAATATCAAAGTATATGAAGTGTTGGACTTCCTGAAAGGAGCTTCAGATTCTGTAAAGTCTAATCAGGTTTTTGCTTATAATACTACTAATATAGGTTCTAAAACTTTTGACGGTAATATAAATTCCGTTACAATTACAAAGGATTCTGATAATTCATCCATATTTACATCTTCTGCACCAGGGATCAGAATCAATCTGGACAAAACTTTATTCCAGAATAAGATCATTGCTAAGAAAGGCCAGCCGGAACTTCAGGATGCCTCGAATTTTATCAGACATTTCAGAGGGCTTAGAATTGCAGTTGATGAGAATGACGGATATTTATTTAAATTCTCTCCTAACTCTATGGAATTGATCATGTACTATAAATATGATAAGACGGACAACGGAACTACTACGAGAACCTCAGCCAATTATTCTTTTGTTTTGGGCTCTGGCAATGCACATATAGGTCAATATGAATATGACAGAACCAATACCGCTTATTCATCTGCTTCTTTAGGAAATATGGTTACAGGAGATTCTAAGTTGTTTGCTCAAGGAATGGGTGGCCCATCTATAGGAATTAAAATTCCAGGTGAAACAATAGATAGCTTGAAGCAATTATATCAGAATAATAAGGCAGCTATAATCAGTGCTAAGATTAGACTTTATACAGATGCCGTTTCTTGGAATAACAGCTATGCTAAACCAAGGAATCTGACGTTCCTTCAGAAAGACAAAGATAGTAATGGAAAAATGACTAGCTCTTTTACTACTGATGCTCTCAATTTAGCAGCAGCACCTAATTTCAGAATTTATAAATTATACAATATGGATAAAAATCCTGCGTATTATGAATTTACTGTGACTAAATCAGTAAAAGATATTGTAGAGGGGGGAACAAGCAATCAGTATAAATATTTCAGGATAGATATAGGAAGATTTTTAAGTAATGCTGCCAATACAGGGCTGGCAGGCCAGTCATATACATCCAGAGCTTACGCTGTGAGCAGAGCTGTGTTTGTAGGATCAAATACAGCTAATCCCAACAAAGCTCAGCTGAGAGTTATTTGTGGAACAAAATAAATTAAACAAATCTAATTATTAATATAAAATTATGTGCGGAATAGTAGGATATACAGGATTTCAGGATGCTTATAATATAGTGATCAATGGTCTGAGAAGATTGGAATACCGCGGCTATGACAGTGCAGGAATCGTTCTTGAAAAGTCAGACAATACATTTGAGGTTCAGAAAACGAAAGGAAAAGTGGATGATCTTGTAGATATTTCAAGTCAGTTAGAAGGAACCGCTCGTATAGGTATGGGGCATACCCGTTGGGCTACACATGGTGTACCAAGTGACAGAAACTCTCACCCCCATGTATCCAATAATGGAAAGATAGCGATTATCCATAATGGAATCATTGAAAATTATGATACCATTAAAATCATGCTGAATGATAAAGGGTTTACTTTTCAATCGGAAACAGATACTGAGGTGCTGGTAAACCTTATTCAGTATTTCATGGATCTGAATGCTGAAACAGATTTCCCTACAGCCGTACGTTATGCTTTAAATGAAGTATACGGAGCATATGCTATAACTGTAATGCACAAAGATTATCCTGGAGTGCTTGTTGTAGGACGTTTAGGCTCTCCTTTAGCGATTGGTATTGGAGATAATGAATATTTCATTGCATCGGATGCTTCTCCCTTTGTAGAATTTACAAAAGAAGCCATTTACCTCGAAGAAGGCCATATGGCTACCATCTCATTGGAAAATGGAGTAGATATAAGGACAATCAATGAAAATTCTAAAATTGAACCTGAAATTCAGGAGCTAAAACTGAGTCTTGAACAGATTGAGAAAGGGGGCTTTGAACATTTTATGCTTAAAGAAATTTTCGAGCAGCCTAAATCTATTCATGATACCATGAGAGGAAGGCTTCTGGTAGAAGAGGGTATTATAAAAATGGCTGGTATCTGGGATCACCTTGAACGCTTCAAGAATGCCAACAGAATAATCATCATTGCCTGCGGAACTTCCTGGCATGCCGGTCTTATCGGAGAATATCTTATTGAAGAATATGCAAGAATACCGGTTGAAGTAGAATATGCTTCAGAGTTCAGATACAGAAATCCTATTATTACGGATAAAGATGTAGTAATCGCCATTTCTCAGTCAGGCGAAACTGCCGATACGATGGCCGCTTTAAAACTGGCAAAAGAAAAAGGAGCTTTCATTTATGGGATTTGTAATGTAGTGGATTCATCTATTGCAAGGATTACAGATGCCGGATCCTATACCCATGCAGGTCCTGAAATTGGTGTAGCGTCTACCAAAGCATTTACTGCACAGCTGACCATTCTCAGTTTAATCGCATTAAAGCTAGGTAAACATAACGGGAATTTGGGCAATGCTGATTTTATGAGCCTGATTGCAGAACTGGATGTACTTCCTAAAAAAATTGAAGAAGTATTGGAATCTACCCATGACCTCACAAAAACCATTGCAAAAGATTTCGTTAATGCTACTAACTTCCTTTATCTGGGAAGAGGGTATAATTATCCAGCCGCTTTAGAAGGAGCGTTAAAACTGAAAGAAATTTCTTATATCCATGCTGAAGGATATCCGGCTGCCGAAATGAAGCACGGGCCAATTGCATTGATTGACGAAAATATGCCTATTGTTATCATCGCACCTAAAAAAGGGCATTACGATAAAATTGTAAGCAATGTCCAGGAAATCAAGGCCAGAAAAGGAAAAGTGATAGCAGTGGTTAATAAAGGTGATCAGCAGGTAAGCGCTATGGCGGATTATGTTATTGAGATCCCTGAAACATCAGAATGTTTCTCACCTATCGTAGCTTCTGTTCCGCTTCAACTATTAGCTTATTATATTGCAGTATACCGTGGAGCAAATGTAGACCAGCCTAGAAACCTTGCGAAATCCGTAACTGTAGAATAAAAACGAAGTATAAATAAAATAAATTTAGATTTCCTCCGTTATTTCAAAAAAAATCTTAAAAGTTTCTTAAAAAAATTATATATTTACGGCTTAATTATAAAAATTAACATGAAAAGGATATTTCTTTTATTAGTGTCTGCGTCGGTAGCATCGGTATCTTGTTCAGGTGGAGGGTCTTCTTCCGTAGGTAAACCGGGAACAAAAGGAGAATTGATACCTAGAGAAAAAACAAAATCATTTGTTGCAGAAAGACCTTACGGTATGGTGGCAATTCCTGCAGGATCATTCGTAGCAGGTCTTGCAGATCAGGATCCTACAAATACTCCTGAAAAAGCAGCTTTGAAAACGGTTACAGTTTCTTCTTTCTTTATGGATGAAGCAGAAACCACAAACGCAGAATACAGGGTATTTATCAATTATGTAAGAGATTCTATCGCAAGAACCATGCTTGCTGAGGCTGCCGGAGAAGGAGGTGAAGGTAAAGGAAGAGGAACAAGCATCGGAGACTATGCCTATCTTGCACAGAAGGAAGAAAACTTAACACCATATCAGGAATATCTTGAAGGACAGGGAGGAAGAGAAGATGGCTATGATCCAAGCAAAAAACTGGACTGGAAAGTTCCATTGCATTGGAATACAAATAAATATCCTGATGTAGAATATGCGGAAGTATTGGAATCCATGTATTTACCGGCATCATCAAGAGTTGGAAATGAAAGGATTCTGGATGTTAGTAAACTAAAATACAATTACAAATGGGGGGATATGGATGTTGCTATTGCAGATAACCAAAGAGGAGTAAATTACCTTAAAAGTGAAAGCATTGCCATCTACCCTGATACCACAGTTTGGGTAAAAGACTTCCATTTTGCATATAATGAGCCGTTATTTGAACAGTATTTCTGGCACAAGGCTTACAAAGACTATCCTGTAGTAGGTGTAACCTGGGATCAGGCAAGAGCATACTGTAATTTCAGAACGAAGTTGAAAACAGATTATAACGAAAGTCTGAAAAGAAAAAAACAGAGACCAATGATATTCCGTCTTCCGACGGAAGTTGAGTGGGAATATGCAGCCAGAGGCGGAATGCAAAATGCTACCTATCCTTGGGGAGGTCCTTATTTAATGGATGACAGAGGTTGCTATTTAGCCAACTTCAAGCCTAAGAGAGGTAATTATATGGAAGATGAGAAAAAAGGTACTTACACATATACAGCTCCGGTAAAGAAATTTAAGAAAAATGGATTCGGATTGTATGATATGGCTGGAAACGTTGCAGAATGGACGGAATCTGCCTACAATAATTCTTCACCAGCATTCTCTTCAACACTTAACCCTTCTACTAAAGATAAAGCAGATGATAAAAGATCTGTAAGAGGTGGTTCTTGGAAAGATGTTGGCTATGCACTGATGACAGGGGCAAGAGACTGGGAAAGAAAAGATTCTGCAAGAAGCTATATCGGATTCAGAACAGTACAGGACATCCCTGAAGCTGCTGTTAAACCAAGAAGAGTTAGCAGATAATTTTCAATCAAACCATTATATTACTTTTCAATAACAATTTTATTTAACATTAAAAAAACTGACTTATATGTTTAAGACTAAAGATGCTTGGATGAATTTCTTTTATTCATTCGGTGCTGCAATTGTAATTCTTGGGGCTTGGCTTAAAATTACCCACATTACTCTAGGACCTGTTAACGGTAATATGGCTCTTACAGTGGGGCTTATCACTGAAGCTATCATTTTCATCATCTTTGCTTTTGACCCTCCGAAATCAGAAGAGTCTTATGCTTGGGAAAATGTATATCCTGAACTGTTGGATAAGCATGCCAATCCAAATCCACTGCATTCAAACGTATCTAAAAGCAATGCTGCCGCTCAGTTTGCTGAATTGGAAAATTCACTTTCTACCAAACTGGACAAAATGCTTCAGGATGCCAAGCTTGATGTTCAGTTATTCGAAAGATTAAGAACAGGGATCGATAAATTTTCAAATTCTGTAGATCAGATCAACCAGACTGTGGATGTTTCTGCTTCTACTCATAAATACAATGATCAGCTGAACAAAGCTGCCCAGCATATGGAAAGCATGAATGCATTATATGCTATGCAACTTGAAAGTGGACAGAGACAGGCTGAATTCGCTAAGAAATATGTAAGCGATATGCAGAAGTCTGTTGAGCATTCAGAAAAATTTAACCAGGAATTACAAGGTTTAACGTCTAACTTGAATAATTTAAATAGAGTTTATGGTGGTATGCTAACCGCAATGAAGTCTTAATTCCAAAACCATTTCTAATATAAAACTTAATTAAAAACAAAAGAAAAGAGAATGGCACAAGGAAAACAGACCCCTCGTCAGAAGATGATCAACCTCATGTATTTGGTGTTCATCGCGATGATGGCCCTAAATATTGATGCAGAAATCATCAGGTCATACTATGACTCAACAAAAGCTCTTAACGAGACCAGGACTTTAACGGAAAGAAAGAACGAAAGGATTTTCGAAAGAACTCTTGAAGCAAAAGCCCTGCAGGTACCGGATACTTACGCTCAGCCTTGGCAGCAGTATCAGGTTTTAAGAGATAAAATCAATGTATTGGTAAAATCAGCTCAGGATATCAAAGATCTTCTTAAAAAGAAATCTGAGTTCCAAGAGAAAGACGAGGCCGGAAAAGAAGTGGATGTAAGCGAGAACTTCGCTGCACTAAATAATAATGAAGCAACTACGGAGTACTTCTTTAAAGAAGGAGACGAAAATACCCCTTCCAAGGGAGCTTTAGACCTTAAAGCTAAAATTGATGATGTAAGGAATTATATCAATGCTACTTTTGGTAATAATGCTCAACTGAAAGATTTAGTAGAAAGAGCTAACAAATCTCTGATTGCAGAATATCCGAAAGGAAAATCACCTAATGAGAAGACATGGTTCCAGAACAAATTCTATCATCAGCCGCTGATCGCTGCGATTTCTAACCTTGAAATCATCCAGAATGATGCAAGGAACGTACAATCAGATGCTTTGGCATTGATGTTACAGGAAAAAGTTGATGCAAGCATCAAATTCTCAAACTATGAGCCGATTGTATCTGGTCCAACTGATATTCAGTCTGGTAAGCAGGCAGATGTTACAGTAATGTTAGGAACTTATTCAAACAGTAATAAGATCAACATTTCAGGAGTGAGCAGACAGGAAAATGGAAAAGGTACTATTCCTATTTCAGGATCAGGTCTTGGAGAGCATAAAGTAGGAGGAACAATTACATTAACCGATGCTTCAGGGAAACCGCAGAGCTTCCAGTGGTCACACACGTATAATGTTATTGCAGGTCCTCAGGAAGTGAAACTTCAAAAAGGACTATTATTATCTGCGGATAAAATGAATGTAATGTACAGAGGTCTTGATAACCCTGTTTCAGGGTCTATCCTTGGTGCTGATAATGCTAAACTATCACTTTCTGCACCTGGAGCTTCTGTAAGAAGTAATGGTCAAGGAAAGTGGATTGTTAAACCTACTACAGGTAATACAGTTAAGATCACACTTTCAGGATCTGATCCAAGTGGAAAGTCAGTTTCTCAGGTATTTGAGTATAGAATTAAAAATGTACCTCCACCACAAGGACAAATGAGAGGTAAAAATGTACTGTCTATGCCTGCTGCATCGGTAGCTAATCAATCAGTACAAGCTGCTATACCGGATTTCGACTTCCCTGTATCATTTAATGTAACCGGATTTATGGTAAAAGTACCTGGAAGAGCAGGTCTACTAATTTCAGGTAATACTTTAGGTGAAGCAGCAGGATTGACAAGAAATCTTAGAACAGGAGATGTAGTTTATATTTATGACATTAAAGCTACTGCTACCGGACTTGACGGTCAGATTATTAAAAATATATCCCCAATTGTTATTAATATACAATAAGATTAAAATTAAATTACATTATGAAAAAATATATTAGCAGTCTTTTGGTATTAGTTTCGGGATTTGCTTTTTCCCAGACTATTCTGAATGCTTCTTCTCCTGAAGAGTTCAGAAAGATGAGAGATGAATCTATGAGGAAAGTTGGAGATACACTTATCAGCAATAAAGTAAAACCTCTTGAATATGGGTTTGTTGATGATAAGGACATTCTAAAAAGTATGTTTGTTTGGGAAGTAATAGATATGAATGATAAGCTTAATCAACCATTCTATTATGATAACCCAGACGGGCTTCTTTCTACACCTACCCGATCACTGTATCAACTTTTGCTTGACGGAGCTTTAAGTGGCAATATTAAAGAAGTTTATGATGATGAAAACTTAACGATCAAGTTATCTCCTGAAGGAATTCAGAAAAGACTTGAGGCTGTTGTGGTTGATGATGCTGCTATTGATATTCTGAACTCTGGTCGTCAATTAACTGAACAAGAGAAAAAGGAGTATACTGATCATATTAAGACTACCACAGATAAAGTTAAAGTTCTTAAAATAATGGGTATGTGGTTTATTGATAAGAGAGATGGCCAGATGAAATATAGGCCTCTTGCAATTTCTGCAATGGGACCAGACCCTTCAATTCAAGGAAAGGTTGGACCTGATGGAATGCCTTTGGCAGGAGCTGATGAGTTAATCGATCTTTTCTGGATCTATTATCCAAGTGCGAGAGAGATTCTTGCTAACAACTACGTTTATAACAGGAAAAATTCTTCCGCTGATTTATCTTTTGATGACATCATTAATGCAAGAAGATTCTCTTCTATCATTTATAAATCTTCCAGTGGCTTAGGAGATGGTGTAATCAAGGATTATATTCCTAAAAACGCTGACGAGCAGCTTGAAGAAAGTGACAGAATCAAAGCTCAGATCCTTGAAATGGAGAACAGCATGTGGAATTATTAAAATTCATTTGATATTTATATAAAACCTGAGTACTTTTACTCAGGTTTTTTTTATTATGGAGCATGTAGATTATATTATTGTGGGAGATGGATATGCAGCACTGTTTTTTGCCCATCAGCTGATCAGGAATCGGAAATCATTCAGGATATTTTCGGAGGGAAATAAGAGTGCTTCCCAGGTTTCTGCCGGTATGGTCAATCCTGTTGTCCTTAAGAAATTCACTACTTTCTGGAAAGCGCAGGAGCAAATTGATTGTCTTAAGCATACCCTAAATGAGATAGAGGGATATACAGGCAAAAATTATTTGATTAATGCTCCTATTCACAGGATTTTTCATGATGAAAACGAACAGCAGTTATGGCTCAGAAAATCCGATGTAGAGGAATTATCTTATTTTTTAGACAAAGATTTCAGGTTTTTGGATATGGTCAATAATCCATACGGTGTGGGAAGAGTGAACCAGTCAGCAAGGCTTAATGTAAATGGATTCTTTAACGATTTATTTTCCTTTTTTGAAGACAGGTCTTATCTGATAAAAGACAAGTTTAATTACGAAAAATTAAACCCTTCAGATTCTTCTTATGAAAACTTAAGTTTTAATCATATTATATTTTGTGAAGGTATGAGTGTTAAAAACAATCCTTTTTTCTCTGAAATTCCTGTTGTTGCCAACAAAGGGCATCATATCAAAGTAAAATTATCCCGGCCTCTGCCAGAAGACATTACCGCCAAAAAGAAACATTTCCTCTTTCCGGTTGATGAAAACCTCTATTTTTACGGCGGAACATATGATCGGGAACAAATGCATCATCAGATTGACGAAAGCGCAGTGCAACAACTTAAAAATGGCCTTTCCGAATTTTATCCGTTTGATTTTGAGGTAGATGAAATCCATTTTGGGTTCAGGCCTACGGTGAAAGACAGGCGACCGATTATCGGCAGGCATGAGCTTCATAAAAATCTGTATGTATTTAATGGATTAGGAGCACGCGGAATTCTAAACGGATGCTATTTTTCTTTAGCCTTATATGAATTTATTGAAAATGGTATACCGCTACCGGAAGAAATCGATTTGTCAAGGTTTAAAAAATAATATTTTTCAGCTGGTATAGTTGAAAATATTTTAGAATAGGCGAAAATTTCTTATCTTAATAAGAGATTTGAAATTATGGATGAAAATGTTTTAGGAATTATTGCCGGTGTGTTTACTTCAGCTTCAATGATTCCACAGCTGGTTAAAGTGTTAAAAGAGAAAAATGTTGAAGACCTCTCATGGATTACGCTTCTGGTATTGATTACCGGTGTTTCTTTATGGGTATGGTACGGAATCCTTAAGGATGAGCTTCCGATTATTCTTTCAAATGCCTTCGCAGTCCTGGTAAATATCAGTCTTCTGACCTGTTATCTCATATACAGAAAGTAATTAGTATTCCATGGATGAAGTTGATGAAAATATCCTGCAACGGTCTCAATCTGTCATTTAATAAGACGCCATACCGGCATTTTTTCGTTGTGTTTCAGAAGGAACTGTTTTTTTATGATGGAATAAGACCATCTGAATATCGCGTTTAAGAAAAGTTACCTCACCTTTAACATCTGTATATTGATATTCTGTGCTTGCAGCAGAATATTCCGGCATATCGGATTTTTTCTTAAGTTCATATGTTTTCCCATCTAAATGGATGGTAACGGTCTTTGCTGTGTGATTGGTAATAACCTCCATTTTCTCTCCTAGATCATCCGTGAAAATATTCTTGGTAATTTCGTCATTGGATGAAGGTTGTTCTGTCTGAGCATTAACCACAGCTTCTTTTCCGGGATGTTTACATCCGACTGCAGAGATTGCAATCATACTCAGAAAAATGAGTTGAATAAAAGTTTTCATAATAATAAAGTGATTGGCAATGAATATATATTGGTGTTAATATTTCATAAATTTACAAATATTTCTATTAATGAAGGTTAAAATAAAGCGTTAAATTTTAAATTTTGTTAAAATGAAATTGTTATATAATATTCCGTATTTTGAAAATTTATATTATTATATGTAATGAATAGGATGATTGATGTAAAAATATTTAATTTTTAGAATGCTAAGTATGTATTTATTTAACATTTTTAAATATTAAGTAAATCTTGATAAGTCCATATCTTACTTATTGTTCATATTTTCAAAAAAATAGCATTGTCATATATTGTAAGTGTTTGTTTAATAATGATATATATGTTGTATTTCAAAGATATTTTAGTAAATGGTGCGTTCAGGTTATTTAAAGCAATGTTAAATTTTGTTAACAATTTTAACATTTTTAAAGAATCAAAAGTAGTTTTGTGGATATGATGTACCTTTGCCGGATCATATGAGAAACTATATCACTTACTTTTTGACAGGCCTATTTTTGCTTTTCGTAGTAGAAAGTAAAATGAATGTCAGGACTTTGGACAACTCTTTAGTTGGACCTGTTTCTCACTGTATGCTCAAAAAAGCCAATAAACTTAATCAGACTTGCGAAAAACTTTCCATTCAGCAAAAGATACTTAGTGAAAATTATTCTTTAGAACTGCTTGAAAACAGCTTTCAGCTATCTCATGTACAGGCTGTCGCAGTTTTAGCAGCCGTATTTACATTTGCTTGTTTTTTAGGGCTGCTCCGCTTCAAAGAACTGAAGCCGTCTTTGCATGGCCTCGGAATTTGTTCCAATATCATAAAAAGATTCATTCTGATTCGTTCTATCAGAATCTAAAAATTTCAGAACAGTATTTTGTTCTTCAGAAGAATGAAATGCGCAGCATTTTTCAACCTTTAATATACATGGGTTGATTTTCTTATCTCTATTTCATTTCAAAACATTAACGATTTATATAAACTCTAGAATTATGATCAAGAGAGTTGTCGCAGGCATTGCGCTAAGCAGTCTTTTATTGTTCAGCTGTAACAAAAAAAAGGAAGAAAAAGAAGAAGCTACAGTATATCCCGTAACCTCACCGGTAGTGATGGATACAGTGATTGATAAAGAATATGTAGCCCAGATCCAATCCGTAAAAAACATTGAAATCCGTGCCCAGGAAAAAGGTTTTCTTGAAAAGATCTTTGTAGACGAAGGGCAATTTGTACAACAGGGTCAGACCCTGTTCAGAATTATGCCGAAGTTGTATCAGGCCGAATTGCTGAAAGCCCAGGCAGAAGTGGCCCAGGCTACCATTGAATTAAAAAATGCGAGTACGCTGGCTAACAATAACATTGTATCCAAAAATGAGCGTGCAATGGCAAAAGCCAAACTGGATGCTGCGAATGCGGAAGCTAAATTAGCCCAGATCCATCTTTCATTTACAGATATTAAAGCTCCTTATTCAGGGATTATCAACAGGATTCCCCTGAAACTGGGAAGTCTCATCGATGAAGGTGATTTACTTACCTCACTTTCGGATAATACGAATATGTACGGGTATTTCAATGTCTCAGAACCTGAATACCTGAGTTATCAGATGCATGTTGCAGACCGTGGAAGCAACGAAGTTGGCCTTGTTATGGCAAACGGTGAAATGCTTCCTGAAAAAGGCCAGATCCAGACGATCGAAGGAGAATTTGATAATGAAACCGGGAATATTGCCTTCAGAGCAAAGTTTCCGAATCCAAATAAACTTTTAAGAAACGGGGAAACAGGAAAAGTAAGGATGACTTTACCCGTAAAAAATGCTTTACTGATTCCTCAGAAAGCTACGTATGAGATCCAGGACCAGAAATATGTTTTTGTAGTGGATCAAAACGGAGTGGTAAGATCTAAAAACATTAAGGTGGCCTATGAACTGCCGGATCTCTATGTGGTAGGTTCCGGATTGGCAAAAGGGGATAAGTTCCTATTGGAAGGTGTTCAGAAAGTGAAAGATGACCAGAAAGTGCAGACTAAGTTCCAGGAACCTAAAAAAGTACTTCAGTCACTGAAATTAAAAGCAGAGTAGGACTCTTTAATGAAGTAAGTAATTATGTTTAAGAAATTCATTCGCAGACCTGTTCTGTCTATCGTAATCTCCTTGATTATCGTATTTATGGGCGTTTTATCGTTGCTAAAACTTCCTGTAACACAATTCCCGTCTATTTCTCCGCCGAAAGTAAACATTACGGCAGAATATCCGGGTGCCAACAACGAATTGCTGATCAAATCCGTGGTTATTCCTTTAGAAAGAGGGTTAAACGGAGTTCCCGGAATGAAGTATATGACTTCTGATGCCGGAAATGACGGTGAAGCATCCATTCAGGTCGTTTTTGACCTGGGTACAGATCCTAACGTAGCTGCCGTCAACGTACAGAACCGTGTATCTTCAGTCGTTAACAAACTTCCGCCTTTGGTTGTCCGCGAAGGGGTAAAAATTACCCGTGAGGAACCAAACATGCTAATGTATATTAACCTGTACAGTGATGATCCTAAGGCTGACCAGAAATTCCTGTTCAATTACGCGGATATCAATGTGATGTCTGAATTGAAGAGGGTAAGTGGGGTAGGTTTTGCAGATATCTTAGGAACAAGGGAATACGCTATGAGGATCTGGCTGAAGCCGGACAGATTAACTGCCTATAGCATTTCCGCTGATGAAGTTATGGATGCGCTGAACCAGCAGAGTTTAGAAGCTTCTCCGGGAAAAACCGGTGAAAGTTCAGGAAAACGTTCCCAGTCATTTGAATATATTCTGAAATATCCTGGTCGTTACAACAATGAAAAAGACTACGGAAATATTATTCTTAAAGCAAAATCGAACGGAGAATTTATCCGGCTTAAAGATGTGGCTGATATCGAATTCGGTTCATCTATGTATGATATCTATTCTACACTTAACGGAAAGCCATCCGCAGCGATCACAGTGAAACAGTCCTATGGCTCCAATGCCAGTGATGTTATCAAAAACGTGAAATCTTTGATGGAAGACCTACAGAAGACAACTTTTCCGAAAGGAATGCATTATGATATCAGCTATGACGTATCCAGATTCCTGGATGCTTCCATTGAAAAAGTAGTGCATACACTCTTTGAGGCTTTCATTTTAGTGGCAATCGTAGTATTCCTCTTCCTGGGAGACTGGCGTTCGACATTGATTCCGGCTATTGCCGTTCCGGTATCCCTCATTGGTACTTTTGCGGTGATGTCCGCTTTCGGAATTACCCTGAATATGATCTCCTTGTTTGCATTGGTAATGGCCATCGGGGTTGTAGTGGATGATGCCATTGTGGTCATTGAAGCTGTTCACGCCAAAATGGAAGAAAAGCACCTCTCTCCCCTGAAAGCAACAGAAGAAGCAATGCACGAGATCAGCGGGGCAATTATCGCCATTACTTTGGTAATGGCATCCGTATTCATTCCGATTGCATTTATGTCTGGGCCGGTGGGAGTATTTTACCGTCAGTTTTCCATTACCATGGCTTCTGCAATTATCCTTTCAGGGGTAGTGGCATTAACCTTAACGCCGGCTTTATGTGCTTTGATCCTGAAAAATAATCATGGAAAAGCTAAAAAGAGAACTCCGATAACTATTTTCCTGGATAAATTCAACAACTTATTTACCAGGGGAGCAGGAAAGTATGAGAAAATGCTCAACAAAACCGTGAAGAAGAAAACCTTTACGCTTCCGCTTCTGTTAGCTTTCTGCGCCTGTACATTTTTCCTGAGCAACTCGCTCCCTTCTGGATTTATTCCTGCAGAAGACCAGGGGATGATCTATGCCATTATACAGACGCCTCCGGGATCTACTCTTGAAAGAACGAACCAGATTGCGAGAGAGCTGCTGAAAGAATCTGAAGATATTGATGGTGTGCAATCCGTTTCTTCACTGGCTGGTTACGAAATTCTGTCCGAAGGTACCGGATCCAACTCGGGAACCTGTCTGATCAACCTTAAAAGTTGGGAAGACCGTAAGGAATCTGCCGGGGAAATTATTGAAAAACTCGAGGAAAAAGCGAAGAATATCCCGGGAGCGAATATAGAATTTTTCCAGCCGCCTTCTGTTCCCGGATATGGTGCAGCAGGAGGTTTCGAACTCCGTCTCCTGGATAAAGCGGGGAGCGGCGACTATCATAAAATGGAGCAGGTGAGCAATGACTTTGTTAAGGAACTGAAAAAGCGCCCGGAACTTGGATCCGCATTTACATTCTACTCGGCAAGTTTCCCTCAGTATATGCTTAAAATCGATAATGATCTGGCAGAGCAGAAAGGAGTGACGATTGAAAATGCGATGGATAACCTATCCACATTAATCGGGTCCAACTATGAAACGAGTTTCATCCGGTTCGACAGGCCTTACAAGGTAATCGTTCAGGCAGGGCCTCAGTACCGAGCACTGCCTACTGATCTTTTAAAGTTATATGTTAAAAATGATAAAGGTGAAATGGTTCCGTATTCGGATTTCATGCATCTTGAAAAAGTATATGGTTTGTCTGAAATGACCAGGCACAATATGTATAACTCTGCACAGGTAAGCGGAACTCCGGCACCAGGATACAGCTCCGGACAGGCAATTGCTGCGATTAAAGAAGTAGCGGATAAAACGCTTCCGAGAGGTTTTGGAATCGATTGGGCCGGTATCTCCAAAGACGAGGTGAATCGAGGAAACGAAGCAATATTTATCTTCCTGGTATGTCTTGGGTTTGTTTATCTCATCCTTGCCGCGCAGTATGAAAGTTTTATCCTTCCTTTGCCGGTTATTTTATCCTTGCCAACAGGTATTTTCGGGGCTTTCTTATGCCTGAAGTTACTGGGACTGGAAAACAATATCTATGCTCAGGTAGCAATGGTCATGCTGATCGGGCTATTGGGTAAGAATGCTGTACTGATTGTAGAATTTGCCGTGCAGAAGAAAGCAGAAGAGGGCATTCCGGTGGCCCAGGCGGCCATTGAAGGGGCGGCCATCCGTTTCCGTCCGATCCTGATGACTTCATTTGCATTCATCGCAGGACTTATTCCATTGGTGCTGGCAACAGGACCCGGAGCTATCGGGAACCGCACCATCGGAACTGCAGCAGCAGGAGGGATGCTGATCGGGACTGTTTTCGGTCTGATGATCATTCCTGGTTTATATTACATCTTCGGAACCATTGCAGAGAAATCAAAACTGGCGAGGTATGAAGAGGAAAATCCTTTAACAGAACAAACAGAACCGTATCAACACGATGACAAACATGAAGATTTATAATAGATATATAGCAGCCATTGCCTTGTCACTTGTTTTAGCAAGCTGCAAGGCGCCGATGGCGACCGTCGTAAAAGACGAAGTAAAAGAAAATGTGCCTCAGAACTTTAATCAGGAAGATCAGAGTGATGCTAATACCAATAGTGGGACAACACCGTGGAGGCAATTCTTCACAGATCCTAATCTTGTAGCTTTGATAGAAGTTGCATTAAAAAATAACCAGGAGCTGCTGATCACATTACAGGAAATTGAAATTGCAAAGAGTGGTGTTTTGGCTAAGAAAGGAAGGCTGACTCCAACGGTTTCTGCCGGAGGCGGTGCCGGAGTGAGAAAAGCCGGACGCTATACCAGTGAGGGAGCCGGTGATGCTACTACGGACATAGAACCCGGTAAAGCAATGCCTGATCCGCTGATGAATTTTGAAGGCGGATTGACCGCCGACTGGGAAATTGATATCTGGAAAAAACTGAGAACAGAGAAAGAATCAGCAGTAGCCCATTACCTTTCCACCGTGGAAGGAAAGAATTTTGTCCTTTCCAATCTTATTGAAGAAGTGGCGGATAATTACTACGAACTTCTGGCTCTGGATAATCAGTTGGATATCATTCAGCAATACATCAAACTTCAGCAGAAGGCCCTTGAAATTTCTAAAATCCAGAAAGAGGCAGCTGCTGCTACGGAGCTGGCTGTGAAGAAGTTTGAAGCCGAACTGGCCAAATCCAAAGCCACGGAATACACCATCCGTCAGCAAATTACTGAAAAGGAAAATGAAATTAACGCATTATGCGGGCGTTTTCCACAGCCGATCGCAAGAACGAAGGAAAGCTTTATGACTACAATACCTCAAACGGTATATACAGGGATTCCTTCCCAATTGTTGGCAAACCGTCCGGATATCAAACAGGCCGAGCTCGAATTGAAGTCTGCCAAGCTTGATGTAGAAGCGGCGAGAAAAGAATTTTATCCTTCGTTGGAAATTTCTGCAACTTTAGGACTGGAAGCTTTTAAACCTTCCTATCTGGTAAAACTGCCGGAGTCTATGGCAGCAAGTCTGGCCGGAGAACTGGCTGGTCCATTGATCAACAAAAGTGCGATCAAGGCTAATTTTCAAACGGCAGATGCCAAACAGATCCAGGCGCTGTACGAATACGATAAGACCATCCTGAATGCTTACCTGGATGTAGCCAACCTGATGTCAAAGGTGAAGAATATTGACCAATATTATCAGTTGAAATCCCAGGAAACTAAATCATTAGAACAATCAATCGATATTGCTAATCAGCTGTTCCGGAATTCAAGGGCCGACTACCTTGAGGTTCTTCTGAACCAGAGGGATGCTCTGGACGCGAAAATGGAATTGGTTGAAGCAAAACAAAAACAGCTGAGTACAGTTGTGGATATTTATAAGAGCTTAGGCGGAGGCTGGAAGTGATTATAAATCTTTAATGTTTTGAAAGGGAGACCGCCGAATGGCGGTCTCTTTTTGATATTTTTCATGATAATAATAAAAAGCCCATTAATCAACGGGCTTTAGGCATAAATATGCAGCAAAAATATAGTTACATGGTTATTAGTTGTGGATCATAATTAATTATAGACAACTTGGAGCTAACTCTATAGGACTTTCAAAATTTTTTAATATTTCCGATTCTTTACGGTTATAGGATTCTTTTACTTCTTTACTATTGACATCTTTTCCATTGATGACATAGGTGGTTTGGGAAGTATTCAGATTTTCAAAAATAACAGAAGGTTGTTTGATGTACTTTTTCCAGAAGGAATCCCACTGTTTTGGACTGATATTCATAGGTTGATCATATGTGAAATTTCTTTTTTCTAAGTCATTATTTTCTTTATGAATACCCTTAATTTCAAATGTATAGGCTCCATCTGAGTCTGTGATCTTTAATATAAGTCCGGGCAAACCATAAAATTTGTAAGGACCGTCACTTATAGGAATCTCTTTAGTATACCAAGCTATCCATTTTCTGCCTCCAAATTCCGTTGAAGCCATATAAGCTTTATACCCCAGAATTATACTTGTCTTATCATCAATAAGCTTCCAGTGCTGTTTACAGGAAGGATAAGCAATAGAAAAAATACTGGTAAAAAAACGTTCTTCTACAGTGATTGTATTCTGAGATATATTTTTAATAATCAAAGAGCGAAACTTGGCATTTGTAATACCGTCACCTATCCGCAACCCCTTAGCTTTATTGGCAAAATATTCATTTACCATACTGGTATGGGTTGAATCTCTTCTGAAATTTTCATAAGACTGAAAATAAGAATTTCCTTTTTCATTGGTAATAAGGCTGCATAATTCATGATGATTTGTTGACTCACTTTTATTTTTCCATTGCATTTCATAAAAAATTTTATAAGATTGCGAAAAATACATATTATGAGTTAATAATGTTAGTGCTAAGACTGGGAGTATTCTTTGTAAAAGTTTTTTCATGATCATAATAATTAAAATAATAAGAAGTTAAGTTCCATACAATCATTATTGCAGAAAAGAAAAAAAGATTAAAACTGATAATAATTCCGATATGCATTAATATAGTAATTGTGAGCCATATTTTTCTGGTTTTATTAATATTTATAAATACTGGATATAAAATCTCAACTGCTATAATCATCCATCCGGCTGTAATATAAACAAAGTTAAAATTCTGATTAATAAAAGCTGGGATATGTATAAAATGTGTGAAATTGGGTAAATTTAGTGATTTCCAAACAGATTCACCATTCCACCAGTTAAATCCAAGGATTTTATCAAAACCTGAAAAGAAGTAGGCAATACATAAATGAACTTGGATCATCCTTTTGCTTATGGAAAGAGAACTAATAGGAAAATCAATCAGGGTCTTGGGAAGGAATTTCCGCTGCACTGAAAAATAATGCGATGAGGGAAAAATAATAATATAAAATAAAGACATGCTTGAAAAGAAATCAGCTCCATAAAAAAATAATGATGCTGTCTTGACAAAGGAAACTTGCATAAAAAGTAATATTAACGCAGATATCCTGCTAAAAAAGCCAATGATAATAAATAATAACAGTAAAACATACGCAAACTTAAAAATCTGACTGGGATTTTTAACGTATGATGATAAAAATATTTCTATATTATGATATGAGAATACGTCATAGTTGTAAAAAGCATTATGGATTTCAACAGGAATAATGCTGTCCCTGCCATATAATAGATCAAAATCTTTCCAGACAGATAAAAAATGGACCATTAAAACTGCTCCCACACTTATTCTGAAGAAGACAAGAAAACTAGGTTGAAAACTTTTGTTGAAATATCGAGATATAATCTTTTTCATTTTACACTGTCTATTTTAATTAACCTTGGATTTCTTAAACTTTCTTTGAGAGATGGCTGATCATATAGATAGGCATAAGTAATGATGTTTTTTCCATATTTTTTTTTAAAACTTTGGTTGATCTTTTTTAATAATATGTGGTTGATTTTTAATTCGGGCATACTCTGATCTTTGGTAATGACATTTTTTATATATACATCATTTAAATTTGCAAATCTGAGCTTTCCTTCTTTACTTCTTAATAAATCTGTAGAAATATATGAGTGGCCATTTTCCTGATTTTCAGAAATGATAATAAAATTACTTGATACATTGGGTGCAAAAAAACCATAGCCCGTATCAAAGCCGGTATAAGAGGAAAACATTTTTTCATACTTATTCCCATGCATACTGATCAAATTTTCATATTTATAGAAATCGCAAAATGACTGTACAGTAGTTGAAATTCCTGTAATAAGAACTTTTAAAATGATCAGAGAAAAAATAATATATTCAAAAAAAATATTTTTCATGGCCTACTGCTTTAATTAATAATAATGAATAAATAACAGGATGCTCTTTTGAGCATCCTGAAGATAATTTATTGATACTTCTTAATGATATCATTAAGTTTAGCACTTGTATCAGATGTTGGCTGATCAGGAAAAGTTCTGTTTCTTGTGGTGCAGGTACTTTGTTCCGACTGATAGTCACAATAAGTCCATCCGGCAACGTTTTTGCTCAAAAACTCTAAATCTTCTTTAGAAATTTTTTCGGTATTTTTTACAGTGATTACATTACCATTTACTTCAATGATATCATCATTTGTAGTATTGGCGAATGACATAAGTGAAAGAGCTATCACTCCTCCAGCTAAGAAAATTGCTTTTTTCATTTTAATTCGATTTAAATGTTAATATTAATTTTGTAATTTATTTATTACTATTCCTTTGCATTGCGCACTACAAGATGAATAGATGATAAATTATTATAATCTCCAATGTGTTCCAATTTTTATTGGAGGATCTTGTGGTCTAATGGTATCTTTGATTGCGGGTTGGTGTTCATCTGTTTGTTTTTGAGTTCTGTATTCATTAACGAAATCTTTTCTAAAATCCAGAATATCTTCTTCACCTTCTTGTCTGCAAGATATAAATAGAGAAAATGAAAATATTACAATTAGTATAAATGTTAATTTGAATGTAATTGAGATAATCTTTTTCATAATATATGATATTAAGGTTATCCCGGCCAGGTTTAGTTTTTTAGAATTCTGATTTCGAATTTATAAGCTAAATCTTAAGAAAAAAAGTACTGTATGTCAATATTTATTAATTAAGACGTCTTAATTCATGAATTAGGACTATTGTATACTGTTGTTTTTCAGTATTTTATGGTTTTGTTGAAGAATATATCTATTTATATTATTAATTCATTATTAATTGACAAAAATTGTTTCATTTTATGTATTTTTGAATATAGGATATAATAAATTTCTAATTTGTATTTGATTAAAAGGCTATTTTTAATATTATTTGCAGTATTTTTCCAACTTTTCTTTTCTCAGAAGAGCTACAGCCGGTATTATTATATGAGAGCAAACTATGAATCACTGCAAGAAAATGATTCTACAGCTATTTCTTGGATACAAAAATATATTGCCCTTGCAAAAGCTGAAAAGAATTATGGACAGATGCTTCAGGGATATAGAGATGCTATTTTTTATTCACCGTCAAATAATCACAAACTCATTTATGCAGATAGTGCAATAAATGCTGCACGCTCATCAGAAAACGCTGATTTAATTACTACAGCTTATATTGAAAAAGGGGTGATATACTACTATCATTATAAACAGTATCAATTGGCACTGAATGAGTACTTAATTGCTTATGAGTATTCGAAGAAAACTGACAGTAAATTTCTGAAATTTCAGAATCTGTATCATATAGGCGTTGTAAAAAGCTATCTTGGATATTATGAAGAAGCAGCATCAATATTCAAAGAATGTATTGCCTATTACGAATCCAGAATCAAAGAAAATATACATCCAAATGAAATTTACAATAATAAAAAAGGATACCTGAATAGTCTACATCAGCTGATTGTCTGTTACCGTAATTCAGGGCAATATACTGCTGCTGATTGGGAAATACAAAAGGGGCTGAAGGAGGTGGGTGATAATTCTGATTTTATTCAGGAAAAAGGTTATTTTATTCTTTGCAAAGGAATTTCAGAATTTCAAAAAAAAAACTATCAATCATCTATTGCCTATCTGAAAAAATCTTTATCTACTCTTAAAGCTGCTGGTGATTTTGCATGGTTGTCCGTTAATTATTTTTACACAGGAAAAAGCTTTTTAAAACTTCATAATGATCAGTTATCAATATTACAATTCAAAAAGATAGACTCAGTATTTCAAAAGCATCAATTTATTTTACCTGAGGTAAGAGAAAACTATGAGCTCTTGATTAATCACTATAAGAGCGATGGAAATCAGGAAAGACAGTTATATTATACCAATCAATTGCTAAAAGCTGACAGTATTCTCGCTAGGGATTTTACCTATTTGTCATCGAGAATTCATAAAGAATATGATACAAAAACATTACTTGATGAAAAAAATAAACTTCAGAATGCTAATTTTTGGAGTGTATTTATTATTTTAAGTTTAATTCTAATGAGTATAGTACTATTTATATTGTTACGAATAAAGCTCAAAAAAGGAAAAGATATTCAAAAGAGATATCTGATTTTGGAAGACAAACTTCTAAGACAGCAAAACAAAAGTACCGAAAAAAATAATAAAAAATTATCTGAAATAATCATTAGGGGCTCTGTGGAAAAAAGAATAGGACCTGATGAAAGCATAGTAGAGGAATTGCTTATAAAACTAAAATCTTTTGAAGATAAAAAAGGATTCATTAAAAGAGGATTGACCATTAATAAACTTGCTAATCAATTGGGGACCAATTCAAATTATCTTTCTCATGTAATTAATGAATATAAAGGGGTCAATTTTAATAAGTATCTTAGTGATTTAAGAATCAATTATATTACTGTATTATTATTTGATAATAAAGAATACCTGAAATATGGTATTGAGTCATTGGCCAAAGAATGCGGTATTGCTTCCCGTCAGAATTTTTCAGATCTTTTTTATGAAATTAATGGCATTAGACCTACAGATTTTATAAAAAAAAGAAGACAGGAATTAGATAAGGTAGATTTTTCAAACTAACAATTTTCTTCATCACAAATTAAATTATAACACGTCAAGTTTTGTCGCATTACCGTCATAGCTTTGCTTCAAATCAATACAATGTTATGGAAGTGCCGTTTTATCTGACGTATAAAGAATTTGAAAATACTTATTATGACAACCTTGAACGATGGTTTGAGCAGGAAGGAAATGCCAGCGAAACCGATTACCTGAAACATCTTGCAGATATGTATGCCCCTTATCTGTACTATAACTTTTCCCTTGAGCGGCTGCAGGCTGATGCTTCCGTGAAAATTAAGGACTGTTTCTTTCCGTATCATGAAAGGATCGGGATTTCTTTCTGTACGGGTTGCGATCATGGAAAAGCAAAGCATGCAGAAAAAATGAACCATGTATTTGAGTGGAAAACCATTACCATGATGGAATATGCGCAGCATATACTCGATAAGGTCAATGACTATATTTTTAGGAACAGAATAACACTGAATAATGGCCAGTGTATCCTCGATTATCTGAGCGAAAGGGAAGTGGTGACCTTCAGGAACGGCGCAGGATACTGCATAGATTTCAGTCAGCATTTGGCTGTATTGCCTTTTCTGAAAGCATATCTACCCTGTTCAGGAAAGACAGTGAATATGGCCGCATACAGAGATTTCCTATTTTCTGTGGTACAAATCGCTGAATATATTGACCGAAAACTGGAGGACGTCCATGCTTCTGAATATACGATCAGGAACAGGTTAAAATCGGATGCGAAATTCAGGGTACAGGTCAACCAGCATTTTCTCACCTTCTGCAATTGATGATTACCAGAGACACCAAACATTCATTCAACATATTTTAAGTTTTGATTACCATCAGAACCAACAACTCCCGGCCAATACTGACCGGGAGTTGAAAACACAAGATTAAAAAATTATTTAAAAGTCCATATACTTACAGAGCGTGGATTAACAGGAAAAACAGCTTTGCCGTTTTCATTGAGCACTATGGTTTCCGGTCTATATCCTAAAAAGTCATAGAGTGCAGAACCTGCCATTTCTTTTTCCATTTCTATTTCTTTGCAGCACTCTTCATTACTGGAAATAATAACGACACAACCGGAATGACGATCATCCCCCTTTCTTACCCACGCGATGCAGTTCGGACCGTCAAAGTAATTGATCTGTTCTCCGTAAGCAAATTTCTGCCTGGCTTCCAGCAGCATGGGAAGAATGGTTATTTTAGGGATGAGTACCCTTATCTCTTTATTATCTTGAATTTCAGGATATTCTGCCCCGAAAAGATCCGGATAAAAGATACAGGGATATCCATCTTTAGACATCAGGATCAGGGCGTACGCTAAAGGTTTGAACCAGTCTTTTACTGTCGATTCCAGGGCCTGGAACTTTTGTGTATCGTGGTTTTCTACAAATGTGACTGAAGTCTCAGGATTAATTTCTGTCAGGGTATTGTTAAAGATCTTTCTCAGATCATAATTTTTACCTTCCTTGGAGGCGGTAAAAAAATGATAGTGCAGGGGAACATCGAAGCACGAAATAATAGGGCCTATCTTTTCTGAAAATTCCGATATTTTCTCCACATCGTCTTTCCAGAACTCACCTATAATAAAGCAGTCCTTCACTTCAGTTTTAATGTAGTTGATCCAATCCTTTAAGAAATCGGAAGAAATATGCTTCAGTGCATCAAGCCGTAAGCCGTCGATATGGGTGGTTTCTATATACCATTTTATCCATTCCTTCGTTTCCCGTATTACTTCCGGATTCCGGTATTCTACATCAGCACCCATCAGATAATCATAATTGCCGAACTGATGGCTTGCAGAGGGGTTCCAGTCTTTAAAATCATTATGAATTTTGAAAATTCCTTCAAGCTTTTGTCCGTTTTTGATGAGGGTGTCTATCCCACTGAAGCATTGGTGATCCCAAATGAAACCCGAATACTTCCCCTGTCTGCCCGGGAATGTAAAACGTGTAGAAGCTTTTGCTCTAAATGGCTTACCGATGATTCGCGTACGGTCTTCTTCATTGACTTCATGAACGGTAATTTCTTCCGTCTCATCGGCGCCCATTCTGTGGTTCAGTACAATGTCCGCATAAACGGCAATTCCCATTTTGTGGGCTTTATTAATGGCTTTTAGGTAGTCCTCCTTACTTCCATATCTTGTAGCAATGGTGCCTTTCTGATTAAATTCTCCCAGATCATAAAGGTCATAGACATCATAGCCTCGGCTCTCTGTGCCCAGATTACATTTGATGGCAGGAGGAAGCCAGGCTGCGGTAATGCCAAGCTTTTTGAGGTATTCTGCTTTTTCTGAAAACTCATTCCATACGTTTCCCGGATGGTACCAGTGGAAAAACTGAATAATTACGCCATTCATAATTTAGTAAGTCAACGAATGTATTCCTGTATTGTTTGGTGGTTAATGTAAAATGAAGCAATAAATAAAACATGGAGTAATATTTAATCACATTAGATAGGATAATAATAAAATTATTTTCAGGACCGGTTGTGGAGAGATAAACAGGATGGCTTATCAATACTGTATAACTGACACGGATGAAATTTCATAGTTAATATTTTGTGATTGGTGTTTACCAAAAGTAACATTTATTAATTCTGAAATGTATGATTCAGATCATGGAAGGATGAAAATAACCTTTTTGGGGTAACAATTAGGAATGTAAAAGCACGGAATCAGGAAATTTTTTACTCCTGAATACTATATTTGATCCTGAGAATCAATCTCCTTAAGCTGTTTTAAGTTCTTATCAAGCTTTTTAACAATGATGCCGTATACCAGCCTGTAATATACCCAGACAATCAGTACACATAAAGCCGTACTTAAGATAAGTCCTATCAGAAGGCCTGTAAGAGTGGAGTTTTCCAGTTTGATATTCTGTGAATTTAAAATATAGAAGATAATAGCTGTAATGATGGACATGAACGAGATCATCAGCACAATATTTGTCAGGATAAAAGCATTAACAGTCTTTTTATACTGGATGATCCTGATGATCAGTTTTTTCAGGTTTTCTTCAATCCGGATCAGGCGGTAATTGATGTAGAACCTATATACAAAATATGCGGTGACAGCCAGACTGAGGCATTTTACCGTCATGTAAATAGTATTGAATGTTTCTTCAAGGCCGGAAGTTCTTTTAATCCCAAGTTTTTCAAGGGTATTAAGGAATCCGTCGGCTTCATTATTTTGAAAAATATAAAATAATCCCAGGATACTGAAAAATAAAAATTCTGCCACGCTGATCCAGAAAATATACTTCACATAATTACGTGATTTCCTGTTCAGCATCTGAAGAATCTCCTGACTGTCGTATTTTTTCTGAACCGGCTGATCTTGCCAGGTCTTTTTAAAACTGTCTAAGTCAAATTCAGGCATACTTTTCCATCTTTTCTTTAAGGGTTTTCTTTAATCTGTTCATTTTTACTCGTGCATTCACTTCCGTAATCCCAAGGTTTTCTGCAATATCTTTGTACGGCAGATCGTCCAGATACATCATAACGATAGCCCTCTCAACATTCGGAAGGGTTTTAATAACGGTATACAAAAGGGAGATCTGCTGCTGTTTATCATCGTCATCTTCTACAAAATCCCGGTGATTAATATCAAGCTCATTGGTAGGCAGGCTTTTTGTCTTTTTTCTGAAAAGGGTGATGGCTGTATTCAAGGCAACCCGGTACATCCAGGTGGAAATTTTTGAGTTTCCTTTGAATGAATCATAGCTTCTCCAGAGTTGCAGGACAATTTCCTGAAAAAGATCTTCCTCATCTTCAAGAGAATTAGTATACAGCCGTGAAACCTTGATAATCAATCCCTGATTATCCTTAATAAGCTGTGCAAACTCTTTTTCTTTTGAAGCCAAGGCTGGTGTAAATAAATGATGGTACGAAGATAATAATATTGCAGTAATTAATTAATTTGAAAAGATATTAATTTGAAAATTTGAAAATTTTCAGAAAAAGCTGGTATAAATATGTTTAATTCTCATTTTCAAATTAGCACATTGCTGAATTTTCAAATTATCCCGTATCTTTGCATTCACGAGAAAATCGGCCTGTTGATCCCTCTTGCAGGGGTAGGAAAGTCCGGACACCATAGAGCAGCAAAGCGGATAACATCCGTCACCCGTGAGGGTAGGACAAGTGCAACAGAAAGCAGGTACAGTTCGGCTGTAGTGAAACCAGGTAAACTCTTTGCGGTGCAATGGTAAGTATATCGGTTCTTTTCAGCAATGAAAATAGGAGTGGCTCGCTCTGAAAGCCGAGGGGTAATCAGCTCAAGTTTTGCAGTAATGTAAAACGCAGATAAATAACAGGCACTTCCCAGGAAGTACAGAATCCGGCTTACAGATTTTCTCGTGGTTTCTTTTTCGCAGGCCTACATTTTCCCCTTACCGCTTTTATTCAATGTATTTTACTCACTTTCAAGCTGTTTTTTGGCCTCTTTAAGCTCTGCAGATGCATCTTCGGAAAGTGTAGGATATTTCAGGTTCATCTTTTCCAGGGTTTCCGTAATGATCTGTACCGCAGCGAGCCGCGACAGCCACTTATTGTCAGCGGGGATCACATACCAGGGTGCGTAGTCTTTTGAGGTTTCATTGATGGCTGTTTCGTATGCTTCCATATACTGGCCGAATAAGGCACGCTCAGGGAGGTCTGCCGCAGAAAACTTCCAGTTTTTGTTCGGTTCATTGATCCTGTCCAGAAACCTTTTTTTCTGCTCTTTTTTAGAAACGTTCAGAAAGATCTTAATGATCCTCGTTCCGTTACTGGCAAGGTGCTTTTCAAAATTACGGATGCTTTCATACCGGTTGTTCCAGAATTTCTGGTCGAAATCTTTTACGGATTTCCAGGTTTTCTCGTTTAAATTATATTCAGGATGAACTTTGCATACCAGAACACTTTCGTAATGTGAGCGGTTAAAGATTCCGATCATCCCTTTTTCTGGCAGGGCTAGATAATGGCGCCACAGAAAATCATGCTGATACTCCTTGGGACTGGGTGTCTTAAAACTTGTCACATGGCATCCCTGTGGGTTTACGCCACCGAAAACATGTTCAATGAGACTGTCTTTACCCGCGGCATCCATGGCCTGTAAGATAACCAGCAGCGATTGGCTTCCGTCTGCATATAGCTCTTCCTGAAGTTTCCTTAATTTTTCCTTTTCTGCGGCAAGAAGCTGAACTCCTTGTTCTTTGGTCAGATCCCCTTTATATTCTGTAGATGTTTTACTGATTGAGAATTTGTCTTTTACCAGAAAATCATCTGAAAATTGTGTATCCATATGCCTTGATCTTTTATTTATTGTATGATTTGCTTTAAATCAGGTTCCTACATATCCGTCTCTAGACCTAAATATAATAAAAAAAACCGCCTTATTATAGGCGGTTTTTCTTTTTTCTTTGGTAAAGATTATTTTTTCGCAGCTACTTTAGCGGCCTTTTTTGCAGCTTTTTCTGCAGCTTTCTGATCTTTAGCGGCTTTTTTCTGCTCTTCAGGAGTCAGTGGCTTTGGTTCAGGAGCGTTGGCGTCTACTGTACCTTTGATGTAGATTACGCTTCTGCTGTTTGCCGGGTCATTAGAGAATACTTCAATCATTTTGTTGAATCCTCCGTTAATGGCGGTGTTGTAACCCACTTTTATTTTAGCAGATTTTCCTGGCATGATAGGATCTGTACTGAACTCAGGAGTTGTACATCCACAAGATGCCTTTACGTTGGAAAGCACTAATGGCTTATCGCCGGTATTCGTTACCGTGAAGTATCGTGTACCGTCAGAACTAGGCTTAATTGTACCGTAATCAAAAGTAGTTCTGTCGAAAGTGATGGTTTGCGCAGATGCAACAGCAAATGTTCCGAATAGTGCAATACCTGCAATTAATTTTTTCATATTCTTGAATGTTAAATATGTTTGTTAGATAAATTTTGAGAAACAAAGTTAAAAATTATTTTAATTCATACTCAAAATTTTTTTTCTTTAAACTATTTTTGCAGATTGTAATTAAAGAAACAGTATTTATGCAGATTTCAGAAAAGTATAATCCACAGGAAGCAGAACAGAAATGGTACAGTTACTGGCTGGAAAATAAATATTTCCATTCAGAACCCAACGATAAGCCGCCTTATACCGTGGTCATCCCTCCGCCTAACGTAACGGGGATCTTGCACATGGGGCATATGCTTAACAATACCATTCAGGATGTACTGGTCCGCAGGGCAAGAATGCAGGGCTTCAATGCCTGCTGGGTTCCCGGAACAGATCATGCCTCCATTGCTACTGAAGCCAAAGTGGTTGCCAAACTGAAATCGGAAGGGATCAGCAAGTCTGATATTACCCGCGAAGAGTTTTTAAAACATGCCTGGGAGTGGACCGATAAATACGGTGGTACTATCCTTGAGCAGCTGAAAAAACTGGGATGTTCGTGTGATTGGGACAGAACCCGTTTCACCATGGAGGAAAAGCTTTCTCAGCAGGTAATCAAATCTTTTGTAGATCTGTATAATAAAGGGTTGATCTACAGAGGTTACAGGATGGTCAACTGGGATCCTGAAGCCAAAACCAATATTTCTGATGAGGAAGTTATCTTTAAAGAACAAAACGGGAAACTTTATTTCCTGAAATATAAGATCATCGGTTCAGATGAATTTCTTACCGTTGCAACTACCCGTCCTGAAACTATTTTCGGGGATACTGCGGTATGTATCAATCCTAATGACGAGCGGTACGCCCACCTGAAAGGGAAAGAAGTTATTGTACCTATCGTTGACAGGGTGATTCCGATTATAGAAGATGAATATGTAGATATCGAATTCGGGACAGGGGTGTTGAAAATTACGCCTGCTCACGATACGAATGATTATGAAATCGGGCAGAAGCATGGCCTTCAAATGATCGATGCCCTGGATGATGATGGAAATCTGAATGATTACGGCTTACATTACGCCGGAAAAAACAGATTCGATGTAAGAAAACAGATTGCAAAGGAACTGGAAGAAAAGGACCTTCTGTTGAAGTCAGAAGATTATGTGAATAAAGTAGGGACTTCGGAAAGAACTGGCGCAGTGATTGAGCCTAAGGTATCCGTTCAGTGGTTCCTTAAAATGGCTGAAATTGCCAAACCTGCCCTGGATGTGGTGATGGACGATGAAGTAAAGCTTTATCCTGAAAAGTTTAAAAATACCTATAAACACTGGATGGAGAACATCCGCGACTGGAATATTTCCCGCCAGCTTTGGTGGGGACAGCAGATTCCTGCGTATTACTATGGTGACGGAGAACATGATTTCGTAGTTGCTGAAACTAAAGAGGAAGCTTTAATCCTGGCAAGAGAAAAGACAGGCAACCATAATCTTTCAGAAGATCAGCTGACACAGGATCAGGACGCTCTGGATACCTGGTTCTCATCATGGTTGTGGCCAATGTCTGTATTTGATGGTTTGCTTGATCCTGAAAATAAAGACATCAACTATTATTACCCGACTTCTGATCTGGTTACCGGACCGGACATCATTTTCTTCTGGGTAGCTAGGATGATCATGGCCGGACTGGAATACAGGAAGGAAGTTCCGTTTAAAAATGTGTATTTCACAGGAATCGTAAGGAGATAAGCAGAGAAGAAAGATGTCAAAATCTTTAGGAAATTCACCGGATCCTTTGGAATTGATGGACAAATACGGAGCAGATGGAGTTCGTGTAGGGATTTTACTAAGTTCTGCAGCTGGAAATGACCTTCTTTTTGATGAAGATCTGATGCTTCAGGGAAGAAATTTCATGACGAAGATCTGGAGTGCATTCCGTTTGATCAACATGTGGAATCATGAAGATAAACCAGCCAATATAGCAGAAAACCAGGCTATTGAGTGGTTTGGGAATAAACTGAACAAAACCATTGCTGAAATTGAAGACCAGTTTGAGAAATTCAGGATTTCTGACGCATTACATCTGGTATATAAACTGATTTGGGACGATTTCTGTGCATGGTACCTGGAAGCCATTAAACCGAATTACGGTGAAGGGATTTCAAGGGAAGTATATGATAAGACAATCGAGTTCTTTGAAGAGCTGATGAAGCTGCTGCATCCGTTTATGCCCTTTTTAACTGAAGAATTATGGCAAACCATTTCGGAAAGGAGTATTGATGAAGCCTTGGTTATTGCACAGCAGAAGAAGGCTGGCGCTTATGATGAAGAGATCATTAAAAACTTCGAAACCGCATCAGAATTAATTTCAGGGATAAGAAATTACCGTCAGACCAAAGGTATTTCACCAAGGGAAACTGTAGATGTCTATACAAATGCTTCAGAATTTGCGAACGAATCTGTTATAAAAAAATTAGCAAATGTTTCAGAAATTCATTTCGGAACAAAGACAGATAAGCCAAGCTTTACATTCCTGGTGGGAGCAACGGAAGTATCCATCCCTCTGAGCGAAAACCTGGACCTTGGGGAAGAGAAAAGCAAAACTGAAGAAGAACTGAAATACCTGAAAGGATTCCTGATCTCTGTTGATAAAAAGCTTTCTAATGAGAAGTTTGTTGCGAATGCAAAACCCGAAGTAGTGGAAACGGAACGCAAAAAACAGAAAGATGCACAGGATAAAATCGCTATTCTGGAAGAAAAGCTGAAAAGCCTTCGTAGTTAATATACATAACCGGGCAGCAGTAGTTATAGCTTGCGAAAGCTACTAAAGTATATCGCTGAACGTTTTAGAAAATTAATATAAGCAAAGAAGACAGTAGGGATGTCTTCTTTGCAGTTTTTTTAGCTGGCCTGAAAAATAATACAACTATTTATTACATAAAAAACTTTGATTTTATATGTAATAAATAATTTTTTGAAAAAAGAATAGCATTTAATACTGTTCAGCCTGATATTGGATAAGAATACTATATGAAACACATAGAAAACATAAAAAGATTATTTTCTAGAAACTTTGTTGAAAGCCCTTTGCTGGAGAGCTTTGAAGTAGGAAAAATTTATCTTCCCAGCGGAAAGCTGGTCTCCTGTGATCCTGTGATTACCAGCGATATGAAACCTTTTACCACAATATTTCCAAAAGGGGACTTTTCTGTCCTGCTGCATAAAGAGAAGGAAAGCAACTGTGTGGCATATGCCGAAATTGTTTTCAGTACAGAAGAGGTGAAAGAATGGAAAATGGCCACAACCGAAGGTCAGGATGTGGCAGATCTTTCCGGCGAAGAAGTATTCGGGTACCCTGTAGAAAGCGGCATGGGGTGTTTTATGGATGTTGATACACAGGATGAGCTCAATAAACTTGAACAAAGGCTTTATCGTAGCAAAGGCGTGGATTTTATGGGCATCTATGAAGAATTTTTTCATGAGTACTTCTTTGATGAAAATGGGGCGATAGACCAGTATGCTTTCCTGAAACCTTCTGAAGATCATCCGGGGACTGTTTTTGCATTTGAAACAGGCTACGGGGAAGGTTTTTATGCCAGTTATATTGGGTATGATGAGCAGGGCAGTCCGGCAAAGATTGTCACGGAATTCATTGAGATCAGCTAACTGAAAAACATTCTCGTAACAATAATATTTGTTATACATTTGTGTATAACCATAAACAGTGTAGAGCATAATGAAATTTTCTGCAGATCAGCCCAAAGTTATTGTGGTAGGAAGTTCTTCTATAGATCTTATATTAGAAACTGAAAAGATTCCGTCAGCTAACGAAACAGTGATGGCCCGAAGTTCAGAAAGCTATTTTGGGGGGAAAGGAGCTAACCAGGCCGTAGGAACAGCAAGATTGGGAGCAAGCGTATATTTTGTAGGTTGCGTAGGTATGGATCCCCTCGGGCAGCAGATCATGAGGAATCTTGTAAATGAAAATGTGAATGTAGGCTTTGTACATGAGACAGACCGTGATGCTACGGGTACAGCCTATGTAACTGTGGCGGACGGTGATGCGGTTATTGTAGTTGTCCCTGCTGCCAATCACTGCCTCAGTAATGCTCATGTGGAAGCGGCGGACAAATATTTTCAGACTTCAGACCTTGTACTTGTGCAGCTGGAGGTGTCGCTTTCAGTCATTGAATACACGATCAGAAAAGCTAAAAAATATGGGAATATGGTGGGCATGTATGCTTCGCCGGCAGTTCCTCTGAACAAAGAAATTCTGGATCAGATTGATTTTATCGTGGCAAAAAGCAGTGAACTGCATATTATTTTTGGAGAAGAGCAGAGAGAAGATATCCTCAAAAAATACTTCAATAAAGTATTTGTACGGGATGATACGAATTCTACAGTATATTTTGACGGGACAGAAATGAAATACTTCCGTCACGACGGCAATAAAGCCATTTATAAAATGGGGATGGGCGATGCTTTTACGTCGGGCTTTGCCATCGCGCTCTGTCACGGAAATCCTATTGAAGAATGCGTTAAATTCGGAAATGAAGTATCGGCAAGGGTTTCATGTAAAAAAGGATCCCAGAACGGATTGCCGAGGTTGTCAGATTTCAGGTGATCCATTATTTGCTGCATACAGAAAAAAGGCCTTGATGCAAAAAAAGAAATAGAAAATGTTCACTTTTACAGTGGACTTTTTTATTTGAACTATGGAAAAGCTGATTCTCAACACTAAAGGTGAAAATTCTATTGTCGCACATATTTTCGTGCCGGATCAGAGCAATGGAAGCATATTGCTGATCAATTCCGCTACCGGCGTAAAGCAGCAGGTCTATTTTTCTTTTGCACAGTACATTTCCGATCACGGGTTTACGGTCATTACTTATGACTATTCCGGAATCGGGCTTTCAAAGCCTGAAAATATTAAAAAATGCAGGTCATCCATGAGGACCTGGGGAACAGAAGATTATAAAGCCATCACAGATTATATAAAAATCTATTTTCCCGGATACCGGAAATATTTGCTGGGACATTCTGTTGGAGCTTTGATTATTGGAATGAATGAGGATTCTGCCATGTTTGAAGAATTTGTTTTTGTAGGGGCACAGAATGCGTTTGTCGGGCATTTAAACTGGAGGACAAAAGTAGAAGCGTATCTTGGATTTGGAATCGCACAGCCATTCTTTACTGCTTTGATGGGATATTTTCCGGCACAATGGTTCGGATTGGGAGAAAGTTTGCCGAAAAATTGCGCTTATGACTGGAGAATCTTAATTTTGAACCGGAAATCTACGAGTGCCCTGCTGAAAATGGTACATAATTATTCTGAAAGGCTTACTCAAAAAACATTTGTAATCCGCGCAGAAGATGACCACTGGCTCACGGATGAAGCTGTAAGCAGTTTGTTGCATGATACATACAGTAATCTACGGCCGGTCATCAGACTGATACGGACCTCCGAATCTGAAGCAGGAAAAATAGGGCACATCAATTTTTTCAGGAGCTATAACAGAAAGCTTTGGGCTATTATTTTAAATGAATGGATGCATGGAAAACAATCTGATTGAAAATACAGCAGAATTTGTAAAAGAACAACTTAAAGGGGCGGAAGCCGGGCACGACTGGTTTCATATTGAAAGGGTCTGGAAACTGGCCAGAAAAATTGCTCAGGATGAAAACTGCAACCATGAAGTGGTAGAACTGTCTGCATTATTACATGATATTGCAGACCCTAAGTTTCACAATGGCGATGAAAACCTTGCCTTACAGGTTTCCCGTACATTCCTTGAAAGCCAGGATGCCTCAGAAGACCTCATCCAACAGGTTTTGTTTGTCATTAAGAATATTTCTTTTAAAAACAGGAATGACGTACCGAAAGACCTTCCTTTAGAACTTAAGATTGTTCAGGATGCAGACCGTATTGATGCCATTGGAGCGATCGGGGTAGCCAGGACCTTTAATTTCGGAGGTTTTAAGAACAACCTCATGTATCATCCCGACCTGAAACCGAGACTGGATATGTCTAAGGAGGAGTATAAAAAATCCGATGGTACTACAATCAATCATTTTTATGAAAAACTCCTGCTTCTGAAAGATATGATGAATACTAGGAAAGGAAAAGAGATTGCGGAAGAGCGCCATAACTTCATGCTGAAATTCCTTGACCAGTTTTACAGGGAATGGAATGTAGATTAATCACCTGTTCAAATACTAATTCAGTATCTTTGTCCTATGATGTTGATCATTTTTACACTTTTCCTGGCACTGGTTATTTCTCTGTTTCTGTCGAAACTGAAAAGAGGGAAAGGTGCGGAATGGGCGAAACTGTTTCGTATCGTAACGGTTGTTTTAGCAGTTTCTGTTTTTACCTACTGGTTCATTAAAAAAAGTTCCGTAGGAATTGTACAGAATTCATTGGCGTTGCAGGTCATCAATAAGCTTCCCCAGACACTGGATTTCTATGTCATCAATATTAATGAAGCTGAAAACGCTGCTACCCGTGAAGTAAAACACATCGGAACCATCCGCCCGGAATACTACCGGATAGAATATCTCAGAATGGATAAATCTGATGAATACTGGATCGTAGGGTATTTGGGAAAAAAGAACCTTGTATATTTTTCTCAGCATTCCGTGCCCAATAAAAATATCGACCAGGTGATTGAAATCCATAATTACATTAACCAGAGCATGAAACTTTCAGATACTGCGAAAAAGCAGATTGAAGCCTACAATCATGAGAAAATGTAAAATATGGGATCTGGGTCACCCTTGACCTCTTATTGTTGTTCCTTAACCTTGTTTTGCTGCTGAGAAGGAAGTAAAATCCTCACGTTCGTTAAGGATAGTTAAGGATCAGCATTACTTTTTCTTTCTGCTCTTCCGGGCACAGTCTTACCAGTCTGTCTTTGTTCCTGGTGCTGATCTGTTCTTTTTTTATCCATTCCGTTGTTCCGTCTTCTTTCAGGCATGTGAGCCTGATTATCCCGTCTTCGTAGAACGTGTATTCATAACTGAAATCATTCTCAGAAATGATTATGCTGCAGATTTCATGATCTTCCATGTCATTTGATTTAATGCAATAATTCAAATTAAAAGTGAATTATTTATTCTGCTAAGTTAGTGAAAATAAACGAATAAAAGACCTGATGCAATGGTTGGCCATTGCATCGCTATGTAGGGATCTGACTCGGTTGTATTGACCGGAGTTCAGTACTCAATAAATGATAAGATGTGTCCTTATTCAGAATAGCGTACCCGTACTTTCAGCGGCCATTTGAGGAATATGAATGGAGGTTTTCCATGTATCATTCATCCTTTTAATGAAATGAGCGGATAAAAAATCAAAGCTGCCGATATCCTGATGAACGAAAAAACAAAGGTTGCGAAGTCCCTGCTGCTTCCAGTGAGCCAGATGGGCCAGCCAGGCATCCAGCCTTTTGTAATCATGCTGACTATCCGTAGCAACATACCGGATAAAAGCATTGGGAGTGGTCAGGCGCATATGGAGCATATCTCTTCTTCCCGGCGTATCTACAATGATATTGGTAATATTATGATCCTCGAATAGTTCACATGTCTTATTGAAAACCGCTTCGTCCGAAAACCATTCCGCATTTCTGAGCTCAATAGCTACCGGGATCTCTTCGGGCCAGTCTCTGACAAATTTCTCCAGCCTATTGTAATCTTTAGGCTGGAAGTTATCATGAAGCTGTAAGAAAACCATCCCCAGTTTCTCCTCGAAATGTGCAACGGCAGTAGCAAACTGTGTTACCGCATCCGTAACATCTATGAGCCGTCGGAAGTGTGAGATTGTATTCGTGATTTTTGGAAAGAATTTGAAGTGTTCCGGTGTCTTATCTTTCCATGTGAGGATCTGTTCCGGTGTAGGCATCCCGTAAAAAGTGGCATTAAGCTCAATAGAATTGAACTGAGTGGCATAATAACGAAGTTCATCCTTAGTTCCTTTTGGGTAAAATCCTTTCAGGTCGGTTCGGTTCCATTTGGCACAGCCTATAGAGATGTTTTCAAGACCATTTTCATTCCTGCGCAGCACTATTTCAGTAGCGGGATGGTCGGGAGGTAAAGTAAAATCAATATGGGAAGGATCTGCTACTTTTCCGAATTTCATAATCTGGGTGATTTTAAACCTAAAAATAGCGATTTTTTCGATGACTTGTGGTATGGGACAGTTATTCTTTAAGTTTTTTTTAAGGAAATATTAAAAATTATGTAACGTAATGTTAACTGTGTGTTACCACCAATCCTGTTTACTCCGTCTAATTTTGCCATACAATTTTGAACCTAAAAATAAGTTATGAAGAAAAGAATAATCTGTGCTGTTGCGCTGCTTTCTTTCAGTCTTGCCTTTTCCCAGGAAACCAGCTCTAAAATCTTCGGAAGATTAAGAGGGACCGCTTCGGAAATGACGGTAAAAGTAGTGCACATACCTACGAACAGTACTTTTGAAACCAAAAGTAACAGCAAAGGACAGTTCAGCCTTGATAACCTGCAGCCCGGAGGACCATATAAGATTGAGATCTCCGACGGTTCACAGGTTATTTATTCAAACAGCAACGTACAGCTTTCATTAGGAAATAATGATCTGCCGGTTGTAGAAGTTAACAACAAAGAAAAAATGATCGATGAGGTAAAACTTACCTCTAAGAAAAGTATTGCCAAATATGGTGTAGGCATCAGCCAGGCACAGATTTCAGGACTTCCTAATATTAACAGGGGGATTCAGGATGTAACTAAGCTTGTTCCGCAGAGTGCCAACAATTCATTCAACGGAACCAATTTCCGTTATAATAACGTAACCATTGACGGTTCAATCAATAATGATGCGATTGGATTCAGCCCATCATTAGGAGGTCAAACGGGAACTTCAGGAATGCCTGGAAGCAGTACCCGCTCCAATTCCATAAGTCTGGATGCGATCCAGGATGTTCAGGTCTATATCGCGCCGTATGATGTAAAATTAGGAAACTTTCTT
Organism: Chryseobacterium camelliae; assembly: GCF_030818575.1. Lineage (NCBI taxonomy): Bacteria > Pseudomonadati > Bacteroidota > Flavobacteriia > Flavobacteriales > Weeksellaceae > Chryseobacterium > Chryseobacterium camelliae. The sequence continues at coordinate 248,756 of NZ_JAUTAL010000001.1, forward strand.
GGCGGAAGTATTAATGCCGTAACGAGAAGCGGAAGCAACAATGTTGAAGGATCGTTGTATGCTTACGGAAGAAATGCAGCTATAACCGGAAGAAACAGGGTTGGTGACAATTCAAAAATGCCGAATTCATTTGAAGATTTTATTTATGGAGGAAGGGTAGGCCTGCCGGTAATAAAAGATAAGCTTTTCCTGTTCACCAATATGGAATATACGAAAAGGACAGATCCTGTTTTCTATAATGCAAACGACCCTAATGCATTGGTGAATGATGCTGTAGCCAGTCAGATTTCCAACTTCGTACGCAGCAAATACAACTTTGACCCGGGAACATATGATGCCTATTCCAATTTTTCAGAAAGCTCTAAACTTTTCAATAAACTGGACTGGAAGATCAATGACAAGCATACTTTATCCATTAAGAACAATACCGTATTCTCCCAGGCTTCCAATCTTGAACGTGACGGAGCTAATTTCAGGTTTTCAAGTATGGATTTTGTTCAGAAAAATATGGCTTCCTCCACAACGCTTGAGCTGAAAAGCCGTTTCAACGATAAATGGAACAATAATCTGGTACTGGGCTATTCCTCGATCCACGACTACAGGGATCCTACTTCCTCCAATGCGATGTTCCCGCAAGTGGAAATCGCCTATAACGGAGGGACAATCTTATTGGGTAATGATCGGGAAGCAACGGTATTCAATATGAAGCAGAAGACTTTCGAAATTACCGATAACCTTACTTACAAAGCAGGACATCATACATTCCTTGTAGGAACACACAATGAGTTATACAATATAGATTATGGTTTTGTTAACGCACTGAACGGGAGAATTTCCTATAAGAGCCTGAATGATTTCTTCAACTCCAATCCTGCAAGGATCAGAGGAACCTATTCTCTGAACGGAGAAGACCGGAATGCCCTCTTTAACAATCCTTATGCACATTATCAGGTTAACCTCCTGTCGCTTTACTTTCAGGATGAGATCAATTGGGGAAGGGTGAGATTGACGCCCGGGGTAAGAGTAGATTATACTGACCTTCCAAACAAACCTGTATTAAGTAGCTTGGTAAATAATTCGCCACAGGATCCTAATTACGGGACAACTTATACTTATACGCCATTAAGTCAGCTTACCAACAATTATCTGAACAAGCCTACCTTATCACCAAGATTAGGATTTACCTATGACCTTACCGAAGACCGGTCTGTGGTACTGAGAGGAGGTTCAGGAATCTTCGTAGGCAGAATCCCATTTGCATGGCTCGGATATGCTTATTATAACGATGGAGTAGGATTCGGAAGTTATGATTATAATTCCCCGACAGCCGCTCAGCTGGCTGCAAATGGCGATCCTCTCGTAAGTGCTAATTTCCCTAAATGGCAGAATTCTTCCAAAGTTCAGGTAGACCTTATTGATAATAATTTCAAAATGCCAAAAGTATGGCGAAGCTCTCTGGGAGTGGATTATACGGTTTCCGGATATAAACTTACTTTGGAAGGAATCTATACAAAAGTATTGTATGACCTTAAATTCCAGCAGGTGAACAAAAGAGACGTTGTATCGTATTACAGCTATGATACCAACCATGAGATGCCTATTTACAGCTCAAATATCAACAGCAATTTCTCCAATGCTTACATGTTGTCCAATACCAAAGAAGGATACCGGTATAACCTGACGGCACAGTTATCAAAATCATATAATTTCGGATTTAATTTCTTCGTCGCCTACACTTATGGTGATGCCAAAGATATTACCAACGGAATCCGGAATTCCATGGAAAGTAACTGGCAGATGAACCAGTCGTTGACGCCTAATGATCCTAAATTGGCTACCTCTAACTTTGCCATTAAAAACAGGGTAGTAGCGAATCTTGGATACGGACTCAATCTTTCCGAATCCAACAGGCTTTCTGCCAATGTATATTTCAATGCCCAGTCCGGAAACCCTTTTTCCTGGGGATTTGTGAACAGTACGATTGCCAATTCGGGACAGGCAGCCGGTCTGGCTTATATTTTCAAGGATGCGGCTGAAGCGGCTAAATATATTGCTCCTATCAAAGATGCCTCAGGAAACATTCTTGTGACTACAGCACAGCAGGTTGCTGATTATGAAAACTTCATAAATGGTAATGAATACCTGAGCAGCAGAAGAGGGAAGTTCACGGAACGAAACGGGGATTTCACTCCGTGGAATATTCAGGCAGATTTCAGGATTATGGATGAGATCAGGCTGAGCCAAAAGAACAAAAGTAATTTGCAGATTTCCCTTAGTATCATCAACCTGACTAATCTGTTGAATAAAGATTGGGGGAAAGTATATTTTGTACCGAATACATTTAACTCAACAGCGAGTGTAGGATTAACCAAAGTAGGTAATGTTGCTACGGGACAGCCGGGTGCCGGAGATCCAACCTATAACTTTAAAACACCTAACCTGCCTTACACGATCGATCAGTTCGCTTCGAGGTTCCAGGCACAGCTTGGGGTAAGATATAATTTTTAATCATTTTTATTTACTTAAATTTTTTCACGAGGTTGCCATTTTCTTTGGCAGCCTTTTTATTTGAATTTAAATTAACCTTACGCAAAACCCCTGATCAGAATGCATGTTCATAAATGAGTGTATACTGATATTTATTGAAGTTATCAACCTTCGCAGGTTTAACTCCTTGAATATAAATAAAAAAACCAGGATTCTAGATCCTGGTTTTCGATATAATCAATAATTATACATTTTATTAGGCTTCGCAGCTGGAACAGCTGACAAAATTAACCATCAGTTCCTTGGATACGGAAGAGCTTCTTTGATAATACAGGGTTTTTACCCCTTTTTTCCACGCCTCAATATACAGGTAATTAACATCTTTCACCGGCATGGTTGAAGGAATCTGAAGGTTAAGGGATTGCGCCTGGTCAATATACTGCTGTCTCTGTGCAGCCTGAGAAATGATCTCCATAGGAGAAATTTCCTTGAATGTCTTGAAAACGGCTTTTTCTTCTTCAGAAAGTTCTTTCAGGTGCTGTACGGAACCATGGTTAAGCATTATAGTCCTCCAGGTCTCCTCATTATCCAGTCCTTTTTGCTCCAGCAATTTTGCCAGGTATTTATTCTTACGCATAAAGTTTCCTTTAGCAAGACCGGCTTTATAATAATTGGAAGCAAAAGGCTCGATTCCAGGAGAAGTCTGTCCTAAGATAGCCGAGCTTGAAGTGGTAGGAGCAATGGCCATGGTAGTGGTATTTCTCAAGCCGTATCCTTTCAGCAATTCAGGTTCACCGTAAATATTCGCCAGTTCTCTTGAAGCCTGTTCTGCCTGTTCTTTAATATGCCTGAATGCTCTGGCATTGAACTGTGTTGCCTCAAAACTTTCAAAAGGAATCATGTTTTTCTGAAGGTAAGAGTGGTACCCCAATGCGCCAAGACCCAGCGCACGGTGGCGCAGCGCAAAGTTTCTGGCACCCTGAAGGTAATAATTGCCTTCTGTTTTATCTATGAACTCGGATAAAACGGCATCAAGGAAATAGATTGCAAGTTTTACTGCATCGGTATCTTTCCATTCATCATACAATTCTAAATTCATGGAAGATAAGCAGCAGATGAATGATTCTTCCCTTGTGGATGGCAGCATGATCTCTGAACACAGGTTACTGGCGTTTACCGGTAAGCCTAAATCTTTGTATACCTGAGGTTTGTTTCTGTTAACGTTGTCGGTAAAGAAAATATACGGAAGACCCTTTTGCTGACGGCTTTCTAAAACCCTTGCCCATACCTTACGTTTTTCCATATCCCCGTCTATCATATCCTGCATCCAGTAATCCGGAACACAGATACCGGTAAATAGGTTCTGGATCGGGCTTCCGATATCTTTAATGGAAAGGAATTCTTCGATATCCCCATGGTCGATGTCAAGGTAAGCGGCAAATGCCCCTCTTCTTACCCCTCCCTGAGATACTACGTCCATTGCGGTATCGAACAGTTTCATAAAGGAAACGGCTCCTGAAGATTTTCCATTATCCGTTACGGCTGTACCCCGGTTACGTAATTCTCCGAAATATCCTGAAGTTCCACCTCCGATTTTAGTCTGCATGATAACCTCACCCATCTTATGGGTAATGCCTTCAATGCTGTCCGGGATATGAACATTGAAACACGAAATAGGCAGCCCTCTCTGGGTTCCCATATTCGCCCATACCGGAGATGAGAAACTGATCCATCCTTTAGTGATCATTTCCTTGAACGCCGGCTGGAGTTCCGGTTTGTATAATCTTTTGGCTGCGGCAGTGGTAATTCTGTCGATAGCACCTTCCACTGTTTCACCTTTCAGGAGGTAGCCTCTGTTGAGCATTTGCTCAGACTCTTCATTAAGCCACCATATATGTGTGTTCTGTTCTTCCATAGCTGTTATATTTTCCAATTCCCGAATATGTTTAATACTCAGGAATTGTTATTATGTATATTATAGTAATTTCGAATTTCTTTTTCAGAATGCCCCATTAGACCTCCGTAAACTGAATCCTCAGATAATTTGTTGTCGGCCACGTAAAAAATAATACATGAAACCGAAAGCTGATTTTTCAGGCTGCTTTGACGCTCGCTTCGCTCGCGCCTTTTTTCCGCCAGATTTTGTCCTTAAAAAAGATCGTTCGCTGTGATACTCTTATCGTGCTTGGTATAGTCCACCGGTCTTTTGGCAAAGAAATCATCCATAGAGTTGGCGAAAACCTCTTCCTCGAACCATACCATCGGACGGTACTGTTCAGGGGAAATATTATAGCGTGGTGCCATATTGATTTTCTTTAAACTGTCATCAACGCGGTATTTCATAAAGTTCAGGAGATCTTCTCTGGAGAATACGCTGAGTTCACCCAATTCGAAGATCCAGTCCAGGATTTCACCTTCCAGTTCTACGGACTGATCTACCAGGGTATAAATATCTTCGATATCAGAATCAGTTAATAGTTCCGGCTGTTCTTCACGGATTTTGTTGATGAGGTAGATCCCTGCGTTGGCGTGAATCTGTTCATCTATAGAAGTCCATGCGATAATATTCGAAACGTTCTTCATATACCCTTTGAAACGGGTAAATGAAAGGATGATGGCAAACTGGGAGAAAAGTGATACATTTTCGATCAGGATGCTGAATAATAAAAGCGATGAAACATACTCTTTAGGGGTAGCGGAATTCGCATGTTTTAAAACATTGGAAAGGAAATCGATCCTCTTTTTTACCGCAGGGATTTCAATGACGTTTTGGAATTCTTCGTTATAACCCAATACTTCCAGAAGGCGCGAATAGGCTTCCGAATGACGGAATTCGCATTCTGCAAATGTTGCTCCCAGGCCATTGAATTCAGGCTTTGGAAGATGGTTGTACAGGTTGCCCCAGAAGGTTTTTACGGATACTTCAATCTGAGCAATCGCCAGAAGCGCGTTTTTTACAGCATGTTTTTCATGAGGTTCCAGCTGTGAATGAAAATCCTGAACATCTGCCGTGAAGTCCACTTCCGAATGCACCCAGAAGGATTTATTGATGGCCTCCACAAACTGAAGCACTTCAGGGTATTCAAATGGTTTATAACTTACTCTTTTATCAAAAACTCCCATACTTAACGTCTTTAAAATTTATAATCACGACACCCCGGATTATGCTGAACATATTCAACTGGCTGGTTAGCCATTGCTTGCAGAAATGAATTGTCTTTTCTGGTCCTGCTTTATCCTTAAGTGTCTATAACCACAAAGTTCTAAAAAAAGAACTGATTTTAAAAGGGGCAAATACTAATTCATTGAGTTTTAACCGTAAAAGTTTTCCACATTTGCCTGAAACTTCCTTCCCTATTGGTTTTTGGAGGAGTTGCAGTATAAAAATATATTAAATAGTAGAATTTTAATTAAACACATTTTTTTAACTTATTGTAAATCAGGTGTTAATTTATTAAACAAGGATTTATTGCAATAAAAACGTGTTCTTGTAACAAATCCAGGGTTGCTTCTACTTATTAAGCATAATAAGATACACCACTTCATGCTAGTAATCGAAGATTTACATAAATCATACGACACCGGAAAGAGCAAGCTCCATGTGCTAAAAGGAATCAATCTCTCGATTTCCGAAGGTGAGTTTGTTTCCATTATGGGGAGCTCCGGATCCGGGAAGTCTACACTTCTGAATATCATCGGTATTCTGGATGAAAAGGATTCAGGGATTTATGAACTGGACAATGTCCCGATTGAGCATTTATCTGAAGTTAAAGCTGCCGAATACAGAAGCCGGTTTCTAGGTTTTATTTTCCAGTCTTTCAACCTGATTGGTTATAAGACCGCTTTGGATAATGTTGCCCTTCCGCTGTATTATCAGAATGTTCCCCGGAAAGAACGGAATCAGAAAGCAATGGAATACCTTGAAAAAGTAGGTCTTGCACAATGGGCTAATCACCTGCCCAATGAGCTTTCGGGTGGACAAAAACAAAGGGTGGCCATTGCCCGCGCCCTGATCACGGATCCTAAGGTAGTACTTGCAGATGAGCCAACCGGAGCATTGGATTCCAAAACTACCCACGATATTATGAAGCTTCTTCAGGACATCAATAATGAAGGTAAAACCATCATTGTGGTAACCCACGAACCCGATGTTGCGGCACAAACCAAACGCAATGTCGTTTTAAAAGATGGTATTATAGAAAGTGATGAATTTATTGTACAACACGTATTGTAACCAGCTTTAAAATTTGAAACATGAAACAGTTGAAATTTAATCTTCAATCTTTCAATTTTTCAATATTAAATTATAAATAACATGTTTGACCTAGATCGTTGGCAGGAGATATTCAGTTCTATCCGGAGTAATGTATTGCGGACGGTGCTTTCGGGCTTTACCGTGGCATTGGGACTGTTTATTTTCATTGTGCTTTTCGGCATCGGAACGGGGCTTCAGAATGCATTTACCCAGGGATTTACACGAGATGCCCAGAACCTGATCTCCTTCTTTACCGGAAAAACTACGGTCGCTTATAACGGACTTCAGTCGGACAGGACAGTAACCATGAATAATGATGATTACGATTTCCTGGTAAATACCGATAAGAAAAAGGTCGGCTATTCAACGCCAAGGTATACCTCCAGCCTCATGGTAAAATACGGAAAGGAAAGCGGCACCTATCAGGTGAACGGTGCCGATCCGCAGGAACAGTTGATTGAGAACAGGAAAATCCTGGAAGGGCGTTATTTATCACCGCTGGATATAGACCGCAAACAGAATGTGGCTGTCATTGGGCGGATGGTGCAGCGTGACCTCATTAAAAACGGAAGCCCGGTAGGAAAAGAACTCAATATCAACGGAACGATGTTCAGGGTAGTGGGTGTGTTTTCTGATGATGGCGGAGACTGGGACGAAAGGCATATCACAGTGCCCATTACGACCCTGCAGCAGATGAAAAAAGGTTCTGATACAGTAAACACCGTGTATATTGCGTATGACGAACATCTCACTCCTGAACAGGCCATCAAATATGGTGATGAACTGAAAGAACGCCTGAAATCAAGGAAAAATGTTGCTCCTGATGATGAAAACGGGGTGCGGATTTGGAACAATGCCAAGAACATGAATGATACTTTTACCTTTATGGCGGTGCTGACTGCAATTGTAGGATTTATAGGCATGGGTACGCTGCTGGCCGGGATCATTGGGATCAGCAATATCATGGTGTATATTGTAAAGGAGAGAACTAAGGAAATCGGAGTAAGAAAAGCCATCGGAGCCAAGCCTCGGAGCATTGTGGCCCTGATTGTACAGGAAAGTGTCGTGATTACGGTTGTTTCCGGAATTGTTGGGGTGGCGCTCGGTGTTCTGGCTCTGAAACTGATCGGGAACAGCCTGGAAGAATATTTTATCAGGGAACCGGCAGTGGGCTGGGGAACCATCCTGATGGCCTTTATTGCTTTGATTTTTTCCGGGCTCATTGCAGGATTTGTACCGGCATACAGAGCATCTAGGATCAAACCGATAGAAGCATTAAGAACAGAATAAAAATAATAACTCATACGTCACTACTGTGAACATTTTATTTAAAAAAGATACCTGGCAGGAAATTTATTATTCATTAAGGAATAATAAGCTCCGTACATTCCTTACTATGATTGGTGTGGGTTGGGGCATGTTCCTGTATGTTAGCCTGCTCGGTGCTGCAAAAGGGATGGAGAATGGTTTTGATAAACTGTTTTCGGGATTTGCCACAAACTCCATATTCCTGTGGGCACAGAATACTTCCATTCCTTATGACGGTTTTCCGAAAGGCCGGAAAGTAGACCTGCGGCTTCCGGATATGGAACTGCTGAAGAGAAAAATTCCTGAAATTGATTATATCTCTCCCCAAAATTCCAGGGGAAGTTTTACCGGAACGCCCGGAGAATCCATGTCTAAAAACGGGAAAAGTGCCACCTATTCTTTAACGGGTGATTATCCTGTAGGAAACAAAATTTCAGAGAAGAAGCTTATTTTCGGAAGGTATATCAATGATGCTGATGTTTCAGAAAATAAAAATGTGGCTGTGATAGGAGAAGAGGTCTATAAGAATTTTTTTGATGCCAAAAAGAAGGAAAATCCATTAGGCCAATCCATCAATATCAAAGGGATTTTCTTTAATGTGATCGGTGTTTTCAGGGTTAAGAAAGGGGGCGGCTTTGAAAATGACCAGACCGTATTTATTCCGCTTTCCACATACACGAAAATGTATAATGCCGCTGACAAAATAGATATGTTTGCCATTGTAAGCAAGCCTAACGCCGATGTAAATGAAGTGGAAGAACGGGTAAAACGTGAACTGAAGGCAAAAAATAAGGTGTCGCCCGATGATACCAACGCTTTCGGAAGTTTTAATCTGGGAAAAGAGTTTAAGAAACTGACCGGTTTCCTTTCCGGTATGCAGCTGCTGACGATCATCGTAGGAACACTGACCATTCTTGCCGGAGTAATCGCCATCTCCAATATCCTGCTTATCACGGTAAAGGAGAGAACCAAGGAAATAGGTATCCGCAGGGCACTGGGAGCCAAGCCTGCCGAGGTAAGAAATCAGATCCTCCTGGAAAGTGTGGTTATCACATTGTCATCAGGCTTGCTGGGCTTTATTTCCGGGATTTTCGTTCTGATCATTTTAAATATAATGACCCAGAATCAGGACGAATTTCCTTTTTATAACCCAACCGTTAACTATACCAATGTTTTCGCAGCCATGGCGGTCATGGTAGTCTTAGGTTTGGTCATCGGGATGATTCCTGCTCAGCGGGCCGTAAAAATCAGGCCTATTGAGGCATTAAGAACAGAATAATAAAAATTAACCGCTTAATTAAAAAGTAAACTGTACATATGAAAAAGAAATTTACCTGGAAAAAAGCTGTTTATATATTGCTGGGAATTTTACTGGCAGTAGCATTAATTGCAGGGATAAGTTATCTTGTAAAATCCAATTCCAAGCAGGCGGAAGCCTTCCTTACCCGTAAGCCGAGTATCCAGAATATGGAGGATAAAGTAATGGCCACCGGAAAGATTATCCCCAAGGAGGAAATCGAGATCAAACCGAATATTGCCGGTATCATTGATAAAATCCTGGTAGATGAAGGTGATAAGGTAACTGCAGGTCAGCTGATTGCAACGGTACGGATTGTTCCTAATATTGCTGAGGTAAACAGTGCCCAGCAGGATGTACAGACTGCCCAGATTCAGATCAGCAATGCAAAAATGAATGTCAGCAATATGCAGAAGCAATTTTCCATGCAGCAGAAATTATATAGTCAGGGAGTTATTTCCCAGCAGGAATACCTGAACTCACAACAGCAGCTGTACTCTATGCAACAGGCCCTTAAAAATGCGAACCAGCAACTGGTAACAGCGCAGAAAAGGCTGCAGATTGCTAAAACAGGTGCTACACCTGAGCTGCAGGGGCTTGCCACAACCCAGATCCGTTCCAAGGCATCAGGGACCGTACTTGAAGTGCCGGTAAAAGTAGGTAGTCAGGTTATTGAAGCCAACTCTTTCAACGCCGGAACCACGATATGCTCCATCGCTGATCTTAATTCATTGATCTTCCAGGGAGAAATTGATGAAGCCCAGGCCGGAAAGCTGAAACAGGGAATGCCGATGAAAATTGTGATTGGTGCTTTGCAGAATAAAACTTTCCCGGGAAAACTCACGATGATCGCTCCTAAGGGTAAAGATAATAACGGAACCATTAAATTCCCGGTAGAAGGTGATGTGTATAATCCAAACAACGAATATATCCGGGCAGGATTTTCAGCTAACGGCGAAATTGTGCTGAAGTCCCGAAAAAATGCTCTTCTGCTGGATGAATCCCTTATTCAGTATGAAAAGGTGAACGGAAAAGACAAACCTTTTGTGGAAGTGAAGCAGACGGACGGTAAATTCAGGAAAGCTTATGTAACTTTGGGAGCCAGTGACGGTATTAATGTTGAAATTCTTTCTGGACTGTCCAAAGATGATGAGGTGAAAGTATGGAACCCTTCAGATAAAGATAAGGAAGAGCTTAAGGAGAAGAAAAAATAATAAACGACTCTATACATTCAGATTGGTCCCGGAACAGATGTTCCGGGACTTTTTTTCCATCTTGCCGAATGTTTAATAAGCATGTAATAAATGGGCGGATCAAAATGTCTTATCTTTAATTTAAATGACACAATATGAAAAAAGATTACTGGATTCTTTTTGTTTTTATCATCGCAAAGTTTGTCCTTCAATATGAATTGATCAGTCCTGAATATGAGCTCCACAGAGACGAATACCTGCATCTGGACCAGGCCAATCATCTTGCCTGGGGATATCTGTCTGTTCCTCCCGTAAATTCGTGGTTAGCCTGGATCATCAAGATGCTGGGAAATTCCGTATTTTGGGTTAAATTTTTTCCTGCTCTTTTCGGTGCAATGACGATTGTCCTTATCTGGAAGACCGTTGAAGAACTGAATGGAAACCTGTTTGCAAAAGTGCTGGCCTCTGTAGGGATTTTATTTTCTCTCCTGCTCCGGGTGAATATGCTGTTTCAACCAACATCATTAGAGATATTTCTATGGCTCTTCCTGTATTATGCCCTGATAAAATATATCAATTCTGAAAAAGTAAAATGGCTGTATATTGCCGCCGTGGTTTTTGGGATAGGAATATTAAATAAATACAATATTGCCTTTTCAGTACTGGGATTAATCCCGGCACTCCTGTTAACGGAGCAAAGGAAGATCTTTATGGAGCGCCATGTGTATTTAGCATCACTATTGGTTTTAATCATTGTCTTTCCTAATCTAATCTGGCAGTACCGGAATGATTTTCCGGTTATTCACCATATGAAAGAACTTTCTGAACGCCAGCTGGTACACGTAAGCAGGATAGATTTTATAAACTCTCAGGCTCTGTTTTTTATTGGGAGTATTTTTGTGATTATTGCAGGTTTAGGAGCATTATTAGGGTACAGGCCTTTTAAAAAATTCAGGGTTTTCTTCTGGAGCTACATTATTACGATACTCATTTATTTATTTTTCAAGGCAAAAGACTATTATGCCATAGGATTGTATCCTGTATATATTGCTTTTGGCGCTGTTTTTCTCAGTCACCTATTTAAGAGAGGCTGGGCCAGATTTCTAAAGCCTGTCAGCATACTGATTCCTTTACTGGTTTTTATTCCTATATCTAACATAGCTTTTCCTGATAAAAGTCCCGAATACATCGTATCTCATCAGGATAAATACATAAAGTATGGATTGCTTCGCTGGGAAGATGGAAAGGAGCATTCTTTGCCTCAGGATTTTGCCGATATGCAGGGCTGGAAAGAACTTGCGAGAAAGGTTGATCAGGAATATTCAAGCCTTTCAAAAACCGGGAGAACGATAGTGCTATGTGATAATTACGGAGAGGCAGGGGCTATTAATTATTATACGGAAAAAGGGATTAAAGCGGTGTCATTCAATGCGGACTACATCAATTGGTTTGACCTCAGTAAAGCATTTAAAAATGTAATCAGAGTTAAAGAAAAGCCGGAACATGAACTTGAAGAAACAGGGCCTTATTTTGAACATTCACGTATTGTCGGCACTGTTGAGAATCCTTTTGCAAGAGAGATAGGAACTGTGATTTTCAGTTTCGGAAATGCAAAAATAGATGTTCGTAAAAGAATTCAGGATGAAATTGATGAAATTAAAAGCACCTGGCAAACAAACTTCTGAGTAGACAGATGACTAAATCCGAAAGTAGGTTAAGAAGGAATGATGTGTATCATTATGAATGCAGTTAAATATCCATAACAAAAGTAGTCTTTGTCTTGGCGTCAAATAAGATTATACTGATAAAGGAATAGGTTTTGCCGTTATGGTAAATCATTCACTTATTTAATTGATCATTATGGAAGATAAAGACTTTGATGTCATCATTATAGGAGGAAGCTACGCCGGACTCTCCGCAGGGATGGCGCTCGGAAGATCATTGAGAAATACTTTGATCATTGATGACGGCAAACCGTGTAATATTCAGACTCCGCAGTCCCATAACTTTCTGACTCATGACGGAAGCACACCCGCAGAAATCAGTTCCATTGCTAAAGAGCAGGTATTGAAATACGGAACGGTACAGTTCAAGGACGGGCTGGTTACCGGAATTGTAAAAGATTCGGGAAGATTTGAAGTAGAAACTAAGCACGGAGAGAAGTTTGGTGCCAGAAAAATAATCCTGGCAACAGGTATAAAGGATATTAAGCCGGATATCCCCGGGTTTGAAGAATGCTGGGGGATTTCAGTCCTGCATTGTCCGTATTGCCATGGCTACGAAGTAAGGGATGAGGTTACCGGAGTCTTGGCCACGGGAGATGTCGCTTATGAATTTACAAGGATGATTCACCATTGGACAAAAAAACTAACCCTGTTTACCGACGGACCTTCTGAGATGAGTGCGGAACAGCAGCAGAAATTCAAGGAGAAAAACATAACGATTGTTGAAGACAGGATTAAAGAAATCCACCATGAAAACGGCTACATTCAGGAGCTGATTTTTAAAAATGGGAAAAGAAAACCCTTAAAAGCCCTGTATGCCCAAATCAATATTGAACAGAACCTGGACGTTTCAGGAATTATCGCCTGTGAATTGGCAGAACACGGGGTGGTGAAGATAGACTCTGCCCATAAAACCAGTGTTGAGGGTATTTTTGCATGTGGAGACAGTGTTACGCTGATGAGATCGGTAGCTACGGCTGTTGCCCATGGGAATATGACCGGAGCCATCGTTAATAAAGAACTCATTGAAGAAGATTTTTAACCAACAAATATTTGGAAATTAACGCTAAAAATCATCTTTAATGATGCTGAAAGCTTACCGGAAAATCCGTACATTTGGGGTGAAAAATTCAAAATAAAAAGTAAATGGACATTATTTTTGACCTGATTGAAAAGGAAAGACAAAGACAAACCCACGGATTGGAACTGATTGCCTCAGAAAACTTCGTTTCTGAAAATGTGATGAAGGCAGTGGGCAGCGTACTAACCAACAAATATGCTGAAGGATATCCCGGAAAGAGATATTACGGAGGATGTGAAGTAGTAGATGAGGTCGAAACATTAGCCATTAACAGAGCAAAAGAACTATTCGGGATCGAGTATGCCAATGTACAGCCCCATTCCGGATCCCAGGCCAATGCTGCCATTTATCTTGCGGTATTAAAGCCAGGCGATAAAATAATGGGGATGGACCTTTCTATGGGAGGACACCTTACCCACGGTTCAGCAGTGAATTTTTCAGGTATTCAGTACGATGTGGTTTCTTATGGTGTAAACAGAGAAACAGGTCTCATTGATTATGATCAGATGAGAGAAATAGCACTCAGGGAAAAACCGAAAATGCTGATCGCAGGATTCTCAGCTTATTCCAGAGATTTGGATTATGCCAAATTCAGAGAAGTTGCAGATGAAATTGGCGCCACTTTATGGGCAGATATTGCCCATCCTGCAGGTCTCGTTGCAAAAGGATTGCTCAACTCTCCATTTGAGCACTGCCATGTAGTTACTACTACTACTCATAAAACACTTAGAGGTCCAAGAGGGGGAATGATCATGATGGGGAAAGATTTTGAAAACACTTATGGGCACAAAACACCTAAAGGGGAGATCAAAATGATGAGCCAGGTACTTGACGGTTCAGTATTTCCCGGAATTCAGGGTGGTCCTCTGGAACACGTAATTGCAGGTAAAGCTGTCGCTTTCGGTGAAGCTCTGGATGCTCAGTTTGCCACTTATGCACAGCAGGTAAAAGATAATGCTCAGGCATTGTCAAAAGCCATGATTGACAGAGGATTCGATATTGTAAGCGGAGGAACAGACAATCACCTGATGCTTGTGGATCTAAGAAATAAAGGCGTAAACGGTAAAGAAACTGAAAAGGCACTTGTTCAGGCAGACATTACCTGCAACAAGAATATGGTTCCTTTCGATGATAAATCTCCTTTCACCACATCAGGAATCAGACTGGGGACAGCAGCTATTACTACCCGAGGTCTTAAAGAAAAAGATATGGATACCATTGCAGAAGTGATTTCGGAGGTTGTGGATAACATCAAAAATGAAGAAGTTCTTTCTTTAGTAAGAAAAAAAGTGAACGAATTGATGGCAGACAAGGCTTTATTCAACTACTAAAAGAAAAATTATTAATTTTAAAATATCGGAGAATGGGCATTTTGTCCATTCTTTTTTTATCTATGGAAAAGAAGTCTTTTACTTATGAAGAAATAAAACAGAAACTGGTCAACTACTGCGTGTATCAGGACCGTTGCCATGCTGAAGTAGAGCAGAAGATGCGGGAATTTTTACTTATTGATGAAGCAAAAGAGGAAATCATGCTTTACCTCCTGAAAGAAAACTATCTTAATGAAGAAAGGTTTACAAGAAGCTACATCAGGGGAAAGTTTTACATCAAACACTGGGGCAGAAACAAAATAAGGATGAACCTCAAACAGAAACAAGTACCTGAAAAACTGATTAATAAGTGTTTTGATGAGATTGATGATGAGGATTATAGAGTAGCGATCAAGAAAATGTATGATAATTATTATGCTAAGCATATAGATTTAAATGAATACCAAAGAAAAATTAAAACGATAAAACATATCATAGGAAAGGGATTTGAGTATGATGCTATTATAAATTCTATAGAAGAATAAAATTATTATTATTATGTATTGAATAATAAATAGCTCAAGTTGGTATAATTAACAGAATCGTAATTTCATTAACAGGCAATTAGATTCAAAAAAAGAATATTTTTGCCTTGAAATACATACGATTATGCAACTAAAACTATTCTATTTGAGGAAGATACTGTTTGTATCTTTGATGCTGCTCTCGCTATGGAGCTGGGGGCAGGCTACATTACCATTTACATACGATGGCGGAAGGTCAGGCCTTCCTACAGGTCTTTCGCAGACCGGGTTAGGTACAGATTACAACAATTCTCCTAAAATGAAATTTGATGATTCTGGAGATTTTGTAGTATTGAATTTTACAGGTGCAGGATCTACTTTAAGTTACAAAATTTCAAATAATGGAATATCCGGAAATTTTAAATTCCAGATCTTACAGTCTGCTGACGGAACTAATTACACTTCAATAAGAGATATTACTACTTTATCTTCCGGTAGTACTATCTTTACAGATAATGTAAGTTCCTCAGCGAAATACATAAAATGGGTTTACACCACTAAAGCAACTGGTAATATTGGCCTAGGAGCAATAAACTTATCCGCTCAGGCAAGTGATCCTAATCTATCAATTTCAGGAACAGCATCTAACGGTTCTGTTTGCCCTAACACAGCTGCTTCAGCGGTTACCTACACAATTACAAATAATGGAACTATAGATGCTACAGGTATAAATATAGCATCCAGTGATTCTCAATTTGTCGTTTCTGGCCTTTCAGCTACAACTGTAACTGCAAATGGTGGCACTGCTACTTTTAATGTAATATTTACGCCTACAGCTTCCGGATCCAAATCTTCGACATTGACCGTTAGCAGTTCGACATCAGGAAGTAATAGTCCAACCTACACCATCTCCGGTACAGGAACTGCATCAGTGTCTGCTCTGGTCTCTACAAATGCAGCAACATCATTATCATATAATGAAGCTGTAATGAACGGTAATGTTACAACTGTTGGGGCTTGCCCTGCTTCTTCAGAAAAAGGATTTGTATATGGCACTACTTCTGGAACCTACGGCTCGCCAATTCCAGTAGGATCTACCGTATCTACCGGTTCTTATAACTATAATCTGACATCTTTATCACAAGGAACTACCTATTATTATAAAGCATATGTAAAAGATACCAATGGTAATTATGTATATGGTTCTGAGCGTAGTTTTACAACATTGGTTCCGGCTTCGCAGATTGCTTTTGTAAATATGCCAACTTCAGGATATACAACTGTAAGTTTGCCTGCATTCTCTATTGAAGCCCGTACACCTTCCAATACGGTAGATACTTCATATTCTGGTACCGTATCTCTTTCTAAAACAAGTGGTTCAGGAGTTATGTCAGGAACATTGTCAAATATATCTTTCGTTAACGGTATTGCAAATTTTAATGATGTGAAATTTGATACGGCAGATACTTATGTTATTTCGGCAACTGCTGGTAACTTACCAACTGTAGCATCAGGAAACATTGTCATAACAACAGGAGATATCTATCAGAAAATTACATCTATTACAGATTTGACAGATGGAGATTATATAATAGCTGATGCAAATGATGCTGTAATAGCCACAAATGTTGTAACCAATGGTACATATGCTACTACTGCTGTAACCGTAAATAATAATGCAATTGTAAATACCAACACAAATACAGTTTGGCATATAACTAACTTAGGTTCAAACTACAGTATACAAAATGTGAATAATACTAAATATCTTGCTTACAGTGGTAGTTCAACAAATTTAGCTGCAGGTAATAGTGTGTCAGATAACTCCCAAAAATGGATCATCACATACAATACGGATCACTTTACCGTTGCCAGTGTCCAGGATAACTCAAGGATTCTAAAATACAATTCAGCATTATCAACGCCAGGATTTAAAGCCTATACGTCAGCGACTACAGCACCTGAAGTAAGTCTTTATAAAAAGATTACAACGACTACTTGGAGCTCTGCAAATGGAAGCGGATCATGGTCGAACGGATCTCCTTCTGCAGGTACAGATGCAATCATAACAAATAATTACTCTACTTCATCAAATCCAGCATTTACTGCAAGGAATATTACGATTAAAAATGGAGGTGTTCTCGAAATTACTTCAGGAAATACAATTAATGCCGTAGATGTAACAATTGAGAACGGAGGAAATCTTATACAAAGAGATGGCTCCACATTGAACAATACGGGAACCTTTAATGTTTTAAAAACAGGAGCAAGTGCCCTAAATAAATATGCTTTCTGGTCTTCGCCGGTAGTATCTCAGAACCTGTCAAACATTTACGGATCTACTACACCTGCATTTATTACGGAATACGATACTGCAACAGACTATTTCGTTAATGCAAGCTCAACGGCTGCAGTGACAGGTAAAGCGTATTCCATTAAGACTCCATCTGCTAATGCATCATTGACATTCTCAGGTACGCCTGTAAATGGGAATCAGACATTTACATTGTCTACTGCAGGGAATGGATTTAATTTGATTGGCAATCCATATGCTTCAAATCTTGATCTTAATGCATTTTACACCGCAAATTCCGGTAAAATATCCAATACATTTTATTTCTGGGATAATACAAGCAATTCTGTTACGACGCAAAGTGGATCGACCACAACAAATGTAGGATATGCTGCATACAACCCTGCGTCTCAGGCCTGGGTTCCGGCACCGAATATCACTAGTGTTCCTGCAGGGAATACAGCAAGCATTGGTCAGGGCTTTATTGTAAAAGCTACCAATACTGCCGATACATCATTGAATTTTACGAATGACATGAGGGTGGCAAACCAGGGTGCCTACTTTAACAAATCCACGGTTAATGCCGCAGAAGGAAAATTCTGGCTTCAGCTGACTTCTTCATATGGTACTAGCAATACGGTTGTGGTTGCTTACCTTTCCCAGGCTTCTAATACATACGATCAGTATGATTCTAAAGCAATCGCTTCAGGGTCGGATGCATTTTACACATTAGCAGATGCACAGAATCTGATCATTCAGGGTAGGGGCAACTTCGATATAAACGATACAGTTCCTGTAGGTGCCAAGCATTTTGAGAGCGGTGATTTCGTAATCTCCATGATCAAAAAAGAAGGATTATTCAACAACGGCCAGCCTGTTTTCCTTCATGATAAAGTAATGAATACTTACACGAATCTTCAGGGCAACAGCTATCATTTTACAGCTTCTGCAGGAGAGGTTTCAAACCGGTTTGAAATTGTTTATAAAGACCAGAACGTACTTTCTGTACATGATGATTCAAAGAAAGAGACATTTGAAGTATACAGAAGCGGGGAAGAATTCGTAGTGAGGAATGATAAAAATATTCAGTCTGTCGAAGTATACGACGCTTCGGGAAGAATGGTTCTTCAGCTAAAGGATAATAAAACGACAGTGAATTTCAGATTGAATATTAACGGTACTTATGTAATAAAAGCTGTTTCTGCAGGTAAGGAATACAGCAGAAAAATAATTAAATAAAGACAAAATGAAAAAATTAATAATAATATATGTAATGGCATTTTCAGGTATTGCGTATGCACAGCAGTCCGATAATCCTTTTGTTTATGACAATTCCTCACAGGAAGAGGCAGATCCCGTTCCCGGAACACCCGGAGATCCCGTACAACCTGCGCCAATTGATCAGTATATTCAGGTTCTTTTTTTTGCGGGAATAGGAACTATCCTCCTGCATGCAAAAAGAAAGAAGGCAGTCAATAAATAATGATTATAAGATAAAAAAAATCCAAAGTTTATGAACTTTGGATTTTTTATTTTATACTAATTGCAATTACGGATAGATTTTTGATAAGAATTAAAATAAATGAGTTACATCGCTTTACCTGCAGCCTAACAAAATAACTTATCACTACGATTGTAAAAATGAATAATATGTTTACCTTTGTGTTCAAATATAAACCATTTGATGTTGAATGAAAAAGCTAAATGACGCTTTTAGGGCATTGTATAGGGGCGACAATCTATTGAAGATGACGGAACTGAGATATCTGCCCCGCTGGTTGGTTATTGTTATTGATGTTTTAATTGTATTTTTTTCCATATTTCTGGCTTATTTCTTTTTAAAAAAGCTTAATATACGGGTTAATTTTGCATCTTATAGTCTTCAGAAAAGAATTATTATCATAACAGTAAATATCCTGTTTATGTTTGTTTTTAAAACGTATGCAGGGATTATACGGCATTCAACTTTTTTCGACTTCTTTAAAATATTGTTAGCCTCTGGTTCTACTTTATTTACTTTACTGCTTATCAATTATTGTTTTGAATTATCAGTTGGTACATCGCTATATCTGTATCCAAGTTTATTTTTATATTTCTTTATTTCTGTTTCGATCATGTTCTTTTTCAGGATTTTCACGAAGCAGTTTTTCAATATGCTGATGGATATCAAAGGGAACGCTTCCAAGATAAGAGTTGCCGTAGTAGGAGTAGGAGATGTTTCTGTATCGTTGGCCAGAGCAATTGTTCATAATCCAAGTTATCCATATCAGCTTGCCGGCTTTCTAACGAACCGATCAGATTCTAATAGGGCATTGTTATTAGGACATAAAATTTATAATCAGGAACAAATTGTAAAAAATCAACATTTGATTAAACAGTTTGATGCAGTGCTTATTATAAAAGAAATCATGACTAAAAGCGATTTGGAAGAGTGGATGACTTTTGCTTTAGACAGAGGCCTGAAAGTGCTCAAAGCTCCATCGCTAAGTAAGATGAGAGATACAGATCTGGTAGGAGGAATCAGGCAACTGCAGATTGAAGACCTGCTTAACCGCAAGCCTATTAAGATTGAAAATGAAGAGGTAAAAAGAAGGCATTTTGAAAAAAATGTTCTTGTTACAGGAGGAGCGGGCTCTATTGGCAGCGAGATTGTAAGACAGGTAGCACAGTTTGCGCCTTCCTTAATTGTTGTATTAGATCAGGCAGAATCACCTTTATATGAATTGGAACTGGAACTGCTTGAAAAATTTCCTGAGCAAGACTTTAAATTTATTCTGGCAGACATATCCAATAGTTACAGACTGGAGAAAGTATTTGAAACTTATGGATTTTCAATGGTATATCATGCGGCAGCTTATAAGCATGTACCTATTATAGAAGACAATCCTCATGAAGCTGTTTTTGTAAATATATTAGGGACCAAAAATGTTGCGCTGTTATCCAAGAAATATAAAGTCAACCGTTTTGTAATGGTTTCTACGGACAAGGCTGTAAATCCTACCAATGTAATGGGAGCCTCCAAAAGAGCAGCAGAGCTTTTCGTACAGTCATTACAGAATTCTGAAGGCAATATTACCAAATTTATTACGACGCGCTTTGGGAATGTTTTAGGTTCCAATGGATCGGTAATTCCACATTTCAGAAGGCAGATTGAAAAAGGAGGACCGGTAACTATTACCCATCCGGATATCATCAGATACTTTATGACTATTCCTGAAGCCTGCGAATTGGTACTGCAGGCTGGTACTATGGGAAATGGTGCTGAGATTTATGTATTTGATATGGGCGAGCCTGTAAAAATCCTTGACCTTGCCAAACGTATGATCAAGCTCTCAGGATATACTCCGGATATTGATATAAAAATTACATTTGTGGGACTTCGCCCCGGAGAGAAACTTTATGAGGAACTATTAAGCAATAACACGACTACGATTCCTACCCATCATGATAAAATAATGATTTCCAAGGATCCGTATATGAGTTTTGAAGATATAGACTTGCTGGTAATTCAGATCATAAAGGCAGCTGTTAAAAGGAATAAATTAGAGGTCGTAAGGATTTTGAAAAATATTGTTCCGGAATTTATAAGTAATAATTCAGAATTTGAATTGTTGGATCATCAGAAAAGCGAAGATCTTATTAGTGAGGATATTTGAAAATACTTTAATTACTCACATTAATTTACTTTGCCAAAGCATGTTTATTGCGATTAGAAGTTGAGGTGATACAAAATATTTATTTCTATGGTATCATTTTTGCTATAAGAGCAGCGATTTACAAATTCAGTATTTTTTAGTTCTACAGATCTCTTCAGATATGTAGAATTACATAATAAAATATTTTTTAAGTTCTAAAATAATAATCCTATTTTTGTGAAAAATTTATCAGAAATGAGTTGGAAAAATTTTATTTGCGGATGCGCACTTTCGATACTGTTATTTTCTTGTGGAGCGAGACAGGAAATCAACTATATGAAGGATATTGAAAATGTTGCATTAGATAATTCAATTAAAAACAGCAGGACAACTTTGCAACCTGGAGATCAATTAATCATAACTGTTTCTGCGAAAGATATGGATGTTGTTAAACCATTTAATCAGGTTTATTCTTCTGCATCTACCATAACTCAGTATTCTCAGCCAAGTTCAAATAATTTACCTCAACAAATTCCTGTTTCCGGACCTACTTACAGCGTAGATACTGACTATAATATTACATTTCCTCAAATAGGAAAAATCAGTGTTAAAGATGAAAATATAGAGACTTTGAAGACTAAATTGACCAGCTTACTCAGAGAGTACATAAAAGATCCTATAGTAGATGCAAAGCTTATCAATTTCCGAGTTTCTGTATTAGGGGAAGTTGCCAGACCGGGAACTTATGTACTCCCTGATGGAAACGCTACATTGCTTAGTGCATTGGGATTGGCTGGGGATTTAACAACATATGGAGTCCGTACTAACGTTTTAGTGGTTAGAAATGTTGATGGAGTGTTTACTAAAGAAAGAATAAATCTTACCAGTGCACAATTTATTAATTCGCCTTACTATTATCTAAAACAAAATGATATTATCTATGTTCAGCCAAATGCTAACAGAGAAAAGGCAGCCAGAGTTGATCCTAATACAGGGCTTTACATTTCAGTGGCTTCTGTCATTGCTTCTTTAGTTATAGGAGTCTTGGCATTGACTAAAAATTAAATTTAAGATACATAATTATTTATAGTGGATCACAATTATTTGCAGGAAAAGGCTCAGAACGACACCTTTAATCTCAGAGAAATTATTAAACCTTATTTATACCGCTGGTATTGGTTTATTTTAGGAGTTTTAGCAACAATTATTTTTGCATGGTTTCTTCTGAGGTATACTATCCCGGTATATAATACTGAGGCAACATTATTGATAAAAGAAGTTAAAAAATCTACTTCTGGCCAGCCTGAGATGTCTGTAATTTCCGAGCTTGGTGGTATTGGTGGAATGGGTACCAATTCAATTGATAATGAAATAGAGATTTTTAAATCTAAAAAACTCATGTTGTCAGTTGTTAAAGAATTGGGGTTAGAAACCAATATTTATGCGAAGGGAAATTTGAAAGATTCTGAACTATATAAAGAGTCTGCTCCATTCGTAGTAAGAGTTATCAGTGAAAAGCGTAATGCCGTATATCCAAATAAAGAAGTTTTAGCAATTGTTAATAATAACAATATTACAATTAAGTCTGAA
Organism: Chryseobacterium camelliae; assembly: GCF_030818575.1. Classification (NCBI taxonomy): domain Bacteria; kingdom Pseudomonadati; phylum Bacteroidota; class Flavobacteriia; order Flavobacteriales; family Weeksellaceae; genus Chryseobacterium; species Chryseobacterium camelliae. The sequence goes on from NZ_JAUTAL010000001.1 coordinate 271,453, forward strand.
AGTTTTAAGAAGGATATACAGGTGGAATTTAATAAAGCCGTAACAATGCCCTTTGGTATTGTAATCTTTCAAAAGAATCCATTATTTAATAAATCTGCGGTAGATACGGGTAAGTACATTCTGCAATTTATGTCTGGTATTGATAGAACAAGAAGTTTGTTAAGCCAACTTAATGTAAGTTTAGTGCAGAAAGAAGCAACTGTACTTAAAATTTCCATGAGTTCTGAAGTTCCAGAAAAAGCTCAGGATATTCTTAATCGTTTAGCAGTTAATTATAACCGTGAGGCAAATCTCGATAAAAATTCGGAAGCACAAAAGACAGCTAGTTTTATTGATGAAAGAATTAAACTGATTGGAGAAGAATTAGGAAAAGTAGAAACACAGAAGGAAGATTTTAAAGTTCAGAACAATATTGCTGATATTAAAGCAGAAGCAGAGTTATCATTGGAGAACGCAGCTAAAATCCGGCAGACACAGATCGATAATGAATCTCAATTAGAGTTAGTAAACAGTTTGATTGGATACCTCAATAAACAGGGAGCTTACCAGGTGCTTCCTCTTAATGTGGGATTAACGGACTCTAATACGGCATCTGATATTACCATGTATAATCAGTTGATTACTGAGCGTGAAAGGCTTTTAGCGAGTTCTACTACCGCTAATCCATTAGTTCAGGATATTACCAAGCAAATAGGAAATATGCGTACTGCAATTTCCGAAAGCCTTCGAAAAAGTAGATCTGCACTTCAGATTGTTAATGCAAATATTCAGTCAGAACAGAATAGGCTTTCCGGAAGGATTTCTAAGGTTCCTGTACAGGAAAAACTTTTCAGAAGTATAGAAAGACAACAGAATATAAAAGAGCAATTATATTTATTATTATTGCAAAAAAGGGAAGAAGCGGCTATATCACTCGCTATAGCAGCGCCGAAAGCAAGGATTGTAGATGATGCTCTTACTAATCCTACACCAGTATCACCTAAAAAAAGCATCATTTATTTAGGTGCTTTATTGATAGGTTTGCTTATTCCATTTGTAATTATATATGTATTAGAATTGTTTAATAATAAACTACAGACCAAAAAGGATTTGGAAAAACTTTCTATGGGTCCTGCTGTAGTAGGAGAGTTACCATCTTTAGAAAAAGGGCATTCGGAATTAATACAGCTTAATGATCTTTCGCCATTAGCAGAAGCATTCCGAATACTCATTACCAATATTAATTTTATGCTGCCTAAGAATAGCAAAGGAAATGTAATTTTTGTTACTTCTTCAGTAAAGGGTGAAGGGAAAACGTTTACAGCAGTTAATCTTGCCCTTACATTGGCTACACCGCGAAAAAAAGTTGTCATCATAGGTTCGGATATAAGAAATCCTCAATTACAACGATATAATGAAAATAGAAGAGGCTTAGTAGGACTTTCAGAATATATGTATGATCAGCAGGTTCAGACATCTGAAATTATTCATTCTAGCACTTTTAATCCGTATTGTGATGTCATTTATTCCGGCGCCATTACACCTAATCCGACCGAGTTATTGTCAAACGGGAGATATCAGCATCTGGTAGAAAGTTTAAAGTCTGAATATGATTATATCATTTTAGATACAGCTCCGTTGATGCTCGTTACCGATTCTTTTATCATAGCAGATGTTGCTGATGTCACTGTATATGTTACCAGATCAAATTTTACAGAGAAAGAATTAGTTTTATTTGCTAATGCACAAATTGCTGATAAGAAAATAAAAAATGTTGTATTTGTACTTAATGATGTAAAAGATAAATTCAGGGCGTACGGGAACAAATATGGTTATGGATATTCAGCTGATGAAGCTAAGCCTTGGTGGAAAAAGCTTTTCGATTAAAATAAAAATCACTTATCTAACAGTCAATTAAATTGGATCTAATAGTTCACTGGTAAAGCTTACTTCCTATTTAAGTTAAAACAGCTTATGAATAAAAAATATAAAATAGCAATAATTGGATTAGGATATGTAGGTTTACCCTTAGCTAGGCTATTTGCTACGAAATATGCTGTTGTTGGCTTTGATATTAATCATCAAAGAGTTAGTGAACTTAATGAAGGGCATGATTCAACAAGAGAAATTGAAGATGACGTATTAATGCCTGTCATAGTTAAACAAAATCCACTTGAATATGATGCACTAAAGGGACTATATTGTTCATCTGATTCTGTAGATATTAAAAATGCTGATATATATATAATAACAGTTCCTACCCCTATTGACCGTCACAACAGACCAGATCTTAATCCATTGTACAACGCTAGCGAAACAGTTGGTAAGGTATTAAAAAAGGGTGATATTGTTATTTATGAATCGACAGTATATCCTGGAGTAACAGAAGAAGAATGTATTCCTGTACTTGAAAAATTTTCCGGCTTGAAGTTTAATGAGGATTTTTTTGCAGGCTATTCACCTGAAAGAATTAACCCGGGTGATAAGGAGCATACAGTAGAAAAAATTCGTAAAGTAACTTCAGGTTCTACTCCTGAAATTGGACAGGTTGTAGATAATTTATATAAATCTGTTATAACAGCAGGTACACATTTGGCACCAACCATTAAAGTAGCTGAAGCTTCAAAGGTTATTGAAAATTCTCAAAGGGATGTCAATATTGCTTTTATGAATGAATTGGCCAAGATTTTTTCCCTAATGGATATTGATACTCATGATGTATTGGAGGCAGCAGGAACAAAGTGGAATTTTCTTCCTTTCAAGCCCGGTCTAGTAGGTGGACATTGCATTGGGGTTGATCCATTTTATCTAGCACAAAAAGCTCAAGAAATCGGCTATTATTCAGAATTAATTTTGAGTGCCAGGAGGCTTAATGATTCTATGGGATCTTTTGTTGCGTCACAGGTTATTAAACTCATGATTGATAAGGAAATTCAAGTAAAAGGTGCCAACATACTTAATTTAGGAATTACCTTTAAGGAAAATTGTCCAGATATAAGAAATTCAAAAGCGATCGATATTGTTAATAATCTCAAAGAGTATGGTAGTGAGATAACCGTATATGACCCATGGGCCAATCCTTTTGAGGTTAAAAAAGAATATGAGATAATATCTCATCAAGACTTTTCTGCTATAAAAAAACAATATGATGTAATAATACTTACTGTGTCACATCATGAATTTTTGACTTTAGATTTAAAAGCTTTGCTTAAAAATAATGGAATAGTTTACGATGTTAAAGGGGTTCTTACAAAAGAGAATGTACATAAAAGGCTGTAATCTTGTTTTTAGAAGGTTAGGATAGAACCTTCTAGGTAAAGATGATATCGTAAGAGTTTAAGATGACTACAATAGGACATGAAGAAATATAATGTAATTTTATCAGGAGGCATAGGAAGCAGACTCTGGCCTCTTTCACGCAAACAGCATCCCAAACAGTTTCTGAAATTATTTTCGGGTAAGGCATTATTTGAGTTAACTGCTGAACGTAATCAGAAATTAGTTGATGAAATTATGGTTGTTGGAAATACAGATCACATTGAGTGGAGTAAACAGCTTTTACAGGATATTTGTCTTCCCAAAACTTTTATTACAGAGACTGCTGCCAGAAATACTGCTGCAGCAATCGCATTCGCTGCGTTAGCAGTTGATCCTGACGATATTTTAATTATCACACCTTCTGACCATTTAATACAAAACCAGGATGATTATGAGCAGGCTATAAAGCAAGCTGTAGAACTGGGTAAAAAAGACTTTTTAGTTACGTTTGGGGTTGTTCCATCCAGGCCTGAAACAGGGTATGGTTATATTGAATATGAAGGTAAAGATGTTTTATCCTTCAGGGAAAAACCAAATACTGAAACGGCTCAAGAATTTTTGGAAAGAGGAACTTTTCTATGGAATTCGGGTATGTTCTGTTTCAAAGCGGGAATTTTCTTAGAAGAGCTGAAAAGATATCAGCCGGAAATTCTTGAGAAATGTATGGAAACCTGGCAAATATCAGAAAATTATTGTTTAGACACAAAATCTTCTCTTCAGATTCCGTCAATTAGTATTGATTATGCTGTAATGGAAAGATCAAAAAAAATAAAGGTTGTTCCTGCATACTTCCGGTGGAATGATTTGGGGTCTTTTGAATCTCTGTATGATTATTTAAGATCTGCGGGTCATCCGGTTGACGATAATGGAAACATGGTTATTGGTACAGATATTTTTACAGCATTTGTAGGGCTTAAAGATTCTATATTAGTTCATACTCCCGATGCAATATTGATTCTTCAGAAAGAAAGATCACAGGATGTAAAAAAGATTTATAATCAACTGGAAAAATATAAATCTACTTTAAGATAATTTAAATTTAAAACTATGATTTCAAAGGAGTCAAAAATATATATTGCAGGACACCGCGGAATGGTAGGATCTGCTATATGGAGGCAATTATCGGAAAAAGGATATACCCGTTTGATTGGATTAAAAAGTAATGAACTTGATTTAAGAAACCAGGCAGCAGTAGCTGAGTTTTTTAAAGTTAATAAGCCCGAAGTGGTTATTGATGCAGCGGCAAAAGTAGGAGGTATTTTAGCTAATAATACGTATCCTTATCAGTTTTTAATGGAAAACATGCAAATCCAAAATAATCTGATTGATGCAGCACATAATAATGATGTTGAAAAATTTATTTTTTTGGGATCATCTTGCATTTATCCGAAACTTGCACCACAACCTTTAAAGGAAGAATATCTTTTAACAGATTCTCTTGAACCTACAAATGAGTGGTATGCATTGGCAAAGATTACCGGTGTTAAAGCATGTGAAGCGATTAGAAAACAGTTTGGGAAGGATTACGTATCCTTGATGCCAACCAACTTATATGGTACTCATGATAATTTTGATCTCAATACCTCACATGTTTTACCAGCTATGATCCGTAAATTTCATGATGCCAAGATGAATGGCAATTCTCCTGTAACAGTATGGGGTTCTGGGACGCCTATGAGAGAATTCCTGTACGTAGATGATATGGCAGCCTCTGTTATTTTTGCTTTGGAAAATACTCTTCCGGAGCATTTATATAATGTAGGAACAGGAACTGATTTAAGCATTAAAGAATTAGCTGAGATGATCCAAAAAATCGTTGGCCACACAGGAAATATAATTTGGGATCAGGAAAAACCAGATGGAACTCCAAGAAAACTGATGGATGTATCTAAAATGCATGAATTAGGCTGGAAACATACAACTAATCTTGAAGAAGGGATTACTAGAACTTACCAGTGGTTTTTAGATAATATTAGCAATTTTAAAGAAGTAAAAATACACTGATTCATATATAAGTGATTTCCGAATTACAGATAAATGTATCTGCAAGTCAAAAAATAAAAAATGAAAATAGCATTAATAACAGGAGTTACTGGCCAAGATGGTTCATATCTGGCAGAACTTTTATTAGAAAAAGGGTATAGAGTTCATGGGATTAAAAGGAGAGCTTCTTCATTTAATACTCAAAGAATAGATCATTTGTATCAGGATCAGCATGAGCAAAATGTTAATTTTACCCTACATTATGGTGATTTGACAGATTCTACAAATATTATACGAATTATCCAGGAAGTACAGCCGGATGAAATCTATAATTTAGGAGCAATGTCACATGTAAAGGTATCATTTGATTCACCTGAATATGTAGCTAATGTAGATGGTATAGGTACTTTAAGAATTCTTGAAGCTGTACGTATATTAGGATTGGAGAAAAAAACTAAAATATATCAGGCTTCTACATCTGAATTATACGGAGGATTACCGGAAAATAAGAACGAAAAAGGTTTTTATGATGAAAATTCTCCTTTTTATCCGCGTTCACCCTATGGTGCAGCTAAGATTTATGGTTTCTGGATTACAAAAAATTATCGTGAGGCTTATGGAATGTTTGCCTGTAATGGTATTTTATTTAACCATGAGTCACCAAGAAGAGGAGAGACTTTTGTAACACGTAAAATTACTATGGCGACGGCTGCAATTGCTAAAGGTAAACAAGAATGCCTTTACTTAGGTAATTTGAATGCATTACGTGACTGGGGACATGCTAAAGATTATGTTGAAGCTATGTGGAGAATTTTGCAACAGGATAAGCCGGATGACTTTGTTATTGCTACAGGAGTCACTACTTCTGTAAGAGATTTTGTGCGCATGGCATTTCGGGAAGTTGGTGTAGAACTGGAATTCGAAGGTGAAAATGAAAGAGAAATAGCAAGAGTTATTGCATGTAATAATCCGTCATATCAGCTTGAGATTGGAAAAATAGTCGTTTCTGTTGACCCTGAATACTATCGGCCAACTGAAGTAGATTTATTAATTGGTGATCCTACCAAATCTAAGACTCAATTAGGATGGACTCCTAAGTATGATCTTAAGGCATTAATAAAGGAAATGATTGAAAACGATCTAAAATTAAATTGATATGAATTTTCCTGCCATTATGAATCTTCCAAAAATATTGGATAAGAGAGGAAATTTGTCTTTTTTTGAATATCCATCTCAATTACCTTTCGAAATTGTTCGAACATATTGGATTTATGATGTTCCGGGAGGTGAAGTAAGAGGAAGTCATGCTTTTAAAGAACAACAGGAGTTTATTATCGCACTTTCCGGAAGCTTTGATGTCATACTTAATGATGGTGAAAAAGAATATCGCTTTTCGTTGAACAGATCTTATTATGGTTTATATGTACCTAAAATGTATTGGAGAAAACTGGAAAATTTTTCAACAAATTCATTAGCCCTGATAGTTTCTGATAAGCCTTATAGTGAAAATGATTACATAAGAGATTTTAATCAATTTAAAAAAATGAGGAATGAAATTTAATGTTGATGACTGCAATATTGTTGAACTGCCAATTGTTCATGACACAAACGGAAATATTACTGTTATAGAGAATAATATCAATATTCCCTTTAATATACGTAGAATATACTATTTATATGATGTTCCTATGGGAGCTGAAAGAGGCGGACATGCTCATTATGAGCTTGAGCAATATATAGTAGCAGCTAGTGGATCTTTCACATTTGATTTTGGACGATGGTATTAATCAACGTGAGGTATTCCTAAATCATCCTAACAAAGCTTTACATATCGTTCCTGGAATCTGGAGAGAAATGAAGGATTTTTCCAGTGGAAGTATTTGTCTGGTACTCGCATCAATAAATTATTCGGAGAAAGATTATATGAGAGATTATGATACATTTTTAAATTACAGAAAAAATGGCTAGGATCCATCCATTATCAGATGTTCAAAGTGAAAACATCGGCGCAAATACAATGATTTGGCAATACTGTGTAGTTTTAAAGGGCGCGGTCATAGGTGAAAATTGTAATATTAACTGCCAGGTTCTGGTAGAAAATGATGTATTAATTGGTAATAATGTAACTGTAAAACCAGGGGTTCAGATCTGGGATGGAATTACAATAGAGGATAATGTATTCATAGGCCCAAATGTTACCTTTACTAATGATTTAGTTCCACGTTCAAAAAAATATCCGGAAGCTTTTGTGAGAACTGTCGTAAAAAAAGGAGCTTCAATTGGTGCTAACTCCACTATAGTTGCAGGTAATACGATTGGCGAAAATGCCCTTATTGGAGCAGGAAGTGTTGTTACTAAAGATATTCCTGATAATACGGTATGGTTTGGAAACCCTGCAAGATTCAGGGGAATTATAGATAAAAATGGAGTTATCACTTACAAATAAAAATTATGGTTAAGTTTCTTGATTTGCAGAAAATAAATCTTGCCCATCAGCAGGAAATTGAAGATAAATTATTGGCTGTATTTCGTTCCGGTTGGTATTTACTAGGAAATGAAGTGAAAAATTTTGAAGAACATTTATCAGCATATATTGGTTCTCCTCAGGCTATCGGAGTAGCTAACGGTTTGGATGCCTTAAGATTAATATTGAGAGGGTATATAGGATTGGGAATAATGAAACAAGGGGACGAGATTATTGTTCCGGCAAATACCTATATTGCTTCCGTTTTAGCGATTTCTGACAATGGCCTAGTTCCTGTATTTGTTGAGCCTGATATTAATAATTATAATATTGACATCTCCAAAATTGAAGAGAAGATTACTGAGAAAACAAAGGCTATAATGATTGTTCACTTATATGGCAGAATTGTCTTTTCTGATGATTTAAAAAAATTAGCCAATAGACACGATCTGAAAATTATTGAGGATAATGCTCAGGCAATCGGTGCAGACTATAATGGAAGAAAAAGCGGAAATTTAGGTGATGCAGCAGGATTCAGTTTTTATCCTGGGAAAAACCTTGGAGCTTTAGGTGATGCCGGTGCAATAACAACCAATGATGAAAATTTAGCAGATGTAATTAGGGCTTTAGCCAATTACGGATCAAATCAAAAATACATCAATACCTACAAAGGCTTAAATTCAAGATTGGATGAAATTCAGGCTGGAATTCTGGATATTAAGCTTAGATATATTGATCAGGAAAATGAACTTAGGAGGAAAGTGGCAAAAAAATACCTTTCCGAAATCACTAATCCGAAAATAATCCTTCCTGAGTACCCTGTAAATGAACTTGAACATGTTTGGCACCTCTTTGTAATCAGGACAGAAGATAGAGAGAACTTTCAAAACTACCTGTCCTCAAATAATATTCAAACATTAATTCATTATCCTGTTCCGCCACATAAACAGGAGGCTTATAAGGAATATAATAGTCTGAATTTTCCTGTTACTGAAAAAATACACGAAGAAGTTTTAAGCCTTCCCCTCAGTCCATATATTTCTGCAGAAGAAGTAGATTTTGTAATAAAAACTATAAACTACTACAAATGAAAGTATTTCTAAAAAACAAAATGAAATCCATCCTTTCAAAAATAGGAATGGTTATGTTACGGGAAAGTCAGTTAGATTTCATTAAACATTATTATGGGACTATTCAGGAAAATCTCTTTATTTCAGATAATAATGCGGTTTTCTCTATTATCTTCTCCAAAGATAGGGCTATGCAGTTAGATGCTTTTTTAAGAAGCTATTTTACTTATGTAACTAATCCGGGAACAGTAAAAATTCTTTATTATGTAAGTTCGCAAGAGCATGATGAATCTTACGAAACCCTTAAAGAATTGTATTCAGATAAGCCTGTTGTATTTATCAAGGAAACACATTTCAGGGATCAACTCATCAGTACATTGGAAGAATCTGTTGAAGATAAAGTTATTTTGTTTGTTGATGATATGCTTTTTACAAGAAAAATTGATTTTAAAAGTTTAACAGAAATAGATCCATTTAAAAATATCGTTGCATTATCCCGTGGAAAAGATTTGCTTTACAGTACCGTACTATCAAAAAAAATTGAAACTCCTAGATTTAAAAAATCGGAGAACAATTGGTTGAGTTTCAGCTGGAGTGAGATTAAGGAATTTTCTGACTGGACTTTTCCATTAGGTACTTCAGGATATATGTATTCCAGAAAAGAACTTCTTTATATGTTAAAAAGTATTTCTTTTAAAGCTCCCAATTCAATGGAGGGACAGATGCAACTTTTTAATATCTATTTTAAAGACCGGAAAGGTATTTGTGGTGAACAGGTTATTACTCCATGCATCCATGCTAATATTACACAGACGGAAGGGTATAATCCTGTAACAGGGCATTTCTCCTTGGAAGAATTGTTACAGGAGTGGAAATCAGGTAAAAGAATAAAATTTGAAGAATTTTATGAACTTCCCGTTACAGAAGCTGAAGTTAAGAAATACTCATTTGTAGACCGGTAAAGAATGAGTAATAACAGAAGTTACAAAGATACCTTTAAAAATACACTTGCTTTTGGGGGAGTCCAGATACTTACCATACTGATCTCTCTAATCAGAGGAAAAGCGATAGCAATGTTATTGGGACCAATAGGAATGGGAATTAATAACCTTTTTGTATCGAGCTTGAATATTATTACTACATTTACTGAACTTGGATTAGAATTAAGTGCTGTTCGTGAAATTTCAGGAAATAAAGATGATAAAGAAAAAGTTTCAAAAAAAATAAGGATTACAGAAAGACTTTTCATCTTTTGCGGTGTTCTTGGAGCAGTCATTACAGCATTACTTTCGCCATTATTAAGCCAATGGACCTTTGGGAATCATAACTATACCTATTCTTTTGTTTTATTATCATTTTTTGTTTTTTTTACAGCAATCAATAAATCATATCAAACGGTTTTGCGAGGCCTTCAGAAGATAAATATGATTATTAAATCAGGAATTGTAGGATCTCTGGCTAGCTTGGTATTTTCAATCCCTTTTTTTTATTTTTTTAAGGAAAACGGAATTGTTCCTTCGTTGATTGTAACTATTGTTGCCACCTTAATCAGTTCATGGTTTTTCCGAAGAAAAATTGTTATATCTAAGGTTCAGGTTTCAATCAAAGATATCTTCAAAGACGGAAAGGAAATGGTACAACTGGGCATCATGCTTATTATAGCTAATTTCCTAGGCATTTTAACAAAATACCTTATCAATATTTATATAGGTAAAACAGGGAATCTCGCCGATATCGGATTCTATGGTGCTGCCATAAGTATTGGCAGTCAGTATGTAGGTTTTATTCTGGCATCCTTAAGTGCAGATTATTTTCCAAGGCTTTCTTCTGTAAATACAGATGCCATTCAAATGAATAAGGTTGTAAATGAACAGTCGGAAGTTGTTCTGCTTCTTGCGACTCCATTGTTAATATTAATGATGATTACTGCCCCTTTGATGATCAGAATATTGCTTTCCAAAGAGTTTTTAGTAATAGAAAGTTTTATACGATTTATAGCTATTGGATCCTTTTTTCAGGTCTCATCTTTTTGTATGGGATATATATCCTTTGCGAAAAATGACAGAAAGGTATACTTGTTCTTAGAAGGAGGGCTTAGTAATATTCTTCAATTAATCTTTAGTATTCTAGGGTATTATTTTTTTGGATTGAAAGGACTTGCAACAGCATTTTTGCTGGTTTATTTTTTTTATTTTATTATAATAACCCTTTTCACAAGATTTAAGTATAAATATAAGTTGGATAATACAACGATAAAAATTCTTGCACTTTCATGTACATTTGTTCTTATTGTTTTTATGATTTATTATTTTCTGGATAATGTTACGGCAAATATTTTATCATGCTTAATTTTTGCTGTAACTGTACTCGTTAATTATTATTTTTTAAATAAAAGACTGGACCTAAAAAGCGCTATTTTGAATAAAATAAGAAAGAAAAAATAGTCTTATATTGAGAGAACTTAATAATAAATTTTATGGAATATCCATTAGTTAGTATCGTAGTTATAACATATAATTCCTTGGAGTTTATATTAGATACATTAAATAGTATAAAAGAACAGACTTATAAAAATTTAGAGTTAATTATTACGGATGACGGATCTAAAGATGCTACAGTGGAGTATTGTAGAACATGGCTAGATGTCAACAAAGAAGCATTTGTGTCATCCAAAATAATTACAACAGATAAAAATACAGGCATTCCAGCCAATTGCAATAGAGGAGTAAATGCAGCCGGAGGTGAGTGGATCAAAATAATAGCGGGAGATGACTTACTTACTTCCGATTGTGTTGAAAACTTCATTAGATTTATAGCAGCAAATAATTCCGCTCAGGTGATTTATTCTAAAGCATTGGGTTTTCAGGGCAATATTATAGATAAAAACTACATTGAACACAGTTTTGCAGGGTATAATAAATTTTTTAGTTCTGATACTTCAAAACAATATAAGATGCTTTTAAGAAGAAATTACGGTCATGGGCCTACTATTTTTTTTAAGAAGTCAATATGGAAAGCTGTAGGAGGTTTTGATGAAAAATTTAAATTTGAAGATCACCCTTTCGCATTGAAAGTGAGCAAAAATAAAATAAGATTGTACTATACGGATGTAATTACGGTATATTACAGAGAAAATATTGCCTCAATCACCAGAAGTGATGATAAACGAATCTTTTCTAATTTTTATTGTGAAATAGAAAAATTTAATAAAGCAGAGGTATATCCAAATTGTAGCTTGATCATCAAAATTTTAAAGAAAACAGAATTCTACAAACTTCATTATTTTGACAAGTGGGGTTTGAACCGAAGAACTAAAATTAATAAGCTGTTATTTCTTGCTACATATTATCTGAATCCTTTAAATCTATATAATAAATATTTCTAATGTTACTATCTTATATAATCCCTGTCTACAATAGTGCTGCGTTTTTGGAAGATTGCTTAAACAGTATTGTTGAGCAAAATTTAGACAGTAAAGAATTTGAAATTATTGTTGTAAATGATGGTAGTACAGATAACTCTGATGAAGTTTTACAAACATGGAAATCAAGAAATGGAGATATTCAACTTGCATATTTTTATCAAAAAAATAAGGGACAAGGAGCAGCGAGAAACCTTGCAATTAAGGAATCTCGTGGAGAATTTTTATGGTTCATCGATAGTGATGATTTTATTGAGAAAAATATTGTAAAAGTTATTCTTGATGAAATTAGAAAAGATGATTTGGATGCTATCTGGTTTGATCATAGATTGGTAGATGAAAATGGCGTAGTTTTACCAAAGCCTTCTATTGATATTAAAAAAAATAATAGCAGCGATATATATAGTGGAGAAGTATTTTTTAAAGAAGTATTTAATACATCTTGTATGCCTTGGGCGTTTATTTTTAAAAGAAAAATATTAATTGATAATAACTTAGACTTTCATGAAGGCATTTATTTTGAAGATATTGTTTTTACGCCTAAACTGATATATTTTTCTAAAAGAATCAAGTTTTTTAATGTGCTAGCGTATAATTATGTTATTCACAATAATTCTACTATGAGAAGTAGTGATAAGTTCGTAAAAAGATGTTTGGATAGTATTATTGTTGTGAGAGAATTACAAAACTTTTCTGAAAAGCAAAATAGTAAATTATTAGAAACATATATTGAAGATTTCTCCTCGGAGATCCTTATGTACAATTATAGACTTGTTATTTCTCAAAATAATCCGGCTTTTTTTAAGGAATTTAAAAATGAAATGATAAAAAATAATTTATATCCATTTAAAATAAAAAGACCTTATCAACTGGCATTTTTATCAAAGATTGCAAATATAAGTCCGTACATTTTTAAAAAATTATGCCAATTAAGACCTATAAAATAATATGAAAATAGCATTATTAGGAAGTAAAGATTTCGATAGTTTGGAATACCATTTATCTGATTCTTTCAGATTTTTAGGGCATGATGTGTTCCATATTGATATTAAAGATGTCATTAAAATTCCTTATAGATATAATTATTGGGCTAGTAAATTGTTGCCGAAATATGATAAGATGATGTTTAACACAATAGCATCTAGAATTATTGAACAAGCACCGGAGCTGGTCATTGGAACTTACAGATTTATTAATCCTGAATGCATCAGAAAAATTAAGAAAGAACTTCCGAATACTACGATCATTCATATTAATCCGGACCAGTTAACCACCTTGGAACACCAACAGATTTTTGCATCACCGTATGATGCTTATTTTACCAAAGATCATTATATGGTTGATTTTATGAAAAATAAAATGAATCTGAATACATTTTATTTACCTGAAGCCTTGAATGCAAGGCTGCATATTCCTCCGGCTGGGATTGATAAAAAGCAACTGGAAGAAAAGATCAATATAGATGTTGTAGCATTTGGTACAATGTATCCTTATCGTGCAAAAATGGTTTCAGAATTGATAAAGAATGATATTAACGTAAGTTTATTCGGCGTACCTGATAAACGTTTTCCCAGAGAAGAGATTACAAACAATTTCAAAAATGAATTTATTACAGGAACTAGAAAAGCAGAAATTCTGTTTGGATCTAAAATTATATTTAACAATTTCCATTATGCAGAAATTACTTCAGCAAATGTGAAGTTCTTTGAGATTTATGGAATCGGAGGATTCCAAATTTGTGATTTTAAGACTTCCTTAGAAGAGTATTCAGCAATAGATGTAGAAAAATTTACTTTCAAAAGCATTGATGAAGCTGTAGATAAAATAAAGTATTTTTTAGCTAACAGTGCTGAACGGTATCAAATTGCAGAACAGCAAAGTAAACATTTCCGTGAAAATCATACTTATGAGCATAGAGTTGAAGAAATATTAAAAAAAGTATAATGTATTTCTATTATCTTACAATATTATTGTTTTTTTTTCCTGCTCTTTTAGAAACTTCTTCTCCAAAACTGGAAGGCAAAATACCTTATAAGAAATTCTTTTTAAGTTTGATCATTCTTGTCTGCATTTTTCAGATGGGACTGCGTTGGGAAACCGGGACAGACTGGGATGCATATTTGCTTCATTTTAATTCGCAGAGCTTGATTTATCCCTTTGATAATACTGAAGATTACTTCGAAAAGGGATATACTTTCCTTGTTTTAATTTCAAAATTGATCGTTCCCAAGTATTGGTTTTTTTTACTTATTCATTCTATTATTCTCTTTTTGCTGATTAGAAAAAGTTATGTTTATTTTACACCATATTCATTTAATAAGTTTACTCCTGTTCTATGTATCATTTCTAGGTGTATGGGGTTCGAGCAGACAGTTGCTTGCGATGGGGCTAGGCCTTTTAAGTTTGATATATCTATATGAAAAAAAATGGTTGATGTACCTGTTTTTGGTTTTTGTTGCATTTCAGTTCCATACAACCTCATTGCTTCTTCTTATATTCGTCTTCTTTAAGAGAACCTTTAGTAACATGACAATCATTATTGCAATAGCAGTCTGTGCAATAATTGGATTTTCTCCACTTCCTCTTAAGATATTTTCATTATTCGGAGGGTTTAATGATGTAACTGCTTCTAAAACTTCAGCATATCTTAAACAAGCAGAAGAGGTTAATTTTGATATTTCATTAATAGGTTTTGTAAAAAGACTGGGCATCTTTGCTATCTTTTTCTTCTACAGGAAAACGATATCTGAAAAGTATCCCAAATTCAATTTTATATTTAACGGATATTTATTTGGGTTATGTTTTTATTTTCTGTTTGTTCAGACCTTAGCCATAATGATCAGTAGAGGAAGTCTATATTTCAATGTTTTAGAGCCTATATTGTTATCTTATATCTTCTGTATTGTGAAAGACAAAAGAATATCTTTCTTACTTGCTATTTTATTTTTTATCTACAGTATTCTGATGGTAAAGCAATCAATAACAACATATCCGGACCTATTTGATCCTTACAAGGGGCTATTTATCAATACTGATTATCATAGAAATATGTATTAACATGAGAATTCATTTTTTTGATCGACATATCATATCGGACACTATCAGCATAGAAAAAGTTTTTTCTGTAATAAAAAATTGTCTTGACAAGGAAGGGTTTGAGGTAAAAACATTTATGAATCCTTATCCTGGTTTATCACAAATGTTTAAAGCCATGTTGTTTTTTAAACGGAATCAAGGAGATATCAACCATATCAGCGGAGATATCCATTGGGCTTGCTTATTATTAAACAGTAATAAAACCATTTTAACAATTCATGATCTTGTAGGAATAGGGAATTACAGTTCAAAGCTGAAAAAGTTTCTGTATAAACTGATATGGTTATATTTTCCTTTGAAGAAAGCTAAATTTATTACTGTTATCTCGGAAAAGACAGAACAGGAAATTTTAAATTATTATCCCTGGGCCAAATCTAAAATAAGGGTAATCCATAATCCATTGACCAACGAACCCTTTTTTCGGGAGCCGGTAGAAAACGATAAATTTAAAATTTTGATTGTAGGTACTAGGCAAAATAAAAATGTAGAACGTATTCTTGAAGCTGTAAAAGATTTGGACATTGAAGTATTAATTGTTGGGGAAACAACTTCAGAACAGAATCAAAAAATCAAAACGAACAAATCTCTGACGTTTGTTAAAGGGTTTATTACTGATGAAGAATTAGTAGCGTTATACAGAACATGTGATGTCTTATGCTTTCCATCATTGTACGAAGGTTTTGGTATGCCTATAATTGAAGCTCAGTCTAATGGATGTGCCGTTATTACATCTGATATGGAACCAATGAGATCAGTTTCAGGTAATTCAGCTCTTTTGGTTGATCCATATAGTGTGGAGGATATTAGAGAGAAGATCCTTATTCTGATCCATGATTTTGAAAAGAGAAAAGAAATGGTAGCAAACGGCTATGAAAATGCAAAGCGCTTTTTACCTGAGGAAATAACCCGTCAATACATTGAACTATATAAAGAAGTACTACATGGATAGGTCAATTCTTATAGATGCACTATACATTAATGATAGCGGAGGAAAGATACTATTGGATTTTTTAATTCAGAAGCTTGAAAAATCAGATAGAAAAGTTTTCTATCTCCTGGATAAAAGGCTTGAGGGACAAAATATTAAAATAAAAGCTGAAAATAAGTTGGTGTTCTTAAAAGCATCATTATATAATCGGAGGCTATTTTATACAACAAATAGAAAACTTTTTTCCACCGTACTATGTTTTGGTAATTTACCTCCAAACATCCGCTTAAAAGCCAAAGTATATACGTATTTTCATCAGCAGTTGTATATTCTGCTTCCTGAAACAGCATCGCTGAAGCAAAGGATTTCTTTTTTCCTTAAAAGGACAGTGCTTAAGTTTTTTTCTGTAAATACAGATTATTGGCTTCTTCAGACTGACCTGATCAAAACAAATTTTGAAAAAAAGTTTAATATCGCCCCCTCTAAAGTATTGGTATACCCTTTTTATCCGCAGTTTAATGCAGGATTTAAAGCAGAACGGAAATCATTATCCTATGTTTACATCAGTAACGCCCCGGCACATAAAAACCATATAAGGCTGATTAATGCTTTCTGCACTTTTTATGATGAATATAAACTAGGAACGCTCACTTTGACCGTGAGTAAAGAATTTCCTGAACTTTTAGCACTAATAGAAGAAAAAATAACACAAAAATATCCTATTCGAAACCTCGGATTTATTGAGAGGAGTGAATTATCCAAAGTATATCAGGAATCAGAATATCTTATATACCCTTCTTTAGCAGAAAGTTTTGGGTTGGGATTGGTGGAAGCTATAGAAAACGGGTGTAAAGTTATTGGTGCCGATTTGCCATATACTTTTGCAGTTTGCACACCAAGTTTAACATTTAATCCGTTTGACGAAAAATCAATATCACAAGCTTTATCACTATCTTTGAAAAAAAATACAATACCTTCTGTTGCGAAGGTATCAAACAGAATTGATGAATTAATATCATTATTAGGATAATATGAAAATCCAGAATAAAGTTTTACTTATAACAGGAGGTACAGGATCATTTGGTACCGCCGTTCTAAACAGGTTTTTACATACAAACCATTTCAAAGAAATCCGTATTTTTTCTCGTGACGAGAAAAAGCAGGATGACATGAGAAACTTATATAAAAATGACAAAATTAAATATTATATTGGTGATGTTAGGGATTTTTCAAGTGTAGAACCGGCTACAAGAGGAGTAGATTATATCTTTCATGCGGCAGCATTAAAGCAGGTTCCTTCATGCGAATTTTTTCCAATGCAAGCAGTAAAAACTAATGTTGAGGGTACACAGAATGTCATTCGTGCAGCGGCGTCTAATAAGGTGCAGAAGGTAATTTGTTTATCGACAGATAAAGCAGCCTATCCGATTAATGCAATGGGTATTTCTAAAGCAATGATGGAAAAAGTAGCGGTTGCAGAATCCAGAAATCTTAAAGACACCGTGGTTTGCCTTACTCGTTATGGAAATGTAATGGCTTCAAGAGGCTCTGTTATTCCACTGTTTTTAAATCAGATTCAAAAAGGTGAGCCTATTACTGTGACTGATCCTAATATGTCACGTTTCTTTATGTCATTGGATGATGCGGTAGATTTGGTACTATTTGCTTTTGAGAATGCCAATCCTGGTGATCTTTTTGTCAATAAGGCTCCTGCAGGAAGTATCGGAGATTTAGCAAAAGCTTTAATAGAGCTTACAGGAAAAGAAGTTCCCATAAAAGTGATTGGCACACGCCACGGTGAGAAATTATATGAAACTTTGTGTACTCGCGAGGAAATGGCAAAAGCTGAAGATATGGGGAATTTCTACAGAGTTCCAGCAGATAACCGGGATCTGAATTATGCGCAATACTTTTCTGAAGGAGAGGAAGATGTTGCTCTTCTCGAAGACTATCATTCGCACAATACAGAACAGCAGGGTGTAGAAGGTCTTAAAAAGCTGATTTCAACCTTACCCTTGATTCGCAGAGAGGTTTTCGGTGAAGATGTCTTACAATATCCTTATTAAAAAGATTTTAGTAAAAGATCTCAAGTAAAAATAAAGTAGTAGCTAATGCTGTTAGGAGGTGAAAAATATCAGGACGAAAGAGGAATTATTACATTTAATAATGATTTTGAAGCCTTATCAATAAAATGAATTTATACTATTGAAAACCATTCTACACAAATTATTCGTGGCTGGCAAGGTCATAAAATCGAGCAGCGATGGTTTGCCTGTATGAAAGGAAGTTTTGAAATTTCTGTGATAGAGGTAGATGATTTCACAAATCCTTCAAAGGATTTGACAATCAAGAAATATATTTTAACTGATGAAGTATTAACTTATCTACATATTCCTGCTGGATGTCTTACTGCAATTCAGGCTAAATTGGAAAACAGCAAATTACTGATTTTGGCGGATCACAAATTGGGAGAAATCAATGATGAATACAGATTTGATTTAAATTATTTTAAAAAAGTCTATAAAAGATAAACATAAAAGATGAAAAAAATCGGAATTACCGGTCAGAATGGTTTTGTAGGAAGGCATTTATACAATACTTTAGGACTGTACCCTGAAGAATTTCAAAGAGTAGATTTCCAGAAAGAATATTTTGAACAAGAGCATAAATTAGATCAGTTTGTTTTACAATGTGATGTTATTGTACATTTAGCAGCAATAAACCGTCACGGAAATGAGCAATTCATATATGAAACCAACATAGGTCTGGCTCAGAAATTAGTTGATTCTTTAAGCAGAACAGGCTCAAAAGCTCATGTGATGATTTCTTCTTCTACTCAGGAAGAAAAAGATAATCTTTACGGAAAATCAAAAAAAGAGGGCAGACAGATTTTGGCAAATTGGGCAGATGAAAATGGTGCAAAAATGACGGGGCTAATTATACCTAATGTTTTCGGAGCATTTGGGAAGCCTTTTTACAACTCATTTATTGCAACTTTCAGTTATCAGCTAACGCATGGAGAAACACCAACGATTGCAAATGATGGTGAGGTTAAATTAATATATGTGCAGGAGCTGGTAGAAATCATCATCAGCGAAATAAGAGGAGGGATTGGCCAAGTTGAATATTTTGTTGAACCTACTGCCATTAAAAAAGTGTCTGAGGTTTTAGCATTCCTGAATGATTATAAGACTAAATATTTCGATGGCGGAGAAATTCCGGTAATCAATAATATCTTTGAGCATAATTTGTTCAATACTTACCGCTCTTATATTGACTATAAAAACCATTTTCCGGTAAAGTTTACACAACATACAGACCCTCGTGGAGCTTTTGTTGAAGTGATTCGTTTAGGGATTGGTGGACAATGCTCATTTTCTACAACCGTACCCGGAATCACCAGGGGTAATCATTATCATACTAGAAAAATTGAGCGTTTTGCTGTAATCAAAGGAAAAGCTTTAATTCAATTGAGAAAAATTGATTCAGATGAAATTCTTGATTTTTATCTTGATGGAAGTGAGCCGGCTTATGTTGACATGCCCATCTGGTATACTCATAGTATTCAAAATATAGGTGAAGAAGAATTATATACTATTTTTTGGATTAATGAAGCTTTTAATCCTGAAAATGCAGATACATATTTTGTAGAGGTTAAAAAATAATTTAAAACTGCTGAAAGCTATCTATGAGCTAGAGCCAACAACAATAAGTAATACAATGAAAAAACTTAAAGTAATGACGGTCGTAGGAACAAGGCCGGAAATTATTAGATTGTCAAGAGTATTGGACGCCTTGGATACATCCGAAGCAATAGAACATACTATCGTTCATACTGGCCAGAATTACGACTATGAACTGAATCAGATCTTTTTTGACGATTTAGGACTTCGTAAACCGGACTATTTTTTAGAAGCCGCAGGAAAGACTGCTACAGAAACAGTAGGAAATATTTTAATTAAGATTGATCCTCTACTTGAAGAACTTAAACCTGATGCATTTTTGGTTTTAGGTGATACCAATTCTTGTTTATGTGCCATCCCGGCAAAGAAAAGGCATATCCCAATTTTCCATATGGAAGCTGGAAACAGATGCTTCGATCAGAGGGTTCCTGAAGAAACCAACCGTAAAATTGTCGATCATACCTCGGATATTAATTTGACATATTCAGACATTGCAAGAGAATATCTGTTAAGAGAAGGTTTGCCTGCAGACAGAATTATTAAAACCGGTTCACCGATGTTTGAGGTTCTAACTCATTATTTACCTCAGATTAACGCATCAAAAGTTCTCGAAAAATTAAATTTACAACAAGATAAATTTTTTGTAGTGTCATCACACAGAGAAGAGAATATCAATTATGAAAAAAATTTCAGAGGTTTAATGGATTCTTTAAATGCCATCGCAGAAAAGTATAAATATCCTATTATTGTTTCTACGCATCCCCGGACAAAAAATATGATTGATAAAATGAAGATCGATATGCGTCCTGAAATCCAGTTCTTAAAGCCTTTGGGCTTCCATGATTATAATGCTTTGCAGAAAAATGCATATGCTGTACTTTCAGATTCTGGAACGATTTCTGAAGAGTCTTCCATATTAAATTTTAGAGCTTTAAATATACGGCAGGCTCATGAAAGGCCAGAAGCGATGGAAGAGGCGAGTGTAATGATGGTAGGTCTATCACCAGAGCGTATTTTACAAGGGTTGACTCAAGTTTTACAGCAAAAAGTTGGTGAAGAAAGAAATTTTAGAAAAGTTTCTGATTATTCGATGCCAAACGTTTCGGATAAATTAGTTCGAATTATTATTTCTTATACAGATTATATTAAAAGGACGGTTTGGTCTGAGGAAATTTAGATGTGAATATTTTAATAATTACCCAATATTTTTATCCCGAAAATTTTAAAAGCAACGATTTAGCTTTTGAACTAAAGAATCGTGGACATAATGTAACTGTTTTAACAGGAATACCAAATTATCCTGAAGGCAAAATATTTGATGGATATGGCTTTTTTAAAAATAAAAAGCAAGTCATAAATGGTGTAAGAGTAATAAGGTCATTACTGTTACCAAGAGGAAAAGGTGGTGGCTTACGCTTATTTACAAATTATTACAGCTTCGCTTTTTTTGCATCCATAAAAGCTTTTTTCCTTGGAATAAATAATCGGTTTGATGCCATTATTGTACATGAACCTTCACCTATAACACAATATTATCCAGCTTTACTCATGAACAAACTGTGGAAAATACCTGTTTATTTTTGGGTAATGGATTTGTGGCCGGAAAGTTTATCTATTGCTGGAGGTATTAAAAATAAATTTATTCTAAATTATTATTCCAAGGTTATTAAAAACTTTTACAAAAATGCTGAAAAATTATTAGTAACCTCTAAAGGTTTTAGAAGTGCAATCAATGAAAAAGGAGATTTTGATGATAAGATAGTATATTTTCCAAATTGGGCTGAAGATTCTATTTCAGATGGTAATAAAGATTTTCCCATTCCAAAAATGCCTGACGGATTTAAAGTTATGTTTGCCGGAAACATTGGCGAAGCTCAGGATCTGGAAAATATTATGAAAGCGGCAGTTCAATTGAAGGCCAATAAAAACATTAAATTTATTTTGGTTGGAGACGGAAGAAAAATGCCATTTGTTAAAAATTTTATTGAAGAACATAAACTTACCGATACGGTTTCAGTTATGGGAAGATTTCCTGTTGAAGCAATGTCTAGTTTTTTTGATAAAGCAGATATAATGCTTGTTACTTTAAAGGATGATCCCATATTTAATTTAACTGTTCCAGCCAAATTACAGGCATATATGAGTGCTTCAAAACCTGTGATTGCGATGCTGAATGGAGAAGGAGCACAGAATGTCATTGATGCTGAATGTGGTTTTGTAGTTGCGGCTGGAGATTATTCTTCATTAGCGAAAACAATATTAACTGCATCAGAATTATCATATGAACAATTACAAAAATTGGGGAGTAACAGCAGGAAGTATTATGAAATGAATTTTAAAATGTCTGCATGTATATCTAATTTAGAAAGTATAATTTCAAAAGAAAACTGATTACTCTATTTTATGAAAACAACTATTACAGGCTCTTCCGGCTTCATCGGCAAAAATCTTTCTGCCTTTCTCACCGATAAAGGGCACATGATTTATCCTTTGAGCCTGCGGGATCAAGACTGGAAGAAACATATAAATATGGATGGTGATGCAATAATCCATCTTGCCGGAAAAGCTCATGACACAGAAAATGCGTCTGATCCGGAAGAATATTTTAGAGTAAATACGGATCTTACCATAGAATTATTTAATGAGTTTTTAAGATCAGAAAGCAGAGACTTTTTCTATTTCTCATCTGTTAAGGCAGTAGCGGATAGTGTAGAGGGTATTTTGGATGAAAGCATAAGTCCGAGTCCGTTAACTCCTTACGGAAAATCAAAACTGAAAGCAGAACGATACATATTGGATGCTGATGTACCTGCCGGGAAAAGAGTTTTTATCATCCGTCCATGCATGGTACATGGGCCGGGCAATAAAGGTAACCTCAACTTATTGTATAAAATAGTTGAAAAAGGTCTTCCCTGGCCGCTGGCTGCATTCGAAAATCGCCGGTCATTTTTAAGTATTGATAATCTTATTTTTATAATTGCCGGGATGCTCGAACATAAGAATATTCCTTCCGGAGTTTATCATTTGGCTGACGATAAATCGCTGTCTACTAATGAATTAATTCAAACGGTGAATCTTGCTTTGGACAAAAAGCCAAAACTTTGGAGAATATCAAAAAAAGTAATTGAAAACATAGCACGTTTAGGCGATCGATTCAGGCTTCCGCTAAACTCTGAAAGATTGAAAAAGCTTACTGAATCCTACGTTGTTTCTAACCTAAAGATCAAATCAGCTTTGGGCATTGAAAAATTACCTTTGTCACCAGAAGAAGGACTTATCAAAACCATTAAAAGCTTTAGGAAAGAAAAGTAATATTTTATACTTGCAATAAATAATAAATTTATGATCCGGATTTTCGATTTTCTATTTTCTTTTTTGGGCTTATTGTTTCTGTGGCCAGTATTAGTGATATTGTATATTATTGGCCTGTTCGATACAGGATCACCGATTTTTGTACAGGAAAGAGTAGGGCGCTATAAGAAGCCATTTAAGCTGATTAAATTCAGGACTATGCATGTCAATACTCAATCAGTGGCTACCCATCTTTCTAGCAGTTCGTCCGTGACGAAATTCGGAAGTTTTTTAAGAAAATCCAAATTAGATGAATTGCCTCAGTTGATCAACGTTCTGAAAGGAGACATGAGCCTTGTGGGGCCACGGCCTAATCTTTTTAACCAGACAGAGCTGATCGCAGAAAGGGACAAAAGAGGGGTGTATAATTTCCTTCCGGGGATTACAGGTCTTGCTCAGGTCAATGAAATTGACATGTCCACTCCGGTTGAGCTGTCAGAGAAAGATGCTGAAATGTTGCAGAATCTCACAGTGTCAGATTATTTCAGATACATTTTTGCCACAGTATCAGGAAAAGGGTCAGGAGACCGGATAAAAAAATAAGTTATTTTGATTAATTTTTTAATTTTAAGCATAAAATTATTGAATGAAAAAAAAGATCTGGCTTTCCTCACCTCACCTTTCAGGACATGAAATGCAGTATATTCAGGAAGCGTTTGATGAGAACTGGATCACTTCAATAGGAAAAAATATTGATGAGTTTGAATATTCCCTTGCACAATACATGGAGATGGACAACCATATTGTTGCACTCAATTCTGCCACTTCTGCCATTCATATCGCTCTTATTTTATTGGGAACCAACTCTCAGGATGAAATAATAACCTCTTCATTTTCATTTGTGGCGTCTGCTAATCCTATTATTTACTGTGGTGCCACGCCAATTTTCATAGATTCAGAAGAGGATACCTGGAATATGTGTCCTATTGCTCTGGAGCAGGCAATAAAGGACAGGATATCAAAAGGTAAAAAGCCAAAGGCTATCATTGTCGTTCATCTTTATGGAATGCCTGCAAAGATGGACGAAATTCTGAAGATTGCTGAAGAATATGAAATTACTGTTATTGAGGATGCTGCCGAAGCATTAGGCTCATCATACAAAGGGAAGTCCTGCGGAACATTCGGGCGTTTCGGGATTTTATCGTTTAATGGCAATAAAATTATTACCACTTCAGGTGGCGGTGCGTTAGTTTGCCATACGCAGGAAGATAAGGATAAAGCAGTTTTTCTTTCCACCCAGGCAAGAGACCCTGCTCCCCATTATCAGCATTCCCATATTGGATATAACTACCGTATGAGCAATATCGTAGCGGGAATTGGTAGAGGGCAAATGGAAGTTTTGAAAGACAGGATTGAAGCAAGAAGAAAAATGCATGACTTTTACATCAGTCTTTTCAAGGATATTAAAGGGATAAAAGTTTTTTCTGAACCCACAGATGAATATTATTCCAATCATTGGTTATCAGCAATCATTATTGATCCTGAAATTGCAGGAAAAACAAGAGAAGAATTAAGGATGGCACTTTTAGAAGAAAATATAGAGTCCCGGCCCTTGTGGAAACCGATGCATTTACAGCCGGTATTTTCAACATCTCCCTATTATGAAACCGATGTTTCTGAAAAACTATTTGAGAACGGTCTATGCCTGCCTTCAGGATCCAATTTGACTGAATCGGATAAAAAAAGGATTACAGATGTAATCGTTGATTTTTTTTCTGACCATTGAATACATAATTGTAAAAATTTAAACTGAAGGACCAATTTTCAAATTGGTCCTTCAGTTTAAATTTGTAAGATTAAACATACCCTTATAGCGTTAATTTCCGGAAATATTTTTTATATATTTGCCTGCAATACAAGTATTGTGAAAAAATATCCCTTCTGGAAAATGCTAATGGATTATGGTATTGCAGGTTTTTCTGTAGTGATTTTTTCTCCTTTACTTTTGATTCTGTTTCTTGTTGCTTCTTATGATACGGGGTTTCCAGGTATTTTTATTCAAAAAAGGATAGGAAAAGATGCCGTTCCATTTACAATTTACAAATTCAGAACCATACATCCGCTTACTTCCCGAAAATCTAACATAGGATCGTGGTTAAGAAGATCTAAGCTCGATGAACTACCACAACTATTCAATATTCTTAAGGGAGAGATGTCATTGATAGGGCCCAGACCGGATATTTCCGGATATTATGATCAGTTACAGGGCGAAAATCGTTTGATTCTCCAGCTGAAGCCCGGTATTATTAGTGAAGCCGGAATGAAGTACCGAAATGAAGATGAATTGCTTCAGCAACAGCAAAATCCTCTACAATACAATGATGAAGTGCTTTTCCCGGATAAAGTTAGGATGAATCTGCAATATTATCATCAGCTCTCTTTTAAGAAAGATCTTTCTATAATTCTGAAAACAATTCACATATTACTATATAATACATAATTTGAAATTTATTTGCCATATAGCCGTTTATAATCAAAGGATTTTCATAATTTAATTTCAATTATTCTATAAAATAGCGGTAGATTAATACGGGTGTTATACAAAATATAAATATATTTGCAACGTTTAATTTAAGTTAGAATAGATAATTTTAATTACAAAAATATAGTCCACCAAATGGATCAAAAAGATACAAAAGAAGTCAGTTTTAAAGAACTTATAAATCCTTATCTAAAGAATTGGAAATATTTTGTCGGGACAGTTTTTTTATTGTTGATCATAGCATTATACATTATAAAGTCTACGCCCCCTATATATAAAATACAAACATCTGTACTTATTAAAGATGCAAAGAAAATGTCATCAGCATCTGGTGATTTTGGAATTCTTCAGACTTTAGGAGGTTTCAGTGGAATGGGAACTAACAGTATCGAAAATGAATTGGGTGTTTTTGATTCTAAAACAATTGTAGAAGATGTATTGAAACAGCATAATTTTCAAACTCCTATTTACACAAAACAAACATTCAATGATTTGGAACTATATGGTAAGACCAGCCCATACATTATCAATATCATTCAGGAGAAAAAAGATGTAGACCTGCCTAAAAAGCCTATTAATATCAAAATCAGAGGCAATGATGTCGTGCTTTCTTCCGTAGAATGGAAAAAAGATGTAGTTACAGCATTTAATAAAACGATTAGTCTACCGTTTGCTTTGATCATGATCAGTAAAAATCCGGATTTTCAAGCGCCATACAAAGCTAAAATGTCTGATATTTATTTTAATTACAATACTTTTGAAGACACTGTTGATGATTTTCAGAAATCATTAAATGTAGAGTTATTAGATAAAGATGGTACTATCATCAACCTTTCAGTAGACTTTGAAAATAAAGAAAAAGCAAAAGATTTTCTCAATGGATTGGTAAGGCAGTATAATGTATATGCTATTAATGATAAAAATATAGAATCGAAAAAGACGAAAGATTTTATTGATAAAAGAATCTTACTTATTTCTAATGAGTTAGGAGATGTTGAAACTCAAAAAGAAGGATTCAAATCAAATAATAATATCGTTGATCTTCCTACAGAAGCTAAGATCAATCTGCAACTTAAAGAACAGAGTAAAGCACAATTATTAGAAATAGGTACCCAAATAGAGTTGACCAAAATACTTCGAAGTTCATTAGACAGAAAAGGGACAGAAGATGTACTTCCGCTTAATATAGGTTTGGATAATGAGGCCGCAGGAAAAGCTATACAGGAATATAATACACTGGTTTTGCAAAGAAATAAATATCTGCAGGATGCTACCCCGGATAACCCAATAGTAAAATCGGCCAATCGGCAAATTCAGGAAATGAAAACTTCTTTGGCAGAATCCTTACAAAAAAATGCAGTTTCGTTAGAATTTGCTAAGAAAAAGGTAGAAAGTCAATTAGGCGGTTCTGAACAGATGATCGGAAAAATACCAAAACAGGAAAAATTATTTAGAAGTATTGAAAGGCAACAGCAGATTAAGGAAAGTCTCTATCTGCTACTTTTACAAAAAAGGGAAGAAGCTGCAATAAGCATGGAAATTACCGCTGAAAAAGCAAGAGTTATTGATAAGGCATTTGTATTTAAAAAGCCTGTTGCTCCGAAGAAAATAATCATTTTAGGCGTATTCTTTGCTTTGGGTATTTTTATTCCTTTCCTGTTCATTTATTTTAAAAAATTACTGCAAAGCACCATTATTAATAGGGGGGATCTTACGAAAGTTACTACATTGCCAGTGATTGCTGAAATTCCTAAGCTTAAAAATAAACATCATACGCTTGTAAGTTTTAATGATATCTCTCCTATGGCAGAGGCATTCCGGATTTTAGTAACTAATCTGAGATTTTTACTGCCCTTAGGAGAGGGGCCTCATATTATTTTGGTTACATCATCTGTAAAGGGGGAAGGAAAAACATTTGTATCCACTAATTTATCCACTGTACTGGCGTCTGCTCGCGATAAAGTACTAGTAGTGGGTGCTGATATAAGAAACCCTCAGTTACAGCGATATAATACTTCAATGAAAACGGCAAAAGGGCTTACAGAGTTTTTAAGTGGAGAAGATATTACTCTTAGTGAAGTAATTCATCCAAGCAGTTATAATGATAATTGTGATTTTATCTATTCAGGATCAATACCTCCAAACCCGACAGATCTTTTGCAAAACGGAAAGCTGGATGAATTATTAACACTTATTAAGGGACTGGGTAAGTATAAATATATAGTATTAGACACTGCTCCACTATTATTGGTAACCGACTCTTTCCTTATTTCTGATAAGAGCGATGTTGTGGTATTTGTTACAAGGTCTGAAGTGACAGAAAGAGGTTATATAGAATTTTTAAATAATTCTGTACAAGATAAAAAACTGAAGAATGTAGGCATCGTTTTAAATGATGTGTCGGAATCAAATTTCGGATACGGAAATAAGTACGGCTATGGGTATCAGGCTGAAGAAAAAAAATGGTGGCAGAAATTCTATAGATAGCTTATTTTGAAAAGGGTAGTAAGTATAAAATCCAACTATGCACTCAATGTTTTGAGGGTAGGTTCAGGTGCAGCTGTTGGTATTATTACTATGCCTTATCTCAATAGGGTTTTAGGAGCAGAACATATCGGTAAAGTAGAATATATTAATACCATTATCAACTATTTTTTATTGTTTACGGCTTTGGGAATTCCAATGTATGGTATAAGGGAAATTTCAAAAACAAGATATAAACCTGCAGAAAAAGCAAGGACTTTAGTAGAATTACTACTGATACTTGGAATTACTACCGTCATATCTTATTGCTTGTTATTTGGTATACTATATAATTTGAATTATTTTGCCAGTTATAGGACGATTATTTTAATTTTAAGTTCTATGATATTTTTAACCAATATTGGGGCAGAATGGTACTTTCAGGGGATGGAAGATCAACTTTACATTACACTGCGTTATGTTGGTGTACGGATATTGATGGTCATATTCATGTTTATGTATATAAAAACCCCACAAGATGATCATTTTTATGCTTTGTGTATTGTTATTACCAGCTGTGGGGCAAATATTCTTAATTTTATTATACTTTCCAAAGTCATTTACAAAGAAAAAGAGGATTTAAAACCCTTAAATATAAGAAAGCATATTAAACCTATATTGATGATGTTTATTGCAACTATTTCTGTAAGCATCTATATGTATATAGATTATTTTCTTATCGGAAGCATTGTAGGGGATAAATATGTGGGATATTATTCTGTGGCTAACAAATTAGTACGGTTTATCATAAGTTTTATCACTATCATTGGTGCGGTTATGCTTCCGAGATTGTCGTTATTATATAACGAGGATAAGGAAGTATACTTCAAATACCTGTACAAAAGTTTTACTTTTTTGCTTCTGGCTTCTTTACCATTTACAGTATATTTTTTAGTTTTTGCAAAGCCTATCATCAATTTAATTGCGGGAACGGGGTTTGACGCTTCTATACTCACCATGAGGATCATATCACCTCTCTGTATTATTGTGAGTATAGCATATTTTATGGGGTTTCTGATTTTATATCCTCAAAATAAGGAAAAAATTTATACTTACGCTACTGTAATATCTGCCATATTCAGCGTAGGAGCCAATTTTTTTGCTATAAAGTATTATCAGCACAACGGGGCAGCAGTAATCGGAGTTTTATCTGAGTTGATAGCCATAATTATTATGTTTGTGTTTTTAAGAAAAGAAAAGATGCTTCCTAAAGATATATTGTCAGTTAATACTTATAAAATTGTTCTTGCCTCTCTTACCATGCTATTAGCTTCAGTCTCTATAGTCTTTTTTTTCCCGGAAGGAATGGTGTTTTTTTTACTTTCTTCATTTATTTCTTGGGCAATATATTTGTTAATGCTAGTGCTTTTAAAAGAGAAAGAAACGGGTCGTATTCTTCATACATTAAAGTTTAAATTAATTTAAATAACGACTTTTGAGTTGAGGGAGATAAGAAAATGCCATTAATTTGCAAATCATAATAATTAAAATATAGATGATATTACTTCTTTTCATTTTATTTGCACTCGTATCAATTTTTTATATTTTTGATCCTAAAAATGAGATAATCAATATCACTATCCTTTGTTTACTGGCTTTAGTTTTAATCTTTGTTGCAGGTTTGAGAGATAAGAATATTGATAATGATTATTATGTATATTTTTATAAATGGAGGGTAAGTGATCTGAAAAGTGATGTTGAATACTCTTTTATAATTATTAAACATTTTATAAAAAATTATCTCAGACTGAATTTTACGTATCTCTTATTGACTTATGCTATATTGGGTGTTTCTGCAAAATTTTACGGTATTAAAAAGTTAAGTCCCTTTTTATACGGTTCCATTTTAATTTATTTAAGCCACTATTATATTCTTCATGAAATAACTCAAATCAGGATTGGCGTTGCGACAGGGTTTCTTTTAATCGGTTGTTTTTACATGTATAATAAAAATTATTTTATGTTTTTATTTTTCATGCTATTTGCAATCTTTTTTCATCAATCGAGTTCTATGGCTCTTTTTCTTATTTTAGTAGGGAATACTAAGAGAAACTTAAAGCCTTATCTCTTTTTAGTCCCTGTAGGCTATCTATTATATTTCTCTAATACCTATTTTAATGTTTCAATTCCGATTCCTTATTTTCAGGATAAAATTGATACTTATAAAGAGGCTACTGAAGCAGGCTTCATAAAAGATTCCGAGGTTAATGTATTTAATATTTTATTCTTATTGAGGATTGCTGTCCTTTATTTGCTTATTTATTTTCAAGAAAGGGTTGGTAGTCATTTACCATCATTCTATTTCTTTATAAAGATGTATGCCATTTCTTTATTTACTTTCCTTTTTTTCTCTGATATTCCTGTATTTGCTTTCAGGATTCAGGAGCTTTTCGGTGTTGCAGAAATTATTCTCTTTCCTTCAATTATATTTATTTTTGCAGAACGATTCAGATGGATAGGCAAACTCATTATCTGGTGTCTTGCTTTAGTGTTATTGCTTATAGATATTTACTATGTAAAACTGATTGCAAAATGAAAAAGATTGCTATACTGTTATCGACATATAATGGAGAAAAATTTTTGGAGCAACAGATTGAATCTTTATTAGTCCAGTCTTTTCAGAATTGGGATTTATTTATTCGTGATGATGGGTCTACAGATAGTACACTGTCAATTATTGAAAGATTTTGTACAAAATATAATAATATACATTTATTTGAATGTTCGGAAAATATAGGTGCCTGTGAATCATTTCTTTGGTTACTTAAAAATACGGATGCGGAATATTACATGTTTTGTGATCAGGATGATATTTGGCAGCCTGATAAAATCTCTTTATCATTAAATTTAATGAAAGAAACAGAATTGAAGCATACGGTTGGTTTGCCAATTTTAATTCATACTGATTTAAAAGTTGTGGACACCAACCTGAAAGAAATCAGTAGATCCTTTTGGAGTTATGCGAAATTGAAACAGCGTTATTTATCAGATTTTAATTACTTAGGAGTATGCAATGGTGTTACAGGATGTACTACATTGATCAATCAGAATGTCAAAGATATAGTTTTCCCGATAAACACCAAACCACCAATGCATGATTATTTTATAGCATTGAAAGTTGCTAAATATGGAAAAATAGTATTCTTAGATACTCCTACGATACTGTATCGTCAGCATCAAAAAAATGAGGTAGGAGCTACTAATATAAATGTCGGTTACTTTTTTTTAAGATTAAAAAAAATTAAAGAAACTATCCGAGATCAGATGGAAATGCATGCATTTTTAAAAGAATTCAATTATGGCTCCATGTTCAAATTTTACTATTTTAAACTAAGATATACCATAATTAGAAATATATGATTTCAGTATGCATGGCTACCTATAATGGTGAAAAATATATAAAGGAACAGTTGGATTCTATCTTGAAACAACTGAGCCAAAATGATGAGATCATTATTTCAGATGATGGGTCTAATGACGAAACACTTTCAATTATTGACCGCTATAACGATAGCCGCATAAAAGTTTATCATCATACTCCTAAAAAACAAAAATTCAAGTTTGGCTATGTTTCAAAAAATTTTGAAAATGCTCTGATAAGAGCTAAAGGAGATTTTATTTTTTTATCAGATCAGGATGATGTTTGGCTGGATGATAAAGTAACGCGGCAGGTTGGCGCCCTACAACATGCAGATCTCGTATTATCAGATTGCCATATTGTTGACGAATCTTTAAATTCGATTTTCCCTTCAAAGTTTAAATTGGAAAATGTTAATGTTGGTTTCTGGAAAAATCTCTATAAATCGGGATATTTAGGATGTTGCATGGCATTCAAACGAGAACTTTTAGAATACATTTTGCCAATTCCTGATGATGTTCCTCATGACTTGTGGATCGGTCTTGTTGTAAAGCATAAGAAGAACAAATTTAATTTATTAAACAGCCCCGAAATATATTACCGCAGACATAAGCATAATGTTTCGGCTACCAGTGCTCTTCTTTCAGAAAAAGAAGGTAATCTTCCAGTAAACAATAATACCATGCTATTTAAGCTATCTTACAGATGGTACACATTAAAAGCATTTTGGAATAAATTTTACAGATGGCCTATTATAATTAATATAAGAAGGGATTTTAATCATTGATTTCACGATTAGATACATTTTATAATTTGCATAATGAAAATTTTACATGTCATTACATTAGCTGATTTAGGAGGAGCACAAAGTGTTCTGATAAATATTTGCAACCGTGCAGTAAAAGATGGTCATCAAACATATGTAATTTCAGAATCCGAAGGTCCTATGTGGAAACAATTGGATGATAAAATAATTAAAATTAAAATTAATCAACTTCAGAGAGAAGTAAATCCTTTAAAAGATTTTTCAACTCTGTTGCAACTTAGAAAGATATATAAGGAGATAAAACCAGATGTTATTCATCTCCATTCATCAAAAATAGGACTCTTAGGTAGACTTGCTTTTCCTGCAAAAAGAATCATCTATACAGTCCACGGTTTTGACTCCGTAAGAACAGCCAACAGGAAATTTCTTATTTTCGAAAAACTTTTGAAAAACAAAGCAAGATATATTGTTGCAGTAAGCAATTACGATAAAGCAGCTTTGGTATCTGAAGGTATTACAGAAAATGTCGAGATGATTTATAATGGAATAAAAGATACTTATACAACTAACGAAGGTGAAGTGAGTTTATACGCTTCAGAGTATTTGGAGAATCTGCATAAAAATCATATTGTAATCATGACCATTGCTAGGCTTAGCCCGCCTAAAGATTACCAGCTTTTTTGCAATGTAGCAGATCATTTCAAAAATGATGAACGCTTCAAATTTGTGTGGATAGGAAATAAAGAAGGAAATGGAAGCAATACCACTAATATTACCATGCTTGGAGAGCTTGTGGATGCTTATATATATCTAAAATATGCAGATCTTTTTTTATTGCCAAGCAAATATGAAGGATTGCCTATTTCAATAATTGAGGCTATGTGTTTTGGTGTTCCCGTAATCGCTTCGAATGTTGGTGGTATATCAGAAATTCTTAATAATGAAAATGGTTTTGCAGTGGAAAATAATGTTTTAGATTTTAAAAATGCCATAGAAAAGATAGTTAATGACCGCAAATTTTTTAAATCATTTTGTAATGAAGCGAGATTGATCTATAAAAAAAAATTTACGATTGACAAAATGTATCTACAGTACATGGATTTATATAAAAATGTTATAATTAAATGATAATTAAACAGTGAAAGCTAAAAAAGTTTCGTAAAATTGTCTCAATTTTAATTGAAGAAAATAGAAACTGTAATTTGTTATAAAAAAATATTAAATTTACCGGTTAATAATTATTCGCAAAGGCATATTTCTTTAATAATAGAAAGATATTTTGTTAATGTTGAAATTTACAGAAATTAATATTTGTTTATAGAAGTTTTTTATGCAGCTAAAATAACTACTTGTAATAAGCACAAACTGAAATATAGTGGAGAAAAGTTTAACAAAGGCTTTTGTAATAATAAGAGAAAATAAGCAAGTTTTTAAGATGAAGGGAACTTTAAAAGTCTGTCTCTTTATTAATGTTAGTGATATTTCACTTAAGCTTTTTAATGATCATAAATTCAAAAAAAAATACAAAGCCATAGTTTACGAATCTACACAGTCAAAAATTAGTATCACTGAATACCTTGAAAAATTTAATATACGTAGAATCATTTTAGAAACTTCTAACATAACTCATCTGCATAAGGATATTGCCAATGAAATTGTTGCAGCTAGAAATAATGGTATTACCGTATACGATGCCCATGAATTTTATGAGCATATTAATAAAAGAATACCCTTGGTTAGATTGCAAAATGAGTACCTTGTAGATGATATTTTTTCAATAGGACAAAAGCAGGAGAAACTTAATTTTAAAAGGTCGATCGATATCCTTGTAAGTCTAATATTGATACCGTTTGTCATTCCACTTATTCTTTTAGGCTTCCTCTTAGTTAAATTTACATCGAAGGGAAGCGTTCTGTTTTCTCAAGAGCGCATAGGAAAAAACTCAAAACCCTTTACGATTTACAAAATCAGAACGATGGTTTCAAAGCATAGCGGTGATTTTACTGCAAAAAATGATCAAAGAGTGAATGGTGTGGGGCGATTTCTCCGACTTACAAAAATAGATGAGTTACCGCAACTATGGAATATTCTTAAAGGCGAAATGAGCCTTATAGGTCCCCGGCCTGAACGCCCTCATTTTGTGAAAATTTCCAATGAGGAAAATGCGATGTTTGATTTAAGACACCTTGTCAAGCCTGGTGTTACTGGATGGGCACAGGTAAACCTACCCAAAGCTACACCTGAAAATAATTTGGAAAAGCTTGAATATGATTTATATTATATCAAAAATTATTCTGTACTATTTGATATAATTATCGTATTCAATACATTGAAAGTTATTTTTACTTTAAATAGTAATTAAAACGGTGGCGAAAATTTTAAGTATATTATCGTTAAGTTTTTTATCATTTTTTGCCGCAGGGCAGAAAATTCCGATTCTTGGATTTGTAGGAATTCCAGAAAGTAATGCTACTGTAAGCAACTATAAAAAAATGAAGGAGGCAGGTTTCTCTATAAGTCTAATGACATTTTCAGATCATCAAAATGCTTTAAAAGCGCTTGATGCTGCTAGCCAATCTAATATTAAATTAATCCTTTCCTACCCCGAACTATATTCTGAACCTCAAGAGTCGATTTCTAAAATCAAAAACCATGCGGCTTTAGGAGGTTATTATCTGGGAGATGAGCCTAGACCTAGGGATTTTAAAGATTTCAAAAAATTTGCAGAAACAATAAAGGTTTATGATCCTGCACCGGTTTTCTATGCAAATCTTTTTCCAAACTATACAACTCCACAACAAATAGATGGATTATCATATATTGATTATATTAGAAGGGCGATTAATGAAATACCTTTTTCTTTTATATCATTTGATAATTATCCATTGGTAAATAATAAAGTGAGACCTGGTTTTTACGAAAATCTTGAATTGGTAAGAAGAGAATCTGGCAACAGTAATAAACCATTTTGGGCTTTTGCGTGTACAGCTATCCACTTTGATTATTTGAAGCCTACTCTTGCAGGTCTGAAATTACAGCAGTTCAGTAACTTGTTATATGGAGCTCAGGGATTACAATATTTTACATACTGGACGATGACTTCAGATCCAAATTGGAAAAAAGATCATTATTCTTATGCAATTGTAGACGATCAAGGCAATCCTACGCCTACTTATACTATTGTAAAAGAATTAAATGAACAAATTCAGAGAGTTGCATGGGTTTTTTTAGGAGCTAAATCGGATGCTGTTTTCCATATAGGTGATGAAATTCCTCAAGGGACAACCAAACTAAAATTTGTTCCTGAACCCTTTCAAGTGTTTTCTACTCGTAGAAAAAATGCAATGATTTCATTTATGACTGCCAGTAAAAATAAATTTATAATTGTACAAAATAAATCTTTAAGTGAAAATCTTATTCTGGATTACAAATTAAAATCCACACTAAAAAAGGTACATAACCTTTCAGGTAAAGAAGAAAATTTATTGAAACAAAAAATGTACAGCGATATAATTTTACCTGGAGATATCCTTATTTTTGTCAAAGATAGAAAATAACTGAATTTTACACATGAAAATTTTACAAACCCCCTTGAAAGACTGTTATATTATAGAACCCACTGTATTCGTAGATGACAGAGGTTATTTCTTCGAAAAATACAATGAGAAAAAATTTGAGGAATTTACAGGAATGAATGGCCATTTTGTGCAGGATAATATTTCAGAATCATCTTATGGAGTGCTGCGTGGAATTCATCTGCAAAAAGGGGAACATGCACAGGCAAAACTGGTTTCATGTCTTGAAGGAAAGGTTTGGGATGTTGCAGTAGATCTAAGGGAAAACTCGCCTACTTTTGGCCAATGGTTTGGTATTGAACTTAGTGCTGAAAATAAGCTTCAGCTCTATATCCCTAGAGGATTTGGTCATGGATTTTCTGTACTCAGTAAAACCGCAGTATTCTCTTACAAATGCGATAATTTTTATCATCGAGAATCTGAAGGAAGTGTGAAATTCAATGATCCGGATCTTGGGATAGATTGGAAAATTGCTGAGAACGATGCCATTCTTTCTGATAAAGATCAAAATGCTCCGAGCTTTAAGGACAGAAACTTCTAATGAATTAAATTAAGCCAATCCAAACTCAATTTATTTTTAATTCAAACTCTCCAATAATTCGTATCTTTGCACACTCAAAATCAAAAAGATGCGCACAAAATCTGTAGGTAAAAAGAAAATCAATGTGGTAACGCTGGGCTGCTCCAAGAATGTTTATGATTCTGAAGTGCTGATGAGCCAGCTGAAAGCCAACGGTAAAGAAGTGGTTCATGAAGACAGGGGAGATATCGTGGTGATCAATACCTGCGGATTTATCGACAATGCCAAAGAAGAATCCATCAACACCATCCTGGATTATGTGGAAGCAAAGAACAGGGGGGAAGTGGAGAAGGTTTTTGTGACCGGATGCCTTTCCGAAAGGTATAAGCCGGATTTGGTAAAGGAGATTCCGGATGTGGACCAGTACTTTGGTACCCGCGATCTGCCGATTCTTCTGAAGCATCTCGGAGCAGATTATAAGCATGAACTGGTTGGGGAGAGGCTAACGACAACGCCTAAGCATTATGCATATCTGAAGATCTCCGAAGGTTGTGACAGACCATGTTCTTTCTGTGCTATTCCGCTGATGAGGGGAGGCCATATTTCCACTCCGATAGAAAAACTCGTTATTGAAGCACAAAAGCTGGCCAAATCCGGTACCAAGGAACTCATTCTTATTGCTCAGGATCTTACCTATTACGGGCTTGATCTGTACAAGAAAAGAGCATTGGGTGATCTTCTTAAAGAACTCGTTAAGATTGACGGTATCGAATGGATCAGGCTGCATTATGCATTTCCTAGCGGGTTTCCTGAAGATGTACTGGATATCATTCGTGAAGAACCTAAAATATGCAACTATATTGATATTCCGCTTCAGCACATCAACTCCGAATTGTTGAAATCAATGAAGAGAGGCACAACGCATGAAAAGACCGACGCGCTTCTTGCCAAGTTCAGGGAAAAAGTTCAGGATATGGCCATCCGGACCACACTAATTGTAGGATATCCTGGAGAAACGGAGGAGAGATTTCAGGAACTTAAAGACTGGGTAAGAGAACAGAAATTTGACAGGCTGGGATGTTTCACCTATTCCCATGAAGAAAATACCACAGCCCATGTCCTTGAAGACAATATTCCGCAGGAAGTCAAAGAAGCCAGGGTAGAGGAAATCATGGAGTTGCAATCGCAGATTTCATGGGAGAAAAATCAGGAAAAAATCGGCCACGTATATAAATGTGTTTTCGACAGAAAGGAAGGCAATTATTTTATCGGCAGGACGGAATATGATTCCCCTGATGTAGATAATACAGTCCTGGTACCGGCTGAAAATACCTACATTTCCATCGGTGAATTTGCCCATGTAAAAATTACCTCTGCTGAAGAATTTGATCTTTACGGAGAGCTTGTATAAATTAAAACAGTCAACATATAAAAGCTAATAAGCAAGTCTTATTGGCTTTTTTTATTTCTATATATTGATTATAAGTTATTTGCGGTACTGTTCATAAATAATATTTCTTAAAAAGTTAATTTTGTTAACTTTCAAAATATTATTTTAACGTTTTTTAACAGTGTGTAATAAGTTATTGATAAAGAGCTATTTGGATTTTAATTTGACTTTTAATTAAGGTTTCATTAACTAATGTTAACTTTTAAAATAGGTAGGTTAGAAGTTTCCATATAGATTTGCCTTCGTCAAAACCCTATAAAAGTTTAAAATGATTAAAAGATTCATTCTCGTAATCATAATGATGATTTCAACCTTTAGCACATACTCTTTTAGCAAATATGCTGCTGACGCCAAAAAAACAAGTTACGCATCTTATTATAACGACAAATTCAACGGTAGAAAAACAGCCAGCGGAGAAATTTTTGATAATTCAAAATTTACCGCAGCCAACAGATCACTTCCTTTTGGTACCCATATCAAGGTAACCAACCTTAATACCGGTAAAGAGGTTATTGTTAAGATTAATGACCGTGGACCCTACTCTTCTTCCAGGTCTTTAGATATGTCAAAAGCTGCCTTTAAGGAAATCGGAGATACAGGCAGAGGAACCATTCCTGTTGAGTATGAAATTGTTGATTAAATTAAAATAAAAATCCGTTTGACCTTAAGGTCAGACGGATTTGTTTTATAGGTCGATTTCTACCAGAGCAGGGCAGTGATCAGAATGTACGGCTTCTTTAAGAATCACAGCCCTCGAAAGCTGGTCTTTTAAAGTATAGGAGGTAAAATTATAGTCGAGGCGCCAGCCTTTATTTTTTCCTCGCGCGTTCTGTCTGTAACTCCACCATGTGTAATGATCAGGCTGGTCATTGAAAAACCTGAAACTGTCGATCAGTTCGCATTCTTCAATAAAACTGGTCATCCATTCTCTTTCCATCGGCAGGAATCCTGATACGTTTTTCAGCCGAACTGGGTCATGGATGTCGATCGCCTGGTGACAAATATTAAAATCACCGGAGATAATGAGGTTCGTAATACTTTTTTTAAGCTCTTTGATGTAGTCCAGAAAATCATGGCAGAACTGCATTTTGAAATCCAGGCGCTCTATATTGGAGGCAGAGGGTACATACACTGAGATGGCAGAATATCCGTCAAAGTCAGCCCTGATGATCCTTCCCTCACTGTCGTAGCTTTCAATACCGCATCCATATTCTACATGATTAGGTTTTGTCTTTGAAGCGATGCCTACACCGCTATAACCTTTTCTCACGGCAGAATGCCAGTAACTGTGATAGCCGAGTTTTTCAAAGCTTTCAATGTCAATCTGGTCGTTTCCTGCCTTACTTTCCTGGATGCAGATAATATCGGGATCAGCTGTTTTCAGCCATCCTAGAAAATCTTTGGTGAAGGCC
Organism: Chryseobacterium camelliae; assembly: GCF_030818575.1. NCBI lineage: Bacteria > Pseudomonadati > Bacteroidota > Flavobacteriia > Flavobacteriales > Weeksellaceae > Chryseobacterium > Chryseobacterium camelliae. Next base: position 310,832 of record NZ_JAUTAL010000001.1, read on the forward strand.
GCCCGGATACCGTTTACGTTATAAGTAATTAGTCTCATGATTCTTTGATAAAAAGCTTAAAATTTTCATTGTATTTAGAAGGGATAAATTCGGCAATCTCATAGTTGGCAACCTGATGACGGTAAAATGGGTCTTCCTTGATTATTTCCTCAAGTTCACTTTTTGATGCTGCATTGGCTATGATAATGCCCCCCGTCCGGGGATTCTTCCTGCCGGAAGCTATAAAGCTGCCAGATTCATAATGTTTATCAAGAAAAGCATTGTGTTCGGGAATAAGGCGGTCAATATCTTCAAAAGGGCCGGAATAGGTAAGGGAAATAATAAACATAATTTTTTTACGAAGATATAAACTATTGAACAGTATAAAAAATGAGCGGAAAAAATCGTGAGATTTTTTCCGCTCAGAACCCAGACTAAATAAACTATGAAAAAAACTATTTGGGTTCTAATATGCTGAACGGAATAATACATTCCTCCAGGGATATTCCGCCGTGCTGGTATGTTTCTTTATAGTAATTTACAAAGTGGTTGTAATTTTTAGGATATGCTAAGAAAATATTATTCTTGGCAAAAATATACTTTGAGCTCAGGTTACCTTTGGGCAAAAACAGCTTTTCAGGGTTGGTAATGGCCCAGACATCACTGTTATCATAAGTAAGGCTCTTTCCGGTCTTATAACGGATGTTGGTTGAGGTTTCACGGTCACCTACCACCTTGCTTGGCTTTTTCACATATACTGTGCCATGATCTGTTGTGATCACAAGTTTGAATCCGCTTTCCGCGGCTGCTTTGATGATTTTCAGTAGTGAAGAATTTTCAAACCAGTTGTATGTTAACGATCTGAACGTTTTATCATCACGGATTAACTGGTCTACAATGTGGTTATCCGTTTTAGCGTGTGACAGGATATCAATGAAATTGTAAACGATCACCAGAAGATCATTGTTTTTATGCTGGTTGAAATCATCATAAATCTTCCTCTCAAAATCTGCATTCAGTACTTTCAGGTACTTCATCGACTTTGAGTTCAGGCCGATCCTCTTCATCTGGTCTTCAAGAAAATCCCGTTCATACTCATTTTTATTTCCTTCTTCATTATCATTGAACCATTTATCCGGAAAACGTTTTTCAATTTCAGAAGGCATCAGTCCTGCAAAGAAAGAATTTCTCGCATATTGTGTAGCCGTTGGGAGAATACTGTAATAATAGTCTTCAGAGACTTTATTATAATATTTCGTGAACAGAGGCTCGATTACCCTCCATTGGTCGTAACGGAGATTGTCTACCATCAGCAAAAGTACCTTGTCTTTTTCAACCTCAGGTTTTACCTTTTCCTTGAAAAGCGTATGGCTCATTACCGGTTTGTCAGGACCTTGTAGCCAGTCTTCATAGTTCTTCTCAATAAATTTGGCAAACTGAATGTTGGCTTCCTCTTTCTGGCTCTGGAGCAGATCTGCAAACTCATTATCAGTAACCTTATCGAACTTGATTTCCCAGTTCAGGATCTTTTTGTAGTATTCTGCCCACTCCTGATATGTTCTCAGGTAGGATAGCTCCATAGAAAGGTTTCTGAATTCCTGCTGATACTGAAGGATCGTTTTCTGTTCCACAAGATTATCTTCCTGGAGATTTTTCTTCAGCGATAAAAGGATCTGGTTGGGGTTTACAGGTTTCAGGATGTAATCGGCAATCTGAGATCCGATGGCTTCCTCCATGATATGCTCCTCTTCACTTTTGGTCACCATCACGATTTTAAGAGCATTGTCTTTCTCTTTGATCATTGGAATGGCTTCCAGTCCGGAAATTCCGGGCATGTTTTCATCAATGAGCGTCAACGCAAACTTCTCCGAATCCATAAGTTCCAGAGCTTCATTCACGTTATTTACGGGGGTTACATGGTAGCCCTTTTTTTCTAAAAATACGATGTGAGGTTTAAGTAAATCTATTTCATCATCTATCCATAATATCTTTTCCGACATAATTTATTTTTTACATGATTACAGCATCAAAATACTGACCAAATCACGGTTTGTGATGCAAAAGTAAGGAGGATATTAGTTAAATAATAGTTAAATCAAAGAGTGCAGGTGGTTATTTAACTAACTCTAACACTTACAATGGCTTATATTAACAGGCTTTTATCTGGGCTACCCTATGATACAGACTGAATGACAGCAGGATGCTCATGTCCCATGCTGTACGTCTGACATTATGACATTCAGGTGAATTTAATAGGGCTTACCGTTAAATTTTACTAACTTTGTATCCATACGTATCCTTCATGCAGAACAAGCTAAAAATCATCAACGATCCTGTACACGGATTCATAAAAATTCCCCATGAGATTTTATTCGACGTTATTGAGCATCCTTATTTCCAGAGGCTGAGAAGGATATCTCAAACCGGTCTTCTGAACCTGATCTTTCCCGGAGCAACACATACCCGGTTCCATCATGCTTTGGGAGCGATGCACCTGATGTTTACGGCAATTGAAACCCTGAAACTGAAAGGAGTGGAGATTTCTAAAGAAGAAGAAAAAGGAGCATTGCTGGCTATTCTGATGCATGATATAGGACACGGACCATTTTCTCATGCACTGGAAAGCATGCTGATGGATGACTGGCATCATGAAAACCTATCACTACTTCTCATGAACAGGCTTAATGAACAGTTCAACGGTCAGCTCTCTACGGCCATCGAAATGTTTCAGGGGAAATACCACAGGAAATTTTTCAATCAGCTTATCTCATCCCAACTGGATGTAGACAGGCTCGATTATCTCAAAAGGGATAGCTTCTTTACCGGGGTTTCGGAAGGGAATGTTAATACCCAGCGGATCATTTCCATGATGAATGTTTGTGAGGATCGGGAACTGGTAGTCGATGCCAAAGGTATTTACTCCATTGAAAATTTCCTTACGGCAAGGATGTTTATGTACTGGCAGGTATATTATCATAAAACCTCTGCACTGGCAGAGTTTATTCTGGTTAAAATCCTTAAAAGGGCTAAGTATCTAGTTTCACAGGGGATCATCCTTCCTGCGACTGAAAACCTTACGTATTTCCTGTACCGGGAAAAAGGGTCAGCTACAGATGAAGATGTGGAACGTTTTACCCAGCTTGATGATAATGATATTATTCAGGCGATGAAATTATGGCAGAAATCTGAAGATTTTATCCTGTCATACTGGTGCCGTTGCGTAATCCAGAGGGATCTTCCCAAAACCATTATATCTTCCCATCCTTTCGAGAAGGAATTTATTGACGATAAAATAAAACATACCAATGCACTTTTCGGAATTGATAATGGTCATGAATTGGTGCATGAAATTAAACGGAAACTTCTTCCCTACGATACTGAAAAACAGCCGATCTGGTTGCTGCAAAAAAACGGTGAAAAAATAAAACTTCACGAATCCGAAGATCAGCTGCTCTCAGGATTAATGGTGAATAAGACAACGAGATACATTCTCACATTTCCAAGAAATACCAATATCCAGGAGTATTAAAGTATATTAAAATGCACGTTACGGAATCAAAAAACCTTTGCGAATTATAGAATTTCTTATCTTTGCAGAATATGGAATTTACAGCTTCGCAAATTGCAAGTTTTATAGACGGTAAAATAATAGGTGACGAGAATGCACTTATTAAAGGAGTTTCACCTATTGAAAACGGCGAACAGGGACACCTTTCTTTTATAGCACAGGACAGGTTTTCCCATTTTCTAGATAGCACAAAGTGTTCCGTTATCATTGTTTCTGAAAATCTTTTGACAAAAGATACCTATGAGCCCACAGTTATTTCCGTAAAGGATGCTTATCTTTCCTTTCAGGTTCTGATGAATCTGTATCAGGAAATGCAAGGCAGAAAGGACGGGATTGAAGAGGGTTCCTCCATTCATGCAACAGCTCATATAGGCGAAAATGTTTATATTGGTGCTTTCACCTACATTTCCGAGAAAGCGAAAATCGGTGAAGGATCACAGATCTATCCGCAGGTCTACATCGGGAAAGGAGTGAAGATTGGCAAAAACTGCAAAATAGACAGTGGTGCCCGCATCTATGATTACTGCATTATCGGAGACAACTGTATTGTTCATTCCAATACCGTTATCGGAGGTGACGGCTTCGGATTCCAGCCTACTGCTGAGGGCTTTAAAAAAATTCCCCAGCTGGGCAACGTGATCATTGAAGATGATGTGGAAGTCGGGTCCAACTGCAGTATAGACAGAGCGACCATAGGCTCAACCATAATTGGCAAAGGTACTAAGATCGATAACCTGATTCAGATTGCCCATAACGTTAAAATAGGACAGAACAATGTAATTGCCGCGCAGGCAGGAATTGCAGGCTCCACGACAATCGGAGACTGGAATCAGATCGGCGGTCAGGTGGGCATTGTCGGACATATAAAAATCGGTAACCAGGTAAGAATCCAGGCGCAGAGCGGGGTAAATTCAAGTGTAAAAGATAAGGAGAGCCTGTACGGTTCACCGGCAATCAATTATAATGATTACCTGAGAAACTACATCCACTTCAGAAACCTTACCGGAATTGTTAACAGAATAAATAATCTAGAGAATAACTCAAAAGATAAAACTAATGAGTGATATGCAAAAAACGCTTCAGCAAGAGGTAACTCTTTCGGGCATCGGCCTTCATACAGGCAAAGAAGTAAAACTTACCATCAAACCTGCTAAAGAAAACACAGGTTTTGTTTTTGTAAGAACAGATCTGGAAGGTCATCCGCAGGTAGAGGCAGACGTAAACTACGTAGTAGCTACCGAAAGAGGAACAACATTGGAAAAATTGGGCGTTAAAATCACAACCTGTGAGCATCTTCTGGCAGCTCTTGTCGGCTGTGATGTAGATAATGCGATCCTGGAAATGGATGCTTCTGAACCTCCGATCATGGATGGATCTTCCAAATATTTTGTGGAAGCCATTGAAAGTGTTGGAGTCGTTGAACAGGGAATTCCAAGAGAATACCTGGTAATCAAAGAGGTGCAGACATATACCGATCCTGTTACCGGTTCTGAGATTACCATCATTCCTTCAGATACATATGAGGTAACAACTATGGTGGATTTCGGGACCAAAGTCCTGGGAACCCAGAATGCCACCCTTAAAAATATTTCAGAATTCAAAGATGAGATATCCTCAGCAAGAACGTTCAGCTTTTTGCACGAACTTGAAATGTTGCTGGACCATGGACTGATTAAAGGTGGTGATATTTCCAATGCCATTGTATATGTGGATAAAGATCTGACACCTGAAACGACTGAAAAACTTAAGAAGGCATTCGGGAAAGATAATGTTTCTATCAGATCCAACGGTATCCTGGACAACCTTACCTTAAATTATCCTAACGAAGCGGCAAGGCATAAATTGCTGGACGTTATCGGAGACCTGGCTTTAGCCGGAGTTAAAATTAAAGGTAAAGTGATTGCCAATAAACCTGGGCATTACGTAAATACCCAGTTTGCTAAAAAACTGAACCGCCAGTGGAAACTTCAGAAAAAGAAAAACGTTCCGGACTTTGATCTTACTAAAGAACCTGTTTTTGATATTAACGGAATTATGCGCCTTATGCCGCACAGACCACCATTCCTCCTTATTGACAAGGTTCTGGAGCTATCTGACTCTCATGTGGTAGGCCTTAAAAATGTAACGATGAATGAGCCGTTCTTCGTAGGGCATTTCCCGAAAGAACCCGTAATGCCGGGAGTACTTCAGGTAGAGGCTCTGGCACAAACCGGAGGAATCCTCGTCCTGGCGAGCGTGCCGGATCCTGAAAACTATTCTACCTACTTCATTAAAATGGATAAGGTTAAATTCAAGAAAAAAGTAGTTCCGGGAGATACGATCATTTTCAAAATTGAATTGATTGAACCGATCCGAAGAGGTATTGTCCATATGCAAGGCTATGGCTATGTAGGAGATTCCGTAGTAGTGGAAGCAGAATTAATGGCCCAGGTTGCTAAAAATAAAGTTGATTAAATGATTCATCAGTTAGCTGCCGTTGATAAACGTGCAAAAATCAGCAAAAATGTAATTGTAGAACCTTTTACTACAATTGCGGGGGATGTGGAAATAGGTGAAGGTACCTGGATCGGCCCCAATGTGACCATTATGGATGGGGCCAGAATCGGAAAAAACTGCAAGATTTTCCCTGGGACTGTTATTTCGGCTATACCACAGGACCTGAAGTTTGATGGTGAAGATACCCGTGTTATTATCGATGACGATACCACCATCCGGGAATGTGTTACCGTAAACAGGGGAACAAAAGCACTGGGCTATACCAAAATCGGAAAGAACTGCCTGATCATGGCTACTTCCCACATTGCCCACGACTGCATTATCGGAGATCATGTGATTATTGTGAACGGATGCGGAATTGCAGGACACGTGGAAATTGGTGATTATACCGTGATGGGCGGACTGAGTGCAGTACACCAGTTCGGTAAAATTGGCAAGCATGTAATGATTTCCGGAGGTACCCTCGTAAGAAAAGATATTCCTCCTTATATAAAAGTAGCCAGAGAACCAATGTCTTATGCAGGAATTAATTCCGTAGGACTGAGAAGGAGAGGATTCAGCAATGAAAAAATCTTTGAAATCCAGAAAATCTACCGATCCATATTCCAGATGAAGATGAACGTTTCACAGGCAATGGCTTACATTGAAAAAGAAATGCTGCCCACTGCGGAAAGAGATGAGATCCTGCAGTTCATCCAGAATTCACCAAGAGGAATTGTAAAGGGCTACGGAACCAATAAAGAGGTCTGAAAAAGCAGCATACATCCAAAAAAAATAATACAACTTAGATAATAAAAATTAATGGCAACAAGTAACGATATCAGAAAAGGGCTGTGTATTGAGTACAGCAATGATATTTATAAAGTAATCGAGTTTCTTCATGTAAAGCCTGGAAAAGGACCAGCTTTCGTAAGAACAAAATTAAAATCGGTAACCAACGGAAAAGTAATTGATAACACATTCTCTGCCGGCCACAAAATCGATGAGGTTAAAGTGATCACAAGAAAGTACCAGTATCTTTATGATGATGAAAACGGTTTCCATTTCATGAATAACGATGATTTCTCTCAATTATACTTAAACAAGGAAATGATTGAAAACTCCCAGTTCATGAAAGCTGGAGAAGAGGTAACCATCATTTTGAAGGAAGTGGATGAAACGCCGCTTTCTGCAGAACTTCCACAATCCGTATATCTGGATGTTATCGAAGCTGATCCGGGTGTAAAAGGGAACACGGCAACGAATGCTCTTAAGAATGCCATTGTAGAAACTGGTGCGAGAGTGATGGTTCCCCTGTTCATTGAGCCGGGAGACAAAATCAAAGTAAGTACAGAAGACGGTTCTTATTTGGAAAGAGTGAAAGAATAAGATAAAATATCATGTACAATAATTCGGTTTGCCTATGCATTCCGAATTTTGTTTTATAAGAAAAATAACTGTTATGAGATTTCATTCTCCGCAAAACCTGAAAACCATTGCAGACATTATCGGGGCAAAGCATATCGGGCCTGAAGATTTTGAAGTCCTGGGAACCAATGAAATTCACAGGGTGCAGCCCGGTGATATCGTTTTCGTCAATCATCCCAAATATTACGATAAAGCGTTGCAGTCTGCGGCAACCATCATTCTGATCGATAAGGAAGTAAAATGTCCTGAAGGAAAAGCTTTGCTGGTTTCCGATGATCCGTTCAGGGATTTTAACAAAATCAATACCCACTTTACCAGGATCTATAATTTCACCGAAGAGCTGCATGATGTTGAAATTGGTGAAGGCACACATGTCCATCCTTCAGCAGTATTGGGAAACAATATAAAGATCGGGAAAAACACCCTGATCTTCCCTAATGTAGTCATTGGTGACCGTACCGTGATTGGCGATAATGTTATTATTCAGTCGGGAACCGTTCTGGGTGGCGATGCCTTTTATTACCGCAAGCTTAATGGCAATTTCGACCGGCTGATTTCAGTAGGAAATGTAATCATTGAAAACAATGTCGAGATTGGTAACAACTGTACCATAGACCGGGGTGTAACTGATTCCACAGTGATCGGCGAGGGTTCTGTTTTAGATAACCAGATCCAGGTAGGACACGATACGGTTATTGGTAAAAAATGCCTCATTGCTTCCCAGGTGGGTATTGCAGGGTGCTGCATCATTGGTGATGAAGTCACTATTTGGGGCCAGGTGGGCATTGCTTCGGGCAATACCATTGAAGCGGGAACCGTCCTGCTTGGGAAAACCGGAGTTAACAGAGACCTTGAAAAAGGGACCTATATCGGGATGTTTGCAGAAGATTACAAAACATACCTGAAGAAGGAAATTAAATTGAGAAACCTGGAATAAACAAATTATTTTCGTTGGTCTATAATCAAAGAAAAATAAGTAAATTTGTGAGCATTAATAAACAAAGAATAAATTAAAACAACAATAAAATGTCAATTTTAGTAAACAAAGATTCTAAAGTAATTGTACAAGGATTTACTGGGAACGAAGGGACTTTCCATGCAAGCCAGATGATCGAATACGGAACCAACGTTGTAGGTGGGGTTACTCCGGGAAAAGGAGGGAGCGAGCACCTTGGAAAGCCAGTATTCAATACAGTAGCTGAAGCGGTTGAAAAAGCCGGAGCCAATGTAACGATCATCTTCGTACCGCCAGCATTTGCTGCTGATGCTATTATGGAAGCTGCAGAAGCGGGAATTAAAGTAATCGTATGTATTACTGAAGGAATTCCTGTGGCAGATATGGTGAAAGTAAAATCTTATATTGCTGACAGAGACTGCAGACTGATTGGTCCTAACTGCCCGGGAATCATTACTTCTGAAGAAGCTAAAATTGGGATTATGCCAGGTTTCGTTTTCAAAAAAGGAAAAGTGGGAATCGTTTCAAAATCAGGAACCCTTACTTACGAAGCGGCTGACCAGGTAGTGAAAGCCGGATTCGGAGTTTCTACAGCGATTGGTATCGGTGGAGACCCAATCATTGGAACCACAACCAGAGAAGCACTGGAATTATTCATCAACGATCCTGAGACTGAAGCTGTAGTAATGATCGGAGAAATCGGTGGAGGACTGGAAGCTGAAGCAGCAAGATGGTACAAAGCCAGCGGTTCTACAAAGCCGGTTGTTGGATTCATCGCAGGACAGACGGCTCCTAAAGGAAGAACCATGGGGCACGCAGGAGCTATTGTAGGAGGTGCAGAGGATACGGCTCAGGCTAAAATGGAGATCATGAGAGAAAATGGGATCAATGTTGTGGATTCTCCGGCTGACATCGGTGCTACTGTAGCCAAAGTGTTATCGTAACATTTAACAAACAACATATGAAAAAACTTTTATTAGCCTCAGCCCTCATGTTTTCCGCTTTATTTTTTGCGCAGATTGATTTCAGCAGCACAAGATTCGGGATTACGGCAGGCGGCAACTATTCCCGTGTAAAAAATGCTCACAACCCCTCAGGGCCAAGATACACATTTCAGGCAGGAGCATTGGCTCTGATTCCCGTAGGAACAGGAAACCAGTTCTATCTTCAGCCGGAAATCCTGTATTACGGCGCGGGGGAAACAGGAAAGAACAAGGATGCCAAGGGCGCAGACGGATACAATGCCGTATACGCCAATAACTACCTTAGTGTTCCCGTTTATTTCAAAGGATACTTTTCCGAAGCGGAATCGGAATTCTTCGGAATGGTTGGACCGAGATTTAACTTTTTAGTGAACCAGACGGTTAAAAATGCGCCGTTAACAAGGCCGTATTACAATCCCGATGTTACAGATCCTGCTTATCCTGCGATCAGCGGAAAGGCTAACAGCTTTAACTTCGGTATCGGTTTAGGAATCGGATACAGCTATAAAAGACAGCTGGAACTTGCTATAAAGTATGATTTTGGTTTATCCAATACCTATCCGAATCTTGTAGAGACCTGGACTAAATCCAGTGATACGGAAAAGAGCAAATCTGAGCAGGTACTCAGTATCGGGCTCAGCTATATCTTTCAGTAAGAGAATAAAAAAAGATATTTAAAAGAAGACTCCGGAAGCAAAGCTTCCGGGGTTTTTATATTGAATATTTTATCTGATTAGCCGCGAATCCATTTCCATAGTTCTTTCAGGGTCGCCTTGTTGCCGTACATCAGAATACCTACCCGGTAAATCTTACCGGCAAGGAATATCATAAATACAGTGGTGCCTAACAGCAGGAGTATAGAAAGGGCAATCTGCCATGCCGGAACACCGAAAGGTATTCTGGCGATCATTGCTACCGGAGAAGTAAACGGGATGATGGACAGCCAAAAGCCCAGAGGTCCGTCAGGATTGTTCATCAGCGTAAAACTGCCGTACATCCCCAATGTTAAAGGAAGGATGGCAAAGAGGGTAAACTGCTGGGTTTCTGTTTCATTATCAACGGCAGAACCTATGGCAGCATAAATAGAGCTGTAAAAAATATACCCTAAAAGGAAGAAGATGATGAATACGAAAATAATCAGCGGGAAATTCAGTTCCAGCAGGCTGTGGGAAACCTCCGTGGCAATCTGGGCCACATCAAGCTTTTCCGTAATGCTTTCCCCGGCTCCCGGAATATTTTTCTGAATAGAGGTGAATCCGGTATTTAAAATCAGGGCTCCGATCACCGACATGGTAATCCATACGATAAACTGTGTAAGGGCAACCATTGTAACGCCAAGGATTTTCCCCATCATCAGTTCAAAAGGCTTTACGGAAGAAATGATGATTTCCACCACGCGGTTATTTTTCTCTTCCAGGACGCTTCTCATTACCCGAACTCCGTAAATAATGATAAACATGAAGGTTACATACATCAGAAGCATGCTCAACCCGGATTTTACGCCGAAAGCAAGGTCTGAATCCTCTTTGTTACCTTCAGCGATATTGATGGTTTTCAGGGTAAAAGCTTTGTCAAGGTCATACAACTGCTTTTCTGCAATCCCCATTTCCCTGATTTTTTCCTTTTTGATGACATTGTTGATGTCATTAATGATCCGCTGCTTGGTATCAAATCCTATTTTATTGTTGACAACCAACCGTATATTATTCTGAAGGTCTTTGAAGTCCCGGTTTTTAAGTTCCGGTAAAATCAGGATTCCGTCCAGCGACTCATTGTGTTTGAGGGTTTTCATATGGGCCTGCTCATCTGCAGCCGGGATGAAAATATAATTGATCTTGTTATCAGAAGGCAATTGATTTTTGAACAGTCCACTTCTGTCTACTACCTGGATGACGTTATGCGATTCATTAGCTTTAAACATCAGCCCTATGACGGATCCGAATGCTATAAGCATGATTGGGGCAAGTAAAGTAAGAATAATAAAGGATTTTTTCTTAACCTGGGTCAGGAATTCCCTTTTGGTGATTAAAAATATATTGTTCATAGTCTATTAGGAAGGGTTACTCACAGCATTAATGAATACTTCGTTCATACTCGGGATTTTTTCTTCGAACGACCTGATCTTTCCGGCCTGCACCAGATCTGAGATAATCAGGTTCTGGTCATTTTCATTTTTCAGGTCGAAGGACACCAAATGGTTGTGATGTGACAGGTTAAAAATGCCGTACTTATTTTTGAAATGCTCAAATCCGTTTTCATTGACGTCAGAAAGTGTAATGCCAAAAATATTTTTCTTGAATTTTTCCCTTACGTCAAATACCTTTCCATCAATGATTTTTTTAGAATTGTTGATCAGCGCAACGTAATCGCACATTTCTTCCACACTTTCCATCCGGTGGGTGGATAGGATGATGGTGGTGCCGTTATTTTTGAGGTCGATGATCTGGTCTTTGATGAGATTGGCATTGACAGGATCAAAGCCTGAAAAAGGCTCATCCAGGATCAGTAGATGAGGCCTGTGAAGTACCGTAACGACAAACTGTATTTTCTGGGCCATCCCTTTAGACAGTTCGGAAAGCTTCTTTTTCCACCATTGGTCGATGTGGAGCCTTTCAAACCATAGTTTTGCTTCGTTCTGAGCATCTCTCTTGCTCATGCCTTTCAGCTCTCCGAAATAGATGATCTGGTCACCTACGCTCATATTTTTATATAGTCCCCTTTCCTCAGGCATATAGCCGATATCCTTAATATGATCGGGGTTAAGCTTTTGTCCGTTGATGAAGACATTTCCGGAATCTGCCTGGGTAATCTGGTTGATGATTCTGATGAATGAGGTTTTGCCGGCTCCGTTCGGGCCCAGAAGTCCGTAAATACTTCCTTTCGGGACATCGATACTGAAATCATCCAGTGCGGTCTTCTTTCCGGCATTATAGGTCTTCGTAATATGTTCAGCCTTTAGCATTCGGGTTTTGATTTGTAAGGATAAAAATGTCGCCGAAAGTTACGGAATTATTAAACGAGATAGGCCCGGAAATAAAAAATCCTGATGATTATCAGGATTCAGCTTATTGTTTTACGATCTGTGTGACCTTTTGGGTATTGTCACTCAGAATATACCGGATCAGGTATTTCCCCGGTTTCAGTTTTTCAAGATTGATTTCCCCGGAATTCATGTTCACTGTATAATTCGCCACCTGGGTGCCCAGGATCGAATAAAAAGTCACACTTTTGATTTTCAGGGAGGCGTCTTTGGCTTTTACGATCAGAAAGTCCTTCGCCGGATTAGGATACGCTACCAGAACCCCGTCATCAGATTTCTGGGAAACAAATCCCGGTTCTCTCAGCTGAGCTTTGGCATGGCCGGAAAATCCGACAAGAGCACCTGTAAAAAGAAATAAAAGTAAAAGTTTTTTCATCAAATAATTATTTCGGATAGATTTAACAGCAAAAATATAAAAATCTACCCGTCTCTGCAATAGTATTTTGTACAACATATAGTAAATTTGCATCAAAATGTTCAAAAAGTATTCCAAATGATATATTCAAGAAACAGAAGGCTGAGAGTAAACGATTCTATCCGCAGTCTGGTAAGGGAATGTACCCTTACCACCAATGACTTTGTAATGCCGGTTTTTGTTATGGAGGGTCAAAAAAAAGAGGAGCCGATTGCTTCAATGCCGGGGATTTTCAGAAGAAGTTTAGATTTAACGGTGAAAGAATGTAAGGAACTGTTTTCTTTAGGCGTAAAATCCGTTAACCTCTATATGAAAGTATCCGATCATCTTAAAGATAATACCGGGAAAGAGGCGTGGAACAAAGACGGATTGATGCAGCAGACCATCAGGGCTATCAAAGATGCGATTCCGGAAATGATCGTGATGCCGGATGTGGCCCTTGATCCGTATTCTATTTACGGACACGACGGGATTATTGAAAACGGTAAAATTGTTAATGATGTAACCAATGAAGCACTGGCCAGAATGTCAGTGTCCCATGCTGAAGCCGGTGCAGATATCGTGGCTCCGAGCGACATGATGGACGGGAGGGTTCAGGTCATCCGTGAAGCCCTGGAAGAAAGCGGGTTTACAGATTTAGGGATTTTAAGTTATTCCGCTAAATATGCAAGTTCGTTTTACGGTCCGTTCAGGAGTGCCCTGGACAGTGCCCCGAAAGACGATATGGAAATTCCGAAGGATAAAAAGACCTATCAGATGGATTTCCATAATTCCAGGGAAGCGATGAATGAAGTATTCAAAGACATCGAAGAAGGAGCAGATATCATCATGATCAAACCAGGATTGCCTTACCTGGATATCGTTTCCAAAGTCCGTGAAGCGATTGACCTTCCGATTGCAGTATATAACGTAAGCGGGGAATATGCCATGGTGAAAGCTGCAGCACAGAACGGCTGGCTGGATAACGATAAAACCATCATCGAGAGCCTTACCTGCTTCAAAAGAGCCGGTGCGGATATGATCTTCACTTATTTTGCTAAAGAAGCGGCAATGATCCTCAGAGACAGATAAGTTATGAGTAAAGAGTTATAAGTTATGAGTGATTTTCAGCAAACTCATAACTTATAACTCTTTACTCATAACTTTCATCAGCTTATATCAAAATCTTTACCTTTTGTAAACGTTGCAGCGAAAGGAGCCTGGCTTCCTGAATATTTCAGTACGAAGTGCTTTTGGGTATCCGTATTCACTTTAGCATCCACTTCCACATGATCTGTCTGGAAACTTACCTCCAATCCTACACCAGCATCCTTTTCCAGGAAAATTTCAACGCTTTCGGCATAGAACAATGCGGTGCTCAGATAATTGAATTTGATATTTTTACGGTAGGTTTTGGATTTAGACTGTGTGAAAATGGAAAAGTTCCTTAAAATCTCAATGCCCGGCGAATCAATATTGGTGATACGCGATTTCGTAACCCCATTAACCCGTACGGAAAAAGTTTTGGCATTCTTAATATTCCCGTTCACGCCGATGTTGAACAATGAAGGAAGGGAAAGTCCATACTCAATCATGCTGTCCTTTGTGAATTCAAAATCAGGGATCAGGGCAGGATTTTTAGGGATGTTCATGAGCTGATGCTTTACATAATTCAGGTTGTCACCGGAAAACAGGTATCCGATGAGGTTATTGCCTGTAGTCCGCCAGTTCCTTCCGTTCCATTCAAAAATTTCGCCCAGCAGCGTATCTGTGGAAGAATGCGGAAGAAGATCCATATCCTGCCATTTGAAAACTTCCTTTGCGTAAGGCCTTCGGTCGATGATGCTGATTCCCAGGTCGAGAGCCAGGAGGTCCGTTAATTCTTGGTTATTGTCCATAATAGTAGTTCTGTTGATTGGTCGTATAAAATTATGGCAAAAAAGCAGAACAGCCTTACACTTTTGTGTTAAAACTTAGAACCAGCCTTTTCTGCCATAGACATAGGTGTCGTCAAACTGCTTATCGCTCATGAAAAGGTAGATGATCCCTTCGATAAAAGGAATGACAGAGGCTGCCCCAACGGTAACGATATTAAGCACCAGCTGGATGATACCTTCTTTGGTATATCCAAGGTAGAACTTACTCAGGGCGAGCCAGCCAACCAAGATTCCCAACAGCGCGGCAGGGACTTTCTTCTCTGACCGGTAAGGAAAGTTGTTATTGTTCGGGTTCTGTTGATCTTCTGTTGTGTAACCGTAATTTTCCATACTTGTATTTTTAAAGATTATGAATGATTAGTGTTGAAATACCTGCAGAAGTTACACCTAAAGCCTAAAATTCTCAGGGTTAAAAAACCAAAGATAGTATTTGTATACAATGCGATAACTTGCTGCAATTTTATATATTTGCCATATGATTTTACGAGGAGAAAACTTAATCAAGGAATACGGTCCCAAAAAAGTGGTGAAAGGCGTTTCCGTACAGGTTCAGCAGGGAGAAATTGTAGGATTGCTTGGCCCGAACGGTGCCGGTAAAACCACTTCTTTTTACATGATTGTGGGATTGGTAAAGCCTACCTCCGGTAAAATCTTCCTCGATAAGCAGGAAATCACTACAGATGCCATGTACCGCAGGGCGCAGAAAGGAATCGGATACCTGGCTCAGGAAGCTTCGGTGTTCAGGAAACTTTCCGTGGAAGAAAATATCATGGGTGTATTGCAGCTGACCAAGCTTTCCAAACGTGAGCAGCAGATGAAATGCGATGAACTGGTTGAAGAATTCTCATTGCAGCATGTGCGCAAAAACCGTGGAGATCTTCTTTCCGGAGGTGAGCGGAGGAGAACGGAGATTGCAAGGTGTCTGGCTACCAGTCCGAACTTCATCCTTCTTGATGAGCCTTTTGCCGGAGTAGACCCTATAGCGGTGGAAGACATCCAGAAAATCGTACGGAGTCTGGTCGATAAAAATATCGGGATCCTGATCACGGATCACAACGTTCAGCAGACTTTAGCCATTACGAACAAAACCTACATCATGTTCGAAGGACGGATCCTTAAAGAAGGGCTGCCTGAAGAGCTTGCCAATGATCCGCAGGTACGGGAAGCTTACCTGGGTGAAAACTTTGTTTACCAGAGCCTTTCGGATAAATCCAAAAAGAAGAAATACCTCTATAACATCTGGGCAGGAAATTTCGATTCCAAAACCCAGCTGCAAAGCTTTGTGGACGAGAATTTCTCCCAGTTTGACGACCTTAGGACCATGCACGGCTTTGAAGACATCAGCTTTGCATCCCTCGCCAATTCCGAAATTGAGCATATCTTCAATGATGTGATTGACAAGAATGCCAATAATGCCTATGTATTCCAGAAAAAAGAAATCAATTCTCAGTATTCCAAAGAGCAGGCAGAAGCCGAATCGAAGGCAGCAGCACGTCCGGAACTGCATTACGTAACCACATATGTGTATGAAGGTTAATATTTAAAATAAAAACTTCTTGTTTAAACATAGAATAAAACGTACCTTTTCTTTCGGAAACGGTACGTTTTAGTTAAATGAAGTCATGGCAAAACCTTTTACCAGAACCCTAACTTTATTCGGAATCTATAAGCAGCTGATCGTATTCATCCGCCCATACCGGCTAATGATCTACGGAACGCTGTTTCTCACTTTTCTCGGTGCTCTGGCCGCACAGGTTAACCCTATCGTCCTGAAATATACGGTAGATGAGGTCACGCAGCTTACCAGATTACCGCATCCGATGTCCGAGGGAATACATGTTTTAATTGTTATATCGGTCATCCTCCTCGGCAAGGAGCTGCTAAATATCTTCATCAACTTCGGACAGAAGTTTTACGGAGAGAAAATACGCATCAATGTGAGTTCGGTTTTAGCACAATCTGCCATCGACAAGATCCTTACCTACAGAGTAGCCTATTTCAATGATGAAAACCATGATTCCGGAAAGCTCCAGATCAGGATCGACCGGGGTATTGAAAGCCTTACAAGGCTGGTTCAGAATTTCTTCATCGATATGCTGCCGCTATTCTCCAATGCCTTTATTGCACTGATCATCATGTACATGCAGAATGTATACGTGGGTGCGGTTTCCACAGTAATTGTACCGGTATACTTCTACATCAGTTCATTACAGGCAAAAAAGCTGAGCGGTGTACGAAGGAACCTGAGAAATCAGCGTGAGCAGAAAACTTCAGGCCTTTTAAACCTCATCAGCTCCATTATGGTCATTAAAAGTTTTGTCAGGGAAAAATTTGAGGGCAAGAAGCAGTATGACCTGCAGATGCAGCTGATGGAAAGCCAGATGTTCACGCGCAGGACCAATTTTATCTATGACGGACTGAAGACGTTCATCGAGCAGTTTGGTGTTGTACTTATTATCCTGTTAACGGTCTATCTGGTTTTGGACCAGCAGATGACCATTGGAGCTATCATGCTTCATATTATGCTCTTTAATAACGTTTCTGCGCCTATCCGGCAGCTGCACAGGATTTATGACGATATGAACGATGCGATGATCTATGCAGAAGGCTATTTTGAAATCTTAAATGCCGATGATGAAATAGAACCGGACGGAAAGTTTCAGGAAAAAGATATCAAAGGGACTTTTGAACTTAAAAATGTCAATTTTACCTATCCGAACGGAACACAGGCCCTGCATGAAGTTTCCATGGTTATTGAAAACGGGAAGACCACAGCACTGGTAGGATTAAGCGGTGCCGGAAAATCAACCGTAATCAACCTGCTTTGTAAGTTCTACCTTCCCGATTCCGGCTGTATTATGCTGGACGGCATAGACCTGAATGAATATGAAAATACTTTTCTCAGGAATGATCTCGGCCTTGTACTCCAGAAAAACCATATTTTCCAGGGGAGCATTGAAGACAATATAAGGTACGGAAATATGAATGCCAGCTTCGAAGAAATTGAAGCAGCCGCTAAAAAGGCGTATCTGCATGATCAGATCCTGGATCTTCCGGATCAGTATCAGCATGATGCCACCCAGCTCTCAGGAGGGCAGCAGCAGCGGATTGCCATTGCAAGGCTCTTCCTGAAAGATCCTCCCATCATATTCCTGGATGAACCTACGGCCAGTCTGGATGCAATCGCTACGGAACAGATCAAAAACTCACTGGATGCCATCAAAGAAGGCCGGACCGTAATTATTATTTCGCATTCACTGTCCCAGATCCTGGATGCCGATACGATTTACGTCATGAAAAAGGGGCGGGTAGTGGAGCATGGAAGTCATGATGAACTGGTACAAAAGAATGGAACCTACCGGGAAATTTTTGATGCTTCGGCAAGAAGCCTGAACCTGGATAAGCTGGTAAGTACGTTTAAAGAGCAGTAATGTATTAATGTATCAATTTAACAATGTAACAGTGTAACAGTGTAACAATGACCTTGCATTAATAATCATTCATCATTCATCAATTATCATTTATCAATCATCACTCATCCCAATGAACGACCATTATCTCAAAAAACTCGACAGGGTTACCGCTATTCTCACCCAACTGCAATCCAGACCTCTGGTGCGGGCACAGGATCTCGCGAAAAAGTTTGAGGTAAGCATCCGTACGATTTACCGCGACATCAAGACTCTTGAGAATGCCGGAATTCCCATTGTGGGTGAGGCAGGAAGCGGTTATTCACTGATGGATGGTTACAAACTTCCTCCGGTGATGTTTACCAAGGAAGAAGTTCTGAGTTTTATCACCGCAGAAAAGCTGATGCAGAATTTTTCGGATCAGAGCCTGGGTATCCATCATCAGAATGCCATGGAAAAGCTGCGTTCCGTACTGAGGCATTCAGATAAAAACCTGATCCAGAGCATTGAGAAAAAGGTTGATATATTCAACTACCCTCCGGTGTCCGGCGAGCACATCAAAAATGTGATTCCCATCATCATGGAAAGCATAGCGGAAAAGCGGCAGCTGACCATAGAATACCGTACGGTAGACGAGAAGATTTCCACCAGGACTGTTGAAGTCGTAGGAGTCTTTTTTGAGTTCAATTACTGGTATTTCATGGCTTTCTGTACCTTAAGGAACGATTTTAGGCAGTTCAGGATCGACAGGATCCGGCAGATTATGAAAACGCAGAATCCTTTCCTGCAGGAGTACGGACAAATCAATGATTACCGAAGCAAACCTAATGGAAACAAGACCAGAGTAAGGCTTATGGTCGATAAAAAGATCGTGGGGCACCTAGTGAATTCCAAAAAATACTATGGGATCATAGAAGAAATACTCCATGAAGAAGGGATTGAAATGATTTTTGAAACCGACTGGATTGAAGAAGGATTCCCGCGTTGGCTGATTACTTTTGCTGATTATGCCAAAGTTCTGGAACCCGATTCTCTGAGAAGTAAAATAAGAGAGTTGGCTGAACGTATCCTGAACAGATTGTAATTCAGAATGGTACCGCTGCCAGTCACGTTTAACAGATCATCAAATTCCTTTTGAATAATAAATAGTATTTTTAATCAGGATAATATATTTAAGCAATTCTGATTATGAGATATATTTTTTCACGGTGTTTACTGTTTGTACTGTTGATGTGTTCCGCCGCTGTTTCAGCATGCTCTGCATTTCTTCTGAAAGGCCATGATTATTGTGTGGTTGGCTTTAATGAGAACTGGAAAACCATGCCGGGAATGATTGTAGTAAATAAGCGGGGCATCCTTAAACGCAACATCAGCTGGGAAAACCTTACCACAGATAGTGCTGTACCGGCAACGCAGTGGAAATCCAGATACGGGTCTGTCACCTTTAACCTTCTGGGGTATGATTTTCCATGTTACGGAGTGAATGAAAAAGGATTGTTCCTGGTAGAGCTTTACCTGGAAGAGACCGGTAGAGTCAGGAATCCTTCACAGCCTGATATGTTCTGGGCCCAGTGGATACAGTATCAGCTGGATCATTACACATCCGTAAAAGAAGTGGTAAACAACCTTAATAAAGGCCCCAATATCGACTGGTGGCCGAATGCTGCCGGAAGTCATTTTTTCCTGACGGATGCCAGAGGAAATACTGCGACCATTGCTCTGCTGGACGGAAAATATAAGGTGTTAACGGATAAAGATATGCCTATGCCGTTGCTGTGCAATAACCAATACCATAAAGATCTGCAGGAAGTGCAGAAATTTGATTTCTTAGGCGGAAAGGAAAAGTTCAGCTTTGATCAGATGAACCAATGGGAAAACCGTTACAGCCGTGCATACTATATGATGAAAAACTATACGCAGGACAAAAAGCCTGTAGACTACGCCTGGAATATCCTGAACTCTATCCATCCCGGTGAATGGCAGACGGTGATTGATGTAAAAAACATGAATCTTTACTTCCGTTCAGACCTCAGGAAAGAAATCAAGACCATCAATCTCAGCGGGCTGGATTTTTCTCAAAATGCTTCCGTACGCTACCTGGATATCCACACAGACCGTTTGGGAGAAGTGAATAAAGATTTTGAGGTACTGACTTTATCTAAGAATAATGAATATGTTGAAAAGGGATTTCCTGTAGGATATGACAATAAGGAATTTCCGGTTTCGGATATCTTTACTACCATTAAAAGGAATATAGCTGAGTTTTTCAGGAATATTTTACCGGCTTCCTGACATCAGGCCTTTCTGAACGAAATAAAATGAGTCCCGTAACGTGCGGAACTCATTTTTTAGGCTGTTTATGTAGGATTCTGATTTAAGAAATCTACAGTTTAAACAGCAAACCTTTCCCAGAAAAACGGGGGCTCAATACCCAATGCTCTCAGGTATACATAGCCCTGGCCGCGGTGATGGATTTCGTTATCAATGAAATACATAATATTCTGATACACCGGGAATTCATACTGCCCGAAAAGATTGAAGGATTCCTGGAAACGCTCTTCCGGAATGCGGTTGAAATAATCGTGAATCACTACGGTTTCCTCATCCCATTTTGCCAGAAGCTCCTCTTTGGTGGAAGGTACAAAAGCTTCTTCATCCAAAGCATCGGTTTTGTTTTCTACAATTCCTCTCAAAGCCGGGCCACCGATGCTGATCAATTCAACGGCCATTTTGGCGAAGGTCCTCATCCCGGCGAGGGAAAATTCAAATAAATCCTTTTCAGGAAAGGCTTCGATTACCCTTCTGGTAAGGTTGCGGTGCCCCTGCCAATGTTCCAGTAGTTGTGCAGAATTCATAAATTTTCCGGTGGCTGTTGATGTCTGTGTTGATGTCATAATATTCATTTTTAAGTTGTTTGTATGACAAAGGTAAGACCGATAGATGACAGCAGTCTGTCAGTAGGAATTCGTGATAAAAAAAAATTTTTAAATGAATTTAAAATCTTGCTAATGAATCTGCAATCACATTTTGCCGTTCCCGTACATCATTCTAAATACCTCAGCAATATGATGTAATATGGTAAGGCTTAAAAATCGTACAAAAAGCTTGGTCGTTTTACTGTGAAAAAGTATTTTAGTACTATGAAAATTTACACGAAGACAGGAGATAAAGGGCAGACCGCTCTTTATGGCGGCACCAGGGTTTCCAAAGCCAGTGCCCGTGTGGAAAGCTATGGAAATATAGACGAGCTGAATTCATTCATCGGCATTGCCAAGAGCCATATAGAAGATGCGGAAGTCCTGAAGCAGCTGAAAAAAATCCAGTTTGACCTCTTTACCGTAGGCTCTGAAGCGGCTACTCCCGTAGATAAGCTGATGCTGGCCAATGGAAAATCCCGTCTTCCCCTGATAATTTCTGAAACGGAAACTGAAGAACTGGAACAGTGGATGGATGCATTTGACGAACAGCTGGAACCCCTCCAGTATTTCATCCTGCCGGGTGGCGGAAAAGCAGCAACCTTTCTTCATGCGGCACGCACGATCTGCAGAAGGGCAGAGCGTTCACTGGTTTTCCTTAACGAATCCGAAGAAGTGCGCCCGGAGCTGATCAGGTATCTGAACAGGCTTTCAGACTATCTTTTCGTCGTTGCAAGGTATGTCTCTAAAATCAATCATGAACCGGAAGAATACTGGAATCCGAATGAGCGGTAAAGCATTGCTCTTCATCAATGGGGAAGCTCCGAAAAGCCTTCCCGATCCGGAATTTTACGGACTTATTGCCTGTACGGACGGGGCTTTTCATTACCTGAAGCGTCAGCATTTCCCCCTTGAAAAGCTCGATTTTATTTCCGGTGATTTTGATTCGCATACGGGAAATGACGAAAATGTGTATCAGGACAAATTTATTTTTACCCCGGATCAAAATAAAACCGATTTTCATAAAGCTCTGGAAATTATTTTGCAGAAAGGATTTACTGAAGTGGATGTTCTGGGAGGAAGCGGCGGCGAACAGGATCATTTCCTGGGGAATCTTACGGTAGCCTATATGTTTAAAGACCGCATGAATATCCTGTTTTATGATGAATTTTCAGAGTATTTCTTCATACCGAAAAACTTTTCCCTGACCGGCATTCAGGGCAGGATGGTGTCACTGTACCCATTTCCTTCCGCTGATCATATTGTGACAAAAGGCCTGAACTGGCCCCTGGAAAATGAAGCTCTCAATATAACTTCCAGATTAGGCACACGGAATTTCGCAGCTGAAAATGAGATATCAGTCTCTTATGAAACGGGTGACCTGCTTATTTTTATCGGGAAGCCATACTATTAAAATCTTTTATTTTTGATATCCTGATTGTTACCAGGATTATGAAATGCAAAATCCATAATAACTGATTTTTCCGGTTTTAAAGGCAAAAAATACTGAGTTTGATGCTGTTCTGGCGGTTAAAAGGCTATTTAAAATTTATAAAAAATTAACACCAAAAAATCAAAGTTTTTTAGCAATTTTGTACTCCTTAATTCTCCTATCTAGAAATGAAAATAAAATATTCGGAACTCATTGACCAGACGCTCTATTTTCCTACCGAGGAATTTAATGTTTCTGAGAATAATCTGTTGTTCCATGACATCCCCCTGATGGATGTTGTTGAAAAATTCGGCACTCCGTTGAAGATCAGTTACCTGCCGAGGATTTCCCAAAATATTCAGAAAGCAAAAAGCTGGTTCAGAGGTGCTTTTGAAAAGACCGAATATAAGAAAAATTATACTTACTGCTACTGCACAAAATCCAGCCATTTTAACTTCGTCCTGGAAGAGGCCCTAAGGAATGATATTTCCATAGAAACCTCAGCTGCCTATGATATGGACATCGTAAAATCGCTGTATGAAAAAGGGAAAGTAGATAAAAATATTGAAGTAATCTGCAATGGATTCAAGACGGATGATTATCTGGCGAAAATTTCGGAAATGATCAACAGCGGTTTTGAAAACATTACTCCGATACTGGACAATTACCGTGAGCTGGATAAGCTTACTGAAAGCATTGATACCACATTTGATATCGGAATCAGGATCGCTTCCGAAGAAGAACCAAAATTTGAGTTTTATACCTCAAGGCTTGGGATCGGATACAAGGATATCATCCCGTATTACAGCCAGAAAATTGCCGAGCATCCCAATGCAAGGCTGAAAATGCTGCATTTCTTCATCAATACCGGGATTAAAGACACGGCTTATTACTGGAATGAATTGTATAAGTGTCTCCGGGTATATGCCCGTCTGAAAAAGATCGCTCCCGAAGTGGATTCCCTGAATATCGGGGGAGGATTTCCAATAAAAACCTCCCTGAACTTCGATTATGACTACCAATATATGGTGGAGGAAATCGTTTCCCAGATCAAAAAATTCTGCGAGGAAGAAGGGGTGGAAGAGCCGAATATTTACACGGAGTTCGGAAGCTTTACCGTAGGGGAAAGTGGGGCCAACCTATACAAAATTATTTCACAGAAACGCCAGAATGACCGTGAGAAGTGGAATATGATTGATTCTTCATTCATGACTACACTTCCGGATACCTGGGCAATTTCTAGGCATTTTATTATGCTGCCGCTGAACCGTTGGGAAGATACCTATGAAAGGGTATTTTTGGGCGGACTTACCTGCGATTCAGATGATTACTACAATTCTGAACAGCATACCAATGCGATTTACCTGCCGGTTTTCAGTGATACCAAACCATTATACATCGGATTTTTCCATACGGGTGCTTATCAGGAAACCATCGGAGGATACGGTGGTGTTCACCATTGCCTGATGCCGCAGCCAAGGCATGTCCTGATCCAGAAAGATGAGAACGGAGAGTTCCAGTATGAGATTTTCCGTGAGAAACAGGAACCTGAAGACATCTTAAAGCTCCTGGGTTACCAAGGATAAGAGTTAATACCAAATAAATAATAAAAAGCTATCAGTTTAAACTGATAGCTTTTGTTTTTAAAAGTATTTGGAAATTTTTTCCAGTTCAAGTTCGGGGTAATCCGAAACTACGGTATCTGCCAGGGTATAGTCCTGGTCTTTGGAATGCGGGCTCCTGTAAGCGGCACAGAAAATGCCTGCCCGGTGAGAAGCGAGGATCCCGTTGGTGGAATCTTCAATTACCATACAGTTTTCTGCGGATTCGCCGGCCATTTCTGCCGCCAGGATAAATACTTCCGGATGAGGTTTTGACTCTTTCAGATCTGCTCCGCTGATCTTGCCGCTGAAATATTTTTCAAGCCCGAACTTTTCAAATACCATATTAATGGTAGTCATTGTAGCGGAAGAAGCCAGGATCAGGGTGATGCCGTTTTCGTAATAATGTTCAATCAGGTTTTTTACACCCGGAATGAGATCGAAATGCTCATCGTTGTAAAAGAAATCTTTAAAATATTCTCTTTTGATGCCTGCAATCTCTTCGTAGGTTTGGGAAAGGCCGAATTTTTCAATCAGGGTTTCACACACCTTTTTGGTGGAATATCCCGTAAATGTAGTGTACAATCCTTCCGGAACCTGTATCCCCAGGTCATCAAATGTTTTAAAATACGCTTTTCTGTGCAGCGGTTCCGTGTCTACAATAACGCCATCCATATCGAATAGCACAGCTTTTAGAGGCATAGTTGTTTTTTTTACAAAAGTAACCTTATAAAACCAAAGACTGAAACGTTTACAGCAAAAAAGAGGCCGGGAGGGCCGGAATATGCAAATTCCCTCATTAAGTTCATCTTTATAACTCCGCGACTATTTGTATCTTTGTGTCAAATATTTCAATCTTTAAATCTATAATACAGCATGAGAACATACGCAGGAATTCCTGAAGAAAATGCATCACTGGAAAACGCTAAAGTAGTACTGGTTACCGTTCCTTATGACGGGACATCCACCTGGGGCAAAGGAGCAGACAAAGGTCCTGAATTATTCCTTGATGCTTCCGAGAACATGGAGCTTTATGACATTGAAACAGGAACCGAGCCTTACCTTCAGGGGGTATACATGGCCGGGGAAGTTTCTGAAAATTCCACTCCCGAAGCAATGACGGAAGCCGTATACCAGAAAACCAAAGAACTTCTGAACCACGATGGAAAATTATTTACCCTTTTCGGGGGCGAGCATTCCGTGTCGATTGGCTCCATCCGTGCCGTTGGGGAGAAGTATGAGAACCTGACTGTTCTTCAGCTGGATGCCCACACCGATCTGCGTCCTGAATTCCACGGGTCTACATCCAACCATGCCTGTGCGGTTTTTGAAGCCAACCAAAAACATAACCTGGTTCAGGTGGGAATCCGTTCCATGGATATTGAGGAAGCTGAGTATTTACCGGAAGGGAGGGTGTTTTTTGCGCATGAGATCGCTAATAATGAAAACTGGGTGAACGATGTCCTTGAAAAAGTTTCTGGGAATGTGTATATCACGATTGACCTTGACGCGTTTGATCCTTCTATTGCGCCTTCTACCGGAACTCCTGAGCCGGGCGGCCTTCAGTGGTATCCTACCCTGGAACTGCTGAGAAAAGTATTTGAAAAATGCAACGTGGTTGCTTTTGACATCGTGGAGCTGATGGATTCCCCGATGGCTAAACCAAGTGCATTCCTGGCTGCTAAGCTTTACTACAAAATGCTGGCGTATTACCATCTTAATCAATAATGCATTCCGCAGGAACCGGATTTTTTCTGTCGTGTATTTTCTGGAAATTTGTGGAATAAAACGGAATGATATGTTTACACAAAGTCAGATCAATTACCAAAGAATTGCCAAGGCTATAGCCTACATACAGGAAAATTTCCTGCTTCAGCCCGGGCTGGAGGAAGTAGCGGAAAAAATACACCTGAGCCCTGCTCATTTCCAGAAGATATTTACGGAATGGGCGGGGACCAGTCCTAAAAAATTCCTTCAGTACATCAGTCTGGAGCATGCTAAAAAGCTGTTGCATGAGGGAAAAGCCAGCGTTGCCGATACGGCCTATGAAACCGGGCTTTCCAGCACCAGCAGGCTGCATGAGATGTTCGTGAATATTGAAGGCATGTCCCCTGCCGAATATAAGAATGGCGGCAGGAGCCTGGAAATAAGTTATAGCTATTCAGACAGTCCGTTCGGATCCATCCTTACGGCTTCAACGCAGAAAGGGATCTGCCATATGGCTTTTGAAGAAGATAAAGAAAAAGGATTGGAAAATCTGAAGCTCAGGTTTCCCAATGCTTCTTTTTTGGAACATCAAACAGCATTTCACATCAGTGCCCTGTCCATTTTCAGTAAAGACTGGAACAGTCCGGAAACAGTGAAGCTTCATTTGAGGGGGACGGATTTCCAGCTTAAAGTCTGGCAAAGCCTTCTTACCATTCCGGCAGGAAAGCTCTCAACATACGGAAGCCTGGCAGAAAAAATAGGCCATTCCCGAGCGCCGCGGGCGGTAGGAACGGCTATCGGCAACAATCCTGTCGCATTTCTGATCCCATGCCACCGCGTGATCCTGTCTTCCGGTGAAATCGGAGGCTACCATTGGGGAAGCCACAGGAAGCAACTGATTATCGGCTGGGAGAACGCGCTTACTGATCCTGAAAATCTGTCTTTTTCCTGATTCTTTAAATTCTTACCGCAATTCCTATTCAGGGAATGGTATACAGCTGTAAGATCATCAGGATCACAGTAAAATTATTTACCTTTAATGGATCAATATATAGTTCACATTCATTATGCTCAGCCTTTTTGAAAATCCGTCAGAAAATCCGGTCAATATCCTTCCATATGATGGTACGGTTCATTATTATGGGAAGGTGTTTTCGGGGGAAATGTCAGAATCTTATTATACCTACCTTTTCAGCCAGATTCCTTGGGAGAACGATGAGGCCATTATTTTCGGCAAGCTGATCACCACCAAGCGAAAAGTAGCCTGGTTTGGGGACCAGCCATTTGAATACACCTATTCCAAACTCACGAAACGAGCCATAGCATGGACTCCTGAATTGCTGGAATTAAAGAAGAAATGTGAAGAATTAAGCGGCGAAACCTATAATTCCTGCCTGCTGAACCTGTATCATGACGGAAACGAAGGAATGGCCTATCACAGCGATGCGGAAAAAGATCTTAAAAAACATGGTGCCATTGCTTCACTGACGTTCGGAGCAGAGCGGAAATTTGCTTTCAAGCATAAAACAACCCAAGAAAAGATTGAGCTGTGGCTTGAAAACGGCAGTTTGCTGGTGATGAAAGGAACCACACAGGACCACTGGCTGCACCGCCTGCCGCCGACTACCAAAGTAAAAACACCCAGAGTCAATCTTACGTTCAGGACGATTGAAGGATAACGGTGCTATCCAGTTAAAATAGATGATGATTATATAAGAATATTGAAAAAGGCAGGCCTTAAATACAATATGCTCTGTTTAAAAATCAGGTGTTAGTCTTCTACTGCTGTTTTTTCCTAATGACCACATGGACGTTCACAGCTGTTTATGGTCTTTATCTCTCGCAGATAAGCAGATTACACAGATTGTTTTAACGTATTAAAAACCGTAGATTTTTAAGTTTTGTGTTCTTCTATTTTCTTCATCATTCTCATTTGCCAAAAAAACTTTTGTGACTGTTGTGGTTTATAATCTCTCGCAGATCTAACAGATTACGCAGATTATTTTTCCACGCATTTTTAAAAATCATAGATTTTTAGAGGCTCATGTGTTCTTCTTTTTCAAAGCTGTTTTCTTTAAATTTGCTTATGTTTCAAAAACATAATCCCTTTCGACACCATCACACCTGCTCTTTGTTAAGTTATTTTATATGCAGTTTAATTCTCACGAATATCTATAATCGTTTTTCAATCTTTTATAGGTTCGGAATATCATTGGCTAAGATTTTAAAAGAATGTTTAAACAAGGATCTATTTCAGGACCTGCGCTTCTATTGAACTGTCATCAAAGACTTTAATGAACGCCTTTGTATAATCTTGCGGTGTGGCAAAATTAGGGTTTTCCATAAATTTCTGTGGGTTAACAGCGAAAAGTGGAAACCATGTACTGCTGATCTGAACCTGGATTTTATGTCCTTTCTTAAAGGTATGGACAACATCCTGAAGCCTGAAGTTGACGGCTGTTTTCGTATTCGGAATCAATGCTTCTGCTTTTTCCTTTGAATTCCTGAATCGTGCAGGCATAATTTCGCTCCTCACCATCTGATGGTAATTGCCATAAACTACCCCTTCTTTCTTTTCGGCAGGTTTGAAATCTTCCGGATAGACATCGATCAGCTTAACGGCGAAATCGGCATCAGTGGAAGTGGTGGCGATATTCAGTTTGGCCATCAGTTCGCCGGCAAAACTAAGGTCATCAGTTAAAACATCTGTAGTAAAGGTGAGTACATCAGGCCTTCCTTCTGCAAACCGTTGGTCCTCGGACATATAGTTCCTCGGGGTAAACCCGTTGAAATCTTTAAGGTTCACAGAGCTTACCACAGGATTGCTGGGATCGCTGTAATATTCAGAATATCCTTGTCCGGCAGACGGTTTAAGCGTTCCTGATGCCAGGTAGAAATTAACCTTTTGAGCCTCTTTCGGAGGATAGGTGGCAAACTCCTTCCAGGCTTTTGCTCCCGTATCGTACATCAGTGCTTCCGGCAAACCAGCGTCTTCTTTGGTATTTCCTTTCAGGTAGTGGTTGAAAAAGCGTGTTTCTATGTTCTTCTGGTAATAAGTTGCAATGCTGTCTCCGAAATAAATATCATTATGGAAATGCTTTCCCTGTTCATATGACCACCCTCCATGGGAAAACGGGCCCATAACGATGGTATTTTTAGCTTTCGGGCTGGTCTTTTCAATGGTTTTATAAATGTTGAGCGGACCGGAAAGATCTTCAGCGTCAAACCATCCGCCTACGGTCATTACTGCATGTTTGATATTTTTCAGGTGCGGAAGCAGGTTCCTTTTCTGCCAGAAATCATCATAGTTGGTATGGTTCATAATTTCTGTCATGAAGAAATTGTCTTTATAATACTTTTCGTATCCGTCTTTCAGGGTGCCCATATCCCGGTAAAATTTAAGGCCGTCATCCGATTTTGCTTTGATCATGGAATCCGAATACCAGGCCTTGTTTTCCGGTTTGGTCTTCTGTACTCCGAAAACGGGAAAAGTTCTGAAATAAGCCAGCATGAACCTTCCGTTATGCAAGAAATCATCATTCCAGAAATTGGATATCGGTGCCTGAGGAGATGAAGCAACGAGTGCAGGGTGGTCTGCGAGAGTGCCTACGGCAGTATAAAATCCAGGATAAGAAGTCCCGAACTGTCCCACTTTCCCGTTGTTGTTCTTGATGTTTTTAAGAAGCCATTCGATGGTGTCATAGGTATCTGTGCTTTCATCCACATCTTTCTTAGTCTTGTGGTCCACCTGCGGGGTCATATTGGTGAATGTTCCTTCACTCATGTACCGCCCGCGCACATCCTGATAGATGAAAATATACTTGTCTTTCATTAGGTATTCATTAGGTCCCAGTTTGGATCGGTATTCCTTGCCATAAGGAGCCACACTGTAGCATGTCCTCTGCATCAGGAAAGGATACCTGTTTTTGGAAGAGATATCTTTGGGAATGTATACAGCCGTAAAAAGTTTGACACCGTCCCGCATGGGGATGTATACTTCCTCTTTGGTAAAGTTCTGTTCTACAAAATCATCGTCCTGACGTTTGCCCTGTGACCTGGCCACCATGAAGAATATAAGAAGCAGAATGGATATGCGGAGTTTCATACGTATAATTTGGAGGCTAAATTATAAATAAAAAACATTTTAAAACATGCGGAGCTTTAAAAATGAAGGAAATTCTTCTGGTGGGGTGAAGATTTCAATGTTTTTTAAGTCTTCACCTTCTTCCCCGCAAACTTATTCAGCTTCATGCTGAGGGAAAACATAATGTAACGTTTGAGGATAAGGTCTTCACGGTCTTCAAAATAGGCTTGTGAGATCACTCTTCTTACGCTCTGGTTCTGGTTCAGGACATCATAGACCTTTACTTTGGCAGTGAGCTGCTTGTCAAAGAATGAATAGCCTATGCTGGTATTCCAGAAGTAAAAGTCTCGCTTGAATCCTGGAGCTATATTTGAGCTGGTGTTGTATTCAAAATCATTTCCCAAAACCAGGCGGCTTTTCAGGATGTAGTTGGTCATTTCCAGTTTTAAGGACTGGTTGGTGGTCTTTACCTGATCGATGCTGTAATGGGTGTAATCTGAGAACTGGTAGGCCAGGTAGTACGACGGTTTCAGTGTAATCTTATCTTTGATCTCGTACGTAATTCCCAATGCAGGTGTAATGCTGTATACCTGGCTGCTGTATACCTGATTGTTGATAAATCCTTTGTTGTAGGCATAATTCATGTTGAATTTAGGACCTATTGTCAGCTTATTTTCTTTCCATTTGAAGGTTTTGCTGATGCCACCTCCAAAGTTGGCATTCTTGTTCCCGCTTATATTCGCGTAGGTGACCAGCTGCTTGCCGGATGAATCGTAGTAGGAATAATTAACGATATCATTATTCCTGTAATTGAAGCTGGCATTTGCGTAATAATTGATGTTTTTCAGTATGTTATAATTATAGAAATTCAAAAAAACTTCAGTGTTCCAAGTATTTTTGAGGTCAGGATTCCCCTGGTAGACGATCAGCGGATTCACATAATCGGTGTAGGGAGTAAGCTGCTGTGCGGTTGGGATATCAAAGTAGGAATAGCTATAAAGATTTAAGCTTTTGTTTTCAGAAAAGTTGTATTGGATGCTCATGTTGTGGGAAGGCAAGACAAAGCTTTTAGTCAGGAGGGTCTGTTGTCCGTTGAATACGGAATTGACTTTCATATCGGATACATCCAGTTTTGCAGATCCCCAGACCGTGATTTTCTTTTTATTGATATCAAATAAAAGTTCCGGTGAAAACTGATTGATATTCTGGTTCATCAGGTTAGACAGAAGAGCGTTGTAAGCAGAGTAATCTCCGGTTATTGCGTTAAAATCATTCACATTCCTCGTGTTTCTGCTGATTTTTGAGCTGTAGCCCACATTCAGGCTGACAGTGGCAGAATCAGAAACAGGCTCTGTATATCCTGCGCTGAAAGAAGAGTTGTTACTCTGACTTTTGTTTTGGGTCAGCTGGTTCCTGATGTCATCCGGATCAGCACTCTGGTAAAATACGGTTTTCGATCGGTTCAGGTTGCTGTCTTTGGACTCTGAAATATTGCTGGAAATATTGCTGTACATCACCCTTCCTTTCTTCCTGAACTTTTTGGAGAAATAAATATTGGGGTTGAAAGAGTTGTTTTCAGAATCTGTCCTCGTAAAAGATGTATTTTCATTGAGTTGCTCATTATTCCTGAATGTAGATGAAGCAGAGTTTCCGGTACTGTAGCTTTTGGTATGCGAGAACGAAGGCGAGAAATAAAAACTGGTCAGCGAATCAATTTTGACTTTTGACGAAGTATCAAAGCTGTACTGCCTGTTTTCCGTTTCGCCGTCGCTTTCGGAATTGGTTTTCAGTACAGAATCCGGAAGGAGGGTAGATCTTGAGGCTTTGGACCGGGTTTTCAGGTTATTATCATTGTACATAAGGCTGAATGCGTCCAGATCGATATCCTTCCCCAGCTTGTCATTATAGTTAAACCCGACAACCGTAGATCTCTGAATCCCTTTTAAATTATCACCTGAAGGCATATAATATGTAGTGCCTCCGGAGCTCATGATGCTGCCGCCCTGCATCATCCAGGCATTTCTTCCGTTGCCCATGCTATCAAAGATCTCATTGTTGGAGAATCCACGGGAGTTGATGTTGTTAGAAGACGCCAGAAGGCTTATTTTGGTATCTTTTTTAAAATAGCTGATCAATGCGCTCCCTTCATAGCGCTTATCAGATCCGTAGCCGGCCGTGATTCTGGAAATCAGGCCTTTGTTTTTCTTTTCGTCGATATTGAAGTTAATAGTAGTATTCTTGGATTTTGCCGTTTTTCCGGTAAGTTCTTCCTCTTTCGTTTTCGTCGTGGTGAACTGGATGTTTTTGATGAGGTCTGCAGGAAGATTCTGAAGCGCAATCTTACCGTCCTTATCAAAGAAGGGCTTACCGTTGATCATAATCTGGTCGGCTTCTTTTCCATTGACCATTATTTTGCCCTCGTTGCTGATCTCCACACCGGGAATCTGTTTAAGCAGCTCCTCAATTTTACTGTCCGGCCGGATCTTGATGGAGGAGGCATTGAATTCAATGGTATCTTTTTTAATTTTAACCGGTGCCACACTAAGTTTAACCTCCTCGATAGTATGTACCGTATTGTTCTCAAGCTCAATATTTCCCAAAGACACCTGTTGATCTATTTTGTCAAATATTTTGGAATAGGAAATCAGTTTATCAGCATCAATTTTAAGCATCGAAGGCTCATTCTGCGGAGTTACTTTCAGGGAAAACTTTCCCGTGTTGTTGGTGGAAGTATAATTGATGATCGAAGAATCCTTCTGTCTTTAAAAGATAGACGGTAGCATTTTCTACAGCAAGCTTTTCATGGTTGGTGACGCTTCCTGTAATTTCAAGTTGTTGTGCACTGAATATATAGCTGATCAGCATGCAGCAAAATAAAAGCAATTTCTTCCCCATACGTTTGTTAAAGCTGCAAAAATAAAAAAAAACATCCCAGTATTGGGATGTATGATAAAAATATTTTAAATTTTATTATGCTTTCAGGTACCTTGAATAGGCATATCCTTCCTGTCCGTCATCTGTTTTTACCTTCCACCAGTCATCGGAAGTCTGTTCGATCAGGGTTACGGAAGATCCTTTGGATGCTTTTCCTACCACTGCGGCATCTGTGGAAGGCTCCTGGCGGATATTAAGGTTGGAATCTTCTGTAGCTACGGTAAGTGGAGCTCCAGCAGATAGACCGGCTACCTGAACATCGATATTGATGTCTGAAGCGGAATACGAAGAGTCAATTGCGCCTAAAGCATTCCATACTGCATCTTTAGCTGCTGTATTGGATGCATGTCCGGAAACATACAGGATGCCATCCTGTTCCTGAACCTGTAGATCGGTAATGCCGGCAGACTGTGCTGCAGAAATTACACCTGAATATTTATCTTGTAATGTGCTCATGATGTTTATTTTACAGTATAGTTATAATTTACTTTCCCTACTTTCAGGGCATCAACCGATTCTTTGATCTTTCTGGCCTGCTGCGCAGATACGTTTCCGGTAAGGGTAAGCTCACCGTTAATGGTCTGTACTTTCACGGAAGGGAAATCTTTAAGTGCATCCTGAACTTTCTGCTGAACGGCAGGATCTGTGGCAGATTGGGTATCCACCGGAGTCACTGCTGTAGAAGGAGCAACAGTAGCCATGTCGTGAACTTCTTTCACTCCGTTGATAGCTTTCAGTTGTTTGATCATGGCATCTTTAGCTTCCTGGCTCTCAAAGGTTCCGCTCAGATGGGCAACTCCGTCTTTGATCTCAACCGATGCATTAGGGTTTGACGTTACTACCGTAGTAGCCTGCGTCTGTAAATCTGCATCAGAAACTTTCTTTTTACATGAAACCGCTCCGAAGGAAATAGCTACAGCCAGTGCAGCCATGGTGATGGTTTTTTTCATAAATGTATATTTAATAGGTTAGTATACTCAAATGTAACAATAAAATTTATACCAAAATCATATTATCCTGTAAATGTCCGGTGGATTTGTTAAAAATACTATGGGAATTGAAGTTTTTTAAGGTCAGCCGAAAGAATTCATCATCATTTTCAACGAGAGTTTGTACCAATAGAAAAACCATTATATTTGTGCAACTTGAATTGGATGATATGAAAGGACAAAACAAACTCTTTATAGCCATTATTATAGCCCTTGTTCTTGGGGTAGCCATCGGAGGCCTTGTACATGTACAATATCCGGAAAGCGCAGAATCATTTTCTAAGAATATCAAACTTTTAGGGACCGTATTCATCAGGCTGGTACAGATGATCATTGCGCCTCTGGTATTTACCACCCTTGTTGTGGGAATAGCCAAGATGAGTGACATCAAAATGATCGGAAGGGTAGGGACTAAGGCCATGCTGTGGTTTATTTCCGCTTCCCTGCTGTCTCTGTTTATAGGATTGATGCTGGTGAACTGGCTGGAACCCGGGCATGTGACACAGCTGCCTATTCAGGATGCAGCTTCGGCGGAGGATCTTCTGAAGACCAGCAAAGGCTTTTCCATGGAAGATTTTGTAAAGCATGTTATCCCTAAAAGTTTGTTTGAGGCTTTTGCCACCAATGAAGTACTGCAGATCGTGGTATTTTCCATTATGTTCGGGATTGCACTGGCGAATATGGGCGAAGAATATTCGCAGCCGGTGATTAAATTATTTGATATCGTAGCCCACGGGATCCTGAAAATGGTTGGCTACATCATGTGGTTCGCGCCGTTTGGGGTGCTGGGAGCTATCGCTGCAGTGGTTGCTACCAATGGATTTGAGATCTTTAAAGTATATGCGATTTACCTCAGGGACTTTTTCTTTGCTTTAGGCATACTCTGGCTGGCACTTTTACTGGTAGGGTATTTCATCCTGGGCAACCGTCTTTTCGAGCTTCTGAGGAGGATCAAAGAACCTTTGCTGATCGCTTTTTCAACTACGAGCTCCGAAGCGGTATTCCCCAAGCTTGTGGAAGAGCTGGAACGATTCGGCTGCAACAACAGGGTGGTATCGTTCATCCTGCCGCTCGGGTATTCATTTAACCTGGACGGAAGCATGATGTACATGACCTTTGCCTCCATATTCATAGCACAGATTTATGGGATTGAGATGTCTCTCGGTCAGCAGATTACCATGCTGCTGGTTCTGATGCTTACCTCAAAAGGGATTGCCGGTGTTCCGAGGGCTTCCCTGGTCATCATTGTGGCTACCTGTTCCATGTTCGGGATCCCGCCGGAAGGTATTGCCCTGATTTTACCAATCGACCATTTCTGCGATATGGGAAGAAGCATGACGAATGTCCTCGGCAATGCCCTGGCTACTTCTGCCGTTTCCAAATGGGAAGGACAGCTGGACAATCATGGTGGTGGGGACCTTTAATGAATATTGAATTGTAGACTCAGAACCGGAATGACAGGATGGGAAGAATATAGAAAGCAGATTGCTGATGACGGTTTTGTCGTGATTCATGATGTATTCTCTGAAGAGGAAATAAAAAAGATCATTGATGGTATCGAGAATGCCGATACTTCCTGTGAAACGTTCAGGAAATCGGAAGACCTTTTTGCCATCCGGCAGTTCCTGAAAGGAGTGCCAGAGGTCAGGAAATCAGTTTTCAGCAGCCGGCTAACGGCAATTATCAAAGAAAT
The DNA here is from genome assembly GCF_030818575.1 of Chryseobacterium camelliae. NCBI lineage: Bacteria > Pseudomonadati > Bacteroidota > Flavobacteriia > Flavobacteriales > Weeksellaceae > Chryseobacterium > Chryseobacterium camelliae. The sequence goes on from NZ_JAUTAL010000001.1 coordinate 346,356, forward strand.
CTTTGGCAACAGTTATTTAGCTGTAAAAAGTATTTATTTTGATAAGCCCGAATCGTCCAACTGGTATGTTGCCTATCATCAGGATCTCACCATTTCCGTAGACCGGAAAGCTGAAATTGAGGGGTTTGGTCCATGGACCACCAAACAAGACCAGTTTGGTGTGCAGCCGCCACTGGAAATCCTCGGAAATATTTTTACCATCAGAATCCATCTGGATGATACGGATGAATACAACGGTGCACTGAAAGTAGTTCCCGGCTCTCATGCCAAAGGTATTTACAGGCCTGAAACCATCGACTGGACTATCGAAAAAGAGGCAATCTGCAGTGTGAAAAAGGGTGGGATCATGATTATGAAGCCATTGCTGCTGCATGGATCCAACAGGACGACAAACGGAAAAAGACGAAGGGTCATCCATATAGAATTTTCCGATCTTGAGCTTCCCGGCGGACTGCAATGGTCTGAAAAAATAAGCGGATTATGAATTAATCAGTCATTGACTAAAATTTATAAGCTCCATAAAAATTAAACTCCCTCTGAAAAACTATTCGGAGGGAGTTTAATTTTATCATTGTACAGACCTATTTCACTGAAATTTCATCCAAAAAGATATAAGCTTCGCCTCCGGCGCCCTGATGCCATTCAGGAAGTTTTCCGTAGTAGTATGCTTTTACTTTAAGATAACGGGCTTGTGTAGGAAGAATATCAGCGCTGAATTCTTTTACCTGCACTGTTTCATCTTTCGGGTCTACCGTATTATTGACAGTAGATAACAAAATATAATCTTTACCGTTCATCGAGGCATAATATTCCACTTTTTTAGGCATCAGGATCCATGCGCGGCTGTCCTGGAGATATGTGGAAGATAGTCTGGTCATGTCCTGAGGAGATTTGAAATCAATAATGGCCTCAAAATTCTGTCCCTGGTATCCCTGCCATTCACCTTTTCTCCAGTTGATATCTCCGTGGATGCCGTCTATCAGCGCCAATTTGCCTCCTGCTGTATATTGGGGATTCATCGTAGCATTTACCGTAATATCCCAATGATTCGGTCTCCTGTTAAAATTGGCCGTGGTGATCGAACTTTTCTCGCCGTTCCGTTCCGCATAAGCTGAAACCATGGTGGTTGTGTTGATGGTAAAAGGCTCTTTGTACGCCTTAAATGTTTTCCTCACATTGGCATCGCCTTCATCCAGGGTCATGTAATATAATTTGTCTTCCGGGTTCAGCGGGGTTATGGTTACTTTGGTGGAAAAGTCGAACAGGCGGTCTGCTGCAATCACGGGAGAAGCGGTAAGCTCATCATATTTCAGGTCTTTGAATGCACGTACATTTTCAAAGCCTAGCTTCCTGAGTTCATCTCTTCCGGTATTGGGGGTAATCGTCCGGGTGGTTCCGTCTTCAAGATGGATTTTTATCTCATCGAAATAAGGTTTTGTGGTTTGCCATTCCGGTAATCCCGGGGTCACGGCATAAATTCCCAGTGTACTCAAAATATACCAGGCACTCATCTGTCCGCAGTCTTCATTGCCGATCAGCCCGTCCGGGGCATTTTTATAAAAATGGTCCAGGATATACTTTATCTTCTCGTCGGTTTTCTCAGGCTTGCCTACATAATTGTACAGGTAGGCGATATGATGGCTCGGCTCATTTCCCTGGGCATACTGTCCTATAAGGCCGGTGATGTCTACCTGTTCCCTTCCCGTGGTTTTGTCCGGAGCAGCAAAAATAGCATCAATAAACTGCTCAAATTTTTCCTTTCCTCCATGGGCGGCTATCAGTCCCGGGATATCTTGCTGTACGGAATAGGAATAATGCCATGAATTACCTTCCGTATAATTGTTGTTCACTTCTCTTGGATCAAAAGGCTGGTACCAGTTGCCGTTCTTCCTCGGCTGCATAAATCCGTTTTCAGGATTGTAGAGGTTTTTCCAGTTCTGGGAACGTTTCATAAAATACTGGTAATCCTCCTTTTTGCCTAAAATTTTGGCCATCTGGGCAATGCACCAGTCATCATAGGCATATTCAACGGTTTTGGAAACGCTTTCATGTTCATCATCTATGCTGATGTAGTTATTCTGTTTATAGGCATTCAGCCCGAAGATATCCAGCATAGCCGAATGTTTGGATGCCTCAAAAGCCTTTTCATAATCAAATCCTTTGATACCTTTGGCCATGGCATCTGCAATGACGGATACTGCGTGGTAGCCGATCATGCATTCCGTCTCATTGGAAGCCAGTTCCCATACCGGAAGCTTTCCTCCCTGCTCATACTGTTTGATGAAGGTATTGATGAAGTCGGAAGTCCTTTTTCTGTCGATCAGCGTCATTAAAGGATGGGCTCCCCTGAAAGTATCCCACAGGGAAAAGACCGTATAATAATCAAAGCCTTTGGCCATGTAGAATTTATTGTCCCTTCCCCTGTATTTCCCGTCGGTATCCATGTTGATGTTCGGCTGGGTAAAGACATGGTATAGTGCAGTATAAAAAATGGTAAGCTTATTTTTGTCAGCGGATTTTACTTCTATTTTGGAGAGTTCCTTATCCCAGTCTGCGGCTGCCATCTTTCTGATGCTTTCAAAATCATTGGATTTCCCTTCTGCCAGCATATTTTTTCCTGCTCCTTCATAACCTGTTGGGGAAATGGCTACTTTTACATTGATTTTTTCACCCTTTTTCACCTTAGCTGAGAAAGCCAGCGCCAGCCTGGTTCCGGTATACACATTGCGGTCCTGGGTTCCGTTCACTTCTTTGCGGGAAATTTCCACAGGCTTAGAAAACTCAATTCTCGCATAGATATACTGGTCGGTAGCCCATGCGGAGCTCCTCCTGAATACTTCAACGGTTTTAGGATCTATAATCCTCACTTCGCCTTCCAGCAGCTTATCGCGATGGTTCAGGTCCAGGATGATATTGGCGGTTCCCGCGTTGTTGAAAGTATATTCATGATAGCCCACCCTTTTAGTTGTGGTGAGCCGGACATCGATATTGTTCTTATTCAGTTTTACCGAATAAAATCCGGCAGTGGCCTTTTCATTTTTATGGGAAAATAAAGATGAGTATTCTTTAGAGTTGAGGCTGGCCTTTCCCATGGTTGGCATCAGCATAATGTCTCCGTAATCCGAAACCCCTGTACCGTTAAGGTGCGTATGTGAAAAGCCATAGATTACAGAATCGGAATAGTGGTAACCGCTGCATCCGTCCCAGCTGCCGTCTATACGGGTGTCAGGTGATAGCTGGACCATCCCGAAAGGAACAATCGCCCCCGGAAATGTATGGCCGTGGCCCCCGGTCCCTATAAACGGATTGACGTATTGCGCATAATTTTGTGAAAAAGCATGGGCTGAAATCACACCCAAGAGGACAAAAAGTATTTTTTTCATTCTTACCATAAAAATTCCTTAAAAATACTATAAATATCCGGACCCTAAAAGAATTTATCTATAGTACTGTTTACTTATTCTAAATAGGTAAAATTTCCTTAACTTTGTAATCAATTTATTGAGTTTATGTTGACGAAAGAAAAGGTTCAGGATTTCCTTAAAGAAATAGAAGTTGATGATCTGGTAAATAATCTTCAGATTATGGGCGATGACGTGTATATTGATATGACGGCTCATTCACCGGCAATGCATGAGAAAAAGAAGCTGGAAGCGGCTATGAAGCAGGCCTTTGCCAGCGAATTTGGAGAAGAGGTTCACCTGAAATTGAAAATCGTTTCTCCGGAACCGACTGAAATTCAGCAGAGCCAGATCAAAGGAAAACAGATCAAAGGCATTCAGAATATTATTGCCATCGCTTCCGGAAAAGGAGGCGTAGGAAAGTCTACCGTAGCTGCCAATATGGCGGTAACGCTTGCTAAAATGGGCTTTAAGGTAGGATTGCTGGATGCAGATATCTATGGACCTTCTGTACCTACGATGTTCGATACTGAGGGCGAAAAGCCGATCTCTGTAGATGTAGACGGAAAAAGTCTGATGAAACCTATTGAGAATTATGGCGTTAAAATGCTTTCCATCGGTTATTTTTCGGGAGCCAACCAGGCGGTGGTCTGGAGAGGCCCGATGGCATCGAAAGCATTGAATCAGATGATTCGTGATGCTGCCTGGGGAGAACTGGATTTCCTGTTAATCGATCTTCCTCCGGGAACAGGTGATATCCACCTTTCCATCATCCAGGAAGTTCCGGTTACCGGTGCCGTAATCGTGAGTACGCCTCAGCATGTGGCATTGGCCGATGTAAGAAAAGGAATCGCCATGTTCCAGATGGAAAGCATCAATATACCTGTTTTGGGGCTCATAGAAAATATGGCTTATTTTACACCGGAAGAACTTCCGGATAATAAATATTATATCTTCGGAAACCAGGGAGCACAGTATCTTGCTGACGATCTGGGTATTCCGGTACTGGGAGAAATTCCTTTGATCCAGAGCATCAGAGAGGCAGGGGATGTGGGAAGGCCGGCTGCCCTTCAGGAAAATTCCAGAATTGCAGAGATCTATACTGAAACCGCAAGAAAAATGGTTGAAAGCTTAGTGGAGAGAAATAAAAACCTTCCTCCTACGGAAGCGGTGAAAATTACAACTATGGCAGGATGTTCACCAAAATCAAAATAATTCATCCCGAACGGATGTGACCAAATGACTGAATACAATATATGGAAACAAATATAACACACGAAGATACCGTAACAAGGGTGATGGAAGCCCTGGAAAGCATCCGTCCGTTCCTGAACAGGGATGGGGGCGATATTGAGCTTATTGATGTAAAGGACAATCAGGTTTTTGTAAAACTCCTTGGAAACTGTTCCGGCTGTTCACTGAATTTCTCAACCCTTAAACTGGGAGTAGAAAATACCATCAGGCAGCACGCTCCGGAAATAGAAAAAGTAATAAGTGTAGAGTAGTAGCATACGATACTATACGAGATAATTTCAAAGGCAGACTTTTAGAAGTCTGCCTTTTTGATATCATAAAACAATAAGAAATAGGTATTTCCTTTTGAGTTATGAAAGACAGATTCTTCGCCGAAGACTGCAATAATGAGGGGTTATTTTGCTACAGCCTTCAATTCTCGTGTTTCTAGAATCATAAATAATGGTCATATTGAATTTTTTCAGGTATATGGTTATTGAAGATGAATATGTGGAAAATTTTAATTAAATATATAATTTATGTTAAAAATATTTACATAAATATAGTTAATAAAGTACATATAAAGAGCTTTATATTTAATTTTTGTATTATTTTATTGTTTTATAGCTGCAAAAATCCCCGGAATATTCCGGGGATTTTATTTTTTGTTGGTACCTTGGCGATGCTTATTTAACAATAATCCTTTTTGTGTAACCATCTGTAGTTTTCATTACATATATTCCTGAAGACAGTTCGGATGTAGGTATGGTTAATGCATTTTTTTCTTTTTTGGTCAGTTTTCCGGACATGTCATAAAGCTCATAACCCTGTGCACGGTTAAAATATAGGGTATTACCTTTTGCAACAGGATTAGGAAATACATTAAATGTTGCTTTTTCCTGGTTTGCTTCCCCGGTGGCAAGCGTAGGGGAGGAAGCTACTTCGTACATGGACAATGTCCCGCTAATTTCGTTGGCTACAATTACATATCCTTTGCCGTTGGCAGTGTTGGATGGTGCGATATAGATAATCCCTTCAGGTCCGTTGTCGCCGCCATAAGCTGAAGTCATACGGGAATGTTTGTAATCCGTGAATGTTGGATTGTTAGGATCTGTAATATTATAGGCCATAACGCCGCCGGTCCTTTCCAGCGTGATAAACGCATAAGTCTGTCCATTAATCGTTCCTAATGCTACGCCTTCCGGTTCCGGCCCTTTTGCGCGGCTCCTGCTTTTTACGGTGTTGGATTCATTGTCGGCATTAAAGATCAGGGGATGATTGGCTGCGATATAGCGTTCAAAACTGTCGCCGCTGTCATAGATCAGCTGTTTCGTATCTGCATTGAATATAGAAAACGAACGTGCGCCTAAAGCATTGATTTCTTCAAATTCAGGGTCATTATCTGTGTTCCCGTTTACGCTGGTTACCCTGAATCTTCCCAGATTATGGGATGCTTTCAAGACTGCTGCATTGGGGAACACATCAGGATCCAGAGTATAACTGCTGGCACCTACTGTGGTTCTTTCACTGAAGCCTGAAAGGTCTTTTTCATCCCCTTCATTCGCAGTAACAATGTAATGTGTATTTCCCGCAGTGTAATTCTGGATGGCATCAGGAGTATAATATGCCTTTACCGGCCAGTTGGCAATCAGGATTTCTCCGTTATTGTCTGAAGCATCAAAGCCATTTCCGGGTATGTTCATATCTTTTTTTCCAAGCCCCCATAAGCCGGTAATGGTTTTGGCAGTCAGGTTAACCTCGGCAATGCCGTTATTTTCCTGAAGGGTTACCCAGGCTTTCTGGCTATCAGAGCTTACGGTCACATATTCCGGTTCAAGATCCTGGGACAATGTGTTATTCGCCCTTACTTTTCTAAGTCCGGTGGCTGACAGGGCAGCAACCTGGGAATCGAAATTGTTGAAGTTCAGTGTTGTCACATTAGTCTGGCTGAGACCTGCAATGCCTCCTGAAATATCAATAATGCTGATGGAGCCTTCAGGATCTACAGTATACGCATCATTAGGCTCTCCTTCATTGGCGGTAATCACTTTTGTCCCGTCCGGTGTAAAGGTAATCATGTCCGGCAAGGCTCCTACCGTAACCTGTTTCAGAAAATTCCCGTTGATATCGAAGAAAACAACAGAACCGTTCTGTTGCGGATTGGTATTCGGGGAAGCTGCTGCCACAATGCCGTTTTTCACTGCAATACTGGTAATGCCTCCGTACGGCGCCATATTTACTGTCTGAATCACAGAAGGTGTATTCGGATTGCTGAAATTGATAATGTCAAAAACATCTGTCAGCGAACTGATGGTGAATAACCTTTGGGTAGCAGGATCATGCACGACGATTTCCGTTGAGCTGCTGCTGTTTCCTGAAGGATCGAAACTTCCGATATAGTTCATCTGGATCTGATGGGAAGGCACCGGTGCCGGTTTATCATTATCAATAATATATACCGTGGATGTATTATCCCCTGCGATGACGGCACCAACCGGATTTTCAAGGCTTAGGACAAAATATTCTGCCTGCTGTTCCTGTAGTGTATCATCAATAATCGGGATATTGACTGTATAACTGTTTGCAGAAGGAGTGATGGCAATAGTCTGTGAAGATAATGTAAAATCGCTGCTGTTAGCTGTGCTGAACGGAGCTGCTTTAACGACAAGATTTACCGTCGCATTAGAAGGATTGCTGACATTGATCTTGAAGGCTAGGTTGCCGGTATTTTCATTGATTTTGATCAGGTTTTTTTCCATGGAAACCGATGTGGCAGCTGTGCTGAATGTGCTGGATGTTACAGTGCTGATTCCGTTGTCACTGAAATCTTCAACCGTATTGGGCTTAAGGGCAAGGTAATAAGTCTGATTGGGAAGTAAAGCAGAAGTCGGGATTACCGTGATAGTATTGTTGGCAAAAGAGGTGGTAAAAGGAACCTGCGTACCAGAAGCGTTGCCGGTACGGAATTCAACCAGATTCTGGGCATTGGCATTGGTGATGGCGGAATTATCTGTCAGCCTCACATTTTCATTGAATGCGAGTGTAGGGTTTACAGCGGTAGAGGCACTGCTGCTGTTGTTCGCAGGAAGGTAAGTAACGATGGGAGGTGTCGTGTCTGCACCGGTTGCCGGCACCGCATCCACCGTAAAATTGTCAAACCGGTTATTGCCTCCCGTTCCTCCGCCTGTGGCTGAGAATTCAACTTTCAGTTTAAAATTCGGGTTATTGGAGACCCCGGGAACAGCGGAAAAGTCAAATGTAACCAGTTGCGGATTGGCATCCTGCGGAGAAACCGTCTGATAAGGAATAAAGGAAGTTCCATCCGTAGAGTATGACCAGCTTTGGGTTCCGGCGCCCTGGCCGGAACGCCTGGTGGTAAACTTTATCATAACACTGTTGTAACCTGTGGTAGGCAGGGAAAACTGCAGTCCTCCGCCAACGGGATTATTCAATCTCAGATGGGTACCTGCGGAATCGTTGTTCCGGGCATTTAAGTTCTGAACGTCAAAATTCTGTCCGGTTCCGTTAGCATAATCTATGACACTGCCGCCGCCGGAGATGGCTGTAAGTGAACCGTTAAGAAGTGTTGAGGCCGGTGTGGTAAGGGCTGTGGCAGAGGCATTGTTATTGAAATTCCAGTAATGGATAAGTGTTTGTCCGAACAGACTGCCCTGAAGAAAGAATGCAGCTAGTACGGAACCTTTCAGAAGATAATGGTTCGTCATTGTTATGTACTTTAATTTTTACAAAAATGGACGATATACCTCTGAAGTATTTTAATGGAACTTTAATAAATGATTAACAAATAGATCATCATCTGACGTCCTTTGCTACTTTACCGCTTTACCGGTCATCATGAGAGCTGTGCCGGCGGGTTTATTATTTTCTATGGGATGTTTCTGCATGTAAAAAAAGCCTGAGATGGCTGTAAGCACCAGTAAAATGAAGGCTACCAGAAATATGCGCTTGATCATGTCTTTCATATCGTAAAGTTTTTAAATGTTGATGGTAAATAAATCAATCTGTTCCTCATTTCAAGCTTCAGTTCTATTATTTCTCTGTAAAAGATGCGGAAATCATAGAACGGATCTTCAGTATTGATACTACTGATGACGTTCATCGAATGTATTTTACCTTAGAACAATGCAAAAATCGTACAAATTATTCTTCAGAATTTAAAACAGTATTAAGATATGTTGATTATTGAGTGAATTTAACACTTTTTATTTGATTTTATATCATAATTTGTAATTTTTTAATAAAAAATATGGTAATTATACGTTACTTTACACAAACCTAATAAAAAATTAAGAGGATTAATCTAATCCTCTTTTTCTTTATCTTGTTTGATATTCAATGTTTGTTTCATTAGTTTGTCAAAGAGTGTTAACTCATGGACAAACTTGGCTTTTATCAAGGCTGTTGCACCCTGATAAATAACTTGGCTTAAATCTGTTATCAGAAAATTCTGATTATTCCGAATATCCTCTACATAAAAGTATTCTTCACCATCTATAATAGTGTGTCTCACTCTTTGTTCTCTAAGTTTTTTATCTATTGACATAATTCTTTGTACTTAGTTCGGATATTTGAATTTGATAACAAATATCTGAATTTTTCTTGGTCTGAGACCTTTCTCAGGTTAAATCTGTATACAAATTCATCAACATATTTTTGAAGGTGCTTTTTAGAAACGTGATTATACATTCCTGAAACACTCTTTTTAAGTATGTTCCAACTACCCTCGATGTTGTTTGTATGTATAGAGTTATCCTGCAAACTTACATACTCTTTTTTAGAATGGTCTATGATTTTATGGTCATAGTATTTGTTTAAACCTGTATATCCTAACCATTCATCAGATATTAAGATTGTTGTTTCTGGATTTACATACCTACAAATCAATGGTTGAATACTACTTCTTTTTGTATCAGGTACAACAAAAGCATTCATTTTACCATCTCTTTGAAGTATACCCATAACAGGAACTTTATCTTTAAAACTCCTTCCCTGAGAGTTTTTAACCTTCTTGTCTTTGTGTCGGTTCTTATTCTTTCCACCTATAAAGGTTTCGTCACATTCTACAACTCCTTCTAATTCGTTACCATTCTCAATACCGAAACATGCTCTAATTCTTTGTAACATGAACCATGCTGTTGCCTGCCTTACTCCAATATCTTTTCCAAGTTGTATCGAGCTAATTCCCTTCTTATGAGAAGTAACAAGCCAAATAGCCATAAACCATTTTCTCAAACTGATTTTTGAGTTCTCGAACAATGTTCCTGTTTTAACATTAAAGTATTTGCCAGTATTCTTGCATCTGTATTGGTTATTCTTACATTTATATACCTTTGAGGTTGCATCAAAAGGACTTATAGGAACTTTGCTCCATTTCATTATTTCTAAGTAGTCTATACAGTCCTGCTCAGTAGCAAAGATTTGAGTAAGTTCAAAAACCGATTTTATGTTGGTGTTAAACATGATTAATATTTATTGGTGTGTTAAACTTTTACTCTTTATCCAAAAAGAAAGGAGTACTACCAACCCATTGAATCTTTGTATCACTGATTTTTTTAAACTTATATTGCCCTCCTGAATTACCTGCAATGATTGTAAATTGATAATATTGTTCTGAGATGTCTTCATTTACTTTAGCTGTCTGTCCTGCACTTGCTGTTTGTTGCAATACAGCTTTCCAGCTTGTATATGGGCTTACTAAGATAAAATCATCATTGGTAAATTTAAAGTATGCAGAATTGCTCCCTGAGATTTTCCAACTGCCCTGAATCCATGTAGGAGGATGGAAATATTGTGTTATTACAGGATTTGTTTGTTCTGGTGTTGTGTCATCTTCGTTCCCTGAACAGTTTACAGTTAATAAAGCCATAAAAGTCAAGGCTAATAAAGTCTTTTTCATAAGATAGATTTTTATAAACCTACCCAAACCCGATGTAGAAATTTTTGATTATAAATAAGAAAGTGTGGGTTTGTAACTCTTGCTTATTAATCTGTGGTTCTGGAAAACCAATACAATATAAACAAGACAATCCCACACCGTATAGGTGTAAGTGTCCACTGTTTATTCTGTATTGTATTAAGAGAAATTTTCCAGATTTCAGATTAACAGAATAAAAGCTAACGCTTCCTTTTTTCGATAAAAATTTGACCACAAATATACGAAAAATTTCTGTATTTCTTTGTATATTGAGGGCAAAAATTATGAACAAATTTGAATCTGAGTTTGAGAAATCTTTAAAGAACTTTAATAAAAGAGATTTCCATATTATTTTAGAGAAATATGAAGAGTTTAAAGATGATAAGGTTGATTTAACAACTTTTATTTCTATGCTTAATTTACATTACCTTCATGAAGTCAATCATAAATTTGATAGATTTTTTAGGGTTCAGGATTTAATTATGCAACACCTCACAAATACTATTTCTTCAAACGGAGGGAATGAGTAATCTCAATATAATTTTGAAGGCATGAAACTCTGTTTATCCGAACATAGATTCCTAATTCTTCTAATTTTTTAGCTACATTCTCTGCTTTTTGCAAATGTTTCATTAATTGTTTTTCTAATTTTTGATTTTCCATTTCGTTAAATTTTAAGATTATTAATAAAAAAAGAAGACTATCTGTTTTAGATAGTCTTTATTGCTTGTTTCGTTGAAAATTAGTTGGTGTAAAATAACGTATAGTTACCAAAAATATAAAATAAAAAGATGTATTTCCTGATCAGTGGCCAATAAAAAGCCGGCTGATGAACAGCCGGCGATTATAAATAAAAAAAGATTCTAATTTTTACGCTGGAGCTTATGGTAGATATTCTGGATCAGGCCATCCGCTACGGAAATTTTAGGGACGAATATCCTGCTGATGTCTGCCCAGGACATCACATTATTGTATACTTTTAATGCATGAACGACTACGTCTGCACGGTCTTCCCTCATGTTATACCGCGTCATCCTTTCCTCGATCGTCATTTCATTGAATTCTTTGTATACTTTTTTAATGTGGGCAAGGGAAATAGGCTTTCCTTCCTTGGTCTTGCTCATAGAGAAAACTTTATTGATATTTCCTCCGGAGCCTATGGCTACAATTGGTTTTTTACTGTTGATATTCTTCCTGATCTCTTCTTTCATTTCCTTCCAGTTATCTTCTGTAACCAGGTTATTCAGCAGCCTGATTGTTCCGATGTTAAAGGATTTTTCATAAATCATCTTGTCATTTTCGTAAAAGGTAAGCTCTGTGGAACCGCCGCCTACATCTACATACAGATAGGCAAATTCTTTATCAAGGCCTTCGGCAACATGGTTCTCATAGATCAGGGTAGCTTCTTCGTCTCCCGAAATAATTTCAATATTAATGCCCGAGGTCTGTTGTACCTCTTTAATAATTTCCTTTCCATTGGCCGCATCCCGCATGGCACTGGTAGCACAGGCACGGTAGTGATCCACCTGATAGATTTTCATGAGGTCACTGAAGATCTTCATGGCATCAATCACCATTTTCTCCCGCTCTTCCCCGATCTTTCCGAGGGTAAATACATCCATTCCCAGCCTCAGGGGAATCCTGAGCAGGTTCAGTTTGATAAATTCAGGTTTATTGTTGTTTACTTTTACTTCATTGATCAGGAGCCTTGCGGCATTACTTCCGATATCTATCGCTGCAATCTTCATTCAGGATCTGTTTTGGCTTTTAAATATTTATAAATTTCAATCTGGGAGCGGCATTGCTTCTTATTGTTTCTTACGTATTCATTGTCGAGTTTTTTATTCAGTACCCTGGCCTTTACATTGTCTCTCAGCTGGATGTCCAGGATATCCTTCATCTCTTTTTTCAGGTCTTTATCAGTAATTTTTACGGCAGCCTCTATACGGTTGTCAAGATTCCGCGTCATCCAGTCTGCCGATGATATATAGATGTCTTCTTCGCCTTTGCTGTAAAAATACATCACACGGGCATGCTCAAGGTATTCATCCACGATACTTATCGCATCAATCTTTTCTTTAAAATCCTTCTGATTGACGGCACAGTAGATTCCACGGACAATCATTTTGATAACTACACCGGCTTTGGCGGCATCATATATTTTTAGGATCATTCCGCGGTCGCTGAGCGAGTTCACTTTGATGATCATTTCTGCTTTTCGTCCTGCTTTGGCTTCTTCAATTTCCCTGTCGATGTGGTGGATGAATTTCTCACGCATGAACTGAGGGCAGACCAACAGGTTTTTACAGGTTTTAAGGACCGGCATGTAATCGTCTTTTGGTTTTTTCAGGACGGAAAATACCTTATTGATATCCGCCATCACTCCGCGGTCGGCAGTCATCAGCAAATGATCTCCATAGATCCGTGCCGTTTTTTCATTGAAATTCCCCGTGCTTACAAAGCCATACTGTATGGTTTTATTATGAGCTCTTTTTTTGATCACACAGAGTTTAGCATGTACTTTTTTATTGGGAATGCCTATCAGTACCTTGATGCCTTCCGGTTCCAGCATTTCTTTCCACTCCAGGTTCGACTCTTCATCAAACCTCGCCTGAAGCTCCAGCATAACCGTTACTTCTTTACCGTTTCTCGCTGCGTAAATGAGGGCGTTGATGATTTTTGAGCTGCTGGCAAGCCTGTAAGCCGTGATTTGTATGGATTTTACATCGGGGTCCATCGCAGCTTCACGCAGCAGGTCGATAACGGGATTATATTTATGGTAGGGGAAAGTAAGCAGTACATCATTTTTTAAAATCACATCTGTTACCCGCTCTCCGTGCTCAAAGGCTGGATGCGTAAAAGAAGTCCTTTCCACTGGCCGTTCATAGGTTTCAAAAACATCCGGAAAATCCATGAAATGTTTGAAGTTATGAATTTTTCCTCCCGGGATGATGCTGTCTTTCTTGGTCAGGTTCAGCTTGCGGATCAGAAGTTCAAGCAATGCTTTATCCATATCCTTGTCAAAAACAAACCTTGTAGGTTTTCCCTTTCGTCTGTTCTTAAGTCCTTTTTCTATTTTCTCCGCGAAATTGGTCCTGATGTCATTATCAAGGTCCAGTTCCGCATCTTTGGTTACCTTAAAGGCATGAGCAGAAAATTCGTCATATCCGAAATATGAGAAGATATGCGGAAGGTTGAACGTAATAATATCTTCCAGGAGCATTACGTTCTTCTCTTTTGGATCTTCAGTGGGGAGCAGTAAAAACCTGCCGACGAAACGCGACGGGATCTCAATGATGGCATAATTGCTGGCGTACTGCCAGTCTTTTTTGCTCATGGCAACTCCAAGGTACAGGCTTTTGTCCCTTAAATAAGGCATAGGCGTATTTTCATGCAACAGGATAGGAATAACATTGGACTCTACTACCTCATCAAAATACTTCCTCACAAATTCTTTCTGTACGGGAGTGAGGTGTTTAGGGAGTTTAATAAAAACTTTCTGATCTGCCATTTCAGCCTGGATCTTTTTCCAAGTCTTGTCAAAATTCTGCTGATGATGTATGACGATTTCATTGATTCTCTGAAGGATTTTTGAAGGTGCCTGATAAAAAGACTCTGCAACAACTTTTTCTTTGAAATCCATCGCACGTTTCAGCCCTGCAACCCGCACCCGGAAAAACTCGTCCAGATTATTGGAAAATATTCCTAAAAAACGAATCCTTAAATGCAAGGGGACTTTTTCGTCCATGGCTTCCTGTAAAACCCTTTCGTTGAAGGCGAGCCAGGTAATATCCCGCGGATTGAACTGTAATGACATTTTTATATTTTATTTGACCAAAAATAACAATTCGGCAGATGTTCAGCAGTACTGTTCAGGTTAAACTTTGATTAATTTTTTTTGAATATCTGCTGCGATCTGCAAGTGTGTGAATCCTTACTACTATGTGCAGCAATAACATCCCGTCTTTCAAATATACAGCTAAATTGATAATATTTCAACCTGTCCGTTCAGGTACAGATGTAATTTTTTAATGTTTTTTATACAAGCCTGCTGACAGGAATGGAAAGGCAGGATACCTTCATAACAGCCCCTGTTCCTTTGATTGTGTCAATTTGTCACAAATTTTGATGTGGTACAAATATTGAGAAATGATGGATATAGCTTAAAATAAAATTAGAAAAATAAAAAATATTATGAGTAAAATAATTGGAATCGACTTAGGAACAACCAACTCTTGTGTTGCCGTAATGGAGGGTAAAGACCCTGTTGTTATTCCTAATGCGGAAGGTAAAAGAACTACACCTTCTATTGTAGCTTTTACAGAAGACGGAGAAAGAAAAGTAGGGGATCCTGCTAAAAGACAGGCAGTAACTAACCCTAAGAAAACAGTATATTCAATCAAAAGATTTATCGGGACTCATTTTAAAGATGATGCGAGCGAGATCACAAGAGTGCCTTACGAAGTGGTAAGCGGACCTAACGATACGGTAAAAGTAAAAATTGACGACAGAGAATATACACCGCAGGAAATCTCTGCTATGATTCTTCAGAAAATGAAGAAAACAGCTGAAGATTATCTGGGTCAGGAAGTAACAAGAGCGGTAATTACTGTTCCGGCTTACTTTAACGACGCACAGAGACAGGCTACTAAAGAGGCGGGAGAAATTGCAGGTCTTAAAGTGGAAAGGATCATCAACGAGCCTACTGCTGCTGCATTAGCATACGGTTTGGATAAAAACCATAAAGACCAGAAGATTGCAGTATACGATTTGGGTGGTGGTACATTCGATATTTCTATCCTTGATTTAGGAGATGGTGTATTTGAAGTATTATCTACTAATGGGGATACGCACCTTGGTGGTGATGACTTTGATGATGTGATCATCAACTGGATGGCTGATGAATTCAAAGCTGAAGAAGGTGTGGATCTGAAATCTGATGCTATCGCATTACAGAGACTAAAAGAAGCTGCTGAAAAAGCTAAGATCGAGTTATCTTCTTCTCCACAGACTGAAATTAACCTTCCGTATATCACGGCTACGGCGACAGGTCCTAAACACTTGGTAAAAACCTTAACCAAAGCTAAATTCGAGCAGTTATCTGCTGATCTGGTAAGAAGGTCAATGGAGCCGGTAGCCAAAGCATTGAAAGATGCAGGTTTATCTACTTCAGATATCGACGAAGTGATCCTGGTAGGAGGTTCTACAAGAATCCCGATCATCCAGGAAGAAGTGGAGAAATTCTTCGGTAAAAAACCATCTAAAGGAGTAAACCCGGATGAAGTTGTAGCGATTGGTGCTGCCATCCAGGGAGGTGTATTAACAGGTGATGTAAAAGATGTATTGCTTCTTGACGTTACACCGCTTTCTTTAGGTATCGAAACTATGGGTTCCGTATTCACAAAACTAATCGAAGCGAATACAACGATCCCAACTAAAAAATCTGAGGTATTCTCTACCGCGTCTGACAACCAGCCGGCAGTAAGCATCAGAGTAGGACAGGGGGAAAGACCAATGTTCAATGACAACAAAGAGATCGGTAGATTTGACCTTACTGATATTCCGCCGGCACCAAGAGGGGTTCCTCAGATCGAAGTAACTTTCGATATCGATGCCAACGGTATCCTAAGTGTTTCTGCTAAAGATAAAGGAACAGGTAAAGAACAGACCATTAAGATTCAGGCCTCTTCAGGACTTTCTGAGGAAGAAATCGAAAGAATGAAGAAAGAAGCTCAGGAAAACTCTGCTGCCGATGCTAAGAAAAAAGAAGAAGTTGAAATCTTCAACAAAGCTGACGGATTGATCTTCCAGACTGAAAAGCAGCTGAAGGAGTTCGGAGATAAATTGTCTGCTGATAAGAAAGCAGCGATTGAAAAAGCTCACGGAGAACTGAAAACAGCATTTGAAGCTAAGAACGGAGATGAGGTAAAAGCAAAAACAGAAGCTCTGGACGCTGCATGGATGGCTGCTTCTGAAGAACTGTACGCCGCAGGCCAACAGCCGGGTGCTGATGCGGGACCTCAGAATGCAGGAGGAAACAATGCAGGCGGGGCAGATGATGTTCAGGATGCAGACTTTGAAGAAGTAAAGTAATGATTGATTAGGATCAATCACTAAAATAAAGCAAACCGCTATAGATCAGTATCTGTAGCGGTTTCTTATTTTTAGCTCACGGTTGAGTATTTTAGTTTTTTACTTCATTTTACCGGATCTACATTTCAGACAAAACAATTTGTATTTAGACTACAACAAACGGATATTCGGCTACATGCAGGTTTGAAAATCTTTGGAACTTTACAATCAGTAAAACAATATTAAAATGAAAGTATTTGTTACAGGGGCATCGGGCTATAATGGCTCAGCCATACTCAAAGAGCTTATCAATGCAGGACATCAGGTAACCGGTTTGGCGCGGTCTGAAGAATCCGCCAGAATTATCCGGGATTTGGGTGCTGATGTATTCCACGGAAACCTTGAAGACCTAGAAATCCTTCAGCAGGGCGCCCAAAATGCTGATGGCATTATTCATTGTGCATTTAACCATGATTTTATGAAAGGTGGTGCAGGTACATTCTTAGATTCTGCGGCAACCGACAGGAATGCTATCTTTGCCATGGGTGAAGTGCTGAAAGGTACAGACAAGGCGATCGTGATCACTTCCGGAATGCTGGGCCTGCCAAAGATCAACGGTTTTATAACTGAAGAGAGCGTTGCAGAACATTCACCAAGGCCATCCGAGGAAGCTGCATTAGACCTGGCTTCAAAAGGAGTCAAAGCTTCTGTCATCCGACTGGCACCTTCTGTCCATGACAAGGGCGATGCCGGATTCATCCCTTTTATCATCAGTCAGGCACGTAAAAACGGGGTATCCGCCTATCCTGATGAAGGCAAAAACTGCTGGGTGGGTGTTCATCG
The DNA here is from genome assembly GCF_030818575.1 of Chryseobacterium camelliae. Lineage (NCBI taxonomy): Bacteria > Pseudomonadati > Bacteroidota > Flavobacteriia > Flavobacteriales > Weeksellaceae > Chryseobacterium > Chryseobacterium camelliae. The sequence goes on from NZ_JAUTAL010000001.1 coordinate 363,840, forward strand.
TTTAGACGCCGCAAAGGCTTTTCGCCTTGCTGTGGAAAAAGGTCATAAAGGTGCACTATATAACATTGTGGATGGCGAAGGTGTTGAAATGAAAAAGATCGCAGAACTGATCGGCAAGGAACTGAACCTTCCGGTAGCCTCTCTTTCCGGAGAAGACCTTAACAGACACTTTGAATGGATGAGCTATTTTATTACCCTGGACTGCCCTGCTACCAATTTTAAGAGCCAGGAAATGCTGGGTTGGAAGCCTTCTCATATAGGGCTTCTGGAAGATATGAAGCTTAATTATTTCTAAAGGTAAAGAGTTCTCATATTCATAAAACAACATTTTTAAATAATCACGATGAAAAAGATTCTTATAACAGGTGCCAACCAGGGAATTGGTTTTGAAGCGGCCAAACAGCTGGCCGGACTCGGTCATTATGTTTATCTTGGAAGCCGGAGTCAGTCCAATGGAATTGAAGCTCAAGAAAAGTTACACGAAGCAGGGTTTCATAATGTAGAATGTATCGAGCTCGATGTCACGGATGTAAAATCTATACAATCAGTAAAGCATATCCTGGAATCGAAAGAGCATCAGTTGGATGTGCTGATCAACAATGCAGGCATCGCAGGGGAGCAGCCCCAAACGATGTCAACAGGCAATATGGCCAACCTGCGGAATGTTTTCGAGACTAATTTTTTCGGTGCTGTACAAACGACCCAATTGCTGATGGATTTGCTGAAAAAATCAGATGCGCCAAGAATCATCAATGTGTCCAGTCCTCTGGGTTCGCTTTCCATTCAGACGGATTCCCAAAGTCCCAATTTCAGGATCTATGATGCGTACAGTGCGTCTAAAACTGCGTTGAATGCCTTTACAGTTCTGCTTTCAAAAGAATTACAGGATACCAATTTCAGCGTGATCAGTGTAGAGCCCGGCTACACGGCATCAAACCTGAACGGATATCAGGGAACCCAGACCACAGCACAGGCCGCAGGTATCATTGTACAATTTGCAACTGTGCACGATGTATCAACCGGTACATTTTTCGATAGAAACGGCAATAAATTGGCCTGGTAATAGCAAGGCCATACAAATCATAATGTATAATTTTGTCTAATGGAACAGCGGCAGATACAAAGGATAAAAACCATCAGTGAGTTTCACCAGTTACGTGGCTTGCCCAAGCCTGAGCATCCACTGATCAGTGTCGTCAATTATTCGTCGATTAAAAGACCTTCGGATATTGGCGAAATAAATCTGGTGCTCGATTTTTATATGATTTCACAGAAAAGCGGGTTGGCTGGGAAAATGTATTACGGACAACAGGAATTTGATTTTGATGAGGGTGTAATGGCCTTTATAGAACCTAACCAGGTGTTCAGGATACAGTCTGATCCCACTTCTACCGAAAAGCGTAGCGGCTGGATGCTGCTCATTCACCCCGATTTTTTATGGAATACCCCGCTGGCAAAGACAATCAGGCAGTATGATTATTTTGATTATTCCGTGAATGAAGCATTGTTTCTTTCGGAAAAAGAACAGAAAACGCTGAACGGCATCATTGAGAATATCAGGCAGGAATACCATACCAATATGGACAGGTTCAGCAAGCAGATCATTGTTTCACAGATTGAGAGCCTGCTCAATTATTCGGAACGGTTTTACAACCGCCAGTTCCTTACCAGGGAGAAGACTAACCATGATATTTTAGGGCGTCTCGAAAGTCTGCTTACTGGCTATTTTGATGATGATGATTTAGCCATCAAAGGATTGCCGACGGTTCAATATATTGCCGAAGCTTTACATGTTTCACCAAAATACCTGAGCAGCCTGCTCAAATTGCTTACAGGACAAAGTACGCAACAGCACATACATGATAAACTGATCAGCAAAGCGAAGGAAAAACTATCAACAACAAACTTATCCGTGAGTGAAATTGCCTACGATCTAGGATTTGAACATTCGCAATCATTCAGTAAATTATTTAAGACTAAGACACAGATGTCACCTTTGGAATTCAGGGCTTCGTTTTACTAATAATGTCACCTTAAAGCTTATCAGGCCTTTTCGCAGAATAATAATCCCGATAGTTTCGGAACAATACCGCTTTGAACACAAGTTTGAAGCATTTTTTTATGGTTAATGCCATATTGTAGATGCATCTGGCTTACGGAGGTTTTAATCATTACATGATGTTTGTTATCTGCTGATAATCAAACATTAACAGCTGATGTTATTTAGCATTAAGATCCTGTCTGAAGCTTGATCGTTAAAGACCTGATGAGATCAGCGGTTTAATTTTAAAACAAATTCAGTAGAAATACCGATTGCAGAGAATTTTAGTATGACTAATTTTATCACGTAATAATTATTTGATTTCAGGAGTCATTTAAATTTATTGAAAAACTCCTTTAAGTAAATAAATAGTTAAATTTATTATTAAATATTGGTTTTATTAATAATAAATTTAAATTTGTAAAGATAATTAATAGATATTTTATTATCTAAAAGCTATAAAAACAATTAACCAAAAACTAACTAGACATGTATAAAATTCTTATCAGGGCTAAAACCCGGCCCGCTGCTCACTTCGCTGTGAAATCAAGTACTTAATAGACAATGTAAGCATTGTTCGATCTTTCAGACCGTAAGTAAGATTAGTAAATGTATTCGGAATCTTAGTGCACGGAATCAATTGCCGGTACTTTGAGGCCATCATCATATTCTGATCTTGCCAGGGCTTCTCTTATATTTTCACATAGAATCAAACCATTGATCTTTTTCAATTTAAAAACAAATAATTATGGACGGAACAATTGGAGAAATCCGACTTTTTGCCGCAGACTTTGCTCCCAGGAACTGGCAGTATTGTAATGGTATTTTATTGGCCATCAGGTCAAATGTAGCTCTGTTTTCACTCTTCGGAACCACGTATGGAGGGGATGGTGTAACGACTTTTGGCATCCCAAACCTAGCCGGCAGATCGGCTGTGGGAGTGGGGCAGGGGCCTGGATTGTCGTATTACCAGCTGGGTGAAACAACAGGGACGAATTCTGTGACTTTAACTTTACAGAATTTACCAGCCCATACTCACAGTATATCAGGAAACGTTGTTGTTCCTGCTTACTCGGATGAAGGTGATTCGGGAACTCCGGCAAACAATGTGCTTGCTTCAAAGGCATCCATGTACAGCAATCAGAGCAGCGACTCCACCACAAAAGCAATTCCTTTGGCCATGCAAATAGGAACCTCGGGAGGCGGTAATGCCCTCACATTTGTTCAGCCATCATTAGGGATGAATTATATCGTATGCCTGTTAGGAATTTTCCCTCAGAGGTCCTGATCACATTAAAAAGTAAAATCAATAACACACTAAAGACATCATTATGGAAGGTTATATAGGAGAAATCCGATTATTTGGAGGAAATTTTGCTCCGTTAGGCTGGGTTTTCTGTGACGGAACAAAATACAGTTTAGCAGAATATACAGCAGCATTTACACTTTTAGGAACTACTTTCGGTGGAGACGGGCAAACTACTTTTGCTGTGCCGGACCTGAGGGGCCGTGTAGCAGTAGGCACGGGACAGGGAACAGGATTAACGGCCATTAATTTGGGACAGACCGGAGGTTCAGAAACGGTTACCATGACTTCTGCGCAAATGCCTTTACACAGCCATGCGGCAGCGGCAACCATTACATTCCCTTGTTTCTCAGATGAAGGAGACACAGGCTCTCCTACAGGAAACATACTGGCGGGCCTTTCTGGTGCTTATTCTACCCAGGCCCCGGACACCACTATCGCTCCGGCGGCCATTACAGGTTCAATATCGGTTGTAGGCAGCAGCATACCTTTCAGCATCATACAGCCTGTGCTGTCCACCAATTATATCATTTGTCTGGAGGGGTATTTTCCTCCGAGAGACTAATTCTGTAAATCAATAATAAAAAAGACTATCATTATGGAAGGAACCATGTCAGAAATAAGGATGTTTGCAGGAAATTTTGCTCCGAAATACTGGGCATTCTGCCAGGGACAGACATTAGCAATCAACACAAATCAGGCGCTTTTTGCACTTTTGGGCAATACCTACGGAGGCGATGGAAGGACCACTTTCATGCTGCCTAACTTTTCCGGAAGAACCGCTATGGGAACAGGAACGGGTGTAGGTACAAAGGTGTTCCAGCTGGGACAAATGGTAGGTACCGAAACGGTAACCTGTGACCTCCAGCATATGCCTACACATAATCATGTGGCGGGATCGGAAACGATCTCGATAAAAACTTTTTCAGATGAGGGCAACACCGGTTCTCCCACGGGAAGTACGCTGGCTGCATTGTCCGGGCTGTATTCAACTCAGCAGGCAGACAGCAGTATGAAACCGATCCCCAATGCATTTGCTTTAAGTGCAGCGGGCAGTGGCCAGCCGATCAGCATACGCCAGCCCTATCTGGGAATCAATTATATCATTTGTGTCTACGGAATTTTCCCGTCCAGATCTTAAAAAATAATTAACAGGCTTCCGGTAATAGGTTTACCGGAGGCTTTATCAAAAATATGAAAATAGCTATACTTTTACCAAGATCCGTGATCTATCCATCGCTTTCTTTTGATATTATGGATGGTTTTAAACAGTCCCTGAATACTATGGGCCTGGAGGGATATCATGAAATTGTTTCGGCCGGAATAGGGGTGGCCGCAAAGCATGAGGAAATTTATGACCATTGCGAACAGTTTTTATTGTCCGGAACGGATGTCATCATAGGATATATGAATCCGCTTGCTGCAGAATTCGTACATCCTCTGTTTGAATCTACCGGCAAAACGCTGATTGTTCTGGACAGTGGCTATCATTTCCCTAAATTTCAAAAGCTCCGGAACGCCTGGTTCATTTCCCTTCAGGGCAGTTTGTGTACCAGGGTAATCGTTCAGAAGGCCATTGAAGACGGATTCAGGAACTTTGCGTTCAGCTGCTCATTTTATGACGCCGGCTACCGGCCCTCTTATGTCTATGCTGCGGCTGTGGAAGAAAAGGGCGGATCTATTGTATTCAACCACATTACTTCTTTGCGGCGTGCAGATTTTACCCTGAAGCCCCTTAAGGAATTCCTGGAAAAAGAACCGGAGACAGCAGTGCTAGCCACTTTCTGCGGTGATATGGCGGAGGATTTTTTTACTGCAAGCACCGGTATGACAGGTAATTGTATGGTGTATGGAACCAGCTTCACGTCTGATGAAACCTGGCTGAATAAAATAGCCTATCCCGGATATGACTGGAGCACCGCTGTGGCATGGTCAGGAGAATTGCAGATCCCCGAAAACAGGGTTTTTGTCAATACAATGAACAGGATGAAGGAAGGTAAAGCCAACCTTTTCTCGTTGCTGGGTTGGGAGGCTGCGCAATTCATCGGATTGGAAAATACAAGCCTTGACGGTATGATCATAAGTTCACCCCGGGGGAGAGTATCAATAAATCCTGAAAACGGATTTACGGAAGCCGGTGTGTATTATGCTACTGTTTCAAAAGATGAAATCACAGGAAATTGTATTCTCAGAGACCTGGAAGCGGCTTCGCTTACAGAATCGGAGCGCAAAGGACTAGAAAATAATATTCAGTCCCTGCAGAATATTGAAGCAAATACATGGCTTAACGCTTATGCCTGCCTGGAATCATGATACATAAACCTAAAATAGCGGTTTTATGCAATAACCGAATGGCAATCCCGGCCCTCCAGTCTCTACATGCGGAAGGCCGGCTTTGTGCTGTAGGCGTGGCAGAAGGCAACACGGATGTCATGGATTTTTGTGCATTGCTCTCACAGCAATCCGGAATATCACTTTTTGTCATCAGTAAAGAAAACCGGTCTTCACAGATCATCGAAATAATTCGTACGAGCGGTGCAGACTACATCTTTACCATGACCTTCCCCTGGAAAATCAGCCAGAAAATCCTTCATGACTATCCGCATACCTTTTATAATTTCCATTACGGGCTGCTACCTGAAATGCGTGGTGCCGATCCGGTTTTTGAATCGCTCAGGATTAAAGCTAAAGAGACCGGAATTACAGTTCATGCCATAGACCAGCATATTGATGAGGGGGCCATTATACTGAAAAAAAGTCTTCCTCTTACCGCTGATATGACACATGGTACTTTATGTACCCATCTGTCATGGTTAGGAGCAAGCCTTCTTCATGAGCTGATCGTTTTATTGCAGGCTAATTTCCGGGGCACAGGACAGGATACCGATCATGCACGCTATTTTCCCAAACCGGGGATTTCGGATGTCTGTATTTCTTGGCAAAAGTATGATGCCGAAACCATTGAAGCGCTGTCAAGAGCATGTAATCCTTGGAATAAAGGCGCTTATACCCAATGGAATGGGTGGAATATCAGAGTGGTGGAAGCTACTGTGGTTCATAATGTAAACAGCCATCCGGGATTTCCCGGAACCATTGTTTCATTGGATAAAGAACAGGGATTCATCGTGAAATGTAATAACGAAACCCATCTCAGGTTAGATATTGTCTATACTGATGAGGGATTTATGAGTGGACATAAACTATCTGCCTTTGGACTTAAAAAGGGCGGACAGCTGATCAATTTACAACCTAATTAATATTAAAACATGAAAAACTTTTATTCTAAAATCAAGAAGTTAACGCACGCCGTCTTTTTGGCGGGAGCGTTGATGCTGGGATCTGCCCAGGCACAAACGACTCTCGCAGCAGGTGATATTGCATTCACCGCGTATGACTCCTCACCCGCTCCGGGTGTGGGAGATGTTTTCTCATTTGTTCTGCTAACCAATATTTCAAGCGGAACAAAAATAAGCTTTACCGATCAGGGATACCAGGGGTCAGGATGGCAAGTTGCGGGTGCTACCGAATCTGCCATTACATGGACGAGCGGTACCGCACTCCCGACGGGAACTGAAGTATATATTGTAGGGCTTTCATCCTACACCTATAATTCTACAACGGGCACTTCTGTGGCCAACGGAACGGTAGCGCTTACCGATGGAACATCCAATAATGGTCTTTCCTTATCTACCGTTGGTGATCAGATTATAGCATTTCAGGGAGGAAACGGAAGCATTACAGGAAGTGGAGCAGCCTGTATTGCCGGTATCAACTATTACTATACAGCTGCTTCTACAACAGCTTCATGGAATGTAGGTGCACCTTCAGGACCTAACGCCTCTCTAATGCCACCAGGGCTTACAGGGGGAACAAATGCCTATTATACAGGACCTGTATCAGGTAATACCCTTGCCGTATCCGGAAAATTCAACTGTACCGGAGTACCTACTTCCACGGCAGCCAATATAAGGACAGCAGTAATGAATAATGCCGGTTGGACACTTAGTGCGAGCTCGGGATCTCAGTATTCCGGATGTACCTTTCTTGCCAGCAATCCTGTAATCACGGCAAACCCGGCAAACAGGACGATATGTGCAGGAAATACCACAACCTTTACGGCAAATGCATCAGGAGCCACGTCTTACCAATGGTACCAGAATTCCGGAAGCGGATTTGTTGCTTTAACAAATACGGCTACTTATTCCGGCGTAACCACCAATACGCTTACGATTACCGGAGTAACAGCATCGATGAATGGATATCAATATCGTTGTGTGGCCAGCAATGCTTCAGGTTCTGCTACTTCCAATGCTGCAGGCCTTACGGTGGTGAGCATCAGTACGACAGGAAGCAAGACAGACGTTGCGTGTAACGGAGGGGCTAATGGTTCGGCCACTGTGGTACCATCAGGAGGGGTAGCACCTTACTCTTATTCGTGGGCACCCTTCGGAGGTACAGCTGCTACAGCTACAGGATTGTCTGCAGGGACTTATACTGTAACGGTAACCGATAATTTTGGTTGTCAGGCTACAAGGATATTTACTATTAATCAGCCTGCAAGTGCAGTATCCGGAACAACGGTTGTAACCAATGTTGCCTGTAACGGCGCTTCCAATGGATCGATCAACTTAACGCCAGCTGGTGGAACAGCACCATACACATTCAACTGGGGTGGTGGAATTACCACAGAAGACCGAACAGGCCTTGCTGCGGGAACGTATACGGTAATTATCACTGATGCTAACGGATGTACTGCCACAGTAAATGCAACTGTAACGCAGCCTGCAAGCGCAGTATCCGGAACAACGGTTGTAACCAACGTTGCCTGTAACGGTGCTTCCAACGGCGCGATCAACTTAACGCCAGCCGGTGGAACAGCACCTTATACCTTTAACTGGGGTGGTGGAATTACCACAGAAGACCGAACAGGCCTTGCTGCGGGAACCTACACTGTGATCATTACTGATGCCAACGGATGTACTGCAACGGTAAATGCAACAGTAACCCAACCTGCAAGCGCAGTATCCGGAACTACAGTGGTAACCAATGTTGCGTGTAACGGCGCTTCCAATGGATCGATCAACTTAACGCCAGCCGGTGGAACAGCACCTTATACGTTCAACTGGGGTAGTGGAATCACCACAGAAGACCGTACTGGTTTAGCAGCAGGAACCTACACTGTAATCATTACTGATGCGAATGGATGTACTGCTACAGTGAACGCAACTGTTACACAGCCAACAGCATTAAGCGGAACCGTTACTCAAACCAATGTACTTTGTAACGGAGGATCAACCGGAAGCGCTACTGTGACTGTAACAGGAGGAACGGCACCATACACTTATTCATGGTCTCCATCCGGTGGTACAGCGGCTACAGCTACCGGCCTTGCAGCCGGAACTTACACAGTGACGGTAACCGATGCTAATGGATGTACCCTGACAAGGACAGTAACGATTACTCAATCGAGCGCGGTATCCGGAACGACAGTGGTAACCAATGTTGCCTGTAACGGCGCTTCCAATGGAGCGATTAACTTAACGCCAGCCGGTGGAACAGCACCTTATACCTTCAACTGGGGTGGTGGAATTACCACAGAAGACCGAACAGGTCTTGCTGCCGGAACGTATACAGTAATTATAACCGATGCGAATGGATGTACTGCTACAGTAAATGCTACTGTAACCCAACCTGCAAGTGCAGTATCAGGAACTACAGTGGTAACCAACGTTGCGTGTAACGGCGCTTCCAATGGATCGATCAACTTAACGCCAGCCGGTGGAACAGCACCTTATACGTTCAACTGGGGTGGTGGAATCACCACAGAAGACCGTACTGGTTTAGCAGCCGGAACGTATACAGTAATTATAACTGATGCTAACGGATGTACTGCCACAGTAAATGCAACAGTAACGCAGCCTGCAAGTGCAGTATCAGGAACTACGGTTGTAACCAACGTTGCCTGTAACGGCGCTTCCAACGGAGCGATTAACTTAACGCCAGCCGGTGGAACAGCACCTTATACGTTCAACTGGGGTGGTGGAATTACGACAGAAGACCGTACTGGTTTAGCAGCAGGAACATATGCTGTTGTTATCACTGATGCTAACGGATGTACTGCTACAGTAAATGCTACTGTAACCCAACCTGCAAGCGCGGTATCCGGAACGACAGTGGTAACCAACGTTGCGTGTAATGGCGCTTCCAACGGAGCGATTAACTTAACGCCAGCCGGTGGAACAGCACCATATACCTTCAACTGGGGTGGTGGAATCACCACAGAAGACCGAACAGGTCTTGCTGCTGGAACGTATACGGTAATTATCACTGATGCCAACGGATGTACTGCCACAGTAAATGCTACTGTAACGCAGCCTGCAAGTGCAGTATCAGGAACAACGGTTGTAACCAACGTTGCGTGTAACGGCGCTTCCAATGGATCGATCAACTTAACGCCAGCCGGTGGAACAGCACCATATACCTTCAACTGGGGTGGTGGAATCACCACAGAAGACCGAACAGGTCTTGCTGCCGGAACGTATACGGTAATTATCACTGATGCCAACGGATGTACTGCCACAGTAAATGCAACTGTAACGCAGCCTGCAAGCGCGTTATCCGGAACTACGGTTGTAACCAATGTTGCCTGTAACGGCGCTTCCAACGGAGCGATTAACTTAACGCCAGCCGGTGGAACAGCACCATATACCTTCAACTGGGGTGGTGGAATCACCACAGAAGACCGAACAGGTCTTGCTGCCGGAACGTATACGGTAATTATCACTGATGCCAACGGATGTACTGCCACAGTAAATGCAACTGTAACCCAACCTGCAAGCGCGTTATCCGGAACTACGGTTGTAACCAATGTTGCCTGTAACGGCGCTTCCAATGGATCGATCAACTTAACGCCAGCCGGTGGAACAGCACCATATACATTCAACTGGGGTGGTGGAATCACCACAGAAGACCGAACAGGTCTTGCTGCCGGAACCTATACAGTAATTATAACTGATGCGAATGGATGTACTGCTACAGTGAACACAACTGTTACACAGCCAACAGCATTAAGCGGAACCGTTACCCAAACCAATGTACTTTGTAACGGAGGATCCACCGGAAGCGCTACTGTGAGTGTAACAGGAGGAACGGCACCGTACACTTATTCATGGTCTCCATCCGGTGGTACAGCGGCTACAGCTACCGGCCTTGCAGCCGGAACTTACACAGTGACGGTAACCGATGCTAATGGATGTACCCTGACAAGGACAGTTACCATTACTCAATCGAGCGCAGTATCCGGAACAACGGTTGTAACCAACGTTGCGTGTAACGGCGCTTCCAATGGATCGATTAACTTAACGCCAGCCGGTGGAACAGCACCATATACATTCAACTGGGGTGGTGGAATTACCACAGAAGACCGAACAGGTCTTGCTGCGGGAACCTACACTGTGATCATTACTGATGCCAACGGATGTACTGCAACGGTAAATGCAACAGTAACCCAACCTGCAAGCGCAGTATCAGGGACTACGGTTGTGACGAACGTTGCGTGTAACGGCGCTTCCAATGGAGCGATTAACTTAACGCCAGCTGGTGGAACAGCACCTTATACGTTCAACTGGGGTGGTGGAATCACCACAGAAGACCGTACTGGTTTAGCAGCAGGAACATATACTGTTGTTATCACTGATGCTAACGGATGTACTGCTACAGTGAACGCAACTGTTACACAGCCAACAGCATTAAGCGCAACCGTTACCCAAACCAATGTACTTTGTAACGGAGGATCAACCGGAAGCGCTACTGTGACTGTAACAGGAGGAACGGCACCGTATACTTATTCATGGTCTCCATCCGGTGGTACAGCGGCTACAGCTACCGGCCTTGCAGCCGGAACTTACACAGTGACGGTAACCGATGCTAACGGATGTACCCTTACAAGGACTGTAACGATTACTCAATCGAGCGCAGTATCAGGAACTACGGTTGTAACCAACGTTGCGTGTAACGGCGCTTCCAATGGATCGATCAACTTAACGCCAGCCGGTGGAACAGCACCATATACATTCAACTGGGGTGGTGGAATCACCACAGAAGACCGAACAGGTCTTGCTGCCGGAACGTATACAGTAATTATAACTGATGCGAATGGATGTACTGCAACGGTAAATGCAACTGTAACCCAACCTGCAAGTGCAGTATCAGGAACTACGGTTGTAACCAACGTTGCGTGTAACGGCGCTTCCAACGGAGCGATTAACTTAACGCCAGCCGGTGGAACAGCACCTTATACCTTCAACTGGGGTGGTGGAATCACCACAGAAGACCGAACAGGTCTTGCTGCCGGAACGTATACAGTAATTATAACTGATGCGAATGGATGTACTGCTACAGTAAATGCTACTGTAACGCAGCCTGCAAGCGCATTATCCGGAACTACGGTTGTAACCAATGTTGCCTGTAACGGCGCTTCCAACGGAGCGATTAACTTAACGCCAGCCGGTGGAACAGCACCATATACATTCAACTGGGGTGGTGGAATTACCACAGAAGACCGAACAGGTCTTGCTGCGGGAACGTATACAGTAATTATAACTGATGCCAACGGATGCACTGCAACGGTAAATGCTACTGTTACACAGCCGACAGCATTAAGCGCAACTGTTACGCAAACCAATATAGCTTGTAACGGAGGATCTACCGGAAGTGCAACGATAGCTGTAACAGGAGGAACAGCACCGTACACCTATTCATGGTCTCCATCCGGAGGAACAGCTGCCACAGCATCAGGTTTGGTTGCCGGAACTTATACTGTGACTGTGACTGATGCTAACGCATGTACACTGACAAAAACAGTTACAATTACCCAATCAGGTCCGGTAGCTGCACCGACAGGAGCGGCAACCCAGACTTTCACGCCGGGAAGTACTTTAAGCGCTTTAGTGGTTATAGGGCAGAATATCAAGTGGTATGCTTCAGCATCTGCTGCAGCTAACCATACCGGTAGTTTGCCGATCACGACAGTATTGGTGAACAACACGACATATTACGCTACTCAGACGGTAGGAAGTTGTGAATCATCAGTTTCTCTGGCAGTATTGGCAATTAACAGTACTTTGGGAGTAGACAATGCACCGTCTAAATCTAAGATTCAGATCTATCCTAATCCGGTAAGGGACATCCTTAACATCAGCGGTCAGGAAACCCTCAGTAAGGTAATTATTACTGCTGCTGACGGCAGGAAAGTAACCGAAACAAAACTTTCAGCTAATGAAAGAAGCGTTGATGTGCGTGCATTGCCGCAGGGAATGTATCTGATTCAGATATTTACAAATAACGGAATTCATACCTTTAAATTTATTAAGAAGTAGAATTTGGTTTTCATACCTGTTAAATGCTATTAATAGGTTTGCCCGGAGGGCTGTCTTTTCAGACAGCCCTCTTTTTATTTTTTTGCTGGATACTTCTGTATTGATAAAATAGCTACATTCGTATTGAGTTTTAAAACCTTTTCATATGAAATATTCTAAATTTATAATAATCCTCGGATTATTGCTTTTTCAGTTGGGAGCAGCCCAGGAGAAGGCCGATGTTATAGTAGATAAAGCCATGAAAGAAGCACAGGCAAATAAGAAGAATGTCCTGTTGATATTTCATGCGTCATGGTGCCAATGGTGCAGGTTGATGGAAAAGAACATGGAGCGTCCTGAGATGAGGCCCGTTTTTGAAAAAAGGTTTGTTACTGCCTATGTAGATGTTCAGGAAGTAGGTGAGAAAAAACGGCTGGAAAATCCGGGAGGGCAGGAGCTCATGAACCGATATAAAGGGGAAAAGGCCGGATTGCCATTCTGGCTGATCATCAGTCCCAAAGGCGAGGTGATGACAGATTCTTTTAATGCAAAAGGGGGAAATCTGGGTTCGCCGGCTACCCAAGAAGAGGTAAGTGTTTTTATCGCTAAACTGGATCAGGTATCGCCTTTGAGCGCAGAAGAGAAAAAGAAGATTGAAAATGTATTTGTGAAAAAATAAGTGAGTAAGCTACAGAACATAAACAAACACCGTTTTCATGAATGTGAAAACGGTGTTTGTTTATAGTGATGTTTAATTATTTCTTCTTGAACATGATCTCATCCAGTTTGGTATGATTCATATAAATCTGCTGGAATTCTATGGGCATATATTCATAAATCTCTTTCCAGTGGCTGGTCTTGGCAATCTTTCTGAAGCTTTCAAAAGACCTGATGAAAAGATTTTCAATCATGATCCTTACTTCTACATTGGCATTTCTGTACAACCAGTCTATAAGTTTGATGTGATGCTTAATAATGTTAATTTTCGCTTCGCGCACAAGGTTCTTCAGATAATTTACGGTAGCCTGTATTGTTCCGGCAAAGTTATTTTTAAGCTGTGCAATTTCTTGTCTGATGGTTGGAAAGAAAGATTTTAAATACTCAACAGCTATTGTTTGATTAATGGCTGGAATTTGTGCATTCATTGTAACTTATTTTTCAAGAGTACGTTTATTGTATCTAAAACCGTACCAATCTAAAGACAGGCCGCCGCTACGAAAACACCCACTATTATAGCAATGTGGACCGTTAATATGCTGATATATTGATTTTTAGATTTTTCTTCCAAGACGTTCCAGTCTGATATTCTTCTGATTTTAGATTTCATAGGATATAAATTTGTAATATAAGTGCTTAAAAATGTAATAAACTGTTTATATGCCGTGCTGATAGATTTGGGCCGTATAACTTTTCTGCAAATCTTCAGACATGCAGCTGAAGATCAGTTGGCGGGACTCTTCTGTGCAAAAAGCAGTACAGTTATCCAAAGAATAAATAAAAGTATTCTCAATGGCATTCTTAAGCACTGCGTCTCCCTGGCTGTAGATGGTGCTCATTTTATCCAGGCTTTCCCTGATTAAACTCTGGTCGTCCTGCCGGATCATTTTTTTGATCTGGTCTGTAAAGACACGGATAGCGGTATAAGGATTATGATTTTCTTTAAGACGATTCTGTAAGTCAGGAAAGATGGTTTCAATTTCCCGGACAGCCTGTGAATAATTCATATCGGTTGGTTTTTAAGTGATAGCTGAATATTGGTGGGAAAAGCATTGCCGGATGTGTTGCTGCTCAGAATCATGTCTGCCGTGAGCTCTTTCATTGGGCTATTAGCTTAAGTCCTGTTAGACATGGTACAAACAGTATTCCTTTAGTGAATTTTTAATCTAAATTGTTGTTTATCAATATGATATTTAATTCAGGTAAAATCAGAGTTCAAAAAATAGAGCATCATAATGAGACAGGATGTATCAAAATGGAATGATGCCGGAGCAAGTATATCATATAATTAATATCTTTGCAGTCCATAAAAATCAGACATGTTTTCAAAAATCATAGTTCACAGAGTAGGAAATAAAATTAACGGCGAATCGCTTATGCTTTCCCAGGAGGAACTGCAGTTAGATGAGGGTATGGCAGAGCTGCTGGAGGATTACTTTTTAGGTTCGTTCAAATCTGAGGAAACATACCAGTTTTACAGCGATTCATACCTTGTTAACAATCCCATTTACAGTGCTGTATCAGAAATTTTTGATGATAAGGCCAAATTTCTCTGGGAATCTGAAAATATAGCCAAGCATCTTTTTGAAGCTGCGGAAAACCCGCGTGTACAGGGAGGCGAATTATTTATTGTGTATTTTGAAGGTGACGGAGCAGGTGATGAGAAAGTAGACAAAATCGGGATCTTTAAGACTGAAAAAAGAGAATCTTTCCTGAAAATTTTCCCGGAAAATGAGACTTTCGGCATGGAGAAGGACCAGGGAATCAGTCTTTCCAAAATAGATAAGGCTGCATTGATCTACAACAACGGAAAAGAAACCGGATATGTGCTTTCTGTGGTGGATAATAACAAGAATGGTGATATGTACTACTGGTTTGAGGATTTCCTGAAGGTAAAGCAGCGTGATGACGAATATTTCCACACCCAGGAAGCTTTGATGGTCTACAAGGATTATATCACCAAACAGCTGCCGCAGGAGTTTGAAGTTTCCAGGGCAGACCAGGCAGATTTTCTCAATAAGTCAATTAATTTCTTCAAGGAAAAAGAAGAGTTCAATCTGGATGATTTCAACAAAGAAGTCTTAGGCGACGAGCATGTTATTGAAAGCTTTGTAAATTTCAAAACCGACTATGAACAGGATATGCAGATTAATATTGCTGAGGAATTTCCCATTAACGAAACAGCGGTGAAAAAGACCCAGCGCCATTTCAAAAGCATTATTAAGCTGGACAAGAATTTCCATATATACATTCACGGAGACCGCCAGATGATCGACCAGGGACAGAATGAAAAAGGAAAATACTATATGCTGTACTTTGATAAGGAAGCCTAATCTGAAAATGCAGGCCGTTTTATAGCATACAAAATCCCTGAAGAAAACTCCAGGGATTTTTTAATACTCACTCACTTATGCCAGATTCTTACCAGGATGATGACAAATAATTAATTAATTTTTAAAATACAGATTGTTTAAGTTTTATTGCTTTAAGCATATAGTAGTTTAAGCAGTATGATAAAAAAATCTGGCTTCAATGATTTACATGATTTACAAATTGTGTTCTACGGGTATGTCTGTGAGCCTGACATTACTTTCGGACTCAAAATTACGGATTGTTTCTGCTTTAAAATAAAATGGTCCGTAGAATGATAAAACAAAAAAAGTAGAAATAGATATCATATTATGTAGAAAATTTTCTACATAATATGGTATTGGACGAAATGCATTCATGACCAATCAGGGTCTGATCAACGCCGTTAACAGTACTTTTGGTAGAGTGCGATCAGATCAGCAATATTGGCTGTTTTCAGTTTAACATAGATTCTTTTCTTATAGGTGCTGATGGTGGGCATCTGTATGTTCATCAAATTGGAAATCTCAAGATTGCCGTGCCCTTTAGCCATTAGCCTGAAGATTTCATATTCTCTTTTCGACAGGGCATCAAGAGGATTGAGGGGAATGTTTCGGATGGAGGAAATGAGGAGTTGATTGACGATATTGGTGGAATAATAATATCCCTCAGAAAATATTTTGTTTACCGCATCTACCAGTTCATCAATTTTGCTGAGTTTATTGACATAGCCATGGGCACCTTCACGGATATACTGTATCGCCACCGAATCTTCATAAGCCGAAAACACCAGGATCTTAATGTCAGGATCCGCTTCCATGATTTCGGAGATCATCTTTTTGTTCTTGCTTTCCGGCATATTGATGTCCAGGATGATCATATCATATTTTTCACCGCATATCTTCTCATATGCTTCCGGATAATCCTCTGCCTGATCAATAATGACATCTGGAATTCTGGATTCCAGTACGATTGTAGTCCCTTCAAGGACTATGTGATGGTCATCTGCAATAAGGATCTTTTTACTCATCTCTTTTATTTTTTACCGTAATGATACATGCTGTTCCTATCGTGTTTTTCCTGAAAATGATCTTCCCTTCGATCATCTGCAGCAACTGAAGGACAAGGTGCAGCCCAAGCCCGTATTTTTGCAGCAGGAGCTTTTCATGGTCGATATTTTCCTGGAGCTTCATATAATATTTGATCTTGCTTTCATCCATTCCGGAGCCTGTGTCAACTATACTGAGCGATACAGAATCGTCGCCGGAGACACAGGAAAATGTAATGGATCCGTTTCTGGTAAATTTAACACTGTTATCCAAAAGATTGTGAATGATGGCTGAAAAAATGTTCTTGCTGATGGTGGTGCTGATGGTCTGATCTATTGTATTGATAATTACCGTATGGTTATTCCTTGCTATTTCATTGAACAAAAGGATTTTCTCCTCAATAAGGTCGTAGATCAGATACGTTTCTTTTTCATGTAATCTGTGGTGATTGTATATATCAGCATATTCCTTCAGGGTTTTGGTGAAATTATACAGCTGGAAAGATGACTTGTATATGGAGGACAGGACCTTCTCTGTGCTCTCGGGAGTTTTGTCTTTTCTATCCAGCATTTCCTTAGCGGTAATGGCAATGAAGCGGACCGGGCTGGTAATGTCATGGGTTACGGTGCCGATCAGCTTTTTCTGCTGCTCGATTTCCTTGTATAGCTCAATTTCAGTAGATTTCAGATCGTTTACCGTATCGGAAAGGCTTTTGGTCCTGGCTTCAATGATTTCTTCCAGTTCACGGTTTTTCTTTTTGAGAAAGCTGACCCTCCATTTGAGCAGGAAGTGAATGATAAGCACAAGGACGGACGCACACAAGATGCGGAAAAGCAGCGTCTGATAGAAGAAGGGAGGAACATAGACGCTGACCGTTTTATAAATATACTCTTCACGATCCGATGCCAGAACTTTTACCTCCAGGGTATAAGAGCCGGGCTGGATGTTGGATATCGAATACTTGCGGTCTTTCCCGATGGTTTCCCATTTTGCATGAGAGGAATTCTTCAGCCTTGCCAGGATTTTTACATTGTCATTATTCGCATAATAGGGGACATCAATGAATATATCGGCCCGGTAATTATCCTGGTTCAGATTGATTTTACCGTCAAAACTTAAAGTCTTGCCGTCAACCAGTGCCCGTTCAATATATACTTGGGCGGGATAATAGGCCTTGATCCGGAGCGGATTAAAAAAAACCAGGCCATTCAGGGAAGGAAAGACAAATTCCCCGTTATTGAGCCTGTTGCCGCAGAAGTTCCCTCCGCCGTTGAATTCATTGGTATTGAAGCCCTCTTCTTTGGAGAAACGGTAATAATGCACCCGTGTTGAAGAGTCTGAGCAGTATTTCAGAAGCTGGTTCTTCATAACCCTATACAGGCCATTGTTGGTAGAAATCCACAGAAACCCTTTTTTGTCTTCAAGGATGGTATGCGAAGAAGAAATATTTTTATTAGTGTCATAAGGCATCCTGATGAGCCGGTCGTTTCTGAGCAGGAAAAAGCCTTTTCCCAGGCTGGTGATCCAAAAATTTCCGTCATCGGTCCGTATGATATTGCGGATCAGGATATTTTTCTCCGGGGTCAGGTTGTAAATGACTCCGGTTTTTATATTGATCCGGTATAGATTTTTGATAGTGCCCACCAGGATATTGTCCTGATCCAGCCGGGCAATTTTCGTGATCTCATTATTCAGGTTAAACTGTTTTACAGGAGTGGCGAAAGATTCACCGGAGTATACTGACAATATTCCTGTGTATCCTGTATTGGCGGTTTGTTTGAGTTTTCTACTGGCAATATAGTAGGTGTTTTGATCATGATAAAGGTCAACAAAATTATTTTCCTTAAGAGTATAGGGACGGAACGTGCTGAACTTGTCCTTTTTCTGGTAAGACAGGAGAATATTAGCTTTGCTTTCAACCAGAATGTCTCCGCTACCGTCATAGCAGATGAAATAAGGTGTAAGGCTGTTGAAGTGTTTTCCCTCTATGAAACCATTCCTGTCATAGATTTCCCCATAAGGCGTAATCACTTTATCATTGCCGTAAGGAAGGGTTGAGTAAAAAATATTAGTAAGCTGCGAAGGCTTTTTCTCAGTAGCGTAAAAATCAAAGAAATTCAGGATCCTCAATCCGTTGATGGTATTTCCCAGATACAGTTTTTGATAATATTCGTCGTAATAAATGCTGGTGCAGTACTCGAGATTATCTACATCCGCCAGCTTAAGCATGCTGAGGCTGCCGTTTCTGAGCAGGCAACGGTAAATGATATTGTGGTTAACTACAAAAACCTGATTGTTGATCTGGCTCCAGAAAATTTTACTTTCAGGGTCTGTAAGCAGAGGTATATCATAAGAACGGGTAATCCTTCCGTCTTCTATTGCTGTAACAGAACGGGATGCATAGTCGAGGTGAAAGAGCTTATGGCCGACGGTAAAAAAATCAAACAGGTTGTTGAGTGTGATACTGATATTGACAGGCTGGTCTTTTTTGCTTCGGTAATCATGATACACCATAGAGTTTTCCCTGAGATAATAGATGCCGTTATTCATCCTGATATAACATCCCATGCCTTTCAGTGGATGGTAGGTATAGGCTTTGTTTGAATAGAGGATATAGCTGTATCCATCCTTTGTAGTCAGATTATTGTGGTTTTTGGCCGACTGGGGAAGTATTTTGGGAGAACGGTTGTGCAGCAACACAGAATTTTCATAACCGTCATTGGTAAAAATGCTGTCCTTGTCTTTGTTACCGTAAAAATAGGCAAACCGTTGTGTATTGAGCGGGAAATTGCGGAAGGTAAGGAAATTAGAGCCATCATAGCGTACAATTCCGTTTTCAGTAGTAAGCCAGATGAAGCCATGCTTGTCTTTGATAATATCTTTAACACTGTTTTGCGGAAGACCGTTTTCCGTATCATATTTTAAGATATTAAACTTCTGGCCGTATGCTTTGCATGAAAAACACAGGATGATAAAAAGCAATAAAGTTCTAATCAAAACATACCATTTAATGAATGGTACAAAGATAAGCATCAGGATCTTATAAATTCTCAAAGAATCATATAAAAGATAGGCGATATAGTAACGATTGTTAGTATAAGATATTTTATACTCTGTCTTGCTGCAATCGGGAGGTATGGTGGCAGAACAGGTTTGTGCAAAAAGATGATATGCTGTGTATACTTTTTTTATCGGAGCGGAAAGCAATGCTTTGAAAGAACAAGAGAATCATGAATGATCTATATTCCGGACCAATTAAGGACTTTAAAAATTGAAATTCATAACGGTGTGGGGTTATATGGTGCTGAAAAGTAAAAAGTTACACCTGGAAAGGTACTAAACCTCATTTTAATTACAAGCAGATGCCTTTACGCCTATAGATCAGCCGGGAAAAGAACAAAAAAATAAATTAAACATACATAAGACCAATCATTTAAATATTAGATAACCATAATTGGCATTGATTTAAAAAAAACATTATCTTTGATCTATCAAAGTATTATATGAATTTTGTACAGTGTCATGAGGAGCCTATACATATCCCGGGTTGTATACAAAGTTTTGGATATCTGATTGGCATTGATGCAGAATCACGTTCTATCACTTTTATCAGCGGGAATATTGCGGACATTTTTGTCATCGAGAGCATCGAAGCGCTTTTCGGTAGAAAAGTTACAGACTTTCCTCAAAGCTTCCACAGTATCATAAAATCAGATATTTATAATTCCCTGGACAACTTTACCAGACGTGAAAACGAAACCTACTTTGATAAAATCTTTATCAATGGGATACAGTATCATTTTTCTGTTTTCCGCAGCGATAATAATATATTTCTTGAATTTGAAGAAGTAATTTTCAATCCCAACAAGCGCATTTCCAATAAATATGACAGTTTTTATATCATGGATAATGCACAGGAAATCTGGGAACAGCTCCTGAATACGCTTGCTCCGATCATCAATTATGACCGGATGATGATCTACAAATTCATGATGGACGGTTCCGGAAAGGTAATCGCAGAGAAAAAGAAGGACCACGTGGAGAGCTACCTCGGGCTTCATTATCCGGAATCTGATATTCCGCGCCAGGCCCGTGAATTATACATGAAAAAGCGTAAGAGAATTTTCAGCAATGTCTATGCAGAAACCGTTCCGGTGCTGAGCAGGGATATGGAAAGCATCGATCTTACATTTACCACATCGAGGGCTATGTCCCCGATTCATGGGCAGTACATCAAAAATTCCGGGGCTTCTTCAAGTTTCAGTGTGTCTATTGTTATTGATGATCACCTCTGGGGATTGGTTACCTGCCAGAACACCGAGCCGAAGCACATTGACCTGGAAGACCGGGTGCAGGCAGGAATTTTTACAGCACTGGCCTCCAATGCCTATTCTTCTTTCAAATCTAAGAATGAGCTCCAGTACAGGCTCTCACTGAATGAGAAAACATCGCAGTTAAAAGAGCAGCTCCTGCAGGACAATAATATATTTGATGTTCTTGCCGACAATAAATCTGAACTTGCCTGTCTTCCGGAAGCGGACGGGCTCGCGATCATCTCGGATGAGCATATGGTGACTGAAGGCAGTATTCCCGACAGGGAAACCGTCGGAAGGATCGCAGACTGGGCACTGGCAAATATTGATGAAAGCATTTATGTCAACAGAAGCTTCCTCAAGGATCATGGCAAAGACCTGGCTCTTGATGAGAAGGCGGCCGGAGTAATCATCTATTGCATAGAAAAAAGCAAAAAGGAACTTCTGATCTGGTTCAGGAGGGAGTTTGACGAGCACATCAGCTGGGGTGGAAAACCGGAGAAAAAGATTGAACTTTTTGTGCAGAACGGTGAAGAAAAATACATCGTTTCCCCAAGAACGTCGTTTCATGCATTTACGGAAAGCATCAAAGGAAATTCAAAACGGTGGAACGGCAAAAATGTCAGCGCTGTAAACGCCGTGAGAGACGTAATCCTTGAGATTTCCCACAAAAATTACAATACGATAAAATCGCTCAACGACGAGCTGAAAAAAGTGAATGAAGAGCTGGACAGCTTTTCCTATACCATTTCCCATGACCTGGGAACCCCACTTACCGTTATGAAGCTGAACGCTCAGATGCTGCTGAATACCCTTACGGACGGTTCGGAAAAAAGCAGGGCAAAAATCAAAGCCATCATCAATGAGATCGACGGAATGGCTGATATGATGAACGACGTCCTTCAACTCAGCAGGGCCAAGCATACTGATATCGTGCTGGAAAGTATCCCCACCGCCCAGACGATAGAAAAAATTTCGGAAAACGCAAAAATAACCTTTGAGAGCCCGAAAAGTAAAATCATCATCAAGGCCTGTCCTGAAGTGATGGCAGATAAGACCTTGCTTCACCAGGTTTTCCTGAACATCATCAACAACGCGGTGAAATATTCCTCCACCAAAGAACAGCCTGTTGTGGAGATCGATGGAGTGGAAGACGGCGAATTCGTGGTCTACAGGATCAGCGATAACGGCATCGGTATTCCCGAAGAGGAAAAACACAGGATGTTTAAGATTTTTAACCGGATGGTCAACGCCAGGAAATTCAAAGGAAATGGTGTGGGGCTTTCTATCGTGCACCGCATCATGAAGAGGATTGGCGGCAGTGTGGAATACGAAAGCAATGACGAAGGAACTACATTCATTTTAAAGTTCAAAAACCCTAAATTAGAGGAATTTTAAAATCGTTATATATTTTCAATTTTCATGATATCAGAATATCTTAAACAACATACAGCGGCTTATCATGACGCTGCTGAAAAGCTTTTCAGTTCAGAAAAAATTTTCAATAAAACATTTACTTTAGACGACTACAAAAAGATCATCCGTACCAATTACCTGATGCTGCTGAACTCCGAAGAGAAGATTAATGAACATCTTTCGGAAGAATGGGCGGGTAAGATCGATCTTGGCAAGAGGAAAAAACTTCCATTGATCGAAAAGGACATGGAGAGTCTCTCATTAAACGTCCAGGAGCAGGCAGGGGATCCTCTTACTTTTGAGAATGAGCATGAAGCATTAGGTGCTCTGTATGTGATCGAGGGATCTACACTGGGCGGGAACGTTATTGCAAAACAGCTTTCCAGGACGGAGGACTTTGATGGGGTAACCTTCCATTTCTTTGGCTGCTATCAGGAAAATACCGGGCCAATGTGGAAAAACTTCAAGGAAGAGCTGGACAGTGGAGTAGAGGAAAAGGACTACGATAAAGTTTTGTCCGGAGCCAGGAAATTATATGCTTTTTTGCTGAACGCTGACTGATGTTCACAAATTATTAATTATATCCTTTAAAAATTGCTCAACTTTTCCGGAATGTTTAAATTTGGAAACCGGAAGTCCGGCTGTCTGGCATACCCTTAATGCTTTGCTGTAAATTTTCCGTAAATCTGATTATAAATTTAAAAAAGTATACATTATGAAAGTAACCGTAGTAGGTGCAGGTGCTGTAGGAGCAAGTTGTGCAGAATACATCGCTATGAAAAACTTCTGTTCGGAAGTGGTTTTAGTAGATATTAAAGAAGGCTTTGCAGAAGGGAAAGCCATGGATTTGATGCAGACTGCATCACTTAATGGGTTTGATACCAAAATCACCGGTACAACAGGGGATTACAGCAAAACTGCGGGTTCTCATGTAGCCGTAATCACATCAGGGATCCCGAGAAAACCGGGAATGACCAGAGAAGAACTGATCGGCATTAATGCAGGCATTGTAAAAGAAGTAACGGAAAACCTGGTGAAAAATTCTCCTGAGGTCATCATCATTGTAGTATCCAATCCAATGGATACCATGGCTTACCTGGTACATAAGACATCCGGGCTTCCTAAACATAAGATCATCGGGATGGGCGGAGCTCTTGACTCGGCAAGGTTCAAATACAGACTGGCTGAAGCCCTTGAAGCCCCAATCTCCGACGTAGACGGAATGGTAATTGCTGCACACAGTGATACCGGAATGCTTCCGCTATTAAGCAAAGCGACAAGAAACGGAGTTCCTGTAACGGAATTCCTGGACGAAGAAAAACAAAAGTACGTTATTGAAGAAACCAAAGTGGGTGGGGCTACTTTAACCAAATTGCTGGGTACTTCCGCATGGTATGCACCAGGTGCTGCGGTTTCTGTAATGGTTCAGGCCATCGCGTGCGACCAGAAAAAAATGATCCCTTGTTCACTGATGCTGGAAGGGGAATACGGACAGAACGATATCTGCCTTGGTGTTCCTGCGATCATTGGTAAAAACGGAGTAGAGAAAATCGTAAACGTTACCCTTACCGCAGACGAACAGCTGAAATTTGCTGAAGCTGCGCGTGCAGTAAAAGAGGTAAACGGAGACCTGAAATTCTAACGATATCGAACTTTATATAAAGAATCGGCGCCCTTTTAGGGCGCCGATTCTTTGTTTGTTCACTCCATTTTCCCGTCATGCTTCTTTGCAACTTTGTTGTTTCGCTTTTTACCTTCAACTTTTCCCCCTGTTCACAAACCACTCATTTGCTGCCAATGCTCATGTTGTGAATCTGATGAATATCAGCCGGATACTCATTCCGGATTCGTATCTTTGATACTAGTTTTGAAATATATTGTTGCCATAGTATTGATGTTCACACTTGCAGTACAACCGTTGCTGCCGCTCATCAACTATGCTGTTCATTATGATTATATTGTAGAAAACCTCTGCGAAAACAGGGCGCAGCCGGAACTCATGTGCAACGGCAAGTGCTATGTATTCAGGCAGCTTGCCAAAAACGGCCGGGAACAGGCTTCCCAGGACAGCAGGAAAACCGTTTTTCCTTATGTAGATGTGTTTGTTGCGGAAGAAGGGATGTTTTCCTTTTGCGGTACTGCTGATATGGATGATCGTGCAGTTACTATCTTCTGTGAAGACTGTTATCTGCCACTGCTGTATTCCAGGATATTCCATCCTCCTTTGGCCTGATGACATCCTTTTTTTAATCAACTTTTACAGATTACAGAGCTAATGCTTTAATGATCAGCAGGCTGATGTCCTGTAGCCTTCATAGGGCTGTCAGGGAAGGAGTATAAACCTGAATCTTTTTAGAAAAGGATGATATGCCCGTCTGAACCGGTAGGGTTTAGATATCAATGATGAAAAATCTACAGAGATTAACAAAAAAAAAGAATCTTACGATGAAAATAGTATTACGCAGTTTTGTAGCAGCTATGCTGTTGTCAGGCTGCCACAAAGAACCTATGAAAAAAGAAATACAACCAACAGAAACCTCTGTTCAGAAACCCTCAGCCAAAGAACACCCGGCGGATGCTATGACTTCAGTAAGTCATGCACAGACTATGGATGCCGTCTTTGGAAAACCTAAAAAGGAGATCAGAACCATCGGGATCCTCGTTTACGACGGTGTGAATGACCTTGATTTTATGAATCCCCGATACGTTTTAGGTCAGGTTATGGGAGCGAAAGTCATGCTCATAGCCCTGAAGCCGGGCCTGTTTAAAACCGTGTCAGGAATTTCGGTACAACCGGATACTACCATTGATAAAGTACAGAAGCTGGATATCCTGATCATCCCGGGAGGCTTTAAGGGAACCGTGAAAGCAGCATATGATGAGAAGTTGCTGGACTGGATCCGGAAGATTGATCAAACCACCGTATACACCGGATCTGTGTGCACCGGAGCGTGGATTCTCGGCGCAACAGGCCTCCTGAAAGGAAGGAAAGCAACAACCAACTGGTTCGATGCCAAAGAAAAAATGGCTCAATACGGTGCTCATTTCGTACAGGAACGTTATACGCATGACGGTAAATACTGGACATCCGCCGGCGTAACAGCAGGCCTGGATATGTCGCTGGCTATCCTGAAAGATAATTGGGGCAGCAAGTATGCCCAGGCGGTCATGCTCGACCTTGAATATGATCCTGCACCCCCAGTAGAAGGCGGAACCCCAGAAAGAACGGACCCGGACGTAAGACAGATGATAACCGAACTCTACAAGGCGGGATTCAACCCGGTTATTGACAGCCTGGAAAGGGTAAAAAACAATCAATTAGGAAGATAAGGGAATGGCATACTGAAGTGTATAAAAGACCTGAATTTTTAAAAAAGAAGGTTAATCTTGCTCTCAGGATAAATAATTTCAAATGTATATGATTGGAACGCACTGCTTTAGTGCGTTTTTTTACTTTTTTTTCGGTAGCCATGTAACATAGGATGGCTTTCACCTGTCTTATCTGTAAATATCTACGTGATGAGAATAATTTTATCTTCTATTGCTTTACTGGCCGCTGGTCTTGCAACAGCCCAGACGCAGAAAGATACCTTGAAGCCGAAAGAAAAAGAAATAGAAGCTGTGGCGCTGGTCGTTAGGAAGCCTACCGTAGAATCCAAAGTTGACCGGACCGTTTTTAATGTGGCCAACAGTTCTATACTGGCCGGAAATACCACCTGGGACGTGCTGAGAATGACGCCCCTGGTAAGCATCGATAACAATGATGCGATTAAAGCGGAAGGAGAGTCGGTTACAGTATACATCAATGACCGGAAATCTGTTTTTACCGGCAAAGAGCTGAAAGAATATCTTGCCACCATCCCGGCAGACAACCTCATGAAGATAGAGGTCATTACAAGCCCGTCTTCGAGATATGAGAGCGCAGGTTCCGTTATTAACATCGTCCTGAAAAAACGGGATGATGAAGGCATCAAGGGAAGCATAACCCTCAACAACAGGCAGAATACCAAAAATTCCCAGTATACCAATGCCAACCTGAATTACCACCGCAAAAAGTTTACCCAGACCCTGGTCGGAAGTTACAGCGACAATACCTGGGTGCAGAGGAATTCTATTACCAATACGCTCTACGAAAACAATGATATCACCAATATCAATTCCTACAGCCAGCAGCGCTACCGGAGCCCGTCGCTTTCCTCTACCTCAGAATATGAGCTGAACGAAAAGAACAATATCGGTGTAATCCTGGAATATTACCAGAGCCGCAGCTTTTCAGATTCCCAGGCTGATGCCGTGAATTTTGCCAATGACCTTTTCAAATACTCCTATGCTCAGACCCAAAATTCCTCCGGTCTTGGGCGTACCCTGGGAACCAATATTTTCTATAAATATTACGACAAGGAAAAAAACAGGATCCTGGATGTGAATCTCGGGACCAATTATGACGGCCAGAGAGACGACAGCTATTTCCTGAAAAACTTCAGCAACAATCCGCTGCCGAATGAAATCGGGATTTTAACCGATACCCAGGCCCGCAACTATTATGTCAAGGTAGACTATACCCAGCCTCTGGGAAAATCCGGCGGGACCATTGAAGTGGGAGGGAAGATGAACTTCAATAACAACAGCATTCCGAACAACCTGTATGGGAACCAGCTCAGCGGCCTCAGCCAGAATGATATCTTCCATTATGAGGATAATATCAATTCCCTGTACGCCAACTACAGCAAGACCTTTTTCAAAAAGCTGGAAACCAGGATCGGCATCCGGTATGAAAGCACGTCTTTTAAAATCCGCCAGGATGTGGCGGGAACCTCCAGGAAAGATGGTTACGGGGCTTTCCTTCCGAATCTGTTGCTGAAATATTCCTTTTCGGAAAAACTGGATGTGAGCCTTACCTACAACCGGAACCTGTGGAGGCCTTGGTATGCGGAATTCAATCCGTTCTTGCTGCCAAATACGGACGGGATCTATACCCGCGGAAGCATTGACCTGGAACCCAATCCGAGTGACCGTTTATACCTGAAGATGGGACTGTTTAAGAAATATTTCCTCTCGGCAAGGTATATGTTTACCGATCAGGATTATTGGACGACTTTCGTCAATGAAAACGGCAAGACCATCAGCCAGGAAGCCAACTTCTTCGGGAAAGTGAAAAAATACTACCTTTTCGCTAATACCAATCAGACCTTCCTGAAAAATAAGCTTACGGTGAATGCCGGATTCGGGTGGTATTATATTGACAACAGCGACTTCAACGCAAAGAATGACCTGAAATCCAGGGACTACATCAGCTACTGGGGCGGTTCCACCAATATTTCCTATACCAATCTTTTCAACAAGAACATCAACCTCAGTGCATGGGTGGAAATCAACAACCAGAACAATGGAAACTCTATTGCGAATAATACCAATGTCTTCCATAACATCTCCGTGACAAAGATCTTCCCGAAAACACAAATGGAAGTCAGTCTCCAGCTGATGAACATCTTCCAGCGGCCTAATTTTGACGCCACCACCTACAGTGCCCAGGGAACCTTCCGGAATGCCTCCCGCTCCGACTGGCATGGGTTCTCCCTCACATTTGTGAAACGTTTCGGAAATCAGAAAGTGAAGGACAATACCAAAACCGATGTGGAAAAAGACGGGGGAGGAAAATAGATATCATCTTTTAATATTTTATAGCAAAGATCTCAGAATGTATTTTCTGGGATCTTTTATTTAGCTTTCCGCTATATGATATGATTGACAAACTCTGCTTAATCATAATTAAAATTAAATTAGACTTTTACAGGATAATCTTTTTTATATAATTTGATTGACGTCTAAATCTTTTTAAGGTGATTTAAAAAAAATAATATCAATATAATTTTAATACGAAAAGTTCTGTCGTTTACAGGAAATACATTTGTATAGAGCAATTAAATTATATTAATATACACATTAATGTGAAAAAATATAAAAATATCTTTTTTTAGTGAATTAAAAAACATATTTTTGCAAAAATTTTAACATTTATTAACTTATATGAAAATAAAATTAATACCGCTAACTTTGCTTTTATCATCATTTACCTTTGCTCAATCATGGGGGCTAACAGGAAATTCAGGAACTAATCCTCCGAAAAATTTTATTGGAACAAATGATGATAAAGAGCTTGTATTTAAAACCAATAATCAGGAAAGGCTTAAAGTTTTTGCCGGTCCTTATGTCAATGGAATTGTTATAGGAAATTCTGCGGCTAATGGTACTGTCAATGGTGCAAAACTGGAGATAGCAACTGTTCTATGTAATGGTTGTGCTTCACGTTGGGCTGTCCCTTCTGATGTAGTGATCAGAACTTTAGGGAGCAGAAATATGGAATTCCACATGCCCAACGATAATGCAATTGATCCTAATTCAGATACTTCTACTCCAAATTCGTCGGGGGTGACCAAAATTAAATTCACTGATGCTGTTCATAAAAGCAGCCTGGCTGTTTTCAACACCGGAAAAGTAACTGTTGGTACGGACCAATATGATAATGACCCTGATTATATCTTTTATGTACGTAAAGGGATCAAGGCAGAACAGGTTAAAGTTGAGAATCCTGCTACTAATGGCTGGGCAGATTATGTATTTAAAAAAGATTATAAACTAAGGACTTTAGATGAAGTTGAAAGACACATTGCTGAAAAAGGTCACTTACCCAATATCCCATCTGCTACTGAAGTAGAGAAAAACGGGATTAACCTGGGTGAAATGGATGCTAAGCTTTTAGAAAAAATCGAAGAACTAACCCTTTATTCCATTGAACAGAATAAACAAATAAAACAACTTCAGAGTGATAATGCAATCCTGAAAATACTGACTGAAGAACTTAAAGAATTAAAAAAACAGTCTGATGAGCTTGAAGAGTTGAAAAAACAAGTTCAACAGCTCATTTCAACCCCAAAATAATACTATGAAAAGAAAAATACTATCTATTTCCTCTTTATTGATCGGGTTCTTTGGATTTTCCCAGACTGAAGTCTATTTTAAATATGATGAAGCAGGAAATCAGCGCTATCGTGGAACCAATGCTGCTGGTAAAAAGACTTCGGATATCCAACTTGCTGAACAGTCGAAGATGCAGGAAACCACTATAGCTGCTGTAAAACAGGATCCGGTCATTGATGAGAAATCATTCTGGAAGCAGATCAGGCTGTATCCGGTTCCGGTAAATGACGTTTTAACCATAGACTGGACGGAAGAAGTAGACGGACTGATAGAATCAGTTTCCCTCTACCAGCACAGCACCGTACACTGGAAATTCCAGCAGCAGAACCTTCCGGATCTGAACAGGAAGCTGAAAATTAATATGACCGGTTACGACTGGGGTATTTATGTCCTTCATTTTACCTTGAAAGATGGAAGGGTCTTCAGCAGGAACATCACTAAGCGATAAGAAAAACTTTTAACGAAATTAAATAATAACAACAATGAAAATGAGAATATTTTCATCATTTATACTGTCGTTGTGTTCAGTCATGGCCTTTTCCCAGACCATCCTGTACCAGGCAGAAAGTAGTACCCGGACGGTTCAGGATCCTCAAACGGTAGTGTTGGCTCAGGGATTCACCGCTTCATCGAGTGTATCGAATCCTTTCGTAGCTAAAATAGGCCCTGCGACAGAGAATCCTGGCGGTGGACCTGCAGATTCTAATGCAGGGGCTAATAATCCCTCAGGAACTATAACATCCTCACAAGATCAAAAATTTCATGATACGAAGGGGAATATAGATGTAAACGGAGCAGGGCAACTTCAATTTACTTTACCCATTGCGTTACCGCCGGGAATAAAAAATGTAGCTCCTCAGATTAATCTTACTTATACCAGCGGATCAGCAAATGGAATTGCTGGATATGGTTGGAGTCTAGGTGGTACTACTTCTATATCAAGGATTGGAAAAAATATTGAAAGAAATAATGCAATACGTGGAGTACAATTAGATTATTCTGACGATTACAGTTTCAATGGACAGAGATTGATTTTAAAGTCCGGTGAATATGGAAAAGATGGTGCAGAATATGTAACGGAGAAATACTCTAATATAAAAATTAAATCAATTGGATCATTACAGGGGACTGCACAAAATATGAATGGACCCCAATATTGGGAGGTAACATTTGAAGATGGTTCACAAGCATGGTATGGGGCAACAGATTCTAATGTAGAATTTAGTCCTGGTCGTACGCCTTTGGAATATAACATTATTAAATGGCGTGATGTTCAAGGAAATTACATAACCTATATTTATAATCAGGCCAATAATGTTTCTACTATATCAAATATACAATGGGGAGGGAATGATAAAATCAATAAACCTCATTTTAATAGTATTCAATTTAATTATACCAGTAGAAAACTTAATGAGATCGCTTATGTCAATGAAAAAGAATTTATTCAGAATCAATTATTAAAGAGTATTGAAGTAAAAGCAAACCAAAATAAGTTCAAAAAGTACATAATAGATTATGAAGAAACTAGCAGTAGCTACCAATTTGTAAAAAATATTACAGAACAAAATGCTGCTGATGAATCTGCAACACCTGTTAACATAGAATATTATACCAACGCAGGAAGTAATGAAGAAACGAACTATCAAAATGCTCCAAGTACAACAACGACAAAAAAGTATGGGGATTTTAACATGGATGGAACTACTGATTATCTTGAATTTGTTTCAGATGGTAATCTAAGGTTTAAAAATTCTGTCTATTCAAGCAATAACTCAACGGTTAATTTATCCTATGATGCTACGAAATTTAAATTGGAAAATTTCAAAAATGCTATTCCCTTAGTATTCAAAAAAGATAACTACATTACCAATAAAATGGGACTTGTTGTGCCTGTACCTAAAAATACAAGTGTAACATATAAGAAGGATTATGAATTTCAAATATACTCTATTGATATTCAAAATCAGAAACTGAATTTTGAGTATTCTAAAACAATGGATTACGACTCCTTTACGCCATTAGTACTGGATGATGAATTAGATGGTTGCCAGACGCCTTCTGCTCCTACTTTGGTTGAAGCACAGAGTCATGATTTTAATGGTGACGGAATTCCTGAGCTTATTATTAAATATAGGGTAACAAGAATTTGCGGAAGTATTACAACAGATCCTGGACCTATTTCCAGCAAATTTTCTTCTTTATCGGAATCATCAGTAGGTGATGAAGTTGAAATACCTTTATCAATTGATAGGAAAACAAATACAGAGGGAACTCAAGATGATACTCCTACTGATGAAATAGGGAATGGACAGACAATAAAAGCATTTTTCTCTTATGTTTTTTTTGATTTGGATCAAAGTTTAACCATTCCTCAAAGTATATATAAATTCGAGACAAGTTCTACAAATGGTTCTGTTGGGGGTACTTCGCAAATTAGATTGGCAGATCTTAATGGAGATGGTATTCAAGATATAATAGCTCAGACTTATTCTCAGTTTTCAAACGTTTTTAACATCAAACGAGATGATTTCTATAATTATTCAAAGGTAACGGTAGGAAACTTTTCTGGGACTAATTTTGTTGGCTTACCTCATACAGGGATGATGTTCGGTGATTTCAATGGAGATGCGAAAGCAGATATTATTGTTCCACAGT
This sequence comes from Chryseobacterium camelliae, assembly GCF_030818575.1. Lineage (NCBI taxonomy): Bacteria > Pseudomonadati > Bacteroidota > Flavobacteriia > Flavobacteriales > Weeksellaceae > Chryseobacterium > Chryseobacterium camelliae. Next base: position 396,023 of record NZ_JAUTAL010000001.1, read on the forward strand.
CAAGTGGCTCAAATGTTTATAAACTCTATATTTCTAATGGTAATAATTTCATTATCTCTTCTGTTCAATTACATCCTTACCAGCCAAATCCAGTAGTGCTGGCACAAGATTCTCATAATGGATTTCCTGAAAGTAAGTGTGTTTATCAGACTATTGATTATTATCAATATGATGTAAATGATTTGGATGGAGATGGAAAATCTGAAATTATTGTAAGTGAAGTTATGGTTACTGATCATGAGTGGGCTTCTCATAATAATCAAGAGTCTACACAATATAGAGTAGCCGTTTATTCATTAAATAAGATTGATAATGTAAATGTCTCACTTTTCAATCAAACAGATTCAAGTGGGAAATATACTTTTTATCAGACTAGAGTATGGACAAAATCTTTTTCTGGACAAGCAATTTATTTTTCTCAGCTGTCATTAAATAGAGATAATCAACAAATAATTTTAATTGGAAAATTAAGCAATTGTACCGGTGACAATTGTAACTACATTGTCAATTATGGACATCCGTACCTACCTACGAAATCAAGAATAAAAACCATTACCCAAGGAGGAATTACAACCACAGCTTTGTATCAGGAACTAAATACCTATCAGGATTCAAACCTTTATAAACCTGTTAAAAGAGAGCAGTTTCCCTATTATGAGATGGACATAATTCCCCAATCGTCTATTGTTACCAGATTGATTCAGACGGGGACCTCATCATTATACCAGGATTTCAGATATAGAGGGATGATTTCGCATTTTACAGGCAAAGGAATGATAGGATTCCGACAAAGTGCACGTTCATCTTGGTATACCAACGGATATGAAAATACAAAAATTTGGGCAGGAACAGAAATTGATCCAATCAATGAGGGACTACCTATAAAAGAATGGGCAATAAGAACAACGGAAGAAAGCAAAATTTTCCCGGCAGATATTTCTGAAAATAATACACAGTTACTCAGCTTAAAAATTACACAGTATCAAACAGATAAGTTGGTAAACGGGCAGATTTTATCTACTGTAGCTGATAATGACAAGAAAAATATGGTGATCTCAATCATACCAAAGGTTATCAGGTCTAAAGACTTTTTAACTGGTGTTGTTACAGAGGATACCATTATTTATGGAGACTACTATCTTCCTGCACAAAAAAATTCAAATATTAATAATGGCTATGCTATAGAAAATACTTTAATAGATTATTATAATGATATAGCAGGAGTGGGGTCTAATTATTATATTGGTCGCCCTAAAAGTAAAACCAATATATCTCAGGCTTATGGAGATACAAAATCTGCAAAAGAAGAATATGTCTACGAGAGCAATCAGCTAAAATCTATTAAAACTTGGAATAGAGACAACTCAGCATATGTACTGGAAACATATAATTATGATGATTTTGGAAATATTAATCAGAAAGTTATTACTAATAGCACCGATGCACAGACAGAAACCGTCAACTCTGAGTATGATCCAAATGGTCGTTTTGTAGTTAAAAAAACTGATAATTTAGGATTAGAAACTTATATAATTTATAATGACTTTGGACAGATTTTATCTGAAACAGATCCGGATGGAAACTCAAAAATAAATACTTACGATAATTGGGGAAAAATCCTTAAGACAAAAGATAATTTATTAGGAGTTACCGCTTACCAATACGAAAAAGACAATAATTGGAATATTATCGTCACTCAATATGATTCGGACGGTGACGTTATAAAAAATTATACAAACAGACAAGGGCAAAACTATTTGACATCAACAAAAGCATTTGGGCAGGGACAATTTGTACATAAACAGTTCAGCTATGATTTAATTGGAAGAAAAATTGCGGAAAGAGAACCTTTCTATGATGGAGGACCTCTGCAATGGAATTTAACAACTTATGACGATACAACTTATCCGGCAAAGGTTACATCAACATCATTTACCGGAAAGAAAATTGAGACTAGTGTATCTGGTCTTATAACAACAATGAAGGAAACAAATCCTTCGGATTACGGAAGGATTAACACAAAAACTGTAGATGCTTTAGGAAATGTGGTTTCTACTACAGATAAAGGAGGCGCTATTAATTTTTCTTATAACGCCGCTGGAGAGCAAATAGAAGCGAAGTATGCAGAGAATGTTGTAATAACAAAATATGATACTTGGGGTAGAAAGTCTGAAGTTAATGATCCTTCCAATGGAATCTACAAATATGAATATAATGGTTTTGGACAAGTTAAAAAAGTTATTAGTCCGAAAGGAACTAAAGAACTTATTTATAATAATTTAGGACAGCTTATCACCCAAAAAGAAATATCGACTACAGATGGTGGCTTGTCGACAAATAAATTAATTACTTTAGCTTACGACCCCAAGGGAAGATTGATTTCAAAATCCGGAACTTCTAATGGCAAAGCTTATGGTTCAAACATTAGCTATGATCAGCAAGGAAGAATATTATCTTCCTCAGAAAGTAGTAACGGAAAGTATTTTATACAAAAAGGTATAACATACGATGATAAAGGAAGAATTATATCTTATGAGAAGCAGCTTTATTCTTCCGGAACTATGACCAAGGTACATATTGAAAACGTTTACAGCACATGGAGTGGAGATTTGTATCAGGTGAAAGACAAAGCATCCGGTAAAATACTTTGGGAACTTAAAGAGGTTAATTCTAAAGGCCAGATTTTAAGTTCAAAGCTTGGAGCTGTTAATATTACTAATACCTATGATACTACTCATGGATTTCTTACAAGTGCAAATCAAGTAAATCAGAATAATACAGTTATTCTTCAGATGAATTATGCTTTTGATGCTATTAAAAATGAACTGAAAAATAGAACAAGAGGGGGAGATTTTAATATTACAGAAATATTTAATTATGATGATAATAATAGGCTAGTCAACTGGACAAATCCTGTTACTGGACAAATGTCTCACAATGTATATGACGTCAAAGGAAGAATCATGGAGAATGATCAGGTAGGAACAATGAAGTATGAGAATTCTTCTAAGATCTACCAACCTACAGGGATGACGTTAAATGCAAAAGGTGAGCAGAATTATACCAATGATCTAATTCAGACCATTACATACAATGAAAATAATGATCCTGTTTTTATTGATGGATTGAAGGGCGATGTTGCTTTCCAATACGGACTATCGGGGATGAGACAACGAGTGACATATGGCGGAAATTTTGCTGCAGACGGAGATGGAAAATACACAAAGTTCTATAGTGAAGATGGCAGCTTTGAAATACAGATAGATAACTCTACAGGAGCAGAAAAACATGTTATCTATATAGGGGGTACACCTTATGAAAGTAATATCGTTTTTGTAAAAAATTATGGGGAAACAACAGGTTCTTATAAATTCCTGCATAAAGATTATTTAGGGAGTATACTTGCCATTACTGACGAAGCTGGAAATAATTTGGAGCAAAGACATTTTGATGCCTGGGGGAATATGACCCATTACAAGAAAGGGCTTAAGTCTATTATTACAGATCGTGATCAGATTAATGTGATTATATCAAATGGTAATCTATTATTGGATAGAGGATATACGAGTCATGAATACTTCCCAGAAATAGGCATTATTCATATGAATGGAAGATTATATGATCCTTTATTAAGAAGATTCTTGAATGCCGATGAATTTATTCAGGATCCAACAAATACACAGAATTATAATAAGTATGGCTATGTATTGAATAATCCGTTGATGTTTAATGATCCAAGTGGAGAATTTATTCAGGTAGCTGCGGCAGCAATTCTCTTTTGGCAGGCAGTTGCAATAGGTACGTATATTGCTTTCGCTACCTATCTTGTTACAACAGCTTATTTAACTAAAGAACAAATCAGCTTAAAAGGCGGACTCAAGTCAATCTTTTTTGGAGCTGTCTCCTCAGCCGTGACCTTCGGAATAGGAAGCGCCTTCTCCAGTGCTGCAGGAGCTACCCAATTTGCTAAAAGTTTAGGAGATGCTGCGTTTTTAGTAAAAGCAGCAGCACATGGTATTGCTCAAGGAACGTTATCCTTGATGCAGAATGGGGATTTTAAACAATCTTTCTTTTCAGGATTTTTCGGAAGTTTAGGAGCATCCGCTTTTGGAGCTGTTGCAGGTACTGCAGCAAATAGTGCCATAGGTACAATTGCATTTGGTGCCATCTCTGGAGGAATTGGTTCAGAATTGTCAGGAGGGAATTTCTGGCAGGGCGCAGTCATTGGAGGTATTGTTGCTGGACTTAATCATGTCATGCACAGATCAAATGTTTTTTATATAGAAAATGATGACAATAATGATAATAATGATGGTGGGAAAAAAAGCGACAGTGCAAATAATCGAAACACAAGCCATCATAAACCCGCACCAAAAACTTTACCTGGATTTCCTAATGCTAAAAGAGCAAACAATAAAGGGAGTGGTAGAACAAGATGGAAAAATCCGGACGGAAATATCTTAGAATGGGATAAACAGCATGGTGATGTAGAAGTTTATAACAAAAAAGGGAAACATCTAGGATCAGCAAGGCCTGAAACAGGTGAAATGTACAAGCCCCCTGTAAAGGGAAGAACTATTGATCCTATAATAAAAACAGGAATTGGAGTAACAATTTTGGTAGGTGGATTAAAACTAATAGATTTGGCAACGAAAAGACTTACACCGTTTTTAATGACACCAATAATGCAGATGCAGATGGATAATGTACAAAGTCCCAAGAACCAAAGAATAATTTTATGATAAAAAGAGTAATAGAGGAATTTAGTATCGAGAATGAAATCATTAATCAAGAATATGATTTAGATATAACACCAAAAGAAATTATACGGGTGTTGGATGATTTTTCTTTAGCAGATGATGATAATGAAGATGAAATATATGGACAATATACATTATCTGAGGAGCAGATTCAAAAACTAAAGCCCTTTTTAAAAGATCCATTGTATGAAGATTTAGAAAAATATACATACGAATTAAGCTGCTATGAGGAACAGGAAGTTTCTGTCTCAGCTATACAAATGGAAAAGATAAGATCTGTGAAAGAATTTAGTAAATTATCAAATGAGATCAATAAAAGTTATGGTTTGGAAATTGATTCAAAGGAAATTTTGAAGATTTTAGATGACTTGTCAGTAGATGAAGATGATGAGAATCTTGATGAAGTATATAAGCTTACAGATTCGCAAATTGAGAAATTAAAACCTTTTTTAAAAGAAAATCTTAATCAGAATATTGAAAAATATGATTATTATCTTTATCACTGGTACAATGAAGCAAGTACGGAAAACTAAATAATATTCAGTTTAGATCGTTACCACTGCAAATCGCAGTGGTAACGACTATTGTTAATATTTTTATTTGGCATTTTCCATTATTAATTTAGTGTAATAAATATAATAGTCAATAATTTAAAAATTAATGTCAGAGATATAAAAGCTAATAAAAACATCTTTCAAATGAATTAGATAAATTGGATGACCATACTGTATTTTCACAGGATAAAGATCCCTATTGTAACATTCCTTGATGAAGAATTATATAGTGGACTGGCCCCAAAAAGTTAAACACTTTTTAGGGGGCTTTTTAATTATGGGGATGCCAAAACACATTAAACAGTACCAAAAGAAATTAAAAAAACGGATTTATCAGAAAATTCTTCTTGAAATATCCTATCCTCCACCAATTTTCACATCATTCTGTTGGAAAGATCAGCCAATACCCAGATTGTCCCTCCGGCAGTGATCAGAAGCATGACCAATGAAAAAAGAACGAGCCAGAGATCTTCTTTATTTTTTTGTCTGAAGCTGAGGTGTAAGAAATATTTGAGCTGAACGATAATCTGGACAATGGCCAAAAGGGTGATGATCCAGAGAGCCTTGGTCCTGTCCAAACCGTACATTACCGTTGAGAAGGCGGCCAAAGTAATTCCTATACAAACAATTGTGGCTACAATATATCGGGTTAATTCTGTTTTAAATTTTGTCGATTTCATAATGTACCAAATAAAAAGATGACCGAAAAAATACCGATCCAGACCAGATCCAGAAAATGCCAATAGACACCAAGGCAAAGCACCCGGCTTTTGGTAGCAAAGTCAAAGCCTCTGCTGTAGATTTGAAAGATCGTAACAAGCAACCAAACTAAACCGATTCCAATATGAAGACCGTGAAGGCCGAGCAGCGCGTACATCGATGACAGCCAGCCGCTTCTCGTAGGTACGCCGCCTGATTTGGCCATATCTGATAAATCGGTAATTTCAAAATATAGAAACAGAAAGCCAAGAATAAAGGTGATGATTAACCACAAGGCCATCATGTTTTTATTCTGTTTGTATTTCATGATCAGGCTCGATATCCCGAAAGTTAAGCTGCTTAATAAAAGAAACAGAGTCTGATAAATGACACTTTTTAGATTGAACAAATCTTTCGGCCCGGGTCCGTCTGCCATGCCCATCATATTATGCGAAGAAGCATAGGTTGCGAACAGGATCCCAAAAATAATCAGATCACTCATTAAAAAAGTCCAGAAACCAAAAACAACTGTTTCTGTTTTCTTTTCCGGCTCGGGGCTGTCGTGCTCCAGATTTAGTCCCGGATGAATTGAATATTTTTTATCAAAAAACATAATACTTCTATTTTAAATTTTATTGGGTGAGGTTATTATCTCTTTTGAGAATAAATACTTTCCCAGGTTTCCTTTACTTCTTTCTTATCAAAAAAACTTGGTTTTATAATCATACAGGACCTCACAATAATGGAAACAATGATTGCTGAAACGGCTAAGATCGCTAACCACCAGATATGCCAGATTAAACTAAATCCCATGATGAAAGAATAAGCGGCCATCTGAAAACCCATTGTTGATGGAGGAGCTAATTCTATATCTTCATAATTTTCTATTTTATAGAGATCCTGTTCCTTTTGCTTTTTATTGTACCAAAAATCTCTGGAGTCTACTTTCGGAAGAACTGCAAAATTCCATTCCGGAGGGGGAGAAGGGATAGACCACTCCAGGGTTCTGCCATCCCAGGGATCTCCTTTTGGGTCGGTTTGGGTATCCCTTTCAATATAGCTTATGTAATAATCATAGATCAGAAAACTCAGCGCGCCAAGCATCATAAATGCGCCTATTCCGGAAACGATCAGCCAGGGTTGAAAAGAGGCATCATGAATTTCAGGAGAACGTCTAGGCAATCCCTGAAGACCCAGCCAATAGAGAGGCATAAATGTAAAAATAAAGCCGAAAATCCAGAGATAAGCTGAAATTTTACCGTACTTTTCGTTCAGAGAATATCCGAACATCTTCGGAAACCAGTAATGGATACCCGCCAACAGGCCGAACAATACCCCCGGAATAATTACATTATGAAAATGGGCTACCAGAAAAACCGAATTGTGCACCTGGAAATCAATCGACGGATTGGCCAGTAAGATTCCTGAAAGTCCCCCGATAACAAAAAGGATAAAAAACCCGATCAGGTAGATCATCGGAGTCGTCATCCGGATCTTTCCTCCGTACAGCGTAGCCATCCAGTCATAGACTTTGATTCCTGTAGGAATAGCAATGACCATGGTGGCAATTCCGAAAATTACATTAACATACGCACTTTGTCCCATGGTAAAAAAGTGGTGGAGCCAGACTGTAAAAGATATGACTGCTATCGACATGGTCGCAATAACTAAAGATTTGTAACCATATAATACTTTAGAGGAAAAAGTACTTGAAATTTCTGAAAAGACACCAAAGGCCGGTAACACCAGAATATAAACTTCCGGATGGCCGAACATCCAAAAAATATTGGCATAGTTCATCATATTTCCGCCTAGATCATTGGTGAAAAAATGCCATCCCAGATAACGGTCCGCAGCAAGCATCAAAGTGGAAGTTGTGATAGCCGGCATTGCGTAGATTAGCATAATGGATGAGCATAAAGCTGTCCAGGTGAACAAAGGCATCCTCATCAGCGTCATACCCGGAGTTCTTAACTTGTATATCGTTACAGTAAAATTGATTCCCGACATTAATGAACCGACTCCGGAAATAAAAACGGACCAGATCCAGTAATCGGGACCAACGTCCGGACTGAAATCAATACCGGTATAAGGAGGGTAGGCGGTCCAGCCTCCGGTCTCAAACCGGCCGATAACCAAAGACATCATCATTAAAGAGGCTCCGGCGAGTGTAAATCCTAAACTCATCTGGTTGAGAACCGGAAATGCAACATCCCTCGCACCGATCTGTAAAGGAACGATGTAATTCATCAATCCGATAATCAGCGGCATTGCCACAAAAAATATCATAATGGTACCGTGCGTGCTGAAAATCTGAGAAAAATGATCAGGCTCTATGATTCCGCCGTGCAGCGAGGTCATCTGCTGTACCCTTAGGATGATTCCTTCCATCACCGCCCTTATCAGCATAACGATCGCTATCGAAAGATACATGATCCCGATTTTTTTATGGTCAGGGCTTTTGATCCAATTGTTCCAGAAATTTTTCCATAATTTATACCGGATAAGGATAAATATAATGGACACAAATCCCATGATGATGGCAAAGGCTCCTCCGCAGGCGATCCAGTTGTTGAGGCTGGGTTCCTTGATCAGCGCAGAGAAAGGAAAAGAATTCCAGGATAATTTTCCGAAAATAGGGTTCATCATTTATTTATTATTTGATTGGGTGATCCGGCCTGTTTTGTAGGCGGAATGGGTTTCCCGTTATGATATTGCTGGATGATCCTTTTAAAAAGCATCGGTTCATTTAGGGTAAACGTAAGATTGCTCACATTTAATTCCTTACGGAGTGTAGCTGCAGTACTTTGTTGTGAAATTTTTTCATACAGTTTAAAATCCAAAGCGTTTTTTGTACCGGAAGAATTTTTGATCCACTTTTTCCATTCATCAGCAGTAACGGATTTTACGGTAAATGTTTCGGATGAAAAACCATCGCCGTTGTACTGTGTATTTTCGCCCATTGCGGTTCCTGTTGTATTGGCGATAAAATTTAACCGGCTCGTCATACTGGGCATCACATAGATTTGGCCGGCAAGAGAAGGGACAATAAAGCTCTGCATCACCGTATCAGACGTTAAAACAAGTTGTATAGGGCGGTTTTCAGGAATAACTAAATTATTTACAGTAGCAATATGTTGGTCCGGGTAAATGAAAAGCCATTTCCAGTCCAATGCGACTACCTGAACAACCAAAGCGTCTTTGCCCAAGGGTTTATAAGGATCGAGTTTTGTCGTTGATTTGGCGAGCCAGAAACCGAGTATCATTACAATAAGTACCGGGATTGCCCACATTAGAAGCTCCAGCTTACTGTTATATTCCCAGTTTGGCAGGTATTTTCCTTTTGTGCTGCCGTCTTTTCTCTTTCTAAATTTATAAATGATGATCGGGACACCTATTAAAACGGGCAAAATAGCAACCATCGTAATAAGTATCACCCGAAAGAAATGCTTTTTCTGTTCTGCGGCAATATCGCCCATGGGCTGTAGGAAACTGTGGCTTTCTGCAGAAAGACAGATAGGAAATAAAAGAATTACTAAAAAAATATAGTTAAAGTTCTTCATCTTTTTCATGCTTTTAGGAATGATTTAAATAATTAATTTTTTAAAATAACTAAAATAAAATTGAAGAAAACCGTTACGGAAAGCAATAACATGGTATACAGGGACAATAAAAAAACTTTTTTTGCCCATAGTTGTTCTTCCGTTTTTTTGATGTTAAAAACAGATAGCAGCCATACCGTACAAAAAGATAGGAAAAGACAGGATAAAAGAATATTGAACTTTCCTGAAAAAAATAAAGCTACACAGCTGAGGATGTATAGACTGATGTAGATAAATAAATGGATTTTGGTCTTTGAAATTCCTTTTACCAATGGAAATAAAGGGATTTTTGCATGATCATATTCCGCTTTTCTATAGAGCGCTATCGCATAGGTGTGGGGAACCTGCCAGAAAAAGTAAATAAGAAAAAGCAGCACTGCATCACCATTGATCACAGGTTTAAGGGCAAAATATCCCATTAAAGGAGGGAATGATCCGGCTATCGCACCAATTTCAGTACTCATATAATGTTTCCTCTTAAAAAAGACCGAATACAAAATAAGATAGCAGAAAAAACCGGCGACCCCCGCTAAAGCAGTATAAACCGTTGTAAATTTCCATAAAATAATCACCCCCGCACAGAAAATGAAGATTGCTGAAAAAAGGATTTCCCGTAAAGGATTTCTATAAAAAATGGTACTGCGATATTGGGTGCGCTTCATCAGCTCATCAATATCCCTGTCATACATATTATTAAAAATACAGGCTGAAGATATGATCAGTGAACTGCCCAGAATAAGAAAAAAGAAATGAATCCAGTGGATGGGTAATTGAGCCGAATAGAAAAAGCCTGTACAGACCGCCATAAGGTTCCCCTTTACAATGCCTGGCTTAGAAAGATGATAATAATCTTTGACCTTTACCTTCAATTTTGTAATAATTTTCCAACAGAAATCTTTTAATGCTTAATAAAAACAATTTACTTACAATCAATAGATTAAGTATGAATGTGCCTGTTTAATTTATTGATATTGTGCAAATTGAAGGCTAATCCCGGTGCATTCTTATCAACACATTAATACCTGTGAAATAATAAAAATACTAAAATTTGTCCAGCTTTATATTAAAATTTTGAAAATAATGATTAATAAAGTGTATCAAATAGATTTCTGTGTATTCTGATTTTATGAGACTAATGCAGTGAATAATGAATCTGAAATATTTAGGATTTACATCGCCCTAAACCTTTCATCTCCCACAGGATATCAACAGGCCATGAAAGGAAACTAAAAGTAAATGGTGTGCATCCGGCGGAAGGACTACTTTATTAGTGTGCGGCAGCAAGAATCTCTAAAGAATAAATACCGCATCATTATGGTAAGGATGTGAATGATATTTGATAAATAAAAGTTTATGGGATAAAATTTTTGCTAAATTTGAGCATATGAATTATAAAATTTTATAACTAAACCAAATTATTATTATGAAGAATTTAAAACTCCTGTCAAGAAAAGAACTGAAAACCATTAAAGGAGCGGCATCTGATTCAAAATGTCCTCCCGGGAATTATTATTGTCCTGAAGCCGCCGTATGCATTCCGATCAATGCAGAATGCTATATTATTGTACCGGATATACCCGTAGAATGAGCAGCATTTCACTGATTACATTTAAAAAGTTCTTCCCTGGAGGAACTTTTCATATAAGTACCGGCCTGCAATTGCATGTATGTGTTGCTCAGTAGGATTGCGTGATTTTTATTCCGGTATCACTGATAATTGCTTACCTCGATCAGATTGAAATCGGGGTCTCTGAAATATATTGATCTTATTTTTCCTAATGCCCCGGTCCTGTCTACAATACCTTCAAGTACTTCTATATTTTTTTCTTTTAATTCCTTCAGGACTTCCTCAATTTTCGTTTCTGCAATGAAGCACAGGTCGGCAGATCCTGGAGTAGGATGCTCTGCTTTCGGTTCAATTTCTTTTCCTTTTTGATGCAGATTAATTTTCTGATTTCCGAAAACGAGTGCTTTTCTGTTGTCACCAAAGGTAACAGCACCAAAACCCAAAACATCTTTATAGAAATCTATGGTTGCATCAATGTCTGCCACGGTTAAAACCAAATGATCAATATTCTTGATAATCATAATGTTAATATTTTATACCAATTTTATTCAACAGCTTCAATTTTCAAGATTTCGCTCTCCATCACCTTTGTCCCGCTTTCTTTCTAGAACTAGCTTTCAATATATTATTTTCTTTCATGTATATCTTGAAATCAAATTCAATGGAGAACAGCTTCGAGGGTTCGATTCCGGCTGCTAATGAAATCTTTAGCAAGGTAGATAATCTGGGCATATTTTCTTTTTTGATGAGTCTGTAAACTTGTTTCCTGTCAACATTTGCTGCTGCTGCTAAATCTGCTACATCGATTCCTTCTTCATCGATAAAATTTTTAACATAATCAGCAATAGCGATAAAATATTTATCTTGAATATCTTCCATTAAATAAAAGTGACCTATTGCATTAAAAGTTTTGGAGTTTCTAATTATATTATTCAATTCCCTCAATCTTCACCACCTCACTCTCCATCACCTTTGTCCCACCCTCATTATATACCTGCTTAACTGTAACTTTAATACGGTCATATTCCGGGGTAGGGAAGTCCATCAGCTGAGAAATATTTTTGTAACCGAAGGCTTTGGCCAGCAATGCAATATGGCGGGTGGAGTATTTGTGTCGTTGTGTATGTGATTCTACATTGCCTACAAAAGATTTTGCCACACCCATTTTGAAACTTAGTTCTTCTTTAGATAGACCCGCTGATTTTCTTAAGTTTTTAATATGATTAGCTAAGTCAAAATCAAATTGCGTTGTTTCGAAAGTGAATTTTTTCTCCATTAATTATAAATAATTTATCCTACTGGTTGGATATTTAAAAAATATTATTATATTTGTATCAGCGAATTGATAATGAGCCTATAAAGGCAAATTAAAACGATGTTATCTCGAACCAAAATGACCAATTTTCCATCGAGAAACTCGTGAAATCGCTCCATGTCGAAAAGTTCCTTACTTTTGCATACGGCATGTGGGCGGTTCTCACGTATGCTTTAGATGGAAACTTTAAACTACGGTTTAAGGTGGGTTTGGTCGCCCATGGTTCTAAAGTGTGAGGCCGCTCCATGCTATTTTTGCATCTTCCTGCTCATACTTCAAAGCATCGTTCCATAATAAAAACATATTCAGATGAGAACGACATTTTCAACCCTGCTGTTGATCGGCCCACCGGAATAACCGGAGCCTCACAGCGTAACAGATTACAGCTCCATACCAAAACTGCCTGTCCATGCAGGAAGTAGAGGATAACTTCACTTCAAACCGCCGCCACCCGAAATTCCTTTTATCCAAAAGGAAAGCCAAACTACGCTTCAACTCACCCATTAAAAGTACTGGCTTTCTTTTAATATTCCAAATTATTTTTCAGGATGAAAGGAAAATGGACGGTCAGCATAGGACAGAAGGTCAAGGAGCTGTTTAGCATTGAGTGATTGGTGTGTTTTTTTATGTACCGGCTGTTGCAGCCGTGTCTATTTCATGCTTTCCGGTGCCCTGCGGGCCCTGCTTTTGTCCTCGGTTACCCAAAGTTCATTCTCTACAATGGGCACCTGGAAAGCTTTTTAAATCGATCATTCCTGGAAAAATAAAAAGGCCCTTCCTGCAAAAAAAGTTGACGCTGCGCAGAAAGAGCCGGGTGTTTAATAGTATAAACCTTTTCAAAAGTATGAAAAAAAACTTTTGCAGTCACCGCCCTGTCCCAAAAACAGCGGTTTCAGTCCTGCCCAATCCGGGAACCGGGATTCCAGGCATGCTGCCAAACGCGGCTAATTTCAACCGGTTAAACCAAACAAAATCCACCGCATCATGAACAAGCATTCAACATTGGAGCACCAAAGTTTCAGGAAAGCCAGTAAGAAACATTCCGGGCTGAAGCTCATAAAGAGATTTTTCAGGGACCATGACCTCGTGTCAGCTAAAAATATCCTGTCAGAGATCACCTCCAGCGCCATGAACCGCAACACCTGGATCCGCCCGGAACCTTCTGCCGTGCTGGATTTTTACCTGTCGGTTAAATCGTTTATCCGCGGATGTTACCTGCTTCAGTTCAGGCATAAGAAATGGATGCTCAATACACCGGAAGAGATTACGTCCTGCCGGGTGCTGGGTTCACTTTCGGAGCGGGAATATGCACATCCTTTCCGGGTGTTCAAAAACGCCTTCCGGGACCATGACATCCAAGACTTCGACCGTTTCATTGCCGAAGTATCCTATTTTTCCCTCGGTGTGTATGACGGGCAGCCGGGCGGGAATGTGGTGACGCCGTTTATATCCCTGAACAAAATGTTGGATGCGGCTTGGGTGGTTTTGGAGCGGGTTGAAGGGGAGAGTGGGAGGGGTTGAGAGTTATAGAGTTAGAGGGTGGGAGAGTTTGAGAGTTTGAGAGAGTGAGAGGGTGGGAGAGTTTGAGGGTTTGAGGGAGAGAGTGTGTGTGGAAGAGTGGGAGGGAAGCCATGCCAGTCACAAACGATGTGGAAACGGTGGTGGAGGGAGGAAGTGCCTGGATTTTACACGATCATTATATCAGATTACGAATACAGAGTGTGGAAGTTTTATTTTTTAAGATATCTTAAAAGTTTTATGTGGTGATGTTCCCATCTTTATCTTACTGAAAATATGAGATAATGATTAAGCAAATACCACAACCTAAAGTGTATCCTATCGTGAAGAACGTATTGGAGTTGGATACGGAATCCCCCGTTCAGAGTTTGATGCGCCTGGCCGATACCTATGGCGGCATCTATAAATTCCAGGTGGGTAATATGACTTCAGTAGTTATTTCCGATCCGGATCTGGTCAATGAAGTCTGTGATGAATCAAGATTCGATAAAAAGGTCCATAAGCCTCTTGAAAAAATAAGGGACTTCGGGGGCGATGGGCTTTTTACAGCGTATACTGAAGAAGAGAACTGGGGAAAGGCGCACCGGATCCTGGTTCCGGCCTTTGGTCCGGCTGCTGTAAAAACCATGTTTCCGCAAATGCTGGATATTGCAGAACAATTACTGCTTAAATGGGAAAGATTAGGCCCTGAGGCGGTTTTGGATGTTCCTGATAATATGACGAGGCTTACGCTGGATACGATAGCGCTTTGTGCTTTCGATTTCCGGTTCAACAGTTTTTATAACGAAAAGATGCACCCTTTTGTGGATGCGATGATCAATGCTTTGCAGGAAGCCAGCCTTCATATCAGGCGTCTTCCTATGATCAATCGCCTGAAGCTGGTCACGAAACGGAACTACGAACGGGAAATTGGGCTGATGAATACCGTTGCAGCAGATATCATCAAAGATCGAAGGAAATTACCTCCCGAACAATGGCCGGATGACCTGCTGTCCCTGATGCTCCGCGGTAAAGATCCATTATCCAGAGAAGGGCTGGATGACAGTAATATCACCTATCAGATGCTGACGTTCCTTATTGCCGGTCATGAAACCACCAGCGGAATGCTGTCCTTTGCCTTATGTCTTTTGTTGAAGAACCCTGATAAGCTAAGCAAGGCACAGGAAGAAGTAGACCGGGTACTGGGACATGAAAAACCGCGGTTTGAGCACCTGAACAAACTGGTTTATATAGACCAGGTTCTTAAAGAGAGCCTCCGTTTATGGCCTACTGCTCCCTTGTTTGGGCTTTACCCTTATGAGGATACCGTAATCGGAGGTCAGTATGAAATCAAAAAGAATGAAGCCATATTGGTGCTTTTACCTTCATTGCACCGAAGCAGCAAAACCTGGAAAGGGGACGTGAATGCATTTGAGCCGGAAAGGTTTGATTCCGAAAACATGAATACAGTACCGCCCAATGCCTATAAGCCTTTTGGAAACGGGCAGCGTGCCTGTATCGGCCGTCCCTTTGCCATGCAGGAAGCAACCATAGTCCTGGCTATGATGCTCCAGCGTTTCAATATATATGAGCATGATCCCGGTTATCAACTGAAGATCAAAGAGTCCCTCACTCTTAAACCGGATGGTTTTTTCATTAAAGTTGCCAAACGCGAAAGAGGAAATAGGGATTCAGATGCTATTTCTGTTCATTCTGAAGAAACCGTAAAAGAATCTAAAGCAATAGCCTCTGTCAACAAGCATCATACGCCATTGCTGGTTTTATTCGGTTCCAACAGCGGAACCAGCCAGGACTTTGCGTACCGGATCACTAAAGACGGAACCACTTACGGATATGATACAAAGATGGCCTCTTTAGATAGTTTTTCCGGGAACCTGCCGGCAACAGGAGCCGTTATCATTGTCACCGCGTCCTATGAAGGGCTTCCGCCGGATAATGCCAGGAAATTTGTCAACTGGCTGAGGTCTGCACAGGATAAAAATTTGCAGGATGTCCGGTATGCGGTATTCGGATGTGGAAATACAGATTGGACGAAAACCTACCAGGCAGTGCCAACCTATATAGACCATCGCTTAACCGAATTGGGCGCAAAACGGCTTATGCAAAGGGGTGAAGGAGATGCTAAACATGACCTGTTCGGAAGTTTTGACCAATGGTACGAATTGCTCTGGGCAGAACTTGCCCATCATTTTTCTGTAGAGGTAAATACCATAAAAAGGCCGGGTAGCTATGCTATAGATATAGTCAACGACATTAGCGCGCATATTTTAAATGAACCGGATATGCGGGTGGGTACTGTAATCATCAATGAAGAATTGACCGACCGCGCTCAGCCGGGTATCCGTTCAAAAAGGCACCTGCAAATAGAACTGCCGCAGGGCATGAGCTATCGTACAGGGGATTATCTGTCGGTATTGCCATTAAATCCAAGAGCGAAAGTTTTGGAGCTTTTAAAAAGATTTCATTTGGAGTATGATTCAGAAATGATCATCAATACAGACGATGCAAGCGTACCATTGCCTAAAGGATATCCGGTGAAAGCTGGTGACCTGCTCAGCCAGTATGTGGAGCTTAATCAGATCGCCACCCAAAAGCAAATTCACCTCCTGGGAGAATATACGCTTTGTCCACCGGAAAAAATGAGGCTGTTGCAATATGCCGAAGATAAACAATATAATGAAGAGGTATTAAGTAAAAGGCTCAACCTTTTGGATCTGTTGAAGCTTAATCCCGCCTGTGAACTCCCGTTTGAGGTATTTCTTGAAATGTTACCCGCCATGAAGCCGCGCCGGTATTCGATCTCTTCCTCTCCGCTGTGGAATAAAGAACACTGCACACTAACCGTAGCTGTGACGGATGCAATTGCATTTTCCGGTTTGGGACGATATCAGGGTACTGCCTCAACTTACCTGGCAGGTCTTGCAGCAGGCTCGAAGATTATTGTGCAGGTAAAACCGTCGCCCGAAACCTTTCATCTCCCCCAGGATATCAACAGGCCTGTCATTATGATTGGTGCAGGAAGCGGTATTGCTCCGTTTCGTGGGTTTATTCAGGAGCGTGCTATTCAGAAATCGAGTGGGGAAACTGTGGGAGAAATGCTCCTCTTTTTCGGTTGCCGCGCAGAAAACGCAGACTATCTTTATCACCAGCAATTACAGGAATGGGAAAAAGAAAAGGTAGTTTCCGTTTATCCTTCATTCTCGGCTGGTCCAGATCATGATATGGTCTACGTACAGCACAGTGTCTGGAAACACAGGGACGAAATAAAACGCTTGTTGGACAATGGAGCAATCATCTACCTGTGTGGCGATGGTAGCTATATGGCTCCGGCAGTCCGTGAAACACTTATAAAAATATATCAGGAGATCATCCGTACAGATTTCGAAACTTCATGGCACCGTTGGGAAGAAGAGGTTGAGAAAAAGCATAGATTTGTTACCGATATTTTTGAATGATGTGTAAATCTTTAACGGTCTTAAATTATTTGACACCGAGCGTATTGAAGGAACAGATATTGCTGTAATCGTGATCATACAGGTGATGGCCGGTGATGGTAAAATGACCGGCTTTCAGCCATTGATAACCGCATGACAGATACATGAAACTTACTGATTACCTTAACGAACATCTTAGCCTTACCAATGATATGAGCAGGTTATTGGATGACCTATTCGAAACAACGGCGCTTCCAAAAGGATATGAACTGCTGGCTGAGGGCAGCAAATCTAAGAAGTTTTTCTATCTTGAAAGCGGCCTGATGCGGTTGTATTACCTTAAAGAAGGAAAAGACATCACCCATTTCTTTCTTAATGAATCTTCCATATATACCCCTATTGAAAACGTTTTTTTTAACGAATATTATCCGTTTAACCTGGTGCTGCTGGAAGACAGCGTAATCAGAAGTATTGATTTTTCCGTGCTTGAACCCTATGTGGATAAAGACCCGCAACTGCAACGTTTGTCACGTTTTCTGGCCGTATCTGCTATCAGGCAGCTTTCAGACCAGCTGTATTCCATCAAGTTTCAGACGGCACAGGAGCGATACAAGATTTTACTGCAAAATTATCCGGGCATCCTCCTGCGTGTACCTCTGGGACATATTGCTTCTTACCTTGGCATCACGCAGCAGACGCTTAGTGTCATCCGGGCAGAATATGGGAAATCATAAATTAAGAATACAGATTAATGAGCTGTAAGATTCTATTAAAAAAAGCCTTATCCTGCATGCATCATATCTTCATCCTTTCTAAAATCAGCAGTAATTTTCTGTCTTAAATTTCTCCTTATTCGTTTCACAACAATAAAACGAATTAAAAATAACAGTATATTTTTTTTTACTCTTCTCCAATACCGGTATTTTTTAAAGAATCGCTCAAAATCAGTGGGGGTATCAGTAGAAATGAAGTACAAAAATGGTTTTGACAGCATTTTGATTTCCTGTTTGGTTAAATTTTGAATCAGAAGAAACGCCCAGCATTTAATAAGGTTATGCAACAAATATCTTTGTTCTTCATCGAATGGCATTCCCAAATATCTTAATTCAAAAGGCTCATGCTGAATGAAAAGGGCTAAGTGTAGATTTTTTTCAGGATATAAATCATATTTTACATAAAAATCTTCCAGAATAGCTCTCCATTGATAGATCTGAATTAAAATACGATCACAGTGTTGATTAATTTTTATGTGATTTTGATTCTCATGCTTTCTGTAATGATAGATCGCCTTGGGATTTTCCCCGATACGGGAAGTTAAAGCGAGTAACTGATGAGAAAATAGACCGTCTTCACAAGGTTGTATATCTTTCGGAAATTGGATGTCTTTATATGATTCTAGAAAATCCCTTTTTAAAAACTGAGCACAGGTTGGTAATGCCGGGATAGGAACATTCCTATTACAGAAATAACTGCCCAATATAGTGATGTCATTGTCTTGATACATTGAAACAACATACGCTGTCTCAAGAAACTCTCTATCAATGGTGTCATCTGAATCCAGAAAGAAGATATATTGTCCTGTAGCACACGTTAGCCCTAAATTTCTTGCAGCGGAAACTCCCGCATTACTCTGGTAATAATATTTTATCCTATTATCATTTCTCATGAATTCCTGACAGATATTGCCAGAATTATCAGTACTTCCATCATTTATTAAGATAAGTTCAAAATCCGTTAAGCTTTGATTCAATACACTTTCTATTGTTTCTGACAAAAATTGATCTGTATTGAATATGGGGATAATTACGGATACCAGAAAATTATTCTTATTGTCAGTAGTTTTATTTATAGCCATTGGTTAAGGTTTAGTTTGTTTAGATGGAATTCCCTATAGGTAAAAACTCCATTTTTAAATCCGATCACAGCGCCGAAATCAATCTTTTCAGCATTGCTATGCATGGGAAATACACAAGATCGGTAAGCATTCTTATCTGCCAGAGGTTTGGGAAAAACCTTGAAGTTAAGGCCATCTTTAGAAACGGCTAAATAAAGAATTTCTGAGGTACATTTCTTAACATCTCCTGCGGCAATACACAGGAAATAATATCCTTCTGCATAAGTAGCCTGTACATGCCAGGGAGCATATTGGGTGTTCACTTTTATCCAAGGTTCATTAATGAAATTTACAACTTTACTCTGTCTGAACTCTGAGAAATCCAGACCATTTACTGAAGTCCTTCTGATTATGTAGGAAGGCTTATTACCGGGAAAGTTGGAGCTGATATTATTCTGAACTTCAAAGCTTATATATTGGGCACCATTATACACGATAGTAGGAGAGATAACGTGATTATTTTTAGGAGAATAGGGTGGGTTACTGGTGTAGGCAACCTCCAGCGGGGTCCAGGAGACTCCGTCTGTCGAGGTCTGCCGTACTATTGTCCTTTGTGCGTTTCTCATTAGCTTTTTATAGTTGTTATAGCTTTTTTCTCCTCTTTTCTTTAATGCTTCAGCCTTAATCATGCTGCCCCTGTAATAAAGGGAAAATTTCCCGTTGTTATAATTCCAGTCCACATCAGACCAAAAACCTTGTATTTCTTCACCTTTTTTTTCTCTGAAACTCTCATGAATTCCCGGGGTCATCTGTATCGGCCCACCACTATTACCTGTAGGAGGTGTCCAGTTTAAACCATCATTAGAAACAACAACAGTAGGATTTTCGTATCTTTTAGAGATCTGGACATTTTCAACAGCACCAAAATAAGGCGTGAATACCATCCAGTATTTATATCCATTGAATCCATTAGGGAAATATTCTACATCAGGATGACAGTAGCTGAAATTAGGATTACTGATATCTTTAATCAGAGAAAGGTCATTTTCACCAGGGTGGTTGGCATTGGCAAAAGTTTTTATATTAATCATTCCCTTATCCGTAAAGTAATCTATAATTCCGGTGTATTCCTTATTGTTATCTGGAACAACAGGTACATTTTCAGGAAAAAATGGCTCTTCTATTTCTGAACAGGCTAATATAATAGCTAGTATGATAAAAGAACACGATGCTATTTTAAGTCTAAATGTCTTGTACATCATATTTTGTATTAGAAGTATGTAAGAATCTTATATATAAAAGTAGTTTAGGAAAACGGGTAGATTATGCTGTATTAAGTCAGAATGCAAATGCAGGTTGTATTTCATTTCTTATTTGCTGTCCTCTGGATTATGATGGATTTTTAACGATTCTATGTATTTAGAGTAGCAAAGGAATCTTTCAAATGCTTTACTCTTTGCTTCATAATATCCCTCCCAGCCACTCAAAATCTCCATATTTAGAATATATACTTTAAAAAACACAGCGCTGGGCATCAATAAGGACTTCACATAAATCTTATATTTAGGTTGTTGCTTAGGATATTGAGCATAATTGTTCGTTTCATCATTGATCTTTTCGGTATGATCAGAGATACGAGGGCAAGTATTTTTTATTTTCATCGGTACAGATGTTCAAAATGGTGATGTAAACTTTTATATTTAAAAGCCGGCATATATCTTACTTTCTGACCAGCTGTATAGATAACAGATCACTCTTCAAAATAATCCTGCTGCATTGTCCGTTTTGGAAAATATAGGTGCTGCTGCTTTCATTATTTCCCGGAATCACATATCTGTGGGGAGTTACTTCCTTTAAATTGACTAATTTCTGCTGGCTATCGGAATATATGGAGGTAAGTTTCCGGGGTTCGCTAAAGAACAGGCTCAGCATATTATTGCGTATTTCACCTATCGGCAAAGCATGGGACTGATGGCCGTCATGCACAGTATAAGAATTTCCCAGGTACTTTATTGAATTGTCTGTTTTAATTTTATCATTAGCCTGTCGGAAGACGGAACCGGATTTCAAAACTCCGTTTTCAAAAAGAGCATGTTCCTTACCAAGGATCACGACTCTTTTAATTAAAAATGTAATATCCGCAGAAAAGTTCAGCGTGATAACGAAGTTTTGATCACTTCCTGTTTTTTTCACAATTGTACTGCCCACTATCTTATCATTATGAATAACATCATAATACTGAACGGTGTTTTGTCCGTAAGACATTGTTGAAATGAACATTAAAAATGCCAGTGCTGAAATACAATAGTTATTCATATAATCTTCTTGTTTATTTTCCGATTCAATATCATTATCGTTGTGTTGGGACCGATCTTAAGGATTTTAAAGCGTGAGGCTCAATGCTGATGTAAAAACTGACATTGAAGTCGTTATTTTTTTGTGCTGACTTTTGCAAAAGTTCCTCTAATTCTGTCTGTTGGCGTCTTTAGGTTTGGATGCTTAATCATCATGATATATTACTTTTTACTTCAGGTGCTCACTTACTAAATACAGTATTGCGAAAACCTTGCGTGGAAAATTGAATATATTTCAATTAATTTTTTAATTATCAGGAGATCAGTATCTTAATTTAAGTTACATTGCATTATTCTGCTTTCTTATCATTCACTACAAAAAGTTCATGTAAAATTTGTTGAGTACCTGGAGAATTATTTCATATTCTGAAACTCTAAAAAAAACTTTGGAATAATTTCATATTGTATCATACTGAATATTAGATCACTTGCTAAAATTAGACTGCGTGTTCATAGAGATGATTTGATTATACGCCATGCATATAAGACCCGTAAAAACGGATCGCGCCTTTTTACGATCAATGAATAGAGGGTTTATTCAATGCAATACCTACTTATGCTTATGCTATTCGGTAATGATAAGAGATTGTTTTATGCTGTATTAGAAACTATAACATGCGCTGTAGAAAGAGGTGAAAGTAAATTTGGTAATTAATTAAAATATAATTTTATATATGCAAAGATCATTATAGCAATGGATTCATTTATGTAAAATTCTAAATCATACAAATCTTGTCAATTTAAGTAATGATATTATGCATTAATTTTTTGCATTAATGGTATATCTTAAACCTGTCCGCAAACTGAAATTAACTGGATTTTTTTCAACATTGGTCCCATATTCGTTTTTTTCAGGAAAGAAGTACCGTACGCCCGGTTCTATATACACCCCAAAATTTTTATTGAAACGATATTCCACTCCCGGGGCAGCGGCCAGGGAAAAACGGATGCTTTGCGGTTTGTAGGAAGGGTCGTTCTCTGTAAATTTTTCTCCGGCTATTTCATACTTATCTGTTCTTTTGGATGCCAGAGCTATATCAGCCTGCCCGCCGGCACCAACATACAATAGAAATTTGGGCTTGTTAATAAATCGGTAATTAAGCTGCACAGGAACACCAATATAATGGACTACCTGCTTTGTAGAATAATTATACTCATCAGATCCTGCATTAACTGTAGAACTGAGCTTTGTATAAAAAACTCCTGAGCTTATACTCCATTTTTTTGAAATGTCTGTATTTATAGAAATACCTACAGATAATGCCTTGTTTTTTCTGATGGTTGAACTGACCTGCTGGTTTTGATTACCAACAACAATGTCATCAAGGTAGCCGGAGCCCGGACTGTCTACAGAAGATGGATCAGAACCAAATCCAGTATCATTGAATGAAGCATAGCCACTTGCTACTGAGGCTGCGCCTGGAATGATTCCGGCTGATAATAAACTTCCCCCTAAGATTTTAATAATACTGGGCTTTTTGTTTTTAGCAAGAATTTTTCGCTTTATATTGATGTCTTCAATAAGTTTGTCTGCTGTAATAATTTCATCATTTTGCTCAGCTGCTTTCACTAGCTCCTGAGTTGGACTTGTATTTGTTAAGTCTGGCCTTATTACAGTGTCATCGATGGCTACTGAAGGCACTTTTGCGTTTGAGATGGATGTACCTAAAGATAAAGCGTTTACTTGATCGGGTTCAGTCCCTTTATCGGCAAAATGCTCTTCAGATTCCTTACCGATAGAACTATTCTCTTCTATATCTGGTGTACCTGTACTAACCGGTGCTGTCGCCTGCAATAACTGTCGGTCATTGGGATACTGTGAATCCTGAGACATGCTTTCATTTTGAAGTTCAGAGGGCTTATCAGCCGTTTTGTTCCTGCTTGCAATTGAATTTTTTTCGGATGGCGAAGGATTATCTTTTAAAAGAAAGAATAAGACGGAAAAAAGCAATAAGCAGGCAGCCACTGATGCTGCCAGAGTAACTAACCTGATGATGGGCGCTTTTTTGACCGGCACAATTTTTTCGTTATTTTCCGGAAAAATGCGGGCTTCTATAGCGTCCCAAAAATCATCTTCATATTGCGGATCATGATCATTAACCTTATCTCGCAGCTTATTTAACCATTTATCTTCCATAGCCTCCTTTATTACTGTTTTTGTAATCGGTAATTTTTTTTACCAGAATCTTTTTTGCCCTGTGAAACTGGGATGCTGAAGAGCTCTCCGCTATACCAAGACGTTTTGCTATTTCCTTATGCCCCATATTTTCAAATACAAAAAGGTTGAAGACGGTCCTGTAGCCATCCGGAAGTTCCTGAATCATTGAGTACAATACAGATTCTGGAACAGCTTCCACTTCAGGTTCATCATGATCACCAGTATCAGGAATTTCCTGGGGATCAACAGATTCTTCCATATTTTTAGTAGACGCCCGCAGGTAAGCTAAGGCTTCATTAATAATAATCCGAGTCATCCATGCTCTCAATGAACCATCTCCTCTGTACTCAAACTTATCAATGGACTGAAACATCTTTACGAATCCTTCCTGTAGGATATCGCCGATCTGTTCACGATCACTGATGTAACGTCCGCATATCCGGATGAGATCCCTGGCATGCAAATTATAAAAATATTTCCAGGCATTTTTTTCCTTTTTTAGAAGGTCATTTACCAATTCCTGTTCATCGGAAATAATTACTTTTAAAGGATTGGCAGGCATAGGCTGATCATCACTAGATTTTAATGACAAATTTAGGTTATTAAGAGTAAAACTGATGTCGTACAAAGATAAATTCATAAAAACTTCATTAAATTTGAGTTTAATGCGTTTTCAAGTTGATTTTTTCATCAATTGAAATGCTAAAAAGGGGCGCATCACTTTGGATGCTGTCCCCCCCTTCATAACCACATTAATCTCACATTACTTAATCTCCACTGCACTTAAGCTTCCTTCACCAGCGGTGCGTTTATTTACAATAAGGACAATGCTTGGGATGATTGTATAGGTCTGTTTTTTACCGACAGACTTTCTATAGTTGATCACCAGTTTCCCATCTGCTTTTTTAACGACTGATTGTGCTTTCATTGATATGTTGTTCTTGCTTTCCTGGCCTATGACCGCTAAAACGTACTCCTTTGAAAAATCAATTTCAGTTGGTTTGGACTTCATTGTTGCTGCTGCCCCAAAGTATTTGTCAAATTCTTCCTGTGTGGCAATTTTTACTACTGCAGGCTTAGCCGTATTGTTGGTGAAATAATTTTTTGCTTCCCGAAACGTTATGCTTACTGCTCTGCCTGTTCTGCTATCCATAGTTGATAGAGCTTCTTTTTTCCTAGCTGCAACCTGTGCAGATGTTGATGTTGTGCTGATTGCTATTGCAAGGACAGCAAATAAAAATGTCTTTTTCATGCTTTTACTATTAATATTGTTAAACTAGAATGATCATTTAGTACGCTTGGGCAATGATGCGAAGAGCACGGTAAAATATCTGTGCTATTTGGCACTCAGATTTTTGCATTGTACAAACTTGAAATGAATAGGTGAAGAAGCGACTACTTTTCCGTCCACTGAAATCTGGGTTGCCTGCACTTCAAAGTTGATTGTCTTTTTGGAGATGCTATATACCGGCTGGCTGGTTACATTGAAGGATACATTTACATTCTTAGTTTTCCCGTCTTCAAGAACGTCAAACTTCATCTGCTCTGGTGTAGCGAAGACATTGATAATCCCTGATTCTGTTGATACAGCCGAATAATCCATTTTGAGTAGTCCAAAAGGCGTTTTGGCAAGTGCGGTCTGCGCCTGTTGGCTATCCTTTATCACTAATGGTATGATCTCATCTAATGGCATCTGGCCAAGCTCTATGCCCACACCACCAATAGCGAATTTGGTTGAATATTTTTTGGTAGCTGTACCGGTTACATTAAGTTCACCCGAATATTGCCCGCCTACTGCCGTTACGTCTTTTGGCCTAATGATATCATCTCTTTCGCATGAGGTTAAGAAAAGGATGGTTAATGCTAAGACTGCAGCTACAGTTTTTGATATTGATACAATTTTCATATTTTAAATTCTTTAAATATTTTAATTAATGTCCTTATTTCGAGTACTCATTTAGTAAATGTGATATTTTTGAAAACCTTGCATGAAAAAAAACATATAATATGTTAATTATTTGTAAATCAGGGTTTTATTTTTATGTTGATGACTGTTTGTCTTTGGACCAATACTTTTGTATGCAGATAAAATCTGTATGTAACCTAGGCTTTTTGCCATGATATACCTAACTCAAACAAATTAGACTTAATAATCAATTTTTAGATCAGATAATATGAATGTGCTGACGTTTACAATTTTGCGCCTACCTATAAATTTTTGCTTATTTATGAATAAGGATAATGCCTCCCAAAACCTGACCGTAACACCTGAATAAATTATCAAAAGATCAAATGGTGTGATTTAGTGCTGATGTAGTAATTATTTTTACTGTGTAATTTTTCTTTAATATCACAAAAGGAGTAAAGCATATTTTTGATGACTAAGTAAAACCATTAACTGAGGAATAGGAAAACTCGGTTGATAAATAGGGATGTGATGGGGAAGGGGGAGCGTACAGCGTGAAAGAGCTTGTTTTGGCAAGGATTAAAAACTACAAACCGAAGGTTCGACAGAGCCCACAAGTCACAAAAATTTTTAAACCTTGACTTGCTGTATCATCAGATCGATATTATGACGGCCATCTTTTGGCTAAGTTTCTCAAAGCATTGCAAAATTATTAGTGATGCTATCTATGAACCGAAGTTGTCTGATGCCTGATTTTGGTATGCCCGGATGTTAATTTTTTTTCATCTTTACTGCTTGATAGAAGAATCTCTCCCATTTCTTTTTAAAGAGTCTAACCGGAAAAACTTTACAGAATGGATGAAAAATCCTGTGCTGGCCGGTAATTTATTATCAGAGATATAGGATAAAAAAGAAAATTTATCAAAAAAAATATTTTTTTAATATGATTGTAATCATGTTTAATATTTTTCGTTATATTTGTTAAGGTATTGAAATTTTGTAGAATCAAATAAAAAAAACAAATGAAAAAAGTTTTATTACTTCCGTTACTCGGGTTTATTCTAATTACTAAAGCACAAGTAGGGATAAGGACTGATGCCCCTTCAAGTACGCTGGATATTGCGGGATCATTGGAAGCCAGTTACCGTGAAATCACCGCTAACAGTACTTTATCCGCTACAGATTATCACGTATCATTTGCAGGTACATCCGCAGCAACGGCAAATTTGCCTCAAATGTCAACCTCAGACGGTTCCGCCTCAGATTTCAGGGGAAGAAAATATTTCATAAAAAATAACAGCTCGAGTTCTAATCTTACTTTAGCCGCGGCTTCCGGCCAGACGATACGGATCGGAGGAAGTAATGCGGCAAATAATACGTATATTTTATCTCCAGGTGTACTGGGCATCCTTACCGCCAATGCGACCAATGGCTGGGATCTTGATCTCGCTGTCAATACCATTCCGGATACCAGCTGGAAGATCACGAACAATGCTTTTAACGGTACTTTGAATACATCACAGACTATCCCAACCGGCACTACGTATCAGACGATCACCGGGAGCAGTGTGACGGTTACCGTACCCCCGGGATACAACCAGTCTATTGTGACGCTTAATTTTGACGGTTGGGGGCATACGTATTTTTCAGGTGTATCCATGGGTTCATTGCGGTTCCAGATCGTCCAGACGGGAACAGCTGCTACGACCTATGGCTCTACCACCATGAGCTCCTGGGCAGCCCCGGTCAATACATCAGGCTACTACAGGTATACCTTTCCGGCAGCGTACTCTATTTCTAATCTGGCTCCGGGAACCTACACTTTTAACTTACAGGTTGTAAGAGAAGGGGAGGCAGGTTCAGCACCCAATGAAGTTGTTATATGGGGAGTTCAAAGCAGAGCGGAAGTATACAGTAAAAATTAATGTTTACCATACAGTTGTTGTATGCATACGCTAACTGATTAGGCACAGCCCCATTAAATACACGATACTTAAAAATAATATTCATATGAAAAAAGTTTTATTACTGCCCTTTTTGGGAATAATTTTGATCACAAACGCGCAGGTTGGAATAAATAATAATACGCCTTCAAGCACACTGGATATTGGAGGATCACTGGAAGGAAGTTACCGTGAAATCACCGCTAACAGTACTTTATCCGCTACAGATTATCATGTATCCTTTGCAGGTACATCCGCAGCAACGGCAAGTCTGCCTCAAATGTCAACCTCAGACGGCTCCGCCTCAGATTTCAGGGGAAGAAAATATTTCATAAAAAATAACAGCTCGAGTTCTAATCTTACTTTAGCCGCGGTCTCCGGCCAGACGATACGGATTGGAGGGGGTAACACGGCAAATAATACATATATTTTATCTCCCGGTGTACTGGGTATCCTTACCGCCAATGCGACCAATGGCTGGGATCTTGATCTCGCTGTCAATACCATTCCGGATACCAGCTGGAAAATCACAAACAATGATTTTAACGGTACTCTCAATGCAGCACAGGCCATAGCCACCGGTAACACATATCAGACGATCACCGGGAGCAGTGTGACGGTTACCGTACCCCCGGGATACAACCAGTCTATTGTGACGCTTAATTTTGACGGTTGGGGAGACGTGGACCATACTGGGGTATCCATGGGTTCATTGCGGTTTCAGATCACTCAGTCAGGAACATCCGCAGCAACCTATACTTCTACCTCAATGACTTCATGGGCTGTTACAAACACAGGAGTATCCAGGATCAGATTTACGTTTCCGGCAGCGTATTCCATTTCAAATTTAGCTCCCGGAACCTATACCTTTAATATACAGGTGGTGAGAGAAGGGGAATTGGGCTCTGCACCTAATGCAGTGAATATCTGGGGTATTCAAAGTACTGCGAAGGTGTATAGCAAGAATTAAAGCATATTTCAAGAAAGAAGACCATAATTTTTACCTGAAAAAAATCAGGGTGTTCCTTAGATTATTCACTGAGTAACTCATCATAATCAACCTATTAAAGCCGTTAACCCAATTGTGGTGACGGCTTTTCCTTATGTTATTTTGCACAGCAGTATCATCAGGGTTTTCTGTCAGGTTATGAACAAAATGCCTGTGGGATCAAGATAATTTTAATGAAATCATTGCCAACGGCTAAATGTAAAGCTTTTTTATTTTCTACAATCTTCAGCAGGTTTTTGAACTATTGATTTCAAAATTTATTTACTTATTACACAGATTAATTGTTCAAAACAATGATTTAGATCATATTTATGTTAAATATTTCTATTCGTGTGGTATGTTGATAAAAAAAATTAATATGTTTGCAACTACCCAAAAACTATATTAAACATGATGAAATTTTTTCCAGTACTTTTTTATGTATGATGTTTACTAACGCACAGGTTGGCATTAGTAAAACAATATATGCCGGCATACTTGAGTTAATGGTTCTTTAGACGTATGGTATACGGAGGTAATGGTTGTTCATATTTCAAATTATTTATGATCATTATTATGAATTTCAGAGAATCCTTTTGATCTCAGAGATTGGCATCCTGTTCTGACGGAAGTAACTCATGCTTCTCGATGTGTTTACTTCATCGTTAGTAAACGCTGCCAATAACGGAACTTCAACCAGGCTGACAGTTTCCGTAGAGAGGATAAATTTTACAGGAAATAACGGATCTAATAACAGTAACCGGACCGGAGTTATTTTATTGTCCAGAGCCTTTTTTTAAGGCCAAGAATAACCATGATATAATTGAACAGTACATAATCCTGTAAAAGATAGGGGGGTGATTCAGATATCTTTTGCAGGATCATAACATTCGATAAAATTCAGGGTTTCAATCAGGCATGTGGTGCAATACATTTGATTTTTGTTTTTTAAAGCATGAAATTCCTAAAACTTGAACCGGAGTAATACATTAGTACAAAACTATATAAATCAGTATGATAATTAATTTTTTGATTAAGTATTTAAGAGCTTTTCTTCCGAAAGAATATTTCTGGCAGATCCCCATTGATGGTAAGCCGGTTTATATTTATGACATCATCATCAATAATCAATTGGAAGGAAGAAGTAAAAGTGACATTATTAAATTGTTTGAAAAAAATAGTATATCTTTTGTTTCAGAAAACAGATGGAAATATTTTGTCAACACGCATAAAAAAAAGGAATATGTACTCATTATGCATTTTAAAAATGATTCCCTGTCAAAAATAAATTACAAGTATAAAAAATTGTCCTCATAGGATCAGGAATCTCTTCAACGGGAACAACAGGGATTCCATGTCCAATATCTGTTTCCGTGATGAAGATTGAACGGGAAGCCTTCCGGAATGCCTTGTGCCGCGGATGGTGTTGTCCGATCTTCATTTCTTTCGGTTCCTGGACATTAAGAAAAATTAATTTCACCCTCATATCATCTTAATAAGGTCATGATACATTTGTTACAGAAAAACAATCAAAATGTATAATGTAAATTTTAATAAGATGAACAACAATGTTTTAAACCAAGGAAAAAAATTGGCAGCAGCGGTATTTTTAATGGCTGCCGTAGTGGTAAACGCTCAGGCTCAGGCTCCGGTTCCCCCTAAAGATCCGCGTCCGGGAATAGAAAGACCGGGACCGGGACCTGATGCACTGAAAGAGATTACCACACTCTCCGGAACAGTGTCCAAAATGGTTACCAATGATGATTTTGTTTATGACGGATTTTATCTGAACAGCAATGGAGGATCAGTCCTTGTCAAGTTCCCGCCACATTTGGGAAGCCAGATAACAGCTCTTGCTAAACAGGGCAGCCAGATCAGCATCAAAGGTATTGCAGATGTTGCACCTAATGGCGAAAAATCCTTCCGTATGAACAGTATTTCAGCCAATGGAAAAACCATTGAAGATACGCCGCCGGCTGTTCCGGAGACACCTCCCCAGGAAGTTGCTGTTACGGAAAGCGGAACCATCACAGACCTGCAGAAAAATAGAGAGGGCGATGCCGTGGTGGGGATCTTTGTGGATCAAACCCTTCTCAAAATGCCTCCGCACATCTATCAGCAGCTAGGACAGTCCTTGGTGAAAGGAGCGAAAATCTCTTTCACAGGGTTTAAAAAACCGGATAATTCCGGTGAAGTGGCAGAGCGGAAATTAAACATCGTACATGCCAGAACGATCAGCGTGAACGGCAAGGAATATTCACTGTAAAATCTCATTGAATCAACAGTAAAACCTGATCAGATTTTCGTAATTTGCTCAGGTTTTGCATTATTACCCTATGGTTTTTAAACAGGCAACATATCATATATCGAAAATAATTTTTATTTTTTGGGCTGTTTTCTGCCTTGGCGGCTGTGATAGAAAGCCGCCGTTACCGCCACCTGTTTCGCCTCCGGAAACTAAACAAACAATCCGGCTAAATGGCAAGGTAACAGCCTATGAAACCAATCCTGAAGGCAATATAGACAGGATGACCCTGGATCAGGGGAAACAGAAATCCGAAATCCATTTTCCGCCCCATCTTGCCAGGCAGATCCTGGATATTGCGCAGCTTAATACTTTCGTTAAACTAAAAGTGGACCAGAGAGACCGCGGTTATGAGCTGATCTCCCTTGCATCGGAAGATGGTAAAAACACCTTTGACACCCGGGGCATACCCCCGCCGAAACCCAGTCCGGGAAAGGAAATCCGGATTAAGGGAACTGTTTCAGGATGGATCAGGAGCCGTCAGAACGAAACCACCGGATTTGTGATCGGCCGGAAAACGGTGATGCTGAATCCTGAAGAAAGCAGGATATTAGCACCATTATTGATCAAGGCTAAACAGGTGGAAGTAACCGCTTTGGAACGGGATGCAAACGATGGGACCATCAATACCCTTCAGTTTCCGCCGGTGAAGGTGAAGGAGATCACCATTGACAGTATTGTTTATAAAATACGCTGACTATGAGAATACTGATTGCCGAAGACGAAAAAAAGCTGGCAGGTTTTATACAGCAGGGCCTGTCACAGGCAGGCTACCAGACAGAAGTCTGCAATGACGGTTCTGAAGCCCTGGAAATGGCCGTAAAGAATGATTTTGACCTGATCCTGCTGGATCTGATGCTGCCGGGAATCAATGGGTTTGATTTCCTGAAGAACCTGCGGGCCTTCGGGGCAGAAACGCCGGTGATCATCATCAGTGCCATTGCAGATTCCAAACAGGTGGTGCAGGGGCTGGACCTGGGTGCAGCAGATTATATCAGGAAACCTTTTGAATGGGAAGAACTGCTGGCCAGAATACGTACCGTGAGCCGTTTTTCCGGCTCGAACGGACAGCAGAAAATAAGGATTGAGGATCTGGAAATCGATATCCCTTCCCGGAAAGTGAAAAGGGGAGATACTGAAATTGAACTGACTTCCAAAGAATTCGTGCTGCTGGAATATCTGGTCAGGAATGCCAACCTCGTCCTCACCAAAAACCAGCTTCTGGAAAATGCATGGAATATGAACTTCGATCCGGAAAGCAATATTGTGGAAGTTTACATGCACCAACTCAGGAAGAAAATCGACAAAGGATTTGAGAAACAGCTGATCAAGACCGTGATCGGGGCCGGTTACATGCTTAAAGGCGAAAAACAATAACGCATGGAAAGCCAGCCGAGATCTTTTTTTTATCAGAGCTTAAGGTTCCGTTTCGGGTTGCTGTTCAATTCGCTGCTGTTCCTGTGCGTCAGCGTCATCGTATATTCCCTGTACAACAATGCCAAGACGGAGCTTGACCGGAGTTTCTCGCTCCAGTTATCGTCTGCGGCCAATGCGGTTCTCCAGAAAACCGATATCAACCCGATCTCTGTTCCGCTGCCTAAAAATGGGGAATTTTTCAGGATCATCTATGATAATCACGTAACGAAAACCCAGCTGATCAATACCCTTCCGAGAGATGTCGCAGACAGAGAAAAATGGCGCATGGTTTCCCTGAAAAAATATCCCGAAAACGGCGGCAGCATCTCGGTGGATTTTGCACTGTCGGCAGAAAACTACCATTCCGGGATTCAGAAGCTGCGGCGGTTGCTGTACATTTACCTTCCGGTTGCTTTTTTAGTTTCTTTTCTGGGTGGCTACCTGCTCTCCGGCTTCTTCCTCAGGCCGCTACGCCGGATTATCCGTAATGCGAACACCGTGGATCTGGAGCATATTAGCCTGCTGTCTAAATCGCAGACCAAGGACGAATTTTACCATCTTACCGATGCACTGAACCGGATGCTGATGCGGATCGATGAGCAGGTGAAGCAGCAGACGGCCTTTTTCACAACGGCTTCCCATGAACTGCGGACGCCCATCAGCACCATGCTTACAGAGCTTCAAATTTTCGATCGGGAATTGCTGGATAAAGATACCCAAAAGCTGCTGGACAATCAGGAGCAGGAAGTGAAGCGCATGAAGGCACTGGTAGACAATTTTCTCTGGATGAGCCAGATCGAATCCGGGAACCTGCGGACCAACAGGTCTGAAATCGATATTGCAGAAATGGTGCTGGAACTTTCAGAAAGCTTTATGAAGCAGATGGCCCTCAACGGCCAGCGGTTCAGGATTGAATTTTCACCGGTGGATGGCGATTTTACTGTATTAGCAGATAAGAGTCAGGTAGAAGTGATCATTAAAAACCTGATTTCAAATGCTGTAAAATACCTTAAAGGTGATCCCGTCATTGACATCAGAGTCTTCCAGAATCAGCACAAAGGCATCGTGATTTCCAATTCCGTCAGCCAAACCATAGAAAATCCCGAAAAGCTGAAAGGGCAGTTCCTCCGGGATACCTTTCATAAAGACGGTTTCGGCCTGGGCCTCTGGATCTCTGATATCCTGAGCGGGAAAAACAAAGCTAAACTGTCGCTCGATTCTGCGGATGAAAGATTTTCTGCAACAATAGTGTTTGATGAGGTGTAAAAGTTTAGATTGACTTATACATGTAGACTGATCATATGACTGTTCTATTCCATGAGATCCGATGATTACTTCCATTTCATATTCCATTTTAACATCATCCTACTCGAAAGTAAATCAGTTGAAATATTAAAATTTTAACTTTTTTGATAATCAGTGTGTATCTGGATACATCAGCCAAAAAGGATGAATTAAGAAATAACATGCTTAAATATCTGCATTCTGTAAAGCAGTCGGAGTATAGTAATCAGAATGTTAACAATCCTTTTGGCATAATAATTTAGACTGATAACAAAATACCTGCGGAATTTGTAAGAAAGGATTCATTTTAATAAATTTATATTGCTGATTATTGAAAAAAATTTAACAACAATAATGTATTTGCATGTATAATTTGAAATTTCTCCTTCTTGCTATTTTTTTATATTCTTCTTGTAAGGCAAATATTTCTATTACCTCTATTGACAGCTTAATTTCCGTAACAGATGATCAGTTGTATGAGAATAATGTGGATTATATAACACAAAATGCTGAGAAAATTTTAAAATTTTCAGAACTGAACAATTATGAGAAGGGAAAGCTGTATGGAAACTTTTTTCTTGGAGTAACGGCGAGAATGCATGGTGATAATGAAAATATGGTCAGATACACTTTTGCTGCGGAAAAATTGGCAAAAGAGTATGATGACAAATATGTACTTGCTTTTATATTTCTGCAGAAAGCAACCATATACAAGGAGGCTGGTCTGTATAACTCTGCACTTAATTTTATTAATCAGGGTTTAACGGTCTCTAATTCTATACAACAATATGAAAAACGAAATTGTGCAAAGGGAAAATTGTTGGTATACAAAGCCATTTGTATGTCTTATTTAAATCCGGAATGGAAACAAATATTACGTATAAATTTAGAGGCGATGAAGCTTCTGGAAAAAGCAGGAAAACCTTTCGGCTACGATTATAATTACTTAAATGTTGCAAGTACATACGAAACTCTGGGTGAACTTGATAAGGCGGAATTTTTTTATAGAAAATCTCTCAAAGTGAGTACCGGTAATTTAAAAGGTATGGGATACTGTAATCTTGCACACTTGGCATTTCTTCACGGCAGGTTTGAGGATGCGACCAATTACGCCAATACATCTCTGGACTACCAGGAGAATAATTCAAATAAACGCTATAGGGACATTGCCGAAATCTACCAGCTTTTGACCAAAATATATACTGAAACCGGCAATACAGCAGCTGCAAAGAAAAGTGAGAAGCTATTTGAATACTATCATAATAAAGAGAATTACACCAATGAATTATTCAAAAAGAAATTGCTCATTCAGCTGCTGGCCAAAGCAGAGCTGAACCAAAAGGACTTTGAAATGGAAGTTTCAAAAAAGAGTCGGAATTTACTTGTATTTTCAGTCATTTCTATGGTGTTGATCATCTGTTTAGGGATGATATATATGAAGCAGGTAAAAAGTAACAGGAAAACCATTGAAAAAAATAATGAACAGCTTTCAGAACTCAGCCAACAGATAAACAATTCTTTTAGTGAAGTCTTAGAGCTGGCCAAAAGTGATGATCCGGCATTTATTCCCAGGTTTAAAGAAGTTTATCCTGTTTTTTATCAGAATTTATTATCCAGATATCCTGACTTAACGATAGCTCAGATCCGTTTCTGCTGCTTACTGAGACTGAATTTCTCCACTAAAGAGGTGGCGCATTACCACCGCCTTACCATAAAAGGGGTGCAGACAAGAAAAACAAGGTTAAGAAAGCAATTAAACATCCCTTCTGATGCCGATCTAAATCTCTGGATGATGAACTTAGGCTAAATCCTGTTTACTATTGCATGATGTCATAAAAATTGAATTTTTTAATGAGTTTTCTTTCACTGATACATATTGTATTGGTGTTTTTTACGTTTCCACCCTTTATAAGATGTCACCTGATATCGATATTGGCAAGTACCATTGGTCAATCCATTATAGCCTACGATGAAAAGGTATCGCTACTCCGTATTCTGTCATCCGGAAGGTACAAAACAGAGTCTAGCCCTCATAGGATTATAGCTTTTTATAATTACACCATCTTTCTTAACTCAATTTTCCAGCATGAAATCTTTTGCAATTTCGGTACTGAGAATGTGGTTTGTTACCATTCTTAAAAGTCTTTCCCTCTGTATACTCTTTCATCTCTAAATCTCCTTGACAGATATTTTTTACCGATTGACTCTCAAACCTGCTCATCGTTTAGATGGCTTTTCAGGGATGTAACAATAATAGTAATATGAATTTCTCAAAAAATACAATTCTTCATAGCTGCCACAATCTGAAGAATTGTATTTCTCAAGCCTGATTTTTTGAAATAGAGACCGTTCAGTAGGGTCAAGAATTTTAAAATCAGCTTTTCTTCAGTATTACTCTTGTATATGGGCGAGTACAGTATAAGTATTGATTTTCAGTGATTTATATGTTAGATTTTTAAATTGAAGTATGATTGAAGTATGGGCGGATCTTTCATTCAGATGGTAAAATTACGTTTGTAGTACCATTGAGGGATAGCATATTTATCGCTTCTGAAAAAAAATGTAATTACTTTGTTACACGTATTAGTCAGGTGGTTTTTTAAAGCCTTCCGATTGAAAATACAAGATCGGACTGTGAACAATATTTTCTCTTTCTTAACTGATGAGAAGTTTATGATTACAAAAAAGTAAAGAGTCTGCTTTTGTTTATGTATTATAAGGCATATGATCAATACATGCAGGAGTAAAATGCAGCGATACCAAGGAAATTCCTGATCACAGATCACCGGTAAATAAGACAGATTGAACAACAATATGATTAAAAAAAAATACAAATGCGAAAAGAAAAAAATCTAGCAACAGTATTCCTGTTGATAACAGGATGCATGTATGGACAAGTTGGCATTAATACAACTTCTCCGAAGGCAACACTTGATGTAACAGCCAAAACAACGGATGGAACCAGGCCTGAAGGAATTATCGCACCGAAATTAACCGGTGATCAGATAAAATCTGCTGACGGACAGTATCTTTCTGACCAGAAAGGAGTTATTGTATATGCCACTGCAGCCGTTAATTCCGCAAGTGCCAAAACGGCAAACATTACGTCTGAAGGGTACTATTATTTTGACGGAAACTTGTGGCAAAAGATAGGTGTGGGAGCAGATACCAGCATCTATAAAGGCAGTGGAAGCCTGTCCGGAAATACCACCGTTAGCCAGAACGGAAATACATTAGCCTTTACGGGAACTTCAGCAAATGCTTTTTCTGTAGACGGAAGCACGCTTTCAGTAGATGCGGCTAATCACAGGCTCGGATTAGGGACCAGTTCGCCCTCCGCTAAATTTGAGATCAATAATTCAGCGATCGGTACACCTTCAATAAAAGTGAATAGTATCAGCAGTCAGCCGTCCAATGCCAATGCTGCTTATCTTACCATAGACAATGCTACGGGAGAATTCTATAAAGGAGCACAGTCTGAGAAGGTTTTCTATTATCAAAAATACAATTTAAATAATGTAAACGGTGATTATATTAGTAATTTTGATACTAAGATTTCGACTTCAGATTATACGTTAATCATCGTAGGTTCCTATTTTAATCTATTTCTGGCTGTTGATACAGGTAACCCCAATAGGAACAGGTTTACTCCGCAGAATGTGTTTGCATTTAAATCCAATGGGACGTGGAGGATTACAGCAGATTTCCCATCCACAAGTTCTTTGGGAGATACAGGGACATCTGTAGGCACACCAAACGGAAACTGGACTATTTATACGATGATTATAAGAAATAATCAGGTAGTCAACAATTCCGATGCTACCTTTGATCTTGGAGGATCTAACACATCTTCAGCCTCAGCATCCCCTGTACCTTAATATGATATTAAACCTGTTTTGGGAGGCGTGGCATTCGGTGGGATACAGAACTTTTGAACGTCATTTTCTCTTTCTGTATTTCTGTAAGGTTATCAATAGATGCAAAAAATATAGAATAAAGATTTAATACCATAAATTTCTTAACCTTCTGGAAACACAATTTTACATATTCAGACTTATTAAAAACAAAATTCTCTATATCAGGAAAGGTATATCGGTCGAAAACTGTAGTTTGAGAATCTCTGATACACTCGTCACAGTACCTACTGCTACAGGGAATTTTATGAAAGAGGCCATCTTATGAGGTAAGATGGCCTTTTGATTTTTTCATGTTTTTCTGCTGCAATGAATCAGATGGGAAAATTCTATGTTTGGAGATTGCATATTGCTGCTATTTCAGGGCAGGTTCTTCAGCCTGTGGTGGGAAAGTGGTGTGCAGGTAATCCACATAATCGCTGTTGCCTACATCCGTGCCTGTGAGTGCATAGGTTCTTGTTGTCCAGTTTTGGCTTTTGGCCCGTGTAGGTATTTTGGAATAAAGAGTCTGGGTACAAAAAGGATAAGTGCCCGTGATAATGCTCCTCCCAGGCTGTGTCCGGCCACCATGATAATGGCGTTCGGGTCATTCACTGTGGAGAAATAGTCTGTAATCGAATTACCGGAGTTCAGGCTAAGCAGAAAACTGATACCGTTTAAGATACCATGAGGGATTTTGGATGGTATCGGTTTCCGGACAATAAGGCCAATCTGCAATTTTGCCGCCCAACAAATCCTCATTCCTCTTATCAAAGTTAGACATTTGTTGTGAGGCATGCTTAAGATGTGATTTGCTTTAGATTCTTAGCTATTCATTCCAAATTATGGTCTTTTTAATTTCATTGACCAGATAAATTTTAAAGTTGTACATTACAGGAACAGCTTTTTCCATTTGGCCACGGTATTTCTGCTAAGCCTGAAATGTATGGCCAGTTCGCTGTTATTCAAAGAATTTTTTCTTTGGTAATCCAGGATCTTTATAATTGTAGATTTGTCGTAAGATTTATGACGTTGATTAAATTGTCCTATAGAAGCATTTTCCGAACCGAAGATTTTTTTTTGAAGATTGATTACATCAAAAGTATTTAGTTTTGATTTTTGCAAAATATCACTACATGC
Organism: Chryseobacterium camelliae; assembly: GCF_030818575.1. Taxonomy (NCBI): domain Bacteria; kingdom Pseudomonadati; phylum Bacteroidota; class Flavobacteriia; order Flavobacteriales; family Weeksellaceae; genus Chryseobacterium; species Chryseobacterium camelliae. The sequence continues at coordinate 434,693 of NZ_JAUTAL010000001.1, forward strand.
TTCAAGCTTATCAGGATGTTTAATGGTGATCATATCAGTGTAAATTTTTTTATAGTTCGGATGGCTCATAAAATAATAATTGACTTAATTAGATTCAAAATTTAGTAGAATTTTTATGAGATTTTACGATCTCTTATTGTGCTGTATTTCTGCAACCATTTATACAAAGTGGTCTTTGGTATATTGTATTCCTCTGTAATCTGGCTTGTTGTCTTTGTTTCGTTTCGGATGAGTTCTATAACGAATTCGATAATCTCCTTTGTGTAAATATTCTTGCGGAAAGAAGGAAGGGCAAGCTTTCCTGTCTTCTTATTTTCATATTTTTGGTTATCGATAGGAGCATATAGGATAAGATGTTGAGAATAAATCCTAAAGAAATCGTACTCCAGCAGTTTGCACCATTTCAGGATGAAATCCGCGTAGAGGTTTTCAGCTTCATACATTTGCGCAATTTCTTTTTCAGTACAGTCAAAGAATTTACAAATCCTCGTAAGTTCTATTTGAGTTTCCTGTACGCGTTGCTCGATCAGTTTTCCAATGTGTATTTGTTTAAAGTTCATTAATGATCCATTATTATTTTATAAATAATTCTATTTTCTATCATTTAGGCTCATATCTACAGATGAAGTAAATTTCTCTATGTCTATATTGCTTAAACCTGACATACCAAGCTTAATTATTTTTTTTCTGTTTGCTGGACGCTGTAAAATAATAGTCAGCTTACGATTAAACTGATTACCAGTGAATTTCATTCGTATGATATCACTGAAGGGTAACTCTAACTGCTTTTTCCAATCCATTTTTTTGAAAGGATGATATTTCCTGATTGACAGAAACATGCTACTATTAATAACTTCTACATATCGTAAGTCCCATATTAGAAATAACTGTAAAAATATCAGCAACAAAATAGCGATGAATATGAACAGAGAGATCCTAATTTGACATAGCAAGAAAATAATAGGTGTTAATGAGATACAAAGAAGAAGACCAATATTAATTAAGAACAAATAACGGTTGATAAATCGCTTATTATCTATTTTCATAATTTTAATAATGTTCAGGTTTAGAAAACAAAAGCATTGATATTTTCCCTTCTTTATGGATTAAAAACAACATAATTTCTTACTTTATCACATACAGCAGCGCTACGTACAGTTTTCTAATTGTCAAATTTATTATTAAGCTAGGCCGCTAACCTGTATAGAGCTATATTACTCTTGATTTTTGATTATTTTTTCCCATCATGATCAGAAAGATGATTAGAATTGCAGAAGTCATATAAATCTGGTAAATTTTTATCACAACTTCTTCAATATTGTGTGTCCTAACATTTCATATTAGAATCTTTTTTTTTAATCTAAATATTTGGTTATCAATTGTATTGAATATTAATCATACTCTCTCATAAACTCTAGAATATATCTGTGATTTAACTAAAAAGCTGCAACCTCCAGTTTCAATAATTTTTTTCATCATTATAAAATGAAAAAGAATGATTGCAGCTAAAAATTCAATGATGGATAATATTTAATCCATTATAGGAATGCTCCGGAATGTTCCCTGGCACCATCCTGCATTTGTTGCCTGCACAGAAGCAGTATTGCCAGTCAGCGTAAATCGGAAAAGATAATTAACGCTTCCCCAGTTGACATAAAAAGAAGTTGCATCATTGGGGTTGATGGTTACCACGTTCTGGGAGACCATCTGGAAGCCGGTACCAATCTTGTAAAAGACCGAAAAGGTAAAATCTGTAGAATAATCGGCGATCCTGCCTGTAAAATCCAGCCGGCAGGCTTTGCTGCCCACATAGATGCCCGTCCAGTAATTATTGGAGCCTGCATTACGGTTATACAATCCGGAGGAGTAGAGCACATCTATAGGGGTTGCCTGTTGCAGTAATCCACTCGTATCCGTCACCAGCACCTGTGACACGTTGGGCATCAGGATATCGGACAGCACCCGTACCCGCGCGTCACCATTAACATCCAGGATCCGGGTTGGGGAGGTGGTTAAGATCCCGACCTGGGCATCCATTGATAGGCCCGTCATTATCAATAATAAAATCGTCAGTCTTCTCATCTTATGAATGGTATAATGAAACAAATGAGCCGGTCACTCCAATGGAGGCCGAATTGGTTACACTGATGCTACCAAGCCCTGTAGAAGGTATGACCGGGTCGGTAACGGTATAGACAAAATTGTAGGTGGTGCCGGAAACCGTTAGGGCCACGGTGAAAGTGGTACTGCTGGTGCCGGAAACCGTGATGCTGGTGCTGGTTTGCGAAACCGGTGTCCCTACTACGGAGAATCCTGAACCATAATCATAGAACACGGAAAAGGTGAAATCTATCCCGCTGCCTATTGCAGCCCTCCCGGTAAAATCGAATTTGGTTCCTTTAGCACCTACCTTGATGTTATTCCAATTGTTGACCGATGTAGATTTGACATAGATGCCTGTGGAGTACATCGTATCCAGTGGTGTGCTCCGGTGCAAGTTGCCATCTGTATCTGCCGTGATGACGTAAGCAATATTAGGTGCAGAGATGGTGTTGAGGGTTCTAACCCGCATATCCCCGTTGACATCCAGGATTTTGGTGGGGTTGCTTGTATTAATACCGACTTGGCTATACGCAAAGCCTGAAATAAGCAGGCTGGCTGCCAGGATTCTTTTTTTTGTGTTTAGTAATGGTTTCATCATTTATTGAATTGATTATATTATTAAAGTGTTGATACTGTAGTTGGCATCCGACCTGCGAATCAAATCTTTGATCCAAAATATCTGTAAAAGAGGTGAAAGGAGATTGAGATATACATACTTTTTAGACGGATATCAATGATATATAACACGAACATCTAAAGGGACTTTTAGATATACATTTAAAGAGGTATTAAATGGATATCCTTAAAGGACTGTTTTAAAACCAGTAGAACTTTGTCAGAAGATGCGTTTTTTTCGTATCTCATAACATATAACTCATACCACTTTCTAACATTGGCAAGCGTGCATAAAGAAAGGTTATCTATTCTTCTTCATTCCTTCCACCTCTGCCTGCAGATTCTTAATAAGAACTTTTAGGTAGGATAGCTCTTTATTATCTTTTTTCAGTTGTTCTATCTCTGCCTGCTGTTCTTTTACAGCATTAATAAGTGTATAAGTAAGTTCAGAACCGTTATATTCCCTCAGATCTTCGAAATCTTTATATTTTGTTTTCGTAACAGTAGATGGCAACACTTTTTCAATTTCCTGTGCAATAACTCCAACATATGTTTTTCCGTCTGCCTTGAATGGTGATTTGCCGTTATATTCAAAAGTCACAGGACGGATGGCTAAAATTTCTTTCAGCCCTTTTTGATAGTCGCGGATGTCTTTTTTTACCCTCGCATCAGAAAAGGTACCCCAAGATCCGCCACCTGGTTTGTCTGCTGTACCATTAACGGAAAGCTTCGACGTCGGGGCCGTAGTTCCTATTCCTACATCACCGTTATTTTTAACGATCAATTTCTTGTCGGCAGCTCCCCCGCTGGATGTCGCTACAAAAAAATCAGCAGCACCCTGTCCTGAGGATCCACTGATGTATTGCGCTCCCACAGATATAGGCCAAGCCCCCTGGCCGTTGTTTGGGTTAAATCCAATAAAGGCTGCCTGCCCTGTTGCAGCTGTACCCGTTGCACCTCCAATCTGCAGGCCCGGCTGCGATATGCTGCTTGATAGCGGATGAACTATAGACAAAGGATAACCTGAAGTGTTGGTTGTAGTAATATTGACATTGCTGTTCCCCGAGAAAGTCACGGAATTATTACCTTGAGCTATGGTGGTATTTTCGGTTAGTGTACCGCCAAGCTTTACATTATTGGATGCCATTGTAAGACCGTTACTTGCCGTATAAGGCGTGGCACTGGGAATGGTTTGCCAGGTTGCAAGCCCATTGGCATCACTCGTAAGTACTTTGCCGGAACCTTGTGTTCCATCCACAATTTTGATCGCTCCGTTGGTGTTCCCATTATTCACTTCCAGTTTGGCTCCTGGATTATAATTTCCTATACCAACTCTTCCATTGGATACAACAGACATAATAGTAGTCACTGAAGCCGAGGCATCATTGGAAACCGACTGGTAATTCAGAAAACCATTAGTCCCGTCGGTGGTCATATTCACTTTCATCACTCGCTGGCCTGTAGGATTACCCAATGCCTCAAAATAAAGACCTGGCCCCGACAAACCATTGCTGGATGAAGGTCCTGTAAGCAATATTCCAGGTGTGTTGTATGATGCAGTAATAGCTGATGTGGAACCATTTTCTACAATGTGTAATCTTCCGGCAGGAGTAGTGGTTCCAATTCCGACTCTGCCATTATTTGAGCTTGTAAGATACATTAGCTCATTAAGAACAGGATTTCCTACACTGAAGGAGAGATATCTGGTTCCATTAAGAGTTCCGGTGCTCTCATCACCAAAATTGATTCTGGCAATTTGACTTCCCCCTGAATCGGTATTGGTTCTCATATTTATCCCAAAATTTTCAACTCTATTGCCGTAAGAGTAGGAGGGCTGACCAATGTTTATATCAAGTGCATTTTTAGACGCTGCTGAAGTTATAGCGGCGTTGATGTATTGGTTACCCTGTACATCCAGTTTGGCTGAAGGGGTAGCGGTACCTATTGCCACTCTGTTGTTCACAGCATCCACATTAAATGTAGTGCCATCTACTGTAAAATGACTGGTGCCGGTTGTAGCTGCGGAGGTAAAATTGGTAGTATAGGTATCCTGTGCGATGGTGGTATTTTCAATCAGCGTGCCACCTAACTTCGTGTTATTACCAGTCATCGTAAGTCCATTGTTGGCGGTATAGGGACTGCCACCATCACCTACCGCCATTTTGATCCATCTGCCTGCACCCGATGCTGCGGCGGCATCAAAATAATAATAGCCCACGCTGGTTATGTTTTCACGCTGTGTTCCAGATGCTGCATCACCTCCCGATATATCGGTGATATAGATTAGGGCGCCGTTCTGGTTAGTTCCGTAGTTTGCCGTATTGGCTGTGAGTTCTGCTCGCGTCAGGCGTGGTGCCTGCATCCCGATGGTTTGGGTATTATCGGTAATATTACCTGAAGCATCGCGCTTAGCTCTCACATCAAAAGTGGTAGAGGGTGTCTGATTGTTTACGCCCACCTGGCTGTAAACAAGGCCCGATAAAATAATACCGGCCGTTAGTAAAATTTTTTTCATTTGAAAGTTTTATAAAATTTGCTTTATTAAATAATTAAAACTCGGTTATATGCAAAGCAGTTATAGACGAGTTGGTCTTTTTAAGACTTTTATTATTCACTGAAATTTCTGATTTTTGGGTACCGCAAACCTTATCCTTTTTTAAGAATAATAAATTTATCTGCACACTCTTGGAAAACACCTCATATAGAGTTTCCTTTTTAGAAGTCAGGATTTGAAATTAGCTATTGTAATTTTGTGGTTAGAAATATCTATGTCTCCTTTTAATTCTTGTAAATGATCATAAAATTCTTTTTTTCATCATGTGCGTCTTTTGTGTTTTACATTTAATAAATCATCATGTTTACATTTAATTTTAATGGTTTTATACGTGGTTACTGTTTTTGTAATAAGAAGAAATACTAAATCAAAAATGTTACTTTTTTATCTTAATTTTAAAGGTAGTCCAATCAAGACTACTTTTATAATTAATTGATTTACAGTTCAATAAATTACATAGTGCTTTTGTGTGACATTTATGTTAAAACAATAACAAACCAGATAGAATCGGTAAAAATAATCAGTTATGCATGATTTATTAATGTGTTGAAAAACAATATTTTAATTAATTTGGTAAATCGGAAATTATATCTATATTTGTGCATAAGAGTAGTCTTGATTGGACTACTTTTTCGCCTTATATTTACTGATAATCATAAATTTACTCTAAATGAACTTCAAATTTTCCCTATCTGAAACAGGAACAAGTAGTCATATTTTTTTATCTATCAGTGATTATCGTTTTAAAGAAATACATATTCTCACTCCATTAAAAATTTCGCCAGATCAATGGGACGAAGAGAAGCAGCGTCCTCAAAATATATATCTGAAAAATTCTAAGATTATTAACAGGATTATTGATTCAATAAAGGTTAATTTTACAAATTATATTGAAACATTTATATCTCAGAAGAAGAAAATTACCGCAAAACGGCTAGAAACTTTGATGCAGAATGAAATATTGCTTAAAAATAGTGCGCAATTAGATGGGACATTATTATACTTCGCAAGTCTTTATATCGAGTCCCGTAAAGAGATAGTATGTCACTCAACCTTCAAACGTTACAATGTATTTTTCAGGCTTCTGGAAAGATTTGAAGGATTTACTAAAAATAGGATTTATGTGAAGGATCTTAATTCTAACTTTATTAAAGATTTCAATATTTTCGGAAATGAAGAAATGTATAGTAAGAGCACAATATACCGTACTTTAAACTTTATCAAAACTATTCTGAATTTTGCAGAAAAGAAAGGAATTTCGACAAGCATTAGGGAGTTTGAATATAAAAGAGATAAAGCGGAGACAGAGATCATTACCTTAAATGACGATGAACTCCTATTGATTGAGAAAACTGAAGTTCCCACAGCATTACAGGATGCAAAAGATTGGCTGCTAATTAGTTGTTATACAGGACAGCGTATTTCGGATTTTATGTGCTTTTCAGCAGACAAACTGCTTGAAATTGAAAATAGGTTATGCATTAATTTTGTCCAGAAAAAAACAGGTAAAACCATTTTGCTGCCTCTGCATCCTGCCGTAATAGACATCATCAGAAAAAGTAAAAACGACTTTCCTACATTAATTAATAAGGAATTATATAACCGGAATATCAAAGAAATTGGTAAGATTTGTAAAATCAATAATAATATCAAAGCTAAAAAGAGAATTGGACATAGGGTGAAAGAGCTTATTGTAGAAAAATGGGAAGTTTTATCCAGCCACATAGGGAGAAGAAGTTTTTCTACAAATTTTTATGGGAAAATTCCAACACCGCTTCTAATAGGCGCTACAGGTCACAGTTCGGAACAAATGTTTTTAAAGTACATCAATCGTTTTGACAAAGATAAGATAGTAAGCTTAAGTAATCATTTTAACCATATTCACAGCCAATATCCTGCCCATATTCAATTGCCACATTCTTAGGGATGACATGCCTTTGTTTTACAAAGGAAAGGCTGCCGGTGGCGACCACCCGGTCCTCAGGGGATTCTTATCTTGATAGTCAGAGAGTTTAAGAATGAGAGAGTTTGAGTGAGGATAAAACCATAATATTCACAAAAGTTCTGCGATAAGCCGGTGGCTGAGGCTCTCAGCCATACTTTATAATCATGAAGAGTACAGCTTTGAAAGCAGAAGGGCAGACAAGGTTCTGTATTGATCTACAAATAATTTTAGAAAGCAATTCACAACGTCAATCAGATGCAATTTGTTTTATGAATCTAAATTAGTAATGAATTTGACTTGTCATTTTGATTTATTTCGTACATTAATGATGTCTAAAACAAATATATCCCATTACTCTCATCCGTCTGATTATTATAGCTACATTGCAATACCTTAGAAACAAAATATTGATGATATGACAGAAATTAAAATTGAAAACAAAGACCCATTGTGCGCTGGATTTTAGGGCTGCCCGCTACACCAGCTTTGATTGGTTGTTCAATAATATTAAACTGAACATAGAATGAAAAAATCTGGAATTATAATCTCGAACTTGTAAGATCCTTTCTTTTTTTCCATACCATGAATTTTAAATGATCATTAGTCATTTAATCATTTTTATGGAAATCTTACATATGCCTGATATAATGGGCCAGAGTACTAAATATGATCCTGAAATCAAGGATTTGTTAACACTTTATTTCCATCCAACAGATCAATACACCATTGTAAACCTAATATTATGTCAAACGATATTTATACGATTAAGAAATTACTCAATACAAAAAATGGAACTTTCACCTATTATAGCCTTGCTGAAATGCAATTACAGGGGTTTGATATTGAAAGACTTCCATTTTCTATCCGCATACTCTTAGAAAATGTTTTGCGGAACTTTGATGATTTTGCTGTTACCAGAGAAAATATTGAAACCCTATTGAACTGGCAGCCCAAGTCTACCGGCAAAGATATTCCTTTTAAGCCTGCACGCGTCTTAATGCAGGATTTTACTGGGGTACCAGCTGTTGTAGATATTGCGTCTCTGCGCGCTGAAGTAACCCGTAAGGGCAAAAATCCGGATACCATCAATCCACTCATTCCTGTGGATTTAGTCATAGACCATTCGGTTCAGGTAGATTATTTTGGGACGGAGTATGCCTATGATCGTAATATGGAGATGGAGTATAAGCGTAATCGTGAACGGTACCAATTTTTAAAATGGGCACAAAAATCGTTTAGTAATTTCAATGTTGTTCCTCCGGGTATGGGGATTTGTCACCAGGTGAATCTGGAATATCTTTCTAAAGGTGTTTTGGAGCGTAATGGTGAAATCTTTCCTGATACACTTGTCGGTACAGATAGCCATACACCGATGGTAAATGGTATTGGAGTTATTGGTTGGGGAGTAGGGGGTATAGAGGCAGAAGCTGCAATTTTAGGACAGCCCGTCTACTTTATTATGCCCGAAGTTATAGGCCTTAAACTAACAGGTAGAATTCCTTTAGGTTCTACCGCCACAGATATGGTTTTAACCATTGCCGAAGTACTGAGAAAATACGGTGTCGTGGGTAAGTTTGTAGAAGTTTTCGGAAGTGGATTGGATTATCTTACGGTGCCGGACAGGGCCACAATTGGAAATATGTCGCCTGAATTTGGCTGTACCGTTACTTACTTTCCTATCGATGATAAAACACTTGAGTACATGCGCGCAACCAACAGGCCAGAGGAACAGGTAAAGCTTGTAGAAGACTATTGTAAAGCCAATATGCTGTGGCGTACGAATAATGAAAATATTACATATACAGATATCATAGAGTTGGATCTTTCAACTATAGAACCTACCGTATCCGGTCCCAAAAGGCCTCAGGATAAGATATTACTCAAAGATTTTAAGCCCAAATTTATAGACCTTCTGCACAGCTCATTTGGTCGTACTTATGTCAAGCCGCAGGAACAGCTTACCCGTTGGTATTCGGAAGGAGGAAGTGCGCTTCCGATAGATCACAAAACGGACATGCAGCCTGACACAAAAATCGAGGGAAAAATGGAAGATGGAATGAAAACTGTTGCCATCACCCAGGGGCATGAACAATTTATACTTTCAGACGGTTCAGTAGTAATTGCAGCAATTACATCATGTACCAATACTTCTAATCCATATGTTATGATAGGAGCAGGGCTTGTGGCCCGGAAAGCCCGTGAACATGGTCTGGACGTCATGCCCTGGGTTAAGACTTCATTGGCGCCCGGATCCAAAGTTGTAACCGATTATCTTATTAAAGCTGATCTCTTGGATGACTTCGAGGCTATGAAGTTTCATATTGTAGGATATGGCTGCACTACCTGCATCGGAAATTCCGGCCCATTGCCTCCATCCATCGCAAAGGCGATAGAAGAAAACGAAATTGTTGCAGCGTCAGTATTATCAGGCAATCGTAATTTTGAAGCGAGGATTCATCCGCAGATCAAGATGAACTTCTTAATGTCGCCGATGCTTGTTGTAGCCTATGCTATCGCCGGCCGTGTAGATATTGATCTGATTAATGAGCCTATCAGTTACGATCCTAATCAGCAGCCTGTATATTTAAAGGATATTTGGCCAAGTGACGATGAGATCAGGTCCATCATGCAGGGTGTACTTTCTCCTACCCATTATGCCCAGAGCTATGATACCATTTTTGATGGCAATGAAATTTGGCAAGAGCTGAAAATACCTGCCGAAAAAAATTATGTCTGGGATGAGAAATCAACATATATCAAAGAAGCACCTTTCTTCAAGGATCTTCCCGAAGAACCACAGCCTTTAAAAAATATTGATCATGCATATGTCCTTTTAGATCTTGGTGACAGTATTACTACGGATCATATTTCACCTGCAGGTTCTTACGGAGAGAATTCGGCAGCAGGCCTCTACCTCCGGAACCGCGGTGTGGAAAAAGCTGATTTCAACTCTTATGGCTCACGTCGCGGGCATGATGAAGTTATGGTTCGTGGTACATTTGCGAATGTACGGATCAAAAATAAACTTGCTGATAAAGAAGGCGGGTATACTAAATTTTTACCTACCGGTGAAGAAATGAGTGTTTTCGATGCCTCCGTAAAGTATAAAGAAGCTAAAATACCGCTGATCGTACTGGCTGGTAAAGAATATGGCAGCGGCTCATCACGGGATTGGGCTGCCAAGGGAACTTTTTTACTTGGAATTAAAGCCGTACTGGCCGAGAGCTATGAAAGAATACACCGCAGTAATTTAGTAGGCATGGGCGTTTTGCCTATGCAGTATTTGGAGGGACAAAATGCGCAGAGCCTTGGCCTTAGCGGTAAGGAACAGTTCACCATTAACGGTTTATCAGATGATATAAAGCCTCTTCAAGAACTTGAGATTATTGCTACAGACTCTGACGGTCATATGAAGAAGTTCCGTGTGATTGCAAGGCTGGACTCTCAGATAGAGATAGAGTATTACAAAAACGAAGGTATTTTACAGTACGTCCTGAGACGATTTCTAAAGAAATCTTAATGTTCACTTTTTAAATGTGTGAGAAAATGAAAACTATAAACCAAAGTTCGACGGAGTCAAAAGTCACAAAGTTTTTGACACTTAAGAATTTTAAGAAGCCAGCTCTGAAAACAGAAGAGCACATAAGTTTTAAAAATCTACGATTTTTACATGCGTGAAAAAATCTGCATAATCTGCTCATCTGCGAGAGCATAAAAACCACAACAGTTATAAAAGCTTTTGACACATAAGAATCTTAAGAAGCCAGCTTTGAAAACAGAAGAACACAGAAGTTTTTAAAAACCTACGGTTTTTACGTGCACGTAAAATCTTTGCAGCTTGCAAAAATACCAGCTGCAAAATTCCCCTCCCTCGGAGGGGTGGCTAAAATTCAGAGAATTTTTGACGGGGTGGTTTTAATAAGGATTAAAGTTGTGTGATCCACTTAGGAAAAATAATCTGCTAATCCACGAGAGATTAAAAAAAACACAACAGTCACAAAGTTTTTGACACTTAAGAATTTTAAGAAGCCAGCTTTGAAAACAGAAGAGCACATAAGTTTTTAAAAATCTACGATTTTTACATGCGTGAAAAAATCTGCGTGATCTGTGCATCTGCGAGAGAATAAAAACCACAACAGTCACAAAAGCTTTTGACACATAAGAATCTTAAGAAGCCAGCTTTGAAAACAGAAGTGCACATAAGTTTTTAAAAATCTACGGTTTTTAAATGCGTGAAAAAATCTGCATGATCTGTGCATCTGCGAGAGATTAAAAAACTACAAAGTCACAAAGTTTTTGACACTTAAAAATTTTAAGAAGCCAGCTTTGAAAACAGAAGAACACATAAGTTTTAAAAAATCTACGATTTTTACATGCACGTAAAATCTTTGCAGCTTGCGGATATACCAGCTGCAAAATTCCCCTCTCTCGGAGGGGTGGCGAAAATTCAGAGAATTTTTGACGGGGTGGTTTTAATAAGGATTAAAGTGGTGTGATCCACTTAGGAAAAATAATCAGCTAATCCACGAGAGATTAAAAAACTACAAAGTCACAAAGTTTTTGACACTTAAGAATCTTAAGAAGCCAGCTTTGAAAACAGAAGTGCACATAAGTTTTTAAAAATCTACGGTTTTTAAATGCGTGAAAAAATCTGCATGATCTGCGTATCTGCGAGAGAATAAAAAACCACAACAGTTATAAAAGCTTTTGACACATAAGGATCATGAAAAGGTAACTTTGAAAATAGAAGTGCACATAAGTTTTTAAAAATTTAAGATTTTTAAAATACAGCGAAAAATCTGTGAGAGATTTGTACGATAAAAATTCTGTATTTGTATTTCAATCTGAACGAGTATGAGATTTACGTCAGAATCGAAACCTGCACTTCTTTTACAGAAACGTGGAAAAATCAAAGACGAAAGCCAAATGATTTTCCCACATTTCGAAAAATAATTATAGCAAAAAGAGTGAGGTGATATTAGAGTACAATACTCTTAATTTTATTATCCGAGATACAACTTATCCCGGGAATGGAATTTACCTATGCTTTAATCGCAAACCTTATTTATGAGTCTGTAAAATCAAAGAAAAGTGTGTCCATTAAAGCAATATGTAACAAAAGCATACGGTTAATTGGCCTTGATGGCGAAAATGTAGTTTTCTCCATTGGCATTTAATGATGTGGAGGATGTATTTCCATACGATCTAGAGGCATTATCCCATACATACAATCTTACACTTGAAGCCGATACGCTCACTCTCACGATTCCTGATGAAAACATTCCAAAAGTTACTGCACCAGCGCTTCCGTTGGATATCTGGGTAAGTACAAACCGGTTTCCGCTGATAAAGGAAAAGTTATTCTCTTCCAGTGCGGTTGTGGAACTAGAAAGGGTAAGCCTGGATGCATAATTTGTATTGGCCGCATTGGCCCCATTCACCAGCAATCCTATAAATACAAACCAATTCCCTTGCGGAACATCAATATAAGCATTCATGTATTTATCAGCGGTTGTCCCATAAGGGGTATTTGAATTCGGGGTAACGCCGGTTACATTGGTAATTGTAGTGCTTTTCCAGGTTCCCAAGCCATTTGCATCTGATGTCAGTACTTTTCCATCCCCCTGCGTTCCGTCAACGATTTTTATGGCTCCGTTTACTGTACCATTGTTGATTTCAAGTTTGGAAGACGGAGATACTGTCCCAATGCCTACATTTCCAGCAGAAGTTACAATGACATCATTAGCCTGTTGGGCAGCCGTAGGTGTTCCGGTTGATGCATTATCCTTACCCGCATCTATGTGAAATGTATTCTGAGGATTTGAGGTGTTAATACCTACCTGTGAAAATAACGATACCGGAATAACTGCGTAAAGAAGTAAAAGTTTTAATCTCATGTTGTCTATTTTAAAATTAATAATTATTTAAATGTAAAGCATTTTACTCCTCAAAATTCGTCAGATATAATGTAGAATAAGAAATGTTTTTTTAGTATATATGTTTTTGCGCGTTAACTTTTTAGGGGGTATTTATTGGTAATAGATCCTCCATAAAGTATAATATTTCCGCAAAGATACATATTATATCATTATCCATAACACACGGTTTGTAGATATAAATCTACAAATTTATCAAATAAAGATAAAACAATATTAAATATTGTTAATATAAAGGTTAGTTTGTGTGGAATTTGAGAATTAGGTAATTTTTGCATTTTATGATTGAATTGTCAAGGCATTTTTTACGGCTGTCATAAAAAGAGTTATTATGTACTTTTGGCATAGGTCAGGATTTCAAAATGAGTATGAGAGTCGTGGATTGACGGTCTTGATTTATGATGGAGGGTTGGAGTGTCGGAGGGTTTGAGAGTGGGAGCGTATTTTGAGTAAGATTAAAACCACAGCAGTCACAAAGTTTTTGACACTTAAGAATCTTAAGAAGCCAGCTTTGAAAACAGAAGAACACAGAAGTTTTTAAAAACCAACGGTTTTTACGTGCACGTAAAATCTTTGCAGTTTGCAAAAATACCAGCTGCAAAATTCCCCTCCCTCGGATGGGTGGCGAAAATTCAGAGAATTTTTGACGGGGTGGTTTTTAATAACGATTAAAATGGTGTGATCCACTTGGGAAAAATAATCTGCTTAATCTGCTAATCCACGAGAGATTAAAAAAACCACAACAGTCACAAAAGCTTCTGATACATAGGAATTATAAAGAAAATAGCTTTGAAAACAGAAGAACACAGAAGTTTTTAAAAACCTACGGTTTTTACGTGCACGTAAAATCTTTGCAGCTTGCAAAAATACCAGCTGCAAAATTCCCCTCCCTCGGAGGGGTGGCGAAAATTCAGAGAATTTTTGACGGGGTGGTTTTTAATAAGGATTAAAGTGGTGTGATCCACTTAGGAAAAATAATCTGCTAATCCACGAGAGATTAAAAAAAACACAACAGTCACAAAGTTTTTGACACTTAAGAATTTTAAGAAGCCAGCTTTGAAAACAGAAGAGCACAGAAGTTTTTAAAAACCTACGGTTTTTATGTGTACTTAAAATCTTTGGAGGTAGGTAAAAGCTGTGGGAAAATCTAACATTTACAGCTTAATGGTAATGGTGAGACCGCAAATTTTAACAGAGAAACATCGTGTTTTAGCCGATAAAAAAGTAATATTGTACAAAAACACCAAATGAAAATATTTGATTCACATTTCCACATTATCAATCCCGACTTTCCATTGGTGGAAAATAATGGCTATCTGCCTCCGGCTTTCAAGGTAGAGGATTATGAAGCATTCAGAAAAGAAAACCATATCATAGGCGGTACCGTAGTTTCCGGTTCTTTCCAGGCTTTTGATCAGGAATACCTCAAGGATGCTCTGGAACGGTTAGGCAATAATTTTTTCGGTGTAGCGAATATACCGGTCAACATCAGTGACGAGGAATTGGAAACTCTGGATAAAGCCCGTGTTGTTGCAGTACGGTTCAACATTAAACGTGGAGGCTCCGAAAAGCCGGAACATATTGAAAAACTGTCCAATTATCTGTACGAAAAGCTGAACTGGCACACAGAATTGTACGTCGACAGCAAAGATTTAAAAGACCTGAAAACGGTACTGGGCAATATTCCGAAATTTTCTATTGACCATTTAGGTCTTTCCCGGGAAGGATTAGAAGATCTGTATCATTGGGTTGAAAAAGGCATTAAAATTAAAGCGACAGGGTTCGGAAGGATAGATTTTGATCCGATACCGGTAATGAAACAAATCTACAGCATCAATCCCGATGCGCTGATGTTTGGGACCGACCTGCCTTCTACCCGAGCAAAAATACCTTTTAACGAAAAAGATATTCAGATCATCAGGGATCATTTTTCCACCGGGGAACAGGAAAAAATCTTCTTTACCAATGCAGCGGAGTGGTACGGAATGAACAAATTAGATTCGTAACGACTGACAATACTTTCAAAGGTATCTATCAACAAACACAGATACTTTTGTGATTCTTATGATGAAGCAATAAAAGAGGCTGCGCAATAGTGGACAGCCTCTTCATTTTTAGTTTTCAGATGGTTTTAGCTGATACTTTCCGATGCTGTCATTTAAAGTAAGCAATATAATCTTCTGCAAACTGCTCGATAGTATACGGTTTTTTGCCGGTGATTTTCTCCACATTATCCGTGAGAAGGTGTTCTACAAGGCCCAGTTTCTGATTGGTTTCTACCATGAGCGTAACCTCTGCCATAAATGCCGGCATACCCTGCCGGAGCATCCTTTGTCTGGCTTCCTCTGGCGACTGGGCTATGTATTCCACTTTTTCGTTCAATGCTTTTGTAAAGGCCTCTGCAATATCCCTGTAGCTGACCAGGCTGCCTCCGGATAATGGGATAATGGCATCGATCCAGGTTCCGGGTTCTCTGAAAAGTGTTACTGCTACTCTGGCAATATCCCGTGTATCGGTAAAGGCTCTTTTTCCTTCACCGGCGGCCGAATAGATTTTTCTTTCTGCCTTAATGGATGGCGCCAGGGTATCTGTCCAGTTCTGCATGAAGGATTGGGGCTGCAGGCTGTTCCAGTGGACTCCTGAATGTTTTAAATATTCCTGGATTTCCCAATGCCATTCGCCGGTGCGGGATTTGGATGGTTTGCGGGCTTCAGGAGTGGAAAGTTTTATGATATGCCGGACGCCGGAACTCCTGGCAATATCGATGACCGAACACTGCTGCTCAACCATTTGCTCTGAAACACCCGAATTTAAAAACAGCTTGTCGACACCGTCCAGAAACCTTTTGATGCTTTCCTGATTTTCTATATCTCCCTGCATCCAGGTAATGTGTTCCACAGGTTCAAGTCGGGCTGCTTTCCTGGAAAGTGCTTTTGCCGGAATTTTTTCCCTGGATAATGCGTTGATGATTTGGCTTCCTACTTTACCGGTAGCTCCCATTATGGCAATATTGGGAGATGGGTTAGCTTGATATTCCATTTTTTTAGATTTTATTGATGAATGTTAATAACTGTTGTCTCAGGGCATCATCCGGTAAGTTGCTTTTTCCGTCTGTTTCAATATGGCGGTAAAAATCAGGGATAACCAGAGAATGTTCTACCACTGCACCCATCCTGGCAAGGATATCTTTCATGTGGCGCACGGCACTATCACCGCCTGAACCAGGCGATGCACTGAGGATGTATACTTTTTTACCGGAAAAAATTCTGTATTCTGGCCGATAGCGCGATAACCAGTCCAGCATATTTTTAAAGAAAGCCGGTACAGAACCGTTATGCTCGGGAACTGCCAAGATCAGTGCGGATGCCAGCTCTATCTGTTCTCTGATCCTGCGGAGGCTATCCGGAAATCCCGTTTTTTCCGCAATCAGGGAATACATGGGGAAATCATAATCACTGAGTTTAATCAGCTCAGTACGGTTGGTGTCCATCAGTCCCGAAATCCATTCTAGTACGGTATGATTGATGGAATAAGGATTGTTGCTTCCTGCAAAAAGTAGTATCATAATTTTTTATTTAGTCGGCTAAGTATTTGCTCAAAAAATTTTTGCTTCCTGCAATTCCCTTACCTCAATAGTTCCGCCTGCCGAAATGGTTGGCATTATATTGCATAACGCTATGGCAGCTTCCAGGTTTTCGCAGGAAATCTTTATAAACCCGGTAACAGAAGTCTTGTATTCATCAGAATAATAACCAAAAAATGGACGGTGATCTTCCCGTATGACTGCTCCGGGCTCACGAAAAATGTCTATTTCCAGGAGCTGATTATTCTGTATCATCCTGCTGATAAACATCTTCCATAGGCTGCCAAGTTTCTCGATCTGTGTCTGTGTCAGGCGTTCGGGCTCTGTCCTTAAAAGGCATATGAAGGTTTTCATATTAAGCATGATTGATGTTATTGCTGATCTTATGTAAAATTTTGAAAAAGCTTTTTTTCTCTTCTGCAGACAGCCCGTTGGACAGGGTCAGCTCGATCTCTTTCCATATGATGGCCAGTTCTTCCAGCTTGACCTTTCCTTTATCAGTCAGATAAATAACCGATGTACGCATATCGGCAGCATCTTTATATTTTTTCAGGAGACCCTCCTTGGTCATCCGTTCCACCATTTTAAAGAGGGTAGCATGTTGTATCTGAAGCTTTTCTACCAGAGAACTCATAGACTGCCCGTCCTGGAGCGAAAGATAGTACAGTAGCCCGTCCTGCCCTGGGAAAAGCTGAATGCCGGAAAGCCTTTTGGCCAGTAGTGCACGGTGCTGTTTGCTCAGATACAGGAGTTCTTTGCCGATATATTCCATAGTTTTGTAATGAATAACATCACAAATATACTTATTTTTATTTAGCCGGCTAAATAAAAAATTGTTTTTTTAAGAAAATCAATGAATTTGAATGTAGGAGTGGGGCTGAGTAAGGATAAAACCACAACAGTCGCAAAAGTTTTTTGACACATAAGAATGTTGAAGATAAAAGCTTTGAAAACAGAAGAGCACATCAGTTTTAAAAATCTACGATTTTAAATGGTGGGAAACAATCTTTGTGATCTGCTCATCTGCGGGCGTCAGTGAACTCAATATCCTTGATTTAAAGGTTCGGCTACTGAACATACGGGCAGAGAATAGTAGAATTAAGGTAAGGATAAAACCACAATAGTCGCAAAAGTTTTTTGACACATAAGAATGACGAAGATAAAAACTTTGAAAACAGAAGAGCACATTAGTTTTAAAAATCGTAGATTTTAAATGCTGGGAAACAATCTGTATGATCCGCTCATCTGCGAGCGTCAATGAACTCAATATCTTCGATTTAAAGGTTCGGCTACTGAACATACGGGCAGAGAATAGTAGAATTAAGGTAAGGATAAAACCACAACAGTCGCAAAAGTTTTTTTACACATAAGAATGTTGAAGATAAAAGCTTTGAAAACACAAGAGCACATTAGTTTTAAAAATCGTATATTTTTAATGCAGATAAAGAATCTGCTTGATCTGCTCATCTGCGAGCATCAATGAACTCAATATCTTTGATTTAAAGGTTCGGCTACTGAACATACGGGCAGAGAATAGTAGAATTAGGGTAAGAATAAAACCACAACAGTTGCAAAAGTTTTTTAACACATAAGAATGTTGAAGATAAAAGCTTTGAAAACAGAAGAGCACAGTAGTTTTAAAAATCAATCTTTAACAATATCCGATACTTACTTCTGTTACCTGGAAACCATAAAAAAAGAGCGGTAAAAACCGCCCTCTAATTCTTACTGGAATTTTAAAGGTAAACGCATCCACAGCCTGTTTCCCATTCCTCACAAATTCTTTTAGGTTCCATGCAGTACGGACCTGCACCTTTGATCGCAGACAATTCTTTTTTGTCTAATTTTTTTAGATTTTTCATATTGATTAATATTTTAATTTGCTGATCACTAATATAAACAAAAAATCAATTAATCCATAGTGATGTGATTTAATTTTGGAATTCAGTCAGTTTTTCTGCCAGTGCCAGTGCATGGATTTTTGCTTTGGCTTTGATGCTTTCTTCGGTATATCCCGCATTTACAGAGGTTCCGTGGAAATATATTGGGTCTACATATTTCATTCCGGTATAATAGGCAGTCTGCTCCAGGTTTTTGCAGAATTCATGTACCCTGAAATGATGTTCCCCCACAGCATTGTATTCACGTTCAGGAGCACCCACCGTAAAACTTGGGATGAAATATTTGTCTTTGAGCTTATCGCCTTGGGAACCGTAAGCAAACTGGTATTCAAACACCACATCAAACCAGTGCTTTAAAATAGCCGGCATTGAATACCAGTACAACGGGTATTGGAAAATCACCACATCGTGCCGCAACAAGGCTTCCTGTTCTGCCACTGCATTGATGTTATAATCAGGATAAAGCATGCTCAGGTTCCTGATCTCCAGTGCCGGATGACTGCTTTTAAGTTCTTCAATAATCGTCCTGTTCGCCAGTGACTTTTCTATATCGGGATGCCCGAGGATAAGGAGTGCCATAGTGTAAAATTTAGATGATAACTATATATTTGATAGTTGCAAAATTATTTTGAGTCGGTTACATTTGCAATAACTATCCAATTGGATAGGTGGGAAAACATGAAAAAAGAATGTACCGGCAACCAGGTAAAATTAGGAGAGAAAGTATATCCCTGCACGGTAAGCCTTGCCATGGATCTGGTAGGAGGGAAGTGGAAAACCGTTATCCTCTACCATCTGAAAGATGGAGAGAAGAGATACAGTGAACTCAGGAAAGAACTTTTTTCCGTCACGGAAATGACGCTGAGCCTCCAGCTGAAGCAGCTGGAGAAGGATGGCCTGATTTCCAGGAAGGTTTTCGGGGAAAAGCCGCCCATAAAAGTGGTGTATTCACTCACTGCCTTTGGGAAAACCTTTGTCCCGGTCCTTGATGCCATTACACAATGGGGAAACCGGATTGCAGAAGAAAAAGGCTCCTTTACAGAATAGGAGTATTCTGCAGGCTGTTTATGGAATTGGGTTCAGAGTCGTTTTGTTTCGATAGGCAGTAAATAAAGTTAGTCTATAAGGTCATAGCTCATGAAAACCGCGGTTTCAGTAGCGTCTTCATAGCGTTTTGAATTCCATCCCGTAATGGAAAAACCGCATTTACGGTAAAATTCCACAGCAGGGTAATTGGTATTCTGCGTTTCCAGTTCTACCATCCGGCAGCCTAGAGAGCGTGCTTCCCGGTTAGCAGCCTTGATCAGCATTCTTCCGATGTTCTGCCCCCTGAAGGGTTCGCTCACCAGCATATTTTCTATGACCAGGCTTCGGTTGTCTGCCCTGAACCGGCAGATGACCCAGCCTATGAGCTCACTTTGGTAAAATGCCCCGAAAGAGTGGCCTTCACTGATTATGGCATTCAGCATCTCGATGTCATACTGTTGTTTCCAGTCTTTTTGATAGGACTGCTTCTTTTCCCTTAAGATCAATTCAAATTCATTGGGGGTTTCTATGCTGCATACAGCAAGGATTTTGTCTGTTTTGTAGCCATTCAGCCCCCAATCGGGCAAAGGATCATAATTGAGTTTCCCCAATGACCTGATGTC
Source organism: Chryseobacterium camelliae (assembly GCF_030818575.1). Classification (NCBI taxonomy): domain Bacteria; kingdom Pseudomonadati; phylum Bacteroidota; class Flavobacteriia; order Flavobacteriales; family Weeksellaceae; genus Chryseobacterium; species Chryseobacterium camelliae. The sequence goes on from NZ_JAUTAL010000001.1 coordinate 454,979, forward strand.
TAGAAATCCTTCCGGATCAATTTTATGTGCGTGCATAATGATGGATTGACAGGACACCTCCTGTCTTGTATTTAAATAAAGCGGTACAATACTGGCCCTAAATTTAAATAAAATTTCACATTTATAAACTTGTAAAACCTGTAAATTTGCGGAACAATAAAAAAATATACGGGATGCTTAGGAAAATTTCGTTTGCGGCGGCCACTGTACTGTCCGTAATCACAATTAATGCTCAGAAGAATAAAAATACACAGCTGGAAAGGCCGAAACTGATGGTTGGTCTGGTGGTGGACCAGATGCGCTGGGATTATCTGTACCGTTTTTACGATAAATTCGGTAACGACGGTTTCAAAAGATTGTTAAATACAGGATATTCATTAAATAATGTCCACATCAATTATGTGCCTACCGTAACGGCGATAGGCCACACCAGTATTTATACAGGTTCTGTACCGGCTATTCACGGGATTGCCGGGAACGACTGGACCGATAAGGAAACCGGAAAGAATGTATATTGTACCACCGATGAAAACGTAAAGCCGGTAGGTACCACCAATACAAAAATAGGAAGCCATTCCCCGAAAAACCTATGGTCCACCACAGTCACCGACGAACTGAAGCTGGCGACCAATTTTCAGGGAAAGGTAATCGGGGTGTCATTAAAGGATAGGGCATCGATCCTTCCGGCAGGCCATACGCCGAATGGTGCATTCTGGTTTGATGATTCTACCGGGAATTTCGTGACCAGTACCTGGTACATGAATGACCTGCCTCAGTGGATCAAGTCGTTCAATGCTCAAAACCTTCCGGACCAGCTGGTTGCCAAAGGTTGGAATACCTTGCTGCCGATCAGCGAATATACCGAGAGCAGCCCGGATAACTCCTCCTGGGAAGGGCTTTTGGGAAGTGCTAAAACCCCGACGTTTCCTTACACTAACCTGGCGAAAGATTATCAGACTAAAAAAGACAACATCCGTTATACTCCTTTCGGGAACACCCTTACCCTCAAGCTGGCAGAGGCTTCTATTGCAGGAGAACAGCTGGGTGCGGATCAGATTACCGATTTCCTGGCGATCAATCTTGCCTCTACCGATTATGCAGGCCATAAATACGGCCCTAATTCCATTGAAGTGGAAGATGTATACTTGAGGCTGGACCGTGACCTCGCAGAGTTCTTTAATTATCTGGATACGAAAGTAGGTAAGGGGAAATATACCATCTTCCTTTCCGCAGACCACGGTGGAGCCCACTCAGAAGGCTTCCTGCTGGAACATAAAATCAACACGGGATTCTTTGGGGAAACAATACAGAAGGACATCAACCTGAAGCTGAAAGAAAAATTCGGGGTAGACAACCTCATCAATGCCATTGATAACTATCAGATTTATTTTGACCGCAAATTGCTGGCAGAGCATCAGCTGAAACTTGAAGATGTCGTGGATTTTGCCGTAACTGAGATCGAGAAAGACCCTGCAGACCTCTACGCTGTATCGGTGCTGAAAGTGCAGCAGGCTACCATTCCGGAACCGATCAAGCAAAGGATTATCAACGGAATCAACAGGCAGCGAAGCGGGGATATCCAGCTGGTTGCACACGATTCCATGCTGCCTTCCTATGCGAAGACCGGAACTTCTCACAGCGTCTGGAATTCTTATGACTCACACATTCCTCTGATCTTTATGGGATGGGGAATTGAACATGGTGAAAGCAACAAAGCCTATAACATGACCGATATTGCTCCTACGGTTTCTGCATTGCTTAAAATCCAGTTTCCGAGCGGAAGCATCGGTAATCCGATTACGGAAGTGATCGGCAGGTAATAGATACTCAATGAAAAATCCTTAGCTTTAACAGTTAAGGATTTTTTATTTTAATAATATATTTTACTGTTGTCAAGCCTCACCAGCTTTTCCCGTTCCATTTTTTTGATGGTCCGTATCACGGTTTCGGTGCGTAATCCCGTAATTGCAGCCAGCTGCTGCCGGGTATACGGAATAAAGAACGAGTACGGTTCTTTGTACCCGAAATATACCTTAATGTGGTCAAAGAATTTTTTCAACCTGGTAAAAGGGTTCATCATAGAAAGGGGAGCAGACATCACATATTTATAATGCATCCTGTCTGCAGTGTATCTATAGATGCTTAGCATCAGGCCCGGCTTTTGGGAAATAAGATCATGAAACCTGCTTTTCTCCACTTTAATGATGTCACATTCCGTTACCGCAATAGCATTAACGGCGTACTCCTTATCGGTGAAAAGATATGTTTCGCCAAAACAATGGCCTTCAAAAGGAAGCCCGTGGATAAATTCTTTACCATCTTCATGGAAATTGGTGAGTTTTACCGTTCCGGTTTTAATCTGAAAATAAAATTTTGTAGAGCTTCCTTCGTGAAAGATAAATTCACCTGATTTATAATTCTGAATTTTTGCTCCATGAGAAAACAGCAAGTTTTCACAAATAACCATAAGTGTTATATTATTTTCTATAAAGGTATTAAATAAATATTATGTTAACCAAATAATAATGTACCACAAAAAGGCTTCTTAACTGTAAAATTTTCCCTTTTAAAGCAGGTTTACACAGTTGTCTTTCTATAAAACAAGCAAGCGGTTCCCCGACTGGAAAACCGCTTGCCTGCTAAAGCTGACTATATGAATTATTCTTCATCTTCATATTGTTCAAGATAATAGCTGAAAGTAAAGCCTTCTACTTCTTCCTCCGCCTCTTCCAGCGTAGTGAGAAGATCTTCAAAAGTCTCCAGCTGGTCAACTGTCATATTCACAAATTCCAGGTTCAGGGGCATTTCCAGTCCGCCGGTGATAACATCGTACAATGCATCCAGGTTATTCCCGAAATACTCAGGGAGCGGACATTTTTCCTTCAGTTGCGCATAAAAGTCTTCATCATCTCCTATGTCGCTGAAATCAATATATATATTCTTCATATCAGATAAATTTCCATTTTTTGTTCATTAAAAAAGTTTGGCACTTACTGCAGAAACCGGTTTCCTCATCAGTAGGGTTTTTGCCTCCGGCATTTCTCATAAAGCATGTTTTTACAGGACAATGTTTTAATCCTTGCGTATGCCCCAGTTCATGAATTGCTATCTTAAAAAGCTGTTCATCCTTTTTATTTTTATTAAGCCGGAAAGCAGATGCTATACAGGCATTTCCGGGCCTGTAGCCCAGGCCCATGATTGCGTAATCTCTGATATTTCCTTTGGCGGCACTGATGTCTTTAGAAGTAAGTCCGATCGTGACTCTGCCTGCCGGAGTCCTGTCGTGAAGGAACCTGATGAGGGAATCTGCACGGTAACGGTTCCTTTCAGGATAAAAAGCATGATCCGGCAAATCTATAGGCTGCAGTACCTTTACGTGCGGATACACTTTTTTCAGCTCCGAAGTAACAAATGCAACCCTGGCAGGATCGATATCTGCAAACGGCTGAACCAGAATGCTTAAGGGATGGTCCGGTATTGCTTTTTCAGCTTTTCCGGAACAGGACAGGAGTACAATCAGGCAGCAATATGCTCCTGCATACAGCCACCGGTTGAAGGCTGACGCGATAGAGTTCCGTATCATTATTGCTTCTTAAAGCTTTTATAATGGTCCTTGGTGAGGTAAACGTCTCCTTCCCGGGTAAAAACAATCCTGTCAGCATTTCTGCCGCCACACCGGTAATTGACATCTGCTTCATAATAGTCTGCTCCCTGAGGAAGGCTTCCTTCACGGTTGCCGAAACGGTCCCCGCCGATCGCTTTTCCTGGCAAAACCTCACAGAGATTTCCCTGGGAGGGGTTCCATCCTTTTGCCCTGGCTTCTTTCTTGGTGATATAGAAGTCGGGAAGCCGGTGGTTCTGTTTTACATATTGCGTAACGGTCTGGTCCCTTGTGAGTTCCTCAATAGATTGCTGAGTACCCGTATTGGTTTCAGAAGTTCCGGATGCGCTTCCGTATTCAACAGAAGCGGTATGGGAATGATTTGTTCTTCCGTTTTTAAAAGAAGTAATACCGTACATCAGCAGCATTCCCACTGCAAATCCCGCCAGTATAAAGAAAAGTGACCGTATTTTACTGTTCATGTGCTTTTTATTAAAAGTAAGGCAATATAGCAGTTTCCTGGATTTTTGTCAAGCTTTTATACAGATACCACATATCTGCCTACTGCTTCCATTCTTCAGGAATGTCACAAACCGGGATGGGTACCATTTTGTGGCGTGCAGCTTTATGCATTCTGTCAAAGATCATGAACACTTCTTTGTCACGGCCTTCATATTCTTCAACGGCTTTTGTGCCGTACTCTTTCTGTATTTTTTCCAGCTCTGGGTAGGTAGCACCAATCTGGTCTTCGTCCGTTCTCTCGGCATCCCACAGCCCGTCGGTAGGAATGGCATTCTGAATGCTTTCAATCAGGTCCAGTGCTCTGGCCAGCTGATATACTTCCGTTTTATAAAGATCTGCGATAGGGGAGACATCTACGCCGCCATCGCCGTATTTGGTATAAAACCCGATTCCGAAATCCTCCACTTTATTTCCGGTACCGCATACAAGCAGCCCGTGAAGTTGGCCGAAATAATACAGCGTCAGCATCCGGAATCTGGACCTGGTATTGGCAAGAGCCAGGTTGTTATTGGCATTTCCTTCTGCATGGTCGCTCACAATTCCTTCAAAGCTTTCGAAAACAGGCGTCAGGTTCACCGTGTGGCCTTGAACATTGGGAAACCTTTTTTTAAGATGTTCAATATGTTCCTGGGCACGGTTCACCTGGTCTGGCTTCTGACGGATGGGCATTTCGATAACGAGTACATCCAGTCCGGTCATCGCGCAAAGCGTGGAAACCACCCCGGAATCTACTCCTCCGGAAACTCCGATGACGTATCCTTTCACATTCGCCTTTACGGCATAATCCTTCAGCCAGTTGACAATATGGTCTATTATTTTCTGTGTCTGCATTATATAATTATGTTTTATATTGATTTAAATTTTACGGCTCCGTCATGTCTCATTCTACCATAGAAAATGAAATGGAAAAGGAATGCCAAAATTCTCTGGTACCGGCTGTGATGTAATGCTGAACCGAATTAAAAGAGGTGCCCGTAATCAATCTCTTTCAACCCAGGTAAAAATATGCCGCTCATTTTTCATACCTTCCGATCAGAATAATTCTTCATTTATTAGCAATCATTATATTCCGGAACCATTTTTTTCCATTCAAATATACTGCTAAGTCTTCAATTATCCTTGTAGTGACGGGGCAAAATTTTGTTCTGCAAGGCAATTTTAATCTGAAAGAAGGTAAAAGAAATGCATGATCACTAAGCTTTTGAAATCAGTAGCAAGACAAGGGTGAGAAAAATTTATTTTTTAGCATTATATGATGCTTAATATGTATTTTTGCGCCTTAAATGTTTATCATACTCATGAAAATTTTAAGAATTTCCGCACTTGCATTACTTATTGCTTCCGGACTGGTTTCCTGCAAAAAAGAATCCGGTAACCAATGGGAGGTAGAACTGAAAAACCCGGTTGAAAAAGTAGAAGTGACCGATATTTCAAAGGAATTTTATGATCCTAATATCTCTCTGGAAAAGTTTAAAGCAGAATTTCCATGGTTTCAGGGAACGGTTACCGATGAGGATTACGTCAAAAGAAGGTCGGATGCCAACGAAATTAAGATCTACAAAGAAGCGGTGGCTAAAATAGACCAGCAGAAGCTTCAGAAAGATCTTGGAGAACTATTTTCCCATATCCGCTATTATTTCCCGAAATTCAGTGCCCCTAAAGTGTACCTGTTTTCATCTGCGCTCCAGATGGTGCAGGATCCGATTATTTATGATGCTCAGGGGAACCAGATCTTCATTGACATCACAGGCTTTATGGGAGATGGGAATGCTCACTACAAGGGACTTGAGCTATACTTCCAGAAATCTATGAATCCGCAGAATATCGTTCCTAAGGTTTCCCAGATTTTTGCTGAAAATACCGTTCCGCCGTCAACCGATCATCAGAAATTTATCGATCAGCTCGTCTACAACGGAAAACTGATGATCCTGCAGGATGCTTTCCTTCCCGGTTATCCGGATTACCTGAAAATAAACTACACGCAGAAACAGTATGAATGGGCAAAAAGCAACGAAGCCAACATATGGAACTATTTTGTGGAAAGCAACCTGATCTTCAGTGAAGATCCCAGGCTGGCAGGACGCTTTATTTCTCCGGGGCCTTTTTCGAAATTCTACACCGAAATTGATAATGAATCTTCCCCCCAGATCGGGATTTTCACCGGATGGCAGATCTGTAAAGCCTATCTGAAACAAAAACCGGATACCCAGTTATCCGATTTCCTGAAACTGGATGCCACTACGATCTTTAATGCGTCCGGATACAAGCCTAAAAATTAAATCTACTATAATAATAACCTCCTTTACGGAGGTTTTTTTTATGTCCAGAATTCATCCTGATCGGTAACCTGACCTTTATACCGGACTATTTTCGATGAAAAATTTCTTTTCTAACAGATTTTACAGGTAAAGATAATCCCGTGGAAATTTTGGATAAGCTCAAGAAGTATTTAACTTTGCTTAAATTTAAAATTGGATATGAGAAAGACTCAGATAACGATAGATGTTGAGCTGGATGAAAACCACATCCCTGAAAATATTACCTGGAATGCGCAGGACGGAGGAGTAGAAAAGGAAGAAACGAAAGCCACCATGATTTCCGTGTGGGATGACAAAACCATGGAAGCTCTACGAATCGACTTATGGACCAAGGAAATGCCGGTGGACCAGATGAAGATGTTCATTCACCAGATCCTTGTATCTCTCGGGAATACCTATCAGCGCGCCACCGGGGAAGAAGATGTAGCCCAGTGGATGGAGGAGATTGCAGAGGAATTTGCTGTAAAATCAGCAATAAAAATGTAAATATTAATATAACAATCTAAAAATGTAATAATGTAACGATGATTGCTCGACTGTTACATGGATACATTGGTAAATTATAAAGTAATGAATTTCAACACCAAAGTAATACACGGGGGACAGCACCACGAATCGGCAACCGGTTCCGTTAATGTTCCCGTTTTCCTGACTTCAACATTTGCTCAGAAAAGTCCCGGAGTACATTCCGGTTACGAATATTCAAGAGCGGCCAACCCTACCAGACAGGCTCTGGAAGATTCCCTGGCCAGCATTGAGAACGGCGCAAGAGGACTGGCGTTCGGTTCCGGATTAGCCGCGATCGACTGTGTTCTTAAACTGCTTAATCCCGGAGATGAGGTTATCGCTGTAGATGACCTTTACGGCGGTACTTACAGGATGTTTACCCGTCTTTTTGAAAAGTATCAGCTGAAGTTCACTTTCGTGAATTTTGATGATGTTTCAAAAATTGAGGATAAAATTACCGCAAAAACGCGTCTGATCTGGGTAGAGACGCCTACCAACCCGCTGATGAAGCTGGTAGACATTAAGGCCGTGGTAGACATTGCCAAAGGAAAAGATATCCTGGTTGCTGTGGACAATACTTTTGCTACGCCTTACCTTCAGAGGCCTATTGATATGGGCGCTGATATTGTGATGCATTCCGCGACCAAATATCTGGGAGGGCATTCCGATGTCATTGCGGGTGCGCTGGTTGCAAAAGATGCCGAACTCGGCGAAAAACTGCACTTTATCCAATTCGCAAGCGGCGGAATCCTTGGACCGCATGATTCATACCTGGTGCTCAGAGGGATTAAAACCCTTGCATTAAGGGTTCAGCGGCATTCTGAAAACGGAATGGCCGTAGCGGAATACCTGGAATCCCATCCTGCTGTAGACAAAGTGATTTATCCGGGATTGAAATCCCATCCGCAATATGAACTGGCAAAATCCCAGATGAAAGATTTCGGAGGCATGGTCTCTTTTACCTTTAAATCCGGAAAAAAAGAGGATGCCATTACTTTTCTTGAGAAGCTGAAGGTATTCACCCTTGCCGAATCATTGGGAGGAGTAGAATCCCTGGCCAACCATCCGGCATTGATGACGCATGCTTCCATTCCGGCTGAAAAACGTGCAGAGCTGGGCATCACCGATGACCTGGTACGTTTAAGTGTAGGTATCGAAGATGCAGAAGACCTGATCGCTGATCTGGAAAGAGCATTTTCTTAATATACAACTTAATAACTTTGTCAAAGCTATATTTTTACCGCTTATAACTTTGACAAAGTTTTACCTATACCATGACAAGAAAAGCAACCCTTCAGGATATCGGGCAGCTGTCTGAATTATTCGATCAGTACAGGATTTTTTACCATAAAACTTCAGATGTTCCGGCGGCTGAACAGTTTTTAACGGAAAGAATCGAAAACGGAGATTCCAAAATTTTTGTTGCTGAAATCGAAGAGAGACTGGTCGGTTTTGTGCAGCTTTATCCTTTGTTTTCTTCTACCAGAATGAAGCGTTACTGGCTGCTGAACGATTTATTTGTTAATGAAAGTTACCGTGGAAAGGGATTTTCAAAAAAACTGATTGAGCAGGCAAAAGAAATGGCACAATCAACGGATGCCTGCGGAATTCTTCTGGAAACCGGAAAATCAAACGACATCGGAAACAAACTATATCCCAGCTGCGGCTTTGAACTTTATGATGAAGTCAATTTTTACGAATGGACAAATTATAAAGATTAAATGATCAATTCTGAATTTTAAAATTACTCATTGCCCATTGCTCATTAACAATTATTAAAACATGACAGATTTTCAAAAATATATCCAACGATATTTAGACTTGGTTCCATCTGGTGACTGGGTGAAAGAATTACAAACATCCGGTGAAAAAACGGTTGCCCTCTATTCAAAACTTTCGGAAGAGCAATCCCATTTTGCCTATGCCGAAGGAAAATGGACATTGAAAGAACTGCTTTTACATCTTTCCGACACCGAAAGAATTTTCCAGTACCGCATTTTGGCCATTGGTAGAGGTGACAAAAATGAATTACCGGGCTTTGATGAAGAGCTTTACGCCAGTCGGTCATTCGCTAATGAAAGGCATTTGGATTCCCTGCTTGAAGAATATCAGTTAATCAGGAAGTCCTCCCAAATTTTACTGGAAACGATGAAAGCTTCCGCTTTAAATACTGTCGGAACTGCCAATGGAAACCAGATTTCTGCTGAAACCATTGGCAAACTGATTGTCGGTCACAACCTGCATCATTTGAATATTATTGAGGAAAGGTATTTGCCGAATCTGTGAAATTCTGTAAAATTCATATTGCAATCCTCATCAGTTTAGTCATATTTTTAATATCACTGACACAAGATTGTATGACCTATCAATATTTCAGAACGGTTGAGTATCCGTCATTTTACGCCTTATTATTCGGCTGGATGCATTTTGGAGGCGGAGGACTTTCAGAAGGTTGTATTTGGCTGGCCAATCCTTTTTATTTTACAGGTTTGTTTTTACTGCACAAGAAAAAAGTTGATACTGCTGTTTTGTCACTTATTGTTTCTTCTGTTTTGGCTTTGTTGTTTCTTACTTTTGAAAATTTGACTATGACCAAAAGCGGAAGAATCGCTCCGATTATTGAGTTAAGTTCAGGGTATTTTCTTTGGCTGGTAGCAATTTTATTTGCTGCATTTTCTTCAATTTATTTGAAATTAAAAAATTGGACTTCAAAAAATATCAATAGGAACGGGCTTTAGCCCGTTTTCCCAGTAATGCCATTCATCAGGCTTTAGCCAAAATTTAAAAAGAATTTATATTTTTGGCAAAATAACACAAATGCCTTTTATTAAAATTTACATCCATCTTGTTTTTTCGACGAAAAACAGAATTCCGTTTTTCAATACTTCAGCAGTAAGGGTCAAAGTCTGGAAACACATTAAAGAAAATGCTTCGGAAAAAGGAATTTATGTGGATATGGTTAATGGATTTTCTGATCATTGCCATTGCTTAATTTCATTGGGCTCAAATCAGAATATAGAAAAAGTTGTTCAGTTGATCAAAGGGGAGTCTTCTTTCTGGATCAATAAAAATGAACTGACCCGGGAGAAATTTGCCTGGCAGGATGAATATTTTGCCGTTTCCGTTTCCAAATCTATGGTTGAGCTGGTACGGAATTACATCAGAAATCAGGAAATCCACCATACAAAACAGACTTTTGAACAAGAATACCTGAGGTTTAAGGAGAAATACGGTTTTGAATAAGTTTTGGCTAAAGCCGGTGGAATAATTCTCTTGGTAAACGGGCTAAAGCCCGTTCTATTGATATACATAGTTCGCAGTATTATAACCAAACAAAAGTCATAAACGAAATTTCATTCCTTTTGTTTTTAAGGTATTCATTTGGCGTAAATCCATAGATTTTTTATCTTTGAAAACCGGCTGAAGTCCGGTATTACTCACTTATGGAAAACATCATCAGCATATTAAAATCCGGCGGAACCATTCTTTACCCGACTGATACGATCTGGGGAATCGGATGCGATGCTACCAATGTGGAAGCCGTGAATAAAATTTTTGAGATCAAGAAACGGGAAAAGAACAAATCCATGATCATCCTGGTGGAATCTGAAAAAAGACTCCAGGATCTGGTGGATGTTCCTGAAATGGCCTGGGAAATCATTGACCTTAGCGAGAAGCCCGTCACCATCGTATATGAAAACCCGAGAGGGCTGCCAGAGGAATTGCTGGCAGAAGACGGAAGTATCGGAATACGGCTTGTAAAAAATGATTTCTGTAAAAAGTTGATCACCAAACTGAACAGGCCGCTGGTATCTACATCGGCCAATTTCAGCGGAGATAAAAGCCCGATGAAGTTTTCGGATATTTCTCCTGAAATCATCAGCCTGGTAGACTATGCCGTGGAAGAAGACCGTGAAAAAGTATCCGCATACTCAGGCTCGTCCGTGATTAAAATCTGGAACGATAACAGGATTAAAGTTCTTCGCGAGTAAAAAACAGATTTTCTTATCTTTGCACCATAATTCAGCCATTAAGGCATCAGGGAATCCTGCACACCGCAGTATCCTGATTCCTTAATGGTTTTAAATTAATCCGTAGACATGTTCATTAACCTCAATCAAAATAAAAATCTTAAACTGTTTAAAATCATTTCCGAAGTTGCCCATCGCAACAGCCAGTCGGTTTACATCGTCGGCGGCTATGTCCGTGATCTCCTGATGAAAAGGAAAGCATCTACAGATGTTGATTTTGTTACGGAACAAAGCGGGATTGAGCTGGCTGAAAACGTGGCTGCGGAAATCGATCCCAAAATGAAAGTTTCCGTATTTAAAACCTACGGAACTGCCATGATCCGGTATAAAGACCTGGAACTGGAATTTGTAGGAGCCAGAAAAGAAAGCTACCATGAAAACAGCCGGAAGCCGGAAGTGGAAGGAGGAACCCTGGAAGACGACCAGAAAAGGCGCGATTTTACCATCAATGCCATGGCCATTTCCCTGAATAAAGATAATTTCGGTGAGCTGATCGATCCTTTCAACGGAATAGGAGACCTGGAACATAAGACGCTGAGGACTCCGCTGGAACCCTCGCAGACGTATTCCGATGATCCGCTCAGGATGATGCGGGCGATACGCTTTGCCTCCACGCTTCAGTTCCGGATTGAGACGGACTCCCTGAATGCGATACGGCAGGAAGCTGAACGGATCAGGATCGTTTCCATGGAAAGGATTATGGTAGAGTTCAATAAAATTATGCTTTCCGTAAAGCCGTCCGTCGGATTAGGATTAATGGAGGAAACCGGGCTTTTGCAGCTCATTATTCCGGAACTGATTGCCCTGAAAGGCATTGAGGAAGTGGAAGGACAGACCCATAAAGATAATTTTTACCATACCCTGGAAGTCGTAGACAATATCTCCGCACATACGGAGAACCTATGGCTGCGCTGGGCCGCACTGCTGCATGACATCGGAAAAGCACCCACCAAGAGATTTGTTGAAGGCACCGGATGGACATTCCATGGCCATGAGTTCCTAGGATCGAAGATGGTGAAAACACTCTTTCAGCGTCTGAAGCTGCCATTAGGGAACGATATGAAATATGTTCAGAAAATGGTGAAGCTTTCTTCACGCCCTATTGCCCTGGTCACCGATGATGCTTCCGATTCAGCACTCAGGAGGCTGCTGTTTGATGCCGGCGAAGACCTGGAAGACTTATTTATCCTCTGCAAAGCAGACATCACAACGAAAAATGCCCGAAAGCAGGAGCGTTTCAAGAAGAATTTCGAATATGTTGCGGTAAAGATCAGAGAAGTGGAGGAAAAGGACCAGGTCAGGAATTTCCAACCGCCCATTTCGGGAGAGGAGATTATGGAGATGTTCAATCTTAAGCCGGGACGTGAAATCGGGATTTTAAAAGAAAAAGTAAAGGAGGCCATCCTGGAAGGTGAAATTTCCAACGAAAAAGAAGAGGCCAGAAAATTTGTGATTGCAGAGGCCGAAAAACTAGGGCTTTCTGTGGTATAATTCACAAATTATAATCGATCACACAGCCTTTCATAATATGAGGGGCTTTTTTATGCTTAAAAACTTCCGCATGACAGGTATACAGACTTTCACCTAGTCCGAAAATCATTCTGCACTGGCTGGCTTTCAGCGGTATTGTCCTCAGCCAAAAATATCCGGGCGGCTTCGAAGAAGCCGCCCGGAAAAACACAAATGATAAAAAAATGCAGTCAAGCAGGAATACCTGCTATCCTTAGTTTGCATAGAATCCGTTGGTCGCTTTACCTGCTGTAAAGGTTTTGATAAGCGATCCGGAAGTATTGTATACGCTGATCTTGCTGTCCTGCGTAAATCCGTTGGCATCGGAAGTGAAAATCTTACCGTCAACCACGTTGAATCCATACAGGTTAGAATACTGGTCAACACTGTTGGCTACCGTGAACAGGGGAGATGCAGGTACTGCTGTAGCGTTCATATCCATGGTGTACACATTGTTTCCTGAGGTAAAATAAAATTTGCCTTTTTCAACTTCCAGATTGGTCGCATTGGATACACCTGTAAGCGTGATCGTCTTGGTGATGCTTCCTGAAGCAGAGATCTGATAGATGTACGAATCTGAGGTTCCGGCTGCAATGGCATAGACGTTCTGGTTGTCGGAAATGATCTTGTTGATATTTCCATTCGGCAGGTTGATCGTTGCCTGTACATCGTTGGTGGAAGTATTGATGTAAGTGATCTTGTTTCCGTACCCGTAAGATGCATTTTGCACGAAGATGTTATTTCCGGCAGCAACCACTCGTTCGGCTGCATCAGTGCTGGAAAAAGAAATTTTCTTTACAAAAGAAAGGTCAGCCGCTTTATAAATGGTCACATATTTTTCACCGCCGTACTTGTCATTGGTTACATAAATATTGTTGTTGGCAAAGGCCATATAACGCGGCTGGTTGATTTGGTTGGTGATTTCACCCGTGTTTTTAAAATTATATCGGTTAACGATTTGGATTTTGTTGGTGTTGTTCAGTACGAGGTAAGCATTTTCACCGTTGAATACAATGGTCTGAAGTACATCCCCAAGGTTGCTTCCACCGTTGTTGCTGGAGAAAAGGTTGTCCTGTTTAAGGCTTAGGTCGCTGCTTACATAGGTTACATCAGCGTTAGGCTTTCCGAAATTTCCTTCGTTGGCAAGCAGGAATCCGTTTCCATAGTAGATTTCCTGGGTTATTTCATCATCACTGCTACACGATACGGCAAACAGGATGGTGAAGGCAAAAATAAATTGTAAGAGTCTTGTTATTTTCATTATACTAAAATTTTAAAAATTAATGGTTGCGTAAATACTGTAATTCCTTTTAGGCATGGGGTAATAAGATACCGTTTCGTAAACCGTATCAGTAATATTGTTTACCTTCAGCCCTAATGTATATTTTTTGTTCAGAGTCCCTGACACCCCTGCATTGAGGACGAAATACGGGTCCAGTGCATCGGCTTTCTTTTCATCTGTTGTAGTGTAGGTAAGCCCGTTGAACAGTCCCTGGACATATACTCTGAGAAAATCATAGCGGTAATCGATATTGGCTACGGCTTTGTGGATCGGAACATACACCATCTGCTTGTCCGTCTGCTTGTTGATGGACCTGGCATAGGTATATCCTCCGTTCAGCTTTAATCCATGCTTTCCGAACTGCTTTTCATAGGTAACCTGTGATTCCAGCCCGTATGAATCTACCCTGTAGGTATTGAAGACAGCCCAGTAGCCATAAGGAGTCGGCAGCCAGCTGATGTAGTTTTTGATATGCATAAAATATGGACTCAGGGTAAGTTTTAAACTTCCGAACCTGAATTCATGGTCCATATCCACATTCAGTGAAGTTTCCGGAACCAGATTCGTGTTTCCGCCCTGTTTCCAGTACAGGTCATTAAAAGAAGGGATCCTGAAGTTCCTTGAAACATTCATGCCGGTACTATACCATTTCACAGCATTCCACTTTCCTGAAAATGAAAACAGGACGGGAGAAGTGATATCCTCTACAAAATCTTTTTTAACACCGGCTTCAAAACGGAGGTCTTCAGTAGGGAAGTAGCGCAACAACCCTGCTACAGAACCCATATTCCTTCTGATGCTGCCAAGGCCCGACTGGTACCCTTCCGCTGTATTCACCTGGAATTCCCCGATGGCATTCACGTTGATCTTAGGTGTTATGAAATAATTGAGATCATTTTTGATGATGTAGTTTTTTCCGTCTGCACCGCTGGTCTTCGGTTGGTCTATATCCCCGAAATACTGGAAATTATCCTCTGTATAAGCCGCTTTCAGGCTGTTGGTAAAGCTGCTTTGACGGAAATCCCACGCCACAAGGCTTCGCAAAGTCTGCGCGTTGTATTTTGTTTTGTTCCCGTTTTCAACAAAAATAGGATAGCGCTGGGATGCGTCAAACATCTGGCTCTGCCAGGAAATAATGTGGTGGCTGCTTAATTTATATGAAGTCCCGAGGTTGAAGGTCGTATTATAATACCTTCCGTTGCGGTTGATATACTCTTTTTCCTTTACCTCATAATCATTCTGGCTGATGGAATAATTGGCAGATGCCTTAAAGCTGAAGCGGTCATTGCTGAACCCTGCTTTCGCAAAATTAATGTACGTGCCGAATGAGGCTGCTTCCGAATACAGGCTTCCCTGAAATCCTTTTCCGAATTCAAGCTGGTCATTCAGGTGGATGCTTCCGCCTATGGCTGAGCTTCCGTACTGTACGCTTCCGCCGCCGGATTTTACTTCCAGCCGATCATACCCGAAAAGAGGGATATTGTTGAGGTCTGCCTGACCCAGGAAATTGGAATTGATGTTGATGCCGTTCCAAACGACGGCGGTATGGCCTGCACTCGTTCCCCGGAAAGAAGGGGAAGAAACGGCGCCGCGTCCGTTTTCTTTGATGTAAACGGGAGACTGGAATCGTAAAAGTTCAGAGAGGCTGGAAGAGTTTTTCCTGATGTCTTCAGTACTGATGGCATTTACCCGGTGAAAACGTTTCACCCTGCTCATCTGGCTGTCGAAGATGTAAACAGTATCTATGGTTTTCTCCTGCCCGAAAAGAAAACATCCGTAAGCCGAAAAGGCTATTACTAAAGACTTTTTTATATTCATACTCATTCGCTTTTCCTCCGAAAGCAATAGATTGTTAATTATAATTCTGGCAGGTCTCCTGGCTTTCGCATTCTGCGCCTTCCCGTGGTTACAGTGGCTGTAGTGCAGAACTTTTTGTGCGATTTACAGTTGCGGGGACAGCTCGGGATTTTCATCCGATTCCCTATTAATTCCAAAACATTGGAAACCAAAATTTTTGCAAAGATAAACTTTTAAGCTGAAATTCAAAATGATGCAGCCATGAAAGAAAAATACTGAGGCAAACCATGCAGTGATAGATCCGAAAAAGGATCAGGAGCTATTTCCAGCTATCCGCTCATACTCCTCGCGCTGCCGCACAAGCCCGTTTTGCTGCGGGGTAACCGCTCCTATCTGGGCTAGTGTTGGCGTGCATAATACAAATATCCGTATCCCGTTGAATATGATTTATAAAAATGTCCCGTCAAAATAAAAAGGAAGAAGGTCTTTGATGGCATCTACTTTATAGACCTCATCGTTCATGCTGGCAAAGTAGAGCTCTATGTTTTCCTGCTGCTTGGTTTCGTACTCCATCAGGCTCTGGCGGCAGCCTCCGCAGGGAGGGATTGGCGGGTGGGCTTCCTGAGTGATCTTGGGTCCGCCCACCACAAAGATTTTTTTCACCCGGATATCCGGGAAATTTGCGGAAATCCAGAATAGGGCAGTCCTTTCCGCACATAGTCCTGAAGGAAAAGCTGCATTTTCTTGGTTGTTGCCCATATAGATCTCCCCGTTTTCCAGAAGTACGGCGCAGCCCACCAGAAAGTTAGAGTAGGGTGCATACGCTTTGGCACGGGCTTCTTTGGCTTTATCCAGCAGTTGCTGCTCCATGCCGCTCAGCTCGCTTCTGTCCTTAAAATATTCGTAATGAATATGGGTTTCTTTTTTCATAGGGTCCCTGAATTAAAAAAGGGGCATAAAATTAGCTTTTTTCGATCACGTGGGCAATAACATTACTTCTTTGCCCGGAGTTTTAAAATTAAATTCAGATTAAACCATGTTGTATACACCTATCAAATTCAGAAATGTAGAACTGAAAAACCGTTGGGTCATGTCACCGATGTGCATGTATTCCTGTGAAGACGGCCTCGCCAACGATTTCCATTTTGTTCACTACGGAAGCAGGGCACAGGGCGGAACGGGGCTCCTGATCGTAGAAGCTACGGGAGTGGAACCGCGCGGGAGGATTACCAATCATTGTATGGGCATCTGGAATGATGAACAGGCAGAACGCCTGAAGAGAATTGTGGAATTCGTGCATTTCTATTCCGAAAGTAAAATCGGGATTCAGCTGGCCCATTCCGGCAGGAAAGGATCTACCTGGAACAATGTGCAGATCCCGCTTGAAGAAGGCTGGGAAACCGTTGCGCCAAGCTCCATTCCTTATCATCCTTCAGAAAGGATCCCGCATGCGCTTACGAAAGAGGAGATCCGCGAACAGGTACAGTATTTTAAAGAAGCGGCAAGAAGGGCGGTGTCCGCAGGATTCGATGTTATTGAAATTCATGCGGCCCACGGATACCTGGTCCACCAGTTCCTGTCACCATTGTCAAATATCAGGACCGATGAATATGGTGGAAGCTTTGAAAACCGCATCCGTTTCCTGCTTGAAATCGTAGATGCCGTAAATGAAGAGCTGGACCAGGAGGTTGCACTTTTTGTACGGATTTCCGGTACCGAATATGCCGAGAACGGATGGGATGTGGAAGACAGCACCCGATTGGCTGCCGAACTTAAAAAGCATTCCGTAGACCTGGTAGACGTATCCAGCGGAGGAAATATCCACGGAGCCAAGATCCCTGTCCATCAGGGGTACCAGGTGCCTTTTTCTTCCGAAGTAAGAAACGGGGCCGGCGTACAGACGGCAGCCGTGGGTTTGATTACTGAAGTAGATCAGGCTGAAAGTATCCTGCAGAGCGGCAAAGCAGACCTTATTTTCATTGCGCGGGAAATTTTGAGGAATCCTTATACTGCCGTCCATGGCGCCTTTGAGAAAAAAGAAAGCTGTTTCTTCCCGCATCAGTATGCCAGAGCTAAAATTTCTTCTTAATTTTATCAGGCTTAAAATATCCTTATGAAAATTGAAGACTTCATGCTGCCCTGTCCGACCAAAAAGTTTTTTGGTTTCGAATGTTTCGGCTGCGGTGCGCAGCGGGCCATGGTAATGGTTTTTGAAGGAAGGTTCTCGGAGGCATTCCATATGTTTCCCGCCGTATATACTTTATTGCTGTTTATAGCCACTGCCGTGCTCAATTTTGCAGACCGCAAAAGAAATTATGGAAATGTACTCATCTTTCTGGCCATTATTAATTCAGTAGTCATGGTATTTTCTTATTTTTATAAACATTTTTTTCAGTACATGAACATTTAACATTAAAATCATAAACTATGGACCAACAGAAATTACCCAATGCTACGGCAGTGCTCGTATTAGGGATTTTATCAATCGTTACTTGCTGCTGCTACGGAATTCCCGGAATTATAGCAGGAATCATAGGGCTGGTGCTTTACAAAAAAGACAATGCCCTGTATGTACAGAATCCAGGTATGTATTCTAACTATAATAACCTGAATACCGGAAGGATATTGAGCATTATAGGAATCGTACTGAGTGTTCTTGCCGTTATTTATTTTATTTTTGTCATTACCGTAGTCGGAGCGGATGCCCTTTCGGATCCGGAATTGATGCAGGAGAGAATCAGAGAGCTTCAGGGAAGATAAGCATACCGATGCTCAGATAAAAAAGCCGTTTCAGATTTCTGAAACGGCTTTTTCATATTCATTTAAGGTCTACTGAACAATAAATTTCAGGACAGTTTCACCTAATCTGAGTATATAAACACCCTGTTCAAGCTTTTTAATCCTGATGGAATTGCCCTGGTCCCTGAATGGTTTTTCAATGGTCTGCACAAGTTTCCCACGGGAATCGTAAATTTCCGCTTTGCTGATATTGGCGGTATTGCCTTTTACCGAGATTTCCTGTCCTGTAACAGGATTAGGATAAATACGGAGTACTTGTGGCTCTGCTGCCTTATCTGGGGTAACCGTCATCATGCTTTGCCTGGAGGTTCCCGAATAGCAGGTCCAACTCAGGTTGTCAACGGCGACTCTGTTGCCGGATGTCGTATTAACCAGGCTTACGGAAACATTTCCGGAAATATTGATGTTGCTGAGGGTAGTCGTTACCGAGTTACTGCTGTAAGGAACGGTTCCTACTTTGGTTCCGTTTACCTGGACATCAAGCGTTCCTGTGCTTCCTGAAAACTTAAGCTGTGTGGTTACTGTAAGCGAGCCTATTCCGTTAGCGGAAGTCCCGGACTGAACCGATCCGTTTCTGATGGTAATAGCTTTATTGGAAATCGTCTGGTCTGTTCTGGCATCGGTGGCTGTCCAGCTCATACCACCGTTACTCCAGTTCCTGGTGGTATACGTAGAGACATCCGATGAAGGGATCGTCTCAAAAGTTTCAGACACGCAGGTACTCGATGTAGGAGGAGTACTTCCCGAACCGCCTCCTGATGATCCGGATCCCCATATCTGGTTCACATAATCCGGATTGTCTATAAACGGATTCCTGTTTCCCTGGAAACTATACGAAGCATTATTCCTGTTGATTTCCGCCTGCGACACCGGATCCTGGTTATGCCATGCCAGCAGCACATTCAGCTCCCAGGTCTGTAATCCAGGATAAGCAGAACTCCCCAGCATATTTCCTGAAGAGAAAGATGAAAGCTTGCTCTGGTAGCGGGTTACAAAATAAAAGATCATTCTGGCAATGTCGCCTTTGAATTCATCGATCGGCTCGAAAACAGTTCCGGAATACCCTGACGAAGTACTGTTCCCGAGTTTGGATCCGTTCTTGGAAGTAAATGTAGCTGTTCCGACCTTTCCGAACGGATAATTGCTTCTCATCCCGTTTACCTTTCCGTCGGTAGCCCGGATAAAATGAATGTCCGAGACCATTGGTGAAGCTTCATTAAAAAGACTCTGCGGTACCAGGTGCTCCCGGTTGTAGCAATTGCCCTCCACCGAATATGTTCCGCATTGGTTGGTTCCGGGAGTGAATTTATAAGGATCTGTTCCATTGGGCTTTTCTGAATAGATATCCAGGATGGAGCCATCGTTTTCGTAATTTTTGTCAATATCTGTGGTTTTGTAACCCGTCCATAACCCATTGTAGCCCTTATCCTGATGGCCGTTGGTAATAATGTTGCTCAATGCCGTTTTCAGCGAAGCCCCTGAAAGGCCGTTGGCAGAACTGTAGTATCCCGAAGGAGCCTGCGCGTAGGCCAGTCCTCCCGTCATGATACAAAGTAGTAGTTTTTTCATATTAAAAAAGTTTTTGGTAAGAATACTGTAATTTTACGAATAAGAAATTACATGATTGTTAATTTTAATAATCCGATGGGAAATTTGGCCGTTAATTATTATGATTAGAATAACAATTGAATACGTCCGGGTTCGTGGCTATTAATTGAAAAAGATGCTTATCTTGATAACCTATTAACTGTCATGCAAAAAAAATCCGGCGGCTTCGAAGAAGCCGCCGGATAGGTATATTTGATTATATTATTTTCTCTGAGGAGGATATTTAGCCATGATTTCCGCCATGATTTCAGGGATCTGTCTTTGTTTTGCCCTCGGGGAATCCACGGAAATACCGCTTCCGATTCCCTGCCATACCAGTTTATTGGTTCTGGCATCAATAAGGTCGATGATCAGTGCTCCTTCATTATAATTGCTGGACCATGTCCTGTTCATCCCGATTCCCCATCCGAAAGGCCCTCCCCATCCCCACATTCCGTAAGGAGAAGTGGTATTGATGTCGGTAACTTTCTTATGGTTCGCTTTTACATTGATAATAAGATCAGGATTTTCGCCTGGGGTAAGACCTTTGCTCTGAAGCTGTCTGGAAAGTTCGTTCAGCACACGGTCTTTATCGATATCATTCAATTTAAGGTCATCAATACGAAGCTTATAGGTTTTGTACGTATTGAAGTTGGCAGTTTCAGCATAGTCTGAACGTACATTGAAAGGGCTGCAGGAAGTTAAACCCAGAGTCGCTGCAAGCAAAATAAAAATATATTTCTTCATTTTATTTAATTTTTTTATCGTTTTTAATAAATGTATCCGTCTTTTTATCGTATCCGTAAGGACAGTGCTTACAGCCGCTTTTACAGCAATACCCCCTTTTCAGATGAAACTTTTCCGTAAAAACCTTATATCCCTGCTCATTGTAGTAAAAGTCTTCATGCTCTTTGATATCGAAATGGGCCATAAGTTAAATCTTAAAATAAAACTTTTTTATATTTGTTATGATGATAATTGTATGCCAAAAACTTCTGAAGAAGCTAAAAATTAATGGAATAGCACTTTTCCCCTTCATCTTTGTCAGCAGACCCGAAGATAAGAAAAATAAAGTACTGGTCAATCACGAAAAAATACATTTGAGGCAGCAGCTTGAACTCCTCATCATTTTCTTTTATATTTTTTACCTGGCTGAATATTATTATCATTTATGGAAGCTTAAAAATCCGCATCTGGCCTACAGGAATATTTCGTTTGAAAAAGAAGCTTATGCGAATGAGTGCAACCCGGATTATCTCAAGAAAAGAACATTTTGGGCTTTTCTGCAATACAGATGATCTGTTCAACATTTCCATATCAAATAAATTCAGGAAATTTGCAGGCATGAACATTCCAGATATTCATATTCCCATAACTAAAATTCCGGTGGGAAGCAATATACAGCTCTTCATGAAAAGAGAAGACCTGATCCATCCCGGCATTTCCGGCAATAAATACTGGAAACTATTTTATAATATCAATCATTACCTGGATAAAAACCATTCACAACCTTACCTTATCACGTTTGGGGGTGCCTTTTCCAATCATATTGCGGCAGTATCGGCAGTGGCAAAACAATTCGGTATTCCGGCTTTAGGAGTTATCCGTGGAGAAGAGCTGCATGATCAGTGGCAGGATAATCCCACACTTGCTTTTGCTGACAAGAACGGTATGGGCCTGAAATTCGTTACCCGTGAGCAATACAGGCATAAGGATCGGCTTACCGTTGGCCTCCAGGCTGACTTTCCCGATGCACTGATCATTCCGGAAGGGGGAACCAACGCAGATGCCGTAAAAGGGGTCGGCTTTATGCTCAATAACGAAACCAAAGATTTTGACTATCTTTGCACAGCAGTTGGAACCGGAGGAACGCTTGCTGGAATTTCTTCATATTGCGAAGATCATCAGCGGGTTGTAGGGTTGAAAGTGGTTAGTGACAGTTCCCTGGAGAGCAAGATTGCAGAGCTGACTTCAAAAAGGAATTTTGACCTAATAGATTCAGCTTTCGGAGGTTATGGTAAAATAAAAGATAAAAACATCCGTTTTATCAATGATTTCAAAAGCCGTTACGGGATTCCTTTAGACCCGATCTATACAGGAAAGATGATGCAGAAGGTTTTGGAATTGGCGGAACAGGGATATTTCCCTGAAAACAGCAGGATTTTGTGCTTTCATACCGGAGGTTTGCAGGGAATTGAGGGGGCCAATCTGCTTTTGAAAAAACAGAACAGAAATTTAATCACATAAATACGTTGAAAAAATGAAAAGACTTGTCTTACTCGTAAGCCTTTTAGTTTTATCAAGATTCTCAGCCCAGACCTGGGCTACCGAAGATCAGTACATACAGAAATTCGCCAAATATGCAGTGGAAGAGATGGAGAAATATAAAATCCCGGCTTCCATTACCCTGGCACAGGGACTTCTGGAAACTGGAGGCGGACAGAGCCGTCTTGCCCTGGAAGGTAAAAACCACTTCGGCATCAAGTGTAAAGAAGACTGGACGGGGAAGACCATGAAACATACGGATGATGCACCCAATGAATGCTTCCGGGTGTATGAAGATCCTAGGCAATCCTATGAAGACCATTCCATCTTCCTTTCGACCAGGAAATACTACGCCAATCTCTTCAACCTGGATATGAAGGATTACCGCGCCTGGGCCTATGGACTGAAAAAGGCAGGTTATGCCACCAATCCGAGGTATGCCTCAATACTCATCAGCAAAATAGAAAAATACAGGCTGTACGAATTTGATAATACCAATTCCAATGAGGTATTGTACGCCGTTCTTAAAATGTATCCTAACCTGAAAGACGACCGTTCTTTCATGGCTCAGCTGGAACCGGAAAAGTATACGAAAAAAGCCAAAGATCCGGTAACCATAAAAGTTCCTTACCAGCAGACTTCTTATGCACAGCAACAGAAGAGGGTAGAAAAAATAAAAAACAGGGCTGAAACGTTAAACTCCATCCTTATTAAAAGCCATCCTAACGAAGGCCTGAAATATATCGTCATTCCTGAAGATACCAATGTTAAATTCATTGCGGAAAAATTTAAGATCAGTGAAAGCAGGCTGATGAAATGGAATGAACTGGAAAGCGATATGCTGAAGAAAAATGACATTGTTTTCCTGGAAGCTAAAAATTCCGCAGGCAATACCGCTACCTACAAAGCCGCTTCCGGCGAAGATATGCATGATATTGCACAGAAATTCGGGATCAAGCTGAGCAAGCTTTATGCTAAAAACAGGATGGATGAAGGTCAGCAGCCTTCTGCAGGGCAATTGATCTACCTGATCGATAAAAAGCCAAGACATTAATCTGATTATCGATCCAAAACAGGTTCGTTAAGATGTTCCGGTAAGAAAACTACCGGGGTTTCAGACCTGTTATTATAAGCAATGCAAAACCTTCAGGCTAAACCAGGAGGTTAAACAGATAAAGAAAAATAGAAATGAAATACCAGAGAAGTTCGGCTTTATTCGATGAAGCGTACCAATACATTCCCGGGGGAGTTAATTCTCCGGTCCGGGCATTCAAATCCGTCGGGGGAGTGCCGGTTTTTATGAAATCTGCCAAAGGAGCTTACCTTACCGATGCGGATGACAATACCTATATCGATTACATCAATTCCTGGGGGCCTGCCATTTTGGGGCATACCCATCCCGAAGTGCTGGAAGAATTGAAAATTCAGGCTGAGAAAGGGTTTTCATTCGGCGCGCCTACGGAACTGGAAACTGAAATTGCAAAATTCATTGTAGAGAACGTACCGAATATAGACCAGATCAGGATGGTTTCCTCAGGAACTGAAGCCTGCATGAGTGCCATCAGGCTGGCCAGGGGATATACCGGAAGAGAAAAAATAATTAAGTTTGAAGGCTGTTACCATGGGCATTCAGATTCATTCCTGATTAAGGCCGGAAGCGGTGCCGCTACTTTCGGGAATCCGAACTCACCGGGTGTGACCCAGGGTACGGCTAAGGATACCCTTTTGGCAAGATACAATGATTTTGAGCAAGTGCAGGATCTTTTCCGCCATAACCAGGGTGAAATTGCCGCTATCATCATCGAACCGGTGGCAGGAAATATGGGCTGCGTGCTTCCTGAGAACGAATTCCTTCAGGACCTGAGAAAGATCTGCGATGAAAACGGTACTTTGCTGATCTTTGATGAAGTCATGACTGGTTTCAGGCTGGCTTTCGGAGGGGCACAGGAATTATTCGGCGTTAAAGCTGACCTGGTTACCTATGGGAAAGTAATCGGAGGCGGTCTTCCGGTAGGTGCTTTTGCAGGCCGGAATGAAATTATGGACTGTCTTGCTCCGAAAGGGGCCGTTTACCAGGCCGGAACTTTAAGTGGAAATCCACTGGCCATGAGGGCAGGACTGAAAACACTCCAGATCATTAAAAATGACCCTGAGTTTTTCAACAGACTGGCCAAAACCACAGAAACCCTGGATTTCGAGATCGGAAAGATTCTGAATGAAAAAGGGATTGCCCACAAGATCAACCGTAAGGGTTCCATGATGTCGGTATTCTTCCATATCAACCGTGTTTCTAATTTTGACGAAGCACAGGAGGCCAACCATTCCCTTTTCAATAATTTCTTCCACCAGATGCTGCAAAACGGGATCTACCTTCCACCAAGCGGCTATGAAACCTACTTTATCAGCGACGCGATCAAAGACCGTGAACTGGATATGACGCTGGAAGCAGTGAGGAAGTTTGAGTATTCTTAAATAAACATGCATTAAAGGATCATAATGATTTTTTAATCATCACTAAATAAAATCCCCCGAAATAAAATTCCGGGGGATTTTTGATATGAAGAAAACTAACTATTGTCTTATAGGTTATAGTTTGTCCATCCTGCGTACCATGTATCATTAGAATCCTTAACGGCTCCCCTGTAAGTTACAGGAGTGAACCATGAAGATAATTTAGCATTGGTAAATACACCTCCTGTTAACAGCGGAGAACCTGAAGCAGGAGAGAAGTTAGGTGTAGTTCCTGCAGGCGCCCAGGCACCGGTAAGTTTAACATCAGATGTATACGTAAGGATGGTATTTCCTCCTGTGTTAAACCAGCTGGTAAGATCCGCCAGGCTGTATCCTGTAGAAGATGAAGTTGATGCCCCATATTTAAGAGGAGTAATATTTCCTGCTAAAATATTGTTCTGGAATGCAAGATTTGAATTGGCAATATTATTATCTGTAGGCGTTCCTTTGGTAGCATCAATAAACAGCCCTACCGGGAAACCTGTAAAAACAGAGTTGAATACGGAAATGGATGAATTTCTTCTGATCTGTAAGGCATTCTGGAATAAAGAATTGATAGAACCTACATTGGTGCTGCTGCTTGAAGAATTTACTGGACCAATGATGGTCATATTTGAGAACGTTGCTGAAGTCTGAGGAGCCAAGGAAGAACCGTTGGCATCATTGTCAGATTCAAATGCATTGGACCCTGAGACGTCCGCTACCTGAGAATCTCTTACAGCAATACCAAATTGGATTTTTCCTGAGAACCCGTTGTCCGTATCGAAATCATCATCAAGGCCTTTATAAGCAATCAGGTGAGAGCAGTTAACTGTTCCTCCGAACCACTCGAAACTGTCATCATTAGCATAAGCAACTTCCACATAATCTACCACTGTACCTCTTCCTACACCTCCAAAGGTAATTCCGTTGATTTCCTTATCCGGTAAAAATGCATATCCTGCATATTCTACACGTACATATTTTAAAACACCGCTGTTATCATCAGCATTGGTTCCTCCGTAAAGACCAAGACCTTCTGTGTTGTTGATTCCTCCTTCTATTTCGCCTACACCAGTCTGCCCGTTAAATGTAGCATTGGTAGGTGCTCCTCCTAAGATTACCAGACCTGCCCAGTCACCCCTTTTAGGACTTGGCTTTTCTGAAGTAAATATAATCGGATTGTTAGCAGTTCCTTCTGCCATGATTTTACTTCCTCTGGTAATGATTAGCGCTCCGTTTTTATCTGCCTCCCCCACAATCTTTGTTCCGGGCTCAATAGTTAACGTTGCTCCATTGGTTACATAGACCAGTCCTCTTAATTTATATGTATTGTTAGCTTTAAGAGTAAGGCTTGATGTAATTTTTCCTGATAGGATAAGATTTTCTGTATTCCCGGTTCCCGAGCCGCCGTTTTGAACGATCGTCTGCCCGTCTTCTTCTATGTTTCTACATGCTGTTACTGTAGTTGCTATAGTACCAAGCATTAGTGCGTGTAAAACAAATTTTCTCATTATATTAAAACTTAAATTATTTATTAGATATTAGATTGAAATGATTAAAAGCTGTAGCCGAGTGTTAAGCTGATGTTAGTTCCCGTTACTCTGTCAATGGCCAGTGCATCTTTACTATCATACTTTTTGTTATTGTTCAGGTCATGGTAAAACTTCGCATGCCTATTCAGTATATCAGCTAAATTAAGCTTGATCTCGCCTTTGTTCTGCCAGATTTTCTTAGCCACCTGGAAATCGAGAAGCGGTCTAGGATTCTCCCAGATTGGCGGAACTTGGTCATTTCCTACATAAAGGATTCTTCGCCCGATCATGTTAAATAATACGGTAGAGGACCATCCTGATTTTTCAGTGTCATACTGAAGGCTTAAATTTACCGTATAAGGAGACTGTCCCTGCATAGGCCTGTCCACTTTTGTAGCTTCATCTGTCACCCTGTTTTTGATCAAAGCAAAGTTACCGCCAACGGTAAAATTCTTAAGAGCACTTGCAAAATCAAGCTTTTTTCTGAATTCAAGCTCAGCACCATAGGCATCTGCCTTATCTACGTTCAGGTAGTTGAAGGTATTACTGGTTCCAACCCCGGACTGGTTAAAATATAGCTCAATCGGATTTTTAAAGTTTTTGTAAAACCCTGCTATGGAGAGGATTTCTCCGTTCCTAGGATACCACTCCCAACGAAGATCTGCATTGGTAATCTTGGTTCTCTGGATAAACTTATTTCCAATTACAGTTGCTCCCAGATCAAAATCATAATAAGCCAGTGGAGATACCTCACGGAATTCCGGTCTTACTACGGTTTGTGAACCGGCAACCCGTATATTCATATTATTGGTTACTTTGAAAGTCAGGTTAAGAGCCGGGAGGAAATCCGTTACCCTTGTATTTACGAAGCGGTCGTCGCTTCTTTTTGTACTTCCTACCAATTGATCAAAGTTTTCAACCCTTAATCCCCAAACAGCCCTCAGCCATGGTGTAAGATTGTTGTCAAACTGTAGGTACCCGGCATTAAGAATGGTATTGGCAATATATCTGTACTGGTTACCTGCAATTTCGTCAAACGTAAATTTGTTTCCTCCTGTTCCGAAGTTTGAAGGGTCAAAGATGGTTTCAAACGGCTGGGAGAGCAGTTGTTGATTATATCCCGAAAGTCTTACAGAGAATGGCCTGGAATTATAAATCCTGTCTTTAACCTGGAATAAATAACCTCCTTTAATAGTCTGTTTCTGTCCGAACATTTCAAAAGTTTTGGATACATCTCCGCCGGCATTATACAGATAATCGCTGAGCGTGGAGTAGAATACACTTCCAGATTTCTGAGATAGGCCGTTTGAGATAAGTGCCAAGTAAGGACTGCCGTTTATATCAGGGTATTGGTTGTATTGTAAACGCTGAAGTAAAGGGATATACTGATCCAGTATTCCAAAGCTTCCATACCAGTTCACGGTAAGTCCGCCTAAAGCATCTATCTTGTGAGTTCCATTAAGGGTGGAATTGTAGAATGTGGTTTCTTTAAATCCTATTTCCCGTGCAATGATATTGGTTCCGTTGATAGGATCAAATTCAAAATCTTTTCCGGTTCTGAAAGACATATGGTTAACCGTATTGTTGGTAATAATGTTCTTCAGGGAAATTTTGTTATTGTTGTTAAGTTTTAGAGTCAGGTTTAATAAACCGCCAAGGATAACGTCGTTGCTGAATTTTTCAGTGAAATAGTCAAAATTCGTATCTGCGATCTGGTCATTGATTGTAAAGAAGCTGTTTTTAGATTCTGTTCTCCTTTTGTTATTACTATAGTTCAATACGGCAATAACTCCTAAATCTTTTCCGAATATTTTTGTATTGAATCCACCGTCTAACTGAAGGCTTAAATTTTCCGGGTATCCGATACTGCTGTAGCCAAGGTTTTTAACATATTGCTGGCCGATAGCGGTTTTTGTAGCTTCATCCAAAATGCTGAAAGCATTCTTCGCAGGCATACTCGTAGGCAGTTTTCTATAACCGTCATCAAAACCAAGAAAATCCCACTTACCGCCTTTCTGCATATGGAATTCATGATTCGTCGTAATGGAGTTTCCTCCAACACCCAACTGCAGATTGAAAAAGTTTTTGTTTGGAATATCTTTCGTATTTACCTGGATCAGCCCTCCAGCCCATTCTCCACTGTATTCAGGGATGAATGTTTTATTGATAACCAGTGTTTCAATAACGTTAGCAGGAAAGAGATCAAAGGAAAATGTTTTTCTGTCCGGCTCCGTACTGGAAAGCTGAATACCGTTAAGCATAGCCTGGTTGTAGCGGTCAGACAAACCTCTTACAACAATATACCTTCCGTCAAACAAACTTACTCCTGATACCCTTTTTAGAACTTCACCTGTATTTCGGTCCGGGCTCCTTTTGATAGCCTCTACACCGATAACCTGTGAAACAACCCCAGCATTTCTTTGCAGGCCAATCGTGGAGGCAATAGTCTCTTTTCTAGCGTTGGATCGAATGACAACCCCTTCAATTTCTTTTTCTTTGGTGGCCGGCTTGTTAAGAACAATATCAAGATGAGTGTTGGTATCGTTCTTTACAATAACTTCGCTTATTTCTTTTCTGTTGTATCCGTTAGAGGTAACAGTAACAACATAATTGGTGCCTGGTGGAAGACTTAGGGAGTAATTTCCCGAAATGTCAGTAGTGACTTCCTGGTCATTTACCTTTACTTTTACACCCTCAATAGGCGTATTGTCTTTCTCGTCCAGTACCCTACCTTCCAGAACCTGGCTTTGTGCGAAAGCATAACCAGCAGAAAACAAAGCAAGCAGCATAATGCTCTTGTGGAGTTGTTTTTTCATTTTTCTTTATCTTACTAAAATTCTTTCGCTGCAAAGAAATGAAAGAATAACAGGGGAAATGGTTTAGTAAAATTTAATTTTTTTTTAACTAAATATTAAGAAATGGATTTTATTGTTAACTTTATGTGAACGATTATCAGAGCGTTAATCTGTCATTTAAAAATCATTAACTTTGGAACAGGAAAAAATAAAGATGAACCAAAAGAAAATACTCTTAATAGACGACGAACTGGATATTTTAGAGATTCTGTCTTATAATTTGGAAAAAGAAGGCTACGATATTTTCACTGCTACCAATGGTAATGAAGGCATTGAAAAAGCCAAGGAAATTATTCCTGATCTTATCCTGCTGGATGTCATGATGCCTGAAAAAGACGGTATCGAAACCTGTCAGGAACTCCGCAAAATCAAAGAACTTCAGAAAACCCTTATTGTCTTCCTTTCAGCAAGGAGTGAAGAGTTCTCACAGTTGGCAGGTTTTCAGGCAGGTGCCAATGATTATGTGGTGAAGCTGATCAAACCGAAGATCCTTATCTCCAAAGTCAATGCCCTTCTACAGCTTACCTCACAGGTTTCAGACAATGCCAAGCTTATTGAAATAGGAGACCTGGTGATTGATAAAGATAATTTCAGGGTGTCTAAAAACGGTCAGCAATTCCTGTTGCCTAAAAAAGAATTTGACCTGCTGTATCTTCTTGCTTCCAACACGGAAAAAGTCTTTAAAAGAGAGGAGATCCTGGAAAAAGTATGGGGCAATGATGTTATTGTCGGAGAAAGAACCATCGACGTACATATCAGAAGGCTGAGAGAAAAATTAGGGATTAGCACCATCCAGACCCTGAAGGGAATCGGATACAAGCTTATTGTCTAACGCCATAAAAAGCCTACCTTTACTACAACCTCTAAATCCTTGTAAAATTGAAATTTTACAGACTTACCCTGCTCGCCTCATGTCTGCTGACACTGGTGATGTTTCTGCTGGTTATTATCTTTGATGCTTTAAAAGATATCTATTACCAGACTCCGTTTTTTAAGATAGGGCTTCTGATCTGCCTTGTCTTTATTTTCATGATCAATTACGTAGTACTGGAGTTGCTCTTCAGTTATTATGGAAGAAAACAGGTTCGTGGCCTTTCCCAGATCCTGCCCCAGGAAATTGTTCACGACCAGGATGAAAACATTACCATCAAAGAACTGGGAGAGCGGTTTTCCGACCTCAACCAGCGTAAAGTAACCGAAATAGACATGATGAAGGAAATGGAGAGTTACCGGAAAGAATACATCGGGAATGTTTCCCATGAGCTTAAGACACCTCTGTTTTCAATCCAGGGTTACGTGGAAACCCTTAGAGACGGAGGCGTCAACAACCTGACGATCCGTGATAAGTACCTGGAAAGAATTGATAAATCCGTTGAAAGGCTCATTGCCATCGTTACCGATCTGGATATGATCAACAGGCTGGAAGCCGGAGAGATCAATCTTAATATATCCCGGTTCGATGTCAACCTCCTGATCAAGGAAATTTTTGACCTGCTCGACCTCGAAGCGGAAAAGCATAATACTACACTACAGATCCAGACCCTGCAGCCGCAGATCCTTGTGGATGCCGACAAACAAAAAATATCACAGGTATTCATTAACCTCATATCCAACGCTATTCATTATGCCAACCGGCAGGAAGCGCGGGTTACCGTAAAAACCAGCGTCCTGAAAAATAAAGTGCTCATAGAGGTAATCGATAACGGAATGGGAATTAAGTCTGAGATACTCCCGCGTATTTTCGAACGTTTTTACCGTGTTGAAGCCAGCAGAAGCCGCAGGGAAGGAGGATCAGGTCTTGGCCTTGCCATTGTGAAACATATCCTTGAGGCCCATAATGAAAATATCACCGTAGAGAGCGTTTATTTAGAAGGAACAAAGTTCAGTTTCATGCTTGAAAAAGGGAAATGAATGCCCTGAAAATGTATGAAAAAAAAATGTTTTAAAAAATTCCAAAATATTTTTTGTCGAATCTCATTTATTATATATTTGCAACAGAAATTTATCATAATAATAAAGGCAAAAAGTAACTAAAAAACTGATATGGTTTATAAAATCCGCGTAATATTAGATGCGAAAGAAGATATTTTCCGTGATATTGAGGTTAAGGGAAAACAGACGCTATGGAACTTACATTTAGGAATTAAAAGTGCCTTCAGCCTGCAGGGTGATGAGCTTTCCACTTTTAACCTGCTGGAAGATGACGGTACCATCATAAAAAGTGTTCCGTTAGAGGATATGAGCGATGACGGAGACGGCGAAATCATGTCGGATGTGTATATCGATGAAGCTTTTGAAACTAAAGGCAATAAAGCCCAGTTCCAGTACGGGTTTCTCGATCTTTGGGAATTTTTCTGTGAATTGGTGGAAGTCATTGAGGAAACCAAAGGAGTTAACTATCCCATCACCGTATACCGTTTTGGTAATGTTCCCCTTAAAGCTCCTGCCAAAAGCGGAAGTAACGGAGGATCCAAAAAGAGATCTGCCATGCCTTTACTGGAAGATGACTTCAGCTTTGATGACGATTTTGCAGCTACAGGCAATTTTGAAGAGGATGACAATACCTTCGATGATGAAGAGGAAGATTACAACGATGACATCTTCGATGAAGAAGATGACAACGACGATGAAAAGTAAATCCCCGATCCCGACATACGGATACAATATATTAATCAGAATAGGAAGGCCTATTCTGATTTTTTTTGCTTAAAAGCCCCTATGATAAATACATGCAACTTCCCCGGGGCACTGTTTTTGAAGGCTTAAAAGCCATCATAAAATACATATACAATGAAAAACCTGAAAAGAATAGCCATTCCCGTTTCACTGGGAATAATCGGATTGGTGCTGCTGAATTCATGTTCGGTAGGGATTCCCAAAGGAGCTACAGCCGTAAAAAACTTTGATGCAGACCGTTATCTGGGAAAATGGTATGAAATTGCCCGGTTCGATTACCGTTTTGAAAAAGATATGGATAATGTAACGGCAACGTATTCTAAAAATCCTGATGGAAGCATTAAAGTTGACAACAGAGGGTACAATTACGTGAAAAAAGAATGGAAAGAATCTATTGGGGAAGCCAGGTTTGTGAATGACCAGACAGAGGCGAGGCTCAAAGTTTCATTTTTTAAGCCGATCTGGGCAGGCTATAACGTCATTGAGATCGATGACGATTATCAATACGCCTTAGTGGTGGGTAACAATCTCAAATACATTTGGATCCTTTCCCGTACGACCACTATTCCTGAACATATACGTCAGAAATTCCTTGAAAAGGCAAAAAGCATCGGATATAACACGGATGAGCTGATCTGGGTGAAACATAATCAGTAATATAACGGTACTTTAAAAAAGTAACCCTTTCGGAATTCATTTCCTAAAGGGTTTTTGGCATAACAATATGCTGATCATCCCATCTTTAATCCATTTTAAATTTCCTCTGCAATATTTTGCAGATAGAGACTTTTTCACGTCATTTGTATAAGGAATTTTTCAAGAATGTTGATATGGAAAAAGCGGTTCTGATTACCATCGGGGATGAAATCCTTTCCGGAAATACGGTAGATACCAATTCTAATTTTATAGCTTCAGAGCTTAAAGCCATCGGGATAAAAGTGATACAGATCCTTACGATCTCGGACGAAATTGAAACCATCAAAGAAACCCTGAAATCAGCCTTTGAAACAGGAGACCTGGTCATAACAACCGGCGGACTGGGCCCTACGCGAGATGATAAAACGAAAAAAGCCTTAGCCGAATTCTTTGATGATGAAATCGAACTGGATGAGGCTACCTTTGAACACCTCAGGAGATACATGGAAAAGCGCGGCCGGATAGAAATTCTGGAAAGAAACAGGGAACAGGCTTTTGTTCCGAAGAAATCCACTGTTTTTCAGAACCATTACGGAACGGCTCCCTGCATGATGATGGAGCAGCAGGGAAAACTCTCGTTCAGCCTTCCGGGCGTCCCGTATGAGGTAAAACCCCTGGTCAGAGATCAGATTGTTCCGTATCTTAAAGAAAGATTCAGCCTAAACCATATTGTTTCCAGGATTGTTTCCGTAGTCGGCATTCCGGAAAGCATACTTGCAGATACCATAGAAGGATGGGAGCTGGCGCTGCCGGCACATATCACCTTGTCCTATCTCCCAGTCGGGACCCGTGTCAAAATGAGGCTTACAGCCACAGGAGCTGTGGAAGAATTGCTGAACAGGCAGCTTGAACAGGAAATACAGAAATTATTCCCGATAATCGGGGACCATATCATTGCCACTTCAGAAGATAAAATCGAGAAAATACTGGCAGAGCTGCTGGATGAAAAGGGTATGACCATTTCCACGGCAGAAAGCTGTACCGGCGGAGAACTGGCTAAAATGCTGACATCCAATTCCGGGAGCTCAAAATACTATATGGGAGGAATGATTTCCTATGCCACCGAAAAGAAAACCGAAATCCTTAAAGTGTCTCAGAAAACCATAGA
Organism: Chryseobacterium camelliae; assembly: GCF_030818575.1. NCBI lineage: Bacteria > Pseudomonadati > Bacteroidota > Flavobacteriia > Flavobacteriales > Weeksellaceae > Chryseobacterium > Chryseobacterium camelliae. The sequence goes on from NZ_JAUTAL010000001.1 coordinate 488,557, forward strand.
TGAGTATACCGTAGTCAGTGCTGAAGTTGCTCAGGAAATGGCTGCAGGATGCCGTGAATTGTTCAGGACTGATATTGCTCTTTCCACCACAGGGGTTGCCGGGCCCGGAAAAGGCGAAGACGGCAAGGCAGTGGGTACCGTATTTTATACCATCAGGATCAGGGAACGGGAAGAAACGTCCCGGCTTTTCCTGCCGCATCTGGACAGGTTAGACTTCATGCATTTTGTTTCTCAAAAAATTCTTCAGGACCTTGTTTCGCTGTTGATAAGTGCCTAAAAGCCACTTTATTTTTAATTTTATTTTAATAGGTTTTACGGGGTGTTTTCATGCTTTTTGACGTTGCTTTGCATAAAGAAATCAGAAGGTGGAACACTCAAAACAAATTTTTCAGACTGAGAATAAAAAACGCTGGAGGAATGTAAAGTGGGGATCAAGAATTTTTATCTTTCTCGCGGTACTGCTCTTCATTGCGCTGGGTCTGATGATGAAGCTGGACAGAAGTCCAAAAATTCCCTTTAAGGAAGATTACAAGGCCGTAATAACAGCCAGCCGGCCTTACCTTCAGGAAAATAAGATATCCAAAGAATATAAAGGATTCAGAAGCTTTATCTCCGAAAAAAATATCCATACCAATATTGCCAAAATAGAAAAGGCAAAAGAAGAACGCTTCAAAAACCAGAACCGGAACTGGGCACAGTTTCCGGGAGGCATCCGTTCTGCATTTTATGTGGCCTGGGACCCGCAGTCGCTGATGTCGCTCAAAAGGAATATCCGGCATGTGAACCTGGTATTTCCGGAATGGTTTTTCCTGGACCCCAAATCCGGAGATCTAAAGACCAATGTAGACCCGGAAGGATACAAAATCATCAGGAGGACCGGTGTTGCAGCTATGCCTATGCTGAGTAATAATGCCGACCGTGAGTTCCGTTCAGAAGGGCTTTCTCAGGTGCTGAAGGATCCGCAGAAGAGAACGCAGCTGATCAATAAAATAATGGCCCAGTGTCTTAAATTTCATTTCAAGGGAATCAATGTAGACTTTGAAAACATCGGTCTGGATTCCGATGAATACCTTATTGCATTCATGAAAGAACTTTCAGGAACGTTCAGAAAGAACGGACTGATGATAACCATGGATATCATGACGGATAACGATGATTATAACATCCGTAAGCTGGATCCCTATGTAGATTATTTTGTGCTGATGGCGTACGATGAGTATTCCGCAGACAGTGATGCAGGACCAGTATCTTCCCAGAAATGGATTGAGGCACAGACCGGTAAAATACTGAAGAAAACTACACCCGGAAAAATTATTTTAGGATTGGGGGCCTACGGGTATGATTGGAGTACGAATCCTGATGACAATACTTCCGTAACGTATATGCAGGCTATTACAAAAGCCAGTGCCAGTAAAGCCACGATTAACTTTGATGACAATACATTCAACCTGGACTATTCCTATACTGACGCCAAAAACAATACGCATACCGTATTTTTTAATGATGCGGCGTCTATCTTTAATACCATGCGTTTCTCGTCCGAGTATCCTCTAGCAGGAACCGCATTATGGAGATTAGGAAGCGAGGACAGCCGGGTATGGAATTTTTATGATAAAGACCTTACGTCTGCAGGAATGTCCAAAATCAATTTCAAAGATCTTGAAAATGTTAAAGGCCAGACCATGGTCGATTATATCGGGGATGGGGAAGTGCTGGATGTCCTGAATACCCCGCATGACGGAAAGATAGTCCTGGAAACGGATCCAAAGGAAAAAATCATCACGGATGAAACCTATAAAACGTATCCCAGCTCTTATGAAGTAAAAAAATATGGCGAAGCACCGCAAAAGGAACTGGTGCTTACTTTCGATGACGGTCCGGATGAAACCTATACCCCGCAGATCCTCGATGTTTTATCCAAATACCACGTTCCGGCAGCCTTCTTCCTCGTAGGCCTGAACGCGGAAAAAAACCTTCCACTGGTAAAAAGGATCTACAGGGAAGGGCACGAAATAGGAAACCATACCTTCACGCATGAAAATGTGGCCAGGGTAAGCCCGGAAAGGGCTCTTCTGGAACTTAAGCTGACCAGGCTTTTGATTGAATGCGTAACTGGTCACAGTACCATACTGTTCCGGGCGCCGTACAATGCCGATTCAGAACCTACCACTCCTGAAGAAATCATTCCGGTGGCACTCGCCAGAAAGCAGAATTACCTCGATATCGGGGAAAATATAGATCCTGAAGACTGGCAGCCGGGGATCAAAGCAGATGAAATAGTAAAAAGGGTCATGGAAGGACTTCATCAGAGAAAAGGAAATATCATCCTTTTGCATGATGCAGGTGGCGATACCAGGGAAGAAACGGTAAAGGCCCTAAAAATCATGATTCCCGCACTCCAGAAACAGGGGTATCATTTTACCAATCTGACCAGCATTCTTCACAAAAGCAAAAACGAACTCATGCCCGAAGTGCCTAAAACAAGAGCATATTATGTCATGCAGCTGAATCTGGTGCTGGCAACCGTGATTTATGGCATCAGCCATTTCCTGGTTGCGCTTTTCACCGTATTTATTGCATTGGGTATCATAAGGCTGATCCTGATGGCTTATTGGGCAGTACAGGAAAAAAGAAGAGACAAAGAGAAAGGAAGGTTTCCGGTACTGGATGCCTATCCTAAGGTTTCCATCATGGTTCCCGCTTATAATGAAGAAGTCAACATCGTCTCATCACTGGGAAATCTTCTGAATCAGACCTATCCTAATTTTGATGTGATCATGATAGACGACGGAAGCAAAGATTCCACCTATCAGAAAGCCCAGGAGGCATTTGCCGGCCATCCGAAGCTCAAGATCTTCACGAAATCCAACGGCGGAAAAGCTACGGCATTAAATTATGGAATATCCCGGACTGATGCAGAATACGTAGTCTGTATTGATGCGGATACCAAGCTCCAGCGGGATGCCCTGAAATTTCTGATGGCGAGGTTCCTTAATGCGGCTCCGGAAGAAAAGATTGCTGCTGTAGCAGGAAACGTAAAGGTTGGAAACCCGGTTAACTGGCTCACCAAATGGCAGGCGATAGAATATACCACCAGCCAGAATTTTGACCGCCTTGCCTATTCATATATCAATGCGATAACCGTTATTCCCGGAGCCATAGGAGCATTCAGAAAAGCAGCAGTGGATGAAGTGGGAGGCTATTCTTCCGATACGCTGGCGGAAGACTGTGATATTACCGTCAAAATGCTGAAAAAAGGCTACCGAATCGCCAATGAAAACAGGGCTGTTGCCGTTACCGAAGCACCCGAAACCGTAAAACAGTTTCTCAAACAGCGCTTCAGATGGACCTATGGTATCATGCAGATGTTCTGGAAACAGAAACAAACCTTCCTGAACCCTGAATACAAAGGGCTAGGACTCTGGGCGATGCCGAATATCCTGCTGTTCCAGTATATCATTCCGTTTTTTTCACCGATGGCTGACCTGATCATGTTTTTCGGGCTGTTGTCGGGGAACGGCAGTAAAATATTGGTATATTACCTGCTTTTCCTTCTCGTGGATGCATCACTCGCCATCGTTGCCTTCATTATGCAGAAAGAAAAAATGTGGAACCTCATCTACATTGTGCCTCAGCGGTTTGGGTACCGGTGGCTGATGTACATCGTCCTTTTCAGGAGCCTGAGGCGTGCGCTGAAGGGAGAGATGCAGGCATGGGGATTCCTGAAACGAACAGGAAATGTAACAGAAATCAATGCTTCCCGGATATCATAAAAAATTATCGACAGGCCGGTAACAAATCCATAAAAAAATATACTTATTATATAAATTAGTGTTATCATAATGAAAAAACTGACATTTTCTTTATTTTTATTAGCAGGAGTCTCTTCACTGAATGTAGTGACGGCTCAGTCTAAAACCAATACAGCAGCAATGAACCTTACCGATAAAGGACTGGACCTTAGTATGATGGATAAATCGGTGCGTCCGCAGGATGATTTTTACAACTATGTAAACGGAAGCTGGATGAAAACCGCTAAAATCCCTTCAGATAAACCTACCTGGGGGAGCTTCAATAAACTGGCAGAAGACACGGACAACAATTCAATGACCATCCTCAACTCTCTTCTGAAAGATAAATTTTCAGACGGAACAGAAGGCAAGAAAATCCAGGACCTGTATGCTACATACATGAACATGCAGAAGAGAAATGCAGATGGGATTAAGCCGATCCAGGCCAACCTGAATAAGATCGATGCCATTAAAAACCTTCAGGATCTTCAGAATTACCTGATCTCTGTAACCAAAGACGGGGAAAATATCTTCTACGGATGGGGAGTAGGTGCAGACCTGAAAGATTCCAATATGAACGTGGTATATCTTGGCGATGCTTCTCTGGGATTAGGAAGAGACTATTACCAGAAGGTTAATGAGAAAAATACAGAAGCATTGGCAGAATACACCAAGTATGTATCCTCCATGCTGAAAGAACTGGGATATAAAAATGCTGATGCAGCAGCCAAAGGGATTGTTGACTATGAAAAAAGCATTGCCCAGACTTACCTGACCAATGAGCAGAGCCGTGATAACACGCTTCAGTACAACCCTGAAACGATGGCACAGCTTTCTGCATTGGTTAAAAATGTCGATATTCCGGGATACCTGAAAAAAGTAGGCGTAAATACCGATAAGGTAATTATCGGGGAGCTTGGCTACTATAAAAATCTGGATAAGTTCATCAATGCACAGAACCTTCCTGTCATCAAAGATTACCTGAAGTTCCACCTGATCCACGGAAGTGCTGGTTACCTGAGCGAAAAGCTGGGCGACATGAGGTTTGCTTTCTATGGTAAATACCTGAGAGGCCAGCAGGAGCAAAGGGCACTGAACAAAAGAGGGTATGAGCTGATCAACGGAAGTTTGGGTGAAGCATTCGGGAAACTGTATGTTGACAAATACTTCCCTGCAGAAGCTAAAGCCCAGATGGTTGAATTGATCGACTACCTGAAAAAAAGTTTCGCAGTGCATATCAATAACCTTACCTGGATGTCTGCCGTAACGAAAGAAAAAGCGATGCAGAAGCTGAATAAGTTCACCGTGAAAGTAGCCTATCCGGATAAATGGAAAGACTACTCCAAGCTGAACATTATTCCTGAATCCAAAGGTGGAAGCTTATATGGCAACCTTCAGAATATTGCAGAATGGCGGTACAACAAAGACCTGGAAAAAATCGGGAAACCGGTGGATAAAACCGAGTGGGGAATGACACCGCAGACGGTGAACGCTTATTACAATCCGGTAAACAACGAGATCGTATTCCCTGCGGCGATCCTTCAGCCACCGTTCTTTAATCCTAAAGCGGATGCCGCTGTGAACTTCGGTGGGATTGGTGCGGTAATCGGTCATGAAATGAGCCACGGATTCGATGATTCAGGAGCGCAGTTTGACGCAGACGGAAACCTGGTAGACTGGTGGACACCGGAAGATAAAGCCAATTTTGAAAAGGCAACCAAAGCACTGGCTGCACAGTATGACAAATATGAGCCGGTAAAAGGGACTACGGTAAACGGAACCTTTACCAATGGCGAAAATATCGCAGATTTAGGCGGGGTAAACATCGCTTATGATGCATTACAGATGTACCTTAAGGATCACGGAAACCCCGGACCTATCAGCGGTTATACTCAGGATCAGAGATTCTTCCTGAGCTGGGCTACCGTATGGAGAACCTTATCCAGCGAAAAATATATGATCAATCAGGTGAAAACCGATCCGCATTCACCGGGATACTTCAGAAGCTTCGGTCCGTTAACCAATGTTGATGCGTTCTACAAAGCTTTCGATGTTAAACCTGGAGACAAGCTTTACAAAGCGCCGCAGGACAGGATCAAAATCTGGTAATCTCATCAGTATAAAGTCAAAACCGTTCAATAATGAGCGGTTTTTTTATGCCATATTGTTTTTGCTGAAATACACACAGGTTATATTTCTGAAAATGAAAGCGCTGTGTCAATAAATACATCATATCAAATGCTGTATAAATTACTATTATCCATCAAAATTTGTATATTTGATACATTGTGTAAATAAAATAAATTTTTTAATGAAAAAACTGAATATCGGAATACTTGCCCTTTGCGGGATTGTATTTTTAAACTCATGTGGCACTAAGGCCGGCGCTGACAAATCTCAGCAGCCTGAAGCTACAGCAGTGGTAGCAGAACCGGTGAAGGAGGAAGCAAAAGAAGAGGGAATCAATTTATCCTATATGGATAAAAGCGTGCGTCCGCAGGATGATTTTTTCAATTATGTAAACGGGAACTGGGTGAAAACCACTCAGATTCCATCTGATAAAGCTAGCTGGGGTTCTTTCAATGCTTTGAGAGAAAATGTGGATGACAATTCCCTTGATATCCTGAACAAAATCCTTTCTGAAAGTTATTCAGACGGATCCGAAGGAAAGAAAATCCAGAACCTGTATGCTTCTTTCATGGATGTCGATAAAAGAAATGCAGAAGGCCTGGCTCCCATCAAAGGTGATCTTGCGAAGATTGATGCTATTAAAAACCTGAACGACCTTCAGAAATACCTTCTGGAAGCTACAAAAGTGGGTGATAATTCATTCTACGGATGGAGGGTAGGAGCAGATATGAAGAATTCCAAAATGAATGCGGTATATCTGGGAGGCCCGGATCTGGGGCTCGGAAGAGATTACTACCAGAAAGTAAACGAAGCCAATACGAAAACGCTTGCGGAATACCAGAATTATGTAGGAAAGCTGTTCGGGGTACTCGGTTACAAGAATTCTTCACAGGCTGCTCAGAATGTAGTCGCTTTTGAGAAGCAGCTGGCTAACTATCTTTTAACGCTTGAGCAGAACAGGGATGCCAATCTGAGGTACAATCCTAAAAACGTATCTGAACTTTCAGGGCTGGTTAAAAATATCAACCTTGCCAAGTACCTTAAAGAAGCAGGCGTAAATACCGATAAGGTTATTGTAGGGGAACTGAAATACTACCAGAACATGGATCAGTTCCTGAACCAGAAAAACCTCCCGCTGGTAAAGGACTACCTGAAATATCACCTGATCAATGGCAACGCAAGCAATCTGGATAACAACCTGGAGCAGATCAGGTTTGATTTCTATTCCAGATACCTTCAGGGACAAAAAGAGCAGAGGCCGATGAACAAAAGAGGTCTTTCCCTTGTTAATGGTGTATTGGGAGAAGCGTTCGGGAAACTTTATGTGGAAAAATATTTCACTCCTGAAGCCAAAGCCCAGATGGAAACGTACATTGACTACATCCTGAAATCTTTCAAGCAGCACATCAATGATATGGACTGGATGTCGCCTGAAACCAAAGTGAAGGCGCAGGAAAAACTATCAAAATTCACCGTAAAAATTGCCTATCCTGATAAGTGGAAAGACTATTCCGCATTACAGGTGGAATCTCCTAAACAGGGTGCTACCCTTTATTCCAATCTACAGAATGTGGCAGCATGGCAGTACCAGAGAAATCTTGATAAAGTAGGGAAGCCGGTAGATAAAACCGAATGGGGAATGACACCTCAGACCGTAAATGCATACTACAGCGGATCTAACAACGAAATTGTATTCCCTGCTGCCATTCTTCAGCCGCCGTTCTATAATCCTAAGGCAGATGCCGCCGTGAACTTCGGGGGAATTGGTGCTGTAATCGGGCATGAAATTTCCCATGGGTTTGACGACAGCGGTTCCAGGTTTGACGGCGACGGAAACCTGAATAACTGGTGGACAGATGCAGACCGCAAGAACTTCGATGCCAAAGTAGGACAGCTTGCTGCCCAATACAGCCAGTATGAGCCGGTAAAAGGAAGCTTTGTCAACGGTAAGTTTACCAGTGGGGAAAATATCGGCGACTTAGGAGGAGTAGCTGTAGCATATGATGCTTTGCAGATGTATCTGAAGGACCACGGAAACCCTGGACCGATCAGCGGGTTTACTCAGGACCAAAGGTTTTTCATGAGCTGGGCAACGGTGTGGAGAACCAAATCCACAGACCAGTACATGGTGAACCAGGTAAAGACCGATCCGCATTCACCGGGAGTTTTCAGGGCATATGGACCATTGGTGAACCAGGATTCGTTCATCAAGGCCTTCGATATCAAACCGGGAGACAAAATGTACAAGGCTCCTGAGGAAAGGATAAAAATCTGGTAGGAACTTACCTGAATAAATTAAAATAAAAACGCATCGCACTGATGCGTTTTTTTATTAATTTTTCATAGTTTAGTGATCGTATAAAAGCATCTGTGGTTAATAGAGCACATTAATTATCAGGAATATCCAATAAAAACCTTTCACAAAATTTTGTATGTTACAGTTTTTTTATAAATTTAAACATTGGATTGGTCAATTATTTGATTCAGATAAAACCGGTCTACACCAAAATAAGAAATCTCAAAATAACAATAATATGGCAATGTTTAATTACGGCGTTGGCGGAAACGAGGTAAAGGTAGATGCTAACGAAGCTATTCAGCAAATACAGGAGAATAAAACAATGATTGTAAGCCAGCTTACAACAGAAGAATCCTATACTCCCGAAATCGTAACAGGGTTAAAAACCGTGGAAGACGTCTTCAGACACTTTCAGCCTACTGTAGCAGTACAGCACGAAACGGCAGATGGCGATGTGGTGGAAGAGGAATTCCGTTTTCAGAACCTTGGAGACTTCACTCCCAAAAATCTTACCCAAAACTCAGAATATCTTCAGAAGCTGAGCATGGAACAGGAGCAGTACAACAAAATTGTGCGCCAGCTTAAAACGAATAAAATCCTTCGCAATATGCTGGAGAATGAGCAGACCAGGGCTGCTTTTGTAGAAGTACTGAAAGAAGTGGCACAAGAACTTGAAAAATAACCTAAAGACCCCAACACAATCATGGATAGTAAATTACAGGCAGCAGAAAGCCAGCAACAGGGCCAACAGCAGCACTCAGCACAACAGAAAGGGAACGCACTTGCGGAACTCAATAAAATAGGCGGATTCGGATTCGTAGAATCTGTAGTGGACGGGATCGCCAATATGAACCCTACCAGAAAAGCCCGAAAAGAAATTTTCCTTAACGACAGCAATAAAGCTGACGAAAGAAAAGAACTGCTTCAGAAAATAAACCTCTGGGTAAGCCTTCTGGAAGGCAATGAATCAGCCGACGCTATGGCTGAAACCTGCAAAAACAAAGCACAGCAGGCAGATCAGAGCCTGAAAAGGAATCTTAAAAATACACTGGATGCTGTCCGTATGCTGGAAACCAACTACAGGACTGTAGCGCAGTTTTATAAAAATACCGAACTCGACAAAGTGGATAATGTGAGCATCGTGAATGCCAGCATTGACCAGGTTTCAGACCTGGACAATCCGATCTTCATCGAGGCTATCGGCGAAGAATTCAAAAATTACTATGACCGCCTGGATCTGAGGGATAACTATTCCATTCTGGCCATCCCGGGATATCTGGGATCCAACAAAGTGGTTGAAAAATGGGCCAAGATCTGTAATGAGAACAAAGTGATGATGGTAACGGATTTTGCCAACCTTGACAAACCGGATGATGTGGTAGACCTTTTCCATTCTGCTAACCTTACCGGCGGAGAGCTGCACAGAAGTAACGTCATTATGACCTGCAACTGGCTCGTAGGCCGTGGAAAAGCAGAAGAGGTGGGAGAAGAGGAAAACGTAGAGCTTCCGCCATCTACATCACTTGCCGGGAAAATCCATAAAACCCTGATGTCACAGGTGGCTGCGGGTAAAAAACACGGAAACATCAATGAAGTGGATGCCGTGAAATTTGAGCTTAAGAAAAGTGAGATTTCCCAGCTTGAAAAAATGGGATTGGTTCCGATGGTCAATGAATATGGTAAAATCATGGCATTCTCTGCCAAAACCCTGTTCACCGGAGACAATATCGGTCTTCAGACTTATTCCGTAGTCCGTGTATTTGATTACGTAACCAAAGTACTTCTTGATTTCCTCAACAGAAGAGCCTTCGAAAACTGGAATGCGAGAAATGAGGACGACCTGAGAAGACAGATCGTCACCTTCCTGGACGGTATCAAAGGTCCTGATAAACTGATTGAAAAATTCAAGATCGTACGTTTTGAGCAGGATAAAGTGAATAAAGACAGAGTATGGCTGGATATCCGTCTTACCCCGTATTTCCCTACCAAAAGTTTCGTTATTAAACTGGACGGACATAAAGGAGATGATGGTAACGAATGGGATGCAGAATATACACAGGATTAACTTACCGATACATACAATTAAAACCGATGCCTGGGTGTCGGTTTTTTCTATCCCGTTATGAAAATCAGCATTAAAAAAAATATGTTCAGAAGCATTCTGCCGGTATTTTGCGCCGCTTTCTTCACCGGTTGCGAAAAAGAATACCGCAGGCCGGACCATTACAAAGTTGACCTTTTTGCAGACGAAAGACAGGAGGGAAAAGCTTATGTGATGGATAGAAAAGAATGTTTTGATAACAGTGACATGGTCATCAGTTCATCCGCATTAAAACTTACAGACAGTTCAAAGGGTAGAGGGAAACCCGTATTCATTTATAAAATCAACAGCGGTGAGCTGCTTAAAACGACCAGGGATTCCGTAGTGGAATATCCGCTGGAATTTATTTCCCCCCAGAAACTGAAGTTTAGAAAAGACTCTTCTGTATATGTCTACCTTAAAAAACTGGAAGGATATAGATTTCTGGCCAAGGAAAAAAATCTTAAATACCAGTGGCTGAGAGGTGCCTCCGTATACTCCGTTCAGAAAGATAAATAGCGTATCTTTGCACCCTTAATTTAGATTACTTCAGCTGTTGGAACATCAAAACAGAATTTCAGAATTTCTCCATGTAGGAAACAAGCTGCTCAGCTGGTATAAGAAAAATGCGAGAGACCTCCCTTTTAGGCAGACCCGGGATCCGTACAAGATCTGGATCTGCGAAATCGTTTTTCAGCAAACCAGGATCAGCCAGGGCCTGAACCATTATAATAATTTTATCAGCCGTTTTCCGGATGTGCAGACTCTTGCGGCGGCAGATGAGAATGAAGTCCTGTTGTACTGGAAAGGCCTGGGTTACTATTCACGGGCGATCAATATCCACAAGGCGGCACAGCAGGTCATGGATGATTACCATGGCATTTTTCCTTCGGAATATGAGGAGATCATGAAGCTTAAAGGCGTGGGAAAATATACCGCAGCGGCCATTTCCAGCATTTGCTTTAATGGTAAAATGCCTGCCGTTGACGGCAATTTTTACCGTGTTTTGAGCCGGCTTTTTGCGGATGACTATGATATCTCCGGTTCCGGTGCATTTGCCTATTTTTCAGAATTGTCAAAGCTCATCATGCCCGATAATGTCGGGGATTTTAACCAGGCAATGATGGACCTGGGTTCGGAAATATGCAAGCCTAAAAATCCGTTGTGTCATAGCTGTCCGGTCAGCGAAGACTGCCTGGCCTATTCACTCGGTAAAGTATCCGAATTTCCTGTAAAGACTAAAAAAGTAAAAACGGAAAACCTTCAGCTCAGGTATTACTTTGTGCACAGGAACGGACATTTCCTCATTCAGCAACGCAAAGATGACTTTATCTGGAAAAAACTTTTTGAATTCCCTCCGGAAATTCCCGAGGAGTTTGAGAAGTATATCGTAGGACTACAGATCATCGGCCATAAGCTTACCCATAAAAATCTATGTATAGAAATCTATGAAGTGGAAATTACTTCAGACGAAGCATGGGACAGTTTTATTGCAGAAAACGGATATATGGTAACGGATGTGGAAGCTTCGCATGAAAAATCATTTCCCAAACCTTTAGAAACATATATTCAAAAGTGGCTGAGAGCCTGAAATTTGTCCTCTTAAATCTGAAATCTAATTTGTACTTTTGCAAAATGATTAAAAACATCATTTTTATTTTCGTTTCGGCACTTCTGATATCCTGCGGGAAAGACCCGGTCCCTAAACCCAGCGGTGAACTGCGCCTGGAATATCCGGCCCCGAAATATCAGAAATTTGAAAACAATTGTGCTTATACCTTCGAATATTCAGATTTTGCCAGAATTACCAATGCCAAAAAGCCATGCTGGTATTACCTGAACTATCCGAAGATGAAAGCGAAAATTTTCGTGACCTACTATCCGATTAAAAATGATTTTGCAGATCACATCCGTGAAGCAGAGAAGATGGTTTATGAACATACCGTTAAAGCGAGTGCCATCGATACCAAATCTTTCGAATATCCGGACAGAAAAGTATACGGCAATTTTTACGAGCTGAAAGGGCAGACTGCCTCCAACCTTCAGTTTTATGTGACGGACAGCACCAGGCATTTCGTCACCGCATACCTATATTTCAATTCCAGGCCGAAGCCGGATTCTCTGGCACCTGCAGTGGACTATATCAAAAAAGATATGAAACACCTGCTGGATACCTTTGAATGGAAAAACTGATTTACTTTTAATAATACTTTGAAAAAAAATATGAAACTTTTAGTTGTAGGAAGTGTTGCATTCGATGCAATCGAAACGCCATTTGGGAAAACCGATAAGATTTTAGGAGGGGCTGCCACGTATATCGGTATTACTTCATCCGTTTTAGGCGTAAAATCCGGAATCGTTTCTGTAGTTGGAGGGGATTTCCCGCAGGAATACCTGGACATGTTTACCGGAAGGGATATCAATATTGAGGGAATCGAAATCGTAAAAGAAGGGAAGACATTCTTCTGGGCTGGAAAATACCACAACGACCTGAATACAAGAGATACACTGGCCACCGAAGTGAATGTACTGGAAAACTTTGATCCTAAGATTCCGGATTCCATGCAGGATTCAGAAATCCTGTTGTTAGGGAACCTTCACCCCGGCGTGCAGCTTTCCGTACTGGAAAAAATGAATCAGCGTCCTAAGCTGGTTATCCTAGATACCATGAATTTCTGGATGGATACTGCGTGGGATATTTTAATGGAGATGATTGCAAAAACCGATGTGATCACCATTAATGATGAAGAGGCAAGACAGCTTTCCGGTGAGTATTCATTGGTAAAAGCTGCAAAAAAGATCCATGAAATGGGTCCTGAATATGTTATCATTAAAAAAGGGGAGCACGGAGCTCTGCTGTTCCATGACCACAAGGTATTTGCGATCCCCGCACTGCCACTGGAAGAGGTCTTCGATCCAACCGGAGCCGGAGATACTTTCGCAGGAGGTTTTGCCGCTTATCTGGCTAAAAAAGGCAAAGTGGATTTTGAAACCATGAAATCCGCATTGATCGTAGGATCTGCCATGGCTTCTTATACGGTAGAGAAATTCGGGACTGAACGTATCCAGGAAGTTAGTGAAGCTGATATGTTCAGCAGGCTGAGACAGTTTAAGGAGTTGACAACCTTTGATATGGAACTTCAGTAAATCCCTCTTTTTTAAGAAATATTTATAATAAAAAATTAAGTGTAATTCGTTAAGAATTCTAAATTTGCAACTTGTTAAAATAATACAATGATAAATAGACTAAAAGTCACTTTCCTGTTCGGAATTTTCATGATGCTGTTCTCAGCCTCAATGAATGCCCAGCTGAAACAGGGAGAACTTGTGGATGGTATTGCAGCGGTAATAGGGAATGAGATCGTCCTGGAATCTGACGTTAATGAGCAGATGAATTACGCAAAGCAGCAGGGTGCTTCCAATATAGATAAATGCGAATTCCTGGAAAACCTCCTGAACAATAAGCTCCTGGTATACGAGGCCAAAAAGGATACCCTGATTGAAAACCGTTCCGCGGCAATTAAAGAGCAGGCGAACGCCAAATACAGCCAGATGCTTTCCCAGTTCCCGGATGAAAAATCCATGCTGGCCGCTTATAAATTCAGGACCGCCTACGAAATGAAGAATGCAATCGAAAAGATTGATACCGATACCTATTACGGGCAGGCCAAATACCAGAGAATCACAGATAAGGCAGACGTAACCCCGAATGAGGTGACGGATTTCTACAATATGTATAAAATGCAGCTGCCGGAAATCAAGGATGAGGTATCATTAGGGCAGATCATGATGTTCCCGAAGCTTACGGAAGCCCATAAGCAGGAACTGATCGATAAGCTTAAAAAAATCAAGCAGGACATCCAGGGAGGAGAAACGTTTGAGAGCCAGGCCAGAATATATTCCGAAGATCCGGGTTCCGCATCAAACGGAGGACTGATGAAGAATATCTCCAAAGGACAGATGGTAAAGCCTTTTGAGGCAGCAGCACTGAACCTTCAGGAGGGTGAGATTTCAGACCCGGTAGAGTCTGAATTCGGGTACCACATCATTCAGCTGGTTAAAAAATCAGGGAAGATGTATGATGCAAGGCATATCCTGCTTCTTGCTACGCCTACTGATGAAGAGGTGGCTACAGCGAAAAAGAAGCTTGACAGTATCAGGACGCTTATCTTAGACGGTAAAATGACATTCAAAGATGCCGCATTTAAGTTTTCAGATGATAAAAGGACCAAATTCAATGCGGGACTGATTCCCGGAGCAGATGGTTCCAGCAAGATAGAAAAAGAAACGATTCCGGGAACCATCAGCTATGAGCTTGCCGGACTGAACAAAAATGATATTACGACTGCTTTTGAAGATATGGATGAAAGAAAAAGGAAAGTAGTGAAGATCGTTAAGATTGAAGATGTGATCCCGGCCCACCAGATTACCCTGGAAACCGATTATGACAGGATCAAGCAGATGGCCCTTAACAAAAAGAAAAGCGAAATGGTTGAGAAATACGTCAACAAACAGCTTCCTACAACCTTTATCTCCATCGATGGGCGTTACGACTCCTGCAACTTTAAGGGAGACTGGAAAAAAGAATCCATCAAAAAATAATAATAAAAAAACCTTCAGACTTCCTGAAGGTTTTTTTATGCCTAAAATTCAGATCCCGCTTCCTGAAAACTTCTGTTTTTAGTATTTTTACGTCATGAGTAATTTTATAGATTTTAATTCAGCTAAAAAATTTCACGATATGCAGCAGGAACGCAATAGGGTCACCGCACTTTTTAACATACAATATCCCATCATACAGGCGGGGATGATCTGGCATTCCGGATGGAGGCTGGCATCTGCCGTATCCAATTGCGGAGGTTTAGGCCTGATAGGCGCAGGAAGCATGTATCCTGATGTTTTACGGGAGAATATCCGCAAATGCAGGCTGGCTACCGATAAGCCTTTCGGGGTGAACGTACCCATGCTATACCCGAATATGGAGGAAGTCATCAACATCATCCTGGAAGAAGGTGTGAAGATTGTCTTTACTTCGGCAGGAAATCCTAAAACCTACACTGAAACCCTCCAGAAAGAAGGCCTCAAAGTGGCGCATGTGGTTTCTTCCACAAAATTTGCCGTTAAATGTGAAGATGCCGGAGTAGACGCTATTGTTGCTGAAGGATTTGAAGCGGGCGGCCATAACGGAAGGGATGAGACCACTACGTTCTGCCTGATCCCGAATGTGAAGAAGCATATATCAAAGCCCCTGATTGCTGCAGGCGGAATCGCTCTGGGTGCCCAGATGAAAGCGGCTATGATCCTAGGGGCCGATGGCGTACAGATCGGGTCCCGCTTTGCGGCTACCGTTGAAGCCAGTGCCCATGACACCTGGAAAAAGAAAATTACCGAACTTCAGGAAGGGGATACCCATCTTACCCTGAAAGAACTCGCCCCGGTAAGGATGGTCAAAAATAAATTCTTTAATGAGCTGGAGGATATTTATGCCACCGGAAGGAATACCGAGGCTTTAATTACGGCTTTAGGACGTGCCAGGGCCAAACGCGGAATGTTTGAAGGTGATATGGAGGAAGGAGAACTGGAAATCGGGCAGGTTTCCGCCCTGATTGATGATGTACTTCCTGTAGAAACTGTTTTCAATACTCTGTTGAAGGAATTTGACGAAGCCAGGATGCCGTCTTTTTAATGGCTCATATGAATGAAAAACTCGTTACCGTTGACGGTAAGGAACTGCATACGGAATACACCCATACTTTTGAAGGGAGGCCGGTACTGGTTTTCCTGCATGATTCGCTCGGTTCTGCACAGCTGTGGAGGGGCTTTCCTGAAAAACTTTCACAGGCAGCGGAATGCAATGTTTTGCTTTATGACCGTTTAGGATACGGAAAATCTCATCCGATGGAGGATCATTACCGTACAAATGATTATATGGAGCTGGAAGCAGATCTTCTGAACGGTCTATTGGAAAAGTTGGGAATCTCCGATGCCATTCTGTTCGGGCACAGCGATGGCGGAACTATCGCCCTGATTGCTGCTGCAAAGTATCCGGAAAGGATAAAAGCTGTTATCTGTGAAGCAGGGCACATCTTTGTGGAAGATATTACAATAAAAGGGGTGCGGGACTCTTTACAGGCTTACCGCACTACAAATCTGGCAGTACGGCTCCGCAAATACCATGGAGAGAAAGTGGAAATGCTGTTCAGGGCCTGGACGGAAATCTGGCTGAGCGAAAGGTTCTGTAACTGGAGCATAGAATATCTGCTGAAGGACATTGCCTGCCCTTTACTCTTTATCCAGGGAGAAGCTGACGAATACGGAACGATGGATCAGGTTGAAAAAACAGTTTCTCAGGTAACCGGAATAGCAGAAAAATATAGTATCCCAGGCATCGGGCATAGTCCGCATAAAGAAGTTCCTGATAAGGTAATCAACAAGGCAGCAGAATTTATACAGAGATTACAGGGATAAAGTACTATGAAGACATGCTGCTATCAGGATGCATCTTTTTTCAAAGCGTTTCCCATTCTTTTCTAATATTTTCCCTGGCCTTTTCTTCATATTTCACGGTAAATTCCTCCGTTTTAAAGATGCGATCCATGTCCAGGAAATGGCGGAGCACTTTTTTCCTGCCCGGCCGGTACAGGAAATCCGGATAAACGGAATATTCCTTTCTGATATTCAAGGTATACTCTGTATATGTTGCAGGATCGCTGCCGAGAACGGAAAGATCGGCGTCGAGAAGATAGTTGGTGTCTGTATCATCAGAAAATTCATGCAGCTGCGTGGCGATGATCTGTTCGGCAATCCGCCGGACGGATGAAGGGCTCAACGGTAACTGCCGGAGTCTCTTGTCGGCAAGTGCGGCACTTTTCTTTTCATTGGATTTAGAGGAAGCATCATATATCGCATCATGATAAAATACTGAAAATGAAACCAGATCAAAATCACGGATGCTGTCTTTCACCGCATCCAATTCACGGAACATACTATCAAGATGGTCAAGCGTGTGGTAATGCCTGCCCTTTTCAGTGTATTTTTTCTCTAATTCAGTCCATAAGTTTCCGATAAGCTGACGATCCTCCGTAGACTGAAGGCAGCATTGTACAAACCTTTCCTGTATATTCATTTGCTGATGATTCGGATAAAAAAAGGAACTTTTAAAAAGTTCCCTGATTTGCTTCGATAGCGGCTTTCAACTCAGCCCAGCCTCCGCCGTTATATCCTTCTTTAAGACCCTGGCTATTCAGGTATTCCAGAGCTTTTCCGCTTCTGTTTCCGCTTCTGCAGAAAATAACCACAGGTTTTTCAAGAGAAAGGATTTCATCCTGTCTGTCTTCCACTTCACCCAGCGGGATGTTGGTAGCACCTTCTATATTTCCGTCCATTTCCAGCTCCATAGGCTCACGGACATCGATCAATTCATAATTTCCTGACTGTAATACTTCTGCTAACGACATAATTGTTGTAGATTTTAAAGTTAAAATGATGGCGTAAAGGTAAATGAAATGATTCACGTGCCCAAACACTAACAAATTTATAAAATAATCTTAGTTTTGCAAGGTGAAATTATGAATTCAAACGCCGAAAAATATTCTCAGCTCATTAAATCCAAAGCCAGAAGCTTCGGGTTTCAGAACTGTGGCATTTCGGCAGCCGATTTCCTGGAAGAAGATGCCCGCCCATTGGAAACCTGGCTGAAGAACAATTTCCATGGCGAGATGAAGTATATGGAGAATCATTTTGACAAAAGGCTTGATCCGAGGCTTTTGGTGGAAGGTTCAAAATCTGTGATTTCGCTTTCCTATAATTATTTCCCCGAAGAAAAAATTTCTGCACTGGAAAACTTTAAGATTTCAAAATATGCTTATGCGGAAGATTACCACGAGGTAATCAAAGAAATCCTCCGCGAAATGGTAGCAGATCTGCAGAAAGAAATCGGGGAGTTCGGTTTCAGGGTTTTTGTGGATTCGGCCCCTGTCATGGAGCGGAGCTGGGCACGCAAGTCCGGGATAGGATGGGTAGGCAAGAATGCCAATCTGATTACCCGGCAGAGCGGATCATTTTATTTCCTGGCAGAAATCATCTGTGACCTTGAGCTGGTACCGGATCATGCCACAACAGATCATTGCGGGACCTGCCGCAAATGTATGGATGCCTGTCCTACGCAGGCCATTGTTTCTGATAAGATTGTAGATGGCAGCAAATGCATCTCGTATGCAACGATAGAATTAAGGGATGAAATCCCTGTTCATTTCAAAAATAAAATGGACGACTGGATGTTCGGATGTGACATCTGCCAGGACGTATGCCCGTGGAACAGATTTGCAGCTCCCAACCTTCAGACCAGATTCAGGCCTAACGAAGCCCTGAAGAACTTCAGAAAGGGGGAGTGGAAAGAGCTCACCCAGGAGCTTTTTTCAGAAATTTTCAGGAAATCTCCGGTGAAGAGAACCAAATTTGCAGGGCTCAAACGCAATATAGAATTCCTTGAACAGTCTTCCGGAACCAAGAGCGACTCATTGCCCTTAAAATAAAAATGACTTTCAGGAGACCGGTGATCCCACAGAAAATCAGTGCTTTTTTTGGATTCTTTTAGGAGCTGTCTTTACTCTTAAAGTGAATCTCTTCATTGATTTGGACTTTTTGTGCATACTATTTCATATTTGATACTTAAATTTAGCTATTTTTCCGATTAAAACAAATAGTTTTGCAAAAAAATGAATATTAAATTTTATTAAACTCATTGTAACATAAATATGAAAAAAGTGCTTATACTTATACTTAAAGTTTTAGCAGGCATTGTGGGGATTGTCGTGCTGTATGTCATCCTGGCTCTGGCTCTTCCATATATAGAAGTCAGGGCAAAAGATGATGGCAATCCGAAAGTAGTTCCGGTATATATCTATACGAACGGGGTGCATACCGATATTGTAATGCCGGTAAAAAACGAACTGCAGGACTGGAGTGCAATCATTCCTTACAGCAATACAAAATCAAAAAAAGATGATTACAGTTATATTGGTATCGGCTGGGGAGACAAAGGCTTTTATCTGGATACACCCACCTGGGCAGACCTTAAATTTTCAACAGCTTTCAAAGCAGCCTTCTGGCTAAGTGAATCTGCCATGCACTGCACCTATTACAAGACCATGAAAGAGGGTGCCGACTGTAAAAAGATCATGATCAGCAAAGAGCAGTATAAGGCACTTATCCATTTTGTAGAAGATAAATTTGACCGGGATAAAAACGGAAACTTTATGTATGTTCCTACCAATGCAGTCTACGGCGACAGCGATGCGTTCTATGATGCCAAAGGAACTTATAGCTTTGCGTATACCTGCAATACATGGACTAATAATGCGCTGAAAGCAGCCGGGCAGAAAGCGGCGTTATGGACAGCCTCTGATCTCGGGATATTCCAGCATTACAAATAAGATCTGATGCCAAAAACCTTATAAAAACCATTCTTATTGAATGGTTTTTCTATGACAGCCTATTACATTTAATTCAAGCCCCCTGAAATGATTATGGGAAATGTGGTGGGATAATTTCACAACATGCCGAATTATGAACCGGTTGGCAGATAAATTGTATTCCAATGTTAAAACGGAACTCTACAGTTGAAAATTTTACATTGATGGACTGAATAACCTTGAAGTTTTTATTTTAAAATTTGTTTATGAATATACTTAATGTTCAATTTAAATGTATATTTGTATACTAACTATTTGAGTTATGAAAATAGAAACTTCCATTCTAAAAGATACTTTGATCCTCCTTGAACAGTTTCATACTGATAATTCGGCTGGAAGATATACGTCCGATATTAAAGGGTTCAAAAACTGGATTGCTGAAACAATATCCTCTGAAAACACTGCTGATGTAAATGCTGTTGAAGCAGAATGGGAAGGGAAATCCGGAGGCAGGACAGCAGAAAGTGTAATCAGTACACTGCTGGTACATCTTAACAGATATGCCAAGGCTTATTCCAGGTCGGCCATTGCAGGTTCAGGTTTTGCTACACAGGAAGATTTTATTTTCCTGATCAGCCTGAAAGCTTTTGGGGCTATGACCAAAATGGAGCTGATCAAGAAAAATGTGCATGAAAAGCCTGCCGGGATTTTAATCATTAACAGGCTGATCAAGCAGGGCTGGGCAGAGCAGACCGATTCTGAAACAGACCGCAGGACGAAAGTAATCAGGATTACGGAACAGGGCAAGGAAGCATTGGAAAACCAGATGCATAAAATCCGTAAAGCCACGCATATTGTTGCCGGCAACCTGAATCACAAAGAAAAATTGGACCTGATTCGCCTGCTGGATAAACTGGATAAATTTCACAATCCTATTTATCATGAGAATATAGATCCCAGGAACCTTATTGATACCGTCTACAGGGATTATCCCTTTTGAAAAAATTAATATATGAAAAAGAAAATAGCCATTATAGGTTCAGGATTCTCAGGATTGTCTGCTGCATCCTATGCTGCTAAAGAAGGGCATGAGGTTCATGTCTTTGAAAAAAACAGCAGCGCCGGAGGCAGGGCAAGGCAGTTCAGGACTGACAATGGCTATGTATTCGATATGGGCCCGAGCTGGTATTGGATGCCGGATATTATGGAGTCATTTTTCGAAGATTTCGGCAGGACAGCATCGGATTTCTATCAACTGGTTCCTCTGAACCCCCAGTTTGAAATGGTGTTTTCAGATGGAACCATGAATGTTCCTCAGCAATACAGCGAAATGAAAGCTTTGTTTGAAAAGATGGAGCCCGGAGCAGGAAAGAAACTGGATGAATTCATGAAAGATGCACAGTATAAATATGAAGTAGGAATGAAAGATTTCGTAAATAAGCCATGCTATTCATGGTTTGAATTCATGTCTCCGAAAATTGCAAAGAGTGCATTGAAACTGGACCTTTTAACCAATTTCCACCGTTTTGTCAGAAAATATTTTACGCATCCGAAGCTCATCATGCTGATGGAATTCCCCGTAATTTTTCTGGGTGCCGCTCCTAAAGATATCCCTGCTTTGTACAGTTTAATGAATTATGGTGGATATAAACTGGGTACCTGGTATCCGATGGGCGGTTTCTCCAAAGTCATTGACGCTATGAAAGAGGTTGCCGGGCAACAGGGTGTCCATTTTCATTTTAACAGTGCCGTCGAGCGTTTCAGTATACAAAACGGAAAAGTGACAGCTTTGGTAACCGGCAACGGTGAGGCTGAATTTGATACCGTTATCGCTTCCTCAGATTACCATCATACCGAGAAGGCGCTTCTTCCCGAAGAGTTCAGGAATTACACGGAGGAATACTGGAAGAAACGGACTTTTGCCCCATCCTGCCTTATTTATTATCTCGGATTCCGAGGAAAGATTGAAGGACTTAAACATCATACCCTGTTTTTTGAAAATGACCTGGATCTCCATACCCATGAGATCTATACGGATAAAAAGTGGCCTGCAGAACCTTTGTTCTATGTCTGCTGTCCCTCCAAAACCGATCCGGATGTAGCACCGGAAGGATGTGAGAATGTCTTCCTGCTGATGCCGGTAGCTACAGGGATAGAGGACAATGAAGAGATCAGGGAAAAATACTTCCGCGAAATGATAGGCAGGCTGGAAAAGCACACCGGAACAGAGGGCTTATTGTCTAAGATGGAATATAAAAAAAGCTACTGCATCCGTGATTTTAAAGAAGATTACAATGCTTACGAGGGCAATGCCTACGGACTGGCCAATACCTTATCACAAACAGCCGTTCTGAAACCCTCGCTCAGAAACAAGAAACTAAAAAACCTTTTCTATACAGGGCAGCTTACTGTACCGGGACCTGGAGTGCCACCATCCATTATCTCCGGTAAAATTGCTGCAAGAGAAGCCACCAAAATAAGTTGATATGAAAAAATTATTTGATGAACTGTCTTATAAAATAAGCAAACAGACTACCCAGCAGTACAGCACAAGCTTTTCATTGGGCATTATGGCCCTGTCTCCCAAAATCAGGAATCCCATTTATGCCATTTACGGATACGTGAGGCTTGCAGACGAGATCGTAGACAGTTTTCATGGGTATGATAAAGAAAAGCTTCTCGTTAAATTTAAAGAAGATACTTTTCAGGCACTGGAAGACGGCATTTCGCTCAATCCTATTCTACAGTCTTTTCAGGAGACGGTAAAACAATATGACATAGACCGCTCACTGATCATCCAGTTTCTGAAAAGCATGGAAATGGACCTTCAGAAAATCGATTATGATTCAGATCTTTATAAAGAATATATTCTGGGCTCAGCAGAAGTAGTGGGACTGATGTGCCTGCAAATCTTCGTGGAAGGCAATACAAAAGAATATGAAAGGCTCAAGCCTTTTGCGATGAAACTCGGCTCTGCTTTCCAGAAAGTTAATTTCCTTAGGGATATGAAGGACGATTACCAGATCCTGGGCAGGAGTTATTTCCCGGATGTGGATATTTCTTATTTTGATAATTCTGTAAAATCCAGCATCGAGAAGGACATCGAGCAGGAATTCCGTGAGGCATTGGAAGGCATCAGAAAATTGCCCGGTTCTTCACGTTTGGGAGTATACCTGGCTTACCGGTATTATATTTCGCTATTCAGGAAGATCAGGAGGACATCGGCAGCCAAGATTATCAATCAGCGTATCCGGATTTCAAACGGAAGGAAAATTTCCCTGATGATGGGTTGCTACCTTCAGTATAAAACATCTTTTTTATAGCATAATCTAAACTCAGGAAAAAACAATGGTACACACACTGGTAAGGGAACAGCAGCTGAACTGTGATATAGAAACTGCATGGAAGTTTTTTTCCTCTGCACATAACCTGTCTAAAATTACCCCGAAAGACATGAACTTCATTGTACGGACACAGCTGGAGAATGATGAGATTTATGAAGGGATGATCATAGATTATTATGTGTCTCCGCTCTTTGGGATCAAAATGGAGTGGCAGACGGAAATTACACAGGTTTCGCACCATAAAAGCTTTACCGATTTCCAGAAGAAAGGTCCGTACAAATTGTGGAAGCACCACCACGAATTTATAGAAAATGAACATGGCGTTCTGATGAAAGACAGGGTAGACTATGAACTTCCGATGGGATTCCTGGGAGAAATTGCCCACAACATTCTTGTCAGGAAGAAAGTGGAAAATATTTTCAGTTACCGTCACCGGGTGCTGGAAGAAATGTTTAATAAAAAATAACGGTCATGAATTTTCTTATTGTTGTCATTACATTTTTTACCATGGAAGGCATTACATGGCTCATTCATAAATACATTATGCATGGGTTGCTCTGGAAACTGCACAAGGACCATCACGACCACAGCAATGAAGGTCACATGGAGAAAAATGACTATTTCTTTGTCATATTTGCGGTTCCCACCATTGTCCTGATGTATCTGGGGACTATGCAGGGCTTTAATTTCTACTTTTATATTGCCCTGGGAATTACACTCTACGGAATGGCGTACTTTTTTGTTCATGATATATTCATTCACCAGCGGATCAAAGTATTAAGGGATACCCAGAATCCATATCTGTTGGCCATAAGAAGGGCCCACAAGCAGCATCATAAACATACGGGAAAAGAGCATGGGGAATGTTTCGGGTTTTTATGGGTGCCCGTAAAATATTTCAGGATGTATTTTAACAAGAAAAAAGCCTGATATGCAGCAATATACCTATCTACTGATCAATTTCTTCACAGTTATCGTCTGCTTTTTATTTTCTTTCCACCATAAGATAAAATTCAACAGGCATTTTGGAGCGTTTTTAGGAGGCTCGGTAATCGTTGCCGTTGTCTTTATTATCTGGGATGCCTGGTTTACCAAAAGAGGTGTCTGGTGGTTCAATGATGATTACCTGATCGGAATGAGAATTTTAGGTTTGCCCATTGAAGAAATCCTTTTCTTTATCTGCATCCCCTTTTCATGCCTGTTTACCTATTTCTGTCTGGATAAATTTTTCCGGCTCGACTGGAAACCGGTTCCGGAAAAGATCTTCGTTATCTTAAGCATTGCAGCTGCTCTGGGAATAGCTTTGTATTTCAACGGCCGTATCTATACGTTTGTGACTTTCCTGACAACTGCAATCAGCCTTTTTGTCTTGTATTTTGTTCTGAAAGTACGGTGGATAGGGAAAGCATCACTGATTTATCTTTTACTCATGCCAGGCTTTTTAGCCGTTAACGGAATACTTACGGGCACAGGTCTGGAGTCACCAATTGTTAATTATACCCCCGGAACCTTTATGGGAATCCGTCTGCTGACGATTCCGCTTGAAGATACTGCCTATGGTTACGAGCTGATTCTGTGGAACATCTATTTATTTAAAAAATTCTCTAAAAATGAGCAAAGCACAAAAGACGGAAAAGATCAATATATTCTGGTTCAGGAGAGACCTGAGGCTGGATGATAATACGGCGTTGCATGAATCGTTACAATCTGAATATCCTGTACTGCCTGTTTTTATTTTCGATACGGAAATCCTCGACAAACTTCACAATAAGGAAGATAAGAGGGTAGATTATATTCATCAGGCCATTTCCAAAATGCATCAGGAGCTGCAGAAGCACAAAAGCGGGATCAGGGTTTTTCATGGAAAACCTATGGAGATCTTCAAGAATCTGGTTGAAAACTATGATATTGAAGCCGTTTTTGCCAATAAAGATTATGAGCCGGATGCCATAGCACGTGATAAAGAAATTGCAGCGTTCTTAGAAAAAAATGAAATCAGTTTCAGGACCTGCAAAGACCAGGTTATTTTTGAGGAACATGAAGTAGTGAAGAATGATAATACTCCATATACGGTCTATACTCCTTACGCTAAAAAGTGGAAAGAAAAGCTGAAGGATATATCTGTTCAGAGCCATAAGACCGATTTTAAAAACTTCCTTCCTCTGAAACCGGAGAACATGATCAGCCTTGAGACCATAGGATTCAAAAAAACGGATCTGGATCTGGTGGAACCCAAGCTGGAAAAAGAGATCATCAGTGATTATGGCAAATACAGGAACTTCCCGGGAATGGATCATACGACCCATTTAGGGGTGGCGCTTCGCTTCGGTACCATTTCCGTACGAAAATGTGTCCAATATGCTGTTAAAAATAATGAAACCTGGTTGAATGAGCTGATCTGGAGGGAATTTTTCATGCAGATCCTCTTTCACTTTCCGCAAGTAGTCAAGCATTGTTTCAAAAAGAAATATGAAAATATAGAATGGCGGAACAATGAAAAAGAATTCAAAGCCTGGTGTGAAGGCAAAACGGGATATCCCATAGTGGATGCCGGTATGAAGCAGCTGAATGAAACTGGTTTTATGCATAACCGGGTAAGAATGATTACAGCCAGTTTCCTGACCAAGCATCTTTTGATTGACTGGAGATGGGGAGAAGCTTATTTTGCCGAAAAACTGTTGGATTATGAGCTGTCTTCCAATAACGGTAACTGGCAGTGGGTCGCAGGCTGCGGCTGTGATGCTTCACCTTACTTCAGGGTGTTCAATCCTGAAGAACAGGTGAAAAAATTTGATAAAGACCATAAATACATCAGGGAATGGATCCCGGAAGACTATAATGAAAAGCCTATTGTAGAACATAAAGAAGCGAGGGAACGCGCACTGAAAGTCTATAAAAAAGCGGTTTCTTAATACTCATCTCTTAAGATCAGATAAGAATTTTCTTCTGGTAGGCATGATTATTCTTAAACTGAAAATGCAGGATTACATAAATTAATAGATAATGTAACACACAGTTGCTGCTTCTGACGCAAACAAAAAATCAGATGAGTTAACTGTGAAAAAAGGGTTCCACGGAAAAACTTTTCCACGAATTTCATTTGCAGTTCCGGAAACATTACTAATTTTGCAGTGTGAAAAAAATGATCTCCATACTGCTTTTATGTCTGTATCTGGTTTCTACCAGCGAGCTGTATCAGCTTCTGAAGATCCCTATTCTCATTGAGCATTACATCGATCATAAAGAGAAGAATCCTGAAATGACAATCCACTCATTTTTCAGGATGCATTATGAAAATCCGGTAAAAGATTCCGATTATCAGACAGATCAGAAACTCCCGTTTGTCTCTCATGCACAGCATCTGATAGTCGTATTTACCGTAACGCCTCTGCTTTCCATTCCCTTTGCAGGAAAGCCTGTCCATGCCATTCAGTCTGCACAGACACTGTACAAAAGTATTTTTTACAATAAAGAAATCCTGAATTCTATCTGGCAGCCGCCAAAATTTTGTTAATCTTTCCTATTCAATTATCCGGTGATTTAAAATAGCCTGAGTATTCTTCTATTGGGAATTCAGGTGGATACTGCTGCTTTGGCAGTCGGTATGATCCATATGTTTCCGGACTTTTCTACCAATACGATTAACAAAATCATTATGCTTACAAAGATCATAGAGTTTTCTGTAAAGAATAAGCTCATTATTGCATTGCTGGTTTTGGGACTGATAGGAATAGGATCCTATCAGGTTACCCGATTGCCTATTGATGCCGTCCCCGATATTACGAACAACCAGGTCCAGGTAATTACCGTAGCACCGTCTTTTGGTGCAACAGATATTGAAAGACTGGTGACCTTTCCCATTGAGCAGGCCAACAGCAATATTTCCGGGCTGAAAGAAATCCGGAGCTTTTCCCGGTTCGGGCTCTCACTAGTAACCATCGTGTTTGATGATGGAATAGATATTTACTGGGCCAGGCAACAGGTTGCCGAGCGACTCCAGCAGGTACAGACACAGATTCCCCAGGGAATCGGAACTCCGGAACTGGGCCCTATCTCTACAGGGCTTGGGGAAATTTACCAATATGTGGTACGACCTAAACCGGGATTCGAGAAAAAATATGACATTACGGAACTCCGTACCATACAGGACTGGATTGTCCGTAGGCAGCTGCTGGGAGTAAAAGGAGTTGCTGAAGTCAGCAGTTTCGGGGGAAAACTGAAGCAATACGAAATTGCAGTCAACCCGGACCGCCTTAATGCTTACGGCATCACGATCAATGATGTATTCACTGCACTGGAAACCAACAATCAGAATACCGGAGGCGCATATATCGAAAAGGGTCCTACTGTCCTTTACATCAGGAGCGAAGGCCTTATAGGGAATATGGAGGATATCAGGAATATTGCCATTGCCTCTAAAAACAATGAGATTCCGCTATTCATTAAAGATGTAGCTGAAGTAAAGACAGGATTTGCAACTCGTTATGGTGCCATGACCTACAATGACCAGGGAGAAGTAGCCGGAGCTATCGTGATGATGCTGAAGGGGGAAAACAGCAACCAGGTGATTAAAAATGTAAAAGCCAAAATAGCATCCATACAGAAAACGCTTCCGGAAGGCGTCGTAATCGAACCTTTCCTGGACCGTACCAAAATGGTGAATAATGCCATCGGGACTGTAGAAAAGAATCTCCTTGAAGGAGCCCTGATCGTTGTATTTGTATTGGTGCTTTTTCTTGGCAATTTCCGGGCAGGCCTTCTGGTAGCTTCCGTGATTCCTTTATCTATGCTGTTCGCAATATGCATGATGAACCTCTTCGGGGTAAGCGGAAACCTGATGAGCCTGGGGGCTTTGGATTTCGGTCTGATCATTGACGGAGCCGTGATCATAGTAGAATCGGTTCTGCATAGGTTCAGCCATCATTCAAAATTCAAAAATATAACCACTGTTTCCCAGAACAAGATGGATTCCCTTGTGGCAGATTCCGCAGGCAAGATGATGAACAGTGCTGTATTCGGGCAGATGATCATTCTTATTGTCTATCTTCCCATTCTTACCCTTCAGGGAATAGAAGGCAAAATGTTCAAGCCGATGGCAGAGACGGTAGCTTTTGCTTTATTGGGCGCATTTCTTCTTTCTCTGACTTATATCCCGATGATGAGCGCCCTGCTGCTGAAGAAAAGAAGCCTTAAACCTTCTTTTTCCGACAGGATGATGAAGCGAATTGAAGCTTTATACCTTCGCACCCTGCTTAAGGTTCTCAGGATTCCTAAAATAATTTTCAGTGTTGTCCTGATCCTTTTTGTGCTGGCAATATTGATTTTAAGCCGTCTGGGCGGTGAATTTATCCCTTCGCTGGAGGAAGGCGATTTTGCTGTGGAAACCCGCGTGCTGCCCGGAAGCAATCTGAATACAACCATAGAGAGCACGCAGAAAGCAGCCCATATCCTGAAATCAAGATTTCCGGAAGTGGAGAAAGTGGTGACGAAAATAGGCAGCGGGGAAGTCCCAACCGATCCGATGCCGATGGACGCTTCTGACATGATGGTGATCCTGAAGGACAAAAAAGACTGGGCTTCCGCAGAGACATTTCCTGAACTGGCAGATAAAATGACACGTGAGCTTGAAGAAGTGCCGGGAATTACAGTGAGTTTCCAGTACCCGGTCCAGATGCGTTTCAATGAGCTGATGACCGGAGCAAGGCAGGATGTGGTCG
The DNA here is from genome assembly GCF_030818575.1 of Chryseobacterium camelliae. NCBI lineage: Bacteria > Pseudomonadati > Bacteroidota > Flavobacteriia > Flavobacteriales > Weeksellaceae > Chryseobacterium > Chryseobacterium camelliae. The sequence goes on from NZ_JAUTAL010000001.1 coordinate 517,331, forward strand.
TGAAGGTTTTTGGGGATGACCTGGATGTCCTGGTCAGTAATGCCCAAAAGCTCGGTAAAATCATCGAATCGGTGGACGGAACGCAGAACCTTTACATAGAGCCGGTTTCCGGGATGCCTCAGGTGATTATAGAATACAACCGGCCGATGATTGCTCAGTATCACCTATCCGTAGCAGACATTAACCGGGTTATCAATACGGCATTTGCCGGACAGAGTGCAGGACTGGTTTTTGAAGGGGAAAAAAGATTTGATACAGTGGTACGACTTACCGCCAGTGACCGTAAAAATGTCAGTGATATTAAAAATCTACTGGTACCAACTCCTTCCGGAAACCAGATTCCTTTGTCGCAGCTAGCCCGAATTGAAGTAAAGAACGGTCCGAACCAGATTCAGCGCGAAAATGCGCAGAGAAGAATCGTTGTGGGATTCAATATCAAAGGAAGGGATGTACAGAGTATTGTACAGGAGCTTCAGGAGAAAGTCAATCGGCAGATCAAGCTTCCCGCCGGGTATTACGTTACCTATGGTGGTTCGTTTGAGAATCTGAACAATGCCAAACAGCGCCTGATGATTGCGGTTCCGATTGCCTTAGCACTCATTTTCGTGATGCTTTTCCTGGCCTTTAATTCCGTAAAGGAGAGCTTGCTTATCTATACGGCCATTCCGCTTTCCATTATCGGAGGGGTCTTTTTACTGGCATTAAGGGGCATGCCTTTCAGCATCAGTGCGGGAATTGGTTTTATTGCCCTTTTCGGAGTTGCTGTATTGAACGGCATTGTGCTGATTTCAGAATTCAACAGGCTGTATAAAAGCGGCATCAGGAATATTGTACGGATTGTAATTGATGGCGGAGAGTCCAGACTTCGACCCGTGCTTATGACTGCCTTTGTAGCTTCTCTTGGCTTTATCCCGATGGCAGTAAGCAATGGTGCCGGCGGCGAAGTCCAGCGCCCTTTGGCAACGGTAGTGATTGGCGGACTGATGGTAGCAACCTTCCTTACGCTATTCGTGCTGCCCCTGTTATATGTAAACATTGAAAAAGGATTTAAAATGAAAAAGAAAAAAAGCTCCCATACCGCTTCCGTTATCATTCTCATATTCATGCTGACGGCCATCCCGGTAAAATCACAAACCACGGTTTCACTGGATCAAGCCATACAGATGGCTTTACAGAATAACAGAAACCTTAAAAGCGAAAAGCTGAGGTCCGAATACTCAAAAGCACTCATAAAATCAGCCCGTGATATTCCTCAGACCGCAATCTCTGCAGATTATGGCCAGATCAACAGTGCCTATAATGACATTAAATTGGGTGTTGCCCAGAGCATTGCTTTTCCAACCGTATATACGAAACAGAAAAATGTCTATACTGAGGAATGGAAAAAAAGCGTGCTGAACGTGGCACTTAAGGAATATGAGATCAAAAAGGCGGTCAGTCTTACATTCTATGAAATTCTGTACTGGAAGCAGAAGGAGCAGTTGCTGCGCGAAACGCTTACCTTGTATTCCGACTTTCTTGATAAAGCAGACCTTCGCCTGAAAGCAGGAGAGAGCAATATCCTGGAAAAAACAACGGCAGCCAACCAGAAATCTGCCATTGAAATACAGATCAAACAGGTACAACAGGAAATAGCGGTCCTCCGCCTGCAGTTCCAGTGGCTCCTCAATTCCGAAACAGACTTCATGCCTCAGGATGAAAAGCTTTATACGGTAGGGCTGAAGGACGGATTGGAGCAGAACCCGCTATTACGAACCCTGGAGCAGCAAAAGAATGTAGCTGTCCAGCAAACAGCACTGGAGAAAGCGAAGTTGTTACCCGGATTACAGCTGGCCTATAACCTGAACAGCTTCCGGGGAACCGGGCCCGATGATAAGGTATATAATGCATCACCGCAATTTCATTCCGTACAGCTGGGCGTTTCCGTACCGGTGTTCTCAGGCGGGCAGAAGGCAAGAATACAGTCTGCTAAGATTGCGGAAACTGTAGCGGAAACAGATTTTCAGAATACCCGCTTCAGCCTTGAAAACCAATACAAAAAACTGAATGAAATTTACAGCCGTAATCTGGATATTGTGTCACAGTATGAAAATTCGGAGCTTAAAAATGCTTTTACCATTACCGATACTGCCCAAAAGCAATTCAGAGGCGGGGAGATCAATTACCTTGATTTTGTAATGCTGGTCAACCAGGCCGTGACACTTAAGAACAATTATGCAGATGTGCTCTGGAAGCTTAATCAAAGTGCTATAGAATTGGAATACCTTACTTTAAATCCGTAAAAAATGAATCTCAGAATCTTATATATTACTGCTGCTTTCCTGTCCGCCATACCTGCCCTGCAACAATGCCGTAAACAGGAAAAAAAGGACGTAAAAACAAATATCCGCAGAGATGAAAATGTAGTGGCACTTACTGATGCCCAGCTAAAAAACGCTCCGGTAGAAACCACACAGCTTTCCGCAAAGAGCATTTCTACAACACTCAGGCTCAACGGTACTGTTGATGTACCTCCGCAAAATCTGGTTTCCGTCAGCATACCTTTAGGAGGATACCTGAAATCCAGTACTTTGCTTCCGGGAATGCCGGTATCTAAAGGACAGGTTATCGCGGTTATCGAAAATCCGCAGTTCATACAGCTGCAGCAGGATTACCTTATGGCAAGATCCAAAATGCATTTTGCCGAATTGGATTACAACCGACAGAAAACCCTTAACCAGAGCCAGGCCAGCAGTGACAAGGTCATGCAGCAGGCCCAGTCTGAAATGAACAGCCAGAAGATCATGATGAACGCTCTGGCAGAGCAGCTTAGGCTGATCAATATTAATCCTGAAAGCCTAAGGTCTGGGAATATCCGCAAGAGCGTGCCCGTTTACAGCAGCATCAATGGTTTTGTCAGTAAGGTTAACGTGAACATCGGGAAATATGTGAATCCCTCCGAAGTCTTATTTGAGCTGATTAATCCCGACGACATCCACCTAAACCTGAAAGTCTATGAAAAAGATATTGAAATGCTGAGGCCGGGCCAGCGTTTTGTGGCTTATACCAATGCGGATCCGGGTAAAAAATATTATGGTGAAATTCTTTTGATCAGTAAAGATGTAAGCTCCGGAGGTATTGCAGAAGTCCACTGTCATTTTGAAAAATATGACCACAGCCTGATACCGGGCATGTACATGAATGCTGAAATAGAAACTTCAACCTCTTTCTCAGATGCGGTTCCGGAAGAAAGCATTGTAAGCTATGAAGGAAAAGACTTTGTATTTGTAGAGGAAAAGAAGCAGTTGTACAGGCTGACGCCGGTGAACACGGGAGAATCTGAGAATGGCTTTGTCAGGATTATGAACCCGGAATCATTTACCGGTAAAAAAATAGTAGTTAGAAATGCCTACACCCTGCTTATGAAGCTGAAAAATACAGAGGGAGAAGAAGAATAGTTGTGGCAATCCCTTGAATTTAAAGTACGGAATGAGCTTCCTGGGCCTTCCTGTACTGGATATTTGCATGGTAAGTGGAAATAAAAGCGTAACTTTAGTTTGTCCGCTCCGGAACCAAAAAATTCTGAGCGGGTATTGTCTTAAATTTTTAACATGCACCATCACTTAGAAAAACATTATGTCAACAGGGTAGGGTGGCTTCGTGCAGCGGTTTTGGGCGCTAACGACGGCCTTTTATCTACTACCAGTATTGTAATCGGGGTTGCGGCTGCCCAGCCGGAGCGCAATACCATTATCCTGGCCGCACTGGCAGGGATGATTGCCGGAGCACTTTCCATGGCAGCCGGTGAGTACGTTTCAGTAAGTTCCCAGGAAGATACTGAAAAAGCCGATCTCGCCAGAGAAAAGAGAGAACTGGAAGAAATGCCCGAAATCGAACTCCGGGAACTGGCTAAAATATACGAAGGCAGGGGCGTGAGCAAAGAAACGGCAATGCAGGTGGCTATAGAACTAACGGCTCATGATGCTCTTGAAGCCCATGCAAGGGATGAACTGGGGATTAATGAAATTACCCAGGCCAACCCGACCCTTGCGGCACTGGCATCCTTTGGGTCTTTTGCTCTGGGAGCACTGCTGCCGTTTATCGTATCCCTAGTGGCTCCGCTTCATCAAATGGTCTATTTTCAGTATGGTTTCTCTATCATATTCCTAATGCTTCTGGGTGCTGTATCCGCTAAAACAGGCGGAGCGCCGGTAGGTCTGGCCATGCTCAGGATCTGTTTCTGGGGTACTGCGGCCATGGGGATTACTGCATTGGTTGGGCATCTGTTCGGGACTTCGGTATAGAAAATCCTGTATTCAATAATAAGAACTGTTTCATAGCGATGGAACAGTTCTTTGTTTTAGATACTAAAGTTTTAGAGTGTTTTCCGGGCTAGTCCTGTTCAAAAACCTTCAGCAGTTCAGTCTGCTGAATAACATCATTCCTACTGCTGATTAAATTGTAATTAGCCTGAAGCCAGTTGTTTCGAACTAAGAAGAAGGTGTAAGCATCCATAAGTCCCTCTTTGTATTTTTCTTCCGATTTCTGGAATGACAACTTCTGGTTTTCAAAATTGGCTTCCAGCAGATTGTATTTTTCCTGCGCATTCAGGAACTGGGCTTTGATAGAACGGATGCTTTTGGTTAAATCATTAATAATGATGTCTTTTTCATAACTGGAATTGATGACATTGAGTTTTGCCGTTTCTACGCTGTTTTTTACCTGTAGCCTGTTAAAAACCGGAATATTAAGTCCGAAAGACAATTGCTGGTTCTTATTAGCTTTGATCTGGTCCGAAAAAGCATCGGCAGCCTGTCCCATGATCTTGTTATAAAAGCTGGACCAGGTATAGGAAGCATTCAGTGTCGGCAGATAATATGATTTTGCAATTTCCACATTTTTCTGCTGTGCCTGAATTTCTTGTGTGATACTTTGATAGGCGGGATTCCTGTTCAGAAGATTCTCAACAAAACTATCGTCATTAAAATCCGATCCTGTAAGATTTTCTTCTGGCATGGCAAAATCAAGCGTATCTTTTGTAACAGACAAAGCGTTCAGGAGGTTAATCTTGGAAAGGTCCCGCTGGTTCTTGGCAGAAACCCATTGTTCCTGCATCGTTCCGAGGTTAGCGCGGATATCATATACGTCGCTTTTGGGCCGGCTCCCGATTTCCACCTCTTTCTCAGTACGCCTAATCTGGTCCTCAATCCCTGAAATCTGTGTCTGCAATACATCCAGCCAGCTTTTGCTGTTCTGGTATGCAAAAAACATCTGGATCACATTCAGTTTTATTTCATTTTGTGTGCGCTTCATGGTATATATGGAACTCTCTTTATTCATTCTGGAAAGAGAAATACCAAGGTAATTCCTCCAGTTCAGCAGTTCCCAACTGGCCTGGGCATAAACCTGGTCATACTGGGAATTAATGGCCTCCCGCTGATTGGTATTCTGATTAATGGACGAGCCAAACCCGTAATTATGGCTCACGCCTGCATTCACAGATGGGAGCAGCATTCCTTTCGCAGCAGAAATCTGCCTTTCGTTTTTCTGAATGCTAACCGTAGATTGTTTTACCAAAGGATGATTGGCGGAAGCATAATCCAGGCACTGTTTAAGGGTCCAACTCTGCTGAGCTGGAATGAGATTGATGAATAATATGAAGAATAGTTTTTTCATTGTTTTAATGGGTTTTTGTGTCTAAACCGCCCCGTCAAAAATTCTATAGAATTTTTGACACCCCTCCACGGGAGTGGAATCTTTTATTTTTTTTCCATAGGTTTCACTACAGCTATTGATATTGAACCCTTAGGGATTTTTACTCGTATTTCAGGTATTTAACAAGGTTGATTTTAGTGGCACGATAAGCTTTGAAACTCACCACCACAAAGGTTAGAATCAGTAATAAAATTAAACTTAAAACATAAGGCCACACCGGCATATCGATCCGGTAAGCGAAATCCTTCAGCCATTCATTCATGGCATAATAGCCGAAAGGGATACTGATGAATACGGCGGTGGCACAAATCAGCAGGAATCTTTTCGTCAAGTCCCATATAAGCGTTTTTTCGTCAGCGCCCAAAGTTTTTTTGATGGCTACATCTTTTAATTTTTGTTCGATTAAAAGCGAAGATAAAGCGAATAATCCAAGCAATGCAATCAATAGAACCACAATATTAAGCGTTGTGAAAAGCGTCTGCTGCTTTTGGAATTTTTCATAGGTTTTTGCAAATTGTTTATCCACAAATTCAAAATCATAAGGATAGCCTGGTTCAGCTTTTGTAATCCAGAATTCTTTGATGCGTTCCAGAGTTCCGTTGATGTCGTCTTTGGAAATTTTAATTTGGAGATTTTGGAGATTATTTTTTATCCAATTCCTGTCATAGTTGAAATAAACGATTGGCATTACAGCTTGCTCTACACCAGCATAATTAATATCCTTGACAACACCCAAGATTTTATACTTTTTCTTACCATCCCATCCTGTAAAAAAATCTTTTCCTAACGCTGTTTTGGGATTGTAGCCTAATTTGCCTGCAAACGTTTCGTTCACCACGGCTCCGCTGATGGTATCAGAAGCTTTTTTCCAGTCCAGATCACGCCCGGAAAGGAATTTTACTTTGTAAAATTTTAGGAAATTTTCATCAATCCCTCCGAGCATTGTCTGAATGGTTTTCGTGGTATCCGAAGCTAATTTTACTATTGACATATTAGCACTACCAGTTCCTATGGAGTTTACAGAACCTGTAATATCTGTCACTCCGGGAATTCTTGCCACTTCATTTTTGAGACGCCTGTATTTATTCACATTAAAATCATTTTCCCAATTTGTTTTTTTGAAATTAATCTGAATTGTCTGGTCACCTTTGAAGCCCAGATCTTTGTTCATCATATAGCTGACCTGGGTATGAATGATCAATGAGCAGATGATGAAAAATGAAGAAATAACCAACTGCAAAGTCAAAATCCCGTTTCTCAGCCAGATCCCATTTTTGCTTCTTGCGAAATTACCTTTCAAAGTATTGATCGGCTTGAAATTCGACAGGTAAAGTGCCGGAATCAATCCTGAAATCAATGAAAACACTATCAGCAATAGTCCTGTGTATACAAACAGATTTGGATCAATTAGCTTAATATCTTTGCTTAGGAATTTGTTGTAAGAAGGCAGGAGAAGCTCCACCATTGCAAAAGCAACTACATAAGCTGCCAGGCAAATCATAAACGTCTCAAGCAAAAACTGTAAAATCAAAGCTGATTTTGAACTTCCTACCACTTTTCTTACGCCAACCTCTTTGGCTCTTTGGGACGCCTGTGCAGTTTTGAGATTAATGAGATTGATTCCCGACAATGCTAAAATCAAAACAGACAACCCCAGCAGAATCATAATCGATTTTTTGTCGCCTTTGTTGATGCCTTCACTTTTGGCATCCAGTTTCATTTTGCTGATCGGTGTCAGATAAACCGTTGCAGGATTCTTTTTATCAAGAGTATAACCCCATTTTTTTGAAATAATCTCGTCCTGCTGCTGCATTTGTTTCGAGAGCTTATTTTCAAGCGCTTTGATATCTGTCCCCGGTTTCAGCCTAAAAAATCCTTTATAGTTGAAGTTGGTCCATTTGTCTTTGGATTCTTCCATATACGGATTTCTGTACATAAAATCCGGTTTGAAAACCGTATTGGTTTCCGGTAGTTTGTAGATTGCCGTCACCACATATTCTTTAACTTTGGAATCGCTTTTCACCGATTTTCCAACTGCATTGAGGTAATCATCACCAAAAAGAAGACGTGCGGTTTTATCCGAAATGACAATTTTCCCATTATCCGACAAGGCATTCTGTAAGTTTCCCGCCACTTTTTCGAAGGGGAAAAAGCTGAAAAAAGAATCTATTGTAGCCGAACCTGAAACATAAGCTGAATTACTGCCAACACTTAGTTTCTCTTTTCCCCAGTCATTATAAACCGTAGCATCCTCTATCTCGGAGAATTTTTCCTTTGAAACAAAGATTTCCGGATAACTGGAGCTGGACATGATTCCAAAGGCCGCATTGCCATTTTCTATGAAATATATATTCTCCTTGTCCGGAATCCACTGTTCATACGATTTCTCATCCTGCCAATGGATGAATATCAGCAGGAAAACACACAGCCCAACGCTCAATCCCAATATATTGATCAGCGTGGAAAGCCAGTTTTTTCTGTAATTGATGAATGCTATTTTGAGCCAGTTTTTTAACATAGTTGATGATTGATAAGTGATAATTGATTATTCTACATGCCGGATAAGCCAAATATTAACTGTCGCGCGATGAAAGGTCGTATTTCATCATCCTGATCTCAGCATTATTCGTATTTCAGGTATTTAACAAGGTTGATTTTAGTGGCACGGTAAGCTTTGAAACTCACCACCGCAAAGGTTAGAATCAGTAATAAAATTAAACTTAAAGCATAAGGCCAGACCGGCATATCGATCCTGTAGGCAAAATCCTTCAGCCATTCATTCATCGCATAGTATCCGAATGGCATGCTGATTAACACTGCAATGGTGCATATTGTCAAAAACCTTTTGGTGAGATCCCAGATAATCGTTTTCTCGTCTGCTCCTAAAGTTTTTTTGATGGCTACATCCCTGAGTTGCTGTTCAATGAGCAGTGATGATAAGGCGAAAAGACCTGATAAGGCGATTACTAATACCGCAGCATTCAGCATGGTAAAAAGCGTTTTCTGTTTCTGGAATTTCTCAAAAGTTTTTGCAAATTGTTTATCCACAAATTCAAAATCATAAGGATAGCCCGGTTCAGCTTTCGTGGTCCAGAATTCTTTGATGCGGTTTAAAGTACCGTTGATATCATTTTTGTCTAGCTTTATCTGGATGTTTGACATGTTTTGTTTGGCCTGGTTTCTGTCATAGTTAAAGAACAGTACAGGCTCTACGGGTTTATCGACACCGTTAAAATAAAAATCTTTTAAAACGCCAATGATTTTATACTTTTTCCTCTTTTCCCAGTCAGGATAAACTTCTTTTCCCAGCGCTTGATTTTTGCTCCATCCCATTTTTTTAATAAATGTTTCATTGGCAACCGCACCAGTAATGGTGTCCGATGCAAATCGCAAATCAAGATCTCTTCCGGCAACAAATTTCATTTTATAAAATTTGAAGTAATTATAATCAATGGCACCGAGAAGAACATTTTGGATTGACTGTGTGGTATCTGCAGCATTTTGCACACTGGAGGCATTTGTAATTCCCAATCCTATAGAATTAAGAGAACCGGTGATATCAGTGACACCTGAGATTTTTGAAATTTCGTTTTTAAGCCGGATATATTTCTTATAATTATAATCATTCTGCCCATCAGTTTTCTTAAATTGAATCTGAATGACCTGGTCTCCTTTGAACCCCAAATCTTTGTTCATCATATAATTGACCTGCGAATGAATAACCAAAGCGCAGATCATGAAAAAGGACGAAATAATCAGCTGTAGCATAAGAATGGAATTTCTCAGCCAGACACCGCTTCTGCTTCGAGAAAAGTTTCCTTTCAACGTATTAATCGGTTTAAAATTCGATAGATAGAAAGAAGGAATCAATCCTGAAATCAATGAAAATACAATCAGCAATAATCCGCTGTAAATGAAAACACTCGGGTTATTCAATTTGATTTCTTTGTTGAGGAATTTATTATAAACCGGAAGAAAGAGCTCTATCAATACCAACGCAATAATAAAAGCAGCAAAACAGATCATAAAAGTTTCCAGTAAAAACTGCAAAACCAGTTTTGATCTGGTGCTTCCAACTGCCTTTCTGACTCCAACTTCTTTAGCCCGCTGGGAGGCCTGCGCTGTTTTAAGGTTAATCAAATTGATTCCAGATAAAAGCAATATCAATGCAGACAAAGACAGCAAAATCATAATTGATTTTTTATCACCCTTTTCTATGCCTTCACTTTTCGCATCCAGTTTCATTTTACCTACTGGCGTTAGAAAAATTTCTGCTTTCTTTTTCCCATCATATTTTTGCCCCCGTTTTAATGTGGTAATTTTTTCCTGCTCAGCCATTAAATCAGAAAGCTTTTTTTCCAGGCTGGCTATATCTGTTCCGGGTTTAAGTCTGAAATATCCTATATAACTATAATTTGTCCACTGTAAATTAGAATCATTCTTGTTATCCAAACCTTCATTTTTCATTATAAATCCTGGTTTAAAAACACTGTTTTGCTCAGGATTTCTGTAAACTGCTGTGATAACAAGTGGTATTGAGTTTGGGATATCCTGCGTAATGGTCTTTCCGATACAGTTTTTGTACTCATCTCCGAACAGCATTTTAGCAGTATCTTCCGAGATTGTAATTTTTGTTTTATCGCTAATGGCATCTTTGTAACTTCCTGCTACCTTCTCGAGAGGGAAAAAATCAAAAAAAGAATCTGATGCCCTGCAAGATGACACAAAAGCAGATTTACTTCCTGAAATCAGACGGACTTTGTAATTACTCCAGATATTAGCAATTGTATAATCTTCTATCTCGGGAAATTTTTCTTTGGAAACTGCTAATTCCGGATAACTGGAAACGACCATCGTTCCAAAATCACTGATTTTATTTTCAACCAGGTAAATATTCTCTTTTCCAGGAATCCACTGTTCATACGATTTCTCGTCCTGCCAATGAATGAATATCAGCAGGAAAACACATAACCCAACGCTCAATCCCAATATATTGATCAGCGTGGAAAGCCAGTTTTTTCTGTAATTGATGAATGCTATTTTGAGCCAGTTTTTTAACATAGTTGATGATTGATAAATGATGAATGATTAAGCCAGACATCGGATGCTGGAAGATGGAAGCCTGAGTGTCGTTTCTATGAAATTTCCAACGTCCATCAGGCAGTTTGCTACTATTCGTATTTCAGGTATTTCACAAGATTCACTTTTGTGGCTTTATAAGCTTTAATGCTTACAACTGCGAAAGTCAGAATCAATAATAAAATTAAACTTAGAACGAATGGAAAGACCGGCATATCGATTCGGTAGGCAAAATCTTTCAGCCATTCGTTCATCAGGTAGTAACTGATCGGAATACTTATTAAAACTGCGATTAATGTGATCCAAAGGAATTGTTTCGTCAGTCCGAAAACCAGGGTTCCGTCTGATGCTCCTAATGTTTTTCTGATCGCTACATCCTTTAGTTTCTGCTCAATCATCAATGATGATAATGCAAATAATCCTAATAATGCTACCATCAGAACCATGGCGTTTAGTATGGTAAAAAGTGTCTGCTGTTTCTGATACTTTTCAAAGGTCTTGGCAAACTGCTTGTCCACAAAATACGAATCGAAAGGGTAGCCCGGTTCCACGTTATTCTGCCAGTACGTTTTGATTCTTTTCACGGTCCCATCGATATCATCCGGTTTCAGTTTCAGCTGTATATTGTATACATTATATCGCTTCCAGGATGTTGCACGGTAATGGAAAAAAATCATGGGTTCTACTGCAGACTTCAGGCTTTTAACATTAAAATCCTTTACAATGCCTACAATTTTGTAGGGTTTATCATCAAAGCCCGGGCGGAATTCATTTTTAAAAGCCTGCTCATCTGTCCAGCCGAACTGCTTTACAAAAGATTCATTAACCAAAACGTTATTAATGGTATCTGATGCCAGTTTTGGATTAAGCCAGCGCCCTTTTTTTAATTTTATATTCATGAATTGAAGGTAATTGTAATCCATTGAGCCATGCTGGGCATAAATGCTTTTACCCATATAATCCATATTGGAATTGCTGTAACGGTAACTTCCGGCGACAGCTTCCCCAAAAGAGACATCATCCACACCTTTTATTTTTTTCATTTCATTTTTAACGCGTTCGTACTTCAGCCAGGGTTGAGGACTGTTTTCACTGAAGGACACCAGGAAGATCTGTTTGCCACTGTACCCCAGGTCTTTATTCATCATATATTTTACCTGGCTGTTTACAATTAATCCGCCAATGATAAAAAATGAAGAAATGATCAGCTGCAGCGTCAAGATCCCGTTTCTGAGCCAGATGCCATGCCTGCTTCTGGCAAAATTTCCTTTCAGTGTTTCGATGGCTTTAAAGTTGGCCAGATAGATGGCAGGAATCAAACCGGAAATGACTGTTACCGCCAGAATCATGGTCAATGAATACACATATATACGCCAGTCATTCATTATGATTTTTTTTGTCAAAAAACTTGTTAAAGCTTGGTAAAAGGAGTTCTGCTAATGCCAGCGACAAAATATAGGAAGTAAAACAGATGATGAACGTTTCCAGTAAAAACTGAAGTACCAGCTCAGACTTTGTGCTTCCTATTGCTTTTCTCACGCCAATTTCTTTGGCCCGCTGCGAAGCCTGCGCTGTTTTAAGATTGATAAAATTGATGGCAGACAGAATCACAATCAGTACAGAAAGGGCAAAAAGGATCATCATGGTTTTAAAATCTCCCGTGCCAAACCAATAGGCTTTCCCGTGAAGTTTCATTTGGCCGAGCGGGGTCAGCAGACTTCCCTGCGGACCATATAATTCCAGATATTTCTGAGGCGTAACTCCTGCTCCCTGCGCATTGATTTTTGCCCGGTATATAAAAACATCTTTCATTAATTTTTCCTGAACAGCTTCTATATCTGCATCCTTATCCAGCATAAAGAAGCATCCGTAATTAAAATTACCCCAGCCTTCTTTATCGTTTTTCAGCTGTTCATAAGCCAGCATGACAAATTCCGGCTTTATAACAGTGTTGCCTTCCGGTAATTCGTAAACCGCAGTAACAATGTAATTTTTCTGGTCAAATTTTATATTCTCTCCCGCAACATTGGTTTTACCGAAAAGACTTTTTGCTGCTTTGGTGGAAAGCGCAATAGCGTTTTCATTTTTTAAAGCATCTTTGAAGCTGCCTGATACCAGTTTAAACGGGAAAAAATTGAAAAAGTTTTCAGATACGGCCATTCCATCCTTCTGATAAACAGTTTTATTCTGGGTGGTCATTTTAAAACCCTTTCCGGCACCGCTGAATAGAATATAATCCTTGATTTCAGGAATTACCTTTGCTGCACGGTCTGCAATGGGATAAGAAATGCTCGGGCCGTAGGTATTGTCTTTTTTATTATACTGCTGGAATGCATAAATAGTATTTTTCTTCGGATTCCATTGTTCGTAGGATTCTTCGTCATTCCAGTGCATCAGAATGAGCATAAATCCTGTCAATCCAATCGTCAAACCAAAAAGATTGATCAGTGTGGAAAGCCAGTTCTTTTTATAATTGATGAATGCGATTTTGAGCCAGTTATTGAGCATAGTTTGAATTTTTAATTACGGTTGGTAATTATGAATGACAGCGTTGAATGTAACTTTTTGTAAACCTCATAGGTTTCTGAAACCTATGAGGTTTGGATATGGAGAATGAATGTTTTTATATGAAATTTTTAGCATCCGCTTTTTCAAACACATCTTTTCTCTGCTCAGCAAGTTCTTCGGAGAAGATTTCCCCGTCTTTCATGTTTACGATTCTTGAGGCATAGCCTGCGTCATAAGAAGAGTGTGTTACCATGGCAATGGTAGAGCCTTCCCGGTGGAGTTCCGCGAGCAGGTTCATTACTTCATTTCCGTTGGAGCTGTCGAGGTTTCCGGTGGGTTCATCGGCAAGAATCAGCTTGGGTTTCGTCACAAGCGCCCTGGCTACGGCAGCGCGTTGCTGCTGGCCTCCGGACAGTTGTTGCGGATAGTGTTTTGCCCTGTGGGCAATATTGATCTTATCCATAATCTCCTCTACACGTTTTTTCCTTTCGGAAGAAGGAATTCCATTATAGATCAGGGGAAGCTCTATATTCTCATATACGGTCAGCTCATCGATCAGATTGAAGTTCTGGAAGATGAAGCCGATATTCTTTTTTCGGAGATCAGATTTTTTCTTTTCACTCAGTCCCACCGTTTCTGTACCGGCAAACTGATAGGAACCGCTAGAAGCGCTGTCCAGAAATCCGAGGATATTAAGAAAAGTAGATTTTCCGCAGCCGGAAGGCCCCATGATGGCTACAAATTCGCCTTCTTTGATATGCAGGCTTACATTGTTCAGCGCATTGGTTTGTACGTCTTCTGTTTTATAGACTTTTGAAAGGTTAGTGATGTTTATCATTTTAATATAGCTTAAGGTTTTACAGTTTAAAGATTAAAGTTGGAACAATAACCTTTGTTTTCAATATAGTTTTAATTTTATTTTTGGATATCCAATAATTCATATTTTTTCAGCTCGGTATAATCTGAAGTAATGACTTTCTCGCCCTGCTTCAATCCTGAAACAACTTCATAGTACATGGGGTTTTCTCTTCCGAGGCTGATGGTTCTCTTTTCCGCTTTGCTGCCTTTGACTACAAAAATCCATTTTCCGCTGGTATCTCTGAAGAAATTTCCCTTTGGAATCATCAGGCTCTGTACATCGGCAGATAATTTTAATTTTACCCCGAAAGTCATCCCGATTTTCAGGCCTTTAATCTGATCATCACTAAAATTCAGTTCTATAGAGAATTGTCCGTCTTTAACTTCCGGAAGTATTTTTGTGATGACGACTTCATATTCTTTCCCGTTGCTATCCAGTGTTCCTTTTATTCCGCTGCTGATTTTATTGATATAATATTCATCTACTTTTGCCACCAGCTTATATCCGTCCATCAGGTCTATTTTCCCGATGCTTTCACCGGTGGTAAGGTTCTGCCCGGGTGAAACCGTAAAAGAGGAAAGCCTTCCTGAAGCCGGCGCCATAATGAGGAAATTATTCTTATTGGAACGCAGGATATTCAGGCTCTTTTCCATCTGGCTGATGGAGCTGTTAATGGCTGATATTTGGGAATTCCTAGATGTTTTCTCATTATATGCTCCTTTTTCAACAATGGATTTCCTTTGCTTCTGGTAGTTCAGGTTCTGCATCGATACATCATAATCCGTTTTTCTGCCTATTTCCGCATCATACAATCTTTTCTGGAGATTGTAGGTTTGCAAAGCCGTGTTATAGTCATTCTGTGCCAGTAAAAGTTCCTTATCCTGATTGAATTCCTGATTTTTCAGTTCCAGGAGCGAACTTCTCATCTGGCTGATCTGCTGCATAATGCCTGTTTCCTGGTTCAGGTAATTAAATTCCGTATTCGGATTATATACCTGTGCAATCGGCTGTCCTTTCACCAGCATTTGTCCGTCTTCCGCAAAAATTTCTTTTATGGCCCCTCCTTCCAGAACATTCACCAGAGAAGAGTGCAGTGACTGGGTCTGTGCCGTAAGCATCAGCATATCTTCAAATTTTCCGTAGGTAACTTCATCAATACTTATATCTTCAGCTTTCACATTATATGTTTTTTTCTGGTTAAGGAAATACCATCCGAAAACCGATAATGACAAAACAGAAATCAGAATAATGAGCACAAATTTTAATTTGGATTTCTTTTTTACTATTTTCGTGTCCATATTTTAGATAACTCTTTTACTTATAGGTAATTACACAATGCGGATGCCAGAAAAATATAACTTTGCAACTTGCTGTAAATGAGATTAAATTTAATTTTATTAATGTTAAAACTGTTCATTACCGGACACTTTTTGTACGGAAACGGACAATTTTGATGGATGATCTATGAGTGATAATAAAGTTAGCCATCTAAAAGGCGGAGAAGAATTACTTTTATATCTGAAAATGATGAAACAAGATAATGGCTGAAAAAAATAAAAACACAGGATCGTCTGAAGATCAGATGTTGATTTCAAACAAAAAACTGTTTGCCGATGTATCGCACCTTATAGAGCAAAGCCGCCAACAGGTGGCGATGCAAGCCAACAGTACTCTAACAATTTTGTTTTGGCAGGTTGGAAAGCGCATCAACGACGACATTTTACAAAACCAACGTGCAGAATATGGAAAACAAATTTTGCCGACACTGTCGGCAAAATTGGAAAATCTATATGGCAGAAATTTTACAGAAAAAAATATACGAAGAATGGTCAGGTTTTCTGAACAATTTCCAGATATTGAAATTGTCGTTCCACTGTCACGACAATTGACCTGGTCACATTTTATAGAATTCTTCTCATTAAAATCAAATAATGCAAAACAATTCTATGCCCAATTAGCCATTAATAATATGCTTGGTGTAAGAGAACTGAGAAAACAGATTGCGAACAAAGCATTTGAAAGGACCGCCATTGCCAATATTCAGGCAGCACAAAACGAAAATATGTTGATCAACACTTTCAAAGATCCTAATGTTCTGGACTTTCTCGGCCTCACGAGTGGCTATCTGAAAAAGATATTGAAACAGCTATCCTCAGTGAGCTTGAAAAATTCATCCTGGAACTGGGAAAAGGATTTGCTTTTGTTGAACGCCAGAAAAGGATGATCGTAGACGGAGAAGATTTTACCTCGATCTGCTGTTTTACCACCGTTCATTAAGAAGGTTGATTGCCGTAGAACTGAAGCTCGGTACATTTCAGGCCAGATATAAAGGCCAAATCGAGCTCTACCTGAAATGGCTCAATAAAAATGAACGTAAAGAAGGCGAGGAAATGCCTATAGGATTGATACTTTGCGCTGAAAGTAGCAAAGAGCAGGTAGAGCTTCTGGAAATGCATAAAGACGGAATCATGGTGGCAGAGTACTGGACGGAACTACCATCGAAAAAAGAAATGGAAAAGAAACTTCACATCGCCCCTATAGAAGCAAGAGAACATTTTGAACGTCAGCAACTGCTGTAATAATTGTATTAAAAGACATGCGAAAAAAAGAAGCCCATATTTTAATTGTGGATGACGACGAGGATATTTTATTTTCGGCGAGAGTCTGGCTCAAGAAGTTCTTTACGGAAGTGAGCTGCCTGAGCCAGCCTAAGAATATTTTGAAATTTTTATCCGAACAGCAGGTTGATACGGTTTTACTGGATATGAACTTCCGGAAAGGATTTGAAAACGGGCAGGACGGATTATACTGGATGCAGGAGATCAAAACTTTGGAACCTCAGCTTCCCATCATTCTCATGACCGCTTATGGTGAAGTGGAACTCGCAGTGGAAGCCCTGAAAAACGGCGCTTCCGATTTTATCCTCAAGCCATGGAATAACGAGAAATTATATGCATCCGTCAATCTTGCCGTAGATGTTTCCCGGAAAAACAAAAAGCTGAACCAGTGGGAAAATATAAGCCTCAAAACCAATAATTACGAGCTGGGTACACAGTCAAACACCATGAAAGAAGTCATGGAACAGATTGAGCGCGTTTCTGCAACCGACGCCAATGTTTTGCTGCTGGGAGAAAACGGGACCGGAAAATATGTGCTGGCAGAACATCTTCATGAGCTGTCGGAAAGAAAAAGCCAGCCTTTTGTCCATATTGATTTGGGAAGCCTTTCCGAAAATCTTTTTGAGGCAGAACTGTTCGGATATAAAAAAGGGGCCTTTACCGATGCACATCAGGACTATGCCGGAAAAATTGAAAATGCACAGAACGGAACGGTTTTCCTGGACGAAATAGGGAATCTGCCGTTGCATCTTCAGACCAAATTGCTGAGCTTAATTCAAAACAGGAAATTATCAAGGTTAGGAGAGAGCAAAGAACGGCTGCTAGATGTCAGGTTTATTTTTGCAACCAATGAGAACCTCAGGAAAGCTGTTTCAGAAAACCGTTTCAGGAAAGACCTGTATTACAGGATCAATACCGTGGAACTCCAGGTTCCTGCCCTTCGGGACCGCCAGGAAGATATTCCTGTTCTCGCGGGTTATTTTTTAGAAAAGTACCGCCAGAAATACCATAAGCCCGATTTGATTTTAAATGAAATGCTGATTTCAGAACTAAAAAATTATTCGTGGCCGGGAAATATCCGTGAGCTTGACCACTGCATCGAACGAAGCGTGATCCTTTCCAGGGAAAAAGAACTCAGGCTGCTCATGCCTCAGGATGAAGAAGCAGAGAAAACCATCGTAAATCTTAATCTTGAAGACATGGAAGAGTTCCTCATCAAAAAGGCATTAAAGAAACACCGCGGAAATATTTCGCTGGCAGCAGATGATCTGGGACTTTCAAGAGCGGCTTTGTACAGGAGGATGGAAAAATTTCAGCTGTAAAATGCCGTATTTTGAATGCCATTTATTTTAAAAGCTTTGTCAAGGTTTTAAACCTTGACAAGGCTCAATACCAACCAAAGTATACATGAAAAACAGATATATTTACCCTTACTTCTTTATTATCCTGGCTATTGCCAGTGGTATTGTGGCGTTTTATTTTTACGGACAGAATAAATGGATCAGTTGCTTTCTGTTCACTATTTTAACCATCGGTTGTGTGATCCTCTCACAGGCCTCGGTTTTAATGTACATCAGCAAGACTGAAAAACTCCTTTTGGCCATTCAGAAAAAAGATTTTTCACTGTTTCCGAGGCATGAGGGAAATTCTTTGACGGACCATGCCGTACAATTATATGATCAAAGCAAAGAGGAATATCTTTCCTTATCATCCTACAGGCTTTTGTATGAAGAAATTCTGAACCAGCTTGAAATCGGGCTGATGATTCTTTCAGAGAAAGAGCATGCCTGGGAGGTCTTTTATGTCAATCCTGTTTTTCTGGAAATCCTGCAGATACCGAAATACAATTCGTGGGCGCTGTATGAAAATAAGATGCCCGGTTTTTATAAAATTATTGAGGAAACCGGCTATGACAACTCCCAGGATTTTTTTGATATTTCAATCAATGAAAATACCAGGCAGTCCTATTCTTTGCGGACCAAAAAAGTACAGAACGTTAAGCACCGATTCTGTATCATCAGCCTCGAATCTGTCCAGAAAATCATAGAACAGAAGGAAAGGCTGGCCTGGAACAACCTGATGAAAGTGATCTCACACGAGCTTCTGAATACATTAACGCCGGTCAACAGCCTGATTCAGAATCTGGAATATATCGTCAACCAGGATACCATAGACCGGGAAGACCAGCAGGATATGAAGGAAAGCCTGATGATTATCAACTCCAAATCGAAGCAGCTGCTGAATTTTGTGGATGATTACCGCCAGGTAGCCGAACTTCCTAAACCGGTTTTTAAATCCATTTCATTAAAAGCTATCGTAGAATCTGCTTTGAGCTTTCTGAAACCCGAGTTTGAAAAAAATGCAATCAGTACCGTCAATATCCTCGAAGACCATATCGTTTCCGCAGATGAGAAGATGGTAGAGCGGTGTCTGATCAACCTCTATCTCAATGCTATCCATGCGGTTTCTGAGCAACAAGAGAAGATTGTAAAAACTGAAATTAAAATCTTGAATAACCGGGTGATCCTCAGTATAGAAGATAATGGAATCGGGATCCAGAAAGAAATTCAGGATAAGATTTTCCTACCTTTTTTCACCACCAGAAGCAGAGGTTCCGGAATCGGACTTACACTCAGTAAAAGCATTATGGAGGCGCACAGAGGCTATCTGAACTATAAGCCTTTGGAGCAGGGAAGCCGGTTTGAGATCTGGTTTGTAGACTGAGATGATACAACGGATGATGGCTGATGTAAATAAGAGTATATTTTTAATGTTTTACCGGATGTGCCAAGGGTTATTTGCCTTTATTTTGTTATCTTAAAAGAGAAATTTAGATAAAAATGTGTTATAGCTTTAATAATAAAAAAGTTAGTTTGAAAAAAGCAGTTGAAGATTTAAATGCTGAGGGAGATGAAGAGCAGGATTTCGTTCTCGACAGCAATGTTAATGCCTTTATCCGGAAAACCGTACCTGATATTCCGGCCATCGTCAACCGTGATGGAATCGTATTAATGAATACCTTCTGGGGTATTAAGCAACATCCGGATGCACCCACAAAAGGCAAAAACCTGCAGTCTGAAAATACCCCTACTTTTTACCGCAAAATTGAACGGAACAGATGCCTGATCCCCGCTTCATCCTATTATGAATACAAGACAGTGTATGTTCCCGGTAAAAAGACCCCCATAAAAGTGAAACATGAATTGTTCTGGAAAGACAAGGCTCAGTTTTATATCGCTGGGTATTACGATATGTATTCCGATGGTAATTTGGGTTTTGGACTGATAACCACACTTCCCAATCCTGTACAGGCAGAAATCAACAACCGGATGATCATTACGCTGGACGAAAAAATGGGTAAGGACTTTCTGGACCGCATGCCCATCGAGGAGTTTCAGTATCCTAATTATTCACCTCAACTGCATTACGAAAACCTGGAGCCGGAAAGGATACCTCAGACTCTGTTTTAAAATCATCTCTTTTATCGGTAAGGCAGTTTTTAGATTCAGCTTATATGCGATAATAAAACAGGCTTGATAAAAGCATGACAAAGTTTTCAGCAGTTCAGACGATGTGCAGATTTGACTTCCTGAAGGAATCAAGCTGTGGATCATCTGAATTCAGGTCAGTAATAAGGGTGCTGACCTGACTGATTTCACAGACTTTAAAAGCTTCACTATGACTGAGTTTGTTCCGGCTGGCAAGCGCTATGGTCTTTTTTGAAGACTGAACCATTGCCTTTTTTGTTTCACCATCGGTAATGGAAACAGAGGTGATCCCGTAATGCGGATCTGCAGCGCATGTGCCCATGATAAAAACATCAGCAAGGTATTTTGACGCTTCATGGCAGGTGGTCACTCCTGAGGTCACAGCCAGGTCGCGTTCGTAGTTTCCTCCTAAAAGAATGAGTTCTACATTTTTGAACTTCTCAACAATAGGGATAATCGAATAATTATTGGTAATGATCCTGAGCCGGACGTCCAGGGGCATGCAATTAACCACTGCACATATCGTTGTACCGCCATCCATAAAGACCGTCATTCCATTTTTGATAAACTGCTGGGTTTTTAGTGCGATGATGTCTTTTTCTTTGGTCAGGAATGATTTCCGGTCATGAAACGTCAGCGGATCTTTTTCCCTGAGAATCGCACCGCCCCTGGCTTTCGATAAAAGACCGTTGCGGTGCAAAATATCGATATCCCGCCGTATAGTGTCTTCAGAAACATGAAGCTGGCCAGCCAGGTCTTCAAACTTGACTTTTTTTCTGTCCTTCAGTTCCTTAAGGATGATTTCAAAACGTTCTTCTTTCAGCATAGTGATTTTCTGAATGTATACAGTACGGCTACGATTACAAATAACAAAGCTATGCTTTCAAAGGCAACATTCAAAGAAAAATGATGGGCAATAAAGCCTAAAAGTGCCGGTCCTGCCAATTGACCAGCATATCCCATCGTAGAAATGACAGGAATGCTTACGGACGGGGACAATCCGTCAATACGGCCTCCTTCACTGAAAAATACAGGAACTATATTGGCCGCGCCAATGCCCAGTAAAATAAATCCGATGAGGGATATGGCAATCCAGGGACTGAATATCAAAACAACAATACCCGCAGCAGCGATCAGGCTTCCGCCTACAACTACCGTTTTGCTGTTCAATCTGCTGATAAGCGAATCTCCGGTTAACCTCATTACTGCCATTGCCACGGAAAATGCAGCATAACCCATCCCTGAAAATTCCGGAGCCACATTTTTATGGTCTCTCAGGAGTATTGCACTCCAGTCCAGTACCGCTCCTTCAGAAAGAAAGGCAATGAAACACATCACACCTAGCAGCAGGACGGATGCGTTCAACCATTGAAAACGACTCCTTACTGCCTGGGCTTCATCCACATGGGAAAATTTTCTGGTAATTTCCTTTTCAGATGCATAATCGAGCAGATTTCTGAACTGGAAAGCCAGCAGTCCAACCAGTAAAACGGAGATTGTAACTGCTGCATACAAGGGATTGAGTCCTAATTTGATTAAAAAACCCAGACCGATGGATCCTAACAATCCTCCTACGCTGAATAGCCCGTGTAAGGAAGACATAATGGGCTTCTTGTATGCATTCTGTACCTGTACGCCGTGTGAATTCATGGCTACATCAATAGTCCCTATTCCGCATCCGAATGCAAATATGGCAGTGCCCATAAGGTAGACATTGGAAATGATAAGAAGGACTGGAAGTAATAAGGCGACAAGCAGCACAGAGGTGAGAATCACTTTCCGGCTTCCGGCCCGGCTGATGAAAAATCCTGATAATGGCATCGTAACCAGGGCGCCGCCTCCCAGCAGCAGCAATAAGAGGCCAAGCTCAGCTTCATTCAGCTGAAGGCGGTCTTTTGCTAACGGAACCATGGGTGCCCAACTGGATAAAGCAAGTCCGCAAACCAAAAAAATATACTGCGTTGCCAATTTCGCTTTGGTTATTCTGTACTCAGACATTTGTTGTATTTTTATGCAAATTTATACAAAATTGCATTAATTTGCAATTTTTAAATTTGAGAATTAATTAATCCATTTAAATCATGATGAATATCGAACACTTAGCGATCTGGGTAGATGACCTGGAAAAAATGCGTGAATTTTATGTTACCTATTTCGGTATGGTAAGCAATGAAAAATATACGAATGTAAAAAAAGCATTTACCTCTTACTTCCTGACTTTTGGTGAAGGCAAGACACGCCTGGAGCTCATGAAGAGAGAGGATATTACAGAACAACCCTTAAGGAGAGGTTGGCATAAAGGTATTGCCCATTTTGCCGTTTCAGTAGGCAGTAAAGAGGCTGTTGATCTTCTGACAGAACGATTACGTGCTGACCGATATGCTATCGAAAGCGAGCCAAGAACTACAGGAGACGGCTACTATGAAAGTGTAGTCCTTGATCCTGAAGGAAATTGTATCGAAATAACCATATGAAATGCTGTAGGGATACGGTTCTATACCGGTGTGCCGCTTATTGATGATAAAGGTTTTGCACTAGAACCATCTGTGTCATTGATTATAAACCTAAGGAGATTACAGAAAGCCAGATATCAGCACTGAAAAAACTGGGTGAAGTAGTAACCAGGCTTTTAATGAGCAACAGGAAAAACATTCAGGCAGAATATTTTCAGCAAACTTTTGATATATCCAACAACCTGATCTGCGTTCTGGATAACCAGTTTAAGATTAAGGATGCTAATCTAGTCATGGCCGGAATTTCTTCCGACCATGACTAGGCATTCGCTCGGGCTTTAGGTTATGGTACGATAATCTTCTAATAGGTATTCAATTCTAAATAAGCACACCGCCTCCGAGCAAATATTACTCTGTAATAATAAGGGCTGAAAGTAAGAAGTAGTATGTTATTAAGGGTTTTCATTCTAAGCGAGAGTAATTTTTATCATTTTAATATGCAAATTTTTTTAATACGACTTGATTCATCAGCGTGATATGAGCTATCAGAAAAATCTTTCATACTAATTCCTTATTACATGAATTTAATGTTAATTAATAAATGTTATTATAACACTTATTTTAATAATTGCTATATTTGTTAGGCATTAAGAGTGAAGAAATCCATTATTTGTTTCAAGATATCATTATCCAAAATTAATATATTATGAAAAAAGTTAACGTTCTTCATCTGAAAGAGAAAGTCTTTCAAACGGCTCTGAGTTTGCTCATATTATTAGCATTCTTATCCGCAAATCCCGTATTTTCCCAAAATACAGTTCCCCTGCGCAGGACGGTGTCCCCGCAGCAGCCCATGTACATGATCCACATTGACACGTGGAATTATGCCAACCCGCAAAAGATCATCGATCTGATTCCTGCTGATATAAGACCGTATGTGGTTATGAACATCTCCCTTTCCATAAGTCATGATGTACCGACATCAAGATTCAAGGTCGCAGAGTATGGGTATGAAGTGGCCAAATCATGGCTGCGGGTCTGTGCCGAAAACAGGATGTGGACCATGATTCAATGTTCCAGCGGTGGCTTCAGCCAGTTTTCAGATACCGATTTGTCGGTATACGAGGAATTTTACAAAAATTACCCTAATTTTCTTGGATTCAATTATGCGGAACAGTTCTGGGGATTTGATGATGCCACGGATCCGCTTTCTCCAAGCTGGAGCACAAGAATAGCGCATTTTACCAATCTCCTGCAACTGTCTAACAAATATGGAGGATATCTTGTGGTAAGCTGGTGCGGAAACCAATGGTCACAGAGTATCAATCCGATCGCCATGCTGAAAAGAAATCCACAGTTTGCCGCAGCATGCGCCCAGTACAAGCAAAATTATATTTTGTGCGAGAAATACACCACACGAAGCTATAAATTTGATATGGAAAGCCTGGCACTGGGAACTTACCTGTCAGGATACAGTGGTAACTACGGTATCCGGTATGATGATACAGGCTGGTACGATGATGATGGCAACCATGCCGGTTTTACAATGGCCACGGCAGGAGCTCCGGTCCTGGAGCACGCTATGCTTACCGGACAGACGGTAATTGACGGTCCTGAACTGATATGGACCCAGTGCTTCAGAGAACTTTCGTCAGCGGCCACCTCAGACGGTTATAGAGAAAGGAAGTGGGGTACCTATGATCAGTTCAGTAACGTGAGCATTGACCTGTTCAGAAAGATCATCGACGGGCATGTGAGAATACCTACACGCCAGGAAGTCATCAACCGTACGAAGGTAGCGATTATCAACAATGTAAGTTCGGGCAACGGAGATGCAATCTATAGCTCACCGCAAACACTTTTTGATGGGCTGTACAGAATGGATAACGACGGGACTTATCAGAATAACCTTAACTTTTTCAAGAAATCCGGAAGGTATCCTACCATTCCTACGGTTTTTCAGCTGAATGATTATGTTGCCAACTCATTCCAGGTAAAGGTCAACAAATCGGATTACAGTTCCAGATGGCCGACAACAGACAGTAAAATTGCGGAGCTTAATAATCTTTTTCCGCAGGAATATACAGGGAATATCTATGCAGGGCGGCATGAAAACGGATGGGTGGTTTACAATCCGTTCAGAAACGGGCAGCAGGCAACGGGAAACATTCCCTTTAAATACAATACCAGTGAATCTATGGACCTGACTCTGTCCCAGTATACCTCGGGAGTGATCAAGGAGACAGCCAGCCAGCTCAAAATATACCTGAATAATTTCGACAATGTTCTGAATACAGGATTGAAAACAGATGTTATCAGGATACATGGCAGCAGCGCAAAACCGACATGGTCATTCACAGATCGTGCTGCGCATCAGCCGAGCAATATAACAGAAAGCTGGTCCGGAGGAATTCTTACTTTAACAATTGCCCACAACGGTCCGCTGGATATTACGGTAAACTGTTCCGGAAATTTCACAGGAAGGCTGACACAATATACACCTTCAAACGTTATTGCTCCTGCATTGCCACCGGTGTATCTGGGGACAAGGCAGTATGAAATGGAGTGCTTGGAATATAAAAATATCGGGCCGATCACTACGAGTGGTTATAATGCCGATATCAGAAACTATCATGGCCAGGGATACATACAGTTTGGGACGAATGCGGCCGCCGGTGTCCGAAAAAATGTGACCAACATGAATGGCGGAAACTATACTGTACAGATAAGGTATTCACTGGAAAGCGGGAGAGTGGATAATGTGGGATTATTCGTCAATAACTCTCAGGTGGCAACAATGAGTTTCTCATCTACAGGGTCATTAAGTACCTGGAATACTCTGGCACAAAACATTACATTGAACTCCGGGACCAATTCCATCGAACTTAGGGCGCTGTCTTCCAATACGAATCTTCTGTATCTGGATGAAATGACCCTGACACCAGCCAATGCCGGGCAGGAGATCTGGCTGGAGGCAGAGTGCGGCAATACCGGATCATTATGGCAGGTGCTTCAAAGCAGTACAGCTTCCGGGGGAAGATATATCACGATTACACCCGGTAATAACAGCCTAAACAATCCACCGTCCGATTCGGAAGGTGTCGCAACTTATAATTTCAATGTGGGTATATCCGGGAATTACAGTATTTGGGGAAGGTTGCGCGCACCAAGTGCCGATGATGATTCTTTCTGGGTAAAAATCGATAACGGAAGCTGGCAAAATATCAATGGTCTGAAGTCTTCAAACGTATGGACCTGGGATGTGCTGGCCACAGCAGATCTTAGCGCAGGAAACCATACCCTGCAGATCGGGTACCGTGAAGATGGAACAAATCTGGATAAACTGTATATAGGAACAAATTATCCAACGGAATACGGCGGAAATTCAACAATGTGTCAGTCGTCTCTGGATGCGAAAACTACGCTGTCAACTGGTTCTGAGACCGTCATATACCCGAATCCGGCAAAAAGTGAGCTGAACATCAGATTTGGAGATGGCGTTGTACATGGCGATGAGATTTCTATTTATAATGTTGGAGGACAACTGGTGCTGAAGTCAAGGGTAAATTCTAAGAATGAAAAGCTGGAAATCGGGCAGTTACCGGCTGGGGTCTACCTTATTAAAGTTGGCCAGGGCGGTAAAACTTTGAAATTTATCAAAGAATAATTGATATAATCATCAGTAAAAATAAAATACAGAGGCTGCCCGGTTGTTGGGTGGCCTCTCTGTTTTCAAACGAAGGCTCTGAAACACCATAGTTTAATTCCTTCCTCCCGGATCAAAATTCTTAAAGGAAATCTCGGAGATTATATTTTCTCCCGGGATCAGAGAGTATAATCCGGATGAGTCTCTTTTTTTGAAGATCCAGCAGGTACTGACAGGTCAGAAGTACATCAAGCAGTTGGAAGAATCATATCTGATTTCTACATAAGAGCTTAGGCATCAGTGAAATTTCAGTTTAATTATTTGATTTTTGTAATCTATTGTTGCTATTTCGTTAGAGGTGATGCCGTTTATCGCTCTAATTTTGTATCATCATAAAACTTAAAATATGGATACAAAAAAAGTATGGTTCGTAACTGGTGCGTCCAAAGGATTAGGACTTTCATTAGTGAAAAAGCTTACTGAAAGCGGGTACAGGGTAGCGGCAACAAGCAGAAAGGTACAGAATTTAACCGATGCTGTAGGAACTTTTGATGAGAAGCAGTTCTTACCGTTGGAAGTAGATTTAACGAGTGAGAAATCCATAAGCGAGGCTGTCGAAAAAACGATTGCCCATTTCGGTAAAATCGATGTTTTGGTGAATAATGCAGGATATGGAATTGGTGGGGCAGTGGAAGAATTAAATCAGCAGGAGATCAAAGACAGTTTTGACGTTAATGTATTTGCGGTTATCGGAACAATGCAGGCCGTAATGCCTCATTTCAGGGCGCAAAAATCGGGGAATATCATCAATATTTCTTCAATTGCAGGATTCGCCCCGGGAATCGGCTGGGCCATGTATGCGGCAACCAAATATGCCGTCATGGGGCTTTCGGAAGTCATGGCAGAGGATGTAAGGGAGTTTGGCGTAAAGGTTACGGTAGTGGCACCCGGAGCTTTCCGGACCGAGTTCCTTCAGGATACTTCCCTTGTTTTTGCTGAAAAGAAAATCGACGGATATCATGCGATCAGAGCCTCACACGAGAAGTATGCAGCTATGAACGGAACTCAGATCGGTGATCCTGAAAAGCTGTCTCAGACGCTCATCAATCTGGCAGAAGATCCGAATCCGCCTGTCCGTCTGTATGTAGGTAGTGATGCCTATAATCGGGCAACGGAAAAAATCGATGTGCTCTCAGAAGAATTGAAAAGCAACCAACATATTTCTTTTTCCACCGATTTTTAAGCAAAAATACAAAGCAATCATTAGCGTTGTCACTAATAACAGGCGACGCTTTTTTATTTGATTTTTGTAAATTTATCAGATGGAAAGAATGCAGTCATTGGAAGAATTTTACCGGTCGAAATTTAACCGTGTCCCGGATAATATCCGCAATGAAGTGGGGCATTTCAATGTATTTACCATAGACGAATACATTGGGAAAAACTCCAAGCCGGTTGTGTATAGCAGGAAAGATTACTTTAAGATCACACTCATCATCGGTAGGAACAGGATCCATTATGCGGATAAGGTTATTGAAATTCAAAAACAGGCATTGTTTTTTACCAACCCGCAGATTCCATATAAGTTTGAATGGATCGACGATTATAAATCCGGGATTTTCTGTGTGTTCACGCCTGCTTTTTTTCATCATTTCGGTAACCTGAATGACTATGAGGTTTTTCAGCCCAATGTAATACCTGTTTTTGAACTGAGGGATGAACAACTGGAACATGTATCGCAAATCTTCAGGAAAATGCAGGCTGAAATTGTTTCTGATTATGTACACAAATACGATCTGATCAGAAATCAGGTATTTGACCTGCTGCACTACACCCTTAAAATGCAGCCCGCCCTTAAAGCCGAACAACAGCATATCAACGCTTCCCAACGGATCACCCATCTGTTCCTGGAGCTTTTGGAACGCCAGTTTCCGGTGGAAGATACAGGAAGGCAGATCAGTTTTCGCTCTCCATCGCAATTTGCCGGCCAGCTCTCTGTGCATACCAATCATCTTAACAGGGCCGTAAAGGAGGTTACGGAAAAAACAACTTCCGAGGTAATTGCTGAACGCTTATTGCAGGAAGCAAAAATTTTACTCTGGCATACAGAATGGAACGTTTCGGAAATAGCCTATTCATTGGGGTTCAAAGAAGCTGCGCACTTTAATAATTTCTTCAGAAAACATCTGCAAATGACGCCGGTCCGTTTTCGGGAAATGGACCGGTCACATAACTAAATTAAATTACTAAAGTTTGTTCCCAAAAACGGAATATCATATTTATACATCGTGATGAATAATCGCCGCATCGTATTATCGACTCAAATATTGACCATTGATAATAACTAGCCTTGGTTTTTAAGTTGAGCCATTACCAGAGGCAATGTATTGACACCCCAATATTCAATATATTTGCCGTCTTTTATTTTAACAATGTCGATAACGTCAATAGCAACTTTTCGACCTGTGGGCTGAATATCCATCAAGACACCGGTATGGGTGCCAATGATTTGTTTGCGTGTAGTAACGAGATCTCCTTCTGCGATCTGATCGTCAATGACGACTGTAAGATCAGGAAGGCCACGATGCAGAATATTTTTGAAGGTATTCATCATTCCGGACGGTCCGTTGTCGGCACCTTCCGGCGCAGAATGATTGACAAAGTTTTCATCCATCAGCTCATCAAGGCTTTGCTCATCACATTTCTCAATGACCTCAGTATTAAAGCGGCGTACCACTTCTTTATTTCTTTCCGTTAATGTATGCATATCAGATGTGTATTGATTGTTTTGACATTATAGTATGGGTATTTGCCAGCCAGGAGTAGTTTGCCCTTGCCTGCAATGATCTTATACAAATTTAGTGGATGTTTTAATTCAAATATACAATGGTTGGATAAATTCCATTTTTAGTAGTTGATTGAAAATAGTATTCCTGAAGTGGTGAATCCAAATTTTTGTTTAAAAAACATATAAATGTGATAAGTTTTCAAATTCAGGCTTGAAAAACAGAGTCCTTAATGTGAGTAGAAATAATCAGCTTTTAAAATGATTTTAGTTTGATAAAAAATATAAATTTCGTCAGACAGCGTCTCATCTGTTACCTGTAGGTATTTTTCTTTTCTTAACAGTCTTTGAGACAAAAAGAACCCACGCCGTTGTATATACCCTTGAGTATTCAGTGAGTGTTTCAAGACCTCACCCTGCGGGTGTACAAGCACCCTCGTTATTTTTGCAGCTAGCCGATGATCAGTTCGATACCGGCCTTCTCTGCTTTGTATTTTATTTTCGCCTGCAGTTCATAATAACTCCAGTTGCGGAGCACAAATTCCTGCTCTTTTGCAATCCCTATTTTATCTTCCTGATTTTTTAGAATGAGCGTGCCAGCCTTTTGCTGTATGCAGAAATCAATAAGTTGCCGACTATACAGATGAAGCCGATGGCTTACATACCGGCGCTCTAAATGTTCTGTTTTATAAAGGGCTTTTTGTTTCCGTTTGGCACCTTTTCCTGACCGGGCATAAGCAATGCCGGTTTGAACCCTTTTCTGACTTGCCTGGATGGCCAGCCTGCGGTATAGAAACTCTTCTTTTGAGCCAATATGGATGCGCGCATGGTTGGCTTTTGCTACGATGGGATGTTCTAATGACAGGGAAGCTTCTGCAACGATTTCGGGTTTTAAATTATGCTCTTCTTTTTCAGTTTCAAATACGGCGAGCCAGAAGATTTTCCCGGCTTTTAGCTGGATCTGGGAGGTACAAAGTTTGATCTCTCCTTTTAAAAGACGTTCTAATATCAGGCGTTTATCCGTAAAGTCCTTTCCTAAATACGTTTTAACCGGAATCGCAAACATATTAAAGCAAAACGCTTTCTTTCCAGGATCATACTTCAGTTTGCTGATGCATTTCACCGGAAGCGGGATGGGGATGTCTTTTTTAAAGTTTCTCAGTGATTTTGTGCCCTGCCAGTAGTCGGCTTTGTTTTTAGAAAAGGTGGATTGAATCGTATTGTTCAGGCTTCCCAGGATATCGGTGGGGATTTCTCCTTTGAAACGGTCGAAGACCATCCGTGCCGTGGTATTGGTTTTTGAGCGTGTGAACATGCCCATTTCATCTTTGTTTACATCAGCCAGCTTGTACCGGATGTCTTCTGTTAAATAAAAGAAATCTTTGATCATTTCCTGTACATACAGATGGGAAACGATGAAATTAGCCGCCCGGAAACAGCGGTTCTGATACCGGTAGAGTTTTTCCCATATCATATTTTTTTCATCGGATGGAACGTCGATCAGCAACTGGATTTTCCGGGTCAAGGTCATCGTAGGTTTTTCCATGTCAAAAAGATTTTAAACATGTGTTTTCCTTCTGTAAACATTCGTAAGCATGGAGAAATTCCCGATGAACCTGCTTTTCGGACAGTTTGAGTTCCCGGGCAATAACAGTGAAAGATAATTTTTGTTCAATCCTTCTTTTCATGATCTCAAGCTGCTGATGGCTTGGTATATCTCGTTGCTCTTTATGATCGGAAGCTTTTTCCCTTGGCTTTTCAGAATAACTTCTGTTGAGAATTTTCCGAAGGTCATCGATGGCTCTGCTCACCTCATTGCTAATGCCTGTCACACTGCTTCCCATTGCCTCTGCAATTGGTTTGTACTGAAAACCATAGTCAAGGCAAAGCTCAATCAGATGTTTTCTTTTGGGATCCAGGACGCTTAATACCTTTTTGACTTCATCAAAATCTTTTTGATCGGATTCCTGGCTAAGTAGATGCTCTTCATCAAGTAACGGATTGTAGCCGGCAAAATAATCCTGATCATTTCCAAACCGTTCAAATGAATCCATGAAGCGGGTGAATTGAGTTTTCGGAGCAGTGAAATACGTTATACAATCTCTTTTCAAAACCAACCGTAAAAAGCCAGGAATATGATTCGGCGTTTCAATAGAATCACGGTGCAGCCAAAGTTTGAGGAAGGTGTCCTGCACCAGCGTTTCCACCACAAAATCATCGTCAAGCATTTGTTTCCCGAGCCAGAACAAAAGCCTTTTATACCGTAAATGGATATGTTCTAATGAGGAGGGATGGCCTTTTTTCAGCAGTACATAGAGCTGCTGATCGTTCAACATTCGGGGCAGGGAATCTTTTCTTTTCATAAGCAGTGTTTTTAGCTGAATTATTGCTTGAAGAAACTGCTTCGATCAATAAGATGAATTCTCTGCATCAAAACGCTAACTCACTACTACATCTGCCCAAAAGAAAAGGCGTGGAACTCAACTTATTGACTAGAGGTACTGGTATACCCGTGCACGATAAGAGAGCCCACGCCGCGGTCGTGAGCAAATTTACTTATCTTCTCGTACACTTTAAAAATTACCAGTTTTCTAGTCGAGAATCTAAGCAATAGCTTCGATTATTATTTTTGAAGTATTGCAAAGTTACCTTTATTGTAACCTATTTGGCAAATATAAAACATTTTTCTGTATGTAGGTTAATTAGACTACAAAAAATTATTAGAATCTTATCACTTTGTCTATTCAAAGTTAACCACAATGGATAAAATAGAATTTAGAATAGCATTTGGTAAAAGAGTCGAACTGTTTAGAAAAAAGCTTGATTTGAGTTATAGAGGCTTGGCCCAAAAATGTGATGTAGACCATAGTAATATCAGCAAAATAGAAAAAGGGGAAGTAGATCTTAGAATCTCTACTATTCAAGAGTTAGCTAAGGGGCTAGATGTTCATCCACAGGAGCTATTTGATTTTAAATTAAAGTAAGAAAATTAAAAGTAGGAAAATATCTTCCTACTTTTTTATATTGTCAATCTTCAGCATTGGCCATTTACCTGTAAATTATTCTCCTTTCTCCTTTCTTGTTTATTCTGATTTTAAATTTCAAAGGATTCCAATCATTAATTTCTGGTTGATTTATATTTTGCGAAAAAAACAAAACCTCTTGGCCATCTCTTGAGTTATAAACAGTATGCTTAAAAGAGTATTCCTTTTTTGAAATCCCTAGATATAAATTATTTATTTCGGGTACATTGTCGTATGAGACAACCCATTTTATATTTCTTATGGCTTTTATTTTATCACTAACTTCTTTATGATTATGTTCTTTGTAATGGTTCATATATAAAGAGCTAGCTTTTAAAAAATATGGAGGGTCAAAGTAGAAAATGATATTTTCCTGATTGGCTTCTTCTTGAATTTTATCAATGAGTTTTATTGCATCTTTTCTATAGAGTCGAATATGTTTTTTCTTTTTTGCAATAGTTCTTATTCTTTCCATTAGATCTTGCTTATTAAATCTACAGTCCATAAGGTAGTTGCCATTTTGTTCAACTCCACCAATAATACCAGCATTAATAATACCTGATCTATTAGTTCTATTGAGAAAAAAAGTTGAAAAACCTAGCTCTAATAAGTCAGCTTTATCCTTTCTATTTTGGATAGCTTTCTGTTTTCTCCATTCCTCAATCGTAATTTCAGTTTTATCAATTAGTTCACATAATTGATTAGTCTTATTTAGTACTGAGTACCAAAAGGCATAAATTGACCTATCTTTATCGTTAATAGTGATTTTTGATACATAACCCTCAAGTAATAGGAATAGAGCTACGGATGCTCCACCAGAATATGGCTCTACATAATGCCCGTTGACATTGTTGTCAATGCATATTTTGGCCAAGAATGCTGATAGTTTATTTTTGCCTCCTGGATATCTTAAAGGTGAATAGTGTTTCATTTATATTAAATTTCTTCATTAATTTCTACTAATTTTTCTAATAATGGAAATAAAAAATCCCAAAAACCATTTAAAAATGCACGTCCTAGATAATGAGAATCTTGACCATGTATATATCCATTTAGAACGTCTAAGCTATACTGATTAGATGTTTGAAGTAATTTTTCTACAATTTTTTTTGGTTTATCAGGTAAATTATTTGTTTTTAAATATTCTAATCTATTTTTTAAACTAACATCCTTTATTGATTTTCTATAATGAGTAGAAATTGCTGTTTCTAAATTTTCTGTTTGGATATACTTTAATACGCATAAATCTAAAAATACTCTAATTGATGATGCTATACAATTACTATATTTCAAAGGAATTTCTTTTAATTCATTAAATAAACCAACTATTCTGTAACTATCAGTGTTAATTGTATAGATATTTAAAACAAGTCTACTTCTATTAGGATCATTTTTTACTACTAATGGTGCTGATGGTGTTGGAGCTGGAGCTGGCGTGTCCTCTGGCTGATCTTCTATATCAGGGTTTGTAATTCCTTCATTTGTCTCTTGAGCATCATCTATGTTTTCTAACTCTACTTTAGGTAATTTATTTAAGATACCATCTAGATTTGTGGTAATAGTTCTTGTGTCAATAGCATTGTCAGGATTTTTAGTTACAATGTCTTTGATTAATTTTCCATAAGCGTTTAAAAAGCTTAATTTATTTACAAATTTAATGTTTATTCCGTCATAATCAATTCCCCACTTTTCTTTAACATCTTTATTTGAAAAAAATCTTTCTAATATTGTAATTGGAAATCTATATGAAGTAGCATCATTATATTCGCTATCTGATAATTGATGTCTTACCTCTTCTAATTTTACTAAATCTTTTATTTTCAAAATTCTAATAAAATTTTCAAGTTCGCCTTGAGTCATTTTAGTTATAGAAGAGATTTTTTCAATATTTCCGTCATATTTTTCATAAAGTTCTGAAATCCACCTTTGTTGTTGTACTCTTGACCAAGATTTTTGTAAAGATGAGTTACTATTTCTTTGGTTAATATACCACTCAGCATCTTCAAAAGAGGGAGCTACATTTACTAATACTTTTTCAATTGATTCTTTATTAATTTTTGAAGATAAAACTCTTACCATTCCTCTAATACTCTTAGGAGCTTTATTGGGTTCCCTAAGTAATTTTAAGGCTAAAACTCTTCTATTACCCTCTGCAACATAAAATTTTTCATTTTCTTCGTTTTTCCATACTACTACTGGATCGGCAGGAATAAAACCGTCATCAACAATTGATTTTAACAGTTTAAAAAAGTCTTTTCTATCAGATTCTTCAAATGTCATATCTTCAGCAAAATCACTTAGTAGTATATGTTTCTCTTCTGGGTTAAGTCTTGGGTTTTCAGACCATAATCTTAATTGATCGACAGAGCGAGGAGTTTTTTTATTGAGCCATTCGTATTTCATAATATAAGAATATTTAAAAAGTTTTTACTATTTGGATTTTGGATAATCTTTTGAAAAATAATAATTTACATTGGTTCTTTTTTCAACCCATTCAAAAAGTTTTTTGATATTGTCTAAATCATCTATATAATTATGGTCTTTAATCTCTAAAGAATATAATGTTAGGGTCATCTCTTCTTTAATGGCAGAGGTAAGCTTCTCGATGATATCTTCTATCTTATTTATTGAACACGGTAAAACAACAAGAAAACTACTTTTTGTTTTTCCCGTATCTAAATTAAAAGTTACAAAGAGACATTCGTATCCTTTATCAGTTACAAAATATACACCTTGCTTAAGTCCATAAATATTTTCAAACCAAAAGTATTCTGGATAAACTCTTTTATCTGGATTCTTTAGTTGCTCTCTTACTGTATTATAGCATTCATCCAAAATAAGACAGTATCCCGTTTTTTCAAATAAAATTAGAAAGGCCGTTTTTAAAAGCGAATATTCTAATTTTTCTGGAATGACAGTGCTTTTTCCAAAATTGAAATCTATTATTTTACCTGGCTCAACATTTTCCATTATTGGATTTAATGTTTTGGGGTTGTTGTTTTTGAGGGAATGAAACATCGACATCTCTCCATTTTCATTTACGGATAATGTTCCATTTAAAACTTCATTATCAATTATGGTTTTAACTTTAACAGATGTATTAGATAGAAATTTTTTTTGATCAATTTCATTCATTCTCTTTGCTAAATGAGAGTCAATCAAATAACCGCATCTATTATTACAACTTTTACAAGTTAATGTATTTGGTTTTCCTCCCAAGGCTTTAGGCGGTGCGTCTTCCAAGGTTAATGGGTCATCTTCGTTTAAATGTTTGTGCTTTGTTAGACAGATTGGACATATATAAATGTTTGTTTCTTCAGAAATAAGATTATTACTAACCAAGAGATTTAAATTATCTCGATACTTTTTAAAGAGTCTTTCTCTCTTTTCATGTGATTTTTTTGCCATGTCTTAATTTTAATGGTTACAGTTTCAAGATACAATTTAAGAATTTTTTTATTTCAAAAATATGGGAAACCGTATTAACCCTAAATTAGATATTGAACAATCAAAATATTTAGTAATTAGTTTTAAGCTAATTAATAGAAAATAAATGTAAGTTATAATAAGAGATATTTTAAACGCTTAAATGAGAAAGTCTGGAATTTAAAATATTGTGATAAAGAAAATCCTCCCTCGTTCGCGAGAGTGTCACGCTCGTGCACAATATATAAAAAAAAATGCAGCTGTATAATAAAAACAAACAGCAATTGTATATAAGCCCTCAACATTTCAAAGTGTTGGGGGCTTTTCTATTAATGAATACGTGTAGTGATTTTACTACATCAACTTCCATATTCCACTACAAAGAAACTTTTATCGACGCCGTAGATTTGTATTGTTCAAAAGAGGACAATTAATCAAGAATAAAAAATAAAATAATACGATCATGACAAAACACATCGCCATAGCAGCCTTAACGATCACAGCTTTCATCTTAGGAACTAACAATGTTCATGCTCAAAACACAACTGCAACCACTACGGTAAATATCACCCTGAACGATGTCATTTCTATCGACGCTGGAAGTACAGCCATCGGGAATACGGTTGACTTCAATTATGCCACTGCAGCAGACTACAACTCTGATCAGACGATTACCAAAGCCAACTCTTTAAAAGTGACTTCTACGAAGAACTTTAATGTAAAAGTAAAAGCAGGAGGGGCAAGCTTCGTTAACGGAACCAACCTGATCCCTGTCAATGTTTTGACCATCAAAGCCGCTTCCGCTTCCGGAACTATGGGCGGAACAAAAAGCGCGGTGGTTTTATCTGCAACGGACCAGACTTTAGTATCCAACGCTCCGCTGGGAAGTGCTTTAACCCTGAACCTGGACTACACGATTCCGGCAGCGAAATCATCATCTTCTGATATCTTAGGGAAACCGGCCGGAACGTATACGCAAACGGTAACGTATACTGCAACAGCTTTATAAATAGATTTTTTTTCATATTAATATTTTGTGATTTGGTGTGTCGAAGGCTTCCTGCGGGAAGCCTTTGATTTTGTGTGTATTGATAGAGAGAAAATCAAATCCGGGAATAAGGAGCTGTTAGCGGTAAGGCAGAATCTATTTTTTAGGAAATTTATATCTGATTGATATATCAAAACAAATAATTCAGTACATTGATCGGCATAGACAGGAAATCCGCACATTTCTAAAGATAAGAAAGCTGGATTACTACAAGGCACTTTCTCCTTTAGTATATGCTCAAGTAAATCCATATGGAGTTTTTGATCTCAATAGGAATGAGCGGTTAAGCATTATACGCTGTTAATTTATTTTTAATAAGTTAGTGTACTTATATAATTTAGTTTTTTCTATTTCTCATTTATCAATATAATAGTCGCTCATTTAAGCGACTATTATATTTAATTATTAAATAACTATACACATATTAGGTATTCATTTTTTACTTCGGGAAATATTGGCTTATATGTCAATATATTCTTCTTAAAATATGTGAACTTAATTAATATAAAGTATGGTTAAATTCAGATATTTTGATAACATGCCTGAGTTACTCATGTTTTTATTATAATTTCTGTCTATTTTTTTTGAAGTATTAGGATCTGTATTTAAAAACAATTTATTTGTTTCAGCATCATGATCTTTAATGAAAATTATTATTTTAGTGTCTTTATCATTAAATCTTAAAGAAATACGATTCATCTCCTCGCTCCATCCTCCATAGAAGCTAGCTGCCTTTATATCTATCTTTAGATCATTTATTAAATCTATTACTTTTTTATTTTTATAATATTCCTTATTATGCTTTAAAGGTAAATTTGCTTGTGCTTTTATATTAAATGCAGCTAAGAGTAATACTACTATAAATAGTTTTATTGATTTTTTCATAATAATTTAAGGGCATTGAGATTGAGAATATGAGTTATTTCCATTATTGGTAGCATTTACTTTTTTAAAATTTCCATTGGAATCCATTTTTGTAAGTGCTATTCCTGTATTATATTTATCCAATACATAAGATAACGCTATTTCAGCATTACTATAAAAATATGCATCGTCCCAATCAGTATATACAGCTCCTGAAAAGTTAGGGGCAAACCCCGGAACTTGACTGGGTGGATAATTGCTTAAAAAATTGGCGAATGCTCCAGCATTGGTAACTGTTAAAGCATAAACCGTACCATCCGGAAGTACTACATACCTGGTCCCAAACGTACTGTGCTGACTTGCGTAAGTCATCATACTGTATACATCTCCCGCTGAAGGAGGGGTATTTTGAGGATGATTATGCATA
The DNA here is from genome assembly GCF_030818575.1 of Chryseobacterium camelliae. Taxonomy (NCBI): domain Bacteria; kingdom Pseudomonadati; phylum Bacteroidota; class Flavobacteriia; order Flavobacteriales; family Weeksellaceae; genus Chryseobacterium; species Chryseobacterium camelliae. The sequence continues at coordinate 555,249 of NZ_JAUTAL010000001.1, forward strand.
TCGGCTGTAGGATAGTTGAAAGGATTATTGACATTACCGGATGTAGCGCCCAAAGGTTGAACACCAGTTGACTGCAAAGGTCCATTAGGGGAATTAACCCCAAAGCCTACACCATTCTCTCCACCATTTTGAGCAAACCCATTCAATACTCCTTGTTTTGCTGAAGAGAATTTAGGATCCTTTGCTATATCGCTCGCTTTCTTTGATCCAGCTTCTGCTTTCTTGCAAGGATCCTCCTGTGGGTTAGAAGGAGGATTAATGACAACCGGAGGAGGAATTGGGGGAGTAGTTGGATTTGTTGGTCCTCCTCCAGAGGGTGGTGGTATTACTACTTCATCTATGCTACCATGACATTTTTTGCATGCAGGAGAATCCATCGGACCAGAACCTCCTTTACCAATTTCCTCAATGAATTGTCCATTAACAATCCGTTTTTTATATCTGAATGAACCTTCTAATGCTATATAAGATACGGTTCCAGACATTTTCTCCATGATCTTATGAGCGCTAAGGAAATAATCTTCTATAGAAAATGCGGTATCGGATTTGAACTTCCAGAGATGTCCGGTTATCTTATTATTATCGATCCTAAAAGTCAATTCCTCAATCAAATCTGTCTGATCACTTTTGACCGGGACGGTAATAAGAATAAGGTTTCCTTTATCCTGATAAGTTCTGGCATTTTCCCATAAAATATTCTTTCCTAAAATAATATTTTTATCCTGCAAATATGTATTCTTAATATATGAGAGTGGGTTGTGACCAGCTTCAACAGTTTCATTCTCTAAAGGCTCATGCGAACAGGAAGATAATGAAAAGCACCAAAAGTAACTTAAGATAATAAAAAACAATAAATTTTTCCCTTTCATTTAATCAAATTTTCAGGACAAAGATATATATTAATTCATAAAGGTGGGGTATTTAACATGGTACACCTATCCTGAACTGCTATTGTATCGGTGCATTATTTATGAGAATTTGCAAAATCATTGAATGTGAAAATTTTAGCTTGGTTTATCGAAAATGAATCCGGCGCAAAGCTTTGTAGTCCGGAACTTTTCAGACTCTTACATACTGGAGAACCGGGAGGTGCAATTTTGATGAAGCAGATTGACAGGATATCCAGGTTGTGGGTATATCAGCCGTCAATGCAATGATGCTCGATATCATTGCTGCTACCGCAATAAAAGATTATACAGATAGGAGGCATAGATAAACTGATGGAGTACTAAAGGCTTAAAAAAAGGGAAAATGCAGACTTACATAAAAAGATTCAGAGTTTTTTAGAGGTAGGAAAAAGCTATAGTGAAATTCTGTTCACCCTGCTGGCGCGAGCGTCATGCTCGTGCCCTTCGCTCGTGCTCAGTTGAATTAGTGTATTCTATTAATTTCATTAAATCAATGTATTTTTACCACGGAATGTTTTGCCAATGAATGGCCGATCATGGCCAAAACAGTTCTGTAAATTTGCCGCAGAATTATTTAATTTTCTGCGAATGGTAATTTATTTTTCTATTCTTCAGCTTCCATCTTAATCAGTGCATTTTCAATCTGCCTTCGATGTCTTAAAATATGAACAATGGCATGCTCTAACATCTGTTCTACATCGTATTGCTGTCCCCACATTGTATTTATCTTCTTCGATTGATCAAATTCTTCCAGGGTGATATCTGGATTTCTGGTGAAAAAGTCTACGTTGTATTTCAGCGCTTCCCTGAGTTTTAAGATGTAAGGGGAGATGTGGTCAAACTGGAACCGTTCCGGCCGGACCGTTTTCAGTCCAATAGAATTTTCAATATACACTGCATAACTGAACATCGATGCGACTACATGTGTTAAAATGGTTTGAATGGAAATACAGTCTGGATCTGAACTTTTTGGCTCAATGGTTTTAGTCAGTTGACGCTGGCCAACAGGAATGATGACCGTAATCAGCTCGTCAACGGCCTTTTTATATTCATCCATGAGTGCAGCAATAGCACCTGTAAGATTAGGGGCTTCCATTAAACAAATATAATTGTTTTTGATGATTTTTTTGTTGTATTGTCATAATACTTAATCTGTTGAAGCTATTCAATTTGATTGTAATGGTCAGAGAAGTATTGACTAATTCAGTTAAGTTGAAGGTATTCAATTACCTTACCGTCATTTTGTTCTACTATAAATCTTATACCTGTGCTGACTCTGTTAATAGGGATAATTATTCTTTTAGATTCTTTTTCTAATATCTCCCAATAAGCTTCCAGGTCATCTACAATAAATATAGCATTGACCAAACGGGGTATCTCGAGAGCTTCAGGACTGTCTACAGCCCCTAAAATTACAAAACGATCCACCTGGCTCAGTCTGTAGCCATCGTGAGAGGCTGAAAGTGTAACCTCCTTACCTGTAATCTTTTTATAAAAAGCTACCGTATTTTCAAATGTATCCGTTACAATCGGTAGCAATACTATTTTAATTTCCATAAACTTAATGTATAACTTTGTTACAAAGCTATTCTGATCATCAGAAAGCCGCAATAACTCACTTTTTTATTAGTAATGGGAAACAGTATTAAAATAAATTCTACCAATCAGGCAAACAAGAAAGTGTTATCGGACAGATGTGGAGTTAATGATACGCTTGCTTTGATCGGCAAACGATGGTTAATGACGGTTCTTTATGAAATTTCATCAGGAAACAACCAGTTCACTTTTTTAAGAAAAAGTATTCCGGAAATTTCAGAACATATCTTAGGAACTCGTATAAATGACTTAGTACAACAGAAGCTCATAACAAAGAAAGAAATTGAGAACACGGTTCCGTTACAGATAATGTATGTGGTCACAGTAAAAGGAGAGGAGCTTTTATCGTTGGTAAATGAACTATGTATTTGGGATAGAAATTGGGCCAGGTAGAGTTGAAACTCAAAGTCAATAAATAATTCTTTTAGTTATTACCTAATGTAAAATTCCAATAAGGATTATCATAAATCTTTATTGGAATTTTTGGGTCGTTATTTGGCAGTGCTTATATTTAGTGGACCATAATCAATTGCTCACTATGCTTTCAATTTTAAAGACCTGTTCTGCAAAAACTTTTAGTTGGTTACTATCCAAATATTTCAAAATATTGCCATCTATCTAACCTCGTAGTAGGTTTTCAGTTTTTTTCAAAAACTTCTCTGTAGCTTCTTCAAGATCTATATCCATCCGGTCAGCCAGAACAGCTAGCCACCAGACGCATTCGCCCAATTTGTGTTCCAGCTCTGTGCCCGTGTTCGATGCCGGCCAGCGTTCTTGTTGCGACATCGTGTGGCGGCCAATTAAACCTGCATCAGTCAAAAATGCCAGCGCATCTTCCTCAACAGTCCATTCAATGCCGTGGTGTTGTTTCTCTAATTGATGATAAGCAGCTCTTATGTTTTTTGAGCGTTCCATGATTTCTTTAATATCCATTTCCTTTACTTTTATACTTGTGTTTCTACTAGGCTCTGTTTTTATATGTTCAGGTTCTATGGTAATGACATTAATGTCTCGCAGTTACGTATCTCCTTCCAACGTTACGGAAATTGCGTTTAAATGATCATTAGCTAATGTGTTCCAGCTGACGGGCGGCAAATACTATGTTGTAGTATTCATCTTATTAAACACTTCGTGATAACCGGTCTATGGCAAGAGGCTGTTAAGAAATTCACATTCGGCGTCCTGCCGGAAAATGATCAGTTTCTACTGTTTTATTGTGTTATGTCAATGAGATGGGTATCCGGAATATCGTAGATAATTGATACGCCATAAGCCGAACCCGGCGATTGGTACCCGGTCTTAAAATCCCCATTCAGTATACGGTTGGCTACCGCCATAACCGACAATGGGGTAAGTGTATAACCTGATGGTGCATCTACGGCGGCACGGAATATTTCTCCATTATCACTAACCACTTCAGCGGAAAGTGCATTTCTTCCGGCTGCGCGTTCCTCAGCGGTGGGTCCGTCTGGCAGGTTTTCTGAAGTCATGTCAGGCAATCCAACAGCCGGTAATTGCAATGAGAAATATTCTTCAATATTCGGAATCTTCGTTGATTTATAAGAAAGGATGATTCCTCCTAACGGTGTCGGGAGGCATTCTTCTTCATCATCTGCAAAGCGGAACATTTTAGGTTTGGCATGGGGCTGGGCAATGATCTCATTGTCCTTCCGCACCAATATGCCCAGATCAGCTATATTTTTGCTGCTGATAATTGAACCTCTCGAAAATCCCCCAAAGTGCCAAAATCCTACCGAAAGCTTTTGTGGATTCTTTACTTTTCCGGCTACATAAACCGCCAACGCATCGTAACTTACAAATAAGCCTGCCCCTGATATTAACTGAATATGCGCTTCTTTAGCTTTCAGATCCAATGTTTCTGCCAGTTGATAGGTTTCCAGTTCGGCACTGATGTCAAGGTAGTGCACGCCCGATTTCAGACACGCATGCATTGCCTGTTCTGCAGTAAACTTAAATGGCCCTGCTGCATTGATCAAAACTTTTTTGTCTGCCAAAGCTATTTTCCAGGCGGTTTCATCTCCTACGGTAAACACGTGATAGGGAACTTGTAACTCCGAAGCTAAATCCCGAATCTTGTCGTGTTCTCTTCCGGCTACTTCAAAATCAAGCTTTAGTTCTTTGGCTCTTTCCGCTATAATTTTCCCGGTATATCCCGCTGCTCCGTAAATGAGCATTTTATTTTCCATCTCTTATAATGTTGTTAAAAATGTATGGCTTAAAAAATAGTAGGGACAGTACCTCCGTCTATTACATAATTTGCGCCCGTGATATAGGAAGCTTTAGGAGATGCAAGAAAGCCTACCAGATGCGCAATTTCCTCAGGCTGTGCCATCCTGTTCATCGGCACACCGCCCAGACTGTCCATGACCAATTGCTGCGTTTCGTCAAAGCTTTTCCCGATAGAGGAAGCGTAACTATTGAGAAAGGCCTCCATTGCCGTGGTCTTTACCATTCCCGGGGAAACAGTGATCACCCGGATGCCCTTTGAAGCCACTTCATTGGCCAGTGCCTTACTGTAATTATTCAGTGCCGCTTTAGAAACACCGTAGGACAGGTTGGAAGCATACAGTGGCAGCTTGCCGTTAAGCGAAGAGATATGGATAACCACGCCCTGGTTTCGTGCAATCATCGAGGGAACGATGGCCTTATCCAATTTTATGGCCGCCAGTAAATTCAGTTGAAGGTCATTTTCCCAGTCCTGCTCCGTCAGGACGCTAAACCCACCCGCAGGGGCAGATGTGCCGCCGACATTATTGATCAGGATATCCAGGTTTTTGTACTGATCCAACAGCTGTCCTGCAAGTTCGTTGATACTATCGCTATGGATAAGATCCGCTTTGATAAAATCATATGGTATCTTTTCAGCAGGTTCATGCCGTGCCGAAACGATAACCGTTGCCCCTAATGAAGCCAGTTCATCCGCTATCGCTTTGCCTATTCCCTTGGTCCCGCCTGTAACCAGTGCGGTCCTACCTGTTAGTTCTTGTGTTGTTCTTTCCATTATTGATTTTTATTTTTGGAGCGATTGTTCCATATTTAATTAAAAAAATGATACTTCTGAAACGGGATCGCGCAAGATGGTTTGGAGATGGGCCTGGCTTTGGCCTCTTTCAAAACTGACCAGATGAATTTCCTGGTGCATCCCTGATTTTTTTAGTCCGTTTGCTGTTGCAAACTCTTGCAGGATGGGCAGCGTTTCCAATTCTCCTGCAAAAGGTCCGCTATGTAAGATCTGTACACATTTTCCAGCGGTATATTCAAAATGTTCAAAGGCATTGGCGAAGGCAAGATCCTTTCTTTGCCAGGCAACCTGCCTGATGTGCTCATCGGTAAAGAAATCTGGGATACCTATGGCAATCCTGTACTGGAGCAGAGCCAGATCCACCGTCGTGTAAAAATTCCCGATATCCACATACCCCACTTTGTCTTCATCAAACCAGTAGAATATTTCGACAATATTGCTGGCAATAGCATTGTCTATATCGGCAGAGCCGCTATACAGGGCTTCTGCAAATGCTGCGATAGCTTTTTTCTTTGCATAAAAAGCATCGGTTCCCGGACTGCCGCTCCCTAAAATAGAAACATAGCTAGCCCTTGATATTTCTATGATTTCCGGCTGCGTGCTTGCCGTGAAGTAATCTTGGTATTGTTTGGATGTATTCATTTGTCTATGATTTAGGAGCGATCGCTCCAGATTTGATTAAAAAATTTTATTGGCTGATCTGCTTAATTAGAAACTCAGCCATCTTCTTGATTCTCATTTTGTCCCTGTGAATGATAAAGGATTCGTGCCAGCCGGTAAACTGGTTGATGATATAGTCGGTTAGCATTTCCGCGTCATTGCTCACTGTGATTTCATTTCGTTCAATAGCTTTTTTGATCAGGTCTATCAGAAGGTTGTAAGTGAAATCGTTATCAGCCTTGATGATCTGTTGTACCGATTCATCACTTGTAGCCACTTCAAAAGTAGTTTTAATAGTCAGGCAGCTGTTGGGCTCATTGGTAATGGCATACACGGAAGAGTTGATAAATTTCTCTATTGCTTTCAACGGTGATTTAATAGGCTGCAACATTTTCCTGGCGGCATCCATCCGGGATTCGGTATAGAGCTTGATTGCCTTGATGAAAAGCTGGTGCTTATCACCGATGGTATTATACAGGCTGCTGTTGCTGATGCCCATTGCTTCGGTAAGATCACGGGTTGATGCACCATTATAGCCTTTTTTCCAAAAGACATCCATTGCTTTTGAGACTGCCAATTGTTCATCAAATTCTACGTTTCTTGCCATAACTACTGCAAAGATATAAAATATTCTGGAACAATCGCTCCTGAAATTTATTTTATTATCAGAGTAAATCAGCTTTTGCGTTTGCAATCTTTTCTTCTTTAAAAGTGAGATCAAATATTCCCCCTATTTTTCCTTCGGGAAAGTCACCTGTAAATTCGACTTCAATGTGAGCTTCATTGTCGCTGATAATGTTCAGCCTTACGAGTTGTGTCTGGGTTTTATAGCCAATGAAATAACTTTCAAAATAATTTCTGATTCCTGCGTGTCCCTTGAAAACCTTTCCGACAGAAGGGTCGTCAAGGACTGCGTTTTTATGCCATTTTTCTAAATAGCCTTTTGTGTCATAGGCATTGCTTGCTGCAATAAATTCCTGTATAAAGATGTTGATATCCATTGTATGTTATTTTATCCATATTGGTTTGAGCTTCAGGATCTGCTGATATACCGGGCAATGCTCCGAATGTGCCCCGCAGGTAGCCAATACTCATTAAAAATTCGTTTATGATCTGCCCGCCTGTAAAGCGGAATGTTTTTTTAAATAATTCTTTACCAAAGATAGCCTAGCAGAAACTGATAAAATTCGTCAAAACGGAGTATTATGTTGCTGTTTTGACGAATCCGTTATTTTTCCATTTCACCGAAAAACAGGTCGTTGACATGGATGGTGTCCAAAAATTCTCTTTCCTCTGTGATCAGGCCGCCTTCCAGCTTCATGAGCACCACAATCTCGTTATCGTAGATTTTGCCGTCGACACGCACAGCAAAATTATTCAAATGTACTACGGCACTGTTTCCTTCTACAACGACAGACCGTATGGATATTGTTAGTCCTTTCGGGAAACGATCTTGCAGTAGTTTATGAATATTGGCCATATCTTCCGGCGTTCGCCATCCGCCCAGCGGCCAAGACCCATCACCACTAATCCAGTAAGTGGCATCTGGGGATTTGTATTTTAGTATATCTTCAAATCTGCCGTCTGTCACGGCCTGGTAGTAAGCTTTTACAATTTCTTTTGCTTCCATTGCTTTGATTTTAAATAATTTATTATGTAACAATCAGTAAACTATTTCATTTAGTTGTCTTTAAGGTACTTTTTTGATTTTAGCAGGATAAATCTTTAGGCATATCCCATACATCGAAAGGAAAATATCTGTAACAGAGTGAGCCTACATCATATATATCACATTGATAGGTGCCGCAGGTACTATAATCGAATGGAAATTCTTCCACGTGTTCCAAGTAATCCGTAGATAACATTACATAAGCATTAGAGGGAATACTATTCTTCAATAAACGATGGGCATCAACAAGGGTGTTTCCGTAGAGTTTGCTGAAACGGTCTATTTTAAATTCTTCTATATGCCCGTAATGTGCAATTGCCTTCAGCTCTAATTGGCCAATTTCAGGAAATTTCTGCTGGTAAAGCAGGATGATTCTTTTAAATGCATTGCGCATCTGTGCGAACTGTCGCACAACATCTTCTACCGATGGTGCAATTCCCATCCGATAAAATAAGATCGCATCGCCTTCTATCTCAGAAATTCTAAAAGAAAGACGGTTACAGTCAATGATTTTACTGAGAAGGCGGCGTATAATGATTAGTCCTTCAGTTGGATCAACATCTCTGATAAAGTGTGAATATCCGCTAATATCCACAATAAAGACCATACCTTGATTATCTCCTGACATAAGCACATTTTTAATACCATAAAGTTGACTGTTTTTGTCCTGGAAAAGTTAGCCGGATTTACCTTATACTTAGCTCTATTTCCTGACAGGCTTAGTTGAATGACTGCCTGAACTGAACGGGTGACATATTCGTCTTCTTTTTGAAGAGACGGTTAAGTGACTGGGGCTGCTCAAAACCCAGCATATAGGAGATTTCTGCAACGCTGAGATGCGATGTGGTGAGCAATGTTTTGGCTTCTTCAATTAGAAGCTCCTGAATATGGCCCTGTGCACTTTTACCTGTAGATAGACGCAGCAGGTCACTTAGATAATTTGGCGACATATGGAGTTGCTCCGCAAAATATTTAACATTTGGCAGACCATCCTCCATAAGTTTGCCGGAAGAAAAATAAGATTCCAGCATCTTTTCAAATTTGACAACGTAATGTTCGTTGTTGGATTTTCTGGTAATGAACTGACGGTTGTAATACCTATTGCCATATACCAACAGGAGTTCGATAAAGGCAACGATGGCCTCCTGGCTGAACAGATCGATACTATTGGTATATTCCTGCATAATACTGGCCATCAGGCCGCGGATATGTATCTTTTCCATTTCGGATAAAAATAATGCTTCATTCACTTCATAATCAAAAAATGCGTAATTTTTTAGTTTTGAATATAAGGGAAATGAACGGATAAAATCCGGATGAAAGACCAGCGAGAACCCATCGGTCACCTGACTGCTTCCAGGTTCAACCGTCAATACCTGACCAGGCTTTATAAATGACATTACGCCCTCGGTAAAGTCATAGTGCTTGGGCCCATATCGTAAAATACAGTCTGAATTTTCTTTGATGGAAATACAATAGAGATCCATCACAATCGAAATATCTGCAGCTGGATTAATATAGGAAGCCGCTGAAAAATCAATAATGCTCAACAACGGATGCTGTGGCTTGTTCAGCTTAAGCAGTTTATGGTAATCCTCTACGGATTTTATAACTCTGAAATTCTGATTTGACATTGTCGTTCGATTAAAATCTTAAACCTGACTAATTAACATTTTATAGGGAAATCAATCGGTTGCTAATGTTCTTCTGCTCGATTTTGGCAAGCTATTTCAATTCTTTTAAAAGGACTGTAAAATATTCCGATCTCCGGTATTGGTCCCCAGTGGAATGATACGTTCGATACGTTCCATATCCTCTTTGCTGAGTACAACCTCCGTTGCAGCAATATTCTGTTCTATATATTGTACCCTTTTTGTACCCGGTATCGGTGTTACGCCTTTGGCAATTACCCAGGCAATCGATAACTGCGTTTCGGTGATCGATTTTTCGACAGCCAGCATTTGCAATTCCTCTACAAGTTCTATATTCTTGTAAAACTGTTCTCCCTGGAAGCGGGGTATTGACCTTCTGAAATCATCCGCATCAAAATCGTCAGGCGTCTTTATCTGTCCGGTAAGAAATCCTCTTCCGAGGGGTGAATATGCAACCATCCCTATACCGAGCTCCCGTGTAGCCTGATATACGCCATCTTCTTCGGCACTTCGTTCAAAAAGGGAATATTCGTTTTGAACAGCGGTGATGGGATAGGTTTTATTAGCCCTTCGTATCAAATTCTCGGTCACTTCTGAAATACCAATATATTTGATTTTGCCTTCCTTTACAAGCTCTGCCATTGCCCCAACAGTCTCTTCGATCGGAACCTCCGGATCGGGACGGTGCATGTAATACAGGTCGATCACATCCGTCTGTAGATTTTTAAGGGATCGTTCCACCGCTTTTTTTACATAATCCGGCCTTCCATTGATGCGCCAGGTAACCTGATCATTGTCGTCAATCTCAAATCCGAATTTTGTTGCAATGATATATTTGTCCCTATTCCCCTTAATTGCATTTCCAACCAACCGTTCATTGGTCAGGGGGCCATACAGGTCGGCGGTGTCTAGGAAGTTGCCTCCCAGCTCAAGCGAGCGGTGTATGGTTGCTATCGATTCCTTTTCGTCTGCCTTTCCATAGGTATTAAAGCCAACGGATGGGCTCATTCCCATACAACCCAGGCCTATCAATGAGATTTCCAATCCCTGCGTTCCTAATTGTCTTGTTTTCATCTGACTTTTGATTTTATATTGATATTGAATTCTGATATATATCTTATCGATACTCTTGCAGCCAAATCATCCTATTGGAACGCAAAAGAAATCTTCCTTTTTAAAATTGAAAAGTGTATCATGCACCACCTGGTCCGTAAATCTGGTTCAGTTTAGATTTTCATTGATCTATGCACCAAGAATTGAGGTGATCTTTCAGCCGGGTAAATTACTTGTCTGATCAGTAGCTCAGCCAACGACCTGCTTATATTTCCCAACAAGGCATTAAAAATCTAAGTGATGAATGATGAACAAAATTAGGGTGGCGCTGAAAGGAAATTGTTGCCCGATTACCAAAAGATGTAACCAAATACAGGAAAATGCCGTTTGAAGTTAATTCAATAAAGATCTTTTATAGTCAGACGGGGAAAGGGAGGTTTTACTTTTAAACAGTTTGTTGAAAGACTGGGGGTGCTCGAATCCCAGGTGATAGGCAATTTCTGCGATGGTCAGTTCATCTTTCGCAAGATATTCTTTTGCCTTTTCTATGACCTTTTCATGGATAAACTGTTGAGAGTTCAATCCAATGAGATTTCGCAAAAGATCACTCAGGTAGCGTGGCGTTACATGGAGGTTGTCTGCTAAAGCATTAACGGTAGGTAGTCCAATGACCAGTGATTTCTCCTCGTTAAAGTAATCTTCCAGCAGTTGTTCCAGTCTGGTAAGAAGATCATTATTGACTGCTTTTCTGGTCAGGAATTGACGGTCATAAAAACGGTTAGCATATTTGAGCAGCAACTCGATCTGTGAGATGATCACGTCCTGACTGAATTTATCGATGCGTTCGCTTAGTTCTTCCTGAATAAAACGATAAATGCTGAGAATGGTAGCTTTTTCTTTTTCGGAAAGATACAATGCTTCTGCCGCCGAATAGCTGAAATAGCCGTAATGCCTGATGACCGAACTCAACGGATAGGGCCTGAGAAAATCAGGATGGATATGGAGCGTCATACCATCATAATTGGCTTCTTCATCCTGCATCTTAATCAGCTGACCAGGAGCAATGAATGACATTCCACCTTCCTCAAAATCATAGTAGCCCTGACCATATTTCAGTTTTCCTGAAAAGTTTGTCTTGAAAGAAATTTTATAAAAGTTCAGGATGATGCCCTGTTCGAAATCTTTGGGATCGAATTGAGCCTCTCCGTAATTGATAATGCTGATCAGGGGATGAGAAGGTGCCGGCTGTCCCATTGCTTTATGCAGTTGGGATAAGGAATCAAATATGACCGGTAGCTTTTTCATGATACAAATTTAAGTAATTCATCAGAAGTAATTCCCGGCTGGTTATAGTCACCAAACCGGAATTACCCTGCAATTAAAATATAAACTGGTTGCGGATCTTTTCGAATTGCCCTTCAGGAGTCAATTCCAGCCGCTCATTATAAAGGGCAACAGCATCATTACCCGCAATATACCTGAGCTGGGATTTACCATCAGTGGCCGCTTCATAGATGATCAGTGCCACATCTTCCGCTTTTGTGTAATTGGCAATCTGCTCCTCACTGTAGCCTTCGCTAACCTTCGCAATCAGTTGGCCATATGCTTCATGCATACCTCCCTGCAGTGATCTTCCGGCAAAGTCAGTCTGCATGCCGCCTGGAGCTACTATTTTCACCTTGATGCCAAACTGAGCCAACTCATAGGCCAGACCTTCTGAAAAACCGTCTATCGCAAATTTGCTGGCATTGTAGATCGAACATGTCGGGTATCCTAATAAACCAAAAGTACTGGTGACATTAATGAATGTTCCACTTTTTCTTTCTCTAAAATAAGGAACAAATGCTTTCGTGATTTGAATAACTCCCATTAAGTTCGTCTGGATCTGCATCTGGATTTGCTCCTCACTAAACGATTCCAATGGACCGATAAGGCCATAACCGGCATTGTTCAGTACAACATCGACTGAATTGGATTTTAAAATTTCGGCTATTGTTTCCTGGCTTTTTAGGGTGTTGGTAACATCCAGCTCTACTAAGGTTATATTGGAAAGCTGGTTCAGCTCTTTTTCTTCTTCAGGTCTTCGCATGGTCGCGATCACTTTCCAACCCCTTTCCTGAAATAATTTGGCAGTTGCCTTACCCAGTCCGGATGAAGCACCGGTAATGAAAATTGTCTTTTGCATATTTTATTTTTTTGTTCTATGCAAAGTTGAATATTAACTCAATTCAGGAATTAATCTAAGCGGGAATATACTTAGCCGAAATAACGAAAGTAATAAAGTCAATTATTATGCTTTGATGTACCTATTGTAAGAATAGATTGTACATCATGACTTATTTGATTACAGTTCGTATTATATTAGAAGAGTTAACATATATGAAACTTAAAATTGATAGGAAGAATCTTTTTGATACCAATTCGTTGCCAAATTTAAATAAAAAACCCTAACTGACTGATAATCAGAAAGGGTTTTAAAATTAGATGTACCCAGGACCGGGATCGAACCGGTACTCCTAAGAACTGGTGTTTGAGACCAGCGCGTCTACCAATTCCGCCACCTGGGCTGGTGTTACCATGCTTTTAATTGGTGTGCAAATATAGAAACTTTTTTAAGATTTAAAAACTTTTTTGCGAACTTTTCTTTAAAAATCCAGTTCCAGTCCGTCGTAGGCAAGGTGGATGCCTTCCGGGAGAAGGGGTTCTTCCACATCATAAAGTCCGAAGTGATGGCTGATATGGGTTAAATACAACTTTTTGGGCTTGAGTTCTTCAAAGAGCTCAATAACATCCGGCAGGATGAAATGGGCAGGATGCGGATCGAATTTCCGGATGCAGTTCAGGATCAGAACATCCAGGTTTTTCAGTTTTTCCTTCTCGGTATCGGAGATAAAGCTGCCGTCGGTAATATACGCGAGATTTTTGAATTTGTAACCGAAGATGCTGAGTTTATAGTGCATCACCTGAATAGGGGTGATGAGCGTATCCAAAACGGTAAAAGGCTGATGATCGATTTCATGGAGCTCAAAAGCCGGGGCGCCGGGATACCGGACATCTGTAAAGGCGTAGGCAAAACGCTTTTTAATTTCCTGCCCGACCCGTGGATGGCAGTACAGCGGCATATCTTTCCCGCTCCTGAAAATCAGGGGACGCATATCATCAAGACCAATCACGTGGTCGTTATGTTCATGGGTAATGAGGGCGATGTCTATACTGGATTCATGGTTCAGAAGCATCTGCTGGCGGAAGTCCGGCCCGCAGTCAATCAGTATTTTGCGGCGTTCTTCCGTAGTCACCATCACAGAGGCACGGAATCGCTGGTCTTTGGGATTTCCGGAGGTGCACACCTCACATGTACAGCCGATAACGGGTACGCCCTGCGAAGTACCGGTTCCTAAAAATTTCAACTTCATTTTGTTTTGAGGTTGGTTTAATTTTGGTAAATTTACGCAAAAATTTAATGTCCTAATGTATCAGAAACTAACTCCTAAACAAAAAGCATTAACAATTAATCTAGATCCTACTATTTATGGTACTTTCGCGGAAATTGGAGCAGGGCAGGAGACTGTTCGGCACTTTTTTAGAGCAGGGGGGGCTTCCGGTACAATCGCCAAGGCGATGTCTGCCTACGATAAGGATTTTAGTGATGCCATTTACGGAAAAGAAGCCAAAAACAGGTATGTAACCCAGAACAGGCTCCGTAAAATGCTCCGCTATGAAGTGTCTTTGATTGAGGAAAGGATTTCCAGGGAGAACAATCCGGACAGAAAGTTCTTTTCCTACGCCAATACGGTAACAACGATTAATTTTGACAAAACGATGAGAGGCCACGGCTGGGTGGGGATCCGTTTCCAGGTGAAAGAAAATGAGGATTATAATGAGATTGTAATCCATGTTAAATTCAACGAAAACGACGCCACTCTGCAACAGGAAACACTGGGAAACCTTGGGGTGAACCTCATTTTCGGGGCCTTCCACTATTACGATAATCCCAGGACCCTGATTGAATCGCTGTACGATGATATTGCCAAGGATAACCTGGAAATTGATATGATCGATTTCAGCGGACCTGCATTTGCCTACGTGGATAACAGGCTGATGTCTCTTCAGCTGGTAAAAAACAGCATGACTGATGCTGTGATCTTCAATTCTGAAGGAAATAATATGCTTCCGGCAGATGTCCTGTACAAGAAAAATATTTTTGCCGTAAGGGGAAGTTTCAGGCCCGTGACCAAGGTGAATATCGATATGCTCCGCAACGGACTGGACATGTTCCTGAAAGATGCTGCCTGTACCCATGATGAAACCGAAGTGCTGATTGAAATCACCATCTCCAACCTCAGAGCGGACGGAGATATCAACGAAAGGGATTTTATGGACAGGGTAGACATCCTCGGTAAACTGGGATATACCGTTATCATCTCCAATTTCTCCGAATATTACAGGATGATCGATTATTTCGCTACCCATACCAACGGAAATATCGGCGTGGCCATGGGTGTGAACAATATGCTGATGGTATTCGACGAAAAATACTACAACAATCTTTCCGGTGGCATTCTGGAAGCCTTCGGTAAGTTCTTCCGCAACGGCATGAGGGTATACCTGTATCCGTACAAAGACCCTGAAACCCACGAGCTGCTGGATTCGTCCAACCTGAAAGTGGAATGAAAGCCTGAAAGAATTGTATAAATATTTCAAACACAACAACCGTATTGTAGATATCACCAGCTATAATCCTGAATACCTGGAAATTTATTCCAGGGAAATCCTGAAGAAAATCTCATGCAATGTGAAAGGCTGGGAATCCCAGGTTCCGGAAGGCGTTGCGGAAATGATCAAAGAGCGTGGAATGTTCGGCTACAAAGAAGAACTTTCCCTAAAACAATTTTCTTAAACCTAAAAGAAACATCATGTTAGAACTAAAAAAAAGGCTTTCCTCCATCCTTGAAAGTCCTAAACACAATACTGAAGAAAAGCTTCAGAAAGTCTGCCACCTGCTGGACCAGGAAATCTCCTATTTCAACTGGACCGGATTCTACTTTAAAAACGGAGATAAAAATGAACTGATCCTGGGCCCTTATGTGGGTGCACCAACCGACCATACCATTATTCCTTACGGAAAGGGAATCTGCGGGCAGGTAGCTGTTTCCAATGAAACTTTTATCGTGCCGGACGTTCACCAGCAGGATAACTACCTGAGCTGTTCCATCGACACTAAAGCGGAAATTGTAGTCCCGATCTTCAAAAATGGCGAGAACATCGGCCAGATCGATATTGATTCCCATACCCTGGATCCTTTCACCAAAGAAGACCTGGAAATGCTGGAATGGCTGTGCCACGAGGTTTCAAAAATTTTATAAGCGTTTTTGATGCATAAAATATAGCTCCGGTTTGCAAGAACCGGAGCTTTTTATTTTGATATAAGTTCATTTAAGGTAGCCCTGCGGGAATCAATACAGGCAGGTTTAAAAATAGATTGGCACCACAACAAACAACAATAAAGACGCCGCCCTTGAATTGATTATTTAGCGAACAGCTCCACTTCATCAATCAGCTCCTTGAAATACGGTGCACATTTCGCAATATGCGTTCCGTACCAGGAAAATGCCTCTCCGTCCACAATCATGATTTTTTTCTCAGGATAAACGGCTTTCAGTTCTTCTATATGTTGTTCCCTGAATGGGAAAGGTTCAGAGGATAACATGATGATATCCGTATCAGCTAGGTCTTTTACCGTGATTTCCGGATAGCGTGTCCTGTCCCTGAAACTATTTTCAAATCCGATTTCCTTCAGGATATGATGGATGAAGGTATCTGATCCGATGGTCATATAAGGGTTTTTCCAGATCAGGTAGGCTGCTTTTAACGGAGTATGGATCTTGGCGCTTTCCAGCACTTCGTAAATTTTCAGATTGAACTGCTGGGCTTTTTCCTCACAGTCGAAAAGGGTTCCTAATGTTTTAAGAAGGTAATAATTGTCTTCTACCGTTTCTACATGGGTAACAACCACTTTAAATTCCTTCATCAGGGTTTCTACCTGTTCTTTGGTATTTTCTTCTTTATTCGCTATAATAAGGTCTGGCCGCAGGTTCCTGATCTTTTCCAGGTTGAGGTTTTTGGTTCCGCCTATAACAGGGATGTTTTTGATCCGATCTTCAGGATGGATACAGAATTTTGTTCTTCCTGTGATGTGGTGTTCTGTTAAACCTAAATCAAATAAAGCCTCAGTAATCGAAGGCACGAGCGAAATAACATTCATATTTTGGGACTTTGCCTAAAATTACAAAAGTTTTCCTGTTAAGAAAAGTCCGGCAACCGTAAAATAGATGATTAGTCCCGTTACGTCCACAAGGGTGGCTACAAAAGGAGCGGAAGAAGTGGCAGGGTCCAGTTTGAGTTTTTTAAGCACAAAAGGAATCATGGAACCGGAAAGCGTTCCCCAGAGTACAATAGCGATGAGTGAAACAGAAACGCTGAGTCCCACATATACCCAGTACGTACCGTAATCGAACAGCCCTAGTTTCTGCCAGACCATGATGCGGATAAAGCCGATGATCCCGAGTATAGTTCCCAGGCACAGCCCGGAAATGATTTCTTTTTTCATGACGTACCACCAGTCTTTCAGGGTGATTTCCTGAAGGGCCATCGCACGGATGATCAGTGTAGCTGCCTGCGATCCCGAATTTCCGCCGCTTGAAATGATCAGCGGTACAAACAGGGCAAGAACTACAGCTTTTTCAATTTCTTTATCAAAATATCCCATTGCGGAGGCGGTAAGCATTTCCGAGATGAACAGGATGATCAGCCAGGTGGCTCTTTTACGGATCATTTCTGTCCATGAGGTATGTGTATAGGGAAGATCAAGCGCTTCCAATCCCCCGAACTTCTGGATGTCTTCCGTATTCTGCTGCTCGATCTGGTCCAGGATGTCATCAATGGTTACGATGCCTACCAGGACTCCGTTTTCCGTAATAATGGGCAGGGCACCGCGGTCGTATTTCTCAAAGTAGGTAACGGCATCCTCCTTTGTGGTGGTTGTGGTGATGGCTACAAAATGGTTATCCGTAATTTCGGAAACCAGAGTATCTTCTTCAGCAAGCAGCAGTGTTCCGATAGCGATATCATCAATAAGGCGGTTTCTTTCATCCACTACATACAGGTAGTTCATGGTTTCCACTTTCCTTCCTACCTTTTTTATTTGCTGGAGGCACTTCTTAACGGTCCATTCCTTGCGGATCTGAATGTAATAAGGTGTCATCAGACGGGCAATGGAATCCGAATTATAGCCTAAAAGTTTCAGGGCAATCCTTCTTTCCTGGGGATTCAGGTGATTGATGGAATACTTGATCAGTTCATCCGGAAAGTCTTCAAACAGGGCTGTACGGTCATCCGGGGTCATGGCATTGAGGATCTCTGAGACTTCATCGCTTCCGATGCTCCGGATGGTTTCCTCCTGGAAGTCAGGATCCAGGTGGGAGAAAACTTCTGCCTTGTATTGCTTTGAAACCTTGAGGAATGCCAACAGCCTTTCGTCAGCAGGAAGGTTGCTGAGCGTTTCGGCAATATCGGCAGGATTAAATATGATTTCGTCTCCGGAGTTCAAAGCTTGGGATTTTTTAGATACGCAAAAATAATTTAAATTTTTAAAACTGGGCAATAATGGCGAAGATTTAAGGATTAATTAAAGGATTCGGTAGATAACTGCTCCTGGATCCAAGTGTGTGTTACTGTACTACCCAATAAAAAGAACACCTGCTCAGTGCAGGTGTTCCGGATTAATTTGAAAATATTTAAGTATTGAAATCAAGGTTCTATACAAGCGTACGGATAGCATGTCCCATTGCAGCACCATCCTGTAGTGCAGGGATTGTTGTGGATGTCTCGACATCTATTATTGCGGTCTCCGCCATTAATGATCTTCAATGTTTCCCGTGTAATTTTTTTTAAATTTTTCATTGGATTTGTTTTGAGTTTGTTTTTAATTATACTGCAAAGTATAGGTAAAAGGTAGATACCCTCTGGCAGCATAAACTACCAGGATATTCAAAATCAGGCTTCTAAACATGCCTGTGCTACGCACATCCTGTTACAGCACCATCCTACAACACAGTCTGAATGGTCGATGCATTTGTTGCGGGCTCCTCCGTTAATGGTTTTCTGTGCTTCCCGGGTTAGTTTCTTTAAATTTTTCATTGGATTTAGTTTTTTTTGGTTACACTTCGGGACAAGAATAAACGACACATACCCGTTGGCAGCAGGAACCGCCAGGACATTGATAATTTTCGGTACATCTTTGGAGGCCGCTGCCTTTAATGGCTTTCTGCTCCGCTCTGTTGAGCTTTTTTAAATTTTTCATATTGTTTTGGATTAAAGTATAGCCAAGATAATAAAAATATTTTATTATTCGCTAAAATGTGAGTTGAAAAATTTATGTAAAGCGATGGTTTTCAGTAGCCGTATGTGTGGTTTCCGGCTGCAGGCCGGTGATTGAAGAAGATAGATAAGAAGAGAAAAAGATTGATGAGAAGATAAAGACCGGATTAAGTGTTAAAATCCCGTTTCTTCTGAAGGCTTGATTTTTTTAAGGCTTTTAAGAATGTCCTTAATAGCACCATTGGTACCGATTTTAATTGAATTTTCAGCAGATCCGAGCAGGCGCATATTTTTACGGTAGGTATCATAATCGCTTTCGGTGATGAAATTGCCTTCAGCGTCATACAGTTTCATGCTGACCACAACCTGGTTGGAAAAGACATATTTGCCGAGGCCTACTTTGAAGTATTTTACTTTGGGAACTACGGCAAAATCGGCATCATTATTCATGCAGTAATCGGAGATTGTCTGCTTGTCTATACTATCAAAAGGGATCTGGGTTTCTGTTTTGAGCATTTTATTCCTGTGGTACCCGCTGAGGTTTTCCGATACCGCATTAAAGAACGCATAGTTGGTAGGTTCTTTAATCTCTTCAATATCAGGTTCCACTTCAGGATTGAAATACAGTACTTTTCTGATTTTATCATCTGTGCTTTTCTGTGCTTTTGCATAAGCGGTACCGATGATAAGGAAAGAGGTAAGGGCTGTAAAGAATATAATTTTTCTCATTTGTAATACTATGCAAAATTACTGCCTTTTCGTGAATCTCAGTATAGTTTATTAAGAAATATTTAACACTTTTTTCTATCAGTTTTGATTTACGGCATCAATAATGTTTGCAGAATAAAAAAATAGTTGTACTTTTGCACGCGTTACATAATAATCATTAAACAATATTGGAATGTACTTAACAACAGAAAAAAAGCAGGAAATTTTCGCTAAGCACGGAAAATCTGCACAGGACACCGGAAGTGCTGAAGGGCAAATTGCACTTTTCACTTTCAGAATCAATCACTTATCTCAGCACCTTAAAGCTAACCGTCATGACTTCAATACAGAAAGATCTTTGGTGAAGCTGGTAGGTAAAAGAAAAAGATTACTGGATTATCTTAAAAACAAAGATATCGAAAGATACAGAGCGATCATCGCTGAATTAGGTTTAAGAAAATAATCTATAAAGATTTTCAAATAAAAGCAATCTCTCAGGAGGTTGCTTTTTTTATTTGTTTTGAAGTACCATATTAATATACCTGTAAGACCTCCGTTTTCCTTTGCTGAAATGCTAAACCAAACAGCCTTTTTATACGGATTTTCACCGGGATTACTACTTTTATCCAAATAATTACATTAAATTTGCAGACGAATTTTAGACGAAATATAATCATTAAAGGCGCTCAATACGGAGTGCAACACAAAAAATTTATGAGTGTACCTCAAGCAATTACAGAGCTGATTACTCTTGCAGACGGCAGAGAAATCACTATTGAAACAGGGAAATTAGCAAAACAGGCTGACGGATCTGTAGTCGTAAAAATGGGCGGAACTATGCTTTTAGCAACGGTTGTAGCCAATAAGGAAGCTAATCCGGGAGTAGATTTTCTACCGTTAACGGTAGACTACAGAGAAAAGTTTTACGCAGGCGGTAAAATTCCGGGAAACTTCTTCAGAAGAGAAGCACGTCCTTCTGATCAGGAGATTTTAACGATGCGTTTGGTGGACAGGGTTTTAAGGCCATTGTTCCCGGAAGATTTCCACGCAGAAGTTCAGGTGATGATTTCACTGATTTCTTATGACGGACAATCCATTCCAGATGACCTTGCAGGTCTTGCCGCATCATCAGCAATCGCAATTACCGATATTCCTTTCAACGGACCGATGTCTGAAGTAAGGGTGGTAAGAATCAACGGTGAGCTGTCTATCAACCCGAACTATGCAGATCTTAAAGATTCCGACCTGGACATCATGGTGGGAGCAACTAAAGATTCTATCGTTATGGTGGAAGGGGAAATGAAGGAAATCACTGAAGCGGAAATGCTGGAAGCCATCCAGTTTGCACATGCTGAAATCAAGAAGCAGGTGGAAGCTCAGGAGAGATTAGCTGAAAAAGTAGGTAAATCTTTACCGAAAAGAGAATATAACCACGAAAACCACGATGAAGCCATTCGTGAGAAAGTGTGGAAAGAAACGTATGATAAAGTATACGAAGTTGCTAAGACCCCTTCAGGAAAAGAAGAGAGGGGAGAAAAATTCAAAGCGGTTCTTGATGAGTTTTTAGCACAATATGTAGATAACCCTGAAGAGCTGGAAAGAGTAACGCCGTTCGCCAAAGTATATTACCATGATGTGGAAAAAGAGGCGATGCGTAACATGATCCTGAATGAAAAAATCCGCCTGGACGGACGTGATCCTGAAACCATCAGGCCAATCTGGAGCGAGATCGACTACCTTCCGGGAGCGCACGGTTCTGCCATCTTTACAAGAGGAGAAACCCAATCTCTTACAGCGGTAACATTAGGATCCATCAAGGATGCCAATATGGTAGACAGCGTAATGGTCAACTATGACGAGAGATTCTTCCTTCATTATAATTTCCCTCCATTTTCTACAGGGGAAGCAAGACCTTTAAGAGGAACTTCCAGAAGAGAGGTAGGACATGGGAACCTGGCTCAGAGAGCTTTGGCTAACATGATTCCTGAAGAAAACCCATACACCATCCGTATCGTTTCCGATATCCTTGAATCCAACGGTTCATCTTCCATGGCAACGGTTTGTGCCGGAACCCTGGCGTTGATGGATGCCGGTGTTCAGATTGCAAAGCCGGTTTCCGGAATTGCGATGGGGCTGGTAACCGATGTAAAGACAGGAAAATTCACGGTACTTTCCGATATCCTGGGTGATGAAGACCACCTTGGCGATATGGACTTTAAAGTAACGGGAACGGCAGACGGGATCACAGCGTGTCAGATGGATATCAAAATCCAGGGACTTTCCATGGATATCATGGAAAAAGCATTGATGCAGGCTAAAGAGGGAAGACTTCATATCTTAAATAAAATCACGGAAACCATCGCTGAGCCGAGAGCTGACGTGAAACCTCACGCACCGAAAATGGTGATGATGGAGATTCCTAAAGACTTCATCGGAGCGGTAATCGGGCCTGGAGGAAAAATCATCCAGCAGATGCAGAAAGATACCGATACCGTTATTGCTATTGAAGAAGTGGGAGAAATCGGAAGGATTGAGATTTCCGGGGTTAGCAGAGAGAAAATCAACGAAGCGATCGCGAAAATCAACGAAATTACATTTGTACCGGTTGTAGGTGAAGTATATAATGGTAAAGTGGTAAAAGTAATGGATTTCGGAGCTTTCGTAGCCATTGCCAAAGGTACTGAAGGACTGCTTCACATTTCTGAAATCGAATGGTCACGTCTGGATAAAGTTCCTTATAATGAAGGGGATGAAGTGGAAGTGAAATTCATGGGTTACGATGACCGTAAGAAAATGAAACTTTCAAGAAAGGTATTGTTACCAAGACCTCCTAGACCGGAAGGACAGGGAAGACCTGAGCGTTCTGAAAGATCTGACAGACCAAACAGACCTGAAGGGCAGAGAAGACCCGAAGGACAAAGGAGACCTGAAGGAGAGAGAGAAAGAAGGCCTGAAGGAGAAAGAAGACAGGAAAGGGAAAGAAGACCCGAAGGTGACCAGCCTCAGGGAGATCAGAACCCTTCATCTGAAGAAGCATAAGATTCTTAACTGAACCATACAAATCCCTCAATTATTTGAGGGATTTTTCGTTGCGTGAAAATGTCGGCTTTACCCAAGGGCTAAAGTTCGCAATATTTGGAGCGGTTCAGTTACTTTTTAATGATGATTTAGAAACAATGTATCTACGAAAAAAAGAAATTTTACCCATTAAAATCCTTCTTCTGAGCTTAGGATTTAAAATATGTTTATTGCCATACATTCAGCAGGACTATAGCACCCAATGAAAAAAGCAATTGAATTCCAATTCATTGAAATAGGATTGTGTATTATTTTTTCGTACATTTGTAAAACAAATAAAAAGGTGTAAACCTTCTTTCCTCTTGTAACGGTTTAGAATTTCCATTTTTCTTCATTCGGTTTTTGTTTGTACAGCTGACGGATTTTAATACAGTTTAGTTTGATTTTACGGCAATAAGCAGGACAGTAAAGCAGTACACAGCTTTTTATTTCTTTTCGGAAGACGAAAATTTTTATCAGAAACAATTAAATTTTAATATAATATATGGCGGATTCTTTCTCTAAAAAAGAAAATTTTAAGAAAAAAGTTCAAAAAGCAAAAGAAAAAGCTCAGAAACGTGAAGAGCGTAAAACGAGCAACAACAAAGGCAAGAGCCTTGATGACATGCTGATGTACGTAGATGCGAACGGTCAGCTGACTTCCACACCACCGGATAATACCGAAAGAGCTGAAATCGATCTGGATAACATCCAGCTGGGTGCTGCTCCTATTGAAGCGGAAGAAATCAGAAAAACAGGAATTATTACCTTCTTCAGTGAAAAAGGCTATGGTTTTATTACGGAAGACAAATCGAAAGAAAATGTATTCTTCCACAGTAACAACTGTACGGAAATGGTGAAGAAAGGCAATAAGGTGTCATTCGAAAAAGAGAGATCCCCGAAAGGATTTTCTGCGGTTGATATCAAACTGGTTAAATAATCAATATCATTACACCCTATAAAATAAAGCTTCGAAAGAAGCTTTATTTGTTTTTATACACTTCCTCCCGGATGTTTACCAGGATTATTGCAGTCTTTTCCAAATCCGGAGTTTCGGGAAGCCGGGAAGTTGAATAGTGGTGCTCAATGGAACGGATGAGATCTTCCGCTTTTTTCATGACATCCTCATATGAACGGTTGCCGGCTTTGATGTCCAGGAGTTCGTCCCGGTTAGCCACACGGATATCCAGCGAACCGGTCTTAAAAATCTGTTCGCAGGACTGCAACAAACGGATGGTATGCATCATATTCTTGCTGTCGTAATTCTGTCCGTGCTTTTGGTTGACATTATATCGGTCCTCATTCCTTTCAGAAACCCACTTCCAGTATTCGCGGTAGTCTTTGCAGTACGTGGAATAGGCATCAAGGTTACAGAACAGGTACGCCAGCGGCTTTTCCTCTTTCGGAACCGATGATATGGAAACCTGGTTGGCCTCTTCATGCCGGATAATCCCTTTGTAACCGAGATCTCCGGACTCATCATAAAAAAGCGCAAACATCCCTTTGGTATGTTCAATGCTTATCAGTCCACATTTTTCCTGTACCAATCCATGTTGGCCTCCAAAAAAGGAAAACTCACGCAGCCACTTTTTGAGCGGTACTGAGCCCTGATCATGCAGGATATAGCAGAAATCCAGGATGGACTTTTTCCCCCGATCCATGGGATTCAGAATTTTTTTATTCAGGCCCTTCGCTTTCCTGATCTGTGAAATAGCATATCCGGCAAACGTATCTTTACACAGTTTCGACAGGAAATCTTCCGGCTTCAAAAGATCCATCAGCGGATGCTTCCGGAGGATACAGTCTTCCGGGCTGGCCAGGACTTCCAGAATATTCGGATTATTTTTCTGCAACAGTTCCACAAACCTCCCGATTTCATAATAGGTAATGTCATTTGTTTCATTGGAAACCTGTGGTATATGATTCAACCCGAAAAAGTCCTCTTTCGGCAGATAATACACACCCCGGATATCGGTATCTGAATTTTCTGTAGCCAGCCCGAAAGCACGGCTGCCGGAGATAGCTTCGAGGAGGATGAGGTTTCTGGATTTTAGCATTGAAGTGGTCATGATCTAAATATGAATAATATCACCTGGTTTTGCTGTTTTTAATCTTTCAATAATTTCAAGGGCGTCTTCATGATTATTGCATGGTATTCTTATTTTATTAGGTGGTTTATTAACCCCATTTTCAACAATACAGTTGCCTGCAATAGCTATTTTAATCTGAAGGGTACCTAATATTTTGGGTCTTACTATTTTCATCTTTAAAGAAGATCAACTTAATTCAAAACTCTAATTATATAATCTCCCAGTAATGTACAAATATTAATCATTGTATAAAACTATCTTTTTAATCAATCTATATCCATTAATGTTTATACTTTCTAAATAAGAATCATTTTCAATCAATGGCTATAAACATTAAAAATTGAACTCAAAAATGCTCTATATTCCCCACGCAGTACCAATTCCTTTTCCACAAACAATTCCTTCCTCACACAATCCACCTTTTCATTCGTCACCGGATTAAAACCCTGCTTCATAACTTCTTTATTATAGATCCCAACGCCGCGTTTCTGCCATAACGGAAGCGTATTGTAATTGATGCCATATTGAAAGAGCAGTTCATTTTTCTCGGCCTGTGACATTTTCTCGATCTTTCCGGCGGCTTGTTTTGCGGGGAAGCCATTATTCCGCAAAGTCCAGTAGCAATAGGCGGAAAGAGAATTCCGGTGCGCGTCTTCCTGCCGCCAGCAGAAATAATCCAGCAGCATTTCCTGGTTGGGAATCGCTATGGTGCGGCAGTCGAAAACACAGATTTCCTGAAATTGCAGGCTGAAAAAGGCACTGGCTTCACCGGCCAATACAGAATTTAGTTTCCGTATTTTTCTGCTGAAGGTCTGGTCGTCTCTATCAATCAATAAAGAAATTTCATCACTTTGGGTGTAGCCATAGATTACTTTAAAACCGGTATTAAAAAGATACCTTGCCATATCAATCATTACTTTGCCGAATTTTTCATCAAACGGTTTTTCCAGGGTAAGCTTTTCTTTGGTCAGTTTCGTGAAGCCTTTTCCGTCCAGTCTTACAATGATATAATTTCCCGGGAGGACATATTGTTCCGAAAGGCCCTCATTTTTACGCATGACGGCTTCTATTTCTTCAATTTTCATAAGGACTGATTTTAAAGGTATTATTGACAATTCTAACATTGAATATTTTATCAAAGCCTTCTTTAAATCCGGGCTTTTCCAGATCTTTGTATTTGGCTTTTATTCCAATTTCATTGATGGCGTCTTTTCTGTTCCTGTTTCTTTCCAGGCAATCCTGAATGCTGCTTTCAAAAAAATATCCTATGATTTCATATTGATTCTGTTTCGCAGATTCAATATACTTTTTACGGCTTTCTACGGTTATGTTTGTATTGTCGATCACCATTTTCGACTGCGTTTCAAAACAATACCGCAGCAACTTATTTTCTTTATTTCGTGTGTTCAGCAAATCCAGGCTGATCCTGATGTGGGATTTGAAAAAAAGTTCCTTATACAAGGAACTTTTTCCGCTCGCCGGAATCCCGGTAAAGATGATCATTTCCATCATGCTAATTTTTTACTACAGCTTTCCACTATAACTTCCAGAGCCTTCTCTGCATCGCAGGCGTACAGCCCGGAACACCATGCCGGGTTGGCCTCAATGAGAGCCCAGCCTTTTCCTTTAATAATCCCAAAGTCAAGGACAATGGCTCTGGGAATAGTTTCAGAACAGACCTGTATAAAGTCTCTGTAAAATTTGTGCAGGCCTTTTTGTTCATCTTCAGATAACGGGCTGGCATCAAAACTGTTATTCCGCCAATAAGAAGAATAGGTTTTGATTTCGCTATCCAAAACAAAGCAGCGTACTTCAAGCTCCCATTCTACCACCTCAGAAGTGAAAACGGATATCCCGGGATCCAGTGATTCAAATCCTGGAATGTCTGTGACACTATCGAAGACTCCTGCTTTAAAGCTTTTAAAATCGGAACACTTGATGAAAATGTTTTTTTCGTGTACAAAATCTTTCAGCTGACCGTAAGTGATCTGACGTTTTGTCAATGATTCCGGGATTTCAGAAAGCCAGTTGTCATTTGGTTTTGTCAAAATCAGGTTGCATTGTTCAGCTACGATCTCAGCATAGATATCTTCGCCATACACTGCCACGACATCCGCACGGAATTCTTCCGGAACATTCCATTTTGCATTGAACCGGTTCACTTCGTAAGAGGAGTTGAGTGAAGCCTTTTTCAGATTGTTACTGTCCTCTGTATACATAGGAGACAGTGCGACGATATTTTTCATACGATTGTTTTTAATTCATTAATATTTCCCTGAACACGGTCTCCATCTTACTCTTATCTGCATTTCCGCTTTTCAGGCTTTTGGATCCTTCTTCATTCTTTTTGATCAGGTTCTCCAGCCAGCTAAAAAGCTTCCAGTCATTCGGATGATCATAAGATTCCCCTTTGGTCGCTTTTAAAGCGATTAAATATTCTATTTTGATTCTCGCAGCATCATCAACCAGTACCAGCAATTCGCTGAACAAAACCGGTGGCACAGTGCCTTTTTCCAGGATCCATTTCCCGGTCAGGGTAGTGCGGAGGCAGTAAAAATAGCTTTTCAGCTTTATTACATCCTTCCGGCAGGCCTCCAGATATTTTTTGCTCATGCTCATGTAGTGGTAGGAAACGGCTATAGGAGAGAAACATTCATCGGCCAAAGGTTTGAACAGTTTATAAAACTCCTCATTCTTCAAATACACGATTGGCGAGTAGAACCAGCTTAGCAGGGCAGCATTGGACTTCAATAATAAATGAAAAGTCTTGCGCAGGTCCCAGCCGGAGCCGTCCAGGTCGTCCTCGGTCATGAACTCTATTGTTTCATCCTTATCCCAGGGGGAAAGGTACCATTCTTTTTTGTGCCTGTAGATAAAGCGTATATCGTAATCGCTGTCCGGTGAGGCAAAACCCCATGCCCTGCTTCCGGATTCTACGGCAAGAAGTATTTCTATGCCGCGTCTTTCCTCGACTTCTTTTAGTTTTTCAAGTATTTTGGGTGTCATTGTTTTCAATTTATGGTACAAAATAAAAAATAACCTGCGCAGTCTTTTTGCGCAGGCTGTTTTTATTTTTTTATTCCAAAACAAAGTATATTTTCACCCGGCTCATGAACCGGATAGTTAAAATTCCAGTCTTTACCATATTAAAATGTAAGAATGAATTTTCAGGAAATTTGTTAAGAGTTTTTATAACCTTTATAAGGTAATTTGTTTTAATTAATGATAAATCAAGTTAAAATATGTAACCCACCTAAATGTTTTGTATGATAATTGCAATTAAACTACTATCACCAATCTAAATAAAAATAATATGAAAAAGTTAATTGTAGCAGCATGTATAGCAGGAGGTTTTATCACGGTGTCTGCACAGACCACACTTAAAACCAATACCGGAACGATGAACAGCGGTACGGGAACTATTAATAATGGTACTAATGGTACGTTAAACGGCAATGGTACTCTAAATAGCGGACTAAACAATAATGGAACGTTGAATACCGGAACCAATAGTACGTTAAACGGCAATAGTACCCTGAATACCGGAACCCTGAACAGCAGTGGAAGCCTGAACACTGGAACCAACGGCACATTAAACAGCAATAGTACATTGAATAACGGAACGACCGGAACCATAAACAGTAACGGTACGCTGAATAGTGGTGTCGGAACTTTAAAAACCGGGACCAATAGTACTGTAAAATATGGTACAAGTGGTACATTAAATACTAATGGAACGATTAACAACGGTACAACAAAATAAAAAAGACCGGAAACGAGAAAATCTAGTAAATCAATAAGCATAAAAAATCCTGAAAGCCTTTCAGGATTTTTTACTTTTTCCAAAGAGCCAGTTGATTTTAGCCTGATGATAGAAGATATTGTGTTACATTTTTATAATCGAACCTGCGACACACAACTGGAATTTACAGGAACATTTTTTGCCAGTAGCGGAAAGTAATTGTTGCTCAGCCATCTGAGCTACTGCCCCTGCTATATGAATGGTTTTCATGAGCCCTGCAGACTTTCACATCTGCAAGGCCGGGTTATTAGTTTTATGTTAGTTTATGCTTTTCTGAATTTCTTCTTTTTCTTCCACGGCGCATTTTTTTGTACGTCTCCCGCCATAATACATCCGTAAGGCATCACTTCATCCAGGACTTCACACAATCCGTATTCTTCGATCTGGGCTCTTACGTTCTTTGCACTTTTATAGGCGGTCGGAAGTTCAGAAATATCAATTTCATTCGTAAAGAAACGGACGTCCAGTCCCTGGGTTTCTTCGGCGAAGACTTCTTCAATGGTTTTGTGCGCCAGTGATTTTTTATGCTTTGTCCTGCTGAAATTCCTTCCGGCTCCGTGCGGTGCAAACCCCATGTTCCTTTCGTTAGTTGTTCCTTTTACGATCAGCACCGGTTCCGCCATGTTTAACGGAATTAGTCTGGGCCCTGTAATATCCGGCATGAATTTATCATCCAGCGGAGTCGCTCCTTTAGCATGGTAGAACAGGTCTCCGTCTTTGAAGACGAAATTGTGTTCGTTCCAGTAGCGGTCTTCTTTTTCAAGCTCCATCGTTTTTAAAACGGCATCATGAATTGAGGTATGGTTTTCTTTGGTCCATGCTCTGATCAGCTGTAAAGCTTCCCAATAGGATTTTCCTTCTTCGGTATCATACGGAATCCAGGCATTTTCCTTCAGGGTCTCGGGCGAAATATCCATTCTGAACCTGTTGGCCACTTTCATTCCTTTATCATACAATGCAGCACCGGGAGCACGCGATCCGTGGTGGGTAACCAGCATTGTATTTCCTGTATTTCTTGAAATCCCGACAAACAGGAAGTGGTTTCCGTCACCCTGTGTTCCCATATGCGAACGGGCAATACTGATAAGTTTTTCATCATTCAGGAAGTCGTTTTCCCGGAATGCATCCATCAGTTCCTGCGACATTGGCATCTGTTCCCCTCTAGGCCTTCCTCCGTATCCGAAATGTGTAGCTGAGTGTGCCGCATCCAGTACGGACTTGGGATCAGCTTTCCCAAAATCCGTCAGCATTACGGAACAGCAGATATCCGCACTATGGAATCCAGGGTGAATGGCGTTTTTGGCTACCACAACACCGCCCACCGGGATATGCCCTTCAGGTCCTGTAGGACAGGCATCCGGCATGATAGCTCCTCCTATCAGGGTTGGGGTTTTCATCAGTACTTTCATGGTGTTGATTACTTTTTCCACATTGTCGGTTTCATGTTCATGTTCAGCCCTGATGTTGATGATGAACTCTTTCGGCTCTTCATGGAGCGGAAGCTGTTCAGACTGGGCGAACTGCTCAAGATATGTGGTAATCTGGCTTTCATCCAGTTGATTTTCATTGATGTACTGAATCGCATCCTTAAACCATTGGGCAGGCCTGTATCCGCGTTCGATTAAATGATGTCCGTTGAATTTCATTTTGTTTTCCGTTTTGATAGTGCAAAGTAACAACGCAAGTGTGCAATCTTTTTGCGCAGATAATTTTTTTTAATTATTTTTACCGGAAGCGGGTTACATCATAGGCGCATCAGTTAGCTTTGCTCATTGCCTTCCCGTCCCAAATATCAAACCTTATGTTAAAAGAACAGCTAAAGAACACCCCGGAAACCATTCAGTTTAAAGAAGTCATTGCCTATATCGACGAATACTATGATTTTACACCTACAAAATTCACCAACGGTAATACTGTTAATGAAGCCGGCCAGAATAACGGTTCATGCAAAGTCTTCAGTTTTGCCCGGCTGAACGATCTTTCAAAAGAGGAGACCCTAAACCTTTTCGGTGAATTCTACCGTGAAGATGTACTGAAAAACCCTGAAGGAAACGATCACCAGAACATCAGGAACTTTATGCAGTACGGCTGGGCCGGAATATCCTTTGAAGGGGAAGCATTAAAAACAAAGTAAATGAGCCGCTATGGGAAAACAATTGTACAGATCCTGATTGTCTCTCTGCATTAAAGGACCATTATTTAATGTTCACACCTTGTTAAAATATGTGCTGACTATCCCGCGTGAGGGATGCGGAAGGTGCGACTGTAGGGAGCAGTTTCGGCTCGGGGCGCAGCCCCGAGCCGAAACCGGAACGAAGTGAAGCCTGTAGCAGCCCGGCCCTGAATGATGCTCGGAACAGCTTAAGGAAAAATGAAGGGACACGCCTAAAAAAATAAAATACCATGTCATCCAACAAAAATGCGCTCATCCGTTACGAGACCCTGGACCGCTGCCTCAAGAACAGGTACAGGAAATACACGCTCGAAGATCTGATTGATGCCTGCTCAGAAGCATTGTTTGAATTTGAGGGCAAAGAATCCTACGTCAGCAGGCGTACGGTACAGCTGGACCTCCAGAATATGCGGAGTGAAAAATTCGGATATGAGGCGCCGATTGAGGTCTATGACAGGAAATATTACCGCTACAGCGATCCCGATTACAGCATCCATAATATTTCCGTGAACGACAGTGACCTGAAAGCGATGAACAATGCCATACAGATCCTGAAACAGTTCAAGGATTTCTCCATGTTCAAGGAGATGAACGGCGTCATCCAGAAACTGGAGGATTCCATCCACGCCACCCATCAGAAATCCATCATACACCTCGATAAGAATGAACAGCTCCGCGGCCTGGAACATATCGACATCCTCTACGAAAGCATTGCGGGAAAGAAGGTGCTGCGCATCTTCTACAAAAGCTTTACAGCAAGAGAAGCCAACACTTATACGGTGCATCCTCAACTTTTGAAGGAATACAATAACCGATGGTTCCTTATCTGCCTGTATAAAGGTAAAATTTACAATTTAGCCCTGGACAGGATGGAAGATATACAGGCTGATGAGCATATTGCATATATCGATTGTCATCTGGATGGAGATGATTATTTCAAAGATGTCATAGGAGTTACGGTATCCGAAACCCTGAAACCCAAAAAAGTGGTTTTCTTCGTAGATGCTTCTAATGCACCCTATGTCAAAACAAAACCGCTGCACAGCAGCCAGGAAATCATCAGCGAAACGGAGGAAGGAGCCTTGTTTAAAATCTGTGTACAGGTCAACTACGAACTGGAGCGTATGTTGCTGGGTTTCGGCGATTGCCTGGTCGTTCACAAACCCAGGAAACTGAGGCTGAAGCTACAGGAAAAATTCATAGCGGGAAGCCGGAATTATGAAAAGCTGGAGATAGAGAATGAGTTATAGGTAATGGGTAATGAGTAATGTGGGACGGATTAGATGCAGAGTGATTTTTTATGGATATTTACTCCATTATAGAGAAAGGTTGTTTCTGATGGGTTTGAATTTATTAAATTGGCGTAGAAATTGTAATCACTATTTCATAAAAATCAAATTATGAGATCACGAATCCTTAAAGCCGCGGTGGCTATTGTAGCACCGATTGTTATCGAATACATCGTTAAAAAAATATCAGAGAAACTGGATAAAAAACAGGAAGAAAGAAAAGCGATTCCTGTACAGAATTAAGTTTTTCTGAATTGATCACAAACAGGAGGCTCATCTCAGATGGCCTCCTGTTTCATTATATGAAATCATAGGTTCCGTCTTTCCATCCCAATACTTTGGAAGAATCTGCCCGGAGCCAGTTCTTAAGAATCGTTGCATATACTTTTCTGAAATCCTCAGAATAGATCAGGTCTCCCTCATTCAGCTTTTGCAGATCAGGAAGCGGATTCAGCAGTCCCTTTTTCTTCAGTCCGCCACTGATGAAAAACATCTGGTTCGCTGTCCCGTGGTCGGTCCCGTTGCTGGCATTCTGGGCAACACGGCGCCCGAATTCCGAAAAGGTCATTAAAAGGATCTTATCAAATAATCCGTTGCTCTTCATGTCCTTTACAAATGATTCAACAGAGTCATTAATGTCATCAAAAAGCTTTTGCTGGCGGTCATTCTGGTTTACATGCGTGTCAAAGCTGCCCACAGAAAGATAATAGACCCGGGTGTTGATGTCAGACTTAACCAGTGAGGCTACGGTTTTGAAATCCTTTCCGAGCTGAGAACCGGGATAGGTCTGGTCTGTTTTCTTCGTCTGGCTTTCCTTAAAGATATAGCCTGCATTATTAATCGTGGAGCCCAGGGTCTGGTACAGGTAAGAGACCGTTTCGTCATCATGATGATGGTCGTAAAGGGATTTAAAGTATTTTTCCTGGCTGGTCTGGTACAGCCTTTTTGGATCTTTAAATGCGAAGGCCTTGTTATTATCACCCTTCAGAGCAAGACTCAGCATATCATCTACCTCAAGCGCCTGAGTGGGACGTTCGCATCGGTAGCATTCTTCATCAAGGTATCTTCCAAGCCATCCAGTATCCAGATACTCATTGCTTTTGCTGGCAGATTGCCAGATATCCATGCTCCTGAAATGCGATTTGTCGGGGTCCGGATAACCTACATTGTTCAGCACAGAGAGCTCACCATTATCATAAAGCTCTTTGAAATATGACAAAGAAGGATGAATGCCTGCTTCATCATTTAGCGACAGGGAATTCTGTATGGCAATGCTTTTCCGTCCTCTGAAATAGATATCATTCCGTACCGGGATAATGGTATTCAGCCCGTCATTTCCACCAGTAAACTGAAGCACTATCAATATTTTGTCATCTGCTTCAAGGGCATTTTCAAGCGTCATGGCTTTCAGGAAATTGGGCATCAGGAAAGAGGCGGTTGCCAGTGAACTTATTTTGAGAAAATCTCTTCTTTTGATTAGCATAAGATGGTTTTTAGGATGGTTTACATGAGCTGGTACTCCGGTGTTGACATCAGGTTGATGATGTTCGCTTTTATGCTCCGGTCAGAAAAATTTTTTACAGTATTCATATCCAGTGAAGTCGGATTCTGGATCAGGTAATCTTCACAGTTTTTATCGGTAAAAATCTGTTCCACCAGTGGCCAATCGATCACAATATTCGGATTTTTAAACATCTTGTTCAGTGCCGTTTCCCTGGATTTGATGCCCATGTCGATATCGTCATCCTGCCGCGGCGTATATTCCAGCGGGCGCAAGCCTGACCATATTTGAGGAATCTGTAGCCGCACCATCAGCGTGGAACTGTCGATCCAGGATTTTCCGCTGGGCCATCCGGATACATTGGGCGGGTAGAGAAGCATCTGGCCTAGAAGTTTCTGGTATACAATCAGGTTTTCCGGGTTCTGGATCTTCATGGGAAGTGTTCTCGAAATTCCTGCCATCAGCTCAATCGGGGATTTGATCCTGTTGCCGATGTTTCTGCGGTTGTAAAACCAGGATGATGAAAAAATGGCCTTCACCAGTTTTTTAATATCATAACCGGAGTCATAAAAATTTTCGCTCAGGTCATCAATAATATTGTCATCGGGGTTTTCATTCACGAAGAAACGGTAAATTTTAGCCGTGATGAAGTGCGCGGTAGCTTTCCGGTCAAGAATACTATTCAAAACGTCAGCTCCATTGAAATTTCCTGTTTTTCCAAGAAAGGTTTTCACGCCTTCGTCATGCACTTTTAGTTTTTCCTGGAAATTCCCTTCCTTATCATAGCTCCATCCTGTAAAGGCCCGTGCTCCTTCCCGGATATCCTTCTCCGTATAATTCCCTCTTCCCATGGTAAAGAGCTCCATAACTTCTCGGGCGAAATTCTCATTAGGATGGTCTTTTTTATTCTGCTGATTGTTCAGGAAGTTCAGCATAGCCGGAGACTGGCTTACTTCAAAAAGGAGATCACGGAAACTTCCCAATGCATTTTTCCTGATGGTATTAAGCAGTTGCTGGTTGTATTGAGGATTGTTCACCCGGCATGCAAAATGTCCGTGCCAGAAGAACGCCATCTTTTCCCTCAGCTGGTCCTCACTATGGATCATAGAGTCCAGGAACGCAAGATTCAATTCATTATTCTGCTTGCTGTAGGTTTTCTGCATTTCCTTCTTCTTTTCTGCTGCAGACTGGCTGTCCATCATATTGGCAGGAGTATCCGGCAGGTCCGGAGTGGTATACCTGATCTCATTGAAATCATGATGTTTAAACAATTCGGCCAGTAGGGATTTGCTGTCCTTTCCGGCAAGGCTGGCATACTGTCCTGCTGCAGGACCGAATCCGGCGCGCCACAGGAGGTGCTTATTGTTCAGTAGTGAGGATGCGGCCATTGGGATTTTATTTTTTGGATGGAAAACCGTCATGAAAGTTAAGGACATCCATAAAGATTAATATTTTGTTCACATTTATTAATTTAAACTTAAACGTTTATTTGATTTTTTTAATTTTATGATCCTGATAGACATGGCTTTGCAGCCTGTACCGGTATGGAAGCTCTTAAAAGTACCTTGTTGGCACGATTTTTACCAATTCCTACTCGTGAAATTTAAAAATCTCAGTTATGAAAATGTTTAAACAGACCATTGTACTGGCTGGCGTTTTAGCCGCGGGCGTACTCAGCGCACAAAGTGCACAGATGAATAACATGATCAAGGTAGGCGCAAATGTTGGTTTAGCAGTTCCTTCAGATAACCTTTCCGCTGCCGTGGGCGTAGATGTATCCTATCAGAACCTGATCACACCTGGTTTTGGGCTAGGAATTGCCACGGGATATACCCATTACTTTGCCAAGAACGACAACGGATATGACAATAACGATGTAGGCGTAATTCCTGTAGGAGCATTGCTAAGGATTTATCCTAAGCAAACCGGATTCTATTTTGGTACAGATTTAGGATATGGCATCCTAGTAGGAAATGATAGGGTAGCTTCCAACACTACGGTAAGCAGACCGAACGGAGGTTTTTATATTAAGCCGGAAATAGGCTACCACAACAGGGACTGGAACTTCTTCGTACAATATCAGAAGGTATTTGTAGGAAGTAACGGCGATTTGCCGGGACAGGACTATAATGTAGGAAATATTGGGGTAGGTTTTGCCTACAACATAGCATTAGGAAAGTAGTTAGATTTTATATAAAGCATTATCAGACAGACCTTTTCATTATTTTGAGAAGGTTTTGTTTTGATCTCAGGGATTTACAAAAACAATTGTTATATTTGATAAAATTTGTGATTATGAACTTGAATCCGAAATTTCCGTTGTATTTACCGGGTGTAAAGAACAGCAGTAATAATAATATTTCCATTATCGGAGCTAACCTTCGCGAAGACATCAGCACGATAGGGTATTTCCAGTCCGTTAATGAGGGAATCGAAATGAAAACGCAGAGCAGTTATGCCACCAAAGACTATGCTTCTTTTTCAGACATTCTCAGAAAATTTATTCAGGAGAACAACCTTACCGGTATCGACCGTGTAGGAATATCGGTTCCCGGACCGGTGATCCACGGAAAGAGCAGCCCGGAACGTTTGGGTTGGAATCTTGATGTGGAAGAAATCCGCAGGGATTTCGGATTTGAAAATATACAATTGGTGAACGACCTTGAAGCGTCGGCTTATGGAATGGCACTGCTCAGGGACGAAGACCTGGAAGCAATATATACCGGTGGCCAACTTGAAAAAGGAAACGTAGCCATCCTGGCTCCTGGAAATGGGTTGGGTGAAGCCGGATATTTCTTTGATGGTCAATATCTGAGACCTTTTGCTACCGAAGGAGGGCATTCCGAATTTTCACCACGGACTAATGTAGAGGTGGAATTTTATCAGTTCTTAAACAATATTTATGGAATCGTAAGCTGGGAAAATGTGCTTTCCAGGGATGGTCTCTTCAATATTTACAGATTCCTGAGAGATGTTAAAAGACATCCGGAGTCGGAAGGTCTGGGAGAGCGTCTTTCCAACGGGAATTTTGTGCAGGAACTGTATAAGGCTGCTGAAGGAGGCGAGCTGATTTGCAAGATTGCCATCGATACCTTCCTTGAGTTCCTGGCCCGTGAAGCCAATAACCTTACGCTTAAATTAAAAGCCACTGGGGGATTATTTATTTCCGGAGATATCCCGCAAATGATCCGTCAGTACCTGGATAAGGATAAATTTTATGAGAAATTCAAGATCAGTGATAAAATGGAACATATGCTTAAGGATATTCCGATTTACCTGATCAAAAGTGATAATACCAGCCTGAACGGCGTTGCACTCTACACCGCTTACTATCAGGATTAAAATAAAAGCTCCGGTTTTCCGGAGCTTTTATTTTACATTATTTATAAAAATTATTGATTAATTGATGTACATCAACGCTATCTATCATAACCGTTAATTACCTTTGCCTCCGCAATAAGCAAAGAAATAATTTATAACAATGAAAAAAATATTTTTATTAGCGGTTTTGGCCGGTGGATTGGCTTTCGGGCAGACAAAAAAGGTAGTGGCATCTGATGTTCATTGGTGGGGATATAAAGTAGCGAAATCTGAGGCGAGTTCTCACGACGGTACCGTAAAAGTGAAGTCCGGTGATATGATCATGAAAGGAAACCAGCTGGTTGGAGGAACTTTCGTGCTGGATATGAATTCCATCACTTCCACTGATCTTTCCGGAGAATACCAGGGAAAGCTGAACGGTCACCTGAAGAACGGAGATTTCTTTGAAGTTGAAAAGTATCCTACCGCTACTTTCAAAATCACTTCTGTTAAGAAAAATAATGATAAAATCTATAACAGCCTGGTTACAGGAAACCTAACCGTAAAAGGAAAAACCAACCCGGTTTCTTTCCCTGCGAAAATCTCTTACAGCAAAGGAGTTGTGAGCCTGGTATCCAACAAATTTACCATTGACAGACAAAAATTTGATGTAGCCTATAAATCTACCATGCAGGATGTTTTTGTAAAAGATGATATCGATATGCTGGTAAAGGTGACTGCTAAATAATTTAATCAAAAAAAGATTGCTAAAAGTGTAGAAGTTCTACACTTTTTTTTATTTTTGTTGAATTGTAAATAAAAAAGAATGAAAAGATTACTATTGCTTGTGATGATGTGTGTAAGCATGTCGTTTGTTTTTGCTCAAAAGAAAGGAGACAAGGTCGTAAAGGTCACTTCTTCAGAGATCAGGTGGTGGGGATATAAGGTTGTTAAGACTGTAGCTTCATCACATTCCGGAACGGTAAAACTGAAAAGCGGAAAGTTTACTTTTGATAAAACGGTATTGGTAGACGGAGAATTTGTTATCGACATGAGGAGCCTGATGGCCGGAGATGTTTCAGAAGAAGACCAGATCAAACTTACCAATGACCTTAAAAGTTCCAATTTCTTCGATGTAAAAAAATTCCCGATTGCTAAATTTCATCTGACCAAGATCATTCCTTTGGCTAATAGTGAATTCAATTCCACAGTATATGGCGATGTAACCATTAAAGGCGTAAGAAAAACCATATCTTTCCCTGCTAATGTATATATTACGCAATTTACAGTAGTGATAGAATCTGCGAAATTCTCACTGAACAGAAGGGATTTCAAAGTATTCTACCAGTCTTCCCTGAAAGACTATTTCATCAAAAACGAAATGGATATCCAGTTCAGGATATCTACGGAAAAGCTGGATAACGAAAACAGAACACCTGTTAAAAGAAAATAATCCGGTAACCTGGATCCAATTGCAACCGGACGGCTTTTTAAAGCCGTCCTTTTTTATTATTTTAGTCCTATGAAAATATATGTGGTAAGCGGATTGGGAGCCGATTTCAAGGTCCTGGAAAAACTTACATTTCCCGAACATCTCGACGTGGTATTTATCGACTGGCTCATCCCGGAACGGAATGAACCGTTCCAGCATTATGTAAGCCGGATGGCTGAAAAAATAAATACAACCGAACCCTTTTATCTCCTGGGATATTCCTTCGGTGGGATTATGGTCCAGGAAATCCATAAAATAAAGTCTGCCGTCAAAGTAATCATTTTGGGGAGTCTGAAGTCCCATAAGGAAAAATCTAGGCTGATCAAAACCGGCCAGTTGACGGGGGTAGCCAGATTTTTTCCGGAACGTTTTTTTGATCTTGCAGCAGCCCGTGCATTTCCGGCAGTGCGTAAATTCTTTGATTTTAATAATGCCAATCTCGTCCGGTATTTTCAGGTACGAGATCCTTACTATCTGAAATGGTCAGTGGAGCAGATTGCCGCATGGAAATCGGAAGTAAATCCTGATGTCATCCAGATTATGGGGGACCGGGACTTGGTCTTTCCTCTGAAGTACTGCCGGCCGAATTACATCATTAAAGGAGGTACTCATCTTTTTCCGGCGACGAAGCCGAAAGAAGTTTCAAAATTATTAAATACGATCCTGAAATAATAATTTAGTTTTAAATTAAGCTTAAATTTAAGGGGTATATTGAAATAAAATATATTTTTCTAAAATTTATATGTAATTTTGCGGGGGTAAATACAAACATTTATGAAAGTAGGATTAAAATGGATTGTTTCGTTTTCCATCATCACCCTTGTAGCCATCGGCGGACTCTTCTGGAGCCCTATTGTAGATTTTCCGAATACCGGAGAATTTTTAAGCGAAGATAAGATTGTAGGTGCAGATGTTGCCTGGATTCTGGCTGCTGCAGGGCTGGTCCTTTTAATGACTCCCGGACTTTCTTTCTTTTACGGTGGTATGGTTGGCAGGAAGAACGTCATTTCCACTATGCTTCAGAGCTTCATTGCACTGGGAGTGATTTCCATACTGTGGGTAGTCGTTGGTTTTTCCCTTTCTTTCGGTGATTCCCTCGGATTCACTCTGAATGGCGAGCATTACGGCATTATCGGGAACCCGTTGAGTTATCCATTTTTCAGCAGGGTAGGTGTATTGCCCCATAAAATGATGGCCTCCACGATTCCTTTTATCCTGTTTGCTTTGTTCCAGATGAAATTTGCCGTTATTACCCCGGCCTTAATTACTGGATCATTTGCAGAACGGGTGCGTTTCATTTCCTATCTTCTTTTCATGATCCTGTTCAGTCTGTTCATCTATACACCGCTCTGCCATATGGTGTGGTATCCGGATGGGCTTCTCAATAAATATTTCGGAGTAAAAGATTTTGCAGGCGGTACCGTGGTGCATATGAGTGCAGGATTTGCCGCACTGGCAGGGGCTATGGTAGTGGGAAACAGGAAAAATCCACATCATGAGCCTTCCAATATTCCTTACGTTCTCTTAGGTACCGGGATGCTCTGGTTCGGATGGTTCGGCTTCAACGCCGGCTCTGCACTAAGTGCGAACGCTACCGCAGCCATGGCGTTCGGGACTACAACCATTGCCTCCGGCTCTGCGATGATGACGTGGATCCTCTTCGACCGGATCAACTGCAGAAACGTTTCTGCTATGGGAGCGTGTATAGGAGCAGTGGTCGGGCTGGTTGCCATTACTCCGGCCTGCGGATTTGTTTCTATCCCGGAAAGTATATTCATCGGATTTATCTCTTCCATTGTTTCCAATCTGATGGTCAACTGGAAAGCTTTGAAAAAAGTTGATGATACCCTGGATGTTTTTGCCTGCCATGGAGTAGGAGGGATTATGGGTATGATCCTGACGGCTATTTTTGCACACGGAGAAAATGCAAGCCTCCTGCATGGCGGAATCGGTGTCTTTGCCCATCATATGATGGCACTGATTCTGGTTTCTGCGTTTGCCTTTTTCGGGTCGCTTTTCCTGTACAAAGTCACCAACAGAATCATCACACTCCGGGTTTCGGAAGAATCCGAAAATGACGGTCTCGATCTTTCCCAGCATGGAGAGCGGCTTTTTTGATTGTCAATAGTGAATTCCTTCGGGTCAATGGTGAATGATGTTGGTCGTAGGTTGGCTTTTAGTGTAATATCGACTATTGATTGCGCAGCAAATTGACCATTGACGGATCTCACTGGTGAATTGTGCTGTTTCTAAAATTGACTTCCATAGCAAACTCACTGCACAGCAAATTGACTGGTGCAGCAAAATTCTCTATCCTCCATTTCAATTTATCATGTATCTTTGCGGAAGGAATGGTGAATCACGTTTATGGAATCTATATCGGTTTTTGAAATTATTAAAGTGGGCATCGGGCCTTCCAGCTCTCATACAATGGGCCCATGGAATGCAGCAGCTGCCTTTATCAGGATTATAAAGAGGGAAAGGTCAATTGATGAGGTAAAAGAAGTCTTCCTGGAATTTTTCGGTTCACTGGCTAAAACCGGGATCGGACACGGGACCGATATTGCCGGGATGCTTGGACTGAACGGAGAAGATTTTAAAACCATCGATACCTCGAAAATCGATGAAAAGGTTGAAAAAATCAAAACTACACAGGTGCTTAACCTGGGTGGGGAGAAAGAAATTCCTTTTGTATACGGCTATCATCTTGTTTTAAATATGCAGAAATCCCTGGACTTCCACCCCAACGGAATGATTTTCAGGGCGGTTTTTGAGGACGGAACCGAGCTGGTCCAGGATTTCTATTCCGTAGGCGGCGGATTCATTATGAGCCAGGAAAAGAAATCGATTGAAAAACACTGTATCCGCACTTTATATCCGTGCCATAAATCCTCAGACATTCAGAAATACTGCGAAAAGCTAGGCCTGGATAAAATTTCAGACCTTATTTTGATGAATGAGGAAAGCTGGAGAAGCCAGGAGGAGACGCGCCAGGAAGCGCTGTATATCTGGCAGCAGATTAAGGAATGCATCTATAAAGGAGTCAATAAAGAAGGAGTCCTTCCGGGTGGCCTGAATGTTTCCCGAAGAGCAGCGGCAATCAACCGCAAACTATTGGGAGACAAAATGTATAAAAATATCGATGAATGGTTTCAGCTGGTAGTGGATGCGGAAGAAAATTTTACCAACATTAATAAATGGATCGCTTGTTTCGCACTTGCAGTAAATGAGGAAAATGCAAGCTTCGGAAGGATTATTACAGCCCCAACCAACGGTGCCAGCGGAGTCATTCCCGCTGTTCTGATGTATGCACAGGCATTTACACCCTTCACCAATGAAGATGATATTGTACGTTTTCTCCTGGTGGCAGGGGAGATCGGAACCTTGTTCAAGAAGAACGCAACCATTTCCGCGGCGATGGGCGGCTGCCAGGCTGAAGTGGGAGTGTCCTCGGCAATGGCTGCTGCGGGCCTCACTGAAATCCTGGGTGGAAGTGTAGGGCAGGTGCTGATGGCTGCAGAAATTGCCATGGAGCACCATCTTGGCCTTACCTGCGATCCGATTAAAGGGCTGGTACAGATTCCATGCATCGAAAGAAACAGCATGGGCGCCATCAAAGCGATTACCGCAGCCAATATAGCGCTGGAAAGTGATCCTGCCAAAGCCAGGGTAACGCTTGATGAGGTGATTCAGACGATGTGGGAAACCGCACAGGCGATGAGCGACCGTTTCAAGGAAACCTCCGAAGGCGGGCTGGCTATCGCAGTGAATGTCCCTGAATGTTAATCTGGTTCCGTGACCTAGCTTCTGTCTGTGATCCTGATGATTTTCCCGTCTGAAAACACGAACTCAGATTCGCCTTTAAGAATGATTGCAGATCCTTTTTTCATTCCATTAGGCAGATCTATTGCCGGTACAGCTTCATAGCTTATAGAAATGGTTATGCTCTCATCAGAAAATGCCCAGCTGTCAACAGTCTGATGGCGGGAAGAGAAATACCTAGCAGCTGCCTCAGCCTGAGTTTTGAAAGCTTCTATTCCTTCTGTTTTCAATCCTGTCTTTCCTCCTGAAATGTTTTCAAAAACGACATTTTCATGAAGACAGGCGGTCATGCCTTCGGTATCGAAATTATTATACGCTTCAATATAGCTGCTGATCATGTCAGCCTGGTCTTTTTGTGTCATCATAGTGCTTTCAGTGTTATAGGTTGATCATTATTTATCCAGAATCCCACGGATTTTATTGGCGTTGGAGATCAACTCTTCAAGATAGTCATAATTTTCTTTTTCAAGAGCAGATTTGAATTTCCTCAGCTGGCTGATATGCTCATTGAGCACATCCAGGACGTTATCCCTGTTCTGCTTAAAAATAGGGACCCACATTTCCGGATGTGACTTGGCCAGACGTACTGTGCTGGAAAAACCGGAACTCGCCAGCTGGAAGATGGTTTCTTCTTCCCGTTCTTTTTCCAGTACGGTATTGGCCAGTGCATAGGAAGTGATATGCGAGATATGAGAGATGTAAGCCGTATGGATATCATGGTCCTCCGCATTCATATATACAGGGTGCATTTCCAGGGCACTGATGACGGTTTCCGCTTTCTGTAAGGCATCCGGAGCGGATAATTCCTTATTGCATATGACTCCAGCTTTTCCGGCAAAACTTTCTGCAACTGCGGATCCGGGTCCGCTGTTCTCCGTTCCCCACATGGGGTGGAATGCAACATACCGTGCACGCTTCGGGTGATTGTGTACGGATTGCACAATGCCGGCTTTGGTAGAGCCTGCATCCATTACTGTTTGTTGATCAGAAACTAGATCCAGCACATTCGGCAGAAGCTTACGGGCTGCATCTACAGGAATGGCTACGATAACCAGATCCGAATTTTTTATGCCTTCTTCCAGGTCTGCTGTACCGTCTATGATACCAAGCTCTACAGCTTGCTGCAGATGCTGTTTGTTCTGATCAATACCCAGAACTCTCTGGGCAATCCCTTTCTTTTTAAGTTTTAATGCGATGGAGCCACCGATTAATCCTACTCCGATAATACTTATTTTCATCCTGATTAAAAAAATAAAAAACCCCGTCCGGGACGAGGTTCTGAGTTATGCATATAGAAATCCTTATCCCTTTTTCAGGCTAAAAATTCCGTAATAATATGTTCCGTTGTTGATCAACATAGAGCGAAGATAGGTAATTTTTTTTAATTGGAAGGAAAAGTAAATTGTGAATTCCTTCGGGTCAATAGTGAATGGTGGATGCCAATAATTGACTTGCGCAGCAAATTGACCATTCACCATTGATCCTTATGGATTTGAGATAATTAACGTTGAAGGAATATCAGACAGCCAGAGGCTCTTGGTTTCAATCAGGCTTTTCCAGCTTTTGCTGCTGACCAGCATAAGGTCCTGGGACTGAAGGAATTCTTTCTCAATTTTTTTCTCGTTATAAAGGGTGATGTGGTTCGGGGCTACCTGTTCAATGCTCCGGATAAGCTCCTTTACTTCAATATTATTTCTAATCTGTCCGGTAACGTCCAGGATGATGATCTGTGAGTTGTTATTGTTGATCAGTCTTTTGGCATATTCCAGCAGGTAGAAATCACTCAGATTGAACATCGGGATGAAAACCCTGTCCGAAGAGCTGAAGTTCCTTTCTACCAGTACGCCTACAGGGATATTGGTTTTGTCGAGGATCTGCAGGGTAAAATCATCGAAAGGAGAAGGATTGAAAATATTTCCCTTTCCTTTTACCGTATTGAGGAGCTTTTCAGGATTGATGATTTTGGTAGTAAAGCCCAACAGCCTGCCGAGCAGGCTTCCTTCGTA
Organism: Chryseobacterium camelliae; assembly: GCF_030818575.1. Taxonomy (NCBI): domain Bacteria; kingdom Pseudomonadati; phylum Bacteroidota; class Flavobacteriia; order Flavobacteriales; family Weeksellaceae; genus Chryseobacterium; species Chryseobacterium camelliae. The sequence goes on from NZ_JAUTAL010000001.1 coordinate 599,446, forward strand.
CATGGATTTTCCCAGCATGATCAGGAGCAGGTCATAATTTCCTTTATTGGAGATTCCTGTAAGGTCGCTTTCCATATCGGTAGAAGCTTTGAACAGGGTGGTGATCTCAACATTCAGGTCCTGCGAGGTCTCTACTACAGATTTAAACTGTTCTTTCTCAAACTCATCAATTTCAAAAGCATGCAGTTCGTCAACCGGAGCAATATTCATTGCAGTGATGCTTTTATTCCCGTTCATTTTTCGGGTAAAATTATCTGCGAGTTTTAATAACGTACTTCCGGATTTTGCGGTTTCAAACGACAGCAGAACCCTGTATTTGGTATTATCGTCCGCATGGTCCTCTTCTTCGGTCATAGAAGTTTTTCCTTTAAACAGATAATTGATCAGGTCCAGGCATGGTCCGGTCATAAATGTAGTAAACAGGGCCATAATTACCAGCATAGCGAAGAGTTCCGGGCCTAAAACGCCTAGGTCATATCCGATATTGAGGACAATAAGTTCTGTCAGTCCTCTCGTATTCATCAGTGCTCCGATGGTGAGGCTGTCTTTCCAGCTGAGTTTAAGGAACTTTGCCGTAAGTGCGCTTCCTACAAATTTACCGGTTACGGCTGTCAGGATAATGAAACCACCTATTTTCCACAGGTGAGGGTCATTCAGCAGTCCGATCTGGGTTCTTAATCCGGTAAATACAAAGAATAACGGAAGCAAAAGGACCAATGCAACATCCTCTACTTTTTCTATGAAGAGATTCCTGAATTTCACGTTTTCCGGCATGATAGCTCCGGCCATGAAAGCTCCGAACAATGCATGGATACCAATGACTTCGGTTGCATAAGAAGAGATGATCAGGATCAGAAAAAATACGGCCACCAGAGCCTTGCTGATAAAACCTTTTCCTTTCTGGGTTTCTACAATCCTTTGAAGAAAAGGCCTTACAGCTTTGATCATAATGAAAACATACAGGATAGCCATTACTATAACGAATACTGACCCTGAGAAAGATCCGGCTTTTACAATGGCAATAACCGCAGCCAAAATGCACCATGCCGTAATATCATCCGCCGCCGCACAGGTAATTACTACAGTTCCTATTTTTGTTTTATGAAGGTTCCGTTCCTGGACAATCCTTGCCAGCACTGGAAATGCTGTAATGCTCATCGCAATGGCAATAAAGAGCGCGAAGGAGCTGAAGCGGATCCCGTCCGGAGCAAATTCCTTGTAGATGAAATACGAAAGCCCGACGCCCAGAGCAAAAGGAATGATGATACTCGCATGGCTGATCACTACGGCGTCATGAGCTTTTTTTCTCAGCACGCCAAGATCCAGTTCCATCCCTACGATATACATGAAGAGTATTAGCCCGATCTGGCTTAGAAACTGAAGATTTGGTAAAGATTCTTTCGGGAAAATAAACGCGGACAATTCAGGAAAATAAAGCCCGAAAAGGGATGGCCCCAGTACAATCCCTGCAATCATCTCCCCGATAACGGAAGGCTGCTTCAGTTTCACACAGATCCAGCCGAAAAGTTTTGCAACAAGAATGATGGTGACGATCTGAGCCAGCAGGAGGGCCAGAGGATGATGCAGGTTTGTTAAGAAAGAATCGGTGAAATTCTCCCACATCGTGGAGCCCGCAGTTTTGGGAACAGCAATATTTTCACCGATCTCCAAGGTTTTCCCTTCTATGAAAAACCAATACATCAGGCATGAAAAAAATACAATGGTGCTGATGTAGAAGATAACGTTCTTATATTTTCCAAGGCTCATAATCCTTATTTTTTAAAGTGTAAATTTCTAAAGAATATTAAGATGATCACCATTGGATTTTTCAAAATGTAATTAATGCCGTAAATTATGTAATGAAACGGCCTGAAAGAACAGCCTGTTCCCATATTCATTTTCTGTTCGTAATGATGTTTGGGTATTGTCAGGATCCGGACGTTTATTTTTATTGCAGACCTTATTTAATCTTTAGGAAAAATGCAGTGAGAATATTTTATAGAAATTGCCTTTATGATGCAGATCTTTTAAGGATCAAACCAATACTTGTACGAAGAAATGATGCTGATAAAAGTTCTACTTTCCAAACATTTCCAGCAGTGTATTTTTATAGGTTTCCCCAATCTGTAATTTCAGAAAATGGCCGTTATCGGCGGGAATATTGGTAATGATTTCATTCGTGGAAAATACTTTCACAGCAGAACCGGCAATGATTTCTTTTTTGTTGACCTGTGCGAAATCTTTTGGAGGCAGGATGTCGAGAAGATTTTTAAAACTCAGATTTTTAAGGACGATAACCGTTCCGTCATGGAGGGTGATATCTTTATCACGGCTGTCGATTTCGGAGGTTTTGATGTAGGCAATCTGGTCTGTGAAGATGATGGTTTTCCCGATATTGGTGTTCCATTCGATAAAATCCTTTTTCTGGGACTGGCTGATGATCTCCCTTGCTTTGTCGAAGGCCTGGATTAGCCGTTCTTTTTTGATCGGTTTCCGCACATAATCTACCACATTCAGGTCAAAAGCTTCTGCGGCGTATTCTTTATAAGCCGTGGTAAAGATGATTTTCATGGAGCCTGAAATCAGTTCTGCTACCTTAAGGCCGTTCATGCCCGGCATTTCGATATCCAGGATGCAGACATTGCAGCCCAGGGTATCCACCTCATTCAGGAATGCTTTCGGATCATTGAAAGCTTTTATTACTTCTACATCTTCAATCTGCTCACAAAGAAGCTTGAGATAGCTAATAGCCAGCAATTCATCGTCAAGAATAGCGCATTTGATCATAGAATTCTCCTAAGTTTATGATTAGTTCAGCATTGAAAATGCCGTTTTTCGAGCTGCGGTTGAGATGGTAATGATTGCCGTAAATCATTTTAAGCCTCTGGTCCAGGGACTGGCTTCCGAAACCGCTCTTTTCTTTTTCCAACGTTTTTTTTTCCGAAGCTTTATTGCTTACCTTCATGCCGAAAACCCTGTTTTCAAGTTCGATCTGAATTGAAATAAAGCAGTCCTGCGCCAAAAAATCGGTATGCTTGAAAGCATTTTCAATAAGATCTACGGAAATCAGCGGGGCAAAAACCTTTTCCTCGTACATCACATCAGATTTATTAACGTTGAACTTGATCCTGAAGTCAAACAGCGGATTGATCTTGATCTTATTGATCTCAATGAGGCTTAAGGCAAAGTTAAGTTCTTCTTTTGGGCTGACAAACCGGGTATTGCTTTCGTACAGAATATAGTCCAGGACATTGGCAAGCTTATCCAGCGACATATACGTCTGGTAGGCATGCGACTGGACGGAATTAAGGATATTTTTGAATAAATGGGGATTGAGCTTGGTCCCAATGTGCTCCAACTGTACTTCATTCAGGCGCTGCTGAACAATTTTATTGGTCTCCGCCAGTTTTTTATTGAGTTTTTTATACCTTCTGTTCCACGCAAAAAGGTAAATGCTTACCGAGACAAAAAGGAAAATGGCAAAAACCCCGATGAATATCAGGTAATCCTGGATCATATAGTAATTGCCGTCCATAAAACACAAATAAGGGTATTATCGGTAAGTAGCGTAAATTTTTATTCAGCCTATCTGATTTTTTTCAGGGATTTCATTGTCGCAGTTTCCGCACATTTATCGAAAGTAATTTCATATACCGGACTTTTCTCAGGGTAGGAGAGCAGATAATCCGGGCATGGCTTATTCTGGGCATGGCTTCTGTCAAAATCAACCTTTCCTCCCGTAATAATGCTGTCTTTAAGGAATTTTTCAGTCACTCCGTAGCTCTTCATTTCTTCTGAAAATGCATCGGAATACCGGAATTCCTTGGAAAGCGTTTCTGCAATAACGCGGCTGTTAGGAAGGTAGCCGCTGCAGCTTGCCCCCTTCTTATTTAAAATAAACAGTACAATAAGGCATCCCGGGACCAGGCCGATGGCATAGAATTTCAGTTTTTTCATCAGAAAATTAAAAGATTGATATCGTGGTACGTAAGTCCGAAACGGTCACAGATCACTTTTTTAGTATGCCTTCCTTTATACATGTACAGGCTTTGCTTCATTTCGTTTTTGCGGACAAGCATATTTTCAAAGCCGCCTTCTTCGTCGTAATTAAGGATGTAGGAAAGGAAGAAATTAGAGATGGCTTTCGTTGTTGTCCTCGGCATCCTTGATGTAAGGTTCGGAAGCCCGCAATGGATCACGCCGTGTTTGATGATGTAAGGATTCTCCATATTGGTGAGCTCGGACGTTTCAATAACTTTTCCGTTATCGATGGTGATGTCTATGATGACGCTTCCTTTTTTCATTTTCATCACCATATCTTCGGTGACGATGGGAGTCATATTAAGCCTTGGAAGGGCTCCAATCACCACGTCTGCGCGGCGCAATGCTTTTTTTAGTTCTTTGGGATCTATGATAGAGGTGGGAACCCTGCTGTCTACAATGGTATGCAGTCTTCTCAGTTTGGATAATGAGTTATCGAAAACCCTCACGCTTGCTCCGAGTCCGATAGAAGCTTTTGTTGCAAATTCACCAACGATTCCGGCTCCCAGGATCACTACCTCTGCCGGTCGTACCCCGGTAAGTCCGCCGAGCATAAGTCCATTGGATAAAGCCAGGAGTTCCGAAGCATACAGGATAGAAACAGTACCGGCAATTTCACCCACAAGCCTTACGAGAGCCAGTTGTTTGTATTCGTCAACAATAAATTCAAAAGCAATGGCATTGATTTTTTTCTCTGCAAGTTTGAGGAAATAGCTTTTATCCCGGAGGTTAATCTGAAGTGCCGAAACCAGATAAGTGTTCGGGCGCATGAATTCTATTTCGTCTTCTGTAGGAGGGTTGATTTTCAGGACCAGGTCCTGGCCGAATGCCTCTTTAGGATCCTGAGTGATCTTTGCCCCAGATTCGGAATACTGCAGATCTGTAAAAAATGAGCCTTCGCCTGCCCCGGCTTCAATGATAATTTCATGGCCATGTTCAACGAGAACCTGTACGGCATCTGGTGTAATGCACGTCCTTCTTTCATGAAGGCTGGTCTCTTTGGGAATCCCGATGCTGAATTGTTTTCCTTTTTTGACAACTTCCAGCTTTTCCTCTTTAGGCATTAATTCTTCTTCAGTAAAAGGAGTAAAAATATTCGTAGTACTCATCCTTAAAATAAATTATGTATTACAGATCTTAATTATACATTACTTTCATGCTGCAAAGATACATAATATTTACTCGAATAAAATTTCTCTGCTGTCTCCGGTATTTTCTATGGTCATGGTATGATAATCCAGGCCGTACAGGTCTTCTTCATATACTTCCGGCCATTCTATAATGCAGAGATAGCTGTTGTCCAGGTATTCTTCCATACCGATATCATAGACTTCCTCAATACTTTTCAGCCGGTAAAGGTCAAAGTGGAAAACCTTTCCTTTGGGCGTGTTATATTCATTGACGATAGAATAAGTAGGAGAGTTCACTTCGTCCCCGGTCCCGAGATTTTTCAGGAGAAACTGGGTAAAAGTGGTTTTTCCGGCGCCGAGGTTTCCTTTGAGCAACAGGATGTTGGATTTCAGCTGGGGGAGTACGGCTTCCGCTACATTCTGCCACTCATCATAGGTAGTTATGTTAAATACCATGGTCTATATTTTAAAGCTGTAAAATTAATGAATAAAAACATTTTATTATGTTAAAAGACTTCAATATATAAACTTGAAGCAGGAAGAATGGGAATGATTTTAAAACTGAAGATGCATATATAATCTGAGCGCTGAAATTCAGCCGTACATTTTAGCATAAAATTCAAGGATGCTTTATAAGAAAGCAGATGACTTAAAGCGACTTACATTATGTTCTCTTTTTATTCTCTGTTTCCCATATGGGAAAGGTTAAAAATTACTTATTTTTACATCATGATTTCCAAGCAAAGTATAGACAAAATTTTTTCAACGATCCGCGTAGAAGAGATTGTCGGGGAATATGTTCAGCTGAAGCGCGCAGGAGCCAACTATAAAGGGCTCAGTCCGTTCCATGATGAAAAGACTCCCAGCTTTGTGGTGTCACCCAGCAAGCAGATCTGGAAGGATTTCTCTACCGGAAAAGGAGGAACGGCCATTTCTTTCCTGATGGAAATTGAAAATTTCACCTATCCGGAGGCCCTTCGCCATGCTGCCAAAAAATACGGAATAGAAATCGAGGAAGACCAGCAGGATTTTTCTGAAGAAGCCAGACATGCACAGACAGAAAAAGACCAGTTATATAAAATTCACGAGGTAGCCAACAGTTATTTCCAGGATATCTTATGGGATTCTGAAGAAGGTAAGAATATCGGACTGTCTTATTTTAAGGAAAGGGAACTCAGTGATGCCATCATTAAAAAATTCCAGTTGGGATATTCACCTGAGAAGAGGAATGCCTTTACAGAATATGCTCTTGAAAAAGGCTATTCCAAAGAAATCCTTGAAAAATCAGGACTCTCTATCTTCCCGGAGAATACGCCGGCCGGAGTAGACCGTTTCCGGGAAAGGGTTATTTTTCCCATCCACAGTTTTTCGGGCAGGGTTCTGGGGTTTGGAGCGCGTATTTTAAAAAATAACGTCAAAACAGCCAAATACCTCAACTCTCCTGAAACTGAAATTTACCATAAATCCAATGTACTGTACGGCCTTAACCAAAGCAAACAGGCCATTTCCAGGAAAAATGTCTGCCTTTTGGTGGAAGGATATATGGATGTGATTTCGCTGCATCTTTCAGGAATTGAAAACGTAGTGGCAAGTTCGGGGACTTCCCTGACCACAGAGCAGATCAAGCTGATTAAAAGGCTTACGGAAAACGTTACGATTCTTTTTGACGGGGATAATGCAGGGATTAAGGCGAGCTTCAGGAGTATTGACATGCTGCTTACAGAGGGGATGAACATTCGCGTCCTGCTCTTCCCGGAAGGAGATGACCCTGATTCTTTTTCCAGGAAACATCCGCAGGAATATGTGGAGAATTTCATCGAAAATGAAGCGACTGATTTTATCGATTTCAAAGCCGAAATCCTTTTAAAAGAAGCCGGTAACGACCCGATTAAAAAAGCAGAGGCGATCCGCAACATCGTAAAATCGGTTTCTTTTGTTCAGAATGCGCTTAAAAAAGAGGTGTACCTGAAAGAAGTATCCACAAAGTTCGGGCTGTCTGAGCAGAGCCTGTTCAATGAGCTGGATGTGCAGAAGCAGATGACGCAGAACCAGCATCAGCAGGTAAGCCAGCAAAAAGAGGCTCAAAAAGCTGTAAAGCTCGAAGTGGTGCCGGATAAGCCTATGGCAGAAACAGACTCGGTACAGTTTAATATCCACCATCAGGAAAATAAACTGATTGACACTATGCTGATGTTCGGTGACATGGTCCTGCAGCGCAAGAATGAAAAGCAGGAGCCTTATGAGGTGACTGTAATTGAAGAAATCCTCCACCATTTTGAAGAAGAGCAGTATGAATTCCAGATTGAAACCAATAAAAAAATTATAGAGAACATCCGGGAAGGCATAGAAAATGATGAACTTCGGTCCGGGAATTTTTTTATCACCCTGATGGATGAGGATATTACCCTGAAAGTAGCGGATGCCCTCATCATGCCGGATGAACTCAGTGACTGGACTACCCGTAATATTTTCCCGCCTAAAATCGGTGATCATGTAGCCTCGGAGGTAGAAGCCAATATCCTTATTCATAAATATTACTATATCCACTTTATGATCCGGAAGCTTACGGCCAGCCTGGAAGATTGCAGGGATAGCGATCAGGATACATACTTCGACTGTATCCGGAAGATCATGATGCTGAATGAATTCTCCAAGCAGATTATTGAAAAGATCGGCTGGTCTCCTGTGACAAAAAGTCCTATAAAATTTTAGGAACAAAAGTTGTAATTTACTTCCCGAAAAAGATTTAATACATACAATAGAAATATGGACATTAACAAAGAATTCAGAGATTTCTCTGTAAAACATTTAGGAAACAGCGGTCTGGCTACCGATCAGTATATGGGAATGTATGGTCCTACCAACCTCACGCCGTACATCATGGAAGAAAGAAGGTTGAATGTTGCGCAAATGGACGTTTTTTCGCGTCTGATGATGGACAGGATTATCTTCCTGGGTACAGGCATTGACGACCAGGTGGCCAATATTGTCACTGCACAGTTGTTGTTCCTGGAAAGCGCCGATCCTTCAAAAGATATTCAAATCTACATCAATTCTCCCGGAGGTAGCGTATATGCAGGGCTGGGTATTTATGATACCATGCAGATTATTAAGCCAGATGTAGCTACCATCTGTACGGGTATGGCAGCTTCTATGGGAGCCGTTCTTCTTGTTGCAGGTGAAAAAGGCAAGCGTTCCGCATTAAAACACTCAAGGGTAATGATCCACCAGCCGTCTGGAGGTGCACAGGGTGTAGCTTCCGATATGGAGATCAATCTGAGAGAGATGCTGAAACTGAAACAGGAATTATACGATATTATCGCCCATCATTCCGGACAAACCTACGAATGGGTTGAGAAATCTTCTGACAGGGATTACTGGATGACATCTGAAGAAGCCAAAAACTACGGAATGGTAGATGAGGTTCTGCAGAGATCCACAGAAAAGAAATAATTGCTGATCATACAGCAAAAAGCGCACTTAAAAGTGCGCTTTTTTATTGTGATATATTGTACTCTTATTTTGAATAAGCTGGCATCATCGGGTTACTGATTACTGAACATTTCCGTACTTCTATCACTGAGGATGCAGTGTTATTGGTAGGATCCGTATCCGTTACCTGATTGGTGGAAACATTGGAAACCATTTTAAAGCTTTTGTTGGTCCCGATTCCTTTTTTAAAGTATTGCCCGGTTACCGTGATAATTCCGGAGGATTTTGCATTAAGCCCTACCACACCATTGATTTCATTGGTAGTGAAATTAGACGTAGGAAGGTTGGAATTCGTAAATCCGCTGTTATAGGAAAGGCTGGTGATCTTAAATTTAGAGGTATCTACCAGGTTATTGTTTTCATCTACGATCTTTCCGTTGAAATTGATATTATTAAGGGCTGCATCGGTATCATTGGTCACTTCGATCTTGAATGTGATCGGGGAGGTACGCTCATTGCAGGTGAAATAGCTGTCGGAGCGGCTGTCTACCCTTAAATTTCCCGGAGTGGTCAGGATAATATTCCTGATTTCCTGGTAGTTGAAACCTCCTCCTGTTGATGCAGAGAATCCCAGTTTCAAATTGTTGGGGATCGGATAGGTAGATGAGCTTAAGGTATAGTTCATTACCTGCGTGAAATCACTCTGGTTCTCTTTCCTCCATTTTACTGTTACTACATAATCAGCTCCGGGTTTGGTAACGATGACCTGAACCCTTCTGTAAAAAATATTGTCAGCGGGCCTTGTGGCAGTAATGGTATTATAATCAATTTCATTTCTCTGGCGGATGGCATCTACGGTACCGCTTCTATCGCCCAGTGGTGTGCTGGTCAGATAAACATTTGAGTTGTTATATGTTGCACTGGTTGGGCCTCTCAGGACAAAAGCATTGGGAAGCATTCCTGAAGTAAGGGTATTCGCTGGAGCAGAGCCATTTCTGTTTTCTCCGTTGTTGGCATAGTTTCCGTAGGCATCAAGACCCAATCCCAGGTAACCGCCGGATAATCCTGTAGTACCTGCAGGGTTACTGTAGGTTGCGTATCCTAAAGATCCTCCGTAGCCGCCCAGTTTAAAATTAGCATCGGTTACGGAAGCGTCGAATAAATAGACACAGAATCCGTCTGCTCCGTAATAGCCGTCTGCTACGTTACGCCAGTCCTTGTATTCGAAATCAGCGATTACCCCTAAAGTGGTAGGAAAGCCTTGAGTAACATACATAAACCCTTTCTGATTGCTCTTTGCCTCGGTAAGCCTCAGCCAGCCAGCCCCGTTGGGGTCTGCCCCCGTAGCCGCAGTAAGGTATGCATTATCTCCTACGCGTATTCCGGTAAGATCTTTGGTCGTCAGCGGGTTGGTAATGGTAAACTGGCCATTAACCGAAATGCTCACTGCAGACAGTGCCGCCAAAGCAAAAAGCTTTACCGTTCTTTTATGTTGATGTTTCATACGGATATTATTTTACAACAAATACGATATTCATAAAACTGGCATCAGTAGCATTGTTGCTTACTGTATAGCTCATTAATCCGTTTGCATCGATGCTTACATTGGTAAATACGTTGGTATCGTAATAGGTGATATAGTATTCCAGATCATTTTTACCCAGAACCGGGATTTTACCTGCAGCTCCGGTGCTGGACGCCTGCGGTGTCGTAAACTGATCGTAATACAATTGGTAAAGATCCTTGGTCTTGGCTCCCAATGAAGTGGTATCAAACAAAATGGATGGCATGTAGAAAAATTTAGGCATAGTCAGGCCTACCCATTTGGAGATTCCGTTATTGTAATAATAAAATCCGGGAGTGGTAACATTGGATGTTTTGGAAGTAGAAGTAGATGGCGCGGCCGTTACGTATACGACTGCAGCATTTTGGTCTGCGCCATATAAATTATCCCTGGAAGCAAGGTCCGTACCGGACAGGCGTACAGTAAGAAAACCTTCAGGCTGGGAAGTGGCGGATTTGTTCATGTCCAGCGTAGCCTTTGGTGTAGGGGTATTGATACCTACCTGGGCGTACAAAGTTGTTGTTATTGAAAAGCAGATAACCGAAATAAAATTCTTCATATATATTTATAATTTTTTGCAAAAGTAAAAATTAATATTGAAAAAAAGTTATAAAAAGCATAGATTTTATGTGAGTTATTATAATGCTGATAACAATCATATCATTTCATAATTGGGTGTTTTTTATCATGTTTTCGTTAAGTTCCTAAAATATTTTATAATAATTAATTGTATAGTGATTATGTTTTTTAATAATTAACTAAATGGATAAAATATTTAGATTTATTTTTATGGATTTTTACGGTCATATTTTAACGTGAATTTATTTTTTAAGGACATATGTTGATTAAAATTGATGCTTGAACTTTTATATTTTAAGGGAGATATTTAAAAAAGACTTATTATTTTGTTCATAATAGGTTCATATGTCATGACTACTTTCGCGGTCAGAATATAGCAAAATGAAAAAAATACTACTGTCTGTTATAATGATTACTGCCATAGTGGCCTGTAAAGAAGATGATACTACGGATACTCAGGAAATCAATTACTCAAAACTTCCTCAGGAATTTCCTTTTACAACGATGGCCACCATTAATGGTGTCGGAGTCATTAACGGAGGTTTTGGTTCCGGTGCGGCTGCTCATCCTACCAGGAAAGGAGAGTTTTATGTAATTACCGACCGTGGTCCTAACACAGATTACCTTAACGGCAAGAAATTCCTTGTGCCCTCTTTCAGCCCTACGATTATGCATTTTAAGATCAATGCGGAAGGGAATATAGAAGTTTTAAAATATATCAAACTGAAAAACCCTTCCGGCCAGCCGATTACCGGTCTTCCGAATCCAGCGGGGATGGGAAGTACGGGAGAGGTGGCATATGATGCCAACGGAAATGTTTTAGGTACGGATCCTTATGGTATGGACAGTGAAAGTATTGTTGCCGCTGCCGACGGAACTTTCTGGGTTTCTGATGAATATGGACCGCATATCGTACACTACAGTGCAGACGGTGTTGAAATGGAAAGAATAAGCCCGATTGGCGTCAATACAGGAACCAGAAAACTGCCTGCCGTTTTAGCCAAGAGAAGAGCGAACAGAGGGATGGAAGGATTGTGTATAACCCCTGACGGAAAAACCCTCGTAGGAACCATCCAGTCCATGATGTATGTTCCTTCTAAAAGTCTTGCAACAAATAAGACCCTAACGAGGATTGTAACTTTCGATATCGCTACAGGCCAGACAAAACAGTTCCTGTATCAGCAGGACGGGGGAGCTTCTGATTCAGTATGTGATATTACTGCATTAAGCAATACGGAATTCCTGGTGATCGAAAGAGATGGTAATTTCGGATCTCAGGGCGGGATCAAAAAAGTATACAGAATCAGTCTGTCCGGAGCCTCTGATGTTAACGGAACAGACCTAAGTGCTGCCAATGGAATGCAGATCAACGGAAAGGCACTGGAGCAATGTACCTGGGCGGAAATTGCATCTGCTGGACTGAAACCGGTTTCCAAAACCCTTGCGGTAGACCTTGTTTCAAAAATAGGCTATGAACACGATAAGTTTGAAGGACTAGTGTACTTAGGAAATAATAAGATTGCAGTCTTCAACGATGATGATTTCGGCATTGTAGATGATGGTAACGGGAACCCTAAAGCTAAGATACTTCCTAAAACAGGAAAAGTAGATAAAGGAACGATGTATGTAGTAGATATTCAGTAATAATTAGATTTTTAAATCCCCGGCGGAACTTTGTTCCACCGGGGATTTTTTATGTTGTACCTTAATTAAAAGCTTCAATGATTTTTGAGAAATCCTCCAGCTTTAATGCGGCACCACCGATCAGTCCGCCATCAATATCCGGTTGTGAGAAAATTTCTTTGGCATTGTCCGGCTTCACGGAGCCTCCGTAAAGGATCGAAACTTCATCAGCTACTTCCTGTCCATACTTCCCGGCTATCGTGTTTCTGATATGGGCATGGATTTCCTGTGCCTGTTCAGGGGTTGCCGTTTCTCCTGTTCCAATGGCCCATACCGGTTCATAGGCAATCACCACTTTTTTAATTTCATCTGCAGAAAGGGTAAACAGGGCTACTTCAGTCTGGTTTTTTACCACTTCAAGGTGCTGACCTGCTTTTCTCTGCTCAAGGGTTTCTCCGTTGCAGTATACCGGGATAAGGCCTTTGTCCAGTGCCAGCTTGATTTTACGGTTGCAGTGCGAATCTGTCTCACCGTGGTACTGCCTTCTTTCTGAATGCCCGATCAGTGATCCGGTTGCCTCAATGGATTCCAGCATATCAGCGGAAATTTCTCCGGTGTAGGCACCGTTTTCATGTTCGCTCATATCCTGTGCAAAGATGCCGATCTCATCCTTTTCAAAGATATCCCTGGCCATCATCAGATATAATGATGGTGGTGCGATCCATACCTCGCACTGGGTGGTATGGTTGTTTTTATAGCTTAGTAACTGAACCATCAGCTGCTGGGCGTCAATGACGTTTTTATTCATTTTCCAGTTTCCTGCTACGATCTTTTTTCTCATAGTTGATATTTAGAAATTATAAATCAGATATAGATAAGAAATCAGGAAGGCTTGCGGAATGGCCGTCACCTTTCAGGATTTCATATTTGAATAGATTAATTATTGGAAATATTCCAGTTTTTTTTCAGCAGCGTATAGTAGCTGTGCTCCTCATCGGTCACTTTATCGTCCGCTTTAATCAGGGTTTTGGCAAACCGGATGAAATTTTTACGCTCCTCTTCTGTGGAATCCTCATAGAAACATCCGGCATGAAATTCAAAATGGCTTTTCCATTCTTCGGGTTTCAGCATGGCGAGCGTATCCAGTTCATCATCAAGATTGGTTCTGAAAGGAAATTCATCGGCCAGGTACTGCTGCACGATCATGCCTTCTTCAGGAGCAAATTCCCCGTCTACAGAAGAAAGGATCATTAATAAATGGTAACCGGCAATCGGCTTATTTGATTTTTGCATGTTTTAATATTTTTTTACTAAATGATTTAGATTATTCTGATCTAAAATTTTATCCAGATATTTCCCTCTGCTGCTTAAAGCCCTCTGATAAGGTGCAAATTTATGCGCAACTTCATTGAATTCTTCGTTCAATGTAATCAATTCGTCTAATTCATCTTTGGTGAGCGTTTTTCCGGAATATTCTGTATTGAAGTGAATCAGCTTCTTCACTGCAATTTCCTTTTTTACAATTTCTTCTTCAGAAGAATTCAGAGTGCAAATGCCATATATTCCATTGCAATAAGCTTCCCACTCTTCTTCAAATGCCTCATCTAATTTTTCAGCGTTGGGAATATTTTCTTTAAATATATTGCCATAAGCAAAGGTTTTATCAGGATGATTTACCAGATTTTGAATAAATTTATTTTTAAATTCTTCTTTGTAGTCAGACGGGTCCTGAATATTTTTGTTTTTTTGAATCAGGGAAATACAGCTTTTATTGAAATACTTTTCTGTACTCTCACTTAGAAACTCATCATTAAGAGGGGATGTAATTTTAACAATTTTTGTGATCACATACGAAGCGTCCGGAACCAGATGATTCTGAATAAGATCTGTAAGCTCATTTTTAGTAATTCCTGCTACAGTACACAGTTCTTCTTCTACAATATAATTGTCATTAATATAAGTAAAATTTTCTTCCATCACTTTCAATACAGTTATTTAATATAATCTTTTGCAGGCTGCTTGTCCACAATTTTTCCGTTCTGCAAAATCAGGACAAATGGATTGCTTCTGGCAATGGTTTTAATGGCCGTGCCATCCATCATAGTATTTTTAATGGTTTTAAAGGTATTGGGATCCGTGGAAACCCCGTATACCAAAGCTCCTTTTTGTGCGTTTACTTTTTGCTCTACCTTTTGGAGCATTTCAGGAGAAACATCTTTGGGCTGGTAAGAAAAAACAAGGATAGCCTTAGGGGCATTAATCACCTCATCTGTAATTTCCATTCCTGTAGGATCTTCAATTTTAAATTTCACGATCTCGGATTTATATCCTTCTTTTACCAGGACGGATTCGTTTTTACCTTCCTCGATTTTCCATGGCGATCCTGCATCCCAGTATTTTTTATCATTGATATAATCATCCTGGTTTACCTTCAGCACTTCACCCGTTTTCTGGTTTTTGAGGGTGTAAAAAGTCTTATATTCAGAAGGGTTTTTATTGATTTTAATTTTTTCTTCCTTCAGGTTGGTCCCTATTTTATAATCCCGGAAATCAATGATCGGTTCATGTAAGATTCCCTCTGCCATGCAATAGATCATGCCCAGCGAAAACAGGCCTAAAAGAATATACTTCCAGCTTGATGAGGCCTTTCCGGGACCAGAGTAGCTGTATTCATCTTTTTTTCTGAATTCTTTCCTGTACAATATCACCAGCAGGATAAGCCCGATCAGGAGGACAATATCTTTTATAAAGCTTTGCCATGGGGTAAACTTAATGGCATCGCCGAAACATCCGCAATCCGTAACTACATTGAAGTAGGCAGAATAGAAGGTAAGAAAGCCAAAAAATATACAAAGTGCGATAAGCGCTGAAAGGCTAAACCTGAGCTTCAGCTTCAGGAGTAACATGAATCCCAGCAGTAGCTCCAGTACAACCACAATTATGGAAAACAGCAGGGCAAACTTTTCGAAAAAAGGCATATTAAAAACGGCAGGGGAAAAATATTCCTCCATCTTAAACGAAAACCCCACCAGATCCACGGCTTTTACAAAGCCCGAAAGAATGAAAATCAACGCGATGACGAAACGCAATATACCTTTGATCATATTAAATAGTTTTAGGTTTGAATTCTTGGGCTTGTTCAGAGAACTTGATCAGGCAGAAAACCGCATAGTTCAGCATGTCAAAATAGTTGGCTTCAAGGCCTTCTGAGACAATCGTTTTTCCCTGATTGTCTTCAATCTGTTTGGTCCTCAGTACTTTTTGGTAAATAAGGTCTGTGATGGATGATATCCTCATGTCCCTCCACGCTTCCCCATAATCATGGTTCTTCTTTTCCATTAAAGCTCTTGCTTCATTGGCATAGCGGTCATACAGGCTCATGATTTCCTCATTGTTTTCATTGAAATCGTTAGACATCCCTTTTTCCAGCTGGATCAGTCCTACAATGGAATAATTAACGATGGCCACGAACTCATCTTCCTCGCTTTCATCAATCATCTTTTTGTCGGTCATCTGCAGGGTGCGGATCCTGTTCACTTTAATGTAAATCTGATCGGTTATCGAGCTGGGCCTTAATACCCTCCAGGCGGCTCCGTAATCCTGTAGCTTTTTACTGAAAAGATCCCGGCATCCGGCAACTACCTTCTGAAACTGTACTGAAGTCTTTAACATAAATTCTCTTAATCTTTCAAAGATACAAAATAGGTTTTAGGTAGCGGGAATAGGGGGATTTTAAATTTTAGATTTTAGATTTTAAATTTTAAATTATGAATTGTGAATTTTGAATTGTGAATTTCAGATTTCAGACTTTAGACTTTAGATGAGAGATAATAGACGCAGTGGATGTTTCCATATAAAAATTTAATCCAGTATTTAAGATTATTTTCACGATCAAAAATCCAAAATCCAAAATTTCACATCTATCCGTCTATTATCTATATATCTAATCCAAAATTCAGCCTTCAAAATTCAAAACTACTCTTTACTTTTGTACATCTAAAATCTCCGGACTTATGCGTGATCATTTTTTAAACTGTAACGGCAGGCTGATCGGGTTACAGGTACCCAAAATTATGGGCATCCTGAACCTTACTCCCGATTCTTTTTCAGATGGAGGAAAATTTAACACTGAGCATTCTGCATTGCTGCATGCGGAAAAACTGATCCTTGAAGGTGCTGAAATCATCGATATAGGTCCGCAGTCCACACGTCCGGGCGCAGAATTCTTAAGCAGCGATGAAGAGATCCGCAGAATCGGAAACGTGATTTCTGCGGTTAAAAAAGAATTTCCGGACGTTCTGGTATCACTGGATACGTTTTACGGGGCCACCGTACGGTATGGATTCAACGAAGGCATTGATATGGTCAATGATATTTCGGCAGGGCAGTTTGATGAAAGCATGTGGACAGAAGTAGCCAGGACCAGGCTTCCGTATATCGCCATGCACATCAACCCGGATTATGCAGCAATGCATCAGAAAGTGCAGTATGAAGACATTACTTTAGCCGTTAACAGCTTTTTCATGCAGAAAACCAGGGAGCTGATGGATTTAGGGATCCGTGATGTGATCTTAGATCCGGGATTTGGTTTCGGGAAAACGGTGGAAGACCAGATGAAACTGCTGGAAGAAATCGGTTATCTGGGGTTCGGAAGATTCCCATTGCTCATAGGAATCTCCAGGAAATCATTTATTTACAAACCGCTTGGAAAATCTCCGTCAGACATTAACGAAGAAACCCAGAAGCTCCACCTGAAAGTGCTGGAACAGGGCGCGAAAATCCTGCGGGTACATGATGTGGCTGAAGCGAAGAAAACCGTGGATGAGTTTTTGAGAAGCAGGGCCGGAAGGTGAGTAACAGCCGGAGAGACAATAGATGAGAGATGGATAGATGATAGATGTGAAATTTTGGATTTTGAATTTTGGATTGTGAAGGGCATATCTTAGATATTGGATTAACCTTTATATTAAAACCTTCATTACGTCTATCATCTATCCGTCTATGATTTCTCATCTAAACTCTAAAGTTCCAGACCCAAAATTCAAAATCCATAATCTGATTTACCTTTTTTAATTAAACTGTGCCAGTTTATCCGCAAACTGCCTGGAGAATTCTTTACGGTCTTCTTCCAGTTTTTCCGGGGTGGAAGGGAGAATGTAATTGAAGAGTATGGTATCTTCATTATCAAGGAAAATGATTTCCTTCTCGTTGCCGTCGATCATCTGGGCAAAAATTTCCCACATGGAAGTGTCTTTCAGTTTGAGCAATTCAAAAAACTGCTCGGCTTTCACAGTGATATTCTGCATATTGTTTGATTCTTTTTTTGATTTATGGGATAACATCAGAATTCCAGCAGTTTGAGCTTGAACTGTATGGCGAAATTCTGCTTGAAGTTGCGGGTGGTATAATAACCGACCCTGTAAAACAATCCTAAATTGAAGTAACTCGAAAGGAAATTATTCCATTCCAATCCAACCTCCTGGTACAGCCGGTTCAACTGCCTGAAACGGAACTGATGGTATTCGGGATGCTTCATATACCCGATGGTTCCCCTCAATACAAAATCGAAACTGGAGATGTTCCGTCCGAAGCTTTTGAAATACCAGGGCAGCTTATGGGTAAAATAATACGCCACAAAACGGTCGTTGTAATATTTACCGCCTTCCAGTGTGGCAAAGCCCAGATAAGAGGTGAAGTTGAAATTGATATCGCGGCTCGGGGAAGCCAGCCCGTTCATGGTGAAGTTTTTCCAGATTGGAGCATCTCCCAATACAAGTCCGCCATAAAGCCTGAAGCCGGTAGTTCCAAGAATTGTTTTAAAATTATGAACGAAAAGGGCATCGAAGCGGGTATAATTGAAATCTCCGCCCAGCAACCGGTAGCTTTGTTCATAATTGAAGTACAGTTCAGGATATTTCTGGTCAATCAGTGATTTTCCCTGCGGTGTCATAATATTGGTGGAATTCGGCGAAAACTTAAGGGTAAGCAGCGTGTTGAAATTATCAAAAGAGGCACCTCTGTTCCGGAACTGATAGTTAAACATTGCCTCTTCATCATTCCTTCTGGCTGCAAAAGCCAGGGTAAGGCCATTGGTAACATCATTCAGATAAGATATTGTTGCGCCCTTATACCGGAAATATTTGTCATTATTCAGATTATTCCCATAGTTCATGGTCCGCATCTTGAAGCTCCATAACCTTCTGTTGAACTCCCCGGAAGCCGTCACATCGTCATAATACTCAATCCTGAAGAAAGAATTTTTTTCCAGCGTGGTTTTCATATCCAGACCGATACCGTATTTCCAGCGGTCATCTTTGAACCCGTACGCAAAATAATAATCAGGAGAAAAATAGGGGTTGAAAGTTTCATTCACCTTGGCTTTAAGGCCCACCCTGAAACCTTCATATAAGTTGTAGTTTACAATTTCGTCCACTGCAAAATCCATTACGCCGACCCTTACCTGCCCGTTCAGAAGGGCAGTAAGTACCCTTGCCTTGCTGTCGATATTGTAAATCCTGCCGATGCTGTCGATTGTGGCATATGTATTTCTCTCCCGCATGGTCAGCGGATCGGTCCGGTAAAGATTGAGGGATTTGCCGTCTGCATTCTTTACCGAGAAAGTATAGCCTTTGAAATCTTCCCGCTTGGGTTCAATAGGAGACTGGAAATCAAAATACCGTGAGCTTAGAAAGGCATAGGTGCCGAAGCTTCTTTTTTCATTTTTCGACGGTTTGCCATCCGCATTTTTTCCTTCCTGCATCTGCATCCTGCTCATTTTCAGTTTCACTGTTTCGCTGGCGAGGAACCACTTATGGTTAAAATAAGTCCATTCACTGGTTATAATGCCGTCGCTTTTGTTTTTGCTGAAGTTTTCTATTTTTTTGATGCCGTACGTCTCGGTATCAATATAAATAGCACCATTGTATCTGGTCTTTCGGTCAGGCTTTTTATAATTAACCTCACGGAAGCGGATCACGAAGTTTTTTCTTCCGTCCATGGTTACCGTGTCCGTTAAAAAGAACCGGTAAAGCCCTCTGTTTTCCTGCTTCAGCTGAGTTGGGAGGTTGTCCCGGTTACTCTGTTGCAGGGCAATCATTTCATAGATAGGCTGCTTAAGGCCGGAGATCCTGTTGTCCAGGATGTTGATCTTTTCACCGTATTTTTTAGAGTACAGGAATTCCTGAGCCCTTTCCCAAAGGAAGAGTTTGCTTTTGGAAAAGATATTTCTCGCCGAGATATTGTTTAAAGAGTCTTTTTTCCTTTTCCGCTTTATAAAATCATTGTTGCGGAACAGCTCATTGAACTGTACGAGGCTGTCTTCATCAATATCCATCGAGACCTTTTCATAAGACTTGTATGAATAGGAATCCAGGCTTTTGGGAGAATTTTCCCTGAACATCCGGTCCACCATTTTAAGGATTGCCAGAGCGCGGGGATCACTTTTATCCTCAATAATCACAGCTTCTATATCAGTGGTCTTTGAGGATTCTTTTTTCAGCACAACCTGAAAGTTTTTTTCTACGCTAACAGTTTCAGTCTGATACCGGTCTGCCTTCACTTCAATACGCTTGCACGCCGTCTCAAATTCAAGGATGCCGTTATCATCCGTATAACCAAGGACAGTATTATTACAGGATATTGATGCATGGGAAACAGCGGATTTCGTTATATCGTCAATAACCCTGATTCTTGATTGTGAATAACCCAGAATGAAGGCCAGAAAAAATATAATAAATAAAATCCTTTTCATAAATGCGGATCAAAATTAATGATATTTCTGATTCTGAAAAAGTTTTCCGGGAGAGAATCATATGCGGGAAAAATAAAATCCCGGAATATCCGGGATCTATATTTAGTGATCATTCAATGCGTTAAGAAAATCGATGAGGTCTGAAATTTCCTTGTCCGAAAGATTTAGCGGAGCATCTGAAAGCGTCTGGTTATCGGCTTTCAGCCCAAAGCCCTTTCCTCCGCCTTTGTTATAAAAATCCATGACTTCTTTCAGCGTCCGGTAGCCTCCGTTATGCATATACGGACCGGTCTTTCCGATGTTCCTGAGTGTAGACGTTTTAAAGGAATGCTGAAGAAATGCTATGGTTTCGTGGAACTTTCCTCTGCCTGGGTCCCGGTCTAAGATCTTATTTGAGGCGTTTTCAGCCACACCAAGTACTTCCTGCTCGGTTTTGGTATAGTTTGGTGGAACTGTACCATTAAAAAGGGGCAGGAAATGGCAGATAGCGCATTGTGCTTTTCCCATAAACAGGTTGAATCCTTTTTTCTGATTCTCCGTCATTGCATGTTGATCTCCCCTCATATAACGGTCGAAATCCGAATTGAAAGCAGCCAGTGAACGGATGTAGCTTGCCAACACATTCTGAAGCTGCCAGATCTCGGTCTTCCTGCCTTTGTAAATTTTCCTGAAGGCAGTACGGTATTCCGGATCGCTGTTGATTTTAGCAATAATCCTGCTGAGGTCGCCATGCATTTCTTCCTTATTGGTAATCACATCCGAACTTTGTCCTTCAAGGTCATCTTTCCGCATGTCCCAGAACTGTCCGTGCTGAAAAGCGGAGTAGCTTAGCGAAGGGGTATTCCTTTTTAAAGGTGAATCTGTAAGCGACATGGCTTTTTCCACTCCATCTGTAAAGGCTTTTTCAGCGATATGGCAGGTGGCACAACTCCGTGTATGGTTGTCGGACAGGATTTTATCATTGAAAAGCCGTTTGCCCAGCTGTACTTTTTCCGGAGACATTTCAAACTCTTTCCCCGGGACAAAAGCATTTGGGTCGAAAGCATTTTTAGAATAAAATGTGCGGACATTTTTATTTAATGCTGAAGTCACTTCTATCGCCGGAATCTCTTCCTGATTGCGGAAATCGATCATCAGCGAAGTGATGGTGTTGAGGTGCTTCGGAATAAAAGTAATATAATCAAAAGTATTTTTGTCTGGATGATGGTTGAGGTAAAGAACAGCAGCCTCTATTTCTGTGCTGATCCGTACAAGTGATTTCTCCTTTGATCGGTCTGTGGCAATCAGTTGCAGTATTTTCTTCACGGCGTTCAATGCGTGAGGCATTTCTTTTAAGGAGGTCCCCGAAACCGGCGTGTCAAATCCCGCAATCCCCAGGCTGGAGATCCGGAATACTTCCTGCCTCAACGCATCGAAAACCTGGTCTTTGGAAATGGTGATGGCCTGAAAGTTAACTTTGATCGCATTGCTTTTGTTGGTCAGGTTCTTCAGCATCCGGATCACCTCATCTCTGTTTGCGGGATCGTAAGGATATAGCAGCTCTTCCAGTACCTGGAGCCCTTCCGGTTCTATTTCCACATGCTCCTGCATCTCGATCTCCGGGAGGGCCGGACCGTTGATAAACCGTGCCGTCTGGGGAAGGAAATATTCCACAGCCCATTCCATGTTCTTATAAGTGGTTCTTAATGCTTCAAATTGTTGCTGAAGAACTGCCTGTTCCGGTTTTCCGGATACCATACGGATGAGTGCATTCGTCTGGTTTAAAAAATCTGTATTGGTCCTGAAAATGTCTTTCTTTACTTCAGCAAGGTCTTCATTAACCGGTTGCTGGTTCTGGGTACACTGCAATGCCCCGAATACGGTAAAAACGATGAAAAGAAAAACGGATAAAGGATATTTTAAAAGGATTTTCATACGTATGAAAAAGTATCAATAGAATGGCTTCTACTGATACTCTGTATTAATGGATGATAAATTTATTTCTGAACGTTTCTGATGATCAGGATCTGCCCGCCTTCCTTATTGGTGTTCACGCTGGCACCGTCTGCGTTGGCAAACGCATCTTTCTGCCATGTATGGGAGTGGATATTCACGGTAAAGGTATTAGGGACTCCTATGATGTCTGAGATATCAACCATCGCCCCGTATTCCCATGATCCAAGTTTGGTAAGCTGACCCGACTGATTGTATGACGTCTGCCACGCCGCATCATTCCTGTTGTGCTTCATATTCAGCCATGGCTTATACTGTTTGGTTTTGATGTCCAGCTGCCAGATATAAGAATCGTGTGTCGCAGCAGGATAATAAGAATCCCCGTCTTCCTGGATGTATACATAATTTTCCGTTACACAAAGGTTGTCCGGGTTGATCAGGTTGCTTCCCGGATTGGAATCTCCTTCAGCTACTACTTCCAGTTTCCCTGTAAGCATATTGCTTTCATTCAGGACCAGCTTATATACTCTTCCCCACATTGTCAGCCCGGCTTTAGGATTTACGCCGTCTGAAGATTCTCCGGTTGCAGTGAAGTAGATCTCCCTTCCTTTGCCGGCTCCTTTTCTGTAATCCACATCTTCTACTCTTGAAAAACGGATTGCATTGTTATCGATATTTTTCTGGTTGATCTGTGCACCTGTAAGCGATTTTGCATTAGGGATTTCCACGAATTCCACGTCATACTGATTTCCTTTGGTCATATTGGTTTCCGTATAATTGCCGTTGGTTCTCTTCAGTGCATACAGTTTTCCGTTGTTTAAGTCACCTTGCGTATCGGATACATACATGATCAACTGTCCCGCAGACTGGTGTGAAGAACTGAAAGACTGGTCTTCACCGATCATAATATAGGTTTTCCCGTTGGACACATCTTTAGGAAGCGGAACTGCGTTTTCCATAGAGGCTTTTCCCAAGGCAGGCTTTACCCTTGACTGATCTGCGGCCTGGGAAACCGGTGCCAGTGGATTAAGTGCATGTACCATACTCTCTTCACCGGATTCACCGGCTGTAAGGAAAGCGCTGAAACCATGCTCAGCTACCGTAGCCAGGGTTGCAGAACATAACCTGGTCATTCCACCGATTCCGTTCAGGATGTATTCGCCCTTTACCGGTCTGAATGATTTGTCCAGATATACACGGGAAACCGATTTGGTGATTTCATGGTTGGTAATCATCAGGTACCCTTCTGAATTCGGGTCTTTCATGATTCCCATGCCGTCCGGCTGTCCTGCAAAAACAAAGTTCGGGCTTCCTGCAAGGACATCGGAACTGGAGATTAATGTTGTAATGGCAAGGTTTTCAAAACCGTTCATTGCATAGGCAAATGCAGGTTCTTTGGAAAAATTTTCAATTTTAATGTTCGGATTTACGGGGTTTTCATTGCCGTCCGTAGTATCGTCGTTACAGTTCTGGAAGATAGCCGCTGCCAGGAATAAGGCACCGATAGTTTTGTAAATTTTCATAATCATTTTTATTTCGATGCTGCAAAACTAAAGGTCTATTGTTAATTGTATTTTAAGATACAGCCTGCTTAAATGAACTTTGCTTTATGATCATACAGCCAGTGTTAAGGGAAAGTCAATAATTAGAACGGATCAAAATAATGGCTATGAACCATATTCGATTCTGAGCAAAAGTTCTCTGATGGATCTCCGGCTGATTAGAGACCGTTGGTTTTGAAATAAAAAAAAACTGCCTCATAAAAAGGCAGTTTATACTTGAAGTTTACCGGTCAAGAACATTGAATTTGATCTTTATCCCGAAATTATTACTGAATTCCGAAGTCCGGTAATATCCGAGCCGGTAAGAGAACCCGATCCCGAAATTAGTACCCAAAAACCGGTTCCAGATCAGCCCTGCCTCCTGATAATAATGATCCAGTACCATGAACTCGAATCTCTGATGGTCACCGCTGTTCCTGAAATTACCTATGGCGGATTGGTATTCTATATCTATGCTGGAATATTTTGTGCCCAGTGTTTTAAATTTGAATGGTAGCGACTGTGAAAACCGTACTGCTACGAATTTATCCGTATAGAAAGTCCCCGCAGGCATGGTGGTAAATCCGAGATTGGTCGGGCTGCCGATATTGGAATACCAATGGTTGTTGTTACGGTCCGTCTGTCCTGCGATCTCAAAGTTTTTCCAGATCGGAGCCGTTCCTGAGGAGAGGCCACCAAAAAATTTGATGTTGGTTAATCCGGCTGCGGTCCGGAACTGATGGATTATAAGGGCATCCAGGCGGTTGTAATTCAGGTCGCCACCCAGGGCTTTCATTCCTTTTTCGTAATTGACATAGACCTGCGGATATCCTTTTTCAAAAGTGAATTTTCCGCTGGGTGTCATGATGTTTTTGTCATTCGGGGCGAACTTTAGGGAAAGGGTAGTGCTGAAATTATCGAACCGGTTGCCCATATCCTTATATTGATAATCAAAAAGTGCCTGTTGTTTCTCTTTATTTACGGCAATTTTCATGCTTAGGGAATTGGAAAGGTCATATAAGTATGAGGCGCCCCATTTCTGGTTTTTATAGAATGCTCCGTTATGGAGGTCAATGTTGATATCTGAAAGCTTCATCGAAAGATCCCACATCGCATTACTGAATCTACCTACAGCAAATACATCATCAACATAATCGATCCGGAATACGGAGGTCCTTTTGTCAGACAGCTTTACGTCCAATCCCAGTCCATACTTAAAGCGGCTGTCTTTGAAACCGTAACCGAAATAACCGTCCGGCGACCAGGTCTTGCTGAATTTTTCATTGAGCTTTACGCCTGCTCCCAAACGCAGCCCCTGATACTGGTCATAGCTGTAAAATTTGGTGAGGTCAAAATCAATCATTTTATACCGTATGTTTCCCCGTAAAAGTTGGGTGAGGTAGCTCAGTTTCTTTTCAAACTGGTGCTTTTCCACAAACTGGTCCATTTTAGTGTAGGTAGCACTTTCGCGTTCAGTAAGGCTATCGGTCCTGTACTGATTCAACAGGCTCCCGTCCGAATTTTTTAGTTCAAGTGAGTATCCTTTGAAGTCTGATGCTTTTTCATCTTCATTCAGTCTGAAATCAAAAAAACGGTTCTTTACATACAGGTAATTTCCAAATGTCTTCTTATTGAATTTTGGTTTTTCCCCGGCCTTGGTGCTGTCCTTTTTAGAGGTTTCATAGGTTTGATCGCCCATTTTTACCTTGATATCTTCGTAATCCAGAAACCATTTATTGTCAATGGGCTTCCAGACAGAGACAATATTGCCTTCGTTGAGTTTTTTGCTGGTGCTCTCAAATTTTTTCAGCGCAAAGCTTGAGGCATCCACATAGATTTTACCGTTGAATTTTCTCGGGTTCTGTTTCTTCTTGTTAGTGATTTCCTTGAACTTGATCACATAGGTTTTCCTGCCGTCCAGCTGGATGGTATCCGACAGGTAAAAATTGAAAAGATTACGGTTTTCAGGCCTCAGCTGGCGGGGCGTTCTGTCGAGATTGGAAATGTTGATGGCCAGTGCTTCGTAAATCGGGTTTTTGAAGCCGGACATCCTGTTGTCTATGATATTGGTCTTTTCACCGAATTTTTTGGAGTATTTGTATTCCGATGCTTTTTCCCACAGGAACATCTGGCTTGCCGCAGCGGCACTGATGAATTCTTCCGTAAGGAGCGAATCCTTCTTTTCTTTTTCTTTCTGTTTGAATTTTCTGTCTTCGGCCCTCGAAAGTGAATCTTTCCGGGTCGCGATAAAATCTTTAAAGGTATCTACAGAATCTTTATCCACATCTATGGAAAATTTGCTGTACGACTTAAATGTGTAGGAATCCAGGGATTTGGGTGAATTTTCTTTAGCTCTTTTATTCAGTTCGTCCAGGATTCTTAATGCCCGGGGATCACTTTTATCGTTGATAATGACCCGTTCTATGTTATCCCTTTTCTCAGCTAACGGCTGCAAAGCTACCTCAACTGTTTTTCTGACATCTGCTGTCGCATCTTCATAGTTGCTGGCCAGAATTTCTACCTTTCTACATTTTGTCTTAACGGATAGAAGCCCTTCCTGGTTGGTTTTCCCAAGAAGATTATCATCACAGTATACCGCTGCATTGGCTACGGGTTGCTTACTGGTTTTGCTGAATATCCTGAATTGGGTCTGGCTGAATACCATTGCACTGGACAATAGAAATAGCGAGCATAAAAGTTTTATCATTAGTTTTTTATTAATAAGACAAAACTATTGATAAGATAGTTACAAAACATAGCCGGAAAATATAATATTTTGTTAAAATGAAAATCAGCTGTACCGGTAAGATACAGCTGATGTTTAAATATTAAGTACCTGCAATATGATTTGCGTACTGATGTATTGTGACTGTTGGTACAGCCTGTTTAAATGGTCAGTGCTTTTTGATAGGCATTTTCAAGACCGTCAAGGTTTTTACCTCCCGCTGTTGCAAAGCCGGGATTTCCGCCGCCGCCGCCCTGGATTTCCTTGGCTAAATCTTTCACAAGGGTTCCGGCCTGATAACTTGATGCCAGGTCGTCTGAAACCCCTACGGTAATCATTGGTTTTCCGTCTGCATCAGAAAGGATAACGGTTATAGAAGAAGGAATTTCCCTTTTCAGCTGGAATACAATATCTTTTACGGAACCTGCGTCCAGAGAGGTTTTCTTCACCAGAAGCTGCTTGTCGCCCTTCTGTTCGTAAGCATTTTTCCAGTCTCCAATTTCCCCCTTGGCTTTTTCCTTTTTCAGCGCATCCACTTCGGATTTCAATCCCGTATTTTCTTCGATCAATTTCTCAATCGATCTCACGATATCTTTCGATTTTAGCAGCTGGGAAAGTTCAGCAACCTGTTTTTCCAGGTTTTTGAAATATTCTTCAGCCTTGTCTCCTGAAATGGCTTCAATCCTCCTGATGCCCGCAGCGGCAGAACTTTCGGAAACAATTTTAAAATGTCCGATTTCACTGGTGTTTTTTACATGGGTTCCTCCGCAAAGCTCTTTTGAGCTCCCAAACTGGATCATCCTTACGCTGTCCCCGTATTTCTCGCCGAACAAAGCCATAGCCCCTTTATCCATCGCTTCTTTAATCGGAATATTTCTGAACTCCTGAAGAGCAATGCTTTCTTTGATCTTGGCATTTACTTTATTTTCAACCAAAGCCAGTTCTTCTTCGGTCATCTTATTGAAATGCGAAAAGTCGAAACGAAGATAGTCCGGGCCAACAAAAGACCCTTTTTGTTCCACATGGGTTCCTAAAACATCCCTCAGGGCTTCATGCAATAGGTGGGTTACGGAATGGTTAGCCTGGGAATTTTTCCTTTCAGAAGCATTGACCTTGGCATAAAATACTGCACCGGCATCTTTCGGAAGGCCGTTGATTAAGGAAATAATCAGTCCGTTTTCTTTCTTCGTTTCCAGCACTTCAAAGCTTTCAACGGCATTTTCCAATACTCCTCTATCTCCTACCTGGCCTCCGCCTTCAGGATAGAAAGGGGATTCGCTGAGTACCACCTGGTAGAATTCCCCGTCCTTATTTTCTACTTTTCTGTATCGGGTAATATAGGTTTCAGATTCAAACTGATCATAGCCGACAAAGTTTTCAGGTTTTTCTTCCAGAACTACCCAGTCGTATACCTTTTGTGCAGAATCTGCTTTTGAACGCTGCTTCTGTTCGTTCAGTGCCACTTTGAACGCTTCTTCGTCTATTGTTAACCCTTTTTCTTCTGCAATAATCCTTGTCAGGTCATCCGGGAATCCGTACGTGTCGTATAATTCAAAGACTTCTTCAGTCGGTAAAACTTTAGTGTTGTTTTTGATCGTCTGCTGGATCAGTTTTTCAACCCGGATCAGTCCGTTTTCTATGGTTCTCAGGAAAGATTCCTCTTCACTTTTAATGACTTCAGAAACCAGTTTGCCCTGCTTTTCCAGTTCAGGGAAGAATTGGCCCATCTGCTCCTGAAGAACAGCCACCAGCTTGTACAGGAAAGGTTCCTTCATGCCGAGGAATCGGTAGGAATAGGAAATTCCTCTTCTTAAAATCCTTCTGATCACATAACCGGCACCTCCGTTGGAAGGCAGCTGCCCATCGGCAATGGCAAAGGAAACCGCTCTGATGTGGTCTACCACTACACGGATGGCAATATCCTTTTCATCCTCTAAAACTCCGGTATATTTCTTCCCTGAAAGTGCCTCTACTTTGGCAATCAGCGGTGTGAAAACATCTGTATCATAATTGGAAGACTTACCCTGGAGCGCCATACAAAGACGTTCAAAGCCCATTCCCGTATCTACGTGCTGTGCAGGAAGTTTTTCCAGTGTTCTGTCTGCTTTTCTGTTGAATTCCATGAATACCAGGTTCCAGACTTCCACCACCTGAGGATGGTCGTTGTTTACCAGGTCCAGTCCGGATACCTGAGCTTTTTCTTCGGGAGTCCTCAAATCCACATGGATTTCAGAACATGGTCCGCACGGCCCGCTTTCTCCCATTTCCCAGAAGTTGTCTTTTTTGTTTCCGTTGATGATCCTGTCTTCGGAAATATGGGACTTCCAGAAATCATAGGCATCCTGATCCCTATCCAGGTTTTCTGAAGCGTCACCTTCAAAAATCGTTACATACAGGTTTTCTTTAGGAATTCCGTAGACTTCCGTCAGCAGTTCCCAGGCAAAAGCAATAGCATCTTTCTTAAAATAATCCCCGAAAGACCAGTTCCCCAGCATTTCAAACATGGTGTGGTGGTAGGTATCGCGGCCTACATCATCCAGGTCATTGTGTTTTCCGGATACCCTGAGGCATTTCTGCGTATCTGCAATACGCGGTGCCGTAGGGGTTTTATAGCCCAGGAAAAAATCTTTGAACTGAGTCATTCCCGAATTGGAAAACATCAGGGTAGGGTCGTCTTTCAGTACGATCGGTGCTGAAGGGACGATCAGGTGTCCTTTGCTTTTAAAATAGTCTAAAAATTTCTGACGGATCTCTTGTGATGTCATGATCTATATTGCTTTGCTTTTTTACAAATTTTGATAAGATGCAAATTTAATGTTTTTGGGCGATTTAGGTTTAAATATTTGATACTTTTACGAAGAATTGCATCATGATTCAGAAACATTTTTAAGATGCTTTTCCCGCTTTTCATGACAATTCCTTATTGGGTGGTCTCGCGTTGCTTTGCCGATTGCGTGAGATATAATTTTATTAAAAATGTATTATTGGCAAAGGGCGGGTTTTCGGCATACGTATTTAGAATCATTTGTTTAAATTGATACTACGATGATTTGCATATTTTGGGACGGCACTTGCAGGATAAAATGAATGTACTAAACCTTGCAGTTTATCATATAAGTTTTTTATATTCGTTTTCATATTACCAAAAGCCTCGAGTATTTCATATAAACATTTGAAAATCACGAGTAAATAAAATAATATTTGATGATGAAAAATGAAACCATTAAAAACTGGATTGATCAGTATTCCGGGCAGTTGCTGAGAAGGGCTGTTTATCTGCTGTCTGATAAAACGGAGGCGGAAGATATTGTGCAGGAAGTTTTTATCTCTGCTTTTTCGTCATATCAATCCTTTAATGGTAAAAGTGAGCCTCTGACCTGGCTGATGGCTATATTAAAAAGAAAAGTGGCCGATTTTTACCGTGATTTTAATAAAACTTTAGAGGATTGCCTGGAAGAATTGCCAGTCCGTTGGAAATTTCCGATGAAAATGTATTATCTTGAAGAAAAAAAAGCATCTGAAGTAAGTCAGGAATTCGATATTTCTACGACTAATCTTTGGAAGATTCTGCAGAGAAGCAGAATGCAGCTCAGAGAATGTCTGGAGTTTAACTGGTTTGCTCAATCATAATTACTTTTTAAATGTTTAAAAAACTAATACATATCCTGTTCTTACCCTGTAATGAAGCCACAATGTTGATGGAAAAACAAAATGCAGGTAACACTTCTTCTAAAGAGAACTGGAGACTTTTCATGCATCTTAAAATCTGTAAGTGGTGCATGGCTTATAAGAAAAAGCTGGAACTTTTAGATGAAATTTTGAAAGGGAAACTTTTCAATGAACAGAAAAATGAAATTAAAGAATTTGAAATTCAGGGTTTTAAAGAAAAAAATTTGAAAAAATTAGATATTTGATAAATTTTTTGTCAGGATTTTGAAGACGTTCCGACTATATTTTTGAAAACATTGAAATATTAATTCAAAATCAAAAAAAATGAATGGAACCGCACTTAAAATCGATAACGAAAACCTTGTAAGGAAAGCAGGGTATTACATCTCACTTTTCGGAGCCGCAATTATTCTGCTCTGGATCGGAATTTTCAAGTTCACACCTACAGAAGCAAACGCTATAAAACCTTTGGTGGAAAACCATTTTCTTACTTTTTTCGTATATGATATTGTAAGTATTCGGGCAGTGTCTGATACTATCGGAGTGATAGAGATTATCATTGCATTTCTTTTACTACTTAGTGTGAAATTTGCATCACTTACAAAGTATGCTGCCATCGGAATGATCATTACCTTCCTTACTACATTGAGCTATTTATTTACAACTCCAGGAATTTGGAAAGTAGTGGACGGAATTCCGGTTACAGATTTTTTTATCCTGAAAGATCTGATGTTTTTAGGATTTGGATTAATGATTTTAAATGGTAAAAAATGAATAATAAGATAAAAATGAAGAATATATTGATACTGCTCAGTGTAATTCTGGGCATTGCGGTTTTTGCGACCAGCTGTGGAGATGCAAAGTCTAAATCCACGGAGATAAAGAAAAAAAATGAGACCATTATGGACAATAAAAATGTAAAAGAAGTGTATTTTGCCGGAGGATGTTTCTGGGGAACGGAACATTTTTTCCAGCAGATCAGAGGGGTAGTAGGAACCGAAGTGGGATATGCCAACGGAAATAAGGAAAACCCGACTTATGAAGAGGTGGTAAGCCATACCACAGGATTTGCCGAAACCGTGAAAGTAAAATACGATCCGGAGCAGGTTGACCTTAAACTTCTGATTGACCTGTATTTTAAAACAATTGATCCTACCAGCCTGAACAAGCAGGGCAATGACAGGGGAGACCAGTACAGAACGGGAATTTATTCAACAGATAAAGAAACGGAAGCTGTGGTAAAAGCTGAAGTGGCGAAGCTGGCCAAGAATTACAGTAAGCCGGTACTGGTGGAAACCATTCCACTGAAAAACTTCTACAGGGCTGAAGATTATCATCAGGATTATCTGGATAAAAACCCCGGAGGATATTGCCACATTGAACCTGGATTGTTTGAAATGGCAAGAAATGCCAACCCACCTAAAAAAGAAACAAAATACCAGAAGCAGGATAAAAAAGTCCTGAAGGAAAAACTAACTGCCGAACAGTACAATGTTACCCAGGAAAACGGTACAGAAAGAGCATTTCAGAATAAATACTGGGATGAAAAACGCGATGGTATTTACGTGGACATCACAACTGGAGAGCCGTTATTCATCTCTACGGATAAGTTTGAATCAGGATGCGGATGGCCTAGCTTTTCAAAACCGATTACTAAAAAACTGATCGAGGAAAAACTGGACAGATCGCATGGAATGACCAGGGTTGAGGTAAGAAGCAAAACAGGTGATGCCCATTTAGGACATGTGTTTAATGACGGACCTGCAGATAAAGGCGGATTGAGATACTGCATCAACAGTGCATCGCTGAAATTCATCCCAAAAGAGGAGATGGAAAAACAAGGATACGGAGACTATATAACATTACTGGATAAGAAGTAAAGTGAAGAGGAGGCTGCCGAAAGGCAGTCTTTTTTATATAGGACCGAGCTGGAAGCGTTGTTGGATGCTGAGCATTGAAATATTCAGGAACAATAAGAATCCAAACAGAACATAATATGCCTGTTGAGGAAGATATTGGATAAATGATTCAGGCCTGAAAATATGTAAAACAGGTTTTTCAGGCCTGAAGTCACCGCCTACTACACCTCCGCAAATACCATATCTTTCAGATCTGTGAGGATCTTTATATTCATGGACGGCAAAAAAATGATTTGTTTTTTCAACGTCCACTCCGTATGTATCCTGCTTCGCCACTTTCATGGCATCAATTAAAGCAATGAAATCCTGATACGTATTGTCATCATTAATCACAAACTCAATGCCCGTTTCTTGTTCATTCCTGGCCTGGAGCTTTTTTAATTCTGAAACATAATACGGCCGGTTTTGTAAAGCGGTGTTTGGTTTTACTGTGATTTTCTTATACTTCCATTTGCGGTACGGCTCAAAAGTATTGAAATGATTTTCCATTCCCTTTTTAACTTTTGCCGGAAGCCCAAGGTCCAGCACGGTATATTGAGGATGAACCCTTTGGTTTCCATAATACCAAAACAGCAGCGGAATAAGCAGAGCACTGATTAACCCGGGCACATAATATATCTTTTTCATCGTCTTCATTTTTGTTAAAGTTAATAAAAAATATCATCTGCTGATGTACAGGCTTTTTGAATATCACTTTAAAACAGGCCAAAAAAAAGTGACCCGCATCCGGGCCAGTTAATATATTTTAACAAATGTAATAATACAGCTTACCAGTCCCTTTTTTTCAAAATCCAGTATGAAGCAAAAATGAAAATAGCACACCAAACCAGGCAGGCAATAAGACTCTCGGTAGGATAGTGGAACTCATATTTTAAACCCAGCATTTTAGCTGCATTCAACCTAACCATTGGATTCGGTATCAGGCTGGACATGCTTTCCAGAGGAAAGAGCTTGGAAATGAAAAAATCATTCTGCAATACCTGGCCTCTCTGTACTTCATTAAGACCGTGCATTTTCTGATAGCTTTCTACAGCCGATAAAATGATTTCTACAATCCACAATACAAAAAAAGCAAGGAAAACAAACACTGATTTCCTCAGCAGAACCGAAAGGAACATCAGGAAACAGAAAAAGGTGAGAAGCTTGACAAAATAATTGCCGATAAAGAACATCTCCGCAAAAACTTTGTCAGATTCCGTTGTATTGGAGTATTGGTATCCTATAAACAAGGTAATGCCAAAAACAATCGCAGTTGAAATCACCGTAAAAATGCCGATGGTCAGCAGTTTTGAAGCGATGAATTCCTCCCTGCTCAGCCCATCGATGGTATTCTGTTTAAACATCCTGTTGCTGAACTCCTGGCAAATGGAAAATACGATGATAAGCCCGAGGAAAATTTTCAGCAAAGCTACAATCCATGTGGTAAAGTTCCAGATCTCCGGAAAATTATAGATTCCCTGCTCCTTTAGATTTACTTTCCCGCTAAACAGGTCAAAATCAACCAGTCCTACAAACAGCATCGCGATGAGTATGGCAAAATAAAGGATGCTGAATATCTTGAACGGTTTGTAGGTAATGTTTTTATAATATTCGAGTTTTAATAATCTAAGCATGGTTCGTGTTTTTTACAAGTTCAAGGAATTGGGTTTCAAGAGAGAGTTTCTTTTTCGTGAGGTGAGAAAGGAAAATTCCTTTTTCTGCCAGCTTTTGGTTCAGCGCTGATGCCGAAACCGATGCATCTTCACGGATCTGGGCTTTTATCAGTTCCCCTTCCATGCTTACAGATGAGAACCACTGCAGTTCCTCCAGTGTGCTCAGCAGAAGGGTATTGTTATCTGCTTTCAGCTCAAAATATCCCGTATTGTTTGATATTTCGTCCACTCTGCCACAGTAAATCGAATTTCCTTCTTTCAGGACGATTACATGGCTGCATATTTTTTCGATCTCATCCAGAAGGTGGCTCGCAATGATGATCGTGATGCCTTGTTTGGCAATGCTGTTGATGATTTCACGGATCTGGATAATGCCTTCCGGATCCAGTCCGTTAGTCGGCTCATCCAGGATCAGCACTTCAGGATTATTGAGTAAAGCAGAAGCAATAGCCAGACGTTGTTTCATTCCGAGGGAATACGTTTTGAAAGCGTCTTTTTTCCTTTCTAAAAGTCCCACGGTTTTAAGGACCTCATCAATCCTCTCGTAAGGCGTTCCCTTGATTTCAGCAACGATTTTAAGGTTTTTTTCGGCACTGAGGTACGGGTAGAAGTTAGGCTGTTCAATGATGGCCCCGATTCTTTTCAGCGTTTCAGGATCTGTACCCTTTTTGCCGAACCAGTACCAGTCTCCGCTGGTAGGATTGATTGTAGAAAGCAGCATGCCAAAAGTGGTGGATTTCCCGCTGCCATTCGGACCCAGAAGGCCGTAAACATTTCCTTTTTCTACGTCAAAAGAAATATTGTTCACGACAATTCTCTTGAATTTTTTAGTCAGGTTCTTGACCGATAAAATTTTTTCCATGTAATTCGTTTTACATTATACTAGTCTCAACAGATTTTGAATTGTTACAGAATTTGTAAACAATACTTAGGAAAGGTAATGATAATTGTTATAACTGGGTTTAATTTTACCAATTTTTAATATTGATTCTATGAAGATTTAGCAAGCATTAAGCAAAAAAAAGATTCAAAATGATGAGCGGCAGCCGCTATTGAAGTTGTGGGGAAATCTGTATATTTATAAGATAAAGCATCTTTCGCCGGCCGTATCCTTCAGTTGGCTTAAAATTCGATGCGTTGAATACAGAATGTAATTATTAGATTGAGTTATGAAATTGATTGAACTTGCCCAGGAGCTTGACGTATCAGCAGAAGCGATCAAACAGTTTATCCAGGATTTCGATCTGGAACTGGCCAACTGCATCAGCACCAACTTTGAAGTGAAAGAGGATTTTGAAAAATTTGCCCGTGAAAACATTGATTTTCTGCGGCGGTACGAAAAAGACCTCGATAAAGCCAAAACTCCCGGACAGATTGCTGAAAAGATCAACCAGCCGCAGGAGAAGGTGGAAGAAGCGATGAAAGAAATCAACCCGAATATTTTTGACAATGGCTTCTTCAAATCATCGGTTTCAAGCTATGGGATTGATAATAAGCTGGGCGGAAATTACCAGTTTGTCTATAATTATTTTGGAAACATTACAAGCCTCCAGAAAAGGGATTTCATTGGATACAGGGATTTGTTCTTCTATATTTCCAGTGTCCTGGAACCTTTTCTGAATCCGCAGCAAATCAAAGACTGGGGGATCAATAAACCTGCGGGAGTCATTCTGTACGGCCCTCCGGGGAGCGGGAAGATTTTCTGGGCCAAAAAAATAGCCGAAATCATCGGATATGAATTCAGGGAGGTAAAGAAGCATTATTTGGGAACCTCATTTGTAGACGGAAGCAAAACCCATTTCAATGATTTCCTCGTCACGGCGATGAAACAGGACAAAGTATTGCTGTTCCTGGATGATTTTGACAGCATCATGATGGCCAGGAAACCTGAAAATAACGTAGCGGCATGCAACCTGGAAACCCAGGAAGTCATTCTGCACCATATTTCGAAGTTTGAACAGGAAAATGTACTGATGGTTGGTTCTGCCACCACAGTTTCAGAGATTGATGAAGAAATTCTGGCTCCGGGAAGATTTGATGTTCTGATTCCCGTCTTTCCGCCGAATAAGGCAGAACGTTCGGAAATTATCCTGTATTCGATGACCAGGAACCTGGACAAAAGCTCACTCCTGTATAAAATCCTTAAAAATAATAAAGCCGACAAGATTCCTTTCTGGGATGAGGTTTCATCAAAAATGAAAGTGTTCAGCAACACCATGCTGATCGATTTTACCCAAAGCCTTAAAAAACGCATCAAATACCTCTACTATAAGACCAAGAATGAAAATCTTAAAATTGATAAAAATGTTCTTGATGGCGCATTAAGAGACGCCGCAGGTAAGCTTACCGAAGAATACCTGGATCAGATTGCCATGTTTCTTAAGGACGTTATCATCAACAGCTCAGACCAGTTCCAGTACAGGATCCAAAGCCTGAAAACAGAACTCGATGCCTACAGGGTAGTGGAAGAACCGAGAAGGGCGATCGGTTTTCAGCATAATGACGAACAGAAGGATGAGTGAGGCGGGGAATTATAAATTTTAAATTATAAATTTTAGATTTTGAATTTTGAATCTGGGCGTGAGGAACAATATAAATTGATCAAACTTCTTTTCATCATCAAGCCTCGTATTAAAAATCTATAATCTAAAATTTAAAATAAGTAATCAATTATCATTAATCATTAATCGATTATCAATTATCAATTATCAATTATCAATTATCTGGTATCTATGTATCTATCTTCTGATGTCTGATATCTAGTATCTAGTATCTGAAATCTGATATCTAAATCTTATCTTCAAAATCCACATTTATCCGTATTTTTGCATAAAATAGACATTCGTGATCAATAATGACCATATAAAAGAGGTCCAGTCAAGGATCGAAGACTTACACAAATACCTTCAGATTGAAAAGAAGAAGATAGAAATTGCCAATGATGATGAAAAAACGGCGGCTCCTGAGTTTTGGGGAAACCCAAAAGAAGCGGAAGCTTTCCTGAAGCAGCTGCGTTCAAAGAAAAAATGGGTGGAAGCCTATGATGAGATCAGCAGCCAGTTTGAGGATCTGCAGGTATTGGCTGAATTTGCCAAAGAAGATCCGGATTCTGAAAAGGAGCTGGATGAAACTTTTCCGAAACTGGTAGAAAAAATAGAGGACCTTGAATTCAAGAATATGCTTTCCAATGAAGGCGACGAGCTTTCAGCAGTTTTGCAGATTACAGCGGGAGCAGGCGGTACGGAAAGCTGTGACTGGGCATCCATGCTGATGAGGATGTATACGATGTGGGCAGAAAAGCAGGGCTATAAAATCCGTGAACTGAATTACCAGGAAGGCGATGTTGCCGGAGTGAAAACCGTTACCCTTGAGATCGAAGGTGAATTTGCCTTCGGATATCTGAGAGGGGAGAACGGGGTACACAGGCTTGTCAGGATTTCCCCTTTTGACTCCAATGCGAAGCGACATACGAGCTTTGTGTCGGTTTATGTGTATCCATTGGTGGATGATACCATTGAGATCAACATCAACCCGGCAGATATTTCCTTTGAAACCATGCGGTCTTCAGGAGCCGGAGGTCAGAACGTGAACAAAGTGGAAACGGCTGTACGTCTTCGCCATGCACCTACCGGAATCATCATTGAAAACTCAGAATCCCGTTCACAGCTTCAGAACAAAGAAAAAGCCATGCAGTTGCTCCGTTCCAGGTTATACGAAATGGAACTCGAAGAGCGGATGAGGGCGCGGAATGAGATCGAAGCCAATAAGATGAAGATCGAATGGGGAAGCCAGATCCGGAATTATGTGATGCATCCGTACAAACTGGTGAAAGATGTGCGTTCCGGCTATGAAACTTCAGATGTGGATGCCGTGATGAACGGGAATATCACTCCTTTTCTGAAAGCCTTTCTGATGGCTGATGGAACAGCTGTTTCGGATGATGATCTTGAGCTTTGATCCTGCAAGAATTTTTAGTTAAAAATTGATAATTAATTTTCTTATCAGGGTTTTAAAGCCTATTTTTGTTATTCAACG
This sequence comes from Chryseobacterium camelliae, assembly GCF_030818575.1. Lineage (NCBI taxonomy): Bacteria > Pseudomonadati > Bacteroidota > Flavobacteriia > Flavobacteriales > Weeksellaceae > Chryseobacterium > Chryseobacterium camelliae. The sequence continues at coordinate 637,038 of NZ_JAUTAL010000001.1, forward strand.
ATATATATGGAAGATTTCAATAGCTGGAGAGATTTGCTGAACCCCGAATTTTATATAAAGTTAGGTGGCTTTTGGCTCATTTTGTTTATCATTTTTGCTGAAACAGGGCTTTTTGTAGGCTTTTTTTTACCGGGTGATTCGTTGCTATTTGTTTCGGGAATATATGCCGTTGAAATAATTCAACAAACATTCGGATCTACGGGAAGTGACTTCCTGGATACGCTTATCCTGGCTACTTCCGTTGCCGTGGCTGCTATTATTGGGAATGAAGTAGGGTATTATTTTGGAAGAAAAACAGGCTCAGCATTATATAAAAAACAGGATACCATGCTTTTCAAGAAAAAATACCTGTACCAGGCCCATGATTTCTTTGAAAAAAACGGTGCATTGGCAATCATCATGGCCAGGTTTTTACCGGTCGTAAGAACTTTTACCCCGATTGTTGCCGGTATCGTAAAGATGGATAAAAGAGATTTTCTCAGAGACAATGTCATTGGGGCGGTTCTTTGGTCGTTCCTGCTGATTTTTGCAGGGCATTATCTTGATAAACTGTTCATCGACCAGTTCGGAATCGATTTAAAGAAAAAACTGGAGCTGATCATTATCGTTATTGTTCTGATCACAACATTGCCGATCATTTTTAAATTCATATTCGGGAAAAAACAGGATTTTTCAAAGTATGAAAACCATAATTTCGATGAAGAAAAATAAGAAATTCAATTTGAACTCATAAAAAGATAAACCCGCTACTCAGGCGGGTTTATCTTTTTATGAGTATATGTTTGGCATATACCATAGCATGTTTAAAAGGTTCCAGCCGATGTAATCTTATTTAAATATACACTTGCAGATTATGCCGATTCAAATGCAATGAAATCTCTTACGTCTTTGGGAAATTGCATTACCTGGTTCCCCATTCAAACGGTTCTATTTTTTGATCCATTCCAGGATATTGGGGTAAATAATACTGTCCCTTTTGGTCTTGCTGAAAAATCTTGGTGCATGCCCTGTGTTTTTCATAAAAATCAGCTTATGCAGGATCTGCCTTGCACTTAAGACAGAGTCCAGGGCTTTAGCTTGTTTCTGGCTCACCAGAATATCCTGATTCCCCTGAAAAAGGAGTGTAGGAATATCAGCCACATTGGCTATCGGGCTGGCTTTCCTGAATTCATCAGATAGATCTTGGCGGTGGAATTTTGTACCTACTACTTTCTGGATGGTGGGCGAAGAATATTTGGAATAAAATGAATGTATATATTCTGGGGAATAAAAATCTGTGGGACCGCTCAGGGAAATGATTTTTTTTATCTGCTCAGGATGCCGGTACCCATACAACAGAGCCAGATGGCCACCTGCACTTTCTCCCAGAAGGATATAATTGTTGGGCCGAAGCTCAGCTTTTTCGGCCAGTGCATTGAACTTTTCTATCGCAAGTCCAATGTCTTCAAGCTGTTGCCGGTAAGTGATGGTTTTAGATACCAGCCTGTAGTTTATATTGATACTGGGTATTTTATTTCTGAACAGCATCTTCTGGATCTGTATCATATGTTCCTTACGCCCGTATTTCCAGGCACCTCCGTGAACAATTAGGACCACCGGGGAATCTTCAGGATAATCTGATGGCAGGAATACATCCATTTTCTGCCGTTTATCTTCTCCGTATTTTAAATTATAAATTTTCTGCTGACCTCCCGGACCAACCCAAACCCTGAATTTAGTATTGCAGGACTGCAGGATAAAACCGATGCATCCCATGACAAAAAAATGATACCTGAGAATGAGTTTTTTCATTCATTAAATGTATGAAGAATTCTGTTGATTGTAAAAATAGTCAATGCTTGCTAAAGCTTTTCTGCTGTCTTTGATGAAAGTCCTTTCTTGATGCTGATAACATCCTTTTCTCCTTTTTTGAAGATGAACGAAATTTCGGTATCGTCATCCTGAAGAAAAAATACATCTTCTTTTTTAGCCCGCATTCTTACCTTGGGAGCTTTATTGTTCTGAATAAAAAGCTGTCCGTTTTCGTAAATAATATGAATCACAGTATGATCAGAAAGTTCATAGTCACCTACATATTTTTTAAGTACATCTTCACTCAAAGCTGTTTCTTTGTTCGGTTGGGGAAGAGTATAAGGTTGTTCCAGAATAGCTGCTAAAATAGTATTTCCCGCTGTCTCCAGTTTTTTACTTGTTATATTGTTTAGAAGGATGATGCAGAGGTCATCTTCAGGAAGCATGGCAAAATAACTTGTTGAACCTTCTATATTTCCTCCATGGTTAATTAATTTTTTACCATAAAAATCATCAATGAACCACCCATAGCCATAGCCGCTCAAATAAGGTGTGGTTGCTTTTTTGAATGTTTCTCTGGAAACAATTTTATAATCCCTCAATCCCACATAGTAACGGTACAGGTCCTCAACAGTACTGTAAATCTGTCCTGCAGGACCGGTTAATGTAGAATTCCACACTTCTGTTTTTTCCTGTCTCGTATTTGAAATATAAGAATAGGGAACCGTTTTGTGCGTACTTTTCAGAGCCATATAGTTAAATCCGGTATGAGTCATCTTTAAAGGATTTAAAATGATTTTTCTTACCGTATCCTCATAAGAAAGTCCTGTAATTTTTTCAATGATGATACCCAATAAAATATATCCTGAATTGGTATATGAGAATTGGGTACCGGGTTCAAAAGCCAGCGGCTCGTTTTTAAAAAAAGAAAGCTCTTTATCTTTGGTAATGCTTTTTCCGGTGTGGAGCATACTGAAATACTCTTTATTTTGCAGTACTTCATAGATTCCTGAAGTATGGGTGAGAAGATGCTCAACAGTAATTTCATTTCCCCTTGGATAATCGGCAATATACTTTGAAATAGGATCTTTTACAGAAAGTTTACCTTCCTCACTTAGTTTTACAATGATTAAGGCAGTAAAAGATTTCGTTAAAGATGCGATTTGATAAACACTTTTGTCCTGATTAGGGATTTTTTTTTCTGCGTTTTGCCAGCCGTATGACCTTTCGAAAATATTTTCATTCTGATAATGAACCAAAGCTGTTCCATTAAACTTATTAATAGCGGCATAGGCTTTTATAATACGGTCTATTTCCTCCTTTTTCTCTTTCAGATTAATAGTATGGAGATTAGCCTTTGTCTGAGCTTGTACAGTAAAACCGAATGTGCTGAACAGACAGAACCAACATCCAAAAATAAAAATAAGAAATTGACGTTGCATAGTATCAGATTTTAGAAGGTAAAATGTTTGTAAAATTACAGGTTTGAAGCGCAGAAGGTCAGGGAATTGCTATTTCTGGGAATCATTTTTGCAATGGTCTTCAATGTCAGCAAAAGTCTGGGAATCCGTTAATAAGTCTATATAGTTTTTAATTTGGTGAACAAACTCTTCATCGGGTATTGTTCCAAGCTTCAGCCAAATATTTTGTAATTGGATTTCCCGGTTTTCATCCATTGGATAGATTTTAAACAAAGATATAAAATATTAAAGCTGGGCATTGCTTATTCATTCTTACAATTTTCAAATTATTGTCAGATTATAAATCCAAAAACGGAATTAAATAATTATTTTTGCTCTTCATTTAACAAACATTAAAAAAATATTAAAATACTATGGCATCTGGTTTTTTTGCAGTCCTGGATGATATCGCCGCCTTAATGGACGATGTAGCTGTTACAAGTAAAATAGCAACGCAGAAAACTGCGGGAATTCTGGGAGATGACCTTGCAGTAAATGCTGAAAAGGCTACCGGGTTCCTTTCTTCAAGGGAATTGCCGGTTTTATGGGCTATCACGAAAGGGTCATTCCTCAATAAGCTGATCATCCTTCCCATTGTGTTTTTACTTAACTGGCTCTATGCTCCGGCAATCAATTATGTACTGATCCTTGGAGGTCTTTACCTGTCTTATGAAGGCATGGAAAAAATCATAGAATTCCTTTTTCACCGCAATAAGAAAGGACATGAAGCAGAAGCAGAAATTGAGGAAGCAGAAGATAAGAGTCCTGAAGAAACAGAAAAAGCGAAAGTGAAATCGGCCATTACCACAGATTTTATCTTATCTATAGAAATCGTTATCATTGCTCTGGGAACAGTTCTGGAAGAAAGCCATCCTTTTATCACTCAGATTCTGGTAACCAGCCTGGTCGCTTTTATTGCCACAGTAGGCGTATACGGAATTGTTGCCCTGATTGTAAGAATGGACGATGCCGGATTTAAACTCATCAAAAAAAGCAACGATAAAGGATTCTTCGGAAAGCTAGGGCATGTATTGGTAAAAGCATTACCTATTGTGATCAAGGCCCTGGGTGTCATAGGCACCATTGCACTGATTATGGTAGCGGGTGGAATTTTTGCCCATAGGATAGATTATTTTCACCATCTGCTGCCTACGTGGCCGAAAGTTCTTAAGGAAATGACTTTCGGGATAGCAGGTGGACTTATTGCTGTTGCTGTTTTCACGGCGGGTAAATGGGCATATTCCCTGGTTGCTAAGAAATAGGTATTTCAGCATAAAAATTCAGATCCTGCAACTTAGTTTGCAGGATTTTTTTTACCATTCAAAAATTAATCACTGCCGCAAAAGTGCTTATATTCTGGCCGAAATAGTATAATACCGATAGATAATCGGCCTGATCTTCAGTAAGGTTGATCTGTTTGAGAAATCGTCCGTGTAATTTATCGAATTCCTGATCATGCCGTTGTAAAAACTTCAGCTTATCAGATGCCCTTATTCCTTGATTAAATGTAGCATACCATAAAATCAAAATTGGTATAAGACGGTTTTGTAAATGAGCAACGGTAAATTGAATTCTTAAAAATTATCAAGACACAAGTTTTAGGATCACAATAAAGTATTCAGCATTAAAACTGCCTTGAATTAATACATCAGCCGCCATGTTGACAACTGACTTCAGCAGTACCGGTTTCTTATTCAGTCATTTTTTTTATTTGTTGCAAAACGTTTGTCCACGCTGTTTGTGAATGTTGCTGTGCTTGTTCGCTGGCAAAACCTGTCTGGGTCAGTGTCAGCAAAGTTTAATTTCTTCGATATTAGTAGCGGGTGGAATATTCTGAAGATTAGCTAATTGGTTATGGAGTGGGTAGTTATATTCATTTACAGTGGAATATTACATATGAAAAAATCATTGCAGTTCGGAACAGGACAGGGATCCGGCAGGCGTCTTTCTCAAGGCATTAGCTTTCTGGCCAGCTATATTGTGATGTGATAAATATTATATTTTATGCTATGCTATGCGTAACAAATTTAATGATCTGATTACTAATATAATGAATCATCAAAATAATATATTATGGAAAATATTGTCATCACCAATGCGCTTGTTAAAAACTATGGCGCATTCACTGCTGTTAAAGGCATTAACCTTTCTGTACCCAAAGGATACATTTATGCTTTGTTAGGCCCTAACGGAGCAGGTAAAAGCACAACCCTTTCCTTAATCCTGGGACTGATGAAGCCCAGTTCGGGACAAATTACCCTGTTCGGAGAAAACTGGCAGAGGAGTCTGCTGGGAAGAATCGGAGCCAGTATCAACGGCCCTGCGCTCTATAATCACCTTAATGCCTATGAGAATCTGGAAGTGCATGCTAAGATGCTTCATCTGAAACTGGAGCATATAAAAACTGCCTTATCCAGTGTCAATCTTACCGATACCTGCAATAAACCGGTAAAGAGTTTTTCTATGGGGATGAAGAGCCGTCTGGCACTTGCTATTGCCCTGCTGGATAATCCTGAACTCCTTATTTTGGATGAGCCTCAGAACGGGCTTGACCCGGAAGGGATCAGAGAGCTGAGAGATCTTTTGAAAACATATACAAAAGAAGGAAAAACCGTTCTTATTTCAAGCCATCAGTTAGGAGAAGTGGCAAAACTTGCAGATTATGTGGGCGTGATTTCAGATGGTGAACTCGTTTATCAGGGTACACTTAAAAACCTGTCGCCTGATGAAAACCGGCTGGAAGAAAAATATATGGAATTAACAAGAAAAGTGTCATGAAAGTTGTACTTATTCAGTCAGAATCAATTAAACTGCGTAGATCTAGCGTAGTAAAAATTGCATGGATCGGGCTTTGCATGGGACTGATCAGCGGAACCCTTTTTATGATCAGTAAACAATCCAAACAGTCATGGGAAGGCATCAATGCCTGGCATACCTTATGGACTACCTTTCTGTATCCAATTGTTATAGCACTTATGGCCGGCCTTACCGCTAAAAGAGAAAAATCTGCACGCGGAGGGGGAACCTGGTGGAGGCCTTATTCACTCAGGGAGCTCCGTGCTGCAGAGTATTTCTGGCTTGTTATTATTATTGCTGTTACCACAGCATTTGTTCTTCTCGCCAGTATACCTTTCGGAATCATTGCCGCACTGCCGGGTCCTGTACCTTTACTACAGCTGTTAAAGCTTTGCTTCTTCTTAACAGTGAGCGGCCTCGCCATCATGGCAATTCAGCAGAAGCTTGCTTATGCAGCAGGACTTATTGCAAGTTTATTACTGTCACTTGCAGGAACCATATCTGGTGTGGTGATGGCAGAGCACAGATTATGGTGGATGAATCCATGGTCCTGGCCGATACGTTCTTCGTTGGTATTTACCGGAACTCATGCCAATGGCATTCCTATGGAGCCTAATGATCCGGGTTGGACTATTTCGCCATGGCTCACTGTTGTGCCTTCAGTGTTGATGGCAGTCGTCATGCTTTCTCTTCCGTATTTTACCCTTCAGAAAAGAAAGCAGCGGGCTCGGACAAAACCTGAAAAAAAGGATGTGGTTTACAAAAGCAACTTTACAATAACCGGCTATATTGCAGCTGAACTGGTGAAAACCAAGAAGACCATTTTATACTGGCTGTGTTTCGGAATTCCGTTGCTATTTGGAGCAATTGCATTATGGAGAAGTGCTCCGATGAATATATTGCAGTTATGGTCTATTCTGGTTCTGCCTTTCGGAGCCGCACTTCTTTCTGCACTCGTCTGGATGCCGGAATCCGGTGCCTGGCGAATACTCTGTACACGACCAGTGTCTATTTCAAAACTGTACCTTACCAAACTTATGGTAGTATGGGGTTTGGCTAATGCCGGAACTCTCATATTCCTGCTATTTTTGCTGTCATCGAAAGTTTCGTTGGTGATCTTGGGCAGTTTTTACCTGATCTATTGTGCGTTAAGTTTTGCACTGTTGGCTTTTAATCTATGGATGGCAGTCAGATTTAACGTAGGCATGACATTGGGAGCCGGAGCAGTTTTTACACTTTTAGCGCTGATCATAGGCGGTACCGGGCTTGGGCAGGGAATCTGGCCATTTTTTCCGTGGACCTGGGGGTGGATGGCGGTAAAAGAAGGAACCGTATGGTATAGCTTTTTATCCATCCTGATAGGGGTCATTTTCAGCTGGGCTGGAGTGTACTATGTGAAATCAACTTTCATAAATAATGACCAATAAACAAATTATTCAGCTTTATGAAAGAGAAAAGGCCGTCTCATCACTAGTGAAGACGGACTTTTTTTATAATTTCTCTCGACCTACTGTCGGAGAATGGTTTTCATACAATCGATTCTCAATCACATTATTGGGTTGTGAGACTCATTCGTCATTAAATGATCAATAACTGCCGCAGATGTTTCTGATATCTTGATTAAAATAATATAGTGCCGATAAGTAATTGGCCTGATGCTCGGTAAGATGAATTTGTTTCAGAAACCGCGTGTGTAATAGGCCGAATGCCTGGTCATGACATTGTACAAACTGCATCTGCATTTCGGGTTCAGGATATTTTGATCTGGCAATGGCATAACAGGAATCATCAATTTCGTATTCCCTTTTCATAAAGTCACAGAAACTTAAATGCTGCTTATCCAATACATCCAGGATGGCTGAATATTTTTCTTGATCTTCAGATTTCAAAAAGCTCAAAGCCTTAGTCCTGAATTCATCAGTGGATAAGCGGGCCTGTTTGAGGGTAGCCAGATCATCTTTAATGGAATTTCCTGCTTTTTTTTTGACAGGAGATGATCAACAAGACAAGGAGAATAAAAAGGTTTTTCATATGGGTTTTAATTAAAGCTAAATTAAACCCTGATGATATACATGAAAAAAGGATTCCCGTAAGAATCCTTTTTTTATGATTAATTGAACAGGTCTTTCACCTTGTCAAAAAATGTTTTCTCTTTTCCGGAAGGTTCCGCCACCATTTCTCCGCTGCTCATCTGCTTTTCGAAGAAATCCTTCTGGTCCTTGGTCAGCTTCTGAGGCGTCCAGACATTAATATGGATGAACATATCGCCTTTTCCATAGCTGTCGATGCTTGGAAGGCCTTTACCTGCAAGTCTGAGGATTTTTCCCGACTGTGTACCCGGATCTATGGTGATTTTCACCTTTCCGCCTACGGTAGCCACTTCTCTCTTGGTACCCAAAGCGGCTTCTGCAAAAGAAATGTACAGTTCCTGGTGAAGATTATCTCCTTCTCTTTTGATGGTCTGGTCCACTTCCTCTTCAATAATCACCAGCAGATCTCCCGGAATTCCTCCGAAAGGTGCATCATTCCCTTTGCCTCTTACATTCAGTTGGATACCATCTCTTGCTCCCGCAGGAATATTGATGGTTACTTCTTCCTCGTCTTTGATGAGACCCTGCGCATTAGCACCGGCAGGGATTTTATCTGCTACTTTACCGATTCCCTGGCAGGTTCCGCAGGTAGTCTGGGTCTGCATCTGGCCGAACATGGTGTTCATTACCTTCAGCTGTACCCCTGAGCCGCCACAGGTAGGACAGGTTTTTGAAGTGGCTCCTTCAGCCGTCTTCATCTTTTTTACTTTAATGGTCTTCTGGGTCCCGTTCACCATTTCATCGAGATTCAGCTTGATCCTGATTCTCAGGTTGGAGCCTTTTACCTGCTGACGTCCTCCGCCGCCACCTCCGAAACCACCAAATCCGCCGCCGAAAATGTCTCCGAACTGGCTGAATATATCTTCCATATTCATTCCGCCGCCAAATCCGCCGCCGAAACCTCCGTTTCCGCCTACACCGGCATGACCGAACTGGTCATATCTGGAACGTTTCTGATCATCGCTCAGCACCTCATACGCCTCTGCAGCTTCTTTGAACTTTTCTTCGGCCTCCTTGTCACCCGGATTTTTATCCGGATGGTATTTGATTGCCATTTTACGGTAGGCCTTTTTTATTTCGTCGGCTGAAGCAGATTTGCTTATCTCAAGAACCTCGTAATAATCTCTTTTTGACATATTTAATATATGAGTAATTAGTAATGAACAATGAGTAATATCAAAATTGACTATTACCCATTATTTATTGCTTATATTTTAATTTCCTGTAACTACTTTAGCAAAGCGGATTACTTTATCATTCAGGGTATAACCTGTCTCCACCACATCCACAATTTTACCTTTCAGGTCTTCGGACGGAGCAGGGATCTGCGTAATGGCCTCGTGAAAATCCACATTAAAACTGTCTCCAGGTTTTACATCCATCGCTTTAAGCCCTTTTTCACTCAGTTTATTCTTGAATTTCTGATAGATAAGTTCCACACCCTGTACATCCGAAGGGTTACCGTTTTTAGCAATTTCCTTCAGTGCTCTTTCAAAATCATCCAGGATGCCCAACATGGAAACCATCATTTCCTGGTTGGCAAACTGGAAATACTCCATCTTTTCCTTGGCAGTTCTTTTCTTGTAATTTTCAAACTCTGCATACAACCTGATGTAACGGTCTTTCTCCTCTGCCAAAAGTTCCTCGGCCGTAGGTTTAGCTGTCACATTGTCTTCTGCAGGAGATGGGTTCTGGGTATTGGTTTCTTCCTGATTATTGATGCTTTCTTCGTTGATATCCTGATTTTCCATAATTCAATATTTATTTTCCATAGGTTTTGACAAACATTCTGCCAAAGGAAAAAATATGGACATTAAGTCAGAAAGGAAATACTTTAACAGGAATAAAAGTAAGAATCAGGATTAAGTTTAATGGCCGGAAAAAGTCTGGTACAGAAGATACAGGTTAAGGATGATAATAATAAAGGAAATGATCCATACGCAGATCTTCATCCACGGTTTGTTTACGAACTCACCCATTTTGGCTTTATCACTCGTAAACATAATGAGAGGCACCACGGCAAAGCTGAGCTGCATGGATAAGATTACCTGGCTCAGTACCAAAAGGTCTGTTGTTCCTTTCTCTCCCGAAATAATCGTCACGATCAAAGCGGGTATAACGGCGATAAGACGGGTGATCAGCCTTCTCAGCCATGGTTTCAGGCGGATATTCAGAAAGCCTTCCATAACAATCTGCCCCGCTAATGTTCCTGTAAGGGTAGAGTTCTGCCCGGAAGCCAGCAAAGCAATGGCAAAGGCTATACTGGCCATTGACGCACCCAATATAGGAGTAAGCATTTTATACGCATCATGGATATCTGCAACATCCTTGTTTCCCGAAACATGGAAAGTGGCTGCAGCAAGGATCAGTATGGCACCGTTAATGAAAAATGCCAGCATCAGCGAAACCGTACTGTCCAGTGTGGCAAATTTTATGGCTTCCTTTTTTCCTTCTCTGGTCCGTTTATAATCCCGGGTCTGTACTATGCTGCTGTGTAGGTAAAGATTATGCGGCATTACCGTTGCACCCAGGATTCCGATCGCAATATAGAGCATGGAAGGATTCCGGATGATTTCCTTTTGAGGAACAAGGCCGCCTAAAATTTCATTAATGTCTGGTCTCGAAATAATAATCTCATAAAGAAAACACGCCAGGATAATGAAAATAAGCCCCCCAACGATGCTTTCTATCCACCTGAAACCTTTAGCCTGCAGCAGAAGAATGAATAAAACATCAACCGTTGTGATGACGATACCCCATGTGAGCGGAATATGAAAGAGCAGATTCAGCGCTATAGCAGATCCTATGACTTCTGCAAGATCGCAGGCGGCAATGGCAATTTCACAGAAAATCCAAAGAATAAAATTGGTGGCAGGGCTGAAATGGTCGCGGCATGCCTGTGCAAGATCACGTTCCGCTACTACGCCCAGTTTGACGGAGAGGTGCTGCAGCACCATAGCAAAAATATTGGATATCAGGATCACAGAGAGCAGGGTATACCCGAACTGAGCCCCTCCGGCAATGTCGGTAGCCCAGTTTCCTGGATCCATATAACCTACGGCTACCATTAGTCCGGGCCCTGCAAAAGCAAGATACTTCTTCCAGAATCCTGCGTTTTCAGGTATTTTTACAGACGAATATACTTCAGGCAAGGAGTGGAGCGTCTTATCTTTCCTCCAGGCATTTTTCAGTTTCAGATTCATAATTGTTAGAAATGGCTAACAAATTTAATTAAATAAATGTAAATACAAAACTTAAGCCAAAAAAATCCCGGAATATGCTTCCGGGACAAGTATTAGTAAGTGATATTTAATTATTTGGCAAATCTAACCGACATCCTTCGGTCTGATGCTCTTTCAGCATCTGATGCACTTGCATCTACCTTGGCAAATTTGCTTCCATAGCCTTCTGCACCAATTACCTGAGAAGAAACCCCCTGCTTGGACAGCCAGTCTTTAATAAAGACAGCCCTCGCTTGGGAAAGTTTAAGGTTTGAAGCCTCATTTCCGGTCTTATCGGTATAACCTCCGATTTTGATTTTAGCTTCCGGATATGCTTTCAGAATTGCAACAAGGTTTTGCAGCTGGCCTTCCGATCCTGCCTCAAGCTGGTCAGATGTTCCCAGTTTGAAATTAACGTGGTCAAAATCATACCAGGTATCCTTTAATGCTGCATCATCTTTAGCGTTTTTATAACCTCCGGATTTCAGGAAGGCAATCATTCTGTCCTCCATTCCTCCTTTGTATCCTTTTAATGCGGTTCCGTTTAAATCAATATCTTCATCGGTTTTGGAAGTTGCTGCTGCATTTATACTGCTAGCTCCGGAAGAGGCAGTAGTGGTGTCTGTTTTTACAGTACCGGAATCAGATACCGATGTGGTAACAGTTGTTTCTTTCTTTTCACATTGCTTCCAGATGAAATAGGCGGCTGCGATCAAAAGCAGAAGCGGAAGAAGCCATTTCCAGATTGATCCTCCGCCGTCATGTGTATTCCTGTCCGGATTTGTTCCTTCAGACGACACACTTTTGGTCACTTCTATTTTGGGCTCATGATGAGGAGTCTTGATCTGATCGCCATCGTTATCAAACTTATATCTGATGTTCCAGTTGTCCATTCCCAATGATGCCAGGGATAATCCTGCAGGCATCAGGCTGGAAACCGTATTTTTCTGGTCATTCAGTAAAGTTGTGATGCCTGAACGGTCAAGGTTCTGGTCAGCTGCATATTTGGCAATAGCTCCTACGGCAGCTGCAGCGACAACATTCATAATAGAGTGAGAAGTATTGTTGCTTACGCCGGAATAGGTTGCAATGGTATTAACCAGCCCGTTTACTTTATCCCCGAAAATTGAAGATAAAATATCTGACAGTGCAGAATGGCCGGAAGCTTCTCCGGACAGGTTGCTCAATATGCTGCCTGAAGCAGGATCGGATAAGTGATCGAGTACCTTGGGATCATCAGAGTGATTGGCCAGTCCGCCTACCACTACGGGCAGAAAACCGCCAATGGCTTTTGAGATTCCGGATTCGCTTTCCCCATATTGGGAAGCTGCCTGGGAGACTAATGCAGGACCGAGTTGCCCTTTGATTAGATCAATGACATTTAGAGACATAATAATTATTTTTGAGATTAATGTTATATAAATTTAAATAAAAAAATCTCTAAATGTCATTTTTTTTCCGATTATTTATACCTACTCCGATAAACTAGGGGTATAAAACTGGCGGAAATTAGTATGCTTTTGCGAATAATACACGCCTTTTAGAAGGTTTTCCGGAAATAAGGGAAATTCCTTCTTCCACATCATCATCCAAAGGTATGCATCGGATAGTCGCTTTGGTTTCCTCCTTGATCTGTTCCTCTTCTTCTGCGGTACCATCCCAATGGGCATAAATGAAGCCTGTTTTTCCTTCCAGTACCGTTTTGAATTCCTCATAAGTATCTACCCGGGTCACATGCTCTTTCCTGAAATTGAACGCTTTGTCGTAGATGTCTTTCTGAATGGTCTTCAGCAATTCTTCTATGTAAACATCAATTCCCTCGATGGCACGTACTTCTTTCGTCAGGTTATCCCTTCTGGCAATTTCCACCGATTTGTTTTCAAGATCCCTAGGCCCCATGGCAATTCTTACCGGAACGCCTTTCAGTTCATATTCTGCAAATTTCCATCCCGGCTTATTTTGGGTATCATTATCAAATTTCACAGAAATACCCTTGGCTCTCAGTTTTGCCTGGATGTCCAATGCTACTTCACTGATCTGGTTCAGCTGTTCCTCACCTTTGAAAATAGGAACAATCACTACCTGGATCGGTGCCAGTGTAGGAGGAAGTACCAATCCTAAATCATCTGAGTGGGTCATGATAAGTGCCCCCATCAGACGGGTGGAAGTTCCCCATGATGTCGCCCATGCATGTTCTATTTTTCCTTCCTTATTCGTGAATTTTACGTCAAATGCCTTGGCGAAATTCTGTCCCAGGAAATGGGAAGTTCCTGCCTGAAGTGCTTTCCCGTCCTGCATCAGAGCTTCAATACAGTAGGTTTCGTCTGCACCGGCAAACCTTTCAGAAGGCGTTTTTAATCCTTTCACTACCGGTATTGCCATGAAGTTTTCTGCAAAATCTGCATATACATCAATCATCTTTTCCGTTTCTTCAACAGCCTCTTCTTTGGTAGCGTGAGCGGTATGGCCTTCCTGCCAGAGGAACTCTGCGGTCCTGAGGAAAAGGCGTGTCCTCATTTCCCAGCGCACGACATTGGCCCACTGGTTAATCAGAATCGGCAGATCACGGTAAGACTGGATCCAGTTTTTATACGTATTCCAGATGATGGCTTCGGAAGTCGGACGTACGATCAGTTCTTCTTCAAGCTTGGCATCCGGATCTACGATCAGTTTATGCGGATTGTTCGGGTCGGTCTTCAGCCTGTAGTGTGTTACTACGGCGCATTCCTTAGCGAATCCTTCAGCATTTTTTTCTTCTGCCTCAAACAAGCTTTTGGGTACGAAAAGCGGAAAATAAGCATTAACGTGACCGGTTTCCTTGAACCTTCTGTCCATTTCGTCACGCATTTTTTCCCAGATTGCATATCCGTATGGTTTAATTACCATGCATCCCCGCACACCTGAATTTTCAGCCAGGTCGGCTTTTACAACCAACTCATTATACCACTTGCTGTAATCTTCGCTTCTTGAGGTTAATTTTGCCATTATTTTTTTTAATTTTTTAACTTTTTTATGTTATTGTTATCTAAAAATAAAAATCTATTTTTGATGGATTTTATTGCCGTTGTTTGGTATATTTTTGGTACCATTTGCAAATATAATTTAAATTGAAAATTTTTTCGTTATCATGAAAGGAAATATACATAAAAAATTGCTTGGCATGCTGAAATCCAAAGGTGTTTTGGCTGTTTCGGGCGCACTGTTGCTGGTTTCCTGCGGAGCACAGATGGGAGGCTACAGTGAGACAGACGGGGTATATTATGACCCTAATAAAGATACATTGCCAGAAGGTGTAATTATAAACAGCGAAGGCAACAGGGTAGGTGAATACTACGATTACTATGAAGATGATTCCAATGTTATCCAGAATGCAGAGATGAATTCCAAAGCTCAGGACCAAAAGTACAACGCCTGGAGCGGCAATTCCTGGAATGGAACTGCCACTGATTCAGACTGGGGGTCATTTGCCGGAACAGAAATGAATTATTATGATAATTCATGGGGCGGCTGGGGCTATCCTTGGGGATGGTACGGTGGTTACAGCCCTTACTGGGGCATGAACAGAGGCTGGGGCTGGGGTATGGGCTTAGGTCTGTCCTTGGGGCTGGGGAGGTTCATGGGGATACAACCCGTACTGGAGCTTCGGATATTCTCCATTTTGGGGATATGACCCTTACTGGGGCGGAGGCTACTATGGCTATGGTTACGGATATCCTTATTGGGGATGGGGTAACGGCTATTGGGGAGGCTATTACAATGCACCTCTTTACAGAAGAAGCAGCTCCGGCGGCAGAGGATTTATCAACAGTGCCAATAGCGGAACAGGATTCAATAAATACAACGGTGCTTCCGGATTCAGAAGTAACAACGGAGGTTTCAGAAACTCCAATTCCAATAACGGATTCAGAAATTCTAACGGTGGATTCAGAAATTCTTCCAATGGCGGTTTCAGGAATTCCAATAATATGGGTGGTTTCAGACAGCAGGGCAATATGAACGGCGGTTTCAGAAATCAGTCCGGAGGATACAGAAACAATCCTACCTATAATGCACCTTCTTACAGAAATGATGGTGGATTCCGTTCTAACAGCGGAGGCGGCTTCAACTCCGGAGGCGGAGGCTTCAGAGGTGGTTCCGTAGGTGGAGGCGGAGGCTTCAGATCCGGCGGCGGTGGCGGCGGATTCCGAGGAGGCAGATAATCTATAAATAACTATTATAAAAAATAATGTTAAAAAAGTCTTTAGTAATAATGAGTGTTTCTGCAGCATTTTTTGCGCAGGCTCAGGATGTTTCTGTGATCAGAAATACTGCAGAAATTTATTCAGGATCTCCTAATGTGGGTTCTGCTAAGTTTAATGCGATGGCCGGTTCCAACGGAGCCCTTGGAGGTGATGCAAATTCCTTGCTTACCAACCCTGCAGGTTTGGGGGTGGCGATCTCAGGAGAAATTTCAGGAACTTTGTCAATAACCAACAATAAGAATACTTCCTCACTGGCAGGTTCATCATTTGAGTACCGGATCAACAAGGGAGACCTTGGAAACGTTGGTGCTGTCATGACATTCCAGATGAGGCCTGAGAGTCCGTGGAAGTTTGTGAACCTCGGTGTTAATTTTTCAAGCCAGTCCATAGAAAACTATGTACAGACTCCCGGAAACAGTAATATCGTTTATGACTTTGATGCGGCCGGTACAAGAAGTTCATCGTTCGGAGGCCATGCCTATGACCGTTACGGATACCTGACTAAAACCAGCATTGGTGTAGGAGCCAATTATAATCATAACCTTTACCTGGGGATGGGGCTGAATTTCTTCAATGCTAATATTGACCAGTCGGATACTGCAATTTTTAATTCTTTGCAGAACGGATCTTCAGAATATTTCAGTAAGCAGAATACGCCGTTCTCGGAACGAGGAAACGGATTTTCTGCTTCTGTAGGGGTTATCGGGAAGGTAAGTCCGAATTTCCGTCTGGGAGCAGCCATTGAAACACCTACGTTCTGGGATATTGACCGGGGCTACAATTTCTATAATGACGACCAGTATGGAGATGATTCAGCAGTAGAAAACAGGAAGTTTACTTCTCCGCTTAAAGCTACTGTAAGTGCAGCGTTCATCGCTAATAAAAGTTTCTCTCTGAATGTGGATTACAGCCTGGGGCTTACCACTCCGAAGTATAAGACTTACGGTGCGGCAGAAGAGGACCTGAATGCTTTCTTCAAAGACAATTACAAGAATGTTTCCGAAGTAAGAGCAGGGGCTGAATACAGGCTAAAGCAGTTCAGGTTGAGAGGAGGATACGCCTATACATCCAATCCTTTTGATGCGCTCACTGTAAACGCATTCAGAACTGACGGTTCCGTAAACACCAATGCGTCTTATGATAACCTGATGCTTAACAACAGAAATGCTCTGTCATTCGGTCTCGGATATGATTTCAGGTCTTTTTATATTGATGCTTCCTACCAGAATATAACTTCAAAATATACCAATCCGTTTATGAGGGGTCTGGTCAATGCTACATATGAAGACGGATATTATTCTTCAAACAATCTGATTGCCAGTGATTCATACATCGTTTCAGATGTCAAGAATGTAAAAAATAATTTCTTTATCACTTTCGGCTGGAAGTTTTAATTGGAATAACTATTAAAAGAAAAAAGTTCCGGATCAGAAGATCCGGAACTTTTTTTATTATATATATTTGATGGCTTACGTTAATGTGCATGATGATGAAACAGATGCATCACCAGTGCCAGGGAAACGCCCAGGATTACCAATCCGATTTTGAGCCAGTCGATATTATGATTCTTATTGCTTTCAAAAATAATCACAGATGAAATATGCAGGAATATGCCTCCTACCACAGCAAGAAAATAAGGCTGAAGGTCAGGATTGAAATAATTTCCCAGCAGCATGCCCAGCGGCGAGGCGAGGGCAAATAATGCGATGATCAGTAAAGAAGGATAGGATGTAGTGCTTCTCGATTCGCCGTGCCGGTTGAATAGGAAAGCCCCCAGAATAAATGAAATAGGAAGGTTGTGGAAAACAATGCCCAGTAAATATGGTGACAGGGTTTCTCTTTCGTTGGCTAAAGGAATCCCCTCGATAAAAGCATGGATAAATAAGCCTACCATTAGTGCCACCGGAAGGATGTTATGTTCACTATGATGATGGAGGTGGCCATGCTCGAAGCCTTTCGTCAGAGCCTCAAGAATCATTTGAAGCAATACCCCGGCAATCACAAATATTCCCAGTCCGCCTCCTGCGCCTGAGGCATATACCTGAGGAAATACCTCATTCAGGCATACTGTAATCAGGAACCCAGCACTCAAAATCAACAGATTTTTAGCGAGTTTCTGTCTTTTTCCGAAGTATTTGCCCAGTAATATGCCGGCAATCACACTCATAACCAGTAAAAAAACTGTTATCATGCTTTTTTTCTAAATAAATTAATGCAGCGAGGAGAATTGGTGCTGTCAAATGCATTCAATTGATAATCTCCCCATATCTTAATCCGTTCAAAACCGCATTCTTCAGCGTACAGAAGAATGGTTTCAGGGGTATGAAGTTTTACTTTCTCAAAAAAATGATAGGGTTTCCCGTCTGTTTCAAAACGGATGTCTTTAATGATATATCTCCCTTCTATTTTCTTAGAAATTTTAAAGTCGATATCGCCACGTTTAACAACAGATTCCGGAACAAGACTATTTTTAACGAAACTTTCGTTCAGGTAGTCCAGAACGAAGAACCCTCCGGGTTTCAGGACATCATAAACTGATTTGAATACCTTTTTATCATCACGTTCCGATTCAAAATACCCGAAGCTTGTAAAAAGATTGAATACGGCGTCCATAGGATCTGCCTCAATGGGGTTGCGCATGTCATGAACATCAAATAACAAAGTCTGGTTTTCAAACTGTTTATTATGCTCTATGCTCTGTCTGGAAAGGTCCAGCCCTAAGACATCATAGCCCAGTTTATTCAGGAATACGGAATGCCTGCCTTTGCCACAGGCAAGGTCTATAATCCTGGATCCCGGTGGAAGCTGCAGCTCCGATGTGAGTGCCGTAATGAAGCTTTCTGCTTCGGTATAGTCTCTGTTGCTGTATAACAAATGATAATAAGGGGTATCAAACCAAGATTCAAACCATTCCATAATACAAAAATAACTAAATTTGTGCGGTTAAAGGCAAAGTATTTAAATATTGGAATGCGGAAGGAAGTCTTCTGCAAGGCCGTTAAAGATGTAATCTTTTAGTTTTTAAATCTTTAAATCCTTTAATTGTTTATATATGAATACAGAGAATTTACAGATTCAGATCAAAACGTTTTTCGGGCTTGAGCAGATTTTAGCTGAGGAAATTAAAAAGCTGGGAGGAAGAAAGGTGGAAGTGAAAAACCGGGCAGTCAATTGTGAAGGCGATTTGGGTTTTCTTTATAAAATCAATTATTCTGCGAGGACGGCCTTAAAAATTTTAGTCCCGATCTATGAGTTCAAGGCATTTAACCAGCATCAGTTTTATGACAGGCTCTTTAAATTCAACTGGGAGCAGTTTATGGATGTGGAACAGTCATTTGCCATTGATTCAACGGTAAATTCCGAAACATTCAAACATTCACAGTTTGTGACGCTGAAAATGAAAGATGCTATCGTAGATTATTTCCAGGGAAAATTCAAAAGGCGTCCGAATGTGGAAACTAAACATCCGGATATTAAATTCCATCTTCATATCGACCGGGAGCTCGTAACCATTTCTATGGATTCTTCCGGCGATGCCCTGTTTAAAAGAGGCTATCGGAGAGAGCAGGGAGAGGCTCCGATCAATGAAGTCCTGGCAAGCGGAATGCTTCAGCTGGCGGGTTGGGACGGGAAAGGTAATTTCCTTGATCCGATGTGCGGTTCGGGAACTTTGCTGATTGAGGCCGCGATGATCGCGATGGATCTTCCGGCACAGATTTTCCGAAAAAGATTCGCATTTCAGAACTGGAAAAACTACGATGCCGAATTATTTGCAAAGATTAAAGAATTCAGGGTGAACAGGGTGCGCGAATTTACCGGGAAAATCGTGGGTTACGATATTGATGCCAGAATGCTGAATGCAGCCAGAATGAATATAGAAGCCGCGGAAATGGAAGATGTAATTGAGGTGCGCAAACAGAACTTCTTCGATTCCAAAAAAGACCTTTTCCCTCTGCTGATGGTCTTTAACCCGCCTTATGATGAGCGGATCTCCATTAATGATGAGGACTTTTACAAGAAAATAGGGGATACTTTTAAAACCAGTTACCCCAATACACTGGCATGGCTTATCTCATCAGACCTGGAAGCCGTGAAAAAGATTGGTCTCAGACCATCCAGGAAGATTAAACTTTTCAACGGAAAACTGGAGACAAGGTTTTTGCAGTATGAGATGTATGAAGGAACAAAGAAAGTTCACAAGCTTGAAAACTGATCATATGGCCTTCCTCCGGGAAGGCCTTTTTATGGACTGAAGTTTATATCAATTCCTCATGGAATATTTTTTATTTTTGCTGTAAACTGATCGTATGCCTTTTGATTTTTTCGACGCTTTAAGTTTTTTTTCTGATTTCCTGAATTTGCTGGGTAATACTTCATCATCATCCGGGCCTGTTCGTGATGAAGAGTATGTAGAGAAGAAACCGCGGTACATTAAAGAAATCATCAGCATACGGTTTATTTTGATTTCCGCTGTACTGATTGTTCTGGTCTTTAAAGATCCTTTGCCGGGAGCACATTACATCCGGGCTTTGGCGGTCATCAGTTTTATAGGCATTGCTATTTCGTGTATTCTGTTTTTTATCCTTTATATGGTAGGAAAATATTATTTTACGAATGTTTTCCAGTGGCTGCTCTTCAGTGGATCGTTTATGCTGTTTTGTATTTCATCAGGGTGGTGCTTATACTTTAAATCAGGGTGGTTTCTTTAGGGATGTTTAAACACAAAATGCTCATGATCGTGTTCCTGCGTACTATTTTATCATGCTTCCCGTTTAATTATCATCCTGCATGTTTGCGCATTCCTTCATGAATAAGTAATTTTGAAAAATTTTCAGATTTGAAACCTACCCTTTCCGTTATTGTCGCTATTTTCAACCGTAAAGATGAGCTTTTTGAGCTTCTGAATTCATTATCCCACCAGACTGACCATGAGTTTGAAGTTATTATCGTGGATGACGGTTCTTTTATCGATCTGAAGCCTACTGTTTCGCGTTTTGAAGAAATGCTGAATATCAGGTATTTCAGGAAAGATAATTCCGGACCCGGGCTGTCCAGGAATTACGGTGCACACAGGGCTCAGCATGAATGGCTGGTTTTTGTGGACAGTGATGTCATTGTAGAAAAAGATTATATTGCGAACATTAAGAAAGATATTGAGGGGATTCCGTGTGAAGCTTTTGGCGGGGCAGATAAAGCACATAAAGGATTTAATCTGATGCAAAAAGCGATTTCCTATTCCATGACTTCGGTATTTACTACCGGAGGAATAAGAGGGAATAAAAAGTCGGTTTCAAAATTCCAGCCCAGAAGCTTTAATATGGGGGTAAGAAAAGAAGTCTTTGATGCCGTAGGCGGGTTTTCGGAAATGCGGATAGGGGAGGATCCGGATCTTTCCATGACACTTTGGGAACATGGGTATACCACTGCCTTTTTTGATGATATAGCGGTTTACCACAAGCGAAGAGTAGACTTTGGTAAGTTTTCCAAGCAGGTATACCAGTTCGGCTGTGCAAGGCCGATCCTTAATCAGAGACACCCGGATTACGTGAAAATTTCTTTTGCCTTTCCCACACTATTTTTGCTGGGTTATCTGATGGGCTTCCTTGAGTATTTTTTCATGGGAAAAGGGATCATCCTTACCTTGTATGGCTTTTATACATTTATGGTCCTATTTCATGCGCTGTTCGTCACCAGAAACATCAGTATTGCAGGTATGGCGGTAATTTCTACCTATATCCAGATGTTTTCATACGGCTACGGCTTCCTGAAGTCATGGACGTTACTGAATGTCTTAAAAATGAAACCAGAGGAAGCATTCCCTTCGCATTTCCATAAGAAACAGTAAACTTCTTAGTGGTTCAAAAATGATCAGATTTCTTTTAAATGATTATTTTTCATGATTTATAAACAGGTCCCTGTTCTGAAAAAATAAAGCTGTTGCATTCACAACAGCTTTAAAACATAAAATTAGGATATAGAAATGATTTCATGGTTGAGGACACCTGTTTTGAGCATGCAGTCCTTCATTTTCTGGTATGTCCGTTCAATATCGTGATCCAACCCGATGGAGAATCGGATAAGCCCGTCTGAAATGCCCATGGCAATTCTCTCTTCTTCAGGAATTTCTGATGATGTCGAGCTTCCGGAACAGGAGAATAAGGTCTTATAAAAACCCAAGCTCACGGCAAGGTAGCCCAGATTTTCCTGCTGCATCAGTTCCATCAGTTCATTGGCTTTTTCAGTTGTTCCGGCGTCGATGGTCAGTAAACCACCAAAGCCGT
This sequence comes from Chryseobacterium camelliae, assembly GCF_030818575.1. Taxonomy (NCBI): domain Bacteria; kingdom Pseudomonadati; phylum Bacteroidota; class Flavobacteriia; order Flavobacteriales; family Weeksellaceae; genus Chryseobacterium; species Chryseobacterium camelliae. The sequence goes on from NZ_JAUTAL010000001.1 coordinate 658,918, forward strand.
ATTCCGGTTGCATCATGCTTTTCATCAGCATGTGGTTGCGGTGTGATTCAAGACCGGGATAAGATACTTTCAGACCGTCCTGTTCAAATCTTTCCGCCAGATAAAGTGCATTGTAGCTATGCTGTTTCATCCTGATGTGCAGGGTCCTGAGGTTTTTTAAAATGCTTGAAGACCGCAGGCTGTCCATGGTGGGTCCCAGCAGCATGCAAGCTCCGCTGTTGACATTTTTGGTGTCATCAATGAACTCCTGTGTCCCGCAATACACGCCGCCTACAGTGTCGCTGCTTCCGTTAATGAACTTGGTAAGACTGTGGATCACAATATCGGCTCCCAGCAATTTGGGAGAAATGGAAAGCGGTGAAAACGTATTGTCTACAATGAGTTTTAATCCGTATTTCTTACAGATTTTTGAAAGTGTCCTCAGGTCTGCTACTTCCAGCAGGGGATTGCTTACACTTTCACAATATATTACTTTGGTGTTGGATTGTATTGCGTTTTCAATTGCCTCAAAATTACCGATATCTGCAAACGTAGTCTGTATGCCATAGGCCGGGAAAAAGTTTTTCAGGAATGCGTAGGTACCTCCGTAGATAGTCCTGCTGGAAATAATGTGGTCTCCGTTTTTGCATACCTGCATAAGAACAGAAGTAATGGCACCCATGCCGGAAGCCGTTACATTGGCCGCTTCTGTATTCTCAAGCTTAGCAAGCGCCTGGGAAAGGTAAAGGTTCATGGGAGAGGAATGCCTCGAATAGAGGTAACATCCTTCTGCATTGCCTTCAAAGGTGTCAAACATCGTCTTTGCAGAAAGAAAAGTATAGGTTGAACTGTCTGAAATGGATGGATTGACTCCCCCGAATTCCCCGAAGTACTGCAGATCCTGTATCTCGTTAGCTGCATTGAAATTTTCCATACTTTTTTATTTCAAAGGTGCAGTATTCCCATAGATATTCCAATCTAATTTTAATAATACAGAAAATAAAACGGATAAAATTGAATAGCTTAGAAAAAATGTTTAATATATTTGAATAATGTAAATTTTAACCTAAAAAATATCTATGAAGTTTGATGAGACGGACAGACAATTGCTTCTTTTTCTTCAGCAGGATTCCAAACAGACCACCAAAGAACTGTCTTACAAGCTCGGACTATCGGTGACGGCAGTGTATGAACGTATCCGCAAACTGGAAAATGCGGGAGTAATTGCAAAATACGTGGCTATTCTTGACCGGCACAAAATCAACCGGGATTTTATTGTGTTGTGCCATGTGAAATTAACCCAGCACAGAAAAGAATATGTGTTGCAATTTGAAAAAGAAATCATGAATCTGCAGGAAGTAACTGAATGCTTCCATGTAAGCGGTGATTATGATTATATCCTGAAGATTGCAGTAAGGGATATGCAGGATTACCGAAACTTTATGCTTTCAAAGCTGACTACTCTGAAGCATATTGCAAGTACCCACAGCTCATTTATGATCTCTGAAGTCAAAAATACGACGGCTATAGTCCTTTAATTATACCAATACGCCGTTTTTTGAAGCAATTGGATCAGGAAGTTCGGTTTCGCCCGTCATCTGAAGCAGGTCAATTTCTATAGTCCGGCAGATGGAAAGCATCGGAATATCAAACATAAGTCCTGCAAAAGGGTTCTCGGAATAATCCCCAACGAGTTCCATGATGATGTAAATCCAGCCTACAATGATACAGAAAGGAATGCTTACCCAAATACCCCAGTCGCCAAGCTTGGCAAATTCGCTTACCAACCCTAAAGGGAGCAGGGTGATGAATAGAATATTAAAGATAAATGCTGTACTGGCAAACTGCCGGGGAGAAGGAAATTTTTTAATTCTTTCCGCCTGTCCTTGGAAACCATAGAATTCATTCAGGCAGGTCTGAAGCTGCATCTGGTTGAATTCGGAAATGATTCCGTCGTTTTTCAGTTCATTAATATCTTTTGCCTGCTGGGAAATCAGGTAGGTTGCAAAATTTTTATAAGTAGACTGAAGACCGGCTTCTTCTTCGGAAAGGTATTTGTTGAGAAATATCGACGTCCGGCTGTAGTCGGGAAATCCTGCTTTAATCAGCCTGTTCCGCTTATGGTCTATGTTTTTAAAATGATCTGTTTCCTCAGCCTTGATGTGTTCCCACTCCGTAGGCACAAGCAGCTGTTCACGTAAAGCATACAGCCATGCGATATGGCGATAGACAATTGTTTTCCTCCTTTTTTCGAGGTCAAATATCCCTATCTGTTCATGTTCAGTATCAAAAGCGTAAACCATTGCGGCAAAAGACCTGCTGGAATTTACAATCCCACCCCATATTTTACGGGCTTCCCAAAGCCTGTCATACGCCTGGTTGTTTTTAAAGCCTACCAGGAAAGCTTCCGCGGTACCGATCAGTGCTACGGGTACCCATGGGATGATCATCCAATGCCAGTTGAAAAAATAAAACAGTGCTGTAATCAGGGTGCACCAAACAGAAATCCAGATCAGATGGATTCCGGAAAGGTTTAAAACCTGTTTGTAATTGACGTATTTTGTGGTGATCATAATGCCGTACGAAATTTGGTGTGCATATAAACAAAAGAAATACCAAACAGGGTTTCCTAATGCTTATTTAAATGTAATAAAAAAACTCTTATTTTTTCAAGAAGTTTTATTTTATGGTTTCTTTAGTCTTTATAACTAAGAAAAACATCTTCTTTATCTGTTTTACCAGTAGCGTAAATACCAACATGAACTATTTCGAAACCAGGCCTTAAGTCACGATTTTCTACAATGAAATATATCTCAGGAATTTGAGCAACTCCTATTATCAGTACAATTTATTGGTTATATTTGCACAAAAAAACTATGAAAATACTTAAGATGGTTTGCTCGGTCATTCTTTTTGGGATACTGGGAAACCATGTGTTATTAGCTCAAAACTTAACTCTGAATGCCAACCTGCTGGAAACTAATTTTAAAGACGATAGTAACCCTACACATCTGAATTTTATTACAGGAAACAGATTGATTTTTAATTCAAAATATGGTGTTGCTATAAAAGATTCTGAAGGTGTAAAGAGTAAATTATTAATAAAGATAAGCTCAGCCTATAAAAATTACGTAAACGAAGATAATGTTTATACTTATGATGCGGCAAAAGCACTGTATATTTCTGTAATAGATAATAATGCTTACTTCTTTATTAAAAAGAATTCAAAATTAAGTTTATGGAAAACAAATGGGACGAATGCAGGAACAATACTTATAAAAGAATTTCCAAATCCTAATTTTATGACTTCTGATTTTGTTATTACTTCGTTTACGAAATTTAATAGCAAACTTTTTTTTAATATTTATCATATGTTTGGAAACCCGAGTAGAAGTGAATTCTGGATTTCGGATGAGACTACTGCAGGAACTGAAATTGTAAATACACTTAATAATAATTCAACTCTATCTGCAGGAAATTATACTCAGGCTGCCAACTCTCTCTATTTTACTAATTATAGTTCTAACGCTTACTGGGAAAAGAAAATATGGAAATCAGATGGAACCACGGTAGGTACATTACCTGTTTTTACAGGTATACAGGATGATTTTTCAATCGTAGGGAATATAGTGAACTTTAATGGTCATATTTACTTTATAAAAAGAAAAAATAATAATTCTTATCTGTCATATTTTGAATATAATACCAATACTATTACAGATGTTATGAACCTTCCAGGAAATCCAGGAACGAATTCCAATTTATTTTTACAGAATAGTTCTCTTGTTTTTGCTAATAATAATGTCCTATGGAAATCAGATGGGACAGCAGCCGGAACCCATACCATCACTTCCAGTTCTTTTCCTAATTATGGGAATATAGGAATCAATGATATGATTGTATTTAAAAATAAAATTTATTTTGACTGTTATTTAGGAAGTTCTTCAGAGTACACAAAACTTGTATATGACGGGAATTCCTTAGCTAAGTTTTCAAATCTATTTCCGGAGTTGGCAACAGCCAGTATGGAAAAAAAATCGACTGCTTATAATGGAGAAAGTAATTACTTGATTTTTTTGAAATATAATAATTCAAATAAGGAATATTTTGCATTTGACGGCCAGTCTTCAAAAAAGATTCAAAATTTAGAATTTGATTATAATTCCGGTTTCGAAATAAATATTGTGGATACACCGGATAATAATTTATTAATTAATGCAAAGAATAAAAAATATGGCCAGGAGATTTTTAAATTCAATTTTGGAAATGGTACTTCAGGTATTTATGAAAATGCAAATTCTTCAGGCGGTTCGTATTTTTACTCACCTCAGGAGCTAAATAACAAACTTTTTTATTTTGGATCAGATGAATATGGAGTAGGTCCCATGTTGTCTGATGGTTCTGTGGCAGGAACAAAAAAGATCAATGAAAATATAACTGTTCAGATTAACTCAGGATCATCATACGTCAAAAATATTCCAAATATTAAGGTAAATGATAAAATTTATTTTCCTTGTACAATAAATGGTTCTGATCTTGAATTATGTGTTTCTGACGGAACAACGGCAGGAACACATCAGGTGAAAGATATTAATCCTAACGGGAGTGGTCTTACCTACGATACCCCTTATTTTTTTAAATTAGGATTGAATAAATTTTTGTTTAAAGCCAATGACGGAACAGGAGAAAAACTTTGGGTTTCAGATGGAACAGACGCTGGAACAAGTGTTGTATCATCTTATGTATCATCTAATGAAAAATATGCTAAATTAAATAATACTACTTTTTTCACGTCTTATGATAATACCTTGAATAAGGTTGTCTTGATGAGCACTGATGGTACACAGGCTAATACAAGCGTTTTTCATGATTTTGGTGCTAAAAGAAATATCGTTTCAGTATTAGGAAGTACGGACAATAAGTTCTTTTGCTTAGTTTATAATCAAATAGATTATTGGACAAGTAATTATGAGGTGTGGATTTCAGATGGAACGATGAACGGGACTGTCATGCTAAAAGCTTTCAGTAATCCTCACTATTCAAATCCGGGGTTCAATACTAATGTAGCAATGCACAATAATAAACTTTATTTTTATGCATGCGCAGAGAATCAATCTAATCTTACATTGCATGCGCCATACGTTTCTGATGGAACTGTTATCGGAACGCATAAAATTTCTAATGTAGAATTTCCAAATGGTTCCTATCCGGTATATCCATATTCATCGAGTTTTATAGCAAGCTGTTCGGATAAGGTCTATTTTATGCAGGTTCCAAGTAATTATGGATATAGCAGCATGTGGGTTTACAATAATAATCAGTTTAATAATATTTATACGCACCCTGTACCCAATGTATTTCTTTTTATGCAGGACAGCAGCCAATGCATAAATGATAATTTATTTTTTCTTAATAAGCAATATACTGAAAATAAAATTTGGATTACTAATGGAGTTTCTGGAATAAAAGAAGTGGATATTCAGGCAAACGGAACTATAGCTAATAATGTAATTATCAATGGTCTTGCGAAATTAAATGACAAGCTATTTTTAAATGCTCCTTTCATGGATTCGGATAATTTTAATTTTTACGGAAATGAATTATATGTTATGGATGTAAGCCAGATTACTTTAGGAATTAATGAAGTGATAGGGAGCAATAAAAATAGTGAACTATCGATTCTGATTTTCCCTAATCCTACTGTATCGGAAGTTAATTTGGTCGCTGCGAAAAATGATTATATTAAAAGTGTTGAGCTTTATAATATGAGTGGAAATTTGATTCTTAATAAAACTCAGATCAATAATTCTAAAATAACATTAGATATTAATCCTCAGATGACTGGAGTTTATCTGTTGAAAATTCAAACAGAAAAAGGAACTATTATCAAGAAAGTGATTAAAAAATAATAATAAAAAAGCCTTTCAAATCAATTGAAAGGCTTTTTTATTATTATGTCTTGTCTTGAAATAAGTTGATACTTAAGCGACTTATCTTAAAAACGGACTCAGAGAGATTACGGAGTATTTATAATACAAAAGGCTACATCTAAGTCTTAATAAGGAAATTCAGGATAAAGGCCATAAAAATCCGAAGTAAAGAGTTTCTCTGGATTACATATTGTTTAATTGTATATCAAACTATCCCGGGACGACTAATAGCAGAAAGATTGAAGAAATGCTAATATCGCAGCATTTCTTCAATCTTTCTGCTGAGTTTTTCAGCGTTGGGCAGCATTTCTTTTTCTAAAATCAGATTGATTGGAACTGCGGGAAGATCGAGTGCTCCCATGGTTTCAACCGGAGCATCCAGGTGCCTGAAGCAATTTTTTGCAATTCTGTGTGCAAAGGCTTCCGCAAATGAATTGTTCAGCTGTTCTTCTGTAAGGACAATGCACTTTCCGTGTTCTTTTACTCTTTCAAATACAAGTGTTTCATCCAGAGGGAGTAAGGTTCTTAAATCAATGACTTCTACACGGCCAGCAAAGTTTTTTGCTGCTTCTTTGGCCCAGTAAACGCCCATCCCGTAAGTAACGACCAATACTGTCCTTCCCTTGTCTGTTTCCTCCTGGTCTGCATTAACCACAACTTTCCCTCTTTCCGAACGGAAGGATGTAATCTTCGGCAGGCTCTATGGTCTTAGCATCTTCTGTTCCCGGGACTTTACTCCAGTAGAGTCCTTTATGCTCCAGCATGATCACCGGGTTAGGGTCATAATATGCAGCTTTTAAAAGGCCTTTGAAATCAGCTGCATTGCTTGGATACGCGATTTTTATTCCCTTGATATTAGCCAGTATGCTTTCCACGCTTCCGCTGTGATAAGGACCGCCACCGCCGTATGCACCGATCGGTACACGGATAATGTTGCTTACCGGGAATTTTCCGTTACTCAGATAATTGGATTTTGAGATTTCTGTAATAAGCTGGTTGATGCCCGGGTAAATATAGTCAGCAAACTGTACTTCAACAATGGGTTTTAGACCAACAGCGCTCATTCCTGCCGTAGAGCCGATGATATAAGCTTCCTGGATAGGGGTGTTAAAAACCCTGCTTTTACCGAATTTTTTTCCTAACGTAACAGTCTCACGGAAAACACCTCCGATCCTTTCTCCCACATCCTGCCCGTACAGCAGTGCTTCAGGGTGTTTCCACATCAGCTCCTGAATGGCATGGATAGCTGCATCAACCATCACAATCTTTTCTCCGCCCTCAGGTTCACGGGTTCCTGTTTCCTCAGTAACCGGAGTAGGGGCAAAAACATGCTGCATGACCGTTTCGGGTTTCGGGTCTTCTGCATTTTTAGCCTTTTCAAAATCTTCCTCTGCCTTTTGTCTGGTCTTCTGAATAATATGGTTTAATTGTTCTTCTTCAATTCCTGCTTCTAAAAGCTGTTTCTTCAGAATTTCTCCCGGATCTTTTGCTCTGTGTTTGGTAAGGTCATCTTCATCACGGTAAAATTCTCTTCTTACTCCTGAAGTGTGGTGCCCGATTAAAACCGTTTTGGCGCAAACCACCAAAGGCTTACGCTCTGTTCTTACAAAATCGAATGCTTTTTTCATGACTTCGAAACTTTCAATAAAGTCGGTGCCATCTACGCGCATTCTGTTGAGGCCTACGAACCCTGCGACAAAATCATAGGCATCACAGGTCCTGGCTTCTTCTTTGGTTACGGAAATTCCCCATTCGTTATCCTGTACAAGGAAGATAATGGGAAGCTGGTGTAAAGCCGCAAACTGTAAGGCTTCACTTACTTCACCTTCTGTCACTGAATTATCACCGAGGCTGCATACAACTACCGGATTATGATCATAGTTCTGCAGTTCAAATTCCTGGATGTATTTGATTCCCTGAGCCACACCGGTGGTTGGGATGGTCTGCATTCCGGTTGCTGAACTCTGGTGTATCATTTTAGGTTTGTCTTCAGCCCTGCTGGAAGGGTGGGAATAATACGATCTTCCTCCTGAAAAAGGGTCATCTGATTTTGCCAGTAACTGAAGCATGAGCTGGTAAGGTTCAAACCCGATCCCTAAAAGAATGCTTTCGTCCCTGTAGTAAGGAGAAACCCAGTCCTCTTTTGTTAATTGGTAGGCGGTAGCCAATTGTATGGCTTCATGACCTCTTGAAGTACTGTGGACATATTTACAGACATTCCTGTTTTCTTCATAGATATCAGCCATTGCTTTGGCAAGCATCATATGGTTGTAAGCCTTAAGCAATATATCCTGAGAAACTTTTTCGTGAAGTGTATTTTCCATAGGAAGCAAATATACATAAAAAAACAAAACACTAACGATCGTTAGTGTTTTGCATCTTTTATATGAATATTTTTTATTCCTTGATCACCTTTTTGGAAATCACATCAGTACCGCTTTTAACTTCAACAATGTAAATTCCCTTGGTATAGGAAGCTAAATTGATGCTTTCTTCAGCGCTGTTGATTTTTCCGCTCTGTAGTTTCTTACCGGACAGGTCATACACATTAAAGGTGGACTGTTTCGGAGCTTTCAATACTTTTACAAAGTCTTTCGTTATTGTTGGTGCTATAACGATTCCGTTGTCTTTTGAAAGATCTGTAGTTCCTAATACCTGTTGAGAGTAGCCCGTGACCATGATAGAGTAATTCTGAGGTGCTGCCGTACCGGAATCATTGACGAGAGTTCCTTTGTTGGTTACTTCAATTCTGTAATTCCTTCCTGCTACAGGAGCGTCAATGACTACCTGCTCTACATTGTCAACTGTGTTGTCTGCTTTGGTAGCAGGGGTTAAAGGGCTGTCCGCGTTCAGTTTCCATGGATAGTAAATCGTATTGTTGGTTGTATCTATGATTCTCAAGTCGATATCATTGATTAACTTCGATGTTCTGTTGTTATAAACATCAGATACAAACTGATAATTCGGAGTATATTTAGGATCCAGCCAGCTAATTGTAACTTTTAGCGGCTCGCTCCCAGATGCTTTAACAGTCTTACTATTTTTTACGCCACTGGTAAGCGTTTCATCAGTGAAAATTACTGTATTATTGGATTTGCCTACTAATAATTCTGCTCCTTTCTTTGCATTGATAAATCCCCATCCGAACCATGGATCTGGCCCTACATTCCCCGCTTCTGATGCTGAATGGATGGTAAGAACTTTTGCTGAAGAAGCACTCAACAATGCATTGTTAAATAATTGTTTGTTTATTTGAGTCCACAAACCGATGATACCGGTCACTACAGGGGCAGAAAAAGATGTTCCGCTACCTCCTGCCCACGCATTGCTGCCTGTAGCTGTTGTTGAAGCATAGTATACATCTGTACCCACAGTTGAAATATCCGGTTTAATCCCGCCATCATCTCTAGGGCCCGCGCTACTGTAACTTGAATGCACAACATCTGAAGCACTAGTATATCGGTAGTTATTTGTCGCTATAATATCTGTCGCTCCAACAACAATGATATTTTTGGCGAGTGAACCTGTCCCTATACAGTCATATCCAAGAGAACAGTTATTAGGAGGTACTGTATCATTCGCAGTAAATGCAACTGCTCCGTTTGATGAATTATAATATTTAGGCGTTGTAGTGTCAGGCCCAGGACCCATATCAAAGTAATTTCCGGCTGATTTTACGATAATATAGGACGGATTATTATAAACTAGAGCATCGTAATTGTAATCGTTGGTATTGTAGGTACCCTGATAATCATAAAATGTATTACCACTTTTTGAACCGTTATATACGTAAGAAGTAATATTACCACTATTGTCATAATTTACAGTCCATCCTGAATTAACACCATATGAGTGGTTTGAAATATTAGGTTGCGCAATAACTATTTTTTGGAATACATTGCTCGTCGAGGTATTGCCAGGTAATGTAGTAGTGCTAAACATATAGCTGTCCATAGTAGAATTGATAGCTACACCTTTTGCATTTCCTACAAGTACATTATTACTATACAGCGGGGTATCTTTACCACCAACGAAGCTTCCCACACCTGTTGAATGATCGGAATAGCTCTGGGTGTTGGCTTCTTTATTGGTAATTCTTCCTGTGGCATTATTGAATGCCGTATGTGCTGCATATATTCTTCCGCCATCAAAAATAGTGTATTTAATTCCTTCTCCATTAAAAGCACCGGTTAATCCGGAAATATTTCCTGAAGTATTCAATAGGTCAGAATTAGAGTTCTGAAGCTGTCTTGTATCTTCTTCCTGTAGGAAATAAGGAACACCGAAGTTAAAGCCTGCTAAACGTGACCTGAGTGAATCAATCTCTTTTTGCGTAGAAGCGCTTCTGTCTCTGCTGTAGGCTTTTGCTATATAAGCATCAAATTTTTTATTATTTTCTTTTTTTTGCTGTTCAAATACCTGCGTAAGGTTTTCGCTGTTTTTTTGCGCATTAATCAGGGTAATTGATAATATGCTGACCAAAAGTACGTGTTTTTTCATAATAAGCTCATAAATTTTAATAAAAGGTACCACAGCAAATATATATAATATTCGTTAAATTATTTAAATAGAATTGAGTAAAAATGTGAAAATTGAGAAAATTATTCAATTAAACGTATCTTTAGTCCTTCTGTTTTGACTTAATTTTAAGTTGGCAATATGACTCAGGTCGTTTCAAAACAGAAAAAAATAAAGTAACTTTACAGGCTGTTTTAATGAAAAACCAGAAAATTACATGTATTTAGTTTTTGACACAGAAACCACTGGTTTACCAAAGAATTTCAATGCTCCTCTTTCGGATTCAGAAAACTGGCCAAGAATGGTGCAGATCGCCTGGCAGCTGCACGATGACGACGGGAAGCTTATAGAAAACCAGGATTATATTATCAAGACGGAAGGTTATGATATTCCGTTTAACGCGGCAAGAATCCACGGTATCACCACCAAGATTGCCAACGATGAAGGTAGAGATCTGCAGGAAGTTCTTGAGGAATTTTCAAAGGTCCTTGATAAGGTAAGAATTGTCTCCGGACACAATGTAGAGTTTGATTACAATATCGTTGGGGCAGAGTTTTTCAGGAAAAACATGAAGGATAACCTTCAGGAGAAGCCAAAGGCAGATACCATGATTCTGGGAACAGATTTCTGTCAGCTCGGCGGAGGAAGGGGAGGAAGGTTTAAACCGCCTAAACTGGAGGAACTTTACGAAAAATTATACGGGAATAAATTTGATGAAGCGCATAATGCTGCGGCAGACGTTAATGCAACCGCCCAAGTGTTTTTCGAAATGATGCGTGTAGGAATTATTCCTGCTGAGCTGCTGAAAATCTCCGAAGACCAGTTAAAATATTTCCAGACCATTTATCCGGGACCTATACAGCCTTTCGATATCGTTATCAGAAGGCAGGTCGCCGATTTTCATAATAAAAAGAAACAGACCGATTTCGGAAGCATTGACGATATCGATCTGGGTAAATATTTCAATTTTGATAACCATAGCGTTTTCTCAACCTTAACCGCTACCAGCGGAATTTCCGATCTGATAAAGAAAGCTGTTGATAACAACTTTCCTGCAGTTGGAATTGTTGACCTGGGAAATATGATGGGAGCTTTTAAGTTTGTTTCCGCTGTTGAATCGGTAAATTCGGACCGAAGTAAAAAACATAAGGAATATCTCGCTAAAAAACAGGAAGCAGAAGAAAATGCAACAGAATTCAATGAAGCAGAGCCATCAGCGGATCCGCTTATTCCTATTGTTGGATGTGAGTTTTACATCTCCGACCGATATGAACAGAAACAGTTTACAAAAGATGATCCCGACAGAAGGACCCAGGTAGTTCTTCTGGCGAAAGATTTTAACGGATATAAGAATTTAGCCAAGCTTTCCAGCATCGGTTTTCTTAAAGGTTTTTACTTCGGGGTACCCAGAATCAGCAGAGAACTGATTGCCCAGTACAAAGAAGGATTGATTGCCCTGACTTCAGGAATTAACGGGGACATTCCGGATGCTATCCTTAATACGGGTGAGCAAAAAGGAGAAGAGCTGTTCAAATGGTGGAAAGACACGTTTGAAGATGATTTTTACGTCCAGATCCAGAACCACAATCTTCCTGAGGAAGAGCATTTGAACGGAGTACTGCTTTATTTTGCGGATAAATATAATGTTAAGATCCTGGCGCAGAACGAAACGTTCTATACCAATAAGGATGATGCCAATATTCAGGATATTGTAAGCTGCATCAAAGACGGTGAAAAGCTTACCACTCCTGTAGGCAAAGGTTTTGGTAAAAGGAGAGGACTGGCGACACATGAATATTACATCAAGAACCGCGATGAAATCAAAGAGGCTTTTCTGGCTTATCCTGATGCTTTTGATGCTTATGAAGAATTTCTTGCGAAATTCAGTCCTTATACTCTGAAAAGGGACGTTCTTCTTCCGAAGTTTGATATTCCTGAAGAATTTGTGCATCCGGAGGATGAGCTGGACGGAGGAAAAAGAGGAGAGATGGCATACCTTACCCACCTCACCTATGAAGGGGCAAGGAAAAAGTATGCTGAGATTACAGAGGAAATTAAAGAGCGTCTTGATTTTGAGCTGGATGTTATTGCCAACACAGGATATCCGGGATATTTCCTTATTGTACAGGATTTTTGTAATGAAGCCCGCAACATGGGCGTATGGGTTGGTCCCGGACGGGGATCGGCTGCAGGTTCGGCTGTTGCATACTGTATCGGAATTACCAATGTTGACCCTATCGCCTATGATCTCCTTTTTGAGCGATTTTTGAACCCGGAAAGGATTTCCATGCCCGATATCGATATTGACTTCGATGACGAGGGACGGGACAAGATTATTAAGTGGGTTATTGAAAAGTACGGACAGAGCCAGGTGGCGCAGATCATTACTTATTCCGTTTTGGGGGGTAAATCTGCCATTAAGGATGCAGGAAGGGTTCTTGACCTTCCGATTCCGGATACCAATAATATCGCCAAGCTCATCCCATCCACACCGGGGATGAATATTGCCAAAGCACTGTCGAAATATGACAAGTTGAGGCCTGAAGATCAAATGCTTGTTGATGAGATGAGGCTGGTACTTGATAATCCAGACGACCCGCGTTTTAGTGTGCTGGCAAGTGCAAAAAAGATGGAAGGCTGCATCAGGAATACGGGAATCCATGCCTGTGGGGTAATTATCACACCTGAAGATGTGAGCAACCTGGTTCCGGTAACTATTGCTGCAAAAGATGCTGATATCCTGGTTTCCCAGTTCGATAACTCGGTTGCTGAAAGTGCCGGTCTTCTTAAGATGGACTTCCTGGGTCTTCGGACGCTTACCATTATTAAGGATGCGATAAAAATAGTTAAGGAAAAACACGGTATTGAGATTAATCCTGATGATATTCCTCTGGATGATGCTAAAACATATCAGCTTTTTAAAGAAGGAAGAACGATAGGGATTTTCCAATATGAAAGTCCGGGAATGCAGAAATACATGAGAGAGCTTAAGCCAACTGTTTTTGCCGACCTTATCGCCATGAATGCATTGTACCGTCCAGGTCCGATCAAGTATATCCCGAACTTCATTAACAGGAAACACGGTATTGAAGAAATTGTTTACGATTTACCTGAAACCGAAGAATATCTTAAGGAAACGTATGGGATTACCGTTTATCAGGAACAGGTGATGCTGCTGTCTCAGAAGCTGGCCAACTTTACCAAAGGTGAGGCGGATACGCTGAGAAAAGCTATGGGTAAAAAACAGATTGACGTTCTGAATAAAATGTACCCGAAGTTTATTGAAGGCGGAAAGAAAAACAATCTCGACGAAGAGAAACTGAATAAAATCTGGAATGACTGGAAAGCATTTGCTGAATATGCATTTAACAAATCCCATTCTACCTGCTATGCATTAGTTGCGTATCATACGGCTTACCTGAAGGCAAATTATCCTGCGGAATATATGGCCAGTGTAATGAGTAACAACATCAACAATACCGCCCAGATTACCATGTTCATGGAAGACTGCAAAAGTATGGGTGTGGATGTTTTGGGTCCTGATGTCAATGAATCTCAGTATAAGTTCTCTGTGAACGAAAAAGGGCAGATCCGCTTCGGGCTTGGTGCAATCAAAGGAATCGGCGAGGGGCCAAGTGAGGCTATTACCCGTGAACGTGAAAAAGGAAGATTTAAAAATATATATGACTTTTTTGAACGCATCCTTCCTTCACAGATGAATAAAAGGGTGGCGGAAAGTTTAGTGGTGGCCGGTGCATTTGATGAACTGGATATATACCACAGAGGTCAGTATTTTGATATCGATTCAGCTGGCAGAACCAATCTGGAGAGGCTGATCAGGTATGGTCAAAGTTTCCAGGAAAGCAAAAACGAAATGGAGCATTCTCTCTTTGCGGATTTTGCTGAAGAAGTACAGATTGAGCAGCCAAAACTGCCTCCATGCCCGGAATGGCCGAATATGCATAAATTAAATAAGGAAAAAGAAATTATTGGATTTTACCTATCTGCACATCCTCTGGATGAATTCAGGTATCATTTCCAGTTTATGCAGGGACAGCTTTCCAAGAAAAAAGTATTGGAAAAAGATGAAGAAGAAAAGATTACACAAGATGTGCCACCCATTCTGGAACCGGAAACTCAGTTTGACTCTATAGATGTTGCAGAAATCATTCCCGATGAAATTATTGCCGGTGAGGAGGAAATCATAGAAGAAACCACCAAAAAGGCAGAGCCTAAAGGCACATTCGGATTTCTGAACCTGGATGAGTTAGATGCATATAAAGAACAGACTTTTGCCCATAAACAGGAAGAGCTTTTTGAAGAGAAAAAGAAAGACTGGAAACAGATCCAGAAAGACCGTGAAAACGGTGGTGGAGGAAAAGAGTATACTGTTGCCGGACTCATTACGGAATACCGCGTTCAGGATGGCTTCCGGAGCGGTGAGAAGGTAGCTTTTCTTACGCTTGAAGACTACTCGGGATCCTATTCGTTCAGGCTGGGAGACCGGGATTATATGCGGCTAAAAGAAAAACTTGAGGTGCAGAGGTTTGTGATCCTTAAGATTAAATTTGCCCAGGTGAAAGACGGCCGCGTATTTGTGAACGTCAATGAAGTAATTGAGCTGCAGGAAGCGTTTGAGCGTTTTGCAAAAAGTATTTCGCTGGTAATGGATGTCATGGATTTCAGACAGGAAGATCTTGTCTTTTTTCAGAATATAGTGGAAAAAAACAGAGGTGACCAGAAGCTGAAATTCTTTATTAAGAATACTGAGGATGAGGCGCAGCTGGAAGTGCAGTCCATGAGGCATTCTGTGAGTCTGAATGGAGACCTGATTAAAGAGATCCAGTTGCTGAATAAATATGAATTTTACCTGAATTAAAGTATTATATTCATAATGGAAAAGTGGCTTGTAAACAGCCACTTTTTTTGTTTTTAATCTCATTAAAGCCATTAATCAAAATTTTACATCAAATTCATCAATTTCTTTATTACTAACTTTAAAATTAGAGTCTAAAAAGTAATTTCAATTTATAATAATAGGATAGGAGCTAATTTTTTTTCAATATAAATAAACATATTATTCTGATCGAAAAAAGTAGAGTTATTTTATTAAATATTTGAAAATCATAATATTAATTTAAATCCTTATAATGAGATAAAGATAATATTATTAAATGTCTGTTTAATATTTTATAAACTATATCAATTTTATAGATTACATTGATAATATAAATCATGGATTATTGTGTATACCTTAAAAATATTTATACATTTGTAGCCTAATTTAATCTTTTTACCCCTTATGAAACGAATTCTACTCATGTGCTTGATGTGGCTGGCTTCCAGTATGTCTGCACAGATTACCCTGGGCTCTGGTACTAACAAAGGGCCCGCTCCGGTAAGTACCTATTACGGATACTCGTATGTTCAGCAGATTTTTCCAAAATCTGAGATCAATGCCAATGCTGCCGGTAATATTACAGGGTTGAAGTTTTACTTATCTTCAACAGCTACACTTACCAATTCCAATGCCTGGGTGGTTTACATCGGTCATACCAGTAAGACGTCTTTTACCTCCACATCAGATTGGGTTCCTGTAGCCAACCTTACCAAAGTATTTGACGGTACAGTAACCAACAATGCAGGGGTTGTGGAAGTGACTTTCACTACACCATTTGCCTACAATAATGTAGATAATCTGGTTATTGCGGCAGAAGAAAATCAGTCGGGATATGATTCCAATAACTCTTCTGAAGCCATGTATGTGTATGCTTCTTCTGCTAATTCAACTTTGTATTACAGAAATGACACTACCAATCCGGATCCTGCAGGAACGCTTCCTGCAGGAACGCTGTACGGAAGCAAATCTCTTGTTACTCTGGTAGGCCTTACAGCAAGTGCAACTCCTTCCTGCCCTGTTGTTACGGCTCCTGCTGCAGCCGCTACAGGTGTTTCTGTAACACCAACTATTTCCTGGAGTTCCGTTAACAGTGCAACAGGATATAAGTTATCTGTAGGAACTACCGCAGGTGGTACAGATGTTTTAAACAATCAGGATATTACAAGTGGGACCTCTTACACTTTTACAACACCTTTACAGTATTCCAAGCAATACTATTATTCTGTAAATGCATACAGTGCTGGAGGAACATCAGCTGGATGTGCCCAGAACAGTTTTACGACAGCCAATATTCCTTGTCCTGTAGTGACGGCGCCTGCATTGGGAGCGTTTGGAGTTTCTACAACACCAACTATTACATGGACTGCCGTAACAGGGGCTACAGGTTATAAGCTATCTGTAGGAACTACTTCCGGAGGAACCAATGTATTGAACAATCAGGACCTAGGTAATGTGACTTCATATACTTTCTCTTCAGCTCTAAACGCCGGGACGAAGTATTATTATACACTGAATTCATATAATGCAAATTCTACGTCTGCATCATGTACAGAAAGAACATTCTCTACTTTATGTGCTGCTGCAACAACATTCTCTCAGAATTTTGATAGCATAACCACACCAGACTGGCCAATGTGCTGGGGTAAAGTAGGAAGTACAGGTAGTGCCTATACTCAGGCGAGTACAGCTATATCTTCCCCGAATAATATGTACATCTATGCTTCTTCCACTACTTCACTTCCGGTAGTTTCAATGCCGCCTGTGAGTACATTGCAATCCGG
The DNA here is from genome assembly GCF_030818575.1 of Chryseobacterium camelliae. Classification (NCBI taxonomy): domain Bacteria; kingdom Pseudomonadati; phylum Bacteroidota; class Flavobacteriia; order Flavobacteriales; family Weeksellaceae; genus Chryseobacterium; species Chryseobacterium camelliae. The sequence goes on from NZ_JAUTAL010000001.1 coordinate 676,026, forward strand.
TAACTACAGACTTAGATTCAAGGCAAGAGGAAACTCCACTGCCGGAGGTAAGATAGAAGTAGGATATTTAACCAACCCTGCAGATGCTACCACATTTGTTAATTTGTCTACTTTTACCACAACGAGTATAACTACTGTAGATAACTTTATTGTAAACAATATTACGGCACCATCAGGAGTTACTACATTAGCTTTCAGACATACAGGAAGCCCTGCATACTCTGTTCTTATTGATGATGTTGTTTATGAACTGGTTCCTTCATGTGATGCACCGACTGCATTAGCAGCGTCAGCGGTAACTTCAAACAGTGCCACCATATCCTGGACAGCTCCTTCTGCTGCTCCTGGTAGCGGATATCAGCTGTATTACAGTACATCTTCAACTGCTCCGACTGCTTCTACAACCCCAAGCATCTCCAGTATAACCTCAACATCAGCTAATTTACCAGCTACATTAAGTGCTTCTACACAATATTATGTATGGGTAAGATCCAATTGCGGAAGTTCTCAGAGTGCATGGTCTTCGGTTTTAACCTTTACCACTGAATGTCTGCCTGTTTCTACATTACCATGGTCTGAAAACTTCGATGCTATGACTAATGTTGGTTCCAATATTCTACCTGCATGCTGGGCTTCTACTGCAGGAGGATATAGCTCTACAGAAAACTATACCTCAGCAACCAGTGCGGGAAATACCTATAATAATCCTAAGTCAGCTCCGAATTATGTAACGATTTATTATCCTACTACGAATGCAGCTTATCTTTGGACTCCTAAATTTGCCCTTACAGCTGGACAGTCTTATGACTTTACTTTCTATTGGGTAGGTGATGGTCTTACAGGATGGCAGGGAGATGTAGTGGTGAACGGCACACAATCCCCAACAGGAGCTACTTCATTAAGTAATTTCCTTACCCCTACGCAAACTGCAACCGGAGGTTCGGAAAGTACCAATTACACCAAAGTGAAAGTAACTTTTGTTCCAACCACTACAGGTAACTATACTTTCGGTATTAAATCACTGGCTACTACCTATGTGCCTTACTATTTAGGATTTGATGATTTCAGCCTGATGCTGTCTCCTTCATGTACGGAACCAACTGCATTGACTGCTTCTGCAGTTACCACAACAGGTGCTACCGTATCTTGGACCGCACCTGCAACGGCACCATCAGGATATCAGGTGTATTACAGTACTTCACCTACAGCTCCTACAGCTACAACAACTCCTTCTATAACTGGGGTAAGCGGTATGACAACTCCGCTAACGAATTTAACGCCAGGTACTACCTATTATGTATGGGTGAGATCCAACTGTGGAGGTTCACAGAGCATCTGGTCTTCATCATTATCCTTCACTACGGCTTGCGTTGCTGCAACCGTTCCGTATACCTTGAATTTTGACAACGTAACCGTTCCGTCATTACCGGTTTGCGGATCTACAGTAAATGCCGGATCTGGTAAACAGTGGGTAACTGCAGCGGCGCCTACCGATATTACCGGATTTAATTCCAATGTTCTGAAATATGGATATGATACAGCTAATGCAGCCAATGCATGGTTCTTTACACAAGGAATTAACCTGACCGCAGGAACACAGTATACTATTTCTTACAAATATGGAAATAACAGCATATATTATACTGAGAAAATGAAAGTAGCTTACGGGACTTCTCCATCAGTTGCAGGAATGACCAATGCATTGGCAGATTATTCTTCCATCAATGATAATACACTTCATACGGAAAGCATTACTTTCACACCAACTGCTTCAGGAACGTATTATTTCGGATTTAATGCTTATTCTGATGCTAATCAGTATAACCTTTATCTTGACGATATCAGCATTATCAATACTGCACTGGGAACTTCTGAAGTAGCCGGTAACAGAAACGATATCAGGGTATATCCTAATCCGTTCACAGATGTACTGCATATTTCTGACATTTCCAAAGTGAAGTCAGCTTCAGTAACTGATATTGCCGGAAGATTGATAAAAACCATAGCCAATCCTGCTGAAGCGCTTAACTTAAGCGAACTGAATTCAGGAATGTATCTGATAACATTGGATATGAAAGATGGTTCTAAACAGACTATAAAAGTCATCAAGAAATAATTTTTTAGATACCATAAAAAATGAATAGCGGCAGTACTGCCGCTATTTTTTTTGCTTAAATTTTAATTTTTATGCATTCAATACAAAAGTTTATTGTTACTTTTAAGGTAAGAATCGCTAAGAAATAAACTTATGGTAAAAATTTTATTTTCATGTTTACTAATGATAAGCCTATCATTATCTGCCCAGATTAGTCTGGGAACGGGAAGTACGGATGTCGGTGTGGCTCCGGTAAGTACCTATTACGGGTACTCTTATGTACAGCAGATTTATACGAAACAGGAAATCAATGCTAATGCTGCGGGAAATATTACAGGGCTCAAGTTTTATCTTGATCCATCGATGTCCTTAACTAACTCTTCCAACTGGACAGTGTATGTTGGCCATACCTCCAAAAATTCTTTTTCATCGGATACAGACTGGGTACCGTTGTCTCAGCTTACTCAGGTGTATTCTGGTGCTGTAACCAATAACAATGGAGTGGTAGAAGTTACTTTTGCTACTCCCTTTGCTTATAATAATACAAATAATCTGGTCATCGCTGCAAAAGAGAATACCCCGGGTTATGATGATAATGATTATGATGATGTTTTCTATGTATATGATGGTGTATCAGGTTCTTCCATTTATTATAAGGATGACAACACTATTCCTGATCCTGCATCACCGCCTATGGGGAATCTGGTGCCTTATAAGTCCGTAATAACCATTAATGGGCTAACAGGCAGCAGCCTGCCTGCGTGTCCGGTCATTACATACCCTGCCAATAATGCGGTATCAGTACCTTTGTCACCCAACATTACATGGATTGCCTCACCAAATGCCACGAGCTATAAAGTTTCTATAGGAACTACCTCCGGAGGCACAAATGTAGTAAACCAGCAATCTGTAACAACTACAGGATTTACACCTTCAACCCCTCTTGTACCGAATACCAACTATTATCTAAGGGTCGTAGCAGTAGGACCCGGTGGAGAATCAGCGGGTTGTACAGAAGTCATGTTCAAAACATTGCCTCCTCCACCCGGAAACGATGACTGCTCAGGGGCGATATCTTTAACGGTAAATCCGAATATGAACTGCAGTAGTACTACACAGGGATCCACTCTTGGAGCTACGGATTCTGGTTTAATTCCTGATCCTTGTTACGGAGAACCGGACGATGATGTTTGGTTTAAATTTGTGGCAACGGCGACTTCGCATTACATTTCCCTCAGCAATATTGTTTCAGTAGGAACAGTTTCTAATGATACGGATACGTATTTCCAGGTATTTAGCGGAAGCTGTAGTAACCCTTCTAGTATTCTTTGTTCGGATGATACTTCAGCACTTGTGAGTAACCTGACTGTAGGAGACACCTATTATGTAAGGGTATACAGTTATTATGGCGCTGGAAGTAACCAGAGTTTTAATATCTGTGTAGGCACTTTACCGCCTCCACCAGCCAATGACAGCTGCTCAGGTGCTTTGGTAGCTTCAGCTTTCCCTTATACTTATACTCAGTCCGACGGGGCGGGTGCTACAAATAACTCAGGGTTTGTCACAGCATGCAGCAATGCGATGAACGACGGAACATGGTTTACTTTTACAGGAAACGGAAATGCCTTTACTGTTTCGGTAAATATGCCTGCGGGAAGCAACTTTGATCCTCAGATCGGTGTCTATACCGGTACATGCGGAAATCTTGTTTGTGAAGGTACAGTTGATAATGCATTTGAAGGAGGTACTGAAACAATAACATTCACTACCACTGCAGGGACAGTTTATTATGTTAATGTAGGAGATTACAGTGGCTTTACAGATAACCTGGAGGGAGCATTTACGATCAACATCACCAATAATAATCTGGGTACTTCAGAAACAGTGAAATCTAAAAATGATCTCCAGATATATCCTAATCCTTTTACTGAATCATTCCATATTTCAAATGCGGATAAAGTACTATCTGCTTCTATTTCGGATATGTCAGGGAAACTGGTTAAAACCATTTCCAATCCGGGAACGGCGATCCATGACGGAGAGCTTATCTCAGGAATGTATGTGGTTACGCTTGAATTGAAAGATGGGTCTAAACAGACGCTGAAAATAATCAAAAAGTAATAACTTGTACTGAAAGCGGCCTCTAACGGCCGCTTTTTTATTAACTGTATTGATGGGTCAAAAAAAAGCATTTAAAGATTACGGTCATATTTTTTAATGAGAAGGTATTTAAGAATTGGTAGGGCTGCAGACAAGGCATAGGTATGATATGTATAATAAATACCATGCAAACAAACAGGGAAGCATAAGCTTCCCTGTTTTATTTTCAGCTTTATTTGAAAAGCAGTTTTTTCTATATAACTATTTATCCGCCGGAACAGGCTGAAGATCTCCTGTATTGAGTGTTGAGAAAACAGCTGGGAAAAAAGTAACAAGGATAAAATAAATGACGATCATCAATATGATCAGAGAGAAAAGAACAACAACTAAGGTATTGGGCTTATTTTTCTTTTTTGGTTCCATGATTCTGTGGTATTTTGTTAATAGATATCTGATGCGGAAACCTAAGCTAATTTCTTGCCACATTGCTTACAATACCTGGCATCATCATCAATATCTTCATTCCCGCATCTCTCACATACCTTTTCCAGGTTCTGTCGCTTATTGCGCATTTCTGCTGTTACAATTCCGGTAGGTACGGCAATAATGGAATAACCGGCGAGCATCAGGATAACCGCGAAAAATTTGCCCAGTGGCGTAATCGGGGAAACATCCCCATAACCAACCGTAGTCACGGTAACTACAGCCCAGTAAATAGATTGCGGAATGGTTTCAAATCCCTGCCTTCCGCCTTCTACCATAAACATCATGGATCCTACGATAACGGAGAAGATAATCAGGAAGAGCAGGAAGATGTAAATTTTTCTTGAACTGTTCTTCAGTGCCCTAACGATCAGGTATCCGTCATTCATGAAATCCAGAAGATTGAAGATCCTGAAAACCCTGAGCATCCTAAGCATCCTGAAAATCAGGAAATATTTGGTGACCGGAAAAAAGAAGCTAAGATAAAATGGGGTAAGTGCCAGGAAATCTATGATCCCGAAAAAGCTGAAGATATAACTTTTCTTATTTTTTACCACGGCAATTCTCATCCAGTATTCAATGGTGAATAATATTGAAATGATCCACTCAAGCACCAGAAAGGTATAATGGTATTTCTTTCCCAGCTTAGGAATGCTCTCTGTCATGATAATGGCAGTGCTGGCAAAGATTAGTGATAACAGGACAATATCGAACAATTTTCCGAGCCGGGTGTCTGAGCGGTAAATAATTCTGTAGAGGAACCTCTTCCACAGCACATCTTCGGGAACAAGGTTGTGTTCTCTTTCCATGTATCGGTTTTTTACTTATTTAAATTATCCCTATTTTCGTAACAAACATACAGAATAAAATGACAATACGCGATGTAATTTTAAAAATAGAAAGCAGGCTTCCCCTGCAGCAGGCAGAAAATTTTGATAATGTAGGTTTGCTGTGCGGACTGCCGGAACGTAATGTAAGCGGAATCATGGTTTGTCATGATGCATTGGAATCTGTGGTTGATGAAGCCGTTCAGAGGAATTGCAATCTTATTGTATGCTTTCACCCCATCATTTTTTCCGGCCTCAAAACTTTAACGGGTAAAAACTATGTAGAAAGGGCTGTGCTGAAAGCCATTGAAAATAAAGTTGCAATCTACGCTGTCCATACAGCTTTCGATAATGATTTATTCGGAGTCAATGCCGGGATATGTGAGAAGCTGGGACTGAAAAATACCAGGATTCTTCAGCCAAAAAAGAATAACCTGAAGCAGCTCACCGTTTTTGTTCCATCTGAGTACAGTGGACAAGTAAGGGAGGCTCTGTTCGCTGCGGGTGCAGGCAGTATAGGGTTCTATGATGAATGCAGTTTTACCGTGAACGGACATGGGACTTTCAGGCCTGTAGAAGGGGCAAATCCGTTTTCAGGTCAGCAGAATATCCGTGAGAATGCAGATGAGGATATGGTTTCGGTTATCTTTGAAGCCTACAAACAGGGAAGGATCATTACGGCTATGAAAGAGGCACATCCTTATGAAGAAGTTGCGCACCAAGTGTATCAACTGGATAATGATCATCCATATTCCGGTCTGGGAATGTTTGGCGAGCTGGAAGAGGCAATGGAAGAAACTGATTTCCTGAGGATGGTAAAGGAAAAGTTTGGCCTTCATGTTATCAAACATTCTGACTTTACAGGGAAACAGATCAGGAGAGTAGGAGTACTGGGCGGTTCGGGGGCAGACGGTATCGCTGCGGCACTTGCAGCCAACTGTGATGCCTACCTTACCGGAGACCTTAAATACCATGATTATTTCAAAGCGGAATCACGCATGCTCATCTGCGATATAGGTCATTATGAATCAGAACAATGGGTTGCCCAGCAATTATTTGAAATATTGTCACAAAAATTTAGTACATTTGCAGTCTCAAAATCTAGCGAAAAAACAAACCCAGTAAATTATTTCCTTTAGATATGGCAAAAACCAACGATATTTCAGTTGAAGAGAAATTAAGAGCTTTATATGATTTACAGATCATTGATTCAAGATTGGATGAAATCCGAAATACAAGAGGAGAATTGCCAATCGAAGTAGAAGATCTGGAAATTGAAATTGAAGGGCTTGAGAAAAGAGCTGAAAAATTTCATGCAGATATCAAAGATCAGGATGACCAGATCAAGACCAAACATGAAGTGATCAACCATGCAAAATCCCTTATTGAAAAATACAAATCCCAACAGGATAACGTAAGAAACAACAAGGAATTTGAAGCCTTAGGTAAAGAAATGGAATACCAGGAGCTTGAAATTCAGCTTGCTGAGAAGAGAATCAAAGAATTCGGTGCGAAAATCGCTCACAAAAACGAAACTCTTGATGAACTGAACAGAAAGATTGATGAGCTTAGGAACCACCTTAAGTTTAAGAAAGAAGAACTGGAAGGACTTATCGCTGAAACCCAGAAAGAAGAGGAGTATCTAATCGAGCAGTCTAAAGAATATGCAGGTAAGATTGACGATCGTCTTCTGGCTTCATACAACAGGATCAGAACCAGCTCGGTAAACGGTCTTGCGGTAGTAGGACTGGAAAGAGGAGCTCCAAAAGGATCATTTTTCACCATCCCGCCACAGAAACAAATGGAAATTGCCCAGAGAAAGAAAATCATCATCGATGAGCATTCCGGAAAAATCCTTGTAGACGACGAGTTGGTAATGGAAGAAAACGAAAGAATGAAATCTGTGATTAAATTTTAAGGATCAGATTCATCCCTATAAAAGCTGTTTCAAATCATTGAAACAGCTTTTTTTATGGTGATTACGACTATATCCTATAGAAATTTTCATTAAAAAAGCCGTTCCCAATCAGGAACGGCTTCAGTTTTATTCGTGGTGGCCATACATTTTAGTGTACAGGTCTATGAATTTTTCTTTTACGGCCTTTCTTTTCAGCTTCAGTGTAGGTGTCAGCAATCCGCTTTCCACAGTCCAGATCTCCGGAGTCAGCTCAATTTTCTTGATCTGCTCCCAATTGCCCAGATGCTCATTGGTTTTATGGATTTCCTTTTCAATCCTGTCCTTCAATTCCTGACTGCTGGCAATCTCCTGAGGTGTGGAACCAATGGAAAGGTTGTTGCGCATCGCCCAGGTTTTTGCAAATTCAAAATCTGGCTGGATCAGTGCGCAAGGCATTTTTTCGCCATCACCTACAACCATGATCTGTTCAATGAATTTGGATGCTTTAGCAAGGTTTTCGATGGTTTGCGGAGCAATATATTTTCCACCGGAAGTTTTAAACATCTCTTTTTTACGGTCTGTGATCTGCAGGAACCCGTCACTGTCTATGTTACCGATATCTCCTGTCCTGAAGTACCCATCGTCTGTAAATGCTTCCTTGGTCATTTGTTCGTTTTTAAAATATCCTTTGAATACGGAGGGCCCTTTTACGGTAATCTCTCCATCTTCCTGTATTTTTACGCTTAAATTATCTAAGGGCAGCCCTACGGTTCCGATCTTCATCTTCTCAAAACTGTTGACAGAGATCACCGGTGATGTTTCCGTTAATCCATAGCCTTCCAGGATAGGAATTCCGGCATTCTGAAACAGTAAATTAAGCCGCGTGGATAGGGCAGCGGATCCCGAAACCAGGGTGATAATTTCGCCACCAAGGCCTTCCCTCCATTTTGAAAAGACGAGCTTGTCTGCAATAAGCTGCTGTATGCCGGAAGGTTTTGAAATCTCTTTCTTTTTGCTGAGCAGGTCAAGGGCCCAGAAAAATATCTTTGATTTAAGGCCTCCCGATGAAGCTCCGGTATTATAGATCTTATCATATACCTTTTCTACAAGCCTTGGAACCACACTCATGTAATGAGGCTTCACTTCCTTTACATTTTCACCCATCTTATCGATGCTTTCGGCAAAATAAATAGAAAAACCATTGTACTGGAACAGGTAGAACAGCATCCTTTCAAAAATATGACAGATCGGAAGGAAGCTGAGCACACGGGTATCTTTGTAATCCAGGCTTTTCTTTTTAGGGATACGAGGTACGGAACCCAGGACATTGGAAACGATATTATGATGCGTAAGCATGACCCCTTTGGGCCTGCCTGTGGTTCCCGATGTATAAATAATGGTTGCCAGGTCTTCTGCATGAATGGAATTGGACAGGTCTTCAACCTCAATTTGTGTGGAATCGTCCTCCCCAAGATCTAAAACCTCCCTCCAGTTGGCCGCTCCCGTAATATTGTCAAAGGTAAAAATCCCCTGAAGTGACGGGATATTGTTTTTTACCTTAACCACCTTTTTCAGCAGGTCTTTATCAGAAACAAAACAGTACTTGATTTCTGCATTGTTAAAGATAAATTCATAATCTTCCGGGGAAATATTTGGATATACGGGAACCGATACCACCCCGATCTGGGAAAGCCCCAGGTCCATGATCGCCCATTCGGTACGCGAATTGGTTGTGATCAATGCGATCTTGTCGCCGGGCTTAATGCCCAGTTTTAAAAGTCCCCGGGATATTTTATTGCCTTCGCTCACAAACTGCTGTGTAGAGGTCTTCTTCCATTCTCCATTGTATTTCGTAACGAACATATCCGTTTTCGGAAGTTTTTCCAGAGCATAATGAGGAATATCAAATAATCTTTTAATCGTCATGACTTTTTTAGCATTTATAGGATTTTAAATATAAGCATTTTTATAAAACTACCGCCAATCTCGTTTATTATTTTCAAATGTCAATTATTTTTTCAGATTTGCCCAAAAAGTGTAAATTAGCGACCATCTAATTATTCAATTTTTATGGACTTTAATTTATCAGAAGAACAGCTGATGATTCAGCAGGCAGCACGGGATTTTGCACAAAACGAACTATTACCGGGCGTTATCGAGAGAGACCGGGATCAGAAGTTTCCTGCAGAACAGGTAAAGAAAATGGGAGAAATGGGCCTTCTGGGAATGATGGTGGATCCTCAGTACGGAGGTGCGGGAATGGATAGTGTTTCTTACGTTTTGGCAATGGAGGAGATCGCAAAAATAGATGCTTCTGCCGCTGTTGTAATGTCTGTAAACAACTCATTGGTATGTGCCGGGCTGGAAAAATTTGCTTCTGAGGAACAGAAAGTGAAATACCTTACACCATTGGCCAGCGGACAGGTGATCGGGGCTTTCGCCTTATCAGAGCCTGAAGCAGGTTCCGATGCCACCTCTCAAAAGACTACAGCAGAAGATAAAGGGGACTATTACCTTTTGAACGGGATCAAGAACTGGATCACCAATGGTGGAACGGCAAGCTATTATATCGTAATTGCCCAGACAGATCCTGAGAAAAAACATAAAGGGATCAATGCTTTTATCGTAGAGAGAGGTTGGGAAGGTTTTGAGATCGGGCCTAAAGAAGACAAACTGGGAATCAGGGGAAGCGATACCCACTCCCTGATTTTTAACAATGTGAAAATACCGAAAGAAAACAGGATCGGTGAAGACGGTTTCGGGTTTAACTTTGCTATGGCTGTACTGAACGGCGGAAGGATCGGTATCGCTTCACAGGCATTGGGGATTGCTTCCGGAGCTTATGAGTTGGCCTTGAAATATGCCAAGACAAGAAAAGCTTTTAAAACAGAAATCATCAACCACCAGGCCATCGCTTTTAAACTGGCAGATATGGCTACCCAGATTACAGCAGCAAGAATGCTTTGCTACAAGGCGGCTGCAGAGAAAGATGAGGGTAAAGATATCTCGGAAAGCGGAGCCATGGCAAAGTTGTATGCTTCTCAGGTGGCTATGGATACTACTATTGAGGCAGTACAGATCCACGGCGGATATGGTTATGTAAAAGAATACCATGTGGAAAGAATGATGAGGGATGCGAAAATCACCCAGATTTATGAGGGGACTTCTGAAATCCAGAAAATTGTGATCTCCAGAAGTATTGCGAAATAAAAAGCAGCTCTAAATACAAGCTCATCAATAAAACAGTAAAGGCTCTCCAAAAAGGAGAGCCTTTACATTTACAACCACAACACTTTAATATATATTGATAGGACAAAATTAGTCACAAACGTTATTTGAATCCCGGTTTTCGGCTTAAAATATTATTAAAATTATACTTCTGAATCTTTACCGCTTTCAGTCCTTCTTTTTTTCTTGTAAAAATAGTAACCGGCACCGGCAATCAGGAATAGTGGCCATAAGGGTAATATGAAAAGAAATACTGATGCAACGGCCTCCCATCCTGAAGATATGGCAGCCAGTGAACGACCGCCCAGAGTTTCAGGGTGCGTGCTTTCACCAGGGTTTTCGGATCCGTACAGGGTAATATCTACTTCGCAGAGGGTATTCCGGATGAAATCTTTTCCCGACACCTCAATGCTCTGCGTTTCCACCTTACCGATGTTGTAGCTTAGGTCATCCATCAGGTAATCAAACTTCTGGATCGGGATTTTAATCCTGAGATAAGCAATTTTCTTTTCGTTGTTATTCAGTGAAATATTTTCGCTTTTTAGAAAGCCGTCATATTTTTCCACTTGCTGTATCACCGTTTCTTTCGCAGATTCGGGATCACTCACCGTAAGCTCCAGGGTCCCGGTTTTTACCAGCCTGTCGGCAACGGCAGCTTTTTCGATGGGTTGTTTTTTTGGCTGGTTTTTATAAATCACTTTGGTCTCGCGGATCACTTTCGGAGCCTGAACATTGACCACTATTTTTTCTTCCTTATTATTTTCGGCAGAATCCTTTTTTCCGGGGGCGGACTCCAGTTTTACAGATGCTATACTTTCGGTAAGGGAATCAATGCTTTTCGACTGGGTTTCGATTTTTTTCCTGATCTCATGGCCGGTATCATCCAGTTCTTTGATCCGGATTCCGGCAGAGTCAGCTACAGTCCGGTCTTCATCATGGATATTTTGTATGGTATGACTGATATCTGACACCGTACTATCTGCGGTTGCAGCTGTATTTTCCCATTGGGAGGTACCTTCAGCCTTTTTACACATGATACAGGTGCAGGCAACAGCGGCGGATAATAGAAACTTTTTCATAACGTAATTTTTTTGTTGGAGTAAAATTAGCTGCGCTGCCTTGTGCAGTTTTGTAAAAGGAATGTATTGTCCGGGTAAAGTTGTAATTGTGTAGACAATCAATGTATTATTTTTATTTTACAAAAAATTTACAAGCGTTATGCTACAATCATGTACGTAAATCTCAAATAACCATATAAAAATCCAATTGGACAGGAACGGATCAATGGGTGTTTATTCCTTTTTCTTTTCCGTATTTCAAATTAATAACCAATTTCATGATCGGATTTTATTCTGCTGTAGGATCCAACTTTTTTTAGGCCACCTAGTGAAAAATGTACAATACATATGCAACATTTTTACAATTTTTCCATGTTGGTTTATGCAAATAAGGGATTAGATTTATATTGACATTAAAACAAATGCAATGAGAAAAATCATTCTGTTTTCAGCGATCATTTTCGCCGGATCTATCAGTGCCAAAAATAATATGTCTAATCATTCAGTATCTGAAGAGGCAAACCAGCAGATTTTCAGTTTAACTCGCTATCTCGTTACCATAAAAACTGTTTGCGGAACTATGTATCAAACTGTTTTCGATTCTGAATCTGATTCAGATGACTGTCTTTACAATGAATGGGAAATGTATAATAACCGGGATTGCGGACATACCAGCTATGAAAATCCAATAACTTAAAAGAAGCAGAGTTTAGTCTTATATTCTGCTAACCTGATGTCTAAATATTCTCAGCTGATGTGAGTATTTATTTAATGATGATATTTTAATTATTATGAAGCTATTATTGAACACATTGATGGCATTTTTCTGTTTCAGCTTTATCCAGGCCCAGGTCAATAAAGATTCTTCTGATATAGAAGTGAGGTATAATTTTACTTTTATACAAGATACTCTGGATAGCTCATCCGCACTATCCGAGCCTATGGTATTGCTCACTAACGGAAAGCAATCGATATACTACAGTGAAAACTATAAGGCGGCTGTAGATGGCTTTGGAAGAAAATTGAAGGATGCAGTGAAGAAAGGGGATATTGTTGAGCCGGGAACTCTTCCCCGATCTAAAGTAAGGCATAATGTGTACAAGGATCGTGACCATACTTACATTTCAAATTATTTAGGACAAAACTATTACACCTTTGAAAGTCCTGATCAAATGAAGTGGGAGATAGATCATCAGAAGACTGCTGTTATCGGTGGTTATACGTGCCATGAAGCAACAATAAGCACAGGAGGTAAAAACTTCTCGGCTTGGTTCACGTATGACATTCCGATCAGTGACGGACCTTATAAATTCAGGGGGCTTCCGGGCCTGATCTTACAGCTCAGTGAAACAAATAATTATATCCGTTTTGATCTGATCTCCATCCACAAAAAGAAGGTACCTATAGAGCCGAAAAAAGGAATACTGATCTCAAAAGAACAATACCTTTCAAAAAGAAAAGAATATATGAATGATCCGTATCAGGGTAAAATCAATAATCCGGAATACCGGAAAATAGCAGAAGAAAATAAAAAGAAATACAACAATGCTCTGGAATAAAAAAGGACTGCCTTGTGGTAAGCAGCCCATTATGAATTATGTATTTTTAAACTCACTGATGAAGTGCAGCTTCACATTCGGGAATTTTTCCTGCGTCATATGAATCGTAAAAGAGGAGTCGGCAAGGAATACAAGCTGATTGTATTTATCCCTGGCCAGGAACCTTTGCTTAAGCCTTGAAAACTCTTTGAATTCTTCAGATTTTTCATCCGCTTCCACCCAGCAGGCTTTATGCATGGACAGGGGCTCATAGGTACATTTAGCGCCGTATTCATGTTCAAGACGGTACTGGATTACTTCGTACTGAAGCGCTCCTACAGTTCCGATGATCTTCCTGCCGTTCATCTCAAGCGTAAACAACTGGGCTACCCCTTCGTCCATCAGCTGGTCAATACCTTTGGCAAGCTGTTTAGCCTTTAAAGGATCTGCATTATTAATGTATCTGAAGTGTTCCGGAGAGAAGCTTGGAACTCCCTTAAAGCTTAATTTTTCACCACTGGTAAGGGTGTCTCCGATCCTGAAACTTCCGGTATCATGAAGTCCGACAATATCACCCGGGAAACTTTCGTCTACCACTTCTTTTTTATCCGCAAAGAAAGCATTCGGGGAAGAAAATTTCATTTTTTTGCCTTCGCGTACCAGTAAGTAATTTTCATTTCTTTTGAAGGTACCGGAAACAATTTTTACAAATGCCAGCCTGTCACGGTGTTTAGGGTCCATATTTGCGTGGATTTTGAATACAAATCCCGTAAATACATTCTCCTCAGGTTTCACAATCCTTACATCACTTTCTTTAGGCTGTGGCATCGGTGCGATTTCAATGAATGCATCCAGAAGTTCGCGAACCCCGAAATTGTTCAACGCTGATCCGAAAAATACCGGCTGAAGATCTCCTTTCATATAATCGTCACGGTTGAATTCCGGATAAACGGACTGTACCAGTTCCAGTTCGTCACGCAGCGTCTGTGCAGCTTTGGAACCTATCGCATCGTCAATGGAAGTATCGTTGATATTGTCAAAGGTGATGGATTCACCTACTTTCTGTTTTTTTTCTTCCAGGAACAGCTGGATGTTATTTTCCCAGATATTATAGATGCCCTGGAAATCGCTTCCCATACCGATAGGGAGAGATAATGGGACTACACTCAGCCCTAATTTCTGTTCCACCTCGTCCAGAAGGTCAAATGCATTCTTACCTTCACGGTCCAGCTTGTTAATGAAAACCAGCATCGGGATGTTCCTCATACGGCATACCTGAACCAGCTTTTCAGTCTGTTCCTCAACCCCTTTGGCAACGTCAATTACTACAATCACAGAATCTACAGCAGTCAATGTCCTGTAGGTGTCCTCTGCAAAATCCTTGTGACCTGGTGTATCGAGGATATTGATCTTATGGCCTTTATATTCAAAAGCCAGTACAGAAGTAGCTACGGAGATCCCTCTCTGACGTTCAATCTCCATAAAGTCGGAAGTAGCACCCTTTTTTATTTTATTGGATTTTACGGCACCCGCCTCCTGGATCGCCCCCCCGAAAAGGAGAAGCTTCTCCGTAAGCGTGGTTTTACCGGCATCCGGGTGGGAAATAATTCCGAAGGTTTTTCTTTTCTGTATTTCTTTGATTAAGTCTGACATAGCATATTTTGAGTTTGCAAAAATCGTGATTTTTAATTGAATTTGAAAATCAATTTCCGCCACACCGGAATTTTAATCGCAATTCACTACATTTTATGCTTTAAATCCTATCTTAAATTGAAAAACCATCGGTTTATAATCCTGTTACCGGTAATTCATAAGCCTCAAATTACTTATCTTTGCTTCCAATAAATTTCGCACCAAGTATGGAAAACAGCAGATATCCTAAATTTACTTTTACATGGATCGGCGGATTGGTTTTGTTGATAGGGTTCTTTGCAGGGACTATGTTCATTTCCTCACTGAATGTGTTCTGGATGTTCGTATTTAAAACCAGCCTGCAGTATAAAGAATGGTTTCTGATGCTCACCAATGCAGCAGGATTCGTAACGGCCATTGCCTTTTTCGACTTATTTATCGTATGGCCATCCACAAAGAAAAAACTGAATTTCAATTTTTCACCGACCAACTTTTATACTTATCTCCTGATCTTCCCGATGATGCTGGGCATGATGTTTATCGGAGAATTTGTGACTTCACAGATTCCGGTTACCGGTCCGTTTTTCGGGAAATACTATGAGTTTTTCAGCCAGCTGATGGACCAGCTTACGGATGACCCGGCAGCTATGTTGCTGATGACGGTTATCATGGCTCCGGTATTTGAGGAAATTATCTTCAGGGGTATTATCCAGAAAGGCCTTTTGAATAAAGGGGTTAAGCCCTGGAAAGCGATTATGTATTCATCACTGATTTTCGGATTGGTACACGGCAATCCGTGGCAGTTTGCAGGCGCCGTTCTTCTGGGGGGAGTCCTCGGTTTAGTTTATTTCAAAACCAAATCCCTGCTTTTGCCGATGCTGCTGCATGGCTTTAATAACCTTTGTTCATGCATTTTGATGATATATACGGACAGTGAGAGCTTTTCACAGGCGCTGCACGTTTCCGAATGGGTAGTTCTGGCAGCGGGGATCGTCCTGTTTTCTGTTTTCTGCTATCTTTTTGTGAAAAAGTATAAAGTGCATTACGCTGAAATTTAAAAAAATATGAGCCAGGTATCCACCGGAATTGCCATATATCCAGGGATATCCATGGCCAGATAACAGATTAAAAAATAGATATGGAATTATTGGTTGCAACGCATAACCAGCATAAAAAAGAGGAAATCCAGCAGATCCTGGGACATGATTTTACGGTTAAGAGCCTTACAGATTATGATATTCATGAGGAAATAGTAGAAGACGGCGATTCTTTTAATGCCAATGCCCTGATCAAGGCGAAGTACTGCTTTGAAAAAACCGGGATTCCAAGCCTGGGAGATGACAGCGGGCTTGTTGTTGAATCACTGGACGGAAGACCCGGCATTTTTTCAGCCCGTTACGCAGGAGATCATGATTTTGCCAAAAATATCACCAAAGTTTTGAGTGAAATGGAAGGCGTTGAAAACAGGAGCGCTTATTTTATCACGGTTTTATGCTATTATGATGAGCAAGGAGCCAGATACTTCGAGGGCAGGGTGTACGGAAATCTGCTAACAAAGAATAAAGGATTTAAGGGATTCGGATATGATCCGATTTTTGTTCCCGACGGATACGGAATGACTTTTGCGGAAATGAATCCAGAGGACAAAAACAGGATCAGCCACAGAAAACAGGCACTGGACCTGTTCCTGGACTTCCTGAGATCTGATAACAGCAGTTTGTAGAACGATTCGGTACAATTAAAATATTTGCCGATGAACATAAATTATTGATTTGAGTACGTACTTAACCATATTAGGCTTTAATTCAGCCATTCCTACGATTAATTCATCGCCCACTGCACAGCTGCTGGAGATGGAAGAACGGCATTTCCTCATCGACTGTGGAGAAGGAACACAAGTACAGTTGAGGAAAGCCAAAGCTAAATTTTCAAGGATCAACCATATCTTTATTTCCCATCTTCACGGCGACCACTGCTTCGGGCTTCCGGGTCTTATCGCTTCATTTCGTTTGCTGGGAAGGGAGACTCCGCTTCATGTATATGGTCCCAAAGGCATCAAGAAAATGCTGGAAACCATTTTTACCATTACCGAAACCCATCGCGGATTCGAGGTGGTCTATCATGAGCTGGACAAAGATTATTCTGAAAAAATCTATGAAGATAACAGGGTAGAGGTCTATACCATTCCGCTGGATCACAGGATTTATTGTAACGGCTATCTGTTTAGGGAGAAACCTAAAGAAAGGCATTTGAACATGCAGCAAATAGCCAAGTATAACGAAATTGAAGTCTGTGATTACCATAATCTTAAAGCAGGAAAAGATTTTGTGCTGAGCGATGGTTACGTCCTGAAAAATGAAGTGCTTACTACAGCACCTGCACCTCCGGTTTCATATGCTTTCTGCAGCGATACAAGATACCTGGAAAGTGTAATTCCGATTGTGCAGGGTGTTACCGTTATGTATCATGAATCTACCTTCCTGCATGACCTTAAAGAAATGGCTGACTATACCGGACATTCAACAGCGCTTGAAGCGGCTACCATAGCGCAGAAGGCACAAGTGGAAAAACTTATTCTCGGGCACTTCTCCAATCGTTATGCGGATCTTACCGTATTCACGGATGAAGCCAGAACTGTTTTTCCAAATACCTATTTGCCCAAAGCACTGGAATGCGTGAAAATTTAAATAATGGTGATGAACTTTGAAGAACTGAAGAATTTCCTGGATGAAAAAGCGGACCGGTATAATACGGTGGATTTCATCAATGATGATCCTGTACAGATACCGCACAGGTTTTCTTTAAAAGAGGATATTGAGATTGCCGGGTTCCTGGCAGCAACCATTTCATGGGGAAACAGGAAAGCGATCCTGCGTTCCGCGGACAAAATGCTTGATATTATGGGAAATTCGCCTTACGATTTTGTCATGAATCATTCAGAGAGAGATCTGGCCGGTATTCAGGATAAAAGTATTCACAGGACTTTCAACGGGGAAGATTTTGCCTATTTTATACGTCAGTTTAATAAAATTTATAAAGAATATAAAAGCCTGGAAAATCTCTTTCTGGTTAATGAAGAGGAATCAAATTTTCTTCATTCTATAGAACGTTTCAGGAACGGCTTTCTGGAACCTGACAAGCACCGGAGCCATAAGCATGTCAGTTCGCCATACAAAAATTCGTCCGCCAAGAGGATTGTTATGTTTCTGAGATGGATGGTGCGAAAGGATAAAAGGGGAGTGGATCTCGGAATCTGGAAGAAGATTGATCCCCGCTACCTTTCCATACCCCTGGATGTTCATACAGGAAACGTTTCCAGGAAACTGGGACTGATATTACGGACACAGAATGACTGGAAAACGGTAGAAGAGCTTGACCGAATGGTCCGGCAGTTTGATGAAAGTGACCCTGCAAAATATGATTTTGCCCTGTTCGGACTCGGAGTGACCAAAGAATTGCTGTAAAAATGATAAAGATGAAAAATTACACAGAAAATAAAGAAGTGCTTGAAAAAATAGCCGACGGAATTACCTGGTGGATCGGTTCTATCCCTTCCCTCATTGCCCATACCTTATTTTTTATCACTTCTTTCCTGCTCCCTTTGCTGGGCCTTGTAGAATTTGACAAAATGCTTCTGATCCTTACCACGGTTGTTTCTCTGGAAGCTATTTACCTGGCCATCTTTATCCAGATGTCCGTTAATAAAAGCCATGAAAAAATAGAAGACATTCAGGAAGACATAGAAGACATTCAGGAAGATATTGAGGAAATCAGCGAGGATATCGAAGAGATTAACGAGGATATTGAAGACATCCAGGAAGATATTGAAGAAATTAATGAGGATGAAGAAGAGGAAGACCATAGCGAGCGTGCTAAAAATGTGATCCTGAAGAGCAATGTCAATTCTAATAAGAACGAAATCAAAGCACTCAAAGATAAAATTCAGGAACTTCAGGATATGATTGATGATCTGAAGAAAGATTAAAAGACGTCAAATAAGTTTCTGCTTACCAGAAAGTTATTTTTTTAATCTGTTATTTTTTTATCTGAAGCTGAAAACCATAAGATTTTATGGAGTATTATGTCTGACATAGATATTTTAACTGTCTTAAGTGTGTTAAGGCAGAATTTTTATTTTAATAAAAAAAGCAGTTATATCGGAGGTACATTTGTTAATAATACAGTTTATTTCGATTTTAAATACATATTAAATAAAAATATAGTATTTTTGGGCAAACTGTAATAAAATGTTAAATTATAGAGTAAAAAACTATCTTTTCCTATTGGTATTGTTTTTTTCTTGTACAGCTGTGCTGGCACAAAAGACCCAGAGAAAACCTCAGAAGGAAAAATCAACTTCTGAAAGTATGAAGGCAGGCGCCTTTATTGATGTCAATGTAGCGCCTTATGCCGCCTCTAATTATACTCCGGAACAGCTTGTAAAGAATATCCTAATTAACGGAGGAACCAATTGTACTACAGCAAATGTGACTAATGTTACGGTTTCTCCGAATCAGCAGGTGACGGATAACAACCGGTTTTGGGGGTACTTTAATAAAGGGACAACCAGCTTTCCTTTTAATGACGGGATTGTATTAACTACGGGATATGCAAGACAGGCAGGAAATGCTTTGGAAACCGGTACGCTGAGCGGTCAAATTGGATTAAACCAGAGTGATCCAGATCTTGTTGCTGCTACCAATCCATCCAAGCCTCTTCATGATGCCGTAGCGCTTGAATTTGATTTCGTTCCGAACTCAACTCAGGTTAAATTCAATTATATTTTTGCTTCAGAGGAATATACAGCAGGTTTCCCATGTTCGGGATATTCCGATGCTTTTGCTTTATTGCTTAAACCGGCCGGAAGTACTACCTATACCAATCTTGCTGTTCTTCCGGGAGGAGCCGGACCGGTAAGTGTAACGAATATTGTACCTGCGGGACCGGGATTTTCATGCGGGCCAATCAATGCCCAGTATTTTGCAGGATTAAATTCTGGCAATATAGAGACCAACTATAATGGAAGGACGATCCCTTTGACGGCTATTGCAGATGTTACGCCCGGAATTACCTATCATTTCAAACTGGTTCTGGCAGATGCGGGAGATCAGGGTTATGATTCTGCGGTTTTTCTTCAGGGAGGATCTTTTGACCTTGGTATTAAGATTGTGGATGCCAACGGAGCAATTCTACCGAATACCGTTAATATGTGTGACAATACCCCGCAGAACCTAACGGCTCAGGTAGCTACTGTTCCGGGTATGACCTTCCAGTGGTACAAAGACGGAGCTCCTATCACCGGAGCTACAAGTGTAACTTATATGGCCAACCAGCCTGGAGTATATGAGGTGAAAGTTTCAGTACCAGGAAATCAGTGCCCGAGTTCAGCATCCATTACTATTGTAGGAGGCACGACACCAGCCGCACAGGATGCAACACTAAAGATCTGTACAACACCGAATAACCTCAACTTCAACCTGAATGATGCCATCCCTTCAATCACAACGACCCAGGGAGCAGTAGTACGATTCTATGTAAACCAGGCAGATGCGGTAGCCCAGAATAACAACTACCTTTCCACTGCTAACGTAGCAAGTTACAATGGTACAGATGGTCAAGTCCTTTACGTAGTAGTCTCCAACGGGGGATTCTGTAGCAAAAGAGTAACACTTACATTAAGAAAAGAGGCAACTCCTATTGCACAGCTCGTTTCAACAAAATTAAAAATATGTGCAGGGGAATCTGTGACTCTAACAGCTGCAGGAGGATCTACCTACCAGTGGAGTAACAGCACAACCTTTACAGGAAATACCCAGACGTTGAGTCCTACCCAGACTACGACATATACTGTATACGCCATCGGTGTACAGGGATGTAAATCTTTACAGCCCGCATCGGTAACTGTGGAAGTAGTGCCGGCTATTGCCTCAAATCTTTCAGGCGGGCTGATCTGTGCCGGAGACCAGATTACCCTGGATGCAGGATCAGGACCTAACTATACCTATTCATGGAACACGGGTTCTACATCCCAGACAATTACAGTAGGTACTCCAGGGACCTACACCGTAACCATTGATAATGGCGTTTGTACTAAAGCGGTTACAACACAGGTACAGCTTGCTGTTCCTCCAACCATTATCAAAGTGGATTATACTGAGAATGGAAACATGATGATCACAACAGCCAATCCAAGCAATGGGCCTCTGGAATATTCTATTGACAACGGATTGACTTGGCAGGATTCCAACAGGTTCACGAATGTTCCTAGGAATAAAGTAATATCCATCAGGGTACGTGTAAAGAAAACCAGTTGTATAGGCTTCCTGGAATATTTCACCTTTGTCATGCAGAATGTAATTACACCGAATGGTGACAATATCAACGATATCATTGACTTCAGAGGAATCATTCAATACAATAATTTCAAGGCAAGCATATTTGACCGTTACGGAAAAGAAGTCTTTAAGGCTGAGAAAATAAGACCTTACTGGGATGGCTATTTCCAGGGGAAACGTCTTCCGACTTCTTCCTACTGGTACCAGGTAGCATTTGAAGATCCTGCCAGCAAACAGCTGCGGGTGCATACCGGATGGATCCTGCTGAAAAATGTAGATTAAAATAATCAAAAAGATCAACCACACGGTTGATCTTTTTGATTTTATGAAAGTATCAGATGACTAGCTGTATTATCATGCTGATGATCATACAAATTGTCTGAAATTCAATTTCAATCAAAAAAAATAGTATTTTTGTTTAAAACAATATAAAAATGTTAAATAGAAGAACAGGAAGTCTACTTTTAGCTTTATTTTTAGTTCTTATCGGTCATTTTGCCTTTGGGCAGGTGAGACAGAACAGAACGATTCAGCCTACCGCTTCCGCTATGAAAGCCGGAGCTTTTATAGACGTTAATACGCCTAATTATCCGGAATCTTCATTCAATATCAGCCAGCTGGTAAAAGACGTTCTTATTACAGGCGGTTCTACCTGTTCTACAGCCAATGTAAGTAACGTTAATGTATCTCCAAACCTGACAGCAGATAACCCAACCAGAAGCTGGGGATTTTTCAATAAAGGGACCACAAATTTCCCTTTTGACAAAGGGATCGTGCTGATTACCGGCCAGGCCCGGAAAGCAGGAAATACATTCCAGGCCGGAAATCTCGGGGATGCATTGTCTACTGCAGGAGATCCCGATCTCGCAGCCGCCCTTAATGTAGCTAACACCAGCTTAAAGGATGCTACCTATATCGAGTTTGATTTCGTTCCTACTTCCACTGAAGTTTCTTTCCGGTATATTTTCGCCTCCGAGGAATATGACAGCAATTTCCCGTGTACCATTTCGGATGGTTTTGCGCTTTTATTAAGACCGGTTTCAGGAGGCCCCTATACCAACCTTGCTGTTTTACCTAATGGTGCCGGACCTGTAAGTGTAACGAATATCGTTCCTGCCACTTATTCCTGCGGCCCAAAGAATGCACAGTACTTCGGCGGACAGAATACCGCCAATATAGAAACCAATTTCAGCGGACGTACCATTCCTCTTACAGCAAAAGCAACCGTTACTCCCGGTGTTGCCTATCATTTTAAAATGGTGTTGGCAGACTATCAGGACTCCAATTATGATTCCGGGGTTTTCCTGGAGGCAGGTTCTTTTAATATCGGTGTTCAGCTGTTGGATGCTGCGGGTGTCCAACTGCCTTCGTCCATCAATGTATGCGATAACACTCCACAGACATTCACTGCTTCCACTCAGGTGCCGAATGCTACCTACCAATGGTTTCTCGGAACGAATCCGATACCGGGTGCAACCAATCCGAGCTATATGGCAACACAACCTGGGCAATATACGGTTCAGGTATTTATTCCGGGAAACTCCTGTCCCGGAACAGCAAGTATTACCATTGTTGGCGGAACTTCGCCAACGGTTCAGAATGCTACTTTAACCTCCTGCTATGTGCAGGGGAATGCCACGTTCAATCTGACGACGGCACAATCATCAATCAGTACCACGCCGGGTGCAACGTTCACTTATTACATCAATCAGGCGGATGCCAATGCCGGGAACGGTAATACCATTGCCAATCCTACAGCATTTCAGAGTGCGGGACAGACTGTATATGTCCTGGTTAAAAACGGTTTCTGTTCAAAAGTGGCAGAACTGACTCTGGTCAAGGCTCCACAGATTACCGCTACCATTGCTGCCCCTGGCGTGCTCACGTGCACCAATCAGCAGGTCACTTTAAATGCTTCTGCTTCCGTATATCCTACAGGATCAGTATTTAACTGGACTACTGCGGGAGGAAATATTGTTTCGGGAGGAAACACACTGAATCCGGTGGTAAATGTGGCTGGAACCTATACCTTAACGATTTCAAATACTTATCAGCCGGGCAATATTACTTGTACCGGCACGGCAAGTGTTACGGTTACAGGAGACAGCGCGCCTCCTGTAACTACTGTTACCGCATCAAAAACAACGATCTGTGCCGGAGAAACGGTAACATTAACCGCTTCAGGAGGAACGACGTATACCTGGGCAGGTTTATCCGGAAACGGGAATACCCAGACCGTAACACCTACCACCACCACCACCTATACGGTGACGGCAGTGGGAGCCAACGGATGTGCATCTCAGAATCCTGCAACGGTGACCATCGAGGTTTCACAGCCTATCACTGTTCAGAACGCTGTGCTTCTTCAGTGCTACCAGCCAGGGCCAGTCAATTATGATCTTACTTCTGCTCAGCCGCAGATTACAACGGCAACAGGCGTTACTTTTGCGTACTATATCAATCAGGCAGACGCGAATGCCGGAAACGGAAACACGATTACCAACCCTACTGTATTTTCCAGTGCAGGGAACCAGACGGTATATGTACTTGTTAAAAATGGAGGCTGTAGCTATGTAGTGAGCTTACAGCTATTGAAAACTGCGGCGACAACGCTTACAATAGCTCCTCCTCAGTCTATTACATGTACCAATACACAGGTGACGCTTAACGCATCCTCCTCTGTGATTCCTGCAGGCTCTACGATAGCATGGACTACTACCGGAGGAAATATCGTTTCGGGAGCCAATACGCTGACCCCAGTGGTAAATGCAGGAGGAACTTATACTTTAACGGTTTCCAATGTATCGCAGCCAGGTAACCTGAACTGTACCTACACGGCAAGTGTCACGGTAACTGAAAACAAAACGCTGCCGGTTGCCGCTCTTACTTCTTCGGCTGTACAGATTTGTGCAGGTGAATCGGTTACCTTAACAGCATCGGGAGGTGTTTCCTACAATTGGACAACCCTTTCGGGCAACGGCAGTACGCAGGTGGTTTCACCTTCAACGACAACCGTGTACAGCGTATATGCAGTAGGTGCTAATGGATGTATTTCTGCGAATCCTGCTACAGTGACGGTTATTGTCGGTCCACCTACAGCAACGGTCTCAGCTTCGCCGACAAAAATCTGTGCGGGTACATCCGTTACTTTAACGGCTTCTGGCGGGGTTACCTACAACTGGGTAGGACTTTCCGGAAACGGGAATACTCAGGTTGTTACCCCTACCGCTACCACCACTTATTCCGTATATGCTTTAGGAGGAAACGGTTGCAGCTCCATTAATCCTGCTACCATTACTATTGAGGTAGTTCCGGCTATAACCTCAACCCTGCAGAATGTATATGTATGCGCCGGAGATACGGGCGTGCTGGATGCCGGATCCGGTCCCGGTTATACCTATTTGTGGAGTACAGGAGCTACCACTCAGACTATTTCTACCAATGTACCGGGAACTTATACAGTGACCATCAGCAACGGAACCTGTTCAAAAACTTTTTCTGCACAGCTCCTCAATCCTACGTTGCCTCAGTTTACGAATGTTACCTATGAGAATCATACCATGACCTTATCCGCAACAAATCCAACCGGCGGTGTTCTGGAATACTCTGTTGACGGAGGGGTAACTTGGCAGTCTTCCAATGTATTTTATAATCTGCTGAATAATACCAATTATACCATCGTGGTAAGGGCAAAAGATGCCAATTGCAGCACTGTACTGGAATATTTTACGTTTGTAATTTCCAATGCGATTACGCCTAACGATGACGGAAAAAATGATTTCGTGGATTTTGCCGGAATAAGCAAGTATAATAATTTTGCTGCTTCTGTTTTTAATAGATACGGACAGGAAATATTTAAAGCAACAAAAACAGAAACTATCTGGACCGGAACAGTACGCGGTATCAGCCAGCCTACAGGAACATACTGGTATCGGGTACAGTGGGAAAACCCTGCCAGCAAAAAGCTTGAACTTCGTACAGGCTGGATTTTATTGAAGAATAGAAACTAATCCCGATAAATTTTTAAAATCTCCTCAATTGAGGAGGTTTTTTATTTTTATGGATAAAAATGTTAAATGTGCATAGGATGTTTGTAAAAAAAATTAAATTTGTTGAAACAAAAATATTATGAAGAGACATCTACTGTTATTTTTCCTTTTTATAATTCCATTAAACTTTTTTTATTCGCAAAATGTCTTTCCGCGGAAGCCTCAAAAAGAGCAGAAGTCCGCACTTACCATGAAAGCAGGTGCTTTTATTGATATAAATGCTCCTTCCTATAACGAAAGCAATTATACCATTACACAACTGGTTAAAGATGTCCTGATTTCTTCGGGAACCAACTCCTGTGTAACCCCAAACGTTTCCAATGTTCAGGTAAGTCCTAACCTTCCTGCCAGTAATGCTAACCGTTCATGGGGCTATTTTAACAAAGCTACTACAGCATTTCCTTTTAAAGATGGAATCATCCTTTCTACCGGATATGCCAATAGAGGGGGGAATTCCTTTATCAGCAGTACATTGAGTGATAATATAGGAACGGGGAGTGACCCGGACCTTGTGGCCGCCACCAATCCTACACAAACGCTTAATAATGCCGTAATCCTGGAATTCGACTTTGTCCCTACATCATCACAGGTAAAGTTCAACTACCTTTTTGCTTCTGAAGAATATACGGGATCCTTTCCATGCAGCTTTTCAGATGCTTTTGCACTTTTGTTAAAGCCTGTCGGCAGTACAGCTCCTTATGTAAATATGGCAGTACTTCCGAGTGGAGCAGGACCGGTAAGTGTAACCAACATCCATCCTGCTATTGCAGGATCCTGTGGTGCTGTAAACGAAACCTATTTCGGAGGGTATAACACATCAAACATAGAAACCAACTTCAACGGACGTACCATTCCGCTTACGGCTACCGCTACGGTAGTTCCCGGACAGGCTTACCACTTTAAAATGG
Organism: Chryseobacterium camelliae; assembly: GCF_030818575.1. Taxonomy (NCBI): domain Bacteria; kingdom Pseudomonadati; phylum Bacteroidota; class Flavobacteriia; order Flavobacteriales; family Weeksellaceae; genus Chryseobacterium; species Chryseobacterium camelliae. Next base: position 702,176 of record NZ_JAUTAL010000001.1, read on the forward strand.
TTTTGGCCGATGCAGGAGATACGGCTTACGATTCTGCAGTTTTCCTTGAAGGAGGATCATTCAATATCGGGGTAGAACTCTTGGACCCTTCAGGTGCAACTTTACCAGAAGAAATCAATGTATGTGATAATGTTCCTCAGGTAATCACGGCTTCCGTGAACGACCCTAACCTTGCTTATCAGTGGTACTTTAACGGTAATCCGGTGGCAGGTGCAACTACCAGTACCATAACCGCAGTACAGCCAGGTGTTTACACCATTGAGGTAAGCGTTCCCGGAAATCCTTGCCCGGGTAAAGCCACGATAAAAATCAATGGGGGAACAACTCCTGTGGCCAATGATGCTACGCTGCTGCTCTGTACTACGCCAGATATCACCACTTTTGATCTCAGCACGATTTTACCAACAATAAGTACTACACCGGGTGCCGTATTCCGCATCTATGTGAATCAGGCAGATGCCATCGCGCAGAACAATAACTACATTACGAATATCCTTAATTATAATGGAACGGATGGCCAAATCCTGTATGTAGTAGTTTCCAATGGAGGCTTCTGCAGCAAGACAGTACAGTTGAAACTTCTGAAAGAAACCACACCAACAGCTAGTTTGGTAGCAACGAAACTTAAAATCTGCCCGGGAGAGACGGTGGGCTTAACGGCAACCGGAGGAACCACCTACGAATGGAGCAACTTCCAGGGTACCGGAAATACCCAGAGCGTTACGCTATATAATACCACTACGTTTACCGTATATGCTATCGGTGCGAAAGGATGCCGTTCTCTAAATCCTGCAACCGTTACCATAGAGGTAATTCCGGAAATGACTTCGCCGCTTATGGATGTGGAAATGTGTATGGGAGACCGTGTTGTTCTGGATGCCGGGGCAGGACCTAATTATACTTACCTCTGGAGTACCGGGGCAACGACCCAGACGATCAATGTAGATCAGTTGGGAATATATACGGTAGCCGTTAACAACGGATACTGTACAAGAACCTTTACTTCACATGTAATGGCCGCTGCATCACCATTTATTTCCGGCTTGGATTATGGTAATAATACCCTTACGATTACCGCTGTAGGTCCGATGATCAACAATATGCCGACTACATTGGAATATTCAGCCGACGGAGGTATCTCATGGCAGGCATCCAATGTGTTTACCAACTTACAGAACAATACCAATTACAATATCCAGGTAAGAACAGTAGGAACCCATTGTGTAGGAGCTCTGGACTTCTTTACGCTTCAGATCAGCAATATCATTACTCCAAATCAGGATGGAATCAATGATGTACTTGATCTTAGTGCTCTGGGTAACTTCAAAAATTTTACAGGGTCAGTATACGATCGCTATGGCTCTGAGATCTTCAGGTTCTCTAAACAGAATCCTGTATGGAACGGTACTGTAGGAGGTAAGAGACTGCCGACAGCCACATACTGGTATAAATTCAACTACGAGTATCCAAAATCCAAAGCCCAGATGAACTGGTCAGGATGGATCATGCTTAAAAACAGGGAATAATATACTTTGATAATGCAAATAAAAAAGCCAGGACAATTTATTGTACCTGGCTTTTTTTATCTCATCATTTACCAATCGGATCTCTACAGATGCTCTTTCCAGAGCTTTGTGAATGTGATGAAATCCTCAACGCTCAGTTCTTCGGCTCTCTGATTCATAAACGGATGGGATTTGAGTGCTTCAGGAATATTGATGGGCTTCAGGGCATTAGAGAGTTTTTTTCTTCGCTGGTTAAAACCTGTCTTTACAATCTGTTTGAAGAGGACCTCATTTCCGGCAAGGCCTTCCTTGGGATTTCTGGTTAAACGGATGACTCCGGATTTTACCTTTGGCGGAGGATTGAACACGTTCTCATGAACCGTAAACATGTATTTTACGTCATAATATGCCTGGATAAGAACCGTTAGGATTCCATAGTCTTTCGTTCTCGGGACAGCAGCGGTCCTTTCCGCTACTTCTTTCTGGAACATGCCTACCATCTCCGGGATCAGGGCATAATGATCCACAATCTGGAACAGGATCTGCGAAGAAATATTGTACGGAAAATTGCCTATGATGGCAATTTGCTCACCTTTATTGAAGCTGAAATCCTGCTTCAGGAAATCCCCTACAAAAGTATTTTCAGTTACCTGGTCAAAATTGTTTTTTAGGTATTCAATAGATTCGGTATCTATTTCCGCAAGGTACACCTGCTGGTCTTTCTCAAGCAGGTATTTGGTGAGGACCCCCATTCCCGGTCCGACTTCCATAACGGTATGATAACCTTCAAAGCTCAGGCCTTCTACAAATTTTTCTTGCGATATTTTCATCCGTCAGGAAATGCTGTCCGAGATGTTTTTTTGCTTTTACACTCAATATTTTTTATGATTTTGTTAACAATGATTTTCCTAATACGGCCCCAAATTTCGGAAGTTTTTTTCTATTTTAGCCAAAAATTTTAATATTAATGGCTAAATCTGTAGATGAGTTTAATAAGAAAAGGCTTCGGTCCAGCAATATTACAGTAGTGATAAGTATTGCCTTAGTGTTATTTTTACTTGGATTGATGGGGCTTATTCTGATTAATGCCCAGAAATATTCCGATTATATAAAAGAACAGCTGGTAGTTAATGCTTATTTTGACGAAAATTTCGATGCTAAGGATTCTGTTAAGATCGCGAAACTGGAAGAGGAGACTTTTAAAAAAATCCAGACGCTGGCACCGGTTAAAAAAGCCACTTATATCTCACGTGAAATGGCTGCCAAAGAGGCCAAAGCCAGTATGGGGATAGACAGCGACGCCCTTTTTGAGGAGAATATTTTTCCATCTTCTGTAGAAATTGCCCTTAAACCTGAATATGTAGATCCAGCCAAGATTGATGAAGCCATTAAAGTCATTAAATCAGTTCCAGGAATTGTAGACGTAAAGAATGACAGTACATTGATGGTGGACGTATACAATAACCTCAGCAGGATCCTGAAATGGATTTTCGGTTTCTCCATGCTGTTCCTGATCCTGGCCGTAGTGCTCATCAACAACTCCATCCGTTTGAAAATATTCTCCAAAAGATTTATCATCAAAACCATGCAGCTGGTGGGGGCCAAAAGGAGATTCATCCTTAAGCCGTTCATCATTGAGGCTGTTATTTTAGGTGCTATAGGTTCCGTTATTGGTCTGATGGCACTTTGCGGTGTATGGTATTATTTTACAAGCCAGATCGGTTCTGCTTTTGTGCAGGATAATAACCAGTATTTCTGGCTGGCATTACTGGTATTAGGTATAGGGATTTTTATTACAGTCCTGAGTACCGTTATAGCGACATGGAGATTCCTGAGAACAAGTGTTGACGATTTATACTACTCTTAATAATGAGCAAAAAAACAAATAAGTTTTCTGCCGCCTCTTATGGCAAAGAAACTGAAAGCCCACAGGAAAGCCCGTTCTACTTCGGACCCCAAAACTTTAAATGGATGCTGATAGGCCTGGCCTTTATTGTCGTTGGTTTCCTTCTGATGATGGGTGCTGATGCCAATACAGTGGACGGGAAATACGATCCGAATTCATGGAATGACGGAATTTTTTCTATCCGCAGAATCAGGATTGCGCCACTCTTCGTCGTGATAGGTTTTGTAATAGAAGGCTATGCCATTCTGAAAAGAAAATAGAAATAAACTTTTTATTTGGAGATTGAGAAATTGAGAAATTCAGAATGCAAGATCTGAATTTCTTAGCTTCTTAATCTTTTAATTTTTTACATAATTATGGATTTAATTAAAGCGATAATCATTGCGATTATTGAGGGACTTACAGAATATCTTCCTATTTCATCTACAGCCCATATGGGATTTACGGCCAGCCTGATGGGGCTTCCCGAAGATGAGTTTTTAAAAATGTTTCAGGTATCCATACAATTCGGGGCTATTTTGTCTGTTGTGGTCGCCTATTGGAAAAAATTCTTTGATTTCAGTAACCTTCAGTTTTATTTTAAACTGGGCTTTGCTGTGATTCCGGCTTTGGTGCTGGGTTATCTATTTGATGATAAAATAGAGGCTGTTCTGGGCAATCAGATTGCCATTTCATCAGTATTGGTGTTAGGTGGGGTTGTCCTGCTCTTTGCCGACCGATGGTTTAAGAACCCGAAAATTACAAATGAAAAAGACATCAGCATTAAAACTGCGGTTACCATAGGGTTCTGGCAATGCCTTGCTATGATGCCCGGTACAAGCAGAAGTGCCGCTTCCATTATCGGGGGTATGACTCAAGGTCTGACCAGAAAAGCTGCCGCTGAATTTTCTTTCTTCCTGGCTGTTCCTACCATGCTGGCAGTAACGGTGTATTCCGTTTTTGTGAAAACGTGGGGAAAAGAAACAGCTACCCCACAAAAAGGGTATGAAATGATCATGGCCTCACAGGACCATATGATCATCTTCATTGTGGGTAATATTGTGGCATTTATCGTAGCATTGATTGCTATCAAAGCATTTATTGGCGTACTGAATAAATATGGCTTCAAGCCTTGGGGATGGTACCGTATCTTCGTAGGGGTTGCCCTGCTGATCTATTTCTACTGGTTTAAATAACCTTGTTGGTATAAATCTTTGTAGTTTTATTGATTTCCGCTGATCTCAATACCTACTATGATAGCTGAAATATTGTACGGTATTATACATTGGTGATATTTAAATTTCAATTAAAATGAAACTGCATATTTTCGGAGCGTCCGGAAGCGGAGTGACTACATTAGGATATGCCTTGTCAGCAGAGACGGGACTGGCATATTTTGACAGTGATGATTATTTCTGGATCAAGACAAAAATACCTTTTACTGAAAAACGGAACCCGGATGAGAGAAACCGTTTAATCATGAAAGATCTTGAAGCCGCCGGAAAATGGATATTGGGTGGCTCTACCTTTACCTGGGGCAACAATCTTTTCCCCGATTTTGATTTGGTGGTTTTCCTGTATGTACCAGCCGAGGTAAGGATGGAAAGACTGAAGAAAAGAGAATGGGAGAGGTATGGTGATATCATTTTTAAGGATGCAGAAAGATCCAGGCTGCATAAAGAGTTTATCACCTGGGCAGAAGGTTACGATTTTAAAACGGAGCTAACTAACAGAACCCTTAAGGCACATCAGGCATGGCTAGAACAACTGAAGTGTCCTGTTTTAAAAATCATAGGTACCCAGCCGGTAGAGGAAAAAGTACAGCTGGTATTAGAAAAAATATCAGAACTGTAGTATCGTACTTTTGAAAGATACCTGCATATAGAACATTAAATTTAATCTGAGAGACCATAGACTTTAAAATGACAGCTGAAGATTTACAGTCAGGACATATATTTTTATTGGACAAGCCATTGGACTGGACATCTTTCCAGGCGGTCAATAAACTGAAATACAAACTTAAAAGGGAATTCAACCTTCCGAAGAAATTTAAGATCGGCCATGCCGGTACGCTGGATCCCAGAGCCACGGGACTGCTGATCGTTTGCTGCGGTAAATTCACAAAAAATATCCCTGAGATACAGGACGCACCGAAAGAATACTGGACCGAGATCAAAATAGGCGTTCAGACGGAATCGTATGATACCGAAAAACCTGAGATCCTTCACCAGGATATTTCCCATATTACGGAAGAGCAGATCAGGAATGTGCTGGAACAATTTATAGGAGAGATCCAGCAGAAGCCGCCTGTCTTTTCAGCAATCAAGATTGACGGGAAAAGAGCCTATAATCTGGCCAGGGCAGGTGAAGAGGTTGAAATGAAATCACGGGCAACCACCATTTTCTACATCAATGCAATTGAAATTGAACTTCCGTTTGTCCGTTTTACGGTAGGATGCTCTAAAGGAACTTATATCAGAAGCCTTGCGCACGACATCGGGCAGAAGCTTGAAGTAGGAGCTTATCTCACCCAGCTGAGGAGGACCAAAATAGGGGAATACTCTGTTGAACAGGCAAGCAGCCGCTTTTTGGAGAATGATTTTAGATTTAACGACACCGAATTAATAAACGATGCAGGAAAAAACACGGATCAATAAGTATTTATCAGAAATAGGCTACTGCTCAAGGCGTGCAGCAGATAAGCTTCTGGAGGAAGGACGGATCAAGGTAAACGGAAAAGTGCCTGAGCTGGGAACAAAAATTTCAGATGAAGACCTTGTGGAAGTAGACGGAAAGCCTGTACGAGAGTCTCAGGAGAAACCGGTGTATATTGCGTTCAACAAACCGGTAGGAATTGTCTGCACTACAGATACCAAACGGGAAAAGAATAATATCATAGACTATATCAGCCATCCTCAAAGGATTTTTCCGATCGGAAGGCTCGATAAACCGAGTGAGGGCCTGATCCTTCTTACCAGTGACGGGGATATTGTCAACAAAATTTTAAGGGCGAGAAACAATCACGAAAAGGAATATATTGTACGGGTAGATAAGCCTATTACACCAAGGTTCCTAGATAAAATGCGTAATGGTGTTCCTATTCTGGATACCGTTACCCGGAAATGTGAGGTAGAGAAAATTGACGAAATGAACTTCCGGATCGTATTGACTCAGGGGCTCAACCGTCAGATCCGCAGAATGTGTGAATACCTTGGCTACGAAGTAAAGAAACTGAAACGCATCCGCATTATGAATATCTTGTTAGATCTTCCGGTAGGCAAATGGAGGGACCTGACCGAACAGGAATTTTCTGCTCTGAATGCCCTCCTTGAGGACTCAAGCAAGACCGCAGACTGATTTTAACAAAGCGATTCTTTAATTATATTGATCATTATTATTTAAGGTACCACTTCATCCTTTCTTCATACTCTGGCTTGAGTTTAAGGAATTTCCAGATCTTCTTTTCATTAGGTTCACTGATCCGGTAGAAAATGATCTTGTCTGCAGAATATTTAAAATAGGGATGGTTCTTTAGCCATTCTTCCGGGGCTTCAGCAAGCGTGTATCTCGGAACCTCGGATGTATTGAGCGGAGCTGTGTCAATTAGTTTCTGCACCAGATCCCGGTCAATATTATACGTCTGCATAATCTGCTGTTTATTCATGAAGCCGCCAAGTTTTTTCCTGAATCCGATGAAAGATCCGGCACTCCTTTCGTCCAGTCCAAACTCCATCAATTGCCTGAATGTAATCGTATTCAGGTCTGTTTTTGAAAAATCCGTTTTTTCCTGCTGAGGGATCTTAGAAGCCATTTTATCCTTTGAATCAACTGCTACAGTACTAAGCCTGATGTATGGCTTTAGTTCTTCAAATTTTTCCGGTGATATCACAAAACACTGCTTAAGGTCTTCAATATTTTTGAACTGGCCTTTTAAGATTTTATCCCGGTAACTAACAATGGTTTGTGCCTGTTTTTCAGAAAATCCCAGACGTTTCCAGTCGTCTGCTGAAGCTGCATTCGGATCAAATGTAAAATACCGGCTTGCCGCTTTCTGATTAATGAAAGTCTTGGCTAATGCAGGTGCTTTTTCGGGTAGTATGATGTAGGGTGCAAGCTTTTTGTAATTTTCATCACTGATGATAAAACATTCCCTGAACTTTTCTTTGCTGATGAAACTGCCTCCGAGGTAGTGTTTGTATTTCACGATGGCTGCGGCCTGTTTTTCAGAGAATCCCATGGCTTGCCAATCCTGGTGGGAAAGACGATCGGGATTGAAGGCTCCCGAGACTGAAAGGGTTCTTTTCTCAGCTTTTCTGTAGCTGTTGTAGGTTTCTGATCCTGTTTCAGGAAGGAGGATATATTTTTCCAGCTGTGAAAACTGGTCTTCGGAAATGGCAAAACACTTTTTCAGCTGTTGCCGGGAGGTAAAACTGCCACCTACGACTTTTTTATAGTTGAGGATAACAGCTGCCTGTGATGCGGAAAATCCAAGCTGTTGCCACTGTTTAACATCCAGGTCATTGGGATCGAATTCCGAAAGTTTCACCGGAATCGTATTCTTCGAAATAAAGGTAACACCGGAAAAATCTGTTTTTTCCCTCCCGGTATATTCCTGGAAGATTAGTAAGGCCATCAGGATGATCCCCAATACGCCCAGTTTTTGGTAATCATTTTTTTTCATCCTGATAAACTTAGAATTTTATCATCAGAATATCAAGAAAACAATCTTAAAATTTTGATATACAGGATGTTTGGGTAGCATATGCGTGATTTTTATTGACGGATTACATCAAAAAAACAGCAAAAGCAAATATTTTAAAGGTGCTATTCAGTATCCTTTTCTACCAATGACTCTTTCAGTTTCAGAAGCTCTGCCTTGACGAATTCAAGCCTGTCGATCAGGGTAATGGTTTCGGAAATCCTGCTGTTGGTCGTCAGTGCTATTTTGGCTCCGTCCAGTGTATAACCTTTTTCCTTCACCAGATGATAGATGATCTGCAGGTTTTTAATGTCTTCCGGAGTAAAGTAACGGTTGCCTTTTTTGTTCTTCTTAGGTTTAATAATCGGAAATTCCTGCTCCCAATAGCGTATGAGGGAAGTGTTTACATCAAATGCCTTAGCCACTTCACCTATGGAATAATACAGTTTATCAGGGAGATTTATCTTCATTTTCGCAATCGTAATTTTCAAAGATAAATATTTTTTGATTTTCATAAAGAATATATGTCTGAAAAGTTAACCTCTTCAGGTGTTTGAGAGAAAAGTCCGTAATACTATTGAGAAAAGTTGCTTTTGTTTTTGCTATTTTTGAATATAAAAAAAGTGGATTCCATTTCGGTACTTAACATCAATCTATTTCAGGACGGGAAGAATACTTCCGACTTTTATTTCAGTACCCTGAAGAGTCATTTGATCGTAGGCCACAGACATCTGGAAAAGCCCCACCGCCACGATTTTTATGCAACCATATTGTTTACCGGCGGAACGGGTATCCACGAAATCGATTTCCAGAAATATGATGTTTCCAGGGGCAGCCTCTTTTTTATGTCACCCGGACAGATCCATAGCTGGGAACTTTCCTCCGATATAGAAGGGTATATTTTCTTTTGTTCACAGGATTTTTATGAAATGCATTATGTAAGCCAGAAACTGAGGAATTTCCCTTTCTTCGGTTCCGTACATTTCCCGCGGAAACTTCAGCTGGATGATGATCATCTTAAACACTACCTCAGTAAAATTGTCGAGCTGGAAGAGGAGTACAGCGCTCAGAACCTTATGAAAACAGGCCTCATATTATCCATATTATCAAACATTTTTATCCTTTCGTCCAGGCTTTTTTCGAAAGATCTGGATCATCGGTCTTTATCTGCCGGTATTTCTTATTATAAACATTACCAGGATTTTGAAGACCTTGTTGAAGAGCATTTTGTCCATGAGAAGTCAGTGGCCTTTTATGCTGCAAAACTGCATGTCTCGGCAAAACACCTGAACAGAATCATCAGGACTGTAGTGCAGAAAACAGCCACCGAGGTCATTACAGAGAGGGTGGTTCTTGAAGCCAAAAGAATGCTGATCCATCTTGATGAAAGCCTGGGAGAAATTTCTTTCCGGCTGGGATATGATGAATATTCTTACTTCGTGAGGGTTTTCCGGAAATCTTCCGGGATGACGCCTACGCAGTTTATCCGGAAATATAAATCTTAGGGTTACAGGGTAAGCGTAAAAGGACCTTCAAAAACAGTCTCAAAAGTATCCAGTAATTTCCCTTTTTCATCATAGACTCCGATAGCCAGGTTTTGTTTGGAAAACCTGATCTCTTTTTCCGGAAATGAAATATTGATGTTGCCTTTCAGGATCTGATCTCCTTTCAGAATAATTTTTTCAGAACCGAAAAATTCTATTCGTGCATGATCAGCATTAAGCACTTTTATGGTGAGTATTTTTTGTTCGTTGGACTTATTCAGGAACGTATAAATAAAGGTGTTGCTTATTCTCCCGTCTTTAATAAAATACGTGGATCCCGCAGGTTTGATGAATTTGGCCTCCAGTGAACCTCTGTCATGCATCAGGAATCCCAGGAATCCGATCAGAAGAACGAGAATGAAACTCGTAGCTTTCATCCGAGAAGTAAATCTGAATTTTTCACGGTTTTCTATTTCTGCCTCTGTGGCATAGCGGATCAGGCCTTTTGGAAGACCAACTTTTTCCATGACTTCATCACAAGCGTCGATACAGGCGGTGCAGTTGATGCATTCCAGCTGCTGGCCATTTCTGATGTCTATTCCGGTAGGGCATACCACCACACATTGTTGGCAGTCGATACAATCGCCCTTACCTGCAGCTTTTCTGTCTTCATGATGTCTCCATTTAGAACGGTTTTCCCCTCTCCGGAAATCATAATATACATTGATGGTATTTTTGTCAATCAGTACACCCTGAAGCCTTCCGTATGGACATACGAGCGTGCACACCTGTTCCCGGAGCCAGGCAAATACAAAATAAAACGTACCTGCGAAGGCAATCATTCCCAGGAATTTCAAAGGGTTTTCTGCGGGTCCCTCAAAAATAATACTGAAAACCTTTTCGTACCCTACGATGTACATGAACATAAAGTTGGTAATAAGTACTGAGATGACAGCAAATACAAACCATTTCAAAAGCCTTTTCCTTAGCTTTTCAGCGTCCCAATCCTGTCTGTCGAGCTTCATCTGTCTGTTGCGGTCCCCTTCAATCCAGAATTCGATTTTCCTGAAGACACTTTCCATAAAGATGGTCTGAGGACAAAGCCAGCCACAAAAGATCCTGCCGAAAACGACTGTAAAAAGCATAACAAAGATAACGGACGTTACAGCTCCTAAGGCAAGAATGAAGAAATCCTGCAGGTAGAACGGCTGCCCGAAGATGAAAAATGCCCGGTCGATCACATTAAACAGCAGAAAAGGATTGCCATTGACCTTTACAAAAGGTAACCCGAAGAAAAGAATAAGCAGGAAATAACTTGTGTAGTTCCGGTAATTAGTAAATTTGCCTTTCGGCTTGCGTGGGTACACCCATTTTCTTTTACCGGATTCATCCATTGTGCCTACTGAATTTCTGAAATGGTGAGCATCTTGTTGATGTGCCTGAAGATTATCGGATTGTATATTCATCGTTTTTGCATGAATTAAGTAAAGTAACCTGTACTCCTTACGGTCGGTACAAAGCTCATGAATATTGGCTTGTATTGCTAATATCATCTTCGCCTTAAATAGGATTATTGGGACATTCTATCATTCTATCTTATTATCCTTAAATGAGAAAATAACTTTTGAATCTGAGATTACAAATCGTAAATTGTAGCCATCAAAATTTATGAAACAATGAAGAATATCTGGCGTGCCGGCTCGGTTGGTTTGGTTTTAGCATTAGTCAGTTGCAAATCACTAAATACTAATGCTATGTTTTATGAAGACATTAAGCCGGAAAAAATTTCGGACCAGTTTACGTTCACGGAGGGTCCGTCTTCCGACAGTAAGGGAAATGTATACTTTACGGATCAGCCCAATGATAAAATTTACTACTGGGACTGGAAGACAAATACCGTTAACCATTTTATGGATCAGACCGGAAGGGCAAACGGTACCCACTTCGATAAAGATGATAACCTGATCACCTGCTCGGATCATAAAGGTGAAATCTGGAAAATATCAAAAGATAAAAAGGTAGAAATCCTCGTTAACCATTTTGAAGGCAAAAGGCTGAACGGTCCCAATGATATCTGGAATGATGGTTTTGGCGGTATGTATTTTACCGATCCATTATATAAAAGGGATTATTGGGTAGATTTCAAACAGGAAATCCCTCATAAAAGCCTTTATTACAGAGATAAAACAGGTAAAGTAACCAAGGTTGAAACGTTCACGCAGCCTAACGGCATTGTAGGAAGCGAGAAGTTCAAAAAATTATATGTTTCCGATATTGATGCCGGCAAAACCTATGAATATGATATTCTGGGTGAAGGAAAGCTCTCCGAAAAGAAACTGTTCTGTGAAATGGGTTCCGACGGGATGACGATAGACAAGCACGGAAATCTTTATCTTACCGGTGATGGTGTACATGTATTTAACCGTGAAGGAAAAAAAATATACCACATCCCGATCAAGGAAGACTGGACTTCCAACGTTACCTTTGCAGGAAAACACAATGACATCCTGTTTATTACCGCTTCTAAAGCAGTATATACCTTACCCACAAAAGTGAAAGGAGTAAAGTAAAATACCCTAAGAATATAAAAGCCACAAAAATTAAATTGATTTTTGTGGCTTTTAAGTTTTAAACCGGTTGATTGATTTCACCGGACATGAATATAACGGCATTGCTCCTGATGATGGTTTGGTCATCCAGTAACTCAACCTCCATGCTTCCGGTCCGCTCAGAGCACTGGAATGCATTAAGTACTTTTTTATTGAGTTTCACAGACCAGTATTTGCAGAGGAAACTCTGTACGCCTCCGGTTACCGGATCTTCATCAGAGCCGGACCATGGCCAGAAATAGCGGTATTCGAAATCATAACCTTCCCTTTCCGAACGGGCTGTAACCAAAACACCATTGATGGTGGTTACAATATTTTTCAGACCGTTGAAATCAGGCCTCAAGTCCTGAAGTTCTTTGCTGCTTCCGATTTCTGCCAGTACAATGTTGTGGTATTCGTTATACGCACAATTCGTTACTTCCGTAATTCCGATCGCTTTTTTTATGTCATCCTGAAGTTCATGCTGCTGTGTTTCGTGTACGGGGAAGAACATTTCGATCCGGTCAGCATTTTTCAGTTCAAGAACAGTACCCGAATAGGTTTCAAAGGTAATGGCCTTCATTTCCGGATGCTCGGTGAAGAGAACCTTTGCAGAAGCCATTGTGGCATGCCCGCACAGCGGGATTTCCATTACCGGCGAAAAGTACCGGATAGCAAACCGGTTATGGTCTTTCCTGGTTACAAATGCCGTTTCCGAAAATCCGAATTCTTTTGCAATCAGAATCATGTTTTCTTCAGAAACCGGCATTTCAAGTATACAGACGCCGGCCTGGTTTCCTTTGAATGATTCGTTTGTAAAAGCATCTACAATAAACGTTTTAATCTTCATCATATTGATGTTTTAATAGGCGATTTCCATCTTGACTTTTTTACCCTTGAGTTTTTCGATGCTCAGCTTTTTCAACACTGCATTAACTTTATTTCTGGCCACGGCAGCATAAGAGGTAGTATCCTTCACTTCAATCAGTCCGATATCCTCCTTCTGAAGTTCTCCTTTTTTTATCAGGTATCCAACAATATCTACCTTATTCACCTTATCCTTTTTGCCTGCACTGATGTAAATGGTCTGGAATGGTGTTTTTTCGGGAACTTTATGGAATCCTGTCACACTTTCTTCAGGCGTATCCTGTTTAATGAACGGGAAATTTTCATCTTCCGTCATGATCAGGTAGGCAAACCCCTTGGCATTCATTCTCGCCGTTCGTCCATTCCTGTGAATAAAAGCATCCTCTTTGGGTGGCAGCTGGTAGTGAACGATGGACTCTACTTCAGGAACATCTAGGCCTCTTGCAGCCAGGTCGGTCGTGATCAGAATCCGGGCTGAATCATTCCTGAACTTCAGCAGGGCACGTTCCCTTTCATCCTGTTCCATGCCGCCGTGGAACGTTTCACGGTCAATACCTTTTTCTCTTAAAAGCTCGGAAATACGGTCCACTGCATCCCTGTGGTTGCAGAAGATAAGCGTTCTTTTATTCCCGATTTTACAGATCAGGCTGAAAAGGGTATCCAGCTTCTCCTCAGATATTGTCATTACTTTTCTAAGCTGGATATCAGGTTTTGCTTCATTGAGCTTCAGGAAGCTGACTGTTTTTTCATTTTTAAGCCCTGTAAATGCAGGAATCTCATCCATGGCAGTAGCGGACGTGAGGATTCTCTGGCTTAAGCCTTTCAGGGAATTGGAAATAAATTCCATATCATCATGAAATCCGAGTTCCAGGGCTTTGTCAAACTCATCAAGGACCAGTGTCCTGATGCTTTTAGGATCAAAATTATTGTTCCTCAAATGATACACCACCCTTCCCGGTGTACCGATCAGAACGGCAGGAGCTTCTGTTAAATTATTAACTTCAATCTTTTTGTCATGACCTCCGTAACAGACCGACACTTTGAAATCTGTGCCCATAGATTTAAATACCTGCTCAATCTGAAGGGCCAGTTCTCTTGCCGGCACCAGAATCATAGCCTGGATTCCCTGGGCATCCTTTGTAAGATTTCGCAGGACCGGAAATAAAAAAGCCAGCGTCTTACCGGAGCCCGTAGGAGAAAGCAACACAATGTCCTGCCCGTTTTCCGTTGCCTTATAAGCCGATTTCTGCATCTGATTCATATCCTGAATCTGGAGTTTCTGATAAATAGATTGTAGTTCCATGATGCAAAGGTAATGAATTTGGATGGGTGGAGAGAGTGGGTGGGATTTAAGGTTATTTATTGCCTTCCTTTCTTCAATCCGGATTTCATTTTATTTATTTCTGTTTATTCTTTCAAGCATTTCTTTTCCGCGAACCAAAGTTACGCTGTACGCCTGTTCAGGATTGGATATTGCTTTTTCATACAATTCTTTGGCTAAAATGTTATTTCCCTGTGTGAGATTGGTGAAACCCATGATTTCATTCATGAAGCTTAGTAATTTGGGATCGATGTGGTCTTTGGCAGATAAATATTTTAACAGTTTGTCCGCGGCATCAAGTTTAGAATCTTTATATTGCTTTATTTCATACCCTAACGGCTTGCTGAACCAATAATCCCACATACCGCCGTTATTATGCTCATTCCAGGAATATTTAATAAGCTGTAAAGCAACCTCCAGTAAGGCAGGATCTAAATTTTTATTTTTTGATGTTTCACTTTCTGATATGTAGCGATCTGTGGTTGCTGTGATACCTTTATCTGTCATTTCCTGGAAAATAGATTCTTTAAGATATAAGGCATGGTTTTTTGAGAAACTTTCATAAGCAAATGTTGCAGGAAAATGATCTGCAAGATTTTCTATCCTGTATCCTTTTTTCAGCTCAGCTTTCAGATCAATTTTATATACTGTATTGTAATCATGAAAAAGGTAAACATAGATCATTCCGTTTTTCAAATCGCAGATTGTGGAATATAATGTATTTAATTCTCCTTCCTGATGAGTTTTGTCGAGGATGCTTTTCAGGAAATTCACATTGTTTTCTTTAGATTCAGATAGCATCTCACTGGCGATTTCCGGTCTTCTGCATGCCAGCTTTCCATTAATCATATTGCAGTTTGAGTTAATCTGGAAGTCGCCCTCTTTTTTGATAATACCTTTGGGGTTAATCAGGATAGAATTTCCTTCTTTATCGGCCAATAAAACCTGCGACTGAGAGATGTAATCATATTGGTTTAAAATGACCATCGCTTCTTCTACATTTTTACATCTTCCCAAAACCTCCCACATGATATCACTTTTATAAGGATTTGTAAGATTAAGTTTACTTAAATCATAGTTGGCTGCTGCGTAATCAAAAAATAATCCATGTTCATTCATTGCGGCCGCAATCTGCATATCCGGTGCTCCAAAACAAATGGAAGCGTAACGGTCTTTAGTGGCAGGGTTATACCATATTCTGGTAAAAGGTGTGGTATCATCCTCATTAGAGGCTACATATGCTTTTCCTCCTCTGGAACAGGAAAAAATAGTACATGCTTTTAAGCTGTGGGAACCAGAGGCCATCATACTGATTACCAACAAAAGAATAATTTTATTCATGAGATAATTTTTATAGATTGATCTTTTGATTGCTATAAGTGAGTATTGTTAAACGGTTGTACGAATTAAATTCGAATATGCGGATCTTGCTGATATTTAGATTTGATGTTACTGAATCCTAACAGAAAGTAAACCTGTTGTTAATCTAAAATAAAACACGTACCTTTGCACCGCTTTTTGCGGCGAAAGGTTTGAAAAGCAAATAACTAAAAATTAATTACTTCCGTATTTTTTAATCCGCATTGATTCGAACCGTTAAGAAAGAAGGAATACAAATTTTATTAGAATTATGTCAAAAGAGACAAATTCAGCAGAATTATTATTAAACCAAAACGTAGCACCTGAACAATTTGACTGGGATTCTTTCGAATCTGGTCTTGATGCTGATGCTAGAAAAGAAAAAAGCGATCTTGAGGAAATCTACAACGGATCTTTGAACAACCTTGACGATAACGACGTATTGGTTGGGAAAGTAGTTAGATTAACAGACAAGGAAGCTATTGTAGACATCAACTTCAAATCTGAAGGTGTTATTTCTCTTAACGAATTCCGTTACAACCAAGGCCTTAAAGTAGGGGACGAGGTAGAAGTAATGGTAGACAGAAGAGAAGACAAAACCGGACAGCTACAGTTATCTCACAAAAAAGCAAGAACGCTTAAGGCATGGGATAAAGTAAACGAGCTTCACGAAACAGGTGAAATCGTAAACGGTTTTGTTAAGTCTAGAACTAAAGGAGGTATGATCGTTGACGTACACGGAATCGAAGCATTCTTACCAGGTTCTCAGATTGATGTTAAGCCAATTAAAGATTACGATCAGTTTGTTGGTAAGACTATGGAGTTCAAAGTTGTAAAAATCAACCCTGAGTTCAAAAACGTAGTAGTATCTCACAAAGCACTGATCGAAGCAGATATCGAAGGTCAGAAAAAAGAAATCATCGCTCAGCTTGAAAAAGGTCAGGTTCTTGAAGGTACTGTTAAGAATATTACTTCTTACGGTGTGTTCATCGACTTAGGAGGGGTAGATGGATTGATCCACATTACAGACCTTTCTTGGTCTAGAGTGAACCATCCATCTGAAATCCTTGAAGACGGACAGACTGTGAAAGTGGTTATCCTTGATTTCGATGATGAGAAGACAAGAATCCAGTTAGGTATGAAGCAGCTTGAGCCGCACCCATGGGATGCACTTTCTGCTGACCTTAAAGTAGGAGATAAAGTAAAAGGAAAAGTAGTGGTTCTTGCTGACTACGGTGCGTTTGTAGAAATCGCTCCTGGTGTTGAAGGATTGATCCACGTTTCTGAAATGTCTTGGTCTACTCACCTGAGATCTGCCGGTGATTTTGTAAAAGTTGGTGATGAAGTAGAAGCTGAAGTATTGACTTTAGACAGAGAAGAGAGAAAAATTTCTCTTGGTATCAAACAATTGTCTAAAGATCCATGGGAAAATATCGAAGCTAAATATCCTGTAGGATCTCAGCATGTAGGTACCGTAAGAAACTTTACTAACTTCGGTGTATTCGTAGAACTGGAAGAAGGTATCGACGGATTGATTTATATCTCTGATCTTTCTTGGACTAAGAAAATCAAGCACCCATCTGAGTTCTGTGCAGTAGGTGATAAATTAGATGTAGTAGTTCTTGAGCTTGATATCCAGGCTAGAAGACTGTCTTTAGGTCACAAGCAATTAACTGAAAACCCTTGGGATACTTTTGAAACTAAATATGCTGAAGGAACCATCCATGCTGGTAAAGCTGTAGACGTTCACGATAAAGGAGCTTCTGTACAGTTTGAAGATGCTGAGGTTGAAGCATTCTGCCCTTCAAGATTATTAGAAAAAGAAGATGGTTCTAAAATCAAGAAAGGAGAAGAAGCTGATTTCAAAGTAATTGAGTTCAACAAAGAATTCAAGAGAGTTGTAGTTTCTCACACAGGAATTTTCAGAGATGAAGAGAAGAAAAACGTAAGAGAATCTTCTAACAACAGATCTAACAATGTTTCATCATCTTCAAACGAAGAGAGATCTACTCTTGGAGATATCGATGCATTAGCTGAACTGAAAAGAAAAATGGAAGAAGGTAAATAATCTTCAACCGATATTAATATTAAGAGCTGTTTCTGAATGAAACAGCTCTTTTTTTATTTGGGTTTTAATAATTGGTTAAATTTTTTTTACTTATGGATAGTGGTTGTATATATCATAAAACAGTGTTTTTTATCAATGCTATTATGTAAATAGTTTTGTAGTATAAATTTTTAAATATTTATCTTTTTATGGTTAAATATTTGTAATTTAGCGGCCATTATTAATGGATATGAAGAAAATAATTTTACCTGTTTTATTTGCTGCTTTTTCAGTATTTCCTACTCACTTATTCGCACAAGACAGCGAACGCTTAATTAAGCAGTATATTTCTCAAAATACAATAAGAGAATATAAAAAGCCGGATCTTACCAGTTTTATTATCGATAATATTGATCAATCTAAATCCATGAATGGAGATGTGGTCAAGATTCAGCAGACCTATAAAGGACTTCCTGTATATGCTTCTGTAGGGACGGCTTTAGTAAAAGAAGGAAAGGTTGCTTATTTCACGGATAATTTTGTGAAGGATTATACTGCTGTATCCTCCAATCAGGTATCGTTAACTAAAGTTGCTGCATTGCAGAAAATAGGGGAATACCTACACAAAGAATCAATAAAATCATATCCTATCCTTGAGTACAATGCTGCAGAACCTGATAATGTTAAGGTGGCAAAACAAAGATTGGTGTATTTTGATGATCATGGTGTTTTAAAGTTATCATATGAGTTTTCTATTCCCGAGCCGGGATCACCAAGCTACTGGAACATATTGGTAGATGCAGTAGACGGCAATATCATTGCTAATTTTGATTTGAATTTAGCTTGTGATTTCCACGAAGGTGCATACTCACATGATTTGGATCATAAGCAATCGTTGATTGGTCCTGTTAATATAACAAACAACAATTCAATTTTAGCAGCATATAATGCTTCTTATAATGTATTTCCATTGCCTATCGAATCAGCCACTTTTGGTTCAAGGTCCGTAGTTAGTAACCCATGGATTACAGCTGCATCACAGGAAGGCTGGCATTCTGATGGTACCACGCATTATACGATAACCAGAGGAAATAATGTATATGCTTATGATGATATTTCTGATGCAGATGCTCCTGGATTTTCTCCTGACGGCGGTACTTCGAGGAATTTTAATTTTCCGTTCAGCATGACTGGTGATCCTTATAATAACTTAAGTGCATCTGTAACTAACTTATTCTATATTAATAATAAGGTGCATGACATTTTTTATATGTTCGGGTTTACTCCTGCAGCGAGAAATTTTCAGCAAAATAATTTCGTGCCTAATGGTTTAGGAAATGATTATGTAAATGCTGAAGCGATGGATGGCGGAGGTACCAATAACGCTAATTTTGCCACTCCTGCTGATGGTAGCAAACCGAGAATGCAGATGTATTTGTGGAGTACTTTTAACAGGAATTTCTTTTACAATGCTCCTTCCGCTGCAATACCACGTACGCCTGCTGCCGGTTTAGCACAATTTGGAACTCCTCTGGATGCTAACGGAGTTACAGGAAATGTACAGATTTCATCCGTAGCGGATGCCTGTACAGCATTGCCTGCCGGTTCATTAACAGGAAAAATTGGTTTGATAGAAAGAGGAACCTGTGCATTTACTGTTAAGGTGAAAAATGCTCAGGATGCCGGAGCAACGGCTGCTATCATTTATAATTTGCCAACATCAGGGGCCATAGGAGGAATGTCAGGAACAGACGCTACGATAACTATCCCTTCGGTCTTGATTGGCAATTCTGAAGGTGAATATATTAAAGGTCAACTATCTGCCGGTACTACGGTAAATGTAACGCTAAAAGATGATCCCGCAACAAGTACAACACCTGACGGAAGTTTTGATAATGGAATTGTGGTTCATGAATATGGACACGGAATTTCAAACAGGCTAACAGGGAACGGTTATTCTTGTTTAAGCTATGTCAATTCCAGAGAACAGATGGGAGAGGGCTGGTCAGATTTTTTTGCGTTAATGCTTACAAACAAAGCAGGAGATAATGCTTCCGTACCTAGAGGAATAGGAACCTATGTGGTAGGTCAGTCTAATAGTGGCGGGGGAATTAGGCCTGCAAAATATTCTCCTGATTTTAGCATCAATAGTTATACGTATGGAAATACTAATGGAATGCAATATACCAATTCAAGTGGTGCATTAGTTCCAGATGTACATTCCATAGGGTTTATATGGGCTTCAATGCTATGGGATCTGCACTGGCAATATGTTAATAAATATGGCTATTCTTCAGATGTACTGGCCAATACGACTAATGGAAGTTCAAGAGTCCTTCAGTTGGTTACCAATGCATTGAAATTACAGGTGTGCAGTCCTACATTCATTGATGGAAGGGATGCTATTTTAGCAGCAGATCAGAATACAACAGGAGGTGCTGACAAGTGCATGATCTGGAGAACTTTTGCCAAAAGAGGTTTAGGTGTGGGTGCCAGCGCAGGAAGCAAGACCAATATCAATGACCAGATCGAAAGTTTTGCAGTTCCTTCAGAATGTGCACTAGCTACGGATGAAGTTAAAACCGTGAAAAGTGACATCTCCATTTATCCGAATCCTGCAAGAAATGAATTCTTTATCAATTTCCCATCCAATACATTAGGAAAAATAAGTGTGGAAATATATGATATGTCAGGGAAATTAGTTTCCTCAGAAGATAAGATCTCTCCTGATTCCAAGAAATCCATTGCAACGGACAAGCTGGTAAGCGGGACTTATCTGGTAAAAGTTAAAGGGCTTAATGTTGATGCGACTTCAAAAGTGATCATCAAGAAATAAACTGATTATCAATATCATCAATAAAAAATACTCCGGACAGGCCGGAGTATTTTTTTATATGAATACCATTTCTTTTCAATATCATATCTTTGCAGGGTTAAAAAAACAATCAAGATGAAAAAGAAAAGTATTTTAAAAGGTGTCCTTTTTGTGGGATTGGGGGCCAGTATATACGGGATGTTGGCTACGTTTGTTAAGATGGCTTATCATGAGGGGTATACTACCTCGGAGGTTACTACAGCACAGTTTATATTGGGAATAGCCGGACTTCTGATCCTCAATTTTATTCAGACTGCTGCTTCAAAAAAGATTTTACCGAAACCCAGTTCCAGGGAGACAGGTAAGCTGCTGCTCGCAGGTACTTCATTAGGATGTACAAGCCTGTTCTATTATATTGCGGTACAATATATCAATGTTTCCATAGCCATTGTGCTTCTGATGCAGTCAGTATGGTTCAGTGTGGTCGTGGAAAGTGTGATCACCAAGACCCTGCCGAATGCGAGGAAAGTTATTGCTACTATAATCGTCCTTGTTGGGACAGTTTTGGCAACCAATCTTATCCATGCAGATATCAGTCTGGACTGGCATGGAATATTCTGGGGTCTGATGGCGGCGGCATCTTATACTTTAACAATGTTCACATCCAATACCATTGCTACCCATCTGCCGGTATTCAGGAAGAGTTTCATAATGCTTTGCGGAGGATCGGTCATTATTCTTTTATTTCTGTTTTTTGCTCAGATCGGACCTTTGCACTTTGAGGCTTTAAGGTCGTTTTACCTGAACTTTACAGAAAACACGAGTCATATCAGGGCCTTTGACTATTCCATATTATGGAAGTACGGTTTTATTCTGGCTTTATTCGGAACCATTATTCCACCGATTTTGTTCAATATAGGGTTTCCTCAGGCAGGGCTTGGCCTGGGAAGCATCGTTTCTTCACTTGAACTGCCTGTATCCGTAACGATGGCTTTTGTACTGCTGGGTGAAAAAGTCCTTCTGATTCAGTGGATAGGAATTATCCTCATTCTATTTGCTATTGTACTGATGAACCTGCCGGCAAAAAAAGATTTTCGTATTGCTGATGAACCGGCCCCATAATAAAAAAATAAAAATCGTTTCCTTTGGAACGGTTTTTTTATAATAACGTTAAATTAAAAAAAGATGATTCGATATTGTAAACTTGCTGTCATCAGAATTCTTTTGTGCTCTGCTCCTATATTGGCTTCTGCTCAGGTCAGGCCGTTGGATGCAATGCTTTCTGACTATCAGTATCCATTTCAGGTAGAATATATCAACCTGAATTCACAAAATAACGCCCTTAAAATGGCCTACATGGATGTAAAGCCGAAAACAGCTAACGGAAAGACGATTATGCTCCTCCACGGCAAAAATTTTAACGGAGCCTATTGGGAAAAAACTGCAAAAGATCTTTCTTCAAAGGGTTTCAGGGTGATCATACCGGATCAGATTGGTTTCGGAAAATCCTCAAAACCTCATAGCTATCAGTTTTCCTTCGCACAGCTGGCGGAAAATACAAAGCTGATTTTAGACCAGCTAAATATTGATAAGGTGATTGTGCTTGGACATTCCATGGGAGGCATGGTAGCAACCCGGTTTACCCTGCAGTACCCGGAAAAGGTGCAGAAACTGATTCTTGAAAACCCCATCGGACTTGAAGATTATAAAACCTTTGCAGCCTATCAGAATATAGATAAGGCCTATCAGTCTGAACTTAAAAATACAGCGGAGACATATAAGGATTATCAGATGAAATTTTACTATGACAATCGATGGAAAGCAGAATATCAGCCATGGCTGGATCTGATTGCAGGCTGGACTTTACACCCTGATTACCCGAAAGTTGCCTGGGATGCTGCGCTTACTTCTGATATGATCTATAACCAGCCTGTATGCTATGAATTTAAAAATATTAAAGTTCCTACGCTGCTGATCATCGGGACAAGGGACAGGACTGCCATCGGGAAAGACCGTGCACCGAAAGAACTGCAGGCGAAAATGGGACAGTATCAGGAATTGGGTAAAAAGACACAGAAGGAAATACCGGGATCGAAACTTGCAGAACTTGACAATGTTGGTCACCTTCCCCATATTGAAGCTTATGACAGGTTTTGGAATGCCCTTTACGACTTTATAAAATAGAAAGCATCTTCGTTCAGACTATTTAGATTGAGTAGTAGTGTACATAGACAATCTGTATAAAAGTAAAAGAGACTGTCCGGATGGAACAGTCTCTTTTGATATGTATTGTTGTCTGAATTATTTCTTTTTGTAAGCAGCGTCTTTGATTCTTGCTTTCTTACCTCTAAGATCTCTGAAGTAGTAGATTCTTGATCTTCTTACTCTACCTCTTCTGTCAACTTCGATTTTCTGAAGTGCAGGCATGTTGATCGGGAATACTCTTTCAACACCTACATCACCGCTCATTTTTCTGATGGTAAATGTTTTGGTGGAACCTGTACCTCTTAATTGGATAACGGTTCCTTTGAAGAACTGAGTTCTTGTTTTTTGTCCTTCTTTAATTTCGTAATACACAGTGATGGTATCACCTGCTTTGAATTCAGGGAATTCTTTTTTCGCAATGTACTTATCTTGTACGTACTTTAATAAATCCATTATTAATAAAAATAAAAGTTTAAAGCTAAGCAACTTACACGGTTATCGTCAGAGGTTGAATAACAGGTTGCAAATGTACAAAATACTTTTTAGATATTCCAAATAAATTATTTCTAAATATCAATAATTATTAATTCGTGTAAGATGTTGATAGTTAGCTATTAATGATTTTTTAGCTTAATATATTATTGCTGATAAACGCTCTGGTTTCTGTGAAATTCATCAAATATTACCTGATTCATAAGGGCTAACGAAATCTTGTACAGATACTTTAGACGAATAATATTCTAATTCAAAAACATTTAAAGCGATTTTGAGACTTACGATAAAAGCGCAATCCTGATTTTTCACTCTCAGCGAAAAACCTTATTTTTGCATATCTAAAAGTAATAAGAAAGAATGAATTCCTACAAAAATCCATTGGAAGAGCGCTACTCCAGTGAAGAAATGTTATTTAACTTCTCGCATAATAACAAATTCCGTACCTGGAGGAAACTTTGGATCGCGCTTGCTGAAATCGAAAAAGATTTAGGTCTTGACATTACCGATGCGCAGATCGCAGAGCTGAAAGCCAATGCCGAAAACATCGATTACGATAAAGCAGCAGAGTATGAGAAAAAGTTCCGTCATGATGTGATGGCACACGTTCATACTTACGGTGATGTAGCACCTTCAGCCAAAGGAATCATCCATCTTGGAGCAACTTCCGCATTTGTAGGAGATAATACAGATCTGATCCAGATCCGCGACGGGCTTTTAATCCTGAAGAAAAAACTCGTTAACGTGATCAAGAATTTAGCGGATTTCGCTATTCAGTATAAAGATCTTCCCACATTAGGATTCACCCATTTCCAGCCAGCTCAGCTAACGACAGTCGGAAAACGTTCGACGTTATGGTTACAGAGCCTGGTATTGGATATCGAAGAACTCGATTTCTTCCTTGAAACCTTACGATTCAGAGGTGTTAAAGGAACTACAGGGACAGCAGCAAGCTTCCTTGAACTGTTCAACGGGGATTATTCAAAAGTAAAACATCTGGATAAGGAATTATCCAAAAGATTCGGCTTTGAAAAGGTATTCGGTGTTTCCGGACAGACCTACGACCGGAAAATCGATGCCAAAGTAGTGGCTTTATTAGGAAATATCGCGCAGTCTGCCCATAAATTCACAAACGACTTACGTTTGCTTCAGAACCTGAAGGAAATTGAAGAACCGTTCGAGAAAAACCAGATCGGTTCCTCTGCAATGGCTTACAAACGTAATCCTATGAGAAGCGAAAGGATTGGAGCGCTGGCAAAATATGTGATGTCTCTCACGACCAGTTCTGCCATGGTAGCTTCAACCCAGTGGTTTGAAAGGACACTGGATGATTCGGCCAACAAAAGGTTAACCATTCCTCAGGCATTCCTTGCTGTTGATGCCATCCTGTTGATCTGGAATAACATTATGAACGGAATTGTTGTATACCCGAACAGGATCAACAAACATATCATGGACGAGCTTCCTTTTATGGCCACGGAATACATTATTATGGAAGAAGTGAAAGCCGGGGGAGACCGTCAGGAAATCCATGAGGTCATCAGGGTTCATTCCATGGAAGCGTCCAAGCAGGTAAAAGTGGAAGGAAAGGAAAACGACCTTATCGAAAGAATCCTGAACGACGATTCATTAAAACTGGATAAGTCGAAGCTGAAGGAAGTACTGGATCCTAAGAACTTTATCGGTTTTGCCCCTGTCCAGACGGAAGAATTCATTAAGAATGAAGTACAGCCGATCATTGATCAGAATAAAGACCTGATCGGGCTCGAGGCTGATCTTAAAGTATAAAGCAATATGCAGTCTTCTGGGCTGCATATTTTATTTGTAAGCGTTTCAAGATACCCGGATTTTTATTTGTCTGTAACCTTAAAACCCAGCAAAATGAAAAAAATACTTGTTGTTACATTATTGATCCCGATGATTGCTTTTTCACAGAAGAAAGAGTCTTTAATGTATTTCAAAACTAAAGATTCTTTGGTGGGCGTTAAAAATTCAGCTGGTGAGGTTATTGTTCCCGCCCAGTTCAAGATTTTTTCATACCTGAAAAACGGGCAACCTGTTAAAGAGGAAACGATCTATTTTGACGGCCCGAAAAAGGATGAAGTACCTGAGAAAAATGCATGGGGATATGTCTATGATAGAAAAGGAAACTTCCTTTACAGGCCTTTCTTTTATGATAACGGAGCAGATTATTTTTCTGAAGGGGTAAGAAGGTTCGTTAAGAACGGGAAAGTAGGTTTTGCAGACAGAAACGGAAAGATTGTCATACAGCCAGAACATGATTTCGTGTCGCCGTTCAGATATGGCTATGCCGCTTATTGTGACGGCTGTGACTGGGAAAAAACAGAAGAAGAGCATAAAGCCATTGTAGGAGGAACCTGGGGAGTGATGAATTTTAAAGGAGAAACCGTACAGCCGGTTACTCAATCGGCAAAAACTGTGAAAGTAAACGGAAAATATTATCCCTATCCGTTTTCTTACACGGCAAAAGAAAAGCAAATGCTTCAGTTCTTCGAAAAGCAGAATAAAAAGCTTTCGGATATCTATTATGTAAATTATGATGATAAATTATCCGGTACCGACAAAAAATTATCTTTTGAAATTGTAGAGCGTCCAAAAGAAAATTTTCCTTATTATCAGGTGAATGCTTATGACTATTGGAAGACGGAAGCAGGATTGTCAGGCTTAATATTCCTGGTTTCGGAAGATGGTAAAAAAGTCTTTGCCTTGGATGACGATAATGAAAAAATTCCCTTTGAAAAATGGCTGAAAAATAAAAGGCAACAGGCTGAGAAATTTCAGAGGGACCATCCGAATAAGATGGTTAAATAATATAGTTCTGTAAGAAAGAAATCTGTGCAGAAATGTGATGTTAAATAGGACAAGCATTCCGCAGGAATACTATCTTTGTGATCACAAAAAAACAAGGCACACGCTAAGTAAATTTGAAAATAAGTCTAATAATTATAATATCTGACATCTAATGTCTCAAAACAAAAGAATTTTCGTAGAAAAAAGAGGAATTTTCGATGTGGAAAGTCCAAAAATTTTTGATGAAGTAAAAGCGGTGGTTCCATCCGTGAAAAGCGTAAAAGTATACAATGTTTACGATATCTTCGGATTGAATGACGGTGAATTTGAAAAAGTAGTCAACAGTACTTTCGTAGATCCGGTTACAGACATCTTACACACAGAAAATCCTGCGCAGGGAATGCATTTCGCTATGGAATTTTTACCGGGCCAGTATGACCAGCGTGCAGATTCCGCTCAGCAATGTATTGCTTTGCTTACCGAAAATGAGAAATCCAAAGTGCGAAGCGGAAAACTGATCGAATTGGATGGGGTTTCGCAGGATGAACTGTCTAAAATCAAGGATCTGCTCATCAATAAAGTGGAATCACAGGAAAAAGATCTGTCTATCCTGAATATTCCGGCAGAGGAAGCACCGTCAAAAGTGATCACCCATGAAAATTTCATCAATTTCGATGAAGTACAGTTGGAAAACTTTTATAACAACCATGGTTTTGCCCTGGGATTGGACGATTTAAAATTCATTCAGGAGTATTTCAAATCTGAACATCGAAACCCTACGGAAACCGAACTGAAAGTTCTGGATACCTATTGGAGCGACCACTGCCGCCACACGACATTTGAAACAGAATTATCCAATATTGAATTTGAAGGACAGTTTAAACATACACTGGAAACCATTTTCAACGACTATATCGAAAAAAGAAAATTCTTAGGCCGCGAGCTGAAGCCAATTTCCTTAATGGATCTTGCTACGGTTTGCGCCAGATATTTCCATAAAACAGGCAACCTGGAAAACCTGGTGGTCTCC
The DNA here is from genome assembly GCF_030818575.1 of Chryseobacterium camelliae. NCBI lineage: Bacteria > Pseudomonadati > Bacteroidota > Flavobacteriia > Flavobacteriales > Weeksellaceae > Chryseobacterium > Chryseobacterium camelliae. Next base: position 729,284 of record NZ_JAUTAL010000001.1, read on the forward strand.
GATGAGATCAATGCCTGTACCATCCAGATTGAAGCTGAATACGACGGTAAAAAAGAGCCGTGGTATTTACTGTTTAAAAATGAGACCCATAATCACCCGACTGAAATTGAACCGTTCGGAGGCGCTTCAACCTGTCTTGGAGGGGCTATCCGGGATCCTTTGTCCGGGCGTTCTTTTGTATTCCAGGCGATGAGGTTAACCGGTGCTGCAAATGTGCTGGAACCGGTTGACAAGACCTTACCGGGGAAATTGCCTCAGAAAACCATTACCAGGCAGGCTGCCAACGGATATTCTTCTTACGGAAACCAGATCGGTCTGGCTACAACCATGGTTTCAGAAATATATGACGAAGGTTATAAAGCCAAAAGAATGGAAGTCGGCTTTGTTGCCGGTGCCGTTCCGGTAGACTGGGTAAGACGTGAAAAGCCGGCTAACGGCGATTCTATTATCATTCTGGGAGGTGCTACGGGCCGTGATGGCGTTGGCGGTGCCAGCGGAAGTTCAAAAGAGCAGGATGAAACGTCGATCCATACCATGAGTTCTGAAGTACAGAAAGGAAATGCGGTTGAGGAACGTAAAATCCAGCGTTTATTCAGGAATCCTGAAGTAACGAAATTGATCAAGAAATCAAATGATTTTGGTGCGGGAGGGGTTTCCGTAGCCATCGGTGAAATTGCCGATTCACTGGAAGTAAACCTGGATGTCTTGCCTTTGAAATATGAGGGATTGAACGGAACAGAGCTGGCCATTTCCGAATCTCAGGAGAGAATGGCTGTAGTGGTGGACCCTCAGGATAAAGAGGCTTTTATCAAATTCTGCGAAGCGGAAAATATTGTTGCTGTTGAAGTGGCTAAAGTGACAGATTCCGGAAGGATGCAGATGTTCTGGAAAGGCGATAAAATCGTTGATCTTTCAAGAGCATTTTTAGATACCAACGGCTGCTCCAAAACACAGGAGGTAAGAATTACCCATCTCGATGAAGTAAAAGAAGATACACAAGCATTCAGTGAAGAAAGCTTCCTCAAGATATTAGGCGATAAAAATGTCGCTTCCCAGAAAGGGTTGTTGGAAATGTTTGATTCCTCTATCGGAGCAACTACCGTAGCAATGCCTTTAGGAGGGAAATACCAGCAAACCCTGATGGAAGGAAGTGTTCAGACCCTTCCGGTTTTGGGTGCAAAAGATATTGAAACTGTTTCCCTGGCCAGCTGGGGCTTTGATGCAGACATTTCTAAACAGAACTCGTTATTAGGTGCTTCTTATGCCGTACTGGAAAGTGTAGCAAAAATTGTAGCGATGGGTGGTGATTATAAAAATATCAGGCTGAGCTTCCAGGAGTATTTTGAGAAATTGGGACAGAATCCTGAGAAATGGGGTAAACCTCTGGCTTCTTTATTAGGAGCATACGATGCACAGATGAATTTTGGTCTGGCAGCTATCGGAGGAAAAGATTCCATGAGCGGAACCTACCAGGACCTGAATGTTCCTCCTACATTGATTTCATTTGCCTGTGCCAATGGAGAGAAGAAAAATATCATTTCTCCTGAATTTAAAAAGGCAGGCAATAAAATTTATTTGTTTAGCCATAAGTCACAGGAAAACGGACTGCCGGATTACAATGCTCTGAAAGCTGTTTTTGAATTTGTTTTTGAAAATATCAGAGCCGGAAAAATCGTCTCCGTAAAAACGGTAAAAGAAGGCGGAGTAGCAGTGGCTTTAGCAAAAATGAGCTTTGGAAACCGCTTAGGTGCAGAAGTTACAGCTGACGAAAATGTATTACTGGCTAAAAATATCGGAAGCCTGATCATTGAAGCCACGGAAGAATTAGGCTTTGCAGACTTAAAGCTTATCGGAGCTGTTAATGATTCGAAAAATCTCAAAATCAACGATTCCGAATTTGCCATTGAAAAATTACTGGCCGCCAATACCCATACTTTTGAAAACCTTTTCCCGACTGCTGAAAAGGAAAAGATAACGGTTGAGCTGGACGGAAAACTAAATTCAGTCAATCCGAGGAATATAACCATTAAAAAGCATGGGATCGTGCAGCCAAAAGTATTCGCTCCGGTATTCCCGGGAACCAACTGCGAGTATGATACGCTGAACGCATTTGCAAAAGAAGGGGCGGCCGTAAGCAGCCTGCCTCTGATCAATATCAATCACCAGCTGCTGGAAGAGAGTATTGATGCCTGGGTAGAAGAGATCAGGACATCACAGATTTTAGCATTCTCAGGTGGTTTCTCTGCCGGTGACGAACCGGATGGATCAGCAAAATTCATCGTGAATGTGCTGAAAAACGAAAAAATGAAGAATGCGGTTCACGAACTGTTGGACAGAGACGGGATGATCATCGGAATCTGCAATGGGTTCCAGGCATTGGTGAAATCAGGATTGCTGCCTTACGGAAGGATCAAGGATCTGGATGAAAATTCTCCTACATTAGCGCATAATGCTATCAGAAGGCATATTTCCCAGATGGTCAACGTAAGGGTGGTGAATGATGAATCGCCTTGGCTGAAAGGAATGAAAGACCAGGTGTTCACAATCCCTATTTCCCACGGAGAAGGCCGTTTCATGGCATCGGAATCAGAAATTCAGAAGCTGTACGAAAATGGACAGATTGCTACTCAGTACCTTGATCTTGAAGGGAATATTGCCCACGGAATGCCGTTCAACCCAAATAATTCATTATTCGGAATCGAGGGGATCACGAGCCCGGATGGAAAAATCTTCGGAAGGATGGGACACCCGGAACGTTTCGCAGAAGGACTGATGAAAAATATTCCTACCGCAAACTACCATAACATATTCAGAAATGGAGTGGAATACTTCAAATAAATTTTTATAAATTTGTTAGCATAAGCCAGCCAAAATATGAACGTTTCAGGAATAAAAATTGAAAAAAACTCAAATGGGACATTGAAAACTGTCACTTTTGACTTAGAAAAATATGGCAAAATTTTACAGCCTATTTTAGAAGATCTCGGAGTAGTGGAAGATAGCCGCCTCCAAAAAAAGTTTTATTCTTTAGATGAAGCAAAAGCTGAAACAAAAAGACGTTTAACTGAGCTATGCAGGAAAGACAAGCTGTTGTAATTAGTGAAGATGTTTTAGATTATTTGGCTGAACTTTCATATGTCTTATTTAAGAATGGTTATTTTGACTACTTTGAAAATGCTTTAAATTATGTAGATGATATTTACAACGATATATTTAGATATATTTATATTGCAAAGCGAATTAAAGTACATGCAAAGCACAGGGATTTTGGAGATTTCTATTTTGTAATAAAAACAAATAGGCGTACCGCTTGGCATATCTACTTTATTGAGAAAGACAAGATTTATTATATCACCAAAATCTTAAATAATCATTTGGAAACTGCAAGATTCCTGAATATGTAGATAAAACTGAATCAATGTTATTTTATTAGTTTATTTGAAACTAGCTTATAAATAAATGAATCAAGAAATGAATAAACAAAAAATGACTGTCATCCATGGCAGTCATTTTTCTGATCTGCCGGGATTTTATCGAGAAGCCTCAAAGGTTTTCATGAAGGATACCGGTTGGGAAATGGGTACCCTGGATGGTTTTGACGACATTCTGTACGGAGGTTTTGGTGTTTTTGAGAACGGTGAGCATGTGACTGTTATCTGGAAAGATGCCCGGAAGTCACAATATGATCTGGGTCTGGAAGCCACAAAAGCGTTTTACGAATATAAGGTTCGTCAGGGAAAGCCCTTTAATACACAGCTTATCCAGCAAAAACTGGATGACCTGATGAACGGAAAAGGACAGACCCTGTTTGAAATTCTTGTTGAAATTATAGAATCCCATAAAAATATTACCTTAATTTTAGACTGAAAACAGCAAATATGCTATTTGCTAATGCTGGTGAAATGAGCATCAGAAAGGTACCAAAGTATAAAAAACTTACATTCATGAAGAAAATGAGATATGGACTGTTCTTCGGGGACAGCATTACCTACGGGGAATACGACGGCGTATTCGGAGGTTGGGTAGATATTGTAAAAAGATATGCCTTACAGAAATATAACGAAGGAAGTCATGAACTGATCCTGTTCAATCTGGGAATTGGCGGTGAAACTACCGAAGGCCTCTTAAGAAGGATTTCTCCTGAAATGGAAGCCAGGAATGCTGCAGACGGTAATATTGTTTTTATAGGTTACGGTGCCAATGACCTGGTCATAAAAGATGGCATTCAGCTGGTAGATGCAGAACTATTTGAACAGAATGTAGTATCTGCCGTTCAGCATGCCAGACGTTACACCGAGGATATTTATCTCATAAGCATTCTTCCGATTTCAAAATTTGTGGATGGAGTAGTTGTCGCTTCGGGAAAGCAGCGAACAAATGGTGACGTAATAAGATACAACAGCATCTTAAAAAATATAGCTTGTGAACTCAATCTCAGCTACCTGGATTTCCATTCTGCATTTGAACAGGACAGGGAATTACTGCTTTCCGCAGACGGAGTCCATCCCAATGAAAAGGGGTACGGAATGATGGCGGAAATCGCTATTCCGGTCATTGAACAGTATCTTTGAGGAGGATTCGCTTTACGGTGATTACGTGATTATGATCTGGCTTCGCAGAAATGAATCGTTTAAAGAATTATATGGGCAAAATATATTTTCCATAGACCATAATTCCGACAAGTACGGAAGCTATGGCCATCAGAAGCACGGCGCCTGCCGAGACATCTTTGATAAATCCGATTCTCTTGTCGAATTCAGGATGTACCACGTCACAGATCTTTTCAATTGATGTATTGAACATTTCAGCAGCCAGAACAGCGAAAGATACCAGGAGGATGAGGGCAGTATCGAAGTATGACAGGTGGAAATAAAAAATCAGCACGATATTCAGGACGAAAGCAAAAAGCTCAATCTTGAAATTCCGTTCACTTTTCACCATCAGGAAAATACCCCGGAAAGCATTCAGAAAACTTTTATGAACAGGAGGTTTTCGCATGGTAAAATATTATGCACAAATATAACCAAATCACCAGAAATAATGCTTATATTTATTCACCGGACATTTCAGAGAAGACGATGCGAGTAAATGCAGTGTTTGTGCAGCATTGGGAGAGATCCGGATTCCGGGGGCGAAAACAGCACTGAATTTTCTTTTGATAGTTGTTAATAACTCTCAGGATTATTTTTTTTAATCTGTTTTCTATTTATTATATTTGTAAAAATTTATTTTTAAATCTATGAAATTTATTATTTCAAGTGGTGAACTTCAGAAGGCTTTACAAACTGTAAGTGGCGTAATATCAAGTTCTCAGTCGAGACCGATTTTAGAAAACTATCTTTTTGAATTAGACGGAAACAACGTTACCATTACAGCATCTGATGGCGAAACGACTCTGGTGACTTCCCTTGAGGTAAGGTCTGATGATTCGGGTAAATTTGCCGTTCCGGCCAAAATCTTTCAGGATTTTATCAAGACCTATGGCGAGCAGCCGCTTACGCTGTCTGTGAAAGACAATGCGGAAGGTACCGGGAGCCAGCTTGAAATTTTAGATGAAAAAGACAACTTTGCCGTAGCACTGGACAATGCAGATGATTATCCGGAACTTCCGGAATTCGATGCCTCACAAAGCGTTACCATGTCGGCCGGAGTTTTATCTGAAGCATTAACCAACACACTTTTTGCTACCAGCAACGATTCACTTCGTCCTGTGATGACTGGTGTATTGTTCCAGTTCGGAGAAAACGAGACGAACTTTGTCTCCACAGATTCCCACAGGCTGGTCGTGTACAAAAGAATAGACCTGATGAATGCCGAACCTATGGAATTCATCATGCCGAAAAAACCGCTTAATATCTTCAAAAATATTCTTGCCAGTTCAAATGATGATGTAACCATTGACTTTAATGAGAATATGGCCAGGTTTACTTTCGGAAAACATACCTGGATCTGCAGGCTGATCGACGGAAAATACCCTAACTATACTGCGGTAATTCCAAAAGAAAACCCGAATGTGCTGACAATCAACAGGAACCTTCTGCTGGGAGCTATTAAAAGAGCGTCCATTATGTCTAATAAATCTACCAACCAGGTAAGATTCAAGCTTTCAGGCAACATCCTTCACCTTCATGCGGAAGATACAGAATATGCTAACAAAGCGGATATGCAGATCCCTTGTGATTACAATGGGGAGGATATCAATATCGGATTCAGCTCTAAGTTTTTAACAGAGATGTTAACCATCCTGGGTTCGGATGATATTACGATGAAAATGTCCCAGCCTAACAGACCGGGAATCATTGAACCTCTTGACGGTCTCGAAGAAAACGAAAATATCCTGATGTTATCTATGCCGGTAATCGGATTATAATAATACTCAGTATTACAATATCAGGGGCTTTGATTTCAAGGCCTCTTTTTTTATGTACAAGTGTACGAAAAGATTAATGGATATATGCCTGCAAGGCTATAAAATACTACTGTTTCATTTTGTTTTCCGGCAGGAAAATCTCTACAAAAGCAATATTCATGACCTGAAACACTTGGATAAATTTCGCTGTTTCTCAAAAAAACACGACATTTGTAGGCGGAAAATGCCTGCTGGTATCGGTACAAAATTCAAACAAAAAATTTTCAAAATATAAAAAATGAAAATATCAAATAACTGGCTGAAAGACTTTATCAAAACGGAACTGAAGACGGAGAGAATAGGGGAGTTCCTTACCGATATCGGTCTTGAAGTGGAAGGTATAGACCAATTTGAAAGCGTAAAAGGAAGCCTTGAAGGTATTGTTGTAGGAAAAGTCCTTACATGCGAAAAACATCCGAACGCCGATAAGCTTAAGAAAACAACCGTAGATGTAGGCAACGGAAAAGTGCTGAATATCGTTTGCGGCGCCCCGAACGTGGAAGCTGGGCAGACCGTTCCCGTAGCAGTAGTCGGAACAAAAATCTATGATAAATCAGGAAGCTTCTTTGAGATCAAGGAAGCTAAAATAAGGGGAGAAGTGTCCCAGGGGATGATCTGTGCAGAGGACGAATTAGGGTTAAGCGATGATCATGGTGGCATTATGGTGCTGGATGAAGAAAAATACGAAGTGGGGAAAGACTTTGCCGATTATTTTGAGCTTTCCAATGATGAAGTATTTGAAATCGGTTTAACACCTAACAGGACAGACGCCATGTCACATTATGGAGTTGCCCGTGACCTGCACGCCTACCTTTCCACCAATCAGCAGAAGTCCAAGTTTGAAAAACTGTCTTCTGAAAGCCTTCAGAGCGAAGACTCCCATGATTTTACATTGGAAGTGGAAGACTCAGAACTTTGCCCGAGATACATCGGTGCGGTAATCAGGGATGTTAAAGTAGCCGAGTCTCCGGATTGGCTTAAAAACAGGCTAAAAGCCATTGGCTTGAACCCAATCAACAATATTGTGGATATTACCAACTATATCCTTCACGGATACGGTCAGCCCCTTCATGCATTTGATGCAGACAAAATCGCCGATAAAAAGGTAAAAGTCGGCCTTGTAAAAGAAGGTACTAAATTCACGACGCTGGATGGGGTGGAAAGAACATTGAACGGTTCTGAGATCATCATCAAGGATGGGAAAGACCAGCCGATGTGCATTGCCGGTGTTTTCGGTGGTGCTCATTCAGGTGTTTCCTCAGAAACAAGTACTATTTTCCTTGAAAGCGCTTATTTCAATCCGGTAGCGGTAAGAAAGGCGGCAAAATCTCACGGCCTCAATACGGATGCCTCGTTCAGGTTTGAAAGAGGAGTGGACCCGAATATCACCAGGACTGCCATTACCCATGCCATTAAGTTGATTCAGGAATTGGCAGAAGGGAAATTAACCGGTGAATTGCTGGAACAGTACCCTAAAAAGATTGAGGACAGCTACGTGATCTTACGTTTTTCTAAAATCGAACAGATTTTAGGGACCAAAATTCACCGTGAAAAAGTAAAAGAAATATTGAAAGCCCTGGATATTCAGGTGCTGAACGAGATCCAGAACGGGTTTGAAGTTTCCGTGCCGGCCTACAGGGCGGATGTTACCCGTGAAATCGATGTTATCGAAGAAATCCTGAGAATCTATGGATACAATAAAATTGACGCTCCACAGAAAATATCATTTACTCCGGTAAAGCTGAATGCTAAAGATCAGGATGAGCTGGAAAACAATTGGGCAAGGAGCCTTCAGGCATTAGGCTTCAATGAAGTAATGAATAATTCCCTTACTTCTGTAAAAGATGAGACCGATGCCGTGAAACTCTTGAATCCATTGAGCGGTGACCTGGCATTCATGCGCAAATCGCTGCTGGAAGGCCTTCTGCAAAATGCGGTGTACAACATCAACCGGAAAAATGCGGATATCAAATTCTTTGAATTCGGAAAGATCTACCATAAGAAAGAACAATATTTGGAGAGGAAGCAACTGGCTATGCTGGTAACCGGAAGGGAAGTGGCTGAAAACTGGCTGCAGCCTAAATCTGCAGTAAGCTTTTATAACCTGAAGGCTTATGTTAAAGTCCTGCTTGAAAAACTGGCTACAGATTATACGGAGACCGCATTGTCAGATGAAAGATTCTCAGATGCACTGACTTATGAGGTGAAGGGTAAGACACTGGTAAGGATCGGGAAAGTATCTCCTGAATTGCTCAAGGAATTTGACATCGATCAGGATTGCTTTTATGCTGAAGTGGAGCTGGAATTTGCACAGGAGCTGAGATCTGAAAATGAACTGAAGTTCAGGGATATTCCAAAATTCAATACCATAAGAAGAGACCTTGCTCTGCTGATCGATAAGAACATCCGTTATCAGGATATTTACCGTACGGCAAAAAACAATAAGTCCCGTTTTATTAAGAACATTAATCTATTTGACGTGTACGAAGGAAAGAACCTTCCTGAAGGCAAGAAATCCTATGCGATGAGTTTTGAACTTCTGAATGAAGAAAAAACTTTGGAGGAAAAGGAAATATCCGCTGTTATGGATAGCCTGATCAAATCATTCCAGAAGGAATTCAATGCAGAACTGAGATCGTAACAGATTGTTCAGCATTTATAAAACAGACGGGCTTTTGGCCCGTTTTTTTATGGATGCTTACAAGGAAAGCTTCGGACTATGCCCCAGCTTTTATAAGCCATTCCGGTGAATAAAATAAAATTTCCGTACATTTGATAAGATCAAAAAAGAAACCAATGAAAAACCTTTTTTTAAGTATATGTGCAGCTGCCGTTCTGGCATCCTGCGGAAGCATGACGAGTGCCTCTGCTTCTAAAGTAGGCAAATCCCAGCCTTCACTGGCCAATACGAAATGGACACTGGCAGACAATGTGAAAGGCAAAGTTCCTACCCTGAACATTGAGGGAGAAAGGGTAAACGGAAATGCCGGATGTAACAGTTACTTCGGAACCGCAAAACTGGATGCTTCTACCGGAAGTTTTTCTGCCTCCCAGATCGGGTCTACAAAAATGATGTGCGATAACATCAGCGTAGAGAAAAATTTCCTGGATATGATGGCAAAGGCGAATAAGTATGTTATTTCAGGCAATACGCTTGAATTGTACCAGGACAATCTTTTATTGCTTAAATTCAATAAGTCAGAATAAAAGCAAGGTATCAGAATAACAGGGCCCGGATGTTCATGCATCCGGGCCCTGGTCTTTTTAAGCTGCTCATGCAGCACTGACAAACAGGAAAAAAGAATTTATATCTGAATTCCAGGAATCAACAACAGGCACAAACAATAAAAGGAACTCATATGAGTTCCTTTTGTATGTTGAATAATGATAATTTCTTATTCCTCGTCTTCTTCATCATCATATTTAGCCAGCTCTTCATCGCACCATTTGAATGCAGCTTCTACCACTTTAGTCGCTTCATCTGCCATAGTTTCTTCATCATCTCCCTCAAGATCATCCAGCCATTCTACTTCTTCCTCTTCCACATTCAGGATAAACCTTGGATATTCCGTATGTACAACGAATAAATCTTCTGGAAATTCCGAATTATCTGCTAATAAAAACTTTGGTAATTTCATTTTTTTAATGTTTTAACGTTAAACCAAAGATAATAAAATTATTGATATTTGTTCTTGTGGATTTTAATTTTTTGAAAAACTTTATGATACGTTAATGTCGTTCTTTTAAGCGTGTCTTCCGGTGTTTTTACTACTGTAATTCTGGGGTTTACGGTGCTGATCAGTTCCGCCATCTGACCGCCTTCCATATCGTCCGGACCATTGACGTAAAATCTGAGGGTAGCTGTTTCCAGCTTTTCAGATTTTAGATAACGGCTGACCTCTTTTCTGTTTTCCAGGTAATCACCTCTGGAAAGCCAGGTAAATATCCCGCCGGTTATAAGGCTTAATGCTCCTACTGCATATAATTTCAGAGAAAAAATGCTGAACAGCTTCCGGAAATAGATGATCCATATGGGAAAGCTGAACGGGGCCAGCAGCCTGTAATCGAGCACATCCAGCGGGTAAAAGAACTGGATCAGAAAAGTGCATCCTATACCTGTAATGCCGATGAAAATGAAATATGACTCTGTCTGATTTAATTGATACTTAAAGAAAAGAAAAATCATACACATCAGGTTGATGCAGCCTACACCATAAATGCCGTAGTTGACGATGCCGCCTCCCGGGCTGGCTATATGGATAAATGGATTGAAAGTAGTGCATAACCCCTGGAATAATTCCGTCAGGAGCTGCGGGACATTGTGAGGGCCGTCCTCCAGTACGTTTTTAAGGTAATCCTGAGTAAAATAATCAATAAAAAGAAATTTATAAGCCAGGATATATACACAGGCTATCGCAGCCGACACGGTAAAAGCAGCCGAATATTTTTTACGCAGGTGAAGCAGGCCGAATAGCCCGCATGCCCCGATGATGAATAATGCATTGTACCGAATCGTATACATCAGGATCAGCAAAAATGAAAGGTAAAAGACCGCTTTCCTGAATTGCAGTTTTTCCCGTATCACCAGGTCCGAGACGTACAGCAATATGAAACCAAAAGGTAGGAGTAAGGCTTCGCTAAGCGTAAAAGAAAAAATCGATACAAAACTGAACAGGGAACACGTTAGCAGTGCTTCCCTGAAGTAAAATTTCTTTCTCCACGCAAAAAAAAGGATCCCCAAAAGCGACACGATCCCTATGATCTTACTGCTCCAGAACTCATCTGTACCTAAATACGTAACCAGCCTGATCGCTGCGGGATAGCCGGGCGGAGCAATGGTGTTATCGATCACCGGGAGGCGGCTGGCAAAGCGCATGAAACGGATGGAATCCGGGGTTATCCTGCCTTTTTCATTCAGCAGAAAACGCAAAATGGTCATCATTACCGTAATGATGACCAATGCTGACTGAATATACTTTTCTTTGAATTTAATCACAGTGTTCCGTTATCAGGTTAGAGGAAGCTTCATTGAGCGGCATGCCACTAAGGATGATAGCCATCCGTTATTTTGAAAACATTTTGGAGACTTTCTCTGCCTTCTTGCTTTCAGCATAATCATAGAATCCTTCCCCGGATTTTACGCCTAATTTTCCTGCCATTACCATGTTGACCAACAACGGATTTGGAGCATATTTAGGATTTTTGAAGCCGTCATACATTACATTTAAGATGGCCAGGCAAACATCCAGTCCGATAAAATCTGCCAGCTGAAGCGGTCCCATCGGATGGGCCATTCCCAGTTTCATTACGGTATCGATTTCTTCAACCCCTGCCACACCATTATACAATGTTTCAATAGATTCATTGATCATCGGCATCAAAATCCTGTTGGCAACAAATCCCGGATAGTCATTAACCTCTACAGGTACCTTTCCTAAGGTTTTGCTCATGTCATAGACTGCATCAAACGTTTTCTTTGACGTAGAATATCCTTTGATGATTTCCACCAGCTTCATAATAGGAACCGGGTTCATAAAATGCATCCCGATCACCTTATCCGCCCTCTTGGTAGCCGCCGCAATTTTGGTAATGGAAATGGAGGAAGTATTGGTCGCCAGGATACAGTTCTCAGGGGCAAATTCATCCATCTGCCTGAAGATTTTAAGTTTCAGTTCCTGGTTTTCCGTAGCTGCTTCCACGATCAGGTCAGCGTTGGCTACCGCATCCTGAAGTGCAGTAAAAGTGGTGATATTGCCTAATGTTGTAGCTTTTTGTTCTTCGGTAAGGTTGCCCTTTGCAATTATTCTGTCAAGATTAGTGGTGATGGTTTTAAGGCCTCTGTCCAAAGCTTCCTGGGAAACATCTACAAGGTTAACTTTAAACCCGCTTTGCGCAAAGGTGTGTGCAATACCGTTCCCCATGGTTCCTGCGCCGATAACTACAATGTTTTGAATCATTTTTCCTTATTTAATTAAAATTATTTTTTATAAACCGTTACATTTCTGCCCTTTGAAACATCAGCCTTCGATAAGGTTTCATTTTCATTAAAATTGACAAGCCCGTCACTGTCCTGTTTTCTTGAATTGTTCTGGGCGTCAACAACTGCTTTTAGTCCTTTTACGAGGCTGGTCCTTTGGGGTACTGAAAGTTTATCTGTCCCAATGTACAGGTTATATTCGCCTTCCCGCCCAAGTCCGCTATGCTTAAGGATTTCAAGTGAACTTACTTTGTTTTTCTTTTTAAAACTGTTCAGATAGTCCATAACAGGCTTTTCGGAAGGTGTTCCGCAGCATACGCTGGCATAGCCGACCTGCAGGTAATTTGCACTTTTCTGTCCGAAGAAGAAAACGAAACTGAATATACAGGATGTGATAAGAATTTTTTTCATGACCATATTGTTTTACGTGATTTGGTGTGCTTAAAATTAAGCTTTAAATTTTACTTATTCAAATCGTCCCAGACAGCTTTGGAAATATCCGAGATCATCCTGCAGTTAACGGCATCCGACTCCATTGAATTGCTTACCAGTACGTCAATTGCGTAATGGTTTCCATTCGGTAAAGTGACAATCCCTATATCATTTTCCGCAACAGTCAAATCGTTGTCATACTTTCCGGACGATCCCGTTTTATGGGCTATAGGAGTATTTTTTGGAAGCTGTTCAATTAATTTGTTGATGCCGGTTTTTGTTCCGAGCATAATTTGCATTAAGTAGTCAGTTGAATTTTTTGAAAGTATTTTTCCATCATAAAAATCCTTTAATAGACGGACCGCAGAAATCGTAGTACTGTAGTTCAAATATTGATTTTTCCAATTTTGATGCATTTCTGCTTCATTAACTTTAATCTGAATGCCTTTCACACCTTTAGAATTCATGAATTCCTGTACTTTTTGCGGACCTCCGATGAGCTTTAGCAAATAGTCACAACCATTATTATCACTTAAAGCGACAGTATAGTCAAGTATTTCATTCAGGCTGAGTGTGACATTTCCTTTGGGGTATTTCTTTTTAATGGGAGACCAGGTATCAGCCGATAAATCAGATTCCTTTAACAGAAATGCCTGATTCAATGAAAGTACACCTTGGTCCACAAGATCCAAAACTGCGCACGCAATATGAAATTTAAATACGCTGAGCATTGGAAGCTCTTTATCTGCGTTTTTATTATACGTAAACCCATTTTCAAAGCCCAGGACAGAAATGCCCACGGTGGCTTTTTTATTGCTGATGATGGATTGTATTTTCCGATTGAGAACGGTTTGCTGGCCGAATGTGCATATGGAGATAAGAAGAAGTAGGATGCTTAATTTTTTCATAAGGTAATATTAAAAAAAATCCTTCTTTTTAGAAGGATTTTGTATTATAATAAGTATTAAATATTAATTATCTTATCGCTCCAACAGGTAATATGATGGCGGCAATAATGATTAAAATATAGAGTCCGATCAGGATAATGGTGAGAATGCCTATAAACTTGTAATGCGATTTAAGGTATTCAAATGCTCTGGTAAGGCTCGCCTGATTATTGGAGCTTATCGCAGTTTTCATATTGGAACCGAACCTGTACAGGTAATTGATTGGTATAAAATATAAACCTGCCAATACGAGGTAAGTAGATCCTAATATCAGTCCACTTCCCATTGGAAAAAATTTGCCATACATACCAGCTGAATTCCCCAGCGAAATCATCATTATGCCTGCCAGGATCATAAACCCGATACCTATATACCCCAATATAGCCAAAAAGGTAGTCCATTTTCCTGCTTCAGCAAGGAAAAGTTTTGAGGAAGCATCAATTCTGAGCTCATCAAATTGTTCAAAAGGAGATTGATTGTCCATGTAAATTGTTTTAGATTATTATCTAACCAAAGTACATAATTGTCTGAATTCTGACAATAGGTAAAGCCATAATTTTCTGCAAGTTCTATTTTAACTCAATGTAATTCAGATTGATCCCGTTGTTCTCAAAAATAATTCTTATCCTGTTCTCTCCCTTATTCAGATGAACTCTTTTTATCGAAAAGGTGTTCCATTTTTCATTTCCTCCCGTTGACGGCAGCGATACAGAAGCCAGTTTCTTCCCGGTACTGTCTTCAATTCTAATTGTTCCACTGGTTGGCGCCGAATAACGGATGTCCACGGTGTAATTTTTATCGGATGCAGACTGTATGGTATACTGCATCCATTCACCGGTTTCCGTTTTTCCTACATAATATTTGTTGGTCACTTTATCGTTACAGAGATAAATGTCTACGCCGTCGTTCCTCATCTGGTTTCCTGAGTTCCATTCTGATCTTTTGGCAGGATCGCTTACCCAAAGGTTGACATAATCCTTGTCCAGATAAGCTGACCCCATCCTTCCCAGGTCATATTCAGCAGCAAAAATTCTTCCCGGGGCATTATGGTTTTTAAATGGCAAGGTAGAGGCATCCCTGGTCTGCCTGAACATGGCATCGATAACGTCTTTTTTTACTTCTACATGATCAAATTTGTAACCTTCAGCAATATCCATCAGTGTTTTGGTAGCAAATTCCTTGGATGGTTTTTCACCTCCTTTTTTCCAATAGTCAAGCAGCTTCTGATATTCCGGGGTGATTTTTACATTGGTGATTCCTGCAATATTGTCAATCTTTTTCATCGGCCAGAACGCATAGCCGATATTATGTTTGTCTAGCAGTTGTATCAGCTGGGTAAACCATACATTAGAGTTTTCACCGGTTTCTCCCAGCCAGATCGGTGCATTATGCTTATTTCTGAGGTCGAGCGCAAACTTAAGCGTTGCATCGTCATTGTTATTCCAGTATTTATGGAAGCTGAATACCATATTGTTGTCCCATAGCTGAGGAAGTCCGTTATAATTATTTCCCCATCCGTTTCCTTCAATGATGATGATGTGTTTTTTATCTACTTCGCGGATGGCCTGTGTAATTTCCTTCTGAAGCTTCCAGAGAGGTGCATTGGACATCTCATCTGTACCGTTAGGGTTTTTGCCGGTAAAATTAATATTAGGTTCATTAATCAGATCATAGCCTCCAATCCAGGCTTCGTCTTTATATCTTTCGGCCAGCTTTTTCCAGAGGGCAATGGTTTTTCTCTGGTTTTCCGGGCTTTCCCAAAGGGAGGGTTTGGATTTGTCATTATCCGAAATATTAACGTCATTGCCCTGGCCACCCGGAGCGGCGTGAAGGTCGAGGATCAGGTACATATTGTTTTCAGCACACCATTTCAGCAGGTCATCCGTCATCCTGAAACCTTCCTCCAGCCAGGTATCTTGTCCCTTCACGGGTTCTTTTTCGATAGGGAGCGTATACAGGTTATAGTGCATGGGAAGGCGGATGGAATTAAATCCTGCCTGCTTCAAAAAATCAATGTCTTTTTTAGTGATCCCATTATTCAGATAGGCCTGATAGAATTTTTTCATTCCTTCCTCGCCAATCAGTTCCGCTATTTTCTCTTTTATTTTATACTGCGGACCTGCAAAGTCGGCAGTTTTCAGCATATAGCCCTCCTGGAGCATCCAGCCGCCGGGCCCGAGGCCTCTCAGCTGTATATTTTCACCTTTGTCGTTTACGATCTTCTGGCCGCTTGTTTTTAAAAGCTGTGATGTCCCAAATTGAGACAATAAAAAAGCGGATAATAGAATGGCTCTTTTCATAATGGTTTGCTTATTTAATATGAGGAGATTTGTTTAAAGAAATTAGGTTACTGATGACAAATATATTTAAAAATTAGCCATTACCTTATCATTTTTATGAAAAAATGATTTGTAATACAAAATATAGCCATTTATGCCATCCCAAATTAACTTAACTGCTCATTTTTTGCAGATTATTCAATAATTGTGAAAATATTTTCTGTTTTTACGCAAAAATTACTTTTAAAAACTATAATTGTTTATATATTTACACGGTAAAATTGTACTGTAAAAAACTGAATAAGAATGAAAAACAAATTCTCTGAGCAACTGATTCAGATGGCAGCATTAGATGAATCGGTACGGGAAAAACTCCTGAAAGAGAATAAACTTATAGGAGGTTATCATCCGGAAATGGAATATGTCCACCGGCAGAATGCTGATGAACTAAAATCAGTTATTAATGAAATCGGATTCCCGACCATTTCAAAGGTTGGGGAAGAGGCCGCCGAGGCCGCATGGTTGATTGTTCAGCATTCCATTGGAGAGCCGGAATTCATGAAAGATTCATACAAGCAGATGCTTGAGAGCCGTATAGATGTTAACCCCGCCAACCTGGCTTTCCTGTTTGACCGGATTCAGTTTTTTCAGGGGAAACCTCAGAAGTACGGTACCCAGCTCAATGCAGACGGAAGCATCTATCCGGTTATGGATACTGATCAGCTCAATGCTTTAAGGCAGGAGCATAACCTTCCGCCTTTGCCACAAGATAAGATCAGCAGTATCCTTCCTTCAGATAAGATAGAAGAGCTGGAAAATCAAAATCCGGATTATGTTCTCTGGAGAAAGAATGCAGGCTGGAAATAACCTCATGACCATATGAAGATGCTGGAACAATTCGGATGTTTTTCGGAAGCTGAGACGAAGCTTTTTCATAGCATGCTGACAAATAAATATGTGAAAAAAGATGAAGTGCTTGTCCGGCAGGGTGAGATTTCAAAATCCATATTTTTTGTTGTCAAAGGATCTTTTTATCAGTTGTATTTCTGCCAGGACCGTGAAGAGAATCATATTACTGATCTGTACATGGAAAACGACTGGCTATTTAATGCTGACAGCCTGATCAACCAGGCTCCGTCAAAATCAGCTATTATCTGTTTCTCCGATGCTGAGGTAGCTGAACTCACACTGGAAAGTCTGCATCAGCTTATTGCTTTTTCCCGGAATTTCCTGTTGCTTAATAAAATATTCAATACATTAAGTTCTAAAATAGCTCTGTACGATGAACATCTGACTCCTGCCCGGAAATACAATCATATTCTCACCTCAAAACCTCAGCTATTGCAGTCATTCCCCCTGGCAATGATCGCCTCCTATCTTAAAATAAGGCCGGAAACCCTCAGCAGGGTAAGGGCAAATATCCGTATTTGATTTCAATCAAGTGTCCGTCCGGGAAATTATCATGATATTTAATTAAAAATATATGATACAACAGATAATTCCCAAACTGCCCATGCGGCAAAAAGAAATTACCGAAAGGTTTTATAATGCCTTAGGATTTGAGACCTCACAAAATGATTTTCACCAGTATCTTATGATGAAAAACGGAGCCGTGGAAATTCATTTCTTTGAGTTTAAGGGTCTTATTCCGGAAGAAAATTACGGTCAGATCTATGTCCGATGCTCGGCTTTGGAAGCCCTTTATCAACATTACACAGAACGCGGTATTGAAATTCATCCGGCAGGGAGCCTCAGCAGCAAACCGTGGGGACAGAAAGAATTCTCTATTCTTGATCCCGATCATAATCTGATAACATTTGGTGAGGCAATCAGTTTATAATCCGGATATAATTTCTCTGTCAATATCAAAAATAAACCCTCCTAAGCAGAGGGTTTAGTCTTATGATGAAAGTTGAATACCGTCAGTAAAACTATTGCAATGGTGAGGCAATCAGTTTCATGATTTCCAGAGCAACTTTCAGGGCTTCGGTTCCATCTTCCAGTGAAACTTCCACATTCTTGTTATTGACGATGGCATCTGCAAAAGAATTCAGCTCATCAAGTATTGCATTGTTGGCCTGGATATTCGGATACTCAAATAAAATCTGATTTTTCTCTCCGTCCGAGTTTTCTATGATCATATCAAATGGGGTAGGCTGTTCCGGAGCCTCTTTCATCCGGATAACCTCTGCTTTCTTCTCCAGGAAATCTACGGAAATGTAGGCGTCCTTCTGGAAGAAACGGCTTTTCCGCATCGCTTTCATGGATATTCTGGACGTGGTAAGATTGGCAACGCAGCCATTTTCAAATTCAATCCTGGCATTGGCAATGTCCGGGGTTTTGCTCACTACGCAGACGCCGCTGGCATGGATGCTCTTGACTTTTGATTTTACCAGGCTCAGCAGGATATCAAGGTCGTGGATCATCAGGTCAAGCACTACGGAAACATCCGTTCCGCGCGGATTGAATTCTGCCAGGCGGTGGATTTCTATAAACATCGGATTCCTGATGTAGTCCTTTGTCGCAATAAATGCAGGATTGTAACGCTCCACATGGCCTACCTGGGCCTTGATGCCGTTTTCCTGGCACATCCTGAGGATTTCTTCTGCTTCTTCCAGGGTTTGTGTTACCGGTTTTTCTATAAAGAAATGCAGCCCTTTACGGATAGCCTGCAAAGCATAGTCGTAGTGATAAATGGTAGGGGTTACGATATCCAGCATATCGATCTCATCCAGAAGATCATCAAAATGTTCGAAATAGCGGTATCCGAATTCAGCTTCCAGTTTCCTGCCGTTTTCAGCATCTTTATCATGAAACCCAACCAGTTCATATTGATCCGACTGGTTCAGAAGCCGCAAATGTATTTTCCCCAGATGTCCGGCACCTACCAAACCTGCTTTTAACATAGTCCTTTAAAATTTCCGTAAAGATAGTCATTTTATGAATTTGCAAAGCAGTACAGGGCTTTTAAGGTTGACCGGTACCGATTGTTTTACTACTTTTGTGCCTTAGTATTGTGATCCCTAAACTATGATCCCATGATGCATGATTCATTTGTACATAAAGGAAAAAGAAAGATTTTGGTTGACTATCTCCGGCAGAGGATCGGGATTTCCGATGAAGACGTGCTTTCAGCCATGAATGACGTTCCCCGCCACCTGTTCATTGAAAGTATCTTTGAAGATTATGCTTATGAAGACCGTGCATTTCCCATTCTGGCACACCAGACCATTTCACACCCCTCAACCGTAGCGGAACAAACCGAGCTTTTGCAGGTAAAACCGGGTGAAAAAATCCTGGAGATCGGAACAGGATGCGGATATCAAACTGCCGTCCTGTTAGCTATGAAAGCACAGGTGTATACTGTGGAAAGGCAGAAAGACCTCTTTGATTTTTCAAAGAAAAAGCTCAGGGAACTGGGAATGTATCCTAAATTCCAAAGCTTTGGGGATGGATTTGCAGGGCTTCCCACTTTTGCTCCTTTTGATAAGATCATCGTTACCTGCGGCGCATCCGTTCTTCCTACTGAACTGCTGAAGCAGCTGAAAGTGGGCGGAACCATGGTTATTCCGTTGGGACCTACAGATGAGCAGGTTTTATACCGCTTTACCAAAGTATCGCAGACCGAGTTTGAAAAAGAAGAGTTCGGGGCATACAAATTTGTTCCGATGCTGGGCAACACGAATCAGTAATTCATATATTGATCATAGCGATCAGGGCTTAAATTTTTTAAGCCCTGAATTGTTTTTGATGGTGGTGAAAGGCTTTCAAAGGAAATCAGAAAGAATTATTCATAAATTTTAACTGGACCTGCTATCTAGGGTCATAGTTTGCTAATAATAAGTTTCAGGTGCATCCTGATGTCAAAAAAATATCATCATGAAAGTATTCATCACTAAGAAAATTCCTGAAATAGGGATGAAGATGCTGGGAGAGGCCGGTATGGAAATCATTCTTCCGGATAATAATGATCTTACACGCTACGAGTGGCTGGAGCATTGCCGCAATGCAGATGCGGTTCTGAACGTAGGGAGCAGGTTCCGTTATGACAGGGCATTTTTTGACCATTGCCCGGATGTGAAGGCGATTGCGCTTTACTCTGTAGGGTTTGACCAAGTAGACGTCTGGGAAGCAAGCCGTAGAAATATTCCTGTCGGGAACACCCCTGATGTGCTGAGCAGGGCTACTTCCGATGTTGCATTTTTACTGATGCAGTCTGTGGCTAGGAGGGCTAGTTATAATTTCGAGAAGGTAAAGGCTGGCAACTGGACAGATTTTGATCCTATGCATGCTTTGGGACAGGAACTGTACGGCAAGACCTTGGGGATTTTCGGGCTGGGAAGGATCGGTTTTGAAATGGCACTTAAGGCACAGCGTGCTTTCGATATGAAGATTGTGTATCACAACCGGCACCGCAACGAAAAATCAGAAAAACTGCTGGATGCCCATTATGTCTCTTTTGATGAACTGATTGAGGTTTCTGATGTGCTGAGTATCCATGCTAATTTTAATCCGGATCAAAAAGGTATTTTCAACCAATCCGTATTTAAAAGAATGAAACCCGGATCGATCTTTATTAATACAGCCCGAGGAGGATTTCATCAGCAGGACGACCTGTATGGCGCCTTGGTTGCAGGAGACATCTGGGGGGCAGGCCTGGACGTTACCGATCCTGAGCCGATGTCACCTGATGATCCTTTGCTGCAACATTCAAAGGTATGTGTGCTCCCGCATATCGGCTCCGCAACCCATGAAGCGCGGAATGGCATGGCCCGCATTGCTGCCCTGAATATCATTGCATTTTCGCATGGGGAGATAATGCCGTATTGTGTCAATCCTGAAATATATTCTGCACGGTAAGGGAAGCTTGGAACTATTTTTGATCTTTACACACTACACTAAACAACAATCTTATGGTATCAGAAAACAGTCCTCAGGAGCAGGACAGAAAACTAGAACAGATGGATTACAGTCCGGGAGAGGACATTTTTAATCAGGAAGAACATATTCCCGTTGACGGAGATGGAAATCCTATTCCCGATACAGTGACGGATGAGGATGAAATAGACAAAGGATTGGATATTCCCGGTACTGAAGATGACGAAGTGGTAGACAATAATGGTCTTGATGATGAGGAGAATGATTACTGGAGCATCAGCGACAATGATGATAACCACGAAGAAGAAAATACAGATTTAATCCGCTAAGCCTTACTGAATTAAGTAAGGTTTTTTAATTATATCACCATATTGGGGATTTGTATGAATTTATTTTATATATATTAATTTATTTTTAGATAGATAAAAATCATAAATGTTTATGATTTGGAATAAGAAAAAATATCTATTTTTATCTCTGTTTAGAGATAGTTTTTATATATGGTTAAATTTATACAATCTTTTTTAATATGTATTGGAGTATCACTGTATGCACAGTCTCAGGTAAACGTTAAAGTTAAAGATGCTTCAGGCAATGAAAGTTTTAATGTGTCCTGTACCAATACGCTGGATTCTAACGGATGTCTGTCACTTCATGTAGAGTATCCGGTTCTAAAGGAAACAACAGGCTACCAGGTGAGCCAGGAAACCTACAATCCTGCTGCGGCATTCAATCAGGGAACGGCTCTTAATGCCAACTACGACGACGTGTTTGCCAAAAAGTTGGATCTGCCTTTTAAGTTCTGCTTTTACAATCAGTATTACGAATCCTTGGTCGTAGGGTCCAACGGGATGATTACTTTTGACCTCAGCCAGCTGGGAAAAATCAATTATCCAAACGTTCAGGGACAGAATCCTAACGTT
Source organism: Chryseobacterium camelliae (assembly GCF_030818575.1). NCBI lineage: Bacteria > Pseudomonadati > Bacteroidota > Flavobacteriia > Flavobacteriales > Weeksellaceae > Chryseobacterium > Chryseobacterium camelliae. The sequence continues at coordinate 751,129 of NZ_JAUTAL010000001.1, forward strand.
AACCTTCCGAAGAATGCTGTATTCGGGGTCTATCATGATATGGTATTTTCCGCTTCTGATGCTTCCGAAATCTATTATGCTACCCTTGGAACCGCACCGTACAGGAAGTTTGTCATCAGTTTTTATGAAGGAAGGATTGCAGGATGTACTGAACGGTCTACTTCACAGATTGTCCTGAATGAAACTACCAATGTCATCGATGTATTTGTCGATAAAAAGCCTCTGCCGTGTCCGACCAGGAAATTTGAAAATGCGTTGATAGGAATTATCAACAGTACCGGTACAGATGGAATCTCACCCGCTTCCCGAAATACGGGTAACTGGCAGGCTTCACAGGAAGCATGGAGGTTTACGCCTACCGGAAATGTCATTCAGCCTCAGGTAACATGGACGAATGCTGCGGGGCAGACGGTAGCTACCGGAGTTCAGACTACGCTGTGCCCTGCTCAGAACGAAGTATATACGGCCAATGTAGTATTCAACAGCTGTGGAAACAGTACACTCACCCTAACGGATGACTTTCCGGTGACGTTTGATGCTGCGTATCCTGCTGCAAAAAACTTTACACAGAATATCTGTGGCAATGCGCCGGTGAATGTCAGCCTGAACAGCTTTCAGCAGAACCTGACTTCCCAGAATCCTGCCAATTTTAATTTCAGTTTTTATACAACGTTACAGAATGCACAGAGCGGGCAAAATCCATTGCCTAACACTTATACAGTAAGTTCCAATACCGTTCTGTACGTACGGATACAGAATCCAGGCGTACCGGGGTGTTTCAGGACAGCGGTACTTACCCTGAATTTCCTGACCAGGAACCTTCTCAAGAACACCGTAGAAATCTGTGATACCAACAATGACGGTACAGAATCCGGATATGATCTCTCTGCTATAACAGGCGAACTTTTTCCTCCAGGTACTTCCGGGTATTCCTATCATCTCAGCCAGGCTGATGCACAAAACAATGTAAACAGTGTTACCACCGCTACCATTACAGCCAACACCAGTATTTGGGTAAGGCTTCAGGATGGATCATGTACCTATATTCTTGGACCTGTCCATTTTCAGTTCAGGCCCGGTGCCAATATTAATACACCGATTACTTATCCGTATACGACATGTGATATTAATGCGGATAATAAAGAACCCTTTGATTTTGCAGTTAATGTCGGTCCTCTGATCAGCAGTCAGCAGGGCGTAACATTCAGTGCTTACGAAACCTATGCTGCCGCACTTGCAGGATCAGCACCTACGCTGGGAACTATCAAAGAAGGACAATATCCCGTTTTTATTAGGGTTCAGACCCCAAACGGATGTTTTGCTGTAGCCCAGGTAAATATGAATGTTACCTTTACAAAGATACAGGCCAATGAAAAGAATGAATACATCTGCTTCAACGGGACTGATGACATCAGTATTAACCTGAATACCCTTTCGGCGGGTATGTTGATTTCCCCTACATCGGTTCCCGTAACTGAATTTTATGCTGGTTACAATGAAGCCATGGCCGGGACTACTCCTATCAGTCCCAACCAGACTATCACCACTAATGGGAATTTCGTAACCCAGACTTATTACGTAAGGTTTGAAATTTCAGATCAGTGTTTTACCGTAAGGCCTATCAATGTCAATCTTGTTCATCCTGTTGCGGTACAGTCCAGCTTTACCGTATGTGATATCAATAATAATAATTCTGAAAATGTCCAGCTGAACCAGTTTTCAGCCGCCATAATCGGGACACAGAATGCATCTGCGGTATTCTATCTGACACAGGGTGATGCCCAGAACGGGACCAATCCTGTCAATACCATAACGCTGAACGGTACCCAGCAGGTCTTTGTGAAGATTACTTCCTACAACTGTTCGCAGGTATATCCGGTAACAGTGGGGCTGGTATCCACTCCGGCGGTGAGTTCACCCGTGACGATTACGCTCAGCAACATCTGCGACAATAATAATGACGGTACGGAAATCTATAATCTTACGCTTGCCCAGCCGCAGATATACAGCGGCTCCAACGTGATATTTACTTATTATACCTCATACAATCCTTCTACCCAGGCTCTTTCGGGTGAAATTACCAATCCTTCGCAATTTTCAGTGCAGGGAAGTGCTACGGTATATGTAAAGGTTAAATTCAATAACAGCGATTGCTTTTCTGTGGCACAGTTGAACATCCAGATGACGTTCCTTCCGCCTGTAGTACTGAATAATGCCGTTCTCGATATCTGTGATCAAAATTTCGACCTGAACGAAACTTTTCAGCTGAGTGCCGCAACGCCACAGTTATTTATCGCTTCCCAGAATACACAGCCGGTATCCAATATGACGATTACGTACTACAATACGGCTGCTGATGCCAATGCTGGAAATGCTTCTGCACAGATTGGAAGCACTGTAACCACCAATGTTTCTACAGTGACTGTCTGGGCAAGATTCCAGTCTAAAACCACAGGTTGTTACTCTGTAGCATCTATTCAGCTGAATACGTATTTTCCGCCAAAAGCAATTAATTCAACCATTACGGTCTGTGATGAAAACCTGGACGGAAGCTATGAAGTCAACCTCCTGAATTATACCAGCCAGATGGTAGACCTGCCCAATGCAGCGAATACATTTGTCTTTTATTATACCCAGCAGGATGCGCAGAACAATACCAATCCTATTACCAACCCGCAGAACTTTTCTGTACAGCCGTTTCCGGCGCAGATATGGGTAAAGGTCCAGAACCTGCCGGGATGCAATGATATTGCTGCTGTCAACTTTGTATTCGGGAATAAGGTAACCCTTCAGAACGCAGGGCCATTTCAGCTGAACAATGTATGCGATACAGGCAATGACGGGGTAGAAAATGTGAATCTTAAGCAGTTTGAAGCCCAGATCTACACAGGGTCCAATGCGACTTTCACGTATTATACCTCACTCGCTGACCTTAATGCCGGTACCAATGCCATTGCCAATCCGGATTCCTATCCGTTTAACCAGAATACAGGACCTAATACGATCTATGTTAAAGTAAGCGTACCTGGGCTATGTCCGGAAAAAGTACTGATCAACCTGTCGCTTAAGCCGGTTCCTGTTTTCGACATTCCGGACCAGTACATCTGCCCGGACGGTTCCCTTACTTATACCCTGAACGTAGAAAACTATGTCATTACAGGCTATACCTGGACGAATCCTTCGGGGCAGATCGTCTCAACCACAAATACTCTGTCAGGAGTTAATGCAACGGGAACTTATAGCGTTACGGTAACGGCATCTAACGGATGTTCTTACACCGATACCTTTGTCCTGAAATATTATGATGTTCCGGTAATCGAAAAACTGGTTGCTGACGGCAATACCTTTACGGTTTTTGCTACCGGATCCCAGCCAATACTGTATTCCATAGATGGAACAACCTGGCAGACCGGAAATGTATTTTACAACCTTCCTACCGGAATTACCACGTTCTATGTAAAGTATGCAGAAGGGAAATGTATCATCAAACAGGACGGGGTTATCCTGGATATCAAGAATGCTATCACGCCTAACGGTGACGGGAAAAATGACCAGTGGATCGTTAAAAACCTGCATGTTTTCGGAAGTAAAATGACGAATGTAAAAGTATTCGACCGTTACCAGGCGCTGATCTTCGAGCAGAACACCAATACGCAGATCATCTGGGACGGAACCATACAGGGCAGGGCTATTCCTACTTCCAGCTACTGGTATGTGATCACATTGCCGGACGGAAGGACGTTTACGGGATGGATCCTGGTAAAGAACAATAATTAATACTTATGATAGTTTAAACGCCATTCGCGGGGCAACGAAGTTGCCCCGCGAATGGCGTTTTTATGATCTGGTGAAGCATCCCGCTTTTTAAAATGAGATTTTAAATTAAAATAACTTAGTATATATCGTAAAGCTAAAATATGCGGAAACCATGCTGATTTGGAGAGCTTTTCTATTGTAAAGGAATTTTCAGGCTTTTGTTTGCTTGGTATTTTCTAATTTGAATATCTTTAAAACCTTGAATTTAAAATCAAAGACTTTGAATACGACCATCACATTCCAGGAACAGATCCGGCAGGGCATACCGGCAGAACTGCCTCAGCCTAAACCATACGATACCACCATCAACCATGCGCCTAAACGGAAAGAAATTTTAGGTGAAGAGGAGAAAAAACTGGCTTTAAGAAATGCTTTACGGTATTTTGAACCTAAGTTCCATGCTGAGCTGCTGCCTGAATTCAGGGCGGAGCTGGAACAGTACGGGAGGATTTATATGTACCGCTTCCGTCCGGAATATGAGATGAAGGCAAGGCCGGTTTCAGAATATCCGGGAAAATCTGAGCAGGCAAAAGCGATTATGCTGATGATCCAGAACAATCTGGATTATGCCGTAGCCCAACATCCGCATGAGCTGATTACGTATGGAGGAAACGGAGCTGTATTTTCCAATTGGGCCCAATACCTCCTGACGATGAAATACCTTTCCGAAATGACCGATGAGCAGACACTTGTCATGTATTCAGGGCATCCGATGGGGCTTTTCCCATCCCATAAAGATGCGCCGAGAGTGGTGGTGACCAACGGAATGGTGATCCCGAATTATTCAAAACCGGACGACTGGGAGAAATTCAATGCCCTGGGCGTTTCGCAATACGGCCAGATGACAGCGGGGAGTTATATGTATATTGGACCGCAGGGAATTGTTCACGGAACTACGATCACCGTGCTGAATGCTTTCAGGAAAATTAAAAAAGAGCCGAAAGGCGGACTGTTTGTAACATCAGGATTAGGCGGAATGAGCGGTGCCCAGCCTAAAGCCGGGACTATTGCAGGTTGCGTAACGGTGTGTGCGGAAGTCAATCCTAAGATCACTAAAATCCGCCACGATCAGAAATGGGTCAATGAAATTCATGATAACCTGGACGAATTAACGGAAAGGGTCAGAAAAGCGCAGGAACAGAAAGAAACTGTTTCGCTGGCGTATTTAGGGAACATTGTTGAGGTTTGGGAAAAATTCGACAAAGAAGATTTGCGTATTGATATCGGTTCAGATCAGACCTCGCTTCATAACCCATGGGCAGGCGGTTATTATCCGGTAGGCCAGAGTTTTGAAGAATCCAATGCGATGATGGCTGAAAATCCTGAGCTGTTTAAAGAAAAAGTCCAGGAAAGCCTCAGAAGGCATGCAGAAGCCATTAATAAACATACGGCAAAAGGAACCTACTTTTTCGATTATGGAAATGCCTTTCTGCTGGAAGCATCCAGAGCAGGTGCCGATGTTATGGCGGAACATCCTTCGCTTGGCCGGGAATTCAGATATCCAAGCTATGTACAGGATATTATGGGGCCAATGTGTTTCGATTATGGCTTCGGGCCGTTCCGTTGGGTATGTGCAAGCGGAAAACCGGAAGATTTGCAGAAAACTGATGAAATAGCATGCCGTGTGTTAGAAGAAATTCAGAAACATTCTCCTGAAGAGATCCAGCAGCAGATGAAAGACAACATCCAGTGGATCAAAGGCGCTCAGGAAAACAACCTTGTTGTGGGTTCGCAGGCGAGGATCCTGTATGCTGATGCGGAAGGAAGAATGAAAATTGCGGAAGCATTCAATAAAGCGATCAGGAACGGGGAAATCGGACCGGTGGTTTTAGGGCGTGACCATCATGACGTTTCCGGGACGGATTCTCCTTACAGGGAAACCTCCAATATCTATGACGGATCACGTTTTACGGCCGATATGGCTATCCATAACGTAATCGGCGACAGTTTCCGGGGCGCCACCTGGGTATCGATCCATAATGGCGGAGGCGTAGGCTGGGGCGAAGTGATCAACGGAGGTTTCGGGATGCTGCTGGACGGCAGCGATGATGCGGACCGCAGATTGAAATCCATGCTGTTCTGGGATGTCAACAACGGAATTTCAAGGCGAAGCTGGGCGAGAAATGAAGGTGCCGTTTTTGCGATTAAAAGAGCGATGGAAGCGGAACCCAACCTTAAAGTAACGCTGCCGAATTTTGTGGATGATAATCTTTTCTTATAAATGATCATTGTATAACCCTGAGAAGGATGCGTACTGTCGTGTATTCAAAACTGAAACCTGCCGGAATGCTGGTGCTGTTTGTGCTGATGGCTTTTTACAGCCTTCAGGATATTCAGCTTATTTATCCTTCCTATTTCCCTGTTCCGGCTTATGATTTCAAAGCCCGTCCGTTAAAACGTGCGGTCATACAGCTGGGCAGGAAACTGTTCTACGATCCTGTGCTGTCGAGGAGCAATACTATTTCCTGTTCTTCCTGCCACCAGCAGCAACATGCTTTCTCCGATGTCGGAAACCGTCTCAGCAAAGGGATAGAAGATGGAATAGGAGACCGCAATTCTCCGGCGATTTTTAATTTGGCCTGGCAAAAAACATTCATGTGGGATGGCTCAGTAGGAAATATCGATGTGCAGGCGCTCGCGCCCATTAACCATCCCAAAGAAATGGGGGAGGACATCAATGTGGTGGTCCGCAAGCTGAATGCTTCCAAAGAGTACAGAACACTGTTCTACAGGAGTTTCGGAGATAGTCTAGCCACCGCGGAACGGGCCATGAAAGCCCTTTCGCAGTTCCAGCTTACCATTGTGTCCGCCAACACAAAATATGACCGGGTAAAGCAAGGGAAGGCTACATTCACCGGAAAGGAAATAAAGGGCTATGAACTGTTCCGCAAAAACTGCAATGCCTGTCATACTGAACCGCTGTTTTCAGGATATGGATTTGCCAACAACGGACTTCCCGTACACCCGGAACTTAAAGACTACGGCAAATGGAATAAAACGATGGAACCTCAGGACCGGCTGATGTTCAAGATTCCCAGCCTCAGGAACCTGGCGTATACCTATCCGTATATGCATGACGGCCGCTTCGGTACGCTTCATGAGGTTTTAGAACATTATGAAAAAGGAATTGTGAAAAGCCCTGGTTTAGCGAAAGAACTTCAGCAGCCTATTATTTTTAATCCGGACGAAAAAGATGCCCTGCTGACTTTTCTGGCAGCGCTGAATGATTCCACTTTAGTTTCCGACAGCAGTTTCGGGAAGCCGAAATAGTTAATGTATCTTTATCTTGCTGAACCGCAATTAACTTTGAGATTGTTTTACATAAAACGCATCACTATGGCAAAGATCAACAAAGAAATATTTTCGCACCTCCGTGTTGAGGATGATGACCCCGTCTGGGACAAGTTCTCTCCGGTAGAATTTGCGAAAAAACATGTGTTTGATACGGATAAAGCTTATCTGTTGGAAGACGGCTTCGTACGGAAGTATTATATCCACAGCACAACAGATATCGATACTGAAATTTCTGCCGGCTTTTATTTCCCTGGGGAAATTTTCAGCATCCAGAAACATGATTCTGAAGGCAGCTATGAATCGCTTACCTCTGGTGTAGCCTGGGAAATTACCCTGGATGCAGTAAAGGAACTGTTTGTGGTGAATCCTCAATGCCGCTTCGTCCAGAACTACTATTTAAGCCGCCAACTGGATGCGGCCATGAAGCGTGAAATGCTCCTGCTTCAGAACTCGCCGCAGGCACTCTATGAGTACCTTTTAAAAAACAAGCCGCACTACATCCAGAATATTCCGTTAAAGTACCTGGCTTCCTACATCGGCATTACGCCTATTTCGCTGAGCCGCATCAGAAAGAGGATTAATTAACTTTTGTTTATTGACTCCCGTTCCATAAGTCTTTTCCTTTGCTAAAAAAGAATATGGAAATACAAAAGCTCAACTGGGCAGGCCTTAAAATTACCGCCCATAACAGAACGGTACTGATTGATGCAGTAGAAGATTTCTCTTATTATAAGCCCGTTTTAGGAGAGGCTGTAGAACAGCTGATAAAATTCTCGGATGCTGTGCAGGCAGATTATATCCTGTTTACACACCTTCATCTGGACCATTTTGATGTAAGCGTTATTAAAAAATGCCTGAAAAAAGACGGGAAGCTGATTGTTTATTCGGCATTGGAACCTTTAGTAAGGGATTCGGTTGACGGTGTGGAAATTATAGCACTGGACCTGGATGAAACCTTTACAGAAAACAACATTACCTTTAAGCCTGTATTTGCCATGGATGGAATTGGTGAGATCCAGTCCTCCTGGATTGTGGACGACGGAGAAAAAAAGATCTTTCACGGCGGAGATACCATTTGGCATAACCGGTTCTGGAAACTGGGAAAAGAAAATGAAGGGATCGACTACGCCTTTCTGCCTGTCAATGGTGTCGTTGTGGATTTCGGGATCATCGGACTGGAATATAGTCCTATCGCTGCTTCGCTCAACCTCAAAGAAGCTTTCGCAGCGGCCCGGCTCTTGCATGCCCGAAAGCTGGTGCCAATCCATTACGGACTGTTTGCCCATGAAAAATACTATATTCCGGAAATCTTCGATGACCATGACCTGGAAAGCCTTTCTAAAGAAACTGGACAGGAGTATATTACCTTAAAAGATGGTGATGTACTGCATGAAATATAAATAGGAAACCTGCCGGAAGGCAGGTTTTTGAGTATTAACGAGTTACTAAAGTGGTATATATCGCGAACTTATTGCAGAGGATTATGTTCTTTTGCTTGATCATCACCGGTTCTCGATACATTTTTCTTTGCTTTGCTGCAAAAAACACTCGAACTGACGGCGCCGAATTGATTGTTAGAAAATTGATTTTGCATCTTTTATACTGCGGAAGGAAGTGGAGCGTATTGATAACTTGTTGCGGATGATACCCACCGGTTCCCGATATATTTTCTTAGCCCCGCACTAGTGGGAGGAAAACAAGATCTGCTGAAGCTTCAGAGCCATTCTTCTTTCAACTGAAGTCCGGATTCTGAGAACGATTAAAAAAAATAGATGTCCATTTTTCGGTTGTAAAGCACCTCACCATTTTCTAGTTTTGAATAAAAAAAATTATGATCAGCTTTAAACAGTTACATTATGGTGAAGAACCATTACTTTTGGGTAATGTATGGAATGTAGAGAGTGCAAGGGTATACGAAAAATTAGGGTACAAGGCATTAGCAACATCAAGTTCGGCAGTGGCGCATAGTTTGGGATATGAGGATGGAGAGCAAATGACCTTTGAAGAATATTTTTATATCATTAAGAGAATCAAAGCTTCTGTAGCAATTCCTTTGTCGGTAGATCTGGAATCCGGATACGGGACTGAAAATAATAGTATTGTTTCTAATATCATAAAGCTTATAGAAACAGGAATATCGGGAATTAATATTGAAGATACAAAGGTTATTGATGGAACACGAAGGCTAACGGACAAAAATGTTTTGTACGAAAAACTGAACGATATTTTTATAAAATTGGGAGAAGACAGGGATAAGATATTTATCAATATTCGTACCGATCCTTTTTTACTGAATATTGAAAACGCGTTGGAAGAAACTTTAGCAAGAATACAGTTGTTTGAAAAACTTAATGCAGACGGCATTTTCATTCCCGGAATAACTGCTAAAAATGACATCAGGACGGTTACGGCATCTACTTCTCTTCCTGTGAATGTGATGGGTATGCGTAATCTGCCGGATTTTGATCAACTTAAAGAATTAGGGGTGAAAAGAATTACGTCAGGTGCTTTTATTTATGCACATATTTACCGAGAAATGGAAAAATCAGGTCAGGCCATCATAGATGAGAAAAGCTTTTCAAAACTTTTTATTTAATTATGGAGCTCACGGAAAAAATAATGTATGAAGCATCTTATAGCAAAGACGTTTCATTTGAAGGGATATTCTGGATGGGTGTAAAAACCACGGGAATATTCTGCAGACCTACTTGTACAGCAAGGAAACCAAAATTTGAAAATGTAGAATTTTTTTTCAACACCAAAGATGCGATGCTAAAAGGGTATCGCCCGTGTAAAGTATGCCGGCCTTTAGAAAACCTTGATGCAACACCACAATATATCAAAGAATTGCTTAAAGAAATTGCGGATGACCCAACATTGAAGCTTAAAGATTATGATCTTGTAAAAAGAGGCTTAGAACCGGCTACCGTACGCAGATGGTTTTTGAAACACCATGGAATTACTTTTCACGCTTTCCAGAGGATGTCAAAACTCAATACGGCATTTAAAAAGCTTCGTCAGGGAGAATCCGTTACGGAAGTTGCCTATGATACGGGGTATGATAGTCTGAGCGGTTTTAATGAGGGTTTTAAAAATATTTTTGGGGTATCTCCTAAAAATACTCCAATGGAAAAGGTCATTGACCTTAAGAGAATAGAGACCATGCTGGGAACCATGATCGCCTGCGCCGATGAGCATGGAATCTGCCTTCTGGAGTTTTCAGACAGGAAAGCGCTTCCCACAGAGTTGAAGAGTATCGCAGAATATTTTAAGGCGAATATTATTCAGGGAGAAAATCCTCACTTTATCACTCTGGAAGAAGAACTGAAAGAGTATTTCGAAGGAAAGAGAACCCGGTTCTCCGTTCCGCTTTCTCTGGTAGGAACCGATTTCCAGAAACAAGTATGGAAGGTTCTGCAGGAAATTCCTTACGGAACAACCAGGACGTACCAAGAACAGGCCGATATTCTGGGAAATCGCAAATCTGTACGGGCCGTAGCCAATGCCAACGGACTGAATAAGATATCCATTATTATACCCTGCCATCGCGTAATCGGGAGTAATGGGCATTTAACAGGTTATGGAGGAGGAATCTGGAGAAAACAAAAACTGCTGGAATTGGAAAGGGCTATTTTATTTTAGAACTGTGTTAGTTAAAAAGTCTAGCGTAAATATATATTTACATTGTCGCTGGTGCGGGTATCTTGCTCGTACCACTTTGAGTAATGTCTGGTTTAATTTTGTATTAATTTCTAATGTTTTATAAAGCACAAGCTTGAAGCCGGCTCTAGCTGTGGGCAGAGATTATCTTTTAAAACTTTTTCTAGCCAAATTCGGTAAATCTTCAAATCTCCCCTCTATAAGCGCAGTCTTTTTTGCCTGTGACCATTTCTTAATTTTCTTTTCAAATATAATGGCCTGACTGATATCTGTAAAAGTACAATAGTAGATCAGTTGGACAGGCCGTCTTGTAAAGGTATAAGAACCGAAATATTTTCCGTCCTGATGCTCATCAAACCGTTTATAAACATTTTCTGTAACGCCTGTATAATAGGTGTTATCTGAACAAACAGAGCAGTATATAAACAAAGGAAGTTTGCATTGCATAAAAATAGTGAATTTCTGGATGGGATTATACTATTGTCATGTGTTTAAATACATTTGTATATATGTTTTAAGCACTTACTAATAGATAATCAATTCCCCGTCTGTTCGAGTGCGGAACGGAGTGGAGCGTATCGAGAACTTGTTTAGGATAGTAACCATCTTTTGTTTGTTAATCACCGGTTCTCGATACATTTTTCTTCGCTTCTCTGCGAAAAACACTCGAACTGACGTAGCCGAACTCATTGTTGTAAAATTGATTTTCCGCCTGTTCGAGTGCGGAACGCAGTGGAGCGTATCGAGAACTTGTTGAAAATAATGACACTTTTGTTTGTTAATCACCGGTTCTCGATACATTTTTCTTTGCTTTGCTGCAAAAAACACTCGAACTGACGGTGCCGAATTGATTGTTAGAAAATTGATTTTGCGTCTGTTCGAGTGCGGAACGGAGTGGAGTGTATCGAGAACTTGTTGAAAATAATTACACTTTTGTTTGTTAATCACCGGTTCTCGATACATTTTTCTCCGCTTTGCTGCGAAAAACACTCGAACTGACGGAGCCGAACTGATTGTTAGAAAATTGACTTTACGTCTGTTCGAGTGCGGAACGAAGTGGAGTTTATCGAGAACTTATTGCGGATGGTAACCTCTGTTTGTTTGATAATCATCAGTTCTCGATACATTTTTCTTCGCTTTGCTGCGAAAAACACTCGAACTGACGTAGCCGAACTCATTGTTGTAAAATTGATTTTCCGTCTGTTCGAGTGCGGAACGCAGTGGAGCGTATCGAGAACTTGTTGCGGATGGTAACCTTTGTTTGTTAATCATCAGTTCTCGATACATTTTTCTTCGCTTCTCTGCGAAAAACACTCGAACTGACGTAGCCGCAGTTAAATTGGATAATTGATTTTGCGTCTGTTCGAGTGCAGAACAGAGTAGAGTGTATTGAGAACTTGTTGCGGATGGTAATCTTCTTTTGTTTGATAATCACTGGTTATCTATACATTTCTGCGCTTTGGTTTTCAGCGATATTTTTGTTTGGGTAATGTGCTACTTTTAAAACCTTAGAAGGAGCAAGAGCCCAGGCTCGCGTCCGCGAAGAAGAAAGCCCATATCATACCATCACATCTCTCCGGTATTGGAGCCGTTTTTCAGTTCTTCAAATTTTGAGGCCATGGTTGGGTTTCCTTTCGTCAGCTTTTTGATGGTTAAGTCATCCGCTTTGTTATTGGCAAGCCGCAGGTTGTTTTCTGAAGAAAGCAGGGCGTCCTTGGTTTTCTGGAGGTGCGTAATTGTTTTGTCGATTTCTTCAATGGCGGTTTTAAATTTCCTGCTGGCCAGCTCGTAGTTCCGGGCAAAACCTTCTTTAAAGCTATTGATGTTTTCTTCAAAATTGGTAATGTCAATATTCTGGTTTTTGATCATGGCCAGCTCTGCCTTTACTTTCATTGAATTGAGGGCTGCATTCCTCAATAAAGTAATCATTGGGATAAAAAACTGGGGCCGTACCACATACATTTTAGGGTACTTATGGGAAACATCCACTATGCCTGCATTGTACAGCTCATTATCAGCTTCCAAGAGGGTAACCAGAACGGCATATTCACACCTTTTATCATTCCTGTCTTTGTCCAGTTCCCTGAATAAAATCTTCGTTCTTTTTCTTGGTTGCGGTTTCATCGCCTTCATTTTTCATTTCAAACATAATCGAAATCACCTCATTCCCGGCCTCATCGGTTTCCCTGTAAATATAGTCGCCTTTGCTTCCTGATCTGGCGTCATTGTCTTTTTCGAAATAGGCATTCTGGAACGCAATAGACCTGAGTTTGTTGAACTCCACTTCACAATGCTGCTCCAGGGTTTCTCCCAGCATCTTTGTGGATAGTTTGAGTTTCATGTCTTTGCGGAAGGCAATTTCTTCATCTTTATGGCGGATGATATCTTCTTTGGCTTTCAGTTCGGCCAGATGTTTTTCGTTCAAAGACTTTTCCAGCAATTCCATTTCGGTTTTGGTTAGCGTGACTTTGCTGGCAAAATCATCCCTTTCCTTTTCTATTTTCTGGACCGCTTCCGTAACGGAAAGCTTTTTTTCCGTTTCAGCATTATCCAGCTTTAGTTTCAGCTCAGAGATCATGATCTCCCTGTGAGATAATTGTTCGTTCAAATTACGTTCAATATCGGCTTTCAGCTGGATGATTTCCTTCTCTTTTTCGTCTTTTTCTTTTTCTATATTTTTGATAGCTTCAGAAACCGATAATTTTTTTTCAGTTTCCGCATGGTCAAGTTTCGATTTTAAATCGGTGAGCAAATAGTCTTTTTCAGCCAGTTTTTCAGCCAGGATTTTATCATTGTCTGCTTTAAGACGGAGGATTTCCTGATCCTTATTGGCCAGTTCAGCCTGTATGGTATTTTTAAGATGGGCTTCCGTGAGCTTTACGGCATTTTCTTTTTCCTTTTCAGCCAAGGCAAGCCTGGCGTGCAGCTCTTCTTCAAACTGATGGTCCCTTACCTGTTTGAGGATATCCGCAAAACCGGTTTCATCTACTTTGAAAACTTTGTGACAATGGGGACATTTAATATCGTTCATGATGTACTTTACCTTTATTGTATAATGTAAGTTTTGGCTTTCTGCTAATACCTTTGATTGTGCAAAGTAATAAGGCCTAACTGCAATAAACCAAATATAGAAAAACTAACTTGAATTCTCAATGAGGTTTCCCGTAAATGAGTTTAAATGTCGCTTGGTGTTTTCTGTTTTGATTATGATCCTGTTATGTCTGCTTTAAGATAAGTCTGTAGATTTTAAATACCAGTATCATTATGTAAAGGTGTCATTAAATGATTGTATTTGTATAAAATAATGATACAAAAAAAGTGTAAAATTATGATTGCTGAAATAGAAAAATTTATCGAAATCCAGAATAATATTGACCAGATTCTGAAAAATTCTCCCTTTAAAATGTCTTATATCATTGAGAAGTCGGGGATTAAAAAACCTACATTTTTCAAGAAGCTTAAAGAAAAGAGATTCACTCCGGAAGAGCTTCTTACGATTTCAAAAACCATCGAAATGAAAAAATGGCGCAATGAAACGAAGGAGGAAATTATGGAGTCGCTAAAACGCTCTTAAGAAGATTTTAATGGGGGAAGGGTTCAAGATTATCAGGACGTTATGGAAGCAGCAAGGGAGCGTTTAGAAAAACACAGGAATGAAAATACAATTCTCTGATGAATCATTCCTTGATTTACGAAATATAGAAGAGTGTCCTCTTATGCATTGGAATGATAAAGTACTGGATGATTTTCTTACAAAACTGGACGAGATTGTACAGATGATCTGCAGTGGAAATGTCGTATTTCAAAAATATGAAGGTAGCCATTACCATAAAATATTGATCACGAAACATAATACACTCATTTACGCCGTTGAAAAATGATGTGTTAAAAATTATCCGAATTATCCAAAACTTTCAGGATCCTGGCTACAATAAGAAATCTTAGAAAAAATAAGAATTTCCTATTGCAGCTGACCAGAGCCACATTGTGGAATATGTATCTGGATTTGTACACGGCTGTTTAATTCCACAAAAAAGCCTGCTACAAAGCAGGCTGAGAATATAGGAAAGTATAGAATTTAGATTTTCAGCAGACTACTTCCTCAGCATTTCTTCATACGTCGTTCTGATAGTTTCTTTACCATAGATCTTTTCCAGCCGTCTGACTGTAAAATGGCCTTTTGCCATCGCCTGGAAGTGATCGATAAACAGGGTGTTAACGATGGCACCGCCGGCAGCTCCAATGGCCGGAACAGCCTGTGCAGTCACTTTTTCAGAAACCTGTACACTGAACCTTGCGGCTACTTTTGAAATTAACTTAACGATGACAGATGCGCCCTCATCCGCAACGGTTTTGGTCGTAAATTGCCTGGCTGCTTCAGCCATGGTTTGTGCCAAAGCAATTCTGGCTGCGAAATATCCGCTCTCGCTTGCGTTATCAGATTCGCTTTTTCCGCCCAGTGCAAACACTTCGAGACAGGCCAGCTTCACATCCGGATCGGCTATAGATTCCCCTTCGCTTCGTGCTATATCAACAACGGATCGCAGCATAATGGTGGTAGATACCGGAAGCTCAATGGTCAGCGCAGGCAGCCCGAAGAAACCGCCAACGGCCCCGAATGCCGCTACCCCGAATTTATGCCACCAGTTGGAAGGCCTGGTATTGGGCGTATCTTTCATCGTAAAGATTGCAGTATCTGCCGCTTTTATTAATGCCGCTTCCGTAATGGTACCGATTTTTTCATGTACGTTTTTAGGGAGGAATTCCAGTGCTTTTTCCAGAGGCTGACCAATCGCATTGGTAATTTTAGCTACAATTCCCGGATTTTCCAGGATTTCCATGGCCTGGCGCAATTCTTCAAGGTGATTTTCAGATAAGTTCATTATTTTGGTGGTTGTTATTTGGTTTATACGTTTTCGAATATTCAGGTCTTGTAAAAATGTCTATTCAAAAAAAGGGAGTACCGATAAAGTAAGCATATTTCTGGTCATGAAATTTATATTCTCCGATCATGGATTAAAATTAGGAAATATTGATTGATCTTTCTGTTTTTTTCTTTCCTTAAAGCACGAGCTTGATGCTCGTACTCGAGTCCCTGATTGGAATGGTAAATATAATATCAAAAAAAACTCCTGCCACGACAGGAGTTTTTTTTGATATTATTGTAAACCTTTGATCTTATCCAGGTAAGAGTAATCCTCTTTAACTTTTTCAATCCATTTTTCTCTACCTGTTGGTTTACTGAGGAAATCCGAATGAAATTTTTCTGATTCAGAATACACTGAAATTTGGTTTGCCAAATCTTTAACTAAGGCAGTGTTTTCAGAATCATTATTCAATACGCTTAGCGCATTATACAAAAGACAATAGCCGAAATATTTTGTGTTCACTAATTCTTTTGTATATTCTTTGATAATATCTTCCTGGTCTTTTGATGGTGTTTCATCCTGAATTCCCAAAAGATCTTTTTTAGCAAATAAAATATAAATCAGATACTGTTTTGAAGCTGTACTCAAATCAGAACTATAAAGAGAATTCAGAGTTTTCCAATCAATTTTCGGATCATTCATTTTGTGGCCCAAATCATTTTCAACATTGAATGCCATAAAATCAGTGTGAGCATCAAGATACGGCAATTGGTCCATATACTCTTTGCCTGCAATTTTTGAACTATTATTCTTATTTAAAATAGATGATTTAAATTGACCCTTATCGGTCATTTTTTCATTATTTGTAACGTCTTCTTTTGAACAACTTGAAAACATTGAGACAACTACGATTCCGCTTAGAATTAAATTTTTCATGTTATATTATTTATTAGTTAACATCCTACACTTGTACCTTCCCATGAATCTACAACACCGGAATCAAAAACCCCGTCAGTTGTTGCATAAGCAAAGTAAACGGTCTTTCCGCGGGGAGGATTCCCGGAGCATGCGGTGCCGTTCGGGACATTCCATCCCATTCCTATTCCGTAACCGCCTGATGAGTTATAACAGCTTTTGGTACATACTTTTGCTTCGGCCGCTGTAAGGGCCAAAACAGCTAAAAACGTCAGTGTTTTTCTTTTCATTGTTTTTGGATTAAATTGATTAATGATTTAGTTTTTCAAAAATAGCAAGCAGCACCTAAATTAAATTGTGGAAAACCAGAACAGGAATTGTCATATAGTAAGGAGGGCATATTTGTGTTTTTTAAGTAAAAGATTAAACGTCAAAAGTTCAGTATGGCACTCAGGTTTTATAAGGTAATTTTTATTATTTTTAATGGAAGATAATTTGTTAACCCGTTTGCAGGATAGGGTATAATATGACCTGAAAAATGACAATTTTTCATTTCAAGTGACAACATTTCAGTCTTATAGCACTGGCACAGCTTTTGAAAATATTTTAGCGTGTTCATTAAAAATATTGTTTAACCTTTAAAATTCGTTTGTTATGTCAATCGTAAAAAGAAACAACGGCAGCATGCTCCCTGCCGCTCCGCGTGCACTGTTCGATGACTTTTTCGGACGTGAACTTTTTAACTGGGGCAACAACAATTTTTCTTCTACCATGACCACCGTTCCATCGGTGAACATCAGGGAGAACACAGAAAACTTCGAGGTGGAAGTGGCCGCTCCGGGAATGGATAAAAAAGATTTTCAGATCACCCTGGAAGGTAACATGCTGACGATTTCATCTTCAAGAAAAAATGAATCGGAAGAAAACAAGGATCAGTACACCAGAAGGGAATTCAGCTATCAGTCTTTTACAAGAACATTTGAGCTTGCCAAGGATGTGGTGGATGAAGAGCATATTGAAGCCAAATACGACAACGGCGTCCTGAAGCTTACCATTCCGAAAACGGAAAAAGCCAAGAAACAGGCACCGAGACTGATTGAAATTCAGTAAGCATTATTATTTAATTTAACTAAGAATGTATATAATACAGCAATTGGTTTTCCTCAGGAAGACCAATTGCTGTTTAACGGGCATTATGTTCTGAAATTATTTTAATTGTTAGGGATTAAATACGTTTATCATGAATACATTGCTGGTATCAATAGCCATTCTGTGCCTTACCACAACAGGTTTAATTTTCCTGCTGAAAAAAATCAGGCAGCCTTATCTTATTGCATATATTATCGCAGGAATTCTTCTGGGTCCGTACGTTTTGAAAGTCTTCACGGAAACGCAGCAGATTGAGGTGATTGGTGAGATCGGTATCCTTCTGCTGATGTTTTTCCTGGGAATGGAAATCAACATTCCGAACCATCACAGCCTGATTGTAAGGCCACTGATTGCGCAGGCTTGTAAGATCATACTCAGTTTTGCCTTTGCATTTCTTGCCGGGTATTTTCTGCATCTCGATATCAGGAGCATGGTGTTGATGGCATTCCTGTTCATTTTCAACAGTACGGCAGTGGTTAGTGAATTCCTTAAAAAAGACAGGATGCTCAATACTTCGTTCGGGATGATGATCCTGAACATCCTGATCATACAGGATCTGCTGCTGGCGCCCGTGCTCACAGTCCTTAAGGTGTGGAAAGGAGAACATTTCGATTTGCTGAACCTGGTTCTCCCTGTACTGCTTTGTATAGTTATCTTTTTCATATTCCGAAAAATCAGGAATACCCAGGAAATTAAAATCCCGAAGATTTTCAGGGGAATAGAATATGACCATGACCTACAGGTTTTTACAGGCCTGCTGATCTGTCTCGGCTTTGGGATCCTTGCCGAAGCTATTGGGCTAAGCGGGGCTCTGGGAAGTTTCCTAGCAGGTGTCTTGGTAGGAAGGATTAAGATATTTAGCTGGCTGGAGCACTCCCTTACACCTTTTAAGGTATTCTTCATCACGGTCTTTTTTGTTTCCGTGGGCCTTAGGCTTGACCTTGCTTATTTGTATGGGCATTATGGCCTGGTGATAACCGGAACCCTCGTGGTACTTCTCAGCAACAGTGTAATGTCTGCACTGGTATTCAGGTTTTTAAAATTTGACCGAAGGAGCAGCTGGTACGGCGGTGCGCTGCTGGCCCAGACTGGAGAGTTCGGGATCCTGGCACTGTCAGTGGCTTATAAAGCCGGTATTATTCCTTACGATCTTTTCAAAGCCGGGCTTTGTATCACCTGTCTCAGCCTGCTGCTTTCCACCATCTGGATTTCAGTCTTTAAAAAGCTTACGGATAAGAAGATTATTGACCATTGAAGTGCTTTGGAATAAAGCATAGACTGAAAAAGTTTTTCTTTTTTTGATAACACCCATCCCTAATACAGCGTGTGGAAAATAGAATAAATCTATAGCTAAGGTCTTTGAAAAACGGGTTTTTACCCCTACCTTTAATAGACCCGATTATTAAAAAAAATAAAAGATTTATGAATTCAGAAAACAAATCACTTTTTCAGAACATTTTTAAAAGCGAAAACGAAATCCCCGAAGAATATAAAGTCCCTGAAATCCATCAGCGGGAGTATCTGGTCAACGGAGAACTGGTAGAATGGAACGGGGACGTCACTGAAATTTATTCGCCAGTCTGCATCCCTACGGAGAACGGACTACAAAGAAAACTTTTAGGCAGCATCCCGAATATCAGTCCGCAGGAAGCTATGGAAATCCTGGATGCTACCGTTAATGCCTACAATAACGGTTTAGGAGAATGGCCTTCCATGTCCGTTGAAAACCGCATCAAGTGCATGCAGAAGTTTGTCTATCTCATGCTTCAGCAACGTGACCTGGTGATTAAACTCCTGATGTGGGAGATTGGAAAAACCCTGGCAGATTCCACCAAAGAATTCGACCGTACCGTAGATTATATCAATCAGACCATTGATGCACTTAAGGAGCTTGACCGAGAATCTTCCCGTTTCCAGCAGGCGGAGGGTACCATAGCCCAGATCAGAAGAGCTCCGTTAGGCGTTGTGCTCAGCATGGGACCATTCAACTATCCTTTGAATGAGATCTTCACGACACTGATTCCTGCTCTGATTATGGGAAATACCATTCTGTTCAAACTTCCGAAACACGGAGTTCTGGCCCATTACCCATTGCTGAAAGCATTTAAGGAAGCCTTTCCGAAAGGAACGGTTAATACTCTGTATGGTAAAGGAGCAGAAATTATCACCCCGATCATGGAGAGCGGGAAAGTAAATGTACTTGCCTTTATCGGTTCAAGCAAAGTGGCTAATGGCCTGAAAAAACTGCACCCTAAAGTTAACCGATTGAGGGCGATCTTAAGCCTTGATGCAAAAAATGCTGCTATCGTAACCAAAAATGCCGATCTGGATGTTGCTGTAAGTGAATGTATCCTCGGAGCTTTGTCATTTAACGGTCAGCGCTGTACCGCTCTCAAACTGATTTTTGTTCAGAAAGATGTTGCTGCAGAATTTACTGAAAAGCTCACTGCAGCCGTTTCAGCCATGAAACCGGGGCTTCCGTGGGAAAAAGATGTCAAAATCACTCCGCTTCCGGAAGCCAATAAACCGGGGTATCTCAAAGAATGCATCGACGATGCCCTATCGAAAGGAGCTCAGGTGCTGAACGAAAACGGAGGCTTCACAGAATCCTCTTTTGTATTCCCTGCGGTAGTATATCCGGTGAACAGTGAGATGAATATTATACCATGAAGAACAGTTCGGACCTGTGATTCCCGTAGTTCCTTTTGATTCTATCAATGAGCCTCTGGAATACCAGATCCACGCTTCACACGGAATGCAGGTCAGCATTTTCAGTGAAGACCCGTTGGAAGTTGCACGGCTGATAGATCCTTTCGTTAACCTTGTAAGCCGTGTCAACATCAACTGCCAGGCACAGCGCGGTCCCGACGTTTTCCCGTTTACCGGAAGAAAAGACAGCGCCGAAGGAACACTTTCTGTTTTTGATGCCCTGAGGTCCTTCTCGATCCGTTCGCTGGTTGCTGCGAAGCTCACCGAGTCTAATAAAACCTTGCTGAACACCATTGTCCGCGATCATGACTCCGGATTCCTGAGCACGGATTATATTTTTTAAAGGGATTCATGCACTATTAATAAAAATCCGTTCAAGTATTCCTTAAAGAAGAAAATGTATCGAGAACTGTTGATTATCAAATGAAAAAGATATCATTAAAAACAGTTTTCCGATACATTTTATTTCCTTGTGTATTCAAGTTTAAACTTGTACTTATATAATTAAAAACAAATTAATGAAAAAAAAGAAAAATTATGACAAATGGAATCCGGCATAAACAAAAGCAGAATGTGGAGCTTTATTTCAAAAAAGTAGATGCGGGTGAATTTGATGCTGTTTATTATCAGCTCTTTACAGAAGACGTAGAACTTTATTTTCCAAAGTTTGGGTTTGCTTATGGGAAAGCAGGCATTAGAAAATTCTGTGAAGCAATGGCAGCCTATGTGAAATCACTTACGCACGATATTGAAAACTTTAATTACGTTGTTTCAGGAAATATGGTTGTAGTTGAAGGTAGAGAGGCAGGTGTAAATGCAGATAATAAACCATTTCCGGACAATGTTACAGCTTTTGGTAAATTCTGCAATGTATTTGAATTTGATGGAGATTTAATTAAGCGTGTACACATCTATGTTGATCCTGACTTTACTTCCGAAGATGCTGTAAGAATAAAAAGATTGGGTAATCATACGCTCAGCAATGAAGATCATGAACAGCAGACGGAAAATCACGAAATTGGTCTTAGTGTAGAATTCAGCCTTAAACCTGGTGTAATCAATGAATTTGAAGCTGTCTTGCTTCCCCATTTGGAACGTGTAGCTTCAGAAGATACCTGTATCACGATGATTGCAAACCGTGATCCCAAAGATGAAACCCGTTATATGCTGTATGAGAGATGGGCGTTCTCGATACACTTCACTCCGTTCCGCACTCGAACTGACGGAGACGGAAATTAATCTATGACAAACACTGCGGCACCGTCAGTTCGAGTGTTTTTCGCAGCAACGCGGAGAAAAATGTATCGAGAACCGGTAAGTAACAAACAAAAGAGTGCTTCTATTCAACAAGTTCTCGATACGCTCCACTCCGTTCCACACTCGAACAGACGGAGACGGAAATTAATATCTGACAAACACTGTGGTACCGTCAGTTCGAGTGTTTTTCGCAGCAAAGCGAAGAAAAATGTATCAAGAATCAATGAATTACAGACAAAGACTGATTCTTTTCAACAAGTTCTCGATACGCTCCACTTCGTTCCGTACTCGAACAGACGAAAATCGATTATCTGACAATAAGTTCTGCTACGTCAGTTCGAGTGTTTTTTCGCAGCAAAGCGAAGAAAAATGTATCGAGAACTGATGAATAACAGACAAAGACTGATTCTTTTCAACAAGTTCTCGATACGCTCCACTCCGTTCCGCACTCGAACAGACGCAAAGTCAATTTTCTAATAATCAGTTCGGCTCCGTCAGTTCGAGTATTTTTCGCAGCAAAGCGAAGAAAAATGTATCGAGAACCAATGAATAACAGACAAAGACTGATTCTTTTCAACAAGTTCTCGATACACTCCACTTCGTTCCACACTCGAACAGACGGAGAATTCATTCTTGCAATTAGCTGATCATCAGTTAATAAAAGTAAACAAAATCCCCGCAGTGAACTTTGTTCACTGCGGGAATTTTTATAGTAAATATTGAAGGTCAGTTTCTATTTCATCAGGAAATCAGCCAAAGCTGCATTCAGTTGATCGGCATGAGTAATATTCAGTCCGTGAGGACCTCCCTCAACAATTACGAAACGGTTGTCTGCAATACCTTGTGCAGCCTGGCGGCCTGCGGTATCAATAGGGACTACATTGTCATCATCACCATGTACAATCAGTGTTTTTACCGTAACATTCTGAAGTTCCGGGCGGAAATCGGTATTCGCCCAGCTTTCTGCACATTTAATGGTGGCAATAGGGCACGCATGCGCGGCGATACTCCAGTCATAATCCAGCTGCTTCTGGCTTACCGAATGTGAAAGCATTCCGTAGTTATAGAAGTCTTTGTGGAAAGATTCCAGGAAGGTAACCCTGTCTTTTTTCAGGTTTTCCATGATTTCATCCAGTTTCTCCTGTGGAACGCCGTCCGGGTTGTCGTCTTTTTGTTTTACGATCGGGATGATGGAGGAGATTAAAGCTATACGGTCTACATTTTCAGCCCCATAATTGGTTAAGTAGCGGACAACTTCTCCGCCACCCATAGAGAATCCGAATAGGATTACATTTTTAAGGTCCAAAGTTGTAATCAGTTCGTGCAGGTCTCCTGCAAGTTCGTCATAATTATATCCTTCAGGTGAGGAAGAGGGGAAGGACTTTCCGAAACCTCTTCTATCATATTTGATCACACGGTAGCCCAGATTAAGAAGGGCAGGAACCTGAAGTTCCCATGATTTTCCGCTTAACGGCCATCCGTGGATTAAAATAATGGGTTGTCCGGAACCTAAATCTTCATAGTAAATCTGAACATTTTTTTCATTTTCTTTTGTAATGTAAGGCATATTTTGATTTTTAGTGTTGTATCGTTCTGAACAAATACTGAGCCATAAAAAACAATCAAATGGTTAAAAATAATTAACAGTCTGTGAAAAACCATAGAATAGGTTGGGTTATATTCTTTGAAACTGGTGTAACATTTTTTTCAGAATACAACTAACTGTATAGAGTTTACAACCATGGTTACACTGGAACACGAATTTTTAGCTAAAATGGAGAAGCATAAGGGAATCCTCTTTAAGATTTCCAAAATGTACATGGATGAAAAAGACGATCGGGATGATCTCTTCCAGGAGATCATTTATCAGGTCTGGAAAGCCTATCCCAATTTTAAAGGTGAAAGTGAGTTTTCCACCTGGATGTACAGGATAGCCCTTAACACTGCAATCATCTTCCTGAAATCTGAAAAGAAAAGAAGCCTGATCAGCCATGAGGATTATACAGAATATAAAATCGAGCAAGATGAGTATGACCATGAAAAGGAAGAGCGTCTGGAAAAAATGTATGCTGCGATCCATCAGCTCAACCCCATAGATAAGGCATTCATCTTCTATTACCTGGAAAATTTTTCCGGAAAGCAGATTGCTGAGCAGATGGGAATCTCCGAAGGCAACGTCCGAGTAAAAATGAATCGTGCCAAAAATAAACTTAAAGATATCTTACACTCCAATACCTAAACCCTTAAAATGTACAGCAATGAATATAGATGAATTAAAAAATGCCTGGAATGAAGACATTTTTGAAAACACCCCTGAAATAAGTACCGAGCAAAGCCATAAAATCAACCTTCCGTTGGAAAAAATACGTAAAAATATGCGTATGGAATTTTGGTCCACGGTTGCTATTTTTGTTTTTTCCTTCAGCATTATTACCGTTTGTGCGGCTCCGTTTAAATTTAAATTTTACTTTGACGTGCTGATTGCCTCGATGCTGATTGTAACCGCATTTTTCTTCAGTAAGTTTTTTAAACTGTACAGGGAAATGAGCAATCCGGTTATGAAAACCGCTGATTCCCTGCGTGATCTTTTGTTACAGCTGAACCTCAACAAACAATACTATCTTTCGTTTTGCCTGGCTTTTGTGCCGTTTCTGGTCTGTGAACTGATCATTGTGATAGAATGTATCCCAAGAAAAGAACCTTTGTCTGATCTAAGAATTGCAGTGGTCCTCATCAGCACTATGGTTGCAGGCCTTTTCGCTCTGTACTTCTTTGGTCAGTGGTGGTTTGAAAGGCTTTATGGAAAGCATATTACCAAAATTGAAAAACTGGTTAAAGAGCTTGGCAGCTGAGATAAGGATGCCTTTATCAATCCGGTTATCCTCATTTAATTTTGAAATTCGGAGGAGATTTTAGAGAAAATGCTTGAACAACGGTGTTATTATATCACCTGGCCTCTGCATGCCGTTTCACCGGATCTCCCTTTTCCATCATAATCGTGCTCATAACCCAATTCATCTCCGGATCCTTTTGATCTATGACTTCCTGTATGCTTTTCCGTATGATAACATCAGGAACGACTCCCTGACGGGTTCCGGAAAAAGTAATATCAGGCTGTACCAGCAGCAATCCTACCGGCAGGCTGAGCTTTGAATTTGGAAGTTGTTGATAAGAATAAAATCCTGCCACCGTACCGTCGTTGGCTCCGCCGGTTTCTTCTCCCACCAATATAGCACGGCGGTCGTTTTTGAGCTTGGAAGCTAAAATAGATGAGGCAGAAAAACTGGAACCGTTGATCAGTACAAAAATTTTTCCCGTAAAAGCGTTGGGCTGTGGCTTGTTCTGCCTGCTTTCCTTCATCCTGTAATATATCTTTCCGTCCCTGCTGTACGTGCTGAATGCCTGGGTAGTGAGGTAAACAGGGTAGGTGATGCCTTTAATAATGTATTGCCAAGGGCTGCTCTGCCTGAAGTAATTGGTCTTCAGCGGGGTTTTGGAAGAAGCCAGCATGGAAGGCCGGATCAGGGTATAAGGTTTAGACGTCAGGTAAGAATACAGATGGTTGATTTCATACAGTGAACCGCCGTAATTATTCCGGATGTCTAAGATAAGGTATGTTGAACCGGCTGCTTTGATCCGGGCAAAGGCATCTTTGTAAAATTGTTCGGAATGGTTTTCTGAAAAACTTTTTACTCCGATATAGGCAACCGTGCTGTCCTGATCCAGAAAACTGAAGCTCCGGTTATAGCTTTGTGTGAATGCATCGTAATCATGTACTTTTTTTTCAGGGGTAAGCTTGGCCTGCTTTTTTTCGCTGGCAAGTTCAGACTCAGACTTGGATTCCCTTTTCAGGGTGTAGGTCTTGTGTTGTCCCTGATAAACGGTTTCCAGTACTGCCTGGTTGTCAAATCCGTGTTCTGCTGTATAAAAATTGAAAAATACATCCTTCAGGTAATAAGGATAAAAAGTTGTGTTGAATCCGTCGCTGCTGATCAGCTTCCTGTATTTTTTCATATAATCTGAAACGGGAACATGATTGATGGAAAGGATTTCGGTACCGGGCTGTATATTTTGGATAGAATCTGCATTGCTGACGATAAACAGGCGGTCACCTTCCACATAATACCCGAAACGGCTGAAAAGCCCTTTGGTATGCTCCAATGCCTTGATTTCTTTCTTGGTAAACCTGCGTGCAGGAACCTTCAGGGAAAGGTGCCCCTCACGGACCGAAGCGATGAGCGGTTGCAGCCTGAAGTAAAACTGCAGCGGGCTCAGGGGAGTGTTAAGCGTGTTCTTAAGACTGTCAAATTTATATTTAAGATCCTGTTCCGAAATGTACCAATACAGGTTAGGGTGCATTTCTTTCAGCTTGTTATAAGCATAGTCCACATCTTCCCTAAGCTTTTCAGGAGGGATGCAGGACATTCTTTGAGTATTGTATTTGCTTACCGATGTGCATGAAGTAAGAAATACAATGATAAATATTAATATCTGATGATTTTTCAAGCAGTGAATTTAAAAATTTAAATTGAATCTGCGATATTATTTTCGTCTCCTGCTCCCGGAAATTTCCTGCATTTTTTCCTGGTACGGATTAATTGAATATCAGGGTGATCTGCGCATCTGTGTGTAAATAGACGTGGAAACTATAGTCCTGATCGCGATTTTTAAAGTAAAAAGGTGCTAGCTTCGTCTGTTGATGAAGATCATACAGGACCGGATTTGCCTGTTACCTGAAAAGTATTACATTTGAACCTTAATTTCTGCCACTATTTATGATTTTTTCCATCGTTGTTATTGCATTGATCGTTATCGGAGTTTATTATCTTATTACTTCCCGTGAAGTTTTCGGGGCTGAACCCAGCGGAAATAGGCTGGAAAGGATGAAGCTGTCTCAGCATTATAAAAACCGGCAGTTTCAGAACCTCAGCTATACACCGTCCATTGCCGAGGGATACAGCATGCCGCGCGTGATGTTTGATTTTTTCTTTGGTAAAAAGGACCCGCTGCTGAAACCGCTTAAAGCAATCCCATCCGTTCATACCGATTTAAAAGCGATTCCTGCGGATCAGGATGTAATGGTATGGCTGGGCCATTCATCCTATTATATCCGCACCAATGGTGTCTCTTTCCTGATTGACCCGGTCCTGAGTTCTTACGGTTCACCGTTTAAATATTTCAATAAAGCATTTTCAGGATCAGATATTTTTCGTCCTGATGATATCCCGCACCTGGATTATTTGGTCATTACCCATGACCATTATGACCATCTGGACTATCCTACGGTAAAAGCCCTGCGGGATAGGGTGGACCAGGTTATTTTGCCATTGGGTGTCGGTGCACATCTGGAACGATGGGGATATGCCGGAAGCAGTCTTATTGAAGAGGAGTGGGGCGCCACCGTACAGCTGAAAAATAATATTAGCATCACTTTTACGCCGGCAAGGCACTTTTCGGGGAGGAAAGTCAGAAGAAACGGAACATTATGGACTTCTTACGTATTGCAGACCCCGGACAAGAAAATATTTCTGGGCGGAGACAGCGGCTACGACACCCATTTTAAAGCCATTGGCGAACAGTACGGCCCTTTCGATTATGCCATTATGGAAAACGGCCAGTACAACGAAGCCTGGAAATACATCCATTCTTTACCTGAAGATGTTGTTAAGGCGGGGATAGATGTGAAAGCAAGAAATATCATTCCCGTACATTCCGCAAAGTTTGCTCTTGCACTCCATCCGTGGAATGAACCGCTTGAAAAAGTAACCCTTCTGGGCAAAGAAAACCACCTGAATATCCTGACTCCGATGATCGGTCAGCCTGTTAATCTCAATGGCTCACCACAGCATTTCGATCCTTGGTGGAAGGATTGATCAGGCATGCCAGATATCCCGGTAACGGTCCGGATGGTTTTCAAACTGCTGCCTTACGAAATCGCATTCCGGATCTACCAAAAGGTCATTTTCCTCGGCGTAGCGCACCAATTCGTCCAGCAGCATTTTAGCATAGCCATGCCCTTCATATTCCTCATCAAGCTTGGTGTAATATACAATCAGTTGTCTTCCGTCTATCTTTATAGACATATAACCTGCTTTCCGGCCGTCGATCAACAGCTGCAGCTCATCCTGGTAAGGAGTTACCTCAAATGTTATATTTTCCATGACTTTTGATATTTGTGTTGAAAGGACAGAGAACTTTTCTCTTGATTAAAGTTACGAATTAATTTATTAGTTATGAATTATGAATTGCCATAGTAGATTCGTCTCTTCTTGTGGCCAGGATTTTGTCGATTTTATGGCCGTCCTTATCTACAATTTCAAGGATCAGATCGCCAATATCGATCCGGTCACCGGTTCTGGGAACTGTATGTTTGCCGTGAATGAACAGCCCTGAAACGCTTACGAAATTCTTTTCAATATCTTCATCAAGCGTAAGGTTAAAATATTTCCTGAAATCATAGATGGAACATTTGCCGTCTATCAGCCATGAATGCTCATCTCTTACGGCAATCTCAGGCTCGTCATCCAAACCGTACGGAATATTGCCTACCAGATCATCCAGGATATCATTGAGGGTTACAATCCCTTTTGTTGTGCCGTATTCGTCAATGACGATGGCCAGGTGAGCCCTGTTTTTCTGGAAACTTTCCATGAGCGGGTAAACAAAAGAGTTTTCACTGATGAATAAAGCTTTTCTCAGGTGTGACCTTACATTGAAGCTGTTGGTCTCCAGGTCAAAAAGGTCGCAGAGTTTTACGATCCCGATAATATGATCGGGATTATGATTATCCGTGACGGGATAGGTGGAAAACGAGCAGTTTCTGATTTTCTGTTTTACCGTTTGATAATCATCGTCGGCATCCACAGAAATGATCTTTGACCGGTGGGTAGCCAATGAACTGACCTTTCTGTTAACCAGTTCGAATGCATTTTCGAGGACATCATGCTCCTTATTCTCAATAATTCCGCCTTCTCTTCCTTCCCGGATAATGGATTTTATTTCTTCCTCAGTCACGGTTTCTTTTTCATCATGACTGATCCCGAAGAGTTTTAAGATTCCTTCATTGGTAACCGTTAAAAGCCAGACAAACGGGGATGTAAACAAGACCAGCCAGTACATAGGCCCGGCTATCAGCATGGAAATCTTTTCCGGAAATTTCAGTCCCAGCCTTTTAGGAATCAGCTCCCCAAATACAATGGACAAAAATGTAACCATTCCAATGATGATGACAGATGCAATCGGCCTGGAATAAGCACTCAGCGGCCCAATGCCGGAAATCTGTGCAGCAAGGTCAGCAGTAAGGCGGTCGCCTGAATAAATTCCCAGAAGGATGCCGATCAGGGTAATCCCGATTTGTACCGTTGAAAGGAAAGTGCCGGGATTTCCGGTTAGCTGAAGAGCCCTTTGTGCATGGCGGCTGCCCAATCTTTTTTCATTTTCGAGTTTAAAATTTTTGGCTGATACCAATGCCATTTCAGACATTGAAAAAATGCCGTTAAGAAGGATGAGCAGGATGATAATGATCATTTCCATAATGAATTATCTGTAAATGGTGTTCTCTAAATATAGACATAATTTTACAGATCGAAGGTTGAGCAGCCATGTTTGACGGATATTATAAAGTAAAATGTGTTAAAGAGCTTAAGATGATCCATTTGTATGCTCTGCTGCCAACAGTATTTTTCTTGTAACGAAATGATATTTGTTGTTTGTATGTTGTTTGAATTTTATAATTTAGAGGTATGGAAACAACTGAGACATTAAAAGGTTTTTACGAAAGGAACACTTTTTACAGGCTGCCGGAAGGCTGCACGGCTCCCGGGCTCGGGCATTTCAATGTATTTGCACGGGATAACTGTTCCTCTGCCACTCCTTACAGCAGAAGGGATTATTATAAAATCTCACTCATCATAGGGAAAGGAACAATCCATTATGCAGATAAGTGGATTTATTTAGACCGGCCCGCAGTCCTGTTTTCAAATCCCATGATTCCGTATTCATGGGAGGCTGAAAATGAAGATCAGAAGGGTTTTTTCTGCCTTTTTACAGACCATTTCCTTCATAATGGCAGTCGTTTCGGCAGCCTTTCGGATTCCTGGCTCTTTAAAATAGGCGGCACCCCGGTATTTTTTGTAGATGAAAAACAGCAGCAGGAAGTGGGAGAGCTCTTTGGTAAGATGATGGCGGAAATACAGTCGGATTATCCACACAAATATGATTTGCTGAGGGCTTACCTCCATCTTCTCATTCATGAAACGATGAAAATGCATCCTACGGAAAACTTCCAGCCCTACCAGAATTCTTCACAGCGCATTGCTTCGCTGTTTATGGAACTCCTTGAGCGCCAGTTCCCGATTGACAGTCCGGAACGGTATCTAAGGCTGAAAACCCCCAATGACTATGCGGCAAGCCTTTCCATTCATGTCAACTCGCTGAACCGTTCCGTAAAAGAGATTACAGGCAGGACAACAGGGCAGCAGATTGCCTCAAGGGTAATCCAGGAAGCCCACGCGCTGCTTAAGCATACGGACTGGAATATTTCGGAAATTGCTTATGCACTGGGTTTTGAAGAGCCTTCTTATTTTACCAACTATTTTAAAAAACAGGCCGGGATAACGCCTAATGCCGTAAGAAATACACTGGTTTGATTTTTATAATTCTTAGTTTGAATTTTATAGGGTAAAGGATCTATTTCCATTCTAACTTTGTCTTATTAATCATAAAATACAAACCGTTATGCAATTCAGAAAATTAGGAAATACAGGAAAAGAACTTTCAGCTATTGGATTAGGGTGCATGGGGATGAGTTTTGCCTATGGCCCAGCGGATGAGCAGGAAAGCATCAACACACTTCATAAAGCACTTGATCTTGGTGTAAACTTCTGGGATACCGCAGACATGTATGCCAATGGGGAGAATGAAAAACTAATCTCTAAAGTGCTGGTTCCGAACCGGGATAAAATTTTCATTGCCACTAAATTCGGATTTAGATTTAAAGACGGTAAGGCAAGCCACAGCGGCGCGCCGGGAACGTATTTTGACGGCTCCCCGGAATGGGTAAGGCAGGCTGTAGATGCAAGTCTTCAGCGGCTAAAAGTTGATGAAATCGACTTGTATTATGCCCACCGCATAGATCCCAATATCCCAGTCGAGGAAACGGTAGGTGCCATGGTAGAACTGGTAAAAGCCGGGAAGGTAAAATATATCGGGTTATCAGAAGCTTCTGCATCCTCTATCAGGAAGGCGAATGCTGTTCATCCAATCACTGCCTTACAATCTGAATACTCACTGCTTACCAGGGATGTGGAAAATGAGATCTTACCCGTAATCAGGGAGCTTGGGATTACTTTAGTTCCTTATTCTCCGCTGGCAAGAGGATTATTCTCCAACATCAATGATGTTCAGAACTTCGGAGCAGAAGATTTCAGAAAGTCACTTCCAAGATATCAGGATGAATACCTGGAGAACAACAGGAAGCTGGCGCAGGAAATCAATGATTTCGCCGCTTCCAAGGGAGTGAAAGGAACACAGCTTGCGCTTGCCTGGGTATTGAATCAGGGAGAAGATATTATCCCGATTCCAGGCACGAAAAGGATCAAATACCTGGAAGAGAATATTGCGGCAACAGACCTGAAACTTTCCGGAGAAGACCTTATCACCATTGATTCCATCTTAAAGAAATACCCTCATGTAGGAGAGAGGTACAGTGAAGGATCCATGAAGCTGGTCAATAATTAAATTGTAATCAATAAGACGGCATCCTTTGTTATTGTAGTAACTCGGAGAATGCCGTATATAATCATAAATTATTATGCAATTCAGAAAATTAGGAAATACAGGAAAAGAGCTTTCAGCCGTTGGACTGGGATGTATGGGAATGAGTGCTGCTTATGGCCCGGCTGATGAGCAGGATAATATCAGGACGCTGTATAGGGCTCTTGATCTTGGCGTTAATTTCTGGGATACCGCAGATATCTATGCCAATGGTGAGAATGAAAAACTGATCTCTAAGGTGCTGGCTCCGAACCGGGATAAAATTTTTATTGCTACAAAATTCGGATTCAGGTACAGGGAAGGGGAGGCCAATCACAGTGTTGCCACGGGAACATATTTCGATGGCTCTCCGGAATGGATCAGAAAGGCGGTGGATGCAAGTCTTCAGCGGCTTAAGGTGGATGAAATAGACCTATATTATGCACATAGGGTAGATCCGAACATTCCGGTTGAAGAAACGGTAGGCGCCATGGCGGAACTGGTAAAAGCCGGGAAAGTAAAATACCTGGGTCTATCAGAAGCTTCCGCATCCTCCATCAGGAAAGCCCATGCGGTTCATCCTATTGCCGCTTTACAGTCAGAGTATTCGCTGCTGACAAGGGATGTTGAAAAAGAAATTCTGCCGGTAGTCAGGGAGCTCGGCATCAGCCTGGTTCCGTTTTCCCCTTTGGCAAGAGGGTTGTTTTCCAATATCAATGAAGTACAGAATCTCAACAAGGAGGATTTCAGGAGATCCCTTCCCCGCTACCAGGAAAAACACCTGGAGAACAACAGAAAACTGGCTCAGGAGATCAATGATTTTGCAGCCTCGAAAGGAGTAAAAGGAACGCAGCTGGCTCTCGCCTGGGTACTGAACCAGGGGAACGATATCATCCCGATTCCAGGGACGAAAAGGATTAAGTACCTGGAGGAAAATGTTGAAGCTGCAAATCTTGAACTTTCCGGGGAAGACCTTATCACCATTGATTCGATCTTAAAGAAATATCCTGACGTGGGAGAAAGGTATAATGAAGGCCTTATGAAAGAACTGGTCAATAATTAACGACAACAATCCATAATCTTCAGGTTCCGGAATCATCCGGAATCTGAGTTTTTTATCAATATAGAGACGATAATGGTTACACTTAAAGAGAAAAATAAATTTATTGCTACACTTCTGGCTTTTGCCGTAATCCCGATGTCCGGGCTGTCAACCGATATTTACCTTCCATCCATGCCCAGTATGGCCGTGGAACTGAACCAGCCGGAAAGTCGTATCCAGCTTACCCTTTCAATATTCCTGATCAGTTACGGGTTAACCCAGTTTTTTGCCGGGAGTATTGTGGATTCATTTGGCCGATATAAGGTTTCGATGATTTCGCTGGCTTTATTTGTGGTTTCTTTTATCATTACAGCGACTACCCAGAATATTTTTATCATTTATGCCATGCGGGTACTGCAGGGGATACTGTCAGGCTTTGCAGTGGTATCGAAGCGGGCATTTTTTGTGGATGTCTATGATGGCGACAAACGGAAGCATTATCTCAGCATCATGACCATTGTATGGTCGGTGGGCCCTATTATTGCACCCTTTATTGGGGGATACCTTCAGAAAAATTTTGGCTGGCAGTCCAATTTCTATGTACTGGCGGGGTACAGCCTGCTGCTTTTCGTTCTGGAGTTTGTTTTTTCAGGCGAAACACTGAAGAAGAGGAATCCTTTCCATGTAGAATACCTGATTGAGCAGTACGTTTCTATGTTTAAAACAAAAGATTTCTTTTACGGCATGATCATGTGCGGGCTCAGCTATTCGATGATTATGTTCTTCAGCCTTTGCGGCTCTTTCATCATCGAGCATAAAATGGGCTATTCAGAGGTAGTGGCCGGATATGTTTCCCTGATCCTAGGATTCGCCTGGATGACCGGGGGCTTCCTGGGAAAAGCACTGATCAATAAGGCTTTCCTGCCGAAAATAAGGTATGCCAATTTCATCCAGTTGGCTTTTATAGTCCTGATGTTTATCGCCTCTTATTTTTTAAGCAATATTTACAGCCTTGTGGCTTTTGCGTTCTGCATTCATATTACGGCCGGATTTGTATTCAATAACTATTTTGCCTACTGTATTGGCAGGTTCCCTGAATCCGCAGGTGTAGCGGGCGGGCTGACCGGTGGGGTAGCTTATATCATCACTTCCGCAGTAAGCTATGGTATCGTTGCGGTCATCAGGCCGCAGGTTCAGCTGGAGGTTGCGGAAGGATACTTTGTTCTGGGGATACTGGGATTGTTTATTCTCAGCATGATCAAAATCAGGAAGGCCCATATTTAAGATAAAATTTAAAATGATGGATAAAAAAGAAATTTCAGAAAAAGATGCATTAGCTGAATCTGCCGGTGCGGGTCAGGTTTCAAAAGATTGTTTTCAGCAAATAAAAAATGACCTTTCAGGTTTTAGGAAAATGATACTTGGCGAGCTGGAACTATTTATCCTTACGGATGGATACCTTCACGAAGAGAATGTAAACTCCTTTGCTCCGAGAAGTCAGGTATCGGAACTGAAAAACATTCTTAAGGAGCATTTCCGGCCTGAAGATTATATTGATATGGCGTTGAATATCCTTCTGGTAAAAACAAAGGACAGGCTGATCTTATTGGATGCAGGCATGGGTATTTTTGCCGATGAAAGGGCCGGGTTCCTATTAAAAAGCCTTCATAAGGCAGGCTTTTCCCCGGAAGACATCACCGATGTTTTCATTTCTCATGCACATCCCGACCACATTGGAGGATTGGTGGATCAACAAAACAGCCTTGTATTTTCCAATGCCGGTTATTTTATATCAGAGACTGAATACGACTTTTGGATGAATGCAACCCTTGAAGATTTCGGCAACAGTGCTTTAAAGGACCAACCGGAATTGATCAGCCAGATGATTCCTCCGTTGCAGGGTATTCTGAAAACCATACAGCCTAAACTGACATTTTTTGATCTCAACAGCGAGCTTTATAACCATTTCAGGTTTCAGGCGGCTCCGGGACATACCCCTGGCTTGACCGTGATCACGATTTTTTCCGGAAAAGAAAAGCTGATCCATATTGCTGATATTGTCCATTCTGATATCGTGTTATTCCCGCACCCCGATTGGGGCTATTTCGGAGATACAGATCAGGATATTGCAATAGAGACCAGGATCAGGTTTCTTCAGCAGTTATCTGAAACCAAGGCAAGGGCATTTGGTTATCATATGCCGTGGCCTGGATTAGGCTTCACCAGAAAGATAGCGCCACAGGGTTTTGAATGGCTTCCGGAAAGCTTTATGACGCCTTAATAAAGACACTTATATTTTCTATTTTATAATTTTCTTCATGAATCCCCTCATTGCTGAGGGGATTTTTACGGTCTAAAAATGCATTTTGATATAAGAATACAGCTTCACAAAGTATTCCTAACAAAAAAGCCCCTTTAAAAAAGGAGCTTTCATTTATAGCGTATCCGGATATTAAATTCCGTCAATGATTTCATTAAGAACCGTGCTCGGTCTCATAGCAGAATACGTTTTGTAAGTGTCCGCTTTGTAGTAGCCTCCGATGTCTTGAGGTTTACCCTGAGCCCCGATTAATTCGGTATTGATTACCTCTTCGTTTTCCTTCATGGCTTGTGCAATAGGAGCAAACTGAGCGGCAAGCTCTGCATCAGCAGTCTGAGCTGCCAATGCTTCAGCCCAATACATGGCCAGGTAGAAGTGAGATCCGCGGTTGTCAATCTGTCCTACTTTCCTTGCCGGTGATTTGTCCGTAGCCAGGAATTTTGCATTAGCCTCATCAAGAGCGTCGGCTAAAACCTGAGATTTTTTATTGCCCTGGGTCTGTGCAAGATGCTCCAAAGAAGCCTGAAGCGCCAGGAATTCACCCAGAGAATCCCAACGAAGATAACCTTCTTCAAGGAACTGCTCAATATGTTTAGGAGCAGAACCTCCGGCACCGGTTTCAAATAAACCTCCTCCGTTCATCAAAGGAACGATGGAAAGCATTTTTGCTGAGGTTCCCAGCTCAAGGATCGGGAAAAGGTCTGTAAGGTAATCCCTCAGTACATTCCCGGAAACTGAGATGGTATCTTTTCCTTCTCTGGCTCTTTTCAGGGTTTCTGCCATGGCGTCTTTCACATCCATGATCCTGATGTCTAGGCCGGTTGTATCGTAATCTTTAAGATATTGTTCTACTTTTTTGATGATCTCCCTGTCATGGGCTCTTCCTTTGTCCAGCCAGAAAATGGCAGGCGTATCAGAAAGTCTTGATCTGTTCACAGCCAGTTTTACCCAATCCTGGATCGGTGCATCCTTAGTCTGGCACATTCTGAAAATATCACCTTTTTCCACTTTCTGGGAAAGAAGAACTGCTCCATTCTCATCCTGAACCTCGATAGTCCCTTCAGCAGATGCCTGGAACGTTTTATCGTGGGAACCGTATTCTTCGGCTTTTTGCGCCATCAAACCAACATTCGGAACAGAACCCATGGTAGTAGGATCCAGTTTACCGTGTGCTTTCATATCATCGATCACCGCCTGATAAAATCCTGCGTAAGAACGATCCGGGATGATGCATACTGTATCTTCTTCTTTTCCGTCTTTATTCCACATTTTACCTCCGCCTCTTACCAGGGCAGCCATAGAAGCATCCACAATAATATCAGAAGGAACGTGGAAGTTGGTAATTCCTTTGTCAGAATTTACCATAGCCACTCTAGGTCCTTTGGCCAGTGCAGCTTCGATGTCAGCTCTGATGTCAGCTTCCTGGGCATTACCTTTGATTTTTTCAAAAAGATCGGCAAGGCCGTTATTAGGGTTGATATCCAAAGACTTGAATGTATCAGCATATTTCGTGAATACGTCTTTGAAATAGGTCTCCACTACAGCTCCGAAGATAATCGGGTCAGAGATTTTCATCATCGTGGCTTTCAGGTGGGCAGAAAGCAAGACATTCCTGTTCTTTGCCTCGTCGATCGCCTGCTGAACGAAAGCTTTCAAAGCATTTAAGTTCATCACGGAAGAATCGATTACTTCTCCCGCCTGAAGTTTAGCAAAATCCTTTAATGTGTTTTCAGTACCGTCATTTCCTTTGAAAACAATTTTATATTGTGTTGCGTGTTCCAGGGTTGTGGAGGTTTCCGTCCCGTAGAAATCACCGCTTTCCATGTGGGCTACATCCGTTTTGCTGTCAGAAGCCCAGTCGCCCATTCTGTGCGGGTTGGCTTTAGCATAATTTTTAACGGCCTTCGGAGCACGTCTGTCAGAATTTCCTTCTCTTAATACAGGGTTTACGGCGCTTCCCAATACTTTGGCATATTTAGCTTTAATCGCTTTCTCATCATCATTTTTAGGTTCTGCCGGATAATCAGGAACTGCGAAACCTTTAGCCTGCAATTCTGCGATCGCTGCATCCAGCTGAGGCACAGAAGCAGAAATATTCGGCAACTTAATGATATTGGCATCCGGCTGTGTAGCCAGCTGACCTAATTCCGCCAGTGCATCCCCGATTTTCTGATCCTCTTTCAGGAACTCCGGGAAGTTGGCTAAAATCCTTCCTGC
The DNA here is from genome assembly GCF_030818575.1 of Chryseobacterium camelliae. Lineage (NCBI taxonomy): Bacteria > Pseudomonadati > Bacteroidota > Flavobacteriia > Flavobacteriales > Weeksellaceae > Chryseobacterium > Chryseobacterium camelliae. Next base: position 788,129 of record NZ_JAUTAL010000001.1, read on the forward strand.
CAAGGAAATATCCGGAACAGCAATTTCAATGTCTGCTGATTTTGTAAATGCTTTTACAATCGGCAAAAATGAGTGTGTTGCCAACATGGGAGCTTCATCCGTAAGGGTGTAATAGATTTTTGATTTGTCTGACATTATACTGTTATTTATTATTTGATTTTTTTAAGACTCACAAATTTAGTAAATATGATTGTGTATTGAGTTATTTTGCGTAAAAAAAGAGGCTGCTGCCTCTTTAGATTATATTTGACTTATGGTATGAGACATGATTCCATATTAAAACATCCATTATGTACACTTTAAGATTTATTTAACCACCCATTGAACATACAAGTCCTTGTTTTGGTTAAATTTGTAAGGAACTAAAAAAATACATTATGTCAACAACCATTACTTTGAAAGGCAACGAAGTGCATACCATAGGTAAGCTTCCTGCTGTAGGGACTACAGTAAAAGACTTTGCTCTGGTAGATTCCGGTCTGAATGTGAAAACCCTTAAGGACTTTGAAGGTAAGAAAAAAGTATTCAATATTTTCCCGAGCATCGATACAGGCATCTGCGCCGAATCAGCAAGAAAATTCAACGAAGCGGCTTCCGGCCTTGATAATACTGTAGTCATCAATGTGTCTAAAGACCTGCCGTTTGCATTGGGAAGATTTTGTGCAGCAGAAGGATTGAACAATGTGGAAACGCTTTCGGATTTCAGGGGAAATTTCGGAGATGATTATGAAGTTACCATGACGGATTCTCCTATGCAGGGGCTATTGAGCCGTGCGGTGATCGTAACGGATGCCGACAATAAGGTAGTCTATACCGAACAGGTTCCCGAAATTGCCCAGGAACCGGATTATAATGCGGCTTTAAAAGCATTGAAATAACTGGAAAAATTAATAAGCCTTGCAGATTGATTTCGTCGCAAGGCTTTTTATGATTGTTTATTATTCAGAACAAGCAATAATGTAAAAGCATTCATGTGAAAGCAGAGCAAATTATACCCGTTATAAGAATATTTGATTATCAGAAAGCCGTTGAGTTTTATATGAACTGGCTGGGTTTTGAAATGGTGTGGGAACATCGTTTTGAAAACCATTCGCCAGCCTATATGGAAATAATAAAAGACGGTATGGTATTTCACCTCAGCGAACATCATGATGATGCAACTCCAGGCAGCAGCACATTTATCTGGGGACAGGGGATTGCGGAATATCATAGAGAACTGATCGATAAAAACTACCCATACAACCGCCCCGGGCTTGAGAAAACCTTTTATGCAGCCGTTGCTTTTACGGTGGTTGATCCTTTTGGAAACAGGATTATTTTTAACGAGAAATTTGATGAGGAAAAGCATAAAGATTTAAATTTTAATTCCATTCATTGATTCATTCAATGCAACAACTTACCTTTTAAGCCATGTCGCTTCAGACCTATTATCAGGAATTTGAGCCTGCAGAAAATTTAAAGCACATCATCCAGTGTTTCTGGTATCATAAGAGAGCTGTTGGTGAGGAGCAATCCTGTTTTGAGGTGATCCCGGACGGACACGCCGAAATTATTTTTCATTTCGGAGACGGGCTGAAGATTTACTGCAATGAAATGCTGAATCCGTTACCTTCGCCTTTCATTATGGGACTACAGGATGGGCCTGTTTTATTTTATATAGGCAATACGCTCGAAATTATTGGCGTCAGATGCTATCCATGGGTGGTATTTGACTTGTTGAATATTCCCCCGGGTAAAGGGATCCATATTTTGGATCATCCTGTTAAGGAGTTGGATCCGGATCTGGCTGCTTTAATGCTTTCCGAAGAAATAGAAACCGCTGTTGCCAAAGTACAGCAATATTTCCTTGAACTGTTTTCAAAGATGTCTTTTGACAATACTTTAAGCAAAGCAGGAGCCGTCATTAGGACGGCTAAAGGAAGTATTCCCGTACATCAGGTTGCAGATTCTTCTCATTCAACGATTCGTACCCTCGAACGGAAATTTAAAAAGTCTTCCGGGCATACCGTAAAAGATATGTGTGCCCTCATCCGTTTTGAACAGGTGAGAAATGAATTGATGCTCAATCCTGATTCTAATCTTGCAGGTCTTGCTTATGAACTGGGCTATACCGACCAATCCCACCTCACCAGGGAATTTAAGCGCTATGCCCATATGACGCCTGCTGCCTTCGCCAGGAAATCTAAAAAAGATAAATAGCGCGTCTTTATTTGTCGCATTTATACAATCACCGCTTATCCGCATTGCTGAATTTTGTAATCATTCAATTATACAGAATATGCTATTGCAAAACAAACATGTGGCGATCTTAGGTGCCGGGCCTGTTGGTCTTACCATGGCACGGCTGTTACAGCTGAAAAATGTTGATGTAACCGTATACGAGCGGGATCAAAATGCAGAAATAAGGATTTGGGGCGGAACCCTGGACCTGCATAAAACCTCCGGGCAGCTGGCCATGGAAAAAGCCGGCCTGCTCGAAAATTATTACCAGGCTGCTATCCCGATGGGTGTGAATGTGGCAGATAAGCTCGGACATATTGTATTCTCTAAAGAAATAAAACCGGAAGAACAGTTCAATAATCCCGAAATCAACAGGAACAGCCTGAGGACTCTACTATTCAATAGTTTAAAGCCGGATACGGTAGTTTGGGACAGAAAAGTGACCGGACTTAAAGAACATAATGGTCAATGGTTACTTCAATTTGAACAGCAGGCTGCTGCAATGGCGGATGTCGTGATTGTGGCGAATGGCGGAATGTCTAAAGTCCGCAGCTATATTACGGATGCTAAAGTTGAAGAAACGGGAACCCTTATCATACAGGGAGATGTTCCCAAACCCGAAATCAACTGTCCGGATTTTTATCGCCTATGTGACGGCAAAAGGCTGATGACGGCGAAAAACGGAAATCTGCTGGTTGCCAATCCTTATAATAGCGGCTCCCTGAGCTACGGTGTTATTTTTAAAACCCCGAAGGGTCCGGATATGGATGCCCTGGATTTCAGTGATCAGGATGCTGTGGTCAGATATCTTTTACAGCGATTTTCAGGATGGGGGGACGTTTACAAAGAGCTGTTCAGGGCCACTACTTTTTTTGTCGGCCTTCCGACAAAGAAACTGCCTTTAGATCAACCGTGGAAAATTGCCCGGCCTCTGCCTGTTACGCTGATCGGGGATGCTGCGCACCTGATGCCGCCTTTTGCAGGGCAGGGCGTGAATACAGGATTGATGGATGCTGTTCATTTATCAGAGAATCTAACCGGCGGGAATTTTGAAAGTATTGAGGCGGCTATCCAGGATTATGAACAGAGGATGCTCGTGTATGCGGGAGAAGCACAGAAAGAATCGGAAGAGAACGAGAAGCAGATGCATGATCCTGATTTTTCGTTTACCAGTTTCATTCACTGGACCTGAACGCAATCAGATGATGCAGATCATTAATTTTTCAAATAAATAAAGCTATCTTTATGCTTTAAAATAATAATGAAACGTTCAGGCACTGCAGATTTACCGCTTCACTATGGCAAAGTTCCGCCATGGCTGTATGAACGTATGTCTGCTTTAGGACTGTCTGTTATTGAAGTCATCCTGATGGATTACGGTAAAGATGAGGTATTGCGGAGACTGGCGGACCCGTTCTGGTTTCAGAGTTTTGGAGCAGTGATGGGAATGGACTGGCATTCTTCAGGAATTACCACATCCGTGATGGGTGCTTTAAAACGCTCTGTTAATCCCAATTCCCGATCCCTGGGCCTTTACATCTGCGGGGGAAAAGGCAAGTTTTCAAGGGAAACACCTTCCGAACTGCTTCAGATTGCAGACAAAACAGGCCTGGACGGGAATGCACTGGTAAGAGCCAGTAAGCTTTCTGCCAAAGTGGATAATACCGCTATTCAGGATGGTTATCAGCTCTACCTGCATAATTTCATCCTTGCCGACAATGGTAACTGGAGCGTTGTGCAGCAGGGAATGCATGAATCTGACAGTACGGCAAGACGCTACCACTGGCACTCTGAAAATATAACCTCTTTTGTGGAAGAACCGCATACAGGAATCGATGGCATTTCAAGAGGAATGATCCTGAACCTCACCGATGCAGAAGCTTCGGGCAACAGGAAAGGCATCCTGGAAATATCCCATACTGATTCCGCAGAGGTTATGAATGATTTTTCGAGGCTGATTCTTCCTGCTCACCATGATGTGCAGGCTTCAGATGTCGACCTAAAACGGTTGGGTGCGCTTTTATATGTTACCCGGGAGCAGCAGCCGCAAAATTTTGAGGAGCTCCTGCTGCTGGAGGGAGTAGGACCGCGAACCATGCAGTCTTTAGCACTCGTAAGTGAAGTGATCCACGGTGCACCGTCACGGTTTACCGATCCTGCGCGGTTTTCATTTGCCCACGGAGGTAAAGACGGCCATCCTTTTCCGGTTCCGACACTCGTATACGATGAAAGCCTCAGCATCATTAAGAAAGGAATTGAAAAATCTAAACTTGGGAATTCAGATAAGCTCAAGACCCTGAACAAGCTTCATCAGATTATTGCTGAAACCGAAAAAGGCTTCACACCGGATTTTGATATCCGGGAAGTAATTGAAGAAGAAAGGCAGAATTCCTGGCGCTTTGGCGGAAAAACTGTCTTTGGAGATGCACAGAAACCTTCACCTCCCAAACCGATCCAGCTTTCCCTTTTCTAATTTTTCATTGTCCGGAATCTGACCTGAAATTTCAGCAGGTTTACAGTATTCATAATTACAAATATTTTTTGTTTGAAATATTCTAATAAAGGCAGGGAATTGTTAACCCTGAATCTTTTTTGATCATATCCGGTAAAAAAGTTACTTTTAAGAAGTTTAAATTTAAAAGCAATGACCAGCAAAGCGTTACAGATTTCGTATGAATTTCCGTTCTTCCTTGATGAAGAGCTTGCCGAAATTTTCCAGGCGCACGAACGGGTTACCTTTCATAAAGGAGAATATATCCTCAGGGAAAGTAAAACGGCCAATGAATATTTCATTCTTGAAAAGGGGCTTGCCCGTTCTTTTGTCAATGATTTCAACGGAAATGAAGTCACCACCAATTTTTTTACCGAAAATGAAATTATCATTGAAGTCTCTTCCCTGTTTCAACGGATACCGGCACAGGAAAATATGGTCTGCATTACGGATTGTGAATGCTGGAAGCTGAGTTTTGAAGCTTTTCAGGATTTATTCCACAGGATTCCCAACCTCAGGGAATGGGGAAGGGCCTGGATGTCACAGCAGCTTTTCCTGTACAAGCAGCGTTCTGTGGAAATGTTTACGCTCTCCGCTACGAAGCGCTATCTGAACCTCCTGGAGCAGAAACCGGAAGTCATCCGGTACGCGCCGTTAAAACAGATTGCTTCCTATCTGGGCGTTACGGACACCTCTTTGAGCCGTATACGGAAGGAACTGGTTTCACATCCTGGTAAAATCCAGTCCTGATGTCATAATCCTATTCTGCCTGGGAGCAGACCATAGTTATTTTGTCAAAAAAGGTTCCTGCATACACACACAACGGATAAAAAACTTGAACTTAATGGTAATTCTTGCCTTATGGCAAGCTAATTGTCCTGCCAAGCCGTTAATTTTGGTTTAAAGGTCTAACTAAAAATAACTACATGGAAATCAATCAGATTTATATTAACCTTGCTGTGAAAAACGTTCAGGAAACAAAGGAATTCTGGACAAAGCTGGGTTTTACCGCCGACGAACAGATGTCAAATGAAAAGGGTGTATGTATTGTGATGAAACAGGGGCAGATATCGGTTATGTTTCTTCAGGAAGACTATTTCCGCACTTTTTCGGAAAAGCCTGTTCCGGAAGCCGGGACAATACAGGTGCTTCTTGCTTTAGGCCTGAACAGCCGTGAGGAGGTGGACCGGATGGTAGCTACCGCGGTAAAAAATGGATCTTCCCAACATGAAGAGCCTCAGGATTACAACGGGATGTACCAGAACTCTTTCTGGGATATCAATGGCTATGGCTGGAACATCATCTATGTTGATTCTCCAAAGCTCCCGGAATAATCAATCATCATTAGACAAGCCTGCAAACTCATAACTCATAACTTCAAACCTATGCCTAAACTTAATCCGTACCTAAATTTTGACGGAAAAGCAGAAGAAGCTTTTCATTTTTACAAATCCGTCTTCGGAGGGGAATTCCTGGGAGAAATTTACAAAATGGGAAATGCCCCCGGAACGGAAAGCCTTTCTGAAGAAGAGAAAAACCGCGTTATGCACATTGCACTTCCGATAGGAGATGATCTCCTCATGGCATCTGATATTGTTCCGGGTTTCGGACAGAAGCTGAATATCGGAAACAGCAATTATGTATCTGTTTTTCCCGATTCAAGGGACGAAGCAGACCGGATCTTCCATGCTCTTTCAGAGGGAGGAACCATTGAGATGCCTATTGAAGACCAGTGCTGGGGAGACTATTTCGGAAGCTTCCAGGACCGTTACGGAATATATTGGATGATCAATTATAATGAATCCTATCCAAAATAGTCTTACCTTTAAATCAGTTAAGTGGTATCCATGTTGTGGGTACCTTTTTTACACCATTTCTTAAATCGATATTATGGAATCTATCACCCTTGAAATTACTATTCTTGCTTCTGCAGAGAAAGTCTGGCAGTATTTTAACAGTCCGGAACATATTATCCGCTGGAATTTTGCGGATGAAACCTGGCATTGTCCGGAAGCGGAAAACAACCTGAAGGAAGGCGGAACTTTCAGGTACCGCATGGAAGCAAAAAACGGCAGCTTCGGATTTGACTTTCAGGGAACATACGATGAAATTGTTCCTGAACACAGGATAAAATACCATCTGGATGACGGCCGAAAAGTGAAAGTTCTTTTCGAGCAGATCGATGCCCATACCACAAAGCTTATCCAGACTTTCGAGCCTGAAAATCAAAATCCCATACAGATGCAGCGGGACGGATGGTATGCCATTATGAATAACTTCCATAAGTATGTGGAGGAAAATGCATAACTCTTCCGGGTATGATCAATTTAGTGCTTATGGCCAAATGCCTTAAAAATGTTGTTCCTTACCATCCGGAAAGTGACTTTTTAAAGGATATCCTGCCTGTAACAGCCAGAAGAGCGCTGGAAAGAGAGAAAATCGATTCACTGGAAAAGCTGTGCGGATATTCTGAAGCGGAAATCCTGCAAATGCAGGGTTTCGGAAAATATTCCATGCAGAGGCTGAAGAAGTATATGAAGGATCATCAGGCGGATTTCCGGAACAATCCGGGAAGTAAGATTAAAATTATGACGGAACTTACAGAAAGAAAAGGCAAATCAAACGTTATTTAATATCAGAGATTATGAACAACAATATTTTTCCGTGCCTGTGGTATGATCAGGATGCTGTAGCATCGGCGCGGTTTTACTGTGAGGTTTTCGGCGGAAAGCTTACGGCAGATACTCCTGTAGTATTGAACATCGAACTTTTCGGACAGAAATTCATGCTGCTGAATGCCGGTCCGCAATTCACCAAGAATCCTTCCGTATCTTTTACGGTATTTTGCCAAACTGAAGAAGAAATCCTCGGATATTGGCAACGGCTCAGTGAAAAAGGAAAAGTGATGATGCCTCTGGATTCCTATCCGTGGAGCAGGAAGTTTGGCTGGGTGGAAGACCAGTACGGGGTAAGCTGGCAACTGACGCTGGATGAAAAAATACCTGAACAGAAGATTATGCCTGCTTTAATGTTCATCCATCAGAACAATGGTAAAGCACAGCAAGCTATGGAATTGTATACACAGATTTTTCCTGATTCGGAAATTAAAAAAATACAGAGATATGGTGATTCAGGTGAAAATAATAATGCTGAACCGGCAGGACATATCAGCCAGGGGCATTTTATCATTAATGGGTACAGCTTTCTATGCACGGAAAACTCATATGATCACCAGTTTGATTTCAACGAAGCCATATCAATTGTGGTAATGACCGATGATCAGAGCCAAACCGACCATTACTGGAATGCACTGGTTGCAGGTGGCGGCAGGGAAAGCATGTGCGGATGGCTGAAGGACCGTTATGGGCTCAGCTGGCAGATCGTTCCCAAAAGGCTGATCGAGCTGATGAATGATCAGGATCCTGCAAAGGCTCATAAAGTCGTTCAGGCAATGTTTCAGATGCAGAAAATTATTATAGAGGATTTGGAAAAAGCTTATTATTCATAAGTGTGTTTCGGCGTGTTGTTTGATGTGTTATTATGAAATCTAAATTAATATGAAAACACACAACCAATCACAATCCAAATCAGAGGTGCCCCAGGAAGGCCTGTATCCCGAGATTATCCGGGAAGGTTACAAAGGCAGTGAAAAGCTTCTGGGACGGAAAGCTCTGATATCCGGAGGTGACAGCGGAATCGGCCAGGCAGTGGCTGTTCACTTTGCCAGGGAAGGGGCAGATGTTTCCATCATATATAAAGAAAGTGATGACGATGCTGAAGAAACCAAAAAACTTGTTGAAGAAGAAGGCCGGCAATGCCTGTTGCTGAAAGGCGATATTTCCGATAAAGCATTCAGGAAGCAGATCATAGATCAGATTGCCCAGGATTGGGGGAAGATTGATATCCTCGTGAATAATGCCGCAATACAGTCTCCCAAAAATGAAATAGAAAATATCAGCGACGAGCAGATCCTGAAAACCTTCAATACCAATATCATTTCCATGATCTCCTTTACCCGGGATTGCCTTTCGCTCATGCAGCAAGGCAGCAGGATCATCTGTACTACATCCGTAACGGCCTATCGCGGCAGTGACCACCTCATCGATTATTCTTCCACAAAAGGGGCTATTGCTACCTTCATACGTTCCATGGCCACCAATCTTGCCGAAAAGAAGATTCTGGTTAATGGAATTGCACCGGGACCTATATGGACCCCACTGGTAAAAGAAACTTTTGACGATGTTTCCGATTTTGGAAAAGACACTCCGCTGAAGAGGGCAGGACAACCCTCTGAAGTGGCTCCTGCATTCGTTTTCCTGGCTTCTGAAGACTCAAGTTATATCACCGGCGATATTATCCACATTAATGGCGGAGATTTTGTAGGAGGTTAAATTAAAATATTATGTTAAAGCCTTATTAACATATTTAAAAATCAAAAAAAAAATCTTTTTTTTGTACTCACAAATTTGTGATTTTACACTATAACAATTATGGAAACACTATCTTACATGATTATGATTGAGTCTTCGCTGCAGAAAGTTTGGAATGTGCTTTGGGGTGATGAAACGTATGGTAAATGGACTCAGTACTTTAACCCTGGATCTAAAGTTAAATCTGACTGGCAGATCGGAGGAAAAACGTATTTCCTGAATGCGGAAGGAAACGGATTGGTTTCTACGATAGGGAGCCTGCAACAGCCTCATTACGTAGTTTTTAAACATTTGGGCGTATTAAAAGACGGAGTAGAAGATACGCAGAGCAAAGAAGTAAAAGAATGGAGCGGCTCTTTCGAAAGGTATTTTCTTACTGAGTTTGGCGGAAAAACCAAACTTTATATAGAAGTTCAGGCAGAGAAACAGAGACGGGAAGCGATGGATGCAGGCTTTACAAAAGGCCTTCAAACCGTAAAACAATTGGCAGAACAGGTTTAGATGATAAATTATATTACAATATTGCGGCTATGAAATTACTGGTGATCATGTTCGGGAGTTTCCTACTTGCACTTGTTGGAACCAGGGTGTTTCAGGGAGAATGGAATATTCTGTTTTCAGGAAACTTCGGGATGGCCATATTCCTTTTTTTTACCGGAATAGCTCATTTCAGATATCAGAAAGGGATGGCCATGATGATTCCTGATTTCATTCCTGCTAAAATATTCTGGGTGTATGCTACCGGCTTTATTGAAATAGCCGCCGGCATAGGACTTTTGATTCCCTCTTTACGGGAACTGACTGCCGTTTTGCTGATCATCTTTTTTATGCTGGTTTTTGTTGCCAATATCAATTCATCCAGGAAAAGGATTAACCTGTTCAAAGCAGATTATACCGGCCCGGGCATGAACTATCTCTATAAGGAAAGACTTCCGATGCAGATTATCTTAATTGCCTGGACATGGTTCTTCGGAATACACTTAAACTAATAAAAACGTCTCACAGTAATGTTGAGACGTTTTTATTGATCCATACTTTTCACCATGCGATACCAGCGGCATCATTCATATCCTGAATTCAGCAAGTTCCGGATTTTTACAAGGCCTTAAAATAATAATCTTTGCATCATCATTTAAATTAAAAACAATGCAGAGATTTAAAAACAAATTTGCCCTGATCACTGGCGGAACCAGCGGAATGGGCTTTGCTACGGCAGAACAGTTCATCAGCGAAGGCGGAAGCGTGGTCATTACAGGAAGAAGTGAAAAAACAGTCAGTGAAGCAATGAAAAATTTGGGTAACAGAGCTTTCGGAATGATCTGTGATGCGGGCAATTTAAAAGACGTCATGAATTTGCAACGGGAGGTAAAAAATTACACAGACAGCATAGACCTTGTCTTCGCGAATGCCGGCTACGGAAAATTTGCCCCTATTGAGGCTGTGAATGATACCTTTTTTGATGAGCTGTTCAACACGCTTGTAAAAGGTTCGTTTTTTACGGTACAGCAGATGCTGCCGCTCATGAAAGAGGGAAGTTCGGTTATCTTTAATACTTCAATTGCCACCGAAATGTCAATGCCCAATTTCTCAGTTTATTCAGCAGCGAAATCAGCCGTACAATCATTCATAAAAAGCTTTGCGACGGAACTTACTGCCAGAGGAATCCGCGTAAATGGCATAAGTCCGGGACATATCAAGACGAATATTTTTAATAATACCGGTCTTAACCCTGAGCAGATTGATGAAGCTATCCAGCAAATCATTCCTGCGATTCCATTTAAACGGCAGGGAGATCCGGCTGAAATTGCCCGGGCTGTACTATTTCTGGCCTCCTGTGATGCATCCTATATCCATGGTGCGGAACTCCGGGTAGACGCGGGGATTTCCGTGGTTGGTCATTAAAAATTAAAACCCATCTGATGCACGATGGGTTTTATATATTATTATTGCGCACGTGGTGCCTGCTGCAATATTTGTCAGTTTATTATACATTGACAAGCTCTGCTTCAAAAACTTCGGTAAAATGTTTTCTGACCGCAGATTTTACTTTTTCAATTTCTTCAGGAGTCAGATCCCTTTCCAGCTCTCTTTTCAGAGAGGTAACCTGCTTGTCTTTAATGCCGCATGGGATAATATATTCAAAATACCGCATGTCTGTATTGACGTTGAGCGCAAAACCGTGCAGGGTTACCCAACGGGATGCTTTAACACCCATGGCACAGATTTTCCTCGCATAAGGTTTTCCCACATCCAGCCATACGCCGGTTTCCCCTTTTGAACGTTCCCCTTTCAGACCGAATTCAGCAATAGTCCTTATAATAACTTCTTCAAGGTTCCTCATATACAGGTGAATGTCCGTAAAGAAATTTTCAAGGTCTAAAATCGGATATCCTACCAGCTGCCCGTAGCCGTGATAGGTAATGTCCCCGCCACGGTTGGTCTTTACAAAAGTGGCTTCTATTTCTTTAAGCTGCTCCATTCCGGCCAGCATATTTTCTTCATGACCGCTTTTACCCAGTGTGTATACATGCGGATGCTCTACAAAAAGCAGATAATTGGACGTTGTATGGTGCTGCTCAGGAGGCAGGTCCCGGTTCCTGATCTTGGTATCAATGATCCCTTTCATCAGTTGCTCCTGATAATCCCAAGCAGACTGATAGTCTTTAATGCCTAAGTCCTCAAACACCACTGCTTTGTTCTGATGTGTATTCATATCCAGTTATTGAAGTACAAAGATAGTGATTTTTTAAGCTTTAACAGAGCGGATAAAGCGGGTCGCTTTTTCCTTCCATTCGGTTTCATGAAGCAGAATATTAACGAAAGCAGTCCCTATGATTCCGCCGTCCGCATATTTGGTCACCCTTTCAAAATCCTGCCTGGACTGGATGCCAAAGCCGATCATTAAAGGATTGGTAAGTGGTAATGAGGCCAGTTTGGAAAGATAATCTTCGTTGTTGACGGCTGCTTTCTGGCTGCCGGTTGTAGAGGAAGAACTTACGGCATATAAAAAACCTGAACTCAGGGAATCCAGATACAGGATTCTTTCCGAAGACGTTTCAGGAGTTACCAGAAATGTGAAATTAAGGCCGTATTTCCTGATCACCGGTCCATAATTCTTTTCAAACTCAACGGGTGGCAGGTCCGGAATGATGAGTCCGGAAACTCCGCTTTCCGCACAGGCCGCACAAAACCTTTCAAATCCGAAACTCAGTACCGGATTGATATACCCCATCAGGATAACCGGAATCGTGATGTCGTCTTTAACGGATTTCAATTGGGAAAAAAGTTTCTCAAGCGTCATGCCGTTATGAAGGGCCCGTTCATGGGCCTGCTGGATTACCGGTCCGTCCGCTACAGGATCAGAATACGGCATGCCGATTTCCATCATTTCTGCTCCGGAATCCTGGATCAGCTTCATGATATCTGCTGTGTCTTCGGCTTCAGGAATACCGGCCGTAAAGTATATATTAAGTTTTTTCATTTGAATAAAAAGCTAAGATTGGTTAGAGTTGACCAGAAAGTTCCTGATCCATATCCTGGATTTTCTTTAAATAGGTTTCCATATCCTTATCTCCGCGGCCGCTTAAGCAAATGACGATCACCTCATCAGGTTTGAACGTTTTCTGGTCCAGAACTGCCAGAGCGTGGGCACTTTCCAGCGCCGGAATAATGCCTTCGGAGCGGGTCAGTGCAAAGGCAGACTGTAATGCCTCTTCATCCGTAATGCTGAAAAATTCAGCCCGTTTTTCGTTGAAAAGGTGCGCATGAAAAGGTCCAATACCCGGGTAATCCAGCCCCGCAGAAATTGAATGCGGCTCAATCACCTGTCCGTCCGCTGTTTGCATGACCAGGCTTTTGCTTCCATGCAGGACGCCCAGTGTCCCTAAAAAAGTCGTTGCTGCTGTTTTTCCTGAATCTATGCCTAAGCCACCCGCTTCTGCGGCAATCAGTTTAACATTCTCTTCCTCCACAAAATGGTAAAAAGTACCCGCAGCATTGCTTCCGCCGCCTACACAGGCTATGACATAGTCAGGATTTCGGTTTCCGGTCTGCTCGTACAGTTGTTCCCGGATTTCCTGAGAGATAATACTCTGGAACCTTGCCACAAGGTCAGGGAACGGATGGGGACCAACGACGCTTCCGATGACGTAATGGGTCGTCACAGGATTACTGATCCAGTCGCGCAGTGCCTCGTTTACCGCATCTTTCAGGGTTTTGGAACCTGATGTGGATGGCACTACCTTCGCACCCAGCATATTCATCCGGGCTACATTGGGTGCCTGCCGTTTGATATCCACTTCTCCCATATACACGATGCACTCCAGTCCGAGCAGGGCGCAGGCGGTCGCAGTCGCCACACCGTGCTGTCCGGCTCCTGTTTCTGCGATAATCCTTTTTTTGCCGAGTCTTTTGGCCAACAAAACCTGTCCAAGTGCATTATTGATCTTGTGTGCTCCGGTGTGATTCAGATCTTCCCGTTTCAGGTAGATCTGAGTATTGTATTTTTTACTTAAGTTTTTAGCAAAATACAGCGGTGTGGCACGTCCTACATAATTTTTCAAGAGGTCCTGGTATTCCTGCTGGAAATCTTCAGATTCTATGATGGCAATATAACTGTTCTGCAGTTCCTCTACATTAGGGTACAGCATTTCGGGGATGAACGCTCCGCCAAATGCACCGTAGTATCCGTTTTCGTCTGGGTTTTTATATTTCATTTTTTATTGATCTTTTAAATATGTTTTGTTTTCAGGAAGCTGGCTTAGCAATGTTGCTTTTTCATCGGATAAAGTGAAGATCAAGGTATCATCATCTTCAGAATTGATCCAAGCTGTTCCTTCTTTTTCTTTAATAATCCTGGCCTGATTATATAAAATTCTGATCTGACACTTTTCATAAAAGGGACGTAATTCTGCCTTACAGAAACCAATAACTTCAAGATTTCTTTCCTGAATATGATCTTTAAAATAATGGAGGAGTTTCCTGCCATACCCTTTATTCTTTTCTGATGAAACAAAACCTACTACTTCCATAAAAGCGTGTTCTTTATCATCGATGTCCAGAATTAAATCCATGTTCAATCTCAGTACAGCAAGAATTTTATTACCTTCTACAAGAAAGTGAAATTCCGAATTGCTGAATGACGTCCGGAACTCATCTGTTGTAATGCCATTCCACTGGGGTACATTCCAGAGTTCCAGGATATCTTCAATCTGTGTGGCGGTTAATTCATGTACTTTTTTGGTTTCATATTTCATTTGTCAAGCGAATATTATTACAATCTGATCGTATTGCTTTATCAAAATCAATCCTCGGAATACTTTTTCATCAAATTTTTTTTCTGAAATGATGATGAATTCATCTCGGTATTCTTTTTAGCAGATACCATTTTTAAAAGTTTTTATTTTTTCTATGTCTTTATCACCTGGTGCCCGTTCGAACTTGGAATTGATATCAATGGCAAAAGGCTTATGGCTGATCATGTCCAAGTCATTTATATTGGCTTCTGAAATCCCGCCGCTTAAAAAATAGGGAATCGGAATATCCAGGCTGTCAAGGAGACTCCAGTCAAAGCTTTTTCCTGTACCGCCGTATCCTTTGCTGTCCGTATCAAACAAAATATAATCCACATCGTGCCGAACAGCCCGGATCTGTTCCGAAATCTTTTCTGAATACTGCTCTTTTGAAACAGTATCCTGGAACCCAATTCTAACAGCCTTCATAATTTTAATTTTATTGCCTGCCTCTTTTCTGAGTTCACTAATGTAATCCTGATCTTCATCTCCGTGCAGCTGGATCATATTTAAACCAGCTTTTTCGGCTATTTCAATAATTTTTTCGACTGATTCATTTACAAATACACCGGTCTTTCCAGAATGGTCTATAGATTGAATGTCGGCCAATGTGAGCGAGTTCAGTACAAAGCGTGGAGAACATTCATAAAATATGAACCCTATAAAGTCCACATTCATGGCAATAAGCTCATTAATCTGCTCTTTCCTGGTCATGCCGCATACTTTCAGCGCCTCTATTCCTTTCTTCATATCCCTTATAATAAATGTCCATGGGTAAACTCATTGACAAAACCTGCAAAAGCCTGTCCCGGATCACTGTTTTTCATAAAATATTCGCCCATCAGGAAAGCATCAAAGCCTTGCTCTTTAAGGAACAGGAAATCCTTAACAGTATAAATGCCGCTTTCCGCTACAGAGAGTGTCTCTTTAGGAAGCATATCTTTAAGCTGTACGGAATGCTGTAAATCAACCTTAAAATCTTTCAGGTTCCTGTTATTAATGCCAACCATATCAATAGCGGAATGATAATGCTGAAGTTCGGTTTCGGCATGGATTTCTAGCAGTACTTCCAGACCCAGTTCATGGGATAATGCAGTGAATTCAGTTACCTGTTCCGGAGAAAGGCATGCGGCAATCAGCAGCACGGCATCGGCACCAATGCTTTTAGCCTCATAAAACTGGTATTCATCAATCATGAAATCTTTACGTAAAACCGGAATACGGATGTGGTTTCTTACTTCCGCAATATCATCCAGGCTTCCGCCGAAAAAATCATGGTCGGTAAGGATAGACACTCCCCCGGCTCCGGTGCGTTCATAGCCTGAAACTACTTCTAAAGGAGTAGATGTATCGTTAATAATCCCTTTGGATGGTGACTGCCGTTTGAATTCCGCAATAATTCCCGTGCTGTTTTTCAGGGAAGTCTTTAAAGAATTAGTTTTCCTCCTGAAAAACGGAGAATCTTTAAGCACGGCCAAAGGGATTTTAGATTTAGCTGATAAAACTTCTTCTTTTTTCCTGTGTATGATTTGATCTAATATGGTCATAATAGGTTATTTTAAAGGCTATTATAATGGATGCTTTTTAAAAATTCCGCATCTTCTATTGAAGCAGCAATGTTAGGCTTTGCAGGGCTTTGCCGTTTTTCAGGCTTTCTTCAGCCATCAGGAGGCAATCTTTATAACTTCCGTACTGGTGAGTATGGTAAAGTGCTACGGCAGCATTCGCCAGCACCACGGAATTCTGCTGTTCCGTGCCTTTTCCTTCCAGGATCTTCCTGAATAAAGCCGCCGTTTCTCCAATGGTTGCTCCGGCCTGGATGCTTTCCGGACTTACGGCATGGAAGCCGAGGTCCTGAGCGGAATACATTTCCTCACCGTATTTTGTGATGATCTTGGTATCCTGTGTAAGGCTGATTTCGTCATATCCATCCATGCCATGAACCAGGACAAATTCCCTGCTGTCTTTCTGCAGCAGGTATTGGTAAATCCGTGCAATTTCAAGGTTATAGACTCCGATCACAGAATATTTTGGTTTTGCAGGATTGACTAACGGTCCTAAAAGATTGAAGAATGTACGCAGTCCAAGGGCTTTCCTCAAGGCGCCCACGGACTTCAGGGCAGGATGGAAATAGGGGGCATGCAGGAAGCAGATGTTGGCTTTGAAAAGGTCTTCGTTGAGGTCTTCTGAGGTTTTTTTAAACTGGTAGCCCAGCTCTTCCAGCACATTGGAAGCACCCGTAGCCGTTGAAGCGCCGTAATTTCCATGCTTGGCCACCTTCTGTCCGGTCCCCGCAACAACAAAGCTGGCCAGGGTAGAGATATTGATGGTGTCTTTTCCGTCACCGCCCGTTCCTACGATATCCAGCAAGCCGTCTTCTTCCAGCGTTACCGGGACCGCCATCTGTAAAAGTGCTTCCCGGAAGCCTTCCAGTTCCTGCAGGGTGATATTTCTAAGCAGGAAGACACTGATGAAAGCTGTGATTTCAGCATCATTGAATTTATTGTGGGCAATTTCAAGCATGATCGCTTTCGCCTCAGATTTGGAGAGTGTATAATGATTGAACAGGTATTGCAGTATTTCTTTCATAACAGGATTCTGTAAATATTAATCAGTCTGGTCTTAATGCAGAAGAAAGTTTCGGATGATGGTTTCTCCGTCCGGCGTCAGGATGCTTTCAGGATGGAACTGGACGCCATGCACATCATATTGTCTATGTTGCAGGGCCATGATCATGCCATCATTATCCACGGCGGTAATCTCCAGTTCTTCTGGAAAACCTTCCGTGTCAACAGCCCAGCTGTGGTATCTTCCGACTTCCATTCCGGAACTAAGGTTCCGGAAAAGTTTGGTTTCTTCCCTGACCAGATGGGCCGGGGTAGAAACACCATGGAAGATCTCAGACAGGTTGATCAGAGTTCCGCCAAATGCTTCTGCAATGGCTTGCTGACCCAGGCAAACGCCCAGGATGCTTTTGCTGGGAGCATATTCCCGGATCAGGTCCAGCAGGATGCCTGCTTCTTCCGGAATACCGGGACCAGGTGAAAGAATGATTTTATCATATTGTGCAATCTCTTCCAGAGAAATTTCATCGTTCCTTACAACATCCACTTTTCTGTTTAAGATTCTCTCTATGATCTGCACAAGATTATAGGTAAAACTGTCATAGTTATCAAAAACCAGGATTTTTGTTTCCTGATTTGTATCGGATGTATTTATAGGTAGGGTAGTGTTCATTTTTATTAACAGTTGTTTGTTTAGTTAGGAGTAATGGATGGGGTACAAGCAATTAAAGGTAGGTTAATCTACTATTTTCTCTGCTTTTTCCACTGCTTTCTTCAGGGCATTCAGTTTGTTATTGACTTCCTGAAGTTCGTTTTCAGGCACCGAGTGGGCTACAAGGCCTGCTCCTGCCTGATAATACAGCGTATTGTTCTTACTCAGGAACGTCCTGATCATAATGGCCTGGTTGCAGGTACCGTTCAGGCCGATCATCCCGATGCAGCCCCCATAGTATCCCCTGGAATCTTTTTCATACGCATCAATCAGCTGAAGCGCTTTATGCTTCGGAGCCCCGCTTAAAGTACCCTGAGGGAAAGTGGCAGATACCATCTCAAAAGGCTGAATGCCCTCCGGAAGATCAGCAGTGACTTCGCTTACCATGTGAATAACGTGTGAAAACAGCTGGATTTCTTTCAGTTTCGTAACGGTTACATTTTTACCCAGCTTTCCGAGGTCATTTCTGGCCAGGTCCACCAGCATGGTATGCTCTGCATTTTCTTTTGGATCCTTTTTTAAGGTTTCAATAGCCTTCAGGTCAGTTTCCAGATGTCCTGTTCTTTTGAATGTCCCGGCAATCGGATGGATCACTGCCTGGTTATTTTTAATAATTAGCTGGCTTTCCGGACTGGAACCAAACAGCCTGTAATTGCCATAGTCGAAGAAAAAGAGGTAAGGGGAAGGGTTGATATTCCGCAAAGCGCGGTATACATTGAATTCGTCACCGGTAAACTTCTGCTGAAACCTCCTGCTGAGTACCAGCTGGAATACATCACCTCTCATACAATGCTTCTGGGCTGTTTTTACCAGCGCTATATATTCTTCATCTGTAAGGTTGGAAGTTTCGGAACCGGCTTTTCCGAAAGGATAGATCACAGGATTCCTGTTTTTGATGAGGCTTTCCAGGAGATAAAGTTCGGAGTGGACACCTTCGATGCGGTTTTCAATAAAATGCATTTCATCATTATAATGATTAATAGCAATGACATACTGATAAAGGCGATACCTGAGCAGTGGAATCTCCACCTCCGGGCTCTGCGCCTTAAAAGTGATTTTTTCAAAGAGCTGTACGGCATCAAAACTGGTATACCCGAATACGCTTTGGGCAGTTTCCTCTACCGCGTCCTTTGCTTTTTCACATTCAAAGATCTGACAGAAGTTGCTGAATATATCCGTAACGGAATGACCTTCCAGCGACTGTTTTACCGGTTCTTCCAGAGGAAGTTTCACTTCGTATTCTTTCAGTGACCTGATCTCAATTCCGGCGATGGCATTGATGCCGATATACGAGAAGTTGTGCTCTGCATTCCTTGAATCCGAACTTTCCAGCAGTACGGTATCCCTGAAATGATCCCTTACCTGAAGGTAAATGTTCATGGGAGTCTGGAGGTCTCCGAGTGTTTTTTTTGAAACGGTTTTTATTTTGATTTTTTTGTGGAACATCTGTACTTGTTTAAATTTTTAAATAAAAAAAAGACTTCAACGGTATCCGTCAAAGTCTTTATATGCTTATATTATTTTTGTCTTGCGTTAACAACATAACAATACTTCCAGACCCGACGAAGAGTTTGAAAGCCACCACCAGTTATTGTTGCTGATCTGATTCATGGGACAAATGTAAATATTTTTTTAATACGAAGGATAAAAAAAGGAAAAAATTATTAAAGCTTAACCTTTATCATACTATTAAAGGGGCAGAAGCCTGAAAAAATCAGGATTTGTCATAACCTGAAATTTATTTTTTATATTTTTGCTTAAATAATATAGAAAAATAATGAAAAAAGTATTAGCCGCCGCATTTATAGCAAGCTTATTCATGATCAACTGCTCTAAGAAAACCGATCATTCCCTACAGGACAGCAACACGATGCTGGAAGAACCTGAAGCGCCAACAGTAACCGATTCTACTGCTAAAAAGGCAGATACACCGGCTGCCACAGCTACAGCACCTGCATCAACCGCTACTGCTGCTGCCAAAAAAGATTCTACAGCAGCAAAATAATGAAAAAACTGTTTTTAACAGGATGCATTGGGTTACTAATAGCGTCCTGTTCTAAAAAAGAAAATACGGCCGTGCAATCTACGGAAGGGTCAGGGCAATCCGAGCAAAAGGTTACCCAGCTTTCCGGGGAACAGATGATCCAGACGCTGGATTGCTCGGGTTGCCACGCTGTGGATGAAAGGATGATCGGACCTTCCTACCGGGAAATTGCCGGGAAATATACGGAAAAGGATATGGAACTGCTGGCCTCCAAGATCATTGAAGGGGGAAGCGGAGTATGGGGGAGTGTACCTATGCCGCCTCATCAGCAGATTTCCAAAGAAGATGCAAAGAAGATGGTAGGATATATCCTTACCCTGAAAAACAAATAAACTTTCACGGTCGCAAAAGAATAAATGCTGTTCCATATATGGGGCAGCATTTTGTTGTGTAAGGAGCGGAATTTTTTTTGCCTCATACCCTGAAAAACCCTTATCTTTGCACGTTATTGAAATACAGAAAAATGCAATTATCAGAACAGGAAATAATCCGAAGAGAAAAGCTGTCCAAGCTGACTGAAATGGGGATCAACGCTTTCCCTGCCGATGAGTATACCATCACAGATACTACAGAATCTATAAAACAGGATTTCGCTGATAATAAACAGGTTAAGATTGCCGGGAGACTGATGTCCAGAAGGATACAGGGGAAAGCTTCTTTTGCCGAATTGCAGGATTCCAAAGGAAAGATTCAGGTGTATTTTAACAGAGATGAAATCTGTACCGGAGAAGACAAGACTTTATATAATGAAGTGTACAAACATCTTCTGGACATCGGTGATATCATTGGTATTGAAGGTGAACTATTCAAAACACAGGTAGGGGAAATGACGGTAATGGTAAAGAACTTTACCCTTCTTACAAAGTCACTGCGCCCGCTTCCACAACCGAGAACTGATGAAAATGGCGTTGTATACGATGCATTTAACGATCCTGAGCTAAGATACAGACAGCGTTATGTGGATTTAACGGTTAACCCTCAGGTAAAAGAAGTCTTCGTGAAAAGGACCAAGCTTTTCAATGCCATGAGGACCTTCTTTAATGATGCCGGTTATTTTGAAGTGGAAACGCCGATCCTGCAGTCTATTCCCGGAGGAGCTGCTGCAAGGCCGTTCATTACCCATCATAATGCATTAGATATCCCATTATATTTAAGAATTGCCAACGAATTATATCTGAAAAGGCTGATCGTAGGTGGTTTCGACGGTGTGTATGAGTTTTCCAAAAACTTCAGGAATGAAGGGATGGACAGGACCCATAACCCTGAATTTACCGCTATGGAAATCTATGTAGCTTATAAAGACTACAACTGGATGATGGATTTCACTGAAAAGCTGCTGGAATTCTGTGCCGTACAGGTTAACGGGACTACCAAAGCAACTTTCGGTGAATATGAAGTGGATTTCAAAGCACCGTACCAGAGGATTTCCATGACCGATGCAATCCTGAAGTTTACCGGTTTTGATATTACCGGGAAAACAGAGCAGGAACTGTTCGATTTTGCCAAGTCAATTGGCATTGATGTGAACGAAACCATGGGGAAAGGAAAGCTGATCGACGAGATTTTCGGGGAGAAATGTGAAGGGAACTTTATCCAGCCGACATTCATTACGGATTATCCGGTGGAAATGTCTCCGTTAACCAAAAAACACCGAAGCAAAGAAGGGCTTACCGAGCGTTTTGAACTGATGGTGTGCGGTAAGGAAATCGCCAATGCCTATTCTGAGCTGAATGACCCGATCGATCAGAGGGAACGTTTTGAAGACCAGCTGAAATTATCTGAAAAAGGAGATGACGAAGCAGGCCAGTTCATTGATGAGGATTTCCTGAGAGCACTGGAGTACGGAATGCCGCCGACATCCGGTTTAGGAATCGGAATGGACCGTCTGATCATGTTCCTTACCAACAATGCTTCCATCCAGGAAGTGCTGTTCTTCCCACAAATGAAACCGGAAAAAGCCGTTCCTCAAATTGAGCTGGGAGAAGATGAAAAAGTAATCCTTGAGATCCTCAATTCCCGGGAGGAGCCTTTTTCATTGGCAGAGGTTAAAGAAAGAAGCCAGCTGTCCGGTAAAAAATGGGACAAAGCTTCAAAGGTACTGACCAAAAATAACCTGGTGAAGGTAGAAAAGACTGATGACCACCTTTTGATGAAGCTGGCATAATACAGATACTTCTATTGATCATTGATATATACCTCTGCAATTTTGCAGAGGTTTTTTTGTGGTTTTCTGTTTTGTGCTGTAATCTAATCAGATAAGATATCTTTTATTCTCCTTAAGGATAAAATCGCAGATTTTGCAAAACTCATGTGCTCTTCTGTTTTCAAAGATGTCTCTTACTATTCTAAAGTGTTAAAAAGCTTTTGCAATGTAGTCTTATATAAAGAGTCTCACGTGTTAGTACATGTTATTTTCAAAATCTAAATTAATTTGTACATTTGTGATTATAAAAAACACAATCAATGAAAAAAACATTTACCTTTTTGGTATTGGCTTTTTCTATAGCTAATGCCCAGATTACCATTACTAAAGACACTTCATTCGGAAACAACGGAACCGTAAGCGGTTTAGGATCTTCTTCACCCAATGACTGGTTGTTATTGATTCCACGCATTCACTCCACCTTTCAGGGAAACAAAATTTTTGTCAGCTACCATGCGGACAACAGTTCTTTCACCCAGTTTACCAGACTGAATACAGACGGTTCTCCCGATACAACATTCGGCACCAATGGAAATGTGGTGATTCCGGTGTTTGAAGCCTATTATTTTTATGCCAATAATGATTTTTTCTATACCACCGGAAACCAGAAATACCTTTCCACTGGCCAGGAAGATACCGGATTTTCTAATGTGGACATGCAGAATACGGACTGGAATTACAAAATTGTATTTCCGGATGGTAAGATTTTCTTTCGAGGGGATAATGCATTCAGTAAATTCCTTCCAAGCGGCAACCCTGATACTTCTTACGGGACTAACGGTTCTGTAAATACTGATGCTTCAGTTGCCGGAGATCCCAGCGGAAATAGCCATTATGAATTCTTTTTCAATAAAGACCAGGCCGTGTATGAATTTATATCTCCATCAGCGGGGCTGTCCAATATCCGGAAAGTAAGTGTGGCTACCGGTAATTTGGATGCTTCGTATGGACAGGGCGGCTATGCTCAGGTAAGAAATTTGGTTCTTCCGGTATCTGCCGCTTATGCAACCAGCGTAAGGACAGCTCTGGCTGATGGCTCTTTTATCAATAAATTTACCGGTAGCAACAATCTGTACTTTACAAAGACAGACGGCCAGGGAATGCTTGACCAGACTGTGGGAGGCAGTGGTGTGATTACCACGGATAAATCATTTCTGTACAACGGGACTTCTTACTCGGCACAGGATACCGAACCTCTCGTATACAATGATGTGATTCTGGTTCCTGCGGAAACTTATTCCCAGGATCTGGGAATTGCCTGCTATTCTTTGAATGGCGGTAATCTGACCGTCAATAACAGTACCTTTTATCCTCTGCCAGGCACTTCATATACAACGCTGAGGTTTATGTTTGTACAAGATAATTTCCTCTACGTGATGCATGACAACAATATTTCAAGGTATATTATTCAAAAACCCGTATTATCTGTAAAGGAACGGACAGATCAGAAAGATGCCATAAGATTTGAAAATCCTTTTAATGAACAATTGATCCTGTTGTCTGATGCGGATATCAGAGAAGTGGAAATCCTGGATGAAAGCGGAAAAATCGTCCTGACAGGAAAAGGTTCAAAACTAAATACCTCATCTCTGCTTAAAGGCAACTACCTCATCAGAATAATTTCAGCATCCGGTAAAGGAACAGTGAAAAAAGGAATTAAAAACTAACACATGATATAGACTAAAAAAACCGTCATCGCGACGGTTTTTTCAGTAAAGATCTTCTTTGTTTGCTGAATGAAACCATCAGGTAGAACAGGAACGGAAGGATAAAAACAGAGCCTAAGATTAAAGCCCATCCCAATGCATTGATGGTTTTAGGGGCGGCCACATGTTCTAGCAGGGAGAGATGCTGGCCATTCCCGAACAGGATGATATTCGGATTATGCTGATATGTGGCAGCTACCAGGATCATAATGATCTGGAATCCTGCAAGAGCTCTTACAGAAAGCAGTTTTCCGGTATGCATCGCTCTTAGGATCAGTCCTAGGCACACCGTTGCAAAAACGGTAGCCATGATTCCCAAAGGTTTGGAGAACACCCACATTACCAAAGGAATATCGGAAATGTATGCTGTTATAAAAACCAAAATCCCTGTGATGACTACAAACACCATGGTCTGTTTTGATTTTTTGATCATCAGCTTCAGTTCCATACGGTCTATCGCTTCCCGGAGGGCAAATACCGAAGCAACATAGGCGCAGATGGCAATCGTAAAAAGGCCTACAGCCACGCCGAACCAGTTCAGCCAGCTGAAAATATAGAGTTTCAGGAAGCTGTTCGCGTCCGGATGAATGGATCTTGAAATGGTTGCAGCAGCGATTAGTCCTAAAAAAAACGGCGTTAATAAGCTGGAGAGATAAAAAATCTGGGTATATACTTTCTGCCACTGGTCTTTCACGGCATCATAATGCCTGAACGTAAAGGATGTTCCTCTGGCGATGATGCCAATCAGCATCAGGACCAGCGGAATATGAAGATAGGTGGACAGTGTAGTATAGACTTCAGGAAAACCAACAAAAAGAATAACGATGGCAATAATCAGCCACATATGATTGGCCTCCCACACCGGGGCGATTGATTCGTACATCATGATCTGTGTCTTGTGGCGGTTCTTTTTTTTGGTGAACATTTCCACAATTCCTGCCCCGAAATCAGCTCCCCCTAAAATTACATAGAGGCAGATGGACAGCCAGAGAAAACCTATGACAACATAAATCATAATTTTTTGTTTTTAATAGTGTTGAACTGAGGATCGGTAGGGTCATATAATTTAGGTACCATCTTAATCTGCCTAGTCAGCAGGAATGCCATTACAAAAGACAGGGAAACGAATATGGCGGTGAAGAAGTAGAATGAATACTGTATTCCTGGCATGGGTGTTACTGCATCCACTGTTCTCATAATTCCGTAGATGATCCACGGCTGACGTCCGACTTCGGTTACCGTCCAGCCCGCTTCCAGTGCCATATACCCGAAAGGCGTGGCAATCAGGAATGTTTTCAGGAACCAGGTTTTATTCAGCCACTCTTTCTTAAAAAAGCTCGCATACAGGTATATCATTCCGATAATGATCATCACTACGCCAAAAAAGATCATGATCTGAAAAGCATAATGGACAACGGCTACCGGTGGCCATTCATCCCTTGGGAAGTCTTTCAGTCCTTTTACTTCAGCGTTAAAATCACTGGCTACCAGAAAACTGAGCATTTTGGGGATCTTAATCGCATAATTCAGTTCTGCCTTTCGCTGATTCGGAACTCCGCCGATCACGAAAGCAGCTCCTTTTTCCGTCTCAAAATGTGCCTCCATAGCAGCAAGCTTGATGGGTTGCCTTTCAGCAACGGATTTTGCTGCAGTATCACCCGTTAGAGGTGCTCCGAAGGCTCCGATCATGGCAAAACCGGCAGCAATCCTGAACGCTTTGGTATGGAATTCAACGTTTTTCCTGCGCATGATCAGGAAAGCATGTACTCCCGCTACGGCAAAACCGGTAGCACAGAAGGCAGCGACTGTCATATGAAGTGCCTGTGAAAACCAGGCATCGTTGAACATGGCTTTTATAGGATCTATATTCAGGTATTGTCCGTTGATGTAATCAAATCCGGAAGGGGAGTTCATCCAGGCATTGGCAGCAACCACCAGAATACCGGATGCCAGTCCGCTGATGCCTACAAGAAATCCGCAGAACCAGTGGAACCATTTGTTGAAGCGGTCCCATCCGTAGAGGAAAAAGCCTATGGCAATGGCTTCAATAAAAAAAGCGGTTCCTTCCAGGGAAAACGGCATCCCGAAGATAGGTCCTGCATGCTTCATGAATTGGGGCCATAAAAGGCCGAGCTCAAAAGACAGCATGGTCCCGGATACCGCTCCGGTAGCAAAAAGGATGGCTACCCCTTTGCTCCAGGCTTTGGTAAGACCTTTGTAAATTTCGTTGCCCGTTTTCAGGTATTTCCAGTGTGCGAATGCCATTAAAAACGGCATTACCATCCCGACACATGAAAAGATAATGTGAAAACCCAAGGACATGGCCATCTGGGCGCGGGCAGCAATAAAATCATCCATACGCTCAACTTTTAAGTACTCAATTTACGGATAAATTATAAGAGGGGATATGATATAAGACAGCAAGAGTTTTCAAAATCTGTCTTACCTTTGAATTCTTATGCCTTTAAAAGCATATCCGGTGCAGGAGTATCCGTGTTCCTGTGTTTAGCGGAAAATGCATTCATCCTTCCTTATTACAGTGAATAATTCTGTTTCTTTCCTCCTGTTTTTTGACACTTTTTAACTTTCATACCTCGAAAAAAATCACGATATTTGTGGGTCTTTGCACTTAGCAGGATTTTTAATATTTTATATGAGTCAGAAACAATATACAGCTAGTAGTATTCAGGCATTGGAAGGAATGGAGCACGTACGTATGCGTCCTTCCATGTACATTGGTGATGTAGGCGTAAGAGGCCTCCACCATTTGGTTTATGAAGTAGTGGATAACTCTATTGATGAGGCTTTGGCAGGGTACTGCGATACGATCTTCGTCAGCATCAAGGAAGGGAACGGGATTGAGGTAAGCGATAACGGTAGAGGTATTCCGGTTGACTTCCATGAAAAGGAACAGAAATCCGCTCTTGAGGTTGTAATGACAAAAATTGGGGCCGGAGGTAAGTTCGATAAAGATTCTTACAAAGTTTCAGGAGGTCTTCACGGGGTTGGAGTATCGTGTGTGAATGCGCTTTCCAACGAAATGGTGACTACCGTTTACCGTGACGGCAATATCTATCAGCAGATTTATTCCAGAGGAAAAGCCCAAACCGGTGTTGAGGAAATAGGACACAGCGACAAGAGAGGAACTAAGCAGTTTTTCCAGCCGGATGATTCCATTTTTACCGAATTGGTGTACAACTATGATACGCTGGCAAGCCGTTTAAGAGAACTTTCTTATCTTAATAAAGGAATTACCATTACATTAACAGATGAAAGGGAACAACTGGAAGACGGATCTTTCCGTACAGAAGTGTTCCATTCTGAAGGAGGATTAAAGGAATTTGTTGCCTATATCGACGGAAACCGTGAATCCATCATGGAAAATGTCATCTTTATGGAAGGTGAGCGTGACGATATCCCGGTTGAAGTAGCGATGCGTTACAACACTTCTTTCAATGAAAACCTGCACTCGTATGTTAATAATATCAATACGCACGAAGGAGGAACGCACCTGGCAGGGTTCAGAAGGGCACTCACCCGGACACTTAAAAAGTATGCCGATGACCTTGGGATTCCGCAGAAGGAAAAAGTGGACATCACCGGTGATGACTTCAGAGAAGGATTGACCGCCGTGGTTTCCGTGAAAGTAATGGAACCTCAGTTTGAAGGACAGACCAAAACCAAACTTGGAAACTCTGAAGTTTCAGGAGCTGTAGATAAAATCGTAGGGGAAATGCTGTCTAACTTCCTGGAAGAAAACCCTACGGAAGCCAAGCAGATCGTACAAAAGGTAGTACTGGCAGCCAAGGCAAGACAGGCCGCAAAAAAAGCCCGTGAAATGGTCCAAAGAAAATCCCCGATGGGAGGTTCCGGACTTCCGGGTAAGCTTTCCGACTGTTCTTCCAAAGATCCTGCCATATCTGAACTTTTCCTGGTAGAGGGTGATTCCGCAGGTGGAACCGCTAAACAAGGGAGAGACAGGCACTTCCAGGCTATCCTTCCTTTAAGGGGTAAGATCCTGAATGTGGAGAAGTCAATGCTTCATAAAGTATATGATAATGAAGAAATCAAGAATATCTATACCGCTCTAGGTGTTTCCGTAGGAACTGAAGAAGACAGCAAAGCGCTGAATATGGCCAAATTAAGATATCACAAAATTGTCATCATGACCGATGCCGATATCGATGGTTCCCACATCTCCACGCTGATCCTTACATTCTTCTTCAGGTATATGAAGGAACTTATTGAGAACGGATACATCTATATCGCTCAGCCGCCTTTGTATCTCCTCAAGAAAGGGAATAAAAAGATATATGCATATAATGAAAAGGAGCGTGAAGAATTCACTCTGGAAATGTCTCCGGACGGAAAAGGAGTGGAAGTTCAGCGTTACAAAGGTCTTGGAGAGATGAATCCTGAGCAGCTTTGGGAAACCACACTGAATCCTGAACACAGGATCCTGAAGCAGGTAACCATTGATAATGCCGTAGAGGCTGACAGTATCTTCTCTATGCTGATGGGAGATGAAGTTCCGCCAAGAAGGGAATTCATTGAGAAAAATGCCAAATATGCCAATATTGATGCCTAATCGATAGCAAAACATAATGTATAAAAGCCTCTTTAACGGAGGCTTTTTTTTATGATTAAAAATTAATTTTCCAATTTCTCAGTATTTCATTACTTTTGGAAAATTTTAGTAACTATGATGAAAATATTTTGTATAGGAGCCCTCTCTATTGCTTCTTTACATTTTGCTCAGAATTATCCCGCTTCGGCCATCCCTGAACCCTTAAAAAAGAACGCAAACCTGGTCATCCGGAAAGACCTGACCACCCTCCAGATCAACAGCGTAGATGAAATACGGTACCAGTACCAGAAAGTAAGAACCGTGATGAATAAGGACGGTAAAGATCAGGCGACTCCCGTTATCAACTATCAGAAAGGAGACCAGATTTCAGATGTAAAAGTGACCATCTATGATGAAGCCGGCAAGAAAATCAAATCATTCTCCAAATCAGACTTTGGTGATTTTGCCAATACTCCGGATGGCATATTCTATTCGGATGACCGTTTTATGGCGCTATCCTATATTCCAACACAATATCCTTACACCATAGAATTTTCTTATCAGCTTAAAGATAAGAATACGGTCTTCATTCCGGATTTTGTACCGTTTTCTACAACCAACACATCGGTTGAAAGCAAGGAGCTGAGAGTCATTAACAATTCAGGAATAGAGCTTAAAACCAAAACTTATCCTTCAAAATACAATTATGCTGAGGTTGCTGAAAACGGCAGTAGTGCGGATAAACTCTATTCCTATAAAGATATTCCTGCGGTTGACGGTACTTTTTTAATGCCTCAGCCGGATAAAATCCTGCCTAAAGTAAGCTTTGCATTAACGAAGTTCAACCTGATGGGCAAGCAGGGGAGTATCAGCAGCTGGAAGGATTTCGGTGCCTGGTACTATAGCAGTATTTTGCAGCCCGTATCTACCGTGACCCCTACAGTTAAAGCCGAAGTAGCGGCACTGCATTTACAGGGGTCTACAGAAGAGAAAGTCAAGAAGCTGTACCAGTATATGCAGTCTAAGACCAGGTATATTGCGGTAGCTTTAGGAATTGGAGGATGGCAGCCGATGCAGCCGGAGGAAGTATCCAAAAAAGGCTATGGAGACTGTAAGGGGCTTACAAACTACATGAAAGTATTGCTGGAGGAAGCAGGAATTCCTTCTTATTACTGTGTGATCAACTCAGGGGATTCACAGCTTACTTTCGATCCGGACTTCCCGAAAATGGGCGGAAATCATGTGATACTCATGGTTCCTACAGAAAAGGGGAGCATTTGGCTGGAAAATACGAGCCAGATGATGGCATTCAACCATTTAAGCACTTTCACCACAGACAGGAATGTGCTCTCGATCCGAAAAGACGGCATAGAACTGATCAATACTCCCGTATATCCGCCGGAGCAGAATAATGAAAAGCAGATCCTGAAAGTAAGGATCAACGAAGACAACAGTATCAGCGGCGAAGGCCAGTTCTCCTATACCGGAAATCAATATGATTATAACGTAGCTTTTACAGGCCTTTCACCGAAAGAACGGAATGAAGCCATCAGGGAAAGGCTGAATATTCTGAATTTTGATAAGATCGAGATGAAAAACGTCATTAATGACAGGGACAATGCCGTTGCCAAGTATGAACTGGACTTCAAAGCCGGGAATTATGCTAAAACTGCAGGAAACAGCATGCTGTTCAGGGCTGTCCCTATCTTTACCAATGTTATTTATAAAACGGATGAGTCGAGGACGCTTCCTTTTGAGCTCCAGCAGTCATTCCAGGATGATTATGAGATCACATTTACTGTTCCTGCCCATTATAAGCTGGATGAGGTTCCTGAGAATGTCAGTTTCAGTTCTGAATTCGGAAGCTACCAGCTGAATTTTGTCCGCAACGGGGAGGAGCTGAAAGTTGTGCGGAGTATCAGGATCAACAAAGGTATTTATCCGAAAGAAAAATACAATGAGTACATCAACTTCAGGAAGAAGACATTAAAAAATGATAATTCAAAAATTTTAATTTCAAAAATATAACCATGAAAAAAATATTGTGGGCAGCAGTAGGCTCCCTTGCCATCACTTTCGTCAAGGCTCAAAAACATGAGTTCCTCGATCCTCCGAAGTTTAATGATGCTGATCTTTCCAAACCCAAATCCCTGCTGGATGAGAATGCTCCGGCGGAAGTGCTGTACCGTTCAGCACATTATAAGATGGATTCCCGTACCGGATATCTTTCCAAAAGCTATTTTTACCGGGTGAAGATCTATCAGAAAGATAAGGCTGAAGACTGGCTGAATCTTGAAATTCCTTTGTATCATAGTGATGGCGGAAACCAGGAAACCATCAGCAAGATCAAAGCATTCACCTATAATCTGGACAACGGGGTAAAAGTAGAGACCAAGGTGGAGAACAATTCCAAATATAAAAGCAAGGAAAATAAGAATGTTACGGTAACAAAATTCGCATTTCCTAATGTCAAGGACGGCTCCATAATCGAATACCAATATACAGTAGAATCTCCTTTCAGCTATTCCATTCCTGAATTCCTCATTGAGATGGATACGCCATCCATCTATACGGAATATGTACTGGACAATCCTATCAATATGTCCTATAATGTAAATTATACCGGGTCGTTAAATCCAAAATACAGGGAAATTGCAGATAAAAACCTGTATGGGATGGATTATAAGACGTACCGTTTTGCCTACGAAAACCTTAAGCCTTTCAAGGTTGAAAAATTCGTTAAAAACGACCGTAATTACAGAACAAAAGTAAGTGCAGAGCTGCATTCCACCAATTTCAGTGAGCTTAAACTCTATTCCTCATCATGGGACCAGATCAGGAAGAGGCTGTACGAAGATGAAGACTTCGGAGGAGAACTGAAAAAAAACAGGTTGGCCAAAGATAATATGCCTGCCGCCATTGCAGGAATGAAAAATGACCTGGACAAGGCGAATGCCATATTCAACTATGTACAGAAAGCCTTTACCTGGAACAACAACCGTGGAATTTATACAGAAGACGGAATAAGAAAAATGCTGGAAACCAAGACCGGTAATGCAGCGGAAATCAATCTGTTCCTGGTAATGTTGCTGCGTGAAGCGGGTATCAAAGCTGATCCTGTACTGATTTCTACCATCAATAACGGCATGATTAACCTGGTTTCTCCCAATGTAGCCAATCTGAACCTGGTGATTGCTGCTATTGAGGTCAACGGTGAACTGCATATTTATGATGCGACCACCAAACAGTCTTCCGTAGACCAGCTTCCGCCAAGAGACTGGAACCAATATGGCATCCTCATGGCTAAAGAAAATGTAAAGCAGATCCAGATGGTAAACGGTAAACCGAGTTTTAATTACCTGACCACAACTGCTAAAATAAACCCGGATGGAAGCATTTCCGGTACTTATACTGACAGGGATACAGGAACTTACGCGATGTATGCCAAAGAAAACTACGATGATAACCAGGAAAATTACAAAAAGCAGTACAAAGAGAACTTTGCACTCGACTTTACCGGCATTACCTCCAAAGTATTGGATAATGGCGATTTTGAAAGCAGCATGAGCTTTTCATCCGAAAACCTGATTGACAAAGTAGGGAAGAAAATCATCATCAATCCAATGCTGTTCCTGAATAAAAACTCAAATGAGTTTGACCAGACTGATGAAAGAAAGTACCAGATTGATTTCATTTCCCCATTCACCAAGGTGAAAAAGATCACACTGGAAATCCCTGAAGGCTACGCTATAGAAGAAATGCCTAAAAGCAAAAAAATCGTCACTCAGGATAAAGAAATAGAGTACAGCTATTCTGCAGAGCAAAACGGCAATATGCTGGAGGTAACCTCTGTAATGACTGTTAAGAGTGCAGATTATCCTAAGGAATATTACCCTGCCTTTAAACAGATCTGGGGAACAGCCTCCAAAAGCGAAAACCAGGTGATCAGCCTGATCAGGAAATCATAATGAGTTAAACTGCTGACGCTAAGATTTACCTGATATAAAAAAAGCTTTCAGATTATGTTAAAAACCATTCATTTTTGAATGGTTTTTGCATACGTACCTAAAATAAGAATTATGAAAAATCTGCTGGCAGCTGCAGCATTGGCTGCTCTCTTTACTATTTCGGCCTGTAAGAAAAATGAAAAATCAGGCATAGCCTCTGCAACGGAGATTTCCAGACCTGAACCTTTCAGGGTAGATTCCGTAGCCATCAATGATTCCGTAAAGATTGCGGATTCCCTTACCGTACAGTATTCTGCCAGGCTGCTGGTATTTCCTTCCCTACAGGATAAGACCTTGCTCGACAGCATTTATTTCGACAGAAAGGGACTGGAGGATTTTTCTAAAAAAGGCATTCAGTCTTATCTTGAAAAGGGTAAGGATGATTATTTCAACAAAATAAGAAAAGAGAGCAAAGATTACCTGTCGGACATAGATTTCGGGCAAAAATGGTATCTTGATACGGCTATGCGACTGAAATCCCGCACCAATGATTTTATGCATATCCAGTATACCTGGGGTTCATATGAAGGCGGAGCCCATAGCAATTATGGTTTTTTTGAACGTGTTTTCGACCTTAAAAACAATAAAAAACTGGAACTGAAAGATATTACCACCATGCCGGTCAGCAGCCTTCAAGCATTGCTGATCAAAAATATCGATAAGATCAGCAGCGGAAGCACAGACAACAATGGACAGATAAACAATTCCGAAATGCTTCTGGTAGACGTGATCCCGGCAACGGATAATTTTTATTTTGATGATAAAAACCTGTATTTCCATTACAGCCCGTACGAAATTGCAGCTTTCGCAGCCGGTGATATAACGATTCCGGTTTCCTGGCAGGAACTGGATAAAACCCTTACGCCCGCGTTCCGGGAAAGAATGAAATTTAAATAATATTTAATGCTTCCTTTACGGAAGCATTTTTTATTTTTGTGATAATGAACAATGTCGCATTCATCATCAATCCTTTTTCAGCCAAAGGAAATTACCAGCCGTTTCTCAATGCGCTGAAATCAAAGATTAAAGACCCTTTATATTACATTTCAGATTCTATTGCCGGAACCCATGATTTCATACAGGAACATTTTAGCCATGTGGATATTTTTGTTGCAGTAGGAGGGGACGGAACGATTTCTACGGTGGCGCAGTATCTGATCGGGACTTCCAAAATTCTGGCGATCTTTCCTGCAGGTTCGGGAAATGGATTTTCAAATGAAAACAATTTCAGCAAGAACCTGGATGAGCTGGTCAGTAAATTGCAGTCTGGAAAATCAAGAAAAATAGATACCTTTACCGTAAATGGCAAACTTTCTATCAATGTTTCCGGTACCGGTTTCGATGGTAAAGTCGTAAAAGAATTTGAAAAGACAGACCGCGGATTCAAAAACTACATCAAAGTTTCCTTTAAAACATTCTTTAATTATAAACCCATCAAGGTTAAATTCCTTGATGAAAAGTATCATCAGTATAACGGGAAATACCTGATGCTGAATATCGCCAATACCCGGCAGTTCGGCAATAACGCCTACATCGCCCCGAAAGCCAGTAAAAGTGACGGTCTGGTCGATATGGTTTTGGTCAAAAAATTTCCTTTGACATATTCCGCGTTGTTTGCATTCCGGATGTTTACAAAACGGCTGAAAGATGATGATTACGTCACCTATCTTCCGGTTTCAGAAATAGAGTTTAAAGTAAATACCAAAAATTGGCATCTTGACGGGGAATTCAACAAAATAAAATCTCCGATACATGTCAAAGTCCAGCCGGCCAGCCTGAATATCCTGATCTGAGATTATAATGCCTGATGAATGGCAATGCGGTTTCCTTCGCTATCTTCAAATTCTGCGACTGCAAAACCATGTTTTTCATTAAGGGTTTTAGGATAAAGGATTTTTCCTCCTTTCTCCAGGACTTTTTCTAATGTGAGATCAATGTCCTGGGTCCTGAAATAAAGGATAACACCTTTTTGGGTCGGCTGGTAGACATCGCCTTTTGCCAGCGCCCCGGAAATCCCGCTTCCGGTTTCTTCAAAAGGGAACAGCAGCATTTCATAATCATCAATAATTTCTTTTTCAAACCTGAAGCCAAATACATGGCTGTAAAACTTTTGGGCCCTTTCCAGATCTGTGACAGGAATTTCAAAGTAGACCACAGGATTGTTTTCTTTCATGATCTTATTGGTGTTTTGTGTACAGGACATAAGCAAGATACAAATCACGTATAACAGCTTCCTGATGTATTGATGCATTTCAACAGTAATTAATTAGACTTCCAGTTTTTCCTCAATCTTATGAGGGTTATTAAGGCAGTACTGCAACTGCTCTCTATCCAGCTGCTTCCCAGTTGGCCACCACAACCATCGCTACTGAATTTCCGATCACATTCGTCAGCGCTCTGCATTCGCTCATGAATCTATCAATACCAAGCATTAGGTCAGTCCATTTTATGGTTTTGGTCAAAAATTTCTTTTGACATATTCCGCGTTATTTGTATTCCGGATATTACCTAACAATCTCAGGGATGATGATGACATCACCTATATTCCAGTTTCTGAGATTTGAATTTAAGGTGAATACCAAAAACTGGAATCTTGACGGGGAATTTAACAAAATGAAATTACCGATTCATATGAAAGTACAGCCGTTAATTTTAAATATTTTAATATAGTTTTTTGCCGGACTATTTCCAGTAGTTTTTCATAAGATCCGCTACCCATATAGGCTGTTTGATCTCTGTTTTTGGCTGGAATTCCTTAAATACAGGTTTAATATCAAGTACAGGCGTTCCGTTAATAGCATCAAGAAACTTTACTTTGATGGTTCTATTATTGTGTTCCAGTAATTCCACTGTTGCAAGCCCTATTGTGTTCGGTCTATCCTTTTTACGCTGCCCGAAAATACCTGTCATCGGATAATTTACATTACCTCTCGGATGGCCTGAAAAAACGATATCTTCTTTTTCTACCTTATCAAAATAATAAATAATTTCCAGATGGGAAAAGCTTGAAATGTTGTTAAAAGCTTCTGTAGGAATATGGTCTGCCAATTCAATTTCTGCAATGATGGTTTCCCAATTGTCGTCGATTGGTTCCGTCCTGAAATTTTTTACCGTTGCTACAGGCTGAAGTGTAATTTCCATATATGATTTGATTATTAATATTTTATATTGATTTTTAGATTTCCAGTTTTTTCTCAACTTAACGCGGGTGATCCAGGCAGTATAGAAGTTATTCCTTAGCCAGCTGCTGCTTCCAGTTGGCAACCACAACATTAGCTGCGGAATTTCCGATCACATTCGTCAGCGCTCTGCATTTGCTCGTAAATTTATCAATACCAAGCATGGGGGGGCGTTCCATTTTATGGTTTTGGTCAAAAATTTCCTTTGACATATTCCGCATTACTTGCATTCCGGATGTTACCTAACAAGCTCAGTGATTATCATTCCCCCACCTATATTCCCGTTTTTGAGATTGAATTTAAGATAAATACCAAAAACTGAAATTTGAACCGGGAATTTAATAAGATAAAATCTCCCACTCATCTAAAGGTACAGCCTTCTAGCCTTACTACCCTTAATTTAACATGAATTATTTGCTGTAAACATTTTTGTTATGCAGTTCCATCCATTTGCTAGGATCCGCAATATCGGTCCATCCAAATTGTCGGTAAAGTCCATGTGCATCTCCGGTGAGCAAAATCCATCGTCTTAAACCCTGTAAATCCGGATGGTTCATAATGGTTTCCATCAACCATTTAGAAAGTCCGTTTCCGCGGTATTCCTCTAAAATGTAGACGTCCCCTAAATAAGCAATAGTGGAAAAATCAGAGATAATCCTGGCAAAACCTATTTGTTTTTCGTTCAGGTAAACTCCGAAACAAAGGGAGTTTTGTATGGCGGCCAGTACTGTTTCTTTAGGAATATTCAGGCACCAGTATGCCTTCGTTGAAAGGAAGCCGTGTATATCATCAATATCCAGTCTTGTTTTATCTGTAGAAATGCAGAATTGGTCTTTATACAGCGTTATGTGTTCCATTTCTCAGTACCTATTTAAATTTCAATTTTCTTTTCAGCCTCATTCGGATGGTCTAAAGCGAAATGCAGCTGCTCCTTATCCAGCTGCTTCTCCCAATTGGCGACAACTACAGTAGCTACGGAATTTCCGATCACATTCGTCAAAGCCCTGCATTCACTCATAAATTTATCAATACCCAGGATCAGGGTCATTCCCGCGAGCGGAATTTCAGGGACAACAGCCAGCGTTGCCGCTAAAGTGACAAATCCGGCTCCCGTTACTCCTGCCGCACCTTTTGAACTGAGCATGGCAACAAGAAGAAGAAGCAATTGTTTTTCCAGCGGCAGGTGGATGTTCAGTGCCTGGGCAATGAACAGGGAAGCTAACGTCATGTATATATTGGTGCCGTCCAGATTGAATGAATAACCTGTAGGAACTACGAGTCCTACAATGGCTTTTGAACAGCCAGCCTTTTCCAGTTTCTCCATGATTCCCGGTAAAGCGGATTCCGAGGAGCTGGTTCCCAATACCAGTAAAAGCTCCTCTTTAAGGTAATACATCAGCTTGAAGATGTTGAAGCCGTTATAGAGCGCAACAGAACCCAGAACAATCACCACAAACAGGATGGAAGTAATATAAAACGTTCCAACCAGGAAAATAAGGTTCAGTACTGAATGTAGCCCGTATTTTCCGATGGTAAAGGCCATTGCCCCGAAAGCCCCGACAGGCGCCAGTTTCATCAGCATGTGCACAATTTTGAAGACCGGGGCAGAAAGATCCTGCAGGAATTCAGTTACTTTAGCACTTTTTTCTTTCGTAAGGACCAGGGTAACGCCCATTAGAACGGCTACCAAAAGTACCTGTAATATGTTTTCACCAACCAAAGGACTGAACAGGGTTTCAGGAATGATATTCATGATGAAGCCTGTGAGAGTAGATTCGTGCGCTTTCTGCTGGTACTGGGTAACGTCTCCGGAAAGTGTGGCTGGGTTAACGTTCAGCCCATGCCCGGGCTGCAAAAGATTGCCTACAATAAGTCCGATAATCAGCGCAAGCGTTGAGAAGGTAATGAAATAGATCATCGCCTTCATGGCAATTCTGCCTACTTTCTTAAGATCGGTCATATGCGCAATCCCCAGGGTAAGCGTAATGAAAATCACCGGAGCAATAATCATTTTTACCAGCCGGATAAATCCGTCGCCTAAAGGCTTCATTTTTTCACCCAGTTCCGGATAAAACCTTCCTAAAAGAATTCCTGCAATAATGGCGACAATAACCTGAAAATAGATCTGCCGGTAAATTTTTTTTGCTTTCAATGAAACCGAATTTAGTACCGAAAAATAAGAAAATTTATGGGATTGATGATAACAGTCATGAAATATTTGTTTTGTTTCGATCGTACGGAAATTAATAATTGCACCGATTGGATTAAGATCGTAATATATAGCTTCTTTGATTTCAATAAGATTAAAATACAATCCGTTTATATTAAACTTTATTAGATTCTCTGCTTATAATAAATGTGTGAAAGATTTTTAAAAATACAGATCACTGAAACAGCTTTTTCCATTTGGCTACGGTATTTCTGCTTAAATTAAAATGTCTGGCCAGTTCATTATTGTTAAGTCCGTTCTTCTTTTGATAGTCCAAGATTTTCAGTATCGTAGATTTGTCATAGGATTTATAGCGCTGATTAGACTGTCCCATTGAAATATTATCTATTCCGAATATTTTCTTTTGTAGATCGATGATATCAATTGTGCTTAGTTTCGATTTGTCAAGTATGCTCCTGCAGATTTCCTGCTTATCGGGAATCTTCATGGTAATCATATCGGCATAAATTTTTTTATAGTTTGGATGCTTCATAGATAATTGTTTTTAATAGTATTAAATGTAATGCTTGATAGCAAGGGAGCTGATTATGATGAGAATATCTGGATTCAAGTGTAAGTATTCTTATCCGGCAATAGTATCTGGTGATGCCGGAAGCATTCATTGAATGTATTAGGCCTTCCAAGTGTGATATTAAGTTGTGTAAATACTCCTGTATAACAGAGATGAAAATCAACCCACCCTGTGAATGCTGTCACTAATCCCGGCTTCGTTAAATCCAATACAAATCCTCTGAGTGAAAAAAAACATTCTTCTTATCGTATAAACCATATTCTCATCCAGGTCAATCGTATAATTCTCACCTAGAATTTTAGTGATTTCTGCTTTTTTTTTACCGATGAGCACTATATTTTGTGGAGTTTTATTTTTTCTTTTATTCTTCATCGTCATTATATTATGTTACACTCATTTTAATACATTAGATTAATCTTGTTGAAATATTCTTTATGGTGAATATAATTCTTGCAAGATGTAAACATTTTTTGTCTATTTTCTTGATTGTATGATCTGTTAAATGTGCAGACATAAGCTGAAATTTGAATAAATTTATATACGCTTATTTTATACATCATTGTTTTTTTTCTTTTTTCCCCTCTGTTGTACTGTATTTTTGCAGCCATTTATATAAAGTTGTTTTAGGAATGTTATAATCACTTATGATTTCTGTTTTGGTTTTCTGGCCGGTAAGGATAAGCTCTAAAATAAATTCGATGACTTCCTGGGTATAAATGCTCTTACTGAAGGAAGGCAATGCTGATTTACCGGTTTTTTTCTTGCTGTATTTCTCGTGATTAATAGGAGCGTAAAGGATCAAATGCTGAGTGTAGATTCTGAAAAAATCGTATTCTAGAAGCTTGCACCATTTCATAATCACATCCGGGTATAGGATTTCAGCTTCATACATTTCAGCGATTTCCTTTTCAGTGCAGTCGAAGAATTTACAGATCCGCATATGTTCGATTTCGGTTTCGTATACCCGCTGTTTGATCAGTTCTCCGATGTGTATTTTTTTGAAATTCATTATCTTTTATGTTTTTATTTTAAAATATCGGTTTCAGCCCGCTTTTCGCATCGTTATGATTTAACAATTTGCATTGAAATAGGTTCTGTATTTAATTGAAGGCATTGGGATATTTCTATCCCGCTTTCTGCAACCTTCTCTCTCATCATTTGTTTCATACGGATGGTTTGAAAACCAAAACATTAAAATCGATTAATATTTATTAATACCATTGTGCTCAGCTTTGTCGAGAGCCCAAGCAAAAGCATTGGCTGTAAATATTGAATTATATACATTCATCTTATAAGTAGCAGCTCCATTTCCATAATTAGGCTTAAATACAGGAAAATTGTTGGCATTTAAAACGAATGGACAAATAGTATCCGAAGTACCGCCATTATTAGAGTTAAAACCGCCATCACCTACCCAAATAAAATTGAGGGTATTGTGCCTGAATGCTGTAACACGTCCTATGGTTCCTGCCGGATTAGCTGTTGATATATTGGTATCACCAGAATATACAGTTATTTCGCTGGAAGGTAATCCCGTGGCGTAAGTTGTTGAGGAAGCATCTTCTCCCCATTGTAATCCCCTGATGTCACCAAAAGGGCCATTCAAAATAGAATCATTTGTGAGAGGTAATTTGTACAATGCGCCCGCACTATTTACACTTCCCGTAGAAACTGAAGCATCAAATACTATTCTTAATAAGTTTTGCATCCCCCCGGTGCTTTCAGAGAATGCCAATACAACGCCTCCTTTCGCAATATAGTTTGCAAGTATTTGGGCTTCGGTGGTACTTGCTGCCCAAGAGTACCCTATTACAATAATGTCTACGGGATTGCTGCCTGTTGTCCAACCAGTAAGCTGAGCTGCTGATGGTGCATTTGTTCCGTTTATGATCTGGTCCCAGCCTTCATATTTAACGATGCTATTAGCAAGCGTTCCATAGTTAGCTGTCGTTGTGATAAGTCCATTTGAGGCTGCTGTACCGGAAAAATTATAACCATATTCATTAGGAGAAGTCCCTATAGTCAATAATATTTTTTTAGGAATAACTACAATCACATTTACATTACACGATTTGGAAACGCCACCCTGGCTATCTGATGTTATCGTTAACTTTTTTATAGCTGTAGATGTGGGTGTTCCTGCTCCGTTTAGCATGATGTTCTGGTTACCTGTTGCTGTAAAAGTACCTGAAGCACTAAAAGAAATTCCATCCACCGTGTTGGTGGTAACGGTATAGCTTCCCAATGCTGTCACATTTACCGGTAAAGTAATGGTATTACTTGAAGTAAGTGCGGTACCTACTTTATAAACTCCATTCACAATAGCCGAACCGCAGCTCATAGTGTATGTTCCCGAGTCCGAAAGTACCGGGACCTGTACAGGTGGAGAACATGGCTGAGAGACTCCATTGTTGGTAATAGCTACAGTATCGCCACCACCTGCAGTGTTAGTATTTGCCGGGATCCCAGTTCCGGGAATATTCACTGTATAGCTGCCGGTCGTCAGAAAAGTCCCCGTCTTGTAAAAGTTGTATCCATTGTTGGTTGTTCCTGCAATCTCATAAGATCCCGGTTTTGTAACCGTTACTCTAATACTGAGATAATGGGATGTAGTGAGTTCTTTTCCTTTGCTGTAAATACCATGAACAGTCACATCTGCATTACAATTATAAGAAAACGTGCCTTTTCCAAAACGTCCGCAAAGGCTTTTCCATTCATTATCTTCACTATTCCAATAGTTGTAACAGTTTTCGGTGGTATTAAATATCATCAGACTGTTTTGCCCGGCAGTCATATTCGGAGTAAGCTGCGTATCCCGCTGTGCTTCGGTATAACGCTGAATGATGATCCCATTATATTTGTCGGGACTTGCGCTTGCCGGATCTTTTCTTTCAGAGATATGAAGCCCAGCATATGCATTGGGCTTGTCTGTATTGATGCCCACCTGTGCAGA
This sequence comes from Chryseobacterium camelliae, assembly GCF_030818575.1. NCBI lineage: Bacteria > Pseudomonadati > Bacteroidota > Flavobacteriia > Flavobacteriales > Weeksellaceae > Chryseobacterium > Chryseobacterium camelliae. The sequence goes on from NZ_JAUTAL010000001.1 coordinate 829,237, forward strand.
TATATTGATATTAATAAAAAATATTAATGTAAACAAATTATGTATATATTTCATTTTTTCAGATTTTTTGTGTTAAATGATATTTTTTTATCTATGAGCCTGTTTAAGTTTAATCCCGATCAATTTTCCTTTCTGATCAGTTCCGTAGCTGGCATCAGCGGATTTGATCTGGTCGCCGGTCAGGCGAGGGGCAATCATTCCTTCCGGCTTGCTACCGTCAGTGGTTTTTGTAGTCACATCCAATGTCGCTTTGGGTGTATTGTTGTTGATGCCTATCTGGCTGTAAACAAGGCTTGATAAAATGATACCGGCCGATAGAAATGTTTTTTTCATTTGAAGTTTTATAAAAGGTTGTTATATTAAATAATTAAAGCTTAGTATATAAAAAGCAGTTATATACGAGTTGGTCATCTATTATACCTAAACCACAGATACTTTAATAGATCAATCGTCATTACTTTTTTATTAGAATTTTCATCTTTTGTGTTGGTACCGTTTTAATTATCATACTTTTTTAGGTTTTTATTATTCATTAAAATTTCTGATTCTTGTGTATCACAAACTTGATTCTTTGATAAGAATTTCGGATTGATCTTTACACCTCTAAAAGAAACTCCTGAGAATTTTCTTTTAGAAATAAGAATCGGAAAACAAAGCGGTCTTGGATTTGTGGCAGAAAATATCGGTGTCCTATATTAAAAGTATTGGAGCGATTTATTCTGAAGTAAGTATTAAAATTGTGTTCTTCATCATGTTCTGTATTGTGTTTATATTGTAATTAAAAAATTGTCATATTTCTATTTTTAGTTTATACTATTGGTTATCGTTTCTATAAATTAAAGTTATTCTTAAACGCATTTGGTTTGGGATAAATGAACATTAATTTGTTGGAGTAATGCTTGTTTTCGATCTTTAATTTTAAACGTAGTCCTATCTAGACTACTTTTGTATTCAACTGATTTGCAGTTCAATAATTTATATTGTGTTTTTGATGAAGATTTATGTTAAAGCAAATGAAAACAGTAATTTTTTTCAAACAATAAACACTTATGGATGAGTTATAAACACTTATAGAACAATGTTTTAGTTTTTTTGGTGGTATGGATATTTTATCTATATTTGTGCATATAAGTAGTCTAGATAGGACTACTTTTTTATTATTTTAGCGACTATAAAATGATTAAAATAATAAATGAATTTCACTTTTTATCTTCCGGAAACATCCAAAGATTCCGGGCTTATTTATTTGCACCTTCTGGATGAATCATTTCATCTTGATTTTATTTTTTGTACGGGTATTACAGTGGCTCCTGAGGAATGGAACGTTGAAAAGGGGCGTCCGAAAAATATTTACCTGAAAAAAAATAAAAACATTAATACTGTTTTGGATCGTATCAAAGTAGAATTGGCTGAATATATCCGGCAACGGAGAACAGGCAGGAAAGCAGTTACCAAAACAGGGATTTCAAAAAAACTTAGTGAAGTCATCACCACAAAGCCTGTTCAGCGATCAGAAAACTCTTTTCTTAATCTTACCCTTTCTTATATTACTGCCCGTAAAGAAATAATCTGTCATTCAACCTACAAACGGTATCTTGTGTTCTTCAGGCTTCTCCAGCGCTTTGAAGGATTTTTACAAAGGCATCTACTGATAGAAGACATTGATGCAGGATTTGTACGGGATTTTTTAATCTTCGGTAAAGAAGAGGAATACAGCGAAAATACGCTTCACAGAACGGTTCATTTTGTAAGGACCATCCTGAATTTTGTGGAGAGGAAAGGAATTGCAACCAATGTACGTGAATTGGAAATCCGAAGGGAAAAACAGTCATCCCGCATTATTATCCTTACCGAGTCCGAAATCGCAACAATAAAGCAAACCGAAGTTCCTGAAGAATATGAAACAGCTAAAAAATGGCTGCTGATCAGCTGCTATACCGGGCAAAGGATCTCAGATTTTATGGTTTTTCATAAAAATCAGCTTTCGGAAGCGGGGAATCGTATGTACATAACCTTTGTACAGCAGAAAACACAAAAGGAAATTATCCTCCCGCTCCATCCTGTGGTTTTGAATATTCTGAAGAAAAACAATTACAGCTTTCCCGATCCCATCGACCATAATATTTATAACCGGCGAATCAGGAAGATTGCCAAACTGGCAGGGATCAACGAAAAAATCAATGCCAGGAAGCGTACCGGTCACCGTTCGGAAGATGCTCTGGTAAAAAAATGGGAAGTCATCAGCAGCCACATCGGCAGGCGCAGTTTTGCTTCCAATTTTTACGGAAAGATCCCGACTCCTCTGCTGATGCAGGCTACCGGACATAGCACGGAAAAAATGTTTTTAAATTATATTAATCACAATAGCCATGATCGCCTGGCAACGCTGGGAAACTATTTTGATCAACTTTATAGGGGATAGATGACCACGATGAACAAATTTCAACATAAAATTATAAATGAATATGTAGTTGATGAATTTTATGAAAGGAAGAATTTTAATTATGAATAAGACAACTTTCCATTACTCTACCGCCACAGAATCATCGCCGCGGCCATCAGCTACCGCATGAATATTTCCGGTTTCATCAATCAGGATCATTTCGGTTCTTCCGATCTGGTTCCATCTTTCGGCTTTGTAGCCCAGTTTTTTCATCTCACTGATGGTAGTCTCAGGGAAGTTCTTTTCAAAGGCAACGGCTTCAGGAAGCCATTGGTGATGGAATTTTGGAGAATTAACGGAAATGTTGGCATTTAATTTAAAATCAATAACATCCACAACCGATTGATAAACCGAGGTAGGAATGGTCGTTCCGCCGGGTGTCCCGACCACCATAAACGGTTTTCCGTTTTTAAGAAGGATAGTAGGAGTCATAGAAGACAGCATCCTCTTATTAGGCTGTATGGAATTGGCTTCACCGCCTACGGCTCCGAACATATTCGGAACTCCTGGCTTGATGGAAAAATCATCCATTTCGTTGTTGAGGAAGAATCCTGCTCCGGATACGACTACTTTGCTTCCGTAGTATCCGTTAAGCGTAGTGGTGACGGAAGCTGCATTACCATCTTTGTCAAGGACGGAAATATGGGTAGTCTGGGTAGATTCTTTCGGCTGGGCAATGATTTTTCCCACTTCTGAACTTGGGGTGGCATGATCAAAGCTGAAACTTTTCCAACGGCTTTTCAGGTAATCATCAGAGATCAGGTAATTGGTTTTATCCTGAATGAAATCCGGGTCGCCCATATATTCTGCACGGTCTGCAAATGCCCTCCTCTCTGCTTCTGCCATGATCTGTACGGCCTTTGCTGAGTTCTGCTGGTAATGTTCAAGGTTTTCAAAACTGGCCATTCTGAGCATCTGGGCGAGGAGAAGCCCGCCGCTGGACGGCAAAGGCATGGAGACCACATGGTTGCCTTTATAATCGAATTCGAGCGCCTTCCTTTCTGCAACCCTGTAATTTTTAAGATCCTGCATCGTGATGATTCCGTTGCCTCTCTTCATTTCTGCAACCAACAATTCAGCAGTCCTACCTTCATAAAAGCCTTTTGCTCCAAGCTTCTGGATCAGTTTTAAAGTTTCGGCCAGCTCTTTCTGGATGAGGATGTCACCTGCCTTCCAGGGTACATCTTTCACAAAAGCGATGGCTGTTTTATTGTGTTTCTTGAATGCATCCCTATGCCTGTTGAGCATTTCCGCTTCCTGCTCTGTAATGGCAAATCCCTTCTCAGCCAGGTCGATAGATGGCTGAATGATCTTCTCCATAGGAAGCCTGCAGTACTTCAGCGTAGCAAAAAAGCCTGCCACGCTTCCGGGAATGCCCACGGCAAGTCTTCCGTTCTGGGAAAGGTCGGTATTGGCTTTTCCGTTTTTATCAAGATACATGTCTCTTGATGCTTTGAGTGGGGCGGTTTCCCGGTAATCCACAGTGAACTTTTCACCGTTGCTTTTTACTCCTACCAGAAAGCCGCCGCCGCCTATGTTACCAGCCTGGGGATAAACCACTGCCAATGCATATTGAGTGGCAACTACCGCATCATACGCATTACCACCCATTTTCAGGATTCTGGCACCTGCCTCGCTGGCGAGCGGATGGGCGGAGACTACCACGCCCTTGTTTTTTACTTTTACTTCCTTTACAATCGTAATGTCTGTGTACTGCGCTGAGAAATATTGCGTTATCAGTACCCCTATAATGATCAGCTTCTTCATGATAAAAAATATACCCGAATTTACAATTTTGTTTTTGAATAGGGGGGTAAAATCTTTATTTTTGCTTCAATCAACTAAAAAGAAAACAATGGAATCCTATACGGAAAAAATCCTGATTACCGGTGCTTTGGGCCAAATCGGCACAGAGCTTACGAACCGCCTGGTTGAAATTCACGGCGCAGACAATGTAGTAGCTTCGGGTCTTGACAAATGGCAGAAAGACATCACTTCTGCAGGTCATTATGAGAGAATAGATGTTACCAATACAAACTTGGTGAGACAAGTCATCAAAGATTATAAGATCACCACAGTATATCATCTGGCATCCCTGTTGTCCGGGACTTCAGAAAAACAGCCGCTCTTTGCATGGAAATTAAACCTGGAGCCTCTTATTGATTTTTGTGAAATGGCGAAGGAAGGGCTTATTAAAAAGATTTTCTGGCCCAGTTCCATTGCAGTCTTCGGGAAAGGAATTCCAAAGCAAAATGTAGGGCAGGAGGTGGTCCTGAATCCTACCACCGTATATGGGATTTCTAAAATGGCAGGAGAGAAGTGGTGCGAATATTATTTTGACAAATATGGGGTTGATGTGAGAAGCATCAGGTATCCAGGATTGATCTCCTGGAAAACACCGGCAGGAGGCGGAACTACGGATTATGCTGTGGAGATTTTTTATAAAGCCATTGAAGACGGAAAATACACCAGCTTTATTTCTGAGGATACGGCCATGCCGATGCTGTATATGGATGATGCCATTGAGGCTACGCTGAAATTAATGGATGCACCCAAAGAAAGCCTTAGTGTACGTTCGTCATACAACCTGGGTGGAATGTCATTTACCCCGAAGCAGCTGGCTGAAGAAATCAAGAAAGAGATCCCGGAATTTGAGATCAGCTATCAGCCGGATTTCAGACAGGCTATAGCAGATTCATGGCCTGCATCCATTGATGATTCAACAGCTAAGAAAGACTGGAATCTCTCTTATGATTTCGGAATTTCTGAAATGACTAAAGATATGATCAAAAATCTCAGAGTAAAATTAGGTAAAGATTAATTGTTCAACTTGAACTTTAAATAATATTTATTTTAACATCTGATTTTTAATTAATTACACAAATTATCTAGAATTATATTTAAATGATATTATTAACTTTTAACATCGTCAACATAGAAGCTCCCGCTCAAAAAGGGAGTGAAATTTCTTATGAAGACAGGCTGAATATAACTATAGATAATACCAAAGCTATACTCAGGATTTTAGATCTCCATGATATCAAGGCTAGCTTTTTTATAGAGATTTCCATTGCCGGAAAACTCAAAAATATGATCAAAGCAATTTCATCCCAAGGGCATGAAATTGCTTTTTATAATAAAGATTCACAGGCTGACTTTATTGAAGAAACCAAAAAAGAAACAGAATATTTTCTGGAGAAGCAGGTAAGAGGAATCCGTCAGAAAGATCTGATAATATCTCCGGAGATCCTGAAGATGGCAGGGTTCAATTATATCTCTCGGATTGATCATGCGCATGTGCTGTTCCCTTTGAAGAGGCTTAAGACGACGACAAAAATTACAGAGGAAGACGGATTAAGTATTATTCCGGAAAGCATTTCTCCCTACAGCCAGCTGCCTTATAATGATTTCGTTTTCCAGTTCCTGCCGGTAAAATTCTATCAGAACATGGTCTTCGAGACTTTGAAAAATGATGACTTTGTCCTCATCTACCTCGATTCATGGCAGTTTACCGATCTTAAGAAACACTGCTTCTCAGTACCTTTTTACAGGCGCCTGAATGCAGGCAAAAAAATGGAGGACAAGCTGGATGCCCTCCTTAGCTGGATCAATGAGAAGGAGCTGGCTACTTCCCGCGTAAAGGATTATATTTTTTAGATAGCAGATGTCATATATCAGACGTTATACTGCAGATGTTTTTAAGCAAGTTCAAAAAGCGTAATTTCAGGCAAAACGCCCACCCTTCCCGGATAACCCAATACCCCGAATCCACGGTTTACATACAACATTTTTCCCTCACTTTCATACAGGTCTGCCCATTTCGGATAGCGGTATTGTACCGGGGACCATTTGATATTTTTCAGATCAAGTCCGAACTGCATGCCATGGGTATGGCCTGAAAGGGTCAGCTGGACATTTCCCGGGTGCTTTTTAACGACATAATCAAAATGGGTAGGGTCATGGCTCATCAGGATTTTTGCGGCAGATTCCGGGACGTTTTTAAGAGCCTTGTCCAGGTCTCCGAACTGTGGGAACGGTTTGAGCCCCCAGTTGTCTACACCAAGGATATACAGCTTCTCGCCGTTTTTCTCAATGATCCTGTGCTCGTTCCTCAGCATCTCAAAACCGGCTTCTTTTTCATACCCAATCAGTGTTTCCAGGTTTTTCTTTTTCGCATCCAGGGAGTTCCAGGTAACATAGTCCGCGTAATCATGATTGCCCAGCACGGCAAATTTACCATCGATGGCTTTTATTGTAGAAAAAAGAGGGATAAACGGCTTGAATTCCTCGGCAACATTATTCACCATATCCCCAGTGAACAGGACCAGGTCAGGCTTTTGTTCGTTAATCAGATGGATGGCATGTTCGAGCTTTGAAGGGTCGGAAAAACTTCCACTGTGTACATCCGAAATCTGAATAATTTTGTATCCTCTGAAGCTTTCAGGCAGGTTCTTGATTTTTACCGTTACCTTTCTCACCTTATGCCTGTATTTTCCGAATGTGATCCCGTCTATGAACAATGCTGATAGCACGCCGCCGAGACCAAGACCTAAAAGGCTTAAAAACTTCCTTCTCTCTGGAAAAAGATGCTCATCCGGTCTTGTAAGGCCAATGAGATAGGTTCCCGTCCGGAAAATGTCATCGATCAGCAGAAATAAAACAATGAATATTTTAGGAAGAATGGCAACAAGGAACAGCGAAATCATCAGATGGATTCTGAAAGGATTTCTGTCTGAGCGTTGAAAATGGGTAATTTCATAGGCGAAGACACCGTAGATAGCCAGAGAGATAATCCAGTACCCCAGCCTGAGCCAGAAATTATCCGTAAGGGTTCTTACCGCCTGGTAGATATAGACTTCCAGAACAAGGAAAAGCGCTGCTATAAATAAAAAATTCTTTTGCATATGGTGGTTTAAAAAAGCACAAAGAATAACTTCCTTGTGCTTCTGAATTTATTACTATTAAAATAATGATTTAAGGAAATCGGTAAACAATGGCATTGATGTTCATTCCGGCTCCCACCGAAGTCATCACAATGTTCCCTTTATCTTTAAACGTTTGACCCTCCATTTTTCCTTTAACGATAAGGTCAAACATGGTAGGAATCGTTGCCACAGATGAATTTCCGAACTCCTGGATTGTCATTGGGGAGATGCTGTGGTTGTATTCTTTGATGTCATACAGCTTATGAAGCCTTTCAATCATGGCATAGTCCATTTTGGCATTAGCCTGGTGGATCAGGATTTTATCAATATCAGTAATGGAAAGTCCTGCGTCATCAATGGTTTCCTTAATGGCTACAGGGACATTTTTAAGAGCGTACTCATAGATCTTTCTTCCCTGCATTCTTACGAACAGCCTGGTCTGGTCCGATTCTTTATTAATGGAAGGTCCGTTAGCCAGGTAATCCAGCTCCGGCCCGTTATCACAGATGGTATTATGCGCGATGATCCCTACATTTTCCTGTTCGGTAGCCTGAACTACAACGGCACCGGCTCCGTCGGCAAAAATCATTCTGTTCCTGTCGTGAGGGTCTGTTACGCGGCTTAATGTTTCACCACCTATAACAAGGATGGTTTTAGCGGTTCCTGCTTTGATCAGGGTATCGGCAAGGATCATGGCTTCCACCCATCCCGGACATCCGAAGAGCATATCGTAGGTGATGCATTTTCTGTTTCTGATTCCCAGTTTGTTTTTTACTCTTGCAGCCATAGTCGGCATAAAATCGGCATACCCGTAAGGCGTAACCTCTCCGAAATTGCTTGCATAGATAATATAATCAAGCTCTTCACCATCTACATTGGCATCTTCAAGTGCTTTTTTGGCAGCTTCGTAACCGATTTGTGAATTTGAAAGATCATCTTCTATGAATCTCCGGTTTTCGATTTCAGTAATTTCTACAAATTTTCCGATAGTTTCTGCAGCAGGTTTGTCAATCTTTATTCCATCTTCCGTATAAAAGTCTGAATCTAAAAAGAAATCTCTACCAATAATTCGGTTGGGAATATAAGACCCGGAACCAATAATGATCGTATTCGGCATTCGTTAATATGTTTTTTTTAAAAATGCAAAGTTAATAATTAATCTTAATAAGAAAGAATTAAAAATATTATTAAATTTGCAAAAACGTACTTTACCCCTTATGAAAAATAACGCATCCCTGAAAGGTTTATTAGTTGCAGTTGTGGCGTTTATGGTTGCTTTTGGGATCTATTACCTTTTTCTGGCAAAAAGAAACTATTACGTTATAGATAACCCCACTTCCGGTACTTTTTACTTTAAAATCAACAATGGCTCAGAAGGCATCATCTCCGCAGGCCAGACCGTTCCTGTAAATCTCGATAAAGGTAAAAATTCCATCAAGGTATTTGATCAGAATAAAAAATTGCTGTACGATTCGGCATTTGAAGTGAATAAAATCCGTGGCTTATTGAATATCGCCCATCAGGATTATTATATCAATACCCAATATTATGGATACAACCTTAAGAAAGATTCATTACTTTTGGAGCTTGGTAAAACCATGATCGACGGAAAGCCGTACCTGGGAGCACCCAAACGCTTCAATAAACTGTATACCGACGATTTTTACTATAACGTGGATGAAGATTATGACAAGCTCATTAAAAACATCCAGAAAGTGGAATCCAGATCGAAAATTTTCAGGAAGCAGGATTTCATCAATTATTATAAAGAATATTATAAGTTTTAAATTTTGGCAAAAGATATCAACCAAGTAACCCCCTACAATTCTGAGGCTACCAAAAAGAGCCAGGTAGAGGATATGTTCGACAATATTGCACCTAAATATGATCTTCTGAATCATGTTTTATCCATGAAAATTGATGTTTTATGGAGGAATACGCTGGTGAAATGGATGAAAAAAGATGAACCCCGCGAAGTGCTGGATGTGGCTACAGGAACGGGAGATCTGGCTATTGCCGTTCAGAAAGGTACACAGGCAAAGGTAATTGGTTTGGATTTATCGCAACAAATGTTAAATGTTGGCGTTATTAAAATAAAAAAACTTAATTTAGACGGCAAAATTTCAATGCAAAAGGGCGATGCGGAAAATCTTTCATTTGAAGACAACCGCTTTGATGCAGTGTCCGTTGCATTCGGAGTAAGGAATTTTGAAAATCTTACCAAAGGTTTAGCAGAGCTAAGAAGGGTAGTGAAGGATAACAAGAGTGTTTATATACTGGAGTTTTCAAAGGTTGAGGGTTTCATGGGGCCATTGTATATGTTTTATTTTAAAAACATCCTGCCGGCCATCGGCAAACTGGTGTCTAAAGACAACAGGGCATATACATATCTTCCGGATTCTGTAAATGCTTTTCCGTATGGGGAGAAAATGAAGCAAATTCTTTTAGATACAGGATTTAAAAAAGTTGAATATAAAAAACTAAGTTTAGGTATAGCCACAATTTATAAAGCAACAAAGTAACCTATGAATAAATTTCTATTAAAAGCACTGGTTTTAGCCTCAGTAAATGTTGCCGTGTTATCCAACGCGCAATTCAGAACCCGTAACAGAATGGACAGACTGGAAGAGTTTGATCAGCAGACGTTCAGCTGGGGGTTCTACTTAAACGGCAATAGACTGGATTACCGCATCGTCCTCAACCCGAGATACGGTATGAATGGCAATCAGAATCTTGTTACCTCTAAAGAAAGTTATAGCTTCGGAGCCGGATTGATCGGTAAATGGAGGCTGAACGATTATTTGGACCTGAGATTGGAGCCAGGCTTGCAATTTGCTCAGAGGCAGCTTACATTCAATACACAATCGAATGACCAGTACGCTAATGGTACTTTGACCAACCCGCCTTTTACTCCTTTTCCGTTAACGGAGAAAGACAGGGTAAGAGAGGTAAAATCAACTCTTGTTGATGTTCCCGTATTATTAGAACTTCATGGTGACCGATGGTATAACTCCAGGCCTTATGTGGCAGCAGGGGTAAATTATATTGTAAACCTGCAGTCCAATTCAGACTCTACGGATGACAACCGTCAGCAGGTATTCAGATCCACCACCCACAATTTTGCATGGTCTGCAGAAATGGGGATCCAGTTCTACTTTAATAAATTCAAGCTCACGCCAGCCATCAGAGGGACGTTCATCATGAACAACGAGATCGTGGCAGATAACGCCACTACACCGCCTTACTGGACCGCTGCAATGTCTACGCTTCAGACCAGGGCTGTAATGTTCGTACTGAAATTTGAATAAATAAAAAAATAGGAATATAGGGAAGGATGCACAAAGTGCATCCTTTTTTCGTGGTATTCCAAAATATAGGGAGTTTTATTTTTGTTAGTGTTAATATTTTTTTATTTTTGCTACTAGTTAGAATAAAACCTGAAATGCTTCAAGACTTAGAAAACAATTTTTCAGAGCTGGAAAAAAAGATTGCGGGCCTGCAAAAAGGCTACAGAAATCTTACCGAAAAATTTTCAGAGCTGAATATGGAGCATGAAGAACTGAAGAAGAAATATGATGAAGAGAGGAGGAGAAATCAGGTATTAGCAGAAGAACAAAAACATATAAAACTTTATTCAGCGATATCAGGAAATCCTGAACACAACAGGCTAATGAAAAACCACATTAACCGATTGGTAAAAGAGATTGATTTCTGTATTGCTCAGCTTCAAAACAGTGGATTATAATGGAAGTAAGAAGAATAACCATTAATATCGCCGGAAGGGTATATCCGCTGAATGTCCCGGCAGCAGAGGAGGAAACACTGCGCAAGGTAGGGAAGCAGATTGAAAATATGATCAAAGATTTTGAACAGAATTTTGATGTAAGAGACAAACAGGATGCCCTGGCCATGTGTGCCCTCAAACTGGGAACCAATGCCGAAGTGGTATCTGTGAACTACGATAAGACCGTACATTCTGCGAGCGAAAGATTAGCCAAAATCGCACAATCGTTGAACGAAGTAAAGGAATAAGATAACAGGGAATAGATTTTTTTCCCGGAAAGACTGCCTACAATAATTCTAACACATTAAAGGTAAACTCAACGCTAAACAATTACCGGACAAATGTTCATGGAATGGCGTGCCGGATTCGTCCGGATTACAGACCATGAAAATCAGTTCAAATCGTGTTGATTAGGAGTTTACTCTCAATCTCTGGATTATTGTGGGCTTTTTTTATGTAAAAAATAGAAGTATAAAGACAATTAAAACTTAATATATATTATGATAGAAATTATAATCGGCGCTATTTGCCTGGTAATCGGTGCAGCAGCAGGGATCCTGTTCTCTAAAAGCTCACTTAATACTAAAGGGAAATTCATTATTGATGATGCCAAGAAAAATGCCGAAAACCTTATAGAAAAAGCCAATGTACAGGCTGAATCCATAAAGAAAGAGAAAAACCTTCAGGCTAAAGAAAAATTCCTGGAATTGAAATCTCAACATGATGCCGATATCCAGGCCCGCGAAAAGAAAATGCAGGAAGTTGAGAAGAGGATTAAAGATAAAGAGCATAAGCTTAATGATGACCTTAGTAAAGTAGGGAAACTCGAAAAAGACCTTGATAAGCAGATTGCAGATTACGCCAAGAAGAATGAAATCTTAGAAAAGAAACAGCACGAACTGGATACCGCTACAGCTAAGAAAGTGGAAGTCCTGGAAAAGATAGCTAATTATACCGCAGAGGAAGCCAAAGCAGAACTGGTGGAAACTATGAAGGCTGAAGCAAAAACAAGAGCACAGGCGCACGTTCAGAGCATCATGGAAGAAGCTCAGTTAAATGCCAAAAGCGAAGCCAGAAAAATCGTTATCCAGACCATACAGAGAATCGGGACCGAACAGGCAATTGAAAACTCTGTTTCCGTATTCAACATTGAATCTGACGAGGTAAAAGGAAGAATCATCGGAAGGGAAGGGCGAAACATCCGAGCCCTGGAAGCAGTAACCGGTGTTGAGATCATTGTAGATGATACCCCGGAAGCCATTCTTCTTTCCTGCTTTGATCCTGTAAGAAGGGAAATTGCGAGATTATCCCTGCACAGACTGGTAACCGATGGAAGGATTCACCCGGCTAGGATTGAGGAAGTGGTAGAAAAAACAAGGAAACAGATTGAAGAAGAAATCATCGAGGTAGGAAAAAGAACCATTATTGACCTTGGAATCCACGGGTTGCACCCTGAGCTGATCAAGATCATCGGTAGAATGAAATACCGTTCCTCATATGGTCAGAACCTTTTGCAGCACTCCAGAGAAGTGGCGAATATCGCGGCTACCATGGCTGCTGAATTAGGGCTGAACGTAAAACTGGCTAAAAGAGCAGGTCTTTTACATGACATCGGTAAGGTTCCTGAACAGGAATCTGAACTTCCTCACGCTTTACTGGGAATGCAATGGGCTGAGAAATACGGTGAAAACCCTGAGGTGGTAAATGCCATCGGAGCCCACCACGATGAGATTGAAATGAAGTCTCTGTTGTCTCCGATCATCCAGGTAGCCGATGCTATTTCAGGAGCAAGACCGGGAGCAAGGCGTCAGGTGCTGGAATCGTATATCCAGAGGCTGAAGGATCTTGAATCCGCTGCATTGAGCTTTGACGGGGTATCCAGTGCCTATGCAATTCAGGCAGGTAGAGAGCTAAGAGTAATGGTAGAGAGCGGAAAAGTAAATGATGAGATCGCTTCCCAGCTTTCTTACGATATTTCCGAAAAGATCCAGAACGAGCTTACCTATCCTGGACAGGTGAAAGTGACTGTGATCAGAGAGACCAGAGCCGTTAATATTGCGAGATAATCAGACAAAAAAGATATTTGATAAAAAACCTTTCAGGAAACTGGAAGGTTTTTTATTTTTATCCAAATTAAAAACGCAGTATGCAGGAACTTTCTTTATCATCAAAACTGAAACATATTCTTTCCATCCCCGTGATTATTTCCGCATTAGGATATTTTGTAGACATCTATGACCTGCTTTTGTTCGGCATTGTGCGGATCCCGAGCCTGAAAGCTTTAGGACTGAATCCGGATACTGACGGGACATTCATCCTGAACTGCCAGATGACCGGTTTGCTCATCGGGGGCGTGTTCTGGGGGATCTTTGGGGATAAGAAAGGAAGGCTTTCCGTACTGTTCGGATCCATCCTGGTGTATTCACTTGCCAATATTGCCTGCGGTTTTCTGCCTTATTTCCCTAAAACGCACCTGGAATACCAGTATGCGGCCCTGAGGTTTATTGCGGGTATCGGACTGGCCGGAGAGCTCGGAGCAGGTATTACACTGGTTTCAGAAAGCCTGCCAAAGAATCTGAGGGCGATAGGAACATCTGTGGTAGCCGGTTTCGGACTGATGGGAGCCGTAGTTGCCCAGCTTACCGTAGAGCTGGCCGGAGGATGGAATATTTCCTATATCATCGGAGGTATTTTGGGAATTGTGCTCCTCTTCCTCAGGATCAGCGTTTCAGAATCCGGTATTTATAGGACGATGGAGCATAAGGCAGTCTCAAAAGGAAATTTTCTGTCCTTCTTTACCCATAAAGACCGTTTTATACGGTATATGAAATGCATTGCAGTGGGGCTCCCCACCTGGTATTGCATCGGCATCCTGGCTGTTCTGGCCAATCAGTTTGCCCCTGAACTGGGAATCACTAACATCAGCCCGGGTAAAGCCATTATGTGGGCGTATGTAGGTATTTCCGTGGGAGATTTGCTGAGCGGTTTTATTTCGCATGTTTTAAAATCACGTAAAATGGCTATTTTTTATATGCTGGTTTTTACGGTCATCGGGGTGGCTATCATGCTTTTTGGTAATACGGATTCTGAAACGAAGTATTATCTGTTTTGTGTATGGCTTGGTCTTGGAACAGGTTATTGGGCGATGTTCGTGACTCTGGCAGCAGAGCAGTTCGGAACAAATATCAGAAATACGGCAACAACCACGGTTCCGAATATGGTCAGAGGGCTGGTTCCGGTCATGATTTTTGCTTTTGATTCTTTTAAGAGGGACTTTTCCGTTGTGGTGAGTGCCGCAATACTAGGGGTAATTGTATTCGGGCTTGCCTTCTATTCCTCCCTTACCATATCTGAAACCCATGATAAGGATCTTGATTTTACGGAATAATTAATAGGTGTTTAAGAAATATTTATGAAGCTTTCTCCGTTTTAAATACGATAAAGCAATTATAATAAATAATTCATAAATTAATATTAAATTATGCTGTGAATAATTAATATTTGTTTAACTTTGAAACAGACCAAACAATTTGTTTAATCTATAAAAATCCAAATCACATGTCAAACAACATTTTTAGAAACGCTAAAAAATTAGGAAAGTCAGATCTTAGAAACATTACAGGTGGAGTAAGCGGAAACCCGGATCTAAGCCAGTGCAAGTGCAGCTGCTCAGGTGCCGTTACAGGTCCTTCTTACTGTGTAAAGTATACTGCCTGTCCACAGGTCTATACCTGCAATGATAAGATATAATGCTGAGGATCAGAAATTAAAAAACATTTCCACATTTAATACGCAGAAGCGTTCCGGATTTCCGGAACGCTTCTGTATTTTGGTTTAAAGGTCAGAAAAGCTTTTGTCCCGGTCACTACGGTACCTGCTGTTTTTCTCTGAACCGATTTTCTGCTGCGAGTAAATGCTGTTATGCCCGGAAAAAAGATAGGAAACCACACAGGCAACAGCTACATAGATGCCGCATTCGGCACCGAAGAGTTCCATACCCATCAGGATACAGGCAAGAGGAGTATTTGTAGCGCCTGCAAATACCGCTACAAAACCCATTCCGGCCAATAGTCCGAACGGAAGTGGGATAAACAGGGATAAAGCGCTCCCCAATGCAGCCCCGGTAAAGAACAGCGGCGTTACTTCCCCGCCTTTAAAGCCAGCGGCGAGGGTGATGATGGTAAAGGCTATTTTTAAAGCAAAATCGTCAACAGGAAGCCTATGTTCAAAGGATTCGGTAATGACAGGAATGCCCAGACCAATGTAGCGGGTTGTTCCTAAAGAAAAAACGGCTGCTGCAATTATGATCCCACCGATCAAAGGCCGTAGCGGCGGATAGTTTATCTTTGCTCTGAACACAGCACTGATTCTATGGAGCAGTTTGCTGAACGTTGCCGCACAGATCCCGAAAAGCATTCCCGCAATAATACTGTACACTACTGGTAAAAAGCCGGGAGACGGAATTTTTCCGATAGGGTAATGGGTATGCTGTGCACCCCATAGATCGGTCATGATGCTGGCCAGTATTGCAGAAGCAAAAACCGGAAAGATAGCATGGTACCGGATTTTCCCGATGAATAATATTTCCAGTGCAAAAACGGCTCCGGCCAGCGGCGTGCCGAAAACAGATCCGAAACCGGCAGCTATGGCTGCCGTCAGCAATGTCTTTCTTTCATTCCGGTTAAGCCTGAAAGGTTTTGCCAACTGATCCGCTATAGCTCCTGCCATTTGAAGAGCCGTTCCTTCACGGCCTGCTGAGCCTCCGAACAGGTGCGTCATCAGGGTTCCCAGATACACAAAAGGAGCCATCTTCAGGGGAATAGTACCCTCAGGATTATTAAGGGTACTCAGCAGAAGATTGTTCCCGGCTTCAACATCTTTTCCCCAGTAATGGTATAAAAGCCCTACAGCCAAACCCGCGAAGGGCAGCAGCCAGATCAGCCACAGGTGCTGTTCCCGGAAATCCGTGGCCCAGGTAAGGGAAATCAAGAATCCTGCGGAAGCGCTTCCTACTAATGCTCCGATGATCAGGCTGATGCACAGCCATTTAAGCACATAGGGCAATGCGGGGTATTTCCTGAAGAAAAACCTGATGTTAAATAATAAAATCTTACTGAAATTTCGCTGATGTATAGACATAAGTTCCTGATTCAATTACGGTTGATAATCTCTTAATCAGGCGTCATCAGTCCCGTCTGAAACGGGGCGGTTGGGTAGGGAAGAACACCATTTCCCTGTAGGATGCGAAGATAATCATTTTTAATAATAAAATCATAAATAAGAACTGATCTTCCTTCTGATGTATTCCCTCTGGTTTTCAGAAGCATTTTTAAGGTTCTTGATTTTTCAAATCTTATGGGATCATATAGTTTGAATGAGGAAATACATGGGATAGATTTTGATTTTCAGTATGTATAGGTTTTAATAAAAATAATTGTTATTCTGGATATACTTTTTGCTAATGGTAATACTTTCAAAAATATCCTTATCGCTGAAATCCTGCTCTAGGAACCAATGTTTAAGGCCGGCTTGTTTCTTTTTTTCAAAAATCGTTTTAAAATCAATGGTGCCGTTTCCGATTTCAGTAAAATCTTTTGTTCCTGCCTTCATATCCTTGACATGCCAGAGCGGGAACCTGCCGGGATATTGTTCAAAATAAGTAAGCGGGTCTAATCCTGCTTTGGCAATCCAGTAGAGGTCTAACTCCATTTTTACCAGTTCGGGGGAGGAATTTTCCAGGATAAAATCATACACATTTCCGGCGCCGTCCATTCTTTCAAATTCAAAATCATGGTTGTGGTAGGCCAACTGCATTCCGGCTTTTCTGACAACCGTTCCTGCTGTGTTAAGCAGATCGGGCAGCTTATGGTAGTTTTCCGAAGTCCTTTCTTCAGGGAAAAGATAAGAGCATACCATGTATTCCGCACCTATATCCTGCATATCTTCCACCGCTTTTTCCCAGCCGTGCAATAAGGTCCCCTGGTCGGGATGTGCCATTCCTGTGGTATGGTGTGAACTGACCACACGCTGACCGGTATTTTTCAGGATGGATCTGAATTCATTTCCTGTACGGCCGAAAAATGTCCCGTTATAGCCATAAATTTCCAGGTCAGTAAAGCCCATTTCAGCGAGTTTTTCCAACGCTTTTTCAGGATCGGCAGTAAGCGCGTCGCGTACCGTATACAGCTGAATGCCTAATGTTCCGTTTTGGTGATAGTTCTTTTTATATGTCATTCCGCAGGAGTATAATCCTAAGAGTCCTAATGATGAAAGCCTGATGAAATCTTTTCTCTGCATACGTCTTACAGGAAAGGTTTCATTTCGTTTTCAATCTGGCTTCTCAGTTCCATCAGGCGTTTGGCGTATTGCTCAAGCTGCTTTTCTTCCTCCGTTTCGGGAGTCCATTTGGGAACCGGCAGTTTTTTACCGTTTTCATCTACGGCAACAAACACAATGATGCAGTGGGTTTTTTTCTCAAAATCCGGCTGTTTCAGGTTTCTGGAGAATACGTTGATGGCAATATGCATGCTTGAGGTTCCCGTATAAATAACCTGCGCATCTACCTTGACCACTTCACCGATTTTGATAGGATCGTAAAAACGGATTCCGCCCACATAAACGGTAACGGAATAATTCCCGCTCCAGGTGGTGGCACAGGCATACCCGGCCTGGTCGATCCATTTCATGACGCTTCCGCCGTGTACATTGCCTCCGTAGTTGACATCCGAAGGCTCGGAAATGAACTGGAAAGTGATAGGTTTATTCTGCATGCTGAAAAATTTCGAATAAAGATATTTAATAATTTCCGGAATTTTAGATTAAATCCTACTTTTGACCTTTGAAATTCCTGAAAAAGGCAACTTAAACAAAAGAAACCAACAATGAAAAAAGTATTTTACTTGAAAACATGCGATACCTGCCGGAAAATTATGGCCCAGTTTGACCTGGCGGACTGGGACCTGCGGGAAATAAAAAAGGATCCTGTAACGGAAGAAGAACTGGAGGAAATGCATAAAGAAAGTGGCTCATACGAAGCCCTGTTCAGCAAGAAGTCTACCCAGATCAAACTCAGGAACCTGGATGTAAAAGCACTTGGCGAACAAGGATTTCAAATCGCTGCTGCTCGAGCATTACACTTTTCTGAAACGCCCTGTCTTTATCACTGATGAAAAGATTTTCATTGGCAATGACCAGAAGACCATTGCTGATCTCAGGACATTTTTCGGGACCGACTAAATGATGAATTCAGTCAAAAGAATTGTTTCAGTCCTGCTGATATCCTTTTCAGCCTGTCTTCCCCTGCATGGCCAGAAAAAGAAACTGCCGCTACCCGATGCCGGTAAGGTTAAGCCTGCCGTACTGGATACTTTATCCTATCTCAAAACCTTTGAAGACCATAAGAAGGAATATATCGGCAGGCCATTCTCTGTTCTTTTAAGCAAAATGGTCCTCATAAAACCACAAACCGTATGGACTGTTCCCGGAATACATAACAATGATATCCTGGAAAAATCTGTCTTCCGGTTCTATACCCTGAATTATCCCGTAATGAACGAAACCAAGATGCTGATCATCTGGGATTCTCCTTTGTCCTATCGTACAGTGAATAGGAATAATCAACTGAATAAGTTTTATTTTTCTGAATCTGAGGAAAAGTTTTACGGAAAGCAGGTGGTAAAAGATATTCTGGTGTATCGGTGAGTTGAGTAGAAGTAGAGATTTAGAGTGAAAGATTAGAGAAATTTCGGGTTGAAGAGTTTGATAGTAATAAGTAAAAGAGTGGTAGAATACTTTACAGAGTAATTTGACTTAGTTATCACAACTCAAATATTAATTTAATTGACTGATTATAAATAGGATGGGAGCAATTATTCCTAGGCTGAAGCTGGAGTGGTTAAGGGGGATAAAGGATAAGCGCGGAGTGCTTATCTAAAAATAATAAAAAGCCGCTTCAAAAATCATGAAACGGCTTTTATTTTTAGTTATCTGATCCTTACACGAAAGGGGCTTTCACCACTTTTGCAGGAATATTTTTGTTTCTCACCTGGATGAAGATCTCTGATCCCAGTTTGAAATGCGGTTTATCTACATAAGCCAGTCCCAAACCGATTTTCTTCATCGGAGACTGAGTCCCTGAGGTCACTTTACCGATCACGTTACCTTCGGCATCTACCACCGGATAATCATGTCTCGGAACTCCTTTGTCGGTTAATTCAAAGCCAACCAATTTTCTGGTTACTCCTTCTTCTTTCTGCTTGGCGAAAGTTTCTTTGGAAACAAAATCCTTATCGAATTTGGTGATCCATCCCAATCCTGCTTCAATTGGTGACGTAGTGTCATCAATATCATTTCCGTACAGGCAGAATCCTTTTTCTAGCCTCAGGGTATCTCTGGCAGCCAGTCCGCATGGGATGATGCCTTCTTCTTTTCCTGCTTCTACGATGGCATCCCAGAGTTTTTCAGCCGATTCATTCTTAAAATAGATTTCGAAACCGCCGCTTCCTGTGTAGCCCGTATTTGAGATGATTACATCACTTACACCGGCAACAGAACCTACGGTAAAATGATAGTAAGGAATATCTGAAAGAGGAGTATCTGTAAGTTTTTGCAGGATTTCGGTAGCTTTAGGCCCCTGAATGGCAAGCAAAGACATCTCGTCTGAGGCGTTGGTCATCTTTGCCCCGAATGTATTGTGCTTTGAAATATGATCCCAGTCTTTATCGATGTTGGACGCATTAACAACCACAAAATACTTATCGTCTTCCATTTTGTATACGATAAGGTCATCCACGATCCCTCCGTTTTCATTCGGAAGGCATGAATACTGTGCTTTTCCGTTTTCCAGAGCATCAACATTATTGGTGGTTACCCATTGTAAAAGTTCCCTGGCCCCCGGACCTTCCACAAAAAATTGTCCCATATGGGAAACATCAAATATTCCGGCTTTTTCTCTTACGGCAAAATGCTCTTCGGTAACTCCTGAATATTGCACAGGCATTTCAAATCCTGCGAAAGGTACGATCTTCGCTCCCAAAGAAACATGTTTGTCGTACAGGGCTGTTTTCTTCATTTTTTATTGTTTATTTTATTTCTTTACGCTAAAACTATTGAGGGATTCGCTGAACAGCTTGCTGTAGTTGCCGTTCCAGTATTTCTGTTCGCAGTTTATGGAAACCAGATAGAGGTCTTTGCCTTTCTGGAAGACTTTGGTTACCCAGAAAAGCTTGTTCTTTTCATCTGCGTATTCATACAGGTATTCCGTATATCCTTTTTTGCTGCCCCTGCTTTTTACTTTAGATTCATCATCACCGGATTTGTACAGGTCGATGATGAACTTTTTGGTTTCTGTCTTCGGAAGATTCAGGTCATGGTATTCCGAAATGGTAACAGCCCCGATTTCATTACCGGGAAAAATGTTGATGATATCACTGTCATTCGTGAGCTTCCAGCCTTCAGGATAGGAAATAGAGTAGTGATCGTTTTCGTAGACCTTTGTAGGCACAGTCTGAGCATACATCAAACCTGCGACAAACAATAAGAATGCTCCAAATATATTTTTCATAATGTAAAGTGATCTTTATATTCCTGTAAAATAATTTTGAACCACTCCGTAAAATGTTCAGGGTTTTCAGACAGCTCACGGTCCAGTTCTTCTATGGATACATAGCGTACTTCTTCCACTTCCTCCGGGTTAAGGCGGAATTCATTTTCATACAATCCTACGAATACGTGGTCCAGCTCATGTTCCCACAATCCGCCGCCAACATCTGCTTTATAAATGAAACTGAATTTTTCAGAGAGTTCCACATCTATGCCCAGTTCTTCCTTTACCCTGCGGCGGGCGCCTTCCAGATAAGATTCATCGGACCTCGGATGCGAGCATACGGCGTTGGTCCATTGGTTAGGAGAATGGTATTTTCCTGTCGCCCTTTTTTGCAGAAGCATTTCGCCTTTTCTGTTGAATAAAAAAACGGAAAAAGCACGGTGCAACAGTCCGTTGATATGGGCCTGCTGCTTTTCCATAAGGCCAAGAACCTCATCGCCGGGATTTACTAAAACTACGAATTCTTCCATCCCCACAAATGTAAGCCTAATAAATGTATTTTGGAAATTTTTGATGAATATCATAAGCTTAAAGGCTTAAAGGATAGAGATGCTTATCGATATTGTGGCACTTGTGTTTAAACAGCAGAAAGGCCTTTATTGCGGATATTTTAAATGTAAGATAAGTTTAACATGCTTTTTACACACAAAAACCTTAACTTCGTGGTTCAAATCGTAATAATGGAGTTAGAACACAAAGACCACATCAGTCCTATTCTGAAGGACGGAATTAAAAATTACCTGATCGATATAGACGGAACCATCACGGAAGATGTTCCTAACGAGGAGCCTGAAAGAATGGTGACCTGCGAGCCTTTTCCGGACGCGCTTGAAACCATCAACAGATGGTATGACGAAGGGCACCAGATCTGCTTTTTCACTTCCAGAACCGAAAACCTGAAGCAGATTACCATCGACTGGCTGGATAAGCACGGATTCAAATACCACAGTGTGCTTTGCGGAAAGCCAAGGGGCGGAAACTACCACTGGATAGATAACCACCTGGTGAGGGCTACACGATATAAAGGAAGGTTTACCGACCTTGTGGAAAAACAGGTAACCATCGAAGTTTTTAAAGAAGACGAATAAATTGAATTGAAAGGCCGGCCTTTTTTAATCTGTAGGAGGTTAAAAGAGGCCGGTTGGATTATAACAATATGATAAAGTATTTATGAAAGTTTTAGCAAACGACGGCCTGGACCAATCCGGCATTGACGCACTTACTGAAAAGGGCTTTGAGGTGATCACTACTAAGGTACCTCAGGAATTCCTGATGGATTACATTAACGAACATAAAATCCGTACCGTGCTGGTACGTAGCGCCACCCAGGTAAGAAAAGACCTGATTGACAACTGCCCGTCTCTGGAGATCATCGGAAGAGGGGGTGTAGGAATGGACAATATAGATGTGGATTATGCCAGAGAAAAAGGCATCCATGTCATCAATACTCCTGCAGCTTCATCAGAATCTGTGGCAGAGCTGGTATTCGCGCACCTTTTTTCAGGCGCGAGATTCCTGCAGGATTCCAACAGAAAAATGCCGGTTTCCGGAGATACTGATTTTGCAGGCCTTAAGAAAGCATACGCGGCAGGAATAGAGCTGCGCGGAAAGACCATAGGTATTGTAGGAATGGGAAGAATCGGCCAGGAAGTAGCCAGGATAGCTTTAGGATTGGGAATGAGAGTGGTTGCTGCGGATAACAATGTAGGAAGGGCAAGCATCAAGGTTAAATTTTATAACAGCCAGTTCATCAATGTGGATATTGAAACCGAGCCTCTACAGGAGGTTCTTAAGCATTCGGACTTTATTACCCTTCATGTTCCTGCACAGAAGGATGGCTATATGATCGGTAAGAATGAATTCGACAGCATGAAGGACGGTGTGTCAGTCATCAACTGTTCCAGAGGAGGAGTGATAGACGAAGCTGCCCTGATCGATGCCCTGGATTCCGGAAAAGTAAGGTTTGCCGGTCTTGATGTATTCATTAATGAGCCAACACCTTCTAAAGCTATTTTAAACCATCCGAAGATTTCCCTTACGCCCCACACCGGTGCCTCTACACTTGAAGCACAGGACAGGATAGGGTTATCTCTGGCAGAGCAGATTTGCAGTATCTTACAGATTCACTAAAATCTTGTTGTAAAATAAAAGAGAAATACCTCCTGTTTACGGAGGTATTTTTATTATAATGTATTTTTGCTTTTAAGGATATCCCGGATCTCCATGAGTAATTTCTGATCCTGAGTAGGTCCTGCCGGAGCAGCCTCTTCTTTGCGTACCATCCTGTTGGCTGCCTTTACAATCCAGAAAAGAACGATGGCGATACACAGGAAACTGATCACCGCTGAAAGGAAATTACCATACGTAACCCCGTTCCACGACAGTTTTGATATATTTTCCGCGCCGGCCGCCTTCAGTGCTGGATTAAGGATCAGCGGAGTGATCACATCTTCTACTAATGAAGAAACTATTTTGCCAAAAGCACCTCCTATGATTACACCGACAGCCAGGTCCAGCACATTGCCTTTAAAGGCAAAAGACTTGAATTCTTTAATCAATCCCATAATTTATATTTTTAATATTTTTTAAAATGATTTTAAAAATATAAAATTTTTCAGATATTTTATGCCTTTTATCGCAAAATTATCTACTCTAATGACTATTTAATCCCGATACAGGGACGAAATTCCTCCCGGATGGAAAAATATTCGTACCTTATTCTGACCAAATTTAAAATATCCATGAAAGTATTTACTGCCGAAAACATCCGGAAATGTGATCAATATACCATAGCGCATGAGCCAGTCTCATCCGTACAGCTGATGGAACGAGCTGCAGTAGCCTGCGCCAACTGGATTGCCGAGCACTGCAAGAGCCACAAGAACATCGCTGTTTTCTGCGGTACGGGCAATAACGGAGGTGATGGCTTTGCCATAGCAAGACTGCTGCATTCCAAAGGCTTTGATGTGGAGATCTTTACCAACAACCTTAAAGCTAAATTTTCTGAAGATGCTGCAGCCAACCTGAAAAAGCTGAGGGATATTCCCGGCCTGTCAGTAAAAAGTTTTAAAGATAAGCTTAACTACCGTTTTGACAGCAAGACGATTATCATTGATGCGCTCTTCGGGACCGGGCTTTCCAGGCCTTTGCAGGAAGATTATGCAGAAGTGGTTAGCCATCTGAATACAATGTCGAATATCAGGATTGCCATAGACATCCCGTCCGGCCTTCCGGCTGATGGCGCCATAAAGGAAGATTCTGTGGTCTTTAAAGCAGATTATACCCTGAGTTTTCA
This sequence comes from Chryseobacterium camelliae, assembly GCF_030818575.1. Classification (NCBI taxonomy): domain Bacteria; kingdom Pseudomonadati; phylum Bacteroidota; class Flavobacteriia; order Flavobacteriales; family Weeksellaceae; genus Chryseobacterium; species Chryseobacterium camelliae. The sequence continues at coordinate 853,288 of NZ_JAUTAL010000001.1, forward strand.
GTTCTGGAAGAAGAGTTTCCTTCATCCCGAGACAGGAAAATTTACCGGAAAGGTCATCATCCTTGATATTCATATGAGCGAAGATTTTATTGCTGCCACAGATGCCGATGACTGTGTTATAGATAATACTGTCGTAGAGCGTATCTTCATGCCCAGGGAAGATTTTACTCATAAAGGAAGCTTTGGAAAAGTAGTGATAACGGCAGGAAGTTACGGGAAGATCGGCGCAGCAGTGCTGGCTACAAAATCGGCTCTCAAAACCGGTGCAGGACTCACATTTACGCTGGCTCCGGCCTGTGGATATGAAATTTTGCAGACTTTGTGCCCCGAGGCCATGTTTATGGAAAGTGGTGACAGATGCCTCACTCATTTTGAAGCTGATGAAGATGCCGTATATGGAATTGGACCGGGGTTGGGCAGGGAACCGCAAACCGTGGTAGCACTGATAAAATTCCTGAAAAAGTATAAAAAGCCTCTGGTGCTCGATGCAGATGCCCTTAACATCCTGGCAGAAGATGAAAAAAACCTCAGGCTGATTCCTGAAAATTCTATACTTACACCCCATCCCAAGGAATTTGAAAGACTGTTTGGGAAAACGGACAATTCATTTGAAAGGCTGGAGCTTGCCCGTAAAAAAGCGGCAGAGCATAAAATTTACATTGTACTCAAAGACCATCATACTCAGATCGTAAGCCCAGATGGTACGGTATTTTATAATATCAACGGGAATTCAGGGCTCGCAAAAGGTGGAAGCGGTGATATCTTGACAGGAATTATCACTTCACTTCTGGCACAGGGATATACCGAAGAGCATGCTGCCATATTAGGCATATGGCTTCACGGAAAGGCAGCGGATTTTGCGGCTGAGAAATATTCAAAGGAATCAATGCTGCCAACAGATGTAGTCGATGCCTTAAGCCATGCTTTCGAAGAGCTGAATAAAAAAGTAACCGTTAAGTTATAAAGCGAAAAAGGCAAAGCTACAGATGTAGATTTGCCTTTTGTTTTTTTTGGTACCCGTGAATTTAATCCGGTTTTTCGTTCTCAGCCTGGGTAATGGTGAACTTTTTAGATATTACCATGATGATCACCCCGGCAATCATGAAAGGTATTGATAATACCTGTCCTGTGTTTAAAGATCCTATCTGGATAAACTCGTCACCCTGAGGCATTTTCAGGAATTCTACGAAAAACCTGATGGCCCACAGAATGATGAAAAACAGTCCGAACAGCCATCCCTGCTGGTATTTTTTATTTGTTTTCCTATACAGGATCCACAGCAATATAAACAGGCATACATAGCCGAACGCTTCAAAAAGCTGGCTAGGGTATCGAGGAACGGTTACTCCATATTCACTGCTTTGCTGTGGGAACAATAAGGCAAATGGGGAATTAGGATCTACCGGTTTCCCGATGATTTCAGAATTGAAAAAATTACCCATCCTAACAAAAGCTCCTCCTAAGGCAACAACGATTCCCAGACGGTCATATACCCAGAACGGGTTCTTTTTGATAATTTTGAATGAATAATACAAAGTCGTGAATATCAGTGCAATGGTGGCGCCATGGCTGGCTAGTCCCGAAAATCCGGTGAATTTAAGTCCGCCTTTTGTACTGATGGGTAAAAACACGCTCCAGAAATCCTCTTTGAACAGTTCCGGCTGGTAAAAAATGACATGGCCTAACCTTGCTCCCAGGATCGTTCCGATCAGAGTCCAGGTGAACAGAGGCTCAAGGTATTTCTGATTCACATTATCAATCTTAAATATCCTGGACATCAGGAGGTAGCCAAAACCAAACGCGAAAATAAACATAAGGCTGTAAAAGTGCAGGGTAATTGGTCCCAGTTTTATGCCCTTTGCAGGATCCCAGATTTTGAACGGTGTTTCCAGCTTTACCTGATCCGTAGCGGCAACAGGCTTTGAAGTTTTTACCGCGTACTTGAATTTTTCAGCATTTTCTTTGGTGACAGGCAATTTAACCATCCTGAAGTCCTTATCAAAAAACTGATATCCTGCCTGTCCGAACTTTTCCATCGTTGCAGCGCTGTAATTAAAGTATCCGGGTTCAAAATTCGATTCATTAAGAATAACAAGCGTATTGCCTTCAGTTCTTTTATCGGCAAAGGTATTGAGGTCTCCGATTTCCGTAGTCGCGTAAATCTTTACGGGAATACTGGAGGAGTTGACCTGTAAGGTTCCCTCAGACATGCCGTCCGGATAGTCCTGGGCAAATATGCATTGTGTCATAAAGACCAGTATAAACAGATAAATCCTGAAAAAAATGTTATTCATCTCTATTTTATTTTTTAGTAGTTTAATTATGATTATGGTTTTTAGGGGGAACGGGATCATAACCGCTGCCGCCCCAGGGATGGCATCTTGCAATTCTTTTCACGCCGAGCCAGAAACCTTTGAATGGCCCGTGAACCTGCAGAGCTTTCACCATATAATGTGAACATGTAGGCTCGTAACGGCAGTTCTTCGGAAGCAACGGCGAAATAAACCATTGGTAAAACCGGATCAGAATTACCAGAGGGAAAGTGATGATTTTATTGAATGAAGGTATCAAAACAATGCAAAAGTAGCGTAAAAAAATAAAAGCCGGATGACATTACCGTGGTTTTGTTGTTAATTGTTGGGTACTCTAGAATGAAGACAGTGAATGAAATGTTAAAATCTGTACCAGTGTATCATTAACTTCCGGTCTTTGAAACAGGATTGGCAGAGGAAATTTCTGATCCCTGTTATTTTGTTTTATATTTACAGCAAATCCCGGATGCAATGATCAGGGCATGCCCCTGGTCATGTGATGCAATGATGTGACCTGCTTATGAAAAAACTCTATAGCTTCCTGATGAGCTTTAAAACATTGATGATGTTTAACTGCATTATTTTGGCAGGTAAAATTCTATACTCTTTTCTCACCGGTTTCAGCGGCAATACTTTTGAAGACTGGAGTATTGCCGAAAATATAGCACATTACGGCGTTTATTCCGAGTTTATTAATGTAGGGCCAACCGCTTACAAGCTGCCTGTTTATCCGTTATTTTTATCCGCTTTTATATCTCTTTTCCAAGATCTTGCCAAAGAAGCTATAGTCATTGCACAACACCTGATTTACTTTTTCATTCCGGTGCTGATGGTCAGGATTTCAGGGATATTCAATGTAAAAAAGGTGGGAATCCTTACCGGTTACCTGTTTCTCCTGTCGCCTGCTTATTTTATCTATTCCAATACGCTTGAAAGTACGAATGTTTTCATCATTATTTTCCTGAATTTTCTGTACCGGTGGAGCAGGGTTTGGCAAGAAGGCTTCAATACATCCCGAATCATGCTGCTGTCACTCAGTACAGCTCTGTTGTTTCTGTGTCAGGTCGTTGTGGTGCCGTTCGCTTTACTGCTTTTGCTTTCATTGTATATCTTCAAGAAAGCCAGCCTGAAACCACTGGCCTTGGTATTGATATTGACTGCCCTGGGATATTCGCCATGGGTAATACGCAATTATATTACTTTTAACCGGCTGGTAATTTCTAAAACACCGGTCTGGCAGAACCGGTATTTCGGCTATTATTCGGATGTACAGGTTTTCAAGGGGCTTCAGGTCTATTCGGTGGAACATGAGGCTGAGATCCTGCGCTTGAGAAGGCAGACGGATGAATTCAGGATGGAAGATCTGTACCGGCGCGAAGTGAAGAAAATAGAAAAGGCCCAGCCATCCATTGTATTCAAAAAGGCTTTGGCCAATATCCTGATGCTCTGGTATGTTCCCTCAAGGTATTATCATGATCAGAGCTTATCGATATGGATTACAAGGAAATTGTATGTCATTATCATTAATCTCCTGACCGTATTTTCACTCGTCTTTATCTACAGGAGGAAATCCTGGAAGCTACTGGCTTTTTCGGTCTTGTTTTTTTTGAATTTTACAGCTCCTTACGCGCTTACCCATAGTGCCAATACCCGTTTTAAGCTTGATTTTGAATGGTTTCAGCTGTTTCTGATTGCATACCTGTTATATTTTGCTTTTCTTAAAGAAAAATATGAAGATAAAATTCCCGGTTGATCAGTCTCCGGAAACATAAATCATTTCCCTTGTTTACCCAATTATATTAGGTCTGAATTTGATAAGCAGGGCACGGTTGATGGACTTTTGGTAAAAAATGGTCCTCAACATAAAATTCTTCACGATTATTGCATAGACTTCATACAGTTATTGCACAATAGCCTGATTAAAAAATTAAAATTTTAACTTTGTAATAGCAGTACAGATTCTTACGGGCAGATGATATCTGCTAAGGTCTGTTTAAAATTGAACATCTTGAACCAGAATATACCATTAGCCGAAAAATTAAGACCTAAGACACTGAATGATGTTTTGGGGCAGGAACACCTTACCGGAGAAAAGGGAACCATCAGGAAAATGCTGAGTAACAATACCCTGAATTCGGTGATTTTCTGGGGTCCCCCCGGAACCGGAAAGACGACATTAGCAGAAATTATCTCTGAGCAGTCCGGCAGGAAATTCTATAAACTTTCGGCCGTTTCATCAGGAGTAAAAGATGTGCGTGACGTAATTGAAGATGCCAAAAAGCAGAACTTGTTTTCCGGGAAATCGCCCATTCTTTTTATTGATGAAATTCACCGGTTCAATAAATCACAGCAGGATTCCCTTCTGCATGCCGTGGAAAAAGGGTGGATTGTCCTGATCGGTGCTACAACGGAAAACCCGAGCTTTGAAGTCGTATCGGCATTGCTTTCCCGAAGCCAGGTATATGTCCTGAAAGCCCTGAGCTATGAAAAACTGGAAGAGCTCATCGATATTGCTTCTGAGCGGTATAACAAAGATGAGCATACCCAATTTAAAATTTCCGAAAAAGAGGCCTTTATTCAATATTCAGGAGGGGATGCCAGAAAACTGATCAATTCTGTAGAACTGGTGCTGAACCAGTATAAAGATAACGGAGCCAGGGAGATTACGAATGAAGATGTTATGGAAGTGCTGCAGGAAACAATGGCACTTTATGATAAGAACGGCGAGCAGCATTACGATATTATTTCAGCATTCATCAAATCCATGCGCGGCAGCGATCCTAACGGTACGGTTTACTGGCTGGCGAGGATGATTGCCGGAGGGGAAGACATTAAATTTATAGCCAGGCGCATGCTGATCCTCGCAGCAGAAGATATCGGGCTGGCCAATCCGAATGCTCTGATCATGGCCAACAACTGTTTTCAGGCAGTCAATGTAATCGGAAACCCTGAAGCCAGGATTATTTTAAGTGAAACAGCTGTTTACCTTGCCGTGTCCCCGAAAAGCAATTCTACCTATATGGCGATTAATGAAGCGCTGGCCCTGGTGAAAAAGACCGGTAACCTTCCTGTTCCTCTGCATCTCAGAAATGCACCCACCAAACTGATGAAAGATCTTGATTATGGCAAGGAATACAAGTATGCCCATTCTTATGAAGGCAATTTTGTCGATCAGGATTTCCTGCCTGCAGAAATTAAGGACACTAAGCTCTATGAGCCAGGCAATAATGCTACGGAAAAGAAAATATACGACGAGCTGAAAAAAAAGTGGAACAATAAATATTAAAGGATACTGTAAAAGTATCCTTTATATTATGATCTGTAAGATGTATTATTTTGTAGAGATGAATAAAGTCTTCTTTCCTTCATAATCCTTGACTTCCATTTTGGCAAGTATATCTCCGTATACCTTAGTAGCGGTATCGCTGAAAGTATATCCGTCAATAATTACCGGATTATCCTTAGGAATAGCATATTGCTCATTCAGGGAGGATAAAGAAATCCTGTCTAGGTTTTCATAGCCGCTTTTAATTTTAAACTCCGAAATCCCGTTATCAGCAATAAAACTGTATTGTTTCAGGTTCTGTGGGAGGTTGGCAGCGGTCTTATAGACGTTCATGCTCTGGATCACCTCTTTTTTATTATTGAACATATCCACAGTTCCTACAATACCATTGGCTACCGCAAATCTTGTCGCCGTATTTTTTTGTGCAAACAGCATGGCTGATGACAGCATTAAAAAGGAGTAAAATAATTTTTTCATAATAAAAATTTAGAGCATGATTAAAAACGGGATAAATATACTTATTTTTTATCAATAATGAATAAAAATTCTATTTTGAAAATCAAATTGATACAGGGATTTATTAATTATTGAATTTCTTTGTTATTTCTGATCTCTTCTTTTTCCTTATCCTTAATCAGAGTACTGATTATTATTTTCAACCTCTGGAATATAAATGAGCTGAACAGTAAAATAATCCCTAAAATGATGAAAGCGATAATTCTTGATACATGGTCCATCTGCCATACATCGTATATATATAATTTAACGATGGTAATGCCGGTAAGGAAAAAACCGATTTTACGAAGCTCAATCCAATCCCTCTTTATTCCGGTATAAATAAAAGCACTGGCAAGCAGCATCCAGATGATGGGAAGGTACAGGATTATATAATGTTTTTGAAGTATATCTTTCTGAAACCAGCTCTCTGTATTCCCAAGAATATAGAGGTGCCCAATCTCCAGGCTTATAATCACAACCAAAGCAAAGGAACTGATCCGGTAATCGAATCTCGTACGGTCTGCTCTTTTCTTTGAGAGAAAGCTCCATAAAGTATAGGTAAAAGGAATAAGGTACAGGGCATATAGGAAATAGAAACTTCCCGGAAGGGTATGATGCAGAATGTTATCGACTAGAAAGGATCCATTTACGGAAGTATGCTCAATACAAAGGATCAGCAGTAAATACTTGAGTAGAGTTTGTGTAAAGCTATTGATTTTAAATATTTTGCTGCATAATAACAGTATAAAGATATAGTATACAGTATATATTGCTGCAATACTGTTGATTACTGTTAAAGGTTGCGTCGACGTATGGTACAACAGCTCAAAAAGAAGGGTTGCATAGATGAGGCAGTACAAAGCTGCAGAAAGAATGATTTCAGGGAGTGAGTAGGCTGCTTCCTCTGTTGCAGTTTTCTTTCTGATCATGAAAAGATTTATAGCAGTACTTAAAATCGTCACACAGCTTGTAAAAAATACAGGATTAAAAATCACGGGTAAGTTTTGTTTTTCAAAATACTGAGCCCATGTTGCTGTCTGAGCAATCAGAACCAAAGGAAACAGAATGTAAAAGGCATTCCTGAAAACGGTATGTCCGCTTTTTTTCAGGATAAAGAGCAGCAGTGTAGCCTCGATTGCCCATACGCTGGTAATAAGATGGGTATTGAGTTGTAACGCCGCCGCAACGGTAATCAGGCTGATGGAAAGTGCTGTAAACACTGAATAGCTGATCCCGGACCTTTTTGCTTTATGTTCCCGTAAGGCAAGTAAAAGGTTACATAAGGCAAAGATCAGCGGGAAAATAACAACCGGTTCCAGGTGAAGCTTATTAAAAGTATAAACCAGTCCTGTAATGCTGAAAAAATTAAGGAAAACCAACATCAGTATGTCTGTAGCGCACAGCTTTCGGCCCTTTAGGTATCCCTGAAGCCCATAGGCATAAAAAACAAAATAAGAGAGGATATAAAAATAAATTGAATCAGTTTCCGTTTTTGATGCAGTCCAATAGAAGAGATAACAGTAGGTCAGGATAAAAGAAATCCATCCCGCATGGCTCCAGTTCCTTAACAATACAATGATCAGCATCCCTATGTTCAGGATAGTAATATAAGAGAACAGAAAAAGATAATTGCTTTGTCCCGTGCTGATCATCAATGGAGCGGCAAACCCTCCCAATAGGGAAAATACACTGAGTGTTTCACTTTTGTACGCATAGGAAAAAGCGATTGACAGCAAGGTAATCAAACAGGTAATTGAAAAAGCGGCCTGCTGGGAGAAAAAATGGTAATCCCGGAATGCGATGGTTACGGTAAAATATAAAACAGAAATGCCGCCTCCCGTAATAACGGAGGAAAATATGGGATAATTTTTCCTTAACGGGTATCCTATTCCAATAATCACCAGTCCAGCTATGAAACCTATGGATATCCTTGCCGTTTCTCCGATCCAGTTATTGTCTATCGCATATTTGATAAAATAACCAATTCCCAGTACGAGCGTAAAAATGCCGATAACCGTAAGTGCATTTTGTGCAAAGAACTCAGATAATTGAGAAAGCCAGGATGTTCTGTCCTTAAATTGATCGTTATCATCATCAGGCATCACTGGCTGAGCCTTTGGACTTTCCTGCAGAGCTTTTTGGGCGGTAGGTTTTTCGGGCATTCCCGGTAAAGGTTCTGAATTGATAGGTGCCCCGGCAGACTGATTCTTGATCTTGCGGATTTCATTGTCCAGGCGGTTGATCTTTTGATTCATCCGGTAAAGAATGAATAAGATGACGATCAGTATGATAAAAAAGATATAGTTCATTAGGGAGCACTCTTTTCAAATATACACAATTTGATGGTTAATATAAATAATTAATCCACCATACAAGCGTATGATGGATTAATCGTGTAGAGTTATTAAGCTATATGTTTTTTAGTCGGATATCTTATAAATATAAAAGGATGAGGTACTCGTAGATAATATAGAGGCATCAAGGAGACTAGATCCTGTAAGCCCAAATGAAATTTTGTCTCCGGCTTGTAAAGGATAGAGGGAATTCACGCTGCTCTCAGAAATGGTTAAGCTTAAAAGAATAAGATTGGCACCGGTAAATGAGCGGCTGTCAATCAATGTAGCAACGCCGGCTCTGGTCCTTACGATCCCTACACCCGGTGAATTGGCTAATAATGCAGCCTGTAGTCCTGTGCCATACCGGAAGTAAAAACCTATAGCATAAACTCCTGTAGAAGGTACAGTATAGGTATTGTCGGTATCTGAGAATAAAGCTGAACTTCCAATCGTTCTTTCTGAATTAACAAAATTAACAGCACGGAAACCGGAAGGGAAAAGTCCCAGGCTCAAAAGCGTTACGTTTCCTGAAGCCTTCTTGGCAGCATATACTGTACTGTTACTTGCTGTGCCACTGCCTCCGGAAAGAAGGGCAGGATCTAAACTCGAAATTTCCGAGTTCGACTGATTAATTGCTAAAACCTGATAGCCTGATACACTTGATCCTGTAGGAACTTGTCTGATTATAACATTACCGTTAACATCCAAAGTTGACTGCGGCGTTGTAGTATTGATCCCAACTTGGGAGAAAACAGGTATTGCGGCCAAAGACATAAGCAGATTGTAAAACTTTGTTTTCATGATAAAGTGATTAATAGTTAATATTTATTGTAAGATTAGTTTCCTCAAATGCAGCAAAAATTATGCCTCCAAATGTAAATTTTTTTTACATTTGACAAATCTAAAGTTAATGATTTTAATTTAAATTAATTTTAATATTAAAAAATTTAACTAAAAATTCTGGTGTTGCTAATTTAAAACTATTTTTTTTAAATCAAAACAAATTTATGTCACTTTTTATTGATTTCCAGAAAACTTCTGTCAAAAAAGATGGTATTCCTGAAATTGAAAATTAATTACCCTTTAAAATACGGTGACGAATAGTCATATCATATAATCATGATATGGTAACGATCATTCACCCGAATCAGAACAAAAGCGGAGCGAATACCGATACATGTATTAATAGTTAAATATAGCAAAAATAGAAGAGATTTAAAATTATGAAAAGAAATTCGTAACGCTTTTCTACAGTGTATTCATGAACTCTTATGGATCATGAACAGCATAAAAAAGCCATCTGAATAAGATGGCCAAGTGATTTTCGTATATCAGGCTTCCAGGAGAAATTCCTTATAACTTCCGAGAAAATCAACATCAGCATGGATGGATTGTAATTCTTTCAAAGCATTTTCATGCAGAACCGATTCCCATTTTCCTGCGATATTGATGTAGAAGAAGTAATTTCCCAGGCCGGTTTTTAAAGTCCTGGATTCTATCTTGCTTAAATTCATCTTCCTCCAGGCAAACACAGATAATACCTGATGCAGGCCACCGGCATGATCCTCAGGAAGGGTAACCAGCAGTCCGGATTTTTCACCCAGTACTTCCAGCTGTGTGTTATCATAGGATTCATCACCTTTTGATATGATAATAAACCGGGTATGGTTCTGCTCAAAATCCTGAATGTTATGGTGAATGATGTTCAGTCCGTAAAGGTTGGCGGCAAACTGATTGGCCACTGCTGCAATATTCAGTTCCGGATTTTCAGACACCATCAGGGCTGCGGCGGCTGTAGATGAAAAATCCTGCCGTAAAGCGTCCTTATAATTGGTATCAAGGAAATGAAATGTCTGCGCCAGTGCCTGGGGATGAGAATATATTTTTTCTACCTTCCGGCTTTCATTATCCGGATGGATCATCAGGTGATGGGCAATCGGCATTACGCCTTCCGCTTCTATTTTTATCGCTGGGATCCTGTAAAGATAATCCAGGGTCATGGATACCGTCCCTTCAATGGAATTCTCCAGCGGTACCACAGCTTTATCGGCAAGCCCGTTTTCCACCGCGTGGAAGCAGTCCAGGATATTGGCTTTCGGAACCAGTTCATCATGCGGGAAAAGTTGAGTGGCTGCAAGTTGGGTAAAACTTGCCTGCGGTCCTAAAAATGCGATCTTCATCATATGTATTTAATGTTTCCAGTTTTTTTCAATCAATTCCAGTAAATAGTCCGGACATTTCACAACCTTTTGGGTAGCAGCGTCCAGGAAAAAAAGGGTAGTGGAGGCTTCAGTAATTTTTGTCCCTTCTTCATTAAAGATCTCATATTCGAATTCAATCCTCACACCCGGCATTTTTTTTACAAAGGTATGAATCTCTAATTTCTGATCATATAAAGCAGGTTTTAAATACTTAATTTTATACTCAGAAACCGGTAGCCAAATTCCCTGGTTTTCAATCTCATTATACGACATTCCTATGCTCCTGAAAAGTTCCACGCGGCCCACTTCAAAGTACTCTGCATAATTACCGTAGTAGACATATTTCATAGGATCTGTTTCTCCGTAACGTACTCGTAATGAGTGTTTTGTGTGTATCATAATGAGGCTTAATTTATACATACAAATATATTTTTAAATAATCAATACCTGCAAAATTTTTTTTTGAAAATAAAAAATTGGACCTTTGTCTTCCTTCTACAAAACGTACTAATCTAAAGAATAATCTGGGCATAAATTATGGATGAAAATTTAATGTTGATATGGCAGAACTGCCTTCAGTTTATGCGGGACAATCTCAACGCTGCTGAAGATAATTCTGATTTAAAAAAACTCGAGAAATCCTTCGACCTTCTGTTTGATAAAGTTCAGCCAATTTCTTTGGTGGACAATAATCTTACTTTGATGGTACCGAGTGATTTCTACAAAGAATATATTGAAGACAATTACCTGTCTTTGCTTTCGGCTGCCCTTAAGAAAAACATCGGAAAAGGGGTTAAGCTGTGGTATTCTGTTATGGAAAACAAGCCGGCAGGGCTGGAAAAACCTGTCACTATGAATATGAAAGGCAAAAGTGTTCCTACGCCCAAAGTTCAGGAAACTTTGCCACCGGGCTTTTCATCCAATATCGTTAATCCTTTTGTTGTTCCCGGAATAAAAAAGGTTAATATTGATTCCAATCTGAAGTCCGATTTTTCTTTTGATAACTATGTAGAAGGAGAAAGCAACAAGTTTGCGGCAACCGTAGCAAGGTCTATTGCAAAAAGGCCTGGTGCTACAGCATTCAACCCATTATTCTTATACGGAGGATATGGAGTAGGGAAAACCCACCTTGGACAGGCGGTAGGTCTGGAAGTAAAAAACCAGTTCCCGGATAAAGTGGTCTTATACCTTTCTTCAGAGAAATTTATCCAACAGTTTATTTCTGCGGCGAAAGCCCATAAGCAAACTGAATTTGCCAACTTCTACCAGATGGTAGATGTGCTGATTATCGATGATATTCAGTTCCTTTCCGGAAAATCTGCTACCCAGGACAGTTTCTTCCATATTTTCGATTACCTGCACCAGAACGGAAAACAGATTATCCTGACTTCCGATAAGGCGCCGGCAGATATTATGGATATTCAGGACAGGATTGTATCCCGTTTCAAATGGGGTCTTTCTGCAGAGATCAAATCCCCGGATTATGATACCCGTAAAAAGATCATCATCAACAAACTGAGCAGAGACGGTATCGTTCTTACCGACGACATGCTGGATTTCCTTGCTTCTGAAACCAAGACCAATGTAAGAGAGCTGATCGGGGTGATCAATTCCGTGATTGCCTACTCAACCATTTATAAGTCTGACCTGAGCCTGGAACTGTTGAAGGATACCATCAATAAGATTGCGGCCAACCAGAAAAAAGTCATCAACATCCCGTATATCCAGGAAGTGGTGTGCGATTATTTCGGAATCAAAAGAGAGCAGCTGCTTTCAAAAACCAGAAAAAGGGAAATTGCCCTTCCAAGACAGCTGGCCATGTATTTTGCCAAAGAATTCACCAACGCCACCTTTACTAAAATCGGTGAAGAGATGGGAGGGAAAGACCATTCAACGGTAATGTACGCCTGCGATACCATTAAAGATGTCTCTAAAATCGATAAGGAAGTAAAAAAATATGTAAAGGAGCTTACTGAAAAAATAAAGCACTAAACTTTGCATCTGCATACATCGAAAAATGAAGAATATCCGTATTCTTCATTTTTTGTTTAGTTTTGTAAGCTAAAAATGATTTAACATTTAAAAAGTAACGAACTGATGAACATACTGATGGTCTGCCTGGGAAACATCTGCCGTAGCCCGCTTGCCGAAGGAATTATGAAAACCAAACTTCCGGAAGGATTCTTCGTAGATTCTGCAGGAACCATTTCACAACATGAAGGCGAGCACCCGGACAGAAGAGCTGTTAAAACTGCCGCCAATCATGGAATAGATATTTCCAGACAGGTTTCCAGGCCAATTACTTCCCAGGATTTTCAGGATTTTGATAAAATCTACTGCATGGATATTGATGTGTACGAAGATGTGATATCCAAAGCCGCTGATGAAGGACAGCGCCGGAAAACAGCCCTTTTCCTTGAGGCTGCCGGAAACCATGAGAATGCTGAAGTACCAGATCCTTACTGGGGCGATATGAAAGATTTTGAAGACGTATACCAGCTGCTCGACAGAGGTTGTGAACAGATTGCCCGTCAGTTACAAAGCCGTTCATTATAAATTTCAACATCTGAATTTACCATTCACCATTTAAGATTGATTATATAACCCACAACTCATAACTTCCAATGCTTTTCCTTCTCCCTGCCTACCTTTCCGAAAACACGTCCATCACTCATTTTTCACCGGTGATCAGAGATTACATCATGCAGACCGACTATTTCTTTGTTGAAAACGAAAAGACAGCAAGAAAAGTGGTGAAATTCTTTGCCCCTGAAAAAAAACAGTCTGATCTGAAGCTTTTTCTTCTGGATAAGTATACGGAAAATGCAGACATTAAAGAGGCTCAGGAACTTATGCTGAAAGGGCAGGATTTCGGGTTGCTGTCTGAAGCCGGACTTCCCTGTATTGCAGATCCCGGCAACCTGATGGTAAAGTGGTGCCATGAGAAAAACATCAGGGTTATTCCCATTTCAGGCCCTTCCTCTATTATTCTGGCTTTAATTTCCAGCGGATTTAATGGTCAGGAATTTACTTTCAACGGTTATCTTCCTATTGATAAGGGCGAGAAGAAAAAACACATCCAGCATCTGGAAGCCATGGTGCAGAAAACCGGATATTCCCAGATCTTCATGGAGACACCCTACCGCAATAATCAGCTGCTGGAAGACCTGATCAAATTCCTGTCTCCTAATACCAGACTCTGCATCGCGGCCAATATCAACGATCCGGAAGACGAGTTCATCAAAACAAAAACAATGAAAGACTGGCAGAAACAAAAACCAGAGCTGCATAAGATACCGGCAGTATTTGTACTGGGGAAATAACAATTTTATAAAAAATAATACTAGGGTGGCATTTTTGAACGGATTGCTCATTAAAAATGTGTCATAGCATCGTTTATCAGAACAACATAGCAATATCCTTCACTTAATCTAACTTATCATAAATAATACTACTTTTTAACAGGCTGTTAACGTATGCTTTGCATCATTCTTGTTAATCTTAGCACATAACATCAAAAATCAAAATTATGTCAGAAAAAAAATTAGCAGGGATCTGGATGGATAAAGAAAAGGCTATTGTCGTTAAAAACCATGATGCGCAGAATGCATTTAAATTCTTCCTCTGTAACCCTGTGAAAGCTGAAATACAGCATGGAAACTCCAGTGAGAATGCGGGTAACAATGCTGAAAAAACAAATAAAGCCAAATATTTCAAAGAGGTTGAACACCTGTTGATTAATTCCCAGGAAGTGTATATTACCGGTCCGGGGAACATTCAGGAAGAGTTTAAGAACTACCTCCATGAGACGGCACAATTCAAAAATTTAAAAGTTCATCTCGACACTGCACAGCAGATGAGTGATGAGCAGGTACTTGAAAAAGTCAAGGAATATTTCAATGCTTAAAAATGATAATGCAATATTAACGGATCCGGATGTCGAAGACATCCGGATTTTTATTTTATGTATTAAAAAATCATATGAGAGGAAAATTACTGCATCCTTTTACGTTCCTCTTCGCCTGCCGTCTTTCTGTTTCGGGGAGAAGCGGTAGTGTTTCCAAACCGGTACAGCAGGCTGAGTGTGACGAACCGGCTTTCGCGCTGATAGAAAAAGTGGCTCTGCTGATCTCTAAAGTTGATGCTGACAAAATTATTGTTGGTATTAAAGACATCAGTGGCAGTAAGTTTAAGTGTCCCGGCGTTTTTCAGTACATTCATTTTAATTCCGATATCTATAAAAGAATTGGCACGAACACGATAGATGCCCTGGATGCATGCACTATTGTAAGTTCCGCTGATTTCAGCTTTCAGTCCCGTCTTCTTATCAATCGAAAAAGATTGGTTGATCGATCCGGAAAAGGAAATCATATGGTTGTCATAACTGCCCGATAAGTAATCAGACTTCTCACGCTGGCGGTAAACATCGGCTAAGACATTCACATCCCACCAGTTCGCAGGCTTTACCTGTCCCGATAGACGCATGCCTGCCATGGCACTGAGGCCGAGGTTAGCCTGGGTACCATAATATCTTTTCGTCTCGTTATCCTGAATGTTAATATTGGTAAATACATCGCGGGTAGAGGTGTAATATACCGTAAGGTTATAATTATGCCTGTAGGTATATCCTGCTTCCACACTGTGGACAAATGCAGGCTGCAAAGCCGGATTTCCTGCATAGACACTGTACGGAGAAGAAAAACGTTTGGCTGGATTCAGCCGGTTGTATTCCGGGCGTTCTATGCGGTAGGCATAATTAAGCTGGAACTCATGGTTGTCATGAGGTTTATACTGAATGAAAGCTGTCGGGAACAGTTTAAAATAATTCCTTTCATTCAAAAGGTCCATATTCTGCTCGTATCCTCTGGTACGGGTATATTCACCCCGCAGTCCCCCCTGGAAGCTCCAGGGTCCAACACTGCCCGATGCACTGATATATGCCGAAGCTACATTTTCAAGGTAAGTGAAATGGTTGCGGTTGGCTTCCACTGCTGTCAATGTGCTGCCATCACGGTTGAAATAATCGAAAATACTGATGCTTTTTGTGCTGCTGTATTTGATTCCCGATGTTATTTCAAGCCCTTTCACAGATTTAAAATGATAATCCGCTTTCCCTGACAAAAGGCTGATATCCTGTGAACTTGGGGTGTAAATATTGAAAAAATAGGATGTCTTGCTACCATCGGGCAGCAGGGTGACATTGTCTGTAAAAGACCGGTTGGTATTCCGGAAAGGAGAATAATCGAGATCAATATTTAGGCTGCTTTTTGCAGAATCGAGTTTGAGGTTGTAATTCAGGTTATAAGCATACTGGTCTCCCAGGGTAGTAGCATAGTTATCCGTATTTAAAATAGAATCCAGCTTCATGGCCGGCGAAGTGATCTGGGTAGGGCTGCTGCCCCCGAATTTACCTTTCCGGTTATTTCCAGTCATGAGGAAACCGAGTACCTGATTATCAGAAACCTGGTAATCAACCCCAAGACGGTAATCATGGGTGTTTGAACGGTATACACTACGGCTGGTGCTGTTCCATAAAGAATTCCCGTAATTGACGAAAATATTATGATCCTGGATGGTTTGGCGATGGGTAAATCCGTAATTTCCATAGATATTCCATTTGTTTTTACGGTAACTGAAGGTCGTATTTCCTGTATAGCCGGTGTAAGTGCCCTGATTGATTCCGCCATTCAGGCTCAGGTTAAAGCCCTGCTTCTTTGCTTTTTTAGTAATGATATTGACGACTGAAGCTCCTTCAGCATCGAACCTTGCCGGAGGATTGGAAAAAATCTCCACCTGGGCGACCTGGTCCGAAGGCATTCCCTGTAGATAGGCTGCCAGATCATCTCCCGATAACTGCAACGGCTTTCCGTCAAGGTAAATCCGGACATTCTTTCTGTTGGCTGTTACGTCATTGGCAGACGTGATCTGAATGCCCGGCGCTTTCATGAGGGCTTCCCAGGCACTTCCGCCTGAAGCAATTATACTGTTTTCAACATTAAAGCTTACCCGGTCGATTTTCCTTTCGATCAGAGGCTTTTTTTTGGTCATGGTTACTTCCTCTATGACATGCTCCTTTTTCTGCAAAACAATAACCAGATTTTCTTTTGGAAGCTGTAGAGGTATTTCTACCTGTTGATAGCCAGAAAGTGTAGCAATCAGGGTATAAGTTCCGGGGGCAGGATAAGACATGCTGAAATTTCCAAGATCGGAAAATACTGTGGTTACATTTTTCTGGTCTTTGGATAACGTAATCGTTGCGGCATCCAGCATCCGTCCTTCGGCATCCTGTATGATGCCTGGTTGAACGGTTTGGGCGTACAGAAGTCCTGATAAAAATAGCAGGAGAGATAAAATTGTATTTTTCATAAGGCAAACCTACGGCAGTTCCATGTTAAGGCCCGTTAAGCAGGGTTAAACATCATTAACCAAGGTTAATTAAGGTTAAATCTTCACCGGAAGGCTGTTTATTTTGGCTAATTATCATCAAATTAGCGGTATGAAATGGCTCTCCAACAGATATGCTTATCCTCTTGTTATTTTCGCCATGATCGCCAGTATCGGTCTACAGACTGCCTGGCTGATCCAGCTTTTCCATGCCCAACAGGTACAGGTGAAGAGAGACCTGGACCAGGCCGTAGCCGATGCTGCCCGCATGAGCGAATACCTCAGTGTAGCTCCGGGCCATGAAAACAATGACAATTTCCGGAATTTCTTCCTTTCTCCGGAATGGTTACAGCTGAAGCAGGCCTATGCCAGTATGCTGAATATGGGAGTCAGCAGCCGGTTTGAGACGAAACTGAAAAACGACAGTACACTGATTAATATCAGATTGCTGATTGCCAATAAAAGATCCGGTCCGAAAAAAAGGAAGGTGATTTCTGTTTTTGATGATGGCGAAACCCTCGGATCAGTGATGGCGGCAGATAAAAAAGACATGCGGCGAATGGACAGTCTGGTAGAAGTTGAATGCAGAAAGCAGAATATCAATGAAGACCGGTTTTTCATCCTGTACGATTATAACACAGGCCGGCCTGAATCTGAAAAAGACTTTAAGAGAGCAAAGAATGCAGATTATCAAAGCAGGCAATTAGGGTATAACCTTAATTTTTTTATCCATACCTATCAGCTGGTGGTGCCTTCCATTACTTATACAGTGGTTTACCGGATGCGGTATTACCTGATTTCTTCATTGCTGATGATCCTGCTCACCGGCCTGGTTTTCCGGTTTCTTTTTAAAGTAATGCGCAGCCAGCGGCTGTATACCCAAGCCCGCCTTGCCTTTACCGGAAATATGACGCACGAGCTGAAAACACCAGTTGCTGTCATCGAAGCGGCCCTGGATTCCATTACCCGGTATAAGCTGGCTGAAGACCCTGTCCGGATGGAAAATTATCTGGCCATCAGTAAAAACGAAATTAACCGACTGAACCTGATGATTGATAAAGTATTGAGCCTGGAACAACTGGACAACGGTAAAATCAACCTGCGAACTGAACTGTACGATGTGCAGCAGGGATTAGAAAGTGTAGTATCCTCGATGAGATTACGTAACAGCAATGGTTCGGTACATATTGAATATATCCCGTCTGAAGAACCCTGTTTCGTGAATGGGGATCCCGTTCATCTCACCAATGTTTTTTATAATCTGATGGATAATGCCATTAAATACAGTGGCCCTGAAGTACGCATTCAGGTTTTGTGTACATCGGTGGATGACCAGATTGTGGTAACAATCCAGGATAATGGTCCCGGGATTACAAAGATATATCACGAGCGTATCTTTGAACGGTTTTTCCGGATTCCTGAACATGCTGATATCCATACCGTAAAAGGAACCGGTCTCGGCCTTCATTATGTACAAGAGATTATTGCCATGCATGGTGGAAGCATCAAGGTTTTAGACAGGCCTGAAGGAGGAGCCGCTTTTATTATTTATTTACCCGCTTACCATGAAATATAAAGTATTGTATGCCGAGGATGAAGCTACCCTGGCTGAAATTATCACTGATGGACTAAAAACCAGCGGCTATGATGTGCAATTGGCAACTGACGGACAAAAGGCTCTGGAACTATTCCGGTCCGGAACACCTAATATCTGCGTCCTTGATATCATGATGCCTGTAAAGGATGGCTATACCTTAGCAGAAGATATCCGCAAACTGGATAGTAAAGTCCCGATTATTTTTCTCAGTGCCAAATCTCTGGGTGAGGATGTGGTAAAAGGATTCAGAAGCGGTGGAAACGATTATTTGAAAAAGCCTTTTACTATGGGTGAACTGCTGGTACGTATGGAGGCCCTTCTCACCAGGTTTGGGAGTGCTCCTCCGCAGCACGCTTCGTCTTCCAATACCCGGATATTTGGTGGCTGTGAGCTGAATCTCGTTAGCCAGGAATTGAAAACGCCAAAAGAAAGCTATAAAATTTCCTACAAGGAAACCGCTATTCTTGAAATGCTGCTGGAAAACTGCAATGATTTGCTGCCCCGGCAGGCAGCACTCCTGAAAATCTGGGGTGATGACAGCTATTATAACGCCCGAAGTATGGATGTCTTCATGTCGCACCTGCGGAAAATGCTTAGAGATGATCCGGATGTGGAACTGATGAGTATCAGGGGAGTAGGGTATAAGCTGATTTGCTGATATACATTACCGATATCGCTATTAGACTTTCCAGAATACAGATTTTATGTGATGCACACGGTATCTTGATGCTGGTTCCTGATAAAATTCAGTCATTTCATTAAATCCATGATAAAAATATGAATGATTACCGTTTATATACAGGCTGAAACCTGCCATTTATCAAACACGGAATACAGTTTTCAGTAAATTTTGATACATTAGTTATAATATTTTAGATATGGAAATAAGCGTAACAGTAAAGCAGCTAGGAAGAAAGCACCCGCTTCTCAATGAAGAAAAAATGTCCATTTCCTCTGAAGAAGTACAGCTCTCGGTAGAAAGCCTGATCCGGCTCATTGTCCTGCAGCAGGTAGAGTCGTTCAATGCTAAATCTTTCGAACAGGAAGATCTTGACAGCATCAAGATTTTTGTCCATCATTTGGTGCATTGGAAACAGCAGTGCTTATGGCCTTATCCTGTGAAGGTTCTTCCAGTGGAGGCGGTGGAGGCATTTCATTCTTCGCGACAACAGTTTCAGGGGCACTGTTGACAAAGTCAGCATTTAATGCAACTTTATCTCCGGATTTGCTGCAATGGACAAACATCAGAAAACATATAGGCAGTAGAGATTTTTTCATAATACTGTTTTTACAATATTAAAGAAAAATAAGATAGGATAAGTTAATCTGGCTAAAGTATTCGTCCATTTCCAGTTTACATTAGGTCCACATTTTTGTTAATGCAAAGCTGGCTTTTACCATGCATACTGTAAGCATATAGGCTTTATCAGCGACTCTCTGCTCAGTTTTCCTCCTTTTAATTTGCTTCATGATTATCATACTTTGCGTGAGTTTTATATATTTCCAGGCATGAATTCATGTTGGACAGGGAATTGATGTAATCATAAGCCTTTCTTACATGGCCTATCGTTATTTTTTTCACGCAAATTATTTTCTGCTGAATACTGATATTCCTAAAAGAGATTTTAGCAGTATATGTTGAAAATCTTTTGATCCTTGATCAATTTAAAAGGTTTTTACCCAGAACCACTGTCAAGGAATACAATCAACCATATATTTTTCTATTTTTATCCTATGAAAAACAGTCTTTTAATCCTTTTGGGAATCCCGTTTTCAGTCTGTGCACAGGAAACGCAGAAACTTACAGATGAAATGGCGATGAAACTGGCTGAAAAGCCTGTGCATTGCATCAATCAGGAATATCCTAATAAAACGGCCCATATCATCAACAATTCAGCTGAGGTTTCGCTGAGCCCGAGGGACCTGCATCCCGCTTTTTATGGATGTTTCGACTGGCATAGCTCTGTACACGGCCACTGGATGCTGGTCCGGCTGCTGAAAACAAAACCTAATCTGAAAGCGGCCAAAGAAATTGAGGCCATTCTCGACCGTTCCCTGACCAAAGAAAACCTTCAGGCAGAGGCAGATTATTTCACTAAATATCAGCTTACCACCACTTTTGAACGAACTTACGGCTGGGCTTGGCTCCTTAAACTGGATGAAGAACTCACCACCTGGAACCATCCCAAGGCTAAACTATGGCACCAGAACCTTAAGCCTTTGACGGATAAAATCCTGGACTCGTGGAAAACGTTCCTGCCTAAGCAGACCTATCCGAACCGGACCGGCGTTCATCCCAACACAGCATTTGCCATGGCTTTTGCCATTGACTGGGCCAGAGCCAATCGTGACAAAGCTTTTGAAACCCAGCTTATGGAAAAGGCGAAATATTTTTACCTGAAAGATGAAAAAACACCGGCTTATCTGGAACCCGATGGCTCAGATTTCTTTTCCCCGAGCCTGGAAATCGCAGACCTGATGCGAAGGGTGCTTCCTCAGAAAGAATTTGTATTGTGGCTGAATAAATTTTATGAAAAACGCAGCCTGGAGAATATTGAAAAGATTCCTGTAGTGAGCGACCTGAGCGATTACCAGACGGTTCACCTGGTAGGACTGTCGTTTTCCAAAGCCTGGTGCATGAAAGGCATTGCTAAATCACTTCCTGCAGGCCATCCGCTGAAAAAGCAATTCAATGCCATAGCCGGCACATTTTTGTCCAATGGCTTACCGTTGCTGTTTCAGGGGAATTACGGCGGCGACCACTGGCTTGCCAGTTTTGCGGTTTATGCGCTGGAAGAAGAGTAAATGATTACATAAATACTATGGATTGGATTTCAGGATGGAAATCGGCGGTAGATTACATCAGTATCTGATGCCCGCTTTTTTCAGGATAAAGCTCAGCAGCCAGATGGGCCCAACAAGCAAAAACTGGAGGTCTTTAAGGAAGGATGGTTTTTTACCTTCTATTTTATGGCCTACAAACTGGAATATCCACGTCAAAATAAATACGGAAAGGTAGACTAGCCATGGCCTTTCCGAACGGGTATTCACCCCGAATGCAAAACTTTCCATCAAGACCATCAACAGCAGCATGATGCTGCCGATCAGAAAAGACAGCCGCATATAGAATAGGGTGACCAGAGCCATGGCCACAAGACTTACATAACTGATGCATCCGATATAGATGAAGCATATGGACTTGGATGGAATCAGCGAAATGAAGCCCAGGATAGTCCAGAATATCAGGGGCACACAGATCCAGTGGATCAGTTTGTTGGTTGCATTTCTGTGGCTTTCCGCATATTCAGCAAAAAGCAGGTCAATTTTTCTCATATCGGTCATTTGGAAAACACTAAAATAATAAAATTTTATAATTGAATTAAATGATCTATGCTGAAAACTCAGGATTACTCAAAAAAGAAAGTAAATAGTAATAATCCATACGAATTCCAATAAAAATAATCGTCTTTAACTCCAGACCACAACTGCTGAAAAATAGGGAGACAATCAATCATCACCTCCTTTGAATTCCTTACATTTGCGGTATGTCTGTCCTGGAAAAATTCGGCGTTGAAATTTTCACACAACACAATATTTTCGAGCGTATTGCGCTTGATAAACCTTTCCGTACCGATAATCCGGCCTTCATTTTTATCAAGACCGGAACCATTAAGATGAAACAGCATTTCAGGGACCTGGAGCTTTCCGCCAATATGTTTATGGTAACAGATCCGCAAACGGTCTATGAAATGATTTCCGTGAGCGATGATTTCCAGTCCAGGATGGTATCGTACAAGCGGGAATTCATTTCAGCATTGTCATTAAAATTTAACAGGCTGATTACCTACCGGTATTTCCGGCAGCAGATGAATATCGGTGTTCCGTTTCAGGCTGATGAAATGGAAGTGGTGTGGAAAAGCGTCAATTTTTTGAAATACATTCTGGATTCGGAGACAGACATGATTTATAAGAAAGAGATTGTAGAGCACCTTTTTTCCGTGTTTTGCTACCAGATGGCAGGAATTATCTCCAAAGAAGACAGCAATGCAATGAATCAGATGACCAGGCAGGAGGAGATTGTTTTTACCTTCCTGAATGACCTGGCTAAATACCATCATACGGAGCGCAGTGTGGAATTCTATTCAGAACGGCAGTCGATTACAACCAGACATCTGTCGGCAGTTGTAAAAGAAGTGACGGGGAAGTCTGCGAGCCAGGTCATCGCACTTGTCGTCCTCAATGAAGCTAAAGTCTTATTAAACTCCTCCAAAAAGCCGGTTTCAGAAATTTCTTCTGTCCTTGGATTCAGCGATCCTTATTCTTTTTCACATTTTTTCAAGAAACATTTAGGCGAAAGTCCTTCACAATACAGAAATCAGTTCGAAAGCTGAAATCTTACATTTGAACATCTTTTTCCAAACTTCAAACATTTGTTTGACTTTCTTTGTGCCCTAACTTTGCAACCGTAAAACAAGGTACAATGGTAAAGAATATAAAAACAGCACTGTCAATTGTGGCAGCGGTCTTTCCTGCGCTGTTTTTTTCACAGCATATCAGGCAGATGACCGCAGAAGAGGTGGCGCAGCTCGCGGTGCAAAATCACCAGCAGCTGAAAGTCGCAGCACAAAATATTGGTATAGCCAGGCAGAACACCCAGGTAGTAAAACTCCAGAAACTACCAACGATAACTGCCTCTACGAGCCAGTTCTATCTGGGGAATGCAGTGGTTATCGACAAGGATTTTTCAAATACAACAACGGTACAGATGCCCCATTACGGGAGTTCATATGCGGTTCAGGCTACCCAGCTGATCTTCAAAGGCGGATTGGTAAACAAATCAATTGAGCTGGCCGGACTGCGTGAACAGCTTTCTGAGCTTGATTTAGAGAAAAATAAGCAGGATGTGAAATTTCTGGTTATTTCCAATTATCTGGATGTCTACAAGATTGTCAATCAATACGAAGTTTTTCGGAACAACAAAAAACTGGCTCAGGAACGCCTGAAAAACATTCAGAAGTTCTATGAGCAGGGCATGGTGACCCGGAATGAGGTGATCCGTGGAGAACTGGCGATCAAAAATCTGGATCAGGGCATCCTCTCTTTGGTAAATAACCGTAAAATATTAAACTATAATCTCAATATAGCCCTGGGATTACCGGAAGATACCGAAATTGTTCCGGTAGAAAATCTGGAAAATAAAGAAGCGGGAATCGGAATGGACTATTACCTGAACCTTGCCCACGACAGTAATCCGGTTATGAAATCAGCGAAGACCAACATTGATGTCGCCGATAAGAATATCGACATTATTAAAACAGACAAGATACCGACAATAGCCGGATTTGGAGGCTATTCCCTGCAAAAGCCCATCACCACAAGGAATCCTGTCCTGGACATGTATTCCGGAGGATGGCAAACCGGGGTTTCCCTGACTTATAATATCGATAACCTGTACAAAACGAAGGAAAGGGTAAAATTAGGGGAACTCCAGAAAAATCAGGCTTACGATGCCATGACACTTACCCAACAGAATATTGATATGGCGGTGAATGCAGCTTATGTGAAATATCAAGAATCAATCCAGCAGGCAGAAATACTGAACGATGCTAAGAAACTGGCTGAAGAAAACTACAAGATTACGGAAGCCAAATACCTGAACCAGCTTGCTGTGCAGGCAGAAATGATTGATGCCCAGAACCAGAAGCTCCAGTCCGAACTTGATTTTGCCAATGCGGAAATCAACGTTTTATATCAATACTACAACCTTCTGAAAACAACCGGAACACTTTAATTCAACAAGGAAAACAATGGAAAATAAGGAACATAATACGACCACCGCTCAGCCAACTCCTGCTTCATCAGGCACGGCAGCGAAGAAAAAAGAAACTAAGAAAAATAAGATCAGGGCCATTATTTCAAACATCGTGGTATTCCTGGTGATTGGATTCGGCCTGTTCTGGCTGGTAAGGGAATATTTTCACATAGGTGACAAAACATATACGGAAGCCGCGCAGGTGGAGGAATTTATCAACCCGATCAATACCAGGGTTTCTGCCTATATTAAAGAGATTAAATTCATAGAGCATCAGCGCGGGTGAAGAAAGGGGATACCCTTGTGATTTTAGATGACCGTGAAATCCTGACTCAGCTCGGGCAGGCGGAAGCCGCTTATCAGAATGCACTGGCGCAGCGTAATGCGACCAGCTCATCCGTCAACACCGTTTCTAATAACGTTAACGTAATGGAATCCAATATTGCCGGTGCCAAAGCCCGCTTATGGAATGCCGAACAGAACCTGAACCGTTATAAAAATCTGCTGGCCTCCGAAGCAGTAACCAGACAGCAATACGATCAGGTAAAAACGGAATATGATGCACAGAAAGCAGCTTATGAAACGTTGCTGAACCAGAGGCAATCCGCCCATCTTTCTACAACGGAAGTAAAAAGTAAGTTCGGAATTATCGATGCGGAGATCAAACGGACCAAATCTGCATTGGATATGGCAAAAATAAATTTATCGTACACCGTGATTACGGCTCCTTACGATGGAGTGATGGGAAGAAGGACGATTTCCGAGGGCCAGCTGATCCAGCCCGGGCAACAGGTAGCCACAATCGTTTTAAACGGACAGAAATGGGTAACGGCCAATTTCCTGGAAAGTCAGATGCCGGATGTGAAAATCGGTGAAAAGATGATGATGACTGCTGACGCTTTAGGCGGAAAGTCTTTTGAAGGCGTAGTAACCGCCATTTCAGCGGCAACCGGGTCTCGGTATTCCAGCGTGCCGACAGATAATTCCACCGGAAACTTCATCAAAGTACAGCAGCGTATCCCGGTAAGGATTGAATTTACTTCCTCCAACAAAAAAGAAGATATTGCAAGGCTGAGCGCAGGGATGAATATGAATGTGAATATCAATAAGGGCCAGAAATGATTTTTTAGATATTAGATTTCAGATGTCAGATAAGTGAGATGAATCTCATATGTACAAATACATCTGATTATCTGCGATAAAGCTGGACATAAACCAGAATTTAAAAATGTTATCGTCTGAAATATGAAATCTGATATCTAACATCAAATTAATATTGAAAAAATAGAAAATCACCAGTTAATAAAAAACAGAATTTTTAAAATCTGACAATCAGATGTCTGGTATCTGAAATCTGATATCTTACCTCTAAAAACTAAACAATGTACAACAAAGGACTTTACCAAGACTGGGTACCGAAACCCATACAGCTCCTGCTGATCGTTTTGCTGCTTGCTGTAGTGATGCCAATCGGGGGTGTGTACACCGGGAACATCAGTTACCTGGTCAGCGGAACCGGTTCCATGACAGAATATTTCATGTGGGCCAACTACGCTTCCACGATTGGGATGGGAGCCTGCATGCCGATCGTCCTCAGAATGAAGATGAGGTTCAAGGTACGGGATAAAATGACGTTGCTCCTGGTGATGTTGGGATTGCTGAGTTACATCAATTCCACAACCTACGAACCGATGATTTTTGTATTCAGCTCATTAATCATCGGATTCTTTAAAATGATGGTTACGATAGAACTGTTCCTTCCCCTGATGGCTATGATGGGCAATCGCGGGATGTTTTACGGTGCTTTTTATACTTTTGTACTGGTACTCAACCAAATATCAGCCTATTATGCCGTAGATATTTCTATCAGGTATAACTGGCAGCAGTTCTATATTATTGTTGCAGTAGGATGTTTTGCATTAGCGTTGGTGCACTGGCTTTTAATGCACGATAAATATTTTGCCCTGAAAGTTCCTCTGCATTACATCGACTGGCTCAGCACGTTGCTTTTCGTGTCCACATTTATGTTTTCGGCGTATGTGTTCTCCTTCGGCAAACAGCAGGACTGGCTTCATTCAAAGAAAATTGTGGACGCCAGCATAGCTGCCTTTGTAAGTTTTGCCCTGCTCGTAATCCGCCAGCTGACTTTAAAACGGCCGTACCTGTCATTTAAAATATTTTCCAAAAACAATGTATTGCATGGATTGTTCATGCTGTTCTGCCTCGGGATGTTCCTGGGAACGACTTCCATCCAGAATACTTTTGCTGTAGGCGTATTGGGATATGACCAGCTGACTAACGCACGCCTTAATCTCCTGATGATTCCTGGGCTTATTTTGGCCGGGGTAACCGCCATATTCTGGTTCAAAAAAGAAATTCCCTTGAAAATGTTCATTTTTTCTGGTTTTTCGGCCATGATGGGGTACTCCATCATCATGTACTTTTCCATGGTTTTGGAATTCAACTATGATTACTGGTACCTGCCGATGTTCCTGAAAGGCTACGGAATGTGTTCATTGTTCATCTCTGTTTGGTTTTATACCCTGGACAAGCTGGAAATGGATGAGATGCTGGCTGCGATCGGATTGGTGCTGGTTTGGAGAACGTTTCTGGCAGTAGGAATATTCTCGGCGTTGTATTCATGGTTCCAGTATCGCTTTCAGGTGATTGCGGTGGGAGATCTTGCGGTTTATCTGGACGGGATGACGATCACGCCTCAGAATGTCGCCGGAAATATGAAAACTGTCCAGCTCAATGCCATCATTATTGCGGGTAAAAAACTGTTCGGATACATTATCCTGGCCGGTTGCGGTGTATTGATCTATGTATTTACCCACCATTTCGGTAAAGAGCGGTTTGAATACTTGCGCTTCATCAGGGTACTGACCGGAAAGTCAGTGATTGCCAGGAGAAGGCTCCGCGAAAGGAAAAAATTAATTGAAGAAATAAGAGACGCTGCAGGTCCTGCCGTCTGAAGAAACCTTGTTTTCCAGCAAAGCCCTGTTCTTATGATAAGAGTGGGGCTTTGCGTTGGTAATGGGGTTTGGTTTGGAGCTTTTTCCCGCTATCCACTGTATCTTTTTTATTACGGCCTCCGCTTTGCTCCGGCCGCAACAAAAAAGGATGCCGTTCCTATCGGGGCTAGGGTATACTCCTTTTTTGAATTATAAGTCATCTTAAGTATATTTCCAAAATACTAAATGCAATAAAATTGACTGTTAAGGATTCGCTTTTCGGAGCAAAATTCAATTATAAGATCACCCCGTCAAAAAATTCTTCGAATTTTCGCCACCTTTGCGAGGGGAGGGGAATTATATAATGCTCTATACTATTATTAATTGTATATCTGCAAAAAAAATCCTCTCTCTTGGAGGGGTGGATCCGGCCGCAGGCAGGAGACGGAGTGGCTATTCTAGTATTACCGTTTTATCATCAACGATGTTGATGCAGAGAATAATATGATTCTGATAATGAAAAAGCTGGAAGATTTTATTATTCGAAATTACGCAGGTTAAATTTTCTGGCTTTGAAGAGTTAATAGACGTCTGACTGGAGACAAAGTGGCTGTCAGGTACAACAATAATCATAATAATAAACCTTATAGGTTTTTAAAACCTATAAGGTTTAATGACAGTCAAAAAAATATCCCCCGAAATATTCAGGGGACAGAATTTATAAGTTAAGCCAAAAATTTTAATTCCTGTAATACGGGTTGATTTCCGCAGAATCAAAAGTAAAGGCATTGCTGTTTTCAGATTTATCCAGCTTTTTACTGATCGTCAGTGCCCATAAAACGAGCTCTTTGCAGAAATTCTGGTCTTCCGGGCTTAGGTCTGGAACGTTTTCTTCCACTACGGTTGATAATGGAGCAATGCTGTCCAGCTTGCGGTAAAATTCTTCGTCCGTATCATTATAATGCAGTTCCAGCTGGTTTTTATTGAACCATTTGATCAGATCGGTGTAAGGTGTTTTGATGCTCTCTTTCTCCAGCTTGGAAATGCGTGGGAAAAGGCTTTCAAATTGAGTCATCACCGCTTTGTCAATCAGGATCTTGGCAACGTAATCGGCGCCTTCCTGTTCACCTTCGTAGACCAGTTCTATTTTTCCGGTAATGGAAGGGACAATAGATAAAAAGTCAAGCAGGCGGACAGTGGTGCGTTCGGCCCCGGATTCAATCAGGCGGAGCCTGGCGGCGGCCATCAGGTTTTCCATGGCACTGATGCTGAGACGGGCACTTACCCCGCTTTTAGCATCCACATATTCACTGTCGCGGGCGGCAAAAGATACTTCCTCCAGGAGGTCTTTTGCAAGGTCCGGAATATGGATTTTAGACTGGTCCTCGGCAGGAACCTGTGCTTCCTGCTCTGTGATCTGACGCGCCAGGGAAATAGTCTGTGGATAGTGCGTGAAAATCTGGGAACCGATCCTGTCTTTCAGTGGTGTAACGATGCTGCCCCGGTTGGTATAATCTTCCGGATTGGCTGTAAACACAAACTGGATGTCCAATGGCATCCTTAACTGGAATCCGCGGATCTGGATATCCCCCTCCTGAAGGATGTTGAACAAGGAAACCTGGATCCTGGCTTGTAAATCCGGCAGTTCATTCAGCACGAATATGCAGCGGTTAGCACGCGGGATCATGCCGTAATGCAGTACACGTTCGTCGGAATACGGAAGTTTCAGTGTTGCAGCTTTAATCGGATCGATATCTCCGATCAGGTCGGCCACATTCACATCCGGTGTAGCAAGTTTTTCAAAAAACCTGTCTGAGCGGTGTACCCATGCAATTGGAGTTTCATCACCCATTTCGGCAATGAGGTCCCTGGCATATTTAGAAATAGGCTGGAACGGGCTGTCGTTGATTTCAGAGCCTTTTACAATCGGCATATATTCATCGAGGAGATGTACCATGCTTCTTGCAATCCTGGTTTTGGCCTGTCCGCGCAATCCGAGAAGGTTAATATGATGGCCTGCAAGCAATGCTTTCTTCAATTGCGGAACTACGGTATCTTCATAGCCCCAAAGTCCCTCAAATACAGGTTCCTTTGCTCTGATCTTTGCTATCAGGTTCTCCTGGATTTCTTCGTTAATGGTTTTGTGGGTATATCCTGAGTTTTTTAATTCTTTAAATGTCGTATCGTTTTTCATTGTATTTTGAGCAGTAATCATTTAATAATATAGTACATTGTTAATTATCCTAAAATTTATATGGATATCAGATTTCAAATCTAACACCTCAAGTCTGAAGTCTGGTATCTTGCATCAGATATCTGAAATCTATCCATCATATCCTTCTCTTCCTGTTCTTTTCATAATCCTCAAAAATCATCTGCCCCAATCCGGAAAGTCCCGTCAGGAATGCTTTCCCCTGGTTCTGTTCCGTAAATTCTTCCACAAATTTCCTGAGGTAAGGATCCTGGGCGATCATAAAGGTGGTGATCGGTATTTTAAGTTTCCGGGCCTGCGCAGCTCTGTTGAGGCATTGCGACACGATCATCTGGTCGAGCCCGACGCTGTTCATATAAAATTCCCCGGTTGGTAGCTGGATGCAGCTGGGCTTTCCATCGGTGATCATGAAGATCTGTTTATTGGTATTCCTTTTCCTGCGGAGGATGTCCATCGCCAGTTCCAGTCCGGCCACCGTATTGGTATGATAAGGCCCGACTTTCAGGTAGGGAAGGTCCTTGATCTTGATCGGCCATGCTTCATTTCCAAAAACAATAATATCAATCGAATCTTTCGGATATTTGCGGTGGATCAGTTCTACAAGGGCCATGGCTACTTTTTTGGCAGGAGTAATCCGGTCTTCGCCATATAAGATCATGGAGTGGCTGATATCAATCATCAGTACCGTGCTCATCTGGGCTTTATGGCGCGTTTCTTCTACGATGAGGTCATCTTCCGTCAGCTGAAGGTCACCAATGCCGTTATTGACCTGGGCATTTTTAAGACTTTCTGTCATGTTGACCAGTGACAGGTCATCGCCGTACTGGAATGACCGGTGGTCGCCATCCTTTTCATCACCAATACCTGTTTTGGAAGTACGGTGGTTGCCGATCCCGCTTTTTTTCAGCTTTCCGAATATTTGATCCAGGGCATATTCACGCAGTGCGGATTCCAGTTTGGGAGTCAGGACATTCTTTCCTCTTCCCGTTCCGGTATTTCCGTCCTCTTCATCAATTTCTTCCCGTATGTAGCCTCGCTTCCTAAGGTCTTCCTCAAAATCTTCCAGGGTGTATTCATCCGTGAAGATATCATACTCCTGATCCAGCATATCAAGCCATTCAAAGGCCTCCTCAATATCTCCGGAAGTATGTGTCAGCAGATCTTTGAATACATCAAAAACCCGGTCGAAATGAGACATTTCTTCCGGTATATGTTTACTGAAGATGTATCCTTTCTGAAAATTAAACTCTTTATTATTCATTCAATCAATCTTCTTTTGAACAATACAAGTTAGGGAATATTATGATAAGTTTTGTGGTCTGAAAGATAGAATTTGGTTATGATGGTGATGGGAACGAAAAATCTATATTGAACATCCTGTACATACGCCCTCCATCAAATATCATTATTTTGTTCATTATCACTGAACATAATTTTCTGAATACCTCCGGAGCGTGACGTGTAAAAATGCTTGTAATGATAACAACCAAAATTTCTATTTGCTATATTTGTATCAACCAGATCTGATTATAATGAAAAAAACAGTATTGCTTACCTTATCCGTTTTAACATTGAATTCCTGTGTCGTATCTACAGCCGCTAAAGCGGTAAAAGGAGCGGTCAACCTGAGTTACAAGGCCGTTAAAGGCACTGTTAACGGAATCAGTTGGGCCGTTCGCAAAGCCAATGGGAAAATTGACGGAGACCGTATCGACGGAACCTGGAGAGTGGTAGGCGTTTATCATGGCTCTTTTGAAGACTTTACCAAAGACCAGAATCCAGAAAGTTCGTTTACTTCAGAATGTACGGACGCTTATGATCAGATAATTTTCAAAGCCAAAAGATCCAAATTTCAGCCGGTTCACTGCAGCTCGGAAAAAGAAGACTGGGTAAAATATTCTTTTGAATTCGGTAAAAATCCTGTAACTAAAGAGAAAGAGAATTATATAGAATACAATTCTGATAATTATATTTCGGTGATTGATGTCACTAATAAAACCATGGTCCTTGAGGGGAATCTGATGCCGAAATTGGCCTTTTCCGGGGCTAAACTGTATCTGCTTGAAAAAGTAAAATAGAGAAAGTTTTAAAGACGGGAATCTTTGCTCCAACTTATGTATGATAGAAGTACTTTCTAACCGGAGAAAAGTATGGGTATTCGTTTTTCCTGTTTAAAGCCTTATCTTTGCATTCATTAAAATTGCATCATGAAAGACCTGATGGGCCAAGCCATCCACGACTATTATCATAACAACAATCCTGAAGATTTACAGACCGAAACATCCATTTCGGAACTTGATGAAATGCCGGTAGCGTATCTGTTCCGGGAATTTGAGGAAATGAATATCCTTGAACAGAAAGCACTTGACCTATCCAAGGGAAAAGTTCTGGATATCGGTGCTGGTGCCGGTTCACATTCCCTGTACCTTCAGGATAAAAAAGGTCTTGCCGTAACGGCACTCGATATTTCACCTAAATCCATCGAGATCTGTAAATCAAGAGGCGTTCGGCAGGCAGTCTGCGGAAATATGCTGCAGTTCCCGGAAGAAGAATTTGATACTATTATATTGCTGATGAACGGTACCGGGATTTTCCAGAGCCTCCAGGTAATTGATATTTACCTCAAAAAGCTCTATGCGCTTCTGGCTAAAAACGGACAGATCCTGATCGACAGTACGGATATTATTTATATGTTTGATGAAGATGAAGACGGTGGGGTCTACATCCCGGCAGAAGGCTATTACGGCGAACTGGATTACATCGTACATTATAAAGGGCAATCGGAAGACCCGATTAAATGGCTTTACCTTGATTTCAATACCCTGAAAAATGCTGCAGAACACAACGGCTTCAGGATTGAAAAAGTTTTGCAGCAAGACGATTCTTATCTTGCAAGGCTGACAAAGAAGTAACGTACAAAAAGTAAATTAGATGTGCTGACTCATACTTATCAAGACATTTAAAAGTTTTTATAGTATATTTAATAAAACCGGGATCCCGTAATTGTACATCATTATGATTCCGCAAATAGTTCATGATAATTACGGATCAGACTGTTGATGATATTGTACGAAAAGAAATTGTGATCATTCACTGCAATCAGGTAAAGCATAATACATGAGATGATGATTGGTAATAGATAAGAAGCCGTCCGGTAAGGAAGCTTTTTAGGAATGAATACCACCCATAAGATCATCAGGATAATTGCGCCGGCTGCTGAAACAAAAAACTCCGGACTCTTTTTAAATAATAATTTCCCTTGAATGCCGCTCATACAGGATAGGGACTACAATATTCTGCAGCTTAATAAAAGCAAAGCCCATGATGAAGGTAAAAATGGCCGGAACGTATTTTTAAGCCTGATGAGATTCATACCCAGTAAGACAGCGCCGGGAACAGTGCCGAGGAAAAAACCTAAGATCATGATCAGTTCTCTCGGATAGAGCGGTACGGCATCCGGATCATCTGTGATATAGTCTTTCCATACTTCCTTTTCTGCATCCAGACTGACTGATTCTGATTCCGTCTTCTCCCTGATCATCCGTTGAACCGACTTCTTTTCCTCTTCACTGAAAATTCTTCCTCTTCTTTCCAGGATTTCAAAAGCCATCTTAACTGCTTCCGGTGTAAACCTGTTGCCTTCCTTCAGGTAGCACTCAAGTTCGGAGTCTGTACGTTTTCCTAAAACTTTTCTCTGTACCATACCGATAAAAAAATGGGCAAAAATGCCCATTTCAAAATATTGCGATAAAAAAATTATCCGATTTCAATACCATTTTCTACAGTGCTGTCGTCCGGTGTTACGAAAGACAGTTTTCCATCCGGTTTGGTCGTTAGCAATAACATTCCCTGTGATTCTATACCTCTGATTTTTCTTGGAGCGAGGTTCAATAAGATCATTACCTGCTTTCCAATTATTTCTTCCGGTGTAAAGCTCTCTGCAATCCCAGAAACTACGGTTCTTACATCCACTCCGGTATCCACTTTCAGTTTCAGCAGCTTGTCTGCTTTCTCTACTTTTTCGGCTTCCAGAATGGTTGCAGTTCTCAGATCGATTTTCGTAAAATCATCAAAAGTGATTTCTTCTTTCATAGGATTGGCGTTAGGGTTTGTTTTTTTGTTGCTTTGTTTGGTATCTTCGAGCTTTTGGATCTGGGCTTCGATAACGTCGTCTTCAATTTTGGAGAACAAAAGAGAAGCTTCGTTAATCTGATGTCCGGTTTCAATTAAGACCTGCTTTGTTTCAACATCATTCCAGTTTATTTTTCCGACATTGAACATATTGAGAAGCTTATCGGAACTGAAAGGCATAAAAGGCTCACACAGCTGGGCCAAAGCTACAGCGATCTGGGCACCCACAAATAAGGAATGCGCAGCTTTTTCAGGATTGTCCTTAATGGTTTTCCATGGCTCTTCGGTCTGAAGGTACTGGTTTCCGAATCGGGCAAGGTTCATCAGCGCAGACAATGCATTTCTGAACTCATAGCGGTTCAGGAATTCTGAAATTTCTCTGGCTGATTTGTTGATTTCCTGAAGTTCAGGGGCATTAGCATCACCCTGTGGAATGACGCCATCATAATATTTATGCATCAAAACAGCAACACGGTTGATAAAATTCCCGAAAATTCCTACCAGCTCAGAATTATTCTTTGTCTGGAAATCTTTCCATGTAAAATTATTGTCCTTGGTTTCCGGAGCGGAAGACAGAAGTGCATATCTCAGCACATCCTGCTGTCCCGGGAAATCTTCTACATATTCATGTGCCCACACCGCCCAGTTTCTGGAGGTGGAGATCTTGTCGTTCTCAAGGTTGAGGAATTCGAATGCCGGAACATTGTCTGGCATGATAAAATCGCCATGGGCTTTCATCATTGACGGAAAAATAATGCAGTGGAACACAATATTATCTTTTCCGATAAAGTGAACCAGGTCGCTCTCTTCGCTTTGCCAGTAGTCTTTCCAGTCTTTTCCGTTTTTCTCTGCCCATTCTTTGGTAAATGAGATATACCCGATCGGGGCATCAAACCATACATAAAGCACTTTACCTTCTGCACCCGGTAAAGGAACCGGAACACCCCAGTTAAGGTCACGGGTCATCGCCCTTGGTTTCAGCCCGTCATTCAACCAGGATTTCACCTGTCCGTACACATTAGGTTTCCAGTCGTCTTTATGGCCTTCGATGATCCATTCGTTTAAGAAGCTTTCATATTCATTCAGTGGCAGGTACCAGTTTTTGGTTTCTTTAAGGACGGGTACATTTCCGCTGAGCATGGATTTCGGATTGATCAGCTCAGAAGGGGACAGGGTAGAACCACACTTTTCACATTGATCGCCATAGGCATTTTCATTGCCGCAATTTGGGCAGGTTCCTACAATATAGCGGTCGGCCAGAAATTCACCGGCCTGCTCATCAAAGTATTGTTCAGAAACTTCTTCGGTGAATTTTCCTTTTTCATATAATACTTTAAAAAATTCCTGGCTGGTTTCGTAGTGTTTCTGAGATGTGGTCCTGGAATATTCGTCAAATGAAATTCCTAAATCTGAAAAAGATTTCTTAATGATTTCATGATACTTGTCCACAATATCCTGAGGTGTTACCCCTTCTTTTTTAGCCCTGATGGTAATAGGAATCCCATGTTCATCTGAACCGCATATAAAGGCAACTTCTTTTCCTGATCTTCTCTGAAATCTAGCGTAAACATCCGCCGGGATATAAACCCCTGCCAGATGTCCTATATGAACCGGCCCGTTGGCATAAGGCAACGCCGCCGTAATCATTTTTCTGTTCGACATTTTATCGTTTAGTTTTATAGGGCAAAGATAAGGAATATCCGTGGAAAATTTATGGACGGTTTTTTGGCATCCATAAGCTGGAATGTTAACGGAATGTTACCAAATAGTTAAACAGTTGTTTAACTATTTGATGGAATAAACCATATGTTATGCTAAGCATATTTAAATTTATCATTTTGACAATCAATATATTAATGTATCAGAACCTGTTAAATATATACAAAATTAACTTAATTTAAAATAAAATTACCATCGTTAACTTTTTTTTATAAATTGCAAAAGCTTTAGCTTTTATAAAAGAAGAATAAACTATATAAAAAAGATATTGTGAAAAAATTTACAACAGTATTAAAAATTGCTCCGGCATTTTTACTCGCCGGTACAATGGTCCATGCACAAACAAAGGACTCAGCTACAAAAGAGAAAAAAATTGAAGAGGTAGTATTGATTGGGTACGGGCGGCAGAAGAAAACTGATTTAACGGGTTCTATTACTTCCGTATCTTCCAAAGATTTTAATGCCGGGTCTTCTACAGCAGATCAGTTAATTGTCGGAAAAACGCCGGGTGTACAAATTACCGGGAATAGCGGAGCTCCAGGAGCCGGATCTACCATCAGGGTGAGAGGTGGTTCATCATTTATTAATAACGATCCTTTGATAGTTATTGACGGAGTACCCATTGATTTCAATAGTTTAAGCGGTGCAACAAATCCTTTATCCCTTATTAACCCTAACGATATTGAAACATTTGATATCCTAAAGGATGCATCTTCTGCAGCAATATACGGAAACAGAGCTTCCAATGGTGTTATTTTGATTACAACTAAAAAAGGTTCATCAGGAAAATTCAGAGTAAATTTTAATACCAATTTCTCTGTTTCTACCAAAATGGGAAATGTTGATGTGCTTAATGCAGGGCAATTCAGAGATTTTGTTAATACATACGGTACTGCGCAGCAAAAATCTTATTTAGGCTCTGCTGATACAAACTGGCAGGATCTGATTTATCAACAGGCTTGGGGAACCGATAATAATGTAGCTTTTTCGGGTGGTGTGAAAGGTTTGCCTTACAGAGTCTCTTTAGGCTATAATGAGCAAAATGGTATTGTAAGAACCAATGAATTTAGAAGAACGTCCTTAGGTCTAAACTTTTCTCCAAAATTTTTTGATAACCACTTAACTGTTAATGGTAATTTCAAAGGTACCTTCACTGAAAACAGATTTCCTGATGGAGGAGCGATAGGTGCTTCCATTTATTTTGACCCTACACAACCTGTATATTCAGGAAATTCAAACTATGGAGGATATTATGAATGGCTGGATGCTTCGAATTCTGCAACAGGATTAAATGTTAACGGAACAAGAAATCCATTAGGGTTATTGTACAGTAAGAGAGATTTATCTTCCGTATTCAGAGTTATTCCCAGTTTGCAATTAGACTATAAGTTTCATTTTTTACCTGATTTAAGATTAAATATAACAGGGTCTTATGATTATGCAAAAAGTGATGGTTCAGTTAATGTTTCCAGAAATTTTGCTCAGGGAATTGGTACTTTGGGATCCTACCGTTCTTATTCTCAGGAAATAAAAAGTAAATTGTTCGAGTCCTATTTGAAT
This sequence comes from Chryseobacterium camelliae, assembly GCF_030818575.1. Lineage (NCBI taxonomy): Bacteria > Pseudomonadati > Bacteroidota > Flavobacteriia > Flavobacteriales > Weeksellaceae > Chryseobacterium > Chryseobacterium camelliae. The sequence continues at coordinate 890,290 of NZ_JAUTAL010000001.1, forward strand.
TATGTAAAAAACATCAATGCAATTAATACTACTGTAGATATCATTGGTGGATATTCTTATCAGGATACGCGATCCATTACTCCTGAGGCACCCACATATTATGGGAATGGACAGAAAACCGACTTTTCAACACCGGGTGATACTCAGAGAACTTTAGTCTCTTTTTATGCAAGGGGTATATTCACTATTGCTGACCGATATGTGATCAATGCATCAGTAAGAAGGGACGGATCTTCCACATTCTGGAACGGAACAGATAAAAATAATTTATGGGGCAACTTTCCGGCGGTGTCCCTTGCATGGAAAATTAATGAGGAAAGCTTCCTGAAGAATATTAACACCATCAATTCTTTGAAGTTAAGAGCTGGCTGGGGAAAAACGGGACAACAGGAAACAGGTAATTTTTATCCTGCTTTCGGATCTTATTCTTATAGTAACAGCAGTACTTCACAGTACCAATTCGGAAGTAATTTTTATACTTTGCTTCGTCCTGATGTATATAATCCAAATTTGGTTTGGGAAACAACTACTACAAAGAATATAGGTCTTGATTTTGGTATCCTGAACAATAGAATTAGCGGTTCAGTTGACCTATTTGATAAAAAGTCTGAAAACTTGATTGCCAGAGTACCTACTTGGGCCGGAGATTTAAATAACTTCAATGTTAAAAATGTAGGTGTAATAGAAAATAAAGGTATTGAAGCCAGTTTGAATTTTGTTCCGGTAAAAAATGAAAATCTTACCTGGGACGTAAATGTAAATGCCACTAAATTTAATCCTAAAGTTACCAGTCTTTCACAATATGTGGATTCTTCTTACAAAATTCCTGTAGGATCTATCTCAGGTATTAATAACTATATCCAAGCCATTAGTGTAGGTCAGCCGTTGAATGCATTTTATGTCTATCAACAGGTGTATGATGCTAATGGAAAAGCACTGGAAGGTGCTTATATAGATAGAAATGGGGATGGGAAAATTACAGAAGATGATAAATATTTTTATAAATCTCCGACGCCTGATGTAATTTTAGGTTTTTCAACTAAAGTCAACTATAAAAAGTGGGAAATCTCCACATCATTAAGAGCTGTACTGGGTAATTATGTTTATAACAATTCAGCTTCCAACAGTTCTATAGCTAATATTCAGGCCAATAACTTTTTGAGCAATACCAATACAAGTATTCTAAATACTCAATTTGCCACGACACAACTATTCTCCGATATGTTTATTGAAGATGCATCATTCCTGAGAATGGATAATTTCAGCGTTGCATATAATGCAGGAGAGTTTATGGGTAAAGGGACCAATTTAAGAGTCAATGCAATGTCTCAGAATGTATTTGTAATTACTAAATATAAAGGGGTAGACCCTGAGGTTTTCGGAGGAATTGATAATGGATTCTATCAGAGACCAAAGGTGTATTCAGTAGGCTTTAACTTCCAATTTTAATCAAAATGAAAAATAGATATTTATATAAAAAAATAATTTTGGGAACTATTACATTAGGAACCCTTATTTCTACAGCCTCTTGTACAAAGGATCTTGAAAGAGAACCTTCTTTAGGGCTTACTTCTGCTGTTCTCTATAAAGATTTCAATAATTATAAACCGGCATTGGCTAAAATTTATGCAGGTTTGGCAATTGGTGGGCAGGGAGACCAAAACAATGGTGATGCCAATACCGATATTGGAGGTATTGATGGAGGATTTTCAAACTATCTCCGTCAGATTTATAGTACACAGGTACTTACGACTGATGAAGCAGTAATAGCATGGGCAGATGCAGGATTACCTGAAATGCATAATATGACCTGGAATTCATCCAATCCTTTTATTGCTGCAATTTATTACAGAATATTCAATGTGATTGCTATAAGTAATGAATTTATTAAAAATACGACTGATGAAAAATTATCATCAAATGGTATTTCCGGAAACAATCTTACAGAAGCTAAATATATGAGAGCCGAGGCACGTTTTCTGAGAGCGCAGTCCTATTACCATGCTTTGGATCTGTTTGGAAATGTACCTTATGTACTCGAAACGACCGATATTATCAGCAATCCTCCTCCTAGGATTGCAAGAGCGGAACTATTTAAGTTTGTTGAATCTGAACTTTTAGCATGTGCTAATGAATTAAAAGATGCAAGAACAAATGAATACGGAAGAGCAGACAAAGCTGCTGCCTGGGCGTTATTAGCGAGATTATATCTGAATGCTCAGACCTATACCGGGACAGGCAGATATACAGATTGTATAACTTACTGTAATAAAGTTATTAGCTCTGGGTACTCATTAAAATCAAATTATGGTTCATTATTTATGGCGGATAATAATGTGAATAATCCTGAAGTTATTTTGTCAGTTAATTATGATGGGACCAGTACAAAAACCTACGGAGGCTCAACTTTCATGGTACATGCAGCAGTAGGAGGCTCTATGCCAGCTTCTCAGTTTGGTATTAACGGAGGCTGGGGTGGTCTTAGAACTACCAAATCCTTCGTTAATTTATTCTCAGGTTCACCTAATGATCAAAGAGGAAATTTCTATACGAATGGTCAGAACCTCGAAATTAATACCATCAGTTCTTTTAATGACGGATATGCATTCATTAAATACAAGAATATAAAATATTCTAACAATGCTCCAGGTTCAGATCCTTCAGGTAATTTTGTGGATGCAGACATTCCTTTATATCGTTTGGCTGATATCTACTTAATGTATGGAGAAGCTGTTTCCAGAGGTGGATCTGGCGGAGATCTTACCACTGCTTTAGGATACGTCAATGCATTGCGGGCAAGAGCTGGCGCGAATACTGTTTCTTCTGTTAATACTGATTTTTTCTTGGATGAAAGAGCGAGAGAATTATCTTGGGAAGGAACAAGGAGAACGGATCTTATCAGATATGGTAAATTTACTTCCGGATCATACCTGTGGCCTTGGAAAGGTGGCGTAAAAGAAGGTAAAGCAGTCGAAGATTACAGAAATCTATTCCCGTTACCTGCTAACGACATCGTAGCCAATCCTAATCTAGTTCAAAATCCTGGTTATTAATTTTGAAAACATCTTAAAATGAAACATTTATTTAAAATATTAATTATTGCTGTACTAGGTTTTTTTGTCATTTCATGTGAAAAAGATGAAGATCAGGCGGTAATTACTGAAACAACCAAAAGTAATATCTCTGCAGATAAGACAACACTTGTTTTAGATAAAAATAATGAGGATAATATTGCATTAAATATTACATGGAATAAATCGGCTTTTGATTTGCCTGTAGTTTCAAGTCAGCAACTGCAATTTGCAGTTAAAGGTAAAAATTTTGTGGGAGCTACAGCTATGGATGCTGTGACATCGCCTATAACATTTACCAATAAACAACTTAACAGTATGGCTTTAAGTTTTGGAGGAAGCCCGGATGTTGTTATTGAGCTTGAAGTTAGGTTAAAAACTTTAATTGGAGCTGCTGCTTTCTACTCTAATGTAACAACCTTAAAGATTACGCCTTACATCTTAGGACCTGTGTACAATTTCACAGACCTCTACCTCATCGGTGATGCTACAGCAGGAGCGTGGGATAATGTTGCAAGCAATACCAAAATCTATCCGCTTGTGAAGACTACCACAGCTGGCATCTATACCTATACAGGATATTTTGCACAGGGAGGATTTAAAATCATAAAAACCCCTGGAAGCTGGGCTACCCAATATGGTTCGGGAAGTTCAGCAGGAGTGCTGGACACCAGCGGAGGTTCAGGGAATATTTCAGTGGCTGCAGCAGGATATTACAAACTTACGGTAAACACCTCTGCGCTTACATATACTTTTGTGCCGGTTGCAACACCAACGGCTACATACACTGCGATTTCCATGATCGGGCCTGCAGCAGGAGGATGGAGTACAGATCTTGATCTTCAGAAATCTACTTTTGATCCGCACGTATGGACCAGGAAAAACGTAATGCTGAGTTCAGGAGAATTTAAATTCAGAGCCAATCATGACTGGGGAACCAGCTGGGGGGTAGCTCAGGAATTTTTCGGGACAGCTGCGTTAGGTGGAGCTAACATCCCTTTAACCACAACATTCCATTACGATGTTTATTTTAATGATGCTACAGGGGACTACACTCTGATCCCGGTGAATTAATATAAATATAAATAATAAGTAACATAGAATACTTAGGGAAAAGTGTTGCTTTTCGGCAGCACTTTCTCTATTTTTAAAGCGTATAAATAGTCATTATGAAGAAAATTACGATGGGAGCAGTATTGTTCTCGATGATGTTTGCAGGCGTTAATGCCCAGACTTTACAGTCGCCTGACGGGAAGTTTGAAATGAACTTTCAGCTGAAGCAAGGGGTACCGTATTACAACCTGAAATACAACGGAGCAGTGGTAGTAGAAGACTCAAAGCTGGGGCTGAGGTTATTCAAAGATACCGCCATTAAGTTTGCTTCTGAAATTGCCAAGCCTGAAGATGCAAAATTCGACCTGAACAATGGTTTCACCAAAAAAGCTGAGAACAGGGATTCCAAAAATGAAACCTGGCAGCCGGTACTGGGTGAGAAGAAAAGTTATATCAACCATTATAATGAATTGGCGGTAACCCTTCACCAGGATGCTACTGATAGGGATATAGTGTTAAAATTCAGACTGTTTAATGACGGATTGGGCTTCAGGTATGAATTCCCGCAGCAGAAGAATCTTAATTATTTTGTGATCCGTGAAGAAGATTCAGAAATTGATTTCCCGACTGATATGAAAGCCTGGTGGATCGCAGCCGACTATGATTCCCAGGAATACCAGCCGCAGACCACAAAAATTTCTGAAATTCCGGCAAGATGGCCGAATTCATTTGACAGCAATGCATCACAGCAGATGGTTCAGAATGCGGTACAATCGCCGCTGATGCTTAAAAAGGAAGGTAAAGATCCGCTATACGTCAATCTGGGAGAAGCTGCCGTTTTGGATTATCCTGCTTCCAACCTTGAAGTAGATGCCGTGAATTTCAAATTCAAAACCCATCTGACACCGGACAGACAAGGTGCGAAAGGCTACATGCAGACTTCAACCGTATCACCGTGGAGAACCATTATCGTCTCTCCGAAAGCAGAAGAAGTACTGGCTTCCAAAATGATGTTCAACCTGAACGAACCGACAAAATATAAGGATACTTCTTACATCCATCCGACAAAATACATGGGTGTATGGTGGGAAATGATCATTGGAAAATCACAGTGGGCGTATTCCACGGCAGAAAACGTACATATCGGAGAAACCGACTTCAGCAAACTGACACCAAACGGGAAGCATGCTGCCAACAATACAAAGGTGAAAGAATACATTGACTTCGCCGCAGCCAACGGCTTCGGAGGTCTTCTGATCGAAGGCTGGAATATAGGTTGGGAAGATTGGTTCGGACACTCTAAGGAATTCGTTTTCGATTTCATCACGCCGTATCCTGATTTCGATCTTAAAATGCTGAATGATTATGCTCATTCCAAAGGCATCAAGCTGATCATGCACCACGAAACCTCAGGCTCAGCAACCAATTATGAACGATGGGCAGACAAAGCCTTCAAACTGATGAATGATTACGGCTACGATGCTGTAAAAACCGGGTATGTAGGCGACATCATCCCAAGAGGGGAACACCATTATTCACAGTGGACCATTAACCACTTCTACAGGATTGCCCAAAAAGCAAATGAATATAAGATCATGGTGAATTCCCATGAGTCCGTTCGTCCTGGAGGGGAAAGCAGGACATATCCAAACTGGATTTCAGCGGAAGCCGCCAGAGGAACCGAGTTCGAGGCTTTTGCCGGAAACAATCCGGACCACCAGACTATCCTTCCGTTTACCCGATGGATGGGCGGACCAATGGACTATACACCTGGAATTTTCCAGACGAAACTGGATTATTATTTCCCTGGAGACAAACGTTTTGTAAAGACCACCCTTGCCAAACAGCTGGCTTTGTATGTGGTGATGTATATGCCGCTTCAAATGGCCGCAGACCTACCGGAGAATTATCAGAAGCATATGGATGCTTTCCAATTCATCAAAGACGTAGCCGCAGACTGGGATGATACGAAAATCTTGTCAGCTGAACCTGGGGATTATATCATTACAGCCAGAAAGGCAAAAGGCACGGAGAATTGGTTTGTAGGTGGGATTACCGATGAGAACAAACGTGATTACACCGTTGATTTCTCATTCCTGGACAAAGGCAGGAAATATGAGGTGACAGTATATGAAGACGGTAAGGATGCAGACTACATCAACAATCCACAAAGCTATAATATTTACAAAAAGGCAGTAACGAGCAAATCTAAAATTAAGGTCAATATGGCCAGAAGTGGTGGTTTTGCAATCTCTGTAAAGCCTGTACAATAAATAAAAGCTGACGAAAAGAACTAATTTCAAAAGCTGATGGCTGCTCTCCGCTCTTATTCCTATCTTCAGGTTTATTCTCATTCTGAATAATACCTACAGGGGTTAGAGCGGAGAGATTTTTATTAGATAGATAGGAAGCTGTTTTAAAAATCTAATTTCAGCATTTCGTATTCCTAATCAAAATATGAAATGAAATATGTTTTAGCCTTTATCTCATTACTGATTTCTTACAGTAAGATGATGAATATTCCGGACAACGAAATTCTGAAACGGTTCAATGTTTTTCTGGATTTTCAGCATAACGCAGTCTATCTCAAACCCAATAAATTATTTAATGACAGCTATATTGAAAAAGAATAATAATAGGCTGTAGAATTAATATTTCATAACTTTATGATCCTTGAAGGCTTTATTCCTTTAAGGATTTTTGTTTTAATGATTTTATCCCGGATATATTAAAGATGATGACCCGACTTTTTAACAAACAGAACGTATTTCTGTTCCTGCTGATCATGATGGTGGTTCTGGCAAGATTTTTCCCGTTTCTGGAATCTTACAACAGATATTTTAACCTTTCAGGCTTCATAGACTGGGGAATTGCAGGGATATTCCTGCTTTACGGCCTTAAACTGAACCTGAAGGAAGTGGTGAAGGACATTGCCAACTGGAAGCTGCACCTCCTTATCCAGTCCGGGACTTTTATCCTGTTTCCGTTACTGGCATTGCTGTTTTACCCGCTTGTGAAAGATTCACAATACACCACCGTATGGCTGTCCGTATATTTTATGGCCTGCCTGCCTTCCACAGTTTCATCATCCGTAGTGATGGTTTCCATAGCCCGGGGAAATGTGACATCAGCTATTTTTAACGCATCCGTTTCAGGACTGATAGGTATAGTGATGACGCCTTTGCTCATGAGTTTTTTTCTTATCCCGGCAGAAGGTTCAGGCGATCAGGGAGCAATCATTCAGCAGTTACTTATAAAGGTCCTGCTGCCCATTGTCTTGGGAATTCTGCTGAATCCTGTCTTTAAAAGATAGGTAACCAGGTATTCCTCGGTCATTGCTGAATTCGACCGGCTGATTATCCTGCTGATCGTTTATGAAAGTTTTTCTACCGCCTTCTCACAGCATATTTTTGCATCGGTTCCTCCGGTAACTTTCCTTATACTGGCTTCCAGCGTGGTGTTTCTATTTTTTTCGGTATACCATATCCTAAAATATGTGGCACAGAAACTGAAATTTAAGCGGCAGGACATTATTACGGCGACCTTCTGCGGATCCAAAAAATCTCTGGTTCATGGAAGCCTGTTCCTTTTGGTACTCGGTATTCCGGATGACCAGAAAGTGCTTTTTCTGCTCCCGGTAATGATTTACCATAGCTTTCAGCTCTTTTATGTAAGCTGGCTTGCCAGCAAAATAGCAAAAAGAACTGCGGAAATTACCGCTTAAAAAAATTATTTGATTATCTTTAAACAGTATGAAAGTAAGTAAGGCGGCTGTAGTGTCTATGTTGGCTCTGGCTTCATCGCTCTCCTCGCAACAGGTAGCGTCTGTGATGAATAGTGCGGGAAGCTTCAGGAAAGATATCATTCTTGCTGTTAAAAGCGGACAATATGATACCCACATTCCTGTTACCGTTATCAAAGGAAAAGAGAAAGGTCCCGTTTTCACTATGGTTGCCGGAATCCATGGCTATGAATATCCGCCTGTGATTGCTGTGCAGGAACTCCTTAAAGAAATCAGTTCCGATTCAGTCAGGGGGACGCTCATCATCATTCCGATCGCCAATATCGAAGCCTTTAATAAGAGGACACCATTCATCAGCCCGCTGGACAACAAGAATTTAAACAATGCCTTTCCGGGTTCACCTGAAGGTACACCTACAGACCTGATCGCCCATCTGATTACAAAAGAAGTCATCTCAAACTCCGATGTATTTCTGGATATCCACGGAGGTGATGCCAATGAAGATTTGATTCCTTTTGTGTGCTATTACAACAGGACAGACACACCGGAGCAGACCGCTGCGGCATACGAACTGTCCGTAAAGTCGCAAATACCTTATATTATTTCCTATCCTTATACCATTACTGCATCAGAACCGGCAAAATATGCCTTTAAGCAGGCCGTACAGCAGGGCATTACTGCACTGAGCATAGAAGCGGGAAAACTGGGAAATGTTCAGGAAGACCAGGTAGCCCTGATTAAAAATGCTGTTTACCGCATGCTTGAACATACCGGAAACTACATCACCAGCAAAAAAACAAAAAAGGAAACTTCAAAAGCGATCCTACTGAACCGCCAGGAATATATCCGTGTTCCACAGTCAGGAATATTCTACAGCAGCTTTAAAAGTGGCGATACCATAAAAAAGGGTGAAGTACTTGGTTTCATCACCGATGAATTCGGTCATAGAAAACAGGATATCATCGCTACTTCAGACGGAATCATCCTCTATAAAATAGGCACCCCGCCGGTTAATCAGGGAGAAACCCTGTTCTGTATCGGCTACCATCAATAAAATAAATAATATGAAAAAGATATATGTACTCTGTGCGCTTTCTGCCGCTGCTTTAGCTTTTTCCCAGACCAAGCCTCTGGAAAAAGTAGAGCCTGCATTCTGGTGGAAAGGCATGAAAAACCCAGACCTCCAGATACTGGTGTATGGAAAAGATATTGCCAACTACCAGGTTGAGCTTTCAGATGGAATTCAGATTAAGGATATTCAGAAAGTTGAAAATCCAAATTACGTCTTTGTGACCGTCAATACCAATGAAATCAACGTTCCGAAATTTAAGATCAGCCTTAAAAACGGAAGAAAAAATGTAGGTTCCTATACCTATGAGCTTAAAACGCGGAATCAGGGTTCCGCAGACCGGGAATCCTTCTCTTCCAAAGATGTGATGTACCTCATCATGCCAGACCGTTTCGCCAATGGCGATGAGAAGAATGACTCTATGCCAAATCTGACGGAAAAAGCCAACAGGAGTCTGCCAAACGGAAGACATGGCGGAGACCTGCGCGGCATTATCAATCATCTGGATTACCTACAGGATCTGGGTACAACGGCAGTTTGGCTTACCCCTGTAAATGAAGATAACGAAAAGGTATATTCATATCACGGGTATGCTCAGACCGATCTCTATAAAATCGATGGCCGGTATGGTACCAATGAGGAATACCGTGAGCTCTCCCGTGAGCTTAAAAGAAGAAATATGAAACTCGTGATGGACTATGTGACCAATCACTGGGGAATTTCCCATTGGATGATCAAAGACCTGCCTTCAAAAGACTGGATCCACTGGTTTAATGATGGGGAAAACGGATTTAAACGTTCCAATTACAAGATCACTACTCAGTTCGATAGCAATGCCGCTGAAGCGGACAAAAAAATTGCACTGGACGGATGGTTCGATACCACTATGCCGGATATCAATCAGAAAAATCCGCTGGTCCTGAAGTATCTTACCCAAAATGCCATCTGGTGGATTGAATACGCTGAATTAGGTGGCTTCCGTGTAGATACGTATCCGTATAATGATAAAGAAGCGATGGCAAAGTGGGCGAAAGCCATCACCGATGAATATCCTAAATTTAATATTGTCGGGGAAACCTGGCTAAGCAGCCCCGCCTACATTTCAGCCTGGCAGAAAGATTCCAAAACCGGGGAAGCGGCCCATTACAATTCCAACCTGCCTTCGGTAATGGATTTTATCCTGTACGGAAATATCCCAGCCGCGCTCACTGAAAAGCAGGGATGGGACACCGGCATGATGCGCCTGTATGACGGATTTACCAGCGATTTCCTCTATCCTGATATCAATAATGTACTTGTCTTCATTGAAAACCATGATACGGCACGGTGGAATGAAATCTTCAACGCAGATCCTAAAGCCTATAAAATGGCACTGACCATTCTGTCAACCGTTCGTGGGATCCCGCAGATCTACTACGGGACGGAAATAGGAATGAGAGGCGATAAAAATAAAGGCGGCGATGCAGATATCCGACGCGATTTCCCTGGAGGATGGAAGTCGGATCCTAAGAATGCGTTCTATGCTTCCGGTCAGACTCCTGAACAGAAAGAATTCCATGATTTTACCCGGAAACTGCTGAACTGGAGGAAAAATAAGGCAGTAATCCATACCGGTAAAACCAAAAATTACCTTCCGCAGGATAATACGTTCGTTTATTTCAGGTATGATGGCCGGGAGAGCGTCATGGTTGTCCTGAATAATAATGAAAAAGAACAGAAACTGGACTTAAAGCGATTTGCAGAATCACTGAACGGATTTTCAGGCGGTAAAGATATTATTTCCGGCAATGAGATTTCCTTTCAGGGTAACCTGATCATCCCTCCGAAAAGCTCCATGATCATAGAATTGAAATAATCACTAATTTGAGCAGGACCAGTTAATCCTGACAATTTTAATACAGATCCTTTATTACATTTAAAATGAAAAAAATACCCCTGATGTTTGCCTTTCTTCTGATGATGCTGAACTTTTCGGCAGTTTCAGCACAGGCAAAATATGAAAATGAAAAGACGGCGATCAGCACGATGCTCGATGGGTTTAATACCGCTGCAGCAAAGGCGGATTTCAATACCTATTTCGGCTACTTTGCTGATGAATCAACCTTTATAGGCACTGATGCTACGGAAATCTGGGACAAAAAGGCCTTTATGGTGTGGGCAAAACCATACTTCGATAAAAAGAAGACCTGGAATTTCAGCGCCCTCAAAAGAAATATTTATTTTAGCAAAGACGGAAAGCTGGCCTGGTTTGATGAACTGCTGGATACCCAGATGAAAATCTGCCGTGGTTCCGGAGTCGTGGAAAAAATCAACGGGCAGTGGAAAGTGAGGCAGTATGTCCTTTCCATGACAGTTCCCAATGAAATCGTGGATAAGGTAGTAGCAGAAAAAGCCCCTATGGAAGATGTATTAATTCAAAAACTGAAAACTAAATAATGGAACATATCGATGTATCAGGCCAGCGCTTAGCAAAAAAGAAACCTGATCTATCCATGCTTCAGATCATTAATATGAGCATGGGATTTTTGGGTATTCAGATGGCTTTCGGGCTGCAGAACGGTAATGCTAGCCGTATACTGGCCAATTTCGGGGCAGACGTCCATGAACTGTCATGGTTCTGGCTGGTTGCACCGGTTACCGGATTGATCGTTCAGCCGATTATCGGGCATATGGGAGATAATACCTGGAGCCCGCTGGGAAGGCGTAAACCCTACTTTCTGATCGGGGCAGTTTTGTGTGCCATCGGCCTGGTTATGCTCCCGAATGCAGCTTCTGCCACCCACATGATGGCAGCCAATGTATTGCTGCTGGCCGTCATATTCCTGGCCATGATGGATGCATCCATTAATGTCGCTATGGAGCCCTTCCGTGCTTTGGTGGGTGACATGCTTCCGAAACATCAGGGGACGCTTGGTTTTTCCGTACAGACAATCCTGATCGGGATCGGAGCGGTTATTGGATCCTACATGCCGGACTGGCTTACAAAACTTGGAATTTCCAATACGGCACCGGCAGGTTTCGTCGCTGATAATGTCATCTATTCATTTTATATAGGTGCGGCATTATTGCTTTTCACCATCCTGTATACCATTATCACCACAAAAGAATATTCGCCGCGGCAGTTCGCTGAATTTGCCAATGAGAACCCGGAAGCCGTTCATGTTTCTAAGTTTTCTGATATATTTAAAGACTTTTCCAATATTCCGTCTCAGATGAAGAAGCTCGGTACTGTGCAGTTCTTTTCCTGGTTTGCGCTGTTTACCATGTGGGTGTTTACCACCAGTGCACTGGCTACGCATCATTTCGGGCTTTCTCCCCAGGATACCCATTCCAAAGCTTTCAATGATGCAGGCGATCTTACCGGCAAGCTGTTCGGAATGTATAACCTTTGGGCCATTCCTTTTGCCTTCCTGCTGACACCGTTGGCAAAAGCCATCGGAAAGAAGCAGACGCATGCACTGGCATTGCTGTGTGGAGGTTTGGGGCTTATTTCCATGTTCTTTATAAAAGACACAGGCCTGCTCTGGATCTCGATGATCGGATTGGGGTTTGCTTGGGCAAGTATCCTGGCCATGCCCTATGCGATGCTTATTGAAGTGATCCCGCAGAAAAAAATGGGTGTATATATGGGGATATTTAATTTCTTCATCGTTATTCCGCAGATCGTTAACGGGATTTTCGGAGGACCGGTAGTCAGCCGTTTCTTTGGGAACTACGCAATAGATTATATCGTTGTGGGAGGAGTGTGCATGATCATCGGAGCAGTGATGACCTTGGTCTTTATTAAGCCTGATCATGAAACTCCTGAAGAGATCGGAGAGGAAATTCAGCAGGTGCATTTCTGATGTATGGGAATAGTAATTTAACCTGAAAAAGAGGGCTTGAAAAAGTTCTCTTTTTTTTATGCGGAAAACATCCGTTCTGGCCTGCTTTTAGATTCTCAGATTGCAGGAATACTTTTTACAATTAGGGATGTAATTCTTAAAGCGATCAGGTATTTCAAAACATAAATCTTAATTACAAATACCAAATTTTGAAAAATGTATGACATCATTATTATAGGAAGCGGGGCAGGAGGTGCCACCATGGCTTATGCACTTGCCGACAGCGGAAAAAAGATCCTGATTGTAGAACGGGGAGGCTATGTTCCCGTAGAAAAAGAAAACTGGGATTCCACGGAAGTATTCCAGAAGGACAGGTATACGACCACAGATCTCTGGCTGGATAAACACGGAAAAGAATTCAGGCCGGGCATGCATTACAATGTAGGGGGCAATACCAAATTTTATGGTGCGGCCCTGTTCAGATTAAGAGAAGAGGATTTTAAAGAGATCAGGCATTATGGCGGAACTTCACCGGCCTGGCCTATAGGATACGAAGACCTGAAAGACCATTACCTGGAAGCGGAAAAATTATTCTATGTCCACGGAAAAAGAGGATCAGACCCTACTGAACCTTACGATTCTGAACCTTATCCTTATGAAGCACTTCCCCACGAACCCAGGATTCAGGAAATATTTGATGAATTAAAGCAGTATGGGCTGAAGCCTTTTGAACTGCCAATCGGGGTTAATTTCACACCGCATCCCTTTATCAATGCGCCTTATACTTTAGACCGTTTCGACGGATTTCCCGATGCAGCAGAGCGAAAGGGTGATGCCCATCTCTGTTCGCTCTCCAAAGCGCTCGAACATCCGAATGTGGAACTGATGATCAATACCAAAGTTCTGAAGCTGGTCACCGACGAAGACGGGAAAAGGATTTCAGAAATTATCGTGGAAAAAGACGGAGAAACCCAAACCCTGAAAGCCGGTTATGTGGTGCTTTCTGCAGGGGCTATCAATTCTGCCGCTCTGCTTTTACAGAGCAGAAGTGAAAAATTTCCTGACGGTCTCGCCAATTCTTCCGACCAGGTGGGAAGGAATTATATGTTCCATCAGAATTCCGCACTCGTAGCCTTATATACGGAGCCTAACTATACCAAATTCGGGAAAACTTTTGGGATCAATGATTTTTACCATGCTGCCAGAGGATACGAATTCCCGTTGGGACACATTCAGATGCTCGGGAAGTCGGATGAACATCAGATCAAGGCAGATAGCCCTGTTCCGGCTCCGGGATTTACATTTGAGCTGATGGCCAAGCATGCGGTAGATTTCTGGCTCACGTCAGAGGATCTTCCGGATCCCGAAAACAGAGTAACCGTTGAAGAAAACGGGCAGATCAGGATTAGCTATACCCCAAACAATACCGAAGGACATAAGCTTCTTAAAGAAGAGCTGATCAAGGCCCTTAAGGCTTCCGGGAAATTTGATTCTTTTTTCTTTAAAGGCATCTACTTTAGTAAAGGGATGGATATCGGTTCCCCTGCACACCAGAATGGTACCACCCGGATGGGGACCGATCCACGGACTTCCGTAGTGGATCCTTATTGCAAAGCCCACGACCTGGATAATTTATACATCGTAGACGGAGGGTTTTTTGTATCCAGTGGCGCAGTGAACCCTGCACTTACGATTATTGCAATGGCATTGCGCGTAGGAAAACATATCAAAAATAATGTTTTAGCATCATGAAAACTGAAATTGTGAAAACCGGACTGATCTTTTTACTTGCTTTCCTTACCGGAGTTAATTTTGTGGTATTTCCGGCATTGGGAACAGCATTTACCGATCCTTCGGTTTTCGCTCTTTCATCTTCACAATTTGGCAGTCTCTTTCTTCCGCAGGTAGTCTGTATTATTATCTCATGCCTTTCAGCACCGTTTCTGGTGAACAGGTTCGGGCCTAAAGTCATCCTGGCAGCCGGTATTGCGCTCATGATTCTTTCAACAGGAGTTTTATGGTCATTACAATTTTTCATGCAGGATAAAAGCCTGCTCTTTCCGGTGCTTATGGTGCTGGTAGCCTTCACTGGTTCCGGATTCGGGCTTTCCATTACTACCCTCAACCCATTAGCAGCAAGCCTGTTTAAGGACAACCCTTCATCGGCGATTCTTATCCTTCAGTTTCTGGTAGGTTTGGGAACTTCCGCCTCACCACTTATGATGAGCATTGCCGGAGATGTGCATCACTGGATGTATGTCCCCGGAATTATTGTCATAGCAGTGGGCTGTTCTTTTATTGCTTTTCTGTTTATCAGCCTGCCTAAAGAAAAGTTCTTTGAGCTTCCGGCACAATTGCGGATACCGCCAAAATTATGGCTATTTTTCGGACTGATCGTTTTGTACGGATTCATTGAAGGGACTTTTGGAAGTTTCGGGACGATTATATTGAAGGGCCGCGGGCTAAGCAATTCGGAAGCCAGCCTCGGGCTGTCGCTGTTCTGGGGAGGCATAGCAGTTAACCGCCTGCTTTTCGGTATTTTTGCCAGGAAAAATGACCTGTCACTGATTTATCTGCTGTCACCTATAGGTGTCGGGGCAGGCATTGTATTGCTGCTGCTGCTGCTTTCCGGATCCGGGTGGATGCTTTCACTGATGTTCCTTACAGGCTTTTTCATGGGAAGCATATTCCCGGGAACAATAGGATGGGGTACTGTGGAATTTCCTACGCTTACCGTAATGGTGTCGGGATTTCTGATGGCAGCCAACCAGGTCGGAACCGGTATTGTAACCAATGTTTTAGGACACTTTGCAAGCCGGACCTCCTTTATTCTTTATGGACTTGCTATTCTGTCTGCGCTGATCTGTATTTGTCTTTTTCTGCTGAAAAAGAACTCTAAGATAAAAGAGGCGTTTTGATATCCGAATGAGGTTTCAAAATGCAGCGGCAGACCATAAATGATCCTTTCTTATCTTACGTCAACAGGATCTCCGAAGGCCTGATGTACTTTTGTACCATACAATAAAAGATATGAAAACAGTTTATCATAAAGCAGATTCAAGAGGCCATGCTGATCACGGATGGCTGAACAGTTACCACACCTTCAGTTTTGCCGGTTACCAGAACAGGGACAGGATGAACTTCGGTGTGTTGAGAGTATTGAATGACGATACCGTTACCCAGGGAATGGGATTCGGCACGCACCCGCACCGCGATATGGAAATCATTTCCATTCCGCTGGAAGGAGACCTTGAGCATAAAGATTCTATGGGCACAACAGCGGTGATCAGAAAAGGCGAAATCCAGGTGATGAGTGCCGGAACCGGAGTGATGCACAGCGAATATAATAAGAATAAAGACGTACCTGTTAAATTTTTGCAGATCTGGGTATTTCCCAGAGAAGTAGGTGTTCAGCCAAGATACGATCAGAAAAGCATCAGGGAAGGGGAGAAAATTAATGGTTTCCAGCAGATTCTTTCACCGGATAAAAATGATGATGGGGTATGGATTCATCAGGATGCCTGGTTCAATCTTGCTAATTTTACGAAAGGAAACGGGAAAAATTACACGCTGAACAAAAAAGGGAACGGGGTGTATGCATTTGTATTGAAAGGCAGTGCCAGAATCGGCGATAGAATTCTGAATGAAAGGGACGGGCTAGGAATCTGGGATACCCAGAGCTTCAATATTGAAGCAGTAGAGGACACAGAAATCCTGTTAATGGAAGTTCCCATGGAATTACCGGAATACCTGAAATAGAATATACTATATCCCTAACGAATGTTCGTGAAAACAAAATAAATGATAATTTATGCATTTACATATTGTTTATTTCAATATACTTCCTATATTTGTATTGAATTATACATAAAATGAACAGGATATTCAACCTTATTATTATTGTCATTATCATTATTGGAATCCAATAATGCGAGGTGGCTTATAAATAATAATGTATAAAATATTTTCAACCATCCTCGTGTGAGGATGGTTTTTTTTATGATCAGAATTTTAATCAAAACAGCAATACATGTATTACAATGAGAACAGCGTCCTCTATTTTAATGGGGAATATGTAAAGGCAGCAGAAGCAAAAACAGATTTGTACAGCCAATCCCTGCATTATGGCTATGCCGTATTTGAAGGTATAAAATCTTACAGCACCGCTCAGGGAACCAGAATTTTCAAAGCAAAAGAACATTATGAACGACTGAAAAGGTCTGCAGAGCTGATGCTGATGCCTTTTGAGTATACAGCAGACGAAATGGTGGAAATCACTTATGAGTTGCTTGAAAAAAATGGGCTGTCTAATGCTTATATCCGTCCTATCGTGGTCTGCTCACCGAATATGTCGCTGTCCAAAGGCAAAGAAAGCTATCTCGCCATTGAAGTATGGAATTGGGACAACGGTTACCTGGCCAATCAGATGAATGTAATGACTTCCTCTTTTGAAAGGCCGAATCCCAAAGCTTTTAAGGTAGAGGCTAAAGTAAGCGGGCATTACGTGAATTCTATCCTGGCCTGTCAGGAAGCCAAAGACAAAGGCTTTGATGAAGCGGTGGTACTGGATCATCAGGGTTTTGTTGCGGAAAGTTCCGGTGCCAACGTATTTTACGAAAAGGACGGAGTCCTTTATACACCTCCGAAAGGAAGTATCCTGCCAGGAATTACCCGGGCAACAGTATTTGAAATCTGCGACGCACTGGGAATTCCTTATACAGAAAAACTCTTCACTCCTGAGGAAATGAGAGGATCCGATGCCGCATTTTTCTGTGGTACCGCAGCTGAAATCGTTGCTCTGGGATCCATGGACAGCGTGCCTTTCTCTTTGCCGTGGGAAGACACCCTTTCGTCAGTAGTTCAGAAAGCTTACAGGCATCTCGTAGTGGAAGAAGACTATACTTATTTAAAATCACAACTAAAATTGAAATATGCCTGATTCAGCATTAAATAAATATTCGAGGACCCTTACCCAGGATCCTACCCAGCCGGCAACTCAGGCACAGTATTACGCGATCGGATTTACCGATAAGGATTTTGACAAGGCTCAGGTAGGGATCGCAAGCATGGGTTATGACGGTAATCCGTGCAATATGCACTTAAACAGTTTGGCGGAACTGGTAAAACAAGGGGTAAAAAAAGAAAACCTTATGGGGCTTATGTTCCATACGATCGGGATCAGTGACGGGATGACCAACGGAACAGACGGCATGCGTTATTCACTTGTCAGCAGGGATATTATTGCCGACAGTATAGAAACGGTATGTGCCGGGCAGTATTACGATGCCCTGATCACCGTTCCCGGATGCGATAAGAATATGCCGGGCTCGCTGATCGCTATGGCACGACTGAACCGCCCCTCAATTATGGTATACGGCGGAAGCATAGAAGCAGGGCATTATAAAGGAGAGGACCTGAATATTGTATCTGCTTTTGAAGCCCTGGGAAATAAACTTGCCGGCAAACTTTCGGATACGGATTATAAAGGGATCATACAGCATGCTTGTCCGGGTGCGGGTGCCTGCGGAGGAATGTATACGGCGAATACCATGGCTTCTGCCATCGAAGCTTTAGGAATGAGCCTCCCGTATTCTTCTTCCTATCCTGCGTTGAGCAGGGAAAAAAAGGAAGAATGTTCGTACGCAGGGCATTATATCAAAAACCTGTTGGAGAAAGATATCAAACCATCAGACATCATGACGCCGAAAGCTTTTGAGAACGCATTGAGGCTTATTATGGTACTCGGAGGAAGCACCAATGCTGTACTGCATTTTCTGGCTATTGCCAAAAGCATCGGTGTAGAACTTACGATTGACGACTTCCAGAAGATCAGTGACGAAACGCCGCTTCTTGCAGACCTGAAGCCGAGCGGGAGATACCTGATGCCGGATCTGCATATGGTAGGCGGAGTTCCGGCAGTAATGAGATACCTGCTGGACCTGGGCATGCTTCACGGAGACTGTATGACCGTTACCGGCAAAACCGTTGCCGAAAACCTGGAATTGGTAACATCAGTAATAGAAAGGGAACAGGACATCATCAGGGATATTAACAATCCCATAAAAGATACCGGCCACATCAGGATCATGTACGGAAACCTTGCTGAAAAAGGCTGTGTAGCTAAAATTACCGGTAAGGAAGGCCGGTTTTTCAGAGGGCCTGCCGTTGTCTTTGACGGCGAAAAACAATTCATTAAGGGAATTGAAGAAAAGAAAGTGAAGGAAGGCAATGTGGTGGTGATTAAAAATGAAGGACCAAAAGGAGCACCAGGCATGCCGGAAATGCTGAAGCCGACTTCCGCCTTAATGGGATCAGGGTTAGGGAAAAATGTAGCCCTGATTACAGACGGAAGATTTTCCGGAGGCACGCATGGATTTGTGGTAGGGCATATCACTCCTGAATCCTTTGACGGAGGGCTCATCGGACTGGTAAAAGAAGGAGATATCATAGAAATTGATGCCGAGAAGAATACCATCAACCTCATGGTTCCCGAGGAAGAAATTGCGGAAAGAAAAGCCGCTTTTGTACAGCCTGATTATAAAGTGAAATACGGAGTGCTTTATAAATATGCAAAATCCGTAGCGGATGCTTCACAGGGATGTGTAACCGATCTTTAAATAGAAAAACTAAACAGAATATATATGAACACCATTCAGAAAACAGGCTATAAGCCACAGGTGGAGGAACGCGGTAAGGCGATAGAGATTTCAGGCTCTAAAGCCGTACTGGAAGCATTGCTGGAAGAAGGCGTGGATACCGTTTTCGGATATCCGGGAGGAGCTATTATGCCCATTTATGATGCTTTGTACGATTATAACAGTCAGCTGAAACATATTTTGGTCCGGCACGAGCAGGGAGCCATCCATGCCGCCCAGGGCTTTGCCAGGAGTTCCGGGAAAACGGGTGTGGTTTTTGCCACCAGCGGTCCCGGTGCCACCAACCTGGTGACCGGACTGGCAGATGCCATGATCGACAGCAATCCAATTGTCTGTATCACGGGGCAGGTCTTTGCCTCGCTGTTGGGAACGGATGCGTTTCAGGAAACGGATGTCATCAACATTACAACGCCCATTACCAAATGGAATTACCAGGTAACGGATGCCTCCGAAATTCCTGAAGCCATTGCAAGGGCTTTCCATATTGCAGCAACCGGCCGTCCGGGTCCTGTTTTAATTGACATTACCAAAAATGCACAGCTGCAGCTGTTTGACTACATGGGATATAAGAAATGCAGCCATATCAGGAGTTACCGTCCGGAACCTGAAATCAGGAATGAGTATATTGAAAAAGCTGCAGAACTTATCAACCAGGCTCAAAAACCGTTCGTACTTTTCGGCCAGGGTGTGATTCTCGGTAAGGCTGAAGCTGAATTCAAGGCATTCATAGAAAAAGCAGGTATTCCTTCAGCATCTACTCTGTTAGGGCTGAGTGCTCTGCCTTCTGATCATAGTCTTTACGTTGGCATGCTTGGTATGCATGGAAATTATGCTCCTAATGTGATGACCAATGAATGCGATGTCCTTATCGCCGTTGGAATGCGTTTTGATGACCGGGTAACCGGCCGTCTGGATCAGTATGCCAAGCAGGCCAAAATTATTCATTTAGATATTGATCCTGCGGAGATTGACAAGAATGTAAAGACAACAGTACCAGTCTGGGGAAACTGCAAAAAGACCCTTCCGTTGCTTACGGAATTGGTAAAATCCAATAATCATGGAGCCTGGCTTGATCAGTTCCGGGAACTGGAGAAAGAAGAAATAAAAGAAGTGATCCATAATGAACTGAATCCTTCCGGACCGGTAATGACCATGGGAGAAGTGATCAAAGCTTTGAATGAGCTCACTAACGGTGACGCTATTATCACGACAGATGTAGGACAGCACCAGATGGTGGCCAGCCGGTATGCGAAATTCAACCATTCAAAATCCAGCGTAACATCCGGAGGTCTCGGAACAATGGGATTTGGGCTTCCGGCAGCGATCGGAGCGTGGTATGGTGCTCCTCAGAAAACCGTTATTGCCATAGTGGGAGACGGAGGTTTCCAGATGACCCTGCAGGAACTGGGAACGATTATGCAGTTCGGGGCCAAAGTTAAAATCATCATCCTGAACAATGAATTTTTAGGCATGGTGCGCCAATGGCAGCAATTGTTCAATGAGAAACGTTATTCTTTTGTAGACATTACCAGCCCCGATTTCGTAGCTCTTGCGAAAGCCTACCATATCGAAGGGCAGAAAGTTTCGGAAAGGGAAGACCTCAAAGAAGCACTTAAAAAAGCCATTGACCATGACGGAGCTTACCTGCTGGAAGTAATGGTAGGTAAGGAAAACAATGTTTTCCCGATGGTTACCCAGGGTTCATCCGTTTCAGATATCCGTTTAAAATAATACGATCATGGAAAAAAAAGAATATACCATCACCCTGTACACAGAAAATTCAATCGGGCTGATAGGGAGAATATCCGGAATTTTCTCCAGGAGGAAAATCAATATAGAAAGCTTAAATACATCGCCGTCTGAGGCAGAGGGAATCCATCGGTTCACCATTGTTATCAATGAATCCGAAGAAGTAGTGAAAAAACTTTGCCGTCAGCTGGAAAAGCAGGTGGATGTGCTGAAAGCATACTATAATACAGATGAGGAAATTGTCTGGCAGGAGCAGGCACTCTACAAGGTTCCCGCAGATGTTGTTACTGAAAAATTATATGTGGAACGCCTTCTCCGGCAGTATGGAGCGAGTACTGTAGTGATCCGCCAGGATTATATTGTGTTTGAAACGGCAGGCCACCGGGAAGAAATTGACCGGCTTACGGAAGAACTGAACAAATACGGACTCATAGAATTTGTCCGGGGAGCAAGGATTGCCATTATTAAAAACAGTGCAGGATTCCATGAGAAACTAATGGAGTTTGACCATCGTGAGCCATCTCCGAATCTGGTGGAAAACGAATACCTGGACCAGCGGGGAAGTGTTTTTACCATGTAAGCCTTCAGTATTCAATTTATTATTACCATAAATATTCATTATGAAGTCATTGGCAAAAATGCTCTGACTTTTTCAACTTAAAACTAAAAAAATGACAAATTATTTCAATACACTTTCACTTCGTGAACAATTATTACAATTAGG
The DNA here is from genome assembly GCF_030818575.1 of Chryseobacterium camelliae. NCBI lineage: Bacteria > Pseudomonadati > Bacteroidota > Flavobacteriia > Flavobacteriales > Weeksellaceae > Chryseobacterium > Chryseobacterium camelliae. The sequence goes on from NZ_JAUTAL010000001.1 coordinate 912,178, forward strand.
ACAGGCAGAATTTTTAGGCTCTTCAGAATTTTCAGATGGAGTGGAAGCGCTTAAGGGAAAGAAAATCGTAATTGTAGGATGCGGTGCACAGGGCCTCAACCAGGGCCTTAATCTGAGGGACAGCGGCCTGGATGTATCGTACGCCTTACGAAGGGAAGCTATTGATGGCCAAAGGGCATCCTGGAAAAACGCCACTGAAAACAATTTCCCTGTAGGGACTTATGAGGAACTGATCCCAACGGCGGACCTGGTTATTAATCTTACACCGGATAAACAACATACTTCCGTGATCAACGCCGTTCAGCCTCTGATGAAGCAGGGGGCTACTCTATCATATTCCCATGGATTCAATATCGTAGAGGAGGGTATGCAGATCCGAAAAGACCTAACGGTTATCATGGTAGCTCCGAAATCACCGGGTTCAGAAGTAAGGGCAGAATTTGTAAGAGGATTCGGGGTACCTACCCTTATTGCCGTACACCCGGAAAATGATCCTCAGGGGAAAGGCTGGGCAGAAGCAAAAGCCTATTGTGCAGGAACTGGCGGGCATAAAGCCGGTGTGCTTAAATCTTCCTTCGTAGCGGAGGTGAAATCTGATTTAATGGGCGAACAGACCATTCTTTGCGGTCTATTACAGACCGGTTCCATCCTTTCATTTGATAAAATGGTGGAAAAAGGGATTGATCCTGCCTATGCTTCGCAACTCGTGCAATACGGTGTTGAGGTTATCACTGAAGCCTTGAAACATGGAGGGGTTAGTGGAATGTTTGACCGGTTGAGCAATCCTGCAAAATTGAAAGCTTTTGAAGTGTCCGAAGAACTTAAGGATATTATGCGTCCGCTGTTTCAGAAACACCAGGATGATATCATGTCCGGACATTTTTCTAAAACCATGATGGAAGACTGGGCCAATGACGATGCCCAGCTGTTGAAATGGAGGGCAGAAACAGGAGAAACAGCCTTTGAAAAAACTCTGGCAGCCACTACTCCTATCCCTGAACAGGAGTATTTTGACCATTATACCCTGATGGTGGCTTTCATAAGAGCCGGGGTAGAGCTGGCTTTTGAAACCATGGTGGACGCAGGGATCAAAGCAGAATCTGCTTATTACGAATCTTTACACGAAACGCCGCTGATCGCCAATACCATTGCCCGGAAAAAACTCTTTGAGATGAACCGCGTTATTTCAGATACCGCAGAATATGGCTGTTATCTGTTCGATCAGGCATGTAAGCCTCTGCTGGCGGATTTTATGAAAAGCGTGGATGCAGATCTGGCCGGCAGGAATTTCAATGAAGGCAAAGACGGTTCCGTAGATAATGCAACGCTTGTTAAGGTTAATGAAATACTCAGAAACCATCCTGTGGAAGTGGTGGGAAGGAAACTGAGGAAAGCCATGACCGCTATGAAATCCATAAAAACTGCATAAAGTAGGTTTTACAGGCCTTTTCAGGCCGCAGAAAATTAAAAAAAGAATGAAAAAATGAAGACGACAGAAAGTCAGAATCGTTTAACGATAGATGCCATCAACAAAGCCAGGCAAAATATTGCCGGTGTTGTAGTCACTACACCACTACAGGAAAACTTCCGGCTTTCCAAAAACCTGAAAGCAAAAATCCTCTTGAAAAGAGAAGACCTGCAGCCTGTGCGTTCTTACAAGCTGAGGGGGGCATACCACAAAATCAAAACCCTTTTCGATCAGGGAAAAACCGACTGTGGAGTGGTATGCGCCAGTGCAGGAAATCATGCGCAGGGGGTTGCATTTGCCTGCCACGAGCTGAAGATCAGCGGGGTGATCTTCATGCCGGTAACCACTCCGAAGCAGAAACTGGAACAGGTCAAAATGTTTGGGGGCGAATACGTCAGCTTACAGCTGACCGGCGATACCTTTGACGAGTCCAAGCAGGCAGCGCTGGAGTACAGCAGGCAAAATCATACCATGTTTATCCATCCCTTTGATGATCCTCAAATCATCGAAGGGCAGGCTACTCTGGCCATGGAAATCCTCGAGCAGGCCGATACAAAAATAGATTACCTTTTTGCACCGGTTGGCGGGGGAGGCCTGATTTCAGGCATTGTCAGCGTATTTTCCCTGCTGTCGCCACATACCAAAATCATCGGGGTGGAACCAAAAGGCGCCGCCTCTATGAAAGCGGCTCTTGAAGCCGGTGAAAATGTGGAACTGCCGTTCATTGATAAATTTGTGGATGGTGCTGCCGTTCAGAAAGTCGGTGACCTGCCTTTTGAAATCTGTAAGGATTACCTCAGCGACAGCATTACGGCAGATGAAGGAAAAGTATGCGACACGATTCTGGAAATGTATAATAAAGATGCCGTGGTCCTGGAACCGGCCGGCGCCCTGTCACTTTCGGCACTGGAGCAGTATACCGTAGAACTGGAAGGTAAAACAGCAGTATGCATCATTAGTGGAAGCAACAATGACATTACCAGGATGGAAGAGATCAAAGAGCGGGCTATGCTGTACAAAGGCATCAAGCATTACTTCCTTGTAAAATTTCCCCAACGTCCGGGCTCCCTGAAAGAGTTTGTCCTGAACGTCCTTGGAACCCATGATGATATTGCTTTTTTTGAGTATACCAAAAGAAATTCAAGGGAAACTGCTCTGGCAACTGTAGGCATCGAGCTGGCCAATTCATCCGATTTTGAAGGTTTGAAGCAGAGGATGCAGGAACAGGGATACTTTGAAGCCTACCTCAACAGCAGTCCACAGGTGCTGAACCTCCTGATCTGATCAAAATTTTCAGATAATTATCCTATATCAAGAATATAATGATTCGCTTTGCGTAATTTTGCCGGAAATAACCGGTTGTAATCGCCGGATATTATTAACTTTTAAAGGATAATTTATTTTAAACAAAATATATAATGAAAATTTTAGCTATAGCAGGAAGCAATTCAGAGACCTCCATTAATAAACAATTGGTAACATATGCCGCTTCGTTATTTGAAAATGCAGAAATTGAAACTGTTGACATGAACGATTTCGAAATGCCGCTGTATAAGCATCAGCGTGAAGTGGAAAGCGGAGTGCCGCAGCAGGCCGTGGATCTGGCATCCAAAATCGATGGAGCCCATGTGCTTCTGGTCGCTCTTTCCGAACATAACGGCACCTATTCGGCCGCATTTAAAAATGTGTTCGACTGGACCTCGAGGATCAAAAACCGCGCAGTATGGAATGAAGTGCCGATGCTTTTGATGTCTACCGCTCCAGGTGGAAGAGGTGGTTTAGGCGTTCTGGAAGCCGCAGAAAAACGATTCCCGCTTCATGGAGGAAATATTGTGGGTACATTTTCCCTTCCGTTCTTCAATGATAATTTCGATAAAGAAAATCAGAAAATATCGAACGAAGAGAAAGACAATGAATTAAAGGAAATGGTACAGAAGATTTCTGCAATCGAATCGATCCTTGAAAAATAGAATTTGAATATTCATTTTAAATTACTATTTTTGCAAAAAGAAAAGAGATGAAAATTCAGACCTATTGCAAGCTATGTTTTTCCGGAAAAGGCAAAATTGTGGGCTCTGAAATTCTGAGATAAAACAACGGCCGATAATCTACTAAGATTGTCGGCTTTTTTGTTTCCGAAATTTTAAAATTGAAACGTAAATAATAGTAGAAATACAAGATCGGAAACCAGGCCGGGACATGCATCAGGAATCTGGGATCTGACATCTAAAAATCCGAATACAATGAGCAATACTTACAAATCTGCAGGTGTAGACAAAGAAGAAGGATATAAAACGGTTGATAAAATCAAAAAAGCGGTTGGGGAAACCCACAATTCCCGTGTGCTGAACCAGCTGGGAAGCTTCGGAGCCTTTTATGAAATCGGAGGGTACAAAAACCCTGTATTGGTTTCAGGAACAGACGGGGTAGGAACAAAGCTGAAAATTGCTCTGGATACCAAGCAGTATGACTCTATCGGGATCGACTGTTTTGCGATGTGTGCCAATGACATCCTTTGCCACGGAGCAAAACCACTTTTCTTTTTAGATTACCTGGCCTGCGGAAAGCTGGATTCTGAAGTGGCAGCTGAAATTGTACTGGGGATGGTGAAAGCCTGCAAAGACAACCAGTGTGCACTTATCGGTGGTGAGACGGCTGAAATGCCGGGCATGTACCAGCCGGGAGATTATGATGTGGCAGGGTTCTGCGTTGGTATTGTAGAAAAAGATCAGATCATTGACGGTTCAGCGATTAAAGCCGGAAATAAAATCATTGCATTGCCAAGTTCAGGTTTCCATTCCAACGGATTCTCACTGGTAAGAAAAATATTCCCGGATTTTGAAGAAGAATTTGAAGGGAAACCTCTCTATGAAACCCTATTGGTTCCTACGCGATTATATTTCAAGGATATTCATAAAATCCTTGAAGAAGTTGAGGTAGCCGGTATCGCCCATATCACAGGGGGAGGTTTATACGAAAACGTTCCTAGGATTATCCCTGAAGGGTTGTGTGCTTCTATTGACGCTTCCAGAATCAGGATCCCGAATATCATGCTTGAGCTGGAAAAAAGAGGCGGAATTGCCCGTGAAGAAATGTTCGGTACCTTCAATATGGGAATCGGAATGACGCTGGTAGTGGATGCAGAACATGCCGAAAAAATCCTCCACCTTCTGGACGATGCGTATGAGATCGGAGAAATTACAGAGGGAAGTGAAAAAATAGATTTGAAATTTTAAGACATCAGATATGAGATCTCAGACCTCAGACTGTATTTAACACCTGAGGCCTGAGGTACAGCATCTTAATTATGAAAAACATTGTTGTACTTGTTTCTGGTTCAGGAACTAACCTGCAAAGGATTATCGATACCATTGACCAGGGAGAAATCCGCAATGCCAAGATATCTTTGGTAGTGGCAGACAGAGACTGCTACGGGCTGGAAAGGGCAAAAAAACATAACATAGACCATGTGCTGATCCCAAGAGGGAAAAATTTCAGCAGTGAACTGGACACAACCATCCCGGAACATACGGATTTAATTGTCCTGGCAGGATTTTTATCGATTTTAAAACCTGAGTTCTGTCAAAAGTGGAGCGGGAAAATAATCAATGTCCATCCGGCACTCCTTCCCAAGTATGGGGGGAAAGGCATGTGGGGGCACCATGTTCATCATGCGGTGATTGAAGCCGGGGAAAAAGAAAGTGGGGTAAGCGTTCATTTTGTAACGCCGGGTATTGACGAAGGGGAAATCATCATGCAGAAATCATTTCCGCTGAATGAAGATGAAACACCGGAAACCCTGACCCAGAAGATTCATGAAGTGGAGTATGAGATCTTTCCCAAAGCGATCGACATGGTTCTGAATCCTTAAAATTAAAACACAAATAAAAGTATGAAGGAAGCAAACATCGCTATTTTGGATGACTATCAGGATGCCGTAAAAACCTTACGCTGTTTTGACATCATAAGAGAGCAGAACGTGATGGTGCTTACTGAAACATATAAAGATGTTGTCGTTTTAGCGGAAAAACTGAAGGATGCGGAAGTTTTGGTACTGATCAGGGAACGGACAGAGATTAATGAAGACCTCCTTTCACGCTTGCCTAATCTGAAACTGATCAGCCAGACAGGGAAAATATCCAGTCATCTGAAACTGGCAGACTGTACAAAGTTCGGAGTAGCCGTTGCAGAAGGCGTGGGTTCTCCCATTGCTCCGGCAGAACTTACCTGGGCTTTGATCATGAATACCGTGCGTAGGATCCCTCAGTCCATACAATCCATGAAAGAAGGAAAATGGCAGAGTGAAATCGGAGAAACCATTTACGGTAAAACGATTGGGATCTGGGGCTATGGAAAAATAGGAAAGAAGATTGCGCAATACGCAAAAGCTTTCGGGGCGAATGTCCTGGTCTTGGGTAGTGAAAACTCCAGGGAAGCTGCAGTACATGACGGCTTTGAAAGAGCTGAAAGCAAAGAGTACTTTTTTAAAAATGTTGATGTGGTTAGCCTCCACCTGCGGCTGAATGAGGCCACATCGGGTATTGTAAAGGAAACGGATCTTATGATGATGAAACCAGATGCCACATTGATCAATACCGCAAGAGCTGAGCTGATAGAAAAGAATGCGCTGGTTAATGCGTTGAAAAACGGAACACCGGGATATGCAGGAGTCGATGTCTATGAAGAGGAACCTGTATACCATACGGATTTTGAGCTGCTGAATATGAAGAATGTGGTTTGCACCCCGCATCTGGGATATGTTGAAAAAAATGGATATGAGCTGTATTTCGGGAAGGCGTTTGAAAATGTTATGGCATTCCTGAACGGCTATCCGGAGAATATTGCCAACCCGGAAGTGATCAATAAGAAATCTAAGTAAAAATAAAGACCGGAGGTGAAAGAACCGGTCTACAGTTTGGAATAGCTGTAAAAAGTAAAAAATTGAAAGAAAAGATGAGCAAAAAGAGAGTTTTAATCAGCGTGTCGGACAAAAGCGGACTAACGGAATTCGCACAGTTTCTGGAAGCACAGGGCTATGAGCTGATTTCTACCGGAGGAACATTCAAACACCTGAAAGAAGCAGGTTTGAATCCGATCCAGATCGATGAAGTAACGGATTTTCCGGAAATGCTGGACGGAAGAGTTAAGACTTTACATCCCAAAGTTCACGGAGGCCTTTTGGCCGTGCGTTCCAATGAGGAACACATGAATACGGTTAAAGAGCACGGTATCGGCCTTATCGACATGGTGATCGTAAACCTTTACCCGTTCTTTGAAAATGTGAACAAAGACATTTCCCTGCACGAGAAAGTTGAGTTTATCGACATTGGCGGGCCTTCCATGCTCCGCTCTGCAGCCAAGAATTTTGATTCTGTAACCGTAATTACCGATGTGGCAGATTACGCAGCCGTAAAAATCGAAATGGAGCAGAACGGGGACACGTATATTGAAACCCGTAAGAAACTGGCCGGGAAAGTATTCAACCTTACTTCTGCGTATGATGCTGCCATCTCCAGAATGCTTTTGGATGAAGCGTATCCTGCTTATCTTAATGCCTCTTACAAAAAAGTTTCCGACTTACGCTACGGTGAAAACCCTCATCAGACAGCAGCCTACTATGTTTCCACTTTTGAAAACGGGGCGATGAAGGATTTTGAGCAACTGGGCGGAAAAGAGCTGTCTTTCAATAACCTGCGGGACATGGACCTGTGCTGGAAGGTGGTGACTGAATTTAAAGAAGAAATGGCATGCTGCGCCGTGAAGCATTCAACACCTTGCGGAGTTGCAATAGGAACATCCGCACTGGAAACCTACAAGAAAACTTTTGAATGTGATCCGGTTTCCATCTTTGGCGGAATTGTTGCCATGAACTATAAGATTGATGCAGCAACAGCAGAAGAACTGAACAAAACATTCCTTGAAATCGTAATGGCTCCTGAATTTGATGAGGATGCCCTGGAAGTTTTAAGAAAGAAAAAAAATCTGAGGATCATCAAAATCGTTAATCCGGTTTCAGACCAGCAGACCTGGGTGAAGATCGACGGCGGAATTCTGGTTCAGGATAATGATTCCGTATTCTCGGATGATATCAAAGTAGTGACAGATATCCAGCCTACGGAAGAACAGAGAAAAGCATTGCTGTTCTCCCAGAGGGTGGTGAAATATGTAAAGTCCAATGCCATTGTGGTATCCAACGGGATCCAGGCTTTCGGGATCGGAGGCGGACAGGTGAACAGGATCTGGGCAACACAACAGGCTGTTGAAAGAGCCAAAGAGAAATTCTCAGGAGATCTTGTTCTGGCTTCGGATGCTTTCTTCCCGTTCCGTGATGTCGTAGATTTCTGTCATCAGGAAGGTATCAAAGCGATTATACAGCCCGGCGGAAGTGTGAAAGACCAGGACAGCATCGAAGCAGCCAATGAGCACGGTATTCCTATGATGTTTACCGGCATCAGGCATTTTTTACATTGATAAATCAATCAGAACCATGAGGGGTTCAGGAGGCAGGAATTTGGACTTTTCCGATTTCCCGGCTTCTGAATCGCTTCATATTTTAATTCAAAATTATATATTTGTAAATTATAGACTAGATAATAAATAAAGTATGAGAATATTAATCATAGGTGAAGGTGGTAGGGAATCTGCACTGGCTGCAAAGCTTCAGAACGATTCCAGGGTGACCAAAATGTTTTTTGCCAACGGAAATGCTACTACAGATGTCATTGGGAAAAATGTTCATTTGTCAGAAATTAAGGAACTTAGGGATTTTGCAATCAAGGAAAAAGTAGACCTCACGATTGTTGGCCCGGAAGCACCTCTGGTAGCCGGCCTTAAGGATGAATTTAAAAAGCATGACCTGAAAGTTTTCGGTCCGAACCAGAAAGTAGCAAGCCTGGAGGGAAGCAAGGCATTTTCTAAGAAATTCATGCAGACCTATGATATTAAAACGGCAAAGGCTGTGGTATTTGATTCCTATAACGATGCTAAAGACTATGTTCAGGACCATGAATATCCTCTGGTAATCAAGGCAAGCGGACTGGCAGGCGGAAAAGGCGTGGTGATCTGTGATAATGTGGAAGAAGCGGAAGCAACCATCCACGACTTTATGATCAGAAGAATTTACGGCGATGCCGGGATCCGTCTGGTGATCGAGGAATATCTACAGGGATTTGAAGCTTCTATCATTGCATTTTCCAATGGTGAAAAATTATTCCCATGTATCGCAGCTAAAGATTATAAAAAAGCAGGAAACGGAGATACCGGACCGAATACAGGCGGAATGGGTTGCGTGGCACCAAGCCCGGAATTTACTCAGGAGCATTATGCTGATTTTGAAAAGAATATTTTAGAACCTACAATCACAGGTCTGAAAGGGGAAGGATTCAGCTTCAAAGGAATTATTTTCTTCGGACTGATGGTGACCAAGAACGGAACATACCTGTTGGAATACAACATGAGATTCGGAGATCCTGAAACTCAGGTGTTGATGGCTCTTATGGAAAACGACCTTCTGGATGTCATCAATGACTGTATGAGCGGAAAAGACCTCAACCTTACTTTCAAAGATGAAAAAGCGGTTTGCCTGGTGATGTGCTCAGGAGGATATCCGAGAAACATTGAAACCGGATTCGAGATCGTAGGAGAAGATAAAGTAAAACACAGCAAGCTATTATATGCCGGAGCCGTACGAAGAGGAGATAAAGTGGTTTCCAATGGCGGAAGGGTGCTAAATATCGTGGCTACGGGAGAGACCTTCGAGGATGCCCGTAAAAAAGTCTACGAAGACGCCGGCCATGTGCATTTTGACTATTGCTTCTACAGAGAAGACATCGGAAAGTTCTGATAGCAGCTGCAAAAAAAGATTTGGATCACTTCCAGGTCTTTTTTTGTACAACATATAAGAGTACATTTGCAGCTGAATAGCAGTATTGCTCATTACTTATTATTCATAATTCAAAAAATTTCATAATTCAAAAAATGAACAACGGTATTATCATATTGGATTTCGGATCACAGTACAACCAGCTTATCGGAAGAAGAATCCGTGAGATGGGCGTGTATTCGGAAATCTTACCATTCAACACTCCTTTACAGACCATCCTGGAAAAACAACCGAGAGGGATCATCCTTTCCGGAGGTCCGAGTTCCGTCAATGCGGAAAACGCACACCTGATTGAAAAGGAATTATACGAGCAGGGAATCCCCGTACTGGGTATCTGCTACGGGATGCAGCTTACTGCACACCTTCTGGGAGGTACGGTGCATAAAGGTGTAAAAGGGGAATACGGAAAAGCTCTCCTGGATATTGTAAAAGAGAGCACTTTGCTTAAGGGAGTAGCGCAGAACTCTATTGTATGGATGAGCCATTTCGATGAAGTAGGTATGCTGCCTCCCGGATTTGAGCTGAATGCTAAATCAGGTGTTATTGCTTCTATTTCCAATGAAGAGAAAAAGATTTATTGCGTACAGTTTCACCCTGAAGTGTCACACACCGAAGAAGGAGGGAAAATGCTGGAAAACTTTGTCTTTGCCATCTGCGATGCGGAGAAAAACTGGAAGCTGACCAACTATATTGAAAAAACAGTATCGGAAATCCGTGAAAAAGTGGGAGACAACAGAGTTATTCTGGGACTTTCAGGCGGCGTGGATTCTTCCGTGGCAGCGGTACTGATCCATAAAGCCATCGGTGACCAGCTAACCTGTATCTTTGTGGATACCGGATTGCTGAGAAAAGACGAAGGGAAGAAAGTAATGGACAATTACGGAGAGCATTTCCACATGAACATCAAATTGGTAGATGCTTCCGAAAGATTCCTTTCCAAACTGGAAGGTGTTGATGATCCTGAGCAGAAAAGAAAGATCATCGGAAATGAATTCATCCATGTTTTCGATGAAGAATCCCATAAAATTGAAGGAGCTAAGTTCCTGGCGCAGGGAACCATTTATCCGGATGTGATCGAAAGCCAGTCGGTGAACGGTCCTTCAGCAGTGATCAAATCCCACCATAATGTAGGCGGATTGCCTGAAGAAATGGAATTTGAGCTGCTGGAACCTTTGAGAGAGCTCTTTAAAGATGAAGTGAGAAAGGTAGGAGAGGAGCTTGGAATTCCTCATCACCTGGTGCACAGGCATCCGTTCCCAGGCCCGGGATTAGGAATCCGTGTATTAGGCGCTGTAGATGCCGAAAAAGTAAGGATCCTTCAGGAAGCTGATGACATCTTTATTGAAGAGTTGTATAAGAATGACCTGTATGAAAAGGTTTCACAGGCATTTGTAGTTCTTTTACCGGTAAAATCCGTAGGCGTTATGGGTGACGAAAGAACTTATGAATATACTGCAGTGGTACGTTCCGCCAATACCATAGACTTTATGACGGCCACCTGGAGCAAGCTGCCATATGAATTCCTGGAAACGGTTTCCAACAGAATTATTAATGAAGTAAGAGGAATCAACAGGGTTGCCTATGACATCTCCAGTAAGCCGCCAGCAACCATAGAATGGGAATAATATAAAAAAAGTGGTGTTTTATGACCACGCTCATAAAATTTCGGTCTTATAGCTGTTATCTTTGTAACAGAAATTCAATCCGAAATAATTTTTTTTTCATCATTTGTGTTTTTGCCTCCCGTAAGGGAGGTTTTTTTATGCCTGAAAACCAATATGTTTTTCACATTTTAGAAATTTCTTTTTTATGTGATCTATAGATTATATATTGATTTTTTTATCGTTCACAGGATAAGATGATTAAGCGGATTTTTGAATTGATATTCTGAAACCTTCATCATTTTCACTTTACGCATAAAGAAATTCGTTAATCACATAGAGGATTTTCATTGATTTGTTCTTCCTGTTATCGTTATTTTTCTTATATGTTAAATCTGCTGTGGTTTTTATTTTATGGATGTCTCGCGGATTTCGGAGATTATGCAGATATTTTTTATTCTAAAACCTAGATCATCTCCTTTCACTCGTAAAGAATTTCACAAATTTCATAGAAGTTTGCTAGGATGTGTTCTTCTTGTTTTCAAAATTGTATCTTAAATTTTCTTGTATGTTAATCATCATTCATATATGGCCTTATTGTTTCAGTGTTACGATCCGGAAATTTTACATTTTTTTGATGTTGTCAGCATATGATCGTAATCATTTATTTCATAATTTTAATCTTTATTCTATTATGAAATTACTGGGAGCATTCACACTGGGCAATGATTTTTTACTGATCTTTATTTCTGTTCTTATTGGGCTTATGATCGGGGCTGAGCGGGAATACCGGAATAAATCGGCCGGGCTCAGGACGTTTATTCTCGTGAGCTTCGGCTCCTGTCTGTTCACCATACTTTCCCTGAAAATCGGAATTGCCAATCCGGATCGTCTTGCTGCCAATATTATTACGGGAATCGGATTTCTCGGGGCAGGGGTTATCTTCAAAGACGATAACAAAATAGGAGGGATCACTACGGCAACCACCATCTGGGCTACTGCCTCTTTAGGTATGTGCCTGGGGTCAGGGCATATCTACCTTTCCTTACTCGGGATGGTGCTGGTATTGCTGGTCCTTACATCGCTCACTTATCTTCAGGATTATATTGACAGCCGGCATAAAATCCGGGAGTACCACATTACCGTAGATGTTCAGGATGGACTTGAATATTGTGAAAATATTTTTATCAGGCATCACCTGAAATTTTCTGTACTCAGGCAGCAGTATAGTCCGGACAGCCTTTCCACAACATGGAAAATCACGGGCAATATGCAAAATCATGATGCAATGGTAAATCAGATGATGCGTGACAGCCGCATTCGTGCGTATCAATTTTAATTCAAAAATATATTTATGGACATCAAAGAAAAAAGCATCCGGTATAATGATCTATGGCTTAAAGAACCGGAAGAACATGATTTTCCCGCTGCTTTGGATTATCTGGAACTTCTTTTTGAACCCGAAACTGCTGCCGGTTTGGTAACGCAGCTCAAGCAGGCCAAAACCATCCGGAAAAAAGCTAAAGATCTTTTCCGGGCCAGCAGGCTTCCGTTGCTTCCCAGGGATAATATCCATGTGAAGGAAAACCTTAAAAAAGTTAAGAACAAGAAAAAACTTTCTCCCATTCTGCTCGTCAGAGGTAAGGAAAGGCTGATCATAGCAGACGGTTACCACAGGCTGTGTTGCAGTTATTATCTCACAGAAGACCTGGAAGTTCCCTGCAGGCTGGTTTAAGTTCTGTAATGATCATACATCTATATAGAATGATTATCTAATCAAAGATGGCTATTTATGATATATTATAAATGATGAATAAAGATCATCGTAAAACCGGTAAAACTTTAGCTGAATTTTTTTTACTTATATTTAATGTAAATTTACAATACATCAGATGCAAATAGAAACAAGAGCCCTCAATGTCGGGGATTATGAAGAACTGGTAGCTACCATGAGGCGTGCTTATCCTAATATGTCAGAATATGTCTGGTCTAAAAAAAGCATTGAAAAGCTGACTAAAATGTTTCCTGAAGGACAGATCTGTATTACCGTAGACGGAAAACTGGCTGCAGTAGCCCTTTCCATCATCGTTAACTATGATGAGTTCGGAGACGATCATACATATGCGGATATTACAGGGAATTATACTTTTAATACCCATACATCCAGCGGAAATGTCCTGTACGGGATCGAAGTATTTGTAGATCCTCAATACCGTGAACTAAGGCTGGCCAGAAGGCTGTATGATACCCGAAAAGAACTGTGTGAGCAGCTGAACCTTAAATCCATTATCCTGGGCGGCAGAATCCCTGATTACCATAAATACAGCCACGAATTGTCGGCAAGGGAATACATCCGTAAGGTTCGGGATAAGGAAATTTATGATTCCGTGCTGTCATTTCAGCTTTCCAACAATTTTTTACCGATCCGCGTCCTGAAAAAATACCTTCCTGAAGACGAATCTTCAAGAGAAAACGCGGTATTGCTGCAATGGAACAACATCTATTACAGCAAGAAACCAAATACCATGCAGGACAGCATCATCCGCCTCGGATTGGTACAATGGCAGATGAGGCACTTTAAAGACATCCATGCGTTCTATGAGCAGGTTGAGTTTTTTGTGAATGTGATGGGCGATTACAAATCTGATTTTGTCCTGTTTCCGGAACTCTTTAATACTCCGTTGCTGGCTCCGTTTAATAATCTTTCTGAACGGGACAGTATGATTGAACTTGCGAAGATGACGGATGAAATCAAAAGAAAAATTTCCGAATTCGCCATCAGCTACAATGTGAATATTATTTCTGGCAGCATGCCTGTATTTGAAAATAATGAACTGTATAATGCGAGCTACCTTCTTCACCGTGACGGAAGGATAGATGAATACCGCAAGGTCCATATTACGCCAAACGAAAGGAAATACTACGGAATGAAAGGCGGAAACGAAATCAGGGTGTTTGATACGGATTGCGGAAAAATAGGACTTGTGATCTGTTATGATGTCGAGTTTCCGGAACTTCCGAGGATTTTAGCGGATCAGGGCATGAAGATCCTGTTTGTTCCATATCTCACCGATACCCAGAATGCCTATATGAGGGTTCGCCACTGCGCCGCAGCCAGAGCGATTGAAAATGAATGTTATGTAGCTATTGCAGGCTGTGTCGGCAACCTTCCGGGGGTAAACAATATGGATATCCAGTTCGGTCAGGCTGCTGTGTTTACGCCATCCGACTTTGCTTTCCCTTCCAACGCCATCAAGGGAGAAGCAACCCCGAATACAGAAATGACCCTGATTGTAGACGTAGACCTGAACCTCTTGAAAGACCTCCACCATAACGGCTCCGTACAGGTCATGAAAGACCGGAGAAAGGACTTGTATGAAACTTACTTAAAATAAAAAGAACCAGAATGTCTATGACATTCTGGTTCTTTTTATTATTGACAAAGCTTATAAAACCTGCGGGCAAACTACAGCCGGACAGATCAGTCTCGGGCATCTTGGTCTTCCGTCATCAGGACAGCATTTGTTGGAACAGTTAGAAGCTATCGGTCCTACAGATCCGGCTCCGGTAACATTCTTCAGTTCAGTTCTTGAAAGTTTCTTTAAATTGTTCATAGGATAAATATTTTGTGAATTAATTTCTGTAAATATAATAAATTTTAGAATAGTATTTAGTTGGATAGAAATAATTGTGGCTTTATTGATAAATTAAGTGGCTTTATGGTTATTATTAATTTTTCAGTTAATCATAGACCGATAAAACCTGCTGCATCATATTCTGCAAAAAACAGAATGCTCAGGCATTCTGTTTTCTCTTTTACAAAGTTTGTTAAATCTGCGGGCAGGCTACAGGGGGACAGATCAGTCCCGGGCATTTTGGCCTACCTTCATCAGGGCAGCATTTGTAAGAACATTTAGAGGTAACCGGCCCTACAGATCCGGCTCCAGTTACATTCTTGAGATCAGTTCTTGAAAGTTTTTTTAAATTTTTCATAAGACAAATATTTGTGTATTAATTCCTATAAATATAAAAAAAATTGACGCAGTATCAATCGGGTGGGAAATAATTGAAATTTCTATTGATTAATTAGCAGGATAAGTGGTTTTATGATTCGTATTAATTTTCAGTTAAACTAACAAAAACTTGTCGTATTATATTAAAATCAATGAACTTAACGCAGCAAATACAGAATCCAACCCTTGGGAACAATTTTTGAATTACATTGCAGCCATTAATAAACACTTATGTTTGATAAGCAACAAAGAAAGCTGAAACGATCAGCGCGGCTGATCTCAGTGCTCAGCAAATACGGATTCAGGGATCTGCTTGCCAGAATGAATGGCGGCAATAAACAGGAGGATGCCGGCGGAGATGTCGACCTGGATAGTTCAAAAGGAACAGTATATGAGAGAATACGGATGGTTCTGGAAGAATTGGGACCTACTTTTGTTAAACTCGGGCAGTCATTCAGTAACCGGGAGGACCTGTTGCCGATTGAACTGATCCGCGAACTGGAAAAACTTCAGGATAAAGTGGAAACAGTAGCCATGAACGTAGGGGAAATCCTTGAAAATGAGCTTGATATTTCCGTAGAGGATCACTTTCTTGAAATCGATGAAAAGCCACTGGCTACCGCATCCATCGCCCAGGTATACCGTGCCGTACTGAAAGACGGAAGCCCGGTTATCCTTAAAATTAAAAAGCCTAATGTACAGGCTGTTATTGAAGATGACCTGCTGCTGATCAAAGACCTTGAAAAGCTGGTTTCTTCCTATTCCGATATAGGGGAGCGGCTGAACCTGAAACAGGCGATTTCCACTTTTGAAAAATCTCTTTTGGAAGAAATTTCCCTGATTAACGAAAAAGAAAATATCCTGCAGTTTGCAAGGAATTTTAAAAATGAACCTGAAACCTACGTCCCGAAGGTCTACGAGGAACTTTCCAATAACAATGTGCTGTGTATGGAGTTCATCGACGGGATCAAAGTAACGGATCTTTCCGGGCTTCGGAACCACGGGCTGGATCCGGTAAAAATATCCGAAGTAGGATTGAGGCTTTTCGTTTCCCAGATCCTGGATTACGGCTTTTTCCATGCAGACCCGCATGCCGGGAATATCCTGGTGAAAAAAGACGGAAAAGTAGTATTCATCGATTTTGGGGCTGTAGGTAAAATTCAGCCGAATGACAAGGAGATCCTGGAAGAGCTTATCGTAAGTTTCGTGGCTAAAAATGCACGCAAGATCGTACGGTCCCTCAAAAAAATGGCCATCAGGTATGAAATTCCCGATGAAAGAAAGTTTGAATCCGATGTACAGGAAATCATCAATTATATCCATAGTGCCTCATTGCAGGACATTGATGTGCAGGATATCATCAATACCATGAAGGACGTACTGCAGGAAAACCGCTTGTATATGCCCGGCTATTTCTACCTTTTGTTTAAAGGCATCAGCCTGATAGAAGGGGTAGGGCGCAACATCAATCCGGATCTGGATATCGTGAAAAGCCTGCATCCGTACACCAAAAAAATCCTTGCCCGGAAAATAAATCCTAAAAATCTTCTTAAAAGCGGGATGGACCGTATGATGGATTTTACAGACAGCGTAGATGAGATCCCACGAGAACTTCGGTCTGTCCTTCAGAAACTGGATGAGAATAAGTTCACCATTTCCAGCGAAATTAAGAATATGGATACCATCGGAAAGCTGATCAGGTCAAGCGTTACCAATATTATTTTAGCCATTGTACTGGGAGCCAACATCATTGCAACAGCCGTTGTTATGGTCTCGGAAAAAGGACCGAAAATAGGGGAGATGTCTTTGATTGCCATATTAGGATTTGTCTTTTCTGTTTTCCTGGTTCTGGTGCTTTTGCTGAGGGTTAACAGGAAATAAGGGATGAGTAAGTAGTAATGAGTAATCATTAGGCAATGTTGGTTTAAGGAATGATCGGGTTTAAAATTAAAATGTAGCGGTGGCTTGTGCAAGGTAATCAGGCTGCTGTGAATGACAAATAATTAATACCTATCTTTGCACCATGGAAAAACTCACTTTTGCAGATTTTGATCTTCCGGTTAAGATCCTTGATGTTTTGGCGGATATGGAATTGTTTGAGCCTACCCCTATTCAGGAAAAAAGCTTAAAACCTATACTTTCCGGAAGAGACGTTATGGGAATTGCCCAGACCGGAACCGGAAAGACCTTAGCTTACCTTTTACCGGTGCTCAAAACCTGGAAATATAATAAAAACGGCAATCCTACTGTTGTGATCCTGGTTCCTACTCGGGAACTCGTGGTACAGGTGACGGAAATTCTGGAAAAACTGACCGAAAATATTACGGCAAGAGTAATCGGTATCTATGGCGGGAAAAACATCAATACCCAAAAACTGTTGTTCAATGATGGCTGTGATATTCTGGTGGGAACACCGGGCAGGGTTATGGACTTAGCCATTGACAATGCCATTTCACTCAGGGAAGTCCAAAAGCTGATTATTGATGAGTTTGACGAAATGCTGAACCTGGGATTCAGGCCACAGCTGACCCATATTTTTGAAATGATGAAAGAGAAAAGGCAGAACATTCTTTTCTCCGCTACCATGACGGAAGCTGTAGACGAAATGCTGGACGAGTATTTTGCCAGTCCGGTAGAGATTTCTCTGGCCAAATCCGGAACTCCGCTGGAAAAAATAGAACAGTCTGCCTATAAGGTAGAAAACTTCAATACCAAGATCAATCTCCTCGAGCATTTGCTGAAAAACGATGCAGAAATGTCCAAGGTCCTGATTTTTAACAATAATAAAAGGCATGCCGATCTTTTATTCAACAAAATAGATGAGCTTTTCCCGGAGCAGTTTGATGTGATCCATTCCAATAAATCACAGAATTACAGGCTGAAAGCCATGAAAAGATTTGAAAATGAAGAAATCCGCGGGCTGATTACCACAGATGTGATGGCCAGGGGACTGGATATCTCAGACATTACCCATGTAATCAATTTTGAAGTTCCGGATGTTCCTGAACAGTATATTCACAGGATCGGAAGAACAGGTAGGGCAGATAAGGATGGTAAAGCCATTACTTTGGTGACTAAAAAAGAGGAAACACTCATCCTGGATATTGAATTGCTGATGGATAAGGAACTAAAGTATCTTGAATTTCCTGAAGCGGTTAAGATCAATCCAAAAAAGATCGCTGATGAAGAAGAGCATATTGCGATGAAAAATCCTGCTCAGGTAAAACTGAATGATGGAGGAGGCGCATTCCATGATAAAAAGGATAAAAATAAGAAAGAAAACTGGGGCGGGCCTTCCAAAAGAAAAGCTCCCAAGAAATTCGGAGCCAACCGTGCACAGCAGAAAGCAAAATCGAAATCCAAAAGAAAGAAATAATAAAAAACTCCCGGAAAAATTTTCCGGGAGTTTTTTATTGCAGATGGAGAGCAATATTATTTCATGTAAGGCTTCATTACAGAAGTCCAGAGGCGATAGCCTTCAGGCGTCATGTGGAGCATATCTCCTACGAAAAGCTCTTTCCTCACCTTTCCCGAAGCATCCTGCATCACTTTGGTGATATCAATGAATTCAGCATTCGGTTCCCTGTTCATAAAAGCTTCTATCTCCCTGTTGGCTTCCTTCATCTGAGGCCAAAGGTTTTCGCGGCTTGGCGAATACTTTATGGAAATATAATCGACTTCAATTTTTGGGAACCGTGCCCGGATCTTTTTATAAAAAGTCTTAAAGCGGTCTACAACAGCCTGGGCTTTTAAATCCTTATCATCAGCAAAATCGTTTTCGCCGCAGTAGATAATAATCTGCTTAGGCCGGTAAGGGTTCAGGAGGTCATCGGCATAGTTATTCAGGTCCGTTAATCTGGATCCTCCGAAACCTCTGTTGATAATCGTTTTATCAGGAAAATAGCTGGCAACATCAGTCCATTTCGTAAATGACGAGCTCCCGATCAAAAGGATGGCATCCTTTGGCGGCGGGTTTTCCTGATCCAATTTTTTAAAATTCTGGATGTCCTGCCAGTACATCGGTTTTTTTTCCTGGGTAAAGAAAAAGGCAAAGGCTAGCAAAAGGAATGCTGATAAGATCTTCTTCATTGTTTACTGTTTTAATACATTAATTCTTCGTTTCATAAAAAACTCCCGATATTTCGGGAGCATTTATTATTATCTTTTGTAAGAAATATAGGTGACATCAACAACCTGGTCTCCGTTTTCATCTATATTATCAAATAATTTCATCAGTTTCAGTTCCGTGCTGGTGAGGATCACTACTTTATATTTTCTTTCACTGTCATTCAGGTACTTGATATTCAAGTCTTTCGTGTCTGTATCATAGGTGTACGTTCCTTCCGTTTTTCCGTTTATCTGGCAGTTGGTACCGTTGCCTGAATAATAAGTATAAGAAGTAGAATAATCAATACTGAAATAGTATGTGTCATTTGCAGCACATCCGGTAGGTGTGGAAGTTGACAGTACTGTTTTATTGTCTTTTCCGGAAATAACTTCTTTTTTAACTTCTTTCCAATCTCCTTTCATCATATCTAATTCATATCCCTGGATGTCATCATCATTACATGAAGTAAGAGCCAATGCGGAAAAGGCAAATAAAAGTAGCTGTTTTTTCATTTTTACAAATTTAGAATATGCTAAAATATAAATAAATTTGAAATATCCGTAATGAAATAACGGTTTTTTAAATGAATATATACAGATAAAAGATATATAAAAGAAGTATAGATGGGAAATTTCACATCATCCAGATCAGAATTTTCAAAAATAATGGTTTTACCTTTGAATCCTGATCTGAATTCATGATGTATTAATAACTCATTTCTACGATCTGATAGGCATCTTCCGGACTAAGCGCTTTATATTCACCCAATCCCAGCCAGTTCCTTTCCGTAAAGGCTTTCTTCACCCGCTCAGCGGTATTCTGATAGTCTTCCACATAGTCTGAAAGCCTGGTCTGGATGTGCAGGCTGTGGAAAAAGTCTTCCATTTTTCTGATTCCCGCTTCTGCTTTTTCTTCCACACTACCTTCAGTTATATTCCATACTCTTTCCGCATACTGAGCCAGTTTTTCTTTTTTCGTCTCAAAATTGTATCGGTAATGCGACGGAGCGATGATCGCGAGTGTTCTGGCATGGTCAATACCGTAGTATGCGGTCAGTTCATGTCCCATAGCATGTACTGCCCAGTCGGTAATAACCCCTTTTTGGATCAGCCCGTTCAGTGCCATGGTACAGCACCACATGAAATTTCCAGCGGCATCATAATCAAAGTCTTCTTCCATCACCTTAGGCGCAGTCTGCTGCAGGCTGATCAGGATGCTTTCTGCGATCCTTTCCTGCAGGTCTGCTGATGAAGGTGCGGTCATATACTGTTCCAGGACATGGGTATAGGCATCCGTAATCCCGTTGGCAATCTGGTTTTTCGGGATAGA
The DNA here is from genome assembly GCF_030818575.1 of Chryseobacterium camelliae. Lineage (NCBI taxonomy): Bacteria > Pseudomonadati > Bacteroidota > Flavobacteriia > Flavobacteriales > Weeksellaceae > Chryseobacterium > Chryseobacterium camelliae. The sequence goes on from NZ_JAUTAL010000001.1 coordinate 932,579, forward strand.
ACGTACCACTTCAGGGTCAAGCACGGAGAACTGCGGGAATAATCCTGGACCGCCGGAAGACAGCTTTTCGTTCGTTTCCCTCCTGGAAATCACATATCCGGAATTCATTTCAGAGCCGGTAGCCGGTAGCGTAAGGATGGTTCCGAAGGGCATTCCCTGGCCTTCAAAAGTCCTAACCGGTTTCTTCAGTATTTCCCAAGGTTCACCTTCATATTGTGCTGCTGCGGATAGAAATTTTGTTCCGTCGATTACAGAACCGCCACCCACAGCTAAGAGGTAGTTGATGTTTTTTTCTTTGATGAAGGTCAGGGCATTGATCAGTACTTCATATTCCGGGTTAGCCGGCACACCGCCGAATTCATAGAATTCAAAGTCAGCAAGAGCTTTTCTTACCTGGTCGTACACGCCATTGTTTTTGATGCTTCCGCCTCCGTAAATCATTAATATTTTAGCTCCCTCAGGAATTTCTTTTTCAATCTTGGCAATTTCGCCTTTTCCGAAAAGTATTTTAGTTGGATTTTTAAACTCGAAATTAAGCATTGTTCTAAATTTATGATAGACCAAATGTACGCAATGCCCGATGAAAATTGAGTTAATAAAGTTTTAAAATTGATATGACACGTTTTTATGAAAGCTATTGCATGGATTAGGAAATGTAAAATATACTATTCTTAAGCCCATTACACCTTGTCAGGGTTCCGAACCCTGACAAGGTTCAACAATATCTTAATTCTTTATGCAGTCTTCCCCTTTAAAATAGACCCCGTTGCTTTTGCTTTTTAAATGGCCGGTCTTTCTGTTGATGGTGATGAAAAACGATTCTTTGGTAAAAGGGCATTTTTTCATTTTTGAAAGATAGAGAAAGACATATTGATCATCCATCCTGTAAGAACTGCCCAGGATATCGGCTGTATCCACGAGAAATCCGTACGTATTGGCGATCAGGACGGCTTCTGGCAGGTTATCTACAGAACCGATGAAATCCCTGAGTTGCCGCTCGGTAGAAAAATATTTTGTCCTTCCGCTTTCACAGGCCATCAGATAGGAATAACAGTTTTCTCCCAGGCATTGCTGGAAGAAACCTTTTTCCGGAGCCGGGTCATTAAGTGTCATGTAGGGAGGCATCTGGCTTTCGTAGATCACGGCCTTATCCGGATCTGTATTATTGTGCAGTACAGACCAGTAATCGTATTTTTGATCTGGAACTACAAAAGGATAAAGCAGTTCCGTATTATCGAGAATTTCCGGGATTCTTTTAAAATCAGAAGGAATGGATTTCTGACCACAGGCTAAAACCGAATATAAAAAAAGAACCGGAAGAAGTAATTTCATTGGAAATACATTTTTGCAGAGGTAGTTAAGCATATATTATTCCAATATGATTTTGTAATATCCATTTTCATCCTTAACATCGATGCCAATCCCGGTAAATGTCAGTTTATTAATCTGGTATCCGTCACAACCTCCTTTGAATTCGGATGACTGGATCGAAAAATTGAAATTTTTTAAGGCAGACTGAAAGGTATAGTTTTTTGTGCCGTTATAAGCCCCTACATTTTCAAGGATAATCCTGTCGTCGGAGGTTTTGGTCAGCTGTATATTATTCTGGTTTTCCTCAGTTACAGAATAGGGAGAAAGGCTTCCGTTGGTGATCAGGTTTTCATTATTTGAATTCACAAATTCAAAAATGATGGGCTGAGGCGCATTATAGCACGTCTCGCCACACGCCGTGAGCATTAAGCATGCAAAGAGAAATAATAGCAGTTGTTTCATGTGGTGCACTGATTTCTGTGCAATTAAAATTAGTCAATAAAATTTTAACCTTAAAATTATTTTTTCCGGATAAAATGTAAATAGCAGATCATAAAAAAGAAATTAATCAAAATTTAATCGGCTTTCAGCGGTATACCATTTGAATTCACTTTAAAATCCATTACATTTGTTATATGATACACGACCAGCGCGCAGAAAAATTCAGGCAGATCGTTGAAAATAAATACCAGATCTACAACTCACTCTTCATGAGTTTGCCTTATGATAAAATGACTAATATCGGGATGCTGTTGCCCTTCCTCAGCGAAGAAAGCAAGGCAGGCTATGAAGCCGGGAAAACCCCTGAAGAAATTGTCGAAGAATTTTTTAAAAACCATACCGACCTGCAGACGGAAGAGCAGAAACTTGAGCTGCTGTTCAAGATCATCCAATATATCGAACGCCAGGTGGTATTGTTTGACAGTATAGAAGATGCTGCGTTTCCCAATCTTCATTCGGAGAGCGACAGCGGGACGATAACGAATTTGTATGAACGCTCTGTGCAGGACAATAAACTGGATAAAGTGAGGGAAAAGCTGAAAGATTTCTCTGTAAAAGTGGTCTTTACGGCGCATCCCACCCAATTTTATCCAAGTTCGGTACAACGGATCATCCAGGACCTGAGAAGGGCTATTGCTGCAGATTCCGTTACCAACATCGATATGCTGTTGCAGCAGCTGGGAAAAACCCCGTTCGTCAATAAACAAAAGCCTACGCCTGTAGATGAGGCTATGAGCATTATTTCATATCTGAGGTATGTCTATTATGATACCATCGGAGAATTATTCACCAAGATCCGGAAGATGTTCGGAAACGGTAACTTCCATCTGCCTGAGGATATTATACAGCTGGGCTTCTGGCCTGGCGGTGACCGGGACGGAAACCCTTTTGTAACCGCTGAAGTAACAAAAACAGTGGCGTGTGAACTGCATATTGCCATCCTGAAATCTTATTACAGCCATCTGAAATACATCAGGAGAAGGCTGAGCTTCCGGGGCGTTTCTGAGGTTCTGAATCAGCTGAATGACGAGTTGTACGGAGCCATTTTCAATGGCCGGGACATCAGCGCAGAAGACATTCTGAAAAGGGCAGAAGAGGCAGAAAATATACTTATTAACCAGCACAATGGCCTGTTTCTGGATCTTTTGATCAATTTCAGGGACCGTGTTAAGATTTTTGGGACACATTTTGCTACCCTCGATGTCCGCCAGGACAGCAGGATCAATCAGAAAGTGATTGATGAGGTCTTTGCAAAGCTGCATGGCGAGCGGGAAGCCGGCTTTGAAGAAAAATTCAGCCAGCTGATCCAACAGCAGGAGAAGGTGAATCCCGATGATTTTGAAGATATCGTTAAAGATACCCTGCTTACGGTTTCCCAGGTTGCAGAAATCCAGCAGCAGAACGGAATGAGAGGCATGAACCGATATATCATTTCCAATTCCGATGCAGTAAAAGATGTGATGAACGTCTATGCATTCTTTAAGGTTTGCGGGTACAAGGATGAAGAGATCAAAATGGATATTGTTCCGCTTTTTGAAACGATGGAAGGCCTTGCCAATGCTGAAAAAGTGATGCGCGACCTTTATGAACATCCGGTATATCAGAGACACCTGGAAAGGAGAGGAAATCAGCAGACCATCATGCTCGGGTTTTCAGACGGAACAAAAGACGGCGGATATCTGAAAGCCAACTGGGAAATCTACAAAGCCAAAGAAGTGCTGACCAGGCTTTCGGAAGAAAACGGAATTAAGGTTGTATTCTTTGACGGAAGGGGAGGCCCGCCGGCACGAGGTGGCGGAAAGACGCATGATTTCTATGCATCCCAGGGAAAAACCATTGCCAACCATAAGATTGAGCTGACCATCCAGGGGCAGACGATTACCAGTATTTTTGGAAATAAGGAACAGGCTACCTTCAATTTTGAGCAGTTGCTGACCGCAGGAATCGAAAATGATGTGTTTAAAAATTCAAAAAAAGATCTTACGGATGATGAAAAAGCCCTGATCATTGAACTGGCAGAAATCAGTTATCAGAAATATTCTGACCTGAAAGCGCATCCTATGTTTGTGCCTTACCTCCAGGAAATGAGTACCTTGGAATATTATGGCAAAACCAATATCGGAAGCCGGCCTTCCAAGCGCGGAAACGGTAACGAGCTGAAGTTTGAAGATCTTCGTGCGATCCCTTTTGTGGGTTCCTGGTCTCAGCTGAAACAGAATGTGCCAGGGTTTTTCGGATTCGGCTACGCCATGCAGCAGATGAAAGAGCAGGGAAGGTTTGAGGAAGTGATAGAATTGTATAAAGGATCGGATTTTTTCAAGACACTCGTTCTGAACTCCATGATGAGCATGAACAAAACCTATTTCCCGCTGACCTATTATATCAGGAATAACCCGAAATTCGGGGAGTTCTGGAATATCCTTTTCCATGAATACAGGCTTTCCAAAGAGATAATGCTCGAGCTTACCGGTTTCCATATGCTTCAGCAGGAAGATACACTATCCAGGAAATCTGTGAAAATCAGAGAACGTATAGTACTGCCGCTCTTAAGCATCCAGCAGTATGCGCTGATGAAAATTCAGAAAGGGGAAGGCAATAAGGAGGCTTATGAAAAACTGGTGACAAGATCCCTTTTCGGGAATATTAATGCGAGCAGGAATTCGGCTTAATATTCTTTAATTCAGAAATATTAGGCCCTATCACATAAATCCAAATAGGGTGTTTGTATTAAAAATTCAGATTTATTCATTTTTTGACTTATATCAAAGTTTAAAATTGGCAATCATTGCATTTTTGCATGGTTAATTAATTTATTAAACAATTCGAAAATGAAAAAGAAACATTTTAAGTACATTAACACTTTGTTTGTGGTGATACCAATGACCTTAATCATGGCATTTGTAGGTCTGATGCGCAATTACGGTTTTGGTGAAGGCTGGTTTTTAAAATTTATGAAGGCATGGAGCGTTATGCTGCCGGTCGCATATGCCGTGGCCTTCCTGATTATCCCCAATGCCAGAAAATTGGCGGAAAAATTAGCCGTAAAAGAATGAATTAGCAATTCGGTTATTATATGCACGAACAACTTGCACAGTACATCAGCAGCAAGATTACAGTCAGTGAAGATGAATTGAAGATGATTATTTCTTATTTCAGTCCTATGAAATTAAAGAAAAATGAACTTTTAGTAACACATGGACAAACCAGCCAACGAACTTTTTTCGTTGGTCACGGTTGCCTAAGGATATTCTTTATCAATAAAGACGGGCAGGAGGCCACCCGGTATTTTGCTTTTGAAAATCAGTTTGCTACTGCTTTGGTCAGTTTCATTACAGGAGAAACGTCTGAAGAATTCATACAAGCTGTTGAACATTCGGAGATATTATACATTAGGCATCAGGACTTTCATCATTTGCTCGAGATGATCCCACAGTGGGAAAAGTTTTACCGTTATTATCTTGAGCATGCTTACGTAAACAATACAAAACGGCTGATGTCTTTTCTGACGCAGGATGCCACCGAAAAATACCGTATGCTTCTTGAGGAAAATCCGGATATTGTAAGGCGGTTACCGAACAAAATGGTTGCTTCTTTTCTCAATATTTCCCATGAAACACTCAGCCGCGTGAAATCAAAAGTCTGACAGTTTCAGGTTTGTAGAAAGTCTATGAGAGTACATGCTAATGGATGCTAAATAAGTCAAAGAAGACCGGGGATATACAGTTAAACGGAGCAGCAACGATAAAAAAACATTTGAACAGGGTTATTCTTTAATGAATTTTTCATAATACACAGCATCCTTCGTCTGGATTTTCAGGTAGTATATTCCTACTGCAAGATCTTCGACTGACAATGATTTCTGATGATCCGTTTTCGCGATCAGCCTACCCAAACGATCATATATTTCAAGATGCATGATTTCGCTTTCTGATGCGATATGTAAAACATTCCGGACAGGATTCGGGAATATGGTAATGCTGTTCTCCTTTGTAAGCTCAGAGGTGTTTAGGGTCATATTATAAAACTGCCCGAAATTCAGGATTCCGTAACCCATCTGATCGGTATGCCCGGGGAAAAGAGAGGCTGTCTGCCTCAGCCGGTTGCGCATGAGATCCCTGTTCATGGTTGTAAAAGCCTGGATCAGGCAGGCAACGCCGCCCGCAGCAATAGGCGTGGCAATGGAGGTCCCGCTCACGGTGACCGTTGAATTATTGTCCACTGTTGCAGATAAGGTTCCCCTCGCGCTGGCATCCGGTTTAATGACTCCGACGGAATTGGGCCCGTATGAAGAAAATCCTGAAGATGCACCGGCTGAATCAACAGAGCCTATCGTAAATACCTGCGCATTGTCTGCCGGTGTGGTAATGTAATGCCAGCTGGTCTGTCCGGAATTCCCCGCAGCAATGAGTACAAAAATACCTTTACTAACAGCAATGCCGGCTGCCCTGGCAATGAAGGAAGTGGTTCCGTTCATATTGGCATACGTATAATTGTACCGGGAATCGTCAAAAGTAGAATAGCCTAAAGAAGTGGTGATCATATCAACCCCTTTCCGGTCGGCTTCTTCCGCTGCTTCAATCCAGTACAATTCTTCTTCCGGGATTTCTACTGTGGCGTTTTCGCTCCGGTACAGGTAAAAATCTGCATCAGGAGCAGAACCTACAAACGAATTGGTGATATAGCCTCCTATGGCACCTAAAACTACGGAACCATGGTTATTCAGAGCTGTATTGTAAATGTCCGTGCCCTTCGTAACAAAATCATATCCGCCTTTGATGTGGTTATTGGTCCATAATCTTGAAAAAGCAGCTCCGGTATTTACATAGGGAAATCCTGTGTCGATTACAGCTATCGTAACTCCTATGCCGGTATATCCTGCGAGATGTAAAGGCTTCAGGTTGATCTGATCGATCTGTTGGGTAGCGGAACCATAATCAAAGGTGGTCTGAAGGCTCTGGATGTCTGTCTGAGTCTGCCATTTATCAGTCTGCCATGTTTTAGTGGTGCCGGAGGTGTTTTTTGCAAAACTTTCCACTGACTGTACATATGTCTGGGATTGCAGCAGCTGGATCTGTGCCGGCGTAGCATTGACGGCAACACCGTTCAGCCATTTGGAGTAATCGACTACGGTAAATCCCAGATTCTGGATATTCTGGATATAAGCAGGTTCAACAGGAGCGTCCTGGTCGTTCAGAGCAATTCCCAGCGCTGTACGCCGGTTGAGGGATTTCTGACTGAGTTCAGAAAGCGGGTTGGCATAAAAGGCAGCTTTATTAGGCTTCCCGGTAAAATACACAAACACCAGCTGGGTTTGTGCAAAAATTACCGAGTAGGCTACGAGAAGTCCCAGAAGTACAGCTTTTTTCATACGGTTCTTTTGGATAAAGATAAAACAAAATCAATAAAATTTTTGACACGATTTTAATTTCCTTATTTTTACACAAATATTATTTTATGAAAAAGATTCAGATGGTCGACTTACAGAGTCAGTATTACAAAATAAAAAATGATGTAGATAATGCGGTTTTAAATGTAATGGATTCAGCGGCTTTCATCAATGGCCCTGAGGTAAAGTCTTTCCAGAATGAATTGGAATCTTATCTTGATGTAAAACACGTTATTCCCTGCGGTAATGGGACAGATGCCCTTCAGATTGCCCTTATGGCACTGGATCTGAAAGAAGGGGACGAGGTGATCACAGCCGATTTTACGTTTGCCGCTACCGTTGAAGTTATTCACCTGCTAAAGCTTAAGTCGGTACTGGTAGATGTGGATTATGATACTTTTACCATTTCAACGGAACAGATCAGAAAAGCCATTACCCCAAAAACAAAAGCCATTATTCCTGTACACCTTTTCGGACAATGTGCCGATATGGAAGAAATAATGAAGATTGCCAAGGAACATAACCTTTATGTTATTGAAGACAACGCACAGGCAATTGGTGCAGAATATACTTTAGCAGACGGCTCTGTGAAGAAATCCGGAACAATAGGTACCTTAGGTACGACATCTTTCTTCCCGTCTAAAAACCTGGGCTGTTACGGGGACGGAGGAGCTATATTTACCAATGATGATGAATTGGCACACCGTTTACGCGGAATTGTAAACCATGGGATGTATGAACGTTATTACCATGATGAAGTGGGGGTAAACTCACGTCTGGATAGTATTCAGGCAGCTATTCTGAGAAAAAAGCTTCCTCACCTGGATACTTATAATGAAGCCAGAAGAAAGGCCGCAGAATATTATGACGAAGCATTTGCAGGTCATGAACATATCCTCACTCCCAAAAGAGCGGAAAATTCCAGCCATGTTTTCCACCAGTATACCTTAAGGGTCCTTAACGGGCAGCGCAATGAACTGCAGAAATTCCTTGCTGAAAAAGATATCCCGGCCATGATCTACTATCCGGTAGCTTTGAGAAAGCAGAAGGCTTACTTCCAGGATAGTAATGATGTTGATTTTAAGAATACAGACCAGCTCCTGGATCAGGTAATTTCCCTTCCGATGCATACGGAACTGGACGACGAACAGCTGAAGTTTATTACAGATGCTGTGCTGGAATTCATGAAATAAATGAGAAAGAAGCTTTTTTCTAATAAATGGGTGTATGTGGTCAGTTTAATGCTGACGACATTCACCTTTTTTATTTATCTGACAGTATTATTTGCAAGAATATTAAATACACCTAATGAGGGGATTGCTTGGCTGGCTTTTGCTTCAATGGCCGTGTTGAGCGGTTTACAAATTTACTTTCTGATTATGAAGGATCGGAAAGCCATTTTACTCACCAATATCCATCTTGGAGCTTTACTTTGCTTGTTCATTTACGAATCAGTTCATAATTTTATTGATTTAATGCGTATGAAAATATACAATAATGATACAAATGGCATACTTTTCGGAATTGTTTTGCTGGTATTATCATTATATATTCTTAATAGATTCAAAGTGTCAGAGATAAGATATCAATGAAATAGGAAAAAAACACGAATAGTAAAAATATATTATACTAATGGCAATACTTGTAACAGGAGGTTTGGGATACATCGGCTCCCACACGGTAGTGGAACTTCTACATAACGGTTTTGAAGTCGTTATAGTGGACGATTTATCCAATTCTGAAAAATTTATATTACATAATATCGAGGAGATTACGGGAAAGAGGCCTGTATTTTATCCTTTTGACCTGAAAAGAAAGGAACTTCTTGCACAGGTTTTTGACGCACACAAGATAGATGGATGCATCAATTTTGCTGCATTTAAGGCTGTGGGTGAAAGCCAGGAAAAACCGGTAGACTATTATGAGAACAATTTATTTTCGCTCATCAATATTTTACAGGAATTTAAAAGCAGAAATATCTCCAACTTCATTTTCAGTTCATCATGTACGGTTTATGGTCAGGCAGATGTGATGCCGATAGATGAAAACACACCCCTGAAACTACCGGAAAGTGTTTACGGAAAAACAAAGCAGATGGGAGAGGAGATACTGGCGGATTTTGCTAAAGCTTACCGGAGAAAAATCTCTTTATTGCGATATTTTAACCCCATTGGCGCACACCCTTCAGCTTTATTAGGCGAACTTCCTGTAGGTATACCGAATAATCTGGTTCCTTACGTGACTCAGACGGCTGCAGGAATCAGAGAGAAGCTGAGCATCTGGGGAAATGATTATGATACGCATGACGGTACGGCTGTTCGTGATTATATTTATGTTGTAGATCTTGCCAAAGCCCATGTGGCTGCCCTTAAAAAATTAATGGGACATCCTGAAGGGGAAACTATCATTGATATCTACAATCTTGGAACGGGTAAAGGATCATCTGTACTGGAAGTTGTAGAAGCTTTTGAAGCGGCCAATAATGTTAAAGTGCCTTATCAGATCTGTAACAGGAGAGAGGGAGACATTGTGGTAGCCTATGCCAATGCAGATAAAGCGGCACAGGAATTGGGATGGAAGTCGGAAACTACCCTTGAGGAAGCTCTGAGGACAGTATGGGAATGGCAGAAGTACCTGGCTTCAAGAAACTAACGGAAGAAAACACAGATGAATAAAAATAGATTACACACTACACTAATATTTTAACCGCCGGAGTTCAGTGATCAGCAGCTAACCGGCACAAATTAACAAAATTATGAAAACACATAAAATAGGTATTACGTTCTCCTCATTTGATTTGCTGCATGCAGGGCACATTAAAATGCTTGAAGAAGCCAAAACCGTTTGTGATTACCTTATTGTAGGTTTACAGATCGATCCTTCCCACGACCGTCCCAACAAAAATAAGCCTACGCAGACCATTGTAGAAAGATACATTCAGCTGAAAGCTGTCAACGCTGTGGACGAAATCATCCCTTATTATACTGAAGAAGATCTTCTGGATATCCTGAAATCGTTTGTGATTGATGTAAGGATTATTGGGGACGATTATATGGACAGGGATTTTACAGGTAAGAAATACTGCGAAGAAAAAGGAATCGAGATCTATTACAATAAAAGAGACCACCGGTTTTCATCCAGCGACCTGAGAAGAAGAATCTTTGAAGCTGAAAAGAATAAAGTCAGCGAGAAAGAAGTAGCAGAAACTGCTAAATAAAAAAATATCCCGAAGTAAGTTTCGGGATATTTTTTTGAGTTTTTATTACATTGGTGCCTGTTGGTCGTCACCCGCTGCATTGGAGTTGATATCTTTTTTCCGTTTTGGCTGGTCAATTTTTTCACCCTGCTTAAACCTGTAGGTAAAAGAGAGGGCAAATTGTCTTGGCTGCCATTGCATATAAGAATCTCTGGTAAAATCTGCAGAGTAGGTGGTAGATCTCATCGCCCGGGTATTGAAAATATCCTGGATGTTAAAGCTGATCGTTCCGTTACCGTCAAGTACTGTTTTTGAGGCTCCGAAATTGATGGCATACATATCTTTTCTGTCCTGGCTTTGCGTCTTCTGTCCTCCTCTGTAGAAGCCCTGAAGCTGGAAGTTGAAAGTTTTGTCTATTTTAAATGTTGATGTAAGCCTTGCTCTGGTAGAGAACCCGCTACCTTCAAAAGACATTGGTTTATCCATTACTGTTGCATCATAATAGGAGCCTGTCGTTTTATACCCGAATAAATCCAGGTTACCCATTAGCCTGAGCCATTTGGTGGCATCCCAGTTGAAATTGAAATCGAGGCCATAACGGTCATCAGTTCCAAGGTTGACAGGTTTGGTATGGAAAACAGGCAGATCGTTTTCATTCGTTCTGTATACCAGCATTTTCACATCATCAGTAGAATGTCTGTAATATAGGGTAGGATTAATGGTGAAACTTTTCTTTGAAATGCTGTATCCGAACTCATAAGAATCCACATAAGAAGGGTTCAGATCAATATTTCCGTCAAAGATATTTTGGTTATCGCTATAGCTCGGATTAGGAATCAGGAAGAATGAGCGCGGACGGTCAATTCTCCTTGAATAATTAACCAGGAACTGATTGTCCTTTGCAATGTCATAGCTTAAGAAAACACTTGGGAACAGGTTGTTGTAATTTTTTGTCTGCGTCTTCCCTAGGCCGTTTAGGTTAAGGTAATCAATATCAATCTTGGAAATTTCGTCTCTTAAACCTAACTGATAGCCCAGCTTGCCTATCTTGCTCTTAAACTGCAGGTAAAAAGCATTAAACATTTCCTTATATATAGCATTATATGAGTAATTGCCTAAATACGTCTGGATGGGATTGGTCGCTGTACTTTCCAGTACCATATTGTTGTAGTCATTATTATTGACATCCAGTCTGTACCCTGCTTCAAGTTTGGATGCTTCCCCAATAGGTAATTCATAGTCAGCTTTTCCTACGATACTTTTGTTAACGGTTTTCTGGCTGATGTCATCCTGTAAGAGGAAAATGTTGTTGGATTGGTCATTGACATCCGTATCGTTATAAGACCTGTTTCTCTGAATGCTTAAGGATAAGGATATATTTTGTCCTTTATCATCAAATTTATGGTCCAGCCCAAAATCTCCCTGAAATGCAAGGTTATTGTTGCTTCCCGTATTCAGTCGCTGCCTGAAGGCATCCGGAGTGTTAAGGTATTGGTAAAGATAATTGATTCTGCCATCATTTTCGCTGTCAAAAGTTCTCACCGTTCCTGATGCGTTAACAGACGTACGGTCTGTAATATCAAATGTCAAACCCCCTGAAGCATTATAGTTGTTGCTTTTGCTCTTCGTTATAGACTCCTGATCTGTGTAGGTTTCGTCTGTAGCTGCTACGGCATTGTTGAACCAGTTGGTATTGCGGTTGGTATTTTTGGATTCTCTGTATCCGCCACCGCCATTCAGGAACCAGGTAAATTTACCTTTTCTCCAGCTGAGATTGGTGTTCATATTAGTTTGCGGAAGATAGCCCAGTGTTCCCGTAACGCTTCCGTTGAAGCCCATTTTCTTGTTTTTCTTCAGGATAATGTTCAGGATACCGGCAGTTCCGCTGGCTTCAAATTTAGAGGAAGGATTGGTAATGACTTCGATCCTTTCAATCTGGTCTGCCGGGATACTTTGCAGCGCATTGGCTCCGTCATCGATACCAAGCAGGGCAGAAGGCTTACCATTAATCAGGAATTTCACATTGGAGCTTCCTCTCATGGATACCGTACCATCTGTATCTACAGAAACTGAAGGTACATTGGAAAGTACATCCTGAAGGTTTCCTCCTCTGCTTACAATATCCTGCGACGGATCATATGTCCTTTTATCAAGCTCAACTTTATAAGGCTTTGTGGAAGGTGCGGTAATAACCACAGCCTGAATATCCTGTGTCTTAAGATTAGTGGCACTGGCTTCAGGTTCAATAGAAAAAGCTCCGATATTTCCTGCGGCAGCAATCTGTTTGTTGACCACAGCTTTTTTATAATCAATAGCTTCTATGCTGATATCATAATTTCCAGGTGTAAGCTCCAGCGTATATTGCCCCTTCTCATCAGTGAGCGTAGCATCGCTTAATAATTTATTGGCCTTGTTACTGAAGGTAACAGAAGCGTAAGGTACAGGCTGGTTATTTTTATTGACCACCGTCCCGGAAATACCTACTTTCTCCTGTGCAAAGGCCAGCGCTGCTGCCGAAAGTACAAAAGTTAGCCCTAAGGTTTTCTTTGTAAAAATGTTAATGATTTCCGTCTGATTCATAAGGTATTGTTTGTGTAAAATCGTGAAAGGTTCCCTCTTAATCCTGTGAAATTAATAATATGCTATTTTTCAAAAGATTAAGATGATTTTATTATTCTAAAGAAATATGTCGCTTTAAAACTTCAAATGTTAATTGCTGAATTGTTAAAATAAAGTTAAATTAAATTCTTATTTGATATTTTTAGAATTCAGCCAGTCCTGATATGCTTTGGCATTGATGGCATGCTCTTCAGCGTTGTCTGTGAATTTATGGTATCCCAGCCTCGCAGGATCGGCACACATGAATATATAGTTATTGTTTTCAGCATTTAAAATAGCATCTACAGAATTTTTATCCACGATGCAGATGGGCCCCGGAGGAATACCTTTATTTGCATAGGTATTATATGGCGACGGGGTAGAAAGATATTTAAAAAATACCCTTTTAATAGGTTGCTTAAAATTCGTCTCCTTATTAACAGCATAGATGACAGTAGGATCTGACTGAAGTTTCATCCCTTTCCTGTACCGGTTGAGGTACAAGCCTGCAATTCTTTTCATTTCATCAGGTTTCCCCCCGGATTCTTTATAGACGATGGAGGCCAGAGCGTAAATCTGATCCCTGTTAAGGCCGGATTGTTTTTCTTTAGCTTTTCTTTCACTGTTCCAGAATTCATCATACTGGTTTTCGAATTTCTTGAAGAATTCTTCAGGAGTAACGGTCCAGAAGAAATTATAGGTATCTATAAAAAAATATTTTTTAAGGTCCTCAGCATTGTTATATCCTTTCTTTATGGCAATTCCGTTCAGGCCATTCACAAACTGCAGAGAATCCTGTTCGGTTTTTTTGGTTACTTTCCCCAGCATCTGGTACACATCGCCGAAATCCCCGATCCTGAAGCTGTTCTCAGACTGGTTACCGGCCTTGATCATATTGACCAGCGCCGAGTTTCCCATACCTTTCTGAAAATGGTAACGTCCCGGCTTGAAATACTTTTCAAGATCTTTTTCGCGCGCCACCGCTTCAAAAGATGCTCTGTTATCTACATATCGTGCTGCAGAATCCAGGATTTTGCTAAAATCTGCTTTATGCGAAATCAGTACATATCCGTCTTTAGCAATATTGTTCCTGTAGTATTTCGAATAAAATCTGAATCCGAAAAACCCACCTGCAACAAAGATAATCAGGATGATAACGAGAAGAGCTTTTTTCATAAACGATGAGTAAACGTATCTATAATTAAATAAGATTGATTTTTCCTTTAAAAACCTGTTTTGCAGGACCTTCAAGCCATATATTCCGGAAAGAGTTCCCATCTTTTTCGGCATGTACGGCAAGGTTACCTCCCAGAGTTTTTACTTTTACAGAGATTAGATTGTTTTTTTGCATAAAAGTTAAAGCAGCAGCCGTAACTCCGGTTCCGCAACTGTAAGTTTCATCTTCAACGCCACGTTCATAGGTCCTTACAAAAATTTCATCCTGTTCTGTTTTTTCCACAAAATTGACGTTGATGCCTTTTTCTCTGTAATTGTCAGAATTCCTGATGCCTTTTCCTTCTGCAAAGACGTTATAGTTGATGAGGTCTTCCACATACTTCACATAATGTGGTGAACCGGTATCCATTACCATATCTCCTCCGTCTGCGGAAATTACTTCCACGTCGCTCATTTTCAGTTTTACAATACCGTTATGGATTTCCGCTTCATGGGGTCCGTCTATGGCGACAAATTTACAATTGCCTTCAAACATATCCAGGAAGAATGCAAAAGCTACAGAACAGCGGGCACCGTTTCCACAAAAGCTTTTAGACCCGTCTGAATTATAATAATCCACTTCAAAATCATATCCTTCCGCAGTATTGATTTTGATGAGCCCGTCTGCACCAATGCCGAATCGACGGTCACAAAGTTTACGGATGTCCGAAATCTCAAGGCCATCCCATTCACCGGAACGGTTGTCTATCATAACGAAATCATTTCCTGTACCCTGGTATTTATAAAATTCCATAACTATTAATATAACAATGAAGCTGCAAAATTACTGCATTTAAAACAAAAACGAACAGGCTGAGCTGTCCGTTTTTGCTTATTTAGAATGATTATCTTCTGAATCCGCTTCCCTGATTGGAAGAGTTGTTCTGCGGTGCATCCCTGAAACCGCTTCCTGAATTGGTATTGGTATTTCCTGGATTTGAATTTCTGAATCCTCCGCTGTTGTCCTGTCGTGGAGCGGTCTGCTGAGGAGCCGTATTCCTGAATCCGCTATTCTGGTTGCTGGAAGTGCCTGAATTCTGGTTCCTGAATCCTCCGCTGTTGTTCCTGCGGTTATAATTCCCGTTGTTATAGTTTCTGTTATTATAATTTCCGTTGTTAAAACCGCTACCGTTATTGGTCGAACCTCTGAAGCCGTTGTTAGGTCTTTGGGATACCGTACCATTGCCCCTCCTTTCTACGTAGACTCTTCTTCTTTCATTCCCATTGTTGTAAAAATAATAAGGAATGCCGTTGTCATAATAGTAGTTGATGTCATTACGGTAATAATAACCGTCATTGCCCCAATATCCGCCGCCTCCGTAATAACCTTGGGGAGCGTAATAATATCCGTCGTTATAATAAGGATCTCCGTAAGAGTATCCGCTGTCTGAGTACATCGCGCAGGATGTTAAGCTAGCTATAGTGAGAATACTGAATGCTATTTTTAATACACTTTTCATAATATTACATCATTTTTTTCTTTAAAACTTTTTTTCCAGTTGACGTATCCTGAGACCGCCATTATAGTAAATACCAAATATTGAACCGAAGTGATTCCCAGACCTTTAAAAATCATCATAGGAATGCAGATCAGGTCTCCAATGATCCAGAATATCCAGTTTTCAATCTTTCTTTTAGCCATCAGCCACATACCTGCCAAAAAGACAGATGTGGTAAATACGTCCATCCAGTTGGCCCAGTCCAGATGATAAAGTCCCAAGCTGACCCCTTCCATAGAGAACTGATGGTCTATAAAAGGCTTGTAATAATATACTATGGTCACAAGGATCAGGCTGGCTGTAAATAGCAATCCTGCCATCAGCCATTCTTTTGCGGTGGCCCAGCTTACCTCTACATGAATATTATCCTGTGAGCTTTTTGCCCATAATATCCAGCCATAGATGCTCATGGCTGTGTAATATACATTGATCAGGCAGTCTCCGAAGAGCCCGAACTGGAAAAGGATATAAACATAGATAAGCGTGGAAACAATACCGGTGGGATACACCCAGATATTTTTTTTTATGGAAAAGTAGACACTCAGGATTCCGAAAAAGGTTCCGGCAATTTCCAGAAAGATCTGCCCTGTCTGGTAGCTTTCATAAGGTTTTACGAATAGATCGTATGCATTCATGTGTTCAAAAATAATGAAAAATCAGCAGACCAGGAAATGGTTTGAATATCGTGAAACACAGTGATTTAATTCTCGGAATTTAAAAATAATATTTATATTTTGTCAATAAACGTTAAGATTTCTAAAATTTTTATATTTTCGTAAATCTTTAAAAAAAATGAATATGTCTAAAATATGGACCAAAAAACCCATGAGCGCTTTCGAGAACGATATGAAAAGCAGTCAGCTCAAAAGGGTACTCGGTAAATGGAGTCTTACAGCGATCGGGATCGGAGCGATTATCGGAGGGGGAATTTTTGTACTGACAGGTACTGGTGCTTATTACCATGCTGGACCTGCATTGGCAGTTTCGTTCATCATTGCCGGCATTGCCTGTATTTTTGCAGCGCTTTGCTATTCTGAGTTTGCCTCTATATTGCCTGTGGAAGGATCTGCCTATGCGTATGCTTACGGAACGGTAGGGGAGATTTTTGCCTGGATTATCGGATGGGGGCTCATTCTGGAATACGCAATGGGATCCATGACGGTTGCCGTATCCTGGTCCGGATATTTCAATAAACTGCTGAAGATGTTCGGTCTTCACCTTCCGGAATATCTTACGTCAGATCCGGCAAGTTATACCGGCACAGGATTTTCCATGAACCTTCCGGCATTTGTTATTGTGCTTGTAGTGATCGGTCTTCTGATCAAAGGGACGAAAGAAGCTGCAAAAGCAAATAACCTGATCGTAATGATGAAAGTATCTGCTGTATTGTTCGTGATCATTGCTGGAGTATTCTTTATCAATACATCAAACTGGGATCCTTTTGTTCCTGCACAGAGAATGGTGATGGAAGGAGACCAGATGAAAGAAGCGTACGGCTTTCAGGGAATTGTTTCCGGAGCTGCTGCCATATTCTTTGCTTATATTGGTTTTGATGCGGTATCTACCCAGGCTGGTGAAGCCATCAATCCTAAAAAAGATGTGCCTTTTGCCATTATTGTTTCTCTTTTGGTGTGTACAGCACTTTACATCCTGGTTTCATTGGTTCTTACGGGGATGATGAATTACAGTGATTTCGATCCTCATGGCAAATATCCGGATGCTATAAAGGCACCGGTAGCTTATGCTTTTGAAATTGCAGGACAAGGCTGGGCTGGATATATTATTACGATTGCTGCAACGGTAGGTTTGATTTCTGTGTTAATGGTAATGATCATGGGGCAATCCAGGATTTTCCTTGGAATGTCCAAAGACGGTCTAATTCCTAAAATATTCAGCGATGTACATCCGGTAAGGAAAACACCGGCAAAAAGCCTTATGATGCTGGGAATTGTTATTGCTACCGTAGCGGCGTTCACACCGATCAGCAAGCTGGCCGATATGACGAGTTTCGGGACCCTTTTTGCATTCACAATGGTTTGTGTAGCGGTATGGATCCTAAGAAAGAAAGAGCCTCAGCTGCCAAGAAACTTTAAAGTTCCTGCATTGCCTGTAATCGCAACCTTGGGAATCTGCATCAATGTATATTTGATCTGGAATCTGAGCCACGAAGCAAAGCTTTTGTCAATGGCATGGCTGTTCCTGGGAGTGATTATCTATTTCACATACAGTTTGAGCAACAGCAAGCTTCATAAAGTAGGCTACGGAGAAACTTTTAAAGCAGAACAGGAACCATTGCAGAAAACAGATATAGATCTATAAAAAACATACTTTTAAATCCACGGCGGACGCTGTGGATTTTTTATTTTTGCCTTCTATGAAAAAGATTTTTCCTCTTCTGTGTTCGTTCTTAGGAATGGCTGTGTTTTCTCAACAGGTAACAAGCTTTGAAACCATTTTGAACGATAAGATAAGCATCCGTGCCTTAGAAATCTACGATCACAAAGTCTGGTACAGCGGGACCGACTCTAAGTTTGGGTTCGTAGATTTACAAGACCCGAAAGAACGGAAGCAGATCAGATTGTCTGATAAGAAGCTACAGTTCCGTACCCTGGGACAGGATAAGAACGCATTTTATACCATCAATATCGAAAACCCAGCTGAATTTTTTAAAATCAGTAAAAAAGACTGGAAACATGAAGTCGTATTCAGGGATACGGCAAAAACAGCATTTTACGATGCTTTACACTTTGTCAATCATCAGCTGGCTTTCACCCTGAGTGATTCCGATAAGGATAACCGCTTAAAATTAGCTGTTTTCAAAAACGGGAAATGGAAGATGTTCCAGAATAATCAAAAGCTAAATGAAGGTGAAGCCGCATTTGCCGCCAGTAATACCAATATATCCTCAACAAAAAATTATATATGGATTGCCACCGGGGGCAAATCTTCGAGGATTATCAGGATAAACCTGAAAAACGATCAGCCTGAAATATTCAGTACCCCTTTCATTCAGGGATCATCTTCCCAGGGAATTTATTCCATCGACTTTGCTGACGATGCATTCGGAGTTGCAGTTGGTGGTGATTATACCCAACAGGAGGCGAATATCAACAATATCGCAACAACGCATGATGGAGGAAGGACATGGCAGATCCAGGCATCAGGAAAGAATGCAGGGTATATGACCTGTGTGAGGATCAGGCCGGGTTCAAGAGGAAAGGAGATGATTGCTGTAGGTGACCGGCATATCAGCTACTCTTCAGATTACGGGAAGAGCTGGACCAAAATTTCTGATGAAAAGAATTTGTATGTCTGCGAATGGACCGGTAAAGATACAGTAGTGCTAGCCGGAAAAGATAGGATAGCATTATTGCAACTCAGGTTCTAAACCAGCCTCAGCATTCATTCTTCATCAATGCAATAGGTTTTCTCGCCCGGAATATTTAATTTTAAGTAAAAATACCTATGAGAAATAAAGCATTTTTTCTTTTACTGATATTTCCGGTGGTACTATACAGCCAGAAAATCAGGGTTTTTATTCTGGCCGGGCAATCCAATATGAATGGATTTGGCTATAATAAAGACCTTCCGGAAGATCTGAAGACCTTTAAAGATGTGTATATCTTTCAGGGCAGCTCCGTTCCGGATGGGGATTCCGGCGGAGGAAGAGGTAAGTGGGACGTACTTAGGCCTGGTAATGGCACAGGTTTCAAGACAGACGGTAAAACCAATACGCTTTCAGACCGGTTCGGGCCGGAGTTGTCTTTTGCTAAAAAGATGAAAGAACTTTTCCCGGGCGAAAAGATAGCCCTGATTAAATACGCCCGTGAAGGCACGTCCATAGACAGTCTTGCGGCGGCTGGTTTCGGATGCTGGGATGCTGATTTTGAAGGTAAAAACGGACTCAATCAGTATGACCATTTTATAAAAACATTAAAAAATGCACTGTCCGAAACGGATATTGATAAAGACGGGAAGAAAGATGAAATAATTCCTTCCGGCATAGTTTGGATGCAGGGCGAAGGCGATGCCAGTTATACCGAAGAAATCGCAGGCCGCTATTACATGCACCTTAAAACGCTGATGAACCAGATGAGGGCTGCTTTACTGACCGATGATCTGCCCGTAGTCATTGGAAAAATTTCAGATTCAGGAAAAAACGAAGCCGGAAAAGTATGGCCGATGGGTGAGCTGGTACAGTATGCACAGGAAAAATTTGCATCCACAGACAGGCATGCTGCCATTGTCCGTACCACCAAAAAATACAACTATGGTAATGATCCATGGCATTATGACAGTGCCGGATATATTGATCTCGGGAAAAACTTTGCCGAAGAGCTTCACAGGCTTTTGATCAGTTTTGAGCAACGCCCTTAGCCGCCGAGTGGTAGAACTTTAATTCCAAAACCCTTTCAGGATAAGACTTCTGAAAGGGTTTTGTATTATTGAGATATCCTTAATCATAACAGCAAATCATGATATTTTACTTTTTCAATGAAGTCTCCGGCATTTCACCATTTAAAATTCATCAGTAATGGTTAATTTTGCAGAATAGAATTCCGTATGCGTTTAAACGGGATTTAAATTTTAACTTACAATGAATTCTTTAATAGATAAATATAATATTCCCGGGCCCCGTTATACTTCTTATCCTACGGTTCCGTATTGGGATGAAAGCAGTTTCTCGCCTCAGCAATGGGAAGAAACGGTGATCAGGTCATTCCGGGAAAGCAATGCGGAGGAAGGCATTTCCATCTATATCCACCTGCCTTTCTGCGAGGCTTTGTGTACGTTCTGTGCCTGTCACAAAAGAATCACCAAGCAGCACAGCGTGGAAATTCCTTATCTGGAAAGCGTGTTGAAAGAGTGGAAGCTTTACCTGAATCTTTTTAATGAGAAACCGAAGCTGAAAGAACTGCACCTGGGAGGAGGAACACCAACCTTCTTTTCCCCTAAGAATTTGAAAACATTGCTGGAGGGGATCTTTGCCGGCGTTGATATAGTAGACCATCCTGAATTTTCTTTTGAAGGACACCCCAACAATACCACAAGAGACCATCTTCAGACTTTATATGATCTGGGGTTCAGAAGAGTGAGCTTCGGGGTACAGGATTATGACCTTAAAGTTCAGAAGGCCATCAACAGGATACAGCCTTTTGAAAATGTAAAGCAGGTGACAGAATGGGCACGCGAAATAGGGTATACAGGCATCAGCCACGATCTTGTTTTTGGCTTGCCTCACCAGCACTGGGATGCGATGGAATACACCATCCGCAAAACAATGGAGCTTAAACCGGACCGGCTGGCATTTTATTCTTATGCACACGTTCCCTGGGTAAAAGGTGTGGGACAGAGAGGATTTGATGAAAACGATCTTCCTAGCGGAGAAGAGAAACGAAGGCTGTATGAAGATGGTAAACGTTTATTGCAGGAACTGGGATACATAGAGGTGGGAATGGACCATTTTGCCCTTGAGCATGACGATCTGTACCAGTCACTTATCCATAAAAACCTTCACCGGAACTTCATGGGGTATACTTCCAGCAAGACCCAGCTGATGGTAGGCCTTGGAATGTCAGCGATCTCAGACTCTTGGTATGCCTTTGCCCAGAATGTGAAAACCGTTGAAGAATACCAGGCTATGGTAGAACAGGGTAAGATCCCTGTTGTTAAAGGCCATATCCTGAATGAGGAAGACCTGGTCATAAGAAGGCATATCCTGAACCTGATGTGTCAGCTGGAGACTTCCTGGGACCTGCAGAATGCTTTCCCTGAGCTGAGCAATGCACTGGACATGCTTAAAGAGATGGAACGAGATGAACTGGTTGAACTCCATGACCATCAGATAAAAATTACTGAAAAAGGAAGGGCATTCACCAGAAACGTTGCCATGGTTTTTGACCTCAGGATGATGAGGAACAAGCCGGAGACGAGAATTTTCTCGATGACCATCTAGGTTATATGAGCAGGAAGGTCCTTATCCCGCTGCTGTACCTGTATGCCCTTGCATTCAGCGTATTGAAAACCCTACGCCTTCCAAATCAATGGGCGGTAGCACACTGGATGCTGGATTACCGGTTTGGATTTATTAAAAGAGGATTGGCCGGAGAAACTTTCGGATTGTTTTTTACAAAGAATGAATCCAGTATCGGAATTCTTTCAGCCGTGATTCTCGGGCTTTTATACCTCTGTATAGTTCTGATTGCCGTAAAAGAAACCTACAGGCAGAACTGCAGCATGTACAGTGTTGCGTTCTGCCTTATATTTTTCTTATCACAGTACATGGTTTTTTCAGCACACCTTATAGGATATTTGGACCATGTGGTTTTTCTGATGGCAGTTCTGATCCTTTATCTCATCGGGAAAAAACAGGTTTTTCTACCGTCGCTTCTGGCTTCAGTAAGCATCCTGGTTCATGAGATCTCTTTTTTTATCATGTTTCCGATAAGCGTTCTCGCGCTGTTGATACCTTTTCTTTCGGGTGAAAAGCTATCCTTTCTGCATTTGCGGAACAGCGGAGCTATAAAAAGGATTGTGCTGTTTTCTGTTTTGCCTGTTTTAACGCTTATTTCAGTATATGCGTTTCAGGAATCCAACGAACGAAACCTCTATCCGCTGATCCACCAGTACCTGATCCACACAGGATTTATTACACCAAAATATGCCGATTCCGTGGCCTCTGCCTACACCAAGAGCTTCAGTTATTATTTTGCTGATGAAAGCAAACATTTTTTTCAGCGTATATTCGTTTCCCGGTGCAGCGTCTGGTACGGACTGCCGATCCTTTTTATGATGCTGATGTTGTTTAAGATCATGAAAAAAGATTACATCTCAATTTTCATTTTCATTTTGGCTGTTTCCGTTGTCCCGCTGCTGCTGCATGCCATTGCTTGGGATACCTTCAGGATATGGGCGTTTCCGTTTATGGTCCTGTTCCTGGGGTTTTATATCACAGGTTCCCAACTCAGGACACAGCCGGCAGACAAGAGGAGATTGACTATTGCCGAAACTGTTTTTTTTACGGTTGCGTTTTTGCTGATCACGCTGATTCCGAATTTCCTGTTCGATGGTCAAAGCGAACGTTTTTCCCTTCCTGTGAGGCTGATCATTGACCTGCCTATGCTGGCAGCGGTATTCTATCTGAATAAACAGGTCCCGGCCGTTTACAGCCGGGACGTGCATGAAAGTATTAAAAAATAAAGCTATTTGATGATGATCTTCTGGCTGTATGATCTGAGGTCCCCGGATTTGATATTGATGAAGTAAGTTCCTGCCGGGATGCCGGTGATATTAACACTATAGTCACTTTCGACCTTTGCAGAATCCAGCACCTTTCTTCCTTCGGTTGTTTTAATATCTGCGGTCATATCGGTTCCGTAAAAACCGTCAATAAATATTTTTTCGGAGGCCGGAATAGGGTATAGCCTTACCGGTGTTGCAAACCCCTCATTTTCCTGGGTTGCCAATGTTCCGGTGGTAATCCTGTAGATTTTTCCGTTGTTTACCGCTGCCACAAAAAGTTCATTCTGATTGTTGATCCCGAACGTTGAAAAATTATTTCCGCTGAAAGCCGGTGTCCAGGTAATGGTATTATCAGCATTCAGCATGCCGATCTGAGTAGAACAGTAATCGGCAAAGATATATTTTCCGCTCAGGGCAGGGTAAGCAGATCCGCGGTATACATATCCTCCGGTAATAGAGCATCTGTTTCCGGAATGATCATACACCGCCACCGGGAAAGTCATGGTGGATGCAGCCGCACAACCGGAAGTATTATAAGCATTGTTTCCTTCATAACACCTCCAGCCGTAGTTTATGCCTGCCTGAGTTACCGGAACCCTGTTGATCTCTTCAATCTGGCCCTGTCCTACGTCCGCAATCAGGGCATTACCGGTTACCGGGTCAAAAGAAAATTTCCAGGCATTCCTGAGCCCGTAAGCCCAGACTTCATCGGCACCGTCCACGCCTACAAAAGGATTATTTGAGGGTATGTTATAAGGCGCGGTATTGGTATTGACATCGATCCTGAGCATTTTCCCCAGCAAAGAATTCTTGTTCTGGGCATTGTTGTTAGGATCTCCACCATTGCCCCCGTCGCCGGTAACGATCCACAAATAGCCGTCAGAACCGAAATGGATGCTGCCTCCGTTATGGTTATCGAATGGCTTTGGAATGTTGAGCAGTATTTTTTCCGTTGAAGGATCAGCAACATTGGGGTCAGAAGCGCTTACCGTAAACCTGGATACGGTAAGGTTGCCGGAAGTATCGTTATAATACACGAAAAAATATCCGTTTGTAGAATACTGCGGATGAAATGCCAGTCCCAAAAGCCCTCTCTCGCCCCCATAAGTGACCTTCGAGCTGATGTTAAGGAAATTAGCGGCATTAATTGCTCCGCTGGGCTGTATGATTTTAATAATTCCATTCTGCTGTACCACGAAAAGGCGGCTGTCGTTAGCGTGGGCGATCTCCACGGGACTGGTGAGCCCTGTCGCAAACTCCTGCAGATTGATGGTCTGCGCGTTAAAAATTAGAGAACAAAATACGCTCCCCGCAAAAAGTAGTTTTTTCATAATATTTTGATATTTAATGGTTTGAAAATAAGTATGAAAAATCCATACCAAGTGAAATTGAAAAATCGGTGAAAATACAGCGGAATATTTAATAAATATCTAATACAGGTGAAAAGGCCGATATATCTGGAAATAAACCATTTCTGCTGTTAAAAATTCATAAACTATCAAGAAAATCATTATATTTGCCGACTTAATTTAACGTAGTTTATAACAAAATGCAAGGAAAAGGACTTATTACAATTGTTGCTATTGTACTGGGGCTAATTTGCTTAAATGAGCTGTTACCCACCTGGTACGCGAGCAAAATTGAAAGGCAGGCAGCTGCTGTCGCAGGAGACAATCCGGAAAAGTATCAGAAAGAGATTGCAAAGCTTTCTAAGGATACGCTAAACTTAGGGTTTACCCAACTGTATTACACCAAAGCGAAAGACAAGGAAATGAAACTGGGTCTTGACCTTAAAGGAGGGATCAACGTTCTTCTTGAAATCAATCAGAGAGACTTAGTGAATGATTTAACCAATTATTCTACCAATCCTGTACTGATCGAGGCTTTGAATAAGACAGATGAAGTGCAGAAAAATTCCACCAAATCGTATATCGACAACTTTTTCGAGCAGTTCGATGCGATCAACAAGGCAAAAGGGACCAACCTGAAACTGGCTGATCCTGAGCTTTTCGGAAATACGAATCTTTCCGAGATCAAGTACAACACCACCGATGATCAGGTAAAGAGCATCATCAAAAGAAGGATCGATCTTTCTGTAGGAACCGCTTTTGAGGTGATCAGAACAAGGATCGATAAGATGGGTGCTGTGCAGCCTAACGTTCAGAGAGTTCCGGGTACTGCCAGGATTTCTGTGGAAATGCCGGGGATGAAAGATATCGACAAAGTGAAGAAAATGCTTCAGACTTCCGCTAAACTTCAGTTCTGGGAAGTACAGCAAGTTCCTGAGGTGGCACCTTATTTCCAGACTCTGGGTACGATAGTTGCTGCCAAAGCGGATTCTATGGGGGTTGCAAAAAACACCAACTTCATGAACCTCTTGCATATCGATAAACTGAGAACCAATGGTGTAGCCAATGTGAAACTGTCTGATACTGCTGTTGTGAACAAGATTCTGAACAGCAAAGTAGCCCAGTCTTTACGTCCGGCCAATATTAAATATACACAATTCATGTGGGGATACAAACCTGAAGCTAACGATCCTGAAAGCCTGGTTTTGTATGCCATCAGAAGTAATATCAATCAGAAAGCCCCGGTAGACGGTGCAGTTGAAAGTGCCAACATCAGCTATGATGAGCTGGGAAGGGTAGTGGTAGACATGCAGATGGATTCCAAGGGAGCCAAAGAGTGGAAAACCCTTACCGAGAAAAACGTTGGCAAACCGGTTGCGGTAACTCTGGATAACAGAGTGTATACTGCTCCGAATGTAGTGAATGCCATCCCGAACGGTAGAACCCAGATCTCCGGTAACTTCTCACAGGAGGAAGCTAAGGAACTGGTAGACGTTCTGGGTGCCGGTAAACTTCCGGCAGGAGCGAAAGTTGTTCAGGCGACTCAGGTAGGTCCGTCACTCGGGCAGGAGTCGATTGATGCGGGGATGATGTCCTTTGCCATCGCTTTCTTAATCATTATTGCCTACATTATCTTCTATTATGGCGGTGCCGGAGTATATGCGGTTATTGCCATGATGATCAACTTGTTCTACATTTTCGGGATCATGGATTCCGTAGATGCTACCCTTACGCTTCCTGGTATTGCAGGTATCGTATTAACCATGGCTATGGCAGTAGATACGAACGTAATTATTTATGAAAGAACCAAAGAAGAACTTTTCGCAGGAAAAAGTATTCTCGAAGCTTATAAAGACGGTTTCAAACACGCTTTAAATGCTATTGTTGATGGTCACTTAACTACATTATTAACGGCCGGTGTTCTTTTCCTTTTCGGAACAGGACCTATTAAAGGATTTGCCCTTACACTGGGTATCGGTATCTTAATGACATTCTTTACGTCAGTATTGATTTCCAGAGTAATGATCTTCTCCAGGCTGGACAAAGGAAAACATCTTTCTGTTTGGACGGCTCCTACGAAAAATATGTTCAGAAATACCTGGATCGATTTTATCGGGAAAAGAAAATATGCCTACATCATTTCTGCGGTTTTAACCGTAGTAAGTATCGCTTCGATCGCTATACACGGATTTAAATACGGTATCGACTTCACAGGAGGAAGAAATTACGTGGTAAGATTCGATAAAGCTGTTAATGCGGAGGATATTGAAGGTAACCTGGTGAAGGTGTTCCAGACTGAAGACGGTAAAAACTCTTCTGTGGAAGCCAAGACTTTCGGAAACGATAAGCAGCTGAAAATCTCTACCGATTACCTGATCGGGGATGAATCTCTGAAAGCTGACCAGACTGTAGAGCAGAAATTGTTCACAGGCTTAAAGTCCAGCTTACCGGCTAATATGACTCTTGCTGATTTCAAATCTGCTGATAAAGACCATGCAGGTATCATTTCTTCCGAAAAAGTGGGACCTACAGTAGCGGACGATATTCAGAAACACGGTATCCTGGCAGTTGTTGCAGCATTAGCCGGAATCTTTATCTACATTCTTGTACGATTCAGAAAATGGCAGTTCTCCTTAGGTGCCGTAGCAGCATTGTTCCACGATGCGGTTATTATCCTGGGTGCTTATTCACTGCTTCATAAATTTATGCCGTTCAACATGGAAATCAACCAGGATTTCGTTGCGGCGATCCTTACGGTATTAGGATATTCCATCAACGATACGGTAATCATCTTTGACCGTATCCGTGAATACCTGAAAGAGAAAAAGTCACTGACGCTGGCAGGGCTGTTTGACGATTCCATTTCCAGTACACTGGGAAGAACCTTCAATACTTCATTTACAACGATCCTTGTTATCCTGGCCATCTTCATCTTTGGTGGAGACAACCTGAGAGGATTTATGTTTGCCATGCTGATCGGTATTGCGTTCGGTACCTATTCATCCATCTTCATCGCTTCGGCTATAGCCTACGATTTCCTTAAAACAGGAAAAGAAGATGAAGTACACGGTAAATCAACAACCAGTAAAGAAGTCCTTGCTTCAAAATAAGAACTACAATAAATAAGATAAGACAGACTGCCTGAAAAGGTGGTCTGTTTTTTTTGATTATAGATTATAGATTATAGATGATAGATTGGGTGATAAACCTCTATTTCAGTTCTCATTTGAATATCTGAAGTTTGCCAGATTGTAAAACTCTTAACTTCTACTCATAACTTATTTCTCATATCCCCAAAATCATTATTTTTGCACCATTATGGAAAACACAAAGAAAAAAGCGGCTATCGGCTTCATATTTATTACTTTACTGATTGATATTACCGGCTGGGGAATCATCATTCCTGTTGTTCCCAAACTGATTGAGGAACTGATCCACAGCGACATCAGCGAAGCTGCCAAGTATGGAGGCTGGCTTGGTTTCGCCTATGCATTCACCCAGTTCGTATTTTCACCGGTTGTAGGAAACCTGAGCGATAAATACGGGCGCAGGCCAATTATTCTGATATCCCTGTTCGGGTTTGCTGTAGACTATATATTCCTCGCACTGGCTCCCACCATCGGGTGGCTCTTCCTCGGAAGGGTGATTGCCGGGATTACCGGAGCAAGCGTTACGACTGCGAGTGCCTATATTGCTGATATTTCTACGGATGAAGACCGGGCTAAAAATTTCGGGCTTATTGGTGCTGCCTTTGGCCTTGGGTTCATTATCGGGCCTGTGATCGGCGGACTGCTTGGCCATTATGGTGCAAGGGTACCGTTTTATGCAGCAGCGGGATTATGCCTGCTCAACTTTCTGTATGGGTATTTCATCCTTCCTGAAAGTCTAGATAAGGACAAGAGAAGAGAATTCAGCTGGAAAAGGGCTAATCCTGTAGGTTCATTTAGATTCCTGGGTAAGCATCCTGAAATTTCGGGACTGATTGCCGCACTGATCCTGATCTATATTGCAGGACATGCCGTACAGAGCAACTGGAACTTTTTTGCCATGTATAAGTTCAACTGGACAGAGCGGATGGTGGGAATTTCACTCGGCGTAGTTGGCCTTCTGGTAGGGCTTGTACAGGGAGTGCTGATCCGGTGGACAACACCAAAACTAGGTGAACAGAAAAGCATCTATTACGGACTTATTCTCTATGCGATCGGGATGCTGCTGTTTGCATTTGCTTCACAGGGATGGATGATGTTTGTGTTTCTGATTCCATACTGTCTGGGTGGTATCTGTGGTCCGGCCCTTCAGTCTGTCATTACTAAAAGCGTTCCGTCCAATGAGCAGGGGGAATTGCAGGGGGCGCTGACCAGCCTGATGAGTGCTACCTCCATTATCGGTCCGCCACTGATGACGAATCTGTTCTACTATTTTACACACGAAGATGCACCATTTAAATTTTCGGGGGCACCGTTCTTTCTTGCGTTTATCCTGATGGCTGTAAGTGTGGTGATGACCTATTATGCTTTCAGGAAAACCAATGGAATTGAGAAGAAAATAGAATAAATTCAGTCTGCATGGTATGCATAGCTGTAGCATTGAATACGAACAGGATACCTACCGGTCTTAAAATTTCTTTAAAATTTAAGATTAAGTACATTATATGTATAATCTTTTGTAATTTTACTTCATGGAACTAAGTTTTGGAGAAATGGCACTAATTGCCATTGCAATCGTAGTCTTATTCGGGCCTGATAAGCTCCCGCAGATTGCGCGTGACCTTGGGGCAGGGGTAAGAAAAATGCGTGGTGCTGTGGAAGATATCAAAACCGAAATCATGAAGGAAACGGATAATCCTGTTTCCGAGATCAAGCGCGAAATCGAAAAGGTAAAAGACGCTGCGAAAGAGTATAATCCTATGCACGAGCTTCAGAAAAGTACGGTAAGTGATATACCGGTAACTGCTGAGCCGGAAAAGCCTAAACCTTCAGAAGATGAGACGCATGAAGGCCCCGTAAGCAGATAACCCATGGAAGAGATTATTCAGGAAGACAAAAAAGTCTTTTTATTTCTCAATAATCTGGGAAACTCGTCTTTTGACCAGTTTTGGATGATGATTTCCGGAACATGGGTCTGGGTTCCATTATACATTATATTCCTTTATTTCCTGTATAAAAATTACAAGCTGAGAGCTCTGGTTTTCATCCTTGTTTTTGTAGCGATCGGTACTGTGGTATCAGATCAGCTTGCCGGAGTTTTTAAATACGGTGTGGCCAGGCTAAGGCCCTGCCATGACCCTTCTCTGGAGCACCATATGAGAATTGTGAAATGCGGTGGGCAGTATGGTTTCTATTCCGCGCACGCCTCCAATACATTTTTTCTTGCGACCTATTTAAGTATTTTATTGAGAAAGAAACTTAAATGGTTTCCTTATGCTATATTTGTATGGGCAGCGGCAGTCGCTTACAGCCGAATTTATTTAGGTGTGCATTTCCCGATAGATATTTTGGTGGGGGCGTTTGTTGGAATTTTATTGGGAGGTGCTTTTGCTGCACTGGCCAAAAAAGTAATCCACAAACAAAAAATAACCGAATGAAAAAACATCTATTATCTTTAGCCTTCTTATGCATTTCTTGGTATGGCTTTGCACAGGATGCCAAGCAGGCAGAGGAATGTTTCAAAAAGGCAGATTATCAGTGTGCCGAACAGCAGTATACCCAATTGGCTGAAAAGGAACACATCCAGAAACTCCAGTCGGAATATTATAACAATCTCGGAACTGCGCAGAGAAGGCTCGGTAAAATTACCCAGGCCTTTAAATCCTATGAATATGCGTTGAAAGCAAATCCTATGTCTGCATCGGTATATGCCAATCTAGCGTCATTGAACAGCCAGAAAGGAAGTAAAGAGAAAGCGTTGCAATACATCAGCCAGGGACTGAAAGTAGATCCGGAAAATGCCGACATGTACCTTACCCGGTCAAAGATTTACGATAGCCAGGGAAAGAAAGATCTTGCGATGAAAGACCTCAACCAGGTGTTAAGTTTCGCGCCTGATAATATTTATGCCAGGACCGGACTGGCTAATCTCAAAAAAAACAATGGAGATCTTGAAGGCGCATTAAAAGATTATAACCAGCTGATTTCCGAAAAACCTGAATCTCTGCTTTACAACGGAAGAGCGGACATCTATCTTAAGATGAAAAAGTCTAAGGAAGCGCTTACGGATATTAATAAAGCTATTGCCATAGATCCTAAGTTTGCACAGTCTTATGTGACCAAAG
Source organism: Chryseobacterium camelliae (assembly GCF_030818575.1). NCBI lineage: Bacteria > Pseudomonadati > Bacteroidota > Flavobacteriia > Flavobacteriales > Weeksellaceae > Chryseobacterium > Chryseobacterium camelliae. Next base: position 963,147 of record NZ_JAUTAL010000001.1, read on the forward strand.
CCATGATTCTGTTTGATACGGCTAAGCCTAAAGAAGCCTGCACAACACTTGATAAGGCTGTAAGCCTGGGCTATGAGAAAGCAGTCCTTGCAGACTATTATGCTAAATGCGCTGCGAAATCCAAGTAGGAGAATATAAACTGTTTCTAAGCTTTCAAAACATAAATAAAGGCTGCCTTACAATAGTGAGACAGCCTTTTTAATATCCTAGATACATTATACATTGTACACTGTACACTGTACACTGTACATCAATCATTATGATACGGTTTTCCTTGCAGGATCTGATCTGCCCTGTAGATTTGTTCCACAATAAACAGGCGGATCATCTGATGGGTAAAAGTCATTTTAGAGAGGGAAATCTTTTCATTGGCCCTGCTATAGATTTCTTCTGAAAATCCGTAAGCACCTCCGATCAGGATATGGATTTTTTTTATGGAAGAACCCATCCACGAATCTATCTTCTGCGCCCACTCCCTGCTTGTGTATTGTTTCCCCTTTTCATCCAGGAGAACGATCAGGTCATTTTTATCCGTATGGGAGAGGAAAAGCCGGGCTTCTTCCTTTTTGAGGAGTTCCGGGGACAGGTTGCGTGCATTTTTCACATCGGGGATTTCAATGATGTCGAAATTCCAGTGTTTCGGCAGCCGCTTAAGGTAATAACTGATGAGTGACGTAATCTCTTTATCGTCTGTTTTGCCGATGCAAAGTAAATTAATCTGCATTTCTTATATTTGCTAAGCGCAAATATACTTTATGGGTATAAAACTTCCTAAATTTATCTTGAAAATTCAAGACTTTTTCGACAGCATCCATATCCCTCTTCTGGGGATATCCCTTCTGGAAATGTTCAGGATTTACTTTACAGGGATATTCAAAGATAAAATAGGGCGTAAGGCAGCGGCTATTTCCTGGAGCTTTACCATAAGTCTTTTTCCCATGATCCTGTTCCTGTTATCGGTATTGCCTTATATGCCGCATTACGATAAGCTTCAGTTTTATATTTTTGAAGTCCTGCTGCATAACATTATTCCTACCAATATGGAAAGTGATGTCAAAGGGTATATCGAAGACAGCATTATTCCGAACATGAAAGGGCTCAGCAACTTTACAATCATCCTGGCCCTGGTATTTGCCACGAATGGAACCTTTTCCCTCATCAATGGATTCAATGAAAATTCGGAAGAGAAACTCCCAGATGTAAAAGAGTTCATCCTATCGTTTTTTATCACCATCGGCTTTATCACTATTGTGTTCCTTGCCATTTTCGGGATTTACTATTCTGAGGTGGTGCTGAAGCTGTTTACCCCATCCTATGACATTTCCTGGCTGGTAAAAAACCTCTCCAAAATCATCGGGTTTGTTTCTTTCCCTTTGTTTTATTTTATCCTTCTGGCGATGTTTTACTGGTTGGGAACGGTGAAGATTACCCGTTTCAGGCAGGCTGTCCCGGGGGCTATTTTAACGACAGTCTTATTTGTCCTTACTACCTACCTGTTTGCGCTGTATGTTAAAAATATTGCCCGTTACAACGTTTTGTACGGATCCATTGGAAGTATGATCCTGCTGATGATCTGGATCAACGTAAATGTTTATCTGCTGCTGTTCGGAAATGAGCTCAATCTGGCAATCAGAAAACTGAGAACGGAGAAGATCCTTTCTGACCAGCTTAAAAAGGAAAACAAAGACCACTCGGAAGCGTAAATAGTTTACGGATCCAGAACTGTCAGATACATAGTTCAGGCTTTCCGATAGATGCAGAATACGTTCCGGAAGAAATCCATCAACCGGCAAGTAAAATAGAGCAGGTAAATTTGCTGCTGCTGTTTAAAATTTTAGATGATGGGGATTATATAATCCATTATGACTGAAGCCGTCTTACTCTGGAAACGCCGTTGATGTCTTTCAGCTTTTTAAATGTCTGTTCCAGCTGGCTTTTATTTTTCACTTCGAGGTTAATGCTTCCGGTAAATACACCGTCATTGGATTCAATAGACATGCTCTTCATATCCATTCCCATGGAGCCGCTGATTACGGTTGTAATATCGTTGATCATTCCCATACGGTCCAGCCCTTCAATCTCTATTTTCACCCTGTTTTTAAAGCTTTCCTCATTCACCCATTTGGCGGGGATCACGCGGTAGTCATACTGGGCCCTGAGATTGATGGCATTCGGGCAGTTGTCACTATGCACCTTAATGCCCTCGGAAATGGTTATAAAGCCGAAAATTTTATCTCCGGGAATTACCGTACAGCATTTGGCATAAGAGTAATTCAGTTTTTCTTCATCTTTTCCGAAGACAATCATGTCAAGATTCTGCTGTTTCGGTTCCTCGATATGCTGGGCTTTCGTAGGCGACTTCCTAAACCTGGAAAGCAGGTTGTTGAATACATTCTTGCTTTCGATGTACTTCCTCAGGCTGCTGGCATCCAGTTCATTGCTCTGGAATTTTAAAAACAGTTCCTGGGATGTTTTCAGGTTGAAAAATTTTTGCAGCTTATTGACTTCTTCATCATTAAAGTTAATCTTGGCATGACGGAGTTTCCGTTGAAGGATTTCCTTCCCGTCATCTACCAGTTGATTTTTCTGTGAATTTAGATAGCTTTTGATCTTGGACTTCGCTTTGGAGGTCACAACAAATTCCAGCCAGTCAGATTTAGGTTTCTGGTTTTGGGAAGAAAGGATTTCTACCTGGTCTCCGTTCTGCAATTTATAGGAAATGGGCACGAGTTTACCGTTGATCTTGGCACCGAGGCATTTCATGCCCAGGTCTGAGTGGACGGAAAAGGCAAAGTCGAGTGCGGTTGCATTTGTAGGAAGGATCTTGATTTCCCCCTTCGGCGTAAAGACAAATACTTCTTTGGAGTACAGGTTAAGTTTGATATTATCCAGAAGCTCTGAAGTGGTGAGGTTCTGCTGCTGTTCCAGCACTTCACGGATTTCCGTTACCCATTTCTCGAAATTACGGTCTTCCGAACTTTGTTTGTAGCCTTCCTTGTATTTGTAATGTGCAGCGACCCCTTTCTCAGCAATTTCATCCATCCTTTCGGAACGGATCTGTACCTCGATCCATTTCTTATCAGGTCCAAGCACCGTTAAATGTAAACTTTCATATCCGGTGGAGCGTGGCTGTGTAATCCAGTCCCGCATCCTGGAAGGATTGCTGTGGTATACATCCGTTACGATAGAGTAAATCTTCCAGGCCAGGAATTTTTCATTCTTCGCATCCGATTTATAAATGATCCTGATGGCGTAATTATCGAAAACCTCTTCAAAAGTTACCCCTTGTTTCAGCATCTTCCGATAAATCGAAGAAATGGCTTTTGCACGACCTTTGATGGTGAAATTAAGGCCTTCTTCCTTCAGTTTTTCCGAAACTTCTTTTTTAAATTCCTCGATATACCGTTCACGGTTTTCCTTTGCCAGCTCAAGCTTGGAGGTAATTTCGTTATAAACCTCAGGATTATTGTATTTCAGGGAAAGGTCTTCCAGTTCAGATTTGATGTTATACAGGCCCAGGCGGTGAGCTAAGGGTGCGTATATGTATACGGTTTCAGAAGCGATTTTCTTCTGCTTATCCGGAGCCATGCTCTGCAGCGTACGCATATTGTGCAGCCGGTCTGCAATTTTAATCAGGATCACCCGGAAATCTTCGGACAGTGTAAGAAGCAGCTTCCTGTAATTTTCAGATTGTACCGAAATGTTCTGATGGTTCATGATGGAGATCTTCGTGAGACCATTAACAATATCCGCAATCTTTTCCCCGAAAATCTTTTTCAGGTCATCATAGGTATAATCGGAATCCTCAATGACATCATGCAGCAGGGCACATGCGATGGAAGTGGCTCCTAATCCGATCTCGGTCGCAACAATTTTTGCTACGGCAATAGGATGGTAAATGTAAGGTTCGCCAGTTTTTCTTCTCTGATCTTTATGGGCATCCAATGCAATATCAAATGCCTTTCGGATAAGTTTATTATTCTCCTCATCCAAAGTCCTGTATGTATTCGAGATCAGATCTTTATATCTGGCAAGAATCTCTTTATTTTCCTGTTCTAAGTCGTAACTCATCGGTTCAAAAGCCTATATTCTAACGAAAATACGAAATTTTCCAGACTTTTCAAATAACAAAATCCGTAAGCGTTCTTACGGATTATATAAAAGGTGACATGAAGTAATTTTAAAATTTCACTTCGGAATCCATTCCATTACTCGTTCCTTTGATTTTAATATCGGGGCTGGTATGGATTTCCGCCTTATTCCTCGCATCAATATATCCTTTAATGGTATTATAATGAGCCTGCTCTATATTCATATTTTCGAAAGTATAGGTTTTAAGAGCTTCGTTGCGGCTGAAAATATATTTGGCATTTTCTGCCTGTTCAAGGTCTTTTACCGCTACGCTGGCCATATACTGTGAATGAAGATGGTTGTCATCGAGGTAAACAATGTAATCTGAACTTCCAAATCCTGAATTTTCAAGGTCTGTCTCGAGTTTTTTGTAATCGCTGTTGGGGGCAAATAACCCGGCTACTATATTCGACATAGCTAAAGATTTAATAATTTCTATTTAAATATATGAAAATATAAGTTTATTTTTAATTTATTTATATTAATTAACGGTATTAATTATATGTTCTATACATTTTAATGGTTTGTTTGATGAAATCTATTAAACTATTGTTTAAAAATTGTAAATTTAATTTTAAATATGTTTTATTCCGTATTTGGCTATTTTCTGCGCTGCGTCATACACTCTTAAAACCGGCTAAAATTTCTAAAAAAACGGGCATAAGCCCGTTTGTGTATTAATCAAGTCTTTCGTTTTTAATTTCCTCTACAATCTCTGGATTAAGCAGGGTAGTGATATCCCCGAAATTACTGAAATCACCTTCGGCAATTTTCCTTAAAATCCTACGCATGATTTTACCGGAACGTGTTTTCGGAAGCCCTGGAACGAATTGGATCTTGTCCAGCTTGGCAATAGGTCCTATCTGCTCGGAAATCAGTTGATTGATTTCTTTTTTAAGGTTTTCTTTCTGGCGGCTTTCCCCGGTTTCTTTAAGAATGACAAAGCCGTACAATGCGTTTCCTTTGATGTCGTGAGGATATCCTACAATGGCAGATTCTGCCACCGCCGGATGCTCATTGATGCTGTCTTCGATAGGAGCAGTCCCTAAATTGTGTCCTGAAACAATGATCACATCATCCACGCGCCCTGTGATCCGGTAATATCCGACTTCATCACGTAAGGCACCGTCACCGGTGAAGTATTTGCCCGGGAAAGCGGTGAAATATGTTTCCTTATAGCGTTGATGGTCGCCCCAGATGGTTCTTGCGATTTCCCGGCCATGGAAAACGGATGCACAGGTTTCCGGTAACCTGGTTACCCATGATTTCATTGCGTTTGTCATCCATCAGCACCGGCTGTATTCCAGGCAGGGGAAGGGTAGCGTAGGTAGGTTTGGTAGGGGTTACGAACGGAAGCGGAGAAATCATGATTCCTCCGGTTTCAGTCTGCCACCAGGTATCTACGATCGGGCATCTTTTCTTTCCTACATGATCGTTGAACCAATGCCAGGCTTCATCGTTGATGGGTTCACCTACTGAGCCGATGACTTTCAGAGTGCTGAGGTCATGCTTATCCACCCATTCCGAACTTTCCTTGGCAAGGGAACGGATCGCAGTAGGAGCGGTGTAAAACTGTGTTACCTTATGCTTTTCAATCACTTCCCAGAAACGGTCAGGTTCGGGATAAGTAGGAACCCCTTCAAAAATAACCGTTGTTGCGCCGTTCAGCAGCGGTCCGTACAGGATATAAGAGTGCCCTGTGATCCATCCGATATCTGCTGTGCACCAGTAGATGTCGTTTTCTTTGTAATTGAACACATTCTTGAAAGTGTAAGCGGTATACACCATGTAGCCGGCGCAGGTATGCAGCATGCCTTTCGGCTTGCCTGTGGAGCCGGATGTATACAGGATGAACAGCGGATCTTCCGCATCCATAATCACTGTAACAAAATCCGGGGAAGCCTTTTCGTACAGGTCTTCCATCCAGAAATCCCTGCCGTCCTTCATTTTAATTTCGTTCTTCGTTCTTTTTACAACGAGTACCTTTTTTACGCTGGGCGATTTTTCAAGGGCCTCGTCTACGATGGATTTCAGGTCAAGGACCTTACTGCCTCTGTAGCTGCCGTCTGAAGTGATCACCATTTTAGCACCACAATCATTAACCCTGGAGGAAACTGCGGATGCGGAAAAGCCGGCAAAAATTACCGAATGTACGGCACCCAGCTTTGCACAGGCCAGCATAGCTACTGCCAGTTCGGGGATCATGGGAAGGTAGATGCAGACCCTGTCGCCTTTTTCAATGCCCATATCCCGGAGCACATTGGCGGTTTTATTAACCCTCGTGTATAATTCGTTGTAGGAAATATGCTGCGCTTCTTCTTTCGGATCATTAGGTTCCCAGATAATAGCAGTTTTTTCTCCGCGTACGGAAAGATGGCGGTCCAGGCAGTTTTTGGTGATGTTCAGCTTTGCTCCTTTAAACCAAGCAATCTTGGCTTCGTTCATGTCATATTTTACCACTTTGCTCCATCGCTGATACCATACAAAGTTCTGGTCTGCAATTTTGTCCCAGAATTTTTTTGGGTTTTTAATGGATTTCTTATATTCTTCAAAATAATGCGGTAAATCTTCTATCAGGTAATTTCTCATATCCCGTTTGTTTTTTTTGAATGTTTGTTTATTTAATGTATATATAATTTCTTATTTAGACCTGTACAATTGGATTTTTTCTTGAATTTCCTCAATAATTTTTTCATCATCAATGGTGGATGGCACCTGGAAATCCTTCCCGTCCAGCAGTGTCCTGATCAGCTTCCTCAGGATTTTGCCGGAACGTGTTTTCGGCAGGCGTTTTACCGTCATCACATTCTTAAGGCATGCCACTGCTCCGATCTTCTCCCGTACCATCTTTACAATGTCTGCTTCCAAAGCTTCTTCTGAAATAGCGGATCCGTTTTTCACCACAACGGTGGCAAAGGGAATCTGGCCTTTAAGTTCATCATCAATCCCGACCACAGCACATTCTGCAACATCGGGATGGGATGAAACGATTTCCTCCATTTCCGAAGTAGACAATCGGTGTCCAGCAACATTAATCACATCATCCACTCTTCCTGTAATAAATACATAGCCGTCTTCATCTCGGATCGCTCCGTCTCCTGAGAAATAATAGCCTTTATATTGAGATAGATAGCTGTTAAAAAAGCGTTCATGGTCATTCCAGATCCCGAGCAATGCACCTGGAGGAAGGGGGAGTTTAATAACCAGATATCCTTCGTGATGGGCATCCAGTTCGTAACCGTTTTCATCAAATATTTTGATGTCGTAACCTGGAATGGGCTTACCGGCAGAAGCCCTTTTGATCTTATACTGCTCATCAAAGGTCATGAGCCCAAGCATCGGCCAGCCCGATTCCGTCTGCCACCAGTGGTCTATGGCAGGAACACCAATGTGTTTCTCAAACCAGTCGAGGGTAGACACATCGCATCGTTCTCCGGCCAGGAACTGTTTCCTGAAATGGCTCAGGTCATATTTTTTTACCAGTTCGCCATCCGGATCTTCTTTTTTAATGGCACGGATGGCAGTGGGAGCCGTAAACATCACAGACACTTTATACTCCGAAATGATTCTCCAAAACGTTCCTGCATCAGGAGTCATCACAGGCTTCCCTTCAAAAATAACCGTGGTATTGCGGTTAATTAACGGGCCGTACACGGAAAAGCTGTGTCCAACTGCCCATCCGAAATCCGAAGCGGCCCAATAGGTTTCTCCCGGTGCAACTCCATAAATATATTTCATCGAAAATTTCAGTGCAGTTGCGTAGCCGCCGGTGTCGCGGGTAATGCCTTTCGGTTTTCCGGTGGTTCCGGATGTATACAGTAAGTAAAGCGGATGGGTGGACTCCACCGGAACACAATCTGCCGGCTCCGAACGCTGAACGAGGTCTTCGTAATCGGTAATCCCTTCAAACAATTCATGCCGGTTCTCGGTAAGATGTCTGTTGTATACGATAATATGTTCCACCTTATCCTGTGCCAGTTCGATGGCTTTTTCCACCAGCGGCAGATAAGGAATCCTCCTTGCTATTTCTATGCCTGCGGTGGCAGTAATCAGAGCCCTGGGCTTGCAGTCGTCAATGCGTACTACCAGTTCATGCGGTGCAAAACCGCCGAAAACCACATTATGGATCACGCCAATCCGCGCACAGGCCAGCATGGCAAAAAGGGTCTGCGGAATCATCGGCATGTAAATAACAGCGGTATCGCCTTTCTTTAAACCCAGTGAAATGAGGCCGCCGGCCAGTTTTGAGATTTCTTCCTTAGCCTGGCTGAATGTATAAGTTGACTTCTTGCCGGTTACCGGGGAGTCGTAAATAACAGCAGGCTGGTCGCCGAAGCCATCTTCGATGTGCTGATCGATGCAGAGGTGGCAGATATTCAGTTCACCATCAGCAAACCATTGTGGATAACCGTTTTCACCGTCCGTAAGGATCTGTTCCGGAAATTTCGTCCAGCGGATTTCTCCGGCCTGTTCTTTCCAGAATTGTGCTTTGTGTTCTATGCTTCTGTTAAACAAATCTTCCATATCCATAATAATTTTGTGTTTTTAGGCAGCTTTTATTGTCTGGTTACCTGCAGAGTAATGAATCCGACAGAATGCTAAAACTCCTTTAATTCGCTTTGTTACTCATTAACCATTGCTCATTGCCCATTATCCATTGCTCATCTCCTCAATCTGCTGCATCAGCCGCTTGATTGAATAAGGCTTCGTGACATAGGCGTCTGCACCCATTTCCAGGCCTTTTTCAATATCTTTCGGATTGTTTTTGGCACTCAGGAAAATCACTTTTGTATTTTTCAGCCGTTCTTCCTTACGGATGATTTCCAGGGTGCTGTATCCATCCAGATTCGGCATCATAATATCCAGGAGGATGACATCCGGAACCATGGTTTTAAGGAAATCCAGGACTTCTGTTCCGTCGCGTGCAATATAGACATCATAACCGTTCTTTTTAAAACTGTATTCCAGTGACATTAATATTTTGTGTTCATCATCTGCAATAATGATCTTTTTCATAGCGTTTTCTTATCGTTCAACTTCATGTTTTTTGTGTCTGGGCGGGAAGGTGTATGATGAAAGTGACACCCAGCCCGCTGTTCTCTGCCCGGATTGTTCCGCCATGATTCTGGATGATTTTCCTGCAGATGGCCAGCCCGAGCCCGCTGCCGGCCTGTTTTAAAATATTCTGGTTTTTCGACTGGTAAAATTTGTCGAAAATCATTTCCAGGTCTTCTTCAGGAATATGTTTTCCTGTGTTGAAGATGGTGATGATCAGCTCCTGTTCCCGTGTGAAAAACTTGGCCTGTATTGTTCCCTGCTCATCGGTAAACTTTAAGGCATTTCCCAAAATATTCTGAAAAAGCTGGATCATCCGGGCTTCATCATATTCAAAGATAAAATGATTCAGGAGATTAACCTCACTGATGTGGATATTTTTCTGCTGAATAAGGTGCAGAAGGGGATTCAGGGCTTTCCTGTAGGTTTCAAGGATGTTATTTTCACTGATGTTCAGAGCAATTTCCCCGTGCTCCAGTTTGTCAAGGTACAGGATATCGTTGATTATTTCACTTAGCCGGTCCGATTCCGTAATGATGTTGTTTAAAAATTCCTTTTTGATTTCCGGGGGGATATCATCGTCGTCAGCAAGGATCTCTCCGGCAGAGCGGATAGCGGTAATCGGTGTCCGCAGTTCATGGGCTACAGAATCCAGGAAGTCGTCTTTCTGCCGGTCCTTGATGATCAGGTTATCATTGGCATTCCTCAGGTCATCAGAAAGCTTCTTCAGTTCCTGAGACTGTTCTGTCAGTTTTTTATTTAAAATAATGTTCTCTTTAGATTCTTCCAGGATATTCAGTACTTCCTTAAGTGAAATTTTATCTTCTTTGGTTACGCCCTCAATAAGGATTTTAGCTGAAGCCGTCCCGATCCTTCCCGCGAGAAGGTTTTCGGAAAATTTAATGAACCGGGAATCTGCCGTTTCAGCCTCTGAATCAATATTGTATTTCAGATTGAATATGCGCATCGCCTGTTCGGTTTTCTTCGGGCCTAAAAAACGGACAAGGATATTCCGGATATCCGATACATAGGCAGTTCCGCGCCAGATAAAGGCATTCTCATGGTTCTGGATGTATTTGTCGATATCCACATACAGTTCTGCAAAATTCCGTTCCCGGTAATTGCCCCTTTTACTTACCGAGATTACCGCAAAAAGACCGGTATTGACCAGTAATGACCAGAAAAAAATCTCCGGGATCCTTCCCAGGTAAGGAATGTCAAAAAAACGGAATGAATCGTACATGATCCTCAGGACCCCTTTAAACTCCTGGTTGTAGGAGAAATAATATTGCGGGATGATCAATCCGAAGTAGCAGATAACCACTCCTGCCACCAGACCCGCAAGCACACCCTTATAGCTTCCGCGCCTCCAGAAAATAGCTCCGAAATAAGCAGGTGCCAGTTGGGCAATGATCACAAAAGAAATCAGTCCCACCGAATCCAGGGACGTTTTCAGGATAAAATATTTATAAAAAACGAATGCCATGATGATCAGCCCAAAAATGCTGAACTTCCTGATCCGTGTAATATTCCGGTTATTATTGGCTTCATCTTCTGCCTTGAATTTCCCCAGCAGCCCGTACGGAATGATCATGTTATTGGAAAGCATGATGGATAAGGTGATGGATGAAATGATGATCATGGAAATGCTGGAACTTAACCCTCCCAGAAACACCAGTACCGTAACTAATGTATTGTTAAAGTACTGTGGAATGAGGATCGAGTAAAACTCCGGGTTAACGTTCTGTCCGTTAAAAATCAATCTTCCTCCCCAGGCAATCGGGAAGATAAATAAAGTGAAGACCAAAAGATAGAGCGGGAAAAACCAGATGGCAGTCTTGATATGTTTTTCCTGCCTGTTTTCAATAATGGCAGTATGGAACTGCCTTGGCAGAAGACAGATGGCGGTACCGGAAATCATGCACAGGACCATCCAGTTTAAGGCTCCCTCGATTCCGTTGAAGGTATTTTTGGCTTTAAAGTCGCTGAACCGGCTGGCTCTTTGATAGATGTCTGAAAATCCGTCAAATACGAAATAAATAACGAATAATCCCAGGATGATGATGAAAAAAAGCTTTAAAAAACTTTCCAGGGCGATGGCTGAGACAATTCCCAGTCGTTTTTCAGAAGCGTCCACATACCTTGTTCCGTAATAAGAAGAAAAGACGGCGATCAGTACTACGACAAATGTTGCGCTGTCTGTTAAAATATTTTTTGATACTCTGGTTTCCGTAACCAGGTGGAATGTTTCAGAAATGGCTTTGATCTGCAATCCGATGTACGGAATGATGGCAAAAAGGCAGACCAGGGTAATAATTGCACTCAGGCTTCTGCTGTTACCATAACGGAGGGAAATAAAATCGGCCAGGCTGCTGATCTTGTTGATCCTGGAAATCCGGACGATCCTGGTATTGATATAGATCCAGGCCGGAATCACAATAATAGGTCCTATGTAGATCGGGAGATAGTTGAGTCCGCTGGTCGCCGCAACGCCAATACTTCCGTAATACGTCCAGGCTGTACAATACACGGCAAGGGATAAGGCATAAATATACGGGTTGTTGATCCAGAGCTTGCTTTTCTTCTTCTCTGCCAGGTAGGCAACGAAGAACAAAAGGGCCAGATACAGCAAAACCACGGAGAACAGTGCGAAACTACTCATATTTTTTCACGATTACAAAGGCGATGATGACCGCAGCCATCCATAAAGCAAAAATATACACCAGCAGCATCGGGTATCCCAGGACCTCCTGCTCACTGTTAAAAAGCAAAGAGACCGGAATGCTGAAAGCCACCATCAATCCGATACTCAGCAAGATCAGTTTCTGTTCATGTCTCTTTTTCATAACTATTTTAGTTCTTTCCTGAAGCATACAGCTTCTTCACGTCCAATGTAAATACCATAATTTTCAATGACTTCATATCCTTTTTTCAGATAGAACTTCACGGCATTATCATTTTTTTTGCGGGTTTCCAGGCAGATGTATTTGTAGTCAAATTGTTTTGCCGCCATTTCTAATGCTGAAAGAATTTTTCCGCCTAATCCTATGTTTTTTTTAAGGGAAAACATTCGTTTAACTTCACATACTTCCGATGAAATAGGGCGCAAACCTCCGCAGGCTACAGCCTGGTCATCATGTAAAGCAATGAGAAATAGAGCATTCTCCTGAGCAAAGTCGTCAAGGTTTGCACCTTTGCTTCCGCTCTCACCAGAGATTGTAATAAGAGAATCATTTAATCTGTGGATCAGATCACGAACTCTGTTGTCATCAGAGGGACGAGAAATTGCTTTAATGGTGATGTCCATTTTTATACTGGTCATGTTTGATAAAAGATAATTGATGAATGGGGCATTCATCAATTATCTGTTTATATTGTTGTTAAATCTTATCGTCGGAATATTCTCCTGTTAAGGCATAATATCCGAAAACCGCCATCCCGCCTGATATTATCGGCATCAGTACAAAGAGAATGATGATGCCAAACACCAGGTCTTCCTGTTTTCCGGATGCTATTTTCGGGATTCCCAATACTGTAATTCCGAAATAGCCCACGATTACTGCGACAGCAATCCAGAGGATGCCTAATAACTTTTTTACTATATTCATTTTAATAGTTTTAAAATTAATAAAAATTTGAGTGATTCAGTACTAATCATGGAGATTATTGTTCTTATTTTTAAGATAAAATAATCCGATGATGAGGCAGACGGTTGCAACACCGATAGGATACCAGAGTCCTTCAAGGTACCAGCTGCTATGCCCCGCTTCTTTTCCGGTTGTCACAAGGTAAGTGGCTACGGCAGGAAGCAGTCCGCCAAACACCCCGTTTCCGATGTGGTATGGTAACGACATCGACGTATAACGGATGCGTACAGGAAACATTTCCACCAGGAAGGCCGCAATTGGTCCATATACCATCGTTACAAAAATCACCTGGAGGAATACCATGAGAACCAAATACCATTTTGTGTCATCACTAAGCTTTACCGACTGGGTGACTTTAGGTTCTTCAGCTTTACCTTCTTTTATTACCAGACCGCTTGGAGACCAGTGTACGATACTGTCTTTTTTCGCTAATGTCCCATCGGTATAAAGCGTTTCTTTATGGAAGGTAATCAAGCTGTCCGTTGTGATTTTATCATGAATTTTTGCGGTCCTCTTTTCCGTAATGCCATTGGCGGCTACGGTTTTGTTTTCAAAGTTTACGCTTTTGAACATGGAGCCATAAATCGGCCTGTAGGCTAAAATGGCGACCAGCATTCCGGTCATCATCACGGCTTTTCTTCCTATCTTATCCGAAAGCCATCCAAAGAACACGAAAAAGGGAGTTCCCAGAAACAGGGCCGTAGCCATCAGGGAATCCACCTGTGCAGATTCCACATTCATGACTTTCTGCAAGAAGCTCATCGCATAGAACTGTCCGGTATACCAGATTACACCCTGTCCCATGGCCGCTCCGAACAGGGCCAGCAAAACGAATTTGAAATTGAATTTGTTCCCGAAACTTTCTTTTAAAGGATTTTTGGATGTTTTCCCTTCACTTTTAGCTTTAGCAAAAAGCGGAGACTCTTTCATGTTTTTTCTGATGATATAGGAAATCCCTACCATAAGGATCGAAATCCAGAACGGAATTCTCCATCCCCAGCCATCAAATTCTTCTGCAGAAAGGGTGGTTTTGGTCACCAGGATGACAATCAGGGAAATAAAGAGCCCTGCCGTGGCAGTCGTCTGGATCCATGAGGTCCAGTAACCGCGCCGGTGGGGTTGTGCATATTCTGCCACATAGGTAGCGGCACCGCCATACTCGCCCCCTAAAGCCAGTCCTTGCAGTAATCTCAGGATCAGTACCAGTACGGGAGCCAAAAATCCGATGGTTTCATAGCTTGGGATACATCCGATAAGGAAGGTAGAGAACCCCATGATCAGTAAGGTAACCAAAAAAGTATACTTTCTTCCGATCAGGTCGCCCAGCCGCCCGAAAAACAAGGCGCCGAAGGGTCTTACCACGAATCCTGCCGCAAAAGTAGCCAGAGTGGATAAAAATGCAGCAGTAGGATTGTCTGCCGGAAAAAATTTAGTGGCCAGGACCACAGCCAGGCTTCCGAAGATATAGAAGTCGTACCATTCGATCAGGGTACCGAGTGAGGAAGCAGTGATCACGCTCCAGATGGTGCGGTTCTTCTGCTTCTCGGTCATATTTTCGTAGCTTTCATAGTGCTTTTCGCTCATAGTGCTTGATTTTGTTTTGTTAATAAATTAAAGGGTTATGCGGAATTGTTACAGGTAAATCTGAAACTGGACAATGAACTCTCCTTTGGAGGTCGGACTTTCCGTTGGACTTGTGTAGACGGGCCGGGTGGAATATTGAGTGGTGATTTTCGCATGATGGCCATCGATGAACCAGTTGGCTCCTACATCAAACTGGGAGGAAGATTTGGTGAATGCTTCAAAATCCTTATGGGTAAATGCCGCAAAAGGCTGAATTCTGATCTTTGGTTTTTCTGCCTGGCTTGGTAACAGTAAGCCTGCCTGTGCATAGATAATATTCCCTGTTCCAATCGTCGGCTGAAGGTTTCCGGGGCCTGCAATGGCTCTGTTCCCTACAAAATTCGGATCGGAGGCTGCGATATTCATGGTTCCGAGATTGCGGACGTAATTGGGTCCGAACTGATAATTATAGTATCCTGCATAAGCGGAAACAGCCATCTTATTTTTGGCATTCCCCAACGGGATATCGGCGAATGCATCCACTGCGAAAAGGGTGATGTCATGCTTTTCAATATTGGAATTCACTGAGGTCCTGGTTCCGTCAGCCTGATGGTAAAATCCGGCACCCAGATTAAATACTTTTTTAGTCCCGAGGTAAGAACCAACTTTGAACGGCAATGTGTTGGATTCTTCATCCAGGAACTGGTACTCAATATAACCTGCTTTTGAAAAACTAGGGTTTCCGTTGTTGTCTACCGCTACTGCACGGGCAGGATCAGTTGCATTAACCGGTGTTAAATCTGTTGCAAAAGGCTTATTGAGACTGAATCGGTACTCCAATTTTCCACATTTTCCTTTGGCGAAAAAGCCTAGCTGTCTAGCAAACTGGTCAGAGCTATCGATCAGTGGCCAGCTGAAAACAGGAGAGTCCAGCGTCAGAAAATTAAGCGTGGATGCCATGGTCATCCGGGACAGTCCCATATAATAATGTAGCCCTGCACCCAAAGATAAACTGAATTTTCCGGCTTCTCCCGGCATTAATACAGCATATTCATTCCAGGCATCATGAAAAAACAGCTGGGTCTTTTTCCCGTTTCCGTTTCCTCCGGTTCCCGTAGTTCCGGGTGCCCCGCCATTGATAAAGGTTTGATTATTGATCCCGAAGTGCAGGAGAATCATGTATCTTTTAGAAATCTGTGCATATGCCAGTGCTCTTAGTCTGCGGTTTCCCACGTTCCAGGAGTTGTCAGTAGGTTCGCCGCCTACCATACTTCCCGGATTCATTTCGGTATTTCTCAGCCAGAACTGGTCCCATAAAATGAACCGGACATATTTATCTCCCTGTTGGTTCAGGTTGAGTTTCAGTCCGCTGCCATAATCAGGAGAACCTTGTGCATATAGGGAAGTGCCCATTAGAGCCAATCCAATGCAAGTGAGTATTTTCTTCATAAATTATTAATATTTGGCATTGTTTTTTATGAATGCCAAATTGTAATTAATAATTTAGTTATGAAAATTTAATATATATTAGTGGTAATGGTATAGGTGGGTGATAAGCAATAACTAAAATGATGATTGATAAATGATGAATAATGATTGATATTATTATAATTACAACAACGGTTGATTATCGTAACACCATATAAAATCCATAATCCATAATTATTCATGGCTCAGCGTTTAAATCTTTCCCATTTGATCAGCA
This sequence comes from Chryseobacterium camelliae, assembly GCF_030818575.1. Lineage (NCBI taxonomy): Bacteria > Pseudomonadati > Bacteroidota > Flavobacteriia > Flavobacteriales > Weeksellaceae > Chryseobacterium > Chryseobacterium camelliae. The sequence continues at coordinate 979,248 of NZ_JAUTAL010000001.1, forward strand.
TATACTTATCTGCAAACTGCGTAATGATCAGGCCGGCGTTGGTAAGGTTTTCTTCTTTAGAAATATATTCGGTAAGTTCGTTTTGCTTCAGGATTTTGTAGACCGGGTGAAATTCAGAATGCGGCGGCCGGGTGATGTTGTATTTTTTGATCCAGGAGCTGATGGTGACGTGGGAAACACCCAGGATGCGTTCTATCTCACGGTAGCTTAAGCCTTCCAGATACAGTTGAAGCGCTTTGGTTACATAATAGTCATCAATTTGCTTTCCAAGTTTCCTGACTGTAAAGTAATACCCGCAGTTTTTGCAGTGGAACCGTTGTTTATCGTTAATGATACCGCTTTTTACGGTGTTGCTGCTTCCGCATTTCGGGCAAATATTTTCCATAACCTATATCTTTTTAGCAAATATATAATAATCTAGCAATATATTAATTTAACACAAAGATAAATTAACTTTTTAATAATATTTTAAGCTAAAAATTATCTCTAATATTTGTTTTTTAAAGTAATAATATTTTAAATTTGTCGAAAAATTCAGATAAATAAATGGAAATAGAAATTTCCTCATGCAAACATCTGATGTATGTACATGAAATACAGCAGGAAATGTATGACTCTGCGCAGCGGAGAGGAACAGGAATTGCCAAGCGTTCACTGGAATATTTGAGCAAAAAGATTTCGGAAGGCAATGCCGTAGTCGCTACCCAGAATGGGAAGTGGGCAGGGTTCTGTTATATAGAAACCTGGTCTCACGGGCAGTTTGTGGCCAATTCCGGGCTCATTGTCTCTCCTGAATTCAGGAACGGCGGTGTTGCCACCCTGATCAAGAAGAAGGTATTTAAGCTGTCCAGGGAAAAATATCCGGATGCAAAAATATTCGGATTGACTACAGGTCTTGCCGTGATGAAGATCAACAGTGAACTGGGGTACAAGCCGGTGATCTATTCTGAGCTGACTCAGGATGAGGACTTCTGGAATGGCTGTAAAAGCTGTGTAAACTATGAAATATTAATGAAAAAGGAACGTAAAAACTGCCTGTGCACAGCCATGCTGTTTGTTCCGGAAATACATACAACGAAAGCTGCTGAAAAAGTTCAGCCCAAAAATGAATATAATGAAGAAAAAAGTCGTCTTAGCATTTAGCGGAGGTTTAGATACCTCATACTGCGCCAAATATCTCAGTGAAACCTTGGGATATGAAGTGTATGCCGTTACCGTGAATACCGGAGGTTTTTCTGAGGAAGAGGAAAAAGAACTGGAACAGAAAGCCCTGAATCTCGGCGTAAGACAGTACAGGTGCGTTAAAGCTCAGGAGGATTATTATAATTCATGTGTAAAATACCTCATTTTCGGGAATGTGCTGAAAAATAATACCTATCCGCTTTCCGTAAGTGCAGAAAGAACCATTCAGGCGCAGAAAATTGCCGAATATGCTATTGAGACCGGAGCTGATGCCATTGCTCATGGAAGTACGGGGGCAGGAAATGACCAGGTGCGTTTTGATCTGATTTTTCAGGTGATGTGTCCGGATGTGGAAATCATCACGCCAATCCGTGATCTGGCTTTATCCCGTGAGGACGAGATTGAATTTCTGAAAGATCATGGCTATGAAATGGAATTTGCAAAAGCGCAGTATTCTGTTAATAAAGGGCTTTGGGGAACTTCGGTAGGCGGAAAAGAAACGCTCACCTCCAGGAATTACCTGCCGGAAGAGGCTTTCCCTTCACAGATCAGCCAGAGAGAGCCTTCGGAGCTGGAAATTGAATTTAAGAACGGAGAGATTAAGTCTGTTAACGGACAACCCTATGATCATCCGGTCTATGCGATACAGGCTATTGAGAAACTGGCTTCAGCATATGGAATAGGACGTGATATCCATGTAGGGGATACTATTGTGGGGATCAAAGGAAGGGTAGGCTTTGAAGCTGCGGCGGCCTCGGTGATTATTAAAGCCCATCATTTATTGGAAAAGCACACGCTTTCAAAATACCAGCAGATGATTAAGTCGCAATTGTCCGACTGGTATGGTAACTGGCTTCATGAGGCCCTTTTCCTTGACCCGGTGATGCGGAATATAGAATGCCTCCTGACCGATTCCCAGAAAACAGTGACCGGAAAGGTCTTCATAACCCTTCATCCCTACAGGTTTATCCTGAACGGAATAGAATCTGACCATGATCTGATGTCTGATCAATTCGGAAGCTATGGAGAAGCTAACAGGGCCTGGACGGGAGATGATGTAAAAGGATATACCAAAATTCTAAGTAATTCGCTGAATATCTATCATCAGATCAATAAGACGAATAACTGATCGGAACATAGATGGGTTTAAAAAATAAATTTTAAAAAATGCAGAATTTGATTCTGATAAGCAAAATGATCATTTTAAATATATGAAAACAGCAGGAATTATAGGCGCTAACGGCTATACAGGCAGTGAGCTGATCCGCCTTCTGGCTTTTCATCCTCAGGTGTCATTACGTTTTTTATACAGCCGTTCGCATCCTGGAACTAAAATCTCCGATTTTTATCCTGATCTGGTGGAAATATGTGATATGGAGCTGACAGACCGGCCGGAAGAAGTCGATATTCTTTTTCTCTGCCTGCCACATAAAGAAAGCAGGAACTGGCTCAGTCAGAATCCGGTGGGAGATGAGGTACTGGTTATAGATCTGGGCAATGATTTCCGTCTTGATGCGAATTTCGGGAACAGGGATTTTATCTACGGATTGCCGGAAATCAACAGAAAACAGCTCGCAGGTGCCAAAAGCATTGCCAATCCGGGATGTTTTGCCACTGCGATCCAACTGGCATTGCTGCCATTGGCTGAAAAGGGATTGTTGAAGGAGGTATATACCACAGGAATTACCGGTTCTACAGGAGCCGGCCAATCATTACAGTCTACGACGCATTTTACCTGGAGGAATGATAATATTTCGGCTTACAAGACCTTGACCCATCAGCATGTGGATGAAATCGTGCAGCAGCTGGATGCTTTCAATCATAGCGATGTACAGCTGAATTTTGTTCCGTGGAGGGGCGATTTTACAAGGGGGATTTTTACCAGTTCTACCGTAAAAACAGAAGTAGGACGTTCATATATCGAGCAATTGTTTAAAGAGTTTTATGAAGGAGAACCTTTTGTAAAGGTAAGTGAAAAAGCAATTGATCTCAAGCAGGTTGTCAATACCAATCGCTGTGTGATTCATATAGAAATGAGTGGAAATGTTTTGGTAGTTCACTCAGCGATTGACAATTTGCTGAAAGGTGCTTCAGGACAGGCGGTGCAGAATATGAATATTGCCATGGGCTGGGAAGAAAACCTGGCACTGAACCTGAAAGCAGTAGTGTTTTAGGTGAATGGCAATAAATCAATAGTGAATTTATCATTCATCAATTATCAATCATTATTTATAACAAAACATGAATTTATTCAACGTATATCCATTATTCAACATTAATCCTGTAAAAGCTCAGGGCTCTTTTCTCTGGGATGACAAAGGACAGCAATACCTTGATTTTTACGGAGGCCATGCCGTGATTTCCATCGGGCATAACCATCCGCATTATCAGAAGACCTTAAAAGAGCAGTTAGACAAGATTTCTTTTTATTCCAATTCTGTGCAGAACGAACTGCAGACTGAGTTGGCTGAAAAGCTCGGCCGGATATCAGGATATGAGGATTACAGCCTTTTTCTCTGCAATTCCGGTGCGGAAGCCAATGAAAATGCATTAAAGCTCGCTTCGTTTCATAACGGTAAAAGCAAGGTTGTGTACTTTTCCGGCTCTTTTCACGGAAGGACTTCAGCGGCTGTTTCCGTAACAGATAATCCGAAAATAGTAGCTCCGGTGAATTATGATGAAAGATTCATCAGATCTGAATGGAATAATACCGGACAGCTTGAAGATATTTTTGAAAAGGAGGGAACTGAAATTTCATCTGTGATCATTGAAGGAATCCAGGGTGTAGGAGGAGTAATGATTCCTGATGCGGCATTCTTAATGCGGATCAAGGAATTATGCCAACAATATGATGCCGTGCTGATTCTGGATGAAGTACAGTCGGGCTACGGAAGGAGCGGTTATTTCTTTGCCCACCAGGAATATGGGATCCAGCCGGATCTTATTACCACAGCGAAGGGAATGGGCAACGGATTCCCGATCGGAGGCGTCCTGATCCATCCTGAATTTCAGGCTACGAACGGATTGCTGGGTACCACATTCGGAGGAAACCATCTGGCCTGTGCAGCAGCCATCGCCGTCCTGGATGTGATGAAGGATGAAAACCTGATGGAAAATGCCCGGATTATGGGTGATTATATCGAAGAGAAAATTAAAATGTTGCCGCATATCCGCTCCATAAGGCGCAAAGGACTGATGATTGGAATTGAACTCGACAGAGATTGCGCGGAAGTGAGAAGCAGGCTTTTGTATGACCATCATATTTTCACAGGAAATTCCAATGATAAGGCTGTATTGAGGATTCTTCCGGCACTCAATATTAAAAAAGAAGAAACTGATCTGTTTATAAATGCACTGAAAACAGTTTTGGAAGGCTTAACCACAGAAGCCGCAAAAGCATTGACACATTAAGAACAGTTTTGATCTCAATATAAAAAGAACACAGACTACAGGCATCTGTGAACATCTGTGTTACCTGTGGGGCATAATTTAACCACAACTTAGCAACAGCTTTGATATATCAGGGATATCTGTGTTATAATTAAAATCCTGATGGCTAAAGCTCATAAAATGTATTACAATGAAAAAATTCACCGGTGTAAGTGATGTAGAAAACTTACAGGAAATCATAAAAAAAGCGTTACAGATCAAAAAAGATCCCCTCTCGGAAACAGAGAAGGGAAAAGGTAAAACCATCGGACTGGTATTTTTGAATTCCAGTCTGAGAACCCGCCTCAGCAGCCAGATTGCAGCACAGAATTTAGGCTTGAATGTCCTGACTCTAAATGCTGCCCAGGAAGCCTGGAACCTTGAATTTGCCGACGGAGCTATCATGAACGGGGATACAGTGGAACACATCAAAGACGCTATTGAAGTTCTGAACCAGTACTGCGATATCATTGCAGTGCGTTGTTTTGCAGGAATGAAAAGCAAGGAAGATGATGTTAACGAAAGTATTTTAAGCCAGTTTGAAAAACATGCGAAAGTCCCGGTCATTTCCCTGGAATCTGCTACGAGACACCCTTTGCAGAGCCTGGCAGACTGTATCACCATCACAGAAAACTGGACAGAAGAACGAAAGCCGAAAGTGGTACTTACGTGGGCGCCGCATATCAAACCTATCGCTCATGCAGTAGGAAATTCATTCGCAGAATGGATGCAGGAAATGGAGGTGGATTTTGTTATCGCCAATCCGGCAGGTTATGATCTGGACAGGAATTTCACAAAAGATGTTGAAGTGATCCATGATCAGGAAGAAGCTTTGAAAGATGCAGATTTTATCTATGTAAAAAACTGGTCGTCGTTTGATGAGTATGCGGCCATGCCTGAAGTAAAAGATAGCTGGATGCTGACCAATGAGAAGCTTTCTGTTACCAACAATGCTAAAGTCATGCACTGCCTTCCGGTACGCCGGAATGTGGAACTGAGTGATGAGGTGATGGACGGAAAAAATTCCATCATTTATGAGCAGGCAAAAAACAGGATATTTTCAGCCCAGGCAGTATTTTCCGAAATATTGGATGGACTGGATTCCCAGTAGCACCTTTACATAGGACTTGAACTGAAGTGGTCCTTGTCAAGGTTAAAAAAACTTGACAAGGATATCAGGAGACATTTAATGCATCAGTAATGAAAGAAAAATTATACATTATTAAAATAGGGGGCGCGCTCATCGATGATGAGGAGCTGCTGGAACAGTTCCTTGAGCAGTTTTCCGGAATTCAGGAGAAAAAAATCCTGGTTCACGGAGGCGGAAAGCTGGCCAATACATTAGCTGATAAACTGGGTGTGGAACAGAAAATGGTCAACGGGCGTAGGATTACCGATAAAGATACACTGGATATTGTCGCTATGGTCTATGCTGGCGGAATCAATAAAAATATTGTCGCAAAACTACAGCAAAAAAAATGTAAGGCAATAGGTTTTTCAGGTGCGGATGCAAATCTCATTAAAGCAAAAAAAAGAGTGCATGCAGAAATTGACTTCGGGTTTGTAGGTGATATTACGGAGAAAAGCGTAAACAGGAAACTGATCTCAAAATTGCTTAAGCTAAAGCTGGTTCCGGTATTTTCGGCCATTACCCATGATAAAAAAGGCCATCTTTTCAATACCAATGCCGATACGATTGCATCAGTGCTTGCACAGGCCCTGTCTGTAAAGTTTGATGTGGAGTTATTATATTGCTTTGATAAAGAAGGAGTTTTGGAAGATGTTAATAAACCGGAATCCGTTATTAAAAATATCTCTGAGGAGGCATTCTCCAAGCTTAAAAACGAAGGTAAGCTGCATAAAGGAATTCTGCCTAAGCTTGAAAATGCCATAGGAGCCGTAAAAAATAATGTTGGCAGAGTATTCCTGATCAAAGAGACCGAACTTAAAAACCATATAGAAAACCATCATGCAGGAACTGAAATCTGTCTATAGTAGAGAGGAATTGCTGAATAACGCCGTTGAATTGCTGAAGAAACTGATTGAAATCCCTTCATTCAGTAAAGATGAATTTAACACCTCTGTAGAGATTGAAAATTTTTTCAAAAAACACAGGATTCCGACCAAACGTTTTAAAAATAATATCTGGGCAGTAAACAAACATTTTGATGTTTTCAAGCCGTCAATATTGCTGAACACGCATCATGATACGGTAAAGCCTAACAAGGCATATACATTGGATCCTTTTGTTGCAGTGGAAAAAGAAGGCAAATTATATGGGCTCGGGAGTAATGATGCTGGTGCCTCCCTCGTCTCTATGGCACAGGTTTTTTTGCATTTTTATGAACAGGAAAATCTTACCTATAATCTGATCATTGCCCTCACTGCTGAAGAAGAGATTTCCGGTTTTGACGGAATAGAAGCATTGTTTCCTCAACTTCCGAATATCGAGCTGGCTATTGTCGGGGAACCTACGCAGATGAATCTTGCAATTGCTGAAAAAGGGCTTCTGGTGATTGACGGAGAAATGAAAGGAACAGCATCTCATGCAGCGCATCCTAACCACGATAATTCAATCGTAAAATGCATGGCGGATCTTCAGAATATCCTGAATTTCAGGTTTCCAAAGGTTTCTGAACATTTGGGTGAAGTAAAGATCACCCTTTCCGGAATTCATGCCGGTATGCAGCATAATGTGGTTCCGGAATCCTGCACATTTACGCTTGACGTAAGGGTGACGGATGAATATTCCAACCGGGAAGCGTTTGAGATCATACAATCTCAGATGGAATCTGCTTTAACGGCGCGTTCATTCAGGTTAAATTCATCAAAGATCGCTATGGACCATCCTTTTGTACAGGCCGGACTGGAGATCGGAAGGACTACCTACGGCTCGCCTACATCATCGGACCAGGCTATCATTCCCTGTACATCGGTTAAGCTTGGGCCCGGAGACAGTACGCGCTCCCATACTGCGGATGAATTTGTGTTCATCAATGAAATTGCAGAAGGGATCGACATTTACATCAGGATTTTGGAAAAGGTTTTGTGAACCGCAAAACAGAAGATAGTAGACCTGAAATCTGTTATCGGAGATCTGAAATCTAACCCTTTAAATTAAAAGAATATGAAAAAGATATGGCAGAAAGACGATGTGGCCGCCAATAAACTCGTCAGCAAATTTACAGTAGGAAAAGACCTTGAGTTCGATGAACGCCTGGCAAAATATGATGTTAAAGGTTCTATGGCCCACTGTACCATGCTGGCTGAAATAGGGATTATTTCTCCCGAAGAATCACAACAGATGCTTGCAGTGCTGGAAGAAGTTCTGCAGGATATTAAAGCCGGGATATTTGAAATAGATCCCCGAGCAGAAGACATCCATTCGCAGATTGAATCTGTTTTGATTGAAAGGCTGGGAGATACCGGAAAGAAAATCCACACGGCAAGGTCACGGAACGACCAGGTTTTGCTGGATATCAAGCTTTATATATTGGATGAAATCCGTGAAATTACAGCACGGACAGATGAATTCTTTCAGTTGTTGATTCAGCTGGCTGAACAGCATAAAAATGTCCTGTTACCAGGCTATACCCATTTGCAGATTGCGATGCCTTCCTCCTTCGGGCTTTGGTTCGGTGCTTATGCAGAGGCACTGCTGGATGACGCTGAACTGTTGTTTTCGGTTAAAAATATCATCAATAAAAATCCTCTGGGCTCTGCAGCTGGCTATGGCTCCTCATTCCCGATTGACCGTGAAAGTACAACGTACCATTTAGGATTTCAGTCCATGAATTACAATTCAGTCTATGCCCAGATGACCCGGGGTAAAACAGAGAAACTGTTGGCCATGGCCATGGCTGCTCTGGCAGGAACATTGGGGAAATTCGCATATGATGTCTGCCTGTATTTGAGCCAGAACTTTGATTTCATCAGCTTTCCGAAAGAGTTTACAACCGGAAGCAGCATTATGCCGCACAAGAAAAACCCGGACATCTTTGAACTGGTCCGCGCACGATGCAATAGAATCCAGTCCCTGCCCAATGAGTTTATCCTGCTGACCAACAATCTGCCTTCAGGATACCATCGTGATATGCAGCTGACCAAAGAAATTCTCTTTCCGGCTATTGACTCCTTAAAAGAATGCCTGGAAATACTGAATTATGCATTGCCGAACATTCAGGTGAAAGACGGAATTTTAGAAGATGAAAAATACAAATACCTGTTCAGCGTGGAAAAGATTAATGAAGAAGTAAAAAAGGGGAGTTCATTCCGGGACGCTTATATTAAAGTCGGACAGGAAATTGAAAACAATGCGTTTGATTTTGAAGCAAAGGAGCTGAACCATACCCATCAGGGAAGCATCGGGAACCTGTGCCTGGATAAGATCGAATACCAGTTTAATAAAGTAAAGCACAAATTGCTGGGATAACCGTCCGGTATTGCAATCGTATAAGAGGTTAACAGATAAACCGAAAATAAACCTGATTGATTTCCTCAGTGGATTTTTAACCTCTTATATATACTGAATCCTGAAATCACTCCAGGTCAATCTTAAACCGGGTCGATTTTTTCACCTCGTGAAGTACGATTGAGCTGTGGTACTGACCGATATTCGGGATATTGGAAATGACATTTACGGCGAAATCATTATAGGAATTGATGTCTTTGGCAATAATCTTCAACATATAATCATATTCGCCGGAAAGGCTGATGATCTCCTGGACTTCATCGTATTTCCCGATATTTTTCTCAAAGGTTTCGAGGACCTTCTTGGATTGCTCTTTAAGGCGCACATTACAGTAGACTACAATATTCAGTCCCAGTTTTTCGCGGTTTAACAGCCCAACGTATTTTTCTATGATGCCCTGCTTTTCAAGCTGTTTGATGCGCTCGTAAGTAGGGGTGAAGGTAAGCCCTATTTTTTCCGAGATTTCTTTAACAGATAGAGTAGAATCATTCTGGATGATGCTGAGAATCATTTTGTCTTTTAAGTCCATAAATAAGAATAACAATGGGTAGCAACAAAAGTATTAAGAAAAAATGAAATAAAATTGATAAATTTCTTTAAATTATTGTCATATGATTTTGCTGTTTTCGCTGTTTGTTGTATCTTTGCACCTAATGAATAACACAGTATTTATATCATTAGGATTACCGGGCGAAGACGCCCTTTACGATATTTATTTATTTTAAGCGAAGATATTTTCTTCGCTTTTTTTTTGTAAAAAATTTAAAAATTATGTTTACGATTACAGAACTAAGTACAGAGAGGATCAACCGTATAGTAAAAGAAGCGTTGGCATTTGCGGAAGGGAAGACAGCAAGAATTGAAGGCGAGGTTTTCTGTTCCAACCTATTCTTTGAAGACAGCACCAGAACCAAGACCAGCTTTGATATCGCCGAAAGAAAACTTGGCCTTCAGGTGGTTCCGTTTGATGCATCCAACAGTTCGGTAAACAAAGGGGAGAGCTTATATGATACAGTGAAAACCATTGAAAGCCTCGGCGTAAACCTCGTCGTAATCAGGGATAAAAAAGACCGGTATTTTGATGAGCTGAAAAACATCAGCATTCCTATGATCAACGGAGGAGACGGCACCGGGAACCACCCATCGCAGTGTATGCTCGACCTGATGACGATCTACCAGGAATTCGGGAAATTTAAAGGCCTGAAAGTAGGCATCGTAGGCGACGTAAAGCACAGCAGGGTCGCTAATTCCAACGCGGAAGCCCTCAGGAGGCTTGGGGCAAAAGTTTATTTTTCAGGTCCGGAACAGTGGTTCGATGAAGGAGCTTTAATCAACGGAACCTACTTAAGCGTTGACGAAATGATTCATGAAGTGGATGTGCTGATGCTGCTGAGAATACAGCACGAAAGGCACGATGCTAAAATGAGTTTCTCTGCTGCCGAATACCATAGAAAATACGGGTTGACGAAAGAAAGAGAGAAAGCCATGAAAAAAGAGGCTATTATCATGCATCCGGCACCGATCAACAGGGGAGTGGAAATTGATTCCGACCTGGTGGAATGTGAACGGTCAAGGGTCTTCAGGCAAATGCAGAACGGTGTCTTTGCCAGAATGGCGATTTTAAAAGAAGCACTGGAGAAAGAGGGGCATACGTTTAAATAACTGTAAAATGTATGATGTACAACGTATATAGAGGTCAACATGATTAAAATACATTCTACATCTTACAACCGACATAGTATAAAATAAAAAATAATAAGAGATAAAAGTTTACAATGAAGAAAAAATTAATACTGGAGTCCGGTGAAGTGTTTCATGGAGAAGGTTTCGGAACAGAATTGGAAACGGCAGGAGAAGTGGTTTTCAATACCGGAATGACAGGGTATCAGGAGCTTATTTCCGACCCTTCCTACTGCGGGCAGATCGTCTGCATGACGTATCCGCTTATCGGTAATTATGGTATTAACCGTGATGATTATGAGAGTATTGAGCCGGCTATCAAGGGGCTGATCGTAAAGGAACTCTGCGATTTTCCATCCAACTTCCGTACTCAGATTACACTGGATGAACTGTTTAAAAAGAAAAATCTTTCCGGAATCTCCGGCATCGACACCAGAAGGCTGACCAGAGTGCTCCGTAACCACGGGGTAGTAAAAGGAAAGATTGTGAATGCCGATGCAGATGAAAATGCAGTGGTTTCGGAACTGGCTTCAACAACATTCCCAACCAATCAGGTGGAAATGGTGTCTACCAAAACATCTTATGCTAACCCGGGAAGAGGTTTCAAAGTAGTCCTGGTAGATTTCGGTTCCAAATTAGGGATCATCCGCGAGCTCTCCCAAAGAAACTGCGATATCACAGTGGTTTCCCAGGATGTAACGGCAGAAGAAATCTTATTGATGGATCCGGATGGAGTAATGTTGTCTAACGGTCCCGGCGATCCTGAAGACAATCAGCACGCCCTGGAAATGATCCGCGGGATCTTAGGTAAAGTTCCAATCTTCGGAATTTGCCTGGGACATCAGCTGATCGGTCTGGCATGCGGCGCAAAAACATTCAAGCTGAAGTTCGGGCACAGGGGAGGAAACCACCCGGTTTTAGATTTGGAAAAGAACAAGGTGGCCATCACTTCCCAAAACCACGGATATGCCGTAGATCAGGAAAGTTTACAAGATACCGATCTTGTTGAAACGCATATCGCCCTGAACGACCGGACCAATGAAGGTCTGAAACACAAGATCCACCCTTGTTTCTCCGTGCAGTACCACCCGGAAGCCAGCCCCGGCCCGGAAGACGCAAACTATCTGTTTGATGATTTTATCCAGATGATGGAGGATTTTAAGAAATAAGGCAAAGAACCAAGAAGCAAGACACAAGAATTAAGATTAACAGATTACATATGCATCATTTTGAAAAATTATTGTTTTGGCAGAAATCTATTGTATTAGCAAAAAATATTTATCTGGTCTGTCAAAAAATCCATAATGATGAAAAATTTGGATTGATTGCTCAAATTAAAAGATCTGTTATCTCTATTCCGTCAAATATTGCAGAAGGCTCAGGTAGAAACAGTAATAAAGAATTCAATCATTTCCTGGCAATTGCTTTAGGCTCTGCATTTGAAGTACAAACACAGTTAATCCTGATTAAAGAGTTAAATCTTTTATCTGAAGACGAAGTAAATGTATTGTTAGGTGACATTGCTGAAATTCAACGAATGATTTATTCATTTAAAAATAATTTAAAATAAAAAGTCTAAGATCTTGGCTCCTGGTTCTTGAATCTTGACTCTCTAATAAAAAAGAAAAATGGCAAAACGTACAGATATAAAAACAATTTTAGTTATCGGTTCCGGACCTATCATCATCGGTCAGGCGGCTGAATTCGATTATGCGGGAACGCAGGCGTGTCTTTCTCTTAAAGAAGAAGGCTATAAGGTTATCCTGATCAACTCCAACCCGGCAACGATCATGACGGATGTTGAAATCGCGGATAAAGTTTACATCGAGCCGATTTCCCTTCAGTTTGTAAGTCACATCATCAGAAAGGAGCGTCCGGATGCGTTATTACCGACGCTGGGAGGACAGACCGGACTGAATATGGCGGTAGAGCTGGAGAAATCCGGTATCCTGGAAGAGTGTAAGGTAGAAGTATTGGGTACCAAGCTTTCAGCGATCAACAGAGCGGAAGACAGGGATCTGTTCCGTGAACTGATGAGGGAGCTGAACGAGCCGGTGCCTGAATCGGATATCGTGAATACTGTAGAGGGAGCCTTAAGGTTTGCAGAAGAAATAGGGTATCCCGTAATTGTTCGTCCGGCTTTCACCATGGGTGGAACAGGAGGCGGAATCGCTTCCAATGAAACAGAACTGAAAGAAATTGCAGAATTGGGATTGAAACACAGCCCGGTAACGCAGTGTCTGATTGAACGGTCAATCGCAGGCTTCAAGGAAATTGAATATGAGGTAATGCGTGATGCCAACGACAATGCGATTGTAGTGTGTAACATGGAAAACATCGACCCGGTGGGTGTGCATACAGGAGATTCCATCGTAGTTGCGCCTTCCCAGACCCTTTCAGACAGAGAGTATCAGATGCTGAGGAACGCTTCCCTGAAAATCATCAGGGCGTTGGGAATTGAAGGGGGGTGTAACGTACAGCTGGCATTGGATCCGCATTCATTCAACTATTATATCATCGAGGTAAACCCTAGGGTTTCCCGTTCATCCGCTTTGGCATCAAAGGCTACAGGTTACCCGATCGCAAAGATTGCTGCGAAAATAGCGGTAGGACTTACCCTTGACGAAATTATGAACCCGGTAACCGGAAAAACATACGCCTGCTTCGAGCCGGCTCTGGATTATGTGGTAACAAAATTCCCTAGGTTCCCGTTCGATAAATTTGAAACGGCAGACAGAAGATTGTCTACCCAGATGAAAGCCACCGGTGAAGTAATGGCTATCGGAAGAAATTTCGAGGAATCTTTGCAGAAGGCCATCCGTTCCCTGGAAACAGGAATCAGGCACTTAGGACTGAAAACCAAACAGGCTCAGGCTTTAACGGCAGAAGAGATTGAAAGAAGAATCAGGGTCTGTGATGACGAAAGATTGTTCATCATCGGTGATGCTTTAAGAAGAGGGTATGACTGGGAACAGATCGTAGAATGGAGTAAAATAGACAAGTTCTTCATCTGGAAGCTGAAAAAGCTGGTGGATTTCGAAAAAACGATTGCCGAAAATAAATTCAGCAAAGAAATTTTGCTGGAAGCTAAAAAATTAGGCTTTGCAGATTTAAATATCGCTCACCTCTGGGACGTTACGCAAAGAGAAGTATTCAATTTCAGAAAGGAAAACGGAATCATGCCGGTATATAAAATGGTAGATACCTGCGCTGCTGAATTTGAATCTGAAACCCCTTATTTCTACGGAACTTACGAAGAAGAAAATGAAAGTGTGGTTTCAGACAAAGAAAAAATCATCGTACTGGGCTCCGGACCGATCAGGATCGGACAAGGGGTTGAGTTTGATTACGCGACGGTTCACTCAGTTTGGGCAATTAAAGAAATGGGTTACGAAGCGATTATCATTAACAATAACCCGGAGACGGTTTCCACAGACTTCTCCATTTCAGATAAATTGTACTTCGAGCCGCTGGCAGAGGAAGATGTGATGAACATCATCGAACTCGAAAAGCCAAAAGGAGTCGTGGTGCAGTTCGGGGGTCAGACCGCAATTAACCTGGCAGATAAATTAGCTTCACACGGAGTCCAGATTTTAGGGACTACGCTGGAAGATCTGGACAGAGCGGAAAACAGGGATAAATTTGAAAAGGCGCTTCAGGAAATGCAGATTCCTCAGCCACTTGGGAAGACATCTGTTTCAAAAGAAGAAGCGATCAAGATTGCCAACGAAATCGGATATCCGGTATTGGTTCGGCCAAGCTACGTTTTAGGAGGACGTGCCATGGAGATCGTATATACGGAAACGGAACTGGCCCACTATATGGAAAATGCGGTGGAAGCTAGCCCTGAACATCCGGTGTTGGTCGACAAATACATGGTTGGAAAAGAAGTTGAGGTAGACGCCATCTGCGACGGTGAAACGGTAGTGATTCCTGGAATCATGGAGCACATCGAAAGAGCAGGAGTGCACTCCGGAGACTCTATCGCAGTATATCCTCCCCAGAATATTTCACAAAGCGAAATCGACACGCTGGTAGATTATACGAAAAGACTTGCCAAAGGACTTAATGTAATAGGACTGATGAACATCCAGTATGTCTTATTTGAAGGCAATGTATATGTGATCGAGGTTAACCCGCGTTCATCAAGAACGGTTCCTTTCTTATCTAAAATCACGGATGTTCCGATGGCTAACCTGGCGACCAAAGCAATCCTGGGCCAGAAACTGAAGGATTTAGGTTACGAAAGCGGGCTGGTTCCGAATAAAGAAGGGGTGTTTGTAAAAGTTCCGGTATTCTCTTTCTCAAAACTCACAAAAGTGGACATCTCCTTAGGACCGGAAATGAAATCGACCGGAGAAGTTATGGGTAAAGATACTACCCTGGAAAAAGCCCTCTACAAAGGACTGGTAGCGGCAGGAAGAAAAGTGCCGATGCACGGCTCCATCCTGTTCACGGTAGCAGATAAGCATAAAGAAGAAGCAGCTGATCTGGCGGCAAGGTTCCATGAAGTGGGCTTCAGGATCTGGGCTACGGAAGGAACGGCTAAATTCTTTGAAGAAAAAGGGATTCCTTGCAAAATAGGATACAAGATCGGAGAGGAAGATGTTAACCTGATCGACCTGATCCAGAAAGGAAAAGTACAGTATGTGGTAAATACCATGACCAAAGGTAAGCAGTCTGAAAGAGACGGATTCCAGATCAGAAGGATGAGCGTTGAAAACGGGGTTCCTTGCTTAACCTCCATGGATACTGTGGAAGCCATCCTGAAAGTGATTGAAAGCATGAGTTTCAAAATGGAGACTATGTAACTTATCTTGAAGAATAGATAACATCATTCTCGATCTTCAATCTATAAATAAAGCACTGTCAGATTAACGACAGTGCTTTAATTTTGGTATATGATTGAAATATTGCTAAAATTTAATATAAATAATGATAAAAATCATTAATAGATTTTATTTAGAAAAAATAAAAATAATAAATTTACGGAAATTTATATTTATGAATAAAATCATTATCCCTTGTGTATTGCTTTCCGGATTATGCTATGGACAGCAAGAAACATCAGATTCCATAAAATCGGCTAATATTGATCAGGTAGAGATCATAGGAACAAAATCCGTGATTACCGACAAAAGTGAAAGTGTAGGAAGGATACCTCTAAAAAACCTGGAAAATTCTCAGGTATACACAGGCATTACGAGCCGGCTGATCACCCAGCAGAAAATTTACAACCTTGATGATGTGGTAAGAAACGCACCGGGGATCAGCAAAGGAGCAGAAGGTTGGGCAGGAAATGTGATTTATGGCGGTACAGAATATACCAGCCGTGGCTTTCAGACTCAGATAAAGGCCCTGAACGGCCTGGCCAATAATATTGCTGTGGTAGGGGATATTCAGAACGTCTCAAAAATAGAAGTTATTAAAGGCCCTTCGGCAACCCTGTTCGGGAGTATCATTACTTCTTATGGCGGGTTGATCAACAGGGTAACCAAAATGCCGTATGAGCAGCAAAGCCTTTCGGTAGACATGAGTGCAGGAGGCTTCAATTTCGGAAGGGTTGGAGTGGATTTAAACCTACCCGTCAATAAAGAGAAAACCCTGCTTTCCAGGACCAATATTGCCTATAATAATCAGGGAACATTTACGGATAACGGCGGTTATACTCAGAACATTTTTGTAGCACCATCTTTTTCCTATCAGTTAAATGACAGAATTAAAATTGACCTGAATACAGAATTCAATGCTCAAAAAGTTTCCGGAATGGGGTCTAATGTGATGTTTACCCTTACCCCCGCAGTACTGAAGCAATATGTTGCTGCGCTGCTGGCAGGGAATGGTGTCCCGGCTTCCTACATCAGTTCGGTAACTTCAAAAATGCCCTCAACGATTCAGGAAGGTTTCGGAACGAACAGTGTTTCAGATTTCAATTTAGACAGGAAAATGTCCTATTATGATAAAAATCTTGTGTCCAGGTCCACGACATTAAATCTGAACGGAAATGTGGAATACAAGATTTCTGACCGGTGGAAATCTTTAACCTCTATAAAATTCACGCAGGGCAGCGATGACGGATATGAAACCAGGATGATTCTTCTCCCCAATGTGGTAAAAGGCGTTGTTGCAGGATTGCTGTCCGGAAATCTGGCAGGCATTAATTACGGCACACCTGGAGCCGATTATATGGCCAGGATGTCCAGGCGGTTTGAAGATGCTTTTGAATCCCATCAGATTCAGCAGAACTTCAATGGAGATTTCAAAATCGGAGAACTGAGAAACAGGATGGTAATAGGGCTCGATTACTACCATCAGAATATTCAGTCCACCTGGCGAAACTTCCAGAGCAACAAATATGGTTCACTATTCGGATATCCGTACCAGAATATTTTCGATACGGTTAACATCAAAGAGCCTAATACCAACTATTACAACTTTGAGAGAAACAGGCTGGATGGATTGTACCAAAGTTCGCAGGTGGCAGCCACCATTTTTGGGGGCATTACAAATATATACAGCACCTATATCAATGATGTCCTGAATATCACTGATAATCTGTTGGTTAATGCAGGGTTGCGTTTTGACCGCTTCAATGCTAAAGGAATTTTTGACGGTACCAAGAATGAGTATAAAAACGGATATAATCAGAGCGCATTCTCGCCCAGGTTTGGTATCGTGTATCAGCCGGTTTTAAATAAGATTTCAATCTTCGGAAATTACCAGACCGGATTCTCCAATGTGGGTGGCAATGATGAAAACGGAAATGTCTTTAAGCCGGAACATTCTTACCAATTTGAAACCGGAGTGAAATACGCCTTTTTCAACGGAAATTTTACAGGTACTTTGAGTTACTATACCATAAAAGTGGAAGACAAAGTAAGGACAAATCCTAATAATGCCCTGTTCAATATTCAGGACGGAACCCAGAAAAGTTCAGGTTTTGAAGCAGAAGTTTTAGGAAATGTGACCAAAAACCTGAATGTCATGTTCGGCTATGCATACAACGACAGTGTCTACCAGAAAGCGGATTCTTCCGTGAACGGGTTGAGGCCGGTTTCTGCAGGGGCAAAAAACCAGGCCAATATCTGGGTCCACTACCATTTCGAGAACACGAATTTTATGAGGAACTTCAGTATCGGTGCCGGGGCAAACTATGTAGGCGAAACTTTAGTGATGAATCAGTATCCCGATGGAGCTCTTGTGTCTCCCGCTTATACCCTTGTCAACGCGAAAATATCCTATGACAAGCCTTCGTATTCATTCACAGTAAGGATCAACAATTTAACCAATGCCAATATCTGGACGGGATATACAACGATCTACCCGCAGATGCCGAGGCAGGTTGTGGGAAGTGTTGCACTGAAATTTTAGTTGAATAGATGGCAGACATTAGATGACAGAATTTGATTAAAGATGATAGACGCTGGATTTTGAATTTTAGATTATAAATTTTAGATTTTGAATGATGGATTTTGGATTTTGAATCTTGACGGATATTGAAAAGGGGGTATAATGACTTAGGAAATAAAGGCGTTAAGAAAATAAAGGCTTTGAACGTTAAGAAAATTCTTCTGTCCGAAGCGCGGCACAGAAATACAAAGACAGTGCAAACAGTTTATCCGCGCAAGTTTAGAATTTTTAGAGAACAGCGTTTATTTTTAGCCTTTTTTTCCCGTCTTGAACTTTTGTTTCTTTTGTTTGACTACGTCAAATCTTCGATTTCAAGACAAAAGAAAAGGGAGAGAAAAAAGCGGCAAAAATACGTTGGCTGGCTGATCATAAAATTAAGGCTGAAATCATAACAGGGTTATTAAAAGAAGAATAGATCAGGAATCTATAATTGATGTTAAAATTGCGTTGTGGAACCACAAAAGAGTGGATATTAGGATATTTTTACCTGTTATTGACAACTTTTCAAAATTTTATTTTCTTCTTCTAACTGTTTGTTCTTTGCCTTTAGCATTTCTATGTAATCTATTAAAAATTTGTGGGATTTTTACATCAACAGTTTCAAAATCGTTTTTCTGTGAAGATTGTTTATCCGTATTAATAACAATGATTAGCTCTTCTTCATAAATATCTTCAAGCGTTACCTCTAGTTTCTTTGCAAGTAATATCCATTCCCTTTTGAAAATTTTTGTGGTTCCGCGTTCCTTTCTGCTATAGTTTGATTGAGTCATGCCTACTAAGTGAGCCACTTGTTCCTGAGATAATCCTTTTCTAATCCTTACTTCATGCAATTTTGATTTTAACATATGCCGTTTATACTTATTGGAACAAATGTATAAATAATTCTAATATGAATGAAATATGCATAAGTTTTGCATAAGAATTACTTCCATTATAATGCGTTTTTTTTAGTTTTGAAATACCAATACTGGTACAGAACAATAAAGAAAAAGTTATGAGAAATTTAAAAAAAATTTCAAGAAATGAGTTAAAGTCAATATCTGGTGGCAAAAAACTTCCGACAGATCCAACTCAGAAATGTGGTCCAATTTATTGCTACGATACGGCAACATGTTGTATGCAAAATGATTATTATTATTGCCAAAATGAAGGAGGCAGTTGCAAATAAAAAAGTAGAGTTGTAATTATTTACAACTCTATTTTTTTAATAAATCAATTTCAATAATATTATTTTCTTTTTTCATTTTTTCCTTTTCTTTATTTTCGATTTCCTTTAAAATTTCATTTGCCGTGCGCATCTTTCCATTTTTATCTGGCTGATCTTGAATTTTACCTATGAGATCAGCAATAGGATTCTTTCTGAAATTATTAAAAGCCTGAACATATTGTAAATAGCTTATTTTAGGGGGAGCTTGATAATAGTCAGTACCGGGATAAACAAAGTCTTGAGTAAATTTCCCAATGCTCTTTAATTCAAAGATGTGTTGCGCTTTATCATCCTCTATTCTTAAAATAAGTCCAGGCAACCCTTTAAATTTATAAGGTCCATCCTGGATTGGAATTTCTGCCGAAAACCAGGCAATCCATTTTCTTCCCGCAAAAGTAACAGTTGCTTTTTGAACTTTGAAATCTAATATTGTACTGAATTCCGGCAAAAGTTTCCAGGTTAATTTTCGATCATCTTTAACTAAAAAACGATTTGTACCTACAAAGGTTATATAATCGATGTCATTATTATCTGAATACTTAATAACTCTATCAGATATCATTTCCTTTTCCAATTGGTAAGGTTTAAAAATTTTCTTCTTATGATCTTCCACCCGGACAGAATCTAATTTCATCCTATCCAGACTGTAAAATTCTGATTTGTTTTTCATGATATCCAGGATCATAATTTCAGATCGTTTGCTTTTTATATCGGTAGAATCCGGAATAAAAGTATATTCATATGCAAACCTGCTATTTTGAGCAATTAGATTGGATGCTAAAAAGACAAAAGAAATTAATAACGTTCTGACTCTATGAGAAATCATATTTTTTTTGTAAAAATATTTTATTTTTATCATATATGGATGTGTTACTATGCTAGTGTAAGAGCAGGTATGCATATTTAACTTCTAAAAAACGATTATAAAGAGAATTTTTCCGAAAGTTAAAATTATCTGAGTTGTGGAATGATATTCTTTTTTGAATTCGTATTTTTAAACAAAAATTTATCACGTGAAGAAGTTAGTATTCGCAGTTTGCATATCAGCATCTGCATTAAGTTTTGCTCAGGATTATTCAGTGCCTGCGGTGAGTCCGCGCCAGAAAGTGGAGCAACAATTTTCCATGTCTAAAATTACTGTGGATTATGGGAGACCGGGGGTAAAAGGAAGAAAAATTTTTGGGGAACTGGTGCCTTACGGACAGGTTTGGAGAGCGGGAGCCAACTCGTCTACTAAAATTACTTTCGGGCAGTCGGTGAATTTTGGCGGAAAGATTGTTCAGGCCGGAACATACGGACTGTTTATTGTTCCTACTGAAAAAGAATGGAAGGTAATTCTTAATAAAGACTTTCAGCAGTGGGGTGCCTATACCTACGATCCTAAACAGGATGTGGTAGATGTTACCGTTCCGGTGAACAAGTTAGCAGATAAGCAGGAATGGTTTGAAATTACCCTGGATCCTATGGATGAAAATTCAGGAAACCTGGTGATTAAATGGGATATGGCAGAGGCAGAAGTTCCTATTAAACCCGCAAAACCAGAAGCCGTAACCAAAATTGCCGACAAGTTGAAGGAAATTAAGAAAATTGAAGCTGACGCAGCCAAAACAAAAGGCTAGACATTATTCACATAAAAAAACAACAAATACAGATGAAATTTTCAGTTCAGACCATCCTTGAAAATCAGGACTATAAATTAATCCCCTTAGAGCAAGGGGATTTTGAATCTCTATACGAAGTAGCTTCAGATCCTAACGTCTGGGAGCAGCACCCTAACAAAGACCGTTATCAGCGGGAAGTCTTCAAGGTTTTTTTTCAAGGAGCCATGGATAGTAAGGGAGCATTTAAAATTGTGGAAAAAGCGACCGGAAATATCATTGGAAGCAGCCGTTATTACGCTTACAATGAAGAAGACAACAGCATCTTCGTAGGATATACGTTTTACGGGACAGCATTCTGGGGAAAAGGGATCAACCCGCAGATCAAGAAACTGATGCTTGATTACGTTTTCCAGTTTGTGGATAAGGTTCATTTACACGTAGGAAAGGATAATATGCGTTCCCGTATCGCGGTGGAGAGGCTTGGGGCAGAAAATACTGGTGAACTGGAAGTAGCCTACATCGGTGAACCAACAAGGACGAATATTGTTTATCAAATCAAAAAAGAAAATTGGCTATGAAAAAATACACCATCCAGCAAACGCCCTTTGTAGTTCCCACTACAGACGGCAAGCTGATCGAAGAGCATTGGGGAAATTCAACCGGAAATGCGGAAGTATCCATTGCCCACATGGTTGCACCAGCCGGGTGGAGCGAACCGCATCAGACCCCGGAATTTGATGAGTTTACATTTATTATTTCAGGGAAAAAGCAGTTTGAAATTGATGGCGAAACGGTTGTCCTTGAGAAGGGACAGAGCATCAGGATCGGTAAAGGAGCGAGGATACGATACAGCAATCCTTTCCCTGAAGAATGCGAGTATCTGTCGGTATGCCTTCCTGCATTTTCTATGGAATCTGTACACAGGGAAGAAGAGGGGGTAGATTGAGGGAACATAATACGGATTAAATACGGTAATTAATGTATTTTTAAATCACTTAAATTGGATTAAAATTAGTTGTGCTGAATGGGAAAACTTCTTAAATAGCTTTTAAATAAGAGTTTTTCATTAATTATGTTTCAGGGATGTGAATTATTTCGTATGTTCGCGGCTGAAAAACTGACAACTAATTTTCTATATATGAAGAACATTTTACCCGTTGCCCTGTTGCTGGGCGTTGCTGTTTCTTTAACCTCGTGTGCAACTATCATTACCGGTACGAAAGATAAAATATCTTTTACCTCAAGCCCGGAAGGTGCCAAAGTGATCCACAAAGGAATTGAAAAGTGCATCACTCCGTGTACAGCTGAAATCCCGCGATCATTGAGCAAGCAGATGGTAACCTTCGAAAAAGAAGGATACAACAGCAAAGAAATGAAGCTTACGAAGACCTTTAATCCGGTAACATTGGTTAATATCGTTTTAGGCGGAGCTATTGGAGTGGGAATTGATGCTGCTACAGGATCACTGACCAAGTATTCCCCTAAAGCCTATACCGTAGAGTTGGAGGCAAAACAATAATCAGTATAACAATATAACAGTGTAACAGTATACCCATGATGAAAATTGATGTATTGTTACACTGTTACACTGTTACACTGATCCATTGCTTCATTATTTAAGGATTTCTTTCAGAAACATCAATGTATGGTTCCAGGCTCTTTTGGCCATTACAGGATTATAGTCGGGGGATTTCGGGTCTGTAAACGTATGCTTGGAGTGCGCATAGGTAATGATCTGCCAGTCGGCATTTCCCTCATTCATCTCTTTTACCAGATTGTCATAATCTTCCCTGGAAACGCTCTGATCATCTGCCGGATGTTCCACCAGGATTTTTGCAGCTAATGGTCCGTTGGTTCTGGACTGGTCCTTGGCCAGGCTTCCGTGGATGGATACTGCACCTACAACAGGAAGTTTTCCCCTCGCAGATTCCAGGGCACCCGTACCTCCGAAGCAATAACCGATAACGGCAATTTTTTCAGGAATAGCCCCGTTTTTCTTCAGCTGTTCCAGTGCCAGACTGATCCTTTTCTGATAGGCTTCAAAATTCTGTTTGTAATATCCTGAAGTTTTCGCCGCTGCAGCATTGTCGGCAGGAACATTTCCTACACCGTAAATATCTGCGATAAATGCCACGTAGCCTTCTTTCTCAAGTTCCGTGGCTGCATTTCTGGCCTCATCGTCAATTCCTTTCCATGCAGGAAGGATAAGGACGCCCGGAAGCTTTTTTCCGGCATTGGATGTTACCAGTCCGCTGAGTTTCTGAGCACCGTCCTGGTAGTTTACAGTTTTAAGCTTCTGGCTGAATACAGTCCCTGAAGCCATCAAAATTCCGGCAAGTAAAATTGAACGTATCATATAGGTAATTTGTGTGGGTTGATTGTATTGCTACTGATCAAATTTTACGCCTAAATCAATCAGTTCCTTTTCCAGGTCTGTTTCAGGCGTGATATGCACCGTATGGAAACCCAATGACTTTGCGGTTTCTATATTTTTACCATTGTCATCTATAAACACGGATTCTTCTGCCTTGATCTGGTACCGGTCAAGAAGAAGATGCCATATTTTCGGGTCAGGCTTGATCAGCTTTTCCGTTCCGGAAACTACGATCTTGCCTTTAAAAAGCTTGAAGAAATCATAATTTTCCAGCGCATACGGAAATGTTTCATCAGACCAGTTGGTCAGTCCGAACAGTTCGTAATTCGTATTCGCAAGTTTTTTCAGAACTTCCACATTATGAGGGATGTCGCTTTTCAGCATTACCGGCCAGTTATCGTAATAAGCTCTGATTTCCTTTTCCCATTCAGGGAATTTTTTAATCTGGATTTCTGTGCCTTCAGCAAGCCTTCTCCCGCGGTCCTGTTCTTCGTTCCATTCTGTCTGGGCGATGTTTTCCAGGAAATATTCCATCCTTTCATCATCGTTGAAATAGGTCTTAAAAAAATACCTTGGATTCCAGTCCATCAGGACTCCGCCAAAATCGAAAATAATGTTTTTGATTGCCATAATTGTTTTTATTAATCTGTTGTGTTTTTTTATTGCTTGTAAAACCTGTACTGCCCGTCTTCATACCGTGCATGGATATGGTGCAGGCCGTTGGTGAGTATAATTTCTTCCGCCCCGATGATTGAATTGTACCGGGCGGTCTGCTCAAATGTTTTTTCCGTTAATTTAACCTGGGGTGCCTTACATTCCACCAGGATCTTGGGCTGTGTTTTTTCGGTTACCATAAGGTCTATTCTCTTGGTGAGTCCGTTCAAAATAATCTTTTTCTCCGTAATCAGTGCCGAAGCGGCATAAGATTTTACGGTAAGGTAATAATGGATCCAGTGCTGGCGCACCCAT
Source organism: Chryseobacterium camelliae (assembly GCF_030818575.1). Lineage (NCBI taxonomy): Bacteria > Pseudomonadati > Bacteroidota > Flavobacteriia > Flavobacteriales > Weeksellaceae > Chryseobacterium > Chryseobacterium camelliae. The sequence goes on from NZ_JAUTAL010000001.1 coordinate 1,003,571, forward strand.
TCTTCAGGAGTAAGCAAAAGGTAGGTTTTCCGGATGGGATCATAAATAAAAAACTTATCTTTGTCCTGCTTGAATTTAAAATCAAAAGTTTCCTGAAAATTCAGTTTTGGAAGTTCCATTAATACGATGAAAGAATTAGATTTAATCCTCAAAAATATTAAAAATAAAGAAGTTTTACCGATTTATTTTTTTCACGGAGAAGAGCCTTACTTTATTGATGTCGCTGTGAAAGCTCTGGAACACGACTTTCTTACCGAAGATGAAAAAGCATTTAACCAGACCGTAGTCTATGGAAAAGATACGTCCTACCAGGACATCCTTTCACTCGCCAGGCAGTTTCCCATGATGGGGGATAAGCAGGTAATCATTGTGAAGGAAGCCCAGGACCTGAGGCTGAACGATGAAGAAAACAGGATCCTGGAAGCCTATGCGGAAAACCCCGTTCCTTCCACCGTACTCGTATTCGCCCACAAGCACAAAAAACTCGACAGCCGTAAGAAAGCGGCCAAAGCCCTGGACAAAGCCAAAGCACTCTTCCTCAGTGAATCAATAAAGGAAAACAACCTTCCGAAATGGATTGCCGATGAATGCACAAAGCTGAACATCAAAACCGCCCCGAATATCGCTCACCTCCTTGCAGAATATATGGGGAACAACCTTTCCAGGATTGCCAATGAGCTGAATAAAATGAAGATCATCGTGAAAGAAGGACAGGTGCTGGACGGAACCATCGTTGAAAACCACATCGGGATCAGTAAGGAATACAATATTTTCGAGCTTCAGAAAGCTTTAGGTACCAAAAATGCCAATGCCGCATTCCGGATTGCTTACTTTATGGGGAAAAACCCGAAAAATAATCCTTTCGTCATGATGCTGTCCAGCCTTTACAATTATTTTTCCAATGTCATCATCTACCAGACCATGACCGGGCAGCCGCAACAGGCCATTGCTTCCGAAATGGGAGTCCATCCTTATTTCATCAAGGATTATGCAGAATCTGCCAGGCTGTATCCTCTGAAACACGCAACGAGGGTTATCTCTATTTTACGGGAGTTCGATATGAAAGGGAAGGGCCTCGGTGCCGTGAACATGACGGAAGCGGAGCTCATCAAGGAGCTTGTGTATAAGATTATTCATGTGGATAAGATTAAGATGAAAGTGTAGGAGTAGTCAAGAGCCAGGAGTCAAGAGTCAAGAGCCAAGAACCAAGAGCCAAGAATCAAGAACCAAGAGTCAAGATTTTAGATTAAAGATGATAGACGGATAGATGATGGACCGTATACTTTGATTTTAAATTTTGGCTTTTTAATTTTAGATATCAAAATCGTATTATTTTTCTTCTTTTCTTTTGTCTCTAAATTGAAGATTCAATGCGCCTCGCTCTTCGGACAGAAGAATTTTCTTAACGTTCGCAGCTTTTATTTTCTTAACGCCTTCCTTTCCTAGGTCGTAGTTTATTGCCTGCTATTCAATATTCGTCAAGATTCAAAATCCAAAATCCAAAATTTAAAATTTATAATCTAAAATTCAAAATTACATTCCTTTGCTTTCTTTGGTCGTAGTTTATTGCCTGCTATTCAATATTCGTCAAGATTCAAAATCCATCATTCAAAATCTAAAATTTAAAATTTAAAATCTAAAATTCAAAATCACATTCCTCTGCTTTCTTTGGTCGTAGTTTATTGCCTGCTATTCAATATTCGTCAAGATTCAAAATCCAAAATCCAAAATCTAAAATTTAAAATTTAAAACCTCCATTGACAGCAAACATATCTCATATTGACAACTATCATTAAAATAACTTTAAATAAAGGATAAAAATTCCGAAATTAGCGGCCTGAATTTAAATCTTTTTGACAAAGACATTATGGAGCAAAACATTTTAGATTGTGTGATCATAGGATCGGGACCTTCCGGTTTTACAGCAGCCATTTATGCGGCAAGAGCAGACCTGAAACCTGAATTGTATACAGGCCTGGAGCCGGGCGGACAGCTGACCACCACTACAGAAGTTGAAAATTTCCCTGGATATCCAGCCGGCATTACCGGCCCTGAAATGATGATGGATTTGCAGAAGCAGGCAGAAAGATTTGATACCAAAATACATTACGAAATGATTACCAGAGCGGAATTCTCCAAAGAAGTAGGAGGGATCCACAAGGTATACGCAGGAAATAAAGAAATCCTGGCCAGAACGGTAATTATCTCTACCGGCGCTACAGCCAAATATCTCGGACTGGATGATGAAAAGAAATATGCTGGAGGAGGGGTTTCCGCCTGTGCTACCTGCGACGGATTTTTCTACAGAGGAAAAGATGTAGTTGTGGTAGGTGCTGGAGATACTGCCGCAGAAGAGGCAACATACCTGTCCAAACTGTGCAATAAAGTAACGATGCTGGTAAGGAAAGATGTTTTCAGGGCTTCAAAAACCATGGTGCACCGTGTTGAGAATACCCCGAATATTGAGGTGAAATTCAACCATGAACTGATCGGGATTGAAGGAGAAAACAACCTGGTGGAACGAGCCATCGTGATCGATAACCAGACACAGCAGGTTTCTACCATCAGTGTAGATGGTATCTTCATCGCCATCGGTCACAAACCGAATACCGATGTTTTTGCCGGACAGATTGACCTGGATGAAAACGGATACATCGTGACAGAAAAAGGAACGGCAAAAACCAACCTTCCGGGAGTTTTTGCTGCAGGAGACGTTCAGGACCATATCTACAGACAAGCCATTACGGCAGCCGGAAGCGGATGTATGGCGGCGATGGATGCTGAAAAATATTTAGGCGAATTGGAGTAATACATGCTCTCTTGATATACAAGATAGGCTGCTTTTTGAAAAGCGGCCTTTTTTCTTCTCAAACCTCATAGGTTTTTAAAACCTATGAGGTTTTCCCGTAGCAGCAAAATTTAAGACGACAGCAGAGGTAGGTGCAGGATAAAAATAGTGATGAAAACATCTGTTCTTTCCTCTCTAAACCTTCAAGGGTTTTAAAACCTTGAAGGTTTCCCAACTAGAGATCAACTATTTCTAAACCTAACGGGTTTTGGAAACCCGTTAGGTTTTTTCACCACAAATTAAGCCTGTAAAGGTTAAATACCGAATACACATTTCATCAGCAAAACTCCACCCTTTACTTTATCAATCTCTTTTGTCCAGGATATAAAAAAAAAACCTGCGTAATCTGCACCATCAACGAGCAAAAAAATGAAATGATCTGATATGCATTCAAACCTCATAGGTTTTAAAAACCTATGAGGTTTTCCCATCGCAGCAAAATTTAAGACGACAGCAGAGGTATGTGCAGGATAAAAATGATGATGAAAACATCTGTTCTTTCCTCTCTAAACCTTCAAGGTTTCCATTAGAGATCATCTATTTCTAAACCTAACGGGTTTTGGAAACCCGTTAGGTTTTTTTTACCACAAATTAAGCCTGTAAAGTTTAAATACCGAATACACATTTCATCAGCAAAACTCCGCCCTTTACTTTATCAATCTCCTTTGTCCAGGATACAAATAAAAAATCTGCGTAATCTGCACCATCAGCGAGCAAAAAATAAAATGATCTGACAGGCATTCAAACCTCATAGGTTTTTAAAACCTATGAGGTTTTTTTCACCACAAGATAAGCCTGTACAGATAAAATGAAGGACAATCTCCATCCGCAAACCCTCACCTTTCGCATTATTCACCTTCTTCGTACTCTTCACCCTCTTTACTTTCTAAAAAAGCCTTCCTCCGTTCCAGAATTATAAACCCGGCATCCAGCATCTTCATCAGATGGATATAGGGTCCCACCATATTCTTTTCCGGTCCGCAGCGGTAGGCGCCGAGGGAAAAGTAGACCATCCCGCCCAGGAAATAATCAAATTCCTTGACTTTATAATCGATGAAAGCGGAATGAAAAACCAGCAGGGGATTTTGGTATTCTGAATCGGAAAGAAAGCCCTGCATGATTGGGGATGAGGTTTCAGCTGAATTCCTGACCATCCATTTTTTGCTTTCATCCGAAGAAAATACCCGGCACGGATGAATGATCGCATCGACTGGTGGAAATGGACCATCACGGAAAGGTCTTCATTGATCCAGTCTCTTTTCTGTACGGCATACTGCATGATGGTGTTCAAAAGGTCTTTGGCTGTGGTGAGGTCAACAGATTGGAAGAAATGTTCCATCATTTTCAGGCTGGAATGCTTTTTAGGGCTTGGTTTCAGCCGGGATTGTAAATCTGTGGTTTCTTTTTTCATACTATGTTTTTTTTGTGTTGATGAGGTTCCGGTTGTGCATAGGAATTCCCGGAACGGTTTGTTTTTATTAACTGTTCTTTTGTAACGGCAAACTTAAAAGCAAGTTATTGATGTTTTAAAAAGCTTTCCTGATGCCCATTGGCGGAGAAAATAACCGGGTAACCAAAGGATCAAAAGCAGTGGCCTCCGGGCACCGGAAAGCATAAGACATACACGGCTGCAAGCCGGTACATCCTAAAAAACACACTTAACACTTATATAACACTCTATCGTTGAGAAGGATCGGCTTAGAATATTTGTAGATACAGCGGACTGCATGAAATAAAAACGGCGTGGAGTTCTACAATATCTAAACTGAGGTACTGGTATACCTTGACACAGATAAGAGAACTCACGCCTAGGTCGTGAGCTTCCTGCTTATCGTCTCGTGTCAAAAAATTACCAGTTTTCAGTTTGAGATTCTAAGCAATAGCTTCTTTTGTTCGTTGAAGTATCGCAAAATTACATCTTTAGATGTAATGATTTAGCAAATATAAGTAAAAATAATATCGTAATGCAAGTGCATTACAAATAATTCTAATTATTTTACAAAATTGCTGTATGGCAAGATTAAGCGAAGAAGATAAAGTGTTAAGAATTCAGATTGCAAAACGCTTAAAATCTTTGAGAGAGAACTCAGGAGATATTCAAGCAAAGTTTGCCACTGAAAATGAAATGGACCGTCAACTTTTGAATAGTTGGGAGAATACCAACAATGACAGAGGTATGACTATTTATAGTATAAATAGAATTTGCAAAATCATCAATATAACATTGAAAGACTTTTTTGATGACCCACTATTTAAATAGGTCCTGAAAACAACTAAGATCTTTTTAGGTTTGATATTTCCAAATAGCTTTCTCATGATTTTTTAGAAAAAATCTATATATGACTGAAAAGGATAATTTGTTATTAAGGCTTGGAAATCATGTTCGTAAACTTAGAAAGGAAAGGCTTAAGTCAAGATATAGTTGTGGCAAACAGTTCTACATGGGCTAAAGCAAAGCTCAATGATATAGAAAACAGAAAAACAAATCCGGAATTTACCACTATAAGATTTAGTTAAAGGCTTAGGTATTTTACCTGTTGAGCTTTTAAGATATGATTTTAATGAAAAAAATTAGTGAATAAATTTCTATAAACAGGCTTAAATATACTCAGCCCAAAATCAAACAGCCTTACCATCAAAACAAAACCCTCCGGGCAGGGAGGGTCAATAACTTAAACTTTAAATAAAACCACGGAATGAAGTCGTGATGATGCAAAGATAGCAGAGATAATGATACCGCAACATCCGTAAAAACCCGGATATTTTAAGCGTACTTTTTATCTCATACGTTCATTGTGCCGCCAATATTTCTACAAAACCGGTAATGCTTCGTTTGAATTTTATAAACTTCTGTTTGAATTCTATATCATGGTTAATCCTGATGTTTTTTAATTTAGTAGGATCTTATACACACATAAACAATTAAAAATCAAAGTGATGAATAAACGTTTCGACAACAAGAAGATTCTTATTACTGGCGGTAACAGCGGCATTGGTCTTGCCGGGGCAAAACGCCTGACTGAAGAAGGAGCAACGGTAATTATTACCGGTAAAAACAAAGAACGCTTAGCAGAGGCCAAACAGTTTCTGGGCAGCAATACCATTGTTATTGAAGATGATCTTTCAGACGGGAAGTCTGCGGAAAGAATTGTTCCGGTGGTGGAAAAAATAGGCGGGCTCGATGGGCTTTGGCTGAATGCCGGCTTTGCCTCCGGAGGAGAACTGCAGGTGCTGGATATGGAAACCATTACCGGGATGTTTAATGTCAATGTTTTTGCCCCGATGCTTCAGCTGGCTGCATTGTCCCCTTTGCTGAAAGAGGGAAGTGCTGTCCTGGTGACTTCATCAACGGCGGTGTACGAAGGCCTGGCCGGCGTTTCATTGTACAGCGCAACGAAAGGAGCGGTTTTATCGGCCGCCAGAAGCTGGGCGTCCGAGCTTGCTCCCAGAAAGATCCGCGTAAATACATTGGTTCCGGGTCCCATCAAATCCAACCTGCGTGCCGGGCTGCCCCCTGAAATGAAAAAAGAACTGGAGGACCACCTGGCCGAAACACTTCTTCTGAAACGCATTGGCGAACCTGAAGAAGCGGCTGCACTGGCATTATTTTTACTGTCCGATGAAGCCAGTTTCATCACCGGGTCTTCTTATCTGGTGGACGGTGGATATCTGCTGACCTGACTTTAGACAGGACCCTTTACGGTTGATCATGCTGAGGGTTCCTATCAACTTTCAGGGATTGGGATGCAATATAAGCATGGCTAATGCGGCACAGATCTGATAGTAATATTTTTTAGCTTTGTAAAAAAAATATGAACATGGATGCAGTCTTTAAAGCGTGGGAAACGAGCAGAAGGACATATTTGGGTTTATTCGAAAAGTATTCGTTAGAACAGCTGAATACGATTCCGGATGGTTTTAATAATAACCTTATCTGGAATATCGGGCACATCATCGCTACGCAGCATAAACTGATTTATATCGGTTCGGGCCAGGAAGGGTATCTTTCGGATGAACTTTTTAATCGGTATCAATCCGGCACATTTCCTAAATCACCCGTTGCTCAGGAAGAGGCGGATACCCTACAGGAACTGCTGATTTCACAGATTGAACCCACGATCCGTGATTTCAACAAAGGTATTTTCGGAAGCTATACCGAGCGTACAACCGGTATAGGCTTTCATCTGACATCTGTCTACGATGCCTTTGAGTGTAATAATTTCCATGAGGGACTGCACTTAGGTTATATGATGGGCATAAGAAAATTTATTTAAAACCCAGACTGGCATAATACGGCTGAGAACGAATGATCAACATTTGGCTGTACTATTGCTACACAGAAGAATATAACTTCTATTTTCGGTATCAGGCTAGCTTTAAATACCATCTCATTGCGCCGGATACGGATTTTCCACTGCTGAATTTAAAACTGAATTCTGCTGGTACAACGATGCCTTATCCCATACTGATTTTCATTATTCTATTTCTTGACTTTCCAGAGATGAGGCTGATTTTATCATTTTATTTCATCATTCAATAAAATCTCTTATATTTGCATAATACTTGACTAGTCAAGTATTATGCAAATTAAATATGGAAGTTAATATTATATTAAACATGCTGAAAGTTCAGTCTCTCATCACAAAAAAGTTTGATGGCCTGAGCCTTCATGGAATAAGCCTTACAGATTTTATGATCCTGCATATCTTAAGCAGTGTTCCCGGCAATCGCTTAAAGAGAATTGATCTGGCAGAAGGCATTGGTTTAACGGCATCCGGCATTACCCGGATTATTTCGCCTATGGAAAAGATGGGGCTTGTTGTAAAAGAAGCAAACGAAAGAGACGCCAGAGTCAGCTATGTGAAACTCACCTCTGCCGGCGAGCGTGTGTTTAAGGAAGCAAAGGTTACTGCGGCTCACATTTCTAAAAACCTTTTAGCTGGAATATCCAACGATGAACTAAAAGTTTTCGCTTCTCAATTGAAAGGGTTAGGAGGAGACCTGTAATATTAAAACAAACACATGGATAAAAATTATAAAAAACAGTTGAAAGCCAGGTTTCTGGAAAATAAGCCTTTGATGGGAGTTTTAACCATTCTCAATACCGCAGAAAATAAGATATACGTTGCCGGAAGCATGCATTTAACCGCTCTTTCCAATAAGATAAAATTTACACTGAACAGCGGGCAATTTGACAACGTAACTTTACAGGAAGACTGGAAACGGCTTGGTGAAGGGAATTTCGTATTTGATCATCCCATCATCATTGCACCTGAGGAGAATAAAATGATTGACTATAAAAAACAGGTCCAAAAAGCCGGAAATGATATGAAAGAAAAGCTGAGTAAAACAATAGATATATACTGATACGCCAAACAAAACCTATACTTACCCCACGTATGAAGCCGGGAAGCATCTGGCGTTAAAGAAAATCCAGGGTTCTATCGTAAACCTGAACCTGATCCGGTTAAAAGAATTCGCAGATTATTCCGATTTTCCTGATATGGCACCGGAAACAGCGATTTCCGGGTATGATGCTTTTATGAGCTACATACAACTCGCTAAACCATTTGTGGAGCAGGGTGGAGGAGAAATACTTTTGGTAGGAAAGGGAGACCGGTTTCTTATCGGTCCGGAAAATGGGCAGTGGGATATCTGTATGCTGATCAAGCAAAAAAGCGTATCAGATTTTTTCGCTTTCGAGCAGAACCCAGATTATATGAAGATTACAGGGCATCGTTCGGCTTCTATATTGGATTCCAGACTTTTGCCCTTAGAAATGCTATCATTTTAAATAACAGATGGGTTATATTGAACTAAGAAATACCGCTATATATTATCAGATATACGGTGCTGAAAACAAGGATACTATTGTATTGGTTAGCGGTCTGAATACGCAGATGACACGCTGGGAAGCAACATTCGTTAAGATGCTTGCCGACGAAGGGTTCCTGGTTATCTGTTTTGATAACAGGGACTGCGGAAAAAGTACGTTTACAACAGATCGCCATAGCGATACGTTCAATTTTTCGCTGAACAGTTTTTTACAGGACCCCGAAAAATATCCTCCTGCTTATTCTTTACATGATATGGCGGATGACATCAGGGATCTGCTGCAATCGCTGAATATTGAAAAGGCACACATTGTCGGGCGATCCATGGGAGGGATCATTGCGCAGTTATTTGCATCACGGTATCCGGCAATGACTCAGACACTGACCTTATTGATGTCTTCAAGCTTTAATCCGGCTCTTCCGAAACCTGATGATGCACTGGTAAGAAAAATGACCAGCTCATCTGTAAATTTTGAAGATAATCCGGAAGCATACCTGAAAGAAAGAATAGACTTTATGAAAGCTATTTATGGCAGCAGATATATTCTCAATGAAGAAAAAGAGCGGACATTAATTATTGAAGATCAAGTCCGGCAATCTTCTGCAGTCAGGCCTTATCGTCAGATCATTGCCCTCATCAGTTATGTATTTAATCCAGGTCTTCTCACAGATCTTCAGGTACCTGCACTGGTTATACACGGGAACGAAGATCCATTGTTCAGTATTGAACATGCGATTGATTTAAAAAACAATATACCCGGCTGTCAGCTTATCATCAAAAAAGGGATGGGGCACGCGATACCGCAGGCACTGTTTCCATCATTGGTGCAGGATATTTCAAATCTTATCGCTACACAATATGATCAAGGTGAGCAATCGTAATAAGCATATCCGAATATCACCGGCTCTGAATCCGGTACTTTCGAGACTATAATAGTAACTTCTCGACATTTTTTTATCCTAAAAGTCTTTCCAGTAAGTATCTACCAGTATTAATCTTCATTTTTTCGGATAAGCATAGCATTAAAAGGAAGTTCGTAAATATCAGCACGCAAATGCAGTCACTTGAGCTCCTATTGAAGCTCTATAGATGCTGCATCAGTTGTAATAACGTGCTGATATGGCCCAATATCAAAAAATCCATAGGAAAGAATGTAGATTTTCAAACTATCAAATGGAACCTTGAGGTGACTGTTGGTGGTTTACGTTTTCAATAAAGTAGTGCGATTTATCAGCTTTTTGTCATTTTTAAAAAGGTTAATACTGGTGATGTCAATCCAACCAAGACATGTCCCGTCTTAGGAATGATGTTTACGGTAATATCCTTGACAATATTTTGCAATCGGGCGGCAATTGCCTGAGTCGATCGGATTACATCTTGATCTCCGCCAATAAGTAAAACAGGCATCGTTAAACGGCTGAGTTCATCATCCGAAAAAATATATTCTTTTTCTATCCTCGCGTTAAAATTGGTTTGTATTAAATCCATAAATGAGATAATCTTACTATCCACACGCTGCTTTCCCAGAACCAGGCTATTAATCTTGATACGTCCGTTTGTTCCCAAGAGGGAATAAAACAGGGCTTTTATGATGAATGATGTTTTAGTAGGAATCACCCCTGCAGGTGTCAGCAAAATCAGCCGATCGACTTGGTCAGGATAGCTTATTGTAAAACGTAATGCCAGCCAACCCCCTTGCGATAATCCGATTATACTTGCTTTACGGATATTGAGCATGTCGAAAATTTCTTTTAGCCATTCCGCAAAATCTCTTGTTTGGTAAGAAGGTCTGGTTTCTGCGCTTTTTCCCGCTTCTCCGATAATATCTATTGCTATGACTTTATATTGTTTTGAATATTCGGCAATGTCTGATATCCATGACGTCGCATTAGAGGACGCGCCATGCAATAAAATTAAAACTTCTTGCTGTTGACTGCCGGCCTCCAAAAAATAGGTGTCTCCATAAGTTGTTTTCAACCTATTGGTTTTCAAATTCAATGATGAATTCGTTATCGCATCTTCGTAGGCGCGGATAATTTTATTTTTCCCTTCAGGGCTTTTAAAGACTGCTTTATTCATAAATATTTCTGTATAATAAGAATTATAGTAACGCTCTTTCGCTTGACCACCTCTTAAGGTCATAACTATACAGGTTAACATAGTGGCTTTTCTTCCATCACTGCCGAAAAATATCCTTTGATTAGGTTTAAGTTTTTTCCCTCAAGTCCATTATTGAAAATCGGTCTGTAAGAATTGATTTTCCATTCTAGCGATGTAAAAGTTTAGCCTTCCTGATGAGGATCAACTGGGCAGTTTCGATGGAGGTGTTTGCCAATTTGCAAAGCAATCCTACCTACATGGCGCCCTGATGATTAGCGTATTTTTCATTGTTGTATCCATTCCTTGGTGGGGATTATCCATTCGTCCAATGCCCTGAACAGGAAGCCGTGCTCCAAACCTGTGTCAAGGGTGATTTCTTTAAAAGACTTTAAATCAGAATTTTTAAATCTAAGTTGCCTTGATAATAACTCTGCGCCGGCATCTGTTTTTTCATTAATTGATAAAACCTTGCCGTAAAGTTTGAGCTCCCGATCTTTATTCATCGAATCATTTTTAAAGCTTGCGCCGATAAAAACAAATTTCAAATCTGGATTTTTAGCATAATACGAAATATATTGTGCGATATAGCCTCCCTGCGAAGTCCCGACAATTGAAATATGGTCATAAGGAACTCCGTGGCCACGTAAGCTGTCAATTTTAAGGACAATTTTTTTTGCATACACGGTAGGGTCCGTATCGGGCTTTCTCTTTTCAGATAGTATCAAGGTATTTTTCTCTTGAAGTTTATGTAAGATTGCTAAATAGGCCGCTAATCCGTATTTAGGGTGCAGTTCATCCAGCCTATGCTCCTCCAAAAACTTATTATGCAAAAAAAATACGTATTCCTTTCCGGAAGACTTCTGAGCATTGATATTCCATGAAAAAAACAATACCCATAAAAATAACAGCTTCTGCATCAGATCATTTTACATAATTATTAATCAGTGTTGTCATATATTGGTTTTTGTTGCCGACAACGCGTAAACCATCGGGATTTTGTCTTCCAGGTGAGCAATTCTGAACTTGCCGGGCTCAGATTCTACCGAATGATCAAAGTTACTATATGGTGAATAGTCAAACTCTTCAAAATAGGTTATGCCGAGGCCGTTTTGTATCAGGCTGCTGATTACCTCGCCTAAGCTGTGGTTCCAGCCAATTGTTTTTACTTCAATTTGCGCCTCTTTATCTGCGTAGGTTCCTTTTTCCGTTTCTATAATGGCACCGGAATTAAAATACCTGTATTCGATTTTTTCAAACCGGACATCATACATCCACACCACAGGATGAAACTCCACGAAGATAAATCTACCGCCGGGTTTCAGGAACTTTGAAATCACCTTTGCCCACCGATCCAGGTCGGGAAGCCAGCCGATGGTCCCATAGCTCGTAAAAACAATGTCAAACTGACGATCCAGATGATTGGGCAGGTCGTAAACGTCGCTGCAGATAAACGATGCAGTGGAGTGGGCCTGCTTTGCCAGTTCCCGGGCTTTCGCAATCGCCACATCCGAGAGATCAACGCCCACTACCTCGGCTCCTAGACGGCTTAACGATATGCTGTCCTGCCCGAAATGACATTGTAAATGCAGGACAGAGGTATTGGAAAGATCTCCCAGTATATTCAGTTCGATATCTTTTAGCGAATTTTTGCCCTTTAAGAAACCGTCCACATCATAAAAACCGGATTTGATATGGGTTTCTGTGCGGTCATTCCAGGACCTCCGGTTGATGTCTACGTAGTTATCCTCGATATTCATGATTTATTCTGATGGGTTGAATTGATTTTGATCCATTCTTCATAGCTTACGACACCCAGTTCCGGCCTGCCTTCGCCTTCCAGGATATGGATGAATTCCAATTGGTTTCCGTCCGGATCATCAAAATACAGCGCAAGAGCCGGCATCCAGGCAAAGACCATTGGCGCTTGGGTACCATTCTTAAGGAAATTATACGCCTGCAATCCGTTGTTTTCCAGGAAAATATTGGCAGCCTGTAAGATAAAATCTTTAGAGCAGCTGAAAGCGAAATGCCTCTTCTGTAGATTCTCCGGCTGTTCCCACAAACCAAGCATCGCCTTCTTATTTTCTCCGATCCAGAGAAAGGCGATAGGCCTGGTTTCATCATAATGCGCCAATGCGAGTCCCAACACTTCAGTGTAAAACTGCACCGCTTTTTTCAGGTTTTTTACCTGAACATGCGTTTCATAGAGTCCTTCGATCATTTTTTATATGTTTAATGAGTAAAAATTAGATGATTTATCCGGATATATTAAATATCACCTTTAGCCACTATTAATTTGAGCAGTCCGGCAACACGCATCTGATCCGGATTCCGTTCTTAAAAATACTAAAATAGGTTATGTTTTGTTATCATGGAGAAGCATGTGGATGATGGGGTAATTTTTACCTGAGCCATCTTTCTCCGACCGGTCTGCTTTTCTGAAGCCCAGTTGCTCATAAAAGCCTATAGCCTGTTGGTTTTGTTCATTCACATCCACCCGGGTAACGCCCTGCGTCTCCTTCATAAAATAAAATAGTTTCTTCCCGTAGCCCTTTCCACGCTTTCCGTCATGGATAAAAAGCATTTCAAGATTTCCTTCGGAGGCGGCTGAGAATCCGATGGGGACGCCTTCTTCAATAAGCAGGAATACATCTAGGTTGGGCAGGTAATCTGCCGGAATCGCTTTTTTGAAATGGATCAAATCCTCTTCCTTAAGAAAGTCATGCGTTGCCCGTACCGCAGATTCCCAGATTTCCATTATTCTGGTATAATCGTCAAAGGTTGCGAGCCTGATTTGTTGTGACATAATACTAAAGTTGATGGTATACTTAAATATTCACAGATGGTTTCCCGGCTGCGATGGTATAGGCTTCTTTCAGCACTTCTGAATACGTCGGGTGGGCATAGCAGAGGGAAGCCATATCGCTTGCTGTTACTTCGTATTCCAGGCCGACAACTGCCTGTGCGATCAGGTCCGCCGCCCGGGCGCCGATAATGTGCACTCCTAAAAGTTCTCCATATTTCGGATCGGAAAGCACCTTTACAAAACCGTCAGGCTCCATACCCGCCCTTGCTCTGGCATTTACGGCAAATGGAAATTTACCAATAGTATATTCCAGTCCCTGTTTTTTTAATTCTTCTTCCGTAACTCCTACAGAAGCAACTTCCGGCCAGGTGTACACTACCGAAGGAATACGGCCATAATTGATATGAGGTTTCTGACCATTGATTCTTTCCACCACAAATACCGCTTCTTCCTCTGCTTTATGGGCCAGCATGGCGCCGCCGATTACATCTCCGATGGCAAAAATATTTAAAACTGTTGTCTGAAGCAGTTCATTGACTTTAATTGTACCGTTGGCATTCAATTCCACATTGGTGTTTTCCAGCCCCAGACCATTCACATAAGGTTTTCTGCCGACAGCAACGAGGATATAGTCGGCAGTAAGTTCCTGTTCTTCACCTTGTTTATTTCTGAAATAAACCTTAGCTGCATTGCCGAGGTTTTCGGCTTTGTAGACGGCTTCCCCGCATTGTATTTCTACGCCTTCTCTGGTTAATATTTTTGCTAAGGTTACTCCCAGTTCACGGTCCATATTGGCAATCAGAGTGTCAGCATATTCTACAATCGTTACTTTTGTGCCGATCCTATTGAATATGGAAGCCATTTCTACACCAATCACGCCTCCGCCGATGATCACAATGCTCTCAGGCTGTTCCTTCAGAGCCAGGGCTTCGGTAGAGGTAATGATCCTGTTTTTATCAATGGTGACCCCGGGAATCGTGGCGGGTTTTGATCCGGTAGCAATAATGAATTTCTGTGACTTTATTACGGTTTCCGTCTGATCAGCATGTAATATTTTCAGGGAATCATTGTTGAGGAAAGATCCCGAGCCCTGTAGAACTTTGATCCTGTTTTTTCGCATTAGGAAATCAAGGCCCTGTGTATTTTTAGCCACTACCTCTTTTTTTCGGTTGTACATCTGTTCAAAATTGAGCCCGAGGCCGGAAAACTCAATTCCATGCGCATTAAAGCTCTTTGCCGCTTCTGCATAATGATGCGTGCTGTCCAGCAATGCTTTGGTAGGAATGCAGCCAACGTTTGTACAGGTGCCTCCCAATGTACTGTATTTTTCAACCAAAGCTGTTTTATAACCTAATTGAGCGCTCCTGATCGCAGCTACATATCCGCCGGGACCTGACCCGATAACGGTAATATCAAATTCTTCCATTGTATTGATCTAAAATTATATCCATAAAATAAACCGATTGGTCTTTTTTAAGGCAAAAAAATTATGCTTTAATGCCTTTAATCAGTTTTTCTAAAAAGGACATGGCTATAGTAAGCTCTGCCATATGGCTGTTGACCTTCGCCTGCATGAATGCCCCCTCGATCATTGAAATCATGATCACGGCCATTTCAGTTGGATCGGTATCTGCCTTGATTTCATTCCTTTGTATGCCTCGCTTTATCTGGTTTTCAATAGACGTTTTCCAGAAGCCCAGTGCTTTCTGTGCGCTTTCTTTCAGTTTAGGATGCGTGTCATCTGCTTCTGTAGCGGTATTTAAAATCGGGCAGCCTGCCTGAAGGTAAGGATACCTGAAATAATTTTTATAGGTCTGCGGATAAACCAGTAACCGTTCTATTGAATGCTCCGTAGCGAGTATGCGTTCTTTCATATGCTGAGTAATCCTGGCGAAGTTATGGTCAAACACACTCAGTGCAATCTCGTCCTTGTTCTCGAAATTACCGTAGATGCAGCCTTTTGAAAGCCCTGTGGCGTTCATTAAATCATTTATCGATGTGCCCGCATAGCCTTTTGTATTAAATACGGATGCGGTTTTCTCGATAATCAGGCGCTTGGTATTCTCGGATTTTGCAGTTTTCATGCAGCAGAAATTCTAATCTGTGACAAAGGTAAATAAAAAAATAAAACAATCGGTCTTTTTTTTATTGAGCCATTCAGATTTATCGGTCCTTTTCTGATCCGCTATTTTCTTTTTCAGGGAATGAATGTTGACGATATGTCATTATTGAGATGGTGTACAAGATCAGTTATAATGGTTAGGGCCGGTAAAAACACGATTATACCGGAAGCCGAAACCGTAAAATGAGTCATTGGAAAGTATTGGTATGATCATGCAATTAACATGGGCTGAATTCAGCTTAAGGAAGGTATATTTCGTCCGAAATCCTTAGAAAACTGATAGAAACCGAGTACCTGTTTTAAATTTTTTCCGTACTTTATCAGTTAATAACAAGGTATGGCAACAACCCTTATCAAAGATATTATCAGGCAAATCCATGATCTCCATGACGGCGATTTATGGCTGGATGAAACTTTTGCAAAGAAAATAGACCAGGTAAATGAGATCCAGGCCTTTACCCGGCCGCTTCCTGATCTGCACAGTCCTGCAGAACTGCTCTCTCACCTTATTGTCTGGCGTAGGGCAGTTATGGGAAGACTGAATGGTCAGGTGGTCCGTCTGGAATTGGATGATCCCAGCAATTGGAAAACCAACGATGAGCTGCGTCTTGCCGGATGGGAAGCGCTCAAAAAAGATTTTTACCAAAGCAAACAGGAGATCATCGACTTGCTCAACGATAAAGATGATGATTATCTCGATACTTTTTCGGTTGATTACGAAAAAGATTTCAGGTATTTCTTACAGGGACTTGTACATCATGACCTGTATCATCTTGGTCAGCTGGGTATCTCTGTGAAGTATTTAAAAAAGTAATTGCCTGCCTGATGCTTTCCATTAAATATGCAGTGTATTGATAAAAATGAAACAGTCCATAATTCATATTTCACTTTTAGTAAGGGACTACGATGAGGCCATTGATTTTTACAGCAAAAAATTAGGATTTGATCTTATTGAAGATACCTGCCTTTCAGATACTAAACGGTGGGTGACCTCCCGGTTCCTCAGGGTGCTGCCTCCTATTAGCTCAGGCAGCGAATGAACAGCAACTTTTGGCAGTAGGAAATCAGAGTGGGGGAAGAGTATTCCTGTTCCTGGAGACGGATAATTTTGATCAGTCCTATCATTCTATGCTGGAGAATGGCATTTCATTCGTCCGCGAACCCATCGTTGAATCTTATGGAACCGTAGCTGTATTTACAGATTTATATGGTAATTTATGGGATCTGATTGAAAGAAAATTTTAGGCCGCACAATAAAGGCCCTAAGAATTTCAGGAACTGTATGTTCAGTTCCTGATTCTGATAGGACCATTATAAGTATAGGTTGAATTGAAAGGCTGCATTGCAGACCTTTTATCCGGGATCAGGGTATAAGCCCGGGCAGCTCTGGTAATCGCATTTTGCATCCAAAGTTTCGCACTGTGCAGGTGTACACATAGGATGCGACAAATCTGGGCCATTGCCTGCGGTGATCTTTTTAAGATCATTTTTAGTAAGTTTTTTTGATGATTCTTTTAAGTTTTTCATAGCGTAGAGGATTGGTTTTTAAAAGTATGTTCAGATATATCTGAGATCTATAAATATACATAAAAATCCATCATGGCAGAACTTTTAAGATTAAGTGACCACGGTAAAGTCTGAAAAGTAAAATATTTAATGCAAAAGCAGGGTAGCATTTGCCACTTCACCGGTTTCTCTGTGGTAGTTGGATTTAATTTATTTTAGGAACTAAATTTTCAATCATCCACTCCTTAATGGTTGTTGGTGTGGTCGTTGATTCTGTTCTCGGTTCTGTGTCATACAAACCGTTACCAATGGCTGTCAACATTTCTGTTAAAGAGATTGCAAATGCTTCGCTTGTATGATGTTGCCCTAAAAGCGTTTGTATATAGTCCTCTTTTGAAACCTGTTGAAAACGAATAGGCTTACCTGTTAATTCACTCATTAGTTGCGCAATCTCATTGTAGCTTATGTCTGCCGGACCATGAATCGCACATCCTTCAACGCCTGTCCAGGTTTTATCAATGAGAAGTTCTACTGCTTTTGATGCTATGTCTTTTACTGCGATTTGAGGCGATTTGTGATTTCCGTCAATTGGCAAAGAGAATATTCCGGCTTTTTTTAGAGATGCAATCTGATACAGAAGGGTCTCAAAAAATACCGGGCAACGCAATGCTCTTACTGATGCTTCCGATTGGCTGATGATATCCTCGCCTCTGTGCAGTGCTGTTATAAGGCCTGCCTGCAAATTACTTGCTTTACCGCCGCCGGATAGATAAACCACTCTTTTTGTACCTGCCTTTTTAATGGCCTGTGAAGCTACTTTTGCAAAACCTTCATAATAGGCATGTACATCTTCCTGAGTATTGCTTTGAGGCACGCAAAAATAAAGGGTATCACAACCCTGCAACGCCTGTGTGAATTCATATTCATTCAGCAGGGAGCCCGTGGCGACTTCTACTTTTTCCAAAACATCTGCCGATATTTTTTTTGGGTCTCTCAAAAAAATCCTGATCTGCTGTCCCTGTGCCAGCAATTGCTGTAAAACCATTGAACCTGTATTGCCTGTTGGCGTTGTTACTAAAATCATAATTGAACTTTTAATTGTTTAGTGCAGTACAAAGATGATGAGAGTATATTTTGAAAACATTGTCCTATGTTCACATTTTTAGAGCTTTGATTTCAATCTGCTTAAGGTTTGAGGGGTAAGTCCCAAGTAGGATGCAACCATTTTGTTGGATAGTCTGGTCAGTAATTTTGTCTGATTTGTAAGAACCCACCGAACTTTTTCTATTGCTTCCAAACCCTGAAAACAATAAATGCGTTCCTGGGATTTTATATAAGCCAATTCTAAAATCTGCCTGTAAACAAAGCCAAACTGTGGAACCGTTTCAACCAGATGAAAATAGTCTTCGCGGTTGATCAATAAGAGTTCCGAAGGTTCAATAGTCTGCATAAATTCAAATGCAGGTCTTTGATTGATCAAACTTGATAGCGCACTCCCAAAAGCATCTTCAAAATGAAAATATCTTGTTCCCTCTTCGCCTTCTTTATTCACGTTAAAAAGCCGGATGCAACCTTTGTTTATAAAATAGAAGTGTTTACAGATTTCGCCTTCTTTCAAAAGAAATTCGTTTCTTTTGGTTTTTTTCAATTTGAAATATGAAGCAATATGAGACAGGGTCTTATCGTCAATTTCAGTTCTTGCTTTAAAATATTCTTCTAATTGGTGATACACTTTAAATTTATAATTTGTTAAACCGCATGCAGTTCCCAAAGTTACGCATTGCATTAATCTGACCAATATAAATTTCCACACTTTTATACCGTAGATTGATGATAGGGTTTTAACTAACGTATTGCTTAAATTACTGAATAAAATTGCTGAAAAATTAATTAAAAATAAAATTTAATACGACGCGTTCTGGCGTCAGAGGCAACTACATTTAGATTCTAATTAAGGCCTCAATTTAATTTAAGTCATTTTTAACAAAAACCAATTATGATATCAGCAAAATAGCTGGTAAGGACAACTATTACCAAAACCAAAATATAATATGGGAACCCAAAAAGAAATAATAAACAAAAAGTTTTCCCAAAATCCGATCTATAGTGTCGATTGGGAAGATATTAAGAATAAGGAATCAGACTATGATTTCTACCTGAATAAGATTAAAAGATTTTTCAGGAAAGATTTTGACAACAACATTATTTATTAACCTTTTAAAATTTTAACAATTATGAAACGAGACATTAACTACTTAAAAGAAAAATTTGAAACAAATGATACGCCCGAACAAGCTGATTTTCAAGATTGGATGGATTCTTATTGGCATAAGGATGAGAAAATCCCAATGGATAACCTGAACATTGATGTATCTACAAAAGCGGACAGAACAGCGGAAAATCTTTCTGCGGAAAACATTGCAAGTTGGAAGGCAAAGCTTAATGAGCCGTCGCAAATTACGATAGAAACATCATCAAACATTCATACGAACGAATTGATAAACGGGATGAAAATGCATGGAAAGAACATGGTAGTCAAAAATGGAAATGCAAATATTGAGCTGCAATGTTTGCAATCTTCTGAACAGGATTTTATGTGTACCATTACAAAGGCTGGTACAGGAAGCATTACAATCAAGAATGGTTCAGGAGTAAGTATCAAATCTGTGGATTATACAAACGTCTTGAATGGTGGAGTAGGGAGTACCGCCAAGTTGCAACGGATAGGAAATGATTATTACTTAAGAATTTTTAACACCTAGATCATGAATATAGTTGAACAATATGATGCGAATAATAGCTATTATGCATTGGATGTGCTCGATACCAAAGGTATTCACGGACTTAGATTTGAATCAGAGGATAACAATATCTATATTACCAAGGTGGACTTTGGAGATGGCGTTACAAGAAACGGTACTGGAATTATTGGCTCAGGATCTTATGTGGGCACAAGTAGCAAAACTTATTCAGATTATTTCACTGGAAAGATAAAGATTTATAATAACCCCCAAAAAATTAAAAAGATTGTAATAGATTTTGGTTTGGATGGGCATTCCTCGGATCCTGATTATCTAACGGTTAAAAACGTGGTCTTGACCCCAGAAATTTTAGATTATTTCCCTAATGCAGATTATTTTTATTTCAACCATTATAGTTATGGTAGTATCCATAGCAGTTTAAAAGGAAAAGTTACTGGAGAATGGGCAACGAAATGCAGAGATAAATTAAAAGTTCTTGCTTTTGCTTCATCAGATTATCCGACATCAGATCCTACTTTTGATTTCGATTTAATTCCGACAAATTCTATTTTAGAAAATTTAACGCTACCTGGATATGCCACTACATTTAGAGCTAATTTTATTGTTAAAGGTAATATTAGTAATATTCCTAATACTTTGAAAATAATAAATTTAGGAGGTGATAATCCGGCTAATACAACTAATAGTGTTAGTGGTGTTATACCAAATTGGGTAACTTATTTTTCGAGATTGGGTAGAAATACCATTACGGCTAATGTTGAGGGGCTTAATGATAATCTACAATATTTAACCGTGCTGGGAAATAATGGCTTATCTGGAAATCTAAAAAGTTTTCCGTTGTGTACTACTTTTAATGTACAGGGTAATAACACGATTTCAGGGACTCTAAAACCGATGCCTTTATGCACATCTTTTTCTGTTATGAGCTCTAATTGCAACATTAGTGGGCTTCTTAATAATGATATTAATTTACCAAATGCAGAAACTATCAATGTGACAGGAATCAGTATGTTATCTGGCGTTATAAAGACAAGCTCGAAAATTACAACACTCAATATTGCAGGGAATAATCAGATAGAGGGCTTAGAATTATTAAGTAATTGTACTTCTTTTACTTTACAGGGTAATAATACAATTTCAGGAAATCCTTTCCAGTATCTTCCTAAAGCTAGAACTATTGTTATTCAAGGGAACAATAAAGTTAATAACTACACCTCCAGAACATATCCAACGATGTCAAGGTTCATTCTGCAAGGTTTGGCAGAATTGGATCAGGCAAAGGTTGATCAGCTGCTGAAAGATTTGTCAGAGGCAAGCTGGAATCCAGCTGGCGGAGTTTGTACCATTAAAGGTAATTGTTCTACACCAAGTGCCACCGGTAAAAACTATGCATCAATTATAGCATCAAAGGGAAGTGGCGTAATAGTCTCAATAAATTAATTTTAAAAATCAAAGTAATGAAAATATTGACAAAGCAATTTATTGTGATCTATGACGAAGAAACCAAAGCAATCATAGTCCAATTATCAGATAATGTAACAACTTATTGTCCCAATAATTATCAGTCGGCAGAATTCGACACTGCGCAGGAGCTGGAAGATTATATATCAGAAAATAATCTTGTAGAATAATTAACTCTTCTTTTTATAGAAGGAAAACTAATCAATAACAAAAATAAATTCTCAAACATCCAATAATAAAAATTACTGGAACAGCCAGAGAAATGTCAAAAAAACAACAATTAAAATCAAAACAACAATGACAACAGAAAACAACACAAATCCGGAGTCAGCACTTCCGGTAGATCAAAATCAAAAAACAGATGCAAATCCTGCTACACAAACTTTATTCAGATTTGTTAGCCTTAGGAATCCACAATTGGCGAAAAAAGAAGGTAATCTGAAATTTATTTTCAGAGAGGATAATATTATAGATACTTTCGACTTTTTAGCCTTTCAGTGGGATCAGCATCCAACACTTGCAAAAAGTAAAATAGATTATTATCTGAAAAAATTAAATAGTAATCCTGAATGGTTTCAGAATAGGATAAAAAGTGAAAGCCACTTCGACGAACTATATCCGGAGCTATACCAGATAGTTAAGAAATTTTCTACAGAAGGTATAGAATCTCTGTCAGAATCGTATTTGCAATATTTGCGTGATTTTCATCCGAATATGATGTACGTTTGGAATACTATTTTTTATCAAATTGTTTTACAAGAAGATTTTTATTTGAAGGAATTAGTGTCCCAGCTTTTACAGCTAATTCATTATGTAAAAAATTACAATGTTATCTCTACAGAATCCAATGCAAAAAAGAGACTAGAAAAAGAAAAAGAAGTCTCTAATGCCAAGGTGGTAATTCCGGATTATCTTTTCGTAGATAATATAGCAGTTCCTACATTTATACAAAGTAAGGATTTCACGGTTGGTGTATCCGAAGTAGGTTCCAGTGATACTATTAGTGATGGTAATCATAAAAATGCAATATTGAGAACCGAATCAGAAAACAATACTTTAGAAAATCCAGCAGTATTTCTTCCAACAGAATCTAT
The DNA here is from genome assembly GCF_030818575.1 of Chryseobacterium camelliae. NCBI lineage: Bacteria > Pseudomonadati > Bacteroidota > Flavobacteriia > Flavobacteriales > Weeksellaceae > Chryseobacterium > Chryseobacterium camelliae. The sequence continues at coordinate 1,026,105 of NZ_JAUTAL010000001.1, forward strand.
GCTTAAGCGTCAGAAAGTAGCTTTGGCTAATGTGGAAAAAGAGCAGTTGGAAAAACTGAAAAAGGAACTTTCCAAAGCACAAAAGCTTTATAATAAAGAATACTCTAAGGCATACGATCTGGCTACAAAGCAGTATCAGAAATCAATTATGCCGGAGCGGGAAGATTATGAACAGAGATTGTTGGAAGTACGGGCAACCTTTACAGAAGAGATGAATGACGCAGCTAAAAGGTTAGCACTGAGTCAGGTAACCAAACCACAGTTTCCTGACTTCGAATTCGAATTCCGTGCAGAGAGAGATACTACGTATTTGCAGACTAAGCTATCCGAATCTTCATTACAGTCGTTTGCAAAGCTTATTGCGGAACCAGCCGGAGAAGATGTTTCCGACAGGCTTTCCAACGGGGATGTTCTGGCAGAAAATATTCTGGCAGTTGGCGAGGATCAATACATTCTTCCTGCAGATGAAAATCTGAGTTTTGAAGAGATGCTGGAAACGCTTAATGCAAGGTTATCCGAAGTAAACGAAGAAATCTACCAGAATACCGAAATTGAAAAACAAGAGTATGCAAGTGTTGGTGGAGTTTTGATTCCGGTGAATAGAGGCGCATCGGTCAGTGCACAAAATTTATATTTTAATATCAAAACAGTTGCTGCAAATGCTAATTATTGGAAAGTTATGCTTACGTTTCAGGATAAAACTGTTAAAATTGTAAATGCAAACTATACTGCAAAAGGAAAAATAAAAGATATTAGTGATGACTATTTAGCAGAATTAGGAAATGGAGTTTACACCATATTTAATGATTTAAAATTTATCAAACCAACAGATGTTAGTGAAGGCGGATTTATTGTAAATGGTATCCTTAAAATGTCAGATGGCAATTATTATAGGTTAGATACTACTTTAATTAGAGATTTTACCGTTGCTATTGATGCGTCTGAAAATCAATATAATAATAGGGGGTATAATTCATATCTTACACCAACTAATTCCCCGACTGATCCAGGAACCGGCAATCCAAACAACCCTACCAATCCTGGCGATACAGGAACGCCGAGCAATCCGGGAACTACAACGCCACCTAAATCTACCAACTCCTTCATCCCAAAAGGCTTCGGAATCAAAAGATTAGGAATTGCAGATTATCTGAAAGTAGAGCAAACCACTCACGCCTATGTGGAAGGCGAAGTAGCTGCTATAGAAAATATTATGGCCCGTGAATACCGCAGCCAGTCTACAAGAAGATTAAGAAGAAGCGAAACCATTGACACCCAATCTTCCGATACGGAAAGAGAACGATCCACAGATACCACCACATCCAGCCGTTTCGAGATGCAATCCGAGATAGCAAAGATTCTTCAGGAAGCTACCGATATGGGAATTAATGCAAATGTTGGATACAGTAATCAGGTTACAGGATTCAGTATGAATGTTGCCGGAAGCTATGCCAACCACAGATCAAAAGAAGAGAGCATGAGACAGGCCGTGTCCCAGGCACAGGAAGTGACTGCGAGGGCTTTAGACAGAGTGGTTACAAAAGTGCATCAGGAGCGTGTGGAAAAAATGATTGAAGAATTTGAGGAAAACAATTCCCACGGTTTTGATAACAGGAAAGGAGACCAGCACGTGGTCGGTGTATACAGATGGGTAGATAAACTGATGAAAAACCAGGTTTGGAACTATGGGAAACGTATGATGTTTGAGTTTGCAATTCCTCAGCCTTCCAAACTACATACACTTGCAGCAGCATCTGTGAAAAAGATTATTGAAAAGCCTGTTGATCCAAGAATAGCTGACAAATTTACACTAGCGGATTTCTCCAAAATTTCTGATGACACGGTAAGATACTGGTCCGGTTTCTATAATGTAGAAATGGAAGATAAACCACAAGATGAAATTTTTATTGGAAAAAGTTTTAATTATAAAGCAACAGGCGAGCCTAAAGGAAATCCTTCAGAACTCGCTTCAGAATCTGCAGATTTAGAAATTCCAACAGGATATCAAACCCTTCTAGCTTCTGCCATTACTAAAAATTCTGGAGATTATTGGGATCAGAATAATCCAGATTTATGGAAAGACGCTCAGGTTTTGGTTGGAAATACCTTAGTTAATGATACTTATAAGGATATTAATACTTTTATTGGCAAAATTCCTATTTCCTATTCTCAATTAGGACTCTTAGCATCTAGTGTAAATATTAATATCAAATGTCAACTCACTGATGAAGCAAAAAAACAATGGCAACAAAAAACCTTCAACGCCATCATCGAAGCCTACGAAGAGGCATTGGCAGATTATAACGATAAAGTCGCTCAGGAAGAAGCCAAAGCCGGCAATATCAAAGACGCCAATCCGATGTTCTACCGCCAGATCGAGCAGGAAGTACTGAAACACAACAGTATTGCCTACCTGGTAGATGACAGCACATCTAACAAAGTATTGGGAAAAACCCTTTACAATGGGACAACAGTTGCAGGCTTCGAAGTTGCAAGAACCGGACTGGATGATTATGCTTCACTCGCCAAATTTATGGAGCAGGCCTTCGAGTGGGATCTGATGGCATACAACTATTACCCTTACTATTGGGGCAAGAGAGATGACTGGGATGATATGTACCAGCAGGAAAATATAGATCCTTTGTTCAGATCTTTCCTCAGAAGTGGTATGGCAAGAGTGGTTGTTACCGTTCGTCCTGGTTTCGAAGATGCCGTTCAGTTCTATATGGCAACCGGCAGATTATGGAACGGTGGCGAGGTACCGGTTATCGGAGATCCGATGTATCTGTCTATCGTAGATGAAATGAAAGATATCAAAGCAGAAGCACAAGGAAAAGCTTGGATCACCAGGATCCCGACATCACTTACCATTCTCCAGGCGCAGAACATTGGTTTGGAAGTGCAGCATGCTTTACCATTTACAAAAGAAGATCCATTGGATTTTGAAAACCCCGAGGAGGTTATTATCGAAAGTAGCTTCTATACATCCGACGATCAGATGGAAGCTGAGAAAAGCAGACTGGTAGAGAATATAGAGATCAATAATGATTATCTGCAGTTGACGAATAATGACAATCCACACCAGGTCATTGCACAGCTATCTTTGGATGATCTTAAAGAAGCTTTAGAATAATAATTTTTGTTTAATCCATTTCAAGGGCGGTTTTCTTAGCCGCCCTTTTTTAAATCAATATTATGTCTGATCCTAACATATCGTTATACAAATGAATTAAATTTATGGAACAGTTTAAAAATCGGTATGTAAGACGTAGCCAGAAAGATTACAGCTTACCCTTTAAGCTGGCTGTAATAGAAGGAGTTGAAAGTGGTGCTATTGGGAATCTGGCATAACTAAATATACATAATTCTGTAGTCTCTGCGATATCATTTTATTAGTGTTTTCAGTGTTCTTATCGCTTTCTCAACGAGCTTTTAAGTGTACTGAATTCAAAGTTTTACTCATTTTAGAAGAGGGCATGCCGGATCAATTATTCCTGGCGTCGCTGCAATACATTATGAGAAGTCTGACTATATGCTGGTTCCGAGGAAAGTTTGGGAAAAGAATAAAGGAGTTTATTTAGGTGCTTATGATGGATATTTACAAAGTTAAAGCTAACGTCGAATTTGTCGATGACTGATTCCCTGAATCGATGACCATTATTTCACACGCTAAAAATCTTTATTAAACATTCCTATTGTTTCGTAATAAGCTATATACAAATAAGAAAAGGATATGGTTTGAATGAATTACATCTATTCGATACGGTCTATCAAACAAAAACTAAGAAAGTTGAGCATTCGGGAAAATCTGTCATATTCTTGGGAAAAACAGACAACGATTGCAAGATAGGTTCAGGGTAATTTTGTTTCATAATTATTAAACAAGATTAACATGAAACCAAAATCACTTGGCCTGCTTTCAATTTTAGGACTTACTTTATTGATAACTGCCTGTAGCAAAAATGAGGATGAAATGGATAATATGGCTTTATCCAATACCATTACAATTCAGAATGTTTTAGATTCAAAACCACTGGTAGAATCAGGAACCTTTAAAAATACCGGAGCTTCTCCGTTAATCATGCCTGGGGAATCTGTATCCTTTCAGTTTTCGGCGGGTAAAGGTCAGGCTATTTCTTTTGCAACGATGTACGGTTGGTCAAATGATTTATTTTTTGCACCAGAGAATCCGGGAATCAAACTGTATAAAGAGGATGGTACACCTATTGAAGGTGATATATCGGCTCAAATTAAACTTTGGGATAATGGTACTAGAATTAACCAGCATCCAGGACAATCAGTCTCACATCCGGGTGTTGCGGAAGCAAGTAGTAAGAACATCAAAGAGGTAAACGGTACTGATGATCAGGGAAACACCTATGCACCTGCTAAGGATTTGCTGAATGCTACGTTACACTATGATGGAAATTCTCTTTTTACCTTAACCATAAAAAACACATCCGGTAATACAGCCAATCCTACACCTTTTAGTCCCGGTGTATGGGCTATTTCTTATATAGCAGGGGGAAATTTACTAAATCCAAAAATTCTTTTTGAAGCAGGTACGCTTACCGCCAATGGATTGACCAACCTTTCTGAAATGGGAGACAATAGCCTTATTGGCAACTATGTGAAGGAACAGACTGGGATTTTTACTCCGCTATCTCCGGTACTTGTTGTAGTCTATAACGGAATAGAAAACCCAATTTATACCGTTGGACAAAAAGACGCCGGGAAAGGTTTGAAAAAATTGGCACAAATGGGAAATGCCGCTGATCTTGCAGCTTATCTGAAAACCGTTAAAGGCGTTAAGAATGTGTATGTATTAAGTGCTGAGGGAAGTACAGTATTGTTGCCAAGAATCGGTAATCAGGACGGTAGTAAGGTGTCGCAAAAACTTGATGTCTCTAATGGTGATAGAATTGCCGTAGCTACCATGTATGGTCTATCCAATGATTGGTTTTTTGCTTCCAAAGGGAATGGCGTAGATGCGATGTTAAAAGGTGACATTTCAAACACGATCAGTCTATTTGATAATGGAACAGCAGTAAATCAATTTCCCGGAGCAAGCATCACCCAGTTCAATTTAGCTGGGACACCTATCGCAGAAGATAAAAATATTGAGGAGGTCCCTAATCCTAATGCATTTACCACGCTACCATCCATACCCAATATCATTAAAGTTACACTGGAGTAAGGATATATTACCGGCAAACATTTATGCATAAAAAAGTGGAAAAATCAATTCGGTATTTTAAATAAAGGACAATGATCAGCAAAGAACAAAGGAGTTTCTGGTAAAATAAAGAAAGGTCCCTAATTCATACAACGTCACAGCATACTCAGAAAATACTTAGAATGCCGTAACTCAGGTTCCTATCGATTTCCCAATTGCAAAATCAGTTTAAAAAAAGCAATCAAATGAAAAAGATCAGACAAAAAATCAGTGTCCTAATGGGATGTCTGTTCTTCTTAATAGTAGGACAAACAGTCAATGCGCAAGAAAAAAAGAGGTCTATGCAGAAGGATATGAAAATGGAGCACGTGGAAATGGGCACCTCTATGATTCCTCAGAAGGCAGAGGATATAAGTCCATTACTGGTGGGTGAAAAAATACCTATGGCTACGTTAGCAGACCAGACTGGGAAAATGATTGACCTCAATACATTGGTTTCGGAAAAACCAACTATTCTGATTTTTTACCGTGGTGGCTGGTGTCCTTACTGCTCGAAGCAATTGGCCGGTTTGGAAGGTATAGCTGAAGATTTGAACAAAACGGGTTATCAACTGCTTGCCGTTAGTACAGATAAGCCGGACGGATTAATGGCCTCTGTACAAAAAGAAAATTTAACGTATACTTTACTCTCAGATGCTGATGTGTCTCTGGCTAAAAAGTTCGGAATTGCTTTTAAGGCTCCAAAGTCATATTGGGACCTGCTCCCGAAGTCAAGTGGGGGTAAAAACAAAGATTTACTTTTACCGGTACCGTCTGTTTTTATTCTCGATCGTAAAGGTAAAATCAATTTTGAATACATCAATCCTGATTTTACCCAAAGGCTAAAGCCGCAATTACTTAAGGTAGTTGCTGAAACTATTATCAACGATTTATAAAATCAAAAAAATGAAAAGTTTAAAATCAATCATACCGCTCGTCCTTGCATTCTTCTTATTGACTGCTTTAGGAAATACGGGTATAGCACAGCAGATGCCCAATAAGAAAATGGAGACTACTGCTAAAGAAATTAAGTTCTCCGATGGTACGTGGAAGGATATTGCAGCAATGGCTAAAAAGAATAAAAAGTATGTATTTGTGGATGCGTATACCACTTGGTGCGGGCCGTGTAAACTGCTGAAATCACATACTTTTAAAGAAAAGGAAGTCGCTACTTTCTTTAATAAAAACTTCATTAATGTAACTGTTGATATGGAGAAAGGTGAAGGTTTGACATTAGCCCAAAAATGGGATGTAAATTCTTATCCTGCACTGTTGTTTTTCACCCCTGACGGTAAACTGGTTATGAAGCAGATAGGATTTGTAGAAGGAAAGAAACTCATTGAGATTGGAAAACAATCAATGGCAAAAATATAAAAAGTAAATACAAATGAGCCATTGGAATCTGAACAATAAACGGATTCTCGTTACCGGAGGAACCAAAGGAATAGGAAAGGCTACGGTAATAGAGTTAGCAGACTTAGGAGCACAGGTATTATTTACCGGAAGGGATCAGGAATCCGTGAACCTTGTAGAAAAGGAGTTACAGGAGATGGGATTAGAAGTGAGCGGAATAATGGCGGATGTTACCAGCAGCGACCATCGCCATAAAATCACCGAGTGGATTGGGAAAAACTGGAAATCTCTGGATGTTTTGGTAAATAATGCGGGTATTAATATCCGGAAACCAACGATGGAATACCAAGAGCGTGAATACAGGCAGTTGCTGGAAATAAACCTGATTGCTCCATTTGAATTAGCTATGTTATTGCATCCCTACTTAAAAAAGGCCAAGTTGGGCGTGGTGATTAATGTTGCTTCAGTAGCGGGTATCATGGATGCCCGCACCGGAGCTCCTTATGGAATGTCCAAAGGAGGATTAATTCAATTAGGGCGAAATTTAGCCAATGAATGGGCAGCTGACCATATAAGAGTAAATACGGTATCCCCCTGGTTTACCATGACACCTGCAACAGAGCGTGTTTTATCAAACGAGGAAAAATTAAAAAAAATAATCGATCGAACACCATTAAAAAGGGTAGCGGAGGATAAAGAAATAGCAGCGGTAATAGCTTTCCTGTCAATGGATAAGGCATCTTTTGTAAATGGGCAAAATATTGTTGTAGATGGTGGCGCAACGGCGGCAATTTTGTAAATTTAACGCTAACTGAATGCTTTTCTGTTGCCATCTATAAAATCAGCAGATTTTGACTTCTTTTCTAATACATGGAAAAGTTATCAGTCTAATAAATCTGAAAGGAAAGATGTTAAATACAAATGATACACAATGGTAAAGGAATATAAGGATAATATTCTCGCAAAGTTTTTAATGCATGTTAATTGTCACCGGTTAAAAGGCGACGGTTTGCTAAAGCCAACCAAGCCGATAAATACTTTTGTTTACAATAGAGGTGATGAACAATGGGTATTGATTGATGAAATCAAATATACAATGCCGGCGGGTTCTATTTTGCCATTGGTTGCCAACCAGAATTTTGTATTTGAACAACCGGACCGCCTTGTAGCCTGGCAATTTAACAGAGAATTTTACTGTATTGTAGACCATGATGCAGAGGTAGGCTGTGTGGGGTTCTTATTTTATGGTATTGAGCATCCAATGTTTATTCAACTCAGCCCATCGGAAATTGAAGAAATGGAACAGCTGCAAAAGATGTTCACTTTGGAATGGCCTTCAAAAGATAATTTTCAGGGAGAGATGCTGAGAACATTATTGAAATACCTTATTATAAAAACGACAAGAGCCGCTAAATTTCAAAGCGAAAGCTACCAGAAGTTCCCGGATGAAAAAATGGACATTGTTCGCAAATTTTCTTTGCTTATAGAGGAGAATTTTAAGACCGAGCACGGGGTAAAATATTATGCGGAACAACTTAATAAATCTGCTAAGACATTGAGTAATATTTTTGCCATCCTGGGCCAGCCTTCTCCATCCAAAATCATTCAGGCCAGAATAATACTGGAAGCTAAAAGATACCTACACTATACTGATAAATCGGCAAAGGAAATTGCATATGAGATCGGTTTTGAAAGTCCTGCGCATTTTAGTCGTTTCTTTAAGCTCCATGTCGGATTAAGTATCTCCGAATTTAAAGAAATGAACCTTCAAAAAAATAAAACGGAGGAATAAAATGATCTGCATATGATATAAAAAATTACAGGTGCGGGATATTTTTATCTCGCGCTCTGTAACGGCTTGCCTGATCAGTCTTCCGATATGGATGTTTTAAGATCTATTTATAAATTACTCAAAACTTCGGCAAGAACGTGCCATAAAGATTATCAGCGATTTTGGAAATTTTGGCGAATCTTTTAATAAAAAAGAAAAACCTGCAATTCAAAAATTACAGGCTTTGAAGCTTTTTCCACGCTCAAGAGAGATTCTATACGGTAAAGCTGCGGAGCCTGGGGTAGACTCAACCATCGTTAGAATGGACGATAAGCATTGATTTAAAGTTTATTCAGAAATACAAACAGATCGTCATCCGCTGCTAATCCAAAGCATATATCAAATAATTTGGGCATTATGAACCTTCCTGGGAAACTCATTTGATAAAGAAAATTTCAAATGCAGCTGTTTTTACTATCAATACTATTTTCAGATCATGGAAAAAAGGGTAGAGGTCATTTAAAAATCCCCACTATTATTGAAACAGTGAGGATTAGAATATTATCAGTGGGTATACTATGTAATTTGAAGCTTATACTATTTAATAATTAATTTCAAAGTGAATAATTTTCTGGAGTAGACCTTTACAAAATAAACGCCTTGTGGAAGATTTTCATTCACTAACGAAAATTTTTGGTTGTTAATGTTCTTAGACTCGTAGAGCATATCTCCATTGGCTGATAGTAACTCAATCTTTTCAATGGGATAATCACTTTTGATGAAAGTTGGCTCGCCGGGTTTCGCAGGATTAGGATACAAAACCACATTTTTTTCAGTGCTTTTTGCTTCTCCGGTTCCTAATGTTGCTCCCGTTACCTGAAACTGAACTCTGTTTGAAACTTCCGTATAAGAATCGTTGGTGAACATTACCATGTAGTAATTTCCAGGTGTCGCCGGTAGGGCAGAACCGCTGATTGTTTTTGTACCTTCAGTTATTCCGCCGAAATAGGTGTATGAAACAAAATTATCATCCGGAATCGAAATATTTTGAGGATAAATCCCGATCCAGTCTTTAACGATTCCCGGGGAATCTGTCCAAGAAGCAGTAATGTTTTCCCCCAATGTATATACTGGTTTATTGGTCAGAAGCTCAGTAATAAGATTTCCTACTTTAAAGAAGACCTTTTCGCCAATGGGAGTATATCCGTCTTCCAGAAAATACTGTGCATAATAGTAACCTTTTGATAGTCCGGTAAAATTAAGTGTTCCTGCTTCAGTAGTCACATAGCTCCATTTTGAAGCACCAATGCTACCGGGAGTCTGTCCCATTTTATAAATACCAATCCAGTCTTTAGTAAGATTCGGACCATTACTGAAATTTACAATTACTGTTCCGCCTATCGGATAGGTATCTGCTGTAGTCTGAAGCTGTACTTTCGGCCCAACATAGAAATTTTTCTTCGGTGCAATATCCGTGTAACCATTGTTTGCAAAATAACCTGCGAAGTATTGGCCTTTAGCAGCGATACCATTTGTGAAAGCAGCTGTTCCGGCTGTCTGGCCATTAGTATAAATATACGCCTGAGAAGTGGTTGAGGAGGGGTTTTGCCCTTTTTTGTATATTCCGACCCAATCCTGATTATTTCCAGGACCGTCTGTATAAGTGGCAATGATCGGTTCATTTTGCAGATATTCGGTTTTGTTAAGTGTGAAAGAAGGATTTGAAACTACACTTCCAGTCACAGTAAACTGCTTAACGTCACTCCAGTCACTCCATTCCAGATTTCTATCCCTATACCGAACTTTAACATAGTAATTTCCGTTGGTTATGGAATTCCCCGCAATGGTTGCTTTGGTAATGTCGACATTAGCATTTTGGTTCTTTGTAATATCCGGTGTACCGTTTCCATCTTTTCCGAACCAGTTTTCAAAGTCGCGGTATATTTCTTTGTCTACAACAGAAAAATCGGCGACTTTACTGATTAAGAACTGTGTTGTATTCAGCAGCTCTCCATTCGCTGAAGAGAAAGCACTTCCGTTAAGGGTTAAAGGTAGGGTAACTGGACCTGTAAAGGTATTTGAGATGGATGGCTTCGCAGGCTTAGGCATATTTTTATACCTGTGGAAACTATCGATCAATTCATTATTTTTCTTATGATATACTCCTCCAATCGAGTAGGACTCTACATCAACCTTACCACCAGGTACATCAACTTCCACAATCTGATAGGTCCAGTCTGTCAATGTCTTTTGGACATCGTCAAAATCCTGCTCTGTTGACATTCCCCAATATTGGTCCCAGGCAACCCCACCTGAGATAAGCTGATAGGTAGGTGAGTTTTTGAGTTGGCCTCTGTGGTATAAGTGATGATGTGCTCCTATATGCATTAGATATTTGGAGGAAGTTGCCATTAGAGGAACCGCCGTATTTCTTACCCAGGTTGAAATATCACCTACATATTGCTCAGCCTGGTATGGCCTATGTGCCAGAGAAATAATCCAGGCGACTGTAGAATCGTTGTTGGCTGCAGTTAAAACCTGCTGGAGCCATGCCATTTGAGCGGGTTCCGTCTTTTCGGTATTCAGGCTTATAAATAGAACATTGCCTGCCTGTTGCGCATAATAATTTTTACTTCCGGAAGCAATCCCCTGATATTTAACTTCGTCCGTGTAAAAGTGGGCATTATATGCATTCATCCCCAGGCTGCCATAGGTTTCATGATTTCCTACAGTGGTCTGGATCGGAATATAAGGTGACAATTTAATATTCTTTTTAAAATGAACATTTTCATAATGATCCAGCGTTCCAACATCTACCTGATCACCGACCATAAATGTTAAGGCGATATTGTCTGAGGGATCTGAAGATGCTCCAAATTTTTCTTTTAATTTTTTATAAGCATTCAGGGTCAGCGTATCATATCTTGGTTCCGCTTTTATCTGATTGTCTCCCATTATGAAAAATCGGATTTTTCCGTTTGCAGTAGCCGCTTGTCCTGGCAATGGAAGCGTTTTGAAATTATACACGGCAGACTCACTGGTGCCGGTTTTAATTTTATAGTAATATTTGGTATTAGGCTGTAGATTGGCAATTTTTGCGGTATGATAATAATAATTATTGTTATACCCGGTATCCGAAAAGATGTTTGTCGTTCCGGTAAAGGTAACATTCAGATTGGTTGGACTAGTTCCATAAAGTACCGTGGTTTCGTTATTTGACGACGTTTTCCAATTGACGATCATTGAGTTTGGTGTCGGATTCTGTAAATAAGGATACAAGGCTTGGCCGAATGCCCACTGCACAATAAAAAAAATGAAAAATGAGATGTACTTCATTATTGTTGGTTTTAGTTAGGTATAGATGAAATGTTATATAGTTGAAATATGTTAGGGAAGATTTTTATGATCAGACTCAGCAAAAGTAGGCTCGGAATATGAACTATGTGTTGCTTATGCTTTAACAGTAAGTCAATTATGACATGATGTTGTCCCTGATGCTATATCTAATAAAAGCAAATACATCCTTGTCATCATAATCCTTGAGAAACTGTTTAAATTTTCAAGGATAATGGATTGTGGTTAAATTTGAAAACTGTTGTTTGTAAGAGGCTTAGGTAAGCAGGCTGCAAAGAATATGATATGACATTTAAACAAAATCTGAATCAGCCTCTCGCTCCATTTCCTGTCAATTAAAAAGCAGATAGTAGGGATGTTAGATCTATTATCTTTAAAAAAGGAGAAATACTCTTCCCGTAATTGCAAACCCGTTCTAAAAAAACAGTTTTAGTAAGAAAAATGCAGGCAGGCCGAGGAGTTTTAACTTTACATCAAGTTTTACAACATTGCTGTCCTGCATTTATAAAAGCTCTACTTTTGAATTTTTAAAATTGAAATATTCACACTTAAACTACATGTACATAATAATGAAAAGTATAAGTATCCTATTTTTTTGCCTATGTTGTACCCTGGGATTTGCGCAAGCAAAAGTTGATGTTAAGAATCAAATAGCAAAGGTGGGATCTGCTGAAAATAAATATATTGGAAAAGATTTCAAGATACTGCTTAGTGATCTTAATGATTATATAAGATCATACAAATTGAATATGACCGATATCCATGCATTTATAATTTTGTACTTTGATGACCAGGAAACTTATTTCGAAAAAAGAGCAGGAGACAAAACCCCATCATTGATAACAGTTTATTTTGATACCGAAGAAGCATCGGCCAATGAGGCTTTTAAATTATTAGCTAAAAAAGAAATTGAAGATTACAGTGATCATTGTTTAAAAGATTTTGGTGGCTTAAAAATAAAAGAATTGAACGTATTTATAGAAAAATGAAAAGATAGCTTCAGTACCAGTCTTACCATATGCTATCGCTTACCTTACTCTTTTATAAAACGAAAGGAAATTCATTGATGTTAGCCGAAGCAAAATTATGTTGATATCACATCAGCTTTAGTGTATTTTGTCTCTGATTCAAATCACGTAGGAGTTGTTTATACAAATAAACAGATTTGATCTGTTGTGCTTGATTGACCGGTTATATGACGGGAGAAGGTTTATAATATTAAATATTGTAGATGACTATAACAGGGAACTACTGTATATGGAAATTGATATAAGTGGATTGAATACAATTATAACAGACCTCACGAATAGTTAGGAAATGTGAGTCCTACAAAATATAAATAAAAATTAAAACAATCAATCTTTTAAAATGATAACAAAGTTGGGAAGCTTACAATGTAGTTTTATTCCGTCCAAGATGAAAATGTGGTTCTGTTATCTAATTAAAGATTTTACTATCTTTATCAAATAAAACTAACATATCTGAGCTCAAATATGAATAAACTTATAAACCATTTTTCAGTAAAAGAATTAGCAGCTTTTTTCAGGAATGCTATTCCTTCTTTTAAAATTGAAACAGAAGATTTAGATTATTATATAGAGGATAAAGATTTTCAACAATTTTCTGAACTAACTAGAATTGGAAATGTACCATTCAAAAATTCTGATGAACTCATTGTTTTTACCTGTAGATATAATGGAATATTGTCGGAACGTTCTTCCAAGAAAAAGCAATTTGAGATTGCAAAAATAGTTTTGAAAGAAGATTTTAAGGATGGGGCTATTTTTGTTTTTTATGATGAAGCTGGAAAGTTTAGATTTTCTTTTATTAGAAGAAATTGGGACGGAAAAGCTAATGAAAAATATTCTTCCTGGAAACGCTTTACTTACTTTGTTACTCCTGATGATACAAATAAGACTTTCAAACAAAGAATAGGAAATTGTACATTTAAAGATCTGGATAGTATTCAGGAGGCATTTTCGGTTGAAAAACTGACAAAGGAATTCTACAATGATTTGTTTAAATGGTATCAGTGGACACTTACCCCAGAAGTGGGCATCACGTTTCCAAATAATACCACAACATCCGATGATGATCGCTTGAAGTTGGAAGAACAGATGATTAGGTTGATTACACGATTACTGTTTGTATGGTTTATTAAACAAAAACATTTGGTACCGGATGTATTATTTAAAACAGATAAATTATCCGAGATTTTAAAAGAATTTGATCCTAAAGATACTGCAGATGGAAGTTATTACAATGCTGTTTTACAAAACCTCTTCTTTGCGACTTTAAACAAAGCTGTTACAGAAAGGGAGTTTGCAAAGTTAGTTGATAAGAGGGATATTAAAACCAGGTATCGTTACGCAGAAATGTTTACAATCTCTGAAGAGGAAGTTCTGAATTTATTCCGTCCTATTCCGTTTTTGAACGGAGGACTCTTCGAGTGCCTGGATAAAGAAGAAAGCACAGACGGTATAAAATATCATTTAGATGGCTTTAGTAGAAGTGATAAGAGATTTCCAAATGGGAATTTCAAGCACCGGGCATTTATACCCAACGCTGTTTTCTTTGGTGATGATAAGAATGAGGGCTTAATTCCTCTATTAGAGCGCTATAATTTTACCGTTGAAGAAAATGTGCCTAATGAAGTCCAGGTGGCATTAGATCCAGAATTATTGGGAAACGTCTTCGAAAACCTTTTGGGGGCTTTCAATCCTGAAACACAGGAATCGGCACGTAAACAATCCGGTAGTTTTTATACACCGAAAGAGATTGTTGCCTATATGGTGGATGAATCTTTAATTGCTTATTTAAATAATGTGTTATCCGATTTAGATGAGGAAACCGTTCGTCAACTTTTTGAACAGGAGGATTTACCGGAATCTTTGGTTAATGACCACAATTTATGTGAAAAAATAGCGGCTACACTCCGCTGTGTAAAAATCCTTGACCCCGCTTGCGGTTCAGGAGCTTTCCCAATGGGAATACTGAACCGAATGGTTGAGGTTTTGGAGAAATTAGACGCTAAAAACAAAGCATCGCACCACGATTTGAAACTGCATTTGATTGAAGAATGTATTTATGGTGTTGATATACAGACTATTGCGGCGCAAATCAGTAAATTGCGTTTTTTTATCTCCTTGATTGTAGAGCAGGAAGCAATGGATTTGTCTAAGCCGGTAGAAAACTATGGTGTATTGACTTTGCCTAATCTGGAAACAAAGTTTGTGGCAGCGAATACATTGATTGGAATGAAAAAGAAAAAAGAGGGCGATTTTGTAAATAGTCTGTTTACTGACCCTCGTATAGACGAAACCAAACAGGAATTAATGGAAGTGCGAAAAGAACACTTCTATGCTAAATCTGCCTATAAGAAAAAAGAACTACGGGAAAAAGATGCAAAATTGAGGGCAGAACTCTCAAAACTTTTACAGGATAACGATGAGTTTGCACCCGAAGACGCTATACAATTTTCACAATGGAATCCTTATGACCAAAATGCAAGTTCTCCTTTCTTTGACCCTGAATGGATGTTTGGGCTGTCGAAAGAAAACGGTGGTTTAAATTCTGCAGACGATGGATATTTTGATATTGTGATTGGCAATCCGCCGTATGTAAGTGTAAAAAAAATTTCCATAGAAGATAAATTGATATTTTCAAAAACTTATAAGACTGCAGTTGGTCAGTTTGATCTTTATGGATTATTTATTGAAAAGAGTATTGATTTTTTGAAATTAAAAGGAGTTTTATCATTTATTACTTCTAACACATTTTTGAACAATAAAGATTTTTCAACTTTAAGAGAATATTTATTAAATAAAACAAATATCCAAAGTATTGTTAATTTAGATGAATCAATATTTGAGACAGCCCAAGTCGATGTTGCTATAACTACTTTAACAAAAGGGATTTTTTTGGAGAATAATACTATTAGAATAAGTCGTTGTAAAAACGATTTTATAAATAGAAATTATGACTTGATTAAACAACAAAAATATAATATAAAGCAAAATCAGTTTGAATTTAAACTTAATTGTACAGAAAAAGATTTTAAAATTATTGAAAAGATTTATAGGGATAAAACTTTACTATCTTCAATAATGGAACTTCCCAGAGGAATTGAAATCGGTTCAAATTCTGATTTAATTTGTGATGAAAACACACAGAACGCACAAAAATTATTAGTAGGGAAAGATATTTCAAGATATACAATAGAATTTAAAAATAGGTTTATTGAGTTTGATTGTACAAATAAATCTGTTTATAAAGATATTTCAATTTATAAATCAAATAAAATATTAATTCAAAGAATACGGAATCTGTCTTTGAAACAAAGACTTGTTTGTTGTTTTGATGATAATAATTATCTGTGTACGAATACATTGAGGATTGGAATTATAAGAAACGAAGACTTCTTGATAAAATTTATATTAGGAATCCTTAACTCTAACACGATTAATTATCTTTTCTTGAAATCTTTTCTTAATAAAGATATTTATGCATATCAATTAGAGCAAATTCCAATTCCAACAATAAGTAAAGAAAAACAACAACCTATTATATCATTGGTAGAAAAAATTCTTAGTTCCAAAAAACAAAATCCAAAATCTGATACCACAGAAATAGAAAATAAAATTGATAAATTAGTTTACAAATTGTATGAACTAACCAGTGAGGAAATATCTATTATAGAAAATACTTAAATTTCAAATTCATTATATTCTTGTTTAGATAATGAAAAATCAACGTCTATGATTTTTACTTCTTCATAAGTGAGATTATATAACTTAAATGTCACTTTATTCAGTTCTTCAATATAATATGACGGACTATCATTACTTATTATTAGATTAACAATATCAATAAGTTTTGAATTTTTGTATTCAAGAGGAATGGGTATGTTTTTAATGATTTCAGGCGTAATATTCAAATAACCTCCTGCCATTTTTAAAGAGTTATATATTTGATTAACATAAAAATGGACTACTTTGGAGTTCAATATTGCTAAATATACTTTTAAATTTTCTATTGTATCCGTAATTATTGATGTTGATTTTCCCGCTAAATATTCTCCTTTAACATCGAGGAAAGCCTCTATGGTAGATGACATTCCCGCAATGATTATTTTAGGATTTGATGATTGTGTAAATCTTGTTTCATTAATAAGTTTTACTTCTTCTTTGTTTATAACAGGAGTATTGTATTGCCCCTTTATATATTGTGTCTTTTTTATTCCCCAAAGTGATATAAATGAATCAATAGTACCCGTATTGATAAGCTTAAATGACGTTGGAAGATATGAACTATCTTTCAATTTATCTTTTATTAAATAGGCTTCATTCACGGTTGCCGCACCTAATACCTTACTACCTAAATTTTTTAAAACATTGTTATTAGTCCTTAATTTCATTAATAGATTAAAGACATCTGTATTATAAAAACAAATATCCCAACTGTTATCAGTAATTAATGTTACATCTCCTATATTATTACTAAACTGAGGACTTTTAATATCATTCATTATAGTAAACTTAGGAGAGATGTCAGACGGATTATTACTTTTTTTGATGACGAATGTAACCGGATAAACATCTGCCGAAGTGAATACGTTTAAACGAGAATAATCTCTAATTTCTATAATATCATTTCTTTTTAAATCGCTTCTCGCCTTAGTTCCATATTTGGCGGAAATTAATTTATTAGGAATAATGTAAGAGAATATACTGTTTATTTTAGTAAGTTTCTTTGCCAACTCAATGAAAACAATAAACAAATCCCAATTTCCCTCAGCATAACTGTAGTTTTCTTTTAAATATTTACGAAAAACTTCTTGTCCCGATCTTATCATCGTTTCAGAGTCTACATACGGCGGATTGCCAATCACAATATCAAAATATCCATCGTCTGCAGAATTTAAACCACCATATTTTATAGAGTTAATTTCATTAAAAAATGGTTATTAAAACTTCTTTTATACATTTATTGTTCATAATAATTGTATAAATTAATATAAAAATGACTTACGGATACATCAGAATCAGCACAGACCATCAAAATGTAGAAAATCAAAGATTTGAAATCAACCAGTTTTGTCAATCCAATTCATTGCTTGTCGATATATGGATAGATGAAACCGTTTCCGGAACAAAAAAGGTAGAGGAGCGAGAATTGGGTAAAATTTTGAAAAAAATGGAAACTGGCGACATACTTATTTGTTCGGAACTTTCCCGTTTGGGCAGAAACCTTTTAATGATTATGGGTGTACTCAATGAATGTATGAATCGTGACATTCAGGTATGGACTATAAAAGATAATTATCGGTTAGGAAGTGATATCAATTCCAAAGTTTTGGCGTTTGCCTTTGGATTATCCGCGGAAATCGAAAGAAACTTAATTTCACAACGTACTAAAGAAGCGCTGGCCAGGAAACGTGCTGAAGGTGTTATTCTTGGTCGTCCGGTCGGTAGTAAATCCTCCAAAACAAAATTAACGGGTCAAGAAAAGAAGATACAAGAATTATTGGATAGGAAAGTATCTTATTCTGCTATTGGTAGAATTTTAGGAGTGCATCGCCTAACGGTAAGTAGTTTTGTAAAACGTCAAAGCGAAATAGGATAAGATTAATCAATTTAGTATTTTCGTATAATTAATTTATTAGTAGTGAGAAAAAATAACAAGATAAAATTTTAGGATTGTTTTTTTCATAATCTAAATAATATAAAATTGACGGATAACTTAATGAGTAAATTTAAATAACTTTAGCAATTATACCAGGGGTGTAATTTAATCAACTAAATTATTATTGAATTTGAGGTTCATCCAAATGGGATGAAATTTTATAAAATAAACATAATGGCAAATAATTTTATTACCAATAATAAACAGCAAAAGACTCTAAAGAGTAGGTTGAATACTTTGATTTCTATTAGTGATGAGTTGAAATTCTTAGTAGGTTATTTCTATTTTTCAGGCTGGTCGGATATTTATTTAAACCTTCAAAAAAATCCACATCAAAAGTTAAAATTATTAGTAGGGTTGCAAGTTTGTAATTACCTTGGGAATATCATTGAATATGCTGAGAAACAGGAAGAGACTTCAATGGATGAAGAATTTCAGAAATATCTTGTCTCTCTTGGATTTGCACTAAATAACGAAGAGATGGACACGGAAGAATTTTACAATCAGGTGTGGGATTCTTTGTGCAAATGATTGAAGAAGGTAGGTTAGAAATACGCAAGACTGAAAACCCTAATCACGCAAAGTTATACCTTTTTCATCTCAATGAAGATCAAGCAGAGAAGCAAGGTATGCCAGGACAATTTATCACCGGCAGTAGTAATCTCACACGTTCTGGTTTACATAATCAGGAAGAATTTAATGTAGAGATTAAAGACTATGGTTATGCTGACGCTGTCCAATACTTTAATGAATTATGGGATCGAGCAATTTCTATTACTGACCATTTAGAAAATCGAGCTATATTAATTGACTTTATCAAAAATAAAACACAAGTTGCAACTATAACGCCTTTTGAAGCTTATTGTTTGGTAATAAAAACCTATTTGGATCTACAAAATCAAGAGAACGAAGAAGTAGATTTGGATGCTCTACTGGATAAGATAGAACTTAAAAAATTCAGTTACCAATCAGACGCGGTTAACCAAGCCATCCAAATGATTAAAGAGCACAACGGCTGTATTATTGCTGATGTGGTAGGGTTGGGTAAATCGGTCATAGCTTCCATGATTGCTCGGCAGATGAACAAAAGGGGCATTATTATCTGTCCTCCTGGTCTAATGGGTGATGCTGAAAAAAAAGATAGTGGTTGGTGGGAATATTTAGAAAAATTTGGATTACATAACTGGCAGGTTTACAGCCGTGGAATTATCGATCGTATTGCAGATAATATTGAAGGAAGGGACTTTGAGGTAGTTATAGTAGATGAAGCACATTATTTTCGTAATCAGGACACTTCCGATTACGAAGCGTTATCAATGATTTGTCGCAATAAAAAAGTAATTCTTTTATCGGCTACACCTTTTAATAATTCTCCGGCTGATATTTTCTCTCTTTTAAAGCTATTTATTGTCCCAGGGAAATCTACCATATCATTAGAGGATAACTTGGCAGGAAAATTCAGTCGTCTTAACTATGAATATAAACAATTATCTACTATTTTTAAGAATTGGAACTCTGCCGACGATTTGAAAAGAGAAGCAGCAGAAAGATTATACGTGCAATTAATCGATGATAAATTACCAATCGATATTAAAAAAGTAAAGGTTGAAACACAACGTCTTTCAAATGATATCAAACGTATTATAAGCCCTGTGGTAATACGAAGAAATCGTTTGGATTTAAAGCAAGATTATGTATACTCCAAAGAGGTTGGTAATTTATCTGTTGTAAAAGATCCGGAAGAAGTATTTTATTATCTGGATGCAGAGCAGGACGAGTTTTACGATAATATAATTAGTAAATACTTTGCAGAAAACGGGGCATTTACGGGAGCTATTTATCAGCCATTTAGCTATGAAAAGATATTGAGTGATAAACTTGACGAATTTGGAAATCGACAATATAATCAACAGAAAAACCTATATGATTTTATGCGTCGTATTCTGGTAAAACGTTTTGAATCATCTTTTGGTTCCTTTGAAAAATCTATAGATCGATTTTTGCAAGTACATTTATTGGTGAAAGATTTTATTGATAAAACAGGAAAATTTATTTTAGACCGTTCTTTTATTGACAGAATTAAAGATTATGAAATCGAAGATATTGAAGCCAATCTTGAAAAATATGCTGCAGGCGATTTAAAACGTAAAACACCTAAGAATAATGAAGTTTATGATGTTAGCAATTTTCAAAGAAAGCAGGAGTTTTTAGATGATATTGATTCGGATATACAGCTGTTTATACAAATTCAGACACGTTTGAAAGATTTAAAATTAGTTGATAAAGATCCTAAACAGGAAGAAATTATAAAAAAAATTAAAATTCTTTTAAATAAAGAGCCGGAAAGAAAAATTATTCTGTTTTCAGAATATGTAGATACCATTCTTCACCTTGAGAAAAGGTTTAAAAATGAATTCAAAAATGAGGTGTTAGTTTGTAATGGAAAGGTTTCAAAAGATTTGGCAAAACACTTGAATAGTGATTTTAATGCACAATATAACAAAGGTTTAAAAACAAATCACTTTAGAATATTGCTAACCTCCGATAAGTTATCTGAAGGATTCAATTTAAACCGAGCTGGTGTTATTATCAATTATGACATTCCATGGAATCCTACTAGAGTTATTCAACGTGTAGGACGTATCAATCGTATTGGTTCCAAAGTTTATGATGAATTATTCATTCTTAATTTTTTTCCTTCATTAAAAGGAGCTGATATTGTAAAATCAAGAGAAATTGCCCAGCAAAAAATGTTTTTAATTCATAATGCTCTAGGAGAAGATGCAAAGATTTTTGATGAGGACGAAGAGCCTACACCAGCTGCATTAGGTTCAAAAATTAATAGCAATCCCCAAGAGGAAGGAGAAGTAAATACAATTACCAAGATAAGAAACCTTTATGCGGACTTACAGAAGAAACATCCTGAGATCATAGATAAAATTAGTCAGCTTCCCCCTCGTGTTAAAACCGCTAAAAAACATCCGGAATACGAATTAAATGTACTAAGACGTAAAGGTCTAAGTTTGTTTGCTCAGACTATTGGAAAAGAAGAAAACAGAACAGTCAGAGAGATTGATTTTGAAGAACTTTTAGTAAAAATAGCGTGTTCAATCGACGAACCGACTTTAAAACTTTCGTCTGTATTTTGGGGTTTGTACGATGAAGTAAAAGAATTTAAACCTAAATATAAAATGGGTAGAAGTGAAATCTCTTTGGAACAAAAAGCAGAAGCGAATCTCAAAAAATCACTAAGAATTTTAAAAGACTTAAACTTTGAAAATCTTCATTTTATACAAATGCTGATTAAAGACCTACGTTATTATCATACTCTTTCAACAAAAAGTGTTAGACGTATTGGCGCTCAGGAATTATCTGATGATAAGAAGTCAGTTCGTTACTTTTTAGAAGAAATAGCATATCTGAAACATAATCTGGGTGAAAACTACTTGGATGATATTGAATCCAGAACAAAATATAAAAGTAAAGAAGTAATTATTGCTATTGAGAATAATGATTTGAGAGAATTGTTATAATTAATTTATTATTATTTAGAATTTTAGCCAATACTTAATATGATAATTATATTCAATTGAAGAACTTAAGTGATTTTGTATTGGCTAATTCAACTAATCTGATATTCCAAATTTATTATTTAAAGCTTTCTTTAAAACCGCCATATTATCACTCACTTTCTTATCCAGAATCTTCGCATAATGCTGTGTCGTTTTTATATTCATATGACCCAGCATTTTACTCACACTTTCAATTGGAACCCCATTAGATAAGTAACGGTAGTGGCAAATGTATGCCTTGTGATATGGAATGTCAAATCTTTGTTGATCCCGCCGACAGCTCGCAATTTCTTTCAGATATGAATTCATTTTCTGATTACTCAAAACAGGAAACAGCACATCTGAATTGACGCATTGCAGATGGTTCTCATATTTTAAAACCAGTTCCTGAGCCACAGGCAACTACAAATAGGACATAAAATAAGTCATAAAAATCGTGACCTATTTTGATTTTTTTTGATACCTGCGTTAAAACAAAAAACGCTGTAAACATCAATGTTTACAGCGTTTTAACTTATTTTGGTTTCCCAACTGGCGGAGAGTGAGGGATTCGAACCCCCGGACCTGTTACAGTCAACAGTTTTCAAGACTGCCGCAATCGACCACTCTGCCAACTCTCCCTAAACTCCGGTGATACCGTCGTTTTCAGTGGTGCAAATATAGGATTATTTATTGTATTACAAAAATATTTTTGCATCCGAAGATTTTTAAATCCAAATCAATTGATTTTTAGGGTATTATAACTAATCGGAGAAGCAGACATCAATGGCTGTCGAAATCCAGCAGTCCGTCGGTCAGGCATTTCCACTGAATTTTTGAGAATCCGAAGATGCCGACCAGGGCTACCATCAGGTTACGGATTTTGTCTGTCAGCTTTGCCTTGAAATTCGGGGATTCATTACGGCCATGGATTCCTGCTTTAAGGATAGACCCTGAATGGGAGATGCGAAAATTGGAAGTCGCTTTTTCAGAATAGAAGTGGGCGATATAAGAGTTTTTATTTTCTTCCGGGTTGCTGCAGGGGCTGGAAGTGATTAAGATGCTTTCTTTCTGATCAGTATTCTGGTGGGTGATCTGGATGATCTCTACCCAGTCAAAACCTTTTCCCGCCTGGTCTCCGGGGCCGGGAATATTGATCCTGATGAAATCACTTATTCTAGGAATGCGCTGTACCGGATGGCCGGCGGAATCATAGAGCTGAAAGTCTGCCGAACCTTTGCCGCAGTAACTTTTCCATTCATTAACGGAAAAGAGCCGCTCTTTCAGCAGATGGAAGTTTTCAGCAGCTTTTTCCGGACTGTCGAACTTTTTCAGGCTTTCCGTATCGTGGAAGCCTCCCGTTTTTTGTGGTGGAACACCGGCTATCTTTTTAGGCTTCATATCGTTTGTTTCCCTAAAAATACAGGAAATAGACAAAGCAGATTATGAGCAGGGTCACAATATAATATTTATCTTTGTTACGGACGGCGCGGCTTCCTCATACAGGATGGAGAAATCCCGGAAACAGAACCCGGTTATCAATGCCTTAAAAATACGATCTATGGCTAAAAAAAGTGCAGGTATTTTATTGTTCAGAAAAAACGGAGGTCAGCTGTCTGTCCTCCTGGTGCATCCCGGCGGGCCTTTCTGGAAAAATAAGGATGCCGGAGCATGGTCAGTTCCCAAAGGGGAAATAATGGAGGATGAAGATCCGTTGGAACGTGCGCGTACTGAATTTTCAGAAGAGACCGGCCAGGAGATTACCGGAAATTATATTCCGTTGGCTGCTGTAACGCAAAAAGGTGGGAAAAAGGTTTATTGTTGGGCTGTGGAAGGAAATTTGGAAGCCTCCAAACTGTCGAGCAACACTATCCAGATCCAGTGGCCGCCAAGGTCCGGAAAAATGATGGAAATTCCTGAGGTTGACAGATGGGAGTGGTTTTCTCCGGAAGAGGCCCGGATTAAAATCAATCCTGCGCAGGTTGCATTCATTGATGAACTTGAAGAACTGATGAACAAATCATAATTCCCTGATCATACGGAAGGTAAGGTTGATGCGGGGACGCATGAGCTCGGAAGATTTGGCGATGCGATGCTCCCATTCCGTCTGTAAATTCCCTTTCATAATCAATAGAGATCCATGGGCCAGAGAAATGGAGTGTTTCTGACTGTGGTCCTCCAGTTTCCTGAAATCGAAATTTCTTACCTGTCCTAAGCTCAGTGAAGCAATAGAGGACAAAGTCTCCGCTGCATGGGTCTTATCGCGGTGCCAGGCAACGGAATCATTTCCGTCACGGTATAAATTCAGCAGTACAGAATTGAACCGGAATTCTGTTTCGTTTTCAATCCGTTTTTTCAGGGCCAAGAGTTCCGGAAGCCATGGATGGGCGGTCACTGCCTTTTTCCCGATCTGATAAGAGGTTTCAGGATCTCCGTACCAGGCGGTCAGGCGGGGAGTGATCACAGTTTTATCCCTGATTTTCTGCAAAGTCTGCTCCCATGGAACCGTATCAATGAGTAACCTGATAAGCCCGTCCGCTTCCTCTTTGGATAGAAAATGTTCTGTATAATCCAGCAGTTGGTCAGGAAAACGGTAAAATTCGTCAGAATTGAAAAGGCTGAGCTGTTGCATTGCAGTAGAAAGAAATTATAGGTTCTAAATAAATCATAGTGTTACTTAAAGTAGAGTAACACTATGAATTGTTCTTGCTTAAATCATTGACATATTAATACAATGACTGGTGTGGTGTTGTAAAAAGTTGCAGTTTGCTAATCAAGCGGCCTTCTGCCTGAAATCAGGTTATAAAGGACTACAATAATTGCGATGACCAATAATATGTGAACAAGATATCCTGTATCCATACCCGGTACAATTCCTAAAATTCCTAAAAGCCAAACGACGATGCAGATCACTGCAACTAACCATAAAATACTTCTCATGACTGTAAAATTTAAAGTTATATATGAGATTTATAGCATATTTTATGCCTTTTATAGCTCAACATCAAAATGTGGTATCTGACAAACAAGATTTTTTCATTTTTTTATTCATTAATCTGTCAGATTACGGTCTGAAATGGATTTCAGGGGACTTTTTGTTTTACAATTTTTATAGTATTTAAAATGGGATAATGATTTCATGCAGGTTTAAGAATAATTCGCATGCTATTTAGTGCATAATTCATAGGAAACCGATACTTTTGCAGCAGTGAATAGTTGATGGGAATTGGTAAGGACAATTATTTTATTCAATATAAAAATGATCAACAAACCTTTGCACAATTTCCATATTCCCGTCATGGGATTGGCATACACGATAGACAGTCCTATCCGTGTGGCACAGTACGGAATATCTTCCGTCATTTCTATAATCGATGATGAGATTATAGAAAAAATGAAAAATTTTTACAGCAGAAAATTCAATCTGAAGTATGCTGAAATTCCTGTGAAAACAGACGATTACCGGGCCAGGAGGATCACGGATTACCTGAATATGGTAGATGATATCGTCACGGAAAAGTTCAGTACCTTTAAAGAAGACCTGGTCAAAAACAGAGCAGTGCTCAACAAATTTACAGAAATGCTTCCTAACACCTCAGAGCTCAGGAAAAGCCTGCAAAGCTTTCTGGGGCAAAGCGGTGATTTCACTGCTTCCATCAGACGCAGTATTGAAACTTACCTGAGTCCGGGCAGTATCGATGTGAATATCATGACCAAAGTGGACAAGGACAATTACAGGGGCCATGAACAGCTGCCTGTCATGTACAATGATGCCCATGCCTCGCTGCGCGGCTTTGCCAACAGCAGGTTATCCGCCTCTGTTGTACTTTCTGCGGGGATGAACCCAAGGCTGTACAGCTACATAGAAACATTTGATGATTTCTTTCCGGATGACCAGGGCCGGATCAAAAAGAAAATTATCCTGAAAGTGAGCGATTTCAGGTCTGCCATGATCCAGGGGAATTTCCTGGCCAAAAAAGGCCTTTGGGTATCGGAATACAGAATTGAATCCGGACTCAATTGTGGCGGCCATGCTTTTGCGACCGATGGTTTATTGCTGGGACCCATTATGGAGGAATTCATGCAGAAAAAACAGGAGCTGATCCGTTCCGCCTATTCCCTGATGTGTGCAGCTTTGGAGCAGAAGGGCAAACCTGCGTTGTCCGGTCCCCCGGAAATGAAGATTACGGTACAGGGTGGGGTAGGAACTTCCGAAGAACACGCCTTCCTGCTTGAAAAGTTCCATGTAGACAGCGTAGGATGGGGATCACCCTTCCTGCTGGTTCCGGAAGCCACTTCCGTGGACCGTGAAACCAGGGAACTGCTTAGAAAGTCCGGAGAAAATGACTTTTACGTCAGCAACCTTTCGCCATTAGGCGTCCTTTTTAATACCGTTAAAGGGACCTCCAATGAGATCATCAGAACTCGTAGAGGTGCAGCAGGCCGGTATGGAAGCTCATGCCCGAAAAAACTGCTGGCCCTCAGCAAGGAATTCTCTCCCGAAGGAACCTGCACGGCATCAAAAAAATACCAGGATATGAGGCTTGCAGAGCTGGATGCAGAGAAACCTCATCTCAGCCCCGAACAGTTTAAGCAGAAAAAGAACACCATCACCGAGAAAGCTTGCCTGTGTGTGGGATTGGTTAATGCCGCTTATCTTGAACAGGATATGGAAATCAAAGGCGAACCGCAGGGTGTAGTGGTATGCCCTGGCCCTAATCTGGCTTATTTTGATAAAGAAGTTTCCCTGTCGGAGATGGTACGCCATATCTATGGTAACGGTGACGTACTTTCCGTACGCAATCGCCCCAATATGTTTATCAATGAACTTAAAATGTATGTCCGGCATCTGAAGGAGGTTTCAGCCTGCACTCATGGTATAAGCAGCGTTCAGCAGAAAAAATGGAAAACATTCAGAGACAATCTGTTTGAAGGGATTGCCTATTATGAAGACATGTTTGCCAATACCGGCTTTTTCTGGACTGAGATCAACGTTATCAACAGGCAGCTCAGAGATTATAAGAATATGCTGTCTGAGATAGAAATCCCGGAAGCTCAGTAGTGTTCTAAAAAAGGTTTCGGCTGCCGGAGGCAGCCGAAACCTTTTATATTGTAAGATATTTCATTTTATAATCTACTTCGGAATATGCTGATGGATAAAGCCGGCCAGCATTTCCGTATTTCCGCCGTAATGATGGTCTGCTTTGATATGTACCATTTGATAGGTCCTTGGACTGAGCGTAATTTCCCGGTACGGAAAATGGGCAAATTCAAAATCGCTCAGCACCAGCGTCAGTGGTACACCCCTCATTTTGTTGATTTCCGGGATCACTTCAAAGCTTCCCTTGAATTCTTCGCCGAAATATTCCGTAAGGTGGATTTTAAAATCGTTGCTTTTGGAAGGCCCGATAATGAATACCTTGTCAATTTTATTTTTCAGGTCCGGGGTAAAGCGGTTGTATACAAATGCGGTAATATCTGCACCGAAGGAAAACCCAATAATGATGACCTCTTTATTTTTACGGCCCCTCAGCTGTTTGTTAATATACTTTTCAACATCTGAAGAGGTTTGTACGGGTGTTTTCTTGCTCCAGAAATACGCTTTGGTATCCAGGGCAAAAACATCGTAGCCGAAACGGTGAAGATCCCTCCCCAGATTTTTGGAAAAGGTATTGAACCCCGCATCGCCGCTCAGGTAAA
Source organism: Chryseobacterium camelliae (assembly GCF_030818575.1). Lineage (NCBI taxonomy): Bacteria > Pseudomonadati > Bacteroidota > Flavobacteriia > Flavobacteriales > Weeksellaceae > Chryseobacterium > Chryseobacterium camelliae. The sequence goes on from NZ_JAUTAL010000001.1 coordinate 1,053,733, forward strand.
AAATGATGGGACGGGTATCATAGTCGTCATTCCATTCCGTTACCTTAAAATCCGTTCCCTTTCCGCAACCGGAAAGAATAAAGATTAAAAAAAGAAAAGTACCCAGCCTTGACAATCTTAATGCTTCGCTCATGGTTTCATTACTTTATTTAAGGCAGCCGGGAGCAGCAGCAGGTCCAGGTCATTATTATACACCAGGTATTTATTTTCCCAGAGGTCAGCATATTTTTCCTTAAAGTTCCTCAGGCTCTGGTAATGCTTAAAGCTTCCGAGTCTTTCATAGGCAATCTTTAAAAGCTGTTCAGCCGTATTATCAGGATGGCGGGCTCCGGCCATCGGCGTCATTCCCATATTGATAAATTTAAGGTCTTTGGCGCGGGCATACTCAACGAGCTTGATGATTAAGGCATCAACGCTTCCGTTGGGGGTATCCTCCTTCTTACGGATCATGTCATAGCTGCATTCATCCGGCGCACAGTGCGGGATGATATTCAGGAAAGCGACACAGCGGCCTTCAGGATCAAGAATAAGGATCAGGTCCTGGTTTCTGACCACTTCACGGTCAAACATCCCTTCTGCAAACACGATTTCCTTCTTGTCAGATTCTGTCAGCCATTCATCCGAAACCGCCTGAATCTGGTCTATCGTGGCATCATCCTGGGGCGCAAACCTGATTTCTGTGGTATATCCGGCTTTTTCGAGCCCGTTGACGCCATTCCTGATCGATTTCCTTTCTTTTCCGGAAAGGCTGAAATTTTCAGCATCCAGCAATGCATCCTGGCCGATAAAGAGCTTTTGTTTCCCTGAAGACGGAAAATAGGAGAGTCCATCTTCACCTACCCGGTAATAGCAGGTTTTAAGGCTGTTCTTCCGGCAGTAATTTTCAAATTCTTCAATCACGGTCACTTTATCTTCTGCGGCACATACCGGCTCTTCCAGAACAACGGCAAAGCCGTTGGCGGTCCGGAATGATACGAATCCTTCTGCCTCTTCGGAAAAGAACAGCTGCTTATCCTGCGCCAGTTTGAAATAATCCAGGGATGAGGCCCCATATTCTTCCACAAGGTCTTCGGCATCCTCATATTTTTCCGTATTGTCATCCGTCCCTTTGTGTATATTGCTCCTGTACAGGGAAAAAATAAGGATCAGCCAGGAAATGGCACCCAGGATAAAGTTCAGGTTCTGGAAGTCCCTTGCAAAACCTGTACGGGCCACCAGTCCGGAATCGCTGAACAAAAGGAAAGTATGGAGGGTATAATAAAAAGCTTCCTCTTTGGTGAAATCTATTCCGAAATGGGATTTGCTGATAAAATAGAAGCTGAGGTAATTAAAAATAAAAATAGCGACGAAGATTCCCGTAAACCAGCCGAACCCGCGCTGAAGCGAAATCCTTTTCGTCCTGAGGATATATTCTTTTCGGCTGTAGATCAGCAGTCCCAGGGTAGCCAGGGCAAAAAGGGCTTCCTCATAATCCAGGGCTTTTGCCAGGTTGAACACTATAGACATCACCGTAAAAGCTACTGCGAAATACCAGGCTCTCCGGGTACCTTTAAACAGATGGGCTGAGGTAACCAGAAGCAGCACACCGGCAATCAGCGTCAGTGTCTTGGAAAGGTGGATGACATCCAGAGCCAGGTAACCCTTGATAATGTGAAGACGGTCTGCCAGGGCAGGTGTGATTACAGAAAGAATATTGATGATGCCGAGAAAAAAAATCATGACCACCGGAATCATGCGGGCAAGAAGCTTCCTTCCGCTCCAGAGGTAGGCAGCAATACCGGCCAGCAGGGGAAGCCAGAATTCAAACAACCGGTACAAAAGAGTAATTCCGAGTCCGTCTGCATGCTCGTATCCGAAGCTAACCAGAATGTAGGTCAGAGAAAATTCCACAGCTCCCAATCCCCTAAGGAAAGGCGAAATAATCATCAGTACAACGGACACCACATAAGAAATGGCAGCGGCTGAAAAAGATGCCGGTGTACTTAAGGCGTACATGGCGATCATCAGGTGGAATACCCCGCAAAATTCTATTCCTACAGAGATCAATACGGTAATCATGAAACTTTTCCGGTCTATTTCACTGTTGAAGATTTCTTCAGATGAACGGATCAGCCGGGGAAATTTTCTCTCCGTAAAACGGTACAATGCGTTCTTTTTCCGGAATGAGATAAAAATACCGTACAGTGCGAATACCAAAATACCAAGCACCGCAATTCCGGACCAGCTGCTGCTGAAGTTTTTATTGATGAAAAGCGCATACACCATCAGCGGCAGGCCAACAACCAGAACGGTAAGCAGCCCTACAAAACCATACACGGCACTGGCCTGGTGAATAGAAGCCGTATTGTAACCTTTGGTCCTGATGTTTCTCGGCAGATAAGCCAGAGAACTTACGCCTCCGGCCGGCAGGAAAACACTCAGAAAATTGCGCTTCAGGAATAAGCTGACTGCTTCAGGCAGTTTCAGGGCAAGGCCGGCACTCCGGAAGCTGGTAACATACATAAGGCCCTGTAGAATAATATAGATCACGGACAGGACGATCCCTGCGAGTATCCATTCCGTTTTGGAACTTTTAAGCTGCGGCCCAATAGAAGCAAGCTCATGCCGTTCACTTCTGAAGAAGACAAAGGCAAGCAGTAAAACAAGGAAAGCGAGCAGCTCTTTCCAGCGGATCTGCCTGAACATTGCCGACAGTTTGAATTTTTTCATGTACAGTTTTTTATCTGTTCTTATTTGCAGGCATAAAAATAAATAAAATCCCAAGACCTGCGGGATTAATTTTCATGAGTTAAATATTTTTCCGTAAGATGCGATAGTAGTCATTGACCATAGTTATTTACGTTGAATTTGAATGGTTTTAGATTGTAATGTCTTGACTTTTATTGTGTTATTCAATCGGTTTGACAGAGTTAAATGAATTTTTCTATAATGTGAATTCTCCCTGTTGTGATGTTATTATAATGTGTACATTTAAATACATGTATTTTTTCACAATACATCAACCATAAACAAACTAATTATCATGAAAAAAACATCATTAATGAATGCAGTTTTTGCATTGATGACAGGGCTGTTCCTATACAGCTGTCAGCAGAACCTCGAAGATCCTGCTAAAGAAAATCCACAGAATACGGCCAAATCATCCATGAAAGCAGCACCTGACCCCAATAAGATGCTGAAGTTCGCGAGTTTGGACGAATACGATAACTTTTTATCGGATGCAGATTTCAGGAACGATAAAATAGCCAATACCGATTATTCCTCACTCAGGAGTTCCCTCGATGAATTCGATGCCAGATTTAAGTCTGCCGATACCGTGGATATCGATCAGGACCCGGCGATAAACGACACCATCTACGAAGATTTTGAACTGTTGCCTCTTATCCTGAACCGTGATAAACTGGTACAAATGGGCGATTATATTGTGCGTGTGGATGTGCCTGCGGAAAAAGCCTATGCCGTGGATGCCGGTAATGCCAATGCCGTACATATCCTTCTCAATGATCCTGCGAACAGTGCCGTTAAGCCGTTCAGTACCAAGGAGGAGATGATCGGCTACCTATTCCATCTTGTTTTATGTAAAGACCGTTGGGCATTGTATAAAAACATCACCACGAATACCTATTGCAGCAGCAGGAAAAGGACCAGGAAGATGCTGGCTTATCAGCATGCGGGCATTTATTTTGAAGTGAAAGCAGAGGCCAGGGCCCAGAAAAAATGGCTGATATGGTGGAATGACTACAGCCAGTATCCAACTATCCCTTATGTATCTTACACTTTAACCCAAAGATGCGGATATACCCAGAGCTGGAGCGGAAATCCGCTTAACTTCGGACCAGATTATATTCATAACGGTAACAGGGCTTCCTTTACGATTTACAAACACTGGAAAGCACTCAAAAGCTATAATGTAAAAGCTACGATCGGAGGATGCTGGGGCAACCAGACTTTCCAGATCCAGGATTAATATTATTAAGATGAAAAAATACATGGGACTGCCTTAGTAATTAAGGCAGTTTTTATATTTTAATGAGGTATCTTAATTTTTCAATCACTTCATCTGTATACCGATTTCTGCGGCAGTCATCCCTTTTCCGGACAGAATTTCAGAAGCCTTGAAACGGATGAAGCGTACCAAAGCCGGTTTTTTCAAGATCATGACCTGTTCAGCCGGGTTCGCTTTAATGTTTGAAAACTCTCCGTCTGCTGCCCTTTGCCACCGTATGCCATCCTCACTTGTTTCTATACTGTAATGAGTAACGGTCCCGGATAGGTCTCCGTCCTGTCGTGGCAGATAGGTAACGGCCTTTACGTTCTGCTTCCGGCCCATGTCAATCACTATTTCAGAAGGCATGGATGAAGCCTGATAAAATGTTTCGGGACGGTCATCGATAGCATATTCAGCAGGATTTGTCTTGCCCGAAGGTTTCGGCTGTACGGGTTTCCATCCTGTTTTTACGGGTCCTGACTGTAGGACAGCCACCTGGCTCTGCTGGTCTTCGAGAAAGGCCATAGCCTTTACCAATCCGCCATCAGGTAACCGGAGTGGTTTGCGGTACCTTGAAGAGGAGCGGGTAGGTGTACTGCCATCCAGCGTATAATAGATTTTTGAACCATTTTGTGAAGATTCGATACTGATTTGCCCGTTCTGATTCCTTGTAATAACTGGTTTTCTGAGCAATTCAGGTTCATAATACAATCCGAAATCACTCAGCGCAATAGCTACGGGAGAAATGGTAATTATAAGCCTGATCCTGGAGGCTGTAACCGGATTTTGAAGCCGTATCAGGCGGTTGGGACCGATGCTTGTAGCAGCAGCGATCTTTTTCCATATTCCTCCGGAAAAAGCTTCAATTGTAAAAGCTTCAATGCGCTGGCCTAGCTTGATATTTTCCCGCAGCCGAATGACATTGAAAGTTGTTTCGGCGGGGAGTGATACTGTAAGTTCCGGTGTGGTTTCGTTGTCATCGGTTGCCCAGTAAGAATAGCGGTCATCATCCAGCAGGTGCTGCGGCCCGTATTGGGAAAGATTATTTCCGCGGGTATTACTGGCGGACAGGGAAGCACCCGCTGCAAGGTTTTTGGAAAAAGTCTTACGGAGGAGATATCCGAACTGCTGAAGCGATGCCACATCTTCCGGATTCAGCTGTCCATCAGGGTTTGGGGAGAGTCCAAGATCCAGGTTGGCTCCGCGGCCTACACTTTTGTAATAAAGATCCAGCAGTTCATCGGGTGTTTTGACGCGGCTGTTTTCACGGGCGTGGTAAAACCATCCCGGACGGAGGGAGACATCGCACTCCGCCGGCATCCAGTATTTTCCGTTCCGGGTGCCTTCGGTACCCAGTTCATATCGGGTGAAGCCGTTGGAAGGCTGCCTTCCTTGTTCCGGAGCCTGGGGTTCGTAGGTAGCCCAGCAGGTTTCGCCGGCATGGCCTTCTTCGTTGCCTACCCAGCGGACATCCGGACCCACATCGCCAAAAATCGCCGCTCCCGGCTGCATGCTCCGGATCATTGCCCAGGTGGTTTCCCAGCCGTAGTAGGATGAACGGTCTATTTTCCGGGTCTCCCGGCTGCCGCCGTAATATCCGTCTCCTCCGTTAGCACCGTCATGCCAGGAGATAAAGATTTTACCGTAGCTACTATACAGTTCTTTCAGCTGCCTGCGGTATATTTCAACATACTCCGGTGTGCCGTAATAAGGGCTGTTGCGGTCCCAGGGAGAGCAGTAGATGCCCAGTTTCATATCCAGCTGCTCACAGGCTTCCCGGTATTCCTGTACCATATCGCCCTTTCCGTTTTTCCACGGACTTTTACGGATGCTGTGTGCAGTAGTTTCCGTAGGCCACAGGCAGAGCCCGTCATGATGTTTGGCCACGACTATCACACCTTTGAACCCGCCGGCTTTAGCTGCTGCCACGATCTGGCGTGCATCAAACCGTGCAGGATTGATGAGTGCGGGGTCTTCATCTCCGTAGCCCCATTCACGGTCAGTGTACGTGTCTACGCCATAGTGTATGATGCAGTACATTTCCATTTCATGCCAGTCCAGCTGAGCTTGGGTAGGAAGGGCTCCGTAAGGCTGGGGAGCATTTTGTGCGGCACAGGGAAGGATACCTGCCATCAGTCCGCTCAGGAAGATCCACTTTTTCATTTACTTTCCGGTGTATTGTTCTGATCCAGGATGGCATGGTCGACGGTAGAAAGACGGGTGTGTCCGCTTTTCAGTTCATCGAAAACAATGACCTCGTTCTTACCTTTCCTAAGCCAGGAAGCCGGCACATAGATCGTCTGCTGCGGACCTATTTGCCAGTATTTTCCAAGGTTATGTCCGTTCAGGAATACAAATCCTTTTCCGAAATCCCGCATATCCAGGTACATATCTGCAGGCTGATTTAGGGTAAAAGTTCCTTTATACAGGCCAGGCTGCCCGTCTTTTTGCTCAGCTGTCCGGCTGAAAGAGAAGTTGTTTACAGTACTAAACGGGAAGCGGTACATTTTCCATCCTGAAATCTCCTGTCCGTCAACGGAAACGGATTCTGTGATGCCATGACGGTTATCTGCGAGGTATGGACCGTAATTGATGCGGCCGTTGTTTTCTACCCAAAGGTCCAGGGTGGCTCCTGAAGGGATGCCGGATAACGCTACTAAGTCCTGTTTCAGCCGCCGGTCCAGAGTGGTGATGTACTTTCCGTTAACATAGACCAGGGCATAATCTCTCAGCTCCCTGATTTTCAGCAATCCGCCTTTGCTAAGCGTTGTCCGGTAGAGTACGAAACCATACGCCTGTCCCAGATCCTCAAAAGACAGTGGTTTTGCTGATTGCTGCGGTTTAGGGAGCTGACTGAAAATATTGGCAAAACCGTCCAGTGGAATATCGGCGATCTTAACGGCAGGTTTCTTTGCCGGGACGTCCGGAATAGCCTGTCCTTTAGGAAGATGCTTCTCAATGACATTCCTGAAGGCAAAGAATTTTTCAGTCGGGTTTCCCGCTTCATCAAGGGGAGCATCATAATCATAGCTGGATACCTGCGGAGCATACGGATTTTGTGCATTCATATTGGCTCCGTTCATAAATCCGCGGGTGGTACCGCCGTGGAACATATACATATTCACGGAAATGCCGGCTGATAAAAGTGCATCGAGCGTCTTGGCAGATTGTTCTGCCGAAACATGCGCGTGCTTTTTACCCCAGTCATCAAACCATCCGGGATACCATTCCGCGACATAATACGGTCCTTTACCATTGTGGTACTGGTTGATGAGTGCTTTCACTTTTGCAGGGTCTTCCAGACCGTTGACTGCCGGCAGATAGCCGGGCAGGTAGCCTTTCGGCATCTGGTCTGCTCCGTCACAGGTAAACAAAATCCCGTCAAACCCGGCTTCTCTGAATATTTTCCGGTTCAGGTCGAGGTAATTTTTATCATCGCTGTAGGATCCGTATTCATTTTCAACCTGCACCATCAGAATATTGCCGCCATGGGTAACCTGAAGCGGAGCAAGCTGCTTTGCCAGAGCATTGATATATCGGGTATAAGCAGCCACAAACTTAGGATCGGTACTCCTTACTTTCATTTGCGGGTCTTTTAAAAGCCACCACGGATAACCCCCGAATTCCCATTCAGCACAGACATATGGACTGGGCCGAAGCACTACCCATAAACCCTCTTCCTGAGCGGTTTTCACAAATGCGGCAATATCATTGTTCCCGCTGAAATCATAAGTTCCCGGTACTTCTTCATGTACATTCCAGAACACATAGGTGCCTATTGTATTCAGTCCCATGGCTTTGGCCATTTTCATCCGGTCGCGCCAGGCTTCTCTTGGGATGCGGGCACAGTGCATTTCCCCGGAGATCATCTGTAAAGGCTTTCCGTCGAGTAAAAAGTCGGAATCGCCCAGGGTGAACGTGTGATGTGCCTGCTGGCTGTAGCAGGGTGTAATAATACAGCAAAAGAGGCTGCCGAGAATAAAAAGAAGTCTTTTCATAATGGGTTGTTGGGCTGTTGTCCAAGCCTGTATCAGAGGCCGGAATGCGTATGGCAAGATACTAATATTACCGAATCCGGAACAAATATGAAAACGGGATGTCAGATAAAGCAATAAAAGCTACCTGTACAGATGGTCATCCAGCCGGAATTTTTTACATTTAAACCTTAAAAATACTCAAATAATGACTGGAGAAAAAGAAGTGCTGCATTTCCTCCGTTCGCTGATGCCGTTTTCAGACCAGGGCTGGGACATCCTCAGGCCTGCACTTACGAGCCGTGAATTCAGGAAGAATGATTTCCTTCTGGAGCAAGGAGCGGTCTGCCGTTCCCTGTTTTTTGTAGTAAAAGGCTACTGCAAGACGTATTATGAGATCGAAGGTGAGGTTAAAAATACAGGTTTTTTCTTTGAGAATGAAATCGTAACGAACATCAACAGCTTCGGTTCCGGGCAGAAATCTGACTTCAACATCGTTGCCTGTGAAGACTTGTCAGCGGTTGTCTTTGACCGGGAAAAGCTGTTTGAGATTTCAAAACATTCGGCGGAGGTTGAAGCATTGGGAAGGAGCTGCATCCGGAGGTATGCGGTTCGGCAGGAAGAACTGCTGACCGTTTTTCAGCTGTATTCTGCTGAAGAAAGGCTGGAATACCTCGAGAAGAACAGGCCGGAACTTGTACAGCGGGTGCCGCTTTCCCAGCTGGCTTCATTTCTTGGAGTCCGAAGGGAAACTCTAAGCCGCATCAGGAGGCGCAGGGTTTCAAGGTGAAAATTATGTGACGATTGTCACAGGGCACTGTTTCTTAAAAGATCTTCCTTTGTACAAAAAAATAAGTCATTATGCAAAAATTAAGAAAGATCGACGAACACACCAATGTGATCACGTGGTTTGAAATCCCGGTATCAGACCTGGACCGGGCAAAAAGTTTTTATGAAACTATTTTAGACATCAAAATGGTCAGGAAAGGGGACGGTGAAGATGAAGGCATTTTCTTTCCTGCTGATCCTGATGTGGTTCAGGCTACTTCCGGAAGGGTAACCGGAGTGTTGGCCAAATCTGCCGGAAACCATCCTTCAGATCAGGGGACCATCATTTACCTGAATGCCAGCCCGAGTATTCAGGCCGTCCTGGACAGGGTAGTGCCGTCCGGAGGAAAGATTGCGGAACCGAAGCAGCTTTTCGGCCCCGTAGGATTGATTGCTGTGATCATTGACAGTGAGGGCAATAGGATCGGTCTGCATTCGGAATCATGACGTAAAGGGCATTTAGGCTGCTGCCTGCATAGGGAATGATGTGGTTTGAGTTGGTATGTTTATATTTGAAAATTGTTTCAATGTTTATTTCGGATAGAATATTGTAAAAACATTTCCGGAAAGTAATTGAGCTGCACTTTACAATAAAAACATACCACAATGATACACCGATTCAGACTCACCGTTCTGTTTGCCTTTATGATCTGCTGCCAGGCTTTTGCCCAGACTACAGATAACCTGAAAGAAAGAATACAGCAGATTATTTCATCAAAGAATGCTGAAGTAGGCGTTGCCATTAAAAGCCAGGACGGCAGGGATACCTTATCCATTAACGGCGACAGGCATTTTCCGCTGCAAAGCGTGTTTAAGTTCCATATTGCATTAGCGGTCCTTTCACAAGTTGACCAGGGTAAATTCAGCCTCAACCAGAAAATAAAGATAGGGAAGAAGGATTTATTACCGGATCTGTACAGCCCGATCCGAGATCAGTATCCTAACGGGGTAACGCTCCCATTGTCTAAAATACTGGAATATACAGTTTCACAAAGCGACAATGTGGGCTGTGAACTTTTGCTGAAAATGATCGGCGGCCCGGAAGTAGTAGAAAAGTACTGTAAGGACAGCGGAGTGAAAGATATTTCCATTAAAATCAATGAAGAAACCCAACAGGCCAACTGGGACCTCCAATTCCTGAACTGGACTACCCCGAAAGCAGGCAACGAAATCCTGGAACTTTTCTATGCCAATCCCAACAAACTGCTCTCGAAGAAGAGTTACGATTTCATCTGGAAGGTGATGCGGGAAACTGAAACGGGAGAGAACAGGCTCCGGGGACAGCTGCCTAAGAAAACAGTGGTGGCACATAAGACAGGGTCTTCAGGCTCCAATAAAGAGGGCATTACTGCTGCTGTTAATGATATGGGAATTGTCTTTCTGCCTAACGGAAAGCATTATTTCATTACTGTTTTTGTCACAAAGTCCACGGAAAATGCAGAAACGAACGAGAAAATCATCGCCGATATCTCAAAGGCAGCCTGGGATTATTTCAACAGAAAGAAATAGTATCATGCGTATAAAATAGTCAGTCAGCAACTTTAAACAGTTACTTACACGGCATTTATAAAAGAATATAGCATACCTGAAATGAAGGTATGCTAATTTTTTTATGTACTTCAAACCGCCGGCTGCGGGATCCTCATTCCTTTCTCCACATGGAAAGTCAGGAGGATTATTATTTTCATCAACAAAGATGAGGCATCCATTACAGCAGATGGCATAAGCATTACGGCCAGCTATAGCAGAAACATGGGCTCCGTGCCTGTTGGTTATATTTTCAGTTCTTTCCTGTTGAGTAGGATTGCATTTCTCTCTTAACATCCGCTTACAACAATTTACATTCATACAGAAAATATAGGCATCTGCATCCAGTCTGAGGCATTCTGCATCTTCCATCTATTTGGTATTGTCAATAAGAGCAATTTTGCTCAAAAAAATAATGGAGCGAGAAAAATTTTACGGGCTGGACCACCTGAGAGCTGTTGCCATTCTGCTGGTGCTGTTGTATCATTACCGAATGTTTGAACATCCGGCGTGGATTGATACCATTGGCTGGGTTGGCTGGACCGGCGTGGATCTGTTTTTTGTGCTGAGCGGCTTCCTGATCTCCAGCCAGTTGTTCGGGGAAATCAGCCAATACGGTACTATCCGGCTGAAAAGTTTTTTTACCAAACGGTTTTTCAGGATCATTCCGCCATACGCGTTAACGTTGTTGCTGTATTTCTGCTTTCCCGCATTCCGGGAAAGGGAAGCGCTTCCGCCGTTGTGGAAATTCCTTTCCTTTACGCAGAACTATGGATTGAATGTGATTGACAACGGGACATTTTCGCACGCCTGGTCATTGTGCATCGAGGAACAGTTTTACCTGGTGCTTCCGTTGTCGTTATTGCTTTTGGTGCGGCTCAAGGCGATGAAATATGTGAAGTCCGCCATTCTTTTCCTGCTTATTCTCACTATGCTGTTAAGGTTTTTTTTCTGGGCGCATGCTGTCCTTCCGCTCCGGGAAACGCCTGAATTCTGGAAAGCGTGGTATATGAAGATCTATTATCCCACCTATACTCGCCTGGACGGATTGGCCATCGGCGTGCTGATGGGATATTGGTATCAATTTTCATCCAGGTTTAAAGCTATCATCCATACAAATGGAAATCTCCTGACTGTTGCAGGAGTTCTGGCCATTGTTTTTTCCTTGTGGTTCTGTAAAGACCAGTATTCCGCACAGGCTTCGGTTTTCGGGTTTACTCTGGTGGCAGCCAGTTACGGGCTCCTGGTAGCGGGAGCGCTTTCAAGGTCTTCGTTCCTCGGCCGGAATCCCAATATGATCACATCGCAACTGGCTGTCCTGTCCTATGCCATTTATCTGTCCCACAAAGGAATCATCCATCTGGTACAGCGCTTTCTGGATCAGTATAACATCCCGGTTTCAGATACTATCGTATTGCTCCTTTGCCTGATCAGCTGTGTCATGGTTGGGCTGCTGTACCGGTATACCATCGAAAAGCCGTCTGCTCAGATCAAAAATAAAATCCTTAATAAATACCATTTATGAAAAACATTCATCTGCTCATCTTCATGCTGCTGTCCGGTTTTGCGACGGCTCAGAACTACACCACAGAAAAAAAGGAAATCGAAACCGTTGTCCGGCAGGTTAAAGAAAGCATCATCAGGAAAGATTCGGCAACATTTTACAGCCTGTTCCATGAAAATCCAGTGGTATGGATCGGTATGGTTAAAAACAGATCGCAGGCAAAACGTCTGGAAGTGAATCCTTTGAACATTAAAAATGACTTTAAAGATACGTATGAAAACTTCTTCCGCTATGTTTTGAAACCGGGAAAGAAGGAAGAAGAATTCAGGAATATCCGCATCATCAACGATGATGTTGTGGCAAGCGTAACTTTCGATTATACCTTTCGTGAAGGCCAGACCGTCACCAATTGGGGCTGTGAATCCTGGCACCTGATCAAAGCAGCAGGAAAATGGAAAATTGTGAGTGTTATTTATTCTATAGAAAACGCAAAATTTTTCCCGGAACCTGAGTAAATCTGCGCCATCCGCGAGCGGAAAAATAAAAATAAAATGATCTACAGGCATTCAAACCTCATAGTTTTTCAAAATCTATGAGGTTTAACCCTATAAAAGTCAAATACCGGATACACATTTCATCAGAAAACTCCATCATTTGCTTTATCAGCCTCCTTTGTCCAGGATGTAAATAAAGAAAATCTGTGAGACCTGTGCCATCTGCGAACTATAAAAAAAATACAGCAATTATTTTTCAGGTTTGGGTTTTCTGGATTGATTTACATTATTTTCCCAAGTCAGAGACCGCGAATATTTTTTCATTGAAATATGAAGGTATGGCATTAAGCTGATATATTGAAACTGCCTTACGGATTTCCGTATGGTTGTGAAAAAAGACCAGAATATATTTGTTGCACAAAATAGATACATTATGGTAAATTACACTGAGGAGGATTTGCTCCACCACGATTACATTAACACCACAACTAATGCAGATAACCCGGATTACATCGCTATTCGTGATCGGGAACGTGTCAGCAAAAGAGAACGCTATGAAGTGGTTTATTTTTGCGATGCATTTGTAAAAAAATACGACGTTCCCAAAACTAAGGAAAGTTTTCAAAAAGTGGAAAAATTGATCAGGCTTCCGCAAGCCAGTGCTATAGTGATGCGGGATAAGCTCAATGCATTTGTAGCAGAAAACTGGAATAAGGGCCTGGTTTAAAACAGACAATGTAATGCAGGCAAATATCTTCTGCAAAAATCAGTTTGCTTAGGGTGTTGTGTTATTTCTAAACCTAACGGGTTTTGGAAACCCGTTAGGTTTTTTTACTGCCAATAAGCCTATAAAAATGAAATAATGAGTACACATTTCAAAATGATCTGACAGGCATTCAAACCTCATAGGTTTTCAAAACCTATGAGGTTTTCCCATCGCAGCAAAATTTAAGACGACAACAGAGGTAGGTGCAGGATAAAAATGATGATGAAAACATCTGTTCTTTCCTCTCTAAACCTTCAAGGTTTCCCAATTAGAGATCATCTATTTCTAAACCTAACGGGTTTTGGAAACCCGTTAGGTTTTTTTTACTGCAAATAAGCCTATAAAAATGAAATACTGAGTACACATTTCATTAGAAAAATTCCACCCTTTACTTTATCAATCTCCTCTGTCCGGGATATAAATAAAAAATCTGCGCAATCTGCACCATCAGCGAGCAAAAATAAAATGATCTGACAGGTATTCAAACCTCATAGGTTTTCAAAACCTATGAGGTTTTTCTCACTGCAACACAAGCCTGTACAGATAAAATGAAAGACAATCTCCATCTACCAAACCTTCACCTTTCGCATTCTTCACCTTCTTCACCCTCTTTACTTTCTAAAAAAGCCTTCCTCCGTTCCAGAATGATAAACCCGGCATCCAGCATCTTCATCAGATGGATATAAGGACCCACCATATTCTTTTCCGGTCCGCAGCGGTAGGCGCCGAGGGAAAAGTAGACCATCCCGCCCAGGAAATAATCAAATTCCTTGACTCTATAATCGATGAAAGCGGAATGAAAAACCAGCAGGGGATTTTGGTATTCTGCATCGGAAAGAAAGCCCTGCATGAGTGGGGATGAGATTTCAGCTGAATTGCTGAGCATCCATTTTTTGGCTTTCATCCGAAGAAAATACCCGGCACGGATGAATGATCGCATCGATTGGTGGAAATGGACCATCACGGAAAGGTCTTCATTGATCCAGTCTCTTTTCTGCACGGCATACTGCATGATGGTGTTCAAAAGGTCTTTGGCTGTGTTGAGGTCAACAGATTGAAAGAAATGTTCCATCATTTTCAGGCTGGAATGCTTTTTAGGGCTTGGTTTAAGCCGGGATTGTAAATCTGTGGTTTCTTTTTTCATACTATGTTTTTTTGTGTTGATGAGGTTCCGGTTGTGCATAGGAATTCCCGGAACGGTTTGTTTTTATGAACTGTTCTTTTGTAACGGCAAACTTAAAAACAAGTTATTGATGTTTTAAAAAAGCTTTCCTGATGCCCATTGGCGGAGAAAAGAACCGGGTAACCAAAGGATCAAAAACAGTGGCCTCCGGGCACCGGAAAGCAGACATACACGGCTGCAAGCCGGTACATCCTAAAAAACACACTTAACACTTATATAACACTTTATCGTTGAGAAGGATTGGCTTAGAACATTTGTAGATACAGCGGACTGCATGAAATAAAAACGGCGTGGAGTTCTACAATATCTAACTTGAGGTACTGGTATACCCTGGAACAAATAAGAGAACTCACGCCTAGGTCGTGAGCTTCCTGCTTATCGTCTCGTTCCTTTTAAATTACCAGTTTTCAAGTTGAGATTCTAAGCAATAGCTTCTAATAATCGTTGAAGTATCGCAAAATTACATCTTTGGATGTAATACATTTACAAATATAAGAAAAAATCTGAGATATGGTAATATATTACCATGAAATATTTTGATGAAATTACAAAATTGCTGTTAATTATAAATTAATGGATAGCAAAGACGTTTTAAAATTGTATATGCAGTGTTTTTCTGAACATCTCAGAGAGATAAGAAAGGAAAAATATAATTCTATGGATGCTGTTGCACAAAATTCAGTTTTTGATTCCAGTAATTATAATAAATATGAAAACGGTAAGGGAAATCCTACTATTGAAACCATACTTAAAATGGCTTCAGCATTTAAAATCCCTCCTAAAGAGTTGTTTGACTTTGAATTCGATATTGAGAAGTATAAAATTGAAGAATAATCCTGACGAAAGTCAGGATTTTTTTTGCTTTACGGAAACCCGTAATATTTAAAAGAAATAATGAAATAAGTTTGCAGTAATAAACATGAAGATATCTTAATTATAACTAAATAATAAATCCATGAAAAAAATCGCTTTCTTTTTAATCATTCTAGTATCAATGGTCTCTTGTACAAATTACTATACGGTACTACTAACAGAAGATACCAATGTATATGCAGGTAGTAGTAATGAAAGTATTATAACTACAATACCTAAAGATACCCAAGTTTACATTTCCACTAAAGCAAATAAAAAAAACTACAAAAGAATAAAATGGGGAAATTATTATGGTCTGGCTTATAATCCAAGTTATACTTCTTATAGTGCATACTCACCAGCCAAAAGCTATAATGCATCAACACCTTCCTATCATTATACGCCAAGCACAAGCAGCGGGGGAACGGTTCATGTAAAAGGCTACACTAAAAAAGATGGAACTCGTGTAAGTTCGCACACAAGAAGTGCTCCAAGAAGAAGATAATGAATTCAATTCAAGATAAATAAAATTTAAAACCTGGCTTATGCCAGGTTTTTTGTTTTTTAGATGGAAGATGTCTACTTGTTTAATATGAAATTCAGTGAAAATACTGAACGGGAATTTTGTAATGGTTTTTATTTTTGTGTTTTACGGAAAGCCGCAATAAGGTGAGTTGGTGGTTTTGTATTTTTGGATAGAATACAAAGCTTTAAAACTATTAAAGAGTAAAAAAACATTAGATGGCACATGAACCAAAACTTTCAGCATATATAATAAAATTAAATACAGTAAATAGAAATGTTGGAAAAAACCAATCGTAATTTACTGAGAAATCTGATTGAAGATATAACTACCAAGAATCTAGAAGATTCTTATATCTTTATTGAATTCTGCAGGAAATTTATTAATAGACTTGATAATAATCAAATTTATTCTGATTATATGGTTACTTTGTGTTAATAAAATGGTTAAATTTTAAATTATCCTATAGTTAATTATTTTCATGAGAAAAACTAATAATAAGCATTGGGAACAACCTAATTTAGATTGTTTGCTTTTTTTCGCTCAATCTATTGATGAAATGCTTTTTGATTATACTTTAGATTCCTATAAACCATTGGCGCTAAATAGTAGATTATTGTGTATAGAATGTTTAAATATACTTGAGGAGATTAAAGGAGATTTTATGCCTAAGCGAAATCTATCATCCATCATAGAAGAGTTAAAGTGGAGCCTTAATCGAGATATTGCTGCTAAAGAATTACTAGGTAAAAAATTTGAGTACTATTTAAGACAATTAAATCCAAATGAAATTAGGTTAAAAGAGCTTGAAATAATAATAAATCATATATACGGTTTTTTTGATGATAAAAAATACTTAGAGCAAATAAAAATAAATTTAATCAAATTAATTAAAGGCAATAAGGAAAAGAAAAATATAAAAAAGCTAGCTAGCTACTATGTTTCTGAATTAATCAATTATGGATATAATCCAAATCAGATATATTTTCAAAATAATAATTTTTTCTTTAATCAATCAAAAATTATCGATAAAGTTGAAAATATTAATGATTTTTTTAACATTTTTGACTTTGAAGTAAAGGAGTTTACTGTTGTTTTTATTGGTAGCTATATATTTACCCAATTTAAAGATACATTAAATAGATTTGATATAGTAGTAACTAAAAATTACTCATGTTTTTCTAACTTGCAAGAGGATAAAAACTTCAAAAAAAGTCGAAAGAATAACGAATCATTTATCATCAGTAGTAAAATTAAAGATTTTGATCATCATTCTGCTAAAGTACAGGCCGAGAAATTCCTTGAACAAGCTGTAAATTTGTTTAACTTTTATCATCATAAACAGAAACCGGAATTAAGAAAAAAAAGTGTTGTTGCAAGAAAAGAAGATAATTATGTTGTAGTAATAAATGAACCATTAAAGTCAATTCTTAAAACAAAATTTGAGGAGAACCCTGCAAGTGCTGCAATAAAAGTTGAACGCGTACTTAAAGATCTAAAGCTTAAAAGTGATTCATTATATCGTTTTTTAAGATGTGTTGATTTACATAGTGCTGCGTTATCTACTTCAGCTATTGAAAATCAAATACTTGATTTGTGGGCATCTATTGAAACGTTAATTCCCAAATCATCAGAGCTAAATCAAGATAGAATAGTACAAATCACATCAAAGTTAATTCCTTTCTTACAAATTAATTATACTGATAAATTATTTAGGCAAATATTCCAAGACCTACAAAGTTGGAATAAAGCAAAAATGTTATCAATTCTTAATAAAGTAAAACATGATAATGCTAAAAACAACTTTGAAAAAACAGTTGCACTAATAACTCTTAAAGAGAATTCAAATTTTAGGAATAGTATATATAATGATTTAGATGATTTTCCATTATTAAAATTTAGAATTTTTGAGTTAAATAGCGCATTCAAATCTCCTGCAACAATCAAAAAATCTTTAAATAGTCATAAGCAAAAATTAGAGTGGCATTTAAGACGTATTTATAGAACAAGAAGTTTAATTGTACATTCAGGAACATACCCATCTTACACAACAATCTTAATAGAGCATCTACATTATTATCTAGATATTTTTTTATCAAAAATCATATATTATTCTAGTCAAAAAAAATTTGTCTCGATAGAAGAAATAGTTTTGGAAATGAAAATTAATATTGAATATCATTCTGAATTACTAGAAAAGCATATTAGTGAAGAATTAACTATAAAAAATTATAAAGAAGTTATCTTAGGAATCGAGAGTTAACTAGAAATATGAATTGTAGTAGCCACGATTTTATCTGACAGTTATGGTTTAAAAATAATTGTTAGTAATATAGATATTTGTTGTTCAAATTGGAAATGATTATTTTATAGTTATCATCTCACTATTTAAGATTTGATTAATTCAAATTAATAATTGCGGCTTTTTGACCGCAATTATTTAATCAATATTCTATCTTAAATCATCTAAATTCAGCTCCGGATAATTTTCCTTTGCATACCACACAAATTCATCCAGTGAACCTCTAAATTTTTTAACGAAATCTATAAGTTCATCCTTAGGTTTTCTGTACGCTTTGTAAATTTTCTTAATAATAGCTTTCTGTGTGCCATTCTTCAATTTGAAGATAAACTTACCATCTGAAGAAAGCGGTTTTTTTCTATTAAGAATTTCAAAAGCAAGATAATTTCTTGCAATAAACCAATTATATAAATTTGAGTAGGCTCTTCCTCCACTAATAATAAATTTTGGTAATAATATGATTGATTTACCTGCAAAATTTGGTAAATCAGCAGATTTTTTTTCCCACTTTTTAGCAATTGCATTATAAAACTCAATCTTAACTGAAATTGTAGAAACTTTATGCCTTCTACATATTTTCAAAGTTGATTCAGCAAAAATATCTCTACAAACATTTGCGATAATATCTGACATAATATCTTGACCAATGCCTTTTACAAGTAGTAAGACAAAATGCGCTTCATTTGTAATTGCAATATTTTGTTTTGCCAATGAGTTATTTCTCAAAGCATCGTAAATTACTTCTGCTCTAACATCTGAAACTGCTTTGCCTTTGTTTCTATCGGAATATCCTAAATGATATTCATTTGGTTCGTGCAGATGAGAAAGAAATTCTATTCCCTCATTTCTTTTGTTTGGCTTAATAAAATCTCTATTGAGTTTTATTAAAAACTGATGTACTCTTTCATAGACTTTAAGAGCAACAGGATTACTATGTTTATTATTTTCAATTAAGAATGGGCAAATAAATGCCTCTAAATCTTCCCCTAAAGGAATATCTACAAAGTCTATATCTTGATTTCTTAACTTTGTAAAATAAGTATTAAATGTTTCCATTTTGTTATTTTATTAAATTGTTATTTCTCTGAACTTTTGTTCATCATCTATTTTTAATATATATATATATAACTCATACCTAATTATTTTTAAATTTTGCTTTTCACCAACAGTGGAAAAACGTCACTGATAATTTGATTTCATTCATTTTTGATAATTAGCCTTTTATATCACTTGGATCATTACCATAACTATTTTTAGCTCTGACCTGGCCATCTTTTCCATGAATAAAGAGCTCAGATTCTTAATTGATAGCAATATTCCTTGCTTTATCAATATCTTCTTTCTGTGTATTTGTAATTACGGTATTCTTTTGATTACCTGCTCCTTTTACTGCCCACTTTCCTTGATGCGGCACGACGTGTTGATTTTTTTTCATGATAGAAAATTTTAATTTATTACAATTTTACTTTCAGTAATTAAGCAAGTGCATATTATCAGATAATTCGACTATTTTAAAAAAAAATGAGTTATCTATTACACTTTCTAATCATAATACGAAATTAGAACTATACTACGCAATGATTTTGCGTACATGAAAGTTTTATGGAATTTTTTTGAAGAAAAATTCCATATTACGGTTTCACGTATATTTATTATCGAAATAAATCTTATTATTGAAACTCATATTTTTTAAAATAAAAACCCATGAAAATTATAAAATTAGATTTTGAAAATTGCTTCGGTATAGGAAAACTAAAACATGAATTTGATTTTAGTAAGGTTAATTCGTACCTTATTTATGCGCCGAACGGAACAATGAAAACTTCATTCGCTAAAACATTTGATTTGATTTCTAAGAATGACAAAAAAGATCTTCCAAAAGATGTTGTGTATAATAAGAAGTCAAAATTTGAAATATTATCAGATGACTTAGAAATAAATCCAGAGTCAATTTTTGTTATCAATGCGGAAGACAACTCGTATGATGCGACAAATAAAATAACATCATTTATAGCTCGTAAGGAACTTAAAGAAAAATATGATCAAATTTATTCTGAACTGAATACTGCTAAAGCTGAACTTTTAAAAAAGCTTAAAGCAATATCAAAGAGTACTGATTGTGAAGTTGAATACATGGGAACTTTTAGCAACGATTCTGATAAAAACTTCTTTGACGTATTATCCTCAAATGTGGATCAGCTTACTGAGGACTCAGATAAGGTTACATTTAAGTATAATACAGTATTTGATACTAAAGGAATTGTAAAAAAATTCTTAGATAAAAATGAGAACTTGTTAGATGATTATGTAGAAAACTACAATCAAATCCTTTCAAATTCCAAGTTATTTAAATTATCCGGTGATAATACTTTCGGAACCTATCAGGCAAATGAAATTATGAAATCCATAGAAGATAACTCTTACTTTGATGCCGGTCATAAATTTGTTTTGGAAGATGGAACAGAAATTACAGAATCATCACAATTAAAAGAAATATATAATGCAGAGCTTGAAAGAATTTTAGCTGATGAGAAGTTAAAAGAATCTTTTAACAAAGTCGACAAAGCTATTGGAGCAAACGTAGATCTGAGGGCATTCAAACAGGTTATTGAGCAAGATAATTCCTTATTGGTAAATTTAAAAGATTATGAAGGGTTCAAAAAGAAGGTTTGGACTAGCTTCGTGTCTGAGGTTAAGAATGATGCTGAAGCATTATCTGAAATGTACGAAGAGAAAAAGAAAGAATTAGATATTATTATCTCAGAATCTAAAAAAGAGGTAGAACTATGGAAAGATATAATTAAAAAATTTAATGATAGATTTTATGTACCATTTGAAGTAAAAATGGGGAATCTGCAAGACGTAATTTTAAAAAGAGAAACAGCTAATTTGGTGTTTATTTTTACAGATAAAAATGAAGAATCTAAACCCCAGACAAAAGAAAATTTATTAAAAATACTTAGTAAAGGTGAACAACGGGCATATTTTATTTTGCAGTTTTTGTTTGAGATAGAATCAAGAAAAAATAATTCTAAGGAAACATTGCTAATCTTTGATGACATAGCAGACTCTTTTGATTATAAAAATAAATATGCTATAATCGAATATATTATTGAACTTCATCAATCAGAAAAATTTAAATCACTCATTCTTACACATAACTTCGATTTTTATAGAACAATTGCATCACGATTAAACATGGATAAGCAAACATATATGACATCAAAAGATGAAAATCGAACGATAAATATTGTTGAAGGTTTGTATAAAAAAGATCTTTTTAAAGAGTTTTTGAAAAGTCCACATGATCCCAAAGTTTTCATAAGTCTTATCTCTTTTATTCGTAATATAATTGATTATTCAGATTCATCGGAGACAGATGACTGCATAAAACTTACAAGCTGCCTTCACGAAAAAACGAATTCAAAAGATATTACAATTGATGATGTTTTTACTATTTATAAGAATAGAATCACTAAATTGAAGGACAAGGAAGTTGATTTTGATAAAACTATTAAAATTCAGAATTTTATTTTCGATACTGCGGATTCAATAATTGAAGAAAAAAACATCAATGAAATTTTGTTGGAAAATAAAATTACTTTGGCGATTGCTAGTAGATTAAAAGCTGAACAATATATGATATCTAAGTTGCCAGAAGCAGACCTTACTAAAATAAATCATGTTCAAACAAGAGTACTGTCTAATATGTACAAGAAAAAATATCCTACAAGTCTCAACTTAGGAATTATAGACAAGGTTAACCTAATGACACCTGAAAATATACATGTAAATTCATTTATGTACGAACCATTAATAGATATGTCCGTTTATCATTTACTTAATTTATATCAGGAAACCAAAAATCTGAAATAGAAATATTTTATAATCTATTTGATAAGTGGTAAAATAAAAATACATTTGTAAATGCAGACAAGTCATAAGGGTGGATGTTATAATTATTAACTTAAACCCCATTTATTATGACAACATGTGTACAATGTGCTGGTGGGAAACCAGTGTTCGTGAGAGCTTATACTAGAATGCGCTTAGGCCGTTTAGAAAATGTAATCCAACATTGCAGATCTTTATCAGGTCAACACAGAAATTAGAAGCAGAGTTTAATTACTTTGCTTCTTTTTTTATTTAGATTTTCTTAATTCTAATAATAAGTATTGTTTCATCCGGGATTTCAGCGGGAGCCTGATCTTCATACAGCGTAATGTGCACGGTATCGCCTTCCCGTTTTTTAATTTTTTTCCTGATTTCAGATTTCACAGGAAGGAAAAGCAGGCCGCTGCCCATCGGCTGGAGATGATAACTCCTGATCTCGCAGCCGTCGACGGTTCCGCAGACCCGTACCCAGCCGAAGGGTGTATCTTTACCGGGCTCCACTTCAGGAATCCGGACGAAGGTCCAGCCTCCTTTTCCCTGGAATTTTTCAAGGACGGCTGTTTTGTCAACTAAGGTTTTTTCTTTTTCATCATTCGTGGATGCTGATACAAAAATAGAGCAGGGGATTGACAACATAATGTCAGCATGGATTCCACTTTTTTCTGCCGGTTACATCATCCTGAAAAGCACGCTGCCGGATCCGGTCACCAGGTCTAAAAATCATCAGATCAAACTTCCTTTTCCATGGATTTTTTTCACAGATAAGTATTTTGAAATAATGCTGTTTGCTAGTTAAAAAAACTTTTATAAAAGTATAATCTGGTGTTTTTTTATAAATTTCAGGTCTTGAAATAGGTTAAATTCCCCGAAAACATAACGTAAGGTTATAAATAATATAAATAATTATGTGTTTTTAGGTTTAAAATTTTTCTTATTTTTGAATATTTGTAAAATAATTGTTACTTAAATTGGTAATTTTGTATTTAATTGACTTTTATTTTAGTAAATATTAATTATTTTAAATACATTTGGTACTTAACTTTTAAACTTTTCATGAATGAAAAAACTATTATTCTTTTGCCTCTTCCTGGCAACAGGAATTGCCCAGGCGCAGGTGAACGCTTATACGTTTACCCAGACTTCGGGGACCTATACGCCCATCACGGGAGGTACCGTGCTGGCCACAGCGTCCACAGCCAATGATTTTGATTCCCAGAACTGGACGCTGCCTACCGGAACCATTCCGTTCTACTTCAATTTTAATGGTGTTTTCTATTCCGGACTGACGATCAACAGTAACGGATTTATAACCTTCGGGTCAAACCTGCCTCAAACCTTTAATACGGTTCCGCTGAGTTCCACCAACCAGTTTGCCGGAGCCGTCTCAGCATTCGGCGGTGACCTTAATGCCAGTTTTGTATCTGGTGCCATCGGCAGCGAGCTGAGGTATGAAACCGTAGGATCGGCTCCCAACAGGGTTTTTGTGATCCAGTTTAAGGAATGGAGGCCATTTTACAATTTAAGTACCACCAACATTGCTAAAATCAGCTTCCAGATCAGGCTCGAAGAAACGACCAATAAAATAACCACAGTCTACAACGATTGCGGTATCGCATTAGGTACGCTTACCAATACAGGTTCGAGACAGATAGGCCTCCGCGGATCTACCAATACTGATTTCAACAACCGGCTGAATTCAAACACGGTAAGCTTCGGCAGTTCTACCGCAGGAACCTCCAACAGTTCATCACAGGCATTCAGTTTTGCCAGTGCAACACCGGGATTACCAGCTAACGGACTTACCTATACGTGGACTCCTCCTACCTGCCTGGCTCCTTCCAGTGTAGCCCAGACAGGCGCAACATCTTCGTCTGCAGACATCCAGATCACAGCTCCGGCTCCCGTACCGGCCAATGGATATGAATATTATTATTCCACCAGCAACACGCCGCCTACCAGTACTACGGTACCTTCCAATTCTACGACTGCCTTAAACGTTTCCATCGGCGGCCTTACTGCCGGAACCACCTATTACATCTGGGTGCGCTCGCTCTGTACAACCAGCGATAAAAGCGGATGGTCTCCTATGGGTACCTTCACGACCTTATGCAATACCGTGGATACCATCATGGAAAACTTCGATTCCTACAGCACGGGATCTATCGTACCGACCTGTTGGGATAAAATACTTATCGGAGCCAATGTCACACAAAGCATCAGCTCATCAACACCTGCATCTGGAACCAGGAATATCTCCCAGTACAACAATACGGCAGGTCAGGTGAATATCGTAACACTTCCACCATTAAATACCGTAAATGCAGGTTATCAGCTGTCACTTAAAGTGCGCGCAACCCAACCGTCTGTATTAGACATCGGATATCTGACCAATCCGTTTGATGCCAGTAGTTTTGTTGTGGTGCAAACCCTCAATATAACGAATACTTCATATGGAAATGCCTCTACTATTCCTTTTCCTACTTCCGTTCCTGCCAGTGCAAGGGTGGCGGTAAGAATGCCTCCACAGGCTACCGCGGGAACCATTTATTGGGATGATGTAAGATGGGCCCCTTCGCCTTCTTGTCTGTTCCCATATTCTTTAGTAGCGTCCAATGTCACCCAGACTTCGGCCACTGTTAGCTGGACCGCACCTATTGTTGCGCCTGCAGGTGGTTACGAATATTACTATGCAGACAACAGTACAGCGCCTACCGCTACCACTGTTCCGTCCGGAATCACTACCAGTACATCGGTTTCATTGACGTTGTCATCAGCAACCACTTACAATGTATGGGTACGGTCAGTATGCAGCTCAACAGATAAGAGCGAATGGTCTCCTGCTGTTACCCTGACTACTTTATGCAACGCAGTGGCAACCATGACAGAAGGTTTTGAATCGTATTCCATAGCAGCCATTGTCCCATCTTGCTGGAACAGGCTGGTTGCCGGAAGTGCTGCCACACAGGCAATCAATTCTACAACTCCGGCATCCGGAAGCAGGAATTTATACCAGAGCAACAGTATCCCGGGACAAACCAATATTGTGATACTGCCGCCGTTCAGCACGATCAACTCAGGATATCAGCTGAGGTTTAAGGTGAGAGCAAGCCTTGCCGCCGTTCTGGAAATCGGGTACATGACGAATCCTGCGGATGAAAGTACGTTTACATTAGTGAACACATTGAATATCACGAATACATCCTATGGTCCAGACACCATTGTCCCTTTCCCGACTTCTGTTCCTGCTAATGCAAGGGTAGCTGTGAGAATGCCTGCGCAAACCACTTCACCAAACATTTATTGGGACGATGTCAACTGGGAGCCTGCCTCTCTGAGTACCTCTGATATTTCAGGCCATAAAAACGGTATCAGCCTATATCCGAATCCGTTTACAGACGTGCTGAATATCTCCGGTACAGCAGAAGCGAAAAATGTCCTTGTGGTAGACGCTTCCGGCAGAATCATCAAGAAGATTGCCCGTCCGGGTTCCGTGCTTCAACTCAGAGACCTCAACGCCGGTTTCTATACCATCATTATCGAAATGAATGACGGAACAACAAAAAGCATTAAAACCATTAAAAAGTAAATTTTTAGATTTTTTCTGAGGGTGGCCCAAAAGGCCACCCTTTTTTGTGGTATCAAAAAGATGTATTGGCTAATGTAAAAATTTTGAGCAAAAAAAATATTCCTGAAAAAAATCCTGATATCGGAAACTGCATTCCTTACGCTGATTTTCAGAACAGGTATATGCCGAATTGCGTATTTTTACAGAGCATTTGAATCTACTCCATGAGCTTTACAGCCATTTATTATCAGCCCGATCCGGATATCAGCGATTTTGTCAGCTGTTACTGGACGGTGGAAAATGCGGTGAACGGGTCTGTAGTCACTGTAGTTCCGGATGCCTATTTTGAACTGATCTTATCAAAAGAGGAGGGCCGGGAGTTTGAAGTTTCCTTAGTAGGATTGGGAACCAGGTTTGAAGCCGATATCGAAATGCCGGTCACCAGAATGTTTGGAATCAGCTTCACACTTATGGCTTCGGAATATATTTTCGGGCATCCCATTGCGGACCTTGTGGATTCTGCACAGGGTTTGCCTAAGGACTTCTGGGGGTTCTGTGAGGACGACCTGGATGATACCGTCCGCCTGATTGAAAAGGCCACCCAAAAAATCAGGCATCTGATCCCGGCGGTAACCGATACCAGGAAAAGGCAGCTGTTTAAGCTCGTGTACGAATCCAATGGTTCTGTTACGGTCTCTGAAATATCTTTAAAAACAGGCTGGAGCAGCCGGCAGATCAACCGGTATTTTAACCGCCAGTTTGGGGTTTCCCTTAAATCCTATTGTAATTTTCTGCGTTTCAGGTCTTCTTACCGCCAGCTGAAAGAGGGAAGGCTGTATCCGGAACAGAATTTCTCAGACCAGGCGCATTTCATCCGGGAAGTCAGGAAATTATCCGGCGTCTCGCCCAAAGAGCTTTCCAAGAACGAAAATGACCGATTTATTCAATTTTCAGGACGTCATCTGAAATAATTTTGCCATAACTAAAAAGATGTTATGGTTTTACAACATAAAAAAGTAGCCGTTATCGGGGCAGGCCCGGTAGGCCTTACATTCGCAAGATTATTGCAGCAATCCGGGGCAGATATCAGTGTGTATGAACGGGATAAGGATCAACATACGCGCATTAAAGGCGGTACCCTGGACATCCATCACGATTACGGCCAGCTCGCTCTGGAAAAAGCGGGGCTTTTAGACGAATTTTACAGGTATTCCAGGCCAACGGGAGAACGCTCGGTTGATCAACACGGCACCCTGCTGCTTGAAGATTATCCGGCAGAGGGCCATCTCTACGACCGGCCGGAAATAGACCGGAATGATTTGCGAAAAATGCTTCTGGAACACCTGGATCCCGGGACGGTCTGCTGGGACCGCAGATTGATTTCCCTGGAACAACAGTCCAACGGAACCTTTTTTCTGCATTTTGAAAACGGCGATACAGCCTATGCCGATCTGGTAGTAGGTGCCAACGGAGGAATGAGCAATGTCCGGAAACTGGTGACGGATGCCATTCCGCAATATACCGGAACCATTGTGATCCAGGGTGAGGTCCGGCAGCCGGATTTTCAATGCCCGGAATTTAAACTGCTGTGCGGATCCGGAAATATGGCAGCCAATGCAGAATGCATCTTTTTCTTTTCCCAGACCAAATCCGACGGAGCGTTAACCTACTACATCTCCTTCCGGAAACCTGAACACTGGATCGGGGAAAGCGGGATCAACTTTAATGACCGTCAGGAAACCATTTTGTTCCTGAGCAGCCTGTTTGTAAACTGGAATCAGGTATACCACGAGCTGTTTAAGGCAACGGATGAATACACCCTGCTGCCGATGCGGCGGCTGCATCCCGAACACTGGAAGCCTCACCATAACATCACGCTGATAGGAGATGCGGCCCATGTAATGCCTCCATTTTCGGGTATTGGAGTGAACATCGGTCTTCTGGATGCCTTGTACCTGTCTGAAAACCTTCTGGATGAATCGTTCATAAACATTGATGCAGCCATACAGGCCTATGAAGAAAAGATGTTTATCTATGCATCAAAAGCACAGGAAGATGGCGCGAAGGCAGAAGAAAGTGTACATTCCGAAAAGGAATTTGATGAAAGGCTGAGGGATAAAAGGTAGTTCTAAAAGAATACATCCGGGCAGTGAAGGAGTGACTTTGATCCTATGGAAGCCATTGGCATCAGCTCTTTTTCCGCTAATGCTTTCAGAAAGGTTTTTGGATAGTCTGTATAGAGGCCCTCACTAGGATTTTATTGTTTCTTTTTTGCTAAAAATTTGCATCATCAGAAAGTAATCACTGGTAGAGGAGAGTAGGCAAAAAGCTGCATGGGAAAGTGATTTACCACTTTTAAAATTCTATTGGATGCTAATTCCGGTTCAGCATATCTTTTTTTGTATATTTATAACAAACTAATCCAATGCTTAACGATTCAAACCGTTCTTATGTCGCTTTCTGAACTGCCATTCTATCCGGTTGAATTTTATGAAGTCCTGAAGGCCAATGATCCGGACCATTATTTTAAAGCAGTGCATGTCTATAAATTTAATGCTGGCGGCACACGCTATCTGGCTACCTTTGAGGAATATGAGCGCCATGTTTATGTCCTTCAGTTCTGTCTGGAAGAAAGTAGTGAAACTGACGATAAATTTGACCGGATTGCCAACGTAGGACCTGCCGTTGCAAAAAAGGTTCTTGTGACCTGTGCATCCATTGGGTTGTCCATTCTCAGAGAAAATCCCCTGGCATCATTCTTTTTTACCGCAAGACCAACTGCTGATAAACTGGGCAAAGAAGGCAAGGGAAGGAACAAGCGGCTTTCCGTATATCAGTACTTTGCCGTTTTTTTCTTCGATTCCGACCATTTTACTCATTCATGCTCAGACCAGCGAGGTTCCTATTTGATCCTTAATAAAAAATATGAACAGCAGGAGCCGGATGCAAAGGAAAAAATAACAGATCTGCTTGATACCAATTAAAAACCATCAGAAGAAAGATCATTCTCCTGATGATTGTATTGTTTAATTAATACCGGGTATCAATTGCCAAACACATTGTGCAGCTCATCCACAATTCCAATATATTGCTTTTTAATGGAATTGATGCTGTAGTAGTCTTCAGGCGTCCAGTCCGGCTGCCAGCTGCTGCTGCTGAAACTGTACACGTTCAGGTCTTTCATTTTTTTCACCGCATTCTCAAGGTGCTCATTAATATTTTTAATGGATGCGATATTGGTACTGATACTCTGGCCTTGCCATGTAGATGAGATATCTTTAGCCGCACTGAATTTTACCGGATACAGAACAACATCTCCCTTTTTCAATACACGCTTCTCCATATCCACTTCGAATTTTGCTGCAATTAACGGGTTTTTAGAAAATTTTGCCCCATCGCTATTGATCTGATTCAAAACCATCTGAGAAGGACCGAAAGCATAAATATCCCCGGAAGGCGTTAAGAACGGAAGTACTTTTAAAAATCCACTGAAGGCACTGTAATTATTCGGTAAAAAAGAACAGTCCTCAGTCTTGTACCATACATTGGTATATCCGGAGTTAAATTCTGTTTTTACAATATCGTTTGTAATGGATTTTTCTCCTTTATACAATACACCCAATCCCAGTTCTGCACTGCGCAGGAACTTGATTTCATTCCATTTTGTATAAATTTTCTGGGCATCTGTGCTTAGCTGGTTATAAGCGTTCTCAATAACACTTTCATCATCAAAATTATCCCTGATATATCCTGCCTGCTGGCTGAACGATGCCGCAATCTGGTTGAACGGGGACATTTTAAAATTGGAAGCGGATATTCCGCTGGCATCCAGCATATAATATGTTTTGCCCAGTGAAAGGAAATCCTGGATCATGGATTGTTTTTTCAGCAGTTCCTGTGTGGAACTCAGGTCATCTATGGCATTCAGGTATCCGGTGGCCATCCACGGGAACAGGTCCGGCCAGTTGCTGATCCATACCCCAAGCACGGTATAGTTGTCGTCCTTTTTCCCCAACTGGACTTTTTCTTTAGCAAGAGCAGCCCCTGATGGCCTCATTACCATGAGTTCGTTGTCGGGCACTAACGTTTTCAGAGCATCATTTCTTTTCAGGACATCAAGGTTGTTGTTTGCAACTTCTTTTTTAAGGTCATCAACCGGTTTCGGATCTGCCTTCTTCTCTGAGCGTTTCAAAAACTCCTCTAAGGTCAGGTCTTTTTCCTTCTTTTTAGCTTCCTCAAAGGCGGAGGTCTTTGCCAGTGCATCCAGATTAGTCAGGTTCTTTATTTCGTTTACCTTTTCGGTCACTTTCGGGTCCTTTTCCGGTGTTTTGAATTCGGGTATTTTGGGTGCATTCGCTACTGAGCTTACCGGCGGCGCTTTTTCCAACAGGCTGATTGAACTGATGTCACTGAATGCCTTGCCTTCTACCACCTGGCTCCACGCAGCAATCTGTTGCTGCACGCATCCGCCGCTTGACCAGGAAGATGTGGTCACATTCACGGTTGATTCCCTGCGGGAATTACTTCCGTCATAAGCCGCTTCTACAGTAATCGCCTTTCCGACTCCTGAATAGGTAAAGTTTCCTTTGCCACCATACTTCCAGCTGCTTTCACCTGATGAGCTGATCATTTCAAGAGACACGGTACCCATGCCTCCCCAAACTACGCCTACTACCATCCCATCACCGTGTTTTTGAAAGAAAAGCTGGACAGATTTAACCCATGCATTGACCAGGCTCACAATTTCCGGATGAGCATCCGGTGACTGCATAACGGTTAAAAGATTATCTGTTCCTAATTTTTTCATCAAAGCATTATAATTGTCCAATGCCTGCAATGCCATCTGCTTGGGATTTGCCTGAAGCGAATTAATTAAGTCCTCTGCTTTTAAATCATTGAAATTAATGTATTCTACCCCGGAAAGCATTTGTACATTATAATTAACGGCTACCTTTTTCGTCAGTTCTGCCGCTGAATTACCTGCATACACGGATAAACCTGCGTTAATACTTGCAAGCCCGGAAATACCATATGATCCCGATACACCTATAGAACCCTGGTTCAGGCGGTCTGTATAGACATAGGAGCTGCCTCCGGTCATGGTTTGTTTAACCTCTTTGTCCGGAACCATCTTGGTGATATCTCCTTTTATGACGGAGGTGAAGAAACGGCCTGTATCACTTTTTACAATGCTTCC
Source organism: Chryseobacterium camelliae (assembly GCF_030818575.1). Taxonomy (NCBI): domain Bacteria; kingdom Pseudomonadati; phylum Bacteroidota; class Flavobacteriia; order Flavobacteriales; family Weeksellaceae; genus Chryseobacterium; species Chryseobacterium camelliae. The sequence goes on from NZ_JAUTAL010000001.1 coordinate 1,084,330, forward strand.
GATCTCAACAGCGTAAAAAGGATTGATTGTTCCGTTTGTACTTTTTATATTACTCATGATTATTATTGTTATTAGTTTTAGAAAATAGATTCAATTGATTGCTTTTGCAGGGGCCTAGAGTTTGATACAGCTGATGGTTACATTACCAATGGCACCGGAGTTTTTATTGCCGCCCTCCCTGTTCGAATAATAAGATTTGTCACTGGCATCCTGGGTCCAGCTGAAGCTATTGTCTTTTTTACCCCACGGGCACTCCCATACAAATTTCCCGATCTTGGTATCCCCGTTATACAGCTCGAAGCTTCCCTGCGTGCCGGAAGAGGCGTCTGACCTTCCGCATGAGCAGATTGAGGCACTTTTGCCTGAATCCACGGTAATCTTATTGATGTCATCAGTGCTGATTTCTTTATCCTTATCACCCTCCTGATAGAATTTGCCCCATTGTAAGGTTGCATTTTTTACTTGTAAGGTCATATTTTCTGATACGATCTTAACTTCAATCCATTGTGCGTATGCCATAATTTTGTAATGTTTTAATTCCTGTTTTTGTTTTTCAGGAATGTTAATCCGTTTTTTTAAGTGGGGGCTGCTCCACTGTATGTAAATTATTTTTTTAGTCTGTGAGCGATCTTCAACGCCTAAAAGAAGCGATGATGCAGTAATCTGAATTTTTCCTTAGGCTGCCATGCTAAAGTCCCGGAATTTGCCGGGCCTGAGAGGTCTGCTATGAAAATTATCAGTTGTAATGGTTAAGGAAAGCGACTGTCGGACTTTTCAGACAGCACCTGTAAATACTATCATACAGCAGAACAGGGCTATATTGGTCCGGAATAGACAAGCAGTCGAATATTGTATGGTGAAAATAAAGGCCGGTTGCAACAGGATTACTATTGATTTCCGGAAGTTTAGTTGCTGCGGGAATTTCCTGTTGAATTGTTCTCACAGGACCCCAGATGCACCTATTGGAAATAGGGAGGCTTAAATGGGTTGTTTTCATGGGTGGTTAGTTTTTATAAATATTTCTGTAAATATAATTTTTACAGGCAAAACCATTGGTCAGTGGTGTAAGCTTTACCATTTGGTTTTGATATCATTTCGGGTGGTCAGCCCGTCTTTAAACCGTAGTTTTAAATATTCTGTATCATTATTTAGAATTGAGGTACAGCTGCATATGTCAACGGATAAAATAGCAGCTCGTTCCCTGGCTCTGATTATTGATCTTGCTATGGTGTCTTCAACCAGCAGATCGTGATGATTCAAATTTAGATATTTTTTTTGTTTATAAGATATAAACTCTTTAAAATTTTATTTTTCTTAAAAATAAAATAAAGAATATTTAATATTGCAGGCATATCAATATCAGATCTAAGGTGTCAAACCATATCAATATTGCTCTGAAGCGGCCCGGTCAGGTATTTTTCTAATTGTAGATCATGTTTCAAACCTTTTTCATCGAACAATAAGAGTTCTTATTGTTTCGGGTACAGAAATGAATTGTATGGATGCTTAAATTGCCTCTGACCACATGAAAATAGCCTTGAAATTGCAACCGCAACATTTGCTTATATAAATTTAATATCGTAATATTGCGATATTAAAATATTCATTATGGGAATTACTAAAACAGAAATTTATACGGACGGGCAGAATAAGCTGGCTTCGCTCCTTAAAGTTTTAGGGCATCCCGCCAGGATCGCCATCCTTCAGTATATTATCAGCCAGAAGGCATGTATCTGCAATGACCTTGTGGAAGAACTGGGATTGGCACAGGCTACCATATCACAGCATCTGAAGGAGCTGAAAAACCTGGGCATCATCAAAGGGTCTATTGAAGGTAAATCTGTTTGCTATTGCATTGACGAAAAAGTCTGGAAAGGGATCCAGGATGAATTCAATGTCTTTTTCAATCAGGATGTGAAGGTGAATCAATGCTGTTAAACGCTTTTTTTAAGCTTTAATATCGTTATATTGCAATATGACATATCATTAAAATATAATCAATAATCATCATCTGAATGCGTATGACATTATCACAAATCAAAGCGATTCTGCCCACCCTGGATCATGTTGAGTTCCAGCTGGAGAACGGAATGTATGTTCCGGAGCATTTCCATGTGACAGAAGTGTGCATGGTAACCAAACATTTCATAGACTGCGGAGGCAAAATCAGAACTGAAAAAGCCGTCAATTTCCAGTTGTGGAACGCTGACGATTTCGAGCACCGTCTAAAACCTGGTAAACTCCTGAACATCATTCAGCTGTCTGAACAAAAGCTGGGCATCGAAGATGCTGGGATAGAAGTGGAATACCAGACCGAGACAATCGGGAAATATGATCTGGAATTCAACGGGAAGAATTTCCTGCTGAAAAACAGGCAGACGGCCTGCCTGGCCGGGGATGCCTGCGGTATTCCTGCGGAAAAACAAAGGGTCAAATTATCAGACCTGAGTAAACCCCGCTGCAATCCGGATTCCGGTTGCTGCTAAACCCCATTCCTATGGAAATAAAGACTATTACCCAAGACCATTTTTCCGAAGTAGCGGAAATCTACAGACAGGGACTGGCTACCGGGATTGCTACCTTTCAAAACGAAGTGCCGTCGTGGGAAGAGTGGGACAGGGGCCATCTTGCCTTTTGCAGGATTGCCGTAAGCGAAAACGACAAGATTCTGGGATGGGCCGCATTAACACCGGCCTCTGGCAGATCTGTATATGCAGGAGTTGCTGAAGTAAGCATTTACATTGCAGAGGAAGAAAGAGGAAAGGGGATAGGTACTCTGCTATTGAATGAGTTGATTGGGCAGAGTGAAGCCAACGGAATATGGACGCTGCAATCCGGTATATTTTCAGAGAACAAAGGCAGCATCAGGCTGCACGAGAAATGCGGTTTCAGGCAAGTAGGCTACCGGGAGCGGATAGCAAAGAAAAACGGTATCTGGAAAGATACGGTATTCATGGAACGCAGAAGCAAAATAGTCGGGACAGACTAAACAGGTATTCAATCAAAAAAATAATCATGTATCCAGCATTATCAGAAACCATAGCACAATTACAGGACGTTAAAGAAGAACGTAAAACTGTATTGGAGCCTTTGGTCCGCTTTATACAGCAAAAACTAAACATCCGGGAGGACGTGATCCTTACTTTCATCTGCACCCATAATTCACGCAGAAGCCATTTGGCGCAGGTATGGGCACAGGCAGCAGCATCACATTACGGCATTCGCGATGTCTACTGCTACTCCGGCGGTACGGAGGAAACGGCTTTATTTCCTAAAGTCGCGGAAACATTAACCGGTCAGGGATTCAAGGTTTTTAAAATCACGTCCGCAGACAATGCTGTATATGCTATAAAGTATGCAGACAATGCTTTACCTGTCATCGGGTTTTCTAAAAAATATGACAGTCCTTTCAATCCTGTATCGGGGTTTGCCGCTGTGCTTACCTGTTCCCAGGCAGACGAAGGCTGTCCTTTTATTGCAGGAGCCCAGGAAAGGATACCGTTAACTTTTGAAGACCCTAAAAGTTCAGACCACACCCAATGGCAATCTGAAGTATACGCAGAAAGGAGCTTACAGATCGCATCGGAAATGTTCCACGTTTTTTCCTCCGTTAAAAATAACCCATGCAGCAAAGACTGAAATTTACCGACCGCTACCTGACTTTATGGATCTTCCTTGCCATTGCGGCAGGGATAGGATTGGGCTATCTCTTTCCGGAGATCTCAGGACTCGCCAACAGCCTTTCCGTAGGAACTACCAATATTCCATTGGCCGCAGGGCTGATCCTGATGATGTATCCGCCGCTGGCGAAAGTCGATTACACGCTCCTGCCGGATGTGCTAAAGGATAAAAAATCAATCGGTATATCGCTGCTGCTCAATTGGGTAGTTGGTACAATGCTCATGTTCGGGCTGGCTGTCCTGTTTTTACGGGATGAACCCGGTTATATGACAGGCCTGATATTGATTGGTCTTGCCAGATGTATCGCCATGGTCATTGTCTGGAACGATCTGGCAAAAGGCGACCACGAATATGCTGCGCTCCTGGTCGCTTTGAACAGTATCTTCCAGGTCCTTGCCTACAGTTTTTTGGTCTGGCTGTTCATTAATGTATTGCCGCGAAAATTAGGACTGACAGATTTCAATATCAGGGTGTCTGTAGAAGAGATAACCGAAAGCGTATTGATCTATTTGGGCATTCCTTTCCTGGCAGGTTTTATGAGCCGTTATTTCCTCATCAGATCAAAAGGCAGCGAATGGTACAGGAGGAGATTTATTCCCGGGATATCACCTATTACCCTGTATGCTCTGCTTTTTACCATTGTCATCATGTTCAGTATGAAAGGGAACCAGATCCTGGAATTGCCTATGGATGTGCTTAAGGTAGCCGTACCGTTAAGTATTTATTTCATACTTATGTTCTTTGTATCGTTCATGGTCAATAAATCCCTGAAGATCCCTTATGATAAGAACACATCCATATCATTTACTGCCACAGGAAATAATTTTGAATTGGCGATCGCTGTGTCCATCGCTGTTTTCGGTATTCATTCCCAGCAGGCATTTGTGGGCATCATCGGACCGCTGATCGAAGTTCCGGTGCTGATCGTATTGGTAAAGGTGAGCTTATGGTTAAAAGAAAGGTATTAATGCGGTTGAAGTATTTGATCTTAAAATGGTGCTGTTGGTACCTGACAGCCCGTCAGTTTTCAAGATAATATAAAGATTAGCATTTTTAAAGACCTTTCCATTTTTCACCATAACAGATTTCGTTACCCCTATTTAAACAGAATCTGGTCCGGTTCATTCTTCAGGCTGCCCACTGAGTAATGTAAATTCAAGTTAAAAGATTTGATTTTGAATACACTCAATTCCGGCAAAGTTTGTAGCAGAGTCATTTTCTGTTGCTGTGCTACTTTTTCATTTAAAAAAACTTTTCTATACAACATTTCCTGTTGTGCAGTTCAGTAAAAATCGCTGTAAGTCTTCACCGGGAATCTCTCTGCACTTTCAGCAAGTAAATCATCAACGGGGCGGCCGGAAATTTCCACTTTTAAATGACCTGTAGGGCCAAAGCCGATTGTGGTATTTTTTCCGTTGGTTATTTCTTCAAAAACGTGGTCACAAAATTCTTCAAGGGGCACGCCGTGACGTAACCCCGGTCCTGCTAAGGCCGTCTGCACTGCGGGCGGAATGAGTTCAACAACCTTACATTTCGTCCTGGACAATGCATGTGCCAGTGTTAGGGTATAGCTATGGAGTGCTGCCTTACAGGCACTGTAGACCGGCGCGAACACCTGGGGTATATATGCTCCGCCTGAAGTAATATTGATGATCATGCCGGGCTGATCATTTTTCAGGATGTGCGGTATCAGCAGGTCATTCAGGTGAATGGGAGCAGATAACAAAATATCTATTTCCTGCTGCCTTTCATCCCAGGGCGAATGATCCTCAGCGAGGGCAATTCTGCGTTGGATACCAGCATTGTTGATCAGTAAATTGAGATCACTGAACTGATCTTTTACGTATTTTGCCAGCAATTCGCGCTCCTCTGCCTTGCCGATATCATTAACGACAGTATGTAAGCCCGGATTTTCCAGGGCAAGTTTGTCCAGTTTCTCCCTGTTTCTTCCGGTAACCAGTACTTTGCTGCCGGATTTAAGGAACCGGATAGCCAGGCCTTTTCCAATACCGTCGCTGCCGCCGGTAATCAGAACCGATTTTTTCTTTAGATCCATAATTTGAATGGTATTTTAAGGCAAAGGTATATCGGCCGGACCAGAAAAAATGGTCATGATTTCAGTATTTCAAATTTTTTCGGCAATAGACCGTCGGTAAGACTTCGGGGTCTCACCGGTAAACCGCTTGAACCATTTGGTGAACTGTGACGGATCATAGGACAGGATATAGGCGATCTCCTTAATGGCTAAATTCTCATCGGAAAGCAGTTTCTTCGCCGTTTCCAGTATTTTCATCTGATAGATGCCGCAAGGTGTTTCCCCTGTTACCTGTTTAATGGTATTGCTTAAATGCGTAGGATGGATGCACAACAGCTCGGCAAACTTTTCGATTTCAAACATGGTTTCTTCTTTTGAATTTGTTAAATCATCAAGATGCTTCTCAATTAGGATCACAAAAGATTCCGTAATGTCAGATGGCCGGGTCATTGATTTTATGTCTGTAATGTAAAGCTAAATATACATTTTAAAGTTTAAAATACATGTTTCAGATTGATATAAATCCTGAATCAGACGTTAAAATTTCTACAGTACGAATGATCGCCGTTGATTCCTGGTCAATTAATCCATTAAAGCATATTAATCCTGTTGCAGAATTTAGTCTGCAATTTTCTCCCCCTTCTGAATGTAACTGACATCGCCAAAGGTTTCCACCGTAAACCTGCCATTTTTATAGGTTACTTTGGATACGGCTGCGTTAGCCATGAGGCCACCTGTGGTTTTCTTACCCGAACTATCCAGATCTGACAAGAATATCACCAGGGACATGCCATGCCCTACAACCAGGATATTACCACCCCCATTGTTCTGCTCTTTTTGCGCTATCTCAAGAATGGCATGCTGACCTCTTGATTTAACCTGGTCGTAATCTTCTGCTATGCCCAATGTTTCGAGGGCCTTAAAAGCGGCCATTACATTTTCGATACTTTCATGTTTCGTCTTTAGCGCTTCGAACAGCTCTGCGGATGATTTGTAATGGAGGTATAATGCTGCGTCTGTCCACATTTTTGTATTCTCGCCACCTTCATAACTGCCAAAGCAGGTCTCCCGTAAGTCGGGTACTTCATGAACGGATATATCTTGCTGCCCTTTCGTATCAAGAACCAGACGGGCTGTTTGTCGTGCACGTCCCAGATCGCTGGAATAGGCTGCTTTGAAATTGATTTTTTCACTCCTGAGCCCCTTGGCAAGATCTTTTGCTCCTTTGATTCCCTCAGGGGTTAATGGCGCATCTGCCCATCCCTGTACGCGGTCCATGGTGTTGAGGATGGTTTTTCCATGGCGTACAAAATAGAATACAACGGTATTGTCTTTAGCGGGTTTTGCAGCCTTTTGAGACTGGGCAAATAAGCAGGTGTGAAACATCATAAAAAGAAGTGTGGGAATGAACTGTAATTTTTTCATATTTTCAATAATTAGTTATAGATTGATGGTTTGCTATGAGCAATAAGGATCATGATCGGAATACTTATTCTTTGAAGGGTTTTGCATAATTTGATTCATTTAACCTCCATACAATTCAGACAGATTATATCTTAGGAATCCTATTCATTATAGTTGTGTCTGTTATCTTCATTGCTTCATTAAGAAGCGATTCAATATTATCGGATTTCAGTCAGATTCGCAAACAATAATTAGCAAAATCAATTAATATAGATTAAAACCGGTAAATCAATGCATTGGATGCAAAAATTTACTATCCATTAGGTGATGTATTGTAAAAAATTCTGTTTTTCAAGTATCGTAAGATGTAGTTGAATTTTACTCTTAAACAGCCGGGGAATGTTAATATTCCGAAAGATACAGTGATCAGGTAAATTGGGGTTGGACCAGTAATCTTTCAACAGTTTAAAGAATGGTATTGAAGGGCCTAGGCAGACTATAACCATGCATTTCAGATTTTAAAAATGAAGCTGATCATGCATATTCAAAGAAAAATTCTTTTAAAATCATTGGTGTAAAGAATAAAAAAAGACTGCCTTCCGGGGCAGTCTCTGTATCGTTTAGTATGTAAGGCTATAGTCACACCTGTGTCTTTCTGAAAAGTATTGTTTGCCTTCAAACACATCCTCATGCGGAATGTATTGATCCAGTCTGATCAGATACCTGCCTCTGGAGGCCAACGGAAAGGATGCTGTTCCGTTTTCATCAGTATTAATTCTGATATCGTGATTGTCCGGCAGGAAAACCCGCAACGGCGTATCTTTTTTTACAGGTCTGCCATCAATACTGGCAAAAACGGTTGCCAATTTGTGTTTGATTTTTACCTCTACATTTAGATACGGCATTTTAATAGGCTGTTCTGTGTTTTTGGCGATTACATAAACCGTATGCAGGTATTGAACGGGCCTGATATTGTTTTTCTGTTCGTCTCTTTCGACAACGGGCAGCTGATTGTTAACCGCATAAATATGATAGGTTCCGTCCATTTTAGGGATATAGCTGCCCAGCCAGTAATCTTTTTCCTGCCGGATAGAAATATCCGTTGTTTTACCATCCGGATCAATGACGGTCAAGGTAAAGCCTTTCATTTTGTCAAGGTCATGGCCACTTTTGATATATCTTTCTTTACTGTCACTCACTCCTCCGTACCGGATTTTTATAGCGAGCAGGTCGCCCTTTTTTCCGGAACCCTCCAGTTCCAGCCAGTATCCGTCAGCATAAACCAGATTACCGAGAAACAGGAACAAAACAAGATAAAAAAGTTTATGCATGCGGTTAAAGAGTATTTAAAATTTTAAAGCAATGCTGGCTAAATATCTGATAGGAGCCTGAGGCGTTAATCGTACAGACCATGCTCTCTCGCTTGTGATATTGTCAATCTTCAGACCCAGCCTGTATTTCGGTCGGTCATAGAAAACACTGGCATCAAACATTTTGTATGACGGGATAATTACTTTTGCGGTCTGCGTATTGGTCTGGTAAGACATGCTTCCGATATTTCCGCCGAAACCAGCGCCTAAGCCACTTAATTTTCCTTTTACAAAGCTGTAGCTTACCCAGAAATTATACATATTCTGAGGCCCTGAAGCAGCAGGGCGTAAATTCAGAACAGAAGCATCCGATTCTGTAAATTTACTGTCATTGTACGCATATCCTACAATGATATTCAGGCCCGCAACAGGATTGGCTGTAATATCCACCTCTACACCTTTGCTGTACTGAGAGCCGTCCTGGATGGAGAAATTGGCATCATCCGGATCTGTCCTCAACACATGGTCAACGTTAATGTCATAGTAACTCACGGTTCCTACAAGTTTGTGGTTGAACAGATCTGCTTTAGCTCCGAATTCCAGCTGATTTCCTCTTTGGGGAACGAAATTATTTCCATTCTTATCCACTCCGCTGATATTAAAGAACCCGTTTAAGTAGTTTCCGAAAAGTGATACTTTATCTTTCACAACTTCGTAAACCAAACCTGATTTATGAGACAGTGCCGTCTGTGTGTAAGGCCCGGCCTGCAGCCCGCTTACACTGAGTCCTCCGGCGGTCTGGCCTGTAAGGATGTTATAGACTCCTTTGTAATGGAAATTATCGACGCGGAGGCTTCCCATTATTTTCAGCCGGTCAGTAATATCAAATACATCAGAAATATAGGCCGCATATGTGTTATCGCTGCTTTTTTCTTTTCTCGGCGTACCGGTATTGGTAAGGTTGTCCAGCATATCTCTTGTCACCCTGTAGGTGCTTGGCGTATTCACAAAATCAACCACGGGTGCATTGACGGTAGTCCTGTCGAAACTGTTGAAATTGTTGTAGTAATCCAGTCCGAAAACCATTCTGTTCCGGAACTTGCCGATATAAAAATCTCCGATAAAATTCTGCTGAAGATCAGTTGCAATAAAATTGGTATTTCCTACAATCACACTCGGCTGTAATGTGGTATCAGAGCGGCCGTTCAGAGCGGTAATATAGCCGTTGATGGTAGATCTTGCCCTGGAGAATATGGTTTGGGAAGTCCATTGGGATGATATTTTATAATTCAATTGCCCGAAGATGTTCATCATCTGGGTAGAGTAGGTGATATCGTCTCCCAAAAATGTTTTGTTGTAAGGGAAATTCATATCGGCAATAGACTGGATTTTGTTGCTTTTTGTGTAAGGATTAAAACGGACTACCGAAGTTCCCTTTGCAATCCCGAATTCAACATCCACTAATAAGGCTAACCTGTCATTGATCTGATAGGAAAAGCTTGGAGCAAGGGCCAGGCTGTTTGTAAAGCCAGTATCCTGGAAACTTTTTTCAAATGTTGTCGCTCCGTTCAGCCTGAACAGTGCTGTTTTATCTGCGTTAATCGGAGTATTGGCGTCAAAAGTAAGCCTGTTGAAATTCCAGCTTCCGCCCGTATAGCTTACTTCTCCTCCTTTTCCGTTGTATGGTTTTTTAGTAACCCTGTTGTATAATCCTCCATAGCTGCTTGACACTTGTGTCCCGAAAAGGGTAGTGGAAGGGCCTTTAATAGCTTCTATCCTTTCCAGATTGGCATTGTCTAAAAATGAAAATGCGGCTCCGGCAACACCATTTCTTGCATTAGGCTCGGTTTCAAAACCCCGGGAACGAAAGGTTACCCTTCCCTGATTGGCTATCACCGGAATCCCGGCTCCGGGAACATTTTTGGAAACACTTCCCAGGTCAACGGCCATTTGCTGAGTGATCAGCTCTTTAGGGACGGTATTGTATACCTGTGGATTTTCAAGGTATTTTATAGGTAATTTTGCAACATAAGGACTTTCTTTCCTTGTGATTTTAGGTGTATTGCCCACAATTCTTACTTCCTGTAATACCTGAATATTTTCTTTGGACAGCTGGTATTTGATTGCGGTATCCTCATCCTGCTTTACTTGAACGGGGATTTGCTGCTCTTTAAGCCCCAACATCTGGATTTTAACAATATAATTCCCGGGTGTAATATCAGAAAACTTGAAATTTCCATGAATATCAGTGATGGTATTTCTATCCTGATCTACAAGTGAAACGGAAACAAGTTCCAAGGGTTCGTTATCAACTGAGGTAATGGTTCCGGAGATCGATCCGGTGTTGGTCTGTGCAATAAAAAATGAAAAGCACAAAAAAGAAATCAAAAAGATTAAACGTTTCATCATAATTTATAAAATATACATTCCTTATTCTCTTTTATGGAGAGGAATCAGTGAGACTTATATCGTTCAAAATATTTTGTGATGAGGTGGATGCTTACATGGAACTTCAATTCCTTTTGGGTTGAGTCATGAAGTGTTTTATTAAATTTATTTAGACCAATTATTAATAAGGTGCAAATGTAAATAAAAAAATGTTCCGAATCATGAATAATGTCCGGAAAATAAAAATAAAATTTTAACGGAAGGAAAATGGTTCAGCTCCGAAACAATGCTGTCTGAAAAGAATGCTTATCAGAGGAACTCAGAAAGCCTGATCAGCATGTTTTTCAATATATTTCATCATCCTTTTCAGCCAGCAAAAAAATCATAACCAATATCAGACTAATGATGGATTTTTTAAACTGTGGAATATAAAGGCAGCAAATAAAGATAAGTGTGAAAAATGGAATAGCCAAACCTGGCTGGAAAAATGCGGTCAATTATGGTCCCTTATATTTTCAGAAATAATGTTTAATCATCCATCAATTTTTTATTAAATATTAAAGCAACTTTGTTGCATTTAAAGATGCAATTATTATTTTTGCAAGCTATACACTAACAATAATCTTTATGATGAGTGAATCAGACAGAAAACAAGCAAAACCTGTTACCATTATATCAGGCTTTCTTGGTGCGGGGAAGACAACATTCCTCAATGAGCTGATTGTACATAAGAAAAACCGGCGGTTGTTCATTATTGAAAATGAATTTGGCAGCGAAGGGATCGATGCGGAATTGATTGCAGCTCCTCATGATGGTATATTTGAGCTCAATAACGGATGCCTGTGCTGCAGCCTTAATGAAGGCTTTTCAGATTTGCTGAAAACAATATGGAGACGAAAAAGTGAATTTGATGAATTGGTTATTGAAACTACCGGCATCGCCGATCCCGCCATGGTGGCACTGCCTTTTTTAGCCAATCCGAACATAGAAAGCAGCTACCGATTGGAAAGTGTTATCTGTGTAGTAGATGCACAGCTTATAGAGCAGCAGCTTGCAGAGACGGAAGATGCCCGCAGGCAGATTGTTTTTGCAGACCTTATACTTATGAATAAAGTCGATACCGTAAGGAATGGACATAATAAACACCTGGAAGCGCTGCTGCAAAGCATCAACCCGTCTGCTGTAATACGATCGGGAAACAGAGAAACAGGCTACCCGTTCACAGAACTGCTGGCACTGAGCAGGAATGATTTTGATCATAAAATAGCCATGGAATGTTCATCCGGAAATGCTGCTGAGAACGAAATTGAAAATGGTCATCAGGAACACCATCACAGAGGTCTCAGTTCATTAAGTTTTGTATTTGATGAGCCATTTGACCTTGAATGGTTCCAGCACAGGTTGATGATGTTCCTCCGTTTTCAGGCAAAAGATATATACAGGATAAAAGGTGTTATCTGGGCAATGGAGGAAAAACATAAAGTCATTGTGCAGTCTGTCAGCAAAATGCTGGCAATAAGCCAGGGCAATGAATGGAAAACGGATGAAATACGCAGGAGCCGCATGGTATTTATCGGCAGGGATCTGAAATCAAAAGGTATTGAGCAAATGTTAAAGCAGTTATTGGCTAAAAGAACACATAAATAAATATAAACATAAATGATGAATAACATGAATGATCATAAAAACACTATTATTTTTGCTCTATGCCTGCTGTTTTCGGCAAGCTGGGCATCTGCGCAAACGGACAGTACAGGGGTGCGAAAAGATACGGTGGCAAAAGTTGAACTTATCAAGGAAGTAAGCATCAATGCCAGGAAAAAAGTTTTTGAAACCGATAAAGGCAAGCTGATCTTCAATGTACAAAATTCTGCACTCAGCACAGGGCAAACGGCTTTGGATCTGCTCAAAAGGGTACCGGGCGTTAGTGTGGGGCAGAACGACCAGATTTTATTTCGCGGCTCAGCGGGCATCAATGTAGTGATTGACGGAAAAATGACTTATCTGTCAGGCAGCCAGTTAGCCAGCTTCCTGATGGGGATGAGTGCTGAAGACATCAGCAAAATTGAAATCATGACCACGCCATCGTCGGAATTTGATGCTGCCGGAAATGCCGGAATAATCAATATCATTTCCAAAAAAAATATAAAAAAGGGCTATGCGATTGATCTGCGCAGTTCAGTTTCAAAAGGAAAATACTGGATGAACAACCAAAATATCACGTCAAGCTTTCGCACTAAAAAGCTTAGTCTTTATGGTTCTTTCGATTTTAATACTCCCCACAGCTATTCGAAAAATCAAAGTGGAAATACCATCAATGACAACGGTAATGTGTTGCAGCTGAGCCGTAACAATGAAAGCATCTATAAAGTCAAATATTACACCTGGAGAGTAGGGGCAGACTGGCAGTTTTTGAACAGGCACAGCATCGGCATAAGCTACAACGGTTATTTTGATGATTTCAAAAGTTTCAATTATTCTACCGTAGACCGACTGGCTCATTCGGGAAACCTGCAATCGTATATCCGCTCCGAAAATACACAGATCGAGCCGTACCATTACGATGACGTCAGTATGAAATATAAATTTGACATTGATTCGCTTGGCAAAAATATCACAGCTGATGCCAATTATACTTCAAACCGTAATTTTTCTGACGGGCTTATGACAACTGACATTTACACTTTAAACGACGTTTTCCTGAATCGGAAAGTTCAGAAATCGCATCAGCCGGGATTCGTAAAGATCAAATCCTTTAAAGCCGATGCCGATTTGCCGTTCCAAAAATTCCGCATCAAAACGGGTGTAAAATATGCGGAGGTAGAGAATGATAACCAATTCCGTTTCGATAGTTTGCAGGCCGGAAATTATGTGAAAATTGATGCTTTAAGCAATCATTTTAAATACAGGGAACGCATTGCGGCGGTTTATTTGTCCGGATCTAAAACTTTCAGCAAAACCAGCATTGAAGCCGGCTTACGCCTGGAATATACGAATGCCGATGGCTATATGATAAAACAGGATCTCACCAACAAATGGCAATACACCAAGCTGTTTCCTTCACTTACCGTAGAACAAATTATCAGTGATGATCACAAATTGGATTTTTCTGTGAGCCGACGGATAAACCGCCCGTCTTACAGTGACTTAAATCCTGTCCGCTGGTATACGGATCAGTATTTTTACTATTCGGGCAATCCAAATCTTTTACCGGAAATGACGTGGGTCTCTTCCCTTACCTACAGTCTGAAAAGCAGATATATCTTTACTGCTATTTATAACCGGAGCAATCATTTTATTAATCGGAGGCTGGCCATTGACGATAACGGGTTCACCGTAAGAAGCATGAGTGATAACTTCGGGAAGAGGCAGCGTTTTGATTTTACAACGTCGGTCTCCGTAAAACCATTAAAATTCTGGGATCTCCAGCTTTTCAACGACTTAAGCTACACTGCTTATCCTATTTCCCTGCAATTGGGCGAAAAGCAGGTCTCAAAATGGTCATTGACAACAATGCTGGAACAGGATTTTACTTTGCCAAAAGATTTTTCAGTTAATCTCGTTGCCTCATTTACCACATCAGAATTGCGGGGCATCTACAGTACAGAACCTATGGGCTTTGTGAACATTGGTGTTAAAAAATCGTTTTTTAACAAAAAATTTGTTGCGCAATTTTCTGTCAGCGACCTATTCAATACCACTCGTTACAAAGCGAAATCCCAGACTGATATTGCCGATTACTACTATAACGACAAACCGTACAGCAGGGTAGTGAGTTTATCATTGAAATACCATTTTGGAGGAGAGCTTATCAAATCAAACAACAGAAAAACTGAAGAGCAGGAAAGGCTTTAATGTTTAAAGATAGGTAGATTACCCGTTTATTCATCTTTGCCGGGCTGGGGCTTCCATCTTCTTAGAGTTGTTGTTTTTTCAATTTCCAGCTCAGACGGATAGGTGATGAATTCTACAAAAGTTCCCCAGGGCGTTACTGCATACATAAACCAGTTGCCATCACCGCCTTCTCTGCCGAGCATTTTATTAGGGCCTTTCAGTACTTTTCCGCCGGCCTCTGTGAATTTTCTTTTGGTTTCATCAATATCCTCGGTATAAACTGCAAAATGCTGTAACCCGATATCTGACGGGATTATGTCTTTTTTACGTTTGCCCGGAACCTTCATTTCGAAAAGTTCAATGCTGGCGCCGTCACCAATTCTCATCATCCGCATATGGATGATGGCCGAACCTTTTGCCAAGCCCAGCTTGGCCTCAGCATCTGCACCCTGTTGCGGTTCATCCGTTGGAATCACATTGTCGTAGATTGCAACGGCGCCAAAGGCTTGTTCTAAAAATAGTGCCGCGGCTTCCAGATCAGGCACAGTGA
The DNA here is from genome assembly GCF_030818575.1 of Chryseobacterium camelliae. Classification (NCBI taxonomy): domain Bacteria; kingdom Pseudomonadati; phylum Bacteroidota; class Flavobacteriia; order Flavobacteriales; family Weeksellaceae; genus Chryseobacterium; species Chryseobacterium camelliae. Next base: position 1,099,532 of record NZ_JAUTAL010000001.1, read on the forward strand.
TGCCTATATGGTCAATTGCTCTTACTTCGGAAGTTTGATAATTCATTTTCATTAAATTGTATGATTAAAATAGAGAAGTGTTACTTATTATTTCAACGGAATTTTCAGTACCTGATAGGGCTGTGTTCTGACATCTTTTCCGTTGTTAAGATTTGGAAGGCGATGCCATTGGCCTATCGTAACGTAGAGAGAGCCGTTTTTAACGGCCATTCCGTCTGGCCAGATCAGCCTTGGATCGTAAGCCACCAGGCTCACTTCGCCTTTTGTGTTTTTCCTGATGATGCTGTAGCGGGAAGCGTCTCCAAAATAGATGCTGCCTTCTTCATCAACTGCTATTCCGCCATTGGAAACAATCTGTCCTTCTGATGTGATTTCCTTTTTTAAATCGGCTTCAGATGCATGAAAATCACTGATTTTATCCGTTGAAATGCTGTAATAATTAGGGTTTGTAGGTGTGGTCCAGATCAGCTTTTTGAAATCGGCAGATAATTCAATCCCATTGACACCGCCTTGTGGCATTGTCGGCTTTTCCATATCCAGCAGGTATGGCTTTCCCTCTACATAAGTGATGAAGCCTGGGGCAGGGGAAACTTCGGGAATATTTTTGAAGAGTTCCCGTAATTTTCCGCTTGCCACATCCAAAAGGATGATCGACTGGTCAGGTTTTGAGAATCCGTTGTTCGTGATATATACCATCCCCTGCTTACCGTGGGTAGGATCAAAACGCAAGTCATTCAACTGCATTGTTTCACGGAAAAAAGGTTTCGGAATAGGGATGTTTTTAATCACCTTCCTGGTATTGATGTCAACCGCAACTACCTTTGTGGAGCCATCGGGGATGTCTTCTAAGCCTGCCCGTTTTCCCTGATCGAGAATCCAGAGCGTGTTTTGGTAGATCGTAATCCCAAGCACGGAAACCAGGTGGCTGTCATAGTCTGAATTAATGTTTTTATTGATTTCTTCATTCGGAAATGCGGTCATTTTTTGCCCGGTCATTTCTACAACAGATGGGAGATTGTGATTTTCACCGCCTCTGGGAAGAGCAAGGAAAACACGCCCGTCATCGCTTACAGCAATGCCTGCGGCTTCTTTTTGAAGCTGGTATTCAAGGCTGATTTTTTGAGGTACCTGGATCGGCATCTGTGCTCTGATAACGGATATTGCTGAAAGCAAACATGTCGCTATCGCTAATGGTACTGTCTTTCTCATAATGTTATAGTATTGTGAAAACTCTTGCGGCAGGGTTGATCCTCACATCAGATCATTAAAATTATTTTGCCAAAGGCCCTCTGCTTACTTCTTTGCCCGCTTTGTAAATGGCATAGATTTGCTCTGTGTTTTTAATATTGTTCAGCGGATTGGCATTCAGGATAAGGAAATCAGCCGTCTTTCCGGCTTCAAGCGTTCCGAAGTCTTTGTAAATGCCAATGGCTTTTGCCGCATTTTTGGTAGCAATGGTTATCGCCTGGTTTGGCGTTAAGCCCGCTTCGACAAGGAGCTGAAGTTCAAGATGTTCGCTGAAACCCTGAGCCCGGAGAAACATTGCACCGGAATCTGTTCCGAAAGCTACCGGAATTCCCGCATCATAGACTTTTTTCACGTTTTGCAAAGCGGTAGCGAATGCTTTGGTATTGGTTTGGAAAAGCGGACTGTTTTTCAATTCGTCCTGGTACGCCTGCGATGTAATTTTTTCGTAGACACCAGGCTCCAGGGACTTTTTGAAAAATTCGTTATTGATCCATTCCGGTTTTTTGGCATAGATGTAGGCGAATTCATCCAGAGATAACGTAGGGATATAAGTGACGTTTTTCGATTTCATTAGCATCAGAGTGGCATCATCAATAATCTTGTCCCGGACACTGTGGCCGATGATGTCAATGCCGGCTTCAACCAATTGCTGAAGATCAGCAAGATAATAGACGTGGGCAGCCACTCTCAAATTATGTTTGTGGGCTTCATCAATGATTTTCTTATAGATGGAGGGATCCATCTTTTTAGGGTATTTCCCGTTGAAATCATCTACCCAGAGTTTTACGACGGTTGGTTTTACTTTGGTAAGACTATCCATTTCCGCAGGGATCTGCCCGGGTGACTCAGGTCGGTATACTTTATCCATTCCCATCTCATAAGGCGGAGCAGCATTTTTGACGCCGAAGCCATAACCGGCACTATACATTCTTGCACCATCCAGTTTGCCAGCGGCAGACTTATCCCGGAAACCGTTTTCAAAAATCAGGGGACGGTCGCTTCCCATTGCCAAAACGTTCAGAATACCATAATCCTGATATTTTTTTAACTGAGATAGAATGTTTTGCTCCGTATAATTTTCTGCCGCATTTTTGGTTCCTTTCAGTAATCCCAGGTGGATATGGGCTGAAAGGATTGCCGGCATTATGGTTTTCCCTGTAAGATCAACCGTTTCAGCAGCCTCATCGGAGATATTCGCTTCAATTTTTACTATTTTTCCGTTTTCTACGAGGATATCGCACACTTTCGGATTGTCTCCGTTGCCGGAAATAACAGTCGCATTCTTGTATAAAACAGCTCTGCCCTCGTTGTCTTTTTTGCCTTTGCAGCAAATCAAAAATGTCATAAGAACGAAAGCTATTGCTGATGAATAAAATATTTGTTTCATAATTATGTTATTTAACGTTTAATCAAATTTTAAAACATCCGGCCATTCATTTGGCAGTTCGCCACTGAAACCCATTTCCGGGAGGATATTGATGGCTGAAATTTCTTCCTGTGACAAAACAAAATCAAAAACTTCCAGATTCTCAAGGATTCTATCCTTGGTTGAAGATTTCGGGATGGGAATGGCACCCTGCTCGATAACCCATCTTAATGTAATCTGAGAAACGGATTTCCCATGCTTCTCCGCGATATTCTTCAATACATTATTATCGAAAACTTTTCCTCTTGCCAGAGGTGACCATGCTTCTATAGCTATTGACAGATCTTTGCAGAGTTCAGTAAGTTCCGGTTGCCAGTAACCAGGATGAAACTCAATCTGGTTAACCGCCGGAACGACCCTTGCTGTCTGTAAAAGGGCATCCAGATGCTCTTTCCAGAAATTACTGACACCAATGGACCTGATCTTGCCTTCTCTTTGCAGCTCTTCCATTGCCCGCCAGGTTTCAGCATTGGTTTTCTGCCAGTCAGCATAATTTTTGGCATTAGCAGGCCAATGGATGAGGTAGAGGTCAACATAGTCCAGCTTCAGCTTTTCCAAAGACTCCTGAAAATCTTCCTTGGCATTTTCATACCCCAGATTTTCACGCTGTAGTTTCGTGGTTAAAAATACCTCTTCTCTCGGAATACCGCTTTCCGCGATTCCTTTTCCTACAGCTTCTTCATTTTTGTATATCGCTGCGGTATCGAGTAGTCTGTATCCGTTTTGCAATGCAAATTTCACGCTGTCTATGCATTCCTGCTCAGTCGCTTTATAGGTTCCGAAACCCAGTTTCGGGATTTGATTTCCGTCGTTTAGTGTGGTAAGTTCAATCATAATTTTAAATTTTTTAACAGGGAATAAGGGGTTCTTCGTCAATTAAACCTTCTGAGAGAGCAGCCGGTATTTCAGGTTTCAAGCCAAATTATCATCTTTGATCTGAATATTGCACATCGGAAGGACCAATATCCTCAATGCAGCCGTTAAGTCTATATACATCAAGACCAATTGTTGTTGCGATACGGTTGAATTATTTTAAAAGCCCTTTTTTAGATTTTATTTTTGTAATCATAAACCTGGACAATTTAATTGATCTTAATTTTAACGACTAAATAAGGAGGCTTACGCAGATCTTTGTTATTATTAAAGCTGGCTAAGCGGTTCCATTGACCCAAAGTCACATACAGATAGCCGTTTTTGAAGGCCAATCCATCCGGCCAGACATAATTTGCCGGATCATGGGAAACCACTTCAAATTCGCCATCGGGTGTCCGTTTTACCAGTGATTGCTGTTCATAAGCCCCAAAATAGATATTGCCGTTTTCATCTTCCGCTATGCCGTCACAAGCCGGATGCTGGCCTTCAAACGTTACAGCATTTTCGATTTCCGTTTCCGATTTAGAAAAATCACTGAGAATTGCCGTTGACAGGCTGTACATATTTCGCCCGGAAATAGTGGTCCAGTACAGGGTTTGGCTATCAGGACTTATGGAAATTCCATCTGCACCCCCGCCCGGAAGTGTGAGCTGCTTGTTATCGCCTCTTCTTGGCTTCCCTTCCAGGAATGCCATATAGTTTTGGTCCGGCGATGTTGTTTTATGATTCCTCAAAACCTCTTTAGCTTTTCCGGAAGCAACATCTATGATGACCAGGGAAAAATCTTTGCCAAAACCCGAATTGGCAATGTAAACCATACCATTTTTTCCGTGCAACAGATCTACCCGCAGGTCATTGTAATGTGCTGTACTTCTTAAAATACCTTTTGGGATTTCCAGGCTATGGACGATCTTTTTTGTTTTGATATCAATAGCAACCACTTTTGCAGCGCCCTGGGAAATTTCTTCCGTTCCGGAGCGTTTGCCATCATCGATGATCCACAGCACATCATTTTTGTCCATATACATTCCGTGTGGGGAAACCAGCCATTCCTTCACGGGTTTGGCTGACGGATAAACATATTCTTTGTCTGGCCAGGGAATTAACTTTCCGTCTTTCAGTTCTGCCAATGCGAATTCCTTGTGGTTGTCTGCGTGTCTCGGGAAACCAAGAAAAACACGGTCATCGGAACTTACCGCGATACCGGACATATCAGGATTTGGCGGATTAATTGATGCGATGATCTGTGCATTGGAGTTTTGTGCCCGTATCATCGTGATAGTGGCGCAGAACAGAATGATAAATTTAAATTTTTTCATACCTGATATTGTATTAGTGATACGATGTGATTGTATTTGAAGAAAAAACCGGAAATTGTATAAGATAAAGTTAAAGAGAACTGAAAAGGAGAATCTTGTATAAATAATGTATCTTTTTGTACATTTGTTACAAATGAAGTCCTGTGAAGAAAAGACAGTTCAGTACATTGGTCATTCACGACCTTGTAGCAGATACTTTTCATCTGCCTAACCACAGCCATACCTACTATGAACTGGTTTATGTTTTAAAGGGAAAAGGCAGGCATTACCTGAATAATCTTGTAACATCGTATAAGCCCGGTGATCTGTTCTTTATTTCCCTGGAAGATGAGCATTATTTTGAATTTGCATCAGCTTCCAGAATGGTTTTTATTAAATTCACCGATCAGTACTTTGAAACATTAAGGTCTTTTTCTCAGAATAATTTCCATACGACCCCTGAAAAAATAATGCGCCATAGAATGCTGAAAGAACTTAAACTGAAATTCGATAACCCGTCCAAAGCCATTTTACGACGCATTATCGAAAACATTCTGGACTATAGTGATCAGGAAAATATATCCAATTCGCCAATAATACTGCATCAGATTTTTTCAATCTTTGCTTTGGTCAGAGAAACTATCTCTAAAATGGATATAAGGATAGATAACGGTTTACCCGGAAAGGAAGAAATTATAACTTATATTCATCATAACATCTATAAACCTGAAAAAACCAGGATCAACCATTTGGCTGCCCACTTTAATATTTCAGAAAGCTATTTCAGCAATTACTTCAAAAGGAATTTTGAAATTTCCCTGCGGGATTACATCAGCAGCTACCGGCTCTCACTTATTGAAAAGCGTGTAGAGACAGGGCAGGGGACTTTAAAGCAAATTGCCGATGAGTTTGGGTTTAACGATGAAAGTCATCTCTCACATTATTATAAAAGAAGGAGGAATCAATCCATCGGCCAGTTAAAAAAAATTAAAAGTAAGGGATGATGATATCTCTTACTTTTTTCAATTCTAATTCTTCCAGGTGAAAACAACGTATCACTTAAATTTTATTATCGGTCATAATAGTATTTTTAGTGAGCGGTTTGTCCGCCATCCACTACAAATACAGATCCGTTTACAAATGATGCTTCAGGAGAACACAGAAATAAAACCGGTGCTGCTACTTCAGTAGGTTCTGCAGGTCTTTTCATCGGGCTGTTGTTCATCAGGGATGCGCTTATATCCGGATCGGCAAGCCACCTTTCGGTCATTGGTGTGCGGATCAGGCCTGGTGCAACGGCATTGATGCGGATATTTTGGGTGGCATAATCCAAAGCGGCCGCTTTGGTCAGCCCTATTACGCCGTGTTTGGCCGCAGCATAAGGGGACATGTCCGGATCTGCTACTACTCCCGCCACGGAAGCTGTGTTTACGATAGCTCCGCCCCCTGTTTTCAGCATGGCCTGGATTTCATATTTCATGCAAAGGAACACGCCTTTAAGATCTACCGCGATCACTTTATCGAAATCGCTTTCTTCCATTTCCGCTAAGGGTGCCGAAGGCGGAAGGATACCTGCGTTGTTGAAGGCGAAATCAATTGTACCGAATTGTGAGACAGTTTCATTAATAAGGTTTTGTACGGATACGGCATCTGCCACATTGGTTTTAATAAAGATAGCCTTGTTACCTGCTTCTGTAATTAGACGAACGGTCTCCTCAGCTTCCAAATTTACATCGCCAATGATGACCTGGGCGCCGTTGGCAGCAAAAGCCACGGCGGTGGCACGCCCGATTCCTGTCGCCGCACCTGTAATGATGATTGTTTTGCCTGAATAATTATAGGTTGTATTTGACATAGTATTTTCTTTTTAAAGGTTTAAATTTCCGGCACAGTATCTTTTAGCGATGGCGGATATTCTCCTGGCCAGTCAAATCTGTCTTTCAGTATTTTAGCACTCATTTCCAGACAAATTTTGGCAGCAAGATTGGGATATTTTGCATTCATTTTGTCAATGATTTCCTGACTGTCTGAAGCTTCTCTCCAGGTCTCTTCAAAATCCCGGATGTACTTTCTGGTAAATTTGATGTTGTCCGGATGAAAGTATTTCGGGTCATTGCTTGGGGAATGCCCCGGTATCACCACTTCAGGCTGTAATTTTTCCAAACGGTCCAGTATATCATACCAGTCTTTTCTGGCCTGTTTCGTTTTGGCATCAGCAATCCATACATAGGCATCGGCAAAAACGGTATCAGCAGCCAGCAATGTCTTAATAGAAGGGATCCACAGTGCAGAAGCATCGTCCGAATCACCTCTTAAAGGGCCGAGGATTTCTATTTTTTCCCCTTCCAGTTCCAGATGATCTTTGTCCCAAGGTTCCACCAGAACTTTTTCTTTGGCACCATCCAGACCAAGAACGGTATTTCCCCAGTATTTAATTTTAAAATCGAATGCCGAGTTGATGTCGTCTGCAATGGAGGGCAATGATAAAACCCGGATATCCGGAAATGTTTTCTTGAGAACGCTTAATCCCAAAAAATGATCGGGATGGAAATGGCTGATGTACACCCGTGAAGGTTTCACTCCGTTTTCAGTAATCATTGCCACCAGACGGTGGGCACTGGATTCAGCGAACTGGGCATCAAGAAGGATGGCGTCTTTTTCGCCATATATAAGGGTGGAATTGACTGCAAAACCTCCCGGCGTATCACCGCCATTAAATACTTTGATTTTTAAATTTGACATATTGATGATTGTTTTAAGGTATTAATAAATGTTTGTTCCGCAACTTCAAATACAAGATCTCACTAACTGATATTATAGTAAGGGCCTATCTGAAGAAACGTTGTTCGTATCCGTAAAAGATTCAAAATCTTAAAGATTGGAGTTTTTTACTTTTTGAGGATTCTTTTTGGCTTTTACAGGGTCGCCCAAAGTCAGAAGATACCAGTCTACCACTCTTTTGATGATGCCCGGCTGATAAAAATGGAAACTTCCGTGTCCGGCACCTTTCACCGTGATAAGCTGTGCGGTATTGCCATCCTTCAGCAATGCCTCGTACATCTGGCGGCTCTGGCTTGGAGAAACCAGCTGGTCGTCATCTCCGTGCATCAAAAGAAACGGGGGCAGGTTCTTTTTTAGGTGTCCAATCGGACTTGCTTCCAAAGCTTTTTTCTGATTACTCTGAACGGGTGCTCCGGCAAAATCCCCGAAAGCAGGTCCGTTAACAAGAAGCGCCTCGGTAACAGCAGGACTTTGATGCACCGCTTTAATCTTATCCGGAAAATCCTCGCCAATATTGGTCAGATTGCTAATCCCGTACAGGCTTACCACAGACTGAACCGTAGAATTCTGGTCTAAATTTTCGCCTACATCAAAAGCCTTTTCGCCATTGGTTGTGCCCATGAGCTGGGCCAGATAACCGCCGGCAGAATCACCTAAAACCCCGATTTTATCAGGATCAATCCCCAGTTCTGACGCATGCGCTTTTAGATAACGCACAGCGGCTTTTGCGTCTTGAAGCAATGTGGGAAAAAGATTGGGAACCACACGGTATTCAGCGCCCGCCACTACGAAACCGGCTTTTGCCAGGGCATCCTTCATCTCGTAAAATTTATCGTAGTCCGCAGAAGTAAATCCTCCTCCCGGAAAATAAACGATTGCCGGCTTGAGACGGTCAGTACGGGGTACCAGAATCGTCATCTTCAGTGGTGTTACCCTTCGCTGATCTATGATTTGCGTATAGGTAATTCCCGTAAGCAAATCGATCATGCCGTTTTTTAGCGGTACCTGGATGGTTTCTTCTGTGTTCGGAATGCTTTGCGCCATTGTGTGAAGACTTAAGGTTAAAAAAAATCCCAGGACAATATTTTTCATAATAAGGATTTTATTTAAAGTAATTTCTGTCCTGATAATTTAAGAAAAAGACAATTCTCCGCTCACCATTTTATCGATCATTCCCTCATAAGGAGCTTCCGAAATCACTTTTTCATTGTTCTTCCCTTCGTTTTTAGTATAGAAAATTGTACCGAATTCCGGAACCACATATTTGGGGTAGGTCTCGTATTTTTCTCGGGATTCTTCCATTAAAGGAATGAAATCGTTTTGATATCTTACCGTAATTTCGGGGTGTTCGTGTACCCATTTTGGAAAGAAAATAACGCCGTGAAGCTTGTTTTCATTGGGCATGAAATCCAAGGAAACATCGGTTCCCGTAGGCTCTGTCCAACAGATTTTAAACACTCCGTCCACCAGTTTTACAATATCGACTTTCTGGTCTCTTACCCAGCGTCCTCCCACCATTCCTGAGTGGATTCGGTAATCTATCGTATCTTCATTCTTAACGTATATTTCATAATTCCAGCCATTGTCATAGGTGTATATAAGATGTAGGCCAATGAAGTCTTCCAAGTTTTTAATATTGCTCATTTTCGTACTTTTTAAGGTTTAATAATTTAATAAAGTAAAGTTACGTACCCTAAATAAGTCCTTTGTCGTATATTTGGACAAATAATTGACAAAAAAGGACAATTGATGACAACCAACCATATATACACCAAGACAACAGATTTTGAATACCTGAACATGCCTGTACACGTTCACAACCACCATCATCAGTTCGTTTATATGATAAAAGGGACACTCAGGATAAACTTATGTGATAAGGAGTTCTTTCTGCCGGAGGGATTTATCGGAATTATTCCATCGGGAACAATGCATAGCCTTAAAAGTAATAATGAAAAAATAAAGATGTTCTTACTATATGTCCCTCCAATAACCGGGAATAATGACTATTCGGCTTTAAATGCAAATGATTTTATTATAGAGAATATGCGGTTTTTAAACAAACTGAAACGTGAATTGAATCCGGATGAGGATGCTGTGCATTATCAATTTTGTTATGCTTTTTCAGTTTTACTTTGCAGTATGGCCCGGGAGTCAGATACAGGTTTTGTAAGAGGCATGATTGCTCCTAAAAACGAAAGGTTGCAAGCTGTTCTTAGTTACCTTAAAGAGCACTTTCATGAAGAAAATTCTTTGAAGAAAATATCAGGTATTTTTGGATTTACGCCCCGCAACCTGACACGTATTTTCAAAAAAGAGAATATCAGTTTTGTAAGCTATATCAATTATCTGAGGATCGTAAAAGCCATTGAGCTATTATCAGAAAACCATGGGGATATTTCTTCTGTTGCTTATGAAGTGGGATATAATTCGGCAAGCAATTTTAGCCGGGCGTTTAAAAAATTTACGGGGCACTCTCCAAGCTATTTTGTAAAAAACAACCGAACCTGGAGTATTAAATAAGATCATTCCGGTACAATGGAACACACATATTTCAACAAGAGATTGTCAAAGGGCAGTAATGATTCATTGCCGCCCTTGATATCTTAGCTGAGTATATTGAACTATTTTAGGAAATCTGGTTCGAGATATTCAGGATTGGGATGTTTATAAAAACCTTCGCCTGTGGCAGCACCTAATTTTCCTTTGTTGATGAAATCGTTTTTGAACAATTCTGCTACTTTCTGTAAAACAGGGTTATGCTCTCTTTCGGCAGTCATTTTAGTGACATTATAGGCGGTATTGATGCCTACCATATCAATAAATCCGAATGGTCCTTTAGGCGCACCTGTGGCTATCATCCAGGTCTTGTCTATCGTTTTATAGTCAGAAACTTCGTTAGCCCAAAGTTGGGTTGCTTCGTTTATAAGCGGAACCAACAGCGAGTTGATAATATAGCCCGGCTGCTCTTTGTAAACGGGTAGAGCAACCATTCCAATTGATTTTGCAAAAGCGACCAATGTATCGAATACTTCGGACGAAGTTCCGGGATGTCCCATTATTTCGGCGGTGTTATATTTCCAGATTTCGTTCGCGAAATGCAGGGCAATGAATTTTGCAGGCCTGCCCGTAAATTCTGAAAACTGGCTTGGTAACAGGGTTGAGGAATTGGTGGCAAAAATTGTTTTTTCCGGTGCTACGCCAGCCAATTTCTTGTAGAACTCAATTTTGATTTCCGGGAGCTCGGGAACGGCTTCTATCAGGAGATCCGCATCTTTTACACTTTCTGCCAGGTCTGATGTGTAACTTAAATTGGTAAATGTAGCATCTATTTGCTGCTGTGTAGCGTGAATATCCGCTGTGTAGCGTTCTGCCAAATTTTGAAATTTTGCTTTTGCTTTTTCCAAAACTTCATCGCTGATATCGTAAACAGACACTTTAAATCCGTGAAATGCAGTTTGAAAGGCAATCTGAAAACCTAAAACGCCGCTTCCTGCAACGGTTACATTTTTAATGCTCATAATTAAAAAAAATTTATTGTTAATACTATTTGTCCTATGGGAAATCCATGATCTATGTTGACAATTTTTTCTTGCTTTCAGATACTTTGTTATAGTTTTAAACAAAGAAATAAAGCCCTGATTCAGGGTTATATGGGTGTTAAATAATGCTATATTCTTTCAATGATGCAACGATCATTCATGACTGTAGAAATTCAGCCCATACAAATGATTTGTAGTTTAAAGCATTCCTTTGATGTAATTTTCATTTGTTTCTTGCCCTGAACATCTTGGGAGACATTTTCATTTTCTTTTTAAAGAATTTGCCGAAGAAAGACTGGTCACTGAAATTGAGTTCTTCTGCGATTTGTGTGATCGAAAGGTTTGAATACAGAAGTAGGTCACGGGCTTCCATAATGACCGAATTGGTAATAATGGTCCGTGTAGATTCACCCGAGGCTTCTTTTATAATGCGTGTCAGATAACTTGGGGACACAGAAAGTTTCTCTGCATAAAACTCAACGGCCCGCTCCTTTTTTGAATGCTCGGAAAGAAGGACCAAAAACTGATTGATCAGGTCTTTTTTTCTCCATGTCTTCATATCGATCATTCTTTTATCATTGAAACGGTACATAACCATCAGCTCCAGAAGCAAAGCATTGAAATAATGACTGATAATATCCTTGGAATAATAATTTTCCTGCTCATCAGCGATACGGATCTTATCAATTAAAAACCTGAATGCAGCCCTTTCATTGGCACCGCTGCGTAAAACCGGAGTATTTCTTTCTGAGAAGAAGATGATTTCATTAATGTAATGCATGTGAAGCTGGACATTCTGCTGTACGAATGAATCGTTAAAGACAATACCAGTTGCTTTCAGGAGGGAATTTGTTTTAACGGGATAGAATATCGAATTTGGCGTCACGATCAGGATGTCATCTTTTTTAAGTTTTATCAGTTCAAAATTGATCTGGAAATCCGCTTCACCGTCTGTGATCAGCATAATAGCAGTATTATCCGTCCTGAAAGGATACTGATAATCATTTTCATCAAGACCATAAGTTTCCCTAATGATAAAGAAGTCATTGTTGGTTTTTTGATGATCATCATTCTTATCAAACATTTTGAAAAGATCATGCAGATTATGGAAGACTATATCTTTATGGATCATATGATAGTAATAGGAGTATTAGTAAAGTTACTGAATAAAAGACGGTTCATTTGATATTTCTGGAAATCCTGCATGATGATTTTACTGATGAAAATGATCATGGATTCAAATATCTTTTAAAAAGAAATTTATGATCCTTTCAGTTCGGTGATGATGGGGTGTCGGCGACATCACACTTTCTGATCTTCTCTGAAAATAGTTGGCAGAGATCTGATATCCGGAAACTATGGAAATCAGATCGGCCAAAAACTCGATAGGGCTGGTATAGTGTAGTCTTCCATCACGAATACAGACCATGATCTCGGGAATCATCTCCGTCAACGGGAAAAACAATTTCTCTGTGTACTCTGCAAATTCTTTTTGAGTAATCATATAAATATTTAAGTAAGGATATTTTCTACTTTTTTGGGCATTGTAAATGACATATCTTATGAGCTTCTCTTTCAGGGGCAGATCTTTAATGTCTGACCAGGAAGGAGCCGGAAACTCATTGGTGATCTCCTTAATGATGGTACGGACAAGATTTGTTCTGGTACGAAAATAATAGTGTATTGCCGTTCTGTCCGTATGAGCAGTTTGTGCTATCTGCTGTGTGGTGGCACTGAACCTGCCATCTGTAAACAAAAGATATTTTGCGGTATCCTTTATTTTTTCTTTCGCACCTGAAATAGATAGCGGCCGATTATCCTGCTGTAACATAACTGATCTTCAATTTTGAGATACTTTGTTCTATAATAGAAAACTCCATTTTATACAGTTCAAATAACCATTTAAGATCATTTTCAGAAAATAAGGTTTCAGAAGCTACATATAATAGCTTGAAACTATTATCGAGATACTCGCACCGGCAGTTGGGGATTGTTTCCAGAATATCTTCTCTAAGCCAGAAAGCATCTATTATTATTTTAAATCTAGTCTTAAAAAGTATACTATTTATCATATCTTTTTTATCTGATCAACGATTATGGTATGATCTTCCGGGATTTGCCACCATACTGGTTGATAATGCGAATTTCTTTATTAAAATGTTAAAATAAAAGGTCAGAATACGGTTGAAAATGGTCAAAATCTGAACTAAATCTTTATTGCTGATTCTTTCAAAGAGTATTTCCAGGACCATCAGAAATACAGGATTTTCATTTTCCTTTAAATTTTGATACGATCTGAAATGATAGTGGTGAGCACTGGAAGGAAATGTTTCGTTATAGACCAATATCAGGCATAAACAGACCTTTTATCCTGTATTACCATACCTCAAATTTGCACGGTGAACAATTCTACAGTTGAATTCTCTTAGAGTAAAAATTAATTTTATGATAGTCAAAAGAAAGAATAGTCTTTTTTTGTTAGGAAGCCTGCTGTTGCTTTCAGCGTGTGGTCAAAAAGAGCAACCTACGGTCAAGGCCGCTCCTGTAAAGGTGGGCGTACAGAAAATAGAAACGGTTTCCCGCCCTGAGACATTGTCTTACAGTGGAAATATTCTGGCGGATAACAGTGTGAACATTGGTTTTGGGATTTCCGGCCGTGTTACCGCGGTATATGTTCAGGAGGGGCAGCGCGTATCCAAAGGTCAGCTTTTGGCAGCCATTGAAACCAATGCCTATCAGAATGCCCTGGCCGTTTCCGGTGCAGGAATGGAGCAGGCGCAGGACAATTTCAACCGTCTTAACCAGCTTTATCTTAAAAAAAGTTTACCGGAAAGGGATTATATCGCCGCAAAAGTGGAACTGGCACAATCTAAAGCCAACAGGGATATTGCCCTGAAAAACCTAAGAGACACCAAGCTGTACGCTCCGTTTTCAGGCATCATTTCCCAGAAACTTACCGAAGCCGGAGCCACGGCAGCACCAGGAGTTCCTGCATTTACGATTGTGAAAACCGATAAGGTATATGCCGTTGCATCGATTACGGAGAATGAGATCAGCTCCCTTAAAATCGGAGTTCCCGTTGAGGTTTCTATTCCCAGTCTCGATCGTATGATCCATGGAAATATTACGATTATCAATCCTCAGGCGGATGACAATTCCAGAACTTATACGATAAAGATACGTCTCGACAATCCCGGAGGCCAGATCCTTCCCGGGATGATCACGGATATCAACATCAATACCGGTAAAAGCAAAGATGCAATCATCCTTCCTGCTCAGGCAGTACTCAAAGATGCTGACGGTTCAAGCTATGTTTATGCAGTAAAATCTGCTAAAAATAAGGCCACAGCATTTAAAAAGAGGGTAGAGATGCAAAGCATGGCAGGCGCCAGCGATGTAGTTATCAAAAGCGGACTGGCTCCGGATGACCAGGTCATTATTTCCGGGCAGACGCGTCTGGAAGATGGTCAGCCTGTTAAGTTTTAATTCAAAAGAAATAGAAGAAATGACGAATAAAAAAGTGCATTTTCTGGAAGCTGCGATGAAATACAAGCAGGTAGTGATCGTGCTGGTAGTCTTGTTGATGGTGATGGGGATCAATTCCCTCATGAATATGCCCCGAAGCGAAAATCCACGGATCGAGATTCCCACTGCTGCTGTGTACGCTCTTTATCCCGGAGCCGATGAGCATCAGGTTGAGGAAGAAGTGGCAAAAAAAATAGAACAATACCTTTTCTCCTTTGAAGAGATCAAAAAGAAAAAGGTTAAAGCTGAAGTGAAAGAAGGACAGGTATTTTTCACCGTGGAAATGTATACTGATGTCAAAGACCGTAAGAAATTCTGGCATACGCTTCAGCTTGATATGGATGCGAATCTCCGTTCAAAGCTTCCTGCCGGAGTGGTGGGGCCGTTTATCAACAGTGATTTTGCCAACGTAACGGCAATGATCATCTCCGTATCTTCCAAAGAAAGGACTTACGCTGAGATCGAAAAATATTTGGATAAGCTGGAAGATGGTCTGAAGGTAATCCCTACGGTTTCCAAGATCAACCGTTCCGGTGGGCAGAAACAGCAGATCTACATTAAGATCAACGATCAGAAGCTACAGCAGTACGGTTTTGGAATTAACACATTGGTCAGTGCCATACAACAGCAGAACGTGACCGGATATAATGGAGAAATATCCTCCGGTTCCAATGCGATCATCCCGGTCTTTACCAACAGCCGGTACAAGAATATATCCGATATTGCCGAGCAGATCGTCTACACTACGCCGGCCGGTAATGTAGTACGCCTTAAAGATGTTGCTGAACTTGAAAGACGTTTTGAAGAACCAACTTCATTGGTACGTGCAGGTGACGAAAAGGCAATGATACTGACGGTAGATATGAAGCCCGGAAACAATATTGTGGCTTTCGGGAAAGGAGTGGAACAAAAGATTGAGGATATCCAGAAAAACTTTCCACCGGATATTCATATGAAAACGATCGTAAACCAGCCGGAAGCAGTAGGCGAAAGTATCAGTCATTTCATGGTTGAGTTTGCGATGGCTATAGGCTCCGTAGTGTTGGTCGTGATGTTGTTGCTTCCCATACGGGTGGCCGGTGTGGCTTCTGCGGCAGCGCCCATATCGATCATTATTACATTTGGTCTCATGCAGATCGTAGGACTGGAGCTTCACCAGGTGACACTTGCAGCTTTGATCATTGTCCTTGGAATGGTGGTGGATAACGCCATTGTGGTAGTAGATAACTATATTGAAAAGCTTGATGAAGGGACAACACCATGGACAGCAGCCTGGCAGGCTGCCCAGCAGCTATCTCTTCCGATCTTTACGGCAACGATGGCCATTATATTTGCTTTTGCTCCATTAGCTTTATTTATGGATGGCATTGCAAAAGATTTTATGCTTTCACTTCCTGTCACGGTAGCTATTGCATTGATCACTTCAATGCTGGTCGCCCTGTTCCTTACACCATACACCTGCTATGTATTCATTAAAAAAGGATTAAAGCATAAAGTAAGCGACAGGCCCCTGAAGAAAAATATGCTGGACTATCTTCAGACAGCATTCGATAATGGGGTAGGGCTGGCTTTCAAATGGCCGAAAACAACGATGTTTATTGGCGTGCTGTCAGTGATCAGCGCCATATTCATTGCTACCAAAGTAGATCCGGAGTTTTTTCCGCTTACTGAGCGAAACCAGTTCAATATGGAAGTCTGGATGCCTAACGGAACCTCGTTGGAGAAAACTGAAGTCAAGGTAGAAGAACTTGAAAAGATCCTTAAAAAAGATCGTCGGGTAACTGATGTCACCAGCTTTGTGGGAACGAGCTCACCACGATTTCATACCTCCTATGCACCGGAATCTCCAAAAAAATATTTTGCACAGGTTTTCATTACGACGATCAGTAGCGATGCATCTAATGAAATGGTCAAAGAATACCTGGATAAACTGAAAAACTTTATACCTGATGGTTATATTAAATTGAAGCAGCTCAGCTTTCAGGAAGGTTCACCCATTGATATCCGCGTGGTAAGTGATAATGAATCCGATCAGAGGAAAGTCGCACTGGAGATTAAAAAGATTCTCGAAAATACACCCGGTACGAATAATGTACGTCTGAGCAGTGAATATGATTATATGGGCGTTAAGCTGAATGTAGATGATGTGAAAGCCAATCGCCTTGGTGTAACGAATCAGGCCATTACACAAACACTCGGTACAGGGCTGAAAGGATATTCTGTTTCTACATTGTGGGAAGGAGACAAACCGGTAGATATTTTTCTGAGATATGATTCCATAAGCAGGAAAGATATGAATGCTTTGGAAAACCTGCATATACAGTCTAATTTCGGTGGAAAGATTCCGCTGAAAGAAGTGGCGACCTTACAGCCGGAATGGCACACAGGAGTAATTTCAAGGAGGAACGGCATCAAGTACGTCAGTGTATTGGCAGAAGCGCAACTTGGCCCCAAGCCGTCAAGAATCCTGAAAGAAGCGCAACCAAAAATTGAGGCGCTTGCGCTCCCGGCGGGCACGACCATCCAATATGGAGGAGATGCGGAATCAACAGCTGACAACAGCCCGGGAATGATGCTCTCGCTTTCTGTCAGCCTTATCTTGATTTTCCTTACGCTGCTGTTCCAGTTCAAGAGTCTGGGGAAAGCGCTCATTATCCTGTGTACCTTTCTTCTGAGTCTCTTCGGAGCCTTCTTCGGACTTTTCATTACCGGAAATCCATTGGGGATGACAGGCTTTATGGGAATCATCAGTCTGATAGGCATCGTTGTAAGGAACGGGATTATCCTGGTAGATTATGCCGATGAACTGATTCGCGATCATGGGTACACACACAAAGCGGCAGCGATGGCAGCTGCCAAACGAAGAATGCGTCCGATATTCCT
Source organism: Chryseobacterium camelliae (assembly GCF_030818575.1). NCBI lineage: Bacteria > Pseudomonadati > Bacteroidota > Flavobacteriia > Flavobacteriales > Weeksellaceae > Chryseobacterium > Chryseobacterium camelliae. The sequence continues at coordinate 1,117,108 of NZ_JAUTAL010000001.1, forward strand.
TACCTCAGCTGCTGCGGCTGTAGGGGTGGTTCCGATGATCCTTGGTAAATCTCCGATGTGGGCACCTTTGGGAAGTGTGCTTGCCTTCGGGCTGATCTTCTCCATGATCTTTACGCTTTTCATTGTTCCGGTAATGTATTACAAGCTTCTGAAAGATCCTGTACCAAAAGATGAAACCCCTGAAGATCAATTGGACGATGAGGTCATTTTATATAAGCCAAAACCTCATCACGAATAATTACAATATCAATTTTTTAACCGGTTGTCCTGTATAGATCCTTGTTCATAATATCAGTCATTTAGTGTTACAGGACAACCTTTATATAAAAAAAATGAAAATCATATACGATACGATATCAAAAATAGTTATGGTGCTGATGTTCACGGCGGCAATAGGCTCTCAGGCGCAAGAACGTGTGGTTTCAGTGGATGAAGTCAAAAATCTGGCATTACAGAACAATAAGAAGATCAAAAAAGCACAACAGAATATAGAAGCCGCCAAAGCTGCCAGAACGGCTGCGGAAACAGGAGGAAAACCCACTTTGGACGGAAGTGCTGGAGGGTATTATATTTCCAAACCGCTCTCAAACCTTGTGCCGGAAGTAATTGGAAGCGCCAATTTGAATGCTACCCAGGTTCTATATGCCGGTGGGAAAGTAGAAACCGGGAAAAAGATCTCTTCAGCGGCAGTCGATCTGCAGATGGCGCAGAAAGACCTTACCAAAGAGGAGGTAAAACTTTCTGCGGAAAGCATGTATTGGCAAATTGTAAATGCCAAGGAAAAGATAGCACTGGCAAAAGAATACATCAAACTCTTGGATCAGCTGCATACCAATGTGAAGAATTCCTTTGATGCAGGATTGACATATAAAAATGATCTATTGAAAATAGAAGTCCAGCAGAACGAGGCACAGCTCAATCTCAAACGTGCAGAAGATGGCCTTAGCATCACCAAATTAAATCTTGCCCAAATTACAGGACTTCCCAATTCCGATTTTGATGTGGAAGATTCTGTAAGCGGCAGCTTCAACGGTATTTTAGCAGATAATCAGGTACAGCCAACAAACCGTCCTGAATTATCCATTCTTGCTAAAGCAGTAGAAATGAATGAACTTCAGGAAAAATTACTGGATGGAGACCGAAAGCCGACGGTAGCTCTTTCGGGAATTGGTTTCACGAGCTTTGGTAAAAATATTAACCCTGTCAACCTGAAAAATAATATGCAGGGATTCATAGGAATGTTGTCTGTGAGCATTCCGATCTATGACTGGGGGGCAAGAAAAGAGAAAGTGAAAGAACAGCAGTATAAAACCAATGCTCAGAAGCTTGAAATGGAAGAAACAAGTGAGCTACTTGTTCTGGAGTTACAGAATGCAGTTATGCAACTCAATCAGTCTGTTAAACGTATTGAGCTTGCTGAAAAATCTCTTGTCCAGGCGACGGAAAATCTACGTTTGAATCAGGACAGATATGATGCCGGAACCGTTTTAGCAGAGGAAGTATTGAAAGCCCAGGTTCTTTGGCAGGAAGCTAAATCTGAAATTTTAGATGCCAAGGCAGAATATAAGATCAATGAGGCTAAATACAAAAAAGCTTCAGGGACAAATGTTGAGTATTAAATAATTTAGAAAGGTATACATCTTCATTGATCTGGTTTAAAACTCTTTTATTCTTAACATGGGCTTCTCAAATTAGAAATATATTTATAATTGGCTAAAAGTCATCAGAATAATCTCGCAAAGCCAGTGATTTGCGAGATCTTTTTTCTGATGCGATCTGGCATGAAATGGCTTGGAAAATGCCTGCCCAGTTGGTTTTAAAGAAACTAGGCTTTTAATAATTTCTTTAAAAAATATTTGTCAGTAACATTTAAGGCATTTTTATAAGGAAAGTGAGGATTTAAGCTTAGATTGGTTTGATTTTCTTAATTTTGAACAAATGAAAGGCAAGGTCAAAAGAATTGTGTCGGAATTTAACAGCGAGCTTAAATTACAAGGATTCAAGGCGTTTCAAATAGAAGAGGAAGATGCTGATATCCGGGTATACAGCAGAAAAGAATTCTATAAAATCTGCCTGACAACAGGCAGAAGCAAAATCCATTATTCAGATAAAAGCTTTGAGCAGGAGGGAACCATCCTGTTTTTTGGTAACCCTCACATTCCTTATTCCTGGGAATCCATTTCTAGGTCTTATGTTGGCTACGCTATTCTGTTTTCTGAGGAATTCTTTAAAAATTCAGAACGGTCTGAAAGCCTTCAGCAATCGTCATTCTTTAAGATTGGAGGTACGCCTGTCTTGAAGATCACAACCGAACAACGCGAGTTCCTCATTAAGATTTTCCAAAAAATGATTGCCGAGCAAGAAAGCGGGTATGTATACAAAGATGAGCTGATTAGAAATTATATCAGCCTGATCATACATGAATCGCTAAAGCTGGAACCTTCTGAAAATTATGAAAAAAACAAGAATGCTTCTTTACGGCTGACTTCTGTTTTTATAGAGCTGCTTGAAAGGCAATTTCCGATTGAAACGGTAAATACGCCGCTAAAGCTAAAAAACGCACAGCATTACGCGCGGCATCTGCATGTGCATGTCAATTCTTTAAATCGTGCTGTAAAAGAGACCACCGGAAAATCAACAACCGCACACATCACAGAACGTATTGTTACCGAAGCCAAAGCTTTACTGCTGCATACTGATTGGAGCATCTCAGAAATTGCCTATTCGCTCGGGTATGAATATCCTACTTATTTTAATAATTTCTTTAAGAAACAAACAGGAACTAATCCTAAGACATTTCGTTTAGGCGATGTTTGATTTTCTTAGTTTTTGGTTTGATTATCGTTAACGGTTAATTCTCTGCCATTTCTAATTTTGTGTCAGTAATCACTTTAAAATAAATAGAAATGGAAGGAAATAACAATCAGAATTCAAGAAGGAAATTTATTCAGCAAACGGCTTTGGCCGGCACTGGTTTAATGCTTATTAACCCTTTACAGATCTTAGCAAAAAATAATCAATCAAAATATATGGGTAAAAATATAAAATCAAGAGGCTTCGCAGGAAAAGACGAAAGCGGAAAACTTGAAAGCTGGAATTTTGAGCGCAGAGTAGTGGGCGACAATGATATTTTAATTGAAATTAAGTTTTCAGGAATCTGTCACTCCGATATTCATACCATCAAAGGACATTGGGGAAAACAGCCTTATCCACAAGTTCCGGGTCACGAAATCGCAGGAATTGTAACAGCTGTAGGGAAAAATGTAACCCAATTTAAAGTAGGTGATAAAGCGGGCGTTGGTTGTATGGTTAATAGCTGTATGAAATGTGAAAGCTGTAAGAACGGCGAAGAACAGCACTGTGAAAACAATGAAACGGTGCTCACATACGGCACACCGGATAAAACATCGCCTTCGGGAATTACGCAAGGTGGCTATTCCAACAATATTGTGGTAACAGAGCATTTTGCCATAAAAATTCCGGAAAGCATTGACCTGAAGTATGCGGCACCACTGCTTTGTGCGGGAATTACCACGTACTCGCCCATGATGAAGGTCAATTTCAAGAAAGGTGACAAAATTGGAGTAGTCGGCATCGGTGGTTTAGGACATCTCGCTGTTAAATTAGCAGTGTCCAAAGGCGCTGAAGTCTATGCTTTTACCACTTCACCTTCAAAATTAAATGACATTAAAAGTTTCGGTGCAAAAGAAGTGATCGTTGTGAAATCGGCGGAAGATTTAAAGCCTTACAAAGGGAAATTGGACTTTATGATTTCTACAGTTCCATATGCGTATGATATGTCACCCTACATCGATTGTGTGAAAAAGTACGGTTATTTTACACAGGTCGGGCAGCCTGTCAACGGAGAATTGACGATCAATAATTTTAATATGATCTTCAATCGGGTCAACTTTAACGGCTCGCTGATTGGCGGAATTCCTGAAACACAGGAAGTGATGGATTACTGCGCGGATAATAAGATCTACCCGCAAATCCAGATTATTAAGGCCAGTGAAATCAACGATGCTTGGGACAGAGTCGTGAATAAAGAAGCGCGCTACCGGTATGTGATTGATGCAGCAACATTTTAACTTAGGCAACATTTTGAATCCGTATAATTACAAAATCTCAAACCGTTTAATCTAACTCCCTAAAGATGATAAATGAGGTGTTTTTGAATACAATGCAATGTACCTGATAAATCTGGGGCTCAACGCAAATTTTGGTAAATTTGATTTTACTGCAAGGAATAATGATATTTTCAAACAAACGGACTACATTCAAAACTGACTTCTGAAAAAATGTACAGTCATCAGACTGCCTATTGGTCGGTTTTCCCTTGATTTTTCGTGCCCATTTTTAAATTTTACGAATGGGTCACGAAGTAAGATATAAAAATCGTGACCTATTTTGATTTTTTTTGATACTTGCGCTAAAACAAAAAACGCTGTAAACATTGATGTTTACAGCGTTTTAGCTTATTTTGGTTTCCCAACTGGCGGAGAGTGAGGGATTCGAACCCCCGGACCTGTTACAGTCAACAGTTTTCAAGACTGCCGCAATCGACCACTCTGCCAACTCTCCCTGAACTCCGGTGATACCGTCGTTTTCAGTGGTGCAAATATAAAATCATTTTACGTTAATGCAAAATATTTCTTTCATAAATTTTAAGAGACTACAATAAGGTGTTAAAAACCAGGTGGATTTTTTGAGATAGGATGTAAGGTTTCAGAGGTTGGACATAGATTTTATAAGTTAGATGAGAGATGATAGACGGGGATCTTGAATTTTAGATTATAAATTTTAGATTTTAAATTATGAATTTTGGATTTTGAATTTTGACGAATGTTGAACATTAGGTATAACGCTTTTCTTTCCAGTCTTGATCTTTTGTTTCTTTTGTATCAAGGCAAAAGAAAGGGAGAGAGAAGTCGATTTCATAGTTTAGATGAGAGATGATAGACGGAAATCTTAAATTATAGATTATAAATTTTAGATTTTGAATTATGGATTTTGGATTTTGAATCTTGACGAATGTTGGACAGTAGGTATAACGACTTAGGAAATAAAGGCGTTAAAAAATAAAGACTGTGAACGTTAAGAAAATTCTTATGTTCGAAGCGCGGGAATAAAAAATACAAAGACAGTGCACATAGCTAATCCGCGCAAGTTTAGAATTTTTAGAGAACAGCATTTATTTTTAGCCTTTCTTTCCAGTCTTGATTTTTTGTTTCTTTTGTATCAAGACAAAAGAAAAGGGAGAGAGAAGTTGATTTTATAGTTTAGATGAGAGATGATAGACTGAGATCCTAAATTATAAATTATAGATTTTGAATTATGAATTATGAATTATGAATTTTGAATCTTGGCTCTTGATTCTTGGTTCTTGGTTCTTGGTTCTTGAATCTTGATTCTAAGCCCCCAATCACCACCAAAAACACTACTGTAACTCCTGTAACGGCAAAGTAAACCAGAACTCGCTTCCTTTCCCGACTTCACTTTCCACTCCAATATGACCCCCATGATGCTTGATGATCTGTGCGCTGATGTAAAGCCCTAATCCGAGTCCGGTAAATTTCTGGCCTTTGTATTCTGTGCGGTAATACCGTTCAAAAAGATGCGTCAGTTTTTCTTGTGGAATGCCCGGTCCCTGGTCGGATACACTTACCTTCACTTCATGATCATTCAGTTTTTGTGCCCGGATGAGGATCTGTTCAGATTCCGGGGCGTATTTAAGGGCATTGGTAATGAAATTGACCATCACCTGGCCGATTTGCTGGTGGTCTGCTTCCACAGTAAGCTGTGTATCGCCTTCGAAATGGATTTTCTGGCCGGTATTCTGAGCCAGAGTCTTGCAGCAATCATCAAAAAGTTCAGAAAGCGAAAACGGCTGTCGATTAAGCTTCATATGTCCCTGCTCAATTCTGCTGGTATCCAGAAGGTCCGTAATAAGATGAGACAACTTATCCAGACTGCGGATTGACTGTTCCACCAGCTTCGTCCTGGACTCTTCCGGAAGCTTGTGGTGGGAGCGCTGAAGCAGTTGTAGGGAAGCTTTTAACGCAGTAACCGGCGTTTTCAGTTCGTGGCTGGCTATGCTGATGAAATCTTCTTTGCCTTGAGTAATCATCCTTCTTGTGGTGACATCCATAAAGGTTCCGATACCTCCGGTAAGATTGCCCTCAGTGTCGAATATAGGCGCAGCATTGATTGAAATATACATACGGTCGCGGTCCGGAGGCTGTACGGCAATTTCATGGTCATAAACAGGGCGCTGCGTACGCATCATAATGGACATTGGGTGTTCTTCAGAAGGAAGCGGAGAGCCATCCAGCCTGAGATTCTGCCATCGTGGGTCATCGTATGTGCGTTCTTTGATGCAGCTTTCCGAAAGTCCAAGAATCTGTTGTGCCATAGGATTGGCATATACCATACGGCCCGCAGCATCAATAACGCCTACACCTTCGGCCATGGTTTCAAGAATGCCTTCGAGGCGCTGCTGGCTTTTGCGCAGTGTTTCCTCTAGTTGGCTCTTTTCTGCGATGATCTGGTCACGCTCCTGGATGGCAAGCACTTGATGGGTTACTTCAACTGCCATATCGATAACGCCGGTTACTTTTCCGTTCTCTATATAGGGTGTATAAGTGAAATTGAAGAATCCGGTTTCCAGGTTTCCGTTCCGGTTGATCGCAATCGGATTTATAAAATCTGAATGGGGAATTCCCCGGGTATAGGTTTCCATCAGCATATCTGCTGCCTTCTGGCCTCTGAGTTCAGGGAGTTCTTCAAAGAGAGGCTTCCCGATCAGGTTGGCATCTTTCCCGATCAGATCCAGCATGGATTTATTGATCATGGTAACGATAAACTGTTCCCCTTTCAACAGCATGGTAGCTACAGGAGCCTGGGCGATCAGGTTTTTAAAGCTGGCTTCACTGTCCGTCAGTTTTTTATTGAGGTATGTAATGGTATCGTTGGAGGCTTTCAGCTCCGTATTCCTTACATTAAGCTTCTGATTGGATGTGGTAAGCTGGAGGTTGATTTCCTTGAAACCTCTGTTGGAAAAGCGGAGGTCTATATTTTTCTGTTCCAGCTCTTCATTGAGGAGGATGGTGGTCCGGTTAGCTTCTTCCAGCTTTTTGTTCACTTCAGAGTACTGGTCGTTCAGGACTCCCAGCTCTTCATTGGCGGTCTTCAGCTCTTCGTTAAGCGTACCGAGTTCTTCATTGGATTCCTGCAAACGGATTTCGTTTTTCTCCAGGATTTTTTTTGCGATTACCTTTTCCGTTACATCCTGTACGGTAGCCATTACAGCATCTACCATACCGTCCGGCTTTAAAAGCGGATGGAAATTGATGTTGAGGTATTTTTTGTCCTTGAAGCCAAAGACCATTTCTTCCAGGGAGACAATTTCCCCGGATGAATAGACCAGACTCAGCTGATCAAAAAATGCCTGACCTTTCAGTACCGGAAAAACATCCAACAGGGCTTTACCGATAATCATGTTCTCCCGGTAGCCCCAGATCTTCAGCATCTCTTCATTCGCTGCTTCAATGATCATGTCTTTTCCCTGCAACAGGGCAAGTCCGATAGGAGAGGTGTTGATGAGCTGCATTATCCGGTGTTCCGCAGAAACAAGCTGTTTGTGGATGGTATTAAGTTGGGTATTGGCATTGTTCAGTTCTTCATTGCCAGCGATAAGATCTTCATTCAGCTTTTGTTTACGTATTTCTTTTTCACGTATTAGCCTCCAGGCATGTACCCGTTCAGTGACATCTGCAGCAGTATGCAGTATAGCATACACAGATCCCTGCTGGTCTTTGATGGGCTTAAATATGAAGTCGAAGTAAGAAGTAGTGCTTATCCCGTTGATTTCCAGGTCAGCCGGCGTGTCGCGTGCCTGGTATGTTTTGCCTGTCTTCCATACGTCCTGAAGGATACTGATAAAAGGCTGTCCTTCCATTTCAGGCAATGCATCTCCGAATTTTTTTCCGTATACGGACGAGTCTTTCCTCCAGATCCTGAGCATCGCATCATTGGCGAATTGTATGATCAGGTCCTGCCCCGTGTAGATGGCCGTGGCATCATCAGACTGTTTAAGGATCTCTAACAGGGTATTATGATCCGGAGAGGAAGAAAAGTTTACCATCAATTTAAAAAGAAATTAGTTTTTTTCCAGCAACCCTGTAAAACGAATTATCCGGGACTGCAAAATATACAATATGGCCTTATTCTGAAACACAAATCTCTGTGGCCGAATATCAGCTGAAAATAACAATACCAATTGCTGATATTGAGCACTGAAAAATAATCGTTGTTTTATTAAATAGAATACTGCTATACCACAAATTTAAACATTTAGGAGAAATAAAAAAACATCATGATTAATAATTTTAATGTACAAAATCCAAAAAGCACTATTAAAATGGATGTATTGTAGAATATTTTTCATTAACAGGTCTGGATATACTGAAGTTTCACTGGATAATTACACTCAAAATTAAAACAAGAAATAGATAGGCATCTGAAAGGAACCGGACTATGATATCGTAACTTTTTAATATTAATTTTTCTTAACAGTCGGTGTTGCTGTAATAGCTCTGGCTTGATTCATTCAATGAAAAAAAATCATCATTCGGGAATAGCCTGCGCTGCTTCCTGTCAATATTAAAGCAAGGCTTTAATCCTTCTGCTGTTTTCTAATGCATAGAATTCCAAGACAATCAATAAAGATTATTCTTGCAGCTATTAGCGCAGCTACCAAGGACGCTGTCTCACCATAAAGGAATGGACTAAAAGTTTGATATTGCTATTACTCTTGTTTATAGATGTAAGAGTTCCACAATGGGATGGGCCTGTCAGCTGCCTTACTCCTAGCCACGGCAGAATTTACTGAAATGATTCGCGATATCGTTAGAAGTAAATGCTGACAATAATATGAAATGGTTTTAACAAAATGATACCGATAAGGATGTTACGGCAGGTAATTTGCTGTTAAAAATGAAAATTATTCACCAAATCACCAAAATATTAGTAGTATGAATGCAAAAGTTTATCATTTGCTGATCGCTTCAGCAGTATTATTCACCGGTTGTTCAGACACCATGGATGGCAGCGGAGAGGAACCTGTGCTTCCGCCGGTAGAAAACAATCCTGCCAATACCAGTTATCCTCCTGCATTTCCGGGTCAGACCAGAGCCAACGGTGTAAGGACATCTACACCCTTTGTGAGTGAAGTACTTACTTCATCACTGTCTTCTCCCTGGGGAATTACAGCATTGCCTGATGGCAGGCTTCTGATCACTGAAAAAGCCGGAACGATGCGCATTATGAGCACAACCGGAACTCTGAGCAATGCCATTACAGGAATTCCCGCTGTTAATTCTGCCGGACAGGGCGGATTGTTAGGCCTGTGTGTAGATCCTCAGTTTGCCTCCAACCGGATGGTATATTGGGTATTCTCTGAGAACGTAAGCGGAGGAAACCTGACTTCAGTAGCAAAAGGAAGGCTTTCCGATTCCGAGACCATGATCGAAAATCCTGTTGTTATTTACCGTGCAACCCCTTCTGCTAATGTAGGTAATCTGCATTACGGAGGAAGGATCCTGTTTGACAGTACCGGAAACCTTTTTGTAAGTACCGGAGAGCGTTCAGATCTTTCTACCCGTCCGCTGGCCCAGTCTGTGACAGCTGCCGTGGGCAAGATCCTTCGTATTACTACAAGTGGCCAGCCAGCTCCGGGAAATCCGTCATTTTCCCAGTCGGGAGCATTGCCTGTATTGTACAGCATGGGTCATAGGAATCCACAGGGTCTGGCAATCCATCCGCAGACCGGGGAATTGTGGCAGAGTGAGCACGGACCGAGAGGCGGAGATGAAATCAACCGTGTGCAGGGAGGAGCCAATTATGGCTGGCCGACCATTACATACGGCATAGAATACAGTGGTGCAGTAATAGGCGATGGAATACAGCAAAAGCAGGGTATGGAGCAGCCGGTATACTATTGGGATCCCGTGATTTCTCCGAGCGGGATGACATTCTATAGAGGAAATGCGATGCCGGAATGGCAGAATAACCTCTTTATAGCATCGTTAAGCGGAATGCACATTGCAAGGCTGGTGATCGAAAATAATAAAGTAGTAGGTGAGGAGCGTCTTCTCGTGGGTGAAAACCAGCGTTTCAGGGATATTACCCAGGGGAAAGACAATGCATTGTATGCGGTAACGGACGGCGGAAAGCTGTACAGGATCCGTAAACAGTAATATGTAACATGTAGAAAAACACCTGGGAAACCAGGTATTTTTTTAGGTCTCAGTTAAATTTGAATTTTGCCCGGAATTCCAAAGGTGCAAGCTTGGTTTTTTTCTTAAACAGTGTGCTGAAAGACTGGGCATGTTCAAATCCCAGCATATAAGCGATTTCACTAACGGATAAAGGAGTCGTGCATAATTTTTCCTTGGCTTTACTGATCAGTTTTTCATGGATAAGCTGCTGGGTGTTCTGTCCGGTATGGATCCTCAGCAGATCACTCAGATAATTAGGTGAAAGCCCTATGGATTCGGCAGCATGCTGAACAGTTAAAAGTCCGGATTGCATATTTTTTTCTTCATCAAAATAATCATTCAGGAATTTCTCAAATTTAACCAGCAGCTGATGATTATGGCTTTTGCGGGTAATGAATTGGCGCTCATAAAACCGTTTGGAATAGTTAAGCAACAGCTCTATTTGGGATGCAATGATTTCCTGTGTATGCCGGTCGATATGTCTGCACTCCTTGTCTATTTTATGAAGAATACTGATCAGGTCGTTTTCTTCGTCTTCAGAAAGGTGAAGGGCTTCATTGACGGCATAAGAGAAAAAACCGTATCCTGATATGGTTTTTGCAAGAGGATGCTTAAGCAAGAAATCTTCATGGATCACCAGAAGGTAACCTTGCCCACAGTCCATGTGTTGCACATCCAAATACTGTACCTGATTGGGGGCGGTGAAGCTTAAAACCCCTTTGTCATAGTCATAGTGCTGCTGTCCGTATTTGATCTTGCCGGTAGCATCCCGCTTCAGGGCAATGCAGTAAAACCTGTTCACGAAGCCTTTCCATACTTCATCCTCGAGGAAGATACTCTCGGAAAGGTTGATGACGCTGACCAGCGGATGTTTGGGCTCAGGCAAAGACAGCAGGCGGTGAAACGCAGAAAGCGAGTGGATAATATTCATAACCGTAATCCTTTTTAATAATCCAGCAGGCCCATGCTGAACTCATCATACGGGGCGCCGGTATCTGTTCCTAAAGGTAAGATACTTTCCAGTTTCTCCATGTCATTTTCGCTGATCCTAACGGAACAGGCTTCAATATTCTGCTCCAGGTAGGTCCTTCGTTTTGTTCCTGGAATCGGAACAATGCCTTTGTTCATGATCCATGCTAACGCCAGTTGAGATGAGGTAACCTGTCTATCCTTTGCCATGGTTTCAATGGCTTCCAGCAACTCTATATTTTTATGAAAGTGTTTTTCCTGAAAACGGGGAATTCCTCTGCGGAAGTCTTTTTCAGGAAGGTCATCCACAGAACGGATCTGTCCGGACAGGAATCCTCTTCCTAAAGGTGAATAGGCTACAAAGCCGATTCCCAGGTCCTGAAGCGTCTTCAGGACTCCTTTTTCTTCCACTGTCCTTTCAAAAAGGGAATATTCACTTTGAACTGCTGTAATAGGATGTATAGCGTGTGCTCTTCTAACGGTTTCGGAAGATACTTCTGATAAACCGATGTACTTTACCTTTCCTTCTTTCACAAGGTCGCTCATGGCCCCCACGGTTTCTTCAATCGGGATATTTTTATCCAGCCTGTGCATGTAATACAGATCAATATAGTCTGTTTTAAGATTTCTGAGTGATCTTTCCACTGCTTTTTTTACATAAGCACTGCTCCCGTTGATCTTCCAGGTAATTTTGTTCTGATCATCAATTTCCCAGCCGAATTTGGTGGCAATGATATAGCGGTCACGGTTGTTTCCAATTGCTTTGGAAATCAGCTGCTCATTTTTCAGCGGGCCGTAAAGGTCTGCTGTATCAAGGAAATTTCCGCCCAGTTCAAGAGAGTGGTGAATAGTAGCAATAGCTTCAGTTTCGTCTGTTTTGCCATATGTATCAGCTTCTTCAAAGCCGGTCATTCCCATGCAGCCTAAACCAATTTGAGGTATGATGAGTCCCTGACTGCCCAATTGAATTTGTTTCAGATTCATATTGTTATTTTTTTATTGGTGTAAAATTCTGCAGAAATAGATTAACGGCTGTATGCAAAACCAAGAGGATTGAATGTAAATCCCTGATATCTTATAAAGATTAATAAACGGTTGATGTATTGGGATTTAAAACGATCAGGTCTTATCAGTAGCGGGATTAAAATTTAAATTGGAACATTCTTCCAGTGAAAATTTTTATTTATCTTGACCAATTCGGAAAGCTAGCATTATTTTTGTTCCCTGTTTAAACCCGTCCAGGACTGCCGTTTTTCAATGTAGAAAGCATATGATGCATGTCCTGCGGGGAGAGATATATTCTTGCATGAAAGAAATCAATACCATTCTTGAGGCTTATTCCAGAGCGGAATCGGCGGGTAAAAAATCAGCTTTGGCCACTGTGGTTAAGGTGGAAGGTTCATCCTACCGTCAGCCCGGCGCACGGATGCTGGTGACCGAAGACGGAGAACTTACAGGCGCCATCAGTGGAGGATGCCTGGAAGGTGATGCTTTAAAGAAGGCCCTGTTGGCCATCAGTCAGCGGCAGAATAAGCTTGTAACGTATGATACGACTAATGAAGACGACGCCGAATTTGGTGTACAGCTGGGCTGTAACGGAATCGTACACATATTATTTGAATATATTGATTCCTCGGAGGAATATAATCCTATATATTTTCTCAGGAAACTACAGGAGAAACGTCAGGAAACGGTTCTGGTCAACCTGTTCTCAATGAAAAGAGGAAGTTCACAGCCGGGAACGGTCGCTTTTTCAGGCGGAACGGATGTATCGGTAAAGAGTCCTGAATTTAAAATCATTTCCTCTGATATTAAAGAAGCCTTTGACAAAAAAGAATCCTCAGTGAAGACCATTACGGTTGATGGAATATCTTATGAGGCTCTGATTGAATATCAGACGCCTAATATATCCCTTGTCATAGCCGGTGCCGGCAATGATGTCATTCCTTTATCGGAAATGGCTGCCATTCTGGGTTGGGAAGTACATATAGGTGATGGGAGAACCACCCATGCCGTACAGCGCAGGTTTCCTGCTGCAAAGAAGGTAAGGACAGTAAAAGCTTCAGATTTCCTGGATGATATAGTTATTGATGACCTTACATTTTTTGTGCTGATGACCCATAATTATCAGTATGACCTTAGTCTTCTTTCAGCACTCCTCGAAAGGGGTTGCCGGTACATCGGGGTATTGGGACCGAAGACAAAACTGGAGCGAATGCTGGAAGACCTGAATAATAATCAGGTTACCATGCATGAAGAACAATTGAACAGCATCTATGGTCCTGTTGGACTGGATACCGGTGCTGAGACAGCGGAAGAAATAGCAGTTTCGGTGGTTTCCGAAATTATGGCCGTTTTGAACGGCAGAACGGGAACCTCACTGAAATACAGGACCGGTAAAATCCATACCGGGATTAACCAAACTATAAATACCAAAGTATGATACAGGATCGCTTTGGACGCGTACATGATTACCTCAGGATCTCACTGACTGATCACTGCAACCTTCGTTGCTTTTACTGCATGCCGGAAGAAAAATATGCTTTTGCACCGGCTTCCCGGCTGATGCAGACAGAAGAAATCAATACCCTGGCAAAATTATTTGTCTCACAGGGGGTTAAAAAGATACGGCTTACGCGGCGGCGAGCCGCTTGTACGTAAGGATGCTCCTGAAATCATAGCTTGCCTCGGCCAGCTGGGTATTGAACTCGCTATTACGACCAACGGCATACGTATTGATGAAATGATGGATGAATTGATTCAGGCAAACGTAAAAGCCATTAACATCAGCCTGGATACCCTGGAGCGAGAGAAATTCCTGAAAATAACCAGAAGGGACCTTTTTGACAGGGTTAAACGGAATATTGATCTTGCCTTGCAGCATCAGATCAGGCTTAAAATCAATGTCGTTGTTATGAAGGGCCTTAATGAAAACGAGATTTTAGATTTCATTGAACTGACAAGGGATAACCGCCTTGAAATCAGGTTTATTGAATTCATGCCTTTCAGTGGAAACCGATGGACAAGCAATCAGGTTTTTACTTTGCAGGAAATTCTTTTAAAAGCTGCTGAAAGATATGAAATCATTCCTTTACCACAGGAACCCAATGATACGTCTAAAAAATACAAGGTTCCCGGCTATATAGGGTCTTTTGCTGTCATCAGCACCATGAGTGAACCTTTCTGCGGAACCTGTAACCGTATGCGTCTCACGGCAGACGGAAAGTTGAAAAACTGCCTTTTTTCAAAAGGTGAAACAGACCTGCTGACGGCGTTGCGAAATGGAGAAGAGATTCTGCCTCTGATCCAGCAGAACATTAACGAAAAAGCTAAAGCTCTGGGAGGGCAGTTCAGCGGTGTCTTTGAAAGTATAGACACGGCCGCACTCGAGAACCGGAGCATGATAACCATAGGAGGATGAAAAAGAGAACAACAGGTATTATTATATTGGCTGCGGGAAGCTCTTCCCGGCTTGGCCAACCCAAACAATTCCTTGAATTTAACGGAAAAACATTGCTCTTTCATACAGTTGAGCAGGCACTTAAAGTAACGGATAATGTGATCGTAGTATCCGGTGCCCAACCAATAGAAATTGAACAGCAGCTGAATTCTGTTGTGAATATCAGTAATGAAGACTGGGAAAGCGGAATGGGGTCTTCACTCTGCAAAGGGCTGCAGGAAATGCTTCTGTTGCATCCGGGCCTTGACAGATGCATTATTACCGTCTGTGACCAGCCATTTATCAATGCATGTATTTTTCAGAGCCTCATTGAAAAGCAGGAATCTTCGGGAAAAGGGATCGTAGCCTCTGCTTATGCTGCTACTTCCGGCGTACCGGTATTGTTTAATTCCGGATATTTTGATGATCTGTTGAACCTACCTGATTCGGGAGGAGCTAAAATGCTGATTGCCAAATATCAGCATGACACAGCAGACGTCCGGTTCGAAAAAGGAGCTATCGATATCGATACAATGGAAGATTACCAAAAATTAACCGGTACATTATGATTTCAGTACACGAAGCACATGGGATTATTTCAGCATCTGTCCCGATCTCGAAAACAAAGAGGATCAGCCTTTCTGAAGCTGCCGGAAAGGTACTTTCAGCGGAAGTGGTTGCCACTGTCGACATCCCAAATTTCAGCCAGTCTTCCATGGACGGTTATGCACTCCGCTATGAAGATAAAGATATAAATCTTTCCGTGATCGGGGAGATGGCGGCAGGAACATCCTGTCAGCTGGTTATCAGGCCAGGACAGGCAACCCGCATTTTTACCGGAGCACCTCTGCCTGAAGGAGCGGATACTGTAGTTATGCAGGAAAAAGTTAAATGTTCAGGAAATACTTTATCTATTCAGGATGAGCAGTTTACAAGCGGTATGAATGTGCGTGCGAAGGGTTCCGAAATAAAGCAGGGAGAAACGGCCATGGTTCCAGATACCTTACTTACGCCCGCGGCTATCGGCTTTCTGGCAGGAATAGGCTGTCATGAAGTAGAGGTATATTATCCGCCTGATGTTACTATTATCCTTACGGGAAACGAATTGCAGCAGCCGGGAAATCCATTGCGCTTTGGACAGGTGTACGAAGCCAATTCTTTTCAGCTGAAAGCAGTCCTTCACCAGGTCGGCATCAGCAATATCCGAGTTCGTACCGCTGAGGATGACCCAAAAAAACTGCAGGAAGTTTTATCAGCTGCTCTTGCCGAAAGTGACCTGGTATTGCTGAACGGTGGTGTAAGCGTGGGCGATTATGATTTTGTAGTCCAGGCTGCTGAAGCCTGCGGAATTACAAAAAAGATACATAAAATCAGACAAAAACCCGGGAAGCCTTTATTTTTTGGCATTATGGGAGATAAAATGGTTTTCGGGCTTCCGGGGAATCCTTCTTCGTCACTTACCTGTTTTTATGAGTATGTATTGCCTGCATTGGAACAATGGATGCGTCATGATAGTCACCTGAAAAAGATTAAGGCAACTGTCACTCACGATTATTCCAAACCTTCGGGACTTACTCATTTCCTTAAAGCATTTTATCAAGATGGCAAGGTAACGCCATTACATGCTCAGGAATCTTTTCGGCTGCATTCATTTGCCCGGGCCAATGCCTTTATTGTTTTGCCGGAAGAATCAACAGGCTGTTCGGCGGGTGATTGGGTAAAAGTACATGTACTTCCTGGTTAACATGAAGTTATGTATGTTAACTGTTTATTTTAAAGATATTTATAGATTTTATATGAAATTTAATTGAATTATGCCTGTAGAACTATTTTATGGTATTTTATTTCTGGTTGCTTTCTTTTATGCTGCTGTAGGCCATGGAGGAGCCAGTGGCTATCTTGCATTGATGGCCCTGTACGGAGTCGCT
Source organism: Chryseobacterium camelliae (assembly GCF_030818575.1). Lineage (NCBI taxonomy): Bacteria > Pseudomonadati > Bacteroidota > Flavobacteriia > Flavobacteriales > Weeksellaceae > Chryseobacterium > Chryseobacterium camelliae. The sequence goes on from NZ_JAUTAL010000001.1 coordinate 1,133,724, forward strand.
CCTGAAGAGATGAAATCCACTGCACTGATGCTTAACCTTTTTGTATCATTAACTTCTTTCATACAGTATTACCGGGGAGGGTATTTCCTTAAAAAACTCTTTATTCCGATTGCAGCCGCCTCGGTTCCGCTGGCATTCATCGGCGGAATGATCACGGTGGAAGAAAATATTTATAAAAGAATTCTGGGAGTCCTGTTACTTTTTCCGGTTTTCCGGTTTTTCTTTTTCCGTAATGTGGAAGACAGTGACCTTAAGGACCAGAACCTTGCTGTTGCAGTTATCATTGGTGGGATCATCGGTTTTCTGTCAGGTATGATCGGTATCGGTGGTGGAATCATCCTTTCTCCGGTACTGCTTCTTTTGCAATGGACCAATCAGAAGCAGACTGCGGCCATCAGTGCTGCATTTATATTCGTCAATTCACTGGCAGGCCTGGGCGGAATGCTGACCCAGGGCATCAGTTTTACCGGCAATATGCTGATGTATATTGCAGTAGCTTTTACCGGCGGATTGCTAGGTGCCTATTTCGGAGCTAAACGATTCAATCAGAATGTATTGAAATATATTCTTGCCATTGTGCTGCTTATGGCTTCTTACAAATTGTTATTCACCAAAGCATAAAAAACAATATGAGAATTTTTACCATCATCATGCTGCTTCTTTTTTCCTTTGCACATGCGCAGTATTCTGAAACAGTGCAAGTAAGCGGAAATATTAAGGAGCCGTTTACCGTTACACAGAAAAGCCTTTCAACACTTCCTGTACACGAGCTCGATAGTTTGGTTATCCTGAACCACGCAATGCAATATAAAAGCACCCTAAGGAAACTCAGGGGAGTCCTTCTGAAGGATGTTCTGGCAAAGGCCATTTTTAAAACCGCCTCTCCGAAGGAGCTGAGCACTTTTTATCTGGTGTGCAGGGCAAAAGACGGATATCAGGTCGTATATTCGTGGAATGAACTTTTTAATGGTGAAGCAGGGGATAAGGCTATGATCATTATACAGGCTGAAGGAAGACTAAAAGAAGGATTTGCTTTGGTTACGCCTACAGACCGGGCCACAGGCAGAAGGTATGTGAAAAACCTATCAGAAATCATTATTCAGCAAATACACTAATATGGAAATCAGGATTATAGCTTTCGGACAGATTGCCGAGATTACAGGAAAAGAACTCCTTTTGGATGCCGTAGATATTTCGGCACTGAAAAAGGAGTTGAAAGAGCGTTTTCCTGAACTGGAATATAAAAAGTTTGCAGTAGCAGTCAATAAAAAAATTACAGAAGAAAACCTGGCATTGCATGAAGGAGATACCATTGCGTTGATGCCGCCATATTCAGGAGGATAGTATGAATGCTGATAATGAACGATATATACGCCACTATTCGCTTCGGGATTTTGGAATAGAGGGCCAGCAGAAGCTGTTTAAAGCCAGCGTACTTGTCATAGGTGCCGGAGGTTTGGGCTGTCCGGTGCTTCAGTATCTTGTGGCAGCAGGAACAGGGACTTTAGGGATCATAGACCATGATACCGTCTCAATCAGCAACCTGCAACGGCAAACGCTTTATCGTAGTGATGACATAGGACTTTTAAAGGTGGATTGTGCTTCGGAGAGCCTGAAGAAACTGAATCCTGAGGTATCATTGATTACTTATCCTGTGGCGCTCACACCTGAGAATGCCTGGGAAATTATTGCCGGATACGATCTGATTATCGACTGTACGGATAACTTCTCCGCAAGATATCTGATTAACGACGCCTGCGTGCTGCTGGATAAACCCTTGATTTTCGGGGCTGTATACCGGTACGAAGGACAGGTAGCCGTTTTCAATGTAGCCGGGGAAAATGGCTGTAAAGTCAATTACCGGCACCTGTTTCCGGAACCTCCTGCGCCTGATGAAATCCCGGATTGCAATGAAGCCGGTGTACTCGGTGTTTTGCCGGGAATGATCGGGATAATGCAGGCTAATGAAGCTATCAAACTTATTACAGGCATCGGTAAGGCCCTGAAAGGACAATTACTGACCTTCAGCATGCTTACCTATGATCTCTTCACAGCAGAACTCACGGATGAGAATCAGGTTTCAAACCTGATTCCTAAAGACCGGGAGACTTTGGAAACTACTGATTACAGACTGCTTTGCGGCCTTTCAGCCAGCGGGGTTGAAGACCTGGGTCCCGAAGAATTTTATGAAAGGATGAAAGATGAAAAAACAATGGTCGTAGATGTCCGTGAGCAGGGCGAGCTTCCTTTGGCAGATTTTCCTCATCGATCAGTTCCGCTGTCCCGTCTCAACGAAAACCTGTCAGAATTCAGAAGCTCAGACATTATCCTTTTCTGCCAGAGCGGAAAACGTAGCCTGAAAGCGGCCGGGATTTTGATGCATCATTTCGGGGCTGAAAAAAGGATCAGCCACCTCAAAAACGGAATACTGGCTTTACAGAATACTGAACTATGAATAAAGAAATAAAAAATATTTTTGTCCAGGGTGCCATTACCCCGGATTTCATCTCAGACAGCATTGCCAAGCATTCTGTGAAAAAGAATATCGGTGCCCATAGCATTTTTCTTGGCCAGATCCGGGAGGATGTCATTGATGACCGGACGGTCCGGGCGATTGAATACACTACGTATGAAGAAATGGCACTGGAGAAAATGCATGAAATTCGTGAAGACATCTTTTCAAAATATGAACTGACCTGCATGCATGTCTACCATAGCCTGGGAACCGTGAATGCCGGTGAAATCTGCCTGTTTGTATTCACTTCTTCCCGGCACAGGAAAGTGGCCATGGATGCCTGTGATGAATTGGTGGAACGCATCAAATCTGAACTCCAGATCTGGGGAAAGGAAATTTTTAACGACGAAACCCATCAGTGGAAAGTAAACAATTGATATGGTTGATATTACACATAAAACATCTACACTGCGGAAAGCTGTGGCAACAGCAACCGTGAAAACATCATCTGCTTCCACCATCGAAGCTATTGAACAGAGAAAGGTACCGAAAGGAGACATCTTTGAATTTTCCAGGGCGGCTGCGCTGTTTGCCGTAAAAAAGACCAGCGATGTGATTCCCGACTGCCATCCGCTGCCTGTTGAGTACACAGCGATTACCTATACCATAGACAATCTGTCTGTTATCATTACTGTTGAGGTTCACACGATTTACAAGACCGGTGTAGAGGTGGAAGCCATGCATGGAGCATCCGTTGCTGCGCTGGTTATGTACGATATGCTGAAGCCTATAGATAAAAAGGTAGAAATAGAAAATATCAGGCTTCAGGAAAAACGGGGCGGAAAGTCTTCAGATCCTAAAAATCTCGGTTCCGGACTGAAATCAGCTGTAATTGTCTGCTCAGACAGCGTATATAAAGGAGAGAAGGAAGATACTTCAGGGAAAGCGATTCTGGCTGCCCTTGAAAAACATGGTATTCCTGATGCTAACTATCAGGTAATTCCCGATGAATTTGAAACCATACAGTCTATTATCAGACAAAATAAAGATAACCATACTGACCTACTGATCTTTACGGGAGGTACAGGACTTTCTCCGCGGGATATAACGCCAGAGGCAGTGATGCCGTTTATCGACCGGGAAATCCCCGGAGTCATGGAAGCTGCCAGGAACTACGGTCAGCAACGCATCAAAACAGCTATGCTTTCACGAGGTGTAGCCGGTTTTTCGGGAAAAACACTGATCCTTACCCTTCCAGGATCGAGAAAGGCAGTAGAGGAAAATATGGAAGCATTATTCCCGCAAATCCTTCATGTATTTGAGCTGAATGATCATTATAAACATTAATCAGATTTTTAAAATAATTTGAGTTATATTTTATTTTTCTTTATTCTAAATTAATATTTTGCTATTGAAATGCGGTTTTTAATTTATTTTATACTTATTTGATTTCACTTGTCATAGCCCTTTATATTAACTATACTGTCTTTTAAAAACGATTTATCTGATATTGCCCCAATGTATGGGGCATTTTTTTTTCATTAAAAGGCTGCCTGTTCAGTATTTCTTCCGTAATAACGGTTCTTTTTTTGTATCGTAACAGATACACCAAATAACAACTCTATGACCTACAACGAAAAACAATCTATTGTACTTAAGGTAAACGGGAAGGATTACCATCTTGAAGTCTTGCCCTGGGTATCGCTTCTTGATGCCCTCCGTGACAGGATTCACCTCACTGGAACAAAGAAGGGCTGTGATCACGGTCAATGTGGGGCCTGTACGGTTCTGGTAGACGGGAAACGTGTATTAAGCTGCCTCAATCTTGCTGTGATGAGAGATGGCTCTGAAATTACTACCATTGAAGGCATTGCAGACGGAGATGATTTACATCCTGTACAACAGGCATTTATAGACCATGATGCATTCCAGTGCGGGTACTGCACACCCGGACAGATCTGTAGTGCTATCGGAATGCTGAATGAAGGCAAGGCGGAAACAAGGGAAGAGGTCCAGGAACTCATGAGCGGAAATCTTTGCCGTTGCGGAGCCAGCAGAGGGATTATCAATGCAATTATGGATGTAAAACAAAATTACGTATGAATAACTTCTCGTATACCAAAGCATGCGATATCGGCCAGGCAGTTGATCTCATTAACGGCAATGCCGGACATAAAATCGTTGCAGGCGGAACCAATATTCTGGACCTGCTGAAATATTTTGTTACAGAGGCGGAGACTATTGTTGACATCAATACAATTGAAGAACTCAGCAGCCTTACGGAACATGCCGAAGGCGGGATACGCTTAGGAGCCCTGATGACAAATGCTGACACAGCCTATCACCCAGTTATAGAACAGCAATATCCGCTGTTGTCAAAAGCTATTCTGGCCGGTGCATCTGCACAGATCAGGAATATGGCCACCAACGGAGGTAACCTATTGCAGAAAACCCGGTGCTATTATTTTTATGATCCTGCAGTTCCATGCAATAAACGTCTGCCAGGTTCAGGATGTCCTGCAAAAGAAGGGCATAACCGGATCCATGCCATTTTAGGGCATAGTGAAAACTGCATTGCTGTTTTTCCTTCAGACATGTGTGTGGCACTGGCCGCACTGGATGCTGTAGTACAGATCTCGGGTCCGGATGGAAATAGGGAAATCCAATTTGCGGATTTTCATAGGTTACCTGGGGATACCCCTGAAATCGACAATAACCTGAAACAAGGTGAAGTGATCATAGGCATTGATTTGCCTGCTGAAACATTTTCAGATCATTATTCTTACCTTAAACTCAGGGACAGAAGCTCATATTCCTTTGCATTGGTTTCCGTGGCAACGGCATTTACCCTGGAAAATGAGCTTATCAAAGAAGTCCGGATAGCCCTGGGAGGAGTGTCCCATAAGCCGTGGAGGATAAAAGAGGCTGAACAGTTTCTCGCTGGTAAAACACCTTCAGAAGAGAACTTTGCCCAGGCTGCAGACATTATTTTGCAGGGAGCAAGCGCATTTAAACATAATGAATTCAAAATAGGCCTGGCTAAAAAGGCGATTATCCGTAATGCTGCAATGGCTCTGCATCCGGAATCCCAGAGACCCGGTGCCAAACCATCATTATAACTATTTAATCTAAGGACAAAAATATGGAAAAAGCACCATCAATAGGAACTCCTGTAAGCAGGCTCGAAGGACGCCTGAAAGTAACGGGTACTGCCAAATATGCAGGTGAATATGATGCTCCGGATCTGTTATATGGATACGTTGTCAACAGTACTATTACCAAAGGAAAAATAAAATCAGTTGATATTTCGGAAGTTGAAAAGATGGACGGTGTAATCAAAGTGTTCACCCATAAAAACCGCCCTTCAACGGCCTGGTTTGACTTTCAGTATGCAGATATGGACGCACCTCCGGGAACCGTCTTTAAACCTCTGAAAGATAATATAATCCGTTACAACGGACAGCCCATTGCACTGGTAGTAGCCGAAACTTTTGAAATGGCCCGCTATGCAGCGACAAAACTGGGTATTGAATATGAAGAAGAAACCTTTGAAACCGATCTGGAAGTCAATCTGGAGAAATCTAAAGATCCTAAGAAAGGTTTGGCCTCACTGCTTAAACCGCCACCGCCGGAGCCCACCGGCGATTTTGATAAGGCCTATGAAGATTCATTTGTAAAAACCGACCTGATGTTCAGCCACGGTACCGAGCATCATAATCCGATGGAGATGTATGCCAGTACCGTCATTTACGAAGGAAAAGATAAGCTTAAAATATTTGACAAGACCCAGGGAACCATCAATTCACAGATGTATGTAGCCAATGTTTTTGGGCTGAAAATGAAAAATGTGCAGGTCATTTCCCCATTCGTTGGGGGTGGATTCGGCTCAGGTTTGCGCCCTCAGCAGCAGTTGTTTATGGCCGTGATGGCAGCACTGGATCTGAAAAGGAATGTACGCGTTACTCTTGACCGTAAACAGATGTATATGATCGGGCACAGGCCGCCGACTTTGCAGCATACCCGTTTCGGGGCAGATAAAGATGGGAAGGTGAATGCGATTTACCATAAGGCGACCGGAGAAACTTCAAAGTTTGAAGATTACGTTGAAATTGTAGTCAATTGGGCCAATATGCTGTATCCGGCAGAAAATACTTTGCTGGAGCATCAGGTTGTGCCGCTGGACGTCTATACGCCGCTTGATATGCGGGCACCCGGAGGGAGTACCGGTATGCATGCGATTGAAGTGACTATGGATGAGATCGCTTATCAACTGAATATAGATCCTGTAGAGCTTAGGCTCATCAATTACTCTGAAATTGATAAAAGCAGCGATAAGGAGTTTTCAAGCAAGCAATTACGGGAATGCTACCTGAAAGGGGCAGAGCAGTTCGGGTGGAGCCAGAGAAATCCTGAACCGAGGAGCATGAGGAGGGGCAATAAACTCGTAGGATACGGAATGGCAACAGGAATGTGGGATGCCAACCGGATGCTGGGCCGCGCAGAAGCCATTCTGAAACCTGATGGAACGGTAGAGATAAAAAATGCCGTTACCGATATCGGAACCGGTACACTGACTGTTATGACCCAGATTGCAGCAGATGAGCTAGGGCTTCCGATAGAGGCAATTACATTTTCATATGCAGACAGTAAAATGCCATTTGCACCCATCCAGGGAGGTTCCTTTACTACCGCTACGGTTGGTCCTGCCGTTCAGGAAGCCTGCAAGGCGTTGAATAAGAAGCTGTTTAAAAAAGCAAGGAATATGGCAAATTCTGTATTGAAAGACGCCAAGCTGAAAGACGTTGATTTCAGGGAGGGCTTTATCATGCTCAGGAGTGACTATTCAAAGAGAATCAGCATTAAAGATGTTATGGCAGCAAATAACCATGAACCCATCAAGGTCAAAAGTACGGCAATGCCCAATCCTCTGACTTACGGAAAGAAAGCAAGAGCCGTTCATAGTGCTGTTTTTGTAGAAGTGGAAGTGGATGAAGAACTGGGCATGATTGAAGTGAAAAGAGCCTTGACCGCTGTAGCAGCAGGAAGGATCATCAATCCTAAGACAGCGGAAAGCCAGGTGTTGGGAGGAATGATCTGGGGACTCAGCAAAGCATTGCATGAAGAAACCATTCTGGATGACCGGCTTGGTAAATACATGAACCAGAACCTTGGGGAATATCATATTCCGGTTCATGCGGATGTGCATGATTTACAGGTGCTTTTCGTTGAGGAGAATGATGATTTTGTTAATGATCTCGGCGTAAAGGGAGTAGGGGAAATTGGTGGAGTGGGAATGCCGCCTGCTGTTACCAATGCAATCTATCATGCTACGGGAAAAAGGATTTATGATCTTCCCATACATTTTGATAAATTACTTTAAAAAATAAAAGACCTTTGAGAATCCTGCTTTTTATAAGCAGGATTTTTTTATAAACTGAACTGGGCAATGAGTTCCCTTACTTTGGCAGCGGCTTGCAGGATTTCCGTAATTGTGTTGAATTTTCCCAGGCTGAACCTGATGGAATTGAGTGCCTCTTCGTCACTCAGGCCCATTGCCGTCAGAACGTGTGAAGGCTGGCTTGTAACGGAAGAACATGCCGAGCCGTTGGATACAGAGATATGCTGCAGACCCATAATCATCTGTTCCGCATTGATACCAGGAAAACAAATGTTGGCAGTTGTATGCAGCCTGTGTTCAGGAACTCCGTTGATGAATGATCCTTTTACGGTAAGCAGTTCTTTTTCAAGAGTATCCCGGAGATCTCTGATTCTGGCTGCATCAGTATCCATCTCGAGGGCTGCAATTTCACAGGCCTTTCCTAATCCTATGATTCCGGGTACATTTAATGTTCCGCTCCGCCTGTTTTTCTGCTGTCCGCCACCCAGGATCTGCGGCTGTAATTTTATTTTTGCCGCTCTTGAAACGTATAATGCCCCGGAACCTTTCGGGCCATAGAATTTATGGGCTGAAACAGGCATGAGATCAATTCCCATTGAGGATACATCCACCGGGATCTTGCCTACAGCCTGAGTAGCATCGCACAAAAATAACGCTCCTTTTTCGTGCGCCATTAAACTGATGGTCTGCACATCCTGTATGATTCCGGTTTCATTATTAACCATCATCACGCAGACCAGAAGCGTTTCATCCGTAATGGCTGCTCTCAGGATTTCATGATCAATAAGGCCGGTAGTTTCCACTTTCAGTACGGTTAGATTATAACCCCTATCCTCAAGGTTGCGGCAGGTATCAAGGACTGCTTTATGTTCTGTAGATAGTGTAACAATATGCTTCCGCCCGGAATGTTCGAGGCCTGAAATGGCAAGATTAATTGCTTCTGTTGCTCCGGATGTAAAAATATATTCCTCCGGTTGTCCTCCGGTAAGCTCAGCGATATTCCAGGCTGCTTCCTCAACATATTCCTGTACAGTCATTCCTGAAAGATGGCTACTGCCTGCGTTTTCATAATATGTTGTAAAGAAAGGGATCATAGCCTCCAGAACACGGTCATCCATTCTGGTCGTGGCATTGTTATCAAGGTAGATTTTTTCAGGATTCAATGGTATTTTCTTTTTTTAGAAGTGGATAAAAAATAGGAGAGAATCTTTATCAGTTCAGTCTTTTGTCATTGATGGCAAGTACCCATTCATGACGATTGCATCTTGGGCACCGATTTTTACCTTGCTCCAGCCTGGCCGGCTTTGCGCAATAAGAACATGCATAGACAGCCGGTTCATCAATAACATTCAGTTTTTTGGCATATAACTTGGGAAGAACCGGTAATCCGTAATCTACATCTTCATCAGCAAAGTAATAAAAGCTGATGTTTCCGGTAGTCTCCAGTATCGCGGTTTTCACCTGTCCTACATGGTCAATGCTCTGCTGGCGCATTTCAGAAAAAAACTCATCTTTCGCAAAAGTATGATCACCGCTTTTCTTCAGTACAAATTCCCCGTTTTCAATAACATAAATAGGATCGCCTTCAACAATACGTTCAAAAAATTCGCTTTTGCCGGCAAAGAAGGTAATGACGCGGTAGAGGAGAATAATCGTAATGAAAACAACAATAGCCTGTAGGATTGATGTTTCCTTGTTGAACATAGGATCGCCTGCTGCCGAACCTAATCCGATAATAATAGCGACTTCGAATAAGGAAAGCTGACGTACTCCTTTCTTGCCTGATAACCGCAGCACGATTAAAACCATGCTAAACATGATCAATGTCCGGACGATGATTTCAATGGCAAAATCAAAATTCAGGTCACCGACGAAAACTTCATCCCAATTCATTTTTTTTGTTTTAAAAGTACAGAATGGCAAATCCTGTACCTGTTGCAGTACTTCATCATATTACAAGATATATGCCGTGAAGAGGCTTCAGCATTGATACAAGAGGTTTGTTTAAAAAGAATTGCGGATATCGAAAAACCAGTATATCGTCTGTTCTCAGGACTTTACATTTTTCTGAATGGTAGCTCATTTGAGGCATAGTTTTTGGTTAGGACTTGATGATTTTCCTGATCCGAGTCATAAAATTCAGTTCCGGATTTTTGTATAAACACAGTAAAAATTATCATATTGAATACTTCACAAACCAATTTCCATGAATTATCCGGAAGCCAGGGCGATCACCACCTTGATCTCTATATCAAGGCTTTGGATTCAGCTAATTCAGGGATCATCATTACAGACAACAACCAACCTGACAATCCCATTGTATACTGTAACCGTGCTTTTGAAACAATTACAGGCTATTCAAGGAATGAAATCATAGGGCACAACTGCCGTTTTCTACAGGCGCAGGACAGGTCTCAGCCGGAACGTAAATTATTGAGCGACTGCATTGAAAAGGGTCTTGATTGTAAAGTAGAAATCCGTAATTACAAGAAAAACGGGGATTTGTTCTGGAATGAACTTTACCTTTCTCCGGTAAAAAATCCACAGGGAGAAATTACACACTTTATAGGGGTCCAGAATGATATTACTGCGCGCAAGAAAGCTGAGCACGACCTTATTGAAGAGAAGGCATCCGTAGAACATAAAATTCAGGAAAGGACCAAGGAGCTGAGGGAAAATCAAATCTTTCTGTCCAGTATCATCCAGACGGTAAGGGAAAGCCTATTGGTACTTGACCCGGATTTCAGGGTGCTGAGTGCCAACGGCCATTTTCTGAAGACCTTTAAGGTTTCATCCGAGGAAACAGTGGGCAAGATATTGTACGAACTTGGAAATCACCAATGGGATATCGACTTGCTGAAAGAACTCCTTGTAAAGATCCTCCCTACCAACAATCCGGTAATTGACTTTGAAGTAGAGCACAACTTTCCCCATATCGGAAAAAAGCTGATGCTGCTTAACGCCTATCGTATAGAACATGACGGTCAGTACAAAGACAGGATTTTGCTGGCTATAGAAGATATTACGGATCGCCGTGAAATAGAGCGCCGCAAAGATGATTTCCTTTCTATTGCCAGCCATGAGCTTAAAACGCCACTCACTACGATAAAGGGCCTGGTACAGCTCCTTCAGCGGATGCAGGAAGGCGGAATTACAGAAAAGTACAAGGCTACCCTCATGAAGGTAGCAGTTTATGTAGACCGGCTCAATAACCTGATTTCTGAACTGCTGGATACCTCAAGGATACAGTCCGGGAATATTGAGTTGCATATCGAGCCGTTTGATATCGATCATCTTGTTAAAGATACGGTGGATAATATTGCATTGACGGTTCCGGGCTACGAAATCAATGTTTCAGGAAAATCAGGGGCAATTATCAGGGGTGACGAATCCCAGATCTCCCAAGTGGTTAATAATCTTGTTTCCAACGCTATCAAGTATTCTCCGGGGTCCAAGAAAATAGAAATCCATATTGCCAAGGTGAGCAATTTTGTTAAAATTTCAATCAGGGATTTCGGGATGGGCATAAGTGCTCAGGATAAGCCGAGGATTTTTGAACGCTTTTACAGGGCAGGAGATATACAGAAAAAATTTCCTGGCATGGGGATAGGGCTGTATATCAGCCATGAGATCATTGCCAACCATAACGGAACCCTTTGGGTGGAAAGTGAGGTGGGAGAAGGTTCGACATTCAGTTTTACATTACCGATAAGCAAAAAATAAATATGGAAGCTAAAAAAATTATGGTTTGTGATGATGACCAGGGAGTGCTGGACGTTATTGAAATGATGCTTGATTCCAGCGGTTACACTGCTTTTACGGAAATCAACAGTACCAATCTTATTTCTGAAATTAAAAAAAATCAGCCAGATCTGATCCTTCTGGATCTATGGATGCCGGTATTATCCGGTGACCAGGTAGTAAGGGCTATTCGGGCCGATCAGAACATCAGCCACTTGCCGGTGATCATCCTTTCAGCCAGCAGGGACGGGGATGACATCGCTATGGATGCCGGAGCAGATGCATTTCTCTCCAAACCTTTTGATATGGACGAACTGATTGATACCATTGAAGATTTGTTAAAAAATAAACAAGGAAGTATAAGTCTATAAATCGATTCTCTGGAATACAGGCCGTTCCTAAAATCTGCAAAATTAAAATCCTGCTTTCTGATAGAAGGCAGGATTTGTTATGATAGATAAATGGTATTGTATCTTGTTGTGATTAAAATCCAGGCCTTATACTTCACTATTGATTTCAGCAGGTTATATCCACAATGCTGCAAACGCTGCAATCAGGGCAGGGATCATTACCAGTGAGCCTATTTTCAGGAATTGCCAGGCGCTGATGGAATGCCCGTGACGCCTCAGTTCCGTAAGCCAAAGGATGGTGGCTAAGGATCCTGTTACAGAAAGATTAGGTCCCAGATCCACTCCAATAAGGATACAGCTTCTTACAATGGCTGGAAAGTGTTCAGCTGAAGCTGTGCTGCCTGCAATAAGTCCGGCAGGAAGATTGTTGATCAGGTTGCTGCCGAAGGCCAGGGCAGAACCGCTTACCCAGGCCGTAGTATCGGGAGAGGTGCGTGCGTGATCGGCTAAAATGCTACTCAGGGAACCAATAAGTCCTGTACTGTTTAATGCTTCCACCAAAACAAACAGCCCGGCTACCAACGGAAGTACCGACCATGAAATATGGCGTATCAGCCGTAATGGATTCTGCCGTGCTCCAAGAGCAACAATAAATGCCGTACCGACTCCGGCAATAGCGGTTGGAAGTCCAAGTTCCCAATTGAGCGCAGACGCCGTGATCAGTACAATGCTCGTGATAATAATGCCTGCCAGTGCTATACGGCCGCCTTTCTGCAGAGGCTGGATCATAATATCTGTAGCGATGGATTCACGAAGATGTTTCCGCTGGGTAAGCATCAGCATGATAAAGGTTATGGTTACTGCAAAGAAAGATGGAAGAAGGTAGGTACTGAGCCATGTGGTAAGGGTAGGCATATGGCTTCCGTAAATCACAAGATTGGCCGGATTGGAAATCGGCAGGATAAAAGAAGCGGCATTTGCTATAAAGGCGCAGATCAGAAGATAGGGAAGTGGCTGCTTTACTTTGGCGCTTTGCATGGCTGCTGCCACTGCCGGTGTAAGAACCACTGCGGTAGCGTCATTAGACATAAAAGTAGTAACGACCAGTCCAACTATGTAGATCAGTATAAAGAGTTTAACTGCGGAGCCACCGGAAACCTTGGTCGCATGGCAGGCCAGCCAGTCGAAAAGGCCCTCCTGCCGAGCAGATTCTGCAAGCATCATCATTCCGATAAGAAAGAGGTAAACATCCGTTCCTTTTGCTACCCCGGTCCACGCATTCGACCATGAAATTAAGCCTAACAGAAGCATCAATACGGCTCCGCTTACGGCCCAGACAGCTTCCGGAAGTTTAAACGGTCTGATGATGACGCCTGCCGTAGCCAATGCAGCAATGATGCAGATAAAAATAGTAGAATCCATGGGATTTTATTCTTTGATAAGTTGTTCTTTAACAGTATGACCACATTCCCGGATCATGGTTTTGGAATAAACCAGCCAGAGTGCGATGGAAACAAGAGCAAAACCGCCCAGGAGGAGAAAAGCAGAACTGTAATCAATTTTTTGGGCTATCCAACCGCCGATAGCCGGGCTAAGGGATGCACCCAGCCCCTGAACGGTCATTACCGCTCCCTGTCCCACATTAATCCTTCCCGTTCCATTAAGGATATGAGCCACCAGTCCAGGCACCGCAACGCTCTGGAGACCTGCACCAATCCCATCCAGAATCTGTACAGGATACAGGCCGATATGGCTGATCATATGTGAGGCAATGAATCCCCTGAGTGGTAAAGCAACAAATGAAATGAGCATGACAAGCCAATATCCTTTGCTTTCTGCCATTTTCATTGCAACAATAGAAGCTACGATCATAACGAGTTGCGCAATAATGACGGTCAGGGCTACAAACATAGAAGCATTATTCTGCATTTTTTCAGCCGCAGCCATCCCATACAGAGGTAACAGTGCACCGTTTCCAAGGTGGAAGCACGCCAGGGCCGCTGCCAGGATCAGCAAAGGCTTGCAGTTCAGCAGGACCTTTAGCCCACTGGCCTTTTCATCACCAGACTCATCTGTTTTAAGGCCTCTTGCGGCTTTATCATCAATACTTTTGGCAGGGATCATCAGAATACTGATCATAGACAAAACGCCAAATAGTGCAGAGAGCGCAAAGATGGCCGGCATCCCGAATTTCATTCCCAGATAACCGGACAGACCTGCTCCTACCACATTACCGGCGTGGTTAAAAGCCTGGTTATATCCATTTTGGCGGTTAAAGCCTTTCTGCTTTACAATCCCTAGGGTAATCCCCACTACGGCAGGCCCTATAGCTGCACCGGCAATCGCGGTGGCGACCTGAGAAAGTGTTACCAGCCAGAAATTTTGTGAGATCAGGATGAGCGCTGATGCCAGAACGGTACAGATGCCGGGAATAATAACATACCGCCTTTTATGGGTGGTGGCATCGATAGCAGCTCCTGCGGGTGCCGTCATCAGCATTCCGGCTACACCGCCTATAGTCATCACAGTACCGATAGGCCCGCTTTTCCAGCCATTGGCCAGTAAAAAAATACCCAGGAAAGGTCCGATTCCTGCCTGCATATCTGCCATAAAGAAATTTAAGGCCTGCAATGCCCACAGCACGCGCGGTGCATTTGGAGAAGCTGTTTTCATAAATGTATAATCAGTATTTTGTGCTGTATTGACGTATGGTTACGCAGAAGATGGAGATGATTATGTCTGTACCCTTAGCCATAATAAATAACTAGCCAACCATTATATTATTCAGAGGTTATTTCCCTAGGTAAACATATGGAGTTGGGTTTTATTCTTTCTTGTACATATTCCGTCAGCTACCTCCTGATCACTCCTTCCGCATTGGCTCGGTTCAAAAACAATGCCGAAAAATACTATTCCCGGCATCGTCTTTTAAAATTTAAATCAGTATAGATTTCATGCTAATCCTTATTGAGTGCATTCATGTTGGTTACCGCATGTTGCTGATATTCTTCAGTAAGGTTGAAAATCCTGCCGAGTTTTTGTGAAGCATGGATAAAAGCGATGAATGCACAGAGTTCTGAAATTTCCCGGTCGCTGAAATATTCTTTCAGCATATCGAAATGGGCCTTTTGTATAGCACGGTGATCTTTGCAGAAGAGCTCAGCAAAACCTGAGGCGATTGACATCTTAAGCTGGGCAGGATCAAAATCCGGTCGTCCTCCTTTAACCATACAGTATTCACAGCCGTTTTCAAAGGCCATTGCCCGTCGTACCTGCTCCAATAGCAATGAATCAAGAGTAGTATCTCTCCAGAATATTCCTTCAAGCCTGTTCCACTGATCGAGTATCAGCGGGTTATGTCCTAATAATTTTTCAAATGCAGTATTGCCGTTGTCTGAAAATTCAATTCTTGTCATTTTGTTTATTTTCAGCAAAGTTCCACTTAAAAAAGTCTTCGGTCAAATGGTTTTAATTGCCATCATATAAAATTTAAACTAAATTCGCTTTTTTAAAATAATTGTAAAGTGAAAATCGTTTTAGATCATTATGACTATAATATTCTGGAATTGCTGAATGATAATGCAAGGCTTAGTTATGCTGAAATTGGCAGGCTGATTGGGCTTTCGCAGTCAGCGGCTAAAGAACGTGTCATTTCATTGGTAGACCGGGGTGTGATTAAGAAATTTGGAATAGAAGTGGACTACAGCCTGATCGGGTATTCACTGCCTGTTTTAATCCATCTGAAATTCAGAAATGATGATTTCAAAATATTTCTCAATCAGCTGCAGCAGTTTCCGGAAATTACAAGTTGTAAAAGGGTTACCGGAGAATACTGCCTTGTCGCGGAAGCGGTTCTAAAAGATAACAGCCACCTGGAACATCTTATTGACAGACTGATCCGTTATGGGATTCCTTCTACCGCAATCCGCCTTTCAGAGGTCGGAATGCCTAATTTTTTTACTCTTCATAAAAGTAAACTGAAAAAGTCATAAAGATCATACCGTCCATTGTATGAAGGATGGATTGGTAGTATATTATTGCTCGTACGAGGTAGAGAGGACAAGATCAGAAACAGCACGGCTGAACTTTTCAAGACTGCGTATACTTTCCGCATGTGGGATTCTTTCAAGGCCTTGCGGATTATATATATCCCATATTCCGCTATGATGCCATTCCAGAGCCGGAAAATCCCAGTCTGGTCTGTCAATCAGGGGATAAATACAGCAGCCATACAAAGGCAGCCCGTTTTTCAGCATAGAAAGGCATTCTTCAGCTATGCTATCCAGCCATTGGGGACGATGTTCGCCGGGGTGGCTGGTCTCTGAAATAACGACAGGTCTTCCGTACCGCAGGAACATTTCTTCAATCAACGTATGGAGAGGTTTCCATAAATGATGTGGAGGGAGTTCGCCCCATGGGATCAGGTCGTGATGAGTACTGGTCCATTGATTATTGAAATAGAAATTAACACCCATAATATCCAGGTATTCAGGTTTCCCACCGAGCTCCGGGCAGATTTTCCCGCTTAACATATCAAGGACCTGGAACTGCTGCTCATGTTTAGCCGCAGCCTTCAGAATCGATTCTTCATCTGAAGGATAAGGAGATACCACATGGATAAGTGGTTCCGTTGTCATAATGCGGATTCCAGGATCAACTTCTTTCATACTTTCGATTCCTTCGATATATGCTTTCATCAGGCAGTATTTTACTTCCCATCCCTGTGTAGTACAGTATGGTGAAGTTCCTTTGGCGTCACCGCCTAACCAGGATAAAAAACTGACTTCGTTGATTGGCGTGATAATTAAGGTGTCGTCCGGGACCATGCTCCTGTAATGCTCTGCAAATGCTTTGCAAAGGTGTGCAAACCGCCTTGGAAACATGGGATGCAAAGGAGTAAGATCATCCGGGAAACCAAAATGGCAGATGTCCCAGATCACCTGTATGCCTGCTTCACCAGAATACATGATCATTGTATCCACCTCCGTCCAGTCATACTGATACGGGTGTTTTTCCACATGGCTCCAGCGGATGCCTTCACGCACTGTCCGGATATCGAACACCCTTAGCCGCTCATAATCCTCTTTAAGAAATGCATTGTGGCCGGTAAGTTTAATCATATCGATTCTTTCTCCGAAGGCATTTTGATGGTCGGCACACTCAAATCCTCCCATAAGGAAAGATTTGAATGGATTACCACCATAAGTGAAATCATTGCTGTAGGCCATCTAAATCTTCTTTTATGATCTTTCTGAATAAAGCCAGTGACTGAGCAACCACCTGGTCCATATTATAATACTTGTATGTTCCCAGGCGTCCTGTAAAATAAACATCTTTTTCTTCTTCTGCCAGTTTTCTGTACTGATTGTATACTTCCTGATTTTCCTTTCTCGGAATAGGGTAGTAGGGATCGCCTTCAGCAGTAGGGTACTCATAGACGATTGCGGTTTTATGATGGGTCTGTCCTGTAAGATGTTTGAATTCTGTAATTCTGGTATAGAGGTTAGACGTAGGATAATTGACCGTTCCGGTCGGCTGGTAATTTTCCCGGTCTAGTGTTTCAAAACGGAAATTAATGGATCTATAGGGGAGTTTTCCGAACCGGTAGTCAAAAAATGCGTCAACTGGACCGGTATAGATTAATTTTTTATGGGGAATTATTTCCGTAATATCCCTGTAATCTGTATTTAGCATAACATGAATACTCTTGTGCGTGAGCATTTTCTTGAACATTTCTGTATATCCGTTTGTTGGCATGGCCTGATAGGTATCTGTGAAATAACGGTCATCGCTGTTGGTGCGGGTAGGAACTCTTGCCGTTACCGAAGCATCCAGTTCCGAAGGATCCAGGTCCCATTGCTTTCTGGTATACCCTCTGAAGAATTTTTCGTAGAGCTCTTTACCTACAGCATTCAATACAACATCTTCCGAAGTTAATACAGGTCTTCTTTCTTCGGCTTTAGATGCAAGGAAATCTTTAACCTCGTCAGATGTCAGGCTTCTTCCGTAAAGTTTGTTTATGGTAGTTAAGTTAATAGGAATGGGAACCAGTTGTCCGTCTACACTTCCCAGGACCCTGTGTTCGTAAGGCCGCCATTCTGTAAAAAGGCTTAGGTATTTAAATACTTCCTCCGAATTGGTATGAAAAATATGGGGACCGTATTTATGGATCAGGATTCCGTCTTTGTTATAATAATCATACGCGTTACCCGCTATATGGTCACGCTTGTCAACAAGGAGTACTCTTTTTCCTGCATCGGCCAGTCGTTCTGCCAGTACGGCACCTGCGAATCCGCAGCCTACAATGAGAAAATCATACATTCGCTACGGGGATTTTAAGGTTATTAATCAGTTTATTCATTTTATCAAAGGTATGGTCCCAGGAATTGTCAGAAAGGAATTCGTCTACCTGCATCAGCCACTCTTCACGAGATTTTTTATTCAGTTCATTTTCTGCATGCTGGATAAATGTATTGGCATCATCAGCGATATATACCAGATCGGCATCTCCGTAAGGATTAACTACATCTTTTATGCGTGTGGAAATAACCGGAAGGCCTGCGGCCAGATACTCTGGAGTTTTTGTCGGACTGATGAATTCGGTAGATTCATTAAGCGCAAACAGAACCAGTGCAATATCCCAGTGACTGATGTATACAGGGAGTTCATCATATTTTTTAGAACCCAGATAGTGGATGTTTTCTGCCTTTGGAAGATCATTAATATCTATTTTCACTACCGGTCCGATGATCACAAATTGCCATTCGGGTCTTTTGGCTGAAACCTCTTTCAGGAGCTCGATGTCAAACCTTTCATCAATAACCCCGTAAAACCCGAATCTCGGATGTGGGATGTTTTTCTGGTCTTCCGGCTCTACTCTGTTGTAACGTGCAGCTTCGAAATGTTTTTTATCGATGCTGCTTGGAAACGGATGAATGTTGTGGTGTCTGTTTTTCTTGGCCTGATACAGCGTATGTCCTCCTGTAAATACGACATCCGCTTTTTTGAAAAGTTCATTTTCTAGCTCAATAAGCTGAGGCGGAGCAAAACGGAAAGCGGAAAGCTCGTCCATGGAATCATAAATAACAATATCCGGTTCCAGATGAGCGGTATATTCAAGAGCCATCGGAGTATAGTACCAGCAGGAGAAATGTCTGATGGATTGCTGCTTCAGGAAAAGATCGATCATATTCCTGAGCTTTAGGTTGCGCTCTTCACCTTCATGCGTTATAGTGAACTGAACAAGGGAAATCCCGTCCTGCGAACTTACCGTCAGTTCATCACACTCTCCAAAACGCGGTTCCTCGAAATAATAAATGTGATAGTTTCTGGCGAAACGGCTCAATAAATGTTGAGGCCGCTGATAGACAAAATTCCACGACAGGTGGCTGAAACATAATATATTTTGCATAAAGTGGTGGTGTTTGAGTCAATATCCTCTCCGGAATCATAAGATGACCTCTTGAGGAAACCGACATAATCAATATTAATTAATGTGTAAATAAGGCCTCAAAAGGTCTTAGCTGTAAGTAAAAGTACTTATAAATAAAAAAGACCGGATATGATTAGAGTCATATCCGGTATGGAGAATTCTGTTCATGAAATGTCCGGAATTTTTATCTTTTATCAAACATTTTCAGTACAATTTAACAAAATAGATTTTGATCAATAGATTGGGCCTGTAATTTAATGATGGTATCAGTAATAGATCTTCCTGTTGATTACCTTTACAATTCCCTGTTGCTCCAGTTTTTTTATGGTCCTGATGACGGTCTCCACCCGAAGTCCGGTCATGGAAGCCAGTTGTTGCCTTGTTAAAGGCACTTCAAAAGAGAATTTTCTCTGATCTTCATAAAAACTTTTGTGATAATCCAATACGCCTATGATCCGTACGTCTGCATACATAGAGGAATTGTTTTGCAGCATAATGTATTTGTAATATAATCTTTCAGACAGGAACTTATTAACGTCTCGAGAAATTGGCGGATTTTCATCCATTAATCGTACAAAATTAGATTTGGGAAGTTTCAAAACAGTACACTGCTCGAAAACCACAGCATTAACGGGGTATTTTTTCTCAATGAAGAGTAACAGCTCACATACACTGAGTCCAGGGCTTAAGATAGCCAGGATAAGCTCTTTTCCGTCTTCATTGTAATGATTAAGCTTAATGCGGCCTTTAACGATCTGGTAATAAAATTTGGGGATATCGCCTTCGTCGAAAATAATGTGCGAACGGCCATAATCTTCAATAACAGCTCCGTAGGAAAGCAAAAGTTCTTCTTCGATTAGCATTGTGACAGTTTTTAGGTGTATTGATCATGCAAGTTATTGTTTTTTTATACAAAAAAACCATATCCGGATCTGTTTATTCGTTTACATTTCAATTAAGATAAAATTATTTCGTATTAAATAAAATAAAGCCAAATTTATACCGGATTTTAAGTTTTGTGATTATCTGATTGACTTTACTGTCTGATATCTCTGTTCAGTACTGGTAGAGCACGAATTATAACAGTTTAATTATTGATTTTTGAATGTATGACTTTAAAATAAAAACAAAGGCCATTTGTTGCAATTCAATATAATGCATTCAATAATATAAACATAAAATCCTCCGGTCATTAGACTGCACCCAAAATTTTAGACAAAATTAAACAATATTATTAGATGAAAGAGTTCGGTACATTACCGGGCTCTTTCCTTTTAGATTGAGTCTTATCCTGTCGTGGTTGTAGTAATTAATGTATTCTTTTATTTCTTTTTTAAGTTCATCAATTGTTCCAAACTTCTTGGTGTAGAACATCTCAGATTTTAACGTCCCGAAGAAATTCTCTATCACGGCATTGTCCAGGCAGTTTCCTTTTCTGGACATACTTTGGATGATTCCTTTTTCTTTCAAAAGTATCTGATAGGCTTTCATCTGATATTGCCAGCCCTGGTCCGAATGGAGAATGAGATTTTCCGTATTTCTGATTTTCCTAAGCCCCTTTTTGAGCATATTCACCACTTGTGCAAAGACTGGCCTTTCTGAAAGATCGTAACTGATGATCTCTCCGTTATAAAGGTCAATTATCGGGGACAGGTACAGTTTATTTCCAGAGACATTGAACTCCGTCACATCAGTTGCCCATTTGCTGTTCGGGCGGTCTGCCTGGAAGTTTCTCTCCAAAACATTCGGCGCTATACTGCCTTGTTCGCCTCTATAGGACTGGTATTTCCTGACCCTTATGATACTTTTGAGTCCCAGAACTTTCATTAGTTTCATGACTGTCTTGTGATTGATGATAATTCCTTTTTCTTTCATTACCAAAGTGATGCGACGATATCCGAACCGCCCTTTGTGCCTGTGATAGATCTGTTTTATCAAGGTTTAATCTCTGCATATTTATCATTCTTCTGAAGCATTTTCTGATGGTAATAGAAACTGCTCCTGGCCATACCTGTACAATCCAGTAGGACTGACAGATCATATTTTTGCCTTAATTCTTCGATGGCCTCTGCTTGTTCTTTTTGAGAGTTAAGGCGTCTAGCTTTTTTAGAAAATCGTTCTCGGCACGCAGCCTTTCGTTCTCCAATAAAAGTTCTTCTTCCCTTGTCAATGGCTTGTCGGACTTCCTTTTCTTACGTTTGTAATCACTCATTTTTTTTGGTCTTCCTGTAGGTTTGTTTTCCAAACCTAAAATACCACTTTTCTCGTAATCACGCTGCCAATTCAAGACGGTAGACTGGGCAGGGATATCAAACCTGACACAAGCTTCTCTTTGTGAGATGAACTCCGTATTGATGGCTTTCAACACTTTAAGCTTGAACCATGCGGAATAGCTTTTGTTTTTTCTCGGCTCTAATCCCGATATTCCGTACTTGTTATAAAAGCCGATCCACTTGCGAAGATTACTCTCGTTAAATCCTTTTTCTGTTGCTATAGATTCAATCGAACGATAAGAATTTTTGTGAAGTTCGATACATTCCAATTTGAAAGCAACGCTAAATTTTTCTTTTCTATACATAAAAAACTGCCCTTAAAAAGTGTCTAACTTTTTGGGGGCAGTTCACATACCGGAGGATTTTATGTTTATATCTTTTTAATTGATATGCTATTCTTTGATCACTTTCTTTGAAACAGTGCCCTGCTCTGTCTTTATTTCAATGATGTAAATACCTTTAGGATAGGATGACAGGTCAACTGGCTCCTTGCTGTTACGGATGCTTCCACTCTGTAGCTTTTTACCTGATGTGTCATATACATTGAATACGGATTTTTCAGGTGCTTTTAAAATATTAACCACATCATGGGTGACGGATGGGGCTATAGCTATGCCATCTTTTACCGAGCCGGTGTCGTTTGTTCCCAGCAACTGGCTGTATCCCGTTACGATAACAGAATAGTTTTGTGGTGCTGCAGCTCCTGAATTGTTCACCAAAGTACCTTTGTTGGTAATCTCTATCCTGTATTTCCTTCCGGCTACCGGGTTGTCGATAACTACCTGTTCTACATTGTCGACTTTATTGTCTGCTTTGGTGGCAGGAGTCATCGGGTTGTTGGCATCCAGCTTCCATGGGTAATACACGGTATTGGTTGTCGTATCGATGATCCTTACGTCAAGATCATTGACAAGCCTTGAAATCCTATTATTATAGGCAGTCTGCCAGGTTAGGTTAGATGGAACAACATACTCAGGATCAATCCATGAAATGGTAGCTTTAATCGGTTCGCTGCCTGATGCAATGATATTTTTAGCATTGACCGTACCGCTGGTTAAGGTTTCATCCTTGAAAATAACGGTATTGTTTGCTTTTCCTACCAGGATTTCAGCACCTTTTTTGGCATTAATGTATCCCCATCCGAACCATGGATCAGGGCCTATATTACCTGCTTCGGAAGCAGAATGCACCATCAGGGTCTTGGCACTGGCGGCATTGAGCGACTGGCCGGAGAAAAGATCTTTGCTGATCTGCATCCAGAGCCCGATAACCCC
Source organism: Chryseobacterium camelliae (assembly GCF_030818575.1). Lineage (NCBI taxonomy): Bacteria > Pseudomonadati > Bacteroidota > Flavobacteriia > Flavobacteriales > Weeksellaceae > Chryseobacterium > Chryseobacterium camelliae. Next base: position 1,156,647 of record NZ_JAUTAL010000001.1, read on the forward strand.
TGTCACTACCGGTGCAGAATATGAGGTCCCGCTGCCATAATCATATGTATTACTTCCTGTAGTATTTTCTGCCGTTGCCGGAGAGAATACATTGGTACCGGTAGTAGCAATATCCGGTTTTATAGCACCGTCATCCCTTGGCCCTGCACTGCTGTAATCTGAATGTACCACATCATATTGAGAGGTATACCGATAGTTATTGGTAGAGATCACATCCGTAGCTCCTACAACAATAATGTTTTTAGCCAGTGAACCAGGCCCAATGCAATCGAAGCCTTGTGCGCAGTTAGACTGTGGCAGTACATCAGTGGATGTAAATTGCACGTCGTTTCCATTATCATCCTCATAATATTTAGGAAGTGAACCCGCGTTAGGATAATCCGGTCCCATACCATATGAATTCCCGGCAGATTTCACGATAACATAATAAGGATTCTGATAAACAATATTATCATAGTTTTGATCATTAGTAAAATAAGTTCCCTGAAGGTCATAGGATGTTGAAGGGCTGCTGAAAGCACCGTTCCATACTAATGCATTTGCTCCATTAACCGTTGTTATATCCCAACCCAGATTGCTTCCGTATGAATGGTTGGAAATAGCAGGCTGTGCAGTCAGGATTTTATCAAATACTGTGCTTGGAGCTGTGTTTCCAGGTAAAGTGGTGGTGGCAAAACGGTAAGAATCCATAGTAGATGAGGAAGCAACTCCCTTGATGTCACCTGAAACAGGTGTGCCACCAACAGTACCACTGACCGTAAAACTTTTGGCACCGATAAATCCGGCTACGCTGGTAGAGTGCGAACTGTAAATCTGGGAGGAAGCTTCTTTGTTCGTAATTCTTCCGGGAATATTGTTAAATGCAGTATGAGCTGCATAAACCCTGCCGCCATCAAAAATAGTATACTTTATGCCTTCACCATTATAGGCATTGGTAAGGCCGGTTACGCCTCCTGCTGTATTGATAAGGTCTGCGTTGGCATTTTTTACCTGCCGGAGATCCTGGGTTTTATAAAAGAAAGGCTTTCCATCGGGTGTAAATCCTGCCAGATTGCTTCTTTTTTCTTCTAAAGACTGTAGCAGCTCCGGAGATTTGTCATTCCCATACTTTTTAGCCACGTAAGCATCAAATTTCCGGTTATTTTCCTGATTCTGCTTTGCAAAATCTTGCTTAAGGATTGTATTCTTATCCTGTGCTTGGACCAATACAGCCATTAGTGCGGCTGCCGTTAGTAGGTATTTTTTCATTGACAATATTAAATTAAGATATTTTTTTCTGTTTTTGAGGGATCTGAGCAGCATGCAGCATCAGATCATGGAGCTCCGTATTTTTTACAAAAGGCTTCAGCAGTTGACTGCCTGGACCATACGCTGCTACTTCAACATAATCCCCGGAGTGATCCATACTGATCCAGCCCACTGAATTATGTTTTTTCTGGATTTCAGAATACAATTTAAAAGGAAGTTTCTTATAATTGTACAGCCCGTCTTCCTTTTCAATCCCGGTATAAAATCCAAGAATCTGCCGTGCCTCATCATCAGTCAGCCTGATGCTGTTACCTTCGTAAATCCAGTCTTTAACCTGCTGCAGATTGAAGTCCGCATGGATCTTATTCAAAAGATATTCATTGGTATATTTATAATCAGCAATACTATTAAAGTTCTGTGTGGCATCCGGCCCGTAAATGGTTCCCGGGTTTGCGTTCCCGTGATCTGTTGTGATAATGACCAGAGTATTTCCATCACGCTCAGCAAAATCTATGACTGTTTTTACAGCCTCATCAAAAGCCAGCTGATCATGGATAAGGGCTGCCACATCATTCGCATGGGCTGACCAGTCTACCTTTCCGCCTTCTACTTGTAGCACAAACCCCTGAGGGTGATCCTTCATCTGACTGATCGCTGCCTTCGTCATATCTGCCAGGGTAGGCGTATTTTTTAATTCATTCATATTTGCCCGGTCTATGCTATAGGGAAGCGCTCCGGTAGAAAAAACGCCAAGTGTTTTCTGATTCCGATTCAAGTTTTCGAGGCCCGATGCATCCTGGATCACCTGATAACCTTTTTGTCTGTAGACAGAATAGAGATCTTTTCGGTCTTCTCTTTTTTCAGGATTGAAAAATTCATCCCCGCCACCCATCATTACATCCATCCCTAGTTCTGCATACATTTCTGCTATTGCGGGTTCTGCATTCCTTTTTTCTGAATTAACGCAAAACCCTGCGGGAGTAGCATGGGTAATGGTAACCGTAGTCACACAACCTGCTTTTTTACCATTCTCTTTGAATTGCTGCCATATCGGTAAATACTTTTCACCATTGGGTCCTGTATTTAAGACTCCGTTTTTTACCCTTATACCACCACCGAAAGCCGAACTCGCTGCTGCCGAGTCTGTAACAATGGAACTGGCTGAAGCGGTACTCATCAGTGCTCTGGATACTTTTCTATCTTCATATAAGCTGATCCAATGACTGGTCTTCCCTAAAATATTCCTGGAATAAAGATCAGACATGGTTAAAGTACCCAGGCTCATGCCATCACTGATCATAAAAATGATATTCCTTGCCTTTTCAGGACTTCTTAATGAAGCCTGGGGTCTTGGAATAGCTGCAAGCTCCAGAGGGCTTAATGCAAATGCTCCTGAAAATAATGCAGAACTTTGTAAGAATTTTCTTCGATTCATGATAATAATGGTATTGCAATTTAAGATATATATTTGATTGCTACTTATGGGTGATCGTTAAAAAAAAATTAAAATACATATATAGTTGCCATATTCATAACTAATAAGGATAATGCATTATAATTTGTGAAGTTGACTCAATGTTGATGAGACCTGAAATTAATAATATGAGCCGTGATCAGGCCTGCAGCACCAACATAAATCAGTGGAACATGTATTTCAAAAATGAGATCTATGAATACCGAAACTGCAATCAGCAGCAGTGATAACCAGAAAAGTGCTTTCAGCTTTTTATTATGGATTCTTCTTATGATCCGTAAAACAACCACCGTTCCTGTAAGTAGAAAAAACAGGTCGATATAAGGATTATGAGATATTCCTAAAGGAATGACCATCAGTAGAGGAAAAATAATGCAGTGAATTAAGCATAGAACAGCAGCAGATATTCCTACCGCATCCAGAATCTTGTTTTTCATATCAAAAATATTTAAATTAGTATTGTAACTTTGTTGCAAATCTATTTAAAATAATTATATAATGCAACATTGTTGCTTTAGATCGACATATGAAACAGGTAAGGAATACTCAGGCAAAAACAGAAATACTTAATCTTATTAATCATTCTGACATAGCGCTCTCACATTCGGATATTCAGCAGAAGGTGGGGGACCTCTGTAATCGTGTCACTATTTACAGAGTGCTTGAACGTCTTGAAAAAGAGGGGCAGATTCATAAAGTGACCAATATTGACGGTGTGATCAATTTTGCACGATGCAGCGAAACCTGTTCTGAAAAGCACCATGAACATAACCATCTTCACTTTAATTGTGAAATATGCCATTCGGTAACCTGTATAGAAAATGTTATTCCTGCTATAAGCCTCCCGGAAAATTATATTGCGAAAGAGTACAATTTTGTCATAAGCGGCATTTGTCCAAAGTGCTCGTGAATCATATATTCTGACTTTTTGTCTATCAATTACTATTTTTTTTCGATTTAGGCTTATATATATTTTAAATCAACACTTTTTGATGTAATCATTTTATTTTGAGGGGCTTCTCATTAATATAGTATGTGTTTACCTCATGATATGAATGATCATATTAATTAAAACATCGTTCCTTATCATAAAATAGTGATTTATAAGATGTTTTTTCTCCTAATTCGTTTATGGTGTTTTAAGTACAGAAACAAACTTGTTCACAGATAATTTTATACTGGCATGTTTTGTGTTTATTAATAAATGCATTTTTTATGATTTAAGATATATTAATGAAATGTTTGTAACGTTTCAAGGATTTTTAACAGTTATTATTTAACAAGTTGGTATTTGACCTGTCTAACTTAGTTCTTATGATTTTAAAATGGATTTGAATATTTTCCTATAGAACACATAGAACATTAGATGAAATTTTATATTCATAAGATAAGTGCTTAAATAATACTGGCTATTATATATGTATATTATTACAGATCAGCTGAGAAGTTTGGGTTTCAGCGTTAACAAACTTAATAACCTTATAAGCAGGAATAATCATATCAGAACATTCAATACACTTGATTATTTTTGCATTTACATTATCATGGAGGATATTCGCCTTGAGGTTGAAAATATGCATTACAGTATAAAATCCGGGCACATTGCATTTATAGGTCCTCACAAACAGGTTACTTTTGGTGAAGCTTTAGGAGAAGAAATCTATATCATTGTATTTTCTTCCAGTTTCTATGAGCGTTCTTCTAAGGATAGTTTATTTCTTAATTCACAGCTTTTTTTTAATTATAATTCTGAAATTTTCATTGCCCCATTTACCAATCTAGAAGAAAAAAGAGCCGTTTTTATGGAACGTATGGAAAGTTTTCAGCTTAAGGATGAGAGCCTTTATATTTCTGCTGCCCATAATGCGATAGAAAGGCTTATTTTGGACGCATTTTTGCATATACCTGCTGATGAAATGAAGAAGGATATTAAATTTGATTACCTCTACTATGTAAACAGGTTTAAAGTTCTTTTGCAAAGAGATTTCAGGAAGGCTAAAAAAGTTTCTCATTATGCTGGTGAGCTTAATATATCATCAAGAAAACTTACTGAAATGACGGAATATGTTTTAGGAAAAACAGCAAAACATATAATAATTGAAAAAATTGTCAGTGAATGCAAAAAAGCCGTACATTTCTCAAACCAGACCATTTCTGAAATTTCTTATGAGCTGGGTTTCAGTAACGAAGGGAATTTTAGTAACTTTATTAAAAAACATACAGGAAAAAATCCTTCTGAAATGAAATAATAATGAAAAATATTGTATATTTACTTTAATAACCGTAAAATGATAAGTTTGGTTATATGGGTATAAAATATTTTTTGTTAGTTGTGTTCTTTTTCGTTTGTATAAGGGTTTTTGCGCAGAATGATGCCATTCGTTTGACTATCAATCTTTATCCTGTACAAATGCTGACTTTAGAGGCTCAGCCCGAAGTTGATGAGAATATGGATATGGTGATGCCTGAAAAAAGGCAATTGATTATCTCAAGTCCTTCAGGATTTCAAGTAGATGCCAGCCATGGTAGTGAGTATACAAAAAAAATGCATGATCTTCGAGCAAAAAGGTCTTCAGTAAAGACATTATGCAATAGGGTGCATCATCTTTTTGAGACCGCGAGAGGGGCTGTTGAAAAAAAATACAGCATTGATAAGAGTATGGAGAAAATAATACAGAAAATCGGCTGTTCTGATAATGAAAATTCCGACCATTTGGTGTTAACTCTAATTTCTCAATAGTAATTTAACATAATATGTGTGATTTTTATATGTATTGAATAGCAGTTTTTAACTAATTATGACTGTTAATTAATGTTTTGTATTGAATAATTTTTAATATAAGCGTATTATTATTATTTAATATTTAATTATAAATATTTATGAAAATTTACTTTATGCCGTTTGTTACGGAATACTATCTCACTGTTCATTACAGCCTTAAAAACCAAATTTACAAATCATAAGTATTTTTTCACAAAAGCGCTGATGTTACTTCTGTTTAATTTTGCAACAGAATTTTTAACAATAACTTAATACAACATCAGACTTAATTATGAAAAAGATCATTTTCGGTTCTCTAGTTCTTTTCGGGTTGGTCACTGTAAACGCTCAAAGCGTAACTCTTAATGTGAGATTAAAACCAATCCAAACTTTGGTGATCAACAGTGCCCAAAAAGTAGTAAATTTAGATTATACTACTAAAGATGATTACGCCAATGGAGTATCATCGGTAAATGCAGACCACTTAAGCGTCTACAGTACAGGTGGATTCCAGGTGAAAGTTAAAAGTGCCAATGCTGTTCTTCAGAACGGAGCTAAAAGTATTCAGGCCAGTAGTATCCAGATCAAAGCTACAGCAGGATCGGAAGCTGTTACAGGAGCACAGTATGCCCAGAATGTTCAGTTATCCGCAACGGAAGCAACCTTGGTAACTTCTACTGTAGGTGGTGTGGATAAAAAAATCAATATAGAATATAAGGGGGCGGGTGCTAATGCATATCTGGACAATTATATTGCAGGACAGACACCTACAGTATATAGTACAGAACTTACCTATACGATCATTTCTCAATAACAGAAACTGTTCAAAATATTAAAAATATAAAGTGTTACAAGTAATATTGTAACACTTTTTCTGTAATTTTAATATTAAATAACTATTAATGAAGAAGCTGCATTTTATTATTCTCTGCCTTATCTGTTCTTTGTATTCTCTAACTTACGCACAAACAGGTATTTCCGTATCTCCTCCCAGACTTTATTTTGAATCCGGGCTCGAAAACAGCGGTACACAAAAGATAACGGTAACCAATGTAAGTGCAAAAAATTCACTGGATTTGGCGATCAGCCTGGGTGATTGGGAATACAATGACAAAGGAGAGAATCTGATGTCTGCAGCGGGTTCCCTGCCTGTGTCATGTGCCGGCTGGATTTCAGTGAAAAAAGAAGATAATTATTTTACGCTTGCACCGGGCCAGAGAAAGGATATCGATGTAACCGTAACGGTACCCAATACATTATCAGATCAGCTGGGAGCTCACACGGCAGTGCTGTATGTAAGCCAGATGAACCCGATAGATGATGTGGATAATAAAGGAGCCAATATTAAGGTAAGCATCCGCTCAGGAATTAAGATATTCCATAAGCTGCCATCTGCCAATACGAAGAAAATAGAAATTAAAAATCTCACCTTTGAAAAATCAGCAAAGACGCTGAATCTCTTTTTTGAAAATCAGGGGAATGTATGGGTAGATGGAAAAGTGTCCGGGGACCTGGTGAATACACAGACCGGTAAAAAGATTTCTCTGGACCAGATTATTTTTTACACCATGCCCGGAAATAAAAGAGAAATGGACATCCCACTTCCTGCTTCTCTGGAAAAAGGAAAATATACTGCGTCTGTACTGATTGACTATGGTGACAGCAATAACCTCGAGGTTGGAGAGCTAAAATTCACATATGAATAAGCAGAAATTATTTTATATCATATTATTATTGGGTATTTATCTGAATTGTTTCGGGCAGATTTCTTACAATTCCTGGGTCAATGATTACCTGATGATTAATTCTTTTGGCGGTAATACCAATACCGAAGCCTATACTGTCAACCTATCAGGAAATGGATATATCAATATACCTTACTGGAGGCTTTCCGTCCGGTTGATGTCTCCTGTTACCTCTGCTGACGGGAATTACACAATTCCGGCTAATAAGATAGCATTCCGGCCTGTTTCCACTTCCGGGACCGCCTATCCTTATAATGTACCCACGATTTCTCAGATCGGGATGCCCCTTAATGTGACGCTTCAGGAAGGACAGGAAATTTTCCTTGTTCCTCAATCCAATGCTGCGTTGTACAATTTCCCATTCCTCTTCTTTGGTTATTATTATAATCTTCAGATTAAATACAGCTTAACATTGTTGGGTGGTGCTTACCTTGGAAATTATCCATCATGGACTAATTTTGTGGCACCTATGCAGTTTACTGCTTATGACCGGTATAACAATGTGATCGGTAGGATGGACCATTATTTTAAGTTCCAGATCGGGACGCTTTCAGGTACGCCTCCGGATGTTCCCGAGCTTTCGCTGAAGTTTTCAGGAAATGCCGTTAATGGCCTGTTGGAATTCAACAGCAGGAATGATTATATGAATGGTGTAAGTACCACCTATCCAAGCTCGCTGATCGTAAAAAGCAATACCAATTACCAGATCAAAATGAGATCGCTTCAAAGCCAGTTTGTTTCCCAGGCGGGAGATACGCTTCCGCTTGAAACGGTTAATCTCGCTTTAAAGGCAGTATCTGGAAATGCGGCTACCGTATATCCTGTTACGTTAAGCACAATGCCCCAGCTTGTCGCCAAAGGCGGCTATACCCAGGGCTCCAGTGTCTATTTTGATATTACGTATTCCACGGGCTCTAATGATCAGAGATTTATTAGTGCTAAACCTGCAGATTATTCCACTACGTTACAGTATGAAATAACACCCCAATAAATACTATAATGCCCGATTATCTGTTTAGGAAAATAATATTTGTATTTTTTGCGTTACTTCTGTGCATTTACATACCTGCGCAGAATCTTTCCGGGGTCACGATGGAGATCCGCAACGAAACCAGTACAGACAGATCTGGTATCCTTGATCTTATTGTTGTTCTGAAAAACCAGGGTAACAACCGTTTTAAAGGCCATGTGCACATTTCCGTACCTTCCGGGTTCAGGAATATTTTAGATACAGATATGGAAGCTGATCTTGGGCCTGGTGAAAGTGCTTTCCTGCCGGTAAAAATAATTGTCACCAACAATGCTTCTTCCGGGCTTTCAAATGTTGTTTTTGACCTCAGGGATATGCAGGGCAGAGTAGTGGACAGAGAAAAAATAGAGTATCGGGTTGCTGAGAACACCACCATGAGGATCACTGCAGAAAATCCGGTGATATTTATTAATAGTGAACACGATTCTATCATTGTCCGTGCAAGGGTAGCTAATCTGGGAAACAAAAAACAGGATGTTACGGTTGTTTTCAAACTGCCGGATGCTGATCAGGGCAATCTGTTCACAGAACAAAAGGGGAGTATTGGCGTGCAGAAGGATACTGTTTTTATCGTCCGGTTTCTCCCTACGCCAAATATGCTTAAAAATCCTGAATTTACGATTAATGTTGCAGCATTCAGGGAGCCCGATAAAGAAATTTTCGGCAATGCTTCAATATCTATTCAGAATGTCTCTTCAAGCCAGCGGTACCGGTACGAGCAGAACAGCGATTTTGCTAATTCCACAAAAAACACGATTACGGCAAGTTACAGACGGATAGGTGAGACATCTAACATGTATCAGCTGACGGGTTCCGGAGGATTTAATCTGCCCTCCGGTTATCTTTTTGCCAGAGGGAACATTTATACCATCAACAATCAGAATGATCCTATTGTCAACAATACCTATATATCCTACCATCGCGGAGGCAGTACCTTCACATTAGGAAATATCAGCAGGCTGATGGAAATGTCCCTGTTCGGAAGGGGAGCTGAATACTCTTATACCACACCTGATAAAAACAGAAAACTGGAGATGGGCTTTGTAGACCAGACCTTCAGTCTTATCGAGCGGAATGCTTTCCTTAAATATGGCTACGGCTTTTATGTACGCGGTGCTGTTGGTGAGCTGAACGACAAACGCGGCATCTCTGCAGGCTATGTGTTCAGGAATGATCCTTACGAACATGCGGACCATAATCTCGCGGGTTCAGATTTCCGGTATGCCTTCAACAAAGACTGGAGGATGAACGGAAGAATATATGGAGGACTAAGTTCCTACCAGGACCTCAAACTTACCAAACCTTCCCTTGCTGTGGAATCTCAATATTCCGGAATCATCAAAAAAGTAAATCTTAACGGTAATTATTTTTACAGCTCAGATTATTATCCGGGGAACCGCCGGGGAGTCCTGCAGATCCAGCAGAATATTTCAGCTCAGTTGTATAAGGAATATTCAGTGTACGGTAACCTCACAATTTCCGATTTTTCACCAAAATATTATTTTTTAAATACCAACCTTCAATCCAACAGTACACGATTTGACGGAGGTCTTAACTTCCCGAGGAAAGGAAATTTCGGGCTTGGAGTCAGCTTTCAGTACCAGCAGGAAAAGTCCAATACCTACAATAATTTTTTCGATACCACCTTAAATGAGGAATCAAAACAGCTTGTATCCAGAAGGCTAACGGAATACCTCAACTGGTCCAGTTCGGACCTTAGGCATTCAGCAGGGCTGGGACTTGAAGCCGGATTGGTCAATTATCCTGATATGCAACGACCGAAATACCAGATGAAAGCGGTTGGAAATTATAATTATAAGTGGCTTAGTGTAAGCTTTTCGTATCAGTACGGCAGCTATTTTCTTTCGGAATATGCTTTTTCAAAACTTTTTAACCAGGCCAATACCTATAAAAAGGTATTCGCTTCGGCATTTGTCAACCAGAATTTTTTCAATCATACGCTTAATCTCAATTCGGGGCTTTCCTATACAGATGATATCCTGTACGGAAAATCACCATCAGGTTTTGTCAATCTGAAATACAATAAAGAACGGTATGGAGTCTTCCTGAATTCCTCATGGTTCAACTATGCATCAAGAAGTACAGGAAATAATATTTTTACCATAGAAGCGGGGGTTAGCCTGTATCTCGCGTCCAATACTCTGAATGCAGGCAAAAAAGGAGACATTCATGCCTTTGTTTATTATGATTACAATGATAATAATATCTATGATGATGGGGATAAGCCGGCAGAGGGTTACCTTATCATGCTGAATAATATTTCCTTTAAAACAGATAAGGAGGGAACGTTGGCCTATAATTCCGTTCCTTTTGGAAAATATCCCATGAAGCAGATTATTCAGCAGGGATGGTATTACGATGAATGCGATGTTGAGTTAAATAAGTACAATTATTCTATGGATATTCCATTGCATCAGAACGGAACGGTCCAGGGCAGCATCCTGTATGACTACGATGCAAAAACCGCGTTGGAATTCAGCCCGAAGACAGGCGGTATCGTATTTAATATATATAGGAATGATAAGCTTTTACAGCGAACGATTACCGATGATAACGGTGAATTTGTTTCCTTTTTGGAATCTGGAGTTTACAGGATAGAACTCAATCAAAATTCATTGCCTGCCAATACTTATTGCGAGCGTACTGCAGTGGAGGTGAACGTTCAGGCCGGTAAGATCAAACACCTTGAACCCTTTATGATCAGGGTAAAGACCAAAAATATACGGGTGAAAAAATTCGGTGAAGACTAGTCCCGTGTTATTTTAGAACAAGTAGCTTTTTCAGTTCACAGTTCAGGCATCCTAAAATAAATTCGGTAAAATACATCTGGGCACTCATGGCAGAAGTTTTAGGGTGGAGTTCCAGTGTTTTGGAAAGTACGACCTCATTGCGATAGGAAAGGCAGTAATGTGCATGAATAGTTTTTAATCCGTCGGAAATCAGGTTACCATGTACACCAATGCCCCAGTCTGACCGGAATATTCTGGAAATATTTAGTGCCATTCGTTCCGCTATTGGCATATCGGAAGAATCCCCAGTAATGTCAGGTTGTTCATTAAAGATTTCGGGAGCATGTACTCCATTGTTGGCATAAGTAAATCCGCCTTTGAAAATAGTTGAGGCATTTCGCATCTGCGAAAATGAAAACTGCAATAACCCGGAAGTTATATTTTCTGCAACAGACACTGTTTCGTGTTCTGTAGTAAGCATATCATTAATGAAATTCAGTAGTCTGTTGTTCAGTTCCATAACCTTTGTAATTAAAAATCAGGATACAATAAGCAAGCCAATATTCTGTATTATTATAGTGCTGGTTAAAAATTTACATCTTTTCTTTAAATTGATAAAAAAGGAATGGGTTTTGAAGGACTGCCTGAGATACCATAACACGCTATGAAAAACAAATATTCTGAAAGAATAGCATTGATAGGAGGAGGTCCCGCATCTCTTTTTGTCATGAAACACATTGTAGAACAAGACCTAAAACCTGAAACAGTCTGTATTTTTGAAAAGAATGACCGGCTGGGTGCAGGAATGCCATATGGAAAGTATGGCGCCGGTATAGAGCATGTGGCCAATGTTTCGGCTAATGAACTTCCGGAGCTTGCCGAGGACTTTACAAGCTACATCAGCAGACATCCTGCTGCTGAATTCAAAGACTTCTATCATTCAGACGGAATCAATGAATACCAGGTAATTCCGAGGCTTTTGCTGGGGAATTATCTTGAGGAACAATTCAGCCACTATATTTCCAAAGCAAAAAAACTGGGGATTGATGTGCAGGTTTTTACCAATTCAACCGTAGTAGACATTATTAGGGTAGAAAAGGAAACCTGCTTTAAGGTTGTAACTGAAAACGGGGACCATCATCATACCGGTAACATCATTATCTGCACAGGACATTACTGGCCGAAACGAAATGAAGAGAAGGTCAAAGGGTGGTACGATTCTCCATATCCTCCGTCCAAGTTTACCGGACCGACAAATTATCCTGTAGCCATAAAAGGAACGTCACTTACGGCCGTGGATGCGGTGAAAACCCTTGCCCGTAAAAATGGATATTTTGATTTTCAGGGGGACGAACTTCAGTATTTTACCCATGAAGGAAGTGAGAATTTTTCGATCAGCCTGTTTTCGTTGGGTGGATATCTTCCCGCTTTAAGATTCCATTCCGAAGAAAGCGCTTATTCGGAGGGCTGGATTATGTCTTTGGATGATATTTATGAATATAAGAAATCCCATAATGGATTTGTCGACCTGGATTATGTGTTTGAGATCAATTTCAAGCAGCCGCTTCAAAAACGCGATCCCGATTTTTATGAGAAGATAAAATCGCTTAGCATAGAGGAATTTGTGGAAACCATGATGGAGATCCGTGATAAGCTGGATGGCTTTGAACTTTTCAAGGCAGAATATGCAGAAGCGGAAAAGTCGATCAGAAGGCATCAGTCCATCACCTGGAAAGAGGCGCTTTCTGCGTTCAGTTATGCAGTTAATTATCCTGCCAAGCATTTCTCTGCGGAAGATATGCTCAGGCTGCGCAAAACTTTGATGCCTCTTATTTCTATTATTATCGCTTCTCTTCCGCAATCTTCATACCGTGAACTGATTGCCCTTTACAATGCAGGGAAAGTTCGTCTTATTGATGTAGATGAAAAAAGCCATGTAGAGCCTCATCCTGAAGAAGGAGGAGTATACCATTTTACAGATGAAAATGGAAATGAAAAAAAGGAGTACTATAGAATGTATATTGATGCAACAGGTCAGAAGCCGATAGAGTTTAACCAGGTCCCTTTTGAAGGCCTCAAGGACAGCGGAACCATCAGCTCCGGATACCTTCGCTTTAAAAGTGCTGAAAAAGGGGAAGAAAGCTACGAGAAAGACCATTCCAATATCATCAAAGCAGACCAGGAAAATTATTACCTGAGAGTGAAAGGACTTAATATCAATGATTATTTTCAGGCCCTAGATTATTACGGACATCCTACGCCGGAGCTCTTCATTATGGCTGTCCCTTACATAGGAGGTTTAAATCCTGATTACTCTGGGCTGGATTTCTGTGATACTGCCGGGAAGGTAGTTGTAAAAGCATTGAAAAACAGATTGAAGGAAATGGCCTGATCCATAATTTCTGAAATTATGCCGTGACAATTTAAACTTAGATTACGGCGTAAGTATAAAAAAGGATACAACAAGACCCGCAGATTTGAGCTGCGGGTCTTGTTGTAATGATGTAATGATGCTGCTAAGATCCGGTCTGTAACATATCATACGTCATCACAGCAGGTTCTTTTCCAAAAAGACAAGAAAAGATATTCTGAAATTCATGGATGTATTTGCATTTGATTGCATTTCCATAAATTTTTAAACCTTCCACAATCTTTCTTGAATTAAGATCAATGTCATACTTGATGAAAGGTTCTGGTCTCTCGTAACGTATTCTCTGTTCAGAAGTATAAGTTCTTGAGAAACCGAATTTTTCCAGCCATTCTTCTGTAATTTGGATCGGTTTGATGGACTCTGCCGGAACCGAAACACTGCGAATATCATTTTCAATTCTTACAAAATAATCCTTTTCATGATTCTGAAATATCTCAGTAATCCTGAAAGTATCATTCTTGTATTCAACAAGATTTTTAATTTTTAAATCAGCAACGTTCATAATATTCTGTGTTAAGATGGTAGTTAAGTAATTGAGTTTGTTTTATATTATGTTTAATTTGCAAATACTATGCCTGATATACTATTTAAGGAAAAAATAAATAAATATAACGTGAATAAATATAAAATGTATAGGGATAAAATTTAATGATGGTAAAAAAATACCGGGAGGATAGTCCTAAAATGCTTTTTCCGGGAATGATTCAGCTGTTTATCTACAACAGTTTCAGGGAAATTACCTTTACATAGAAGTATATGAAAAGCATTCATCCCTATCTGAAGATTCAGATAAGGATAAACTATGTTAAGATAGGTATAAGTCAAAGTATAACTTAATAGAAGACTGCCGGTCTTATCTGCGAAAGTCTGTAGAAATCTTTCTACGCGGTACGGATTTAATTCTACAGTAATTATTTTTCCATTTCTTTAAACAGTCTTACTTTTGCCGTGTTATTCTGAGCTGCCCTAAAGACTCTGTTATATAGGAAACTTCAGATGATATGACGTCGCCGAAGATAGATTCTAAAAACGCAATATGATAAGACTGTTGGTAAAGTTCCCCATAATGTACTTTCAGTCTTTCCTGTTCAGATTCCTTATTTAAACTTAAACCTGTTGTTCTTCTTCGGCGTACTGCCGTCATTTTCCGGCTGGATTTATACAGAAAACAACATAAAGTAAGGAATCTTATTTGTGATCTTTAAGCCACTGAAGCCGGCGTTGATCGGGCAGATGCTGTACGGTAAAGTTTTCAAACAGCGCTTTAAATCCCTGTCCGTCCGGGCAGGCTGCCATAAGCCCAACCATAACAGGCGTGTTATCCTGCAGGTAAGCATTACGCATCATCGTATAAGTGCGGTCATCGAATGAATAAAAGATTTCAACCGCATCCAGTCTTCTTACCACTTTGATCCATACCGCCGGAGGGATCTTATCCAGGGCAATGACGCTCCAGTCGCTGGTATGATGGGTAACTACCGTGCTTAAATTGTATTTTCCGTCTACAAATTCAATTCCTGCTTTTATGTAATTTTCCTTATCGATTCTAAGCATCAGTCCCATCTGGTCAAATCTGGCTTTATACTGACCCGTGATTTTTACTTTAGCTTCAAATTCTCCGCCATACGTACCATAGTAAAACGGTGCATCATCAACCGTAAAGCCGTAATGTGAAATTCTCCAGTAATCACTTTGCGGAGTAACAAACATCGATAAAGTACTATTCTTGATTTCCCATTGCGCAGGCTCATTGAACCATGTCATTTTTTCCAGTGTCTGGGCAAAGCCCGAACCGAACGTACATAAAAGCCCTGAAATTGCAATCTTGCATACTGATGATCTGAACATAGATGAATATAAATGATTAATTTTGCAAAGTTAACCTGCACATACTGTTTCGTCAATACTGATAAATAACCATTTTATGGAGATCCTTGAAACCCTCAATCAGGCTTTACTCAATAACAGTCCCAACGGAAAAGGCTGCCATTTGGATATCAATACCTATCAACAGATGGCGCTTATGTATTCACGTATAGAAAATGCCATGGTAGTTTTAAGTGATATGCAGGCTGGAAAAAGCTTTATTTATGGTTCTGCTCTTTCCCGGAGATTGGGATTGAGCCTCGCCGATCATCCTACAGAGATCGATTCTATCTGGGAAGAGGAAATTATTAGCAGGATACACCCTGAAGACAGGCTTAAAAAGTATGTTCATGAACTGCGTTTCTTTACCTACCTGCAGACAATTCAATTTTCGGAGCATGCGCCATGTTATGTTTCATCAAGAATCCGAATGAAAGATAGCATTGCTGAGTATATGAATGTACGTCACCGAATGTTCTACGTCTACTCGCCGGTTAATCATCATTTGCGGTTTGCACTCTGCCTTTATCATATGGAAAACCATATGAAAGATAAATTGCAGAACCCTGAATTTTTAATCGTTAACAGTATTTCTGGCGAAATCATCTATGAAGACCGTCTGGATTACAGCCATATTCTTACCTCAAGAGAAATGGAAATTCTAAAACATATCGGCGAAGGCTATACAAGTAAAGAAATTGCAGCACAACTTTGTATCAGTATCAATACCGTCAACCGCCATCGTCAGAATATTCTTGAAAAATTACGCGTGAAAAACTCTATTAAGGCAGTATATACGCAATTGCCCTGAAATCCCCTGTCTATAATACCAGATTGTAAACCAGCCAAAATGATGCGTTTTTATAGCGTTTAGACTAAATTTTATCGTGATTTTATATGAATTAGGTAAATTATTAATTAAATGGCTGCTAAATATGAAATAATCTTGTTTTCCGGGAATAATATTTAAATATTTCACCCATAATAAATTTATATTTAAAATTCACAATATAAAATATGGGTATATCGTATATTTGTTAATACACACTAAAAATAAACTAAGGATGAACATTAACTTTGAAAACGCATCGTTTAAGGACTTTGAGAATATTCCCGGCTACGATATGATGCAGCGTGCCGATTATTATTATGAATTTCTGGAATATATGAAATATAAAGGCAGGCATCATTACCGCCTGCAAAATAATACTGGCTGTGGTTCTGTAATCAATGTCGGTGAAAAATCACCCAGAGATTACATCAGTTTTGTTACCAGTGATTATTTGGGCTTCACCCAGCACCCCAAAGTAAAGCAGGCAGCAATTGAAGGCATAGAGAAATACGGGACGGGTACGGCGGCGACCCCGCTCATAGGAGGTTATTATTCATTTCATCAGGAACTGGAGGCAAAAATAGCCTCTTTTTTTGGCCGAAGCCGGGACGAATCTGTTGTTTTTACAACCGGGTATACGGCTAACAGTGCTACACTTCAGATCCTGTTGCAGAAAGAAGATATTGCGATTGTGGATAGAGCAGTGCATGCGAGCGTCTACGAAGGATGTATCCTTACCAATAGGAAAACGTTCCCGCATAATGATCTCGATGCACTGGAAATTATCCTGAAGGCTGCCCAAAGGCAGTACCGTACCAAACTTGTGGTAATTGATGGCGTATATTCTCAGGATGGCGATATTGCGCCTATAAGGGAAATTTACAGTCTGGTAAAACAATACAATGCGTACCTGATGATAGATGATGTACATGGTGTAGGTATTTTAGGGGAAACAGGAAGAGGGACCATAGAAGATACCGGATTGCTGGATTATATAGATATTATCAGCGGTACATTCAGTAAAACGTTCGGTAATCTCGGCGGTTACATCATCACCCATAAAACACTGGCTAATTTTATAAGGTTCCAGTCCAGGCAACAAATATTTTCAGCAACGGCTCCGCCTTCTTCCATGGGAATCATCAAAGCTTTAGAACTTATTGATGAAGAACCGCAGTGGCGCGAGAGGCTCTGGAAGAATATAAATTATTTTAAAAAAGAACTTAATGGCATAGGGTTAGATACAGGTACAACCTGTTCGGCTATAATTCCGGTAAAAATCGGTGATCCTCATATTACAGGTGATGTTGGCAGGCTGCTTATCGAGCAGGGAATCTATACCAATCCTATTATTTATCCTGCGGTAGCAAGAAAAGATGCACGAATCAGGATGAGCGTATTAGCAACACATACAAAAGAACATCTGGATAAAACCCTGAATGCCTTTGAGGGCATCAGTAAAATGTTTCCTATTACCGAAAAAAAAAGGAGAGTCAAAAAGTGAAATATTATACTCGAATGTATTATAAATCATCATAAAAACATTAAATAATTCACTAAATTATTTGTACTTTAGCCGTCAGATTCAGAACACATATAAATAAAAAATTGCGTCTAGCGGATAAAACAATGAAAATGCCTAGAAAAGTTGTACAGGGCCCTATCAGGGATAAAGAAAAAACCAAACAGAAACTGCTTGCTGCAGTGGGTAAAATCTTAAGAGTTAAAGGATATTCCGGATTAAAGGTTAGTAAGATAGCTGCCGTAGCCGGTTTTGACAAAAAGCTCATCTATGAATACTTCGGAAGTACGGAAAAACTGATCGATGAATACATCAGGTCTCAGGATTACTGGAGTAGACTGGATCAGCAACCTATTGAAATTGATATGTCAGACGGAGGGCAGGAACTTTCTAAGATGGCGATCATTGCTCAGTATGACAGGCTTAAGAAAAATAAAGAACTCCAGAAGATTATTCTTTGGGGACTTTCTGAATCCAAGCCTATCCTTAAAAAAATTGCTGACGAAAGGGAAGAAGTGGGAGAAGAATTATTTACGGCTATTGACCCTCATTTTGGAGAAGAAGCTACTCGTTACAGAGCCATTACGGCATTGCTGGTTTCAGGAGCTTACTATCTTAATATGTATACCGGGCATAATGCAAGTAAGTTTTGTGGAATCGATCTGAAAACAGAGGCGGGAAGAAGAGAAATTGAACTGGCAATTGAAGAGATCATAGATTCTGCCTACGAAAAAAGGAAAAATAAATAAGAGGATCAGGCATCAGTTACCCCATTAAAAAGATTATTGTTTATTCAAAATTTGAAAACCTAAAATTTTCAGATTAAAACTTTATTCCTTATTTTTGACCAATGGAAAATTTCATAGTATCTGCAAGGAAATACCGCCCACAGGAATTCAATACCGTTGTTGGGCAATCCCATATTACGGATACTTTAGAGCATGCAATCGGAGAAAATCAGCTGGCACAGGCATTGCTTTTTTGCGGGCCCCGCGGTGTGGGTAAAACCACATGTGCCAGAATTCTCGCAAGGAAGATCAATGAAAAGGACGGCTCTGTTTCAGAAGACGGATTTGCCTATAATATTTATGAACTTGATGCAGCATCCAACAATTCCGTGGATGACATCAGGGAGCTGATCGACCAGGTGCGTTTTGCGCCCCAGGTAGGTAAGTATAAAGTATATATCATTGATGAGGTTCATATGCTGTCTTCAGCGGCTTTCAATGCCTTTCTGAAAACACTTGAAGAACCTCCTGCGCATGCTATTTTCATTTTGGCAACTACTGAAAAGCATAAAATCATTCCAACGATTTTATCACGTTGCCAGATCTATGATTTCAAAAGGATTACCATTGAGGGTATTCAGGACCATTTAAGGGGCATCGCTTCAAAAGAGAATATCCTTTATGAAGATGATGCCCTGTATCTTATTGCCCAGAAAGCAGATGGGGCATTAAGGGATGCCTTATCGATCTTTGATCGTCTTTCCACATTCTCTCAGAAGAATATTACACTGGCGAAAGCGGCAGAGGTGCTAAATATCCTGGATTATGACCAGTACCTGAACATTGTTGATCTCGCTAAAGAGGGCAAGATCCCGGAAGTGCTTTTTGCTTTCAACGAAATCGTAAAGCGCGGCTTTGACCCGCATATATTTATCGCCGGTCTTGGCAATCATTTCAGGGATCTCATGATGGCTCAGAATACTTCCACGATGGACCTTATCGAAGTAGGGGAGAAAACCAAGGCCAAGTTTGTAGAACAGGCTGGCAAATGGAATGCCCAGCAACTTGTAGATGCCATTGAAATCTGCAACCATGCGGACATCAACTATAAAAACTCCAAAAACCCAAGGCTGACTGTGGAAATTGCCCTGATGCAGCTGTCTTCCCTTACCGCTGGTACAGACGGTCCTAAAAAAAAAAGTTTATCATCTTAGCACCGCATCCCAGCGAAGCTACAGAACCGAAGACCCAGGAAAAACCACGTGAGGTTATAGAAAAACCTCAGGAAAAACCTTTAGTAGAGGAGGTTCGTGAAGTCATGGTTAAAAAAACCACCAAGCCACTATCAAAACAGGGAATTTCTTCCGGCTTCAGCATCAATTCATTTCTCAGCAAAGAAGACAAAGAGGAAAAGCAGGAAGAAACTATTGTAAAAGATGAAAACCTTCCCCAAAGCCACTTTACCGAAACAGACCTGCAGATGGAGTGGAATCTCTTTCTTAAACAGCTGCAGTCTAAAGACCCGTTTGTTTTTAATGCCATAAAAACATTCAGTCTGGTCAAAGCCGAAGAACATACGGTACGTGTCCTGTATCCTTCGGAGTCTGCCAAAGCAGAATTTGATAAGATAAGCGGGGAATTCTTCAATCATTTCAAAAGAAAGGTTCACAACTACATGATTAAGGTAGATTACCATCGCGATTTTGAAAACCTGAAGATTGAAGTAATGACCAAAAGGAAGATTTTTGAAAAGCTGGCCGAAAAAAATCCGCTCCTTAAAGAACTTGATAACCTCATGAAGTTTGATTTGTCATAATTTTTTATATATTTGTCAGATAATTTGATCCGGATCATCTAATGCTGCTCCGGAGGAGCCGCAAGCCGGCCATAACCAGTGAATACAAAATTGCTATCATATCAGTCCGCTGAAAACCGATTCGGTTTTGCTTCCGCTAATAATTTTAGCGGACGATTTAGCTTTTTTACTTCCTATCACAGAAACTTCAGAACGTATTACCGTTTTTATTGGTACTGCTAACTGACTTTTCTTTCTCAAAAAATAAAGGAATATATCTTCAGGTATTCCGCATTCATTAAATAATTTTTAACGGCATTTTTTGAAAAGAATTATAAAGTAAGTTTATAATCATTATACTATTGACATTAATCTAAACATAACAGACAAATATGAATTTAAAAGAATTAAACAGCGATTGGATCAACGAATTTCCGCAGCCGATGATGATTGCCGGTCCCTGTAGCGCAGAAAGTGAATCACAGATGCTGGAAACCGCACGCAGGATCAAAGAAAGCGGAGCGCCTGTACCTGTATTCCGTGCCGGAATATGGAAACCCAGGACTAAGCCGAACGGATTTGAAGGAGTAGGGGTAATCGGGCTGAACTGGCTGAAGAAAGTAAAAGAGGAATACGGGTTCAAAACAGCTACGGAAGTCGCGAATGCCCATCATGTTTTTGCTGCCCTTGAAGCGGATGTGGATGTCCTGTGGATTGGTGCCCGTTCAACGGTTAACCCTTTTACGGTTCAGGAAATCGCTATGGCATTGAGAGGGGTAGATAAACCGGTGTTTGTGAAAAACCCGGTAAACCCGGATCTCGCTTTATGGATTGGTGCACTGGAAAGGCTGTTGGGACAGGGAATTACAAAACTCGGAGCCATTCACAGAGGCTTTTCAACCTACCAGAAAACAAAATACAGAAACAACCCAAACTGGCAGATTGCCCTGGATTTCAAAAGCCAGTTTCCCAATATTCCAATGCTGATTGATCCTTCCCATATCTGCGGCAACAGGACGGGTCTGGCAGATATTACCCAGGAAGGCCTGAATGTGGGCTACCAGGGTGCGATCATAGAGAGTCACTGCAATCCGGATGAAGCTTGGAGCGATGCCGCACAGCAGATTACACCGGAAGTGCTTGCAGAGATGATTTCCAACCTTAAAATAAGGACTACGGAAATGGCTGGTTTTGAAGATGAAATGGGACGTCACAGGACATTGATTTCAGACATCGATTTCCAGCTGATCGAACTCCTGGCCCAGCGAATGAAAGTTTCTGAAAAAATAGGAAAGCTGAAAAAGGAAAATGATATCGCTATTTTCCAGCCTGAGCGATGGAAAGTTATTACCGAATACGCAAGACAGAAAGCCGGCGAAACCGGAATGTCTCAGGAGTTCATGGAAAAAGTATTCAAAGCGATCCATGAAGAGTCGATCGAGGTTCAGAACAATATCATGATTGAACGGTAAGCCGTTAACATCATACATCGATCACGTCAGAAAATCAGGGTATAGAGGGTATTTTTGCTTTATAGTCAGATTTTCTGCCGTGATTGCTATTTTCTAATTTCCTATATTTGTACCTGTAAAATATGAAAGGAAAAATCATCAAATCCACAGGAAGTTGGTATCAGGTCCTCGATCTTGAAACCGGTGCCATTTTTGAAGCCAGGATACGCGGCAAGTTTAAACTGCTGAAAACACGGCTTACAAACCCTCTTGCTGTAGGAGATCATGTTGAATTTCAGCTGGAGAAAGATGATATCGCCTGGATCACTAAAATAGAACCCCGCAGGAATTATCTGATCAGGAAATCTGTTAACCTTTCCAAGGAAGCGCATATCATTGCTTCCAACATCGATTTGGCCTGTTTCATTTTTACCCTTAAACATCCGGAAACTTCCTTAGGCTTCCTTGATCGTTTTCTGGCATGCTGCGAAGCCTATAATATTACACCATTGATTCTTTTCAATAAAATGGATGTCCTTAATGAAGAAGAGGCAGAATTGGTGAAAGATATTGAATTCCTGTACCAAAATATCGGATACCGTACTTTGGAAATCTCTTCTTATACACGCCTCCACCTTGACCATCTGCAGGATCTGCTTAAGGATCAGACCTCCGTATTTTTCGGGCATTCGGGATGTGGTAAGTCTACACTCGTAAATGCGCTTCAGCCCGGACTCAATCTCAGGACTTCTGAAATATCGGACACACACCTCAAAGGCAAACATACGACCACTTTTGCCCAAATGTATTTCTGGGACTTCGGGGGTAATGTTATCGATACGCCAGGAGTGCGTGAATTTGCCATGATTGATATTGAGAAAGAAGAGGTACAGCACTATTTCCCGGAAATTTTTAAAAAAAGGGAAGAATGTAAATTCCATAACTGCCTTCATATCAATGAACCGAAATGTGCCGTGATTGCAGGCCTGGAATCCGGAGAAATTTTCGAATCGAGATATGCGACTTATATTAAGCTGATGGATGAGGCTGAAGAGGCGGTGCAGAAGTAAGTTGTATTTATGTACAATGTAAAACGTACAATGTATTCCTGAAAAATGATTCTTTTGAAGTTCCTCATGTGAAAGAAAGACTGTATTTACTGAAATAATCGTTCAGATTTAATATTCACATATTCAAAGGTTATTACTGATATTTTTGCAGACATGACAGCGGAAATTTGCGTAACCTGTACTTCTTATCTTTAGTTTATAAACAAACTATTTGATTCTCAGTCGGGATTCATAAAATTTGCCTTTCTTCTTGTTGTAGTTTACATAACCACGTTGTTTTTAACGAGATTTCATATGCTATGATAAGGATGTGAAAATAAACAGAAATAAAAAACCCAGCCGAAGCTGGGTAAAAACTAATAACCATGAAAACTCAAATTAAACATGAGAATCGCAAATGATTAAACAATTACTGTGCCAAAATATTTTAAGTTGGCTGGATTTTTATGCTTTTTTCACGCAAAATAAAATTAAAGCACAATTCAAGAATATTTTTTCGTAATTTCGCGCCACTAAAAAAATACTATATTTATGTCTAACATTACATTCACTATGATTAAGCCTGATGCGGTTGCTGATGGTCACGTTGGTGCAATACTAGGGAAAATTTCTGAGGCAGGTTTCAAAATCAAAGCAATGAAACTGACACAACTTACTGTTGCTGATGCTAAAAAATTCTATGAAGTACATTCAGAAAGGCCTTTCTATGGGGAGTTGGTAGAATTTATGAGTTCAGGTCCTATTGTAGCGGCAGTATTGGAAAAGGATAATGCAGTAGAAGATTTCAGAACACTGATCGGATCTACTAATCCTGCTGATGCAGCTGAAGGAACCATCAGAAAAATGTTTGCAAGAAGCGTAGGTGAGAATGCAGTACACGGATCCGATTCTGATGAGAATGCACTGATCGAAGCGCAATTCCACTTTTCAGGAAGAGAAATATTCTAAGAATATTCTATATGATAAAGAATGCCGGGAATTTTCCCGGCTTTTTTGTGACATATTGTCAATATGAAAGCCTGTATTGCTTTGTGTCACACTGGCATAAATGTGACAAAGAATAACATAATTCACTTTTTCATTGTTCTTTAAACACCTAACGGGTTCATGCTTGTCATGACTTTTTTCAAGGTAAATGGAAAAATACGTAATCTGAAATTACGTATTTATACGGATGTAATTTCGGATCTATATATGCATCTTTGTGTTACAATAAACAACTTTTAAGCATTCAATCTTATATAGATTGATAACCATGTAAGCTTAATTTTACTACTCTACACAAGAAAAAGGCAGCCTGGAGGCTGCCTTTTATTTTATCTTTACAGTATAAAGATTATATTTTTAACAGTTCAATTGTTTTTTCCGGACTATCAGCAGAAAAAACGGCGTTTCCGGCAACCAGTACATCAGCTCCCGCTTCAAAAAGCTTTGCCGCATTATCAAGATTAACCCCTCCGTCAATCTGGATCAGGGCTGTGGAATTGTTGCTGAGGATCAGGTCTTTTGTTTCAGAAATCTTTTTGTAGGTATTCTCAATGAATTTCTGCCCTCCGAATCCCGGGTTTACACTCATCAGGAGTACCAGGTCTACGTCTGCAATGATATCTTCCAGCAACAAAACAGGCGTAGAAGGATTTAATACAACGCCGGCTTTTGCTCCTCTGCTCTGGATATGATGAATGGTCCTGTGAAGGTGCGTACAGGCTTCATAATGTACAGAAACCAGGTCGGCACCATGATCAATGAACTCTTCCACATATTTTTCAGGCTCTACAATCATCAGATGGACATCAACAAATTTTTTGGCGTGCTGCTGTACCGTTTTCATGACCGGAAAACCGAATGAGATATTCGGGACAAACCTTCCATCCATTACATCTACGTGGAACCAATCTGCCTGTGAATGATTAATCATTTCAATGTCTCTCTGCAGGTTCCCGAAATCTGCGGCTAACAGGGAAGGAGCAATAAGTTTTGTTTTCATTTTTACTTATATAGTTTACTTTCTTTTTTTTAAAACAGATGAACAATCGGGAAGTGATAAAGGTAAAAGCTTCCCAATATCAGAGCTTCTATGATTGTCAGTTTAATAGGTTTTATTTTAAGTACCAATAATCTGTCGATGACCAATAATCCTAGTGGGAAAAAACTAACAATTAACAATGTTTCAAGGATCATATTATACGCTGAACCAATTTTTGGCGGGTTAAACTGTTTATATATGATCAGAAACAGAATATAGATGAAGTATAGTCCAACAGCAACCGATATTAAAGTAGGCTTGCGGATTAAAAAGTGAACGACCCTTTTCATCTTAATGATACTTCAGCTTCATTTCCGGCTGGATCTTTAGCAGTGTTTCATAAATAAGCTGAATGACATTTCCTACATCTTCCTTAGCTACCATTTCTACCGTGGTGTGCATATACCGCAATGGCAAAGAGATTAAGGCGCTAGGCACACCGCCGTTGGAATGGGCGAAAGCATCTGTATCTGTTCCTGTGGCACGGCTTGCAGCGGCTCTCTGGAATGGTATTTCTTTTTCTTTGGCTGTTTCAATGATCAGCTCCCGGATTGTGTGATGAACACTTGGTGCAAAGAATACAACAGGACCGTTTCCGCATTTCTGGTCACCTTCTTTTTTCTTTTCTATCATCGGTGTACTGGTGTCATGGGTGACGTCTGTTACAATGGCGATATTAGGCTTTATGGTATCGGCAATCATGTCTGCACCATATAAACCGACTTCTTCCTGTACGGAATTTGTGATATACAAGCCGAAAGGTAGTGTATTTCCGTTTTCTTTTAACAGCCTGGCTACTTCAGCAATCATAAATCCGCCGATCCTGTTGTCCAGAGCCCTGCATACAAAATATCGGTCGTTCATTTCAAAGAACTCATCCGGATACGTAATCATGCAGCCTACAAAAATGCCGAGTTCCTCAACTTCTTCTTTCGTAGTGGCGCCACAATCGATAAAAATATTTTCAATTTTAGGAACAGGCTCATTCTGGTTGGTCCGGGTATGAATAGCCGGCCATCCGAACACGCCTTTTACAATACCTTTTTCTCCGTGGATATGCACAACTTTGGAAGGCGCTATGGTCTGGTCTGATCCTCCGTTGCGGATAACATAGATAAGCCCGTCATCCGTAATGTAATTAACATACCAGGAAATTTCATCAGCATGAGCTTCGATGACCACTTTAAATTCAGCTTCGGGATTTATGATTCCATAGCAGGTTCCGTAATGATCCACTTCAATTTTATCTACGTAAGGCCGGATGTAATCCATCCATATTTTTTGTCCCTGATGTTCGTAACCGGTTGGTGATGAAGTGTTTAAGTAATTTTTTAAAAATCCTAAAGATTTCTTTTCAAATTTCATAAGAAGGAATGATTTTTGATATGAATATTTGTTATTATGAATGTAAAAATAATGAATTTTAACAAGATCACCTGCCTTTTCCTGCTGTTTTTTAGTACAGCTGTTTTCGGGCAACGGGATTCTGTCATTGCCAAGCCGTTAAGCCAGTATCCACAGGAGCTGCTGAAAACAGATGAATTCGGGAACAGATATTATTACGACGAAAAGCAGAAAGCCAAAATCTATGAAATCAACGGAGAAACAGTAGTGGTTATGGATGAATTGATCCTGCTGAATAAACCCCGGTTTAACAACCAGCTTGACAGGAATTACTATTATTTTCTCAATAAAAAATTATACAGGGTCTATCCATTATTCCTCACTGCTTTACAACAATACAGGGATATCCAGAAAGATATGTCTAATATGGATAGCAAGACCAAAAGGAAGTTTATGAAGGACCGGCAGAATATGCTTGCGGATCAGTACGAAAAACAACTGAGGGACCTTACCACTACAGAAGGGCAGGTATTTGCAAAGCTGATGAACCGCGCTACCGGTAAAAATGTGTATGAAATTATCAAGGAACTCAGGGGAGGATGGAGTGCTTTCTGGTGGAATGTGAAAGGTAAAATGGCCGATATAGACCTCAAGGACCAGTATAATCCTCACGTCAACCGTACCGATGAATTCCTCGAATCATTGCTGCAATCCAATTGGAATTCAGGCTATCTTCAGCCTTATCCGGGAGCCAGCGAGTTCAGAGTAAGAAAATAAAAAGAAAAATTCCTGTAGCATTACAGGAATTTTTCTTTTAGCAGATCAAATACAATTTTATCTATCGGAAGGACAAATGGATTATCCGGCCTTCTAATATCGATCCATTCCGTTTTTTCTATGCACGGATCCAGGATCAGGAAGTCTTCTTCATTGATGATGTTAACGAGGTAATAAATCGTCAGCAGCTGCTCATTTTCCTTAAAACGTGAAACCTGGAAGTTCTCCTGGGTGTATAAGTGGCTTACAACCTCTATTTTTACATTAAGCTCCTCGTCAAATTCACGGTGGAGGCAGTCCAGCACTCCTTCTCCGTATTCCAGTCCGCCGCCCGGAAATTTCATCAGCGGTTCACCGGCATATTCTTCAAATAAGGTTAGTACCTTATGGTCTTTTACAACGCAGGCATACACCCTGATGTTGATGTTGTCTATCATATGTCCTATTTTGTAAGGCTAAAATACGCAAAAATGATTAAAGTGGATGGTGGTGGTATTGATGTATTTACGTAATAATGTATAATGTAAAAAGTAAAAAGTAAAAAGTAAAAAGTAAAAAGTAAAAAGTAAAAAGTAAAAATTTACTTTTATAGCTCTAAGAACTATTTACCATTACTCATTACTCATTATTCATTGCTCATTACTCATGCCTCTCTTTCCTTCACCGCATTGATCATTTCCCTTTTTCCGGGAGGACCCTGTTTTTTTTCAACACTGAAGCCTAATTCCTGGAGGATCCTTCGTACGCTGCCTTTAGATGAATATGTGGTTAACAATCCATTGATGCTCATTTTTTCCGAAACAAGTTCAAATAATGGTTTTTCCCAGAGGTCGGGCTGAACTCTTGCTCCGAAGCAATCGTAATAGACCAGATTGATCTTCGGTAAATCGATGGTTTTCAGATCGAAAAAGTCGCATTGTATTTTATGCAGATAAAAGCCTTTAATGATTTCCACCGGTTTTTCCCATTCCGCGTCATGAATTTTATGATAAATATTTTTGAATTCAGGGTTATCAAAGAGCTCAAAATAAGCAAGATCATTAACTTCTGATTCACTGACCGGATATTTTTCAAGAGAAAAATAGTGTATTATATGATTTTTGTCAGTTCTTAAATATTCATTAATTGTTACCAAAACGTTTAGACCTGTACCAAAACCGAGTTCTAAAATATTAATTTCGTAATCATTAACGAGATTCATTCCATTTTTAATAAACACGTGTTCGGCTTCCTGTAGCGCTCCGTGATGTGAATGATAGTTTTCATTCAAATCATTGATATACAGTGTCTTGCTGCCGTCGTTAGTAGTTTTTATTTCTCTTTTCAATCGTTTTTTTGCCAAATTTACTCCAAAATTTTTATATTTGGAAAATTATATTAAATTTGTGGAACATCATAAAAAATTTTAGAAATGATAATTCAAAAAACTGAAAACTCCAGGATTTCTGCATTCGATCCGGAAAACTTCTCATTCGGAAATACTTTCATCGATCATATGATCATTTGTGAGTATGAGAACGGGAAGTGGGGCGATGTAAAATTGGTACCGTACGGTCCGATCCCTTTTACACCTGCAATGATGGGGGTAAATTACGGACAGGCTTGTTTCGAAGGAATGAAAGCTTATAAAGACAAGGACGGGCAGGTTTTCCTTTTCAGGCCTGAAAAGAATTTTGAACGTATCAATAAATCAGCTAAGCGTCTGGCCATGCCGGAAGTAACGGAAGAGATGTTCATTGACGGACTTAAGGCATTGGTAGATATCGACAGAAACTGGATTCCATCCGGAGAAGGTATGTCTTTATATATCAGACCCCTTATTTTTGCTACGGAAGAAGCTCTTAAAGCAAGAGTAGCCAATAAATATATGTTTGCCATTGTTGCCTCTCCGGCAAAAAGCTATTATACTGAGCCGGTTTCTGTAAAGATTTCCGATCACTATTCAAGAGCGGCAAACGGTGGAGTAGGTTCTGCCAAGGCAGCAGGAAACTATGCAGCTTCTTTTTATCCTACCCAGCTGGCTATTGAAGAGGGGTATGAGCAGATCATCTGGACCGATGATTCTACCCACGAGTATTTTGAAGAAAGCGGAACCATGAATGTGTTTGTAAGAATCAATGATACAATCTATACCCCGCCTACCTCTGAAAAAATCCTTGACGGAGTTACCCGAGACAGTTTTATCCAGCTTGCCAAGAAGAAAGGAATCGATGTGAAAGTAGAGCCTATTAAAGTAACTGATGTTATTGAGGCCCAGCAAAACGGTACACTAAAAGAAGTTTGGGGTGTAGGAACAGCAGTAGTCACTACAATTTTCCAGGCTTTGGGGTATAAAGGTGAAAAACTGCCTCTTCCTCAGCTTTCCGATGATGAAAGTTATGCGGCACAGCTTAAGAAAGACCTGGTAGACCTGCAGAGCAACCTTTCGGAAGATCCTTTCGGATGGAGGGTATTGGTAGAAAAAAATATTCTTGAAACGGTATAAGGTTATATAACGATTATATTATACTAAGGCTGTCTCAAAAGGTAAAATATCGCTCTGAGAATTTCTTGAAAGGAATTTGCGAACGGAAATTTTTTTGAGACAGCCTTTGATTATAAAAAATGTCATCTTTCATATGATAAGATGACATTTTTCATAATTCATAGTACTCTTGATATTTTCATTACAGAGAGTTCAGGTGACAAAATATTAAACTTTCCGGATCAGAATGTAGCCATCAGGTACTAAGTTTGTTAAGTAAAAAAACCGACTTTTTAAGCAGGTTTTTTCTTTTATTTACCATGTAAAATCTGAATTCAGAACTGTTCATCAGTCAGTTCTTTGTTGGCCATACTTCCTGCAATTCCACCTGAGGCAACAGCATAAGAAACAGAACGCATCATGGCTGAGTTATCTCCACAGGCAAAAACCCCCTTCGCTGTTGTTTTCTGAAAATGATCTACTTTGATATACCCTTGCTCGGTCAGTTCGCAGCCTAGAGAAACAGGAATATCAGAATGTTGCCGGAACGGAAGAGGTGAATAAACAGCATCAAAACTCATTTTTTTTCCGTCTTTGAAGATTACATTCTTAACATGCCCGTTTTCATGTTCTATTTCTGTAATTTCATCTTCTATGACCTGAATGTTATGTTTATTCAGCTTTGCAGTTTGTTCAGGAGTAAATTCCGCCGTTCCCCGGGTTAGAATTGTAATTTTATTTGTCAGGTTATTAACCAGAGAGGTGATGTGAAATGCTTTTTCTCCGTTTGACATGATTGCAGTGTTCTGATCGCGGAATTCATAGCCATGGCAATACGGGCAATGGATAACGGAAATACCCCAACAGTCTGAAAATCCTTTGATATCAGGCATTGTATCGCTTATACCTGTGGCGAAAATGAGTTTTTCAGACCTAAATATCTCGCCGGTTTTAACGGTAATTTCAAAACCCTCCTCGTTTTGCGTTCCTCTCACAGCAAGGCCGTCAAGAAATCGTACTGTGTCATATTTTAAAACTTGGGCCTTGGCTTGTTCAGTTATTTCGCTGGGCTTCGCTCCGTCATGGGTGATGAAATTATGTGAATGCGGTGTCTGCCGGTTGCATGGCAAACCACTATCGATAACCAGAACATCCCGCATGGAACGGCCTAAAGCCATTGCCGATGATAGCCCTGCATAACTTCCGCCAATGATGATTACATCGAATTTTTTGCTGCCTGTCATATTGTTGATTTTTTTTAATGTGGTCAATGGAAAGACAAGGGATAAAAACTATTGACAATCCCATCTTTTTAAGTAGATTCCCGACTGATTAACAGCCGGATTTATTTTTTATTTATTAATGCTTCTAATTCAATTTCAATCATCGCTTCCGGCATACCGAGTTCTTTAATGCCAATCCAGCTTCCTGTAGGAAAATGATTTTTGTAAATTTCCCGTCTGTACGAAGCATTTTTTTGAAGTTCTGTCATACTTGTGGTATACATGTTTTCAAGAATCACGTCATCAAAAGTGCAACCGTAATGTTGCAAGACTTTATCCAGGTTTTCATAACAATTTTTCATTTGCTGCAGATAATTGCCTTTGGCGGTTGGATTTCCTTTCTCATCAATACTGATTACTCCTCCTATTTTTACAATATTGCCAACTCTGACGGCTTGTGTATAACCATATGTTTTTTCCAGTTCGGGATGAAGAAGAAAATACTCCGGCTTTTCTGTTTTTCCAGTTTTACTGGAAGTTTCACTGGCTTTTTGAGGTTGCTGATAACAACTGAAAAGTATAAAGGTTAACAGAAAGACGAATATGCCTTTAAAAACAAGGTTTGTTAAGTGGATGTATTTCTTCATAATTTTAATTTTAAATGGTTTTCACAAAGGTACACAAGTTTTTACTATTGCGACAAATTTGCAATAATTTATTGCAAATAATTTGCATTAAATTTGTAGCAGAAGAAGACAAGAAATGAAACGCAGAAATACACCGTCAAAAGAAGCAGTCCTGGATTTATTGATAAAAGCCGGGAAGGCGATGAGCCGTGACGCTATCGAGGAAAAAATTGATGTCAAAATTGATAGGGCCACTATTTACAGAGTATTAAACCGCTTCTGTGAAGATGGAGTGATCCATAAAATAGTAGCCGAAGATGGCAAGCAGTATTTTGCTGTCTGTATGAAATGTGATGAGAATAGTTTTACAGACAATCATTTTCATTTCCGCTGTACCCATTGCCAGACCATAGAATGCCTGCCTGAAGCAGTTCACTTTTCGGTTCCCGATGGCTATCATGTGGAAAGTGTGAATTGTATCCTCACAGGACTTTGTAAGCGTTGCTCTATGAAAGATGACAAGACTTTTAAGTAATGTTTAGTACAATAAGAAGAACAGCAATTAGTTCAGATCATTTACGCTTGTATTTCTCTGAAGATTCCTGTGGAAATTCTTTTTTGTGAAGCGAAAGAAGATTTTACAGCACGTTTTATTATTTTAAAGTCTTTGTTTTTGTAATTCATTCCCGAAATGTGTATTTTCGCACAACCTATGAAAAACATTGTTTTCTTATCCATTCTTCTACTGGCCGGATGCAACCGGAAAGCTGCCGAAACACATCCTCCCGTAGGAGGAGTCCTGAGCCGCAGCGACCTGGATATTTCCAGGGAAAGGATGAAAAACCTCAATGCCACAGAGAGGACGCAGATCCAGGAATGGATGGCTACTCAACCGGTGAAGTTTTATGCCATGCCGCTTAATTACTGGGTGGATGTACAGGATTTCAGCGGAAGAGCGAGAAGGGAAGACAATACGCTGATCTCTTACTCTTATGATCTCTATGATTTTGACCAGACCAAGATTTATGATCAGCCCATTGAGCGGAGAGAGGCAAAATTCGGACACTTTGATGAACTGAAAGCGGTAGAAAATGCTTTGCGGTATATCCATAATGGTGAGGAAGTTACCCTGTTGGTTCCGTCTGCTCTGGCCTACGGTACGTACGGAGATGAGAAGAAAATAGATAACGACATTCCCCTGATCATAAAATTAAAAGCATTATAAATGAAATTGTTTAACAAAAATATAATTCTGGCAGCGGCAAGCGTTTCGCTGATGAGTTGTACACCAATTTATAAAAAAATGAACGTAGACAAAGAAACTTACGAAAGTCTTAATGACGGACTCTATGCTAATCTGCAGACGTCCAAAGGAAACATGATTGTAAAGTTCGAGGATAAAAAAGCTCCGGTTACCGTGGCCAACTTCATCGGTCTTGCTGAGGGTAAAATTGATAATAAGGCAAAGGCGAAAGGTGTTCCTTTCTATGACGGAACCATCTTCCACAGGGTGATCAAGGATTTTATGATCCAGGGAGGAGACCCTCAGGGAACCGGGATGGGAGATCCGGGATACAAGTTCGAGGATGAAAAAAACGACCTGAAGCATACCGGAAAAGGAACGCTTTCCATGGCAAATTCAGGACCTAATACCAACGGGTCACAATTCTTCATTACAGAAGTAGCTACCCCTTGGCTGGACGGAAGACATACCATCTTCGGTAAAGTTGTAAAAGGAGAAGATGTGATCGACGCGATTGCCAATGTTGAAAAAGGACCTCAGGACAAGCCTAAAACCGATGTTGTTCTTGAAAAGGTATCCGTATTCAGCAAAGGGGACGAATACAAGAACTATGATCCTGCAAAGACTTTCAATGAAGGAAAAGCAAAAATAGCAGAAAACAATAAAGCATATATTGCCAAGGAAGAAGCTGAGAAAAAAAGAAAAGAGGAGGAGTTTAAAGCTAACCAGCTGAAAATGGTGGAAGACCTGAAGGCTGGAATGCAGAAAACAGAATCCGGACTGTAT
The DNA here is from genome assembly GCF_030818575.1 of Chryseobacterium camelliae. Lineage (NCBI taxonomy): Bacteria > Pseudomonadati > Bacteroidota > Flavobacteriia > Flavobacteriales > Weeksellaceae > Chryseobacterium > Chryseobacterium camelliae. The sequence goes on from NZ_JAUTAL010000001.1 coordinate 1,189,839, forward strand.
TATAAGATTACGAAGACCACTTCCGGAAAAGCTCCGAAAGCCGGAGATAATGTATCGGTACATTATGCAGGAAAACTGGTTGACGGAACGGAATTCGATTCTTCATTCAAAAGAAATGAGCCGATCGACATCCCGATCGGAATGGGAAGAGTGATCAAAGGCTGGGACGAAGGAATCCTTTTGCTGAAAGAAGGTGAAACAGCTACTTTATTGATCCCGCCTGCAATGGGCTACGGGGAAAGAGGTGCAGGAGGCGTAATTCCGCCGAATGCATGGCTGGTGTTTGATGTTGAGCTTGTAAAAGTACATTAATAGAACTAAAATATAATCTGAAAGCCGTCCGTAAGGATGGCTTTTTCGTTTCCTGAATTATATTTTGTAACGATCTGCCATTAACCTTCGACAGATTTTACATCAAAAGAATATCATTACAATGATCTTAGATTGTTACAGTATTAGCTTTTGAAAAATTAATATTTTTAAATTATAATATCTCAAACATAATGAAAACCAAAACACTTCTGTTCCTGTTTATCCTGCTATCATTTTCAGTATTTTCCCAGACGAAGGTGAATCCCGATGAGGCAGCCATAAAAAAATCAGTAACCTATTTTTTTAACTCTATTAAAGCTAAAAATACAAACCAGGCTGTAGGCTATATTGATCCGAAGTTTTTTACAATTATTCCTAAGGATCAGCTGACACAGATCCTTGAAATGACATATAATAATCCGTTTATGAAGGTTGATATACTGGGCATGCAGCCGGGAAGCGTTACCAAGCCTGAGCTTATCAACGGATCTTATTATTCCATTGCTGACTATTATTTAAAGCTGAAATGCAATACCGGATCGCTGAACGATGAAATGAAGAAGAATATTGCTACCATGTTGGTCAGCAAATACGACAAGAATAATGTAAAGTACCTTCCGGCTGAAGGTTCGTATCTGATTAATGCCTCTATGAAAACCTGCGCCATATCTAAGGATAGGAAATCATGGAAACTCGTTTTTGCAGACAAGGAATACCAGTCAAAGCTGTCCAAGATACTGCCCAGGAAAATCATTGATAAAATTTAACCTTATTTATGATGAGATAATCTTAATCCACAATCCATATCCGTTAAAAAGGCTGTCTCGTACGAGACAGCCTTTGGTTTGAAAAACTGAAATTGTAGAGTTATGTATTCCTCTCAAATTTTTTTCTGATCTGCATTCTCTTTCTGTTCAGTGAACTGATGAATAGGGCACTGAATCCTCCGTAAGCCAGCAAAGCTACCAGGTAAACCATCAGGTTATTAAAACTGATGTTGGATACGTATAGTAAAACGGAAAATACCGCAAATACAAATAATAAGGCAATACTCAACATGTGAGTCTGAGTTAAACTTTTTGGTGTGTTGATCGTCATTTCTTTTACATTCTTCATTGTTAATTATTTTAAAAATTAAACTAAAATTTTGGTGTCTTGATGAGGAGGGTTCTAAAGCCATAGATAGGGTTATTCGGTCTGACTTTATTTTATAATATACCTACTCTCATGGAATAGATATTCCAGAAAGTTGATTCATGATATAGCAATGTGGTTTTTAAACTCAGAAAACGGCCGTTTAAAACAGCCAGTAATTTTTCAGAGCCTGATACGGAACATCCGTGGTAAGACCTTATTTTTCATCATCATAGCTTTGTTTTATTAAGGCATTATGCAGCCATTTCCGTGCCAAATTTCATTAAACCAGAGAATTTTGCCGAAAACAGAGGTGAAAATGATGATTATACGGTATCTGATCGGTATCTGATCGCAGATCTGAATTCTTAATATAAAAGCCCGCTGAACATCAGCGGGCATGTATGGATAATTCGATACACCTGTATCTTTTATTTTGTCACCAATTCTTATCAATCATATAGATCAGCTGGGTCATGGTTACTGCCCCAAGCAAAAGCTCTCTCCGGTTAACTTTATCAAACGTATCTTCTTCCGTATGGTGAATATCAAAATAACGCTGGGAATCCGGAACCAGTTCGGCAGTCGGGACGCCCATATCGTGAAGCGGATAAAGATCGGTTCCCGAAAACCTTCCCTCAAAATTATATACTCCATACGGGAAGAAAAGGTTCGCCCAGCTTTTGATCTGATTGATCTTCTGTGCGTCCATTTCCATGGAAATTCCCCGCGGCGCAAATCCTCCTGCATCCGATTCTATAGCGAAAAGATGCTTTTCGTTGTTTTCTTTTGCTGCTTTACCGTATGCTATTCCGCCTTTTACGCCATTTTCCTCGTTAGCAAAACATACCACCCGAATAGTATGCCGGTTGTTGATGCCCAGTTTTTTGAATGTCCTGAGGATTTCTATGCTTTGTACGATTCCTGCACCGTCATCATGAGCGCCTTCACCCACATCCCATGAATCTAAATGTCCTCCTGCTACAATAACTTCATGGTCCTGATGGCCCGTAATTTCACCAATTACGGAGTGCGAAAGCTTTTCCCCTTTCATGCCGCAGTGGGAGTTCAGTTTGAGGGTTATTTTCTGGCTTTTCAGCAGCTCTGCAAGCTCATCTGCTGCTGCAGTACCAATTGCTACGGCAGGAATTTTAGGATACTGTTCGTCATAACGCATGCCTCCTGTATGCGGTACATTATCAAAAGCTGAGGAAAGAGAGCGGATCACGGCAAATTTTCCGCCTTTCTTTGCGGTAAGAGAAGCAGCATTGACCCTGTACTTTGCCGCATCGCTATAGCCTCTGAAAGTTTCCACGAAAGACTGACTGAACGGATAATTGAAGAAGACAACTTTACCCTTTACCTGATCTGCCGGAAGTTTCTCATATTCTTCCAATGAATGCACCATGACTACTTCTCCTGAAATATCTTTACCTCCGGTACCTTCAGAATTCCCTAATGATAGCATTTTTATGGGTTTCCACTTGCCATCTCTGGTTCGGATCTGTAAAGACTCCTTTCCCCTTTCCCATACAGGGATCATGACTTCCTGCAGCCAGACTTTATCAGCACCGGCTTCCCGGAGCTCTTTTGCTGCCCATTGTACTGCTTTTTCATACGATGCTGAACCGCTGAGGCGATGGCCTATATTTTGGGTCAGATCCCTTAATTCGGTATAGGCTTTTCCGTTATTCAGGATTTCGGTGGAAATTTTAGCAAACTGCAGGGAATCTTCATTTTGCTGGCCGTAAGCCATCATACTGCTGATGAGCACAGCAGTGCATAGTATATTCTTCATGATCTGTCATGCATAATTATTGTTGTTCCTGTTTTAATATTTAATTTCGACATCAAGCTGCCTGCCTTCTGCCGCTGCTTTTTCATCCATTGAAGCACCCAGCACCATTCCTATGGTCATTCCTATCGGAAGTCCTATACCGAGAAATGCCATATTGCCCAATAAAAACCCGAAGGCGATTCCGATTGGCACTCCGAATGTTGCCAGACCCGCCGCCAGCCACATATTACGGTAATAATTTTTAGGAACCAGCTTATATTCTTTTTCAAGCATTTTTAGGATGCCAGTCTGTTTGTCCTTTAAGAGTTTTGATAAGGCTTTATCCTTTAAAGAAGTGGAATTCATTGCTTCTACCTGCTTATTAATAGTATCTTTGGTCTGATCGGATATTTCTTTCTTTTCAAGTTCATTCAGTAAGGCCTGCAATTGCTGATACAGCATTTCAGATCTCTTATCTGTTAAAAGTCCGGGATCAAGCCGGAGTGTCATTATTTTTTTTATCTGATTTGGTTTTATGTACAATATTTCAAATTTCTGAAGTAGTTGTTTACCAGTTTTTATCAATCATCAGGACCATTTGGGTAAGTACTGTTGCTCCCAGTAAAAGTTCCCTTTTATTCACTTTGTCGAAACTGTCTTCAGTGGAGTGGTGGTAATCGAAATACCGTTGCGGATCTACCACCAGCTCAGCCAGCGGGATGTCCAGCTGCTTCAGGGGAGAAATATCCTGAATGGCATTGGTCTGGTCAAAGTCATAGACGCCATAAGGAAGGAAATAATTTTTCCACTCAAAGATTTGCCTTCTCCTTTGTGGCGGCATATCGAGGGAAAAACCTCTCGGGGAATACCCTCCGGCATCCGTTCCCAAAGCAATAACGTGCTTTTCTTCTTTTTTCTTCACATAGGCAGTATAGAGATCATGGCCCTGGCCGCCATTTTCACTGTTCGCAAACAGGACTACTCTGATCGTATGGTTATTCTGTATTCCAAGTGCTTTAAGGGTCCGCAGAATTTCGATGCACTGTACTACACCGGAGCCGTCATCATGGGCACCTTCTGCAAAATCCCAGGAATCCAGCTGTGCACCTATCATGATGACTTTAGAATCTTTTTTTCCGGGAATTTCTGCAATGATATTGGGATTGGTTGTCTCTCCTTTGGGTTCAGCAGACATATTAATCTTTCCGGTAACTTTCTGCTTTTTCAGCAGTTTTTCCAGTTCATCCGCAGATCTCACACCAATCGTTAAAGCCGGAATCCGTGTTTTATCATCCGGCTCATAATAAACCATCTTGGCATGGGGTGTATCATCGAAAGCAGTAGTCAGAGACCGTATGATCAGCGCTTTGGCTCCAGTTTTGGCAATGACCGAGGCTGAAATCAACTTGGATTTGGCAGCAGCAAGATACGCATCACTGGTGTTAATGACTGTGGGGTCCATTGGCAGGTTGACGAAAACAATCTTATCTTTCAGTTTTCCTATTGACAACGCATTAAGCTCAGCAGTGCTACTGATCAGGACGATTTCTCCTGTAAGGTCTCTTCCGCCGGTACCTTCAGAATTTCCGAATGAAAGCATCCTGATATTTCTCCAGTCTCCATTCCCGGCTTTGATCTGTAAGGATTCCTTTCCTCTGATCCACATGGGTACTTTTGCTTCCTGCCTCCAGATCATTTCAATGCCGATGTCTTTAAGCTTTTTTTCTGCCCATTCCACAGCTCTGGCATAGCCGGGCGTCCCGCTGAACCGTGGTCCGACTCCTTTGGTCAGTTCCCCCAGATTGTCATATGCTGTGCCGTTGGTCATGATCTCATCGGAAATCTTTTTGAATTCATCATGATAATTGAACTTTACTGATGAATAAGGTTTTTTTGATGATTTCTTCAGCGGTTTTTTCTGAGAAAATAAAAATCCACTCAAAAAGAGTGGAATTATAATGAATGCTTTTTTCATTTTTTATCAACCTATCTTTTCCATTGATAAAAGTAGGAAAAAAACAGGAATATCAGGACTTCATATCATACATTAAAAGGGCTGTAACCAATTTAGGCTCAATGAATGTGCATTTAGGGGGCATGCTTAGTTTAAGGTCCGATATTTTGATCATGTCGTTAAAGCTTACCGGGTAAATCCCAAATCCTGCCTTACCTTCACCATTGTCCACTTTTTCTTTCAAAAGGGTAATACCTTCAAGATTTGAAGTCCCTTTAACGTAGCTGATTTTTTCAGAACTGTCCGGATCTTCAATCTTCAGGATGTTTTTAAATATATATTTATCCAGAAGGTGGTGGTCCAGGTTATCCAGAGACATTTCCTGTGAACGCAGGTCATGCTTCACGTGAAGCGAATAAAATTTACCATCCATGTACATGGAAATGTGGAATTTCTGGGAAGGGTAATAAGGGGTTTCGCCTTTTTCATGGATCAGGAAATACTCTTCCAGCTGTTTCAGGAATTCTTCAGTACTTAGTTCCCCGATGTCACTGACCATCCTGTTATAATCATGGATCTTGATGGACTGGTTGGATACGATGAAACTGTATACAAAATTATATGGTTCCGTACCGTTATGCCTTTTGTTTTTATCTTTCTGATGTTTGGCATTCAATGCCGTGGAGCCGATCCTGTGGTGGCCGTCTGCAATATAAAATGAGTCAATCTGGTCTATAACTTCCTTAAACTGCTGAAGTTTAAGGCGGTTGTCGATCTTCCAGATTTTATGGCGGATGCCTTTTGTATCAACATGGTTGAAGATCGGGACATTTTTCTCCTCATGGTTCATGAGCAGTTCGATCTTGGAATTGGAAGGGTAGGTAAGCAGTACCGGTTCGGCCTGCAGGTTTACTTTTTCAAGGTAATGGGCCAGTTTCTCTTTTTTCTGGGGAATGGTACTTTCATGCCTTTTGATCTTTCCGTTCCAGAAATCTTCAATGCTGGCCAGTCCTAAAAGCCCCCTGAAAACCTGCTTGTTCGGGTATATCTGCTCATAAAGGTAATAAGCGGAACTGTCCTGAACGAGCTTATTTTCATCCAGAAGCTCTTCAAATGTTGCGCGGATTTTTCTGAGGTTCCGGTCAACATCCTTTGATTTGCTTACTACATAAGGCTTGATCATGTGAATATAGGTATTCTCAACCTGAGCTTTCTCTGCAATCTCCTCCTGGGTAAAATTATCCAGGGGATGGGTAGGGAAAGTACTTTCAAGGTCTTTATGAGGTCTTATTCCGCGAAAAGGTTTAAAAACAGGCATATTTAGTGTATAGTTTCTTTTTGAAGTTTGATAATCTGTTCGGCAAGTTCGATTCCGATTTTCTCCTGGGCATCTACTGTGTTTCCTCCTACATGCGGGGAAAGCGATAAGGAAGGATTCATCAGGAGTGGCAGTTCCGGCGCCGGTTCGTTTTCAAAAACATCCAGTGCTGCTCCGGCCACTTTTCCGGATTCGATAAAGTCGATTAAAGCTACTTCGTTAATAACACCGCCTCTTGCAGTGTTCACAATATAGACGCCGTCTTTCATTTTTTCAAACTGTTCGGTGTCTATGATATATTCATTCGTTTTAGGCGTATTGATGCTGATAAAATCTGTATCCTTAAGGAATTCATCCGTATCATTGGAAGAGGTAATCTCAAAGCTTACCGACTGTCCATCGAAAAACTCCAGGGTAAGTGTTTCTGTTCTTGGCTTTCTGGTCAGGACCTTTACTTTCATACCCAGGGCAATCCCCATTTTGGCAACTTCCTGTCCGATGCTTCCGAAACCGATGACGCCTAAAGTCTTTCCGGAAAGCTCATATGCTTTGCTGAATGACTTTTTCATCGCGTTGAAATGGGTTTCACCTTCCAGCGGCATTAGCCTGTTGGATTCATGCAGGAACCTGGCCAGGGAAAAGAAATGCCCGAAAACAAGTTCTGCCACAGATTTCGACGATGCATTGGGTGTGTTGATGACACGGATTCCTTTGCTCCGGGCATATTCCACGTCAATATTATCCATCCCGATCCCACCTCTGCCGATCACCTTAAGTCCGGGGCAGGCATCGATAATGTCCTGACGCACTTTGGTCACGCTTCTTACGAGCAGGACATCTACCTGGTTTTCATTGATGAAACCAATAACATGGTCCTGGGCAACCTTGTGGTCAAGCAATTCAATGCCGGCCTGTTTAAGGGCGGATGCTCCGGCTTCGGAAATACCATCGTTTGCTAAAACTCTCATATGTACGGGATCTAGGGTTTATAATTTATTAAGATGTAAGGAATTGACCGGTCTGCAAATTAAGAAAAATTAAAATAATTCAAATTATTTTTAATCTCCTGTCTTTAAGGCAGATATTATCCGAGAGATTTCATAACGTCCACCAAAACCTGAACGCTTTCGATAGGCAGGGCGTTATAAAGGCTTGCTCTGTAACCGCCCAAGCTCCTGTGGCCGTTCAGTCCGCTTACACCTGCTGCTTTCCAGGCGGCATCAAATTCTTCCTTCCTGCCGTCATCCGTAATTCTGAAAGATACGTTCATAAGAGAACGGTCTTCTTTTGCGCAGAAAGTTTCAAATAAAGGATTCCTGTCGATTTCATCATACAGCAGTTGTGCTTTTGCTTTATTTCTCTCTTCAGCTGCCGCAATGCCTCCGTTTCTTTCCAGGTATTGAAGAGTAAGAAGAGATGCATATACAGGGAATACCGGTGGGGTATTGTACATGGATTCCTTGGCAATGTGCTGGGAATAATCCAGTATAGAGAACATATTCTCCCTTCCGGTTTTTCCTAAAATATCTTTTTTGATAACCACCAGTGTTACTCCGGCAGGACCCATGTTTTTCTGGGCACCGGCATAAATCAGGTCAAATTTTGAAAAGTCCAACTGCCTTGAGAATATATCGGAGCTCATATCGCAAACCATCAGTGTATCCACGTCTGGGAAGGATTTCATCTGGGTTCCGTAAATGGTATTGTTGGAAGTACAGTGGAAATAATCATATTCTGCACCTACCGTATAGTCTTTCGGGATGTATGAGTAATTATCTGCCTTTGAAGAACCTACAACATCAACCGTTCCCAGTTTTTTGGCTTCTTTGATCGCCCCGGCAGCCCAGGTACCTGTATCCAGGTATGCGGCTTTCCCGCCAACTTTCAGCAGGTTGTACGGTACCATGGCAAACTGCAGGCTTGCACCGCCTCCCAGGTAAAGTACTTCATATTCATCACCAAGGTTCATCAGTCTCTTTACGATGGCTCTTGCCTCATCCATTACGGCTACGAAATCTTTGCTTCTGTGAGAGATTTCCAGGATGGAAAGCCCTATGCCGTTAAAGTCTAAAATAGCTTCTGCAGATTTCTCAAATACTTCATGAGGCAGGATGCATGGTCCTGCACTAAAATTATGTTTTTTACTCATATTTTTATTTTTTTACAGGACCTGGTGTGCCTGTAGATTCATTATTATTTGGATATTAGGGTGCTTACAATAGTGAAAGACTTAAAAAAACCGCCTCATACTGGATGAGACGGCATGTATTATTCACCGTGTAAAAATGCTTTTTTGTTAAGCAGTGCTTCTTCAGACTCCACATGGTCCTCATCCGGAACACAGCAATCTACCGGACAAACCGCGGCACACTGAGGTTCTTCGTGGAAGCCTTTACATTCTGTACACTTGTCTGTAACAATAAAATATACGTCGTCACTCACCGGTTCCTGCGGTGCATCCGCATTTACCGTAAGTCCGGACGGTAATGTCACCGTTCCTTTGAGAGCGGTCCCTTCAGAAGCTTTCCAGTCTACGGCTCCTTCATATATCGCATTGTTCGGGCATTCCGGTTCGCAGGCGCCGCAGTTAATGCATTCATCAGTTATTTTAATAGCCATCGCTAATTTTTTTTAAATTTGCACAAAATTACAAAATATTCCCCAAATTTACAGTAATTATGCATACCGAAAATCAAGTTTTAGGGCTTACGAAGCTGGGCCGCTATATCCATACCTACTTAACGGAAGATCCTGAAAGCCAGGCAGAGAACTATTCTGAACTGGAAACTGTGATTAGGAAATCACAGATGGAAAATCCGTGGTTTACCATTGAAAGCCAGAAGTTTGCCCTTGAAGAGTGGGCCGGACTTCTTACGGAAGGTACGTTACGCCATTGGCTGGAGGGCTATACAGTTTCCAAAACGCCTAAAAAGGTAGGCCTGATCCTTGCCGGCAATATTCCGCTCGTTGGATTTCATGATGTGATCTCTGTGATCCTCAGCAACCATATCCCACTCATCAAACTTTCCTCTAAAGACCGCCATATGATTCCTTTTCTACTCGGAAAATGGAATGAATTTACCGATGGCGGAATCCGGTATGAAATGGTTGAAAAGCTTGAAAGCTTTGATGCTGTGATAGCCACCGGAAGCAATAATACGGCGAGATACCTGGAATATTACTTTAAAAACCACCTGAGCATCATCCGTAAGAACAGGACCTCAGTTGCTGTTCTGAAAGGGGATGAAACCAATGAGGAGCTTCAGCTTCTGGCAGAAGATATTTTCCACTATTTCGGGTTGGGGTGCAGGAATGTAACCCGTCTGTTTATTCCAAAAGATTTCCTTATAGACCGTCTCTTTGAAAACTTCCTGAATTTCAGTGATATCATCAACCATCACAAGTATGCGAACAATTATGACTATAACCGTGCAGTATACCTGCTGAACCAGGATCAGTTCTGGGACAATAATTTTGTGATGCTGAAAGAGGATGAGAAACTTTTCAGCCCTTTATCCGTAATCAATTTCAGCCGGTATGAGTCCCTGGATGAGGTTAAAGAATTCCTCGCAGAACATTCGGAGGACATCCAGTGTGTTGTGGCGAAGGATGAGTTGGGATTGGATTCCGTTCCGCTGGGAGAAGCTCAGCATCCGGGGCTCAATACCTATGCCGACAATGTAGACACCATGAAATTTCTTGAAGTACTCTGAAAAATTTAATATCTTAGACAAAAAAATATACACTATGTTGACAAACACTTTAGTCGCCCATTCTTCGGATACCGAAAAGGCAGACTTTTATAAGAAAACGTATCTGCATCTTGCCCTTTCTGTGCTTGCATTTATCGGGGTTGAAACCATTCTTCTCCGTACAGTGCCTGTAGAAGTTATCGCCATGATGTTTGGCCAGAGGTATACCTGGCTGCTGATTATTGGGGTATTCTGGCTCGCTTCCGTTCTGGCAAGCCGCTGGTCCTTATCACAGAGCAGGAGCACACAGTACTTCGGGTTAGGATTTTACATCGTTCTTGAAGCTGTAATCTTTTTACCACTGATTTATATGGCTGCCGCTACGGCAGGAGGACAGGTGATCTTCCAGGCTGCGATGCTGACGATCGCGATGTTTGCAGGACTGTCTATTGTAGCGTTCACTTCCAAAAGGGATTTTTCTTTTTTAAGGAATATCATGATTATCGGAGGATTTATTGCTATCGGACTGATTGTTGCCGGCTCGATCTTCGGGTTTGACCTTGGCCTTTGGTTTTCCGTAGGAATGGTGATCCTGGCATCTGCAGGAATCCTTTACGAAACCAATAAGCTTCAGAACACATATACTACGGGACAGTACGTAGGAGCTTCTTTACAGTTGTTCGCTTCCATTATGCTGTTGTTCTGGTATATTCTGAGGATTTTAATGAGCAGGAGAAGCTAGTAGGGTTTAAGTTATGAGCTATGAATGCTTGTAGCCGCTATACATAAAAAATCCCGGTACTATTCAATAGTACCGGGATTTTTTATTGGATCTGAAAATGCATTCAGAATGTTTACTTATCGATAGAACCTAATACCTTTTGGGCAAATGAATTCAAAGCATCCTTTTCACTCATTCCGTTCTGTACATTGGCATGCACTTCAAGGGCTCCGCAAATATTGGTAATCAGTTCTCCGGCAACATTCAGGTCCTCTTCACTGGTTCCCCTGAACTCGCAGAAGCTTTCCAGCACTTCCAGCGTTTTCTCAAGGTTTTCCGGAGTCTGGTTCTGATAGAATTGTCTAATTACAGGTAACTTCATAACTATAATTCGTTAAATAAGTTGATTAAACTTTCTGCCTGGTTGCTTTGCACCTGGTTAACCAGTTCACCGTTCCTGAAAATGGCAAACGTAGGCAGGTTATCCACCTTGGCAAGCTTACGGCTTTGCGGCAGTTTCTCTGCGTCCACATATAAAAACGGGATGCTGTCGTTTTCTCCTGCCAGTTTTTTGAATTTCGGCTTCATGATCCTGCAGTTCCCGCACCAGGTAGCACCGTATTGTACCACTACCTTTTCATTGTCGTTCACGATGTTTTGCAGTGTATCTTCTGTTAATTCTGTATACATAAGTTAAATTTTAGAATAAATTTAACAATGTACCAAATCCAGCAATGCAACAGTTTACCAATATTACTTCCTGCTACATTATTGTTACACCGCTAGATTTGTTACACTGTTACATTAATTTTTTGCTAAATATTCGGCAGTAGAAGAACGGTCTGCTTTCATAGCCTCTTTTCCTTCTTCCCAGTTTGCCGGGCAAACTTCTCCATGCTTCTGTACATGGGTATAAGCATCGATCAGTCTTAAATATTCTTTTACGTTTCTTCCCAGTGGCATATCGTTTACAGATTCATGGAAGATTTTTCCTGTTTCGTCAATCAGGTATGTAGCTCTGTACGTAACATTAGACCCTGTGAACGTTTCATTTCCTTCTTCATCATATTCGAAATCCTGGTCTACGATACCTAAAGTATTCGCCAGTTGTCTGTGGGTATCTGCCAGAAGGGGATAGGTAACACCTTCTATTCCTCCGTTATCTTTTGGGGTATTCAGCCACGCGAAATGCACTTCGTTGGTGTCGCATGAAGCACCGATTACTTTAGTGTTTCTTTTTTCAAACTCACCTAAAGCCTCCTGAAAAGCATGAAGTTCCGTAGGACATACGAAAGTGAAATCTTTCGGATACCAGAATAACAAAACTTTCTGCTGGTTGGAAGTAGCTTCTTCAAAGATGTTGATTCTAAGATCATCACCCATTTCAGACATCGCATCTACCGTTAAACTCGGGAATTTTTTTCCTACTAAAGACATAATTGTATATTTTTTATATTATAATTTTCTGCTGCAAATTTAAAAACAGACCATCTATCGAACCTAATGTTTTTGATAAATAAAATCTATGTGTGTTTTTGATGGTAAGTAAAAGAAAAAAGCTCTGTTTTAAGAGCTTTGTTTTAATTTTTAGTATTTAGTTTTTGCTTTAGATCTTGAATTACCATTTCGTTTGCCTGATTTTTTTCAACTAATTTTTTGAATTCTTCTAAAAAATTTTCTGGAAAATTATTCACGATCCCAATTTCACCAACCTGCCCATGATTTTCATGTACATTGTTAACCATTCCTGCATCCAAAAAATATTCAAAATCCTTATCAAAAAATTGACAAACTTTGTCCATTAGTAAGAAATCTATTTTTTTAGAATTTCCGATTTTACCGCTTATTTTATGGAAAAATGTACACACAGGATTTTTTGCATAAATAAATAGTAACTATGCTGGATAATTACTTATAAACCTGTTTATCGTAGTTATTATAATGTCCCAATCATTATAATTCAATTCATGCCCGGTCCCTTCCAATTTTAAAAGCTGTGAATTTTTAATATCTGCCAATAGTTTTTCAGTATTTTTGAAATGCCAGATTTTATCATCCGTACCATGAATAATCAAAGTAGGCATTTTGATTTCATCCATTTTATCATAGTAAGCTTCTCCACCCTGTATCAAAGAATGGTTAAACATGCTACGGTAGTTGACTGCTCGGTCAATTTCATGTTCAATGCGTTTTTCTTCTCTTGAATAATCCACTGGTTTACGGCCAGCCATAAGATGCGAGTTCTGCAACATATAGTGGACTACTTCTTTTTTATCATTCCAGTTTATACTTTCTGCTTTACTTTGGAAGTTGAATATCTCTTTATCCATTTCTGGTATTGTAGGATCCGGTGTTCCCCAGATGCCCGTAGACATCAAGATAAGTGAATTAACTCTATTGGGACTTTTAATTGCTAAAATCTGTGCAATCAGGCCCCCCAAGGAAATTCCCATAATATTCGCTTTCTTAATTTTATAAGCATCTAAAATATTAACAGCATCATCTGCAAGGTCAACAATATTATATGTAATAGAGCCAGGACTGTAGGTAGTAGATTTATCTACATCCCTGTTATCGTAACGAATTACGAAATATCCTTTGTTAGCTAATTTATTGCAAAAGTCGGCATCCCAATACAGCATAGAAACAGTTGCTCCTCCAATTAATAAAATTGCAGGATTATTAAAGTTCCCAAAACTCTCAGTGCAAATAGATACATTGCCGTTATTAATTATCTTTTCTTTTTGTGCTTTCATACAGCTGTTCGTCAAAATAAAAATGAGTACAAAAAATCCAAATCTTTTCATACGCAAAATTATTTTATGCAGACAGACTGAAATTGTATATATTCGACATTTATTCGATAACAAAAAGAGATTGGTCTTGAGAAAAATATGCAGACGGTTTTTTGCCAGAAAATTCCCTAAAATCTCTAATCATATGTGCTTGGTCAAAATATCCTGAATGCAGAGCAAGTTCTGTTAATGATAATTGTTGATTATGATATGCAGCTGTGATGCTCTTCTCAAATCGAATAATTCTGGAAAAATATTTAGGAGAAAATCCTGTTAAGGTTTTGAAATTACGTTCAAATTGTCTTTGAGATAAAAAATGGTCTGCAAGCAATTCGGGCATTTTTATATTTCCATTATTCATAATTAAATGATGTATAGCATTCATCATCATTTGCAAATTAAATGGTAAATCAGACACTCTTTTTTCAATAAAATAAGTAATGGTTTCAATTCTTTCCTGAGTACTTCGACAATTTAATATTTGTTCTTCTAAAAATAATCCCTCTTTCCCACAAAGTTCGGTTATTTCAATGTTTTGGTTAGTCATTTCATCTGCCGGAATGTTAAAAAGTATCGGGATAGCATAAGGTTGAAGATAAACGCCAAAGATCCCCGCTTTTTTGCTGGATGATAATTCATAATAAGCGTTTGTTTGTGACTGAACACCACTTACAAACAACTTTTTACTTTCACCATTTTCCATGATCATCATCCCAGGAATATATTGAAATGCCAATTTAGGATAAACACATGCAACAGATGAATGAGAATAGAGTGATGTTTCTGTAAAATCTCCCTCAAAATTCCAAAAGAAATGGACTAGATGTCTAATGCTTGATTTAGGATATATCTTTTCGTATTCCATCACTTGTATTATTTTGAAATCAGAATGTACAACAATATAATGTGATGACCAAATGTTATTAGATATAGAATCATTATCATGGTACCAAATCCTGCAGGTTTGAGTCATTTTTAATGCACTCGATTTCATTGACAACAATAATCAGCATGTCTGACTCAAAGCCCTTGATAGAGAATTGACAAATTTTATCTATAAATAAAGCCGGTGTAGATCATACACCGGCTTTCATTTATTTAGTATCCAAAAATTTCAGTCAGGTTCAGCTTTTTCACTTCGCCCAGCTTTTTCATTTCAGCTTCATTTACTTTATCCTGAGAGGCTACGATACAGTAGGTATAATTTTTACCTTTCATTTCCTTATCATGGAAGCTTTGAATATCGGCAAAGCTCAGCTTTGGAGCCGTTTCATACACCGTTTTCCTGATGTCGGAATTGTTGCCGAGCTTCTGTGCTCTGAGATAATTGAAAATAATACCGTCCTGTGTGATTCTTTCAGAAGCGATGGTCTTTCTCAATCCGCTCTTGGCAGTTTCAAACAGCTGTTCAGACTTCGGAAGATCGTTTAAAAGTTCGTTCATGGCAGTAGTAGATTCATTGAACTTATCTGCCTGGGTTCCTACATAGGCCATAATCATATCCTTATCTTCTTTTTTGCCCGGAAGCGAGAAATAAGAATAAGTAGAGTAGGCCAGTGCTTTGGATTCCCGGATGGTCTGGAATACGATAGATCCCATTCCGCCGCCGAAATAGTTGTTAAACAGGCTTACGGTAGGTGTGATAGAAACATTGTAAGGATCGGAGTTCCTCACCCAGAAAATCTCTGCCTGCACCATATCGTAATGCGCAAAAAGCACTTTGTTATTATCCGTAGGAATCTGAACGAATGTTTTGGTTTTCTGCAGCTCCTTCAGTTTAGCAGGCAAAATATGGATCGGTTTAAGGGAAGCCGTAAGTTCATTTCCTGTTTTCGGTCCGTAGTACAATACTTTATGCTGATAGCTGAAAAGATCATGAAGCACCCTGATCAGGTCTTCTGCCTTAAGGGCATCCAGTTCGGCATCGCTTAAAACGTTATTGAAAGGGTTTTGTGGTCCGTACTGAGCATAGCTTCTCAATCCGGCCATGATGGTCCCTTTATTCTGTTTGGCATTGGCGCGGGCTTTTTTCAGCCTTGTTTTATAGGCATCAAGTGCAGCCTGGTCTGCCTGGCAGTTTTTAATCAGGTCCTCAAAAAGGGATAAGGTCTGGCTGAAGTTTTCATTAAGCCCTTCCAGTGTCACATAAGTTTCTTCATTCCCGGCATTTACCCTGAAACTTGAAGCTAGCCTGTAGAAATCCTTGCTGATGGTTTCTGATGATTTGTCTTTCGTTCCTAAATATTGCAGGTATTCCGCAGCCAGTGGAAGTATTTTATTGTTCCATTTACCAGAATCGAAATGATAATATAGCCTGAACAGATCATTATCCGTATTCTTTACCGAAAGCACATCTATGCTGCCCAGTTTATTTTTAGCAATATCCTTATCGTAATTCAGCCATACCGGTGCAATGCTGTTTTCAGGCATGGCATCGATCTTTTTCAGGAATGGTGACTGATCTTCCCTGTTTACAGAAACAGGGGTGATGGTCGGCTTATCTACCTTTACAATCCCTTTATCTTCACCTTTACGTTTGTATACCGCTACATAATTATTGTCCTGAAGGTATTTTGCAGCGAAATCCATAATATCCTTTTTAGAAATTTTGGAAATTTCTTCAATATACTCCAGCGAAGTCCTGTGGTCGATATCAGATGTGAATTCATCCATCAGGATGCTTGCTCTGGAAGAATATTTTTCGCTTTTCTCAATTAGGCTTTTCTTTTCATTATTGACGATTGACTGGATCAGGTCTTCTGAAAATTCCCCTTTTCTCAGCTTATCAATCTCCTGTAATAAAAGGGTCCTTACCTCATCCAGCGACTGTCCTTCCGTAGGTCTTCCCTGAAGAAGGAGGACAGAATAATCCTTCAGGACGTAAGGAAAAGCGTAGGCGGAAAGAAGTTTTTGTTTTTTAACAAGATCGAGGTCTATAAGGCCGGCCTGTCCGTTGGTAAGCATATTGCCTACCAGGTTCAGCATTCTGGCATCTCTGGTTGTAGCTCCGGGAAAACGGAATCCAAGCATGATATTCTCCGGATTCGGGCCAACCACTTCCTTCACAACAGGTGCTGAAATATTTTTTTCCTGGCCGATGTTGTAGGCAGGAATGGTTTTAGGCTTCATGTAGGAGAAAGCTTTGTCCACCTTGGCAATCATCTCATCCGGATTGAAATCTCCGGACATGATTACTCCCATATTATTCGGTACGTAATATGTGTTGAAATATTCCCGGATCGCTTTCAGGGATGGATTCTTAAGGTGCTCAATAGTCCCGATAGTCGTTTGCTTACCGTAATTGTTATTCGGGAACAAATTAGCGAACATTACCTCAAACACTTTGTCACCGTCGTCATCCAGGGATCTGTTTTTTTCTTCATATACGGCTTCAAGCTCGGTATGGAAAAGCCTCAGAACCGGCTGCCTGAAACGCTCAGCCTGAACGGCCAGGAATTTATCCACCACATTGGCCGGAATATCCTCGGTATATACCGTCTGCTCAAATGATGTAAAGGCATTGGTACCATCGGCGCCCATTCCGGACATCATTTTGTCATATTCATTGGCGATCGCATATTTGGCTGCCTCCCCGGATACTTTATCAATCTCTTTGTAGATTTCTTTCCTTTTAGCCTCATCCTTTGTCTGGTTATATTGCTCATACAAAGCGTCGATACGGTCCAGCAGAGGCTTTTCTTTAGACCAGTCTTTAGACCCGAACTGGTCTGTACCTTTGAAAAGCATGTGCTCCAGGTAATGGGCAAGTCCGGTATGGTCTGCAGGATCTGTTTTGCTTCCTGCTTTAGTGGCTACATAAACCTGTATCCTGGGATCCTTCTTGGTGGGGCTCAGGATTACGGTAAGTCCGTTTTTGAGTTTGTAGTATCGCGCAGCAGTAGGGTCGTTAGTTACGTAACGGTAGGTATATCCATTGGAAGTGGCTTCTTTCCACTGGAAGTCCTGTCCGTATGCATATCCGCAGAAACTCGCCGCAGCAATACTGGAAACAATGGTTATTCTTTTTAAGATGTTCATAAATAAATTTGTATTTTTTTAATTAAACTGATCAAGCAAGGTTTTGATCCTCCTCATGGCCTCTTTCAGTTCTTCTTCCGAAGCGGCATAGGAAAACCGGATGCATTCCGGGCTTCCGAAAGAAACTCCGCCTACACATCCTACATGGGCATGTTCCAGAATAAACATGGCAAAGTCATCGGAATCCTTAATTTCAACGCCGTTTAGCGTTTTCCCTATGTAATAGGATATATCCGGGAAAAAGTAGAAGGCGGCTTTCGGCAGCAGAACTTTGAAGCCAGGGATTTCCTTCATCAGGTCATATACAAGATCCCTTCTGGATTTAAAGGCATCAATCATGTATTTATATTCCGAAGGATCAGCTTGTAAAGCTGTAATAGAGGCTCTCTGCGCAACGGTATTGGCGCCGCTGGTCATCTGCCCCTGAATTTTTTCACAGGCTTTTGCCAGCCATTCAGGGCAGGCAGAATACCCGATTCTCCATCCTGTCATGGCAAATGCTTTTGACATTCCGTTGATTACGGCCGTCTGTTCGTAAACTTCGGGGAACTGGGCGATGGAAGTGGTGCTGGTTTCGTAATTGATAAACTCATAGATTTCGTCTGAAATCACGGTTACATGCGGATATTTGGCAATCACTTTAGCCAGTGACCATAATTCGTCATAGGTATAGTATCCTCCGGACGGGTTGCACGGTGAGCTGAACAGGATCACTTTGGTTTTATCTGTAATGGCTTCTTCCAGCTGTTCCGCTGTGATTTTAAAATCGGTGACATATGAGGTAGGAAGCATGACAGAGATTCCGCCCATCATTTTTACCATTTCATCATAGCTCACCCAGTAAGGTACAGGAAGAAGGACTTCATCGCCGTCGTTGATCAGTGCGGCAAGCACATTCAGGATTGCTTGTTTCGCTCCGTTGGAAACGCAGATCTGCGATGGTTTATAGTCAAGTTTATTGTCTCTTTTCAGTTTTTCTGAAATAGCCTGCCTGAGTTCCAGGAATCCGGGAACGGGAGAGTAATGGCTGTAATTTTCATTAATAGCATCGAAAGCTGCTTGTTTGATCGTGTCCGGTACATCGAAATCGGGTTCGCCTAAAGTAAGGCTAATGACGTCTATTCCGCTGGCCTTCATTTCTCTGGCTCTGTTGGACATCACGAAAGTCTGCGAATAACCCAGTCTGTTTACCCGGTCTGAAAGTTTGTTCATATTGTCTTTTTGAAATAGGAACAAATATAATAAAAACTATTGGTCGAAAAATTAAAATCAAACTTGTTTGAAATAGGAGTGTACAGAATGAATTTATAACTATATTTGTAGTTATAAAATGAATTATCACCCTAATCCCATCTGAAATGTACAAAGTCTTATTCCTTTTTCTGTTTTCTATTGTTTCTGCCCAGTATTACCGTTTTGTGTATGAATATACCATGAAGCCGGACATCCATAAAAAAGATTCAGCGGTCACTGATTATATGAACCTCGATACCGATGGCAGAACCTCCTATTTTTATAATGCTGCAAAATATGAACGGGATTCCGTATACCAGGAAGATAAAAGTTATGCAAAACTGCTTTCAGCCAAAACCTTTGATCAGAATCTCGGTTATATTATCAAGAAAGATTATTCAGGGAAGGCCATCCAGTTATACGACCGTTTTAAAACGGCCAACCTTTCAGTTTCTGGCCTTGAAGCTCCGGTTTGGAACATCCAGAAAGAGTTCAGGACTCTCCATAATATCTACTGTCAGAAAGCAACGGCGCAGTACAAGGGACGGATTTGGGAAGCCTGGTTCAGCAAGGAATATCCTGTCAGTGACGGACCTTACACCTTTACAGGCCTTCCGGGGATCGTGGTGCAGATTCAGGATTCTGACCAGGATCATATTTTTACCCTCACCCAGGTTAAAAAGATCCCTTCTGTTTTTTCCCTGCTTCCCAAATCAGGTAAGAAAGTCTCTTTCGCGGAATACAGGAAGATCATGAACGGTTTTACGTTCAGTATTGAGGATATTGAAGGCATGAATATCGATAAGCAAACCGGAAATGCAGATTTACAGCTTAAAGGCGGTTATACAGCCAGGTTCGGGCTTGATGAAATGAAAAAGTTTAAGAACATGGATGCTGAAATTTCAAAACGGCTAAGAAGAACCAATAACCCTATTGAAAAGGACTGATGACCGTATTAGAATGTTTACGGAAACTCATCTTGAATTCCCGCAATAAAAAACTTATTTTTGCTTTTTATAATAATTCTCATGTCTATACCGTTACTATTAAAATATTTCCCGGATCTTACAGAAACTCAGAAGGAACAGTTTGCCGGACTGGAAGCACTGTATCATGAATGGAATGAAAAAATCAATGTCATTTCCAGAAAAGATATGGAATCCCTGTATGAAAAACATATCCTGCATTCCCTGGGGATTGCGAAGGCTATGGAATTCGCACCCGGAACAAAGGTCCTGGATATCGGAACCGGCGGAGGTTTTCCCGGTATTCCGCTGGCCATTCTTTTCCCGGAGTCTAAATTTACGCTGATTGACTCTATTGGTAAAAAGATCACTGTGGTGAAGGCGGTTGCTGAAGGCGTAGGACTTACCAATGTAACTGCTATTCACGGAAGGGCCGAGAAAGTAAAGGAAAAGTTCCATTTTGTGGTGAGCCGTGCGGTAACGCAGATGCCAGAATTCCTGCGGTGGCTGAAAGGGAAATTTGAGAAGGAACAGTTTAATCCTAGGCACAACGGGGTACTTTACCTGAAAGGAGGAGATTTGGCAGAGGAACTTGCCGGGATTAAGTGTGAAATCATCAGCCTCAAAAATTATTTTGAAGAAGAATTTTTTGAAACCAAAAAAGTGGTTTATCTTTCAAAAGGTAATTTTAATTCTTAAATTAACATCATTTAGGAATATGCTTTGATCAATTAATCAACATAATCAGAATTTTATAACATGAAAAAAAAGATCTCTATAAGTTTCTCAGCCGTTATTTTAGCAATTCTGATGACGGCCTGTACCTCGGATGACGACTACGAGACCATTGAATCCATTGATAAGATAAAGATCGACAGTGTGAAGATCGTTAATGACACCATGAGTGTCTTTGCCGTACAGAGCATCCGGACTTATTCAACGTATCCGTCCCATTGTCAGGGTTTTTATGGATATGATTATATCTATGGTGATAACCAGACCCGTACCGTAACGGCTTATAAATATATTACCAACGGACCGTGTACCCCAAATACGTACACCGGTGCCAACCAGATTAATTTCAGCCCCCAGACAACCGGAACATATACTTTCAAGTTCTGGAACGGCGGAAGCAGCTGGATTACCAAAACGATTGTAGTGCAGTAAAATGAAGTGGATTTTTTTAGTTCCGGTATTGATCTCCGGAAGCCTTTTCAGCCAGAAAATCATCTGGAAGGAAAATAACAGGCTGAAATGGGAAAATTTCAAAAGCAAAATCAACAGCCAACAGGGTGACAATGTGGTTGCCTATACCCATTGTGGCTGGGAGTATTCAGTAGTCAAGTCCAGTGATCCTAAAATTCCTGTAAGGATTGAGGTAACGACGATCTTCAATGAGAATCAGTCATGGAAAGATGTCAAGCGCATTAATGATTATGTGCTCCTTCATGAGCAGAAACATTTTGATATTGCCGAAATCCACGCCCGTAAACTGAGGAAAGAAATTTCGGAAAAGATCCGGACTTCAGGAGACTATACCAAATATTTTCAGGCTGTTTACAACAGGGTTTTAAATGATTACCGAAAATTCCAGGCTGTGTATGACCGTGAGACCCGCCACGGGATGAACGAAGAAAAACAGGCGGAATACAACCGGCTGGTCAGTGAAGAGCTGGAAAACCTTAAAAGCTACGCTGCCTCTTGAAATTCCTGAACAAAATAGTGGACGAGCTTCTGGCACAAAGTGAAGATCTTTCTGTGTTCAGTATCGTCCTGCCCGGCAAGCGTCCCATTGTTTTTATCAGGCAGATCCTGGCCGAACGGAACTATTCAGGATTTCTCCCTGATTTCTTTACGATTTCAGAACTTATCGACGTCATTGCAGACCGACAGGAAATCAAAGGCATTGCCTTGTGGCTGTTTGCTTTTGATGTTTATAAAAACCTGAACCTGACCCCAAAAGAGGATTTTTCAGAATTCCTGAAATGGTTCCCGACCCTGCAGAAGGACTGGGATGATATGATGATGTTTTCTGATAGCGATGAGGCGGTGCTTCAGTATATGTTTGATGAAGAGCGCATCAAGGAATGGGCACAGGACCTTGGCGAAGATGACGAGGCACCGAGGAAAAAGTTCCTCAACTTCTGGCGGAATATGAATATCTTTCTGCCTGTGCTGAAAAAAAAACTGCATGAGAATAACTGGGCTACCCACGGCATGATCAATGAAGCTGCGAAATCGGGGCTGGACAGCTTTGTGAAAAATACTTCACAGAAATTTGTATTCTGTGGCCTCAATGCAATGACTCCCGCAGAAGAATCCCTGATTCGTAAAATGCTCCAGTGGGACAAAGGCCAATGTTTTTTCCAGGCCGACCGGTATTATTTTGAGGATGAAAGGCAGGAGGCCGGAAAATTCCTCCGTGACCATAAAAGCTGGAAAGAATTCAGCGATTACAGGCCTTTCCAATGGATCGAAGATGATTTCGTTCAGCCCAAGAATATTAAAGTATACGAAGTTTCCGGAAATATCACCCAAACCAAGATATTGCCGGGAATTTTCAGTGAAATAGAAGATAAGACCTTTTCCAATACCGCTGTAGTGCTGTTGGATGAAAACCTTCTCCCTGCCACACTGGATGTGATGCATGAGATTGAGTACCTGAATATCACCATGGGATTCCCCTTGAAAAACCTTTCGTTTTCCAATGCGGTGAAGCAGCTCTTTTACCTTCAGAAGCAGCTCGAAAAGAATAAATCTTCCTACTATTACCGGGATATTTATCCCATATTGGAAGAGCTTCCCCGTTCTGCCGAGGATGAGGCAATCATCAATAACTTTAAAGCGAAAATAGAGGAGCGGAATATTGTCTATATATCCCGCAAGCTTCTCCAGGAACTGTTGGGTACTCTTTCGTACTACCGGCTGCTCCAAAAGGCCGATTCCACCAACGAATACCTTGATCTTCTGGTGGAATTCTGCCAGCAGGTAAAATGGCTGGAAATAGACGACATCCAGTATGAAAATGTTTCCCATTTTGAAAATGCATTCAGGGTGCTGAAAAACCAGCTGACGCCTTATTCTTTTGAAATCAGGATGGAAACCCTGGAAATCCTTATTAACCAACACATCAATTCGGAGTGCATCGATTTTCAGGGAGAGCCTTTAAGGGGATTGCAGGTAATGGGGCTTCTTGAAACGCGTCTGCTGAATTTTGAGAATGTCATTATGCTTTCCGTCAATGAGGGTAAGCTGCCGTTGGGGAATTCGCACAACACTTATGTTCCTTTCGATATCAGGAAATTTTTCAATATGCATACCTTCCTGGAAAATGACGGTATTTATGCCTATCATTTTTACAGGCTGATTCAGGATGCCAAGAATGTGCATCTTCTGTTTAATGCGCTGAGTTCCGGCATCAATACCGGTGAAAAGAGCAGGTTTATCACCCAGATCGAAATGGAGAGTTCTCATAAGATCGAACACCTGATCATTGAAAACTCCTCAGAACCCATCGTTACCCAACCAATAGAGATCAGGAAAACTCCGGTGGTGATGGAGCGGCTTTTGAAATGGAAAGAAAAAGTATCAGCGTCCCATCTCACCAGTTACCTGTATAATCCGATAGATTTTTACCTGTCAAAGATCCTGAATACATCCGAAACGGATGAAATAGAAGAAGAACTGTCTGTAAGAAATTACGGCAACCTGGTCCATTATTCACTTCAGGAAGTATATGAAGTGCTTAAAGGTAAAATATTAAAGGAAAGTGATTTAAAAGAATCAATTAAAGCAGTTGATCAATACATAGAGATCGGTATACAAAAGCTCAAACACCAGCCTGAATTCTATGAAAAAGGGATGAACTTCATTCATAAAGCCATTGCCAAGAAAGTCATCGAAAGCGTCCTTACTTATGATCTTGAACTCATCCAGAGCGGAAATTCCCTTGAGATTATTGACATTGAAAAGAGATTTGAAAATGTAGATTTTTATCTCGCCGGTCAGGACAAAGTTTCTTTTTTCGGATTCATAGACCGGATTGACCGCCTCAACGGGACACTGAGGATCATTGATTACAAAACTGCCAAAATTAAAAACCTTAATGTAAAAATTGACCAGGATAACTGTAGTGAGTATTTCCATAACAGCGACAGGAAACAGGCGTTGCAACTCTGTATTTACCAGTATGTCATCCAGAGCCTGCCCGAATTCTGGGGTCTTCCTGTGGAAACGGGAATCTGGAGCTTTGCTGAAGTAAAAAAAGGCGTAAGGTCCCTGCAGTTTGAAAAAGGGGGTATTGATGAAGCTATGATTGCTGTTAAGTACCTGATCGAAGAAATACTGAATCCTGATATTCCTTTTACGGAGAATATCCAGTCCTATAGTAATTAGAAAAAGAATAAAAAGGTCCGGCAAGCCGGACCGGATTATAGTGTTATTTTCTGCTAAAAAGCATTGATGCCTGTAATATCCATACCGGTAATCAGCAGGTGCACATCATGTGTTCCTTCATACGTAATAACAGATTCCAGGTTGGCTGCATGCCTCATCATCGGGAATTCACCCATGATTCCCATTCCACCTAAAATCTGCCTGGATTCGCGGGCAATGTCAATGGCCATTTTCACGTTATTCCTTTTAGCCATAGAAATCTGGGCAGGAGTTGCTTTATGGTCGTTTTTAAGGTTTCCCAGTTGCAGACAGAGCAATTGAGCTTTGGTAATTTCGGTCAGGAACTCTGCCAGTTTCTTTTGCTGAAGCTGGTATGAACCGATCGGTTTTCCGAACTGTTTTCTTTCTTTCGAATACTGTACGGCTGTGCAGTAGCAATCGATGGCAGCACCAATTACACCCCAGGAAATCCCGTACCGTGCAGAATTAAGGCAGGAAAGCGGTCCTTTTAAACCCGTGACGCCCGGCATCAGGTTTTCTTTCGGAACTTTGACGTTGTTGAAAACCAGTTCTCCTGTTTTGGAAGCCCTTAAGCTCCATTTATTATGGGTTTCAGGCGTTGTGAAGCCTTCCATCCCGCGTTCTACAATAAGTCCCTGTACTTTTCCGTCTTCATTTTTTGCCCATACTACGGCAATATCACAGAGTGGAGCGTTGGTAATCCACATTTTAGCCCCGTTAAGAAGGTAATGGTCTCCCATATCCCTGAAATTCGTTTCCATAGATCCCGGGTCTGATCCGTGATTAGGCTCGGTAAGCCCGAAAGAACCGATCATTTCACCGGAAGCGAGCTTGGGAAGATATTTTCTTTTCTGCTCTTCAGAACCGTATTCGTTAATAGGGAACATCACCAATGAACTCTGTACGGATGCAGCAGAGCGCACCGCAGAATCTCCGCGTTCCAGTTCCTGCATGATGAGTCCGTATGAAATCTGATCTAGTCCGGAACCGCCGTATTCTTCAGGAATGTAAGGACCCAGTGCTCCTATGTTTCCCAATTCTCTCATCAAGCCCGGTAAATCCGTATGGTTTTGAGCTGCCTGGTCAATCTGCGGCATAACAAAGCTTTCCACCCAGTCCCTTACAGATTGGCGGATCAGTTTGTGTTCTTCTGTAAGCAAAGCATCAATTCCGTAGTAATCGGGAATGCTTGTAAGAGGATAGTATGACATATGATTTTAATTTTCCTAAAAGTAATACTTTTCAGTATTCCGTAAAAATTTTTTTTCTATGCCTGATTTTACGCTTTCTAAAGTCTGATGGGCAGCGGTTATTTATTTTCCTTGCCGGAAATAGGATTAGGGCTGTCCGTGCTGAATCTTTTTTTGAAAGTATAGAGATAGGGTGCCTTGTTGGCCGAACCGTCATACAGCTTTTCCAGCCTGTCCAGGATGTTAAGGCTTAAAATTTTACGTTGGAAGTTGTTCCTTCTGAATTTTTCACCCAAGATGGTTTCGTAGAGGCATTGAAGGTCCTTCATTGTAAATTTTTCAGGAAGCAGGTTACTGGCAGCCACTTCTGTGTTGATGTTCATACGGAGGTACTCCAGCCCTGTTTCTATAATCCGGTCATGGTCGAAAGCCATTTTCGGCAGGTTATTCACTTCAAACCATTCGCAGCTTTCGTTAAAAGCATCCGGAAAAGTATTGGCGATGGAAAAATCGATCAGGCTGCAATACCCAACAGTGATGAACCTCTGGAAAATCCAGTGGTCTTTCGGCACTGTGATTCCTTTATTTTCCAGCAGGATCTGATGGACGTTATTTTCCGTCCGGTCAATCCTTCCGAATGTGTGGAACTGTTTCAGAAACAGGTCTTTAAGGTGGGTTCTTTCATACAGTACACGGGCAGCTGCTTCACGCAGGTCCTCATCTGTGAAGACAAATCCTCCCGGAAGAGACCACAGATCAAGATCATGGTATTTTAGCAGTAAAACCTTGAGAATATTATTATGAAAACCAAATATGGTGCAGTCAACAGATACATGGGCTACAAAGTCTTTTGTATCAATGAGTTCACGAAGCGTCTGTTTATTCTTTGTGTCTTTAATTTTCATGGGAGTAAAAATAAAATTATTTTTTATAAGTTTTTCTTTGCGGCATAAAAATATAATGAACTTACCGTAAGTAGCACAATAACAGTAGCTAAAATGTAGAGGGAATACCAGTCAAGCATTCTGTTTCCAAACAGTATGGACATCATAATGGAGCTTACAGAACTTCCCAGGGAGGAGAAAATGACAATACAGGAAGTCAGAAGGCTGATTTTCTCCCTTTCCATACCTGCAATCATCTTAGAATTGATCACAGGGTAGAGCGGAGACAGGAAGAGGCCTATTACCGGGAACAGGTAGAGCAGGATTTCGCTTTGCACAGAATAAAAATACTGGATACCGGAAATGATGCACAGCAGGATCAAGATGAAAGCCAGGCATATCCAGTAATATCTGACCAGGGAAAACCTGTGGATCAGGCGGGCTGTAACAACCCTGCCTGAATACGAAAAAAGAGCCATAAACGATGTCGCCTGGAGGGCAAAAAAGGAGTTCACCTTCAGATGCGTTTTATAATAGGACGGCAGCCAGGAATTAAAGCTTTGCTCAATAAATACGATACAGAAAATCACCAGGAAAAACAGCAGTATCGGAAGTTTTATCATTGCAGATATGCCCTCAATAAGCCCTTTACCATCACTTGCCGGTTCTGAGATATCCAGTTTTGAAAACAGAAATACAGTGATGAATGAGAGGAGGGAAACACTCAGGAATCCAAGCTTCCAGAATTCTGAATATGAACTTGATATCAACCATCCGAAGCCCGTATTTACAACGAAGATACCGATCATGAAAGATGCTTCTACATTGTTCATGGTTTTAGCCAGGGACTTTTCATCCGCAATATTGTTCCGGATGATCCCGAAGATGCAGATCTTTCCGATCGCAAAGCATACCCCGATAATAGCAAACCATAGCTTATAAAACCAGAATACCTCCACAAAAGGCAAAACTGCCGAGCATATGCCAACGGTAAGCAGCGCCGTAAGCAGTGCTTTTTTTGTCCCCGTTTTACTGATAAGGCCTACTGCGAAAAGCGAAATAAAAGCAATAGGAAGGTCTTTGAACGATTCCAGGAAACCCAGCTTTTCATAGGTGATTTTTGCCTCCGAAAGCTGAAGAATGACAATGCCCATGCAGTTTAGCACCATCGAAAATATAAGAAAACTCAACTTTAGCGGAAGCGACAAATTGCCTGTCTTGGTCGTCATTTTGGGGATTGATTTTAATGTTTTTTTTAACTTTTTTATGAAAAGTTAGGTAAAATTTATGCCTTTGAACTCCCAAAAATAAAGGAAAAATTAAAATATTTATTAAGACAATGTTAAATAATTAAAAAAAAATATATTTTTATTGTCTCATTTTGAGAATTAAAAAACTTAACTGTATATGAATGTAAAACTATCAAGAAGTTTAGGGATGGTTGCCGTGCTTTATTTTACGGCAAATTTCAATGCCCAGAACAGAACGAATGACACTGTTTCCAAAGAAACCAAAATAGAGGAAGTGGTGATGATTGGTTATGGTACCCAAAAGAAGAGTAACGTAACGGGAGCGATCTCAAGTATCAAAGCCAGTGATATTGAAAATATTCCTGCCGGAAAACCGGAACAGGTATTACAGGGACGTGCTGCGGGGGTGAATGTGATTACCAACTCCGGCCAGCCAGGTTCATCAGCAACGATCCGGGTAAGAGGGATTACCAGTTATTATTCCAACAATGATCCGCTTTGGGTAGTGGATGGGATTGTAGTGGATGGAATCGGCTGGCTGAACCAGTCTGATATCGAAAGCATAGAAGTGCTTAAAGACGGTGCTTCCTCTGCTATATATGGAGTTTCTGCGGCAAGAGGGGTTATCCTGGTTACTACCAAAAAAGGACGTAAAGGCAGGTTGAATCTTTCCTATAACGGATCTTACGGGACAGCAAGAGCGGCCAGAAAACTGGACCTTCTTAATGCTACTCAATATGCAACAATCCTTAATGAAGCGTATGTGAACGGAGGGCAGGCTCCTGTGTTCCAGAATCCGCAGTCTTTAGGTGCGGGCACCGACTGGCAGAATGTGATTTTCGGTACCGGCGAACGGTCAAACCATGAAATCAGCATCAGCGGAGGAAATGAAAAGTCGACTTTCTACGGATCGTTCGGATATTTCGATCAGACCGGTATTGTCATGAGCGATATTTCCTACTACAAAAGACTAACGGGCCGTCTGAACTCTACCCACAAACTAACGGACTGGTTAACTGTAGGCCAGACATTTGCCTATACCCATACCAAATCTCAGGGGATCAATTCCAACGGGGAATTCGGAGGACCTTTAAGTTCTGCCGTGAACCTGGATCCTACAACTCCTGTAGTGGTAACAGATCCTGCAATGGCAGCTTCCAATACCTATTCAAATCCTAATATCGTAAGAGACCCTTACGGAAATCCATATGGAATCTCTACACTGGTTGGCCAGGAAATGTCTAACCCGTTAGCTTTCCGTTATACCCAGCTTGGAAACTCCGGATGGTCTGATGATTTCATCGCGAATATTTTTGCAGAAGTAAAGTTTCTGAAAGATTTCACTTTTAAATCATCCATTAACGGAAAGAAATCATATTGGGGGAATCAGAGCTTTACGCCGCTGTTCTATCTCAACCCCAACTACAGTAATTTGAATTTCAACAGCCTGAGCAGAACGACACAGCAGAAGCTTGAATGGAGTTTTGAAAATACAATCAATTGGCAGAAGAAATTCGGAGAACATAACCTGAATATTCTTGCCGGTACCGGTTACTATGAGTACAATATTGGTTTTGGTCAGACGGTAACCCACACCAACTTACCGATCAGCAGTTATCAGGATGCTTCTTTCAATTTCTACATCCCTCAGGATCAGAAGAACCTGAATGCATGGGATAATATCAATACCCACAAAGCATCTTATTTCGGTAGAATTGTGTATGACTATGCCAACAAGTACCTGTTCACGGGTACGGTAAGACGTGACGGATCCTCTAAATTCGGTGCCAATAACCATTGGGGTACTTTCCCTGCCTTTTCAGTAGGTTGGAATGTAGACAAGGAAAATTTCTGGCCTGAAAATAAAGTGATTAATACTTTAAAATTGCGTGGTGGCTATGGTGTACTAGGAAACGACGGTATCGGTGATTTCCTTTTTGCCAATTTCTATGTTCCGGGTGCTAACTATACCAACGGAAATAACGTGATTATGCCTGGATACATTCCAAATACGCTTGCTAATCCGGATCTTAAATGGGAGTCTACTTCCCAGCTGAATATAGCAACAGACATCAGATTCCTGAGCAATTTCAACTTAACGGTAGATTATTATAAAAAGAAAACTTCTGATATCCTCAGACAGGTTCAGATTCCGGGATATGTGGGGGTAACCGTTGCGCCTACTGCCAATATCGGAGACATGGAGAATGAAGGGGTGGAAGTAGAACTTGGATACAAAAAGAACTGGACGGATTTTGGAGTATCGGTAAACGGAAACTTCGCCTACCTTAAAAATACCGTTACAAGTCTGGAGCAGGGAAGGCTGTATATTGACGGACCTGGATTCCAGTCTATGGGCCCTGTTTCCAGAATACAGGTGGGTGAATCGTATGGTTCATTCTACGGTTATAAGACATTGGGTATTTTCCAGAATCAGGATCAGATCAACGCTTACAGGAACGCTGCAGGACAGCTGATCCTTCCGGACGCAAAACCTGGGGATTTTATCTGGCAGGATACCAACGGTGATGGTAAAATCACGGACGCCGATAAAGTGAACTTAGGAAATTCAGTGCCTAAATATACCTTTGGTTTAACGGTAAACATGAATTACAAAAACTGGGACTTGATGGTCTTTGCTCAGGGACAGGCTGGAAACAAGATTTTCCAGGGACTGAGACGTCTGGATATTCTGAATGCAAACTATCAGACGGCTATTCTTGACCGATGGACGGGTGAAGGTACCTCCACGCCTAGGCTTACTACGAACGATACCAACCACAACTATACCTGGATGTCGGATTATTATCTTCAGAAAGGAGATTATGTGAGAGTAAAGCTGGTTCAGCTGGGATACACGTTACCTCAGACGATGACGCAAAATTTAGGAATGGGCAAACTTCGCCTTTATATTACTGCTGAAAACCTTTTCACGTTCACCAAATATACAGGGTATGACCCTGAAATTGCAGCCGGTGATAGTTTCGGTATCGACAGGGCTTACTATCCTCAGGCCAAGACATTCCTTTTCGGAGCTAATTTAACATTCTAACATGATTTTAAAATGAAAAACAAAATATTTAAAATAAGCATAGCAGCATCATTATTTGTAGGGACAGGACTGATTAACGTTGCATGTAATACAGATAACCTTGAAGATGTTAAAAATCTTGGGGCATTTGATACCAATAATTTCTTCAGAAATGAACAGGAATGCTTTTTCGCACTTGTAGGAGCGTATGACCCGGTAAGAAAATATGCAGGCGGCTTTGAAAATATGGTAACTTTTTTCAATGCAGGATCTGATGATTTCTACGCCGGAGGAGGAAGTTCCACAGACGGAGCCGGAATACAGGGTCTGTCTAATTACCAGCTGAATCCCAATACAATGCCGGTAAGCTATTGGAGAGATTATTATCAGGGGGTTTCCAGGACCAATGTTCTGATCGAGAAAATCCCTCAGGCCAATATGAGTGATGCCATAAAAAACAGGTTTACGGCAGAATCAAAGACTTTACGGGCTTTATATTATTTCGAACTGGTAAGAATGTTCGGAAATATTCCTCTTATTACCAAGGAGATCAAAGCGACTGATGATTACTATAACATTCCTCAGTCTCCTGCTACAGCAGTGTATGCACAGATTGAAGCTGATCTTCTCGCTGCCATCCCTAATCTCCCAATGACCGTATCCGGTGATCAGAGAGGCCGGTTTACCCAAGGTGCAGCAAGAGCGTTACTGGGTAAGGTATATCTGTATGAGAATAAAAAAGCAGAGGCAGCAGCGCAGTTTGCTGAAGTTAACGGAACTCCGGGCGGGACAAGTCAGTACGGATATAAACTTGTCAGCGATTTTGCAAGCCTTTGGGTAACTGATAATAAATTTACCTCAGAATCAATTTTCGAGGTCATGCATACCAACAAAGGAAACTCAGACTGGGGATTCTGGGGACAAGGAAATGATGAAGGGAATTCAATTAATATTATGGTTGCCCCGAGAGGATACACCAGAAAAACATCTGATGCTCCTGACGTTGTTGCTGGCTGGGCATTCAATCCTGTTTCAACAGATCTTTTCAACTTTATGCAGGGTGATCCGAGAATGGATGCCAGCATCCTGAATGTAAAGGCTCTTGAGCAGCAGGGTAAGGCAGTATATTCACCTGCATACATGGACTCAGGATATTTTTTGAATAAATATATGCCTACGAAAGACGAAGTAACCACATTACCGGGTGCCTCTGAACTGAACTACAGGCAGAATTACATTTACATCAGATTGGCAGATACGTATCTTATGGAGGCTGAAGCACTTAACGGAACAGGATCCAGGGCTCAGGCGTTGCTGGATGCGGTAAGAGCAAGAGTGGGCCTGGCTTCCGTACCGGTTTCCATGCAGGCTATAAAAGATGAAAGAAGAAGGGAGCTGATTGGTGAAGGGCACCGTTGGTTTGATCTGGTAAGATGGGGAGATGCTCCTGCTAAATTAGGAGCCCGAGGTTTCGTTGCGGGCAAAAACGAAATATTGCCGATTCCTTATACCGAACTTACGGGAACTATCCTTAAACAAAACCCAGGCTATTAATCTAAATTCTATTACAAGTATGATCGCTAAATTTATCAATAAGGGATTTCTGCTTAGCTCAGCTGTGTTTTTCATGGCCAGCTGTACACCTGATACCATTGATGGTGATGGTAACGGTATTACACCTTCTGCTGCAGATGCCTCATTCAAAATAACCAAAACAGCGGAAAACAGGTACAACCTGAAAGCAAACTCCAACAATTATATTTTCTCTAAATGGAACATCGATGATGACGGGTATAATGCCGGAAAGAATGAAGAAAATCTTTTCCTGCCTGACGCCGGTACGTATGTCATCCAGCACCAGACTGTAGGAGTCGGAGGTACTGTGACAGGTACTTCAAGCGGGACCATCGTGGTGCCTACATCCGATCCTGTAGCAGGGAATATGATCCAGGGAGGAAGGTTTGATACCCCGGATGAAATTTCCAAATGGTCTAAACATACCATCAGTTCATCCGGAGCCCAATGGGTTTTTGCCAACGGAAAAGCAACTATTGTAGCCAATGGAGGAAGCCAGCAGGGTATTTATCAGGCTGTGAACGTTGTGGCAGGACAGAAATATTCCATCGATATGGTGGTGTCTTCCGACTCTGGCCTTGTAGATACCTGGTTTGAAGTATATGTTCTTAACAGCATGCCGGTTACAGGCCAGGATATCAGCGGAACGATCTACCGCAATATCAATACCTGGGCAGGATGCGGAAAGTCGGCATTCAAAGGTAAAGTGTCATCCGTAGGTTGTGACAGTCCTAAAAACGGAGGTGTTTTCACCGCAACTACAACAGGAACCGTTTATCTGGAAATCAAGTGCGGAGGAACAACAGTCAACAGCCTTAGCGTAGATAAGGTGGAATTCCGCAGAACACAATAATTCCCATTATGAAATCACACAATTCATATAGTTTATTTATGAGAAGTGCTGCACTTTGCGGTGTAGCGCTTCTCTCTTTTTTGGGGTGCAGCAGCACTTCATCAGATTTGGCCAATAATGAAAATCCGGCTAACGGAGGCGGTGTAACTACCGGAGATCCTGTGGATGTATGGCTCACGAAAGGAGACCAGTCGGTAAAACTGCAACAGCAGACCGCAGTTTACTTTACATCAGCATCCAATAGCTATCCGAACATAGAAATCGATGCTTCCAAAGTATTTCAGACAGTGGATGGTTTCGGTTATACCCTGACAGGCGGAAGCGTGGAAGTGATCAATCAGCTGAATGCGGCTAAGAAACAGGAATTACTGAATGATTTGTTCAGCAGTTCCGGAATCGGAATCAGCTATCTGAGGATCAGCATCGGAGCTTCAGACCTTAACAGCGAAGTATTCTCGTATGATGATATGCCGGCAGGTCAAACCGATCTTACGCTGTCACAGTTCAGCCTGACAAAGGATCAGGCGGTCATCCAGATGCTAAAAGATATTCTGGTGATCAATCCTAACATCAAAATTCTGGCAACGCCTTGGTCACCACCGGTTTGGATGAAAGACAACGGAAGTACGATCGGCGGAAGTTTAAAACCGGAATATTACAACGTCTATGCCCAGTATTTCGTAAAATACATCCAGGCAATGAAAGCTCAGGGAATCAATATTACCGCTGTTACGCCTCAGAATGAGCCTTTGCATGCCGGAAATAATCCCAGTCTGTACATGACAGCTGCCAATCAGGCTGCATTCATCAAAAATAGCCTTGGGCCTGCTTTTCAGGCGGCCAATATCAACACCAAAATTATTGCATACGATCACAACTGTGACAATCCGGCTTATCCTCTGGCGGTTCTGAATGATGCTGCCGCTAATCCTTATGTGGATGGATCTGCATTTCACCTCTATGCAGGTGATATTTCAGCTTTGAGTACGGTGCATAATTTATTTCCGGATAAAAATGTGTACTTCACCGAGCAATGGACCAGTTCTACCGGAAACTTCTCCGGAGATTTGGATTGGCACGTGAAAAACATTATTATTGGGTCTATGAGAAACTGGAGCAAAACCGCACTGGAATGGAATGTCGCCAATAATGCCTCATTCGGGCCACATACGCCCGGAGGATGCACCCAATGCAAAGGAGCAGTTACCATCAGTGGAGGAAATACTTATGAAAAGAATATTGCCTATTACATCATTGCTCATGCGTCCAAATTTGTTCCGGTAAATTCCCAGAGAATCGCTTCTACTGAGGCAGATAATCTTTCAACGGTAGCTTTCAGGACACCTGCAGGAAAGACGGTTCTTATTGTACAGAACAGTAGTTCAACAGATAAGACATTTAACATCAAATATAATCAGAAATCAGCTCCTGTAACCATTTCAGGGAGCTCGGCAGCAACGTATATCTTTTAAAAGCAGCATATGAAGAGAGTTTATTTCTTACTGGCCGTTGCCGCATTCGGCATGAATGCATTCGGACAGAAAACGGCAGAGCAGAAAGTTTCCGAATTGTTATCTAAAATGACTTTGGAGGAAAAAATAGGGCAGCTGGTGCAATACAGTGGTTTTGAGTATGCCACCGGACCCCAAAATACCAATTCTGCAACCGTATTGGAAGAAATAAAAAAAGGAAAAGTAGGTTCCATGCTCAATGTTGCCGGATCCGAGGAGACCAGGAATTTCCAGAAACTGGCATTGCAGTCCAGGCTTAAAATCCCGTTGCTTTTCGGTCAGGATGTTATCCATGGATACAGAACCACGTTTCCCGTTAACATCGGGCAGGCAGCAAGCTGGGACCTGGCGCTCATTGAAAAGTCAGAAAGGATTGCAGCAACGGAAGCTTCCGCATACGGGATCCACTGGACTTTTGCCCCGATGGTTGATATCGCCAGGGATCCGAGGTGGGGAAGGGTGATGGAAGGTTCCGGCGAAGATACTTATTTGGGAACCCAAATAGGTCTGGCAAGAATCAGAGGGTTTCAGGGAAAAGGATTAGGCAATCTCGACGCAATTATGGCCTGCGCAAAACATTTTGCTGCATACGGTGCAGGAGTTGGTGGCCGGGATTACAATTCTGTAGACATGAGCCTCAGGCAGCTGAACGAAACCTATCTGCCGCCGTTTAAGGCTGCCGCTGAAGCCGGAGTGGCTACTTTCATGAACTCGTTTAATGATATCAACGGAATTCCTGCTACAGCCAACCGGTATATCTTAAGGGATTTGCTGAAAGGGCAGTGGAATTTCAAAGGATTTGTGGTATCAGACTGGGGGAGCATCGGAGAAATGGTAGCGCACGGATATGCAAAAGACAATAAAGAGGCGGCGGAAAAAGCCATTATTGCCGGGAGTGATATGGATATGGAAAGCCGTGCCTATATGGCTGAACTGCCAAAGCTCGTTCAGGAAGGAAAGGTTGATCCTAAGCTGATTGATGATGCTGCGCGCAGGATTCTGATCAAGAAATTCGAGATGGGTTTATTTGACGATCCTTACCGCTTCAGCAATGAAAAAAGACAGCAGCAACAGACCAATAATAAGGAAAACAGGAAATTCGGCCGGGAATTCGGTTCAAAGAGTATTGTGTTGCTGAAGAACCAGGGAAACATCCTGCCACTTTCAAAATCTGTAAAGACAGTGGCTTTAATCGGCCCTTTCGGAAAAGAGACAACGGCAAACCATGGCTTCTGGTCAGTAGCATTTAAAGATGACAATCAGAGGATTATCAGTCAGTTCGATGGTATCAGGAATCAGTTGGATAAAAATTCAACCTTGCTGTATGCAAAAGGAGCCAATGTAGATGACCAGGACAGATCCATGTTTGCTGAGGCTGTTGAAACTGCTAAAAAAGCCGACGTGGTTATCATGACCTTAGGTGAAGGGCATGCCATGAGCGGTGAAGCGAAGAGCAGGAGCAATCTTCATTTTTCGGGTGTTCAGGAAGACCTGTTGAAAGAAGTTGCTAAAACCGGTAAACCTATTGTCCTCATGATCAATGCAGGAAGACCCCTGGTGTTCGATTGGGCAGCAGATCATATTCCGGCGATCATGTATACATGGTGGCTGGGAACAGAAGCTGGAAACTCTATTGCAGATGTGCTTTTCGGATCGGTAAACCCGGGCGGTAAACTGCCGATGACCTTTCCTAGAACTGAGGGTCAGATTCCGGTATATTACAACCATTACAATACGGGAAGACCGGCAAAAAATAATACCGACAGGAATTACGTTTCTGCCTATATCGATCTTGATAATGATCCGAAATTCCCTTTCGGGTACGGACTCAGCTATACCAGTTTCAAGTATTCCGATATGAACCTGAGCTCATCAAACCTTAAAGGAAATCAGACGCTGGATATCAGTGTTACCGTTTCTAATACCGGAAAATACGATGGCGAAGAGGTCGTACAGTTGTACATCAGGGATCTTGTTGGAAAAGTAGTGAGGCCTGTAAAAGAACTGAAAGGGTTCCAGAAGGTTTTCATCAGGAAAGGGGAACAGAAAACAGTTCATTTCAAACTCAGTACCCAGGATCTGAGGTTCTATGATGATGCACTTAATTATGACTGGGAACCCGGCGAGTTTGATATCATGTTGGGAACGGATTCCCAACAGGTGCAGACCAAAAGAATAACATGGTTAAAATAAATAGTTTTTACATCAGAAGCGGGATAACACCCGCTTTTGGCGGTAAAGGATATCCCATTCTGATACATCCCATAGTGAGGATTTAATAATGAACTTAAATTTTGAAGATGAAGATTCGACATATGCTTAACCTTCTCGGCGGAGGATTGCTGTTTTTTTCTGCTTGCGGCTGTATTTCAGGTCCGTCGCATTCCGGAAGCAGGCTCATCTGGAATGATGAATTCAGCGGGATTGGTTTGCCGGATTCCACGAAATGGAATTATGATGTGGGTGGGCATGGCTACGGAAATAATGAAGCGCAGTTTTATACTAAAAACCGCCTGGAAAATGCCAGGGTGGAAAACGGAAAGCTGATCATCGAAGCCCGGAAAGAACAGTGGAAAGACAATAAATATACTTCTGCAAGGCTTCTTACCAAAGGAAAGTTCTCTTTTCAGTATGGTACAGTGGAAGTGAAGGCAAAACTGCCCAAAGGGCGCGGAACATGGCCTGCGATCTGGATGATGAGTGAGGGCATGAAAAAATGGCCTGATGACGGTGAACTGGATATTATGGAACATGTAGGTTACCATCAGGGGTATATCCATGCTTCCGTCCATACGAAAAAGTACAATCATATCATCGGAACCCAGAAAACTGATACCCTCATCGTAAAAGATGCGAGCGAAAAATTCCATGTGTACAAAGCGGTCTGGACTCCGGAAAAGATTGATGTATATGTGGATAAACAGAAGTATTTCACGTATGAAAACAATGAAAAAACCTATGAATCATGGCCGTTCGATCAGCCGTATTTCATTATCCTTAACCTGGCCATCGGCGGTTTCTGGGGCGGTAAAGAGGGCATAGATGACCGTATATTTCCGCAAAAGTTTGAGATTGACTATGTACGGGTGTACCAGAACAGATAAACTAGTGAGCAAAATTCTCTTCTTTTCGATAAAAATACAAATCGGAAAAGTTTTTGATAAGGGAGCAATATAAAAAGAAAAAGAAATTTATGAGGAAAATAGTCGTAAGCTGCCTGTTAATGGGGGCGGTTTTCAATGCAAGTGCACAAAATTACTGGAAGAAGAATGCAGGAAAAACAGCCCGGGTTATTCTTACCCAAGCTAAAACCCAGGAAAAGATGGTGGATAAGGGCGTAGTGAAATTTGTTAAAATGGATCAGCCCAAAGAAACTGATGCCTGTGTTTTTGTAGATCCTGATTTTAAATACCAGAAACTGATCGGAATTGGAGGCGCCATTACAGATGCATCTGCAGAAACATTCTACAAATTACCAAAGAATAAGCAGAAAGAAATTATTGAAGCCTATTACGGAAAAGACGGCTTGGGTTACACGGTTGCGCGTACCAATATGAATTCCTGTGATTTTTCAAGTGATTCCTATACCTACGTCCAGGACAATGACAATTCGCTGAAGTCATTCAATGTGGCACACGATGAGAAGTATAAAATTCCGATGATTAAAGAAGCGCAGAAAGCCGTTGGTAAAGATTTTACGTTTTTCTTTTCACCCTGGAGCCCTCCGGCATGGATGAAATCCAACAAAAGCATGCTGAAGGGCGGAAGGCTTGAAAATCAGTATTACCAGACCTGGGCAGATTATTATATTAAATTCATCAGGGAATATGAAAAGAGGGGAATCAATGTTTGGGGATTAACCGTCCAGAATGAGCCGATGGCTACACAGAGCTGGGAATCCTGCATTTATACAGCTGAAGAAGAAGGGCAATTCCTGAAAAACAACCTGGGACCTACGCTTTGGAAAAATGGCTACAAAGATAAAAAAGTCATGATCTGGGATCATAACCGTGACCTGATCTATCAGAGGGCTACTACCACGCTAAGTGATCCGGAAACATCCAAATATGCTTCCGGAATCGGTTACCACTGGTATGAAACCTGGAACAACAAAACCCAGCTTTTTGATAATCTTCTGGAAACCCAGCGCGCATTCCCGGATAAATTTTTAGCATTTACAGAAGGGTGCAAAGAGCAATTCAACCTGGATAAAATTTACGAAGTAAGTCTGGGTGAGCTGTACGGGAGAAATATGATCAACGATTTCAATAAAGGTACTGCACTCTGGACAGACTGGAATGTATTGCTGGATGAAACCGGAGGTCCGAACCATGTGGGAAATTTCTGCTTTGCACCGATTATTGCAGATACCAGGACCGGAGAAGTGCATTATACCTATGAATATTATTACATTGGGCATGTTTCCAAGTTTGTAAAACCTGCTGCACGGAGGATCGGGACTTCCTCCAACAGGGCCGCGCTCACTTCAACGACATTTATGAATGAAAACGGGCAGCTGGTTACCGTTATCATGAACGATTCCGATACCGATATTCAAACCAACCTCTGGATCGAAGGCATGGCTGCGGCATTAACGGCACCTGCCCACTCCATTCAGACGGTATTATTATAATTCAAATAACAAAACTTCATATTAACAGTTATTTTTGCGGTACCGGCGGCACTGAAAGTGCCGCCGGTATTTTTTTCTGATTGAATATATAGCCAATAAAAAAGCCGGAAAACAAAGTTTTCCGGCCTCTATATTTTTCAATCAAAGATCTTATTCCGCATCGTACTTGCTGATGACCTTCTGGGTAACGCCTGAGCTGCTGAAGCCTCCGTCATGGAAAAGGTTCTGCATCGTAACCTTTTTCGTAAGATCCGAGAATAACGTTACGCAATAATTCGCACAGTCCAGAGCGGTAGCGTTGCCAAGCGGTGACATGTCTTCCGCATAGCCAAGGAACCCACC
The DNA here is from genome assembly GCF_030818575.1 of Chryseobacterium camelliae. Lineage (NCBI taxonomy): Bacteria > Pseudomonadati > Bacteroidota > Flavobacteriia > Flavobacteriales > Weeksellaceae > Chryseobacterium > Chryseobacterium camelliae. The sequence goes on from NZ_JAUTAL010000001.1 coordinate 1,229,463, forward strand.
GAAACCTTTTACACCGCTTCCGGCTGTAGTAGGAGTTGGAGACTGTGAAACCGTATTTACACGCACTTTTCTTTCTCCCCAGTAGTTACCGAATGTCCTGGCAATACTTTCAAGATAGGCTTTGTTGTCAGACATATCATTATAATCCGGGAATGTTCTCTGGGCAGCGATATAGCTTAATGCCAGGATGCTTCCCCATTCATTCATACAGTCTTTCTCCCATGCCACACGCATTACCTTATGGAAAGAAACCGCTGAAACGTCCCAGCCTTTTTCTAACCAATCGTAATTCATTTCAGTATAATGTTTGCCCTTTCTTACGTTCACGGACATTCCTATAGAGTGGAGGATAAAATCGATTTTACCGAATTTGGCAACTGCAGCATCAAAAAGTTTTTCCAGATCTTCCACAGAAGTTGCATCAGCTCCGATAACATCCGAACCTGTTTTTTCTGCCAGAGCATTCAATTCTCCCATTCTCATGGCGATAGGTGCGTTGGATAAAATAAATTCTGCACCCTCCCTCATGGCATCTCTCTGCAACTTTCCATGCGATAGACTGTTCATTAAGAGCTCCGAAAATAATTCCTTTTTTGCCTTTAAGTAAACCGTATGACATATTTTCTAATGTTTATTTAGCTACAAATGTAGCAATATTTTGTGTTTACAGCATAATAAAAAACGGAGCCTCTTATAAAAAGGCTCCGTTTTTTTTGAAAATATTTATAAAACTGAAATTAATTGGTTTTTTTGTTCCATTCTGCCTTTACATCTTCTGCGGCATCTTTGGTTTTTTCCCAGGCATCGTTGGCTTTATCTTTAATATTGTCCCATGCGTCTGAAGCATTGTTTTTTACTTTATCGAACCAGTCTTCCTGGCTTGCTTCCTGGTCATTAGCTCTTTTTTCGTTGATATAATCCTTTGCTCTGTCAGCTAAATCCTCAACTTTCCACTTTGTGTTGTCTGCAGCGTTTTTTAAAGAATTTTCCGTTCTTTCTACTGCGTTCTCTGCTTTGTTATAATCTGAATTGTTCATAATAAATATATTTGTGTATTGTATTAGAAATTAAACAATAACCGTTCCTAAAAACAGGGTAGTCTGTTAAAATTTTCATAATATTTTTAATGCTGTAGTGAAATATTTATCTGACCAGTCAGCTTGTAAAAAATCGATGTATTGAACAATATGATGAATGCATTTACTGTTCGGGATTTATGGAAACAGTCTTACTTTAACTCCTGGCATATTGGGTTAATTGGGATAACGAAAAATCATTCATTGTAGAATGAATGATTTAATATAATATCGGCATCATTGGCTCAGCTTAAACGGCCAAGACTGTTATGTAATGGGTTATTTATGGAATGATCCTGTCCAGTACCCAGGTAATCAGCCTCTTTTCAGAAGCATGATGATCGGCGGAAAACTCGCCACGTCTCCTGTTGGCTATGACATTATTTACGGTAATGGCTTTATGGCCCAATAATTTGGATAAAGCATAAATCGCAGATGTTTCCATTTCAAAATTGGTAACTCCGAGATCATTCAGTGTTTCCAGGAAGCGGTTATCGAGTGCCTTCAGACGAAGCTGCCTTCCTTGCGGAGCATAAAATCCAGGGAACGTAGCGGTATTTCCGTGGTATGCCGCATCTTGATAGAGATTCCCCAGTTCTTCTGACCAGTCAGAGAAATAAAGCATCGGTTTGATATTCGGATACGGAAATTTGTCCATGAAATTTTTTGAGAATTCGTTTTCAAAACGGTAGTCCTGATAAAAATGCATCAGCCCGTCAAGCCCCACAACATTCTGTGTCACCAGCATATTGTCTACCTGTACTTCAGGGTTTACGCTTCCGCATGTTCCCATTCTGAAGAGCTGAAGTGAAGAATGTTCTGCCTTAAATTCTTTATGTTTAAGATCGATGTTCACCAGAGCGTCCAGTTCGTTCATTACAATGTCGATATTCTCTGTTCCGATACCGGTGGACATTACTGTAATCCTTTCGCCCCTCAGGGTCCCGGGTGTGGGTGTAAAATTCCCTTTTATTTTTTCTGATTTCTACAGAATCAAAGTAGGCAGAAACCTTGGCTACCCGGTCCGGATCTCCTACAAGAATAATTTTTTCAGCAATGTCTTCCGGGAGAAGATTAAGATGGTAAACACTTCCGTCATCGTTCAGAACAAGTTCTGAAGCGGCCAGTTTATTAAGCATATATTTATTGTGTATTTGTTGGTAAGGCGTTTATAAGGAGGTTCCTTAAATTATCCGCCGACTCTTTTTGTTTTGTATCCCATATCTTTCAGGATAGCCATGATTTTATCACGGTTGTCACCCTGAATAACGATAATTCCGTCTTTTTCCGAACCGCCGATTCCCAGCGTGGTCTTGATTTTCTTTGAAATTTTTTTAAGTTCCTCCTCACTGCCTTCCCATCCTTCAATCAGGGTTACGGGTTTGCCGTTCCTGCCTTTCTTCTCAAATTTGCATATCAGTGGTTCTTTCTGCCTGAACTGTTCTTCCGGCATTTCAAATTCCTGCTCTTCATGATCAGGAAAAAGGTTTTTCAGTTGATCTCGTAAGTCCATGAAGCAAAAGTATAAAAAAGTTTTTATCAAAAGGCTTTTTTAGATAGGATCCGAATACTGATGAGCTTCCGTAGCGACCTTCAAAACAGAATTATGTTATTCCCAATACATTGCCTTGAATCATTTTTAATCATTCTGTCATGATTAAAATCAAGTAATGATCTTACTTCCAAGTAAAGCGGCCTGATTATACATCAATCATTTTCCCTTTCTGCAAGACACAGATAACAGCCCTGTCTGGCATTGTGAATATGGATGTAGGTTATCTCTTTATTTTTAAAAAACCTTATCAGTTCATCTTTCAGTGTCTTTCCTTCGACGACGGAGGCATTCTTCATCATCCCTGTACTGGTGTAGCCCCGTATTGAAAGCAGACGGTGCTGAAGCATCAGTGGGATTTCATTGACAGCCATATTTGCGGTTTCAGCATTTTTTCCTACAAATATAGGCCCGCTGGCACGATAAGGTGAATGCACATCATGATGAAGGTAAGGCATCAGTAGAGCTTCTTCTCCCGGCTCAAGGTCTTTCAGGCTGATACGGCACGGATAGCCGGGACACGAGTCAATAATTATTCTTTTGGCTCCTGATTTTTCCAATTCAGAATCTGATCCTGTGAAAAATGCTTTGAAGCCTTCTGCATTAAGTGCTTTTAATCTGAAATGTATTTCCATCTTTTTTTATGCAAATTTGAATGTAATATGGTTATCATGAAATCCGAATCCTGTGATGTTGTTGTAGGATCTCAATAAGCTTCATATGGAGTATAATGAATGCTATCACCAGTACCTGTATACATCAATCAGATAGGATATTATGTACAGAGATAAAAGAAATATCAGATCAGTTGGAGCCGGATAAAAGGATTTAATCAAAATTTAAGAACGCCTGATTCTTGAATTCATCTAAAATTGAATAAATTTGTCATATAAAGTTTATACAAAATGTCGAAAAAAGCAATATTAGCCATCCTTGACGGATGGGGGCTGGGCACCAACCCTGATGTTTCAGCTCTGGATAAAGCCAATACACCATTCATAGACAGCTGCTATCAGAGATTTCCGCATACAACCCTTGAGGCGAGCGGTCTTGCTGTAGGACTGCCTGCCGGGCAGATGGGAAATTCTGAAGTAGGTCATATGAACCTGGGAGCCGGAAGAGTGGTCTACCAGAATCTCGTAAAGCTCAATATGGCCGTGGAAAACGGTACTTTAGGACAGGAAAAAGTCATTCAGGATGCTTTTGAATATGCACTGAGAGAAAATAAAAAGGTGCACTTCATCGGTTTGGTTTCCGACGGAGGTGTACATTCACATATCAACCACTTAAAAGGATTGCTTACCGCAGCAAAAGCCTTTGGTTTTAAAGAAAATGTTTATGTTCATGCCTTTACAGACGGCAGGGACTGTGATCCGCATTCTGCGGTCGGGTTTATCCAGGACCTGGAAAAACATATGGAAACTACTGTCGGAAGACTGGCCACCGTAGTCGGAAGATATTATGCAATGGACCGTGATAAGAGATGGGAGCGTGTTAAGCTTGCTTATGATGCGCTGGTAGAAGGTGTTGGACTTCAGACTACCGATGCTGTTGCAGCTATCAAGGCTTCTTATCAGGAAAATGTAACCGATGAATTCTTAAAGCCGATCATCCTCACCAAAACAACGCCTGTAGGTAATGTTGTGCCGATGGCTAAAATTGATGACAATGATGTGGTGATCTGTTTCAACTTCCGTACAGACCGTGGCCGAGAAATCACCGAAGTACTTACCCAGCAGGATTTTCCGGAGTATTTCATGAGGAAACTGCCTCTATACTATGTGACTTTAACCAACTACGACAAGACTTTCAAAGATGTTCATGTGGTATTTGATGAGGAAGTGTTGAAAGAGACGATGGGAGAAGTGCTGGAAAGAAACGGGAAAAGCCAGATCCGTATTGCCGAGACTGAAAAATATCCGCACGTAACCTTTTTCTTTTCCGGTGGCCGTGAGGAAGAGTTTGAAGGCGAACGCAGGCTGCTTTGCCCAAGCCCGAAGGATGTGCCTACTTATGACCTTAAACCTGAAATGTCCGCATACGATATTACGAACGCTATCATTCCTGAAATTGAGCATGAAACGGCTGATTTCATCTGCCTGAATTTTGCCAATACGGATATGGTGGGGCACACCGGTGTTTTCTCAGCAGCTGTAAAAGCCGCGGAAACCGTAGATGAGTGCATCGGAAAAGTGGCTACAGCCGCTTATGAGCACGGATATGCCGTTTTCATTCTTGCCGATCACGGGAATTCTGATGTAATGATCAACCCGGACGGAACACCAAATACCCAGCACTCCACCAACCTGGTTCCTTTCATCGTGATGGATAAGGATCATACATGGAACCTGAAACCGGGTAAACTGGGAGATGTGGCACCTACGATCCTGAAAGTTATGGGGGTAGAGATTCCTGCTGTAATGACAGGAGACATATTAGTAAGTTAGAATAACAATATAATTGTAAAAATACCGTTATTTAAGTCATAACGGTATTTTTTTATGATGAATATCACAGCAATGCTTGTTATGCTTACAATAATAAGTTATATCTTTGTCAATTAATTCTAAATAGTAATAATGTATCAGCAGCTCGTAAGGAAAGAAGTAATGGGGATTTTGGAAAAGGAAGTGGGATCTTTTCTTGAAAAATTTTTAACGCCGATTGAAAAAATCTGGCAGCCCTCTGATATGCTTCCGGATCCGGCAAGCGAAGATTTCAGATATGACCTGGAGGAAATACAGACTTTTGCCCGGGAAATGCCCTATGACCTTTTTGTAACCCTAATCGGTGACTGTATTACCGAAGAGGCATTGCCTTCCTACGAATCCTGGCTGATGGGTGTAGACGGGGTAAACCAGGAAGAACAGGTAGGCTGGGTAAATTGGGTAAGAGCATGGACAGCTGAAGAAAACAGACACGGAGATTTACTAAATAAATACCTGTACCTGTGCGGAAGGGTAAACATGAGAGAGGTGGAGATTACCACACAATACCTCATCAACGACGGTTTCGATCTCGGTACAAGCATGGATCCGTATAGGAATTTTGTTTACACAAGCTTTCAGGAGACTGCTACCAATATTTCGCACAGAAGGGTAGGAACCCTTGCAAAACAGTCCGGAAACGGAAAACTCGCTAAAATGTGCGGTGTAATTGCTGCTGACGAAGCAAGACATGCTAAAGCCTACAAGCATTTTGTGGAGAAAATCCTTGAGATAGATCCATCTGAAATGATTCTTGCCTTTGAAGATATGATGCGTAAGAAAATCGTTATGCCGGCTCACCTGATGAGGCAGTCGGGACAAAAGGCCGGAGAGCTGTGGGGGCATTTTTCTGATGCGGCACAGCGTTGCATGGTGTATACGGGACAGGATTACATCAACATTCTGAAAGACCTGCTGGATGAATGGAAAATTGAACACATCAAAGGTTTAACAGAAAAAGCTGAAAAAGCACAGGAATACCTGATGAAACTTCCGGGAAGGCTGCAGAAGATCACCGATAGAGTATCTACTCCGGATCTTCAGTTCCAGTTCAGCTGGGTGAAAAGTTAATTCCAAAACCGGTTAACAATAAAACTGAGAGTGCCTGCATATACATGGCACTCTTTTTTTGTATCTTTGCCCATCTAAATCATAATCGAAATGATGAACAATAAGAAAATCGCCGTAGACTTTGACGGAACCATTGTTGATGATGCCTATCCCGCTATCGGCAAGCCGAAAATCTTCGCTTTTGAAACATTAAAAAGATTACAGTCTGAAGGGTACCGCCTGATCCTCTGGACCTACAGGCACGGAAAAACCCTTGATGAAGCTGTAGAATTCTGCAGAAAAAACGGCATTGAATTTTATGCAGTGAACTCAAGTTTTGAAGGAGAAGTATTCGATTGTGAGACCCAGTCCAGAAAACTGGATGCCGATTGGTTTATTGATGACAGGAACCTGGGCGGTTTCCCGGGATGGGGAGAGATCTACAACATCATTCAGGAAAGAATAGAATTCCGTGTGGAAGGAAAGGAAGTCCTGGCATATTCCAAACTAAAAAAAGAAAAGAAAAAAGGATTGTTCTGGTAAGAATAACCTGATCATCTATCAGTGTAGCAGTACATCAAATTTTTAATTGGTTATTGTTACACTGCTGGATTTATAAATTGTTACATTATTTATGATTCATTTAAAAACAATAGATGAGCTTCGTCTGATGAAGCAGAGTGCCCATCTGGTATCCCGAACGCTGGGTATGCTGGCTAAAGAAATAAAACCCGGGATCACCACGCTGCATTTGGATAAATTAGCATACGAATTTATTAAAGATAACGGTGGCGAACCTGCATTCCTGGGATACGGAGGTTTTCCCAATTCACTGTGCATTTCCCCGAATGAACAGGTAGTGCACGGGTTTCCCAATAAGGAAGTGGTAAAAGAAGGAGATGTTCTCTCTGTAGACTGTGGAGCAGTACTCAATGGTTTTGTAGGAGATCATGCCTATACCTTTGAAATCGGTGAAGTGAAACCTGAGGTGAAAAAACTCCTTCAGGTAACCAAAGAATCCCTGTATAAAGGTATTGAGCAGTGTGTCCGAGGAAAAAGAATCGGAGACATCTCCCATGCGATCCAGTCTTATTGTGAGGGACATGGATACGGAGTGGTAAGAGAACTCGTAGGCCACGGACTAGGCAGAAAGATGCATGAAGACCCACAGGTTCCAAATTATGGGAGACAAGGGAGCGGGAAAGTCATCAAAGACGGACTTGCCATTGCCATTGAACCCATGATTAATTTGGGAACGGAAAAAGTGAAGTTCCACAATGACGGATGGACCGTAACCACACTGGATAATCAGACTTCCGCCCATTTTGAACATGATGTGGCTGTCATCAATGGTAAGCCTGTATTGCTGTCTACATTTAAATATATTTATGAGGCTTTGGGAATCGAAAGCGATGAGGAAAAGCCTTTTCAATTGGATTTTTAATGAAAAAGTTAACCAGGCTGCTGCTGAATAAAATTCCCCGTCCGATGCTCATCAAAATGAGTATCTGGGCAAGGCCTGTGATTTACCGCCTTTTCCAGGGAGATGAATTTTATGATCCTATTGACGGTAGATCTTACCGGAAATTCCTGCCTTACGGATACGGAAAGCAAAGGGAAAATGCCCTTTCTCCAGGTACCCTGAGCCTCGAAAGGCACAGGCAGATGTGGCTGTACCTTCAGAATGAAACCGATTTTTTCATTAAGAACCATAAAGTACTCCACATAGCACCTGAACAGGAATTTCTCAGGAAGTTCAAAAGAATGCGCAATCTGAACTACATTTCAGCAGACCTTTATTCGCCCATTGTAGATGTGAAAGCTGATATCCTTGATCTTCCCTTTGAAGATGAGAGTTTTGATATCATTTTCTGCAATCACGTATTGGAGCATATTCAGGATGATGCCAAAGCCATGAGTGAACTTTACCGGGTGATGCGTCCCGGCGGATGGGGAATCTTTCAGGTTCCTATGAAAAACAACCTGGAGGAGACCTATGAGGATTTCACGATTACAGATCCTAAAGAACGCCAGAAACACTTTGGCCAATACGACCATGTACGCTGGTATGGGATGGATTATTTTGACCGGCTTAGGAAAGCAGGATTCCAGGCAGAACCCAATTATTATTCCCGGCAGTTCTCAGAGGAAGAAATCAGGAAATATGGCTTGAGGCACAACGAAATTCTCCCTGTAGTATATAAAAGCAAAAACAAAACGTCTTCCTACTGAAGACGTTTTTCATTTTTAACCGGTTGTATTTTATTCTTTGATAAAAGCATACGTTTCATACGTATCTATGGCAATGATATACTGTCCTTTCGGCAAATATCCTGTGTCTAATTTTATTTTTTCACCCGTACTTCTGGATTCAGAAACCAGTTTTCCTGAAGCATCGTAAATCTTTATGCTAAGAGTCTTTTTAATGCCTTCTAAGGTCAGGCTCTCGTGTACGGGATTTGGATAGGCTTTGAATGTTTTTTTCTGCGTTTTGATGTCCGCTGTTCCCAAAATAAAACTGTTGTAGGAAATCTTGTTTCCTGAAGGAGCCGTAATGATAAGCGTTTTTCCGGTTCCATTCGGTACGAGCTGATAAGAATAAATGGTTCCGGCAGGCGTATTTTCAAACATATCACAGTTCTTCTGGTCGTAACTGTTTACAGCTACCTGATTAGTTCCCGTGTAATAGGCCAGTGTGCAGCCTGAACCGTTTTTGGAAAAGGTATTGGTTCCGGCAATAAAAGTAATGGATACCGGTGCGGAATTGAAGTACTTTGAAGTGAAGATATAGTTGTTAGACGTGTTGCTTGCCATGAATGAAGACATGCCTAAAGGAATGTCCATTACGGGAGTGCTGATAGATTGGTTGTTTAATGTAATGCCTGAAATATACCAATTGGTAGAAATAAGATCGGGAGTCTGGGCTTGTGATAATATGCCCATCACAATCAAAAATAAAGCTTTTTTCATAAGAGGATTTTTTCCAAATATAGTGAAAAAAGTTTGTTTTGGTACTTAATGGGAAACGGCCTTTAATCCGATTACTGAACCAATCAGAGTGATGATGAAAAATATCCTCCAGAAACTTACCGGATCTTTAAAAAAGAAAATCCCCATAAGAACGGTTCCCACCGCTCCGATTCCGGTCCATACTGCATAAGCCGTACCGATAGGCAGGGTATGGGTAGCTTTGATCAGCAGCAGCATACTGATCGTCAATGAGACCAGAAATCCTGTAAACCAATAATACATTTCATTTCCGGAAGTTTCCCTTACTTTGGCCAGGCAGGAAGCAAAAGCCACTTCAAACAATCCTGCGATTACTAAGATCAACCAGTTCATATTGCTAAATTTTAAGGCAAAGTTCAGGATTTAAACGGCAACACTATTTTACAATTGTTAAAAAATCATCCTATTCATTTACCTTACCACCTACAACACTCCTCAACCCTAATCCTCTTCACTCTCCAACCCTCAAACCCCTCACTTCATCTCCGCCCTGATCCTGCTCAGCGTTACCTGCGTGATCCCGAGATACGACGCAATATGTCCGAGCTGAACACGCTGCAACAGGTCCGGCTTATCCCGTATCAGATCCCTGTAGCATTCGGCAGCGGTTTTAAACTGTCTGGAAATGATCAGCTCTTCGGTTTTTACCAGCTCTTTTTCGGCAAATCTTCTGCCCCAGTTGGCAATATGGATATCTTCCTGATATAAATCTGTCAGGCTTTCCGTTTCTATCCGGTATAAAATGCAGTCTTCAAGCAGTTCAATATATTCATATCCCGGTCGTTTTTCAACATAGCTTTTCATCGATACCACAGGCTCTCCCTCTTTACCGAACCAGAATGTGATATCCCTGTCTTCTGCAGCAGCGTAGGCCCGCACCATTCCTTTCTTGATAAAATAGACGTAAGGAATAACTTTACTTCCTTCCATCAGTATGAAATTTTTGGGATACGAAACTTCGGTAACAGCCTGTTTCAGGCGGATTTTAGAGGCTTGGGGAAGACTATAGATCCTGTCTAGAATTTCTTCGATATCCATTATTAATTTTTAGGTTAAAAATAGAGTTTTATCAAGGAATAATTAGCAATCTTACAGGTGGTTTTGAACAAAATCGCAGGATTGTTAAAAATATTTGCATAAACGTTTAACCTAAATATAATATCCAGACAGCAATCGGACTGTAAAGCCTGTGCACAGATGTCTGAATTTTTAAAATTTTCCCTTTTTAAATACTTATTAATCAGTTGTTTATATGTGATTGGGCGTTGGAAGTAAAAAGTTGCGAAAATACATTTATTTTATGAATTGGCAAAAAAAACGGTGTATTGTTTTGTTACCAATTTATGAAATATTTTTGCACACTTGACTTCCTACAATGAAAAGAGCTTCGATTAAAGACATAGCAAAATTGGCCGGTGTTTCTGTGGCAACGGTTTCCTATGTCCTGAACAAAAAAGAAGGAAGCAGAATAGGGGAGGCTACCCGGGAAAAAATTTTAGAAATTGCTGAAACGATTAACTATATTCCCAATAAAATGGCCAGAGGTCTGAAAACCAGCAAGAGCAAGCTTATCGGACTCATAGTAGCAGATATTTCCAATGACTTTTATTCCGGAATGGCCCGGTGTATCGAAGATGAAGCCATGAAACTCGGCTATACGCTCCTGATTGGCAGCTCAGATGAAAATCCGAGTAAATTTAAAAAACTGACAGAACTTTTTTCAGAACAGCAGGTGGATGGGATGATCATCGCACCGGTAATGGATTCGGATGAGACGGTGCAGAAACTGGTGAATGATCAGTTCCCTGTAGTTACAGTCGACCGCTATCTTAAGGATACTGAAGTAGCAGGAGTCAGGATCAACAATGACGAGGTTTCAAAACAGGTCTGCAGTTTCCTTGCCGGAAAAAAATTTAAGGATATCGCTTATGTAGGATATGATACCCGACTGCCCCATCTGCTTGACAGACAGCAGGGATTCGAGCAGCAGAGCACCAAGAATGGTGTGGAGCTACAGGAAATCCTCGTGGGATTAGACAATATTGCCGGAGAAGTACATCAGGGTCTTGACCGGTATTTTCAGAACAGCAGTAACAGGAAGGCCGTATATTTTTCCAGTAACAAGCTTGCTGTGGCAGGACTGGGCTATTTTATAAAAAATAATATCAGTGTTCCGGAGGATGTTTCCGTCATTGCCTTTGACGAAACAGATGCCTATTCACTTTTCCCTGTGGAGATAGATTATATTCAGCAGCCGCTGAACGAAATGGCCAAAGCAGCAGTTCAGTTGCTGGATGAACAGATCGGAGGTCAATCTTTACAGCAAAGCATGATTTTTCAAGCCCGCTTAATTCATAAAAAATCTGTACGATAAAATTTTTTACTATTTAACTTAAACGTTTAACCTATGATTGAACAAAAACCTTACGTCGTTTGCTTCGGAGAAGTGCTCTGGGATATCTTTCCTCAGGGATCACGTGCTGGAGGCGCCCCTTTTAATGCAGCATACAATATCTATAAAAAGGGAATTGATGCAACAGTGCTCAGCAGGGTAGGCAACGATGAACTCGGCGAAAAGCTGCTGAAACAGATCAGCGGCTGGGAAATGACCACAGACTTTATCCAGAAAGATACCCAGCATCCAACAAGTACCGTAATTGCCAGTATAGACGATCATAATGAAGCCAGCTATGAAATCGTGAATCATGTAGCCTGGGATTATATTGATTTCCTTCCTGAGCATAAAAAACTGGTGTCGGAAGCGGGAGCTTTCGTCTTCGGGAGCCTTTCGGCCAGAAATGAAAAAACAAGGAATACATTATTCCAACTTCTTGAGCATGCAAAACTTAAGATTTTTGATGTGAATTTCAGGCCGCCTTTCATTGATATTACAGTTGTTAAAGAACTTTTGCACCGTGCCGATATCGTTAAAATGAACAAAGCGGAGATGAGGAAAATCATGCAGTTCCTCAGCGAGGAATTTGAAAGTGAGGATGAAAGCGCATCATACCTGCAGGAACATTTCAATATCCAGGAAATTATCCTTACCAAAGGAAGCAAAGGCGCAAGGTATTTTAAAGGCAACAGAAATTACGGCTTTCCGGCCGTTCCCGTAACTATTGCAGATACTGTGGGAAGCGGTGACGCTTTCCTGGCGGGCTTCATATCCAAAAGAATCCTGAATGCGGGCCCCGAAGAGATTATGAACGAAGCAACTGCATTAGGCGCATTCATAACGTCAAAGCCGGGCGCTTGTCCGGATTATGACGTTGAAGAATTTCAGAAGTTTAAGGCATCAAACATCCTATTAACCTAACGGATCATCTTATGAACTCAGCTAAATTTACCGAAAAAAAATATGTGATCGTACTGGCATTCGTTACCTCACTCTTCTTTTTCTGGGCCATTGCCCTTACCATGGGGGATGTCCTGAACAAACACTTCCAGAATGTCCTTCATATTTCCAAGTCAAAGTCCGGGCTGGTGCAGCTGTCCATATTCGGTGCTTATGCCCTGATGGGGATTCCGGCAGGATATTTCATGAAAAGATTCGGATATAAAATGGGCGTTATTTTGGGACTGGTGCTGTTCGCCGGCGGATGTTTCCTGTTTGTTCCTGCAGCCAACCATGCTTCATTCGATTTCTTCAGAATAGCCCTGTTTATTTTGGCTTTGGGAATGGCTACCCTTGAAACGGTTGCCCATCCTTTTGTCGCTGCCCTGGGGAATGAAAAAACGAGTGACCAGAGGGTTAATTTTGCACAGTCTTTCAATGGTCTAGGTGCTATTGTCGGGCCGCTTTTAGGAGGAGTGTTCATTTTCGGAGGAGCAGGTGATGACCATTCATTGGATTCTGTAAAAAGCCTGTATACGTGTATCGGGATTGTTATCCTTTTCCTGGCCATTACTTTTTCATTTATAAAAGTACCGAGCCTCAAAGATCCCCACGCTGAAGAAGCTGAATTGCTGGACCATGCCGCAGGTAATGATGCCGGGGTACCAGAAAGCAATCCTGATGCTCCGTTATGGAAACAAAGGCATTTTATCTGGGCTGTTATCGCACAGTTTTTCAATATTGCAGCACAGGGAGGTACTTGGGCTTTCTTTATCAATTACGGTGTAGAAAAAATGCACCTTCAGGAGACCCAGGCATCGTATTACTTTTCCTTAAGCATGGCTATGATGATGATCGGAAGGTTTATCGGGACTTTTCTGATGCGGTATATTGCACCCAATAAGCTGCTGGCGATTTTCACGGCCTGCAACATTGTGCTGTGCCTGATCATTTCGCAGAGCTTTGGATGGGTATCGTTTGTCAGCCTTATTATGCTGAACCTGTTCCTGAGCGTGATGTATCCGACTATCTTCAGCCTTGGTCTAAAGAGACTCGGCAGCAAAGTTCAGCAGGCTTCCTCATTCCTGGTAATGGCGATGTTCGGAGGAGCTGTCTTTCCGCCGCTTATGGGACGTATAGCAGAAACTGATGTAGCTCATGCTTATTTACTGCCGATCATCTGTTACGTTATTATCATTCTGTTTGCTTTAAAATATTACCGTCCTAAAACCCTGAAGTAATCCGATGAAACATATTATGTTTAAAGGCTGCCTGGCTATTGTATTGCTGATCAGCCAGGTTGCCTATGCCCAGATTGTCATTACCAATAAGAAATTTTCTTTCGGAACGACAGGAAGAATAGGAGCCGGATATTCACCCAATGCGGATGGGAAAACAGGCCGTCAGCTGAATCTGAACAATCAGGGATCACTGGGGGGAAGGATGGATCAGGGGGATTATGTGGATTTCCTGCCTGCTTTCCACTTTACACCGGTAGCAGGAGGAGACAGTTCCCGAAGCACCAAAATAGACATGCAGGCCAGGCTTAGCTTTTATTCCGGAGGAACATTTCTTGGAAATGTGGACACCAAATCCAACCAGGGAATGATCGTCGCTTTACCGGAAGCTTTCGTAGAAGCCAGAAATATCATGGGAAGTGACTGGGATGTATGGGCCGGTTCAAGATGGCTGAGATATGACGACATCCATATTGCCGATTATTTCTATTTTGATGACCATTCGGCGACGGGTTGGGGAGTAAAACATAAGAACACAAGATTTTCTATGTTCTTCCCGGCAGTGATTGATACGGCATCGAGCAATTCAACGCCGTACTCGTACACCAATATCATCAGCGGAGCCAAAAACCTGATCTACCGTCAACGGGAAGTTTTTGTCCTGGAACATACCCTTCCGTTTAAAAATAACAGCCTGAAACTGCTGGCAGAATTCCACCATGTGGACAATACAGGAAAAAATGCCGTAGAACAATATCCGTCAGATAACGGATGGGTGATCGGTGCGAAGCTTAATACCGGAATAAAGACAGCTCTTCCGGGATCCTTCAATCAGTTCTCTGTACGGTATGGAACCGGAATAGCTAATGGTGGTGATAACGGAAATACCCAGACTTGGAGGACCTATGGAGCTCCGGATGCGCAGACGCAAACGTATAAGGGAGCCTATTCCTTTACCGCGGTTGAACATGTGCTGTTCAATATTTCAAACCGGTGGTCATTGAACGGATATGCTGTTTTTACCGCCAGTAAAGGCGGAGCAGACAGCAATGATAAGGCTGTTGACTACTATAAAAGGGATATTTTTAATAAAAAATCCGAGTTCAATACAGGGGTGAGGGCAACGTACTACTTCAACAACTGGTTCCATATCCTGTCTGAACTTCATTATGGAGTCCGGAAAAACGGAACCCAGGATCCGGCTTCCATGGTGAAGCTTGTGCTGGCTCCTACTATTGTTCCTACTGCTGAAAGAAGTGTTTGGGCAAGACCGCACATCAGGCTGATCGCCGAGCTTTCCCGGTACAATGATGAAGCGATGAAAACCCTTTACTCGCCTTTTCTCCAACATTCCGGTGCTAAAAGATACGGAACGTATCTGGGTGTAAGAACAGAATGGTGGGTGTTTTAGAGCATAAGCTAAAAAGCAAATAAGCGAATAGGCTACTTAACAAATTTGCTGATCGATAAATAAACCAAAAAATAATAGTATGGACATACAATTCGGGGCTTCGCTGCTCTCATGGATCACACCGGTCTGGACGCCTGAAGCAGGAAAATACGCCATAGAAAAGACGGCACATGCAGGATTTGACCTGATTGAAATCCTGCTTCCCCCTTCTATGGATTTCAATGCGGCTGAAGTTAAAAAACAGCTCGACTCTCATCATTTAAATGTGGTCTGCTCCCTGAACCTGCCCAAAGAAGCCCATATTGCTTTTTATCCTGAGCGTGCTGAACAACTGATAAAAAGGGCCATCGATATTACGGCGGCACTCGAATCTGATCTGCTGGGTGGTGTGCTGCATGGAGGCATCGGTGTTTTTTCCGGAAATCCATTGACGGATCAGGAAGCTGGCATCATTACGGAAGTCTGGAGCCACGCAGCAGATTATGCCCGGGAAAAAGGCGTTGGAATCGCCATTGAACCCATTAACCGGTATGAGAGCTATGTCTGCAACACTGCGCAGAATGTCCTTGATCTGATCAATGCTGCAGGAAAAGACAACCTCTTTGTGCACCTTGATACATTTCATATGAATATTGAGGAGAATAATTTTTATGATCCCATCATGAAAGCAGGGGATAAGCTGAAGCATATCCATATGACAGAATCACATCGCGGAATGCTGGGGGAAGGCACCGTCAACTGGGATGAATTGTTCAGCGCACTGAAAGCCATTGATTTTAAAGGAAACCTGGTGCTCGAAAATTTTTCATCATCCGTTCCCGGAATGCAGCAGATGGTTTCCTTATGGCAAACATCTCCATATGATGCGGATGAGCTTGCCGCAGGAAGCCTGGAATTTATGAAATCGAACTGCCTTTAGTTTTTACCCGGTAAAACCGGACTTAATTTCAGGAGACCAATTTTGTTTTTCTTAACTTTGCAGCTCACAATATAATTTTTTATGCACAAAGCAGGATTTGTAAATATAGTGGGTAAGCCCAATGCCGGAAAATCTACCTTGCTCAACCAGTTGATGGGGGAGAAACTGGCGATTGTTACGCAGAAGGCTCAGACCACAAGACACAGGATTTTCGGAATTTATAATGAAGAGGATCTGCAGATCGTATTTTCGGATACACCAGGAGTACTGGACCCGAAATACGGGCTTCAAGAAAAAATGATGGATTTTGTAAAGGATTCCCTGCAGGATGCGGATGTATTCTTATTTATCGTTGATGTTACAGATAAAGCAGAGCCTTCAGAATTCCTGATTGAAAAACTCAACAAGATTCCTGTACCTGTACTGCTCCTGCTTAATAAAGTGGATCAGACTGATCAGGAGGGTCTTGAAAAACTGGTTGAAGAATGGCACAGCAGGATTCCAAAAGCGGAAATTCTTCCTATATCTGCACTGAATGCTTTCAACACGGATATCATCCTTCCCAAGCTGAAATCCATGCTTCCTGAAAACCCGCCTTATTATGATAAAGACCAGTATACAGACAAGCCGGAAAGATTCTTCGTGAATGAAGCCATCCGTGAGAAAATCCTGCTGAATTATGAAAAAGAGATTCCTTATTCCGTAGAAGTGGTCACTGAGCAGTTCAAGGAAAAGGAGGGGATTATTTTCATCGATTCCATCATTTATGTGGAACGGGATACTCAGAAGGGGATCATCATTGGTCATAAAGGGGAAGCCATTAAGAAAGTGGGAACAGAAGCCCGACTGGACCTTGAAAAGTTCTTTAATAAAAAGATCCACCTGAACCTTTTTGTGAAAGTGAAAAAAGACTGGAGGAAAAACGACCGGGATCTGAAGAATTTCGGCTACAGGTAGACTAAACTGCCTGATATCCCGTTCTAATAAAAGATTTTTCGCTATCTTTAATCAAATTTTAGCTTAATGAACTCTTTAAACACGGCAAACTCCAATTCAGTTGTAAAAGATATTATTTTATTGGCAGTGAGGGTATTTATCGGCTTTGCTATGCTCTCGCACGGATTTCCCAAGCTCCAGATGCTTATTGAAGGCAAAACAGATTTCTATAACTTCCTGGGAATGGGGCCGCAGGTTACTCTGGGCCTTACGGTGTTTGCTGAGTTTGTCTGCTCGATCCTGCTTATCCTGGGCCTGTTTTCCAGGATTGCTTTAGGGTTTCAGATCTTTACGATGCTGATTGCAGGGTTTGTGGTTCATTCAGCCGATCCTTTTGAAAAACAGGAAATGAGCTTGGTTTACCTCTCCATCTATCTGATGCTGATGGTATTCGGGGCCGGTAAGTTTTCAGTAGATCATATGATTGAAAAAAGAAAAAGAGCCAGTGACTGGTGATCCGTTTTAAAATATAAGCAGCAGGGTTTTTCCCTGCTGTTTTTTTATGCTCTATAGAATGACAGATTAAGGCTGGAAGCATGAGTATTTCTTCCCATCATTTTGAAGCTGGTTGGTTGCCTGGTTTGCTCTGATCATATGCTCGTTTCACAAACTCTTTGTATTAAAATGAAAGAAACATCTTTCGGGATCCCGATTCAAATTAAAACCATCTTTTGTTTCACTGCCAATAGATCACAGTTTTTCGCATCGTCTTTATATCTGCTGAATCTCATCTCCTCTATTGCTGTTCGCCATAAAATTCATTAAATTCGTTGCAAAAGAAGATCGTAATGAAAATAAAATTAACCATCTGCCTTCTGGCTTTCCTTAACTTTTATGATGCCCAGGAAAGTATCACTTACCAGAAACCTTCGGCAGAAATCCTGAAACTTGCCGATTATGAACGCCCGCCAAGCGTGCTGATGAACAGTAAAAAAGACTGGATTGTTTTCACCTACCGCCCGACTTACAAAACACTGGAAGACCTTAGCCAGCAGGAAATGAAGCTCGGCGGATTAAGGATCAACCCGGTAACCAATATTTCAAGTACAGCCAGCTATGCCAACAATCTGAAAGTTAGAAAACTGAATGATAAAACGGAAATCCAGGTTAAAAATCTGCCATCCAATCCGAAGATCACCTATACTTCGTTCTCACCGGATGAAAAGAAGATGGCATTTACAAATACCACAGCCAAAGGAGTGGAACTCTGGATTGTAGATCTGGAAACGGCAACAGCAAAAAAAATCACTTCCGATAACCTGAATGCCAACCTGGGGAGCCCGTATGTATGGAATAAAGACTCCCAGAACCTGTTGATCAAAATGCTTCCGCAAAATAGACCCGCTCTGATAGATGCAAGCAAGGATCTTCCGACAGGCCCGATAGTTTCTACTTCCGATGGTAAAGTTTCCCAGAACAGAACCTACCAGGATCTTCTAAAAAACCCGCAGGATGAGAAAAATTTTGAAATCCTGACAGCTTCCGAGATTTACAATGTGGATCTCAACGGAAATACGAAAAAAATCAAAGATCAGGATATGTATACCGGACTGAGCTATTCGCCGGACGGGAATTACCTGATGGCCACCACCATTAAAAAACCGTTTTCCTATATTGTGCCTTTAAGCCGTTTCCCGATGACCACAACAGTCTATGATCTGAATGGAAATGCCGTAAAGGTTGTGAACGAAATCCCGCTGAATGAAATCATGCCGAAAGGATTCTCCTCCGTAAGAACCGGAAAAAGGGATATGGGATGGAGAAGCGACATGCCTGCCACCCTGGTGTATACTGAAGCCCTTGACGGTGGCGACCAGTCTAAGAGTGCGGATTTCAGGGACGAGATTTTCACCTGGGAGGCACCATTCAATACGGCCCCAAAATCATTTTTCAAAACCAGGCAGCGATATGAAGATGTAAGCTGGACGAACGATCATTACGCAATTGTTTCCGAAGGTTGGTATGATACCAGAAATACAAAATCCTACCTGATAGATCTGAACAATGGTCAGTCAAAAGTTATCGATGACCGCAATTATCAGGATGTATACAGCGACCCGGGAAATTTCAATACCACGAAGAACCAGTACGGGAGATATGTTGTGGATATGAAAGGCGGAAAATCATATCTGATCGGTGCGGGGTTCACTAAAGACGGCCAGCATCCGTTCATCGATGAAATGGACATGAACAGCCTGAAAAAGAAAAGGCTGTATACCTCGAATATCAAAAATGCCAAGGAAGAGATCATAGACATCCTGAATCCATCGAAAGGGGAAATCCTGACGATCCAGCAGTCAGCCAGCCAGTATCCGAATTATTTCAGGAAAAACATTAAGTCCGGAAAAGCATCAGCTGTAACGGCATTTGCCAATCCTTTTGAAAGCATTAAAGATGTGTATAAAGAGGTAATTACCTATAAAAGAAATGACGGCGTGACGCTAACAGGGACGCTTTACCTTCCTGCCAACTATGACAGAAAAGCGAAAACAGAAAAACTTCCGCTGCTGATCTGGGCATATCCTACCGAATATAAAGATAAAAACACGGCGGGACAGAATACCCAGAACCCCAATGACTTCACATTCCCGTATTACGGATCTTTCGTGTACTGGACTACAAAAGGATATGCAGTCCTGGATGATGCTGCGTTCCCGATCATCGGGGAAGGAAAGGCAGAGCCGAATGATACATTCATTCCACAGCTGGTAGCCAATGCCCAAGCTGCAATTGACGCGGTAGACCAGTTAGGGTACATCGACCGTAAAAAAGTTGCCGTGGGAGGCCATTCTTATGGTGCGTTCATGACCGCTAACCTTCTGACGCATTCCAAACTTTTTGCCTGCGGAATTGCCAGAAGCGGTGCCTACAACAGGACACTGACGCCATTCGGATTCCAGAGCGAGCAGAGGAATTACTGGGATGTGCCGGAAATTTATAATACGATGTCGCCGTTTATGAATGCCGATAAAATGAAAACACCTTTACTGCTGGTTCACGGGGATGCCGACAACAACCCGGGAACATTTACTTTGCAGACCGAAAGGTATTTCCAGGCCCTCAAAAACCTGGGTGCACCGGTAAAAATGGTGTTGTTACCAAAAGAAGCGCATGGTTATGCTGCCAAAGAAAATATCCTGCATCTGCTTTGGGAACAGGATCAGTTCTTGGAGAAATGCCTGAAGAAATAGAGAAAAAACCGTTCATATGAACGGTTTTTTGTTTTACATAAGCTTTAAGATCAATTTTGATCCTATTGTACTGATTCATCTTTTCATCTAATAAAATAAGATTCTTCCCATACATTAGATTAAGCGGCTCATACATTAGGGTTAAAGACATTCCAAAACCTCCCGGATGTTTTTAAATTCCATAAATCGCTCCGATTCAGGCTTATGCTCATGATGCTCGTGTGCCCAGGTGATATGATAGGGAATATGGGCTGCATATCCTCCATTTTCCAGGACAGGAAGGATGTCTGACTTGATTGAATTCCCGATCATAAGAAAATTTTCCGGGCGGCAGTCCAGATGCCTGATCAGCTTCTGGTAGTCTGTATTTCTTTTATCACTCATAATTTCAATATGGTGGAAATAGTTTTGCAATCCCGATTTTTTCAGCTTCCGTTCCTGATCCAGCAGGTCACCCTTCGTGGCTACCACCAGCCTGTATTTCCCTTTCAGCTGGTCCAGCGTTTCAGCTACTCCGTCCAGAAGTTCTACAGGTTTCTGCAGCAGGTCGTGTCCAATGGCGATAATTTTATCTATCATCGACAATGGAGCGGCTCCTTTTGAAATCCTGGTCGCTGTTTCCACCATAGACAGCATAAATCCTTTCACCCCATATCCATACAGGTGAAGATTCCTGATTTCAGTGTCCAGCAGTTCTTTAGAAACGGTATCGTGAGGAAGGTATTCTTCAAGAAGTTCGCAGAACGCAATTTCGGCTTCCTGAAAATAAGGCTCATTGACCCAGAGTGTATCATCTGCATCAAAAGCGATGGTATTGATAGAATTCATAATATGTTAAACTTAGATTTTGTATTTTTCGGGCATAAAATTCAGAATAAAAAACAAATCAGAAAAGGACATTTGTCCCGACAAGTATATGCTGCGAACCAATCAACCGTTTTTAGATTATATGGAAGGGCTGTATCAGAATCAGGCTCATAAGGAACATATTACGCTGAGGTCTTACGACAAAGGGGACAGAATCCTCACCCAGCACCAGGAATCCACAAAGATTATGCTTATAAAGAGCGGGATTACCAAATGCTATTTTGTTGAAGAAAATGATAAGGAATATATTGTTGAGTTTTTAGGAAAAGGTGAAATCATCGGTGAAATCGAGGTCATTAAAAATGTTTCCTGCCTATGCAGTATCGAGGCTATGACCGAGGTTTCCGTCTACGCTATGTCGATACCGTATTTCCAGACTTTGCTGAAAAAGGATCTGACGCTGAATCATTTTCTGCTGGATGTTTTTGCCGAACGTATCGTCAATACATCAAGCAGAGCGTCTTATCAGCAGCTCCACACCACAGAACACACGCTTAGCCAGCTGCTTGATTTGAAATCCCGTGAAATGGAAATTTCCAAAGAAGATATGGCGGCTTACCTGGGGATCACCGTAAGGAGCCTGAACAGGGCCTTAAAAGAGATTCAGGATAACAGCAATGCTGAAAAGGAAGCTGGGGAAAAATAAAATCTTCTCTTATCTTTGCATCAAACTATTGCTCTTTATGAATGAACTAATGTACAGGAATGCCGTTCCTGGTGACTTGCCGAAAATTGTTGAGATCTATAATTCTACCATCGCTTCCAGAATGGTTACGGCTGATAGGGAACCTGTATCGGTAGAGAGCAGGGTGCAGTGGTTTCATGAGCATAATACAGAAACACGGCCGCTCTGGATTGTGGAAGATGCGGAAAATAATATGCTGGGTTGGGTCAGCTTTTCTTCATTTTATGGCCGTCCGGCATACAGCGGGACTGTGGAAGTAAGCATCTATATGGATGAAAACTGCCGCGGGAAAGGATATGGAAAGCAAATACTTCGGTATTGCATTGATAAAGCAGGGAAATTTGGGGTGAAGACGCTGCTGGGATTTATTTTCCTGCATAACGAACCCAGTTTAAAGCTTTTCAGGCATTTCGGGTTTGAGGACTGGGGCGTATTTCCGGATGTGGCGGTACTGGATGGAGTAGAGCGTACACTGGTCATTTTAGGGAAGAGAATCGGATAAATTACAGTTCTTAGCCTGCTTGTAGATTTTCAGGAGCTGATTCCCGCTTTCACTACTCGCTTTTCACCTGTTTTGCGGCGGCAAAGCCGCCGCAAAACAGGTGAAAGAGCTCAGACATGCCGTTCAATCGGGGCTAGGCTGATGACGGTCCGACATTTTTGTCATTCTATAAGATTTTCATGCAGCAGCCGGATCATATGGTGAATCTGAGATCCATTGATTTCAAATAGAATGTCCCTTCTCAACACTGATGCATCCTATTAAAAAAGGCAGTCCGAAGACCGCCTAGTTATATATTCTCAAATCTAGAATTCAAAATTTAGAATCCAAAATCTAAATTCCTTCCGCCTGCCTGATTTTCTTTTCAGACATATTCAGGAACCGTTTTACCAGCATCACCGCAGAAATTGTCAGGCCCAGTCCCAGAGCGATCCACATTCCGAAGGCTCCCATATCTAGTGTGACACAAAGAAAATAACCGAGCGGAACCGTAATGACCCAGTAGGCAATGAACGTATAGATAGACGGGATTTTAACATCCTGAATGCCCCGCAATGAGCCCAGTGCAGTCACCTGGATACCGTCTGAAAGCTGGAACAGGGCTGCGATGATCATCAGTTTGGACGCCAACGTAATTACTTCCACTTCCTCGCTTTTTGTAAAAAAGGTCGGCAGAATGTGCCGTCCGAGAATAAAAGTGATCCCGCAGACACACATGAAAATAAAAGCGATTTTCAGGTTATTAATGCCTACTTTTCTTAGTTCTACATAATTCTGTTCGCCAAGTTTTCTACCGATCATGACGGTAGAGGCGACACTGAACCCAACGCATAAATTAAAGGTAAAAGAAGCCATGCTCAGGGCAATCTGGTGGGAAGCAATATCATGTGCGGAAATCAGTCCGCAGATGAAGGCTGCTCCGGCAAAAGCCGTTACCTCAAAGAACATCTGCATGGCAGTAGGAAGCCCCAGTCTCACCATCCTGTCAAACATCTTTTTAGAAAAGACTTCGAGTTTCAGCGTGAAATCTTTGATATACCGCTGCGTTTTCTTTTCTTTCAGAAGTACGATATACAGGAAAACCACCATGAAAATCCTGGCG
Organism: Chryseobacterium camelliae; assembly: GCF_030818575.1. Lineage (NCBI taxonomy): Bacteria > Pseudomonadati > Bacteroidota > Flavobacteriia > Flavobacteriales > Weeksellaceae > Chryseobacterium > Chryseobacterium camelliae. The sequence continues at coordinate 1,252,881 of NZ_JAUTAL010000001.1, forward strand.
ATCAGCCCGGCCAGCGCTGATCCCCGTACACCCATTGGCGGAAGTCCGAAAAGCCCTTTGATAAAAATATAGTTCAGCACAATATTGATGATGTTGGCAATAATGGTTGCCTTAGTTACGCCTATCGTGTACGACAATCCTTCAGATACCTCCCTTAACGTCTGAAACGCCATAAAAGGAACGATGCTGATGGCCATAATCGTAAGGAAGTCCACTGTACCCGGAATGATCTTTTCCGGCTGCCCCGAATGATAGAGTAGGGGCATTCCCAACAGCAATACTCCCATAAGCAGAATTCCTACGGTTAGATTTATAACAAATCCGTGGCTGAACACCGAGTTGATCGTAGCGTGGTCATGCTTGGAGTGCGCTTCAGATACCAGAGGCGGGATGGCCAAAGAAAATCCCAGGGCAAGCACAAACATGGAGAAAAATACTGCGTTTCCCAATGAAACGGAAGCCAGTGCATCAGCGCCCAGCAATTGCCCGACAATGATATTATCAAACAGGTTTACCGAAACCTGTCCTACCTGCGTCAGCATAACTGGAAGTGCCAGGGTTAAGCATTCTTTAGTATAGTTTTTATTTAAAAAGTTCATGAGTGTTTTTAATTCATAATGGTTTAGATTGCAAGTCTTTTTTTAAGATCAGACTGTATGATGGTTTTTGGTATCTCTGTTTAGTAGTGTAAACAAAAAAATTGCAGTAATCAATGATACTGCAATTTTTATAATGTATAAGAATTATTTTTACTTTCTTACAAAACTTGCAACATCGTCTGCCGAAACGGTATTACCGCCCAGGATGATCAATCTTTCCACAACGTTTCTTAATTCTCTGATGTTTCCGGTCCAGGACAATGCTTTAAGTGCGTCGATGGCCTGGTCGTCAAATTTTTTCACAGCTGTACCATGTTCATCAGCAATAATACCGGAAAAATGTTCCACCAGCAATCTGATATCTTCTTTTCTGTCGTCCAATGGCGGTACATAGATTTCAATAACAGATAATCTGTGGTATAAATCTTCACGGAATCTTCCGGCTTCTATTTCCGTCTGCATGTTTTTGTTGGTAGCTGCAAGAACCCTTACATCTACTTTAATCTCTTTATCGCTTCCTACCGGCGAAACTTTACTTTCCTGCAAAGCTCTCAGTACTTTAGCCTGTGCAATAAGGCTCATATCACCAATCTCATCCAGGAAAATGGTTCCTCCGGTCGCCTGTTCAAATTTCCCCTGCTTATCTTTGATCGCTCCTGTAAAGGAACCCTTCACGTGTCCGAAAAGCTCAGACTCGATCAGTTCAGAAGGGATCGCCGCACAGTTTACTTCAATCATTGGGCCTTTGGCACGGTCACTTTGACTGTGGATAGCATGGGCTACCAGTTCCTTACCGGCACCGTTAGGGCCTGTAATCAGTACCCTTGCATCAGAAGCAGCTACCTTTTCGATCATATCCTGAATCTTCTTCAATGCAAGAGATTCACCGATCATCTGGTATTTTTTGCTGACTTTTCTTTTTAAGGTCTTATTTTCGGTCTGTAGGTTTTTATTCTCTTTCTTTAGCGTTTCTTTAGCTAAGGCATTTTTAACACTGGTGATCAATCGGTTGATATCGATTGGCTTGGAGATAAAATCGTACGCTCCTTCTCTCAGGCAGGATACTGCAGAATCTATATCCGCGTGCCCGGAAATCATGATAAAAGTACTTTCAGGTTTTAGGTTCAGGCTTTGCCTCAGCAGTTCAGTCCCGGAAAGTTTAGGCATTTTTATATCTGAAATAACAAGCGCAAAGTCTTCTTTTTCGATCTGTTTATAGCCTTCAAGACCATCTTCGGCAATTGTAAACTCATATCCGCTAAGCTCATCAGATAAAATACTCTGGAGAACTCCGGATATGGCTTTTTCGTCTTCTACGATAAGGATTTTTTGCATAGGTGCAAATTTAGAATTTTTTTCATTCATGAGCAGCAAAAACTATTCCTAAATGTCTATGAGGCATAATCCCGCTGCCCGAAAATCGCAGAGCCCACCCTCACCGAATTGGCACCACATTCTATTGCGACAGGGAAGTCATCACTCATTCCCATAGAAAGTGTTTCCAATACTTTATCTCGGCTGAAATCATCAAAAAGCGTTTTAAGGTTCATGAATTCTTTCCTGATCTGTGCCTTATCATCTGTAAATGTTGCCATGCCCATGAGTCCGGTAATATCAATATTGGGAAATGTCCCTTTCAGAAACTGCCGGAACAGTTCCCGTGCTTCATCCTCAGTTAATCCATATTTGGTGTCTTCTTCGGCAATCTTTACCTGCAAGAGCACTTTTATGATGCGGTTATGCTTGGCCGCTTCTTTATTAATTTCTTTTAGAATCTTTTCGGAATCGACACTTTGGATCGTATCAATGAAACCGGCAATATATTTAACTTTGTTGGTCTGCAGATGGCCTATAAGATGCCATTGAATATCCTGTGGAAGCTCAGAATGCTTTTCTGTCAGCTCCTGAACCTTATTCTCTCCAAATATTCTCTGTCCGAGATCATAAACCTCACTGATGGCTGAAACGGGATGGGTTTTGGAAACGGCAACCAGCTGCACATGCTCCGGAAGCTGATTTTTGATATGATGATAGTTTTCCTGAATGCTCATAGCGCAAATTTCTGAATTTTAAAGGCAAAAAACAATCGTTTTCACCGTTTAGATCTTAATTAACCAATACACCTTACAGGTATTGTTTCCTGTAAGGTGTATTTTGTCAGATTATCCTGACGTCTTTATGGATTCAGAAATGGTCAGAACTGTACCCGGAAATCAACAGGGATGTCCATAGAAATTCTCACCGTATTGAAATCTGCCTCAATGTCAGAGTCCATTTCTGCATAAGTGCCGTCTTCCTGTTTCAGTTGTACGGTAATGTCGGCGTCTCCAATTTCATCTTTCGGGATTTCAATGTAGTACTTCTGTGATCCGTCATCATACGTCAGATGATCGGTGGTAAAATCAATAAATTGCATAATATTTTGTTTTAGTGTGTTCTTACCAAAGCAAAAAGAGGGCTATTCTTTAGATCTTGCCTGTTACAGCACGTAAAAATTACAACTATCCTGTTATTTTTTTTAGATACAGTGCGTTGTGGATCGCCGCGCTTCCCCAGGTGTTGTTGAAGAATATAAACGTCTTTTTATTGTGCAACTTGATTTCGTCAGCCAGATTTCTGAGGAACGTTTCAGGATATTCGGATTTATAGAGCACAGGTTTGCCATGCAGCCGGTAATACAACACTTCGGGATGATTACTGATAACTTCTTCGGGCAGATTCCCTGGAAAGCTTACTCCGGAAACAACAATCTTATGCGCTGCCATGGTTTTAAAAACTTCGTCGGTCCACCAGGATTCGTGCCGGAATTCAACAGCATTCAGATAGTTATGATCAATGGTTTTTATGATTAAACCCATATTTTCAGGGGTATTACTGAAGGAAGGAGGAAACTGATACAGAAATCCCGCCAGCTTATCCTTAAGGCCTCCGTAAATATGGCTGCAAAAATCCCTGATCTCATTATCGCAGTTTTCCAAACGTGCTACATGGGTTATGGTTTTCGGTATCTTGATGAAAAAGCTGAATTCATCCGGTGTGTCATCTGCCCATTTCTGCAACGTTTTTAAAGTAGGTTTCCTGTAAAAAGTGGAATTGATTTCTACGGCATTAAACGTCTTGGAATATAGGCTGAGAAAATCTTTGTTCGTAGCATCGGCAGGATATAAAACCCCTTTCCAGTCGGTATTATAAAATCCTGAACATCCAATATAAAGATGGTCTTTCTTCATAGAATTTAATTTATTTAAGTGGTTGCCTGAGGCAGGTGTTGATGCTTACCCTTTGCTGCCACTTAAATCCACGGAATTCAGCCGTAAGGAATTCAGAATTACGGACAATGAACTAAAACTCATTGCCGCAGCGGCAATCATCGGTGAAAGCAGGATTCCGAAAAACGGGTACAATAATCCTGCCGCTACAGGTATACCCAGTACGTTATAAATAAAAGCAAAGAATAAATTTTCCTTAATGTTTTTTAAAAGCTTTTCGCTCAGGAGTTTAGCTTTTGCAACGCCTGAAAGGTCGCCTTTCAGCAGAGTAATTTCCGCACTTTCGATGGCTACACCGGTTCCGGTACCCATAGCTATGCCCACATCAGCCTGGGCAAGGGCAGGGGAGTCATTGATACCGTCTCCAGTCATCGCTACAATTTTACCTTCCTTTTGCAGCCGTTTCACTTCATTCAGTTTATCTTCGGGGCTGCAGCTGGCTTTAAAATGCTTGATGCCTAATGCATCTGCCACAGCTTTGGCAGTATGTTCATTATCACCGGTCATCATAATGATATCTACACCTTCCTTAAGAAGCTGTTCCACGGCTTTAGCAGAGGTGTCTTTTATTTTATCCGTAAAGCTTATAAAACCTATGACTTCAGTATCCTGAGCCACATAAGAAACTGTGTGCGCTCCAGACTGGACTTCCGAGGCTTTTTGCCTGAGTGCTGCGGGGATTTCGATTCCATTTGAGATCAATAAGTCTTCATTGCCAAGGTAAACCGTTTTCCCATTAATTTTCCCTTTGACGCCTTTACCTGAAATATTTTCAAAACTGTCCGCTTTTTCTAAAGTAAGCTGTTCTTCCTGAGCTTTTCTTAGGACTGCACCTGACAATGGGTGCTCGGAGTTCCGGTTTAAAGAAGCGGCTATGGTAATAACCTCATTACGATCTGAACGATCGATAGTCTCAACAGATTCTACAGAAGGTTTACCTTCCGTTAAAGTCCCCGTTTTATCCGTTATCAGGACATTGACTTTATTCATATGTTCCAGCGCCTCGGCATTCTTGATCAGGATTCCGTTTCCGGCACCTTTCCCGATACCTACCATAAGGGACATTGGCGTCGCGAGGCCTAATGCACAGGGGCAGGCCACAATAAGGACGGCCACTGCATTCACAAAAGCAAATAACGTCCTTTTGCCTTCGGGCCCGAAAAACTGCCACAGGATAAACGTGAGTATTGATATAGCAATGACTGCAGGTACGAAAACTTTAGCCACCTTATCCGTCAGTTTCTGGATGGGTGCCCTGCTTCTGCTAGCCTCATGGACCATTCTGATGATGTTGGCGAGTAATGTCTCTTCACCCACTTTTTCAGCTTTCATAATGAATACCTGATTACCGTTGATGGTTCCGGAAGAAACCTGATCACCTTTTTCCTTCTGCACAGGAACAGGTTCACCGGTAATCATGCTTTCATCAATGGATGAATTGCCTTCCGTAATGATTCCGTCAACAGGAATTTTTTCTCCCGGCTTCACCCTGAGCAGGTCACCTTTTTTTACCTGGGATAGCAGGACCTTTTTTTCTTCTCCGTTTACAATCAGATGAGCTTCGTCGGGAGAGAGGCTGATCAGTTCGCGGATAGCATTTCCAGTCTTTTTATGGGCTGCCGCTTCCATAAGCTGGCCTAAAATAACCAGTGTTAAAATCACACAGACTGCCTCAAAATAAAGCGGGGTCTCATGATTGTGATTGCTTATTTCATGAGGAATGATATCCGGAAAAAATAAGGCCGTTATACTGAACAGGAACGCTGCTGCAACACCCAGTGCGATCAGGCTGAACATATTCAGGTTGCGGGTTTTGAATGAAGTCCAGCCCCTTTTCATCAGGAACCATCCGGAATAAAAAATCACGGGAAGAGTCAGTATCAGTTCAATATATCCCTGAATGGTGTGGGAAAAAGGAAGGTCAATCACCATTCCCCCCATAGAAAGTACAAAAACAGGGATAGTAAAAACTAGGGAGGTGATCAGCTTCTTTTTAAGGGTCTGGTAGGTTTTGTCTTCACCATCATCATTCTGATCCGGAACTTTCACCAGATCCATACCACATATCGGACAGCTTCCGGGTTCATTACGGATGACTTCCGGGTGCATGGGACAGGTATACTGTGCTACCTTCTTTTCAGGATATTTCACCAGGTCCATGCCGCAGACCGGACAGCCGACATTTGTTTCATAGGTCTTATCTCCCTCGCAATACATAGGACAATAATATCTTCCCGCCATATCATCAGATATTTCCTTCGCTTCATGATGATGCGTATGATGATGGTTATGCTGAGAGTCGGCATTGTGAACAAGCGCTTCCGTAATCTCTTCCAGATGCATATGGCAAACTGGACAATCAATCTTTTCATCATAGACCTTATCTCCTTCACAAAACATCGGACAATAATATTTGCCTATATTCTCTTTGAAGTTTTGTGGAAGGTGGGTTTTGGAAAATGCAGGTTTATGATTCGGATCTTTGGATAATTTTTCTTCTACAGGAACCAGATACATATGGCAGACCGGGCATCTCTTGCCCTGCTGGAAGTATACTTTATCCCCTTCGCATTCCATAGGGCAGTAGTATACAGAAGATGGAGAAACCCTGTCTTGTGGTTTGACAAACTCAGATTCAGGGACATCCGGGTCTTTCAATATATAATTCCCCGCTTCCTGTAAACTTTTGTTTATGGTGCCCAGATCAATTTGCTGATCAGATTTCAGTATAACCGTATGGTCTTCCAGATTTACTTCTGCCTGTATCCCTTCAAGACTGTTCAGTTTTTCAGAAACCTTTTTCTGGCAGCCCGAACAGCTCATCCCAAGAATTGTATATTGTTTTTGCATTGCAGTATCAATTTACAACAAATTTCCAAAATGAATGCCGAAGCCTGTTACAGATATTGGGATAATAGTTACAGAATTCTTCCAGGAGCCTTAATCACGATAGTGTATTTAAATTTCGTCGAGAGGCTTACGGTGGTGGTTTTTCAGCTTTCTGAATTCTGTAGGCGTAAAGCCGGTGATATTCCTGAACTGAGCAGATAAATGCTGAACGCTTTTATAACCTAGCTTGCCGGCGATTTCCGTCAGGGTAAATTCATTGTACAGCAGGAGTTCCTTTACTTTTTCAATCTTCTGAAGAATGAAGAACTGTTCCAGTGTAGTGCTCTCATGCTGTGAAAAGGTCTTTGACAATGAGCTGTATTCCTTATGAAGGGCAGTACTGAGAAATTCAGATAATACAAATCCTTCTTCAATATCCAGTTCGCTGATTTTCAGGATCACCAGGGTACGGATTTTTTCCGTAAGCTGGTGTGCAGCATCTTTGAGCCTCTCAAAACCTGCATCATAAAGTCCTTTCTCAATAAGCATCAGCTGATGATTACTCAGATCAGCATCCGTTTCTGCTTCGCCCAGTTTTACAGATTTTAGTGATATACCAGACAGGTTAAAGACCTGTTCAACGGCAGATATACACCTGTTGCAGACCATATTTTTAATGAAGATTTTCATAGCCGGCCGCTGAGCCTGTCCTTTACAAACTCTACTTTGGTCTTTCCATGTGCCGCAGGAAGGCCGTTTTCATCAAGATTTACCATTACAATTTTTTCTACCGTAATAATCGTCTGGTGCGTCATTTTGTTCCGTACTTCACATCTCAAAGTAATGGAGGTAGATCCGAACGAAGATACTTCAATACCGATTTCAACAATATCACCCTGCTTGGCTGAGCTTACAAAATTAATCTCAGAAATAAATTTTGTTACCACTTTGGTATTTTCGAGCTGAATGATGGCATAAAGTGCCGCCTCTTCATCGATCCATTGCAATAGTCTTCCTCCGAACAAAGAGTGATTAGGATTGAGGTCTTCGGGTTTTACCCATTTTCTGGTATGGTAGTTCATCTCTTATAGTTTTTCAGTACAAATTTACTATTAATAATGTTTAAACGTGAAAAAATAAGGATTCACCAAACTAAATGGACTCATCAATACCTCCAAAAGGATCTCTTATTTCATCATTTTCAGGGTTCAGACTGCTTTATTTTTCCATTCTGGATAGAAATTTATTCTCGGAATGCCTTATTTCAGACTGCTTTAACAGACAGAATACAAAATATATAGACTATTCTTAAAAAAATATTTTGTTGTGACATTATTAATCGTATCTTGCACCTGTTTATATTTGGAATCAATATTTGTTCATTCTTTATGTTGTTTTTCTTTTATATACCAAATCGTTATTAATTTTTAATTTTTTATTCAAAATGAACATTTTTGTTTCTAACATCAATTACGCAACTAAAGAGTATGAGTTGCAGGATCTATTCTCAGAATTTGGAGACGTTTCTTCTGCTAAGATTATTACAGACAAAGAAACTGGTCGATCCAGAGGTTTTGGTTTCATCGAGATGAGCGATGAAGAAGGGCAGGAAGCTATTGAAGCTCTTAACCAAAAAGAATTTAACGGAAAAGTATTAAACGTTTCTGAAGCTAAACCGAGAGAGGAAAAGCCTAGAAGAACTTTCAGCAACAATGGAGGAAACAACAGAGGTGGCGGAAGTTACGGTAACAACAGAGGTAATGGCGGCGGCTATGGTGGTAGTAATAACCGTAGCGGCGGTGGAAACCGTTGGTAAAATATAAAGCGGCTCAGGCCGCTTTTTTTTATGTCTTTTAGTTGATCTTTTTCTTTTTCTTCTTTTTATCCTTGTCTTTCTCCTTCTTATTTTTTCTTAGTCTTCAGGATCTCATTGGCAAATTCATAATCAGGCTGTTTATTCTTAGCAGGTTTAAGCTCAATTTTAAGATCCAGGTAATCGGCAAAATCGTTCTTGGAAATTAAATTTTCGTCCAGCAGCACTTCCAGCACTTCCTTTCCTGAATTGTCAAAAAAATGATGGCACAGCTCTTTTAGAAGGAATTTCCTGTATTCTGCAAAGGGGATGATTACTGTATACTTAAAGATCCTTCCTTCCTTTTCAGTAGACAGAAAGCCTTTTTCAGTAAGGATTTTCAGATAGGTAGATACCGTATTCTGGTGGGGTTTCGGCTCAGGATGTCTGTCCATAGCGTCTTTAAGGTAAAATGAATCCAGCTTCCAGAATAGTTTCATCAGGTTTTCTTCCGCAGCGGTAAGATGGTTTATTTTCATAAAATGGGTTTACGGTTGAAGTTGCATACTGCAATATAGATAAATTAAAGATACCACAAAAGCAATTCCTGCTCCGGTTAACACTTCACGAACAGTATGCCTTTTCAGGATTACCCTTGTAACCCCTACCAACACGGCAATTCCCAGCCATATAAGGCCCGTTATCCAACTCATGGGTACAAACAGGGCAGCCACCAACACATTAAAAGCGGTATGCATAGAACTTTTAATGAAGAAATTGCTGATCTGAAGTGCCAGCAACAGAATGAGAATAAACAGCATCACCAGATCAACAGCCCCGTTTTTTAGATAGGAATACACCATATATGCCATTACACATATAACAATAAAGATATACAGTGTTTTCCTCTGTACACGGTTGGATACATCCATGTTGACATACCTTCCTGTTTTGACGTTCCATACAATCCAGATGATCACGGGTAAAATTACCATCAGCAAAATAGGCAGAAAATAATACAGGGAGTCTGTGAGCGAATATTTCCATATGCTCATCAGGATAAAAAAAATAAACAAAGAAATCAGCGGATTAAAAAAATCTGAAATGATTTTTGATATTTTCTGTACAAAAGAGGGTTGCTTTTCTGGCATGCTTCAATTTAAAATCCAAAGATAATACTATAACCAAAAAAACAATTGACATCAATACAATAAAAACAAAGTTTTTTTTATAATTTTGCTCTACTATTTCATTACAAATAAGCAACAGCTAACACATGAAAGAATTTTCCAAAGAGGTATACCTGAAGTGGTATGAAGATATGACAATGTGGAGAAGGTTTGAAGACAAATGCCGTTCTCTCTATCTAAAGCAAAAAATCAGAGGTTTTTTACATTTGTACAATGGTCAGGAGGCTATTCCTGCAGGTTTTACCCATGCAATGGATTTAACCAAAGACAGTATGATTACTGCTTACAGATGCCACATTCACCCTATGGCGATGGGGGTAGATCCTAAAAGAATCATGGCCGAACTTTGCGGGAAGGCAACAGGTACGTCCGGAGGTATGGGTGGATCTATGCACATTTTCAGCAAAGAACACCGTTTTTACGGCGGGCACGGTATTGTAGGGGGACAAATTCCTTTAGGAGCAGGAATTGCTTTTGCCGATAAATATTTTGACAGAAAGGCAGTAAACATCTGTTTCTTCGGAGACGGTGCTGCAAGACAGGGTTCCCTGCATGAAACATTCAATATGGCCATGAACTGGAAACTTCCTGTGGTATTTGTAGTAGAAAACAATCAGTACGCTATGGGAACTTCCGTTAAAAGAACGGCGAACCATGAAGACATCTATAAATTAGGACTGGGATATGAAATGCCTTGTCTTGCCGTAGATGCTATGGATCCTGAAAAAGTGGCTGAAGCAGCCTACGAAGCTATTGAAAGAGCAAGAAGAGGTGACGGTCCTACATTCATTGAGGCAAGGACGTACCGATACAGAGGGCACTCCATGTCTGATGCTGAACCGTACAGAACCAAAGAGGAAGTTGCTATTCATAAAAATGATGACCCTATTGAACTCATCAAGCAAAGGATTTTAGCTAACAACTGGGCTTCTGAAGAGGAACTGGAAGCTATGGACAATAAGTCAAGAGACTTTGTAGAAGAGTGCATAGAATTCATGGAAAACTCTCCATACCCGGATCCGGAAAAGATCTATGAGTATGTTTACGCTCAGGAAAACTACCCGTTCTTAGATAAATTAGAAAACTAAAAAAATAATGAGTCAATTGGTTAATTGGAAGGTGGATCATGTATTTTATCACCTTTGAATTAACCAATTACCGCATTTTCAAATTAAAATAAATTATGGCAGAAGTAATTACAATGCCGCGTCTTTCCGATACAATGACGGAAGGAAAGGTGGCAAAATGGCATAAAAAAGTGGGCGATAAAGTAAAGGAAGGCGATATTCTTGCTGAAATTGAAACTGATAAAGCCGTTCAGGATTTCGAATCTGAGGTAGAAGGTACGCTTTTATATGTAGGTGTGGAAGAAAACGGCGCAGCAGCTGTGGATTCTGTACTAGCCATCATCGGTAATGAAGGAGAAGATATTTCCGGATTAACCGGTGGAAGTGCTCCTGCATCCGGTGACTCTGAAGAGAAAAAAGTGGATGAGGAGCTGAAAACAGAAAATAATGCCACCAGCGTAGAACAAACTGATGCAGAAGTTCCTGCCGGTGTGGAAGTGATTACGATGCCTAGGCTTTCTGATACCATGACAGAAGGGAAAGTGGCTAAATGGCACAAAAATGTTGGAGACCAGGTAAAAGAAGGTGATCTTCTTGCTGAGATTGAAACTGATAAGGCTGTTCAGGACTTTGAGTCTGAATTCAACGGTGTTCTATTGAAGCAGGGTGTGGAAGAAGGTGGTGCTGCACCGGTAGATTCCGTACTGGCCATCATTGGCCCTGAAGGTACTGATGTTTCTTCAGTAGGTGCTCCTAAATCGGAAACGAAAAATGAATCACAGAAGCCTGCTGCTGAAGAAAAGACAGAACCTAAAGAGGAAAAAGCTTCTGAGCCGGCTGCAGACCATGCGTCTTCAGATCGTATTGCGATTTCACCTCTGGCAAAGAAAATGGCCCAGGATAAAGGTGTTGATATCAACGCTATTCAGGGGTCCGGTGAAAACGGTAGAATCGTTAAAAAAGATATAGAAAATTATCAGCCTTCACAGGCTAAGCCTTCTTCATCAGCTCCGGCGGCCAGTGCAGCTGCTCAGGTTGCCGTAAACTTTGTACAGGGTGAAGATACCGAGACTCAAAATTCTCAGGTAAGAAACATCATTGCAAAAAGACTTTCCGAAAGCAAATTCTCTGCGCCTCACTATTACCTGATGGTGGAAATCAATATGGATAAAGCTATTGCGGCAAGAAAAGAGATCAATTCCTTACCGGATACCAAAGTTTCTTTCAATGATATGATTATCAAGGCAACTGCTGTGGCTTTAAGAAAACACCCACAGGTAAATTCAAGCTGGGCGGGAGATAAGATCATTCACAGAGGCAATATCAATATCGGTGTAGCGGTAGCCATTCCGGACGGACTGGTAGTTCCTGTTCTTAAAAATACAGATCAGATGAACTATACCCAGATTTCTGCTGCTGTAAAAGATATGGCATCAAGAGCTAAATCCAAAGGCCTTAAAGCGAACGAGATGGAAGGTTCTACCTTCTCAATTTCCAACCTGGGTATGTTCGGAATCGAGACTTTCACCAGTATCATCAATCAGCCGAACTCTGCCATTCTTTCCGTAGGCGCTATCATAGAAAAGCCAATAGTAAAAGATGGACAGATTGTTGTAGGCAATACCATGAAGCTTTCATTAGCTTGTGACCACAGAGTGGTAGATGGTGCTACAGGAGCTGAATTCCTACAGACTTTACGAACTTATCTGGAAAATCCTTTAACTTTGTTACTGTAATTATTCAGATTCAATCATATGAACCTCCCTTAAAGGGAGGTTTTTTTATGCTTTTAAAGGAAGCTGTAAACTTCTCGAAAACATCAGGTTTAAAAAATTAAGTAGGGGAATAAAATCATAAAATTTGGTGGGTTGGATGCTGGAAATTCTGTTGAGATTCATTACTTTTGAAATATGATTATAGCAAGGAATATTCATAAATCCTACGGGAATCTGAATGTATTAAAGGGTGTTGATATCACCATCAAAACAGGTGAGGTAGTCTCTATTGTAGGAGAATCCGGTGCAGGAAAATCTACATTGCTACAGATTTTAGGAACTTTGGATCAGCCGACCAATTCTAAACAGTATGATACGGAAATAAGCATTGCAGGAGAATCTTTTATCAATATGAATGACAGGCAGCTTTCCCGCTTTAGGAATCAGAATATCGGGTTTGTGTTTCAGTTCCATCAGCTTCTGCCGGAATTTACAGCACTTGAAAATGTACTGCTTCCCACGAAAATTGCGGGAGCTCAGGAAAAAGAAGCTTTGGAAAAAGCATATGCCCTGTTTGAGGACCTTAAGATAGAACAAAGGCTGCATCATAAGCCTAACCAGCTTTCCGGCGGTGAGGCGCAGAGGGTAGCCGTAGCAAGAGCTTTAATCAATACCCCTAAAATTATCTTTGCTGATGAACCTACAGGAAATCTGGATTCTAAAAATGCGGATGACCTTCATCGACTTTTTTTTGATCTAAGAGATAAATATAACCAGACCTTTGTGATTGTGACCCATAATCCTAACTTAGCTGAAATCACTGATCGTAAATTAGTCATGAAAGACGGTATGATCATCGAATAATAATGACATCTGATCTTATTGTAAACAAATTTTGTAACTTCAACTTCATCATTATAAATATTTTAATCCATGACCATAAAATTTCTTGCACAAGATGACAGGCCCAGAGAAAAGTTTATGCTGAAAGGCAGGAGCTCACTTTCTGATTCTGAGCTGCTGGCAATTATCATGGGAAGTGGGAGCAGGAATGAATCGGCAGTAGAACTTGCCAGGAAAGTTCTCGCTTCGGTTAACAACAGCTGGCATCAGCTGAGCCTGCTTTCTGCAAAAGAACTGATGAAATTTAAAGGTATAGGAGAGGTAAAGGCCATTTCCATTGCTACCGCTTTGGAAATCGGCAGAAGAAGGGCCCATCAGGAAATTCCTGATAAAGTTGTTATCAGCAATAGTGACGATGCCTATCACCTGTTAAAAACATACCTGTCAGATCTTCGCACAGAAGAATTCTGGGCGGTATTCCTCAATCAGAGCAATAAGGTAATTCATATTTCTAAACTTACACATGGCGGCATCAGTCAGTCTATTGTAGATGTCAGGATTCTTTTTAAAACAGCTCTGGAACATTTTTCTACAGGCATTATCATTGCACATAACCACCCTTCAGGAAGCCTGAAGCCAAGCCGTGAAGATATGAACATTACGAGTAAGATCAGAGAAGCGGGAAGCTTCCTGAATATTCAGCTCCTTGATCATCTTATCATTACCGAAAATGCTTATTTCAGTTTTTCAGACGAAAGATTAATATGATCAGGAAAATACGCTACAGCGAAATTGATTTTGACAAATATTCGGCCTGCCTGGAATCTTCCGTACAGAAAAACTGGTATGCGCGCAGAGAAGTTCTTGATGAGCTTTCCGGCAACTGGCATATCCTGGTATTGAATGACTACGAGGCTGTAATGCCTGTTAATATAAAGAAGAAGTACGGACTTAATTTTGTTCATATGCCGTTGTTCTGTCAGCAACTGGGTATCTTTTCCTTATTTGATGATCCGCAAATCAATGGTGAATTTTTAATTTTTTTAAAGAATAATTACAGAATATTTCTGTATTGTTTTAATCATAGCAACTCTTTCACAACTCAGATTGAAAACAGGAAGAACTATATTATTCCTATTTCAGACTATCTATTATTGAAAAGAAAGAAATATTTCAAAGGAAGAAAATCAACGGTTAAGTGGTCCCAACACCTTATCTATAGGGAATTGCAACCAGATCAAACGATTAAGCAGTTTATTACAGAGAATTCCAAAGGAATATCAAAGTATAGAGATCTTGAAAAGTTTAAGAATTATTTCGATTTTCTTTATACAAATAATTCTCTTAAACTTTGTTGTGCTTATCTTAATGACCAATTAATCAGTCTTGCTGTTTTAATATCGGAAGATAAGCAGTTTTCTTTATTATCATTGATTAATGATAAGAAATTTAAAGATGAAAATGGACCATCATTTCTTATTGACCAAATTCTAAAGAATTATATCCATGAAAAAACCTTAAACTTCATGGGAGGGAATATTCGCGGGATAGAAGTGTTTTTTAAAAGTTTTGGTGGAGAGTTAAAGAGTTTTCCAATAATTGAGAATAAATTTATGAAAAAGTTTTCTTAATAAACCAATTTGATATGTATATTGATTACGATTATTAATTTATAAATTTATAAAGTTTAAATCTACAGCATGTTAAAGCAGATCCGTAATTATAAATTAACTTATGTTATTTACAATTTTTTCAATAAGAAAAAATTGAAGCATAACATACCACTGTACAGAAAATTTGGCATCCGCAAAAGTTATTTTTCCAGTATATCAAGCAAAAATTTTTTACATCTTCCTCTTTCAGAAAGAAAAATAAATTTTGAGAAGTTGATAGGTACGGATTTGTACAGCAATCTATCGGAGGAAAACAAAGCTAGTGTGCAGGAGTACGATAAAAATGGATTTATAGTTCTTAGAAATTACATAGATACAAATACAGCAGATGAGATCAATACTGAAATTGAAAAGCTGATGAATGAGGGAACACTTAAATTCCGGTATGGAGGAAAACTTATGTTTGCGATTCACCATTCTGAAATCATTCGTAGTATTGGAAACGATGAAAAATTACTCGAGTTCTTATCTATTTTATTGGATGGGAATGCAAAACTGTTCCAAAGTATTAATTTCATTAACGGAAGTCAGCAAAAAACCCATTCTGACAGCATTCATATGACTACTTATCCTCTAGGTGGTTTATTGGGAGTATGGATTGCTCTTGAAGATGTAGATGAGAATAACGGAGCACTACACTATATTCCACAGAGTCACAAGCTTCCTTATTTCCTGAATTCTGATTATGATAATGAAGGATCAGCTCTCAAGATTGGCAAACAAAGTTATAAGGCTTATGAGGAATTTCTTGAAGCAAAAGTAAAAGAGCTTGGTCTTCAAAAAGAAATTTTCAGAGCAAAAAAAGGTGATCTTCTCATTTGGCATGCTAATATTCTGCACGGCGGAGAGCCCCATCTAGATAAAAGCAGAACACGGAAAAGCCTTGTATACCACTATTTTGATAAAGACAGTATCTGTTATCATGAAGTGACGCAAAGACCTGCATTATTTCAGCTGTAATTCAGAAAATATTACTAATTTTGCGTCCTAAAATGATGACAAGTTTTTCAGGATATCTGCCCTATGCATTTGCGCTCATTGTTGCAATTCCTTTTCTGGTTTTGCTAAGGCAATTTGTACATTCCTACGTTAATCTAAAAAATCAGGAACTTAAGCTTCTTACTGTAAAATCAGGTTCTGAAAACAAGACCCACGCTTACGAAAGGATGACATTATTTATGGAAAGGATCAAGCCATCTAACCTGATCCAAAAATTCGACAGGGACCTAGCCGTTCATGAATTTATTTTCCTTACTGAGAAAGCTATTACGGAAGAGTTTGAATATAATGCCTCACAGCAGCTTTATCTTACAAAAAATGCATGGAAGAATATTGCTGATTCTAAAGCAGCTGTCATAGCGCTGCTTCATAAAACCTACGAAGATCTGAACAACAACCCGAGCCTGGAGGAGTTCAAAACCGTTTTTATCATGAATTACATCAATGGTGAAGACTATATTGCTGCAACCATGGAAGATCTTAGAAGAGAAATTTTAATACTAATTTAAAATAAAAATAGATAAATAAATGATTCCAAATTTTAAAGCACATCCATGGCATGGAATTTCTGCAGGGGAAGATGCGCCGAACGTAGTGAACGTTTTTGTAGAAATCGTTCCTTCAGACACTATTAAATATGAAATTGATAAAGAGACGGGGTATCTTAAAGTAGACAGACCCCAGAAATTTTCCAACATCATTCCTGCTTTATATGGTTTTGTTCCGAGAACATACTGTAATAATGAAGTTATGAAACTTGCAGTGGAGAGAGGTGCACAGGATGTGACTATGGGAGATCATGATCCATTGGATATATGCGTACTTAGTTCTCACAACATCCATGCAGGAGGTCTGCTGATGGAAGCGATTCCAATCGGTGGTTTTAAAATGATTGATGGGGGTGAAGCGGATGATAAGATTGTTGCTGTGATGATCAATGATCATGCATTCGGACATTTCAGGGATATTTCTGAACTGCCACAGGCGGAAGTAAACCGATTAATGCACTATTTCCTTACGTATAAAAATCTTCCGGATGAACCGGCTAAATGCAGAATCCAGGAGATTTACGGAGCTGAGCATGCCAAATTGGTTATTAAGGCTTCCCAACAGGATTACGCAGACAAGTTCGGAGGATAATCTGCCGGCTTACCGATATATTGATAGGGATAAACATTTTGTTTATCCCTATTCTGTTATATAGATTTTCGGAATTCTGAATTATATTTCATTTTAAGCTGATGTACTGTGCTGCTTTACAGGTGCCAACGTGGAAATAATCAAAATGTTTTTATATTGTATGAGAATTATTCATTATATTTCTATAACCAAAATATTAAACTATGAATCTATTTGCACTAGTACCCGTTTTCGGTATTATCGCTTTGCTTTACACCTTTTTCCAGAGTAAATGGGTCAGCAAGCAGAATGCTGGGGACGAAAAAATGAAACTGATCAGCGGACATATTGCTGATGGTGCCATGGCTTTTCTCAAAGCCGAATACCGAATTCTTACTTATTTTGTCATTATTGTAGCTGTTTTGCTTGCGGTTATGGGCATGACCAATCCGGATTCTCACTGGACAATAGGAATTGCTTTCATTGTTGGAGCGGTTTTTTCCGCTTCCGCAGGTTTTATCGGGATGAAAATTGCCACCAAAGCCAATGTAAGGACGGCTGAGGCGGCAAAGACCTCATTATCCAAAGCCCTGAAGGTCTCTTTTACAGGAGGTTCTGTGATGGGTATGGGCGTAGCAGGACTGGCTGTATTGGGATTAGGAGGTCTTTTCCTGATCATCAAGCAGATTTTTGCCTCCGATGCTCCTGTGGATTCTGTTGAAATGCAGAGAACTATTGAAATTCTTACCGGATTTTCGCTGGGAGCTGAATCCATTGCGCTATTTGCAAGGGTTGGCGGAGGTATTTATACCAAAGCGGCAGATGTTGGGGCTGACCTCGTAGGAAAAGTAGAGGCAGGAATTCCGGAGGATGATCCCAGAAATCCTGCTACCATTGCAGACAACGTGGGAGATAACGTAGGAGACGTTGCCGGCATGGGAGCAGATCTTTTCGGGTCTTATGTGGCAACAGTACTTGCCACCATGGTGCTGGGAAGGGAAACCGTATCTGATGACGCATTCGGTGGTTTTGCCCCGATACTTTTACCGATGCTGATTGCCGGAACCGGAATCCTTTTTTCTATTGCCGGAACTTTTTTCGTGAGGATCAACGATCACGAGGATTCCTCAACTTCCAGTGTACAGAGCGCACTGAATCTTGGAAACTGGGGGAGTATCATCATAACTGCCATCGCATCCTATTTTCTGGTAACCTATCTTTTGCCTGAAACCATGGTACTGAGAGGATACGAATTTTCAAAGATGGGCGTTTTCGGTGCTATTATGGTAGGCCTTGTTGTAGGGACACTTATGAGCATTATTACGGAATACTATACAGCCATAGGCAAAAGACCCGTGTCCAGTATTGTGAGGCAGTCATCTACCGGACATGCGACCAATATTATCGGTGGACTTTCTGTAGGAATGGAATCTACATTGTTACCAATTATTGTTTTAGCCGGCGGGATCTACGGATCTTACCTTTGTGCCGGATTATACGGAGTTGCAATTGCAGCTGCCGGAATGATGGCCACAACGGCTATGCAGCTGGCTATTGATGCCTTTGGCCCGATCGCCGATAATGCAGGAGGTATTGCAGAAATGAGCGAACTTCCCAAAGAAGTGCGTGAGAAAACTGATATCCTCGATGCAGTAGGCAATACGACCGCCGCTACAGGAAAAGGATTTGCTATTGCTTCCGCTGCATTAACTGCACTGGCCCTTTTTGCAGCTTTCGTAGGCATTGCTGGAATTGACGGTATTGATATCTACCGTGCCGATGTACTGGCAGGTCTTTTCATAGGAGGCATGATCCCTTTTATCTTTTCATCATTAGCCATCACAGCGGTAGGTCAGGCGGCCATGGCCATGGTAGAGGAAGTAAGGAGGCAGTTCCGGGAAATACCCGGGATACTGGAAGGAAAAGCTCAGCCGGAATATGAAAAATGCGTAGCAATATCTACAGACGCTTCTATTAGGAAGATGATGCTTCCCGGAGCCATCGCCATTATTTCTCCTTTGTTGATCGGGTTTATTTTTGGCCCTGAAGTTCTGGGAGGTTTTCTGGCTGGGGCTACGGTTTCCGGCGTTCTTATGGGAATGTTCCAGAATAATGCAGGAGGTGCCTGGGACAATGCAAAAAAATCCTTTGAGAAGGGAGTGGATATCAACGGGCAGACCTATTATAAAGGATCTGAACCTCATAAAGCTTCGGTAACAGGAGATACGGTGGGCGATCCGTTCAAAGATACTTCGGGGCCCTCTATGAACATCCTGATCAAGCTGATGTCTATTGTTTCCCTGGTAATAGCCCCTACATTGGCTGTGATTCATAAAGATAAGATTGAGGCGGAGAGGGCGGCAAAAATTGAGCGTCTTACCGGAACAGTGGGAACCCAGCCCGTTCAGGCTCCTGCGGGAGCATCTGCCATTCCAACTGCTGTACCAGAAACAAAAGGTCATTTAAATGAAAACGGCGATTTTGTCTATGAAACAGGAAACGTACAACAGGTTAAGCTGAAAGGAGGAAAAACAATTTCTATTGGTGACGGCACTCAGCTCTATCAAATGTATACCCTGTTAAAACGCAAAGACCAGGCTCTTCTCAATCCGGATCGATGGTTCACTATTGAAAACCTGTATTTTGAGAATGGTTCCAGTGATCTGAAAGCAGGTGCTGAAGCTCAGCTCCTCAACCTGGCTGAAATCATGACTGCTTATCCCGACCTGAAAATAAAGTTAGGAGGATATACAGATAATACTGGAAACGAAGAAAGCAATCAAAGTTTATCCAATCTGCGTGCTCAGACTGCTAAACTGAAACTGCTTGAAATGGGAATCGCTGCAGACCGTATGGAAGCGGAAGGCTACGGATCCCAACATCCGGTTTGTATTGCTAACGATACCGATGAATGTAAAGCCAGAAACAGGAGGATTGATATACGTGTGCTCTCTTTCTGATTCCGGGAATTCAAGATCATTAATATCAAAATAAACAATATAGCACTGTCGTTAGGCAGTGCTTTTTTAATTATAAAACTTTTTTAAGGTGTTCCATAGCCTGGATAATGGTTTCGTCTTTCTTTAAAAAACTGAAGCGGATATAATCTGAATTTTGCCTTAAATGATAAAAAGCGGATAAAGGCAGGCAGGCTACCTGCTTTTCTGCAGTAAGCCACTTTGAGAATTCAACATCAGTCATTGTCTTTGATACATGTCTGAAATTGACGGTCTGAAAAACGCTTCCTTCGCATGGGTGGTCTGTGTATAAAGGAGTGTCCGCAATCAGTGCATTAAACAGATCCCTTTTATGTTGCATTATACCCTGATGTTGATGAAAATCAAAGCCATCCAGGTATTTTGACAGCGCATATTGTGCAGGAGCATTCGCCCCGTAGGAGAGGTATTGCTGATGAAAGCGGAATTCTGTGGTCAGGTCTTCTGGGGCCAGCATATAACTTACTTTCCACCCGGTACAATGGAACATTTTTCCAAACGAGAAAATGCAGAACGTCCTTTTCCTGAGTTCAGGATGCAGGAAAGAACTGTAATGTTCTGTACCGTCATAACAGTAAAGATCATAAATTTCCTCTGATATCAGGTAAATATTCCGGTCAGCAATAAGATTGTACAGCTGGCTCCAGTCTGCTTGGCTCCATATTTTTCCGGTTGGATTTTGGGGTGAATTAACGATAACAGCTTTGGTTTTGAGCGAAATACAGCATTTCAGTCGGTCCCAGTCAGTACAGAAATCCGCCTCCGGCTCATAATAGACCGGTATTCCGCCGTTCATCACCACCGAAGGTCCATAGGTATAGTAGGAAGGCTGTATGATCACAACTTCGTCTCCGGGATTCAATACAGTTTTAAGTGCAGTATGCAAGGCAAAAGTAGCGCATGGAATAATGCTGATCTCATTTTCGTTGACATTAATGCCATTTTTCCTATCTGAATTAAAACGGATGATGTTTTGAATTAATGATGGATTTCCTGACAGAGGCTCATA
Organism: Chryseobacterium camelliae; assembly: GCF_030818575.1. Classification (NCBI taxonomy): domain Bacteria; kingdom Pseudomonadati; phylum Bacteroidota; class Flavobacteriia; order Flavobacteriales; family Weeksellaceae; genus Chryseobacterium; species Chryseobacterium camelliae. The sequence continues at coordinate 1,273,981 of NZ_JAUTAL010000001.1, forward strand.
CTGGTGCACGAGACTTTCCGCTGATTCCTTTAAGTAGTATTTCAGACGTTCATCAATATCAAAATCAGGAAGACCCAGCGAAAGGTCGAAGCTGTTGTTTTTCCTCGCAAGCTCAGACATTTCCGTAAAAAAAGAATAATCACTAAAACGGTAAATTTTTTTCATCCGTAATGCATTTAAATCAAATATAATAAAAATACCCATCCATTTAGAATTAAATAAATTTCTTTATTTTTAAACAAATTATTTAAAATGAGAAAACTGATCATCCCTCTTTTTTCGCTCGCTTTAACAGTAAGCTGCGGAACTGCAAAGGTTTCTGACGGAAAGACTGTTTCCCGGTCAGAGGCTTCAGCCGGCTCGGTAGATAAAGCATTTCTTTCTGCTTATAAAACCATTAAAGCAGAGGACCTGAAAAAAAATCTCTATGTAATCGCTTCTGAAGAAATGGAAGGCCGCGACACCGGGAGCCCAGGTCAGAAGAAAGCAGGAGTTTATATGGTTAACTATTATAAAAATCTCGGCATACCCTATCCTAAAGCATTGGGATCCTATTACCAGAAAGTACCGGCAGATTTCATGAGGGAAAGAGGAGGTTCCAATCTGCCTGACTCTGAAAATATCCTGGCATTTATTGAAGGAACGGAAAAGCCGGATGAAATTGTAGTGGTTTCTGCCCATTATGATCATGTTGGAACAAAAAATGGTGTGGTTTACAATGGTGCTGATGATGACGGGAGCGGAACGGTAGCTGTAATGCAGATCGCAAAAGCATTCCAAGCTGCTAAAAAAGCAGGTCATGGGCCAAAAAGATCAATTTTGTTCCTTCATGTAACCGGTGAAGAGCATGGGCTTTTCGGTTCGGAATACTATTCTTCTCATCCTGTCTTTCCTCTGGCCAATACCGTTGTGGATCTTAATATTGATATGATCGGGCGGGATGACCCGGAAAATAGGGGTAAACAATATGTTTATGTTATCGGGTCGGAAATGTTAAGCTCGGAACTGAAAGTGATTAATGAGGCTGCAAACAAGAAGACGAACAACCTTGAACTGAATTATAAATATGATGACCCAAACGATCCGCAGCGTTTATACTATAGGTCCGACCATTATAATTTCGCCAAGAATAATGTTCCCGTAGCCTTTTTCTTTGACGGCATTCATGAAGATTACCACAAGCCTACGGATGATCCCGAAAAAATAGATTATCCGCTTCTTGAAAAAAGAACACAGCTGGTTTTTACTACAGCATGGGACATCGCCAACAGGCCGGAAAGGATAACGGTAGATAAAAAATAATCAAAACTAAAAGCAAAAGCCTGTAAGAATTACAGGCTTTTCAATTGCTATCAAATCGGTAATGATAAAGCAGCTTATGGGCTGTAACCTATAAAATAGGTAGATTCAGATGAGTTGAAATGAACTTTTCAAATAATACATTTTAAGAATTTAAGAAAAAATGTCATGATCTATGCTTTTGACACATACTATTATGAAGAATATGCTTATACTGTATGCATTGCTTTTGAACACTGGGAATCAGAATCAGAATCAGAGATATACAGTGAAAAGATACCAGTTGTTTCAGATTATGAGAGCGGAGCTTTTTACAAAAGAGAACTACCATGTATCCTGAGCCTGCTTAGTCAAATTCCCGTTCAAAAGGGAGATGTGATCATTGTTGACGGATATGTTACACTCGGCAATAATGGGAAAATAGGTTTGGGGGGCTATCTTTATGAAGCAATGCATCAGGAATATCCCATTGTAGGCATTGCCAAAAACCGATTCTCGGAAGATAATAATCAATGAAGAAAGGTCTATCGTGGTGAAAGCAAGACGCCATTATTTGTAACCGCTATGGGAATTGACGTGGATAGGGCAGGTAAATGTATTGAAAGAATGTCCGGAAACTACAGAATCCCCAGTTTGCTTAAAAAGCTTGATCAGCTGTCCCGGAGTGTGTGAATATATTTACTGACATATATCATGCGATTATTATTTTTATTAATTCTAAATAAATATAAATTTGCATCAGTAATTCATTATACACAAAAACACAATTATCATATCCATATCAATTTTTGTTTTTAACCGGTAGGGCTGTATCTTACCGGTTTTGTTTTAAATGCTCTAATAGTTGTAAGCAAATAGGCCAGCTCCCATCTATACAGGTTTGATCAAAAATTGGGTTCAGTTCTTAGCTAAGTCTTTTTTAACTTGAAGAATCCGGAGAATTCAGGATTACGGCTGACGATTTTTGAAATATGGGCAAAATGCTGGACTAGCATTCAAAAAATGTAAAATTTTGTTGGATATTTAACCCGATATTAACAATAAAATAGTCTTTTTTTACACTAATTTTTAAAAATTATAATAAAATTTATAATTTTTCTTATCATTTTTTATCTGTATTTTTTCAATGGATTTTTTAAGTGTAATTTTTAAACTTATTTCCTGTTTATGAATGCGTTATCATTCTAATACTATCATAAATATGATAACCTTATCATATTTTGTATGGCATTGTTATCATTGAAAATCGATATGTAAACTACTGATAAGCAGGTGATAGAATTAAATTTATTTTTTTTTCTCGTTTGAATTTTTATATTTGTGATGTTACGTAAATGTTAACAATCAAATGAGCCCAAGCTTTATTCATACGTATGTTTCTGTTGACTGTGTTGTTTTTGGATTTGACCACGAAAACAGGCTAAATATTTTACTGGCCCAGCGACATTTTGAAAACGTACCAATAGAAAGACAGAAAAAACTTCCGGGAAGTCTTATTCTTAGCGAAGAGGATGTAGACGATGCCGCACAAAGGGTGCTGCATGAACTTACCGGTATTAAGAAAATGGTATTGAAGCAATTCAAATGTTTCGCAGATCCTATGCGGGCCAGCAGTAATGATGACATCAGGTGGATGGGAGAGGAGTACAAGCATAATATTGACAGGATTATTACCGTAGCTTATCTTTCCCTTTGTAAAATAGATCATAAGATCAACAGTACAAAATACGACACGGTAGACTGGTGCCCGATTGACAAAGTGCCTTTGCTTCCTTTCGATCATAATAAAATCATCAGCGAGTCGCTGATTGAGATCCGAAAATGGATAGAATCAGACTTTTCCATTATTTTCGAACTCCTTCCGAAAAGATTTACCATCAGGCAGCTGTATCAGTTGTACAGTGCCCTCAGTGAAAAACGGATCGATATCAAAAATTTCCATAAAAAGATTTCCTCATTCAATTATATCATCCCTCTGGATGAGATAGAGACTAATGTGGCACACCGTGCGGCAAGATACTATAAATTCGACGCCAAAGTGTACAAGAAAAACAATACTAAACTTATAAAATAAATCACTTTTTGAAATTATGTACTTGCTAGGCTACGATATCGGCAGTTCTTCTGTGAAAGTTTGTCTCATTGAGGCATCCAGTGGAAAAATTATTGCATCAGACTTTTCTCCTAAAAAAGAAATGAAAATTACTGCTGTTCATCCTGGCTGGGCAGAGCAGAACCCTTCAGACTGGTGGACCAACCTTAAACTTGCCCACGAATCTGTGATGGATGAATCCGGAGTAGATGCCGAAGACATTAAAGCCATCGGGATTACCTGGCAGATGCACGGGCTGATCCTGGTAGACAAGGACCAGAACCTGCTACGGCCTTCTATTATATGGTGTGACAGCCGAGCGGTACCTTACGGTGAAAAAGCATTCCAGGAGATTGGTCCTGAAAAATGCCTGTCTCATCTTTTAAATTCTCCCGGAAACTTTACCGCTTCTAAATTAGCGTGGGTAAAAGAGAATGAGCCTGAAATTTTTGAGAAAATTGATAAGATCATGCTTCCCGGAGATTATATCGCTATGAGGCTTTCCGGACAGATCGGGATGACGGTTGAAGGTTTATCGGAAGGGATCTTCTGGGATTTCAAAAACAACTGTATTTCAGAAGATGTAGTTAATTATTATGGAATTCCTTCAAGCTTCTTCCCTGAAATTGTACCCACTTTCGGGATTCAGGCTACGGTATCTTCTGAAGCAGCCCGTGAATTGGGGCTTAAAGAAGGAACCCCGATTTCCTACAGAGCCGGTGACCAGCCTAATAATGCCCTTTCACTGAATGTCTTCAACCCGGGAGAGATTGCTTCCACTGCAGGTACTTCAGGCGTGGTCTACGGTGTTTTGGATAAACTGGAGTATGATGATCTGTCAAGGGTCAATACATTTGCACACGTTAACCATACTGCAGAGCTTACCCGGTTGGGCGTACTGCTTTGCATCAACGGAACCGGAATTTTAAATTCCTGGATGAAACATAACTTTGCCACTTCACTGTCGTCTTACGGGGACATGAATGATATGGCCTCTTTATCTCCTATCGGATCAAAAGGTCTGAGCATTATACCTTTCGGAAATGGGGCAGAGCGTGTTTTGGAAAATAAAGATACCCACTGTTCTATTCACGGTATCAATTTCAATATCCACTCCAAAGGAGACATCCTTCGTGCGGCACAGGAAGGAATCGTATTTTCCTATGAGTACGGGATGAATATCATGAGGAATATGGGCATGGAGATCAACGTAATCCGTGCCGGAAATGCCAATATGTTTTTAAGTTCAATTTTCAGGCAGTCCCTTTCCAGTGTCAGCAATGCTGTTATTGAACTTTATGATACCGACGGAGCGGTAGGAGCTGCAAGGGCAGCCGGAATGGGGATCGGATTTTACGCCAGCTCTGATGAAGCTTTTTCTTCATTGGAAAAAATAGCCGTGTTTGAGCCGGAAACAGAAAAAAGAGAACAGTATTTAGAAGCCTATTCAAGATGGAAAGAACATCTTAAAGAAATCATATAAACCTGAATATTAAAGCAAAAAACTGATCCTGTGGTGAAGCAAAAATCAGCAGGAAGGGGGAATTATATGCCTTAAAGTGGCATCATCATAAATTAAATACAAAACAAAAAAATAAATATATATGAACATTTTAAAAGAAACGAAAGAGTTTTTCCCTGGTATTGAAGAAGTTAAGTTTGAAGGCAGAGAAAGCAGAAACCCTATGGCATTCCGCTATTATGATGCAGAAAGAATCGTAATGGGGAAACCTATGAAAGACTGGACGCGCTTTGCTATGGCATGGTGGCACACGCTATGTGCAGACGGAAGCGATCCTTTCGGAGGTGCAACGATTCACCATCCGTGGAACACGGGTACTGATGCAGTTTCCAGAGCGAAATATAAAATGGACGCCGGTTTCGAATTCATGAAGAAAATGGGCTTCGGTTTTTACTGTTTCCATGATATTGACCTTGTAGAGCCTGCAGGAAACTGGAAGGAATACGAAAGCAATCTTCAGGCTGTAGTAGAATATGCCAAAGAAAAGCAGAAAGAAACCGGGATCAAGCTTCTATGGGGTACCGCCAACGTATTTACCCACGAAAGATATATGAACGGAGCTTCTACCAACCCTAATTTTGATGTAGTAGCCTGTGCAGGGACACAAGTGAAAAACTCTATTGATGCTACCATTGCACTCGGAGGAGAAAACTACGTATTCTGGGGAGGAAGAGAAGGGTATATGAGCCTTCTGAATACCGATATGAAACGTGAAAAAGAGCACCTTGCACGTTTCCTTACCATGTCCCGTGATTATGCCCGTAAGCAAGGCTTCCAGGGAACTTTCCTGATCGAGCCTAAGCCTATGGAGCCAACAAAGCACCAGTATGATTATGATGCGGAAACAGTAATCGGATTCCTGAGACATTACGGACTGGATAAAGATTTCAAACTAAACCTAGAGGTAAATCACGCTACATTGGCAGGACATACATTCGAGCATGAACTACAGGCAGCTGTGGATGCAGGATTACTGGGAAGCATTGACGCCAACAGAGGAGATTATCAGAACGGATGGGATACAGACCAGTTCCCAATCGACTATTATGAACTGGCTCAGGCATGGATGGTTATTCTTCAGGGAGGAGGATTAGGAACCGGAGGGGTGAATTTCGATGCTAAAATCCGTCGTAATTCAATTGATGCCGAAGATCTTTTCATCTCTCACGTTTCTGGTATGGATGCTTTTGCCAAAGGTTTGATTGTAGCTGCAGATATCCTGGAAAATTCAGATTATAAATCATTGAGAACAGAAAGATATTCTTCTTTTGACCTTGGAAGCGGAAAAGCATTTGAGGAAGGTAAACTTACACTGGAAGACCTTCAGAAAATTGCTCACGAAATAGGGGAGCCACAGCCGAAAAGCGGTAAGCAGGAATTATTCGAGGCCATTATTAACATGTATATCTAACCATGAGTACAAAAAACTTTGGAATGAAGCCGTTACACAACACTTCATCCTGGATGTATAATTAAAATACGAGTAATTATGAAAGGATTTAAACCTATTAAAATTAATAAGGCAACGGTATTTTTTGCTATGGCATTACTGCCTTCCAGCCTTGCTTATTCACAAGCCAAGAGAGATACCCTGCCTAAAGAGAAAAAGATAGAGGAAGTTGTTGTCATCGGATATGGTACCCAGAGAAAAGAAGCGGTTACCGGATCTGTAGCCACTGTAAAAGGTGATGCTTTAAGAGAAGTCCCTTCTGCCAACATTACCCAGGCTTTACAGGGTAGAGCAGCAGGGGTTGACATTTCGCAGTCTTCCACAAAACCTGGAGCTTCCATGCAGATCCGTATCCGTGGAACAAGGTCTTTAACCGGAAGCAATGATCCTCTGATCGTTCTGGACGGAATTCCGTTTGTAGGAGCGTTGAGTGACATCAGCTCCAGCGATATCAAGAGTATTGATATCTTAAAGGATGCTTCCGCAACAGCAATTTATGGATCAAGAGGAGCCAACGGGGTTATTTTAGTGACGACCAACAGAGGTTCTAAAGGCCAGAAACCGCGTTTTACCTATAATAACTTCACCGGAGTTCAGACGCTGTTTTCTAAATACCCGATGATGGACGGCCCTAAGTTTGCGAAACTTCGTGCTTATGCTACTCCTTTTAACAGTTCGAATCCATTGTACGCCACTACCGGGGACGAATCTGTAAACAATAATACAGACTGGCAGAATCTATATTATAAGCCTGCTATGATCACCAGCCACGATATCGGCGTATCCGGTGGAACGGAAGGCGGAAACTATAATGTTGGCTTATCCTATTTCAAACAGGATGCCTTGATTCCGCTTCAGAACTATGAGCGATTTGCCTTGCGTATGGCTGTTGATCAGCAGGTAGGTAAGAATTTCAAATTCGGATTCACCACCAATACCAATTACTCTCAATCAGAAGGCAACGGGCTGAACCCCGGAGCTGTTCTTGGATATTCTCCACTAGTTAATCCGTACAATGCAGACGGCAGTCTTAAGAGAACCATGATTACGGCCGGAGGAATCGATCAGACATGGATTTATACCCGTCAGTCCATAGAAAGTTTAGGCGATAAATACGTTGACGAAACCAAATCCTTTGCTTCCTATAACAATATGTATGGTGAACTCACTTTACCGCTGAACGGATTGAAATACCGACTGAACGTAGGATTGGACTACCGTACTTCCAACAGCGGTAACTATGCAGGAGTAGGGGTATTCAATACCAATCCTCTCGGGCCTTCATCTGCAGGCAGAGGAAACAACCAGACATACCACTGGGTTTTGGAAAACCTCCTGACATATGACCGTACTTTCGGAAAGCATAAAATTAACGCTGTTGCCTTATATTCTGCAGAAGATAACAAGTACACCAGCTCTTATATGAGCGCAAAGAATGTACCTGCCGATTTCTTCCAGTATTATAACCTAGGCCAATCTCCTCAGGCGGATATAACCGTAAGACCGGAAGATCAGGTGTATACCAAAAACGGACTTCTGTCTGCGATGGGAAGGGTAATGTATACTTTCGACAATAAGTATATGATTACAGCAACATTACGTGCTGACGGATCATCAAGACTGGCACCGGGAAATAAATGGCATACGTATCCTGCATTATCATTAGGATGGAATGTGACGAATGAGTCATTCATGCAGAATATTAAAGCGATCAATTTATTGAAGCTAAGAGCAGGATGGGGACAAACATCCAACCAGGCGGTAGCGCCGTATTCCACATTAGGCCAGATGGCTGTGGCTCCGTATAATTTCGGATCCGGAAGCAGCACAGGGGTGTATGTAACCCAGGCACCCAATCCGGGCTTAGGATGGGAATATTCAAAGACTCAGAATTACGGTTTGGATTTCGGATTGTTTAACAATAGGCTTTCCGGTAGTGTAGAATATTATAAAACGCATACGTTCGACTTATTGACGTCCAAAAACCTTCCGATGTCATCCGGTCTTGTCAACGTGATTTCCAATGTTGCTGAAACAGAAAACAAGGGATTTGAAGTGGCTTTGAACGGTGTTATTTTAGACAATCCTGAAGGGTTTACCTGGGAAGCAGGCGTAAATTTCTATACCAACAGAAACAAAATCTTAGCTCTTGCATCAGGAATTGATAAAGATGAATCCAACCTGTGGTTTGTAGGCCATAATATTAATGCGCTGTATGATTATAAGTACATCGGATTATGGCAGGCCGGAGATCAGTACATGGGAATTCTGGAGCCTGGGGATCCGAGAGATGTAATAGGATCTATCAAAGTCCTTTATACAGGAGGATACAATGCAGATGGGACACCGGTAAGAGCGATTGGTCCTGCAGACCGTCAGATTTTCGATACTGCTCCTAAATTTCAGGGAGGATTCAATATGCGTTTCGCTTATAAAAACTTTGATCTAAGCACGGTAGGAGCATTCCAACATGGCGGAATCCTGATCAGTACGCTGTATGGATCTGCGAGCTACCTGAACAGAATGACCGGTAGAGGAAATAACGTTGATGTTGATTACTGGACAGAAGACAATACGGATGCTTACTTTCCGCGTCCGGGAAGACATTTAAGTGGTGACAACCCGAAATATTCTTCCACACTGGCTATGTTTGATGCCTCTTATGTTAAACTTCGTACCATTACCTTAGGGTATAACATCAACAAAGATTTCTTAAAAGATTTAAAAATCAATAGCTTCAGAGTTTATTTCACAGTGACTAATCCGGTAGTACTATTCTCTCCATACCATAAATTCTCCGGAATGGATCCTGAACCTAACTCTTTTGGTAACCAGAACCAGGCTGTAAACGGATACCAGTCCCGTCAGTTGGTTATCGGAACCAATAACCCTTCTACCAGAAATTATTTAATGGGAATTAACTTAACTTTTTAATATTTACAATCATGATACATTTCAATAAAAAATTGTTGTTAGGAGCGATATTTATGTCGCTGACATTTACCGGTTGTAATGAAATCCTGGATGAACAGCCCAGATCAATATACACTGTAGATTATTTCAGTACGGCAGATGGTGTTAATCAGAGTTTTACCTCACTGTACAGACAGCTGAGACTTTTATATGGTAACGGATACTTTATGAGTAACTGCCAGAACGGAACGGATGAATCTACATTCGCCCAGAGTGCTGACGGAAACTTCAAGGATCTGGATATGTCCGGTAATGGAAATATCAATGCCGCAAGTTTTCCTACCAGCATGGTATGGGGAGCTGTATTTCCTTACATTAATACTTCCAACGGTATCATTGAAAAAGGCCCTGGTTTCGGCATTGCGGAATCCATGATTTCAGAAGCCAGATTCTTCAGGGGATTTGATTATTTCATGCTGGTACAGACGTACGGAGGAGTTCCTTTGGATTTAGGATCCGGAGAGCTGAAATTCAATAGCTCACCGACTACAACTTCTGTTAGAAACACCGTTCCTGAAGTATATACAAAAGCCATTTTCCCCGACCTTATAAAGGCCGTTGATAATTTACCTACGACACCAAGAGTTACAGGTGGGGTGACGAAGAATGTAGCCAGATTATTCCTGGCGAAAGCATACCTTACTTACGGATGGTGGTTACAGAACCCTAATAATATTCCTACTTATCCGGATGCACAGCGTGTTGACCCAAATGGTCATAATGCACAGTGGTACTTCCAGCAGGCTTATGATGTGGCTATGGCGGGGATCAACAATCCTGGATCGTACGGTCTGCAACCTACTTTTTATGATGTTAATGCAGGGGCAAATGACCGTAACAGCGAGTGTATGCTTTATGCAGACCATACCCAGTCAAGTGTGTTCTATAATGAAAGTGATCCGGTTGGATTCGGGTCAGGATGGGCTCCTGATAACTTTGCCGCATGGATGCAGACTTGGAACTATACAGCTATTAAAAGCAGCAAAACAACTTCATGGGCTTCAGCAGATGTGGTAAGCCCGGTACAGCGTGAAGCTGCCCAGTCTTTAGGACGTCCTTGGGTACGTATGTGTCCTACTTTAGGGGTGATTAAAAATACATTTGCAGATAAAACCAATGACTCCCGTTATGATGGTACCTTCGTGACCACTTACAGAGGAAACTGGCAGAAGCAGGGTACTGGTTTAACTGCTGTACCTGTATTGTACAATGCGAATAATCTTCCTGTACAACCGGGAGGAGCTATTTTAAGCTTCCTGAACGATGATTCTCAGACGCCAACATATCCTACAGGATCCGGACAGAACGGTGTAGGTGCCGGTACATTGCCGGGAAGGGCTGACTGGGTAATTGCACCAAACGGGATCAACAGAATCGTATATCCTGGACTTTGGAAGATCGGAACTTACCGTACCGACGATCCAAACGGACTGGGATACCCGAATGCTGGTTTAACACGTCCGTTCAACGTTGCTAAATTCTCTGAATTCTATTTTATCGCAGCTGAAGCAGCTGTAAAAGGAGCTTCAGGGTCTATGAGCGCGAGAGATCTGATCAATGTGATCCGTGCCAGAGCTGGAAAATGGAAATTTAACAATGCACAGAATGTAGCGTATACGGCCGATAACAGTGCTGCCATGATTGCTGCTACTCCTGCTACCATTACTATTGATTATATCCTTGCAGAAAGATCAAGAGAATATTACGGAGAATTCTACAGATGGTATGACCTTGTACGTACGCAGAAATGGTCGCAATATGCAGCTACTTACCAGATTGGAGGAGCTTCGTATGGAGATCATACGCCGCAGACAGTAACTAGAACAATACAGCCGTTCCATTACCTGAGACCAATTCCTCAGAGCCAGCTGGATGCTATGGAAGTTAGTGCTGATGTGAAAGCAAAATACCAGAACCCTGGGTATTAATTTAAATACATTTTACATTCATATTACATACAAAGTAGGTGTTTCAGACACCTGCTTTGTTTAATGAATAAAACTTTAGAGACGATTATGGAAAAGACATGGAGATGGTTTGGTAAAAAAGATAAAATACAGTTGAATATGCTTCGTCAGATCGGCGTGGAAGGCATTGTTTCCGCACTTCACGATGTTCCGAACGGGCAGGTATGGCCGCTGGATGCCATTCAGGAATATAAGCAAAACATAGAAAATCACGGTCTTCGCTGGTCTGTAGTGGAAAGCCTTCCCGTAAGCGAAGCCATCAAATACGGAGGTGAAGACCGAGATTTTTTAATCGAAAATTATATTCAGAGCTTGGAAAATCTGGGAAAGGCCGGAGTAACAACTGTTTGTTACAACTTTATGCCGGTGCTCGACTGGGCAAGGACCGATCTGTTTCACGAATGGGAAGACGGTTCATCATCACTGTATTTTGACAAAGCAAGATTTGCCTATTTCGAAATTCATATCCTGAAAAGGCAAGGAGCCGAGCATGATTATCAGCCGGAGATCCTTCAGAAAGTAGCAGAGCTGAAAAATACACTGACTGAAGAAGACAATAATGACCTGATTGATTCTGTCATTGTAAAGACCCAGGGATTCGTCAATGGAAATATTAAAGAAGGCGAGCTGAACCCGATAGAAAAGTTCAATAATCTTTTGGCTTTATACAATGGAATTGATAAAGACCAGCTTCGGGAAAATATGAAGTATTTCCTTGAAAAAATAATGCCAGTCTGTGAGGAATGGAATATTCAGATGTGTGTGCATCCCGATGATCCGCCTTTTGCCTTACTGGGATTACCGAGAATCGTAACCAATGAAGAAGATATCGATTGGTTCCTGAATGCAGTGGACAATCCACACAACGGACTTACCTTCTGTGCAGGTTCCTTAAGTGCGAATCTTCAGAATGATGTTCCGGCACTGGCTCAGAAATTTGCAAGCCGTACCAGATTTGTCCATCTGAGGAGTACCAATGTCTTTGAAAATGGAGACTTTATAGAAGCCCACCATTTGGATGGAAGAGGAAAATTAATTGATGTCGTGCGCATTTTTGAGAAAGAAAACCCTAAGTTGCCGATGAGAATCGACCATGGTAGGCTTTTAACGGATGATATCGATAAAGGATATAATCCGGGTTATTCATTCTTAGGCCGAATGTTGGCTTTAGGACAAATCGAAGGCGTGATGGCCACCGTACAAAACGAAATGGCAAGACAGAACTAGCATTCGTTTTTGATCAATTATCAATCATCAATTATCAGCTATAAAAAATGAACGAAATATTCAGCATAAAAGATAAAGTAGCCGTTATTACAGGAGCTTCAGGCGTCCTTGGAGGCAGCCTGGCAAAGAGCTTCTTAGAGGCAGGCGCAAAAGTAGTAGCGCTGGGAAGAAAACAGGAAACCCTTGATAACAGGGTAAGAGAACTTACTGCCAACGGGGGGGAAGCCCTTGCCGTAGAAGCAAATGTGATGAATATTGAAAGCCTTGAGCAAGCAGCAAAAAAGATTACTGAAGAATACGGAAAAATAGATATTCTCCTGAATATTGCAGGCGGAAATATTCCTGCAGCTACTTTGTCTCCGGATCAGTCATTTTTTGATATGAACATAGAAGGCTGGAATGAAGTCACCGATCTGAACATCAACGGAACGGTCTATCCGAGCTATGTTTTCGGAAAAGTAATGGCAGAGCAGGGAAGCGGAAGTATTGTCAATATTTCTTCCATGGCAGCTTATTCGGCAATTACCAGAGTGGCCGGATACTCGGCAGCAAAATCGGCGATCACCAATTTTACCCAATGGCTGGCATCGGATGTCGCTTTGAAATTCGGGGATAAAATCCGTGTGAATGCTGTTGCCCCGGGTTTCTTTATCGGTGACCAGAACCGGGCGATTCTTCTGAATCCGGATGGTTCATTAACCGACAGGAGTAAAAAAGTAATTGCTAAAACTCCGATGGGACGTTTCGGTGATGTAGAAGAGCTCAATGGTGCCGTACAGTTCCTTTGTTCTGATGCCGCCAGTTTTATTACTGGTGCTTTACTGCCTGTAGACGGAGGTTTCAGCGCATTCAGCGGTGTTTAACCTGAACGCGATTGAGTTAATTATTTCTTATATGACAGGACCCTGTGGAAAAATTGGTCCGATGGGTCTTGTTTTTAAAGAAATCTGTTTTTAATAGTACTGGTGACGGATAAGAGTAAAGAATAAACAATGTCTGTCAGAATTAAATAAAATCATAATGAGTAATTTCATTAATCATAAAGAAGTATTCGGAGAATCATTTTTGCTGGAATCGGCAAAGGCGGAGAACCTGTACTTCGGCTATGCGAAAGACCTGCCGGTAATCGATTATCATAATCACCTTGAACCGGATGTCATTGCTAAAAATCAGAACTTCCGCTCGCCGGCCGCCATCTGGCTGGATGGCGACCATTACAAATGGAGGGCCATGCGGAACTTCGGTGTGCAAGAAAAATTCATTTCCGGAAGTGCTTCGGACGAAGAAAAATTTCAACAATGGGCGGAGGTAGTACCTTATACCCTGCGGAACCCCTTATTCCACTGGACCCACCTGGAACTTAAAAATCCGTTCGGAATCACAGAATATCTTTCCGGGAAAAATTCGGATGCAGTCTATTCCAAAATGAATGATGCCTTGCAATCCGACCCTTTCAGGCCGCAGCAGCTCCTTCAGCATTTTAATGTGGAAACCCTTTGTACTACTGATGATCCTTCAGACAGTCTGGAATTCCATCAGGCTATCAAAGAATCAGATTTTACAATCGGTGTATTTCCGGCATTCAGACCGGATGCCTATATTGCGTTTACTGATGGGCGAGCCTATAGGAACAATCTTCAGAAGCTTGAAATAGCCAGCGGAATCAGCATCAGGTCAGCTTCGGATCTTCTGGAAGCATTACAATTAAGAATCAATTATTTCCATGCTCACGGAGCGCGGATTTCAGACCACGGTTTTGAGTTTTTCCCCGATACGGAGAAATGGAATGATACCTTAGATAAAGAATTCCGTGAATTCCTGAGTGGTGACCGCAAAACATTCTCAGATCCTGGAGCTTTATCCGGATATCTTCTGAAGGAACTTTGCAGGATGTATGCTGCCAAAGGCTGGGTACAGCAGTTCCATGTAGGCGCTACCCGGAACAACAATTCCAAAATGCTTAATAAAATAGGTGTGAATGCCGGATATGATGCTATCGGCGAATCTTATTTTGCCCAAAGGATGAGCATCATGTTTGATGAGCTCAACGCCAGTGACCAACTGGCTAAAACTATTATTTATACCCTGAATCCTACCCTCAATGAAGTACTGGCTACCATGGCAGGAAACTTTAATGAAGAAGGGATCAAAGGAAAAGTGCAGTTCGGGGCAGCCTGGTGGTTTCTGGATCAGCTGGACGGGATGGAAAAACAGATGAATGCCGTTTCCAATTTAGGACTAATCAGCACCTTCATAGGAATGTTGACAGATTCCAGAAGTTTCCTTTCCTTCTCAAGGCATGAGTATTTCAGGAGGCTGCTGTGCAATATGTTTGGCTCCGAAATGGAGAGAGGCCTTTTACCCAACGATGAAGAATGGGTAGGAAAAATTATCCGTGACATTTGCTATTACAATACAAAAAACTATTTCGGATTCTGAGCAAGGCCTTGTCGAGGTTCAAAACCTTGACAAGACTCTATCAAAAAGGGTTTGGAATAAATCTAATGAAAGAAGTTATCCCGCAGGAGCTTTCAGTAAAGCTCCTGCCGATAATGAAAATTAATTGAAAGAATAACCTGTACGGTGTGTAAGCCGGAAAGGTTGCATAAGAATAAAGACGATGGATTCAGGAAAAGTACTTTGTTTCGGGGAATTGCTTCTCCATTTTGCTCCGGATTTAGGAGGGAACTGGCTTGGGGAACAATCTCTGAAGATCTTTGTGGGGGGCGCCGAATACAATGTTGCTTCTGCACTCGCTCAATGGCATCATCCGGTAAAATTGCTTTCAGCCCTGCCTGAAAATTTTGTCGGAAAACAGCTTGAGTCAAAGCTCCAGGATCAGAAAATAGAAGTCCTGGCAGAAAAAAGCAGTGGCAGGCTCGGAACATTTTACCTGTCGTCCGATGGCGATATGCAGCATGCACAGGTGATCTATGACCGTTTTCCTTCCGTATTTACAGCATCG
The DNA here is from genome assembly GCF_030818575.1 of Chryseobacterium camelliae. Taxonomy (NCBI): domain Bacteria; kingdom Pseudomonadati; phylum Bacteroidota; class Flavobacteriia; order Flavobacteriales; family Weeksellaceae; genus Chryseobacterium; species Chryseobacterium camelliae. The sequence goes on from NZ_JAUTAL010000001.1 coordinate 1,289,476, forward strand.
GATTTTTCGTCTTACAGTCCGGAGGAGGTATTCAGTGGCGTTCAGTGGCTCCATATCAGTACCATTACACCGGCATTAAGTGAAAAAGCCCATCAGAAATGTGTGGAACTGATGAAAGAAGCGGCATCCAGGAAGATCAAGGTTTCACTGGATCTGAATTACAGGGCAGCATTATGGCAAGGAAAAAACCCTTCTGCCAGCATTAAGGAACTGATGCCTTTCGTCAATGTCCTGATGGGAAACATCTGGTCGATTCAGCAGTTTCTGGAAATCCCGGTAGTATATGAACTAGACGGAACTTTCAACGATCAGAACCTTTTAAGACAGGCAGAACAATCTGCCGCTGAAATTCAACATGCTTACCCGAATGTTGAAATAATTGCCAATACTTTCCGGTTTACCCAAGGAGATGAGGTGAATTATTATGCAACATTATATGCAGATCAGCAGCTCTTTGTTTCAGAACAGTACTATTCCGAAAAAGTGGAGGAAAGGGTAGGCAGCGGAGATTCATTTATGGCCGCACTCATCCACGGAATCTTAAAAAGAAATTCTACACCTAAAATATTGGAAGATGCCACAAAAGTCGCTTTCCTGAAACTTTTTGTAAAAGGCGATACCATCAACGAAACCATCAATATCGAACAATTATGAACCTCTCAGTTATTCAGCAGATAAAAAACCAGAAAATCGTTCCGTTGTTTTACAACGAGTCGTTTGAAGTTTCAGAAAATATTATAAAAGCCTTATATAAAGTCGGGATCCGGGCTATAGAATATACCAACCGCGGCAGTCAGGCACTTGAAAATTTCACCCGGCTGAAAGAAATTTCCGCTGTGGAGTTTCCTGAACTTTTATTGGGTATCGGAACGGTAAAAAATACAAAAGAACTTGACGATTATGCCGATGTGAAGGCAGATTTCATCATTACACCGGTAATCAGCGAAGAGCTGGTGAAGAAGGCTTCAGAGAGAAATATCCTGCTCATTCCGGGCTGCTTTACACCGTCCGACGTCAATGTCGCCTTTCAGAACGGATTAACCATGGTAAAGATATTCCCTGCCGATGCTTTGGGAAAGAATTATATCAAATCCATCAGGCCTGTATTTCCGGGAATGAACTTTATGCCGACCGGCGGAGTGCATGCCGATGCTGAGGATATCAATGAGTGGTTCAAAGGGGGTGCCGCAGCAGTAGGATTGGGAAGTTCCCTGATCCAGGCAGATTTCAGCGCAGAACAGCTGACTGAAAAAGTGAAGGATTTATTAGAACAACTTAATCAAAATTAAATGCAGGCTCCTAAAAACCAAAACATACGATGGTTCATGCTGTCCCTCGTCTTTCTGGCTACGACGATCAATTATCTTGACCGTCAGGTCATGGGGCTGCTGAAACCCGTTCTTGAAAAAGAATTCAGCTGGGACGAAAAAGATTACAGCTACATCGTAATGGCCTTTACTGCTACCTATGCTGTCGGTTACCTAGCAATGGGAAGGTTCATCGACCGGGTAGGAACCAAGATCGGGTATGCGGTTTCACTGATTGTCTGGAGTCTTGCTTCCATCGGGCATGGTTTTGTAAAAAGTACCGTAGGATTTCTGGTGGCAAGAAGTACGCTGGGAATCAGTGAGGCAGGAAATTTCCCTGCAGCCATCAAATCTGTTGCTGAGTGGTTCCCGAAAAAAGAAAGGGCTTTGGCAACCGGTATTTTCAATTCCGGGGCTACTGTGGGAGCAATTCTGGCACCGCTTCTGGTTCCATTCATCTTGGGCCATTACGGCTGGAGGCAAACCTTTGTATGGATCGGTGCTTTGGGATTGCTATGGATTATTCTATGGTGGAGATTCTATACCATTCCTGAAAAAACAAAAAGACTGAGTCCTGAAGAACTACGATACATCAAAAGCGATCAGGATGGAAAGACCGAAGAGCAATCCAAAGTTCCCCTTTCCGAAATCCTGAAATACAAAGTTACCTGGTCTTTTGCCATCGGAAAAATCATGACAGATCCCATCTGGTATTTCTTCATGTTCTGGCTTCCGGCGTATTTTGCCGATGTATTTAAAATGGATCTCACCAAACCTTCAATACCATTGATTATTATCTACAGCGGAACCACAATAGGCAGTATTGGAGGAGGATATCTTTCCTCTATGCTGATTAAAAAAGGCTGGGATATTAAAAAAGCAAGAAGCCTTACCATGCTTTTATTTGCCTTAATGGTTGTTCCGGTAATGTTTTCGAAATATGTTGACAATATGTGGCTGATAACAATTATCATTGCCTTTGCTACAGCTGCACACCAGGGTTGGGGGGCCAATCTGATGACTACAGTAGGGGATAAATTACCGAATAATTACGTTAGTTCTGTTATCGGATTTGGCGGAATGCTCGGTTCAGTGGCCGGAATTATTTTCCCGCTATTTATCGGGATTGTTCTTGACGCATTTAAAAAATCAGGCAATATCAACGGCGGATACAACATTATCTTTTTTATTGCCGGAATTTCCTATATCGCAGCCTGGGGAATCATACGGTTGATCAACAGGAACAAGAAATAACTGTCGGAACGGAGCATTGATCAGAAGGGAATAGCCTTATATCAATGGCAGAAGCAAAAAACACAAGAGAAGAAAGAATAATGTTCAGTACGTAACGAATGTAAAATTGAATATTTAAATTAATGAATCTCAAACCTTGCATACTCACATTCTGTCTTTTCACAAGCCTGTTTTCCTTTGCCCAGAAAGGAGGGAAAAACAAGCTTTGGTACGACAAGCCTGCCAAGCAGTGGGTGGAAGCATTGCCTGTCGGAAACGGAAGGCTTGCGGCAATGGTTTACGGTGATCCTTCCAAAGAAAAGCTTCAGCTCAATGAAAGCACGTTCTGGTCCGGCGGTCCTTCCCGGAATGATAACCCGGACGGGCCGAAAGTCCTGGATTCTATCCGGTATTATTTATTCAACGAAAATTATAAACGGGCGCAGATTCTTGCAGACCAGGGACTAACAGCGAAAAGCCTTCATGGTTCAGCTTATCAGAATATCGGCGATCTTATTCTTGATTTTAACGATCTTAAAGAGGTTAAAAATTACTACAGGGAATTGGATATCGAAAAAGCCATTGCCACCACAATATTTACTTCAAACGGAATTACATTTAAAAGAGAAGTTTTCGCTTCCATTCCGGATCATGTTATTGTTATTAAACTGAGTTCAGACCAAAAAAAAGCACTCAATTTTACCGCTCACTTCAATGGTGAACTTAAAAAGAGCGTGAAGGCCATTGATGCCAATACTTTACAGATGGATGGTTTATCATCTACATTGGATGGTGTTCAGGGTCGGGTGAAATTCAATGCACTGGCAAAATTCATCAACAAAGGTGGAAAAACACAGGTTTCAGGAAACGGAATTTCGGTAAGTAATGCCAATGAAGTACTGGTCCTCATTTCGATCGCCACCAATTTCACAGATTACAAAACCTTACAGGCAGACGAAGTTTCAAAAAGCAAAAAATACATCGAAGCGGCACAAAATAAATCTTTTATAAGCTTATTCAAAAATCACCTGGCGGCCTATCAGAAATATTTCAAAAGAGTAGATTTCAATTTAGGCACTTCGGAGGCAGCAAAAAATCCGACCGATATCAGGGTTAAAAACTTTGCAACCACCAACGATCCGGAGCTCATTGCATTATATTACCAATTCGGACGCTATCTACTGATTTCCTCGTCACAGCCGGGCGGTCAGCCTGCCAATCTCCAGGGCATTTGGAACAATTCCAACAAACCGGCCTGGGACAGCAAATACACCATCAACATCAACACGGAAATGAATTACTGGCCTGCCGAAAAGACCAATCTTTCCGAGATGCACGAACCGCTGATTCAGATGATAAAAGACTTAAGCGAATCAGGAAAAGAAACGGCAAAAACGATGTACAAAAGCCGAGGCTGGGTCGCACATCACAATACGGATATCTGGAGAATCACAGGCGTTGTAGATTTTTCCAACGCAGGAATGTGGCCGATGGGCGGAGCCTGGCTTTCCCAGCATCTTTGGGAAAAATATTTGTACAATGGCGATAAAAATTATCTTCAATCCATTTATCCAATTCTAAAATCTGCCGCTCAATTCTATGAAGATTTTCTGATAGAAGAACCGACGCATCATTGGCTGGTTGTGAGTCCTTCAATGTCTCCCGAGAATATTCCGGACGGACATCAGGGAAGTGCTTTGGCAGCAGGAAATACGATGGATAATCAGCTGATGTTTGACCTTTTTACTAAGACAAAAAAAGCGGCAGAAATTCTTAATATAAACTCAGATAAAATCCCGGTTTGGAACAATATCATTTCAAAATTACCACCGATGAAAATCGGAAGATATAGTCAACTGCAGGAATGGATGGGCGATTGGGATAACCCGGAAGACAGCCACAGGCATGTTTCGCATCTGTATGGTCTGTTTCCTTCCAACCAAATCAATCCCTTCACCACACCGGAATTGACAGACGCCGCCAAAACCGTTCTCCTTCATCGAGGCGATGTTTCCACTGGCTGGTCGATGGGCTGGAAAGTCAATCTCTGGGCCAAATTACTGGATGGGAACCATGCCAATAAATTAATCAAAGATCAACTGACCCTGGTAGAAAAAGACGGTTGGGGAAGCAAAGGCGGAACCTACCCGAATCTGTTCGATGCCCATCCGCCGTTCCAGATCGACGGAAACTTCGGCTGTACCTCGGGAATTACCGAAATGCTGCTGCAAACACAGAACGGTTTCATCGATATTCTTCCCGCACTTCCCGACGAATGGAAAAACGGTAATATCTCCGGACTGAAAACCTATGGCGGATTTGAAGTGAGCATCGTTTGGGAAAATCATAAAGCGAAAGAAATTACCATACAATCAGCATTAGGCGGAAATTGCAGAATCAGAATTCCGGACGAAATGGAATTAAGAGGAAAAACAAAACTTAAAAAAGCAGAAGGCAAAAATCCGAATCCCTTTTTTGAGACACCTGAAATTAAGGAACCAATGATTTCTAGCAAAGCTAAATTGAATTCGATTGAAATTAAAAACGGTTTGGTGTACGATTTCCCGACTGAAGCAGGAAAAACATATATTTTAAAAATGAAATAGATAATAATTTGACTATGTATAACTCCTTTGTTAGGTTTGGGCAGCTTTATCCGTCTTCCGCTCCCAATCTTTTTTGCAGACGATTCAGACTAAAAAGAATTTTAATACAAGCAAAAAAGGATTTCCGCTCAAGCCGGGCTGCGAGTGATTCAACGGATAATTATGGTAGAAAGGTTTGAAACATGTTAGTCACAAGAAAAATTTACAAAAACTCCGTAGGAGTGACCTGATAATAGAAAAAAGTTAATTGCAATCAAAGCCTCGTAGAGGCGACCTGTTAATAACAAGAACAGAAGGGTTCAACAACAATAGCCACAGGTGAAACCTGTGGAATAAATAACAAATAAGTAAAACCACACGCGCAACCCGTGGGAATTAATAAAATAAAAATTAAGAAATTTATATATGAAATCGCGATGATTAGCAGCAAACGCACACACCAATGAAGATACAGCGATTCCATATGACCTTTGAAAATAATTAATATCTACATATGAAAAAGAGACCCATGAATCCGAATTTTTTAAAGAACAAATTCACCCTGCTGACGGCAGCAGCGTTCTTAAGCGTGAGCAACATTTCTGCTCAGACCTTTTCCGATTTCAACTACCGTGGAAACGATAAAATATACAATGACAATCCACTGAAACCGGACGAGTTCTACTCGCCGATCCTTCAGGGCTGTTATCCGGACCCGAGCATCACCAAAAAAGGAGACGACTATTATCTGGTGAATTCTTCATTTTCGATGTTTCCGGGCGTTCCGATCTTCACGTCGAAAGATATGGTCAACTGGAAACAAATCGGCCACGTACTGGATCGCCCGTCTCAATTAAAAGTAGAAAAAGGAGGCGTTTCCCAGGGAATTTATGCACCGGACATCAAGTATAACAAATACAACGACACGTTCTACATGATCACCACGCAGATTGCGGGGGGAGTAGGAAACATGGTCGTCAAAACCAAAGACCCTGCAAAAGGCTGGAGCGAAGTGCAGAAGCTGAATTTTGACGGGATCGATCCTGCGATCTTCTTTGACGACGACGGAAAAGCGTACATCGTTCACAACGATGCGCCGCCAAAGGGAACCGAGCAGTATCAGGGGCACCGCGTCATCAAAATGTGGGATTACGATCTGGAAAAAGACCAGGTAGTAGCAGGATCTGATAGGATTATTGTTAATGCCGGTGTCGATATCACCCAAAAACCGATCTGGATCGAAGGTCCGCATTTATACAAATACAAAGGAAAATATTACCTGATGTGCGCCGAAGGCGGAACCGGAGGATGGCACAGCGAAGTGATCTTTATGGCCGATTCGCCGAAAGGACCGTTTGTTCCGGCAAAGAACAACCCGATCCTGACGCAGCGTTATTTCCCGAAAGACCGCAAGGAAAAAGTAGACTGGGCAGGCCATGCCGATCTAGTGGAAGGCCCGAACGGACAATGGTACGGCGTATTCCTGGCCATCCGTCCGAATGTCAACAACAGGGTTACCAAAGGCCGGGAAACCTTCGTATTACCAGTAGACTGGAGCGGAACGTATCCGGTTTTCCAGAACGGGCTGGTTCCGATGAAACCGAAACTGAAATTACCCGAAGGCACTCAAAACCAGACCGGACAGAACGGATTCTTCCCGAACGGAAACTTTACGTATAATGATAAACTGACCGATAAAAACCTGGATTACCGTTGGATCGCCATGCGCGGACCGCGTGAGAACTTCATCACTTCCACTAAAAATGGGGTAAAAGTGAATCCTATGGAAACAAATATCAAAGCGTTAGCTCCGGTTTCCGCCTTGTTCCACAGGTTGCAACACGAAGATTTTGAAACTTCCGTAACCCTGGATTTTAAGCCGAAATCTGAAAAAGAACTGGCCGGAATTACCTGCTATCAAAGTGAAAGGTTCAATTATGTTTTCGGAATTACCAAAAAAGGCAAAGACTATTATATCGTTCTGGAAAGAACAGAGAAAGGAGCATCCCGACTGATCGCCAGTGAGAAAATTTCATTGTCAAAAACCATTAAACTGCAGTTAATGGGTGAGAACGACAACATCAGCTTCAACTATGCATTAGACGGTAAAAACTTTAAAAATCTGGGCGGACCGGTTTCAGGAGACATCCTATCAACCGATGTGGCAGGCGGTTTCACCGGAAGTTTAATCGGTCTGTACAGCACGTCGTCTAACGATATTGTACCGAATTAATAATGAGTAATTAAGCATAATCAATAGGAACGGGCTTTAGCCCGTTTTCAAAAAAACAGCATCCATTTGGCTTTAGCCAAAATCTAAAGCAGGATTTGAAATAAAGCCAATGATAAACAGAAATTGGTTATCAGTCCAAAGTGGATGCAATAAATTGATACATTGCTTTGCTGAGTTGAAGTCTATACTGAGCCTGCCGAATTGCTTTTAAATCTAAAAGCAGTTGGCAATCAAAAAATCTTTGCGGGTATTGCGTATAAAAATAAAATTTTCAAATTTTGAATATTAAAAAATCATTTTATATAGTTTCTTTTTTGGGATTTATCGGGCTGAATGATCTTTCAGCCCAGGTAAATCCTGCTCATAAAGCAACAACGGCATTTACAAATCCCATCATCTGGGCAGATGCACCGGATTTGTCGATCACCAGAAACGGCGATGACTTTTTCCTTATCAGTACCACCATGCATCTGATGCCGGGTGCTCCGGTAATGCATTCCAAAGACTTGGTGCATTGGGAAGTGGCAAGCTATGTATTTGACACTCTGAATGACAATTCAAAATATGACCTGCTGAACGGAACCGTTTACGGGCGCGGGCAATGGGCATCGTCCATCCGGTATCATAAAGGAAAATATTATGTCTTGTTTTCTCCGAATGACGAACCGTTCAAATCCTATTTCTATGTCACGGATAATCCCGAAAAAGGCAACTGGAAACTTATTACAAGGACCAGGCATTTTCACGACGCCTCTTTGTTCTTTGATGACGATGACCGCGTCTATGTGTTTACTTCCAATAAAGTTTTTGAGCTGAGCCCTGATTTTAAAACGGTTATCGGAAACCCCGACGGTACGCAGGTCTTTCAAAAAGATGAATCTGAAACAGGACTTCTGGAAGGCAACCAGATCATCAAAAAGGACGGGAAATATTACATGATGATGATTTCCTGGCCGAGAGGCGGAAAACGGAGGCAGGTCGTGTACCGGTCTGATAAAGTCACCGGGCCTTTCGAAAAGAAAGTCGTTCTGGAAGATAATTTCCTTGGATTTTCCTATGCCGGGCAGGGTGCCCTGATAGATGACAAAAATGGCAACTGGTATTCACTGATCTTTCAGGACAGAAATGGAGTAGGAAGGGTTCCTGTTTTACTTCCTGTAAAATGGGAGAACGGATGGCCGGTGCTGGGCGACAACGGAAGAGTGCCTTTGAAAGGAGAGGTTCCGCTTTCACCATTTAAACCAAAAAATCATTTGGTAGAGAGCGATGAATTTTCCGGTAAAAAAATGAAAATCCAGTGGCAGTGGAACCACAATCCTGTCAATTCCGCATGGTCATTATCCGAACGGAAAGGATTTTTAAGGCTGAAAACATCCAGAATAGGAGATAATTTGTACCTCGCTCCGAATACATTGACCCAAAGAATGGAAGGCCCGACATCCAGCGGCATAGTGGCTTTGGAGGTAAAAGGAATGAAGGACGGCGATGTTGCCGGTTTCAGTGCCTTCAACGGAGATTCCGGGATTTTATCTGTGGTAATGGAAGGCGGCAAAAAGTATGTGGTATTCTCAACCAACGAAGTGAGTCTGGACAATAAAACCAAGGCGGTAACGGAGGCTAAAAAAGAACAGAAAAAACGGATTCCTTTGAACGCTGACAAAGTCTATTTTAAAATCGATGCTGATTTCAACCTGGGAAAAGACCTGGCAGATTTTTATTACAGCACCGACGGGAAAAACTGGACGGAAATGGCGAAAGATTACAAAATGATCTTCGACTACCGCAGATTCTTTATGGGTTCCAAATTTGCGATCTTCAATTATGCCACTCAAGATCCGGGCGGTTTTGTGGATGTTGATTTTTTCAGGGTTAAAACAGATTTAAAATAAAATTGAATAATTTCGGAAAAATTTAAATGCTACGATGTTCAACTAATAAAAATGCGATAAGCCATAAAATAGCAAAACCATTAGAACATAGAATACAGCGTTATAACAGCAATGAAAGGATAGAATCTTTAAGCCCTGAAAGGGCGACATCATGAGCGTAAGGTGCAGCCCTATGAAATTTATGGAAAAATAGATAGGATAAGTAACAGACCAAATTGAAAGCCCTGAAAGGGCGGCTTAAATAAGCATAGGGTGTTAGCCCTATGACAAAAAAGCACAACGAAAAAACCAATTCCTGAAAGGAAGGTTTAAATCAGAATAAGGTGTTAGCCTATGATAAAAAGCGCGAAATAACCATCCATCAAAGCTCCGTAGGAGCGGTCTGTTAATAGCAAATAGTATTAAAATTAACACAAGCCTCGTAGAGGCGACCTGTTAATAAACAACTGCAAAAACTACAAATAAAGCGAAAAAAATAAACCCTTGCCGGTATTATTTTTTTGTCTAAATTAATAAGTGTAAAAATTACAAATAAAAACCAATGAAGATTACATCTCTACTTATTATAAGCGCATCATTGATTGTGGTGCCGTTAACAGCCCAGAATACACAAAGACAGGCTCCTGCAGGATTTGATGTGGCCAATACCGGAATTCCTCATGGTAAAATCGACTCGATTCAATATCCCTCAAAGACCGTAGGCGTAACCCGAAAAGCACTGATTTATACGCCGCCGGGCTTCAAAAAGGGGAATAAATATCCGGTCCTGTACCTGCTTCACGGGATAGGCGGGGACGAAAAAGAATGGTATAAAAACGGGACGCCGCAGATTATTCTCGATAACCTGTATGCGCAGGGAAAACTTACCCCGATGATTGTCGTGCTGCCAAACGGAAGAGCGATGAAAGACGACCGGGCGACCGGCAACATCATGGCCAAAGACAAAGTGGAAGCATTTGCTACTTTTGAAAAAGATTTGCTGAACGATCTCATTCCGTATGTAGAAAAGAAATTTCCGGTTAAAAAAGACCGTGACAACAGAGCGATTGCGGGACTTTCGATGGGCGGCGGACAAACCCTGAACTTCGGGCTTGGAAACATCGACAAATTTGCCTGGGTAGGAGGGTTTTCATCCGCTCCGAATACAAAAGAACCGCAGAAGTTGCTTCCGGATCCTGCTAAAGCAAAGAATTTAAAATTGCTCTGGATTTCTTGTGGTGATGCCGACGGACTGATGCCGTTCAGCAAAAGGACCCACGATTACCTGGCCCTGAATAAAATCCCGCACATTTTCTACATCGAACCGGGCGGCCATGATTTCAAGGTATGGAAAAACGATTTGTATATTTTCTCTCAGCTGATTTTCAAGCCTGTTGACAAAACCACGTTCTCCGATTTTACCGTATTGGGTCTTCCTGCAGAATCCAACATAAGGAATGCACAGTACCCACAGATCATGCCTAACGGAAAGGCCATTTTCAGGGTAAAAGCGCCGGAAGCGCAGAAAGTCCAGATCGATCTTGGAAAAAAATACGACCTGACCAAAGATTCAGACGGTGTCTGGAAAACAACGACCGATTCTTTAAGCGAAGGATTCCATTACTATTCAATGGTAATCGACAATGTACTGGTGGCAGACCCTTCCAGCAAGACTTTTTACGGAATGGGAAGATACGCCAGCGGAATCGAGGTGCCTTTTGCTGGCGATGGCTATTATGCGATGAAAGACGTCCCGCACGGAGACATCAGGATTCAGAATCTTTTCTCGAAAGTAACCAATTCCTGGAGGAGGGTGTTTATTTACACGCCGCCGGGCTATGATAAAAATACTGCTGAATCGTATCCGGTACTGTATATCCTGCACGGCGGCGGCGAGGACGAAAGCGGATGGGCGATGCAGGGAAAAACCAACCTGATTATGGACAACCTGATTGCCGAAGGCAAAGCTAAACCGATGATCATCGTGATGCCGGATGCCAATATCGGACCTGTGGGATTCGGAAGCTTCGGAGACCGTAATCTTCAGATGTTTGACAAGGAACTGAAAGAATCAGTTATCCCATTTGCCGAAGCGAACTTCAGGATTAAAAAAGATGCCGCCAACAGGGCATTGGCCGGACTTTCAATGGGCGGAATCTACACGCTGCACACAGGTGTTCAGAATTACAATATGTTTTCCTCGCTGGGTGTTTTCAGCTCAGGGTGGATCCTGCCTTCACTTCAGGAAGTCGCGGACAAAGAATATCAGTTTATGACCGATAACCAATCGCAGATCAATTCCAACATCAAAAACTTCTGGATTTCGATGGGCGGAAAAGAAGATATCGCTTACAAAAACTGCCAGGTGATGATGAAAAAACTGGACGATCTGGGCATTAGATATACTTATTCCGAATATCCGGGCGGTCACACCTGGCCGGTATGGAGGAATAACCTGTACAACTTTGCGCAGCTGCTTTTCAAATAAATCCGGAGACAAGCGTACATTTTAAAGGGAGCAATGCGGAGCGACAGTGCCGATGATGAAGCAGATCGATGATATGTACGCTTCATCAGGTCAGCCAGCTGATTATTTCTTTGCCTGCTTACATTAAACATCAGGAAAATTTAACCTTTGCGTTAACAAAAATCCGGTAAGATAAATAAACTTTAAGTCTGTAAAAATTCAGTCTTATTCCAAATCACAAAAAATGAATTTTAACACAGTAAAAACCAGAATATTTTTCCTTACGGTGGTCATGCTCTCAGGAAATACCGATGCGCAATCCTATAAAAAAACGGATTCCGGATTGAGCCTTTCTGCGGGAAATCTGGCTATTGAAGTAAAATGGTATGGTGGGAACACGGTAAGGGTAATGAAATATCCTGTCGGAAAATCATGGGTGAAAAACAGTCTGGCAATCATCCAAAAGGAACAGCAGACCCGGTTTTCGGTTTCCGAAAACAATGATGTTATTTTATTAAAATCGGATCATCTACAGCTTTCCATTGATGTTAAGACCGGAAAAATAAGTTACCGGTCACCGTCAGGACAGGAACTTTTGAAAGAAACCGGAAGTAATTTCAAGCCATTCAACGATGTCGGGAATCAAACTTTATCCGTTTCTCAATCTTTTCAGCTGGAGAAAGAAGAGCCGATCTATGGCCTGGGAATTCTGCAGAACGGGAAAATGTCTCAGCGGAATACCGATGTTAAAATGATTCAGAACAACACCTGGGATTTTATTCCGTTCTTTCAGTCGGTGAAAGGATATGGAGTGTTCTGGGACAACGAATCGCCGACCCAATTTACCGATACGCCGCAGCAGACGTCTTTCTCTTCCGAGGTGGGCGAGGGCATTGATTATTATTTTATTTATGGAAAAAATGCCGACGGTGTTGTAGCCGGAATTCGGAACCTGACTGGGAATGTGCCGATGCTCCCGCTCTGGACTTACGGCTATTGGCAGAGCAAAGAACGCTACAAGAGTCAGGATGAACTGGTAGATGTAGTAAAAAAATACAGGGAATTAAAAGTCCCTCTTGACGGAATCATCCAGGATTGGCAATATTGGGGAAACAATTACCAGTGGAATGCGATGGATTTCATCAGCCTTGATTTTCCTGATGCCAAAAAAATGATTCAGGATATTCATGATAACAATGCACACCTTTCCGTTTCCATATGGTCGTCATTCGGCCCGATGACTCATCCGTACCGGGAAATGGATCAGAAAGGAATGCTGTTCAACTTTAAAACCTGGCCGGAATCGGGACGTGATGTATGGCCGCCGGATATGAATTATCCTTCCGGCGTGCGTGTATACGATGCGTACAACCCCGAAGCGCGGAATATGTATTGGAAATATTTAAATAAGGGCCTTTTCAGCTTAGGAGTAGATTCCTGGTGGATGGATTCTACCGAGCCCGACCACCTCAGCCAGAAACCGGAAGACCTCGATACCAAAACGTATTTAGGATCATTCAGAAAAGTGAGAAATGCCTATCCGTTAATGACGGTAGGCGGTGTTTATGATCATCAGCGCGAAACGACAGGCGATAAAAGGGTTTTTATTCTCACCAGATCAGCATTTGCCGGCCAGCAAAGATACGGAGCCAACACCTGGTCGGGTGACGTCAATTCTTCTTGGGAAATGTTGCGCAACCAGGTGCCGGCAGGTTTAAATTTCAGCCTTACCGGAAACCCGAATTTCAATTCAGATATCGGCGGTTTCTTTGCCGGTGTTTACCGAAAGAACGGTGGTGCGAAGAGCCCGGTGTTCCAGGAATTGTATGTTCGCTGGCTCCAGTACGGAACTTTCACTCCGATGATGCGTTCCCACGGGACCGATGTTCCCAGGGAAATTTATCAGTTCGGAAAAAAAGGTGATGTCGTGTATGATGCAATAGAAAAATTCATCAGGCTGCGCTACAGCATGCTGCCGTATATTTATTCCGTTTCCCATGACGTTTCCAAAAACAATTCGAGTTTTCTCCGGGCAGTGTCAATGGATTTTTCATCAGATAAAAATACCTGGGATATCAATAATGAATATCTTTTCGGGAAGTCATTGCTGGTAGCACCTGTTCTCCATGCGCAGTACACCCCGGAAAAAATCATAACCACCGATGAAAACCAGGGCTGGAATAAAGATAACGGTACAAAGAAAGAAAATCAGGATTCCGGGATCGATTTCACCCAAAATAAAACCGTGCAAGTCTATCTTCCGGCCGGAACCGATTGGTTCGACTTCTGGACGAATCAGAAGCACAGCGGCGGTCAGAAGATTGAAAAATCCGTTACCCTCCAGAGCATTCCATTATACGTGAAAGCAGGAAGCATTATTCCGTTTGGTCCTGATGTACAATATGCAACGGAGAAAAAATGGGATTACCTTACCGTAAAAATCTATCCCGGAGCCGATGCCGATTTTGTTTTGTACGAAGATGAATTCGACAATTACAATTATGAAAAAGGAGCCTTTACTGAAATTCCTTTTCACTGGAACGAAAAATCAAAAACACTTACCGTTGAAGCCCGGAAAGGTAAATTTAACGGGATGATTGAAAAAAGAAATTTCAGTTTACTTCTTCCGGGCGGTCAGCAGAAAACCGTGAATTATTCCGGGAAAAAGATCAACGTAAGTTTTAAATAATCTTAAAGTATGACAATGAAATTTTTAAGTTTAACCATGATATTCGGATGCTTCCAGGCCGCATTTGCCCAGAATCCCATCATCCAGACCAAATTCACTGCCGACCCTGCGCCGATGGTTTACAAAGACACGGTTTTCCTTTATACCAGCCACGATGAAGACGATGCTTTCGGATTCAAAATGAAAGACTGGTTACTATACACTTCCACAGATATGGTCAATTGGACAGACCATGGTGTAGTGGCTTCTCTTAAAGATTTTAAATGGGTAAATACCGACAACGGTGCCTGGGCGCCACAGGTTGTTGAAAGAAAAGGAAAATTCTATATGTACTGTCCAATGCCCAACAATATGGGTATTGGCGTTTTGGTGGCGGACAGTCCGTATGGTCCTTTCACCGATCCTATCGGCAAGCCTTTGATCAAAAATTCTCTGGATGACATCGATCCCACAGTTTTAATTGATGACGATGGGCAGGCTTATCTGTACTGGGGAAATCCCAATCTTTGGTATGCTAAACTCAACGAAGATATGATCTCGCTTGCCGGACCAATTACCAAAGACCCTTCGTTTGCGAAGGTCAAAGACCAGCCAGATCCTTTCAAATATCAGGAGGGACCCTGGGCGTGGAAACGAAACGGAATCTACTATATGGCTTACGCTTCTAAATGTTGTCCGGAAGGAATTGGTTATGCAATGGCAAAATCACCTACAGGTCCTTGGAATTATGGAGGTGTGATCATGGATGGCGACCAGAGATCCAGCGGAAATCATCCCGGTATCATAGATTTCAAAGGCAAATCTTATGTTTTCGGATTCAATCATATGCTTAGAATGCAGACGATGAGCAAACATTACGAACGCCGGTCTGTTAGTGTCACAGAAATTACCTACAATGCAGATGGAACCATTCAGAAACTTCCTTTCTGGACTACGGATGGTGCAAAAAGAGTGGGTACTCTGGACCCTTATAAAAAAGTGGAAGCAGAAACAATGGCTTACAGCGAAGGTCTGAAAACAGAAATGGTCACAGAATGGGAACGCAATCAACCCTATAACAGAGGTAAAAAAATCACAGACCGTGTCATCGTTACCTCAATTAACAATGGTGATTATATTAAAATCCAGGGGGTAGATTTTTCCAAAGGCGTAAAATCTCTGGATGTGAATGTTGCTTCTCTTTACGGAGGGAAAATAGAAGTGCGTTCAGATGCTCTTAATGGGCCATTGCTGGGAGTTGTAAACGTTACAGGAAAAGGTGATGGCGACTTATATAAGACCATTAATACACCTCTGAAAAGTGTAAAAGGAATCCACGATTTATATTTTGTTTTTAAAGGTGAAAAAGACCTTTTCTATTTTGATTGGTGGAAATTTAATGAAAATTAAAGCTGAATTCAGGAATATCAATAGAAATGGGCATTGTCATCCTGAGCCAGTCGAAGGAAGCCCATTTTATACAGAAGAGGTAATTGGCTTTAGCCAAAACTTATTGTTATGAGTTACATTAATTATTAGTTAAAATTTTAAAAATGTTCAGATTTAAACTTTTTGTTCTCAGCTTTCTCATTGCCGGATGCTATTTAAATGCGCAGTCAACCGTTTGGCTAGATAAATTAGACTTAAGCGTTGCGACACAAGGAAATGGAAAACCCGGCATCAATACTTCGGTGGACGGAAAAAAACTGACCATTGCCGGAAAAACGTTCGACCGGGGTTTCGGAACCCATGCCGAAAGTTCTCTACTGATTAAATTAAACGGCAAAGCAAAGAGCTTTTCAGCTTTGGTAGGATTGGATGACGAAATGAAAGGTCAAAATCCCGCTGTGGAATTTGAGATTTACGGCGACAACAAAAAGCTCTGGTCAAGCGGCGTTATGCATCTGGGCGATAAGGCAAAGCCTGTTTCCGTTTTGCTGGAAGGTGTAAAACAGTTAGAATTGGTCGTAGCAGATGGCGGAAACGGACCGTATTATGACCACGCCGATTGGGCAGATGCCAAATTTGAAACTTCAGAAGGTGCACAGCTGATCACATTTAACCCGATTTCATCAGTACCATATATTTTGACACCAAAACCTGCGGCAACACCAAAAATTAATTCTGCAGGCGTTTACGGCGTTCGTCCCGGCTCACCTTTTTTGTTCAGGATTGCGGCAACGGGTGACAGACCGATGACTTTTACAGCAAAAAATCTTCCGAAAGGTTTAACAATAGATTCCAAAACCGGAATTATTACCGGAAAAATAGATACGAAAGCAACCTATGAAGTCCTTTTATCCGCTAAAAATGCTAAAGGTTCAGTTTCAAAAAAAATAAGAATAGAAAGCGGAGACAAAATAGCTTTGACACCAACAATGGGATGGAACAGCTGGAACTGTTTCGGACACGAGGTTTCTGCCGACAAAGTAAAACGCGCTGCCGATGCTTTGGTTAAAACAGGGCTTATAAACCACGGCTGGAATTACATCAACATCGATGATTCCTGGCAATTTAACAGGGACGGAAAAGACCCGTTTTTCAAAGGGCAATTCCGGGATAATGATGGTTATATTCTGACCAATTCCAAATTTCCGGATATGAAGGAATTAACCGATTACTTTCATTCAATAGGTCTGAAAGCAGGAATCTATTCCTCTCCCGGACCTTGGACCTGTGGCGGTTGCGCAGGAAGCTACGGCTACGAAAAGCAAGATGCCGAAAGCTATGCCAAATGGGGAATTGATTATCTGAAATACGATTGGTGCAGCTACGGAGGCGTGATTGACGGTTTGCCCGATAACGACCCGAACAAAGTTTCTTCCCTCAATTTTCAGGGTGGAGGAGATTTGGATAAAGGCGTGAAACCATTCAAATTAATGGGAAATCTACTAAAAAATCAGCCTCGTGATATTGTGTACAATCTTTGTCAATACGGGATGGGCGATGTCTGGAAATGGGGAAATGATGCCGATGCACAATCCTGGCGAACAACTAACGACATTACCGATACCTGGGCAAGTGTTAAAAATATTGCTTTGGCTCAGGATAAAGCCGCACCTTACGCAAAACCCGGCAACTGGAACGACCCGGATATGCTGGTGGTAGGTGTCGTAGGTTGGGGAAATCCGCACCAGAGCCGATTGAAACCGGACGAACAATATTTACACATCAGTCTTTGGAGCATATTTTCAGCACCATTACTGATTGGTTGCGACCTTGAAAAGCTGGATGATTTTACTTTAAATCTTTTAACGAATGATGAGGTCATTGCTGTAAATCAGGATGCTTTAGGAAAACAGGGCGTTTGTCTGCAGACCATTGGCGAATTGAAAATTTATGTCAAAGACCTTGAAGACGGCGGAAAAGCGGTGGCTTTTGCCAATTTCGGAATGGAAAAAGTGAATATGTCTTACAAAGATTTCAGGCAGCTCAGGATTTCCGGTCGTCAAACCGTAAGAGATATCTGGAGACAGCAGGATATTGCAAAAATCAATACATCAAATCAGGCATTATCATTGGATATTCCGGCGCACGGTGTGGCTTATTATAAATTTATTTCATCAAAATAATAAAATATGATTCAATTTAAATCAAAATATATAGCATTATCATTGTTGTTGGTAAGTTCAGGTATTTCTGCCCAGAATCCCGTAATCCAGACGCATTTTACACCCGATCCTGCACCGATGGTGTACAAAGGCAAGATGTACCTTTACACAGGAGACGACCAGCCGGGATTCGATTTTTATACGATGACCAGGTGGCATGTCTATTCATCGGATGATATGGTGAACTGGACCGACCACGGGTCTCCGATTTCGCTCGAATCGTTCAGTTGGGCAAGAGACCGGGCATGGGCGGCACAATGTGTAGAGCGTAACGGCAAATTCTACTGGTACATCTGCGCGCAGACGGTAGATAACAATATGGCCATCGGGGTAGCCGTTTCAGACAGCCCGACCGGTCCTTTCAAAGATGCGCTGGGGAAGCCGTTGGTGACTACCGGAACCTGGGACAATATCGATCCGACGGCTTTTGTGGATGACGACGGGCAGGCCTATCTCTATTGGGGAAACAGTAAATTGTTTTACGTTAAACTGAATAAAGACATGACCACCTATAACGGATCCATCACGGAAGTTCCGCAGTCGGTGGAAGCTTTCGGCGGACTCAGACGGCCCGGAAAAAGCAATGAAGTTTTGCAGAAACAGGAAAAATTCGACGATGTTTATGTGGAAGGTCCGTGGTTTTATAAACGGAACAAACAATATTATATGATGTACGCGGGAATGACCAACAGAACGGAATGCCTGTCGTACGCAACCAGTGCTTCACCCACCGGACCATGGAAATACCGTGGAAAAATCATGACCGATCAGCCGACAAACAGCTTTACCAATCACGGCGGAATCATCGATTACAAAGGAAAATCCTACCTGTTTTATCACAATGCTTTATTGCCGAACGGCGGAAGTTACGGGCGGGCAACAGCCATCGAAGAATTTAAATACAATGCCGATGGCACCATCCCAAGAATCACCATCACCAAAGAAGGAGTAAATCCTCTAGGAACCTTAAATCCATATCAGAAAAACGAAGCCGAAACCATGGCTTGGTCGGAAAAATGCAGCACTTCCGAAAATAAGAAAACCGGTGTCTACGTTTCCGATATCCGGACCGGAGGCTACATCAAAGTCAGGGCGGTGGATTTCGGAACCAATGGGCCTGCTGAATTTTCAGCTTCGGTGGCTGCAGGAATCGACGGCGGAATCCTGGAAGTTCATCTGGATGAGGTAAAAGGAACAAAGATCGCCCAGATCGAAATCCCGAGAACAAGCGGTTGGGAAGACTTTAAAACCTTAACTACAACGATAGCAGAGCCTGTTTCCGGCGTCCACGATGTCTATTTTGTATTCCAGGGAAAAAACATCACCGCCGGAAGAAAGCTGTTCAACTTCGATTCCTGGAGCTTTAAGAAAAAATAAAATGAAACGTCTGAATTTGATCAACAAAAGTTTTAACACATAAGACACACGAGATTAGATTTTTATGCGTTGCGAGTATTTTAGATCACAGAAGAAGAAAATCAAAGATTTTCAGTAATGCAGCCAAAAGATGACTTGAACCATTAAAGGAAAATCTTAACCACAAAGGCCACAAAAGATAGTGACGCCGATTATTAAAGATGTATGTCATACGTTAAACAAGCTCACAAAGTTTTTAAAAATCAAAGATTTTTAATCTGATGTGTTCTAAAAATATACACAATAATTAAAACTAAGAAAATTTAATGTGACTCATGTGTTAAAGTTGGTGGTTATAAATAGACATTCAGTATTCAAACAATAAACAATGAAATAGAAAATATGAAAAAGACTCTACAATCCATACTCTGTCTCTTCCTGATCGGATATTCAGCGGATGCATTTGCCCAGAATCCCATCATTCAGACCAACTATACCGCCGATCCGGCACCGATGGTCTACAACGGCAGGCTGTACGTCTATACAACCCACGATGAAGACGATTCCACGTGGTTTACGATGAATGACTGGAAGGTATATTCCACCGACGATATGGTGAACTGGACCGATCACGGAACCATCCTTTCCTATAAGGATTTCGACTGGGCCAAACGCGATGCCTGGGCAGCACAATGTGTCGAAAGGAACGGAAAATTCTTCATGTATGTTCCGATGTGGTCCAAAACCAATAACAAAGGCGCGATCGGTGTTGCGGTAGGTGACAGTCCGTTCGGACCGTTTCATGACCCGCTGGGAAAACCTCTGGTGCAGAGCGAATGGGGCGATATCGATCCGACCATTTTTGTGGACAATGACGGTCAGGCCCACATGTATTGGGGAAACCCGAAGCTGAAATATGTAAAACTGAATCAGGATATGATTTCCTATTCAGGCGATATTGTGGAAGTTCCGATGACTGTAGAATCTTTCGGAAAAAGGGAAGGAAAAGAAAACCCGGAGAGGCCGACCAAATACGAAGAAGGCCCGTGGCTCTACAAAAGGAAAAACCTGTACTACCTCTTCTGGCCGGGCGGTCCGCTTCCTGAATTCATAGGCTATTCCACCAGCAAAAGTGCGCAGGGACCCTGGAAATACGGCGGAATCGTGATGCCGACCGAAGGGAAATCCTTTACCAACCATCCGGGAGTGATTGATTTCAAAGGCAAAACCTACTTTTTCTATCACAACGGCGCCTTGCCCGGGGGAAGTGGGTTTACAAGGTCGGTAAGCATAGAGGAACTTAACTTTAATAAAGACGGTTCTATTTCGCCTATCAAAATGACGAATGGAATTACCAAAGCTATTGCTTCCGTCAATCCGTACTGCTTCAACCAGGCTGAGACCATCGCCTGGTCGGAAAACGTCAAATCCTATCAGAACAAAGAAGCCGGTGTATTTGTCAAGGCTAAAAAAAGTGGCGCTTACACCCGTGTGAAAAATGTAGATTTCGGCAAAAAAGGAGCAGCGGGTTTTACCGCAAGGGTAGGAACTACGCATAACAGCGATGTAACGATGGATGTCTGCCTAGACAGCCTTACCGGGCCGGTGATTGCTACGGTAAAAGTACCGCTCACCGGAGGCGACGACCGTTGGGAAACCGTGAAAACCCAATTGAAAGAAAAAATCACCGGGGTTCACGACCTGTATTTTATATTCAATGGGAAAGCAGCAAAGGATGTGATGTTTTTCGATTACTGGACTTTTCTTGAAAATAACTGATTATGAATAAACTTTTTTTAAAACTATCATTTACCCTGGGTATTCTCATAGTGAATACAATGCCGGCGCAGGTTGCCGAAGTCTCGAGCCCTGATGGAAAACTGAAACTGAGCGTGTATTCGGAGAACGGGAAAGCGCTGTACAACGTAACCTTCCAGGGAAAAGCCATGCTGGAAAAATCCCCGTTGGGCCTTGTAACCAACGAATCCGACTTTTCCCAAAACCTGAAATTTGCCGACAGCAAAACAGACCGGGTCTCAAAAACCTACACCAACGAAAAAATCAAAAAATCTCAGGTGGCTTACAACGCCAATACCCTGGCCGTTCATTTTACCAATGCCGACCAATACCAGCTTGGTATAGATTTTCAGGTAAGCAACAACAACATCGCTTTCAGGTATGATCTTCAGCCAATGAAAGACCGTTTAAGCGCTGTGGTACAGTCGGAAATAACGGGATATCGTTTTCCTTCCCAAACCACGACGTTCCTTTCTCCGATGATGAAGCCGATGACCGGTTTCGCGAGAACCGCCCCAAGCTATGAAAGCGGCTATAAAGCAGATGCGGAACTGGGAACAAAAGCGGATTACGGTTACGTTTTCCCGGGACTGTTCCATATCGGGAACGACGGCTGGATTTTACTGTCTGAAACCGGTGTGAACAGCCTGTACTGCGCGTCCCATCTCGATACAACCGCCGAAAAAAATCTCTACCAGGTGGCGTACCCGAATATGGCGGAAAACAACGGTTTCGGAAGCACCGGAGCGGCCATTTCACTGCCGGGAACAACACCGTGGAGAACCATTACCGTTGGGGAATCGTTGAAACCGATTGTAGAAACCACCGTTTCTTTCGATGTTGTGGAGCCGATGTATGCGCCTTCGCAAAAATACGGTTTCGGGAAATCAACCTGGAGCTGGATCCTGTGGCAGGACAACAGCATGAATTACGACGACCAAAAGAAATTCATCGACCTGGCCGCGGCCATGAACTACCAGTTCATCCTGATGGATGCGCTTTGGGATAAAAATATCGGAAAAGAACGGATGAGGGAACTCGTTCAGTATGCCCGATCTAAAAATGTAGGCGTTATGCTTTGGTATAATTCCAACGGAGCGGCGAATGATGCACCAATGGGTCCGAGGAATAAAATGAGCTCTGCCATCGAACGTAAAAAAGAAATGAAATGGCTGAAAGAAATCGGTATCAAAGGACTGAAAGTGGATTTCTTTGGTGGTGATAAACAGGAAACGATGCGCTTGTATGAAGATATCCTTTCCGATGCCAACGATTTCGGTATTACCATCATTTTCCACGGGGCCACTTTACCGAGAGGTTGGGAAGTCATGTACCCGAATTATGCCGGGAGTGAAGCCGTCCTGGCTTCCGAAATGCTGTATTTTTCAGAAGATGTCCGTAAACAGGAAGCCTTTTTTGCGTCACTTCACCCATTCATCCGGAACACAGTCGGAAGTATGGAATTCGGCGGAACTTTCCTGAACAACTATTTAACCAAATCCAATAAAGAAAAAAACAAACGCTACACGACAGACGGCTTCCAATTGGCTACGGCGGTATTATTTCAGAACCCGGTTCAGATGTTTGCGGTAATGCCGAACAACCTGGAGGACGCTCCGAAATTCGAGCTTGATTTTATGAAGGAAATCCCGACCTTGTGGGACGAAACGGTTTTCATCGACGGCTACCCCGGAAAATATTCCGTTATTGCCAGAAGGCATCAGGACCAATGGTATGTTGTCGGCGTAAATGCTGAAAACAACGCTCAGAAATTAACGCTGAAACTTCCGATGTTGGCCGGAAAGACGGTGAAACTCATCAATGATGACTCAAAAGGAATGACTTCAGAGAAATCCGTGACCATCAATAAAAACGGGGAATTAATAAATAGAAATCCAGTCCAAAGGCGGATTTGTTATTCATTAATCCTGATTTACAACTTAAAATAAATCTTAAAAATGAAAACCGGATATTTCAGATCGTTCCTGACTTTTAAAATACTCTTCCTGATGGCTTTTTTCAGTCATCAGCTCTTGTTCGGGAAAATAAAGCTCCCGGATCTGGTCAGTGATAAAATGGTGCTGCAGCGTGATGTGGAGCTAAAAATCTGGGGCTGGGCGGATCAGGGCGAAAACATTACCATCAGGTTCCGGAATGAAACTTACAATACTTCGCCGGATAAGAACGGGAAATGGTCTGTACAGTTGAAGCCGCAGAAAGCAGGTGGTCCGTTCGTAATGGAAATCAATGAAATTACGATTCGGGATATCCTGGTGGGCGATGTCTGGCTCGCTTCGGGACAATCCAATATGGAAACGCCTATTGCCCGGCTAACCGACCGTTTCCCGGAAATCAATGTTTCGGATTTCAATAAAATCAGGTACTTCAAAGTCCCTACTCAGAACAATGTGGAATCCGTTCAGGAGAACATTGCACCCGGTGGAAAATGGTTCACCGGAACGGCTTCAGAAGTGATGAACTGGACCGCTTTTGCTTATTTTTACGCGCTTGAAGCGTATGAACATACCAAAATTCCGCAGGGAATGCTGGTTTCCAGTCTGGGCGGTTCGGCCATTCAGAGTTGGGTCAGCCAGGAGCATCTGAAGGATTTTCCCAATGACCTGATTGACAAGCAGGCATTGTCCGCACTCAATTCCTCAAAACTCGACAAAGGAAGGAATCTTTGGAATCAGAAGGATTTTAACGATGCAGACTGGCAAAAAGCAAAAGTTCCCGGAAAGTGGAAAGACAACGGCATCCAGGCGAAAGGTACAGTCTGGTTCAGGAAAAATTTTGAACTTCCGGCTTCCATGGACGGGAAGTTTGCCCGGCTGTACCTGGGCGTCATGGTCGACAGCGACTCGGTTTTCGTCAACGGAAAATTCGTAGGCGCCACCTCATATACGTATCCGCCAAGGAAATATGATATTCCCGGCGGAATATTGAAACAGGGGAAAAATACTATTGCCATCCAGCTGACTTCCAACTTCGGGAACGGTGAATTCGTTGCCGATAAGCCTTATAAAATCGTAGGAGACGGTGTTGTGGTCGATCTAACAGGCGAGTGGAAATACAACATCGGCCGGGATATGAGTAAGGATGAAGACTATAAATCAAAGCTGAAAAACTTGCGGAATACGCCTTCCGGATTGTACAACGGGATGATTTACCCGATCCGGGATTATAAAGTCCGGGGAGCCATCTGGTACCAGGGGGAAAGCAACGCCGGTCAGTCTGAAAACTATGCCGGTTTACTGAAAAATCTGATTGAAAACTGGCGGGAAGTATTTCAATGGGAGCAGATGCCGTTTTTACTCGTTCAGCTTCCCAATTTTATGGAAAAAACAAACGATCCCAACGTACCAAGCGGATGGGCGGGAATCCGCGAAGCTCAGTTTAAAACCTCACAAACCGTTCCGTATACAGCAATGAGCGTGAATTATGATCTCGGGGAGTGGAATGACATTCATCCGCTCAATAAAAAAGATATGGCAAAGCGCCTGTTCCTGGCTGCCCGGAAACTGGTATACGGTGAAAAGCTGGTCAGCAGCGGCCCTGTTTTTAAGTCGATGAAGGTCGAAAATTCAACGGTGATCCTTTCATTCGACAACGTAGGAAAAGGATTGAAAAGCAGAAACGGAGCACTGAAACATTTTGCCATTGCCGGAAGCGATAAAAAATTTGTCTGGGCCGAAGCCAAAATCAAAGGCAATACCGTTGTGGTCAGCAGCAATGAAATCAAAAACCCGGTAGCGGTACGGTATGCATGGAGCAATAATCCCGAAGAGGCGAATCTGGAAAATGCAGAAGGTCTGCTGGCATCGCCGTTCAGAACCGATGACTGGTAAGTTTTGATTACTTAGTCTATTTAAACTAATTTCAAAAATTAACCACAAAAGTTACAAAGGACAATACCGCAATGACGAGAATATGGAAAGTTCTTAAAAGGATAAAAATTTTTGATTTTTAATCTCATGTGGTCTAAAATATCCGTAATACTTTAACATATATCGCATGTGACTCATGTGTCAAAAAGCTTTTGTGACTTTGTGATTAAATAAAAAGTTTAAACGATCTATTAAATAAATACGCAATAAATAACGATTATGAAGACGATATTCAACTATTTTTCTCTTTTGGTCACTTTGGTTTTGACGACCATGGTAAAAGCCGCCGACCCGTTTATTTCTTTTGTGAAGACGGAAAATTCGATGGTATTGAAAGAAGGCAGTTCAGGACTGACGCTGTTTTCGGATAGCGATTCGGATAAAGGGATTCTCCGTGCAGTGGCGAACCTTCAGTCCGATTTCCAGAAAGTTACCGGCATTCAGCCTCATCTCATTTCCCAGAATTCCGGGGTCAACGGGATGCTGATCATCATCGGCGAGGCAGGTAAGAGCGAGACCATCGATGCTTTAATTAAGCAAAAGAAGATTGACGGAAAATCCCTGATGGGAAAAAATGAGAAATTTATCATTCAAAACATAAGCGATCCGTTTCCCGGTGTTTCCGAAGCGATTGTAATTGCGGGAAGCGACAAAAGGGGAACGATTTACGGCATCTATGAAATGTCGCAGCAGATCGGCGTTTCGCCCTGGTATTATTGGGCAGATGTTCCGGTTGCGAAAAAGGAAAATGTATACTTTAAAAAAGGAATCTATACCGACGGAGAGCCTGCCGTTGAATACCGTGGAATTTTCTTAAACGATGAAGAACCTTCATTAGGAAGTTGGGCAAGAGCCACTTTCGGCGGAATCAACTCCAAATTTTACGAGAAAGTTTTTGAACTGATCCTGCGGATGAAAGGAAACTACATCTGGCCGGCGATGTGGGGGAAAGCGTTTTATGACGATGATGCTTTGAGCGGACCATTGGCCAATGAAATAGGCATCGTGATGGGAACTTCCCATCATGAACCGATGGCCCTGGCGCAGACCGACTGGCACCGGTACATCAAGAGAAACAACCTGCCGAATGTCTGGGATTATTCTAAAAACGCTGAGGCCCTGCAAAAATTCTGGAAATCCGGATTGGAAAGAAGCAAGAATTGGGAAAAGCTGGTAACGGTAGGAATGCGGGGCGACGGTGATGAAGCGATGGGAGAGGGTACCAATATTTCCTTACTTGAGAAAATCGTGAAAGACCAACGGAAGATCATTGCAGATGTCACCGGGAAAAAACCGGAAAGAACACCGCAGGTCTGGGCGTTGTACAAAGAAGTTCAGGATTATTACGACAAAGGTATGCGGGTACCGGATGATGTGATTCTGCTGTTCTGCGACGACAACTGGGGCAATGTGAGAAAACTTCCGGACCTTTCCAAACCACTACACAAAGGCGGTTACGGAATGTACTACCACTTCGATTATGTGGGCGGACCGAGAAACTCCAAATGGATCAACATCAGTCCGATCCAGCGCGTCTGGGAGCAGCTGAACCTTTCCTACGAGCATAAAGTAGATAAGGTTTGGGTCGTGAATGTCGGTGACCTGAAACCAATGGAATTCCCGATCAGCTTTTTCCTGGACATGGCCTGGAACCCTAAACAGTTCAATGCCAATAACCTGTTCCAGTATACCGAAAAATGGTCGGCTCAGCAGTTCGGTGAAAAACACGCAAAAGAAATTGCGGAAATGATCAATACTTACGCAAAATACAACCGCAGGGTAACACCTGAAACCCTGAACTGGAAAACCTACAGCCTCGAGAATTACAACGAGTTTGAAACGGTTCTCAATGATTACCGGGCTTTGGCATTAAAAGCATTGCGTTTGAAACAGGACATTCCGGCGGAATATCAGGATGCCTATTACCAGCTGGTGCTGTACCCAATTGACGCTTGCAGCAACCTGTACGAAATGTATTATGCCGTTGCCAAAAACAGGGAACTGGCTGCTAAAAAAGATCCCGAAGCCAATCAATATGCCAATCAGGTAAAACAATGTTTTGAAAGAAATGCTGAGCTGGACAACTATTATAACAATGTGATGGCCGGCGGAAAATGGCAGCACATGATGGACCAGATGCGGATCGGTTACAAAACCTGGGCCGACGGAAAGGAAAATATCATGCCTGAAGTAACCTACGTTTCCGAAGCGGATATTCCGAAAGAAAAGGTTTTTCAGGAGAAGAACGGCTATGTTTCGATAGAAGCGGAACACTTTGCCCGGCTGCACAATTCGGATCGTATCCATTGGGAAGTCATTCCCGATTTCGGAAAAACCAAATCCGGCGTAACGACTTTTCCACAAAATGCTTATCCAAAAGCTGACGAAAACGTGTATCTGGAATACGACATGAATTTCGAGTCCAAAGGTGAATTTGAAGTACAACTCTTGCTGGCTCCAACGTTGAATTTCAATCACAATAAAGGATTACGCTACGAAATCTCATTCGATGGGCAAGCTCCGCAGGTGGTGAATTTCAACGGCCATTACAAAGGAGAATTGGGAAGATGGCAATCGGAACACATCATCCGATCGATGACCAAACACCAGATTGCACAGCCCGGAAAGCATACGCTGCGGTTCAGGGTACTGGAACCGGGAATCGTACTGGAGAAAATCCTGATCGATACCGTCGGACTGAAACCAAGCTATCTCGGTGCCCCGGAAAGTGATTACACCGGAAAATAATGTTATAAAATGTAAAACCATCGGAATTTTTCCGGTGGTTTTTCTTTTGGTAATTTTAATATGCAATTCAATTCAACCGGAAAATTCGGTAACTTTAATCTATCGATGTCAAATTACGTAAATTATATGTTTAAATAATTTAAAACCTGTAATAACTAGTGCGTTAGGTGATTATCAATAGCATCGGGCTTTAGCCCGATGTAAAGAATGTCGTTAAAATCCGGCTTTAGCCAAATTATGATAGGTTTTGGCTAAAGCCGATTATGATGCATCGTAGGGTAAATGGGCTAAAGCCCATTCCTATTAATAATATCCTACACCGAAACTATTAAAAATAAATAAAATGAAATCAAAGCGAAGAAAACAAAATTCAAATCCTCAAAGATGCAATTCAGAAAGAAATCGACAGTGGAATCGCGAAAGATTTTGATGCTGAAAAACACCTTCAGTCTTTAAAAGGCAAAATGAAAAATAGCAATTAAATATTGTTAAAAACAAAACGGGTTAAAATTAAATTTATTTATCGTCCTTTAAAAGCATCCTGTTATGATACACTCAACAAAAAATCAACTGGAATATGCCTCACTGAAACCTGATGGCGTACTGAAAGACCTCGTGGAAAGCATCTGGATGATGAAGTATCATACGGATGAAACAGAAGGAAGCATGATTGTTCCGGACGGAAAAATAGATGTAGCATTCTTAGCCATGGAGGACGGAAGTTTTGACATATTCATATCCGGGATCTTTACCGGTCCGGTGATCAAGCCACCGTTTCCAAAATCGACCATGGGAGTAATGAGTTTTCACCCGATAGCCGCTGAATATATTTTTCAACGGTCCTTTGCAGATTTAAAAAACAACAGGCAAAAACTTCCCGGCGATTACTGGGGATTCTGTACAAACGATCTTGCGGATTTTGAACACTTTTACGAAAAAGCCTGCAACCGTATTGAATTGCAATTAACAAAAGAAGTGGATCCCCGCAAACTCAAACTGTTTGAACTGATTTATTCCTCGAAAGGAGCAACTACCGTAAAGGAATTATCCGAACAAGTAGGCTGGAAAAGCCGGCAGATCAACCGGTATTTCAATCATTGGCTGGGGGTTTCCTTAAAATCATACCTCAACATGATCCGCTTTTCAAATTCCCTGAAACAGCTGAAAAAAGGTGATTTTTATCCGGAACTGAATTACGGGGACCAGTCCCATTTTATCCGGGAAGTCAGGAAATTCGCAGGCGTAAATCCCACCTTTTTAAATAAAAACGAAAACGACCGATTTATCCAATTGAGCATGATGCCTGAAGGCTAATTTTGTCTTGTTAATCAAACAAAAGAAATCATGAATTTAAATCATATCAATCTGGTCGTGAAAGAGGTAGATCAGGCCGTGCATCTGTTTACCCATTGTTTAGGATTCAGCTTAATAGTGAACCGCAACAGCAAAATGGCCATACTGGAAAACGACCATAACTTCGCCCTGGTTATTTGGGGACAGGTCCTGAATAAGAAAGAAGAAGTGCCGGAATATCCGGAGAATTTCCATATCGGATTTTATCAGCCGGATGAAGAAGCGGTTTGGGAAATGTACACTAAACTCAAAGAGGAAGAAAGTCTGAAATTGGAAGCCGAACCCAGGAAAATCAGGAATACGTTCGGGTTTTATTTCTACTTTGAACAATTGATGATTGAAATAAGCGTCAATCCGTTTCAGGAAAAGACTGCTTAGAATTAAGCTGTAACTACCAATTTCAGCAGATCTTAAGTTTAACTAAAACGAACTTCCATTAAAGTCATTTGATGGAAGTTTTTTTTGATGATTGTTTGTCATTAAATGAACAAAAAAATCCCGGACGGATAATCCCGCTTAATGCTCATCCTGTACATCCATTCTTAATCCGACAGCATATTTCAAGTCTTGCCTGATTTATAGTGACAGACCCTGTTTTTGGTTAATTTTTTTTCATTAAAATAAGACTTTTGGTGATGGAAATGACCTGTATTAGACTTTTTAAAGCAGAATGTATGAAATTTAAATCATTATATTTATGATATTTATAATTTTGATTTTCAGATATATACATTTTAATCTTAACGGGTTCAATATCAGGTTGTAAAGGTTTTAAAAAATAAAGTGTAATTTATACATTTATTTCAAATAGAATGTTATATTTGTTTTAAACGGAATATGAAATTTTATTCATAACAGAATATCATTTCAGACTTATTGAATTTTCGATAAAGGGCATGTGTTTTTCTTCAGATATGATTCATAACCATTGTGATTTTCTGATAATGAAGGGGTCTATTCAATAAAGGTTTTCTGAAATACAATGACTTCACTGAAAATAATATACAAACACGAACCAGATAAACAGAATACTATGAATACATGACTCTTCTTTTCCTTTCGTATGTAGATACGGTTTAAACCTATCCGAAGATACGTAAGGAACATTTCCCACAACTTTATTGAACGATTTCAGCCTGGCTTTTCAACAGCCAGGAAGGTTTCTTAGTGACAGCATGTAACGGTTTGTCATTTCGGATTAAAAATGAACTATTCTTCAGCAACTTGCTGAAGCTTTAACCTAAAACAATAAGAATATGAAAAAACTTGCTCAGCGGATCGTCCTCACGGCAGTTTCCCTGCTTACAGGAATTAACGCGTTCGGACAGCTTACCACGGTAAGAATCAACAAAAACACTACTTACCAGAAAGTTACGGGTTTCGGCGGATTTGTCTGCAGCCCGCAGTTTGGGTACAACCACATGACGACTTCGGAAATCCAGACCCTTTGGGGCGCCAACAGCCAGGCCGGCTACAACATCATGAGACTCTACATCCCGGAAGACAGTAACAACTGGAGCTCGGTACTGGCAACAGCGCAGCTCGCCAAGTCGATGGGCTTAACGATTTTCGCCAGTCCGTGGACCATGCCGGCAGCTTGGAAAACCAACAACCATGTGAACGCGGTATACACCGATGCTAATGGCGTACAGCAGATCGGTTATCTTAAAACGGCCAATTATCAGGATTATGCCCTGTATCTCAACAGTTTTGTTACCTACCTGCAGAACAACGGCGTAAACCTGGATTATATTTCCATCCAGAACGAGCCTGACGAAATGGCGCAGTACCAGGGATGCATCTGGACGCCGGCGCAAATTGCCAATTTCGTACGGGACTACGGCCAGCTGATCAACTGTAAAGTGATTGCTCCTGAAAGCGTAGGCTTTACAGACAATTTTCGCCAATGCCATGCTCAACCAGGCGACCATGGATAATTTTGAAGTCTATGGCGGGCACCAGTACGGCCTGATGCAGTCTGCTTACAAGCAGTTTCAGAACAACAACAAAGAAATCTGGCAGACGGAATACCTGATCAACTGGAATCCTTCCAACGCGACCCCGCGCGATTTCAGCTGGAACCTGGATGCTTTTAATTTCGCATCCAGCATCAACAATGCCATGCTCGGAAACGTGAATGCCTGGATCCATTACGCTGCCAAACGGTATTACGCGCTGATGGGCGACGGAAGCAACGGAACCACGACCGGTGTAATGACAAAAAGAGGCTACATTCTTTCCCATTATGCCAAATATACCACCGGAAAAACACGCATCGCCGCAACCTGGGGCGACAATACAGGTGTGCTTCAGGGTTCTTCCTATATTTCCCTGGATGGGAATCAGGTAGTGCTGATGGTCATTAATCCTTCAGCCAATGCCTATAACCTTAAAGTGGATCTTCCTTTTTATTCCACTTCCGGAACCAAAGTGCTGACCGATGCGCAGAATAATATGGCCACCACGCCCATCACAATGGCACAGACATTCCGTCCGGGTGTAACGATCAATGCTTCCAGTGTGATGACTTTCGTTTTCAACAAAAGTGCCGACCGCCCGGTTTCCCAGATGACCGGAAGCGACATCCGGTACAACAAGATCGAAACCATGACGACGACCAATTCGTCTTTCGGAACAGGATACAACATCAGCAATACTACTGCTACTTTCTCCAATGCCAGTCCGCTGATCAGCAACAACATGACGGCAGCCAACGGCTATTTGCAGCTTAACGACCGCTACAACAAAATGGTATTGCATGTAAACAGTTTTACTACGGCAGGACAGAGCTATTCGGATAATACTACGCTGTATTACATCAACAGCCAGGGGCTTACAAAGTCTTACAATTACGGAAAGATCACCTTCCCGGCAGGCGGCAATTTCGATATTACGCTGGATATTTCAAGACAGGTGTTGACCGACGGTTGTAAAGGCATTCTGGGAATCCGCAATTCCAATTACAGTTCCGTGCTGACGCTGAACTTAGGCGACGTCTATTTCAATGTAGGCAACGAAGTGGCTTCCAAATTTGCAGGCTCTTATTCCGATGGCGACAGCAACCTGATGGATGCTCTGGAAAACGGCTATTACACTTCGGTGGATTTCAGGAATACGACAGGAACAACCTCCGCCAACAACTGGCAGCCGGTAAGCGCCAATTCTAACAACATTTATTATGTACCAGCTTCGGTAACTTCTTCAAACAACAATGTGATCTCCGGAACCGCTGCCTCTAATCTCGTTCTTTCAGATCAGGGTAAAGATTTCCAGGTTCCGTTTACCTTTACGTCTGCGGCAGCGTCGTATTCCCGTACGTTTAACGGATTTGAAATGCTGCTTCTGCCTTTCACGGCTACAATTCCGTCCGGCGTGAGCGTTTATCAGCTGATGCCAAGTGCTACCGGAATCAGCTGTTCCGCGATTACCACCGGAACCATTCCGGCGAATACACCGGTACTGGTGAATGCTACCGGAGCCATTACTTTCCAGGGAACCGGAAATGTTTCCACGCCGAAAGCCATCACTGTCAACCAGATGAACGGGGTATACAACACCATTAAAGTTCCGGCCAACAGCTATGTTTTACAGACCGTCAACGGAACACCGCAATTCTCTAAAGTAGCAGCAGGAAGTGAACCGATGATAAATCCTTTCAGAGCGTATCTTACCGAGGAAAATACTTACACGGCATCAGTCCTTCCGTTAAGTTTTACGACACTGGCAGCGAGAGACCTTATTGCAGAAAGAAACGAGACGAATCTTTACCCAAGTCCGGCAAAAAATGAAATTTTCATCGACCTGAAAACTTCGGGCGCAGCTTCCGTATTCGATGCCAAAGGCAGCCTGGTAATCAGGGAAACGCCGCTGCATTCCGGTAAAAACCGTATCGATATCGGCCATCTTCCTGCAGGAATGTATCTAGTGGAAATTTCCCAATCCGGAAATAAATCCGTTCAGAAAAAGTTTATTAAACAGTAAATTTAAACCAGGATTATTTTTTATACTTCAAAGCCACCATAACCGGTGGCTTTGTTTTTTGAAGTTCAAACCTCACAGGTTTTCAAAACCTGTGAGGTTTTTAGTGCTATCAGGCATTATAACTCATTAATAAGGTTTAATGTAAGCCCGATTTACTAAGTGCTGATTTATTTTTTCTGATCAATCAGTTCCAGCGCTTTTAAAAGAAGAAGATCTTCTTTATTCCGGATGCTTTCAACGGTAGGACGTACTACGACATCCGGTTTTATACCAATACGCTGGGTTTCCCCTCCGTCCGGATAATAAATACCCAGTCCAGAAAAAATGATCTTATTGCCGTCAGTCAGTTTTATAGATGTTTTATTGCCGTCGGCTCCTGCGGTCTGGCTGCCTACAAAAATAACATTGGGGACTTTCTTTGAAAACCATGGCCCACATTTCCTCCGCACTTACGGTATGTTCATTGATAAGGACGACCACCTGTCCCTTGTACGGATCAGGATTCTCTTTTCCTGCAAACTTATACTCTTTATTCACGATATTGTCTACAAAACAAAATCTACCCGGTTGAGTGAAATTGGGCTGGGTTTTTATTCCGTAAACAACGGGCTTGCTGAGTAAATAATCAAACACTTTAAGCAGGGAACCATTGTCATTGTAGCCGCGCAGGTCAAAAACCATCCCTTTGGTATTTTTGTATTGTTCCATCAGGGCAGGGATTTCTGCTCCCTTCAATGATGCAAATTCGAAATACACTTTATCATCGATGGGGAAGCTTGGGTTTAGGCGGCTTTCTTTCTCATTATAAGTTAAATAGTTATAGGTTTTTCCTTTGTATACCAGGTGAAGATCCGGGATTCCGTCTTTATCCCATTCATTGTTAAAAATGCGCTTCATCCGTTCCACGGTGGTCCGGAAGTTTTCCCCGTTCTTGTGAACTCCTTCCACTACGAAGGTTTCCTCATCCCCGCTAAAAAGGTAACTGTATGCCTCACGCAGTTTTACGGATTCATTGGAAAAGGCAAAATATTTCGACCTTTCCTTGATGTTTTTAAGAATTGATTTGCCGTTAATTTTAGTAATTAGATCACCAACTTCCAGATGGGCTTTTTTCATCTTCGCCTCATCTTTGATTCCGGTGATAAGCACAGTATCTTCAACCATCTGAAAAGTAAAGGGGGAGGACAGCTTCCCGACCACATCATATTGGTAGGTCTTTTCAATTCCGACATGGGTATCCTGCAACTCAGCAGCCAGCTGCATCACTGCCGATTCATACTCTTTCTCATTGTTGATCTTTTTAAATAAAGGAATGTATTTTTTCAGGACATCATCCCATTGATGGTCAAGCAGGTATTTGTAAGGATAAAAATACTCAACCACATTCCAGATCCTGAATAAATCCAGCATTTTAACGTCTTTTGAAAAAGTACCGTACACTTTTTCATTGGCACTGCTGAAATAGATGCCGCTTTTAGCTGTATTGGAATAAAAGCTGCCAACATTTTCGGGTATATTAACCAGATGGAGGAGACGGTTTTTATTCTCAGGGCTCACTTTTCTTAATTTTTCGATCCATGATGCATCAAAATTCCGGAGGGTAATACTGTCACATTCGCTCTCCTGCTTAGGAATTTTATCAAACTTCTGTTCATCCGCGGTGTTCAGCCAATTTTTTATGAGGCCATCGGTTCCTGCTTTTGAATCTTGGCGAAAACTTGCTAATAAAACGGCATCCCAATCTGTTTTTCCCTGGGAAACGGCAGGATGATAATATTTGATTAATCCCCAGACTTTTCCCATTTCATAAAGGTCACGATCAGAAAAGGTGTTCAACTGGGCAGACAGGGTAGAGGTGATTAAAGATAAGATCAGGATAATGGATTTCATGTTTATATTGGGAATTTGTTATTTATGAATAACTGGTCATAATTTTCAGGGCTTAAATTAGTGGTATTTTGTGAAACTGCGATCATTTATTTTTTATTGTTTACAAGAGCGTTTGAAATATGACCTTTTAAGCAGATCAACATTTATAAAGATTAAATGGTAAGTTCAGTTTAGGTCTCCATCAGCAGATAAAAATCAGGAATCGGGTCTACTTTCTTTTATGTATCATAAAACATCAGACCTGATCATTCAGAAAAGCAGTATTCCATAGGAATACCATCCGTGTAGCAGGGGGAAATTTTAATGGAAACAGCACTCTGTAGGAGTGCCATCTTATCAATAGTTGCAAAAGATTGAACTCCTCCGGAGTTCGGTTGTTTTTTTTCATTCATCCTACACACATACTGCTCCTATGGAGCAGACCAGGTAATCAGCAAGCCTATCTTTTGTAACTTTTGCGGTTAAAATAAAACCACTTCATCAAATCAGCTTGCTAATTCCTTCTTTGCCTGCTTAAAACAGAAAAAGAAACGAAAGCTTTGCGTCAAAAAACCTGCTTAAACGTTTCTAAACTTAAATTTATCAAAATCATCACTTTTAAAAATTCTAGTCCATCAATATTATTCTCAAAAATTAAGTGTTCATTACACATTTATTTAAAAGAGAATCCTATATTTGTGCTTCTCACAAAGATTACAAGAAACCATTGATGAATTTTAAATGATGAAAAAGCTTACAGAACGTTTGACCATTGACATTCATATATGAAAAAGATCACTTTAGGCATCGGCCTCCTCATCAGTACGGTATCGGCAGTATCTGCACAGACCGTCGGTACAGAACCGTTCAGAAATACAAAATTATCCGTAGAACAGCGAATTGAAAACCTTCTCGGACTGCTTACCGTAGATGAAAAAATAGGAATGATGATGGATAATTCCAAAGCCGTTCCCCGGTTGGGTATTCCCGCATACGGCTGGTGGAACGAGGCCCTGCACGGTGTGGCCAGGGCGGGAACCGCTACGGTTTTTCCTCAGGCCATCGGGTTGGCAGCAAGCTGGGACGTACCGGAACATCTGAAAACTTTTGAAATGATTTCTGACGAAGCCAGAGCCAAATACAATAGGTCTTTCGACGAAGCAGGAAAAACCGGACGATATGAAGGACTGACATTCTGGACACCCAACATCAATATCTTCCGTGATCCGCGATGGGGAAGAGGACAGGAAACCTATGGAGAAGACCCGTTCCTGACGGCAAGCCTGGGCGTAGCAGCTGTAAAAGGATTGCAGGGAAATGATCCCGACTACTTCAAAACCCACGCCTGCGCCAAGCATTTCGCCGTACACAGCGGCCCGGAATGGAACCGGCACTCTTACAACGCTGAAATTTCCCACCGCGACCTTTATGAAACCTATCTACCGGCTTTCAAAGCTTTGGTGATCGAAGGAAATGTAAGGGAAGTGATGTGTGCCTACAACGCATTCGATGGTCAGCCATGCTGCGCCAATGATTTTTTGGTAAGCGATATTCTGAGAGGAAAATGGAAATACGACGGAATGGTGGTGTCCGATTGTTGGGCACTTGCCGATTTCTATCAGAAAAAATACCACGGAACCCATCCGGATGAAAAATCCACGGCAGCCGATGCGCTGAAACATTCTACCGACCTTGAATGCGGAGATACCTACAACAATCTTAATAAATCTTTGGCCAGCGGCCTCATCACTGAAAAAGACATCGATGCATCCATGCGCCGGATCCTGAAAGGCTGGTTTGAACTCGGTATGCTCGATCCGAAATCAGCCGTACGCTGGAACAGCATTCCGTATACGGTAGTCGATTCCGAAGAGCATAAGCAACAAGCACTGAAAATGGCCCGGAAGTCGATCGTGCTCATGAAAAATGAGAAAAGTGTTCTTCCTTTAAATAAAAGCATAAAGAAAATTGCAATTGTAGGCCCTAATGCCGATGATGGAATCATGCAGCTGGGCAACTACAACGGAACCCCTTCTTCTACGGTTACTATCCTGGAAGGTATTAGAGCCAAGCTTCCCAGTACGGAAATCATCTATGAAAAAGGATGCGAAATTGCAGACCCTTCCGCAAGGACATTGCTTGCCAAAAATTTTAAAAGCCAGAAAAACGGGGCACCGGGAATGAAGGTAGAATTCTTCAACAATCCCGATTGGCAGGGAACCCCGGCGAATACTTCAGTAAACAATTCTGCTATTAATTACAGCAGCTTCGGCGGAACCCAGCTCGCTCCGGGCGTTAACCGCGAAAATACTTCCGCCAGGATTTCCGGTACCTTTACCAGCAGCTACACCGGAGAAGTGGTATTCTCCGCATTTACCTCCGATGTGTACACCTTATTGATCGATGGAAAGGAAATCGCCACCCGCAAAGGCCCGGACGCAAGACATCCGTCGGAATTTCCGGTACAGATGCAGAAAGGAAAAGAATACCAGGTGGAACTCTGTCACAGCCAGAAAGGAAAATATGTAAGTATCGGTTTTGAGGTATACCGTAAAGATCCGGTGAATTTTGCCGACGTAAAAGAAAAAGTAAAAGACGCCGACGTGATCGTATTTGCAGGCGGACTTTCCCCAAGCCTTGAAGGAGAGGAAATGCTGGTGAATGCCGAAGGTTTCAAAGGAGGGGATAAAACCAATATCGAACTGCCGAAAGTTCAGCGTGAGCTTTTGGCCGAATTGAGAAAGACAGGAAAACCGGTTGTTTTTGTACTGTGTACCGGAAGTGCCCTCGGTCTTGAGCAGGACGAAAAAAATTACGATGCCTTGGTAAACGCCTGGTACGGCGGACAATCCGGCGGAACAGCCGTAGCCGATGTATTGTTCGGAGATTACAACCCATCCGGAAAGCTTCCGGTTACTTTCTATAAAAATATCGCACAGCTGGATAATGCCCTGTCTAAAACCAGCAAGCATGAGGGGTTTGAAAATTACGACATGCAGGGACGAACCTACCGTTACATGAAAGAAAAACCGTTGTATCCTTTCGGTCACGGACTTAGTTATTCAGCATTTTCTTATGGAAATGCGACCCTCAGCAAAAACAGCATCGGTACGAATGAAACTGTAACCCTTTCAGTTCCGGTAACTAATACGTCCGGAAAAAACGGAGAAGAAGTCGTTGAGGTCTATGTTAAACGGAACAATGATCCGTTGGCTCCTGTAAAAACACTCAGGGCCTTCCAAAGGGTATCCGTTCCGTCCAAAAACTCTAAAACTGTCCAGCTCACCCTGTCTCCGGATTCTTTTATGTTCTATGACGAAAAAGCGGATGACCTGGTGTCCAAACCCGGCGATTATACCATCCTGTACGGCGGAACTTCTGCCGATTCAGGATTAAAAAGCCTTCCGCTCAAGGTAAAATAATAATTAAACTTACAAAACCTCACAAAACCTCATAGGTTTTAAAAACCTATGAGGTTTGATAAGCAGACTTCATGAAAACAAAAAATACAATTTGTGCCGCCGCACTTTTCCTGACGGCCACTTTCTTTTCCGCTCAGTCTCAAAAATCAAGCTTCAGCCTTGATCTGAACGGTGCATCTACCGGAATTAAGATCCAGCCAACGATGTACGGGATTTTCTTTGAGGATATCAACTTTGCAGCAGACGGCGGATTGTACGCTGAACTCATCAAAAACCGCAGCTTCGAATTCGACGAACCGCTGACAGGATGGAAGCAGCCTAACACGAAAACATTGTCTCCAAACCTGGATTCCGGGTTTTTGACAATCATAACCGATAAGTCTAAATCTAATAGAAATTACGCAAGAATTACGGTTTGGAACGACAAAAACTATCTGCTGGAAAATGAAGGATTCAGAGGAATCGGGCTGCATCAGGGTGAAAAATATGACTTAAGTTTTAATTTGGAAAACGTTTCAGGAAACATTTCTGCCATCAACATCAGTCTTGTCGACGAAAAAGGAACGGTGGTTTCTTCAGTTTCCAACATCATAAAAGGCGGAGGCTGGCAAAAGTACAATGCGGTTTTCAATCCTTCCAAAACCATTGAAAAAGCAAAGCTCCAGATCACATTTACCGGAAAAGGCGTTGTGAATATGGATATGATCTCACTGTTTCCCCAGGATACCTGGAGAGGAAGAAAAGGGGGATTAAGAAAAGATCTGGTGCAGAAATTATATGATTTACAGCCGGGATTTTTACGTTTTCCGGGGGGCTGCATCGTAGAAGGAAGGACATTGGCAGAACGGTACCAGTGGAAAAAAACAATTGGTAAAGTGGAAGACAGGGAAAACCTGATCAATAAATGGAACAACGGATTTGCGCATCGCCTCACCCCTGATTACTGGCAGTCTTTCGGTCTTGGCTTTTTTGAATATTTCCAGCTGGCAGAGGATTTGGGTGCAGAACCGCTTCCGATTTTAAGCTGTGGAATGGCTTGCCAGTTTAATACCGCCGAACTCGTAAAAATGGAAGATCTGAATCCGTATGTTCAGGACGCTTTGGACCTGATTGAATTTGCCAACGGCGATTCCCATACCAAATGGGGAAAAATCCGTGCTGAAATGGGACATCCGCAACCTTTTAACATGAAATTCATCGGGGTTGGAAACGAACAATGGGGAGCAGATTATATCGAACGCTATAAAGTTTTTGAAAAGGCCATCCACACCAAATATCCGGATATTAAGATCGTTTCCGGAAGCGGGCCTTCTCCAGACGGCGATTTCTTTGATTACGGATGGAAAGAGCTGAAAAAGCTTAACGCCCAGATTGTCGACGAGCATTACTACAATTCCCCGGAATGGTTTATGAAAAATGCAGGAAGATACGATACATACGACCGTTCCGGACCTAAAGTTTTTGCCGGGGAATATGCAGCGCAATCGGTTGGCGTTGTGAAGCCTGACAATAAAAACAGTTGGCTTACCGCACTTTCTGAAGCCGCTTTCATGACCGGACTCGAACGCAATGCGGATGTGGTGACCATGACGTCTTATGCGCCGCTGTTTGCCCATGCGGAAGGATGGCAGTGGACGCCGGACCTGATCTGGTTCAATAACTTAAAATCTTACGCAACGCCTAATTATTATGTTCAGAAACTTTTTTCCAACAACAAAGGAACAGAGGTTCTGAAAATAACCGGTAACGGAAAACCGGTAACAGGGCATGATCAGCTGTATGCCACGGCCGTAAAAGATGCAAAGACTAGAGAAACCATTATCAAGATCGTGAATACGGATGCCGAAAGTAAATCCGTAACCATCAATCCGGAAAGCTTAAAGCTAGGGAACAGGTTGACGAAAATTACCCTGACAGCACCGCAGCTTTCTACCGAGAACAGCTTTGAAAATGAACCCATTCAGCCTAAAGAAGAAACCTTGAGCCTGAAAAAAGGGAAAGTAGTTGTGGATATTCCATCTCAATCACTGGTAATTTTAAAGATTAATTAAATTTAAATAATTGATAATCAGTAAATAATAAAAATTAAGTGTATTTATTACATTTAATTAAAAAGAATCTTATATTTGTTTGAATCTCTAAAATGGAGGTGGAACAGCATACGGTCAACAAATGAAGATGTTAAATAGACCTTCATTAACTTCATCGGAAATGTTTAAACTAAAAAAGATTCAGACTGATTTAAAACAGATTATCAAAATTAAGCATATACATTAATGAAAAAATATGTTATAGGATTAGACTACGGAACCGATTCTGTTCGGGCAGTCCTCATCGATACCAAAAACGGAGCAGAGCTGGCTTCCTCGGTAAGTTATTATAAACGATGGAAAGAAGGCCGTTTCTGCAGTCCTGAAAAAAACAGGTTCAGGCAGCATCCTTCAGACCATATCGAAGGACTGGAAAAAACCATCACCGAAGTGGTTCGGCAAAGCGGTGTACAGCCGGAAGAAATTGTCAGTATCTGCATCGATACCACTGGATCATCGCCTCTTCCCGTAAATCATGACGGAATAGCCCTTTCCCTGACACCGGGCTTTGAAGAAAACCCGAATGCCATGATGGTATTGTGGAAAGACCACACGTCGATTCTTGAAGCTGAAGAAATCAATACCCTCGCCAGAACCTGGGGCGGTGAAGATTACACCCGTT
This sequence comes from Chryseobacterium camelliae, assembly GCF_030818575.1. Taxonomy (NCBI): domain Bacteria; kingdom Pseudomonadati; phylum Bacteroidota; class Flavobacteriia; order Flavobacteriales; family Weeksellaceae; genus Chryseobacterium; species Chryseobacterium camelliae. The sequence goes on from NZ_JAUTAL010000001.1 coordinate 1,330,573, forward strand.
TTGAAGGCGGTATCTATTCCTCCGAGTGGTTTTGGGCGAAAATCCTGCACATCAATCGTGTGGATGAAGAAGTGAAAAATGCAGCGCACAGCTGGATGGAACACTGCGATTACATTACTTTCCTGTTGTCAGATCATCAGGATCTCAAAACGTTCAAAAGGAGCCGTTGTGCGGCCGGGCATAAAGCCATGTGGCACGAAAGCTGGGGCGGACTGCCTTCTGAGGATTTTCTCAACAGGCTCGACCCGTCTTTAGGACAGTTGAGAGGAAGATTATACGATAAAACCTATACTTCGGACGAAGTCGCCGGCCATCTTAATGAAGAATGGGCACAAAAATTAGGATTAACCACTTCTACAGTGATCGCTGTCGGCACTTTTGATGCCCATTCCGGTGCGATAGGAGTTAAGGTCGAGGAAAATACCCTGGTGAGAATTATGGGAACCTCTACCTGCGACATTATGGTAGCCCCAACCGAAATCATTGGCGACAAAACCGTAAAAGGAATCTGCGGCCAGGTAGACGGATCCGTGATCCCGGGAATGGCCGGACTGGAAGCAGGACAATCTGCTTTCGGAGATGTATTGGCCTGGTTCCGCGACATTCTGATGTGGCCGGTAAACAACATGCTGCAGCATTCCGAGATCATTTCACCGGAACAGAAAGCACAGCTTAAAGAAGAATTTGAAAATAACCTGATCAAAAATTTAACCCTGGAAGCAGAAAAAATTCCTGTTGGTGAAGCCATTCCGGTAGCCCTGGATTGGGTGAACGGAAGAAGGACTCCGGATGCCAATCAGGAACTGAAGGCGGCCATCAGCCACCTTTCCCTGGGAACCAAAGCCCCGCATATTTTCAAAGCACTGGTAAATGCCATCTGCTTCGGAGCCAAGAAAATCGTAGACCGTTTCGAGGAAGAAGGAGTTTCTATCCATAAAGTAATCGGAATCGGAGGCGTGGCCCGAAAATCCCCGTTTATTATGCAGACATTGGCCAATGTGCTGGATATGCCGATCATTGTTGCGGCTTCAGACCAGGCACCGGCTTTGGGCGCTGCCATTTACGCTGCTGTGGCCGCAGGTGTTTATCCTGATGTTCAGGAAGCCAGCCGTCAGATGGGTTCCGATTTTGAAGCGGAATACCATCCGCAGCCGGAACAGGTGCAGGAGTATGCCCGACTGATGCAGCAATACCAGCAGCTTGCCGACTTTACGGAAAGCGTAATTAAGAGCCCTGTTAAGGTTCTCAACCTTAACAGGGCTTAAATCACCAAAAAACAAACAACATGAAAAAATATAAAGAACTTCAACGGGAGTGTTACGAAGCCAATATGCAGCTCGATGCATTGAAGCTTGTGGTTTATACTTTTGGAAACGTAAGCGCTGTTGACCGCAACGAAGGCATTTTTGCCATCAAACCGAGCGGCGTTCCCTATGCCGATTTAAAGCCAAAAGATATGGTGATCCTGGATTACGATGCGAATGTCATCGAAGGAAAGCTGAGGCCGTCTTCCGACACCAAGACCCATGCGTACCTGTACAAAAACTGGGAAAACATCGGCGGGATTTCCCATACACATGCCATCTATTCCGTGGCGTGGGCACAGGCACAGATGGACATCCCTATTTTCGGGACCACTCATGCGGATCACCTGACTTCCGATATTCCATGTGCACCACCGATGCACGACAGCCTGATCGAGGGCAACTACGAATACAACACCGGCATCCAGATCCTCGACTGTTTCAGAGAGAAAAACCTCTCACCGCAGGAAGTGGAAATGGTCCTGATCGGGAACCACGGTCCCTTTACTTGGGGAAAAAATGCAGAAAAAGCGGTGTATAACAGCAAAGTCCTGGAAACCATAGCGGAAATGGCTTACCTCACAAGACAGATCAATCCGGACGCGCTTCGTTTAAAAGATTCGTTAATTAAAAAACATTACGAAAGAAAGCACGGCAAAGATGCTTATTACGGACAGTAGCAGGCGGCTGGCTGTTGGCTTTTAGCTTCTGGCTGCTTTAAAATATAAACCTCATAGGTTTTTAAAACCTATGAGGTTTGGCGAAAAACGAATCCAAAAGGTTCAACATAAAATAATCATCTAAACCTAACGGGTTTCCAAAACCCGTTAGGTTTTATAAGAAACAGCATTAAAAATCAATCATCAATTATCAATCATCATTTATAAACTATGTTAACACCTCTCAATACGAAAGAAATCTGGTTCATTACGGGAAGCCAGCATTTATACGGCCCTGAAACATTAGCGCAGGTTGCCGAGCATTCAGCGAAAATCGTAGAAGCGTTCAATGCTTCGTCACAGATTCCTGTAAAAGTGGTTTTAAAGCCTACTGTGAAAACAACGGAAGAAATTTTCGAAACCCTTGTAGCCGCCAACCATACCGCAGCCTGTATCGGAGTGGTGACCTGGATGCATACCTTTTCACCGGCTAAAATGTGGATCCGCGGACTGTCGGCTTTGCAGAAACCCTTGCTTCACCTTCATACCCAATTCAACCAGGATATTCCATGGTCAACGATGGATATGGATTTTATGAACCTGAACCAGGCCGCGCACGGCGACCGTGAATTCGGATTTATGGTGAGTCGCCTACGTAAAAACAGAAAAGTGGTGGTGGGACACTGGGCAGAAGAAAGGGTACAGAAACAGATTGGTGACTGGAGCCTCGTGGCTGCCGGCTGGGATGACTGGCAGGGTGCTAAGTTCGCCCGTTTCGGAGATAACATGCGGTATGTGGCCGTAACCGATGGTGATAAAGTAGAAGCGGAAACCAAATTCGGATTCTCCGTAAATACCTGGGGAATCGGTGACCTGGTAAGTGTGATCAACGGAATCGGAGAGGGCGAAGTAAAAACCCTGATCGAAGAATATGAAGCATCCTACAGAATGGCAGAATCCCTGCTTTCAGGTGGTGCCAACAGAAAATCGCTGGAAACCGCTGCCAGAATTGAGCTTGGTCTTGAAAAATTCCTGAAAGACGGAAACTTTAAAGGATTCTCCGATACTTTCGAAGACCTTCACGGGATGGAACAGCTTCCGGGAATCGCCGTACAGCGACTGATGGAAAAAGGATATGGTTTTGCCGGCGAAGGCGACTGGAAAACGGCAGCCCTGGTGAGAGCCATGAAAACCATGGGACAGGGATTGGAAGGCGGAAACGCATTCATGGAAGATTATACCTATCATTTAAATCCTTCCAACCCATCTATTTTAGGTTCCCACATGCTGGAAGTAGATCCGGTGCTGGCTGCTGATAAGCCATCATGTGAAATCCACCCGCTGGGAATCGGTGGAAAGGCCGACCCCGTAAGACTGGTTTTTAATTCAAGAGGCAATACCGATTCGCTGGTTGCGGCACTGATGGATTTCGGAAACCATTTCAGATTGCTGATCAACAAAACAAAATCGCTGGACATTACCGAAGATCTTCCGAAACTTCCGGTAGCAAGGGTGCTCTGGAAACCGCTTCCGGATCTTTATACGGCTGCTGAAGCATGGATCCTGGCCGGTGGTGCGCACCATACCTGCTACAGTGAAAACCTGACGGTGGATCAGCTGGAGGATTTCGCAGAAATGGCGGGAATTGAATCGCTGGTGATCGATGAGCACACGAAAATCCGTGATTTTAAGAACACCCTTCGATGGAATGAAATCTATTACCGTTAATTCTTTAACAAATATCATATATTATGAAAAAAATAGGAGGCAGTTTATTCATTTTATTAGCAGTTTTATGTATTTTCGGCTGCAATAAAAAGGAAAACAACAATAAAACGAACTCAGATACCATGGAAAATGTACAGGTTTCAGATTACGGAGTTACCGCAAAAGGAGATTCCATTAAGAAATATACCTTAAGCAACAAAAATGGGATGAAGGTGGAGGTCATCAATTATGGTGGAATCATCACTTCGCTTACCGCTCCCGATAAGGACGGGAAATACCAGGACGTGGTTTTAGGATTCACCAAACCTGAAGATTATTTCAACGGGAATCCGTATTATTTCGGCGCATTGATCGGAAGGTATGGAAACAGGATTGCCAATGCCAAATTCACATTAGATGGCAAAACATATGACATCGACAAAAACGACGGCCCAAACAGCCTTCACGGAGGAAAAGAAGGGTTCCATACCAAAATATGGACGGTAGAACAGGTGAAAGATGCCAAACTTCCGACTCTGAAATTAACCTATGTAAGTGCTGACGGTGAAGAAGGATATCCAGGAAAACTAACAACTACGGTTCTTTATACCCTTACCGACGACAATGCCCTGGAAATTTCTTATGAAGCGGAAACCGATAAACCGACTGTCGTAAACCTTACACAGCATTCCTACTTCAATCTTTCCGGGAACTTTTCCAATCTGATTACGGATCATGAACTTCAGATCAACGGAGATAAATTCTTACCGGTAAACAAGACGCTTATTCCTTTAGGAGAAGAAAAAAGCGTGAAAGGAACCCCGTTTGACTTTACGGCTGCCAAAGCGATCGGCAAAGACATCAATGCAGAAGACGAACAATTGAAATTAGGTGGCGGATACGATCACAACTGGATCCTGAACGGAACCGGAATGAGAACCATCGCTACGGTGTACCATCCTGCAAGCGGAAGGGTAATGGAAGTAATTACCGATCAGCCGGGCGTGCAGTTTTACTCCGGAAATTTCCTGGACGGAAAATTCGATACCAAAACCGGTGGCAAATATGAAAAAAGAAGCGGATTCTGCCTGGAAACCCAGCACTATCCGGATTCTCCGAACCAGCCTGCTTTCCCTTCCACGGAGCTGAAGCCGGGACAAAAATATCAGACCAAAACCATTTATAAATTTTCTGTTAAAAAATAAGTATGGGAAAACTCGCAACCATTGATATCATCATCTTCTTAATCTATTTTGTGGTGGTAGCATCCTACGGACTCTGGATTTACAAAAAGAAGAAATCCGAGTCTACGGGCAGTAAAGATTATTTCCTTGCCGAAGGTTCATTGACCTGGTGGGCGATCGGAGCCAGCTTGATCGCTTCCAATATTTCGGCGGAGCAGTTTATCGGGATGAGCGGTGAAGGATTTTTCGTGGGAGTGGCCGTTGCCGCCTACGAATGGATTGCCGCTGTTGCCCTGATCATCATCGCCGTATGGTTTATCCCGATCTACCTCAAAAATAAGATCTACACCATGCCGCAGTTTCTGGAAACCCGGTACAACAAATCGGTTTCCCTGATCATGGCCGTATTCTGGCTGTTTTTGTATGTGATTGTCAACCTGACTTCCATCCTGTATCTTGGAGCTTTGGCGATTGATACCTTATTGGGTGGCGAGCACCTTCACATCATTATGATCGTCCTGCTGCTGATGGCTTTGCTGATCGGTTTAGGAGGAATGAAAGTAATCGGGTACACCGACGTAATCCAGGTAGCTGTACTGATCATCGGAGGTTTTGCTACCGTATACATGGCCCTGCAGATCGTTGACCAGAGAATCAACGGTGCCGCAGTAGGAAATGCCCTGGCCGGATTCAATACCCTGATGAATGAAGCACCGGGACATTTTAAATTAATGCTGAATAAACCAACGACCACCACAACGACTTTAGGGATGCCTCAGAATATGGACGTTCAGAAATACGTGGTGTTACCGGGACTGGCGATGTATTTTGCCGGACAGTGGATCGTTAACCTGAACTATTGGGGCTGTAACCAGTACATCACCCAACGTGCGCTGGGAGCCGACCTGAAAACGGCAAGGACCGGGATCCTGTTTGCCGGATTCCTGAAATTATTTATGCCCATCATCGTAATGCTTCCGGGGATTGCAGCCTACGTGCTGTACACGAAAGGGCAGCTTCCTGGTTTCAGTGGAGTGAAAGACGGTGCTTATTCTGCAATATTAGGATTTTTACCTGAAGGACTGAAGGGGCTTGCCGTAGCAGCTTTAACGGCTGCTATCGTAGCCTCCCTGGCTGGAAAAGTAAACAGTATTTCAACGATCTTCACTCTGGATATCTATAAAAAATACCTGAAAACGGATGCTACCGAAATCCAGATGGTAAGAACAGGAAGATGGGTAATTATTTCAGCTATGATTATTGCACTGGCCTTCACCTGGACCGACGTTCTGGGCATTGGTGGGGAAGGTGGATTTACCTTCATCCAGAAGTACACCGGATTTATCAGCCCCGGGGTTTTTGCCATGTTCTTATTGGGAATGTTCTGGAAGAGAACCACCGGGACTGCCGCTTTGGTAGGGGTAATCTTAGGGTTCGTACTAGCAATCTTCTTCAACAGCTTTGCCATCGGCATTTTCGGAAAAGAAACCTGGCTGTATACGGCATTTACCTATGAAAAACTGGAAAACGGTGTAGTGCATACCATCACCGAAATCCCGTTCCTGATCAATATGGGATGGTCGTTCTTCATTACCATCGTCGTAATGGTTCTGATCAGCCTTGCCGGACCGAAAGTCAATCCGAAAGCCTTTGCCATCGACAGCAAAATGTTTAAGGTAGACTCAAGAACGATGGTTTTAATTGTCATTACTTTATTGCTGCTTACTGCTATTTATGTAAGATTGTGGTAATATTTAATTTAATAAAGAATAAAGCAGGATGTCAATAATGGCATTCTGCTTTATTTTTATAGATTTCCTTGTAGTTTTTAATATATTTGGTAATAAACTATTATTAAAAAATAATCAAATGAGTTTCTTTAAAAAGATTTTTTCAAAAAACAAAAGCTCGAATGGTGATAGACAGGATATGCCGAAGATACAAGAAATATATACTGATGACTATTTTAATGATCGATATATTGAACAGCAACTATCCGAAGATGATTTGTTAGTGGGTGGGTCATTTAAAATGCTTGAAAGCTTTTTTATTGATAATAAGATTAAACCGCTTATTGAAAAGCCAATTTACCATCCTTCAAATATTGATCAGGCAATTGAAGAGGGAATGGGCTTTTATGAGTATTGTAAGATCTTTGAACAAGAGGACAAACAAATTGGTTTAACATTGACCATTGCATTTTCTTATTTTTGATAAATGAATGGAACTTTAAGCTTTTTAATGATAAAACTCCTGAATTTCCTCTAAGATTTATGACTTTAAAGTATAATAAAAACGGTGGTGTTATTTCACTCTATCCTTTCGAATATTCACTTAAAGTTTTAAATGGAGAAGCCAGTTTTAGCGATTTGTTTAAGAAGCTGAAAGCTAATCTCGGAAACATGCCTTCAGCATCAGAAATTCTGCAAAATTTAAAAGACGATCTTAAATAACTGTTATGTCTATTTTTGTCTTGAAAATGTAAGAAATGAGCAACTTCAACCAACTCATCCAACAACATTTCGGGCCCCTCAGCGTTGAGGATTTAAATACAATCCGTAAGTATTTCCGGGAAGAAAAGCTCTTGAAGAATGAATTTTTCACAAAGTCGGATCTGGTATGTAACCGTTTGAGCATGGTGAAATCCGGAATATTGCGGAGCTATGCGCTTTCAGACGGTAAGGAAATCACCCAGTGGCTTTCTGTTCCCGATTCCTTTATTACGGAAGCAGTGGGTTTCTTTTTCAATCAGCCTAACCGGTGGAATATACAGGCTTTTACAGAGGTAGAATTGCTGACTATCACGAAAACGGACTATCAGAAACTTTGTAAAGAATTTCCGAAGTGGAACGAAATCGAAAAACAGTTCATCATCAAATGCTTCATGATGATGGAGGACCGGATTTTTTCTCACCTGTCAATGACAGCAGAAGAGCGGTATAACAGGTATTTTGACCATCAAAAAGAGCTTTTTACCCAGGTCCCTTTCCAATATATTGCCTCCGTATTGGGAATGACGCCTGAAACGTTCAGCAGGATCAGGAAACGGCAGGCAGAAAAATCTTGACTTTTGTCAAGCGAAAAAATTTCAGGGCGACGGATATTTGTATCATTCAAAAACAACATATCACAAATCCAATGAAAAATCTCCTGATACTTGAAGAAATTGCACAATTCTGTTTATCTGTCTTTCTGTTCAGTCAGCTGGAATTTTCCTGGTGGCTTTTTCCCCTTTGCATCCTGCTCCCCGACTTTTCCATGATTGGCTATCTGTTCAATCCTAAATCCGGAGCATGGCTGTATAATATTTTCCATCATAAAATGACAGCGGTCATTGTTCTGATTGTCGGGTTTATTCTTCATTTTCCGATTGTAGAATTGGCAGGAATTATCCTGTTGGGGCATTCTTCCATGGATCGGATTTTCGGCTACGGACTGAAGTTCACTGATGATTTCAGGCATACACATCTGGTATGGATCGGTAAAAGAAACTAATGGTACCCTCTAATGAATCAGTTTAATTTGTTAATTTTTTGAAATCATCATCAGCTCATCAAAAATGTTTTCCGCCTATGATCATAACAAGCATTTTAGGCTTACATAAAGGCTTTTATTTTATATTTGTGCAAAACATTGAAGATTTATGATGAAACTCTACATACTGCTTGCCCTGGTTGTTTTTCAGCTGTCCTGTGCCCAGACTCAGGTTGACAGCATCCTGGAAAAAGGATTTTCAGACCATCAGTGCAATCATCCTGAAATAGCGATATCTGATGCCAGAAAAATTATTGCGAACCCGGAAGCCACTGCCCGGCAGAAAATGAGGGCATATCAGCTGATGAGCGGATCTTATTCTGTCATGGGCAAAAACAGATTATCGCTCCATTCCTCTTTCAAGGCAAAAGAAATTGCGGACCAGCTTAATGATACGTATTCATCAGCAGTTTCATTATGTTCGGTAGCAGAATGTTACAGGCGCCTGGACCTCAATCATGAAGCCCTGGAAAATTACGGCAAGGCGTTGGTAATGCTCGATCAGCTTCCGGCAACATATAAAAGCCTCCATACAAAGGCATCTGTCTTTTATGAGATCGGGAATGCCAGATACGGTGAAAATCAATACCGCTCTGCCGCCGGGAACTATAAAAAGTCCATTGCCATCCTGAAAGACCTGAAGAAAGATGCCAGAAGGGCAGAGAAGGAAGCCCAGGATTATTTGTTGCTGGGCGGGTCTTATCTGTTCATGAAAAAATATGATTCTGCCGAAATATGCTTTAAGATCAGCCAGAATATTGCTTCTGCATACAAAAATAAGTTTATTGTTCCCTACCTTATGGAAAGCTATGCCAAGCTTTATGATGAAAAAAAAGACTACAGGCGGGCGGTGAATTATGCTGAAAAGGGGGTGCAGTTGATGGATTTTCCAGATACGAAGCTTAGAAGTTCTCTGCATGAAGTGCTGGCCAAATCTTATGGGGAGTTAGGGGATGTTGCCAATGCGAGAAAAAACTACAATATATATGTAACGCTTAACAACAATTACACTACTGAAAAAAACAATGCCGTGTCTCTGGCATTCAAACAATCGAAGGAGGGACTAACAAAAGAAATCGCAGTTCAGAAAGATGGAAAAATGATTCTGGGATGGTTACTCTTACTGATACTGCTCATCTCAGGCATGATTATTTTTCTGTACAGGAAGAAAGCTAAAAAAAACAGGGAACTATACATGCAGGCCGTTGACCGGCTGGTGCATCATTTCATTGAGGATACTCGTCCCGTTCAGGAAAAAAGGGAGGTTACTTGCCCTGTGGTATCACTTTCGGAAGAAAAAGAACAGGAGATTCTTCAGAAACTGGAAGATTTTGAAAAATCAGAAATGATCATCCATAAAAAACTGACGATCGCGTCTCTTGCAGGTTCGCTGGGAACCAATGTTACTTATTTGTCTACTGTCATCAACAGACATAAGGCTGCCAATTTCAATCATTACATCAACAACCTTAAGATTTCCTATATTGTTAATAAACTTTACACCGAACCCAATTACCGTAATTACAAGATTACCTATCTGGCTGAAGAATGCGGTCTGCCATACAGTTCTTTTACCTCCGTTTTCAAGACCATAACGGGAATATCTCCTTCCTCATTCATTAAACAAATGAATGTAGATAAAGAGTTGACTGATAAGTTTTTATAAATTTTATTTTTTTATTTGTGCTATGAAATACCTTATTTCAGAGGTGTGATTCTTTTTTGCTTGACCTGGTAGATCGTTATTTGCTGTAAAAAGCAATTATGATTAAAAATTTAACACTTACAGCCGGAATTCTTTTTAGCAGTATGCTCATGTCACAAGTGGGCATCAATACAGATTCCCCGAAAGCAACATTAGATGTACGGTCTGTCCCGGCAGACCTTACCAAAACAGATGGTATTATAGCGCCTAAGCTGAAAGGTACGGAGCTTAAAGCAAAAGATCAGCTTTATGCAACAGATCAGACAGGAGCGATGGTGTATGTTACTGAAGCCCTTGATGCTTCCAACTCCACAAGTTCTACTACTGCCGATGATGTTACTACAAAGACAGCAGAGGTTACCACTATCGGATATTATTATTTCGATGGTAATATATGGAAAAAGATAGGAGGTGCCGGTCCATGGAATATTTCCGGAACCAACCTTCCAGCGGCTTCAAATACACAGAATATTTACCAGAAGGGAAAAATTGGTATAGGACTGAATCCAGGGGCAAATCCTAATACTAATCTCTATGTTAATGAGAATACATCTTCAGGAGGATCCGGAACTTCATTCGGGATACAGAACAGGCTCATTTCAAATAAAGAAGAAACTAAAACAGGAATTTATAATTATCTGCTGGATAATTCGGAATCGGGAACAGGAAGTGTTGTCGGATTAGATAATACAGCTGTCGATGTATCAAAAGTGGCTAGAGGAGGGCAGAGTGCAAGCTTCTCGTATTATCTTACCGGTCAGAAAGACAATTCATCCAAATTAGTATCAGGACTCTTTTCTTTAGTATCTGTATCAGCAGTGGGAGGAGAGCTGAAGTCTGGAACAGTATCCGGTAATGCTGCTACCACACTGCTTAGTGCCAATACTGGAAATCTGAGCCTCACCGGTGATCTAAATGGTTACAGCGGTTACGGGACGCTCAATGCCCAGCCGGGATACGTTTTGAATGCATCAGGAAGCGCTTCAGGCGGCAAGCTTGTTGCTCAGACAGATATGAGAGGCGGGACGGTTAACGCGACTACCATTACAGGGACAACTTCGGGCATTGAAGTAGCAGGAACCAGTGGAACTTTAAATGTATCCGATTACGCCGCTCCTTTAAGGTCCTATATTGATTTTGCTTCCACTAATCTTATTTCAGCCAATATCAATGCATTATACGGATTGTTAGTTGAAGGAACCAGCGGACAGTCGCAGAATACCATCGGGAAGTCGTACGGGATTTATATTAAGCCGTTCCGCTTTACCGGGGATACGGAAGCCAATGCGTATAATCTGTATTCGGAAGGTGAAAACACAAAAAATTATTTCCAGGGAAGAGTTGGGCTCGGAACCAATGCACCCGTAGCCAAACTGCATGTGGTAAAAAGTACTTCGGATCTTACTCCGGCCATTATTTCAGGCTGTAACGAGTATAGTGATAATGCAGCAGCGTTGGCAGCCGGATTGCCTTCAGGGGCACTGTACCGCACGGGAGACATTCTGAAGGTGGTACATTAAGGATCCCGGATGTCACGGTAACTTTTCTTTTTTCTTTTGATGTAAGGGAAAGCTGCTTAACATGATGTTAGGCAGCTTTCAGCATACATAATAATCTGTACAACTCCTGGCAAATTTCTGTCAAAAGCATAAAATTTAAAACGGATTCTGGTTCAGTCATTCGTAAGATCGTGTAGAAAATATCGAAAAGTTGTTTCGAAATGATTGCCGTTTATATTTTATGGATTTAGCAGGATTGAAGACTGTATTTTAATACTTACATTTGTATCAAAAGCATTTTCTGTGAATTCTCACCTCCTGTTTATCGATACGGAAACCACGGCTGTTCCCAGACGCTGGGATCTTCCGTATTCTGACACCGGAAACTGGCCCTCTGCCGTTCAGGTTTCCTGGATTATCTGTTCGCAAGATGGAACTGAAATTAAAAAGTCTGATCAGTACATTTTTGAAGAAGACCTGGTCATCAGTGAAGGATCATTCAGGGTCCATGGCATTACCGAAGAATTCCTGAGATCCAGAGGAAGGAGCCGAAGGGAAGTATTAACGGATCTTGCTGAAGATATAATTAAATACCAACCTTTCATCGTAGGTCATTTCCTGGAATTTGACCTTCATATTTTATCTGCTGATTACCTTAGAGCAGGGCTGCAGAATCCTTTTGAAAACAGCTCTTTTTACTGTACGATGCTGAAAAGCCGGCAATATACATCCGGTACTTCAAAAACCGGTCTGCGTTTACCGGAACTCTGCCGTTACATTCTGAACGAAACGATAGAGCCCTCCCATAATGCTGTTATTGATGCAGAAATGACTGCCCGCTGCTTTTTTGAAATCCGTCGGCGGAATGAGTTGTCTCAAAAAGATCTTGAGGAAAAACACCATCTCATAGCAGAAAAACTACATTTTCCCCTTTTAAAACCACTATAAATTTATGCAACATCTGATCCCGCTTTTACAGAAAACACCACCTTTCAGCCTTTTGCCGGAAAGCGTGCTGCAGGAAGTCTCCGAAAGCATGCAGAAGAAAACATTTCCTAAAGAAACATTGGCCTACCGACAGGAGGTCACCGAATTACAGGGCGTGGATGTGATCATGGAAGGAGAGTATCAGACGTTTTTCTTTGACGCTTCCCAGAATAAAAGATGTATTGAAACTCACCATCCTCCTTACTGTTTCGGGGGGATCTCCGTGGTGCTAAACAGGGTCCGGGCTTTAAAATCAGTAATGGCGAAAAAAGGAACCATTGTATATACGCTTCCTAAAAAAGAATTTACCGAACTCTGCAACGCTTATGAAGATTTTTTCCATTATTTCACCGCAGATTTCGGGAAGAAAATGTTGGATGAAGAGTTTGCGCATTTTGTAAAAACACCGGCGTCTTTTGAGGAAAGTTATTTTGCCGCAGACCAGCTGTATTCCAGGAAAATAGAAAGCATTGCTTTTAAAGATATCGTTTCGTGTACCGAAAGCACCCCTATTTTTGAAGCTGCCCGGATCATGGCGAAAAACAAGATAAGCTGTTTATTTATCAGGAACGAGCAGGATCAGAATATCATAGGCTACGTAACGGATATTACCCTGCGGGACAACGTTATTGCCCAATGCATTGATCCGCAGAAAGCTATACAAGAAGTAATGGATAATCCCATTGTTTCCATCTCCAGCGATGCCTATCTCTATGAGGCGGTTCTGATGATGTTTAAAACCAAAACCCGGTACTTATTGGTAGAGAAGGACGGTGAAATGGCAGGATTTCTCAGCAGGAACCGGCTGCTGAGCGAGCAGGCACAGTCGCCGCTGGTTTTTTATACAGTCGGTAAAGCAGGCCGGTACAACCGTGGAACTCCGGAAAAAGTGGCTTCAGGTCCCGGATATGATCAACCAGTTGCTGGGCCGCGGCGTTCACGGGGAAATTGCCAGCCAGATTATTACTACCATTGCCGATACCATCACCATAAAAGTAATTGAAAACGTGATCCGCCAGATCGGGAAACCGCCGGCGAAATTTGTTTTCATGGTCACCGGAAGTGAAGGTAGGAAAGAGCAGACCTTAAGCACCGACCAGGACAACGGCATCATCTACGAAGACAAAGCCAATGAACAGCGTGAAATGGTTCGTGAATATTTCCTGGACTTTGCCAAAAGGGTTTCCGACGATCTTAATACCATCGGTTTTGTCTACTGCAAAGGAGAATTTATGGCCAGCAATCCGAAATGGACGCATTCGCTGTCCCACTGGAAGCGGAACTACGAAGAATGGATTAATGAAACCGTTCCCGAAAATGCCATGAAATTTTCTACCCTTTTCGACTGCCGTTATATCTATGGAGAAGAAGCGATCATCAATGAACTAAAAGATTTCATCCAAGACCAGCTTCGCGTTCCGAACGAAAGATTTTTCACCTTTATTGCCAAAAACGCCCTTCAATACGAAGCCCCTTTAACCTTTTTTAAAAGGATTAAAACCCAGACGATCGGTAAGGCTGAAGTTTTCGACATCAAGACGGCCATGAGCCCGATTGTCGACCTGCTTAGGGTATATGCGTTGAAGAACGGTATCAATAATGAAAATACCGGTGAAAGGATGAAAAAACTACAGGAAGTGGGCGTATTCAGTAAAGAACAGTACCAGGAACTGCATCATTCGTATTATTACCTGATGGCCTTGCGCCTAAAAAACCAGGTTCATCAAATCAATATCGAAAAGAAAATGCCGGACAATTACATCGAGATCAGCCGTCTCACTAAAATTGAACGCGTAACGCTGACCGAAATTTTTAAAACCATCAGCAACTTCCAGCAGGGCATCCGGATGAAATTTACCGGAAGTTTGTCGTAGTTTTCTCGAATTGCAAAGGGAGGAAAGAAAGGATCAGCGATCTGATCTAATGAAGCATATACATCATCCGTCCGCTTCATTGCGGCTCTCCCGCTTTGCTTTGCTCCCTTACAATATGAGGTATGATCATAAGACTTTGCGTTAGTCTTATTCATCGTTAACCTTCAGGTTTTGTAGCAGTTTTATTTTAAGAACGTTTTATCTGCAGACTATTTACTGTTGAGTAATGAGCCAAATAAAATCTACATTTTAAACATAAATCCCTGGGAAATCTTTTTGTTGTATTTCTTTTCATCAAAGCGGTAGAGGAAAGATCCCTTTTTGGAAGAAGTCATGTCTTTTTCATCCGTTTTTACGAGGATATCCATTCCATTGATCTTACTGGTAAAATTCCTTTTGTCGAAGGTTTCACTGAAAATCGCTTCGTACAGATTCTGAAGATCCTTCATCGTGAATTTTTCCGGCAGCAGCTCGAATCCGATTGGCCGTGTCGATGCCCGTCTTCTTAGTCTCAGAACGGCATCTTTTACCATTTCATTATGGTCGAAAATGAGATTGGGTGCATTCTGAAGTTCAAACCATTGTGCACTGTAGTTTTCGTTGAGCTGGAAATCCTTTTCGATATGGATCAGCGCATAATAAGAAATTGAAATAATCCTTGCTGTGGGTTCGCGGTTAATTTCAGTGTAGGAGTTCAGTTGCTCCATATAAATATTGCTCAGGCCTGTAAGTGTATTGAGCACCCTTTTGGCTGCTTCATCTGCAGTTTCTTCGCTGCCTACAAACCCTCCCATTAAGGACCATTCTCCTAATTGGGGTTCAAAATTTCTTTTGACCAGAAGAATTTTGAGATGTTCACCGTCAAATCCGAATATAATACAGTCTACTGCGACCAGATGTCTGGGATATTGTGAATAATCTTGTTTCATCGAAATATTTTATGCAAAGATAAAGCTTTTGTAAATTAAGATTTTACATAAATGTGTTTTTTACACTTTTCAATTAAAAAAATTAATCAACAAAAAAATACCTTTTAAAGTGTGTTTTTGGGAATTTACTTATTGCTCTGACATGATGAAATTACCAGTAAAAAGATTAAATATGTATGAACTCAATGTTAAAATTATGTTAAAGTTTAACAATGAAATAGTTCTGAAATCAAAAAAATATCTTTGCGGCCTTAATCTTAAAAATACGATAAGTTATTGAGGTGATTTTTAAATATTCTCAAGCAATACGCTGTGTTTATTTTGTATACAGTCAATTGTAACATTAGAGGATTGTCGGCTGATCCGTCTCTAATCTTATTTTTTATGATAAGGTCCGACTCCTTAAACACAGTTAAGACCATTTTCTGACCTTTTGTCCGGGTCTTTACTTTACCATTATCAATGTATTGTTTTGTATGTTGATTCTTTCTGCTATTTTTAGAAATGTTGAAATAACATTTATTTATGAATAAAAAAGCACTGATTCTATTCCTGGGTTACGCTACATTTTCATTCGGCCAGGCAGACCGTAAAGTCAGCTATTTTCCGCTGAAGGATGTACGTTTGTCAGAAAGTGTATTTAGTGTAACCATGGATACCGATAAAAAATACATCATGTCCATGGACCCGGACAGGCTGCTGGCTCCTTACCTGAAAGAGGCGGGATTACCCGCTAAGGCTGTTAATTATCCGAACTGGGAAAATACAGGTCTGGACGGACATATCGGAGGACACTATCTGTCTGCATTATCATTATTATATGCTTCAACGGGCGATCCCAAGGTTAAACAGCGGCTAGATTACATGATCAGTGAATTGGAACGCTGTCAGAATGCCTCAAGAGAGGGTTATGTTTCGGGTGTTCCAAATGGGAAAAAGATCTGGAAGGAAATTGCGGAAGGCAATATCCGGGCTTCCAGTTTCGGACTGAATGACCGATGGGTACCTTTATACAATATTCATAAACTCTATGCCGGACTTTATGACGCTTATCAATATACGGACAGCAAAAAGGCGGAAAAAATATTGATTAAATTAACGGACTGGATGGTCAATGAAGTTTCACATCTATCCGATGAGCAAATTCAGGAAATGCTCCGCAGCGAGCATGGCGGACTCAATGAAGTATTTGCCGATGTTTATGACATTACCAAAAATAAAAAATACCTTCAGCTGGCCCACCGGTTTTCGCACCTGGCGATCCTGAACCCGCTGCTGAATGGCGAAGATAAACTTACAGGAATCCATGCCAATACGCAGATCCCTAAAGTGATTGGTTATAAACGGGTGGCTGACCTGGAAAACAATACAGCATGGAGCAATGCCGCAGATTTCTTCTGGCACAATGTGACTGAAAAAAGATCTTCCATCATCGGAGGAAACAGCGTAGGGGAACATTTCAATCCCATCAATGATTTCAGCAGTATGATTAAAAGTGTTGAAGGCCCGGAAACCTGCAATACCTATAATATGCTGAAGTTAACCAAGGCATTATTTGCTACATTGCCCAAATCCTATTATATGGATTATTATGAACGGGCATTGTATAACCATATCCTTTCCACGGAAAACAGGGAAAAGGGAGGGTTTGTATACTTTACGCCGATGCGTCCCGGACATTACAGAGTATATTCTCAACCGGAAACAAGTTTCTGGTGCTGTGTAGGCTCCGGAATGGAAAACCACGCGAAATACGGTGAAATGATCTACGCGCACTCCGGACAGGATCTGTATGTAAATCTTTTTATTCCTTCCACACTCAGATGGCAAGAGAAAAAGATAGTTTTAAGGCAGGAAAACAACTATCCGGAAACCGCAAAAACCAGACTGGTCTTTGACCAGGCCGGAAATTCAATCGTCAATATCAGGCTCCGCTGCCCGCAATGGACTGCTTCATCAGAAGTGACAGTTACGGTAAATGGAAAAGAATATAATGTGTCTCCGGACAGTAACGGGTATTTTAATCTGAGCCGGAAATGGAAGAAAGGCGATGTCATTGAAATGAACATGCCGATGCACCTTTCATCAGAGCAGCTTCCTGACCATTCAGGATATTATGCCTTTAAATATGGCCCGGTAGTTCTGGCGGCACGGTACGGCACCGAAGAGCAGCAGGGAATGTTTGCCGATGATAGCCGCGGCGGACATATCGCCCACGGTCCGCAGATTCCACTAAATGATATTCCTGTAATTATAGGAGAAGCAACAATGGTAAACAGCCATGTTCAGCCTGTGCCAGATGAAAAACTAACCTTTAACCTTACGGGACTTTATCCTGCGGCTCAATTCAGCCAGGGACTCAAGCTTGTGCCGTTTTACAAGATCCGGGAAGAGCGGTACATTATGTACTGGCCTCAAGCGGATCAGAACAAAATTGAGAGTTTACAAAGGCAGAAGGCAGAAGAAGAAGCCGAAACGCGCAGGCTTGATCAGATTACCATCGATCAGATCCAGCTCGGAGAACAGCAGCCGGAATCCGATCATTTCTTCGAAAGCAAAGATTCCAACACGGGATATATGGAAGACCGGCATTTCCGTGATGCCAAAGGCTGGTTCAGCTACAGTATGAAAAATTCCGGTAAAAACGCAGCTTTCCTGTATGTACTGTACTTCGATAATAATGCCGGGCGTATGCTGAATGCTGAAATCAACGGTAAGAAAGTCTTCGCTAAAACACTCGAAGGTAAAGCCGGAAATTCGCCTCAGTATCTGCTTCTGCCTATACCGGATTCGGAAAAAAGCAAAGAAAGCCTCACCGTAAAATTCTTTGCGGCGGACCAGGCCATGACTTCAAGGATTATTGAAGTCCGGCTTCTTACCCAAAATTATGAAAAATCCATCAAGTAATTTATATAACAGATCATTCCATGAATATTTCTAAGTCTAAAACGGCCTCTTTCCTGTTTGTCAGCATTTTCAGTATTTCCATGATGGAAGCCAAAGTAAAGCTTCCTGCCTTGGTTTCGGACGGGATGATCCTGCAAAGAAACATGCCGCTGAAAATCTGGGGATCAGCTGATGCAGGTGAAAAGGTAAATGTTAAATTTTTAAATAAAACCTACACTACCAGCGCCGATAAAAGCGGGAACTGGAACATCATGCTTCCCGAACTGAAAGCCGGCGGACCGTACGTAATGACCATTAACGAAATTACCCTGAAAGACATCCTGATCGGTGATGTATGGGTAGCTTCCGGACAATCCAATATGGAGCTTCCGATGCGCAGGCTGACGCCGTTGTACAGTGACGAAATTAAAAATGCCAACAATAAAAACATCCGGTTCTTCACGGTACCGCAAAAATACAATTTCAAAACTCCGCAAACGGAGCTGGACGGTGGTAAATGGCAATCCACCGATCCGCAAACCATTCTTGATTTTTCAGGAGTAGCGTTTTTTTTTGCCAAAGAAATCAATGCCGAAGATAAAGTTCCGGTGGGAATCATTCACACCAGCCTCGGAGGATCTCCGGTTCAGGCCTGGATGGACACGAATTCCCTGAAAAAATATCCTGAATATCTGGATGAAGCTAAAAAATGGCAGAACGATGACCTGATTAAATCTACCGAATCCGGTGAGCAGGCAGCCAGCAGAGCCTGGTATACCGAGCTTGATCAGAACGATCCCGGATTGGCACAGCATTGGGAAAAAGCGGATGTCGATGACTCAGGATGGAAAACCCTGAAGGTTCCGGGATCATGGGAAGATCAGGAAGGATCTTTTGACGGAACGGTTTGGCTGAGAAAAGAAATCAATGTACCGGCCGGATCATCCGGTAAACCGGCATTTTTAAATTTAGGAAGAATAAAGGATGCCGATGTTACTTACATTAACGGAGTAAAAGTCGGAAATGTAACCTATGAATATCCGCCACGCTGGTACGACATTCCGGCAGGTGTACTGAAGGACGGAAAGAACATCATTACGGTCCGCATCACCAACGGAAGCGGAAAAGGACAGTTCATTGCTGACAAACCGTACTACCTGGAAGTGGGAGGACAGAAAATAGATCTTACCGGAGACTGGAAATATAAAGTCGGCGCAAAAATGTCGAGAGTAGCTCCCGGACAGACTTTTATCCGCTGGAAACCGACCGGATTGTACAATTCAATGATCAATCCGCTCACCAACTATAAGGTAAAAGGATTCCTTTGGTATCAGGGTGAAAGCAATACCGGAAAACCGAAAGAATACGGCGACCTGCTGACGACTATGATCACCGACTGGCGCAATAAATGGAATGAGCAAAACGCGCCATTCCTGATTGTGCAGCTGGCCAACTTCATGGAAAGCAAAAGCCAGCCGATCGAAAGCAACTGGGCGGAACTGAGGGATCAGCAGCGCTTAGTTTCCCAGACCGTTCCAAATACCGGACTGGCCGTAACCATCGACGTAGGAGAGTGGAATGACATCCACCCGCTGAATAAAAAAGCAGTCGGAGACCGGTTGGCTTTCCAGGCTTTGAAAATAGCCGATAAAAAGAATATCGTGGCAGACGGACCAGTATATCAGTCGATGAAGACGGAAGGAAATAAAATCATACTTTCTTTCAAAACCGGGACAGATGATCTTGCAAGAGTAGCCGAACTGAAAGGCTTTGCCATCAAAGATTCAGACGGAAGCTGGGCCTGGGCGAAGGCAAAAACGGAAGGTAAGAAAGTTATTGTATGGAACGATGCGGTTAAAAATCCGGTAGCCGTACGCTACGACTGGGCCGACAATCCGGACGGCAATCTCAAAAATACAGCCGGGCTTCCTGCTTCACCTTTTACAACAGAAAAAAATTAATTTAATCCTCATATTTAAAAATGAATAATCATCCACAGAAAATATCAGTATCCGAAAAAATAGGCTACAGCTTAGGTGACCTTGCGGCCAACCTCGTTTTTCAGACCCTGGTTACCTACCTCGCGTATTTTTATACCGATATTTACGGACTCAAGCCGGAAGATGCTTCCATCATTACTCTTATTGTCGGTCTTATCGCAGGATTCGGATTCAATCCGGTCATCGGTGCTCTGGCAGACCGTACCAAAACCAAATGGGGGAAATTCCGTCCGTGGATCTTATTTACAGCCGTTCCGTTGGGGATTGCGGCTCTTCTGGCCTTCAGCACACCCGGTTTTTCATATAAAGGAAAAATGATCTATGCAGCCATTACGTATTCCATACTTTTGTTACTATACGCAGCCAATAACCTGCCGTATGCCGCACTGAGCGGAGTAATTACCGGTGACATGGGAGAGCGAAACAGCATTTCTTCCTACCGTTTTGTAGCGGTAATGTTTGCCCAGTTCTTTGTTCAGGTATTTATGCTTCCGATTATCCTTTCCGTAGGGCATGGCGACAAAGCAGCCGGTATAGAAACGGTAATGACCTGGCTGGCTGTTATCGGCTCGGTGATGCTGCTGATTACTTTTTTTACGACGAAAGAAAGGATTATTCCAACCTCCGAACAGAAATCAAGCCTGAAAGAAGACCTGAAAGACCTTTCCAAAAATAAGCCTTGGATCATTATGCTTACCGTAACCGCTCTTATTTTTATCACCCTGGCGATGAAGGGAGGTTCGTACGTCTATTACTTCAACAATTATGTAGACGAGCCGGCTCTGGCTTCATTCATTTCACCGATTACGAACTTTTTCAATTCCATCGGGATGAATTTCTTCGGGGAAGACCCAAGATCAGCAGGTTTCGGACTGTTCAATGCCGGCGGGATCATCATGATGATTGTAGGGATTACCTTTTCTAAAAGATTTGCCGATAAATACGGTAAAAGAGATGCATTTATTGCTTCCCTCTTTATTTCGACTTTATTCATTGTTGCTTTTATATTCTATCCGCCAAAATCGGTGGGATTAATGTTCCTTTCGCAGATCCTGCACGGCTTTTTCTACGGAATCAGCACACCGCTTCTTTGGGCAATGATTGCCGATGTAGCCGACTATTCCGAGTGGAAAAACAACCGACGCGCTACAGCGATTATTTTCTCAGCCATGATGGTCGGATTAAAAGTGGGATTAAGTATTGGAAGCTCATTGGTTTCTTCCATTATCGGACATTACGGTTACATTTCATCCGAAGGAACGGAAAATGTCATTCAGCCGGAAACGGTGGCCAGCGGTGCGAAAATGCTGGTGAGTATTTTCCCGGCCATTCCGTTTTTTGCAGCCTGCGGATTGTTGATGTTCTATAAAATCAATAAAAAAATGGAGGTGCAGATCGAACGCGATCTTAAAGAAAGGAGGAGAAAGGAGGATTGATATCATGCTTTAAGCTCCTTAGGAGCGGCCTGTTAATAGCCATTACAGGATACCATCAATTAAGCCTCGTAGAGGCGACCTGTTAATAAATAAATTATAAAAAATAATTATGAAGAAAGCCATTGCAGTAATAGGAATTTTAGCCCTCACCGTGTCGTGTAAAACGGCACAGACCACATCTTCCGGCGACTCCCTGAAAAATGCATTCAACAATAAATTCTATATCGGAACCGCAATGAGCCTTCCGCAGATTGATGGGACCGATGTAAAATCGGATGACATCATCAGAAAGCAGTTCAGTTCCATCGTTGCGGAGAACTGTATGAAATCCATGTTCATCCAGCCTGAGGAAGGGAAGTTTTTCTTTGATGATGCCGATAAGTTTGTAGCTTTCGGAGAGAAAAACAAGATGTTCATCATCGGTCACACGCTGATCTGGCATTCCCAGTTGCCGAGATGGTTTTTTGTAGGCAAGGACGGGAAAGACGTTTCACCGGAAGTCCTGAAACAGCGGATGAAGAGCCATATTTCCACGTTGGTTGGAAGATACAAAGGCCGGGTAAAAGGCTGGGATGTCGTAAACGAAGCCATTATGGAAGACGGAACTTATAGAAAATCCAAGTTTTACGAGATTCTGGGCGAAGAATTTATTCCGCTTGCTTTCCAATACGCACAGGAAGCGGATCCGAATGCCGAACTGTATTACAACGATTACAACGAATGGTTTCCGGAAAAAGTGAAAACCGTTACCAGAATCGTTAAGGATTTAAGATCAAGAGGAATCCGGATCGATGGAGTAGGAATGCAGACCCACGTAGGACTGGACAATCCGAAACTGGAAGAATACGAGAAAGCCTTAACGGATTATGCCGCGGCCGGCGTAAAAGTAAATGTTACCGAAATGGAAATCAGTGCGCTTCCTTCGCCGTGGGGAACTTCGGCCAACGTTTCCGACAAAGTGGAATACGAAGCGAAAATGAATCCTTATACCAAAGGGCTTCCTGAAAATGTTCAGAAAGAATGGGAAACCCGTTATCTGGATTTCTTCAGACTGTTCCTGAAGCATAAAAATGAAATCCGGAGGGTTACTTTATGGGGCGTTACCGACAATCAGTCTTGGAAAAACGATTTCCCGGTAAAAGGCAGAACCGATTATCCGCTTCTTTTCGACCGTAATTACCAGGCAAAACCGGTAGTAGAGAAAATTATTGAATTAACAAAGTAAAATTAATAAACCGCAAAAGACACAAAAGAAATGCTTGAAAATAGAGCGGTTCAATAGAACAAAAAAGCGATATGATAATTCTTTTCTGAACTTTTGAATAGCTTGAAGCAGAATGAAATCTTTTGTGACTTTTGTGGTTGAAAACAAAATCAATTATCTAAAAGTCTAAACTATAAAAAATGAACAAAGCAAAATACCTTTTCCCGAAAGACTATATGGCTGATCCTTCTGTACACGTTTTTGAAGGCAAACTGTATATCTATCCGTCCCACGACCGTGAAAGCGGCATCGAAGAAAACGACAACGGCGACCATTTCGATATGAATGATTACCACGTTTTTTCCCTTGATAACTTGGAAAACGGTGACATTACAGACCACGGCGTAGTGCTTTCGGTAGAGGATATTCCATGGTCGGGAAGACAGTTGTGGGATTGCGATGTAGCCCATAAAGACGGTAAATATTATATGTATTTTCCGCTAAAGGACAAAAACGACATTTTCAGAATTGGAGTCGCGGTGAGCGACAAACCATACGGGCCGTTTGTTCCGGAAAAACATCCGATGATGGGCAGTTACAGCATCGATCCCTGCCTTTTTGAAGACAACGGAAAGCATTATATGTACTTCGGAGGAATCTGGGGCGGGCAATTGCAGCGGTACCGCAACAACAAAGCTTTGGAATCTGCGGTGATCCCGAATAACGACGAGCCTGCCATTCCATCAAAAGTGGTGATGTTGAGTGACGATATGTTGGAATTCGGCGAAGAGCCAAAAGACGTTCTTATTCTTGATGAAAACGGAAATCCGCTGCTTCATGGCGACAAGCACCGCTTTTTCGAAGCTTCGTGGATGCATAAGTACAATGATAAATATTATTTCTCTTATTCCACGGGAGATACGCACCTGATCTGCTATGCAACCGGTGATAATCCTTACGGTCCGTTTACCTTTCAGGGAGAAATCCTGACACCGGTGGTAGGATGGACCACTCACCACAGCATTGTGGAATTTGAAGGGAAGTGGTATCTGTTCTTCCATGATTCCGTTCCAAGCGGCGGTAGGACGTGGCTGAGAAGCATGAAGGTCATTGAAATCGAATATGATAACGATGGCAAGATTAAAACCATAGAAGGGCTGGAAGAAAATCAGTAATCTTGGATCAACCATGTCAGGAGTCTAAATCCTGACATGGTTTTAAGCACTCATTATCGAAACCCGTACGGTTTAATAACAATAGCCACAGGTGAAACCTTTGGAAAAAATACAACAGACAAACCCTGTTTAATTCAAATCAAAATTAAAGTAAATCCCGATGCATAATTTCAGAATGTACCTGGTCTTATTATTCATGATTCCGTTAGCGGTTTTCGCAGAAGATGGCAGTCAGCTCTGGCTGCGGTTTCCGGCGAAGAACGGCATTTCGGCAGATAAAATCATTTCCAGAGGAAACAGCCCGACGCTGAACATTGCCCGCAAAGAACTGAGCAGCCACTGGCAGGGACAGACCGTGGAACTCCGCACGGAAAAATCATTGAAAAACCTGAAGGACGGATACACCATCAAATCCGTTCAGAACAAAATTGTAATTTCTGCGGGGAAAGAAATCGGATTGTTGTATGGTGTATATCATATTCTAAGGCTTCAGCAGACCAATGTTTCAACGGCAAACCTCAACATCACCGAAAAGCCTTCGTTTGATGTACGGGTTCTTAACCATTGGGACAATCTGGACGGCAGTATCGAACGTGGTTATGCAGGGCATTCATTATGGAAATGGGAAGATCTGCCCAACACCGTTTCGCCAAGATATGAAGCGTATGCAAGAGCCAATGCCTCTGTCGGGATCAATGCAACCGTACTGAATAATGTGAATGCTTCGCCGAATATGCTTCGGGAGGACTATCTGAAAAAAGTGAAAATACTGGCGGACATTTTCAGACCTTATGGGATTAAAGTTTACCTTTCCGTGAACTTTTCCTCCCCTAAAGTATTGGGAAAAACGGAAAATTCAGATCCTTTAAACAAAGATGTACAGAAATGGTGGAAAGACAAGGCGGCTGAAATTTACAAATTGATTCCGGACTTCGGAGGATTTCTGGTGAAAGCCAATTCGGAAGGGCAGCCGGGACCGCAGGATTACGGAAGAACCCACGCCGATGGTGCCAATATGATGGCCGATGTGCTGAAGCCTTACGGTGGAATCGTGATGTGGCGGGCGTTTGTGTACAGTCCGAGCAAAGAAGACCGGGCCAAGCAGGCCTATCTGGAATTTGTTCCGCTGGACGGAAAATTCAGGGATAATGTGATCATCCAGATTAAAAATGGGCCGATCGATTTTCAGCCGAGAGAAGCTTTCAATCCCCTTTTCGGAGCATTGAGAAAAACCCCGGAAATGGTGGAATTTCAAATTACCCAGGAGTATTTGGGACAGTCCAATCACCTGGTGTTTCTGTCACCATTGTTTAAGGAAACCCTTGAAAGCGATACTTATGCAGACGGCAAAGGATCTACCATTGCGAAGATTACGGATGGTACTTTAAGACCGGGCAAAATAACAGCGATATCCGGAGTAGCCAACATCGGGGAGGATACGGACTGGACCGGCCATCAGTTTGCACAATCCAACTGGTACGCCTTCGGAAGACTGGCCTGGAACCATGAACTGACCTCCGAACAGATCGCCGATGAATGGATTAAAATGACCTTTACCGACAGGCCGGAGTTTGTAAATCCGGTAAAACAGATCATGCTCACTTCCCGCGAAACCGTGGTGGATTATATGATGCCGTTAGGCCTTCACCATATCTTTGCCGGCAACCACCATTACGGGCCGGAACCCTGGGGTGACTATAAAGGTGGAAGACCGGACTGGTCTCCAGTGTATTATCATCAGGCAGATGCAAGAGGAATCGGCTTCGACAGAACCAGAACCGGAAGCAATGCCGTTTCCCAGTATTTTCCGCCATTGAATGAAATCTATGGAAACATCGAAACCTGCCCGGAAGATCTTCTTCTTTGGTTCCACCATGTGCCTTGGGATTATAAAATGAAAGACGGCAAAACCCTTTGGGACGAGCTGTGCTACAAATACGATTCAGGAGTTCATCAGGTGAGGGAATACCAGAAAACCTGGGACCAAATGCAGCCTTATATTGATGAACAGCGGTTTTCAGAAGTTCAGTCAAAATTGAAAATCCAGGCAAAAGATTCCGTGTGGTGGAAGGATGCCTGCCTGTTATATTTCCAGACTTTCTCAAAACGGCCGATTCCGTACGACATCGAACGTCCGGTAAACGAGCTGGAGGATCTGAAGAAAATCAAGCTGAATATGGGACATCATAATTGATAAAAAAATGAGGCAACTCTTTCTCCGTGATTAAAAGAAGAGTTGCCTCAAAACTTGACTGTACGTAAAATTTTCCCTGTTTAACCAGGAATGGTTGTATATATAATAATAGTTATGGACTATCCTATTTTAAAGAAATGATCTTGTTGAAGACATTTCCGTTTTCCTCTACTCTTATGGTATAGGTTTCTGCAATTTGCGGATTCAGGTCGAAGGTCAGGTCAACCGCTCCGTCTTCAGCAACTTTGTTTCCGCTGTAATGAACATTGTTTGATGAATCATATACTGAAACATTA
This sequence comes from Chryseobacterium camelliae, assembly GCF_030818575.1. Classification (NCBI taxonomy): domain Bacteria; kingdom Pseudomonadati; phylum Bacteroidota; class Flavobacteriia; order Flavobacteriales; family Weeksellaceae; genus Chryseobacterium; species Chryseobacterium camelliae. The sequence continues at coordinate 1,357,146 of NZ_JAUTAL010000001.1, forward strand.
ACAGGATATTTCGGGCCCTCCACATGAAGCTTTACCATATGGCCTGAAACGGTAAACTCCGGCTTGGTAACACTGCTTACCGGCGTCTTATCCATTTCAATAGTATTTGTTTTACTGATGGTAATTTTGTATTTTTCAACTTTGGATTCAGATTCGGCTACCAGATAATAGGTTCCAGGAGCGAGTGCCTGAAGATCATATGATTTGGCGATCTGGTCTTCATCATTGAGGTTTTCAGCATATATCTCCCCATCGGCATCATTATAAATGAAAAGGGAAAGGTTTTTAGCATTGGATACCTCAAAGTGCAGTGTCTTGGCTTCTGCCTTCTTTACGGACAAAGAAAAATCTCTGTCTTTACTCATCAACCCTGCTGACATAAGAGAGAAAGCAAGAAGAAAACCGGATTTTAAAACTGCATTCATGATAATGTTTTTTAGATCAGTTAATTATAGTACAAATGTACAGCCGCCAAATGAGGTGTCCTACCATACAATTTTCATATATATGCTTTATATTAACCATGTATGTATGTTAATTAAATATTAATTGTTAATTTTGTGCATTATTTGATCAATATACCATAATTGCAACGGTTATGAAACATTCACATCCTTCATTTGAAGCCATTAAACCCAATATCGGGAGCAGTTTTACCAGCCTGAAATTCCTGACCAATGAGAATATCAAATCCCATGTATGGCATTACCATCCGGAAATAGAGTTGATCTATGTCTGTAAGGGGTCCGGGAAGAGACAGATCGGAAGTAATATATCCTATTTCTCGGATGGAGACCTGGTGCTCATCGGAAGTAATCTTCCGCATTGCGGGCTTACCAATGAAAACACCAATAATGAATATGAAATGGTCATTCAGTTCAAACCGGATTTTTTAGGGGAAGCAATCTGGGAAACCCCGGAGATGCAGCGTATAGTCAGCCTTTTGGAAAAATCAAAAGCCGGCATTGTATTCGGGGATACCGTAAAAAAAGAAGTCGGAAAAAAAATCCTTGATATGCATGACTCATCATCTCTGGACAGGTTGATCCGGTTTCTGGGAATCCTCGATGAGCTTGCGGTTACTCAGGATTGCAGGATCCTGAATGCGGGTAAGTACTATCTTCAGACCCAGGTGGAGGACAATGACAGGATCAATGTGATTTTCAATTATGTAAAAGACCACTTCCGGGAGCAGATGACTCTGGAGGAAATCGCTGATCTTGCCAACATGAAAGTACCTTCGTTCTGCCGTTACTTTAAGAAGATCACCAACAAAACCTTTACGCAGTTTGTCAACGAGTACAGGATCACCCATTCTTTAAAACTGCTGGCAGAGCAGCCTTTAAGCATTACAGAGGTGTGCTTTGAAAGCGGCTTCAACAATTTCAGCTATTTCAATAAGACGTTTAAGGAATATGTTAAAAAAAGTCCGTCACAATACAGAAAAGAATTCAATTATCTGATTGAGTAAATAATACAGACCTCTGGTATTAAACTGTGATGGCTTTGTCAATGATCGCTGTGGCAATTACGGAGGCCAGGTCATAACTCTACAGTTGATTTTTAGATATGTTCATAAGGTTTTTTCATATCATTAAAACTTTGTCTTGATGATTCGTTTTACAGCTGAAAGCATGCTGATTTAAATGGAAGGAATATTGTTAATCCCGGAATTTAGCTGTATTTTTAACATTTAAAAATGAAACGATTTAAACACACCAGTGTATGCGGAAAAAATTAATTGAAGATACAAAAGCGGCATTCCGGAAAACATTTCATTCAGAACCCGAGTACTTGTTCCTGGCTCCGGGCAGGATCAACATCATCGGCGAGCATGTTGATTATAATGACGGCTTTGTACTTCCTGCTGCGATCGATAAATACATCTGCTTTGCCGTTAAAAAACAGGAAGATTCAGATACCAGTACATTTTTTGCACAGGATTTTGATCAGTTTTTCAGCTTTAACACCAATGAAAAACAGGTTCCGGTTGATCAGCAATGGGCCAATTACCTCCTGGGCGTTTTCAATGCCATCCAGGAAAACGGGAAAAGTACCGGCGGCCTCCAGGTAGCCTTCAGCAGCACGATTCCCATGGGTTCCGGATTATCTTCATCTGCGGCACTGGAATGCGGGTTTGCTTATATCTTAAATACTTTGTTTGATCTCGGACTTTCTAACAGTGAAATGGCTTTAATCGGCCAGAAATCGGAACATACTTTTGTTGGGGTCAACTGTGGGATCATGGATCAGTTTGCATCCGTATTCGGAAAGGAAAATAAGGTGATCATGCTGGACTGCAATTCGCTGGACTATCAATACTATGATGCAGAACTGGACGGATATGCCTGGGTATTGTTCGACAGTTGTGTAAAGCACACGCATCTTACTTCGGGATATAATGACCGCAGAAAGGATGTGGACCGTGGAAAAGAGGTTTTATGGAAAAAATTCCCGCAGGTACATAAGTTCCGGGATTTTACACTGGAAAAGCTGGAAGAATGCAGGGATGAAATGGGGGATATCCCTTATATCCGTTGCAGTTATCTTTTAAAAGAGATCAGAAGGGTAGAGCAGGCCGTTCAGGCACTATCTGAAAATCGTCCTGAAGAACTCGGGCGGCTGATGAACGAAACCCATGACGGGCTTTCCCGTGAATATGAAGTCAGCTGCGAAGAAATTGATTTTCTCGTGGAAGAAACCCTGAAAGAAGAAGGTGTTTTAGGGTCAAGAATGATGGGCGGAGGCTTTGGTGGCTGCAGCATTAACCTTATTGAAAAGGATCAGGTGGAAAGAGTCGTTGAAGCCATAAGCAAAAAATATAAAGATAGATTTAATATTCCGATGAATATTTATTCCGTTAAAATTTCAGATGGAATCCATGAATACATGAGTGATGAATACATTCAATCCTAAGAAAAATCCGCACAGGCGCTATAATCCGCTTTTGGATGAGTGGATACTGGTATCTCCGCAGCGGTCTGAAAGGCCGTGGCAGGGACAGACTGAAGATTCCGGCCATGAACAGCAGCCTTCATATGATCCGGGCTGTTATCTTTGCCCCGGAAACACCAGGATCAGTGGTGAAAAGAATCCTGATTACAAAGGAGTATATGTCTTTGACAATGATTTCGGATCATTGATGAGGGAAGAAGTGGAGTACCCTGCCGGAACAACTGATTTTTTTGTGATGAAGCCCGAACGCGGAATCAACAGGGTCATCTGTTTCTCTGACGACCATAGCCTGACGTTACCCGAAATGGAAGTCGGTGACATCCGCAATGTGGTGGATCTCTGGCAGCAACAGTATAGGGAGCTGGGCGCCATGGATTTCATCAACCATGTCCAGATCTTTGAAAACAAAGGCAGGATCATGGGATGCAGCAATCCGCATCCGCACGGACAGATCTGGGCGCAGTCATCCATTCCCACCCTTGTACAGAGAACACAGCATAACCTTAAAAAATACTTTGACAGTCATGGCAGGTCATTATTGGAGGATTACCTGGAAAAGGAGCTTGAGACGGATGAACGGGTGATTCTCAAAAATGAACATTTTGTGGCATTGGTTCCATTCTGGGCATCCTGGCCGTATGAAACAATGGTTATAAGCAGGCGGAAACTATCTGATATCAATCAGTTTTCAGAACCGGAAAAAACAGCATTGGCAGAAATCCTGAAAGGACTTACGGTGAAGTATGATAATGTCTTCAATACCTCTTTTCCATACTCTGCAGGGATCCACCAGGCACCTACGGACGGAAGTGATCATCCGGAATGGCATTTCCATATGCATTTTTATCCACCGCTCCTGCGCAGCGCTGAAGTTAAGAAATTTATGGTGGGGTATGAGATGCTTGCCGAGCCCCAGCGTGACTTAAGTCCGGAACAGAGTGCAGAAGTTCTGAAAGCTCTTCCTTTAGTGCATTATAAGAATAAAGATAAATAGGGATCGGGATTTGGCAAGATATTAGAATCTCTGTAAACCATCCTGTAAGCAGGATGAAAAAAGAAATCATTTTATGAAAGATATCAGACTTATAGTAACCGATATGGATGGGACCTTCCTGAATTCCAATTATGAAATCAGTCCAGAATTCCCAGCCATCTACAGCGAACTGAAAAAAAAGAATATTTTATTTGTGCCCGCCAGCGGAAGACAGATGCCGGGAATCACACAGTATTTCGAAGATATTGAAGATGAAATCGGGTTCATTGCAGAAAACGGAGGCTATGTCATCTATAAAAATAAAGAACTCTTCACCGACCGGCTGGAGCATAAACATATTGTAGATATCATCAGGACTATTCGTGATATTCCCAAAGCCAGAGCAGTATTGTCTGCAAAAAAGACGGCTTACTATGAAACGGATGATCAGGATTTCGTAGACTTCTTTTCAAAGTATTATACTAAAAACCAGAAAAAGGATGACCTGACAGAAGAGGTGGATGACATTGCGTTTAAAATTGCAGTGTACCATCCGGATGGTGCGGAGGAGCATCTCTATCCATTTGTAAAACAATTTGAGCAATATGATCTTGAAATCGTGATTTCCGGTAAGCACTGGCTGGATATTATGAATAAGAACATCAACAAGGGAAATGCTCTGGAAAAACTGCAGCAGGCACTGGATATTTCTCCTGAACAGACCATGGCTTTCGGCGATTATATGAATGATATCGAAATGCTGAAAAACGCACAATATTCCTTCGCCATGAAAAATGCACACCCTTCAGTAAAAGAAGCGGCGAGTTATGAAGCCTGTTCCAATGACAATTTTGGGGTTTTGCAAACGATTAAAACACTTCTTGAGCAATAAAAAAGATTCAAATTCCCGTAAATCTATTTTTCGTGTTACAGATATCGTAATTCTACTGCCTTGTTTGTAGAAAAAATTCTACAAATCATAGCGATGTTTTACGGATATTTATTTTTTTCAATGAATTTATAATTAATTCATTTATAATTGCTTGCATGTCAGTTTAAAATAATTACCTTTGCCGCGAAATTATTTTAATCCATTGTTCTAATTAAAAACCAAATATAGAAATGAGAATTTACTGTATTGCGGCATTTTTTCTTTGCTGTATTGCCCACGCCCAAGTAGGGAATGTAGGCATTAACACAACCACTCCCCGAGTTAAGCTCGATGTTAACGGAACCTATAAATCTCAGGAAATTATTTCAGGAAATATCTCCAATGTAGGCGCCGGCGAAAAAGATCGTTATCTCTTATTAGGTCAAAGCAATATCGATAACAGTGTAAAACGAATAGACCCAAGCCAGGGAAATGCTCCCGGTATTGCAAGTATTATTACCTATAAGCTGACTAATGCCGATCTGGACTGGGTGGAAAGTTTCAATACGAAAATCAATTCTACTGATTATTCCCTAATGGTTTTGTCTGCATATTTTGACCGCGATGTGGTTGGCAATGTTACCGCTATTCCATCCTACGGCGTAAAGAGTGTAAATAATGAATGGATCATCTACGCAGATTATTCTCAGCTCGCTTCTACAACTAACGGTACCTGGACCGTTGTATGCGCAGTATATCCTAAAACCTATGTAAAAATCTATTCCGAAAAGGGCCCTTTCAACCTACAAGGTACTTCAACAGGAACAGACGCTTCTCCAATTCTCCAATAATTAAAAACATGAAAAAAAGTATCATTGCAATGGCTATTCTGGGATTAGGATCTCAGATGCAGGCCCAAATTGGAATAGGAACAACAACTCCTTCACAGAAGCTTGAAGTGGTAGGAAGCACGGCCGTTCAATCTTCAGTTTTCCTCGATCCGGTAGATTATGCAAACAACGCTTCAGGATTTACTATTTTGGGTACAGATCCGCAATCAAGTGTGGTGAACGGGAAAATTCTCGCAGTAGAAAACCTGTATACGCCGCTTATCGTACAGCCGTATTCCATTACCAATATCTACAGGGATGACCTTACCGATCTCAATCTGAATATTTCTACAGATAAATTCTTTATTACCGTAGCTAATTTCCAGGCCATTCCAAGTAACGGAAATAACGGAATTTATACAGATACTTCGGTAAGCCCTATCAATAAAGGACATTTCGTGTTTAACATTTTCGAATCCGGAGGAACCTGGCATATCAGCATATCGTATCCTACGCTTAATACGCAGAACACCACGGATCGGTATACGTATAATTTTGATGTCATCCTTTATTCCAGAAGATTTTATAAAAATCTTGGTACGATTACCTATGATCTGGGAGGAAGCAATAACGGAAGTGCACCGTCTGCACCTAGTGGAATTTAATGATTTAAACACATGAAAAATACTATAAGTTTAGCTCTATTGTTATTCGCTGCCTTTATCGGCAGGGCACAGACCACAGGAGTAGGAATAGGAACAAATACCCCCACACACACGCTTGAAGTGAATGGAAATATGAAGCTTAGCGGTGACCTTTATTTTGAAAATCCAGGGAATCATACCGGTAACTCCGCCGATTCTTACCTTCTGGTAAGAGACAACAGTGATCAGGTCCTGAAAAGATATGTTCCTGCAACGGCACGGTACAGCGCGATCAACAGTACGGTATATTTCATTACCAATATCAATCCTCAGGGACTTTCCAATTTTGATACCGGAATTTCTTCAGCCGACTACTATGTTGTGATAGGTGGATTTATCATCCGGGGTGTAAACAACAACTCAAATATTAAACTTACACAGCCTGGGAACACCAATCAGTATATTCCTCAGTATTCATGCCGGGCATTTGTACAGAACGGAACCTGGCGTATTGAATTCATGCCTAATAACGGGCGTGTATTTGATCAGAATCCCGAAATAAGGCTCAGTGTAAGTGTATACAGAAGAGACATGCTTACAACAGTAAACAATACTATCACGGTGGATATGGGCGCTAATACGGCAGGGACAGGATCTGCCCCGGCACCGGTATTACCGTAAAAATACCATTATTGTAATCAATGAAAATCCGGAATAAGATACCCTTATTCCGGATTTTTTATATCTGTCCGATATAGAATCCAATTATTATTTCATTCCATATCTTTCGGAATAATCCGCTCTTTTATGGTGTATGATCTGAAATACCAAGCTGCTTAACGGCGGCGGAATTAAGGTAAATGTTTTCAAAATGAAGCAGTGACTCCACGTCTTTAAAGGTTTGGGACATCATATCCGATTTATTGAATGACAGCTCAATAGATTCATCATACGAGGCTGTGATCCTCACCACGGAATAGCCGTTGTAAGCAATGGTAAAGCCATGAAAAAAACACCGTCGTTCTGCTTCCTGGTAAATGCGGTATTCCCGGAATGAAGGAGTATCAGATTCCGGACTGGAGGGTAATTGGTTATGTTCCAAAGTTTTCCATGCCGCGTAATTTTTCGGTTCCTTCAGGATATTGCCCTGAGCATCTACAGGGACAAACATGCCTAGAAGCAAAGGCTTTTTGAGGAACACGGCATAATTATTCATCAGGTTCAGGGTCTGAAGATCGGCATAGCCTTCATTGGCATAATATTCAATGACGAAATCGGTCATAGGGATCAGTTTGTGCAAGGAATCGTCTGTCATACGAAGGTTATTGGTTTATAATCATAATGAAAGGGACAAATATACGGATTTCCGGTTTTGGAGAAAATATTGTGCCATTGTAAAATTTCGTTTTTGCGGACCACTTTTTAAATATTTAAGTAATTTTTTTCTATAATATCTGGGACAAATGAAGGGACCTCGTCTGTTGCATTGGTAGACGCAAAGACAGGAATAGTTGACCTGATTTCAACCTTATAAGCAACTTATTTTTCAGGATTTTTGCCTTCCTGATCTGCTTAATATATAAACCCTCAGAAAATAATCTGTCTTGAAATCAATTTATAAGCATAAAATTTAATGCAGCCCTCCATAAGGTATTGGCATTTTCCAATTAAAATTAATATCTTTGAGCACTCAAAAAAAGAGGCCTCATAGTTCAACGGATAGAATAGAAGTTTCCTAAACTTTAGATCCAGGTTCGATTCCTGGTGAGGCTACACAACAGGAGAAGTGACTGATATCGCTTCTCCTGTTTCTATTTTGGAATAGGGCCGGCAGAAATCGTATATAGCCAGGCATTGTATTTTAAACTTAAAATTGATGACTATTAAATCCTTTGTATAAACCAAAAGGAAAAGATGAACGGCAATTATTTTTTGTAAGTGGTTATTATTTCGGACATTTGAGTAGTGTCTAATTAAAATCTATGAGAAATAATATCCGACTTAAAACGTTCTTCATCGGTACCTTACCTAATGTTTTTTTAGGCATGATTTTTTCCTGTTCAGCAACCAGACCGTCGCAAGATGCAGTTCTTTACCAGGCAGATCCGCTGTATATGGAAATTGAAGCATCGGGTCGGGAACTTACTATAAAGAACCATGTTCCGGGAGTTGCCGTCGCTGTGCTCCGGGATGGGAAGATGGCCTGGATACAGACGATAGGCTATGCGGATCTTGCAGGCAGAAAACCCGTAACGCCTGAAACGATTTTTAACATTGGTTCTATCTCGAAGCTGGTTTCTGCATGGGGCTTTATGCAACTCACAGAAAAAGGCCTTGTAAAATTAGACGATCCCGTTGATCCGTATCTCACCCGTTGGCATCTGCCAAAATCCGAATTTGACCCATCAAAAGTAACACTCAGACGGATCCTAAGCCATACCGCTGGACTTTCAGTACACGGATATGGCGGATCAGAGCAGGGTACGGCTCTGCTCAGCCTGGAAGAATCACTGAATGGAAAAACCAAACGGAATGGTGAAACGGTGCATCTGATCAATGATCCGGGCACCAAATGGGAGTATTCAGGAGGCGGCTATACGCTGGCACAACTGCTTCTCGAAGAGAAGACCCACCAAAGTTTCGCCACCTATATGAAACAGAATATTTTCCGGCCGCTTGGAATGAAACATACCAGTTATGAATGGACTGCCGATATGATGGCGACCTCAGCAACGGCATATGACGAACAGGGAAAGCCTATAAAAAACCGGATTTTCACTGAAAAAGCAGCGGCAGGGCTTCAGACCACGATTAAAGACCTGGCCCATTTTGCGGAGCTGTCTATTACACCGGATTCCCATCAACTGAACAAAGTCCTGAAACCAAATACCATAACGTTAATGGAAACGCCCGTTCTTCCATCCTCGGACGAAGGCGGAAGCGGTCTTGGATACCGGTTTATGAATTACGAAGGTTTCAGAACCATAGGCCATACCGGTGAAAATGCTGGCTGGAGTGCGGCTCTGTTCCTGGATCTGCCCACAAAAAGCGGCCTTGTTATCCTATGTAATGGATCCAACGGTGATCGGGTTTGGTTTCCCATCTATCAAAGCTGGTTAAAGACGGTTAAAACAAAAGGCGGATCTTCCAGGTAATTCCCCGCAAAAATAATTTTATAGTAAGTAAACACATCTTATGATCCATTTTATCTCACGCCTATGCTTTAACGTCGTTATCTGCGTAAATATAGCTAGAGATTTGAATAAAGCTGCCTGGAACCGACTTGTAATAGCAGAGCATCATAAAAAACATCAATAAATAGATTAGCAGGATACCATTTGTGCTGGATATTTTTTACCTTTACGGTTGTAACGTACAACCTAATGACTAACCTTAATTGATACTCATGGAAAAGAACATACATCAGGGAAGAAATGTAAAACGCTTCAGGGAAATGCTCGGGATCAAACAGGAAGCTTTGGCCCTTGATTTGGGCGACGAATGGAACCAGAAAAAAGTATCCCTGCTGGAACAGAAAGACGTGATCGAAGATCACCTGCTTAAAAAGATCTCAGGAGTGCTGAACATCCCCGTTGAAGCTTTTAAGAATTTTGATGAGGAGCATGCGGTGAATTTAATTTCATGTACATTTTCAGATAACGCCATCTTTAATAATAGGGTTGACGTTCAAAATATTAATTCTATTGATAAATTTATCCAGTTGCACGAAGAGAAGATTGCTCTGTATGAGAGGATGCTGAAGGAGAAGGATGATATGATGGAAAGATTGGAAGGTTTGATTAAAAGTAAGCACGACTGATTTTAGAAGATTGCTATTTATAGATACGGCTCAACTGTTTTGGTTGAGCCGTATCTATATACAGGTAAATTGATTATTTAACAAAATGTAATCACTTTCAGTGAACCAATTTTTTATTGCTTCTAATGTTATATAATGGATTTGTATAGAATTATTTTAGACAGTACTAAGCATCAATAGCAGCTGTTACAATAACTTTTATCCACATATACCTTTTTGCTTCCTGAGTAATAATAACATCCTCCTTTCTCACCTGTATGCAAACTATGACCATTATAGGAACAATAATCTGAACTTCCAGATCCTTCACATGAACAAACTGCCATTGCCAGCACAAATAGTAAAAGTAATTTTTTCATAATTCAATAAAATAATAAATTTAACTTTTTGTAAAAGTAGAGGATGATGGCTGTTAAAAAATACGGATTCCCGTAGTCTAAAGGTTTTTAATAAATCTTCGATAATCACAATATCTGAGAATATATAATGGAGTCTGGTGGCAATTTAAATATAGAAGAAGTTTAGTTTTAGATAAATAATATCCACCCATAAAAGAATCCGCCCTTTAGAGGCGGATCCAGTAGATAAAAACATCTCATTTTTTTAATTAGACAACAATAAAAAAGCATAGCCGACAATGCTATGCTTAAATTTTTATAAATTTAATTGCAATTTCAGGAATGAAAAAGGCAAAATATATTTCCACTTCAGTTGTATTACATAGTAAATGTAGAAAATTATTTTTAATTTCCATATAAACGGAATGTTAAAATTCACATATTATCCACAAAATTATGCGGGTAACATCATAAAATCAGCAGAGCACCTGGACGGTGCTCTGTGTTTTTACTGTTCCAGCTTTTCTTTGATGTAGTAGGCGGTATGGGATTTCTTGTTTTTCGCAAGCTCTTCCGGGGTTCCGTTAAAGACCACCTCGCCGCCGTGTTTTCCGGCTTCCGGACCGATATCGATGATGTAATCTGCACATTTGATGATGTCCGGCTGATGCTCGATCACAATAACCGAGTGCCCAAGGTCAATCAATGCCTGAAGCGATTTAAGGAGCTTCTGGATATCATGGAAATGCAGCCCTGTAGAGGGTTCATCGAAGACAAACAGGGTTTTCTCCGTCGTTACGCCTTTCACCAGGAAAGAAGCCAGCTTTACCCGCTGTGCTTCGCCGCCGGAAAGGGTAGAGGAGCTCTGTCCGAGCTGAAGGTAGCCTAATCCCACTTCCTGCAACGGCCTCAGCTTGGTCACGATCTTATCTTCCTTATTGTCCCCGAAAAATTCCAGCGCTTCATCCACGGTCATGTGGAGGATATCCGAAATATTTTTCTCGTCGTATTTGATTTCTAAAATTTCACTCTTGAAACGCGTTCCTTTGCAAACCTCGCATTCCAGCTCGATGTCTGCCATAAACTGCATGGATACGTTGATCACGCCTTCACCTTTACATTCGTCGCACCTTCCGCCGTCTACGTTGAAGGAGAAGTGCTTCGGTTTGTAGCCCATCATCTTGGCGGTCTTCTGCTTGGCAAAAAGGTCGCGGATATCGTCATAGGCTTTCAGGTAGGTCACCGGATTGGAGCGGGAGGATTTCCCGATCGGGTTCTGGTCGATCAGCTCTATGTTTTTGATCAGCTTTTTAGGGAATTCCACTGAATCATAATCGCCTTTTTTACCGCCGAGCCCCAGTTGGATCATGATATCATTCGTCAGGATCTCCTTCATCAGCGTTGATTTTCCGCTTCCGGAAACACCTGAAATCACCACCAGACTTTCCAGTGGAATATCGACATCTATATTTTTAAGGTTGTTCTGCCGGGCGCCTTTGATGTGGATCCATTCTTTGGCCTTTCTCCTTTTTTCCGGAATTTTGATTTCCAGTCGGCCGGTGAGGTATTTTGAAGTCAGTGTATCGGCATCTTTCAGTTCCTTGTAATCTCCGGCAAAAACCAGTTCGCCGCCAAGGTAACCGGCTTCCGGGCCGATGTCGATAATATAGTCGGCAGCCCGCATCACGTCTTCATCATGCTCCACCACAATTACGGTATTGCCCAAATCCCGAAGGTTCTTCAGCACTTCAATTAAATTCTCTGTGTCCCTGGAATGCAGGCCGATAGACGGTTCATCTAAAATATAGATCGAACCTACCAGTGAGCTTCCCAGGCTGGTGGCCAGGTTGATCCTTTGGCTTTCTCCGCCGGACAGCGTATTGGAAGTACGGTTCAGCGTTAAGTATCCCAAACCTACTTTCAGCAGGAATTCAATCCTAGTCGTGATTTCGTACAGCAGCCTTTTGGCGATTTCCTGGTCGTGATCGGAAAGCTTTAATCCGGTGATCAGCGGGAAGAGCTCATCCAGCGGAAGGTCGATCATCGACTGGATGTTGTGCCCGTCTATTTTCACCCAGCTGGTTTCCTCACGCAGCCTCATGCCTTCGCAGGTTGGGCAGAGCGTTTTGCCGCGGTACCGGGAAAGCATCACACGGTACTGTATTTTGTAAAGGTTTTCTTCAAGCATTTTGAAGAAATTATTGATGGACGGGAAGTTTTTGTCACCGTCACCTTTCCAGAGGAAAGTCCTCTGTTCTTTTGTTAGCTGATGATACGGTTTATGCACCGGAAAGCCTTTTGCTTCCTTAATGAATGCTTTCTTCCATTCGCTCATGCTTTCGCCGCGCCAGGAAACTACCGCATCTTCATATATGGAAAGCGTTTTATTCGGTATTACAAGGTCTTCATCGATCCCGATCACCTTGCCGTAACCTTCGCAGGTCGGGCAGGCTCCGTAAGGGTTATTGAAGCTGAAAAAATGGACATTTGGTTCCAGGAACTCTATGCCGTCCAGCTCGAATTTATTGGAAAATTCCTTTACTTTCCCGGTTTCGGTATTTTTAAGCGAGCAATATCCTCTTCCTTCATAAAAAGCCATCTGGATGGAATCGGCAAGCCTCTGAAGGAAACTTTCATCTTCTTCATAAGAAAAACGGTCGATGACCAGATTGATGGCCATGCCTTTTTCAGGCGTAAACCCAAAGCTTTCAAGGTCTTCTATTCCTGCTACATTGCCGTTGATCTCAAGCCGGGTAAAACCGGCAAGTTTCAGCACGTTCAGCGTTTCATTGAATGCTTCGGCATCATATTCCAGCGGAGCTGTCAGCAAAAAAGAAACGTCTTTTGGAGAAGCCTTGATGAAATCCACTACATCAGATACTGAATCTTTTTTTACTTCCTCACCGGAAACCGGGGAATAGGTTTTCCCGATCCTGGCGAAAAGCAGTTTCAGATAATCGTAGATCTCTGTGGAAGTCCCAACGGTAGACCGCGGATTAGAAGAAATCACCTTCTGCTGGATGGCAATGGAAGGAGCAAGTCCCTTGATATCGTCCACTTTCGGCTTTTCCAGCTTACCGAGGAACTGACGGGCATAAGAACTCAAACTTTCCACATACCTTCTCTGGCCTTCCGCATAAATGGTATCGAAAGCCAGGGATGATTTCCCGCTTCCGGACACTCCGGTGATGACGATCAGCTTATTTTTAGGAATGAGTACATCGATGTGTTTGAGATTGTTGAGGTGTGCGTTTTTAACGAAAACCTGCTTTTTTATATCTATATCTTTAATTGAAGCCATAGTAAAATTGAGACTAACAAAGTTACGAAATTTTAGCGTAAAAGATGAATTTGTACAATTCGCAGACCACAGATTAAAACTGAGACAAACAGGATTAAAGTCTCAAATGGAGATAAAAGATGAATTTTAGGATAGTATTTTGTGAATCATGGTTTTATAGGATAGTAAAATGTCACCTCGAAAAGATAAATTTCATGATATTTTACAGATTTCAGCCGTGTGGTATTGTTTCATGTCATAATTTTTAATAAAATTGTAACAGTTAGATAAGTAATTAAGCCATGGTAAAATTATTCAGAGATTTAATTACACATCTGATGAGGAAAAGATGAATTTTTCCTGTTCCCATATAAGATGCAGCCGCTGCATCTTTTTTTATGATATCTGTCATGGATTCATGACCTTTTACTTCTTACATTTGCGCCTGCAAAAGATTAAGAATAACCGGAATATGATCAAGAAAATACTTCCTGTATTTTTCCTCGGTGCCTGCCTTTGTGCAGAAGCCCAGGAGAAATCCGCTGATATTGAAAGCATAGAAGTTCAGGGAAAACTGATTTCGACACCTTTTAAAAACGCCAATCAGAACATCACATTAATTACCCGAGAAGACATTGCCCATTCCCCGGCTCAGAGTATTGATGAAGTGCTTCAGCAAATCCCGGGAATGGATATCAGGAGAAGGGGAGCCAACGGAGTGCAAAGTGACCTGGGATTCAGGGGGAGTTCTTTTGAACAGGTACTGCTTTTACTGAACGGCATTCGGATGAATGATTCGCAGACCGGGCATAACACCATGAATGTTCCTGTAGACCTTGATGATGTGGAACGGATAGAAGTGATTAAAGGTCCTGCAGCCCGAAGATTCGGGCAGAATGCCTATGCCGCGGTGATCAATATCATTACCAAGGTCAGCCAGGGGGAAAAAGTGAAGATCAGTGCCGAAGGAGGCGATTTCAGCACTTACGGACTGGGTATGAATGCACAGGCCGGTAATGAAAAGTTTTCGAACTCCCTTCAGGCCAATACTTCGGGCTCGCAGGGCTATATGCACAATACGGATTATAAGATCAGCAACGTGTTCTACCAGAGCAGGCTGGCCATCCATAACGGAGACGTGAGGCTGCAGGCAGGATTTTCAGAGAAGAAATTCGGAGCTAACGGTTTCTATTCTTCGCCTAAAGCTACCGAACAGTATGAAGAAACGCAGGCTTCCGTCATCAGCGTGGCGCACCATCAGACATTCGGCAGATTCAAGATCAATTCAGATGTATATTGGAGAAGAGGCCAGGACATGTACCTTTTTAACCGCGAAAAGCCCGAAATCTACAGGAATATGCATATCGGGAATAATGTTGGCGGTGAGGTCAACTCAAGCTATCAATGGGCCCTGGGAACTACTGCACTGGGGGTGGAACTGAGGAAGGAATTCCTCGCCAGCAACAATCTCGGGAGCAGGGAACGTTTTGTATCCCAGTTGTTCTTTGAACATCATTTTTCCCTGCTAAACAATAAGCTGAACATTGCTCCGGGCATTTCATGGGCCAATTATTCTACACAGGGTAATTTTTTCTATCCGGGACTGGATGTGGGGTATCATTTCAATGCTTCCAATAAGATCTACGGGAATATTGCAAAGGTGTACCGTGTACCCACTTTTACAGAATTGTATTATTCAAGCAAAACGGAACAGGGCAATGCGAACCTTCAGCCTGAAGAAGCCGTTTCAGCGGAAATCGGGTACCAGTTCCAGAATTCAAGAATCTTAGCCAAAATCAGCGGATTTATCAGGAATGCAGACCAACCGATCGACTGGATTAAGAACAGCCTGAACGACCCGATCTGGTATGCGCGCAATGTCAATGAAATCAATACCCGCGGGATCGAAGTGGAAGCCGCACATAAAGTGACGCAGTGGTTTAAATATTCTTTAGGCTATACCTATCTGGATACCACGTTCAGGGAGTCCGATGAGTTGGTTTCCCGGTATGTGCTGGACAATCTGAAGCACCAGGTAATTGTAGGCGCTCATTTTACGTTCCTTAGGAATTTCAATGCACAGGTAATGTACCGGTACAATGAAAGGCTGAATCTTGGAAGCTACAATCTGCTGGATTCAAGGTTAAATTTTGTTCAGAAAGACTTTACGGCATATCTTGCTGTTAACAATATCACCAATGCCCGCTATTCTGAAACCTTTGGTGTTCAGATGCCTGGAAGATGGTTCAGGGTAGGGATTTCCTATAATATTAATGTTAAGTAAACTTAATATTACGGATTTGTTAAAAAAGATATTTTTGCAAAAATTTTTTATGAAGCGTTTCCTAGGTCTGTGCCTTCTGGCAGGCATGAGTTTGTTCAAAGCACAGGATCATATTTCCAGCTTTAATGCCGTAACACTTACCTATAAGTTTCATCCTAAATTTTTCCTCTACGCGGAAGGACAGCTCCGCGGCAACGAAGATTATTCGTATCCGGACTACTATGAGATCAAAGGAGGGGTAGGATACAACCTTACCAAGAACCATAAGCCCTTTATCGGTGCCGGAAGGTATGTTAATTACAAAAACCATGACCTGAGCAGGGAAGAACTCAGGGTTTGGTTACAGGATGTCATTGATGTTAAAAAAGGGATCGTTAAGTTTGAGAACCGTTTCCGGGTGGAAAAAAGCTGGTTCTTTGAACCGAACACCGATAAAACTTTCCAGAGGATGCGTTATCGTTACCGCCTGAACGTTACGGTTCCGCTCAACTCCAAAACCGTCAAAAAAGGAACGGTTTTTACCAATGCTTACGATGAAGTTTTCTTTATCAGCCCTATGAAGCCTACATTTGCGAGAAACAGGGTATACGGTGGGTTCGGATACCAGATCGATGATTATTTCGGTATCCTGACAGGCTATTTATGGCAAAGGGAATTTGAAGCCACCGGAAACAGGAACCTCCATTTTATCTATCTTGCCCTGAACGTTAATATCGACGGAACAAACCATCATGTGAAGACCTTTGATTTCCCGGGAGCAGATTAAGAGACTTTATAAAGTCCTGACTGGAAATCCAGCAGTTCACGCTTATAATCCAGATATGTTTTATTAAGGATTTCCTGACAGGTATTGACTACAGTAAACAGGGTATCAACTTCAGTTTGAAGATAACGGTTGTTGTTAAAATAAATATAATCTGACTCTACGTAGGTACGGTATACATCTTTCTGCTCCTCAGTGAAAAATTCTTTATAGGCAGAATGATTCAGGAAATGCGCTATCTGTTGCTTAAAAGGTTTCTCATGCCTCAAAAGCAATGCCCGGTGTCTGGGAATGTCTTCCACAGAGGTGGTAACAGTCATGAACTGCATATAACCTGAAAATTCATTGACCGCATTCTGCACAACATCAAATTCCTTATCGAGAACGGAGAATAAGCGATATTTCCCGATTAGGGTCTCTCTGTCACCGGTTTCGGCCTGATGGTAAAAATAATTCAGTATCCTCTGATCATTTTCAGAGAGCACGCGGGTGATTCTTTCGAGTTCTTTTTCGAGTTGCGGAATCATTTTTCCTGCCTGGCTACATTTATATAGCTTTCCGTCATACCGAAATGTTTTGATCACTTTAGGATTATCCTTGAGGTAGCGCAGAACCCGGATATCGTTTTCAAGACCATTTTTCTCATAAACCAGCGCAACGTTATTATCCTGAAACAGTTCATCGATCTGCACATCCTGCCATTCTGCAACGGCAGCATCGGGATCTTCAATCACGGGATTGTAGTTTTCATAATATCCGTTGAAACCAAAGCTTTGATAGGGGAATTTTTCATTGTACAGATTCAGGAATTGGGCTTCATCATAAGACGGATCAGCAGTAAGATTGTTGATCTCACATACTTTTGCCGTCATGGCCGAACAGATCTGGTCGAATCCTCTGATCAGCTTTTCTGCCAGCTCATTATTTGCTTCCACATTCTTGGTGGCATTCCTGAGAATCGCTGCGATCCTTTTACTGGTTTCGGGATGATAGGCCCAGGGATCTTCAATTTCAACTTTAGTTTTGTTGTAACGGTTCAGATCTTCTATATCGACTTTTGGAAGCTGATTGACATAGGGGTGGTTATTTCTTTCACTGAACAGCTTCATCAGGGAAGCCTGGTTCTGATACATATTCCGCATCGGATATGATTTACTTTGCTGGTAAAAGTGTACGGTCCCGTTGAAAGCAGCAGCAGCAAGGTCCGATCTGAGCAGTACTGATATCTGTTCATGCGGGTTGGTGACATAGGTTGAAACAGCATCTGCATGAAATTCCATTTCCCTTCTGAGCGAGGCATGGTTTCTGAACAGGAAGTCTGAAACACTTTTTAAAATATGGCGAAAAGCATTGATAAATAGTATGGAAATGGCACCGAAGAATTTAAGGACCGGATATCCGGAACCCTCCAGGACAAAATTTTCATAGTCTTTGTTGTTGTATACCGTTTCAAAGATAATCTTTTCCACCTGGTTGACGTAGCCTCCGATAACCATGCTTCTTTGCGAAAAATGCCCGAATTCATGCGCTAAGATCGTCTTCAGCTCACCGATACTGCAGGTGTTGATGAGGCCTAAACCAATCGTAAGATTTTTTTTAACCGGCAGGAACATGCTCCAGAAAACGGAATCATAGCTTACACTTGCATTGACCTCAGGTGAAAGGTATACTTTTTTCGGAGGCCTGACTTTTGTCTCTGATGCAACTTCATTAATGACAGCAAAAAGTTCAGGCTGCATCTGTTGCGTGACTTCTATTAAATCTGTCTTGACATAGTTCCTTTTCTTAAAAATGAACTTAACCAGGAAAATAAATACGAAAACACCAATGCTTACCAGGCCAATGGCAATGATGAAACTGACTAATCCCGCCTTCAGGGAAATAACTTCTAAGGCACCATACCCGAGAAGGCAAATCATCACGAGTGAAAACAGGATGAGTATGAGATAAACGATAAAAAATACAGTGACTGAAATAACGGAACGCGTCAGCTTGGATTGGTAAGCTGAAGAGATTTTAGGAAGGTCATGTTTCATTTGTGTTTGCTGGTTTAATTAGTATTTTTCAATCAGATACCTGTACGCCTTCAAATATTTATTGAATCTTTTAATGTCTTTCGGAGTCAGTTCACGGTTGACCCTTCTCAGATCCATATTGTCACGCAGGTCATTCAGTTTTACTGCAACGGCAAGCGGTGATCTTTCGGTTCTGCGTACGAAATCTTCGTAATCTTCTTCCGGATCTAGTTTGGTGAGACAGTTGATGGCAAAAAGGATATATTCCGGAAAGCCTTCACTTCGCAGGTATTCTATACTGAATTCTTCAGGATGGTCTTCTACCACGTCGTGCAGTACACCTACAATCTTTTCGTCCATGGTCTTGCCGTACTCCATCACACGCATCACATGGGCAATGTACGGAGTGTGGTATTTGTCGGTCTGACCTTTATGCGCTTTGTCAGCAATTTTGATGGCTTTATTCAGCAGCTCTTCTTTTGTCATTAAGGTAGCAATAGTGGTACAAAAATAAAAAAATGACTCAAAAGAAGGTATGTTCCGAGTCATTTTATTGTACAATTTTATTATTGTTTCCGGGCATCATGATCTGACGGTGATCACCCTATTTTTATTTTGGTTTTTTAGGTGCTGCCTTTAGTATGGGCTTCGCCTGCTTTTTGGGTTCCATACCATTCAGTATGCGGTACTGTTTTTCATTCTTTACCGGAGCATTTAATCCCGAATATACGGAGGTATCCGGCTTGGCAACAGGCATGCCGCCCATAGACCGTGTTTCCTTTTTGCTCTGGGCTGTATCCTTAGGGCTGAACAGCCAGATGCTATCGTTATTTTTTTTCTGGCCCGGATTCTTTTGGGCAAAAGTCATGACAGAACCAAGACTCAGGATCAATAATAGTGTTTTCATCTGCAATATTTTTATCAAATATAAAAATATTCCAACAAAAAGCGCCCCTGATGGGGCGCCGGAATCAAATATCCCTTATATAAAAGACTAATAACTTCCTTTTCCGATATAGTGTGCTGCGATCTTCTCTGTCAGCGCTACCACATTCGGATGGTTGGTGTATTTGGTAAACCTTCTCAGTCCCGAAAGCATCATTCTCTGTTCATCGCCTTCGGCAAAGGATACAATTCCTTCCTTAGCCGCTGCAATGATTTTTTCAACCGCTTTATAAAGGTTTAGCTGAGCCATTGCCGCTTCAACAGAATCCGGTGAGAAATGTTTTTCAACCCTTAATACAGCAGATTCTGCCATGTAGATCTGGTTCAGGATTTCAGATGCATTCAACAATAAATGCTGCTGTTTTTCAATTTCCGTCATATATTTCTGAAGTGCTGCTCCGGAAACCATCAGGAATACTTTCTTAAGGTTGGCAATAAGCGCTTTTTCTTCGCTCATGAATGCGGAATAGTCAGGCACATCAAAAGAAGGGATGCCCATCAGCTCCTTGCTGATTGCCATAGCCGGTGATAGAAGATCAAGCTCGCCTTTCATTGCCCGTTTGATCAGCATTCCTACCGATAAAAGCCTGTTGATTTCATTCGTTCCTTCATAGATCCTGGAAATCCTTGAGTCTCTCCATGCAGATTCCATAGGGGTATCTTCAGAGAATCCCATTCCGCCGTATACCTGGATTCCTTCATCAGCGGTATGCTGTGCAAGGTCAGATACGAATACTTTCAGGATTGAGCATTCCACAGCAAATTCCTCAACACCTTTCAGCTCGGCTGCCTGATGGTCTAATCCGCCAGCTACCAGCTCGTCGATTTTGTCCTGGATATTTTTGGCCGCTCTGTATGACCCGGCTTCACTGACGAAAGTACCGGTAGCCATTTCAGCGATTTTTTTCCTGATCGCGCCAAAGGTAGCGATGGATACGCCAAACTGTTTTCTTTCATTCGAGTACTGGATGGAATGGTTTAAAATTCTTCTCTGGGCATCCAGGCAGGCTGCAGCAAGCTTGATACGGCCTACATTCAGCGCATTCAGCGCGATTTTAAAACCATTGTTCCTTTCTCCTAAAAGGTTTTCAGCAGGGATCTTCATGTCATTGAAGAACACCTGTCGGGTAGAGGAGGCACGGATGCCCAGTTTATGTTCTTCCTCTCCGAAAGTCAGGCTGTCCGGGTTTTCCAGTTCGGATCTGTTGATCACGAATCCGGTGATGTTTTTGTCATCATCAATTTTCGCAAACAGAGTAAAGGTGTCAGCAAATCCGGCATTGGAGATCCACATTTTCTGTCCGTTGATGATGTAATGTTTTCCGTCTTCCGAAAGCTTAGCCCTCGTTTTTCCGGAGTTGGCATCAGATCCGGCATCCGGTTCCGTCAGGCAGTACGCTCCGAACTTCGTTCCCGCTGCCAAATCCGGAAGGTATTTTTTCTTTTGTTCTTCGGTACCATACAGTACGATCGGCAAGGTCCCGATTCCGGTATGTGCTCCGTAAGCCGTTGCCAGTGAACCGGTAGCTCCGGAAAGGTAGTCACAGGCCAACATGGTCGTCACAAAGCCCATTCCCAAACCTCCGTATTCTTCCGGTACGGCAATCCCCAGCATCCCCATTTCTCCCAGCTTACGCATTACCTCTTCGGTAAATGCATAGTCTTTTTTTTCAAAACGCTCTTTCTGTGGCACTACTTCCCGGTCAATGAATTCCTTCGCAGAATCACGAAGCATTTTCTGTTCTTCATTCAGTTCTTCAAGACTGAAAATTTCGTTCGCAGGAACTTCCTTGATGAGGAATTCACCGCCTTTTAATATATTGTTCATGTTAGCTATTTTAAATTTTAGATTATAAATTTTAAATTATTGATCGTCGTTATAAATTTTCTGATGAAGTTTTAATAATTTTAGTCAGAATATTGATGATGCTTTCTATTTCTTGTAAATACGAATCTGTTTCAATTTCGATCAAATTCGACGATTCATAAAGCCTTAACCAATATTTTGTTTCTCTGGCTTCCTTATTGGCTATAGAAAGTTTTGAAATAAAATCTTTCTTGGATTGAGCAGCAATAGCTTCTTCTACATTTGCGCCAATTGAAGTTCCACAACGAAGAATTTGTTTTGATAAAATAAATTCATTCATAGACTTACATTGAATGTAAAATTGAATGATATTTAACGCGAAATCAAATGTTTTTATCTGAATTAAATTATTCTTAAAGTTCTTCATCTAAAATTTATAATTTAAAATCTATAATTTTTATAGAAGTTCAAAAACACTCGCTGCGCCTTGTCCTGTTCCTACGCACATAGTGACCATACCGTATTTGCTGCCGCGTTTTTTCATTTCGTCGAGCAGCTGAACGGTGAGTTTGGTACCGGTGCAGCCCAGTGGGTGGCCGAGGGCAATCGCGCCTCCGTTGACGTTTAAAATGTCAGGATTGAGGTCCAGTTCTTTTTTGATGGCTACAGATTGGGACGCGAAAGCTTCGTTCATTTCAATCAGGTCGATATCTTTCAAATCAAGTCCGGCCTGCTTCAATGCTTTTGGGATGGCATATAGAGGACCCATACCCATGATCCTTGGTTCCAGTCCGGCTGCGGCGTAGGAAACCAGTCGGGCCTGTGGTTCCAGTCCGAGTTCTTTTACCATCTCTTCGCTCATTACTATGACAAAAGCAGCTCCGTCACTCATCTGGGAGGAGTTTCCGGCAGTTACACTTCCTCCGTTGGCAAAAACGGGTTTCAGCCTGGCAAGGCCTTCCAGGGAGGTGTCT
The DNA here is from genome assembly GCF_030818575.1 of Chryseobacterium camelliae. Classification (NCBI taxonomy): domain Bacteria; kingdom Pseudomonadati; phylum Bacteroidota; class Flavobacteriia; order Flavobacteriales; family Weeksellaceae; genus Chryseobacterium; species Chryseobacterium camelliae. Next base: position 1,379,645 of record NZ_JAUTAL010000001.1, read on the forward strand.
GCTCTAGGGCCTTCATCAATGGAAAAATCAAACTTTTTAGTCTGCATTTTCTGATTTTCATCGAGGAAATTATATTCTACCGGGATCGGAACAATCTGATCGGCAAACCGGCCTTCAGCGTTGGCTTTTAAGGCTTTCATATGCGATTCAACAGCAAACTGGTCCTGTTCTTCACGGGTAATTTTATACTGCTTGGCTACTTCTTCTGCCGTATATCCCATTCCCCAGTAGTAATCCGGATTGCTCTTGGCGATATCCGTTTCCGGAACCGGCTTATAACCGCCCATCGGAATAAACGACATAGATTCTGTACCTCCGGCAATAATGCAGTCGGCCATTCCGGCCTGTATCTTAGCAGAAGCAATGGCAATGGCTTCGCTTCCTGAAGCACAGTACCGGTTTACGGTTACACCGGGAACTTTATCGGTGTTTAATCCCATCAGGGAAATCAGACGGGCTACATTCAGTCCCTGTTCGGCTTCCGGCATAGCATTGCCGACGATCAGATCGTCAATCCTGTTCTTATCCAGTTGCGGTACATCGGCCATCAGCTTCTCGATGACCGTTGCCGCCATAACGTCCGGACGGGTAAACCGAAGCGATCCTTTAGGTGCTTTACCTACCGCTGTTCTGTATCCTTTTATGATGTATGCTGTTTTCATTTTTTTATTTGATTAAAAATTGTTTTTGAGAATTATTTGCCTCATAGGGGCAAACTGTTAATAGCTTTTATGGCTTGTGATTTCCGGAGCTCCGTAGGAGCGACCTGCTAATCATCAATCCATTCGAATAAATATTTCGGATCATATTGAATTTCAAATTTTTGAAGAAAATCCAAATACTCTTCTTTAAACGTTTTCTTTTTATGATGCTCTTCCTGATTTAAAATATAATTTACAACAGAGTCCAGGTTGCTTCTTGAATAAGAAAATGCACCATAACCTTCCTGCCAATTAAATTTTCCGTTAGTCCATCCTTTTTCATTAATAAATTTGGAAGATCCTGCTTTGATATCTCTTACCAGTTCAGAAATTGAAATTGTTGGACTTAAACTTACCAGCATGTGTATATGATCAGGCATTGCAAACACTGCAAATAATTTTTGACGCCTATGGTTAACAATACCAGTTATAAATTTGTGCAATTCTTCTCTGTATTTTTTCAGGATTAAATTCTGCCTTCCCTTTACGGTAAAGACAATCTGAATATAAATTTGAGTGTATGTATTTGCCATGAAATAAACAGGTCGCCCCTACAGGGCTTGTTAAAATCAACGATTCATAACTATTAACAGGTCGCTTCTACGAAGCTTCTTTTTAGTTTCTCAACGGCTTCCCTTTCTGCAACATATACTGAATCCTCTCCAGGGTTTTCCGTTCTCCGCAAAGCGAAAGGAAGGTTTCTCTTTCAAGGTTCAGAAGATATTGTTCGGTGACTACGGTTTCTTCAGACAGGTTTCCTCCGACCATTACATAGGCCAGTTTGTCGGCGATTTTTTTATCATGTTCGGAGATGTAGTTTCCGGTAAGCATCTGGTCGGTACCTACATAGAACATTCCGAGGGCATCTTTTCCTAAAACTTTGACTTTTTGCTCGATTGGCTGGGTGTAGCCATGTTCGGCAAGACTCTTGGCGAGCATTTTTGCGGTCATGATCTGGGTTCTTTTGTCCACGGCAACAATATCTTTTCCTTTTTCCAGGATCCCCATATCATACGCTTCATATGCTGACGTAGCAACTTTACCCATGGCGATATTCATGAAAGCTTCACGCAGCCTGTTATTTTTCACATCGTCTTTATGGAATTCCCTGGAGGTTCTCAGGGTAAGTTCTTTGGTACCTCCGCCACCAGGAATGACACCGACTCCGGTTTCCACCAGTCCGATATAGGTTTCTGCGGCAGCTACAACGCGGTCTGCGTGCATGGTCATCTCACATCCGCCTCCCAGGGTCATGCCGTGAGGGGCAACCACTACCGGAACAGAAGAGTAACGTACCCTCATCATGGATTTCTGGAAATAGGCGATGGCCATATTCAGGTCATCCCAGTCTTGTTCGATGGCCATCATCAGGATCATGGCGAGGTTGGCACCTACGGAGAAATTGGTTCCCTGGTTACCGATTACCAGTCCGTCATATTCTTTTTCTGCAAGATCAATGGCTCTGTTTAGGCCGTCCAGGACTTCACCGCCTAAAGAATTCATTTTAGAACGGATCTCGAAATTGATGATGCCGTCGCCAAGATCTTCAATAGCAGAGCCAGAATTGCTCCAGAGCGTTTTATTTTTCCTGATGTTATCTAAAATGATAAAGGAATCCTGTCCAGGGATATTGCTGTAATCTCCGGAATCTTTGCTGTAGTAGATGCTTTGTCCTTCCTCATTCACCTTGTAAAAAGTGCCGCCCTTTTCAGCCAGCTGTTTGGCCCAGTCTGAAACGTCATAACCGGCATCTTTGGCCAGTTCGATTCCTTTGGCTACGCCTACGGCGTCCCAGATTTCAAATGGTCCGTTTTCCCAACCGAATCCGGCTTTCATGGCATCATCGATTTTATAGATGTCGTTGGAAATTTCAGGTACTTTATGGGAAACGTAGGCAAACAGGGAACCTAAGGATTTCCTGTACAGCTCTGCTGCTTTATCTTTACCGCCTATCAATACTTTGAAACGGTCAAGAGGCTTATCGATATTTTTGGTCAGTTCCAGGGTTGGGAAGGAAGATTTGCCCTGAAGTTCATATTGCAGAGTATCGAGGTTTAATCCCTGAATTTCAGATTTACCTTCTGCATTCTTCACTTTTTTATAGAATCCCTGTTCTGTTTTGGAACCCAGCCATTTGTTGTCCACCATGGTCTGGATATAGTCCGGAAGCTCGAATACATTGTAGAAATCATTTTTTTCAACACCGCTTTCACGCACGCCGTTGGCTACCATAACCAGAGTATCGAGTCCTACTACATCGGCAGTCCTGAACGTGGCTGATTTCGGACGCCCGATAACCGGACCGGTAAGCTTATCTACATCTGAAACATTCAGTCCGAGCTTTTTTACATTATGAAGAAGGTCCATGATGGAGAATACTCCGATCCTGTTGGCAATAAAAGCCGGGGTATCTTTGGCCTCTACGGTAGTTTTTCCGAGGAATTTAGCACCGTAGGACATATAGAAATCCACTACTTCAGGCAGCGTATCATTTGTCGGAATGATTTCAAGAAGCGGCAGGTACCGTACTGGGTTAAAGAAGTGCGTTCCGGCAAAATATTTTTTAAAATCTTCACTTCTTCCTTCGGTGAGAAGGTGGATCGGGATTCCTGAGGTATTGGAAGAAATCAGGGTGCCCGGTTTCCTGAACTGTTCGATTTTTTCGTAAACCGATTTTTTGATATCAAGTTTTTCAACGACTACTTCAATAATCCAGTCTGTATCCTTGATTTTAGGAAGGTCGTCATCAAAATTCCCCGGTTTGATCCGGTCTGCAAATTTCGGAGAATAGAGCAGGGCAGGGCTTGCTTTTTTCAGTTTCTCAAAGTTTTCTGTAGCAATACGGTTTCTTACCGCCTTGTCATCTTTAGTCAAACCTTTTTTCTGTTCTGCTTCTGTCAGCTCAAAAGGAACGATATCCAGCAGCGACACCTGAACGCCAATGTTGGCGAAATGCGCAGCGATACCGCTTCCCATGATTCCTGAACCGAGAACCGTAACATGTTTGATTCTTCTTTTCATTGATAATAATTTATTGATTTAATTTCTTTATGTGTAAATAGGCGGCTGAATGTCCGCCATGTTATTTCCTGTTAAGATCTCCTGCAATTTTCATGATCTCCTGCATGACTTCCTTAAAAGTCTCCAGTTTTTCAGGCGATATCTTTTCCATGACCTTTTTATTAAAGTTCACCACGACCTCCTTAGAAAGATTTCTTGAATTCAGTCCTTTATCAGTAAGCTTAATGATTACTTCCCGTTTGTCTGTAGTCGTCTTTTCCTTGTAGATATAGCCGTTGTCTTCCAGCAGTTTGATGATTCTGGTAAGGGATGTGGGCTCAATAGCCATTTTAGGGCCTAAATTCGTGCTTCTGGTTCCTTCTTTAGGGTCAATTTTTAAAAGAGTAAGTGCCTGTACGGCAGTAGAATCATGTTCCTGCGCCATTTCAGTATACATTTTGGACACTGCCAGCCAGGTCTGCTTCAATATCAGGTCTACATTTTCTATTTTGTCTTTATGATCCATGAGTATTCTTTTGTTCAATGGTTTATTCCAAATGTAGTAAATATTATGCATGCATAGCATTTATTTCCGTTAAATTTTGTTAATGGATTGATAATAAAGTAATTAAATTATATGATAAGCATAACACTATGCATGCATAGTATATGGATTACATAATAAAAAAGTGGAATTAATGCAATTTTTTAATGAAAGAGAGGATTTCTTCGAAAGATTCATATTGATAATTGCTTTCATTAATGGAAATCTTCCATCGGTAATCAGTGAATTCAAAGGATAACAGAGAAAGGTCCGCAGTGCTGTTTTTCTGGAGCAGGGAATAAAGCATTTCTTTTTGAAGAGGCGGAGCAATGATTCGGGGAGGTTTAAAATATTCGTTCACATGGAATAATGAAGGATCGGTAAGTTCGTGGTGCTGAATGAGCACATCTTCCACTATTCCTGCATGTAGCATACGGTCTTTGATATACCATATTTTATCTGCGAATTCTTTAGCCAGCCTCCAGTCATGAGAAGAGAACAGGATTAGTTTCCGGTGTTCCCGTGCTAATTTTCTGAGGGTTTTCAGGATGATGATTTTATTCTGTTCATCAAGATGAGTGGTCGGCTCGTCCAGGATAATCACAGGCGAGTTCTGGATCAAGGCCCGGCCGATCAATGCTTTCTGAAGATTACCATCCGACAGGTTTTTTAACAGGGTGTTATGGTACTGCTGCAATCCCAGATCCTCAATGGTTTCCCTGACTTCTTTTTTGTCTTTTTCGGTCAGCTCGAAGTAAAAAGGGTAATGGATGTACTTGCCCAGTGAAACAAGGTCGTTGACGGTATAATTCTGCGGGATCACAGATTTAGAAAAGACAACAGCGATATGTTCGGCAATTTCTTTAACAGAAAGTTGCTGTATATTTTTATCACCGATAGTCAGTGTGCCGCGCAGAAGGGGGATCTGATGCAGTATGGATCTGATCAGTGTCGTTTTGCCCACGCCATTGTTGCCAATCAGAAGGCATACTTCTCCTGACTGAAGCTGAGCGTTTGCTTCAGAGATGAGGGTATTTTTGTAGCCTATATCTGCCTGGCTGATTTTTAACTGCATCGTATGATTGGTGTCGGCTATTTTTTGATCCATACAATATACAGTTTTATCCCTGGATTGAAGCATTTCTCTGTCTGAGTACCATGAAGAGGATCACAGGAATCCCGAACACCGAACTGATTACATTTAGAGGTATCTGGGTGATCTCGCCAACTACCGAAAAAAGCATCATCATCAGCATACCCAACAGCATATTTAAGATCCATTGCTGCCATAGCTTTGCTGGATTATAGATCATCCTGCAGAAGTGCGGAACAATAATACCAATGAATAGGATAGGGCCCAGAAATGCTGTCACAGACGCGGAAAGCAGTGAAGAAGCCGTGATGATCAGTAATTTCAGGTGTTTGAGATTAACCCCGAAACTTTGTGCATAAGAAGTTCCTAAAGCATTTCCGATAAGAGGTTTAATAGCTTTAAAGCAGATTGCCAGCCCTAAAGCTATCAGTATCGCAAGCACATAAATCTGGTTTCTTGTCACCATATTATTGGCCCCGAAAGACCACAGGACGTAATTCTTCAGGCTCTGGTTTTCCGCATACAGCTGAAGCAGGGAAACCACGGCGCCTGCCAGTGCAGATATCAGGAATCCGAAAATGATCAGGTACGATTTATCCTGGAACTTGCCGGATACGGATAACAGGACCAGCATCAGCAATACACTTCCGGCAATGGCAGATAAACTGAGAAATCCGTTCTGAAGAACATCAGGCAGAAAAATGTTATGGGAAAAGAAAATATAGAAAGCTACGGACAGGCTTGCGACTGAAGTAATGCCCAATATGTCCGGGCCTGCAAGCGGATTCTGGAAGTATTCCTGCATCAGGAACCCGGAACTCGGAATGGAGACACCGGCCAGCAGCATAACCAGTACCCGGTTGATGCGTATTTCCGCAATCTGGCTGTTCTGTGAATCTGAAAAAAAATCTTCTTGCGTAAGCGTTAAAAATCCTGTGTTCAGGTTGATGATTGCAGTAATGGCAACAGCCACTAAAAATACATAACACAGGATTTTAAAATGGTTTGACATTCCGGGAAGTCCTGGATTTATTTGATAAACGAATTGATTTTAGAGGTCAGTATTTCCTCCGACATATTTCCCAGGTATTCATCCGTTTTATCACCTTTCCTCATATAAGTAAACGGAATAGATCCTCCGTCCCATTTCTGGAAGTTATTGGGAAAGAAATTCTTATCCAGTTTTTTGCCGTCCAGCAATATGATATGGTTGGTAAGCCCGTTTTCTTCACCGAATTTTTTTACGGCACCGTTCCATTCGGAAGAGTCATCCATATCTACGAAAGTGAATTTTACGGGTTGTCCTTTAAGTTCTTCTATCTTCTTTTTGAAATGCGGGATCTCCTGCATGCAAGGGCCACACCATGTTGCAAAAAAATTGGTAACGTATAGTGTATCGTTCTTCTGCGCCAGGTATTGCCCTATATTTTCAGGAGCTACCTCTTTAGAAGCGTAAGATGCTGCCGGTTCTGTATTGTTTTCTACAGCCATTGAATCTGCTGCCGCAGATACAGTATCTGCATCTGCGGTTTTGGTTTCTTTTTTGCAGCCTGAAAGGGCAATCAGGATGGCCGTGGATAAAATTATCTTTTTCATAAGTGATATTTTGTCTATTTTTGAATTGCAGTATGAAACAACAAATCTATAAAGGTAAACTTACGCAGTTTTACCGGTTAAAAATAGCGAAAAAGCAACAACTGACCAAAAATACTTTTTCCCTGGAGCTGGAGGTTCCCGGGGATTTACAGAAAAATTTTGAATTTGAAGCAGGGCAGTATGTCAGCATACAGTTCCGCCATCGCGGAGAAGAAATCATCCACGATTACTCCATCACCTCTGCTCCTTATGAAAAGAAAATCTGCCTCGGAATAAAGGCCGGTTCTCCTGATGGAGGTACCGCCTATTTTTGCAGCCATTACAATGAGGGGGATGAAATATGGGTAAGCGAGCCTGCCGGAAGATTTACCCTTGTCTCCAAGCCCAGCGAATTCAGGACTATCGTTGCATTTGCCGCCGGGATAGGCATAACTCCTATACTAAGCCATTTTAAAAATATCCTGCATCACGAGCGCAGGACCAGGCTCTTCCTGTTTTTCGGTAATAAAATTGTTGAAGAACTGGCGTACCGCGAGCAGCTGGATAACCTGGCGCGCATGCATGGGGACAGGCTGCAGGTCTTTTATTTTTTTTCTCAGGAAAAACCTTCCAACCATTTTTTCTATGGAAGACTGGACGAAAAGAAACTAAACCTTATCATCAACCAGATCCTTCACCTGGATGATACAGACGAGGAGTCTACCATATGGGATGCTGTGGATGAAGTGCTGATCTGCGGGAAAGGCGAGATGATCAAAGCATTGGCCAATGCATGCTACCATCATGGGATTCCAAAGAAGAACATCCATTTTGAGCTTTTTGAAGAGTTTAATGATGATATTTATCCCGTAGAAAAAGAGTTTCCGCTGTTAGAAAATATCGAGCTTGAATTCAAAAGCCTCGGAAAAACATATACTGCTGAACTGCCTGATAACAGGGACAAAATCCTTCAGCAGCTGCTCATAGCAGGTTATCCTGTACCGTACTCCTGTAAGTCGGGGATATGCGGCAGCTGTGAATGTATTCTTGAAGAAGGCGATGTCGAGCTTTTGGAAAATGAATACCTGACTGAGAATGAAGAAGCAAAAAATCATATTTTAGCTTGCATGTCTATTGCCAAAAGCCCGAAAATAAAGCTTAACTTTGATCTGAGTTGAGAATTCTGAGAAACATATTCAATCTTGTTTTTATATCGGCAGAGATCGGGGTATTGCTGATATGCCTTGCCAATGCCTGGGTGTTTGCTCTTACCGATGGCAGGACGTATACTAAAATTTCCAAGATTCCGCCGCGTGAAGTGGCTTTGGTATTAGGAACTTCGCCCAGGATGAGATCCGGGGTGTCCAATCCGTATTTTACCAAAAGAATGGATGCGGCAGCATTGCTGTACCATCACGGAAAGATCAGGAAAATTCTTGTCAGCGGTGAAAAAAGTAAAGGGTATGACGAGCCTGCCGCTATGAAAAATTACCTTGTTTACCAGGAAGGAGTCCCGGAAGATATCATTATGGAGGATCCTAAAGGGTTCAATACTTACAAAAGTATTCTGCGCTGCAAAGATGTGTACAAAAAAGACAATATAATCATTGTTTCCCAGGGTTTCCATAATCTTCGGGCATTGCTTTTTGCCAGGAACAACAATATGAACGCGTTGGGCTTCGATGCCCAGGATGTTTCAAAGCCTGAAAGCTATTACCGCAACCAGTTCAGGGAGATTCTCGCCAGAACGGTTGCGGTAGTCTATTTTGCATTGGGAATATCCCCGGATTAGAACGGATATCCGAAGGCTATGTTAAGCGTAGGTTTGAAGGGCTGGAAATCTCTGAACCTCCATTTTTCACCATCCGGCTTATTCGGATCATAGATTTTGTAAGCAAGATCCAACCTTAATGTAATATAAGCTACATTCACCCTGAGCCCCACACCGCTACCAACACCCATCTGCCTGATGAACCTGTTAAATTTAAACTGGTCATCCACATATTTTTCTTTGTTCCCCCGAAGACTCCATGTGTTTCCAATATCGGTGAATATAGCTCCTTCATACATATCGTTAAATGGAATTCTATATTCAATATTGGTGGTCAGTTTCATATTATCGGTCATGTACGTCCTCACTCTTTCGTCTACCTGCGAATCTGCCGGTCCGAGTCCTCCGAAAGCCACCCAAGCACGGATGTCGTTAGAGCCCCCGTTAAAATAAGAACGGATCACAGGCATATCCGATGAGTTTCCGTAAGGGATACCCAATCCGATGAACTGGCGTAATACCAGTGTCTGGTTGTTGAAAAACTTGAAATATTTCCGTACATCAAAATCAAACTTCACAAACTGGGCATACGGAATGCCGAATATGGTTCTCTGAGGGCTGGAAATGATTCCCCCGCCATTATTGCTGCGCTGATTGAAAGCACTGAGGATATTTCCGGCCAGTTCAACCTTACCGTTGAAGTAGAAAGCATTAGGATAATCCTTTTTCCCGATTTCATTATAGATGAAATTATAAATCATGGATGAAATAAGGACATCCTGGGTCTGCCGGTCTTTATTAACCAAAGTTCCTACAAATGCCGAATACCGTCCGAATCCTTCCGGGTTCAGGTTCTGCTGGTATCCGATATCCTGGGTAATACGTTGCGAAACCTCATCGGAAGTCAGCTGTCCGGCAGCGAACTGTTGCCCAATGTTCGTGTTATACTGAAAGTAATCAGCAAAAACTTCATCGCGGATCCTTCCGTCATTCACAAAGTAGTCGTAATAAGCTTCTTTGTTTTTCGTTAAACTCAGCTGTGTGTTGAACAGCGTTAAACGATGCGAAACCTTATCATTTACCGTAGCAAAATAATTCAGTCCGGTAGTAAAGTTGGTCCTTCCCAATCCGATGTTATTCTGGATACCTGCTCCCAGTATAATGGATGACGTAGGGCTGTATCTTTTCGGGATGAGTTTATAATAATCGAATGGCAATAATAGCCTTGGGAAATTAAGAGATGCCTGTGCCGATATCTCATAAGCGAGGACCCTTTTATCAATGTCCTTCGTACTCCTGATAGATCCGAAGGTCCCGGATACACTCGTGGAGAGGTTTTCTGCTCCGTTAAAAACGTTTCTGGTAATAAGATCAACAGAAGGGGAGACTCCCAGGTTCAGTAGCTGAGAATAGTTGATGTCTGTTCCTATTTTAAGGTCATATTTTGGCAGTGGCTTCAGAACGTATAGCACATCGATGATACTGTCGTTGGGAGCCGCGTCGCCGCCTCTCCTTAAAGAATCTCTTGCTTTAAGGATGCTGAAATTGTTCATGGCAATAAGGTTCCTTTTCGTAAGGTCAAGCTTTTTCTGATCGTAAACCTGTTTGTTGGCTACAATTATAGCCCTCCACAATGCCCTTGTTTTGTACTGTTCATCTACCTTATGGAACCTGATGCCTCTCAGGCTGTCCTTCTTTGTATTTTTAGGATAATCGCTGGCCCTGTCAACGATGGCGACATCAATATTTCCGATGGTAGCCACTTTATATGGTGAGTCAAGAGAATCTTTATGGATCTCAAGTGTCACAGGGACCTGTTTTCTGCTCTTCAGGGAATCCGCTACGAAGAAGATTTCATCATTCAGGTTATTGAACTTGTAATATCCGTAATCCCTCATAATATCATTAAGCCTGGTGACCTCCTTTTCCAGGACGGTCTGATCCAGAATCTGACCGGAACGGATCAGCGTTCCGTTGATTTTCTGCTGGTAAATATTTTTTATGCGCTCATCAGGTATATTGTAGTAATATTCTTTGATGTACGTGGGATCTTTGTGGGTAATAAAATAGTCAACGGATGCTTTCTTGGCAGCGGAATCCAGCTTGTGGCTGAATTTTACTTCTCCGTCCCAGAATCCTCTGTATACAAGTCTTTTTTTAATGGATTCAGCACTTTTTTCCGTTCTGGCCTGATCCAGGATCACCGGCGGAGATCCCCAGCTGTGAAACAGTCTGTCCATGAAAAGGCTTTTGCCTACACTGCTTTTCATATTGTATTTAATGAACAGCGAATCCCTAAGCTTCTGATTCCTCATTTCATTGGGATACGTCATGTATTCATTAAGGATCGTATCGTATTTCGGATTGGCAGCATTGTAAAACAGCAATCCCAATGGCAGGAAGAAAAATTGCTTTTTATTGGGCTTTTGCTGTACATAACCCTTCAGTTCACCATCAAAAGGTTCCTTCTGGTCTTCGAACTTGAAGTTATTGGAAGTTAGCAGATACTCACCGTCAGGAACTTTTTTGGTAGTACTGCATGCATAAAGAAGACCGACAAATGTTGCAAATGAGATAATTTTATAATATTTTTGAGGAGAATTCTTATAATGCTTACAGCTCATACAATAAAAGTTTTACAGTCTTTGGATAAAAAAAAGTTCAGACAAAAATACAATTTGTTTTTGGTTGAAGGTAATAAAATTATCGCTGAACTTCTTGATTCTGAATTTAAAATTAAGGAAATATTTTCAACGGATCCGCAAAAAACCGGCCGTACAGATATCCCTGCAACCCATATCTCTGAAAATGAGCTTAAAAAAATAAGCTTTCTGAAAACTCCGAAAGACAGTGTTGCAGTTTGTTACCTCAATCCTGAGAAGCAGGAAGAGGATAAAGATGTACAGCTGGTACTGGATGGGATACAGGATCCTGGAAACCTGGGCACAATCATCCGGCTGGCTGACTGGTTCGGCATCGAACAGATCATCTGCAGTGAAGATACCGTAGATTTCTACAATCCGAAAGTGATCCAGGCAAGCATGGGTTCATTTACCCGTGTCAATATTGTCTATACCGATCTTGTAAACTACCTTTCAGAAACAAAAAATTCCAATATCGGGACTGATATGGAAGGGGAGAGTATTTATGCTTTTGAGAAGCCGGGCAAACTGAACCTCATTCTGGGAAATGAAGGCAACGGAATGCGTCCGGAAACGGAAAAACTGCTTGATAAAAGCATCAGTATCCCGCGTTTCGGCCTGTCGCAATCAACGGAAAGCCTCAATGTTTCTATGGCCGCAGGAATTATTTTAGGCCAGCTGTATTCAAAGTAAATGCACATTCGCTTACGGATTTCAGGATCCAGCAATACAACATAGTCAGGAATGGCTAACTGCCGTATTGCTAAATCCTGTTTCCCGAATTCATATTAACTGTTCCATACTGGAAACACTTTTATTTTTCTGATAGTTCTCCAGTTTTTTCCTGATGAATTTCAGGGCTACAGGAGCAAGGTATACCAGAGCAATGCCGAGTACTTTTTTCTTCCAGTTGGAACTTTTGATATTTTTCTTGACTACATTTCCCACAATGGCAGTCACTGCCAGCTTCAGAAGTGCATCTACGGCATTCCCTTTAAGTGCGGAACCGGCGATGCCCATGGCTGTATTTTTACTGATGAGCAAATCTTTCACCTCAGAAGTGACCTGCTTGGCAATGACATCTTTACGGAGCACTACTTTTTCATCTCCGTTCTCATCTACTTTTTCCTGAAGGTACTGATCCGTAAGACCGTTGGTAAATGCACTTAAGCTTTCTTTTGTATTCTTAAAGGTCAGAAGCTCTTCAAGATTGCTGATATCACTTTTTAAAAGGTTTTTCTTCCTTCTTAGTTCTTCCAGACTGTCGTATTTTATTCCCATAGCTTACTGATTTAAAAATTTAATGACCTGATCTGCCACAAAGTTGACAATTTTCTTTTTGAACAAAACTACAAGAGCCATGATCAGAAAATAAAAACCGGCAACGATCAGAAATCCGTACGATGTATTGTTCAGAGCCCTACCGATAAGGTAGGCAAGTCCGAAGTTGAAAAGGACGATAAAAAAAGTGAAAGAGACCAATATCAGGATAAAATACGTTATCAAGCCTGCGGATAAAGAAGACTTTTCTGTAGCTTCAATCTTCAAAAGATCAATTCTTTTGGAAGCATATTCTTTAATAGTTTCTATCATTGTTTTTCCTTTGAAGTTACAAAAAAAGGAACTTTAATACGCAAAGTTCCTTTATTATTTACTTTATAGAACGGTCTTACTTAAGATCGTTCAGTTCAGATTCTACATTTTTTACCATGTCGGTAGTTTTGGATACAATCTGGTCTTTGTATTTATCATATCCGTCTTTTACGGTATTGGCTACATTTTCAGCCGTTTCCTTAAAAGTGGAAGAGATATTTCCGTATTGGTCTTTTACCTTTTCAGAAACTTCATCATACTTAGACTTTGCCTGATCTTTAAAATCGTTGGCTTTGGTCTTGATTTTCTTTCTTGTTTCCTTACCTTCTTCAGGAGCGTAAAGCATTCCTAAAATTACTCCCGCAGCGGCACCTGCCAAAAGTCCGGCCAAAACACCTGCTGTATTGTTTGATTTTCTAGACATTTCTTGATTTTTTAATAGTTAATAAACACTAGTTTTTACAATGTACTAGGCTACAATTAACATACCAAAAAGTTAAATGAAAGATAAAAAAACAGTCAGATCTATTTGATGTAAGACAATATTTTATCTATTGTCTGTCTTTTGTCAAGGGCGGTATTGTCTATAACGATCGCATCTTCAGCTTGTCTTAAGGGTGAAATTTCCCTTTCACTGTCTATCCTGTCACGCTGGATAAGGTTTTCCCTTACCTGCTGCTCATCTGCCTCCATTCCAAGGCTCAGGAGCTCCAGGTACCTTCTTCTGGTGCGTTCATCAATACTGGCAGTAAGGAAAAATTTATAATCCGCGTCAGGCAGAACTACGGTGCCAATATCGCGTCCATCCATGATGATCCCGCCTTTTCCGGCCAGAGAGCGCTGGGTGTTGAGCAGGAAATCCCTGACTTCTTTTTGTTTGGCCACAAGGCTTACCTGGCTCGAAACCTCATTGGTGCGGATTTCCTTAGATACATCCTGGTCATTGAGATAGAGGATCAGTTCTCCGTTATCATTCTTAAATTCGAGGCTGATCTGTGGAAGAGATGAAAAAAGCCTGCTGAGATTAATATTATGGTCTTCATCGGTACAGTTCTGAAGCGCAAACCAGGTGATTCCTCTGTACAGGGCTCCGGTATCCAGATGGATGACGCCTAGTTTTTGGGCAATAACCTTGGAGATTGAACTTTTTCCGGTAGACGAGTACCCATCGATAGCTATTACAGGTTTTTTCATGCCACAAATTTCAAGAAATTTTCTTAAAAATCAAGGGCTGTCTTAAAATTTGTTATCAAGAGGGGTAAAGTATGAATATTATTCCCCGCGGTGTCCGCTAAGGTCAACAGAAATACCGATCTGGTTCACGTTGGAGGCATTGTGGTACCGTACATGGGCATAATCCAGGCGGAATTTTGAAATCTTAATTCCGAAACCGCCGGAAATTCCTGAGAAATTCCTCTGATCGGCTACTGCCATCTCATTTCCTCTTCTAACATTATAGCCCAGACGTATATTGAACCCCTTATCCGGGAACAGTTCCGCACCTATGGAAAAGTGGTCGGCAATCTTCCTCCCTACATTGACTTCCTGTCCATTAACATTATATTCTGAAGAAATATCAAACTGCTGAAGATCATGTGCCGTTATGGTGATTGCCAGAGGAATGGCTGTCAGCGTCCTTGTATATCCTAGATCCACCCTGAACGGAAGGTTCTCACGGGTTCCGTTGAACGATTTAAACTGGTATCCGAAGTTCCTGAATACCACTGATGCTACCTCTCTGCTCTTTTTATTATGATAGGTGATCCCTGCAGTTCCTGAAATGGCTGATGATGTGAAATTATCAATTTTAGAGGTAATGAAATTGATGCCTCCACCGATGGTCCAGTCTTCTTCAAACTGATATGCGTATCCTGCACCTACGGCAACATCGGACGCTGAGAATGTCCCGTTTTCAAAACCGCTTTCGTCAGTTCTCGGAATATCACCGTAGTTCATATACCGTGCATTGATCGTTGCCATATGGCCATTGTCAAAATCCTTGGCAAAAGCAATTGTCCCATACTTGGAATCGGCAAGGTAAGAGGCTGCATTAACGGACAGCTGCTTGTCTGAATCGCGGTTAAGCAAGGCAGGATTGGCAATCGCAAAAGAAACATCATAGTCCCGGATGGTAATGGCGTCGCCGCCCAAAGCTGCCTGCCGTGCGGAGACAGGGATATTTAAGAAAGGATAAACATTTGTTCCTGTTTGTGCATAAGAAACAATTCCTGACAGAAATAATGAAAAAAAGATAATTTTCTTCAACGCAATTTATAATTAATGCAAAAATAATCCTTTTTAGTACTTTTCAAAATATTTCTCCTATTATTTCTGCTCAAATATTTTCTTTAAGCAATATTTTTAATGATTATATTTGCAAAATTAAATTTCAGGGAAAATATGCCCTGATTAAAAAAGTTATTACCTATATAAAGATGAAATATAAAAGAATCCTTCTGAAACTCAGTGGTGAAGCCTTAATGGGAAGCAGACAGTACGGTATCGACAATGAAAGGCTACAGGAATATGCGGCAGAGATCAAAAAAGTGGTTGACAAAGGCTGTGAAATAGCCATCGTAATCGGAGGAGGAAATATTTTCCGTGGTGTAGCAGGAGCTGCCAAGGGAATGGACAGGGTGCAGGGCGATTATATGGGGATGCTGGCTACCGTAATCAACGGAATGGCATTGCAGGGAGCCCTGGAAGATGCAGGGATTAAAACCCGTCTACAGTCTGCCATTGAGATGGATAAAGTAGCGGAACCTTTCATCAAAAGACGTGCGGTAAGGCACCTTGAAAAAGGAAGGGTTGTGATTTTCGGGGCCGGTACGGGAAACCCTTATTTTACTACCGATACGGCAGCAACATTACGAGCTATAGAAATTGATGCCAATGTCATCCTTAAAGGAACCCGCGTTGACGGAATCTACGACAGCGATCCTGAGAAAAACGAAAATGCCGTAAAATACAATTCTCTTTCTTTCGATGAAGTATTTGAGAAAAACCTTAAAGTAATGGATATGACCGCATTTACTTTAAGCCACGAAAATAAGTTGCCGATCATTGTATTCGATATGAATAAGGCAGGCAATCTCGAAAAAATCGTGGAAGGGGAGAATGTTGGTACTTTAGTTGACCTATAAATGATGAGCCAAGTAAAAAGTCAAAAAGAGCCAAGGTGATACAGTTGCAGACCGATATACTTTTAACTTTTTCTTTTAACTTGAATCTTTAATACATGTGTAACCTATCAAATTTTTATTATATAATGGAAGAATTAGATCTTATATTAGAATCTGTAAAACAGGATATGGAAGCTGCCGTGAAGCATTTGGACCACGCTTTCCAGCGCATCAGAGCCGGAAGAGCATCAACTAATATGGTTCAGGATGTAATGGTTGAATATTATGGTGCCATGACGCCGATCAATCAGGTGGCCAATGTTTCTGTTCCGGATGCTATGACGATTTCCATTCAGCCTTGGGACAGAAGTGCCATTAATGCAATTGAAAAGGCGATCATCAATTCCAACTTAGGTTTTGCCCCATCCAATAACGGAGATAACATTATCCTGAACGTACCGCCTTTAACGGAGGAAAGAAGAAGGGACCTGGCAAAACAGGCTAAAGGAGAAGTGGAGCAGACAAAAGTAACTGTACGAAATGCCAGACAGGACGGTCTTAAGGAACTGAAAAAACTGGACGGTGTTTCCGAAGATATCATCAAGGGAGTGGAAGCAGATATTCAGGAGCTTACGGATAAGTATGTAAAGCTTTGTGATGAACATCTTAAAACGAAGGAAGCTGAAATTATGAAAGTTTAATTTCATTTTTTCAGACTATATAATATAAACGGCGGCTTCATCTGAAGCCGCCGTTTGTTCGTTATTTACAGTTCTGGTTATAATCGTAAATTACTTCATTGACAATAGAAAGATTATCAGACATGGCATTGTCGATTTCATTCTTAATGAATTTTCCCAATGCGGATCTTTTTTTCGTGTCATTTTTCAACGAACCGTAATCACCTGCGGCAATCTTTCCTTTTACGAAAGGACAGTCTGCCACGATCATCTTTGCTTTTGCAATGGTAAGCTCCTCCGGTTTACCATTCTTTTTGGAGTAGATATAAGACGGGTTGTTTCTCAGCCTCTGTGTTTCCTCTTCAGCAACAGCTACCTGGCTTCCGGCTGAAAATGTTGTCGGATAACCGTATAGCTTATAGATCTTGATTTTCCCGTCCGTAACAACCTCTGCAAACTGATCGCTTTTTGTAAGGTTATTAAACGCTTTTATTCCTCCGCTAAGTCCTGTAGTTGCTGTATTGAAACCTTCCTTTGTATTGGTATATCTGATGGATTCAAAAACCCTCTCCGTATTATCATCCACCGCCATATAGCCTTTAAGATCATCGGCATCATACGTTTTGAATTTCTGTCTTTTTTTAGACTTGTCAATATCGGTGGCAGCAATAAATTTTACCTTTTTCTGATTTTGCCAAGGACTCATTTCTGATCCGTTAAGCCTGACAACGCCCTCCGTCTTTTTACCGTTTTTCTCAATAATGTATCCGTATTTTTCACCGGATCAGATTTCATAATCCGTATTGTCTTCCTGTGCATAAGACAGTACGGAAAAACCTAATAAAGCAATAAGTAGTAATTTCTTCATATATTGAATTTAAAATTTTCATAAAGATAATTTTTTTCGGATAACCACAGTAAAATATTACCCTAAAATGTGAATTTTTGAAAATCAACTGTATGCTAAATAGGATCAAGTCCTTAAAATGCCTCACTGCTGGTTGTATTTTCTTTGTTGAATTATAAATTTAAATTCCTTAAAACGGCACAGGATCCAGTAAGCCTGCATGTATAAAAGCAAACCAATAAAAAAAGTCCGGAAATTTCCGGACTGTGATCTATTTATGTGATAACAATTACTGATATCTCTGATGCTCTTTGTTCCTGGAGAACCTTTTGGTGATCGGCTTAAATAATGCTTTGTATTTTTCCGCATCGAAGAGTTGCGAATCCGTAAGCGCTTTGTAAGTCATCCACACTCCGAAAGGGAATAAAATCATATTAGGAATCCATGCCGCAAGATATGGATTGATTTTACCCGCCCACGCAACATTCTCTATACCTACATTAATGACATAAAAGATAATGAATATAACAATGGCAATAATTACCGGAAGGCCCATTCCCCCTTTCCTGATGATAGAGCCAAGGCTCGCACCAATGAGGAAGAAAATGATACAGGTAAAAGAATAGGTAACAATCCTTTGCTGGTAAATGATGACTTTGCTGAAATATTTTACATTCGGGGCTATATCATTCACTTTATTATCCGCGGTTGTTTTAAGGTTATCCAGCCTGTTATAGGCATTATAAAGAATTTCAAGTTTCTTCTCACTCTTCACGGTATCCAGTTTCAGCTGTGCTTTAGGAGCTGCTTTAGATTTGTTCTTGTCCATATAGGTAATCACGGAGTTGGTCTGGTTCAGCACGTCACCCGTTACATTGTCAATGGACTTTATATTTTCTTTTTTGGTTTTGGCAATAGTTTCATTAAGCTGGCTGTAGCTCTGGAAACGGTAGTCATCCGTAATCTGTTCCTGCTCAATCGCTCTGCTGATGATTTCACTGATGTCAAAATGCGAGGTCAGCGTATCAAATTTAATTGCCTGGTCCGGCTGCTTCAGCCTTGCGTTTTCTCCTTTTCCGGCAAAATCGTCTTCAAACACATATCCGTTATATAACACCAGCTTCAGGAACTTTTTGTTGGCAGCAGGGACAAATTTTCCCTTTTCTGCAAGGATGGTCTGCTGGTTTTCATACGTGCTTGCCTTTCTGTGGACGAATACCCCTTCAATATTCTCCGCATTCTCCCCGTAAAGCTTGTCGAACTTCACCATATATCCTGGAATCTGGTCGATAAACTGTCCCGGGGTAAAATTCAAGGCAGGTTTTGTCTGTGCGATATTGAAGAGCATATTCCTGGCTTTCCGCTGGAAATCCGGGATAATGTTATTCGAGAAAAAGTACAGCAGGATAGAGAGGATTACGGTAACGCCCAGCAAAGGCATCATTACCCTGGTCAGGGAAATTCCTGCCGCTTTCATGGCAGCAAGCTCATACCGTTCCCCAAATTCACCGAAAGACATGATGCTCGCCAGAAGGATGGTCAAAGGAAGTACCATACTGATAACGCTGACCCCCAAATAGAACAGAAGCTTAATGATCTGCCAGTAGCTTAACCCTTTCCCCATAAACTGCCCCAGCTGCACCCAGATGATGTTTACGATAAAGATGAAAAACAGTACACTGAATATAAAGAAAAACGGTCCAAAGAAGGTTTTTATGATATATCGGTCTAGTATTTTTAACATGCGCCAAAATTAATCAAAAAAGCCACAAAGTGTACTTTGTGACTTTAATTTTATTATATTTTTATCAGTTTTGCAGTGAAGATACATTCGTGTACCGGCAGACTGTTCCCTGATTATAGTTCCGTTACAATATAGTTTTTGTATTTGCTTTTATCAAAGGTGAACATATCCGCATCCAGATTCTGGTTTTCTTTATAGTCTTTGATTGCAATTACTGCAACATCATTGTTGTTGCCATGCTGCTCCAGTTTTACCATCTGCTTCTTCACCGGATCTACGAAAAGATAGACATATTTGATCCCGTTGGATTTTACCGGAGTCAGCTTAATGAAATCGGTATTGACACCGTTAACGGATTTTCTGCCGTTATACGTAACGTTATAATCATTTCTGTAGGTGGAAAGGTAGTTGATAGGGGAGAACATGGTACTGCTTCCGTTTGGTTTGGCCACTGTAACTTCCATATCGTCCGCGTTGATGTTGTAAATTTTGCTGCCGTCAAAGATCTGTTCCGTATCCATGATCTTCAGCTTATATTTATCTCCGGATGCGTAATAAATCCCGGGTTCTGTTTTACTCACCTGGCCATTGACGCCGCTTCCAAAGGAAAATTTAAAGTAAGTATTTTTTTTAGCTTTATAATTGGCGGTTACCTCATCCAGTATTTTTTTTGCTTTGGCATCAATCTTCTGGGCATTAACAAGGGTAAGTGCTCCTAAGGCAAAACTTCCGAATATAATTTTTGAAATAAAATGTTTCATTACTTTTAACGTTTAATACTATTTAGACAAGCGGCGGATTCAAAAGTTAAATACGCTTTTTTTTATCTGCGCAGGTCTTCCAAAAACTGTTCCAAAGAATGAAGGTCGCTGATGATGACCTCTCTTGCTTTGGCACCATTGAAACCGCCTACGATACCGCTGGCTTCAAGCTGGTCCATAATCCTTCCCGCTCTGTTATATCCCAGCTTAAGTTGTCTCTGAAGCATAGACGTAGAACCCTGCTGCGTAGAAACGATAATCCTTGCAGCTTCTTCAAACAAAGCATCCTTTTCATTAGGGTCAAAGGCCCCTACGGAATTGGAAGAATCTTCAGAAACATATTCAGGGAGCATGAATGCTGAAGCATAACCTTTCTGTTCGCCGATATATTCTGCAACCCTTTCCACTTCCGGAGTGTCTACAAAGGCGCACTGCAACCTTAAAATTTCATTTCCGTTGAAGTAGAGCATATCTCCTTTACCGATCAGCTGGTCTGCTCCAGGAGAATCCAGGATCGTCCTGGAATCCACACTTGAAATTACCCTGAACGCCGCTCTTGCCGGGAAGTTTGCTTTGATCATCCCGGTAATGACATTAACGGACGGTCTCTGTGTCGCTACAATCAGGTGAATACCTACCGCTCTTGCCAGCTGCGCCAGTCGTGCAATAGGGAGTTCCACTTCTTTTCCGGCGGTCATGATTAAGTCTGCAAACTCATCAACAACCAACACGATATATGGCAGGTAGCGGTGGCCGTTTTCAGGATTCAGCTTTCGTTCCGTGAATTTTTTATTGTATTCTTTCAGGTTTTTGCAGAAAGCATTCTTCAGGAGGTCGTACCGTGTATCCATCTCAATACAGAGAGAATTCAGGGTATTGATCACCTTATTGGTGTCTGTGATGATCGCTTCATCCACATCAGGAAGCTTTGCCAGGTAATGCCGTTCTATTTTTGAGTATAAAGAAAGTTCTACTTTTTTAGGGTCTACCATGACGAATTTCAGCTCACTCGGATGCTTTTTATACAATAGGGAAGTTAGGATGGCATTGATTCCGACTGATTTCCCCTGACCCGTCGCACCCGCCATCAGAAGGTGAGGCATTTTGGCGAGGTCGGCCATGAAAATTTCGTTGGAAATCGTCTTTCCGAAAACCACCGGCAGGTCCATATCCGAATTCTGGAATTTCTGAGATGAAATAACCGAACGCATGGATACCATGGTCGGGTTCTTCCTGGGTACCTCGATTCCTATCGTCCCTTTCCCCGGCATTGGTGCAATGATCCTGATGCCTAGGGCAGAAAGGTTCAATGCAATATCATCCTGCAGCTTTTTGATGGCTGCTACACGGATTCCCGCTTCAGGAACAATTTCGTATAAAGTAACGGTAGGCCCTATTGTTGCCTTGATCTCAGAGATCCCTACATTGAAGTTCTTTAAAAGCCCGACGATCTTATTTTTGTTTTCTTCGAGTTCTTCTTTATTGATCTGGATTTCCTCGCTACCGTAATCTTTAAGCAGTTCCACCGTAGGCATCTGGAAACCTGCCAGGTCCAGTTTATGGTCGTAAAGGCCGTGCTTTTCCACCAATTCCTGGGATTTTCTATCTGAATCGTCCAGCACGTCAATAACGGGAGCTACTTCTATATTGAATTTGATCTCCTCTTTACCGGAAGATTTTGACGGGATATCCATATCAAAAGCTTCAGCAGGAGTTGACATAGGAACGGCAGGCTTTGAACTGAAGTTCATGTCTACATTCAGTGGCTGAGAAAACGTATTCTTTTCCTGTTCAAATGACGTCTGGTTAGGCGTTTCGATAGGTGCAAGGGTAGGTGCTACAGGTACTTCAGGGAAACCTTTGGGCAATTCCACAGGTTCCTGGATCTTTTCCGGCTGAGGAATGTCGGTAACGGTTACATTCGGACCGGCTTCCTCTGCTTCTTCGATCAGATCATCATCAGCTTCAAAATTTTCCTCAGATTTTGGAAGCATGGATTTCACTTTGCCAATGGTATTTTCATTGATATCATCCAGCCTGGATTTGATCGAACTCGGACGTAAATTGAATTCGAGGATGAAATACAGCAGGATGCTTGCGGCAAGCACCAGCCAAAGCCCCACAATACCGATCAATGAATTCAGTGTGTCCATGATCTGATACCCATACACGCCGCCCAGCACACCTTGCCCTTTGGTGATAGCTCCAAAAAAAACAGGCAGCCAGCAGATGAAAAACAGGGAATGTCCTACTGTTTTCCATGGCTTGAACATTTTTTTCTTCAGAATGATCAGCCCGAAAACCAGAAACAGGAATGCGATGATGAAGGAGGCCACGCCAATGCTTTCAAAAATAAAAAGATTGCCCAGCCAGTCCCCGACTTTCCCAAAGACGTTGGAGGATTGTATGCTTTTGTCCAGCATTGTTCCGGCCTGGCTCTGGTCTGCCTTCCAGTTCATCAGGTAGGAGACAAAAGAAAATGTGAGGACAATAGAGAAAAGAATAAACATAAGCCCGAAAAAAATTCGGGGTTTAGATAAAATTCTGCCCTTTTCAGGTGCTATGGTCTGTTTAGGTTGTGTCTTTTTATTCATAATATGGGTGTTGGCAAATTTAGCATTTTTTGAATATTGAAAGCATCTTTTTTCATGCAAAAAATAACAGAAAAGCAGGCTGACCGGAGTTGTTTGACAATTTCGCGATCAATATTCAGATAGACGGCCTGAAATGCATGCCAATTTTGCTGAAAGATCATGAATCATTATATAGAAGAGTGCTGTTTTTCATCTTCTGATTAATGATAAGAGAAGTGTAATTTTTTATTTTTGTGATTAAAATTTATTGGGTAAGCAGCGGTACAATAAAAGATACAATGGACGGAGAATATATCATGATGCTACAGAAAGGCCTCTCTATGCCTGAAGAAAAAGCGATGGAACTGGCGGCAGCGGGAGCTGTAATTACTTTGAAAAAGAGTGAAGCATGGATTTCTCAAGGAGATCCGGCAGATCATCTGGCTTTGATTATCCAAGGTGCCATGAGATCTTACATCATAACTGAAAAAGGAGAAGAGATGAATATGTTGCTATTGGTTAGCCGTGATTTTACCGGCGATTACGAGGGATTTATTACCAGCGGGAAAGCTGGATTTCATATCAGGGCCTTGATCAATACGGAGCTATTTGTAATATCCAGATCGGCTATTGATGCACTTGAGAAGGCCGATGTTTTCTGGACGCGCTTCAAAACCACAATGTCAGACTATGCATTTATAGAAGCAAAAAGAAGAATTGAAGACCTATTGCTCCATACACCGGAACAACGCTATTTAAACCTGTTGGGTAAATCCAGAGAAATCTTACAGAAAATCCCACAAAAATATATTTCAACCTATCTTGGCATCACTCCACAATCCCTGAGTCGCATCAGAAAAAGAATTTCGAAATAAGCATTTATAAACTTAAGTTAATTTTTTTTATGCCTTGTTGCATTTATCTTTGTTTGGTAAAATTAAAAGATGGACGTAGCAATTGTAGGAGCAGAAATCGGGACTTATATTATAAAGATGCACCGAAAGAAAAAATCATAATCATGCTGATTTATTTCATTTTACCATAGGTGATTTAAACTGTTTCTTTATATACGGCTGGTCTGAGGTAAGTTTAACAGGGAAAAGAAATCATGCCGGACCTGTCATTACAGTAATGATAGGAGTGATTGCACAGATTTACAAGATGATCCGGGCTGTCTTAAAACACAAAATCTATTATATGCCCGCCATATACGAACAGATCTTCGGTGCTCTCATGATGAGCAATGATGGCCTTCAGGCAGTCTGTCTTCGTGGACCGGGCAAACAGCAGGATCATCCTTTACACGAAATCTGTTTTATCATCTGTATGCTGTTCAACAGGTACAATGGCATCTTGATTAGACTTGATGAAGCTGAGTTAAATTTGCCTCATTATTTTTCATGCCAGTGGAGACATCTTCAATTCAATCGGACGGATGCATAAAATGTTTCATTTTTGTATCCGTTTTATTTTTTGAAACCAGCAACTTTGATCAAAGTTGCTGGTTTATTTCTTGGTATATGTTTATCCTTATATTTTAAGAATAAAGAATTTCCTTTGTAATCCTGCTGCGTTTTTTGTCCATACATCACCAACCTGTAAAATGTTTCATCCGGATTTAATCTTTTAATCAAGCTTCATCTCAAAAAGGCATACTGTAGCATTATCATAATGGGCCGGAAGCCCCTCAGTGTTCTTCAGCGTTGAAAGCCCGAGGAATTTGAATCCGCATTTCTCGTAATAACTGATCAGCCCTTTATTTTCTCCAACAGTATCCATCCTGATGAATTTCTTTCTGTTCAGGACTGCATAATCTTTGGCCCAGCGTACGATTCCGGCTACCAGGTTCTGACCGCGAAAATCAGGATCAGTTGCAATCCGGTGGATGTACAGCGCCGGATCTTCATTCTTTTCTTCCCAGATTAGTGGATCGCTGAACGTTGTGGCCCACACACAGGCAATCTTTCCATCTATCTCAATCTTCCACTGGCGGTTTTCAAGGATTTCATCAAGGACCATCCGGCGGTCGAATTCCGGCCAGTGTACGGCAGATTTCGCCTTCTGGAAATCTGTTGCGATGCGGTAGAGTCTGAAGATTTCATCAATATCTTCTGTTGTGCTGTTGTTTATTTCTGTTGTCATGTAAGTGTTTGTGTTTTTTGATTGATCATATGTACTTTTCAAATTCATTGATGTCGTGGTAGCCGAAGACTTCAATTTCCGGATGCAGAGTAATGAGTTTACGGATCTTATCTAAGGTAAGTTTGCGTAAATAGTTGTCATCGGCACGCGCTTCTGCTAATTCATTAACCGGATGGTCTGGATGATCCAGCTCTTCCCGGAGATAATAGGCGTCAGCTGTATAGAGGATCCACTGTCCGTTTGCCTTTATGGCGACTCCGCAATGGCCCAGGGTATGTCCGAACATAGGAATCAGGAATACCTCTGTGTCGATAGCAACAGATACTTTTCTCGCTTCAAAACCGAACCATTGCGTATCTGATGTTCCGTATGTTTTTATGAATGGATTGTGGGATAAAGATGTCTTTAAATAGCGGGGATTTCCGGAGAGATAGTAATCATATTCCTCTTTGCCCACATGTACGGTAGCATTGGGGAAATCTGCCAGCCCGCCGGTATGGTCATTGTCCAGGTGCGAAATGATACAGTCACTTACATCATCAGGATTAAAGCCTAAATGTTCCATCTGCCTGATAGCCGTTTGTTTTTCATCGAACCGGTATCCAACCATTTCAATCAGCTCTTTGCCTATTCTTTCTTCAGCATGTCTTATATCTGCTAGACCAATGCCCGTATCAACCAATACTAACCGGTTACCTTCACGGATCAGCAGGCAGTGCCCGCAGACATTTTCGCGGTAAGGGGATACAATCCTAACGCAATTCAGGTGAAATAATTCTGCCATTATATGTGTAAATAATAATCATAAAAATAACTGTTTTTTTTCAGATATAAAAAGGTATAAGGCTGTTTTTCTGGTGATGACTATTATAATAATGACTGTTTTATATAGTGTATTCTTTAGCCTGGGAAAAAAGTTTAAAAAACACTATTAAGAATGATTCAAAATAAGGAGTTATGCCTTCTGAAGTGACAAATAACAGGTTTTTTTATCCCTTCATTGATTAATCATCCTTATTTTTGCATGTCAAGTAAAAAGTACATGAAAAAACTTCAGGATATTCTAATTTCTACCAGGACAATGGCGGTATTGTTGCTGGTGTATGCATTTGCGATGGCCTATGCAACATTCCTAGAAAACGACTATGGAACGCCTACGGCAAAGGCCCTTATTTACGAAGCGAAATGGTTCGAACTGATCATGGTTCTGCTGATTCTCAACTTTGTGGGCAACATCGCAAGATACAGACTGTGGAAAAGGGAGAAATGGCCGGTACTGGTGTTTCACCTTGCCTTTATTCTTATTTTCATCGGGGGTGCCATTACAAGGTACATCAGCTTTGAAGGAACCATGCACATCCGTGAAGGCGAAACTTCCAATGAAATCGTTACTGACAAAAATTTCTTTAAAATCAAGATCGAAGAAAACGGCGAAGCACTGGATTACAAGGATATTCCTTACCTGATGTCCCCGCTGCACAAAGATTTCAATGCAGTCTATGAATACCACGGAAAGAAAATTAAAATAGCAGCCAAAGAATACATCCAGCGTAAAAAAGACAGCCTGGTTGCAGATCCCAACGGTTCAGAATACCTGCAGCTGGTTTCTACAGGGCAGACAGGAAGACAGAATATTTACATCAAGCCGGGCGAAGCGAAATCCATCAACGGGACATTAGTCACTTTTAACAGGGCTATTGACGGTGCCGTAGAATTCCGCAATGATAACGGAAAACTATACATCAAAACTCCTGTGGACGCCAGTTATATGACCATGGCAACACAGGCCACCGGCAACACAAAGAAGGATGAATTCCAACCGTTGGCACTGAGGAGCCTCTACAGTATCAACGAGCTAAAACTCGTAGTTCCGGAAGGACTGAAAAAAGGCAGACTCATGGCTTATGAAGGAGACCGTAAAAAAGATATGAGTGTTCCGGATATGCTTACCATCGAAATACAGGGACCTAAAACCAAGCAGCTGGTAGACCTTTCCGTAGAAAAAGGCAATCCCAATGCTTATAAGCAGGTTGCTATAGACGGTATGAACATTATGGTGGGATTCGGACCTAAAATCTATAATACCCCTTTTGCCCTGAAGCTGGATGACTTCATTATGGAAACCTATCCGGGAAGTTCTTCACCCAGCGCTTACGAAAGCCATGTAGAGATTATTGATGAAGGTAAACAGACTCCTTATAAAATTTATATGAACCACGTCTTAAACCATAAAGGCTACCGTTTTTTCCAGTCAAGCTTCGATCAGGACAGAATGGGAACTGTGCTTTCGGTTAACCATGATTTCTGGGGAACACTTATTTCATATATCGGATATGCATTTTTATTCATCGGAATGTTTGTGATCTTCTTCTGGAAAGGCACGCATTTCTGGAAGCTGAATAAGATACTTTCTGATGTCAATAAGAAAAAAACAGCATTAGTGGTCCTTCTTTTGTTAAGCTTCGGACTGAACGCACAGAAAATTGAAACCCACGGCACCACAGACGGCAGCCGTGAGCACATCCATGTGGAGGGGGAAGAGCACAACCATGCAGCCTCACCGGATATCGCCCCGAAACAGAATTCCCTGGCAGCCCCTCTTACTAAAATGAGGTCTATTTCACCTGATGAAATCATTGCGAGAAACAGGATCAGTAAAGAGCATGCGGACAAATTCGGGTATCTTCTGGTACAGAATTATGAAGGAAGAATTGTCCCGATCAATACCGAAGCCCTGGATGTTTTAAGAAAGCTGTATAAAAAAGATGAATTCAAAGGAACGGACGGGAAATACCTTACCGCCAATCAATGGTTCCTTTCAGTTAATACCGATACTCCTAGCTGGACCATGGTTCCGGTGATCAAAGTGGGTTCCAAAGGCGGTGATGAATTAAAAAATAAAACCAAAGCCAACGATGATGGCTATACGTCGCTAATGAATCTTTTCCCGGCCGATGCCAACGGAAACATGACCTATATCCTGGAACATGACTACAATACTGCATTCCGTAAAAAGCCGGCTGAGCAGACGAATTATGATAAAGAAGTAATTGCCGTAAATGAAAGGGTTCAGATCTTCAATGAATTTTTCAGCGGACAGTTCATGAGGATTGTACCGGTAAAAAATGATGCGAACCATACCTGGCACTCCTGGCTGGACCAGAAATTTGAACCGGATATGGAATCCCAGAAAGTAATGGGGCCGTATTTCGCAGAGGTACTGGCTGCAGAGCAGACCGGAAACTGGAGCAAAGCAGACAAAGAACTGGAGAAACTTTCAGAGTACCAGCAGAAATGGGGCAAAAGCGTAGTGCCTTCCAAATCAAAAGTAGATCTGGAAGTCTTTATGAATACATTGAATATCAACTTCAAACTTCTGATATTTTATACATTAATCGGTGGTCTGTTGCTGATCATCGGTTTCGTTGAACTCTTCAAACCTAACAAGGTCTTAAACAAGATCATTAAGGTAATTATTGCTTTGGGAATCGTAGGATATGCCTGCCACTTCCTTGGCCTGGTAGCCAGATGGTATATTTCCGGGCACGCTCCATGGAGTAACGGTTATGAAGCCATTATTTTCATCTCCTGGGTGGGGATTACTGCCGGATTGCTGTTGTACAGAAATTCCAATGCCTTGATTCCGGCAGCCGGATTTATGGTAGCGGTTATTATGATGGGATTTGCGCACGGAGGTTCAGCACTGGATCCGCAGATCACACCGCTGGTACCTGTCCTGAAATCGTACTGGCTGATTGTTCACGTAGCGATCATCACCTCAAGTTACGGCTTCTTCGCACTCTCTATGATTATTGCTGTTATCAGTCTGGTATTTTATATTATATCCAATAAGCAGACTTACAGCCTACATCATGATACCACTTTAAAAGAGCTGGCGATTGTTTCTGAGATGTCCCTGACGATCGGTTTGTTTGCATTAACCGTAGGAAACTTCCTGGGAGGGATCTGGGCCAATGAATCCTGGGGAAGGTACTGGAGCTGGGATCCTAAAGAAACCTGGGCATTCATTTCCATCATGGTCTATGCCTTCGTACTTCACATGAGGCTGGTTCCGGGATTAAGAAGCAGGTGGGCATTCCATGTAGCAACTATGTTTGCATTCTGCTCCATGGTTATGACGTACTTCGGGGTGAACTATTATTTAAGCGGGCTTCACTCCTATGCTGCGGGTGATCCTGTTCCGGTTCCGGCATGGGTATATATAGGCCTGGCTACGATGACTCTTCTATCTGCCGCATCTTATTTTAAATTTAAGGTGCTGACCAAAAAATAAGATACAATCAATCGATAAACATACAATCCCGGAAAATAAATTTTCCGGGATTTTTATTGTGTTGGATAGTACTTACTTCTCAACGGCCAAATAATTTCATAACTCATAACCTTTAACTTTTAATTAAAAAAGTTTGCGTATCAAAAAAATACTTATCTTTATGATATCAAAATAATATCATTTTAAAAATTACATGTATGGAAAAATCATTAAAGCCTATGTCAGGATACCTTGCTCTGGTAATATGCCTGATTCTGTTTACTGTTTCATTGTACCTCTTTATCCTGGGGACTGATGGCAGTATTACCTCTGTTATTATCGGTTTCCTGTGTTTTTTCCTGTCCTGTTTTTTCCTAAAAGGACTCATGATCATTCAGCCTAATCATTCCAGGATCCTGAACTTTTTTGGAAAATATGTCGGGACTGTAAAGGAAAACGGACTTTTCTTTATCAACCCTCTGTATTCATCACAGAAAATGAGCCTGCGTTCTGAAAATATGCAGGGGCAGACGTTAAAAGTGAATGACAAAATGGGAAACCCTATTGAAATTGCAGCCGTTATTGTGTGGAAAGTAGGGAACACCTATAAAGCAGCCTATGAAGTGGAACGTTATACCGATTATGTGAAAATGCAGAGTGAAGCAGCCGTGAGACATCTGGCAGTAAGCTTTCCTTATGATAACCTGGAGGACGAGCATGCTAATATCACACTTAGGGATGGCGGCGATCAGGTAAATAAAATCCTGGAACAGGAACTTACAGACCGCTTGGCGCCGGCTGGCATCATTATTCAGGAAGCACGGATTACCCATCTCGCTTATGCTTCCGAAATTGCAGGTGCAATGCTCCAGAGACAGCAGGCTACCGCTATCGTGGCCGCACGGACCAAAATTGTGGAGGGTGCTGTAGGAATGGTTGACCTTGCACTGAAAAAGCTTTCCGAAGAAAATATCGTTGAGCTGGATGATGAACGCAAAGCAGCGATGGTCAGCAACCTGATGGTAGTGCTCTGCGGTGAAAAAGCGGCAACACCCATCCTGAATGCCGGAACATTATACAATTAATACCCCATTATTATTACGCTAAGATTGTCCAATGAAGTCTGATTCTCCTAAAAAAACGCCCGGAAATAAAGATAAAAAATTCTTTGTGATCAGGATTGATGAATCCACGTACAAGCTTCTGGAAAAATGGGCGGGTGATGAGTTCAGGAGCGTCAACGGACAGATAGAATACCTGCTGAATCAGAGCCTCCTCCAGTCCGGAAGGAAAAAGAAAGACTAAGATCGACGCCGGTCATACAGATGAGAAATCTGTTGCCTGATACAAAATTCCCTTCAGCGATCATACTCTGAAGGGATTTTACTTTTATGTATTGCGTCTAAAAACAGTAAAAGCAGGTTTTCCCTGCTTTTACTTAACTATATCAATATATTTAATCAAAAATGGTGGTAAAGTAATTACTGATCACCGTCCAGAAATTTTTTCCCAGAAAATAGATGAGCGTGGAGGTGATGATCCCCTTCACGGTAAAAAAAATGATGCCCCCAATCCCGAAACGCTTTACCCACTGTTTCCATTTGGAGCTTTTCTCTTCTGCAGGCTCATTCAGAGGCTGTTGCTTTTCCATTGCTGAAATTTCGAATGATTACCATACAAAGATAAGTATGTTTATAATTAGTCCAAATAAAAAATATGTTAAAAAAATTAAATTTTGAGGTTCGCATAATATTTTTAACTTTAAGGGCAAACGAAAAGTAATAGTGTATGTCTAAAAAAATCAAAGATTTCGGAATCGAAAAAACACTCAGGAATTTAGGGATAAAAGATGAAAACAAAGGGACATCCGTAGGTGGAGAATATTTTGCTTCCGGGAAGATGATAGAGAGTTTTTCTCCGGTAGACGGTGAGTTGATCTCGAAAGTGGAAACCTCTGCTGAAAGTGATTACAGCCGGGTGGTTGAGACTGCTCAGAACGCATTTAAGGAATTCAGGTTAATCCCGGCTCCTAAAAGGGGAGAACTGGTACGCCAGCTGGGACAGAAATTAAGACAGTATAAAGACGACCTCGGAAAACTTGTCTCCTATGAAATGGGAAAATCCCTTCAGGAAGGGCTTGGAGAGGTTCAGGAAATGATAGACATCTGCGATTTTGCAGTAGGGCTTTCCAGACAGCTGCATGGTTTCACGATGCATTCGGAAAGACCGGGACACAGGATGTATGAACAGTACCATCCGCTGGGCATTGTAGGGATTATTACCGCATTCAACTTCCCGGTGGCTGTGTGGTCCTGGAATACGGCACTGGCCTGGATCTGCGGGAATGTAACCATCTGGAAACCGTCTGAAAAAACACCGTTGTGCGCCATCGCCTGCCAGAACATCATGATTGAAGTGCTAAGGGAAAATAATCTTCCGGAGGGTATTTCCAGTGTACTGGTGGCAGACCATGAAATCGGTCAGAAGCTGGTGGATGATAAAAGAGTTTCCCTGATTTCTTTTACCGGATCTACAAGAGTAGGAAGGATGGTTTCTTCCAAAGTGGCTGAAAGGTTCGGAAAATCAATCCTTGAACTGGGCGGTAACAATGCCATCATCATTTCCAAAGATGCCGATCTTGATATGTCAATCATCGGTGCTGTATTCGGTGCTGTAGGAACGGCAGGCCAGCGATGTACCAGCACAAGAAGGCTGATCATCCACGAAAGTGTTTATGACGAAGTGAAGAACAGGCTGGTAAAAGCATATGGCCAGCTGAAAATAGGCAATCCTCTGGATGAGAATAACCATGTTGGACCACTGATTGACCGTGATGCTGTAGATCAATACCAGAAGTCTATTGAAAAATGTAAGCAGGAAGGCGGAAACTTCGTTGTAGAGGGTGCCGTTCTGGAAGGAGAAGAGTATGCATCGGGCTGTTATGTGAAACCATGTATTGCCGAAGTGGAAAATTCATACGAAATTGTGCAGCATGAGACATTTGCTCCGATCCTGTACCTGATTAAATACAGCACGCTGGAAGAAGCGATTGCCATCCAGAATGATGTTCCTCAGGGATTATCTTCAGCAATCATGACCCAGAACCTCAGAGAGGCTGAACTTTTTCTTTCCCATGCCGGTTCCGACTGTGGAATTGCCAACGTCAATATCGGTACATCCGGTGCTGAAATCGGAGGCGCATTTGGGGGCGAGAAAGAAACAGGTGGCGGAAGGGAATCCGGATCGGATGTCTGGAAATATTATATGAGAAGGCAGACCAACACCATCAACTACACTGCTCAGCTTCCTTTGGCCCAGGGAATCAAATTTGATTTATAAACTTCTAAACATAAACCGCTGCGGAAGGTAAAATGATCTGCTGCGGTATTCCGGACTTCTGAATTTTTAATCATTTAAAATCACAAAAAATGCAACAAATCATTGATATACATCCTAATAAAGTAAAAGAAACCGTAGGAAAACACGTACTGGCAGATGGCTTCGATTT
This sequence comes from Chryseobacterium camelliae, assembly GCF_030818575.1. Taxonomy (NCBI): domain Bacteria; kingdom Pseudomonadati; phylum Bacteroidota; class Flavobacteriia; order Flavobacteriales; family Weeksellaceae; genus Chryseobacterium; species Chryseobacterium camelliae. Next base: position 1,412,214 of record NZ_JAUTAL010000001.1, read on the forward strand.
TGTAATGGATATTGAAAAATCCCACGGATCGTGGCTGTTTGATAAGCTTACCGGCCGTGAGTATCTGGACATGTTTTCCATGTTTGCCTCTGCTTCCATAGGATACAATCATCCTTACCTGATGGAAAAATCGGAATGGCTGGGAAAAATGGCCATCAATAAACCTACACTGGCCGATGTGTATTCAGAAGAATATGCAACGTTCCTGGAAGTTTTTGAGCGGGTAGCTATCCCTGAAGAGCTGCAGTATACGTTCTTCATTGAAGGCGGAACCATGGCTGTGGAAAATGCGATGAAAGCATGCTTCGACTGGAAAACCCGTAAGAATTTTGCCAAGGGTCTTCAGACAGAAGCCGGAATATGCATCCATTTCAGGCAGGCCTTCCATGGAAGGAGCGGATATACCTTAAGCCTTACAAACACGGCTGATCCTAGAAAATACCAATACTTTCCGATGTTTGACTGGCCAAGGATCCTCAATCCGAAGCTCAGCTTCCCGATTACGGAAGAAAACCTGGAGGAAACCATCAAAAATGAAAGAATGGCACTGCTTCATATTGAAGAAGCTATCCTTTCCAACCCGGATAAAGTAGCCTGTGTGATCATTGAGCCGATCCAGGCTGAAGGAGGGGACAATCATTTCAGGAATGAATTTTTTACTGAGCTCAGGAAGCTGTGCGATGACAATGAGATCCTGCTGATTTTTGATGAAGTGCAGACAGGAATTGGAATTACTGGCAAGATGTGGGCATTTGAACATTTCACGGCCAAACCGGACATCATTTCTTTCGGAAAGAAAACCCAGGTATGCGGAATCCTGGCTAACCGTGAAAAATTTGATGAAGTTCCGGATAACGTCTTCAGGGAAAGTTCCAGGATTAATTCTACATTCGGCGGAAATTTTATTGATATGCTCAGATTCCAGCTTGTAATGGAGGTTATTGAGAAGGAAAACCTTATTGACAATGCCCGGACAGTGGGTGAATACCTTCTGGAAAAGTTACAGGAACTGGCCCGTAAACATCCCGAGACCATTTCTAATGCACGCGGAAGAGGGCTGATGTGTGCCATAGACCTGCCCACCCATGAGCAGAGAAACCTTCTTAGAGATGAACTTTTTAAGGATGGGATGATCATTTTAGGATGTGGGGAACAGTCGCTCCGCTTCAGGCCGCACCTGAATGTTTCCCCTGCGGAAATTGATCTTGCCATTGATAAAATTGAACGCAATTTGAACAAAATTTAAAACCCTGATTTGTCATTTTAAAAATAAAATTGTATTTTTAGATACTCAAAAAGGAAAGAAACATGGAAAGAAGTACAAGAGTATCAGTTTTTGAAAGCGATAAGCCGGCAGAAATCCAGCTTATAAAATCGAAATTGGACGATGCAAAAATCAAAAACAGTGTTGAAAACAATTACCTAACTTTCACTACAACCCCTACCGCTACATCATTGAAATTATTGGTAGCCCTCGAAGATGAGAAAAAGGCATTTGATGTCATTGACGCTTATCTTCAGCAAAATGTAAATCATTAAAAACAATTTCATAATTTTAAATTTTACTACTTCGAACCGAAAATTAATCTAGTTAATTTTCGGTTTTTAATGTTTCCTCACGTAGTACATTATGATAGATCAGAATGGCAATCTAAGGCATAATCATTCTTCGTTCAGATTAGCATCATGTTAATAGTCTGTCAGAATATAAAAACCAGGAAACACTTCTAAAAAACATTATAACATTATGATGCATCCGGAAATCAGATTGAGACAGGCGCAGGAAGAAGATAAACATATCATTTGGGATATTTTGCAGCAGGCCATTGCCAGGCGTAAAAAAGATGGCAGCAGTCAGTGGCAACAGGGCTATCCGAATCTGGGTACCGTAGAAACTGATATTGCCAACGGATTCGGATATGTATTGACAGTAGATGGTGTTGTCGCTGTATATACCGCGCTCATCCTGAATGATGAACCGGCATACAGCACTATTGATGGCGCATGGCTCAGTGAGGGAGAATTTGTGGTAGTGCACAGGGTAGGTGTTGACGAGCGCTTTGCAGGACAGGGAATGGTAAAAAAACTTTTTGATCATATTGAAGATTTTACCAGGTCTCATAAGATCCAGAGCATTAAGGTTGATACTAATTTCGATAATGTCCCGATGCTGAAAATACTGGAAAGCAAAGGCTATTCTTACTGTGGAGAAGTCTGTCTTGCCGGCGGTATACGCAAGGCTTATGAGAAATTGATTACTTAACAGCCGCAAGGTTAAAGCACAATGCAATTGAATTTATAAAACACCATCTATTCATAAACTCTATTATCTTTGTTCGTTTTGTTCCGAACTAATTTATATTTTTGATGAAATTTTATAAATGGATAAAAGGATAGAAATTGATCAGAAGATTTTCCAGGATGCTGTGAAATTCTACGGGACAGTTTTTAATATACCCCCCTTGGCTTCAAAGATTTACGCATACCTTCTTTTTGATTTTGATAAGGAAGGTGTAACTTTTGATGAGTTTGTCGACATATTATCTGCAAGCAAGAGTTCTGTTTCCACTAACATCTCACTGTTGCTGAATGCTGAACTTATCATAGATCATAATAAAATGGATGAGAGGAAACGATATTTTTTCATCAATGATCAGTATAAAAAGATCAGGTTTGAAAAAATCGTCAAAAAGATGCATGATGAGCTGGAATTATTTGATGAACTTGACAGATTCAAAGAAAATCAGGGCTATCCCAAGCGGTGTGACGAAAAAATAGAAGAATACAAAAAACTTCTCAATAAAAATATAAAAAATATTCAGGAATCTCTTAATAAACTATAAAATGAATAACAAGTTACTCATACTTTCTGTTGCAGCCCTGTCGTTGACGGCTTGTAAGAAAGAAGCACCGAAACAGGATGGGCCGAAACCTTATCCTGTTGTTTCTGTAGAGACTAAAAACATTGTGGGTTACCAGACTTTCCCAGCTACCATCCAGGGAAGGATCAATAATGATGTAAGGGCAAAAATACAGGGGTATATTACTCAGGTGCTGGTAGATGAAGGGCAATATGTGACTAAGGGGCAGCCTTTGTTCCGCCTGGAAACCAATATACTCAATGAGAATGCTGCTGCAGCAAAAGCAGGGATTGGTGCTGCTCAGTCCAATATAGCTGCCGCTCAGGCTGCTGTAAATGCTTCCCAGGTGGAAGTAAATAAGCTGAAGCCGCTTGTTGCTAAAAATATCATCAGCAATGTACAGCTGCAGACGGCACAGGCTAACTTATCCCGTGCACAGGCAGAACTGCAACAGGCTGTTGCGGCAAAGCAGCAGGCTACCGCTACATACAAAGGGGTTGAAGCCAATATTGAATATTCCATTATCCGGGCCCCTATTTCAGGGGTTGTAGGAAAACTTCCGCTTAAAGTAGGAAGCCTGGTAGGACCTTCTGATCAGACTCCGATCACTACCATTTCAGATACATCAGGAATCTTCGCTTATTTCTCCATGAATGAAAAGGAGTACTTTGATTTTCTTGAGAAAGCGCCGGGTGCAAGCATGAAAGAAAAAATTAAAAACCTGCCGATGGTTGAACTGCAGTTGGCGAATGGAAGCCTCTATCCTGAAAAGGGAAGGATTGAAGCCATTACCGGGCAGATAGACCCAACTACCGGAACAATCCAGTTCAGGGTAGCCTTTACCAATGCACAAAAGCTGCTGAGTAACGGAAACAGCGGAACGATACGCTTCCCTGAACGTTACGATAACGTCCTGGTCATCCCGGAAAGTGCTACGTATGAGCAGCAGGGAATCGTTTACGCTTATAAAGTGGATAAAGGAGATACTGCCAGAAATGTTGTTGTAAACGTCATTGAGAGGATAGACAATCTTGCCCTGATCCGGTCAGGACTTAATAAAGGCGAAACGGTAGTGGCTTCCGGTATCGGCTCACTGAAGCCGGGAACGGCCATTAAAAAGCAGCCTGTGAAGATGGATAGCCTTGTTCAATCAATTAAACCGAAATTTTAAGATGATTAAGAATTTTATCAACAGACCGGTCTTATCTACCGTAATATCCATCCTCATTGTGATACTCGGTATTTTGGGACTAGTCTCGCTGCCGGTTACGCAGTATCCGGATATTGCACCGCCTACCGTAAGTGTAACGGCAAACTATACCGGAGCTAACGCGGAAACGGTGATGAAGAGTGTAGTAGTACCCCTGGAAGAACAGATCAATGGTGTGGAAGGGATGGATTATATTACTTCTTCTGCCGGAAACGACGGATCTGCCAACATTCAGATTTTCTTTAAACAGGGAATTGATCCGGATATTGCAGCTGTAAACGTACAAAACCGGGTAGCCAGGGCAACCCCTTTGCTGCCGAGTGAGGTAACGCGTTCCGGGGTGGTAACCCAGAAACAGCAGACGAGTGCCCTGATGTACATGTCTTTTTATTCTGAGAACAAAGACCTGGATGATGTTTATCTCCAGAACTTTCTGAATATTAATGTAATCCCTAGTCTTAAAAGGATTAACGGGGTAGGAGATGCCAACGTTTTCGGGGGTAAAAATTATTCCATGAGGGTCTGGCTTGATCCTGCGAAAATGGCTGCCTACGGAGTAACGCCTACCGACGTAACCAATGCCATCAATGAGCAGAGCCGGGAAGCAGCAGCAGGTTCTATAGGACAGAACAGCGGAAGCTCTTTTGAATATATCATTAAGTATGTAGGGAAATTCAACGAAAAGGAACAGTATGACAATATCATCATCAAATCTTTGAGTGACGGGCAGAACCTGATGCTGAAAGATGTAGCGAAGGTAGAACTGGCAGGCCTTTCATACTCCGGGATCGGAGAAAACGGAAATTATCCTTCCATCAGTATGGGGATCTTCCAGACTCCTGGATCCAATGCCCAGGAGATCATCAAAAACATCAAAACTTATCTGAAGTCTGCGGAAAGTACATTTCCACAGGGAATTAAATATACCTATAACTTCGATACAAACGAATTCCTTGAAGCGTCTATTGAAAAAGTGGTGCATACCCTGATCGAGGCATTTATCCTCGTATTTATTGTAGTATTCATTTTCCTTCAGGATTTCAGATCTACCTTGATTCCGGCGATTGCCGTTCCGGTATCCATTGTAGGGGCATTCTTTTTCCTGAATCTCTTCGGGTATTCCCTGAACCTATTGACGCTGTTTGCGTTGGTTCTTGCAATTGGTATTGTGGTGGATGATGCGATTGTCGTCGTCGAGGCGGTCCATGCCAAAATGGAGCACGGAATCCCCGATGCCAAAAAAGCAACGGTGGAGGCCATGAATGAAATTACAGGAGCTATCATCTCAATCACCCTGGTAATGGCATCTGTATTTATTCCGGTGACATTCATTACAGGGCCTACCGGTGTATTTTACCAACAGTTCGGGGTTACATTGATTGTAGCGATTGTTATTTCTGCTGTGAATGCTTTGACGCTGAGCCCGGTATTGTGTTCTCTTTTCCTGAAACCGAATGAACACCATCATGCAGAATATAAAGAACTCAATTTCCTTCAGAAGTTCTTCTATAAGTTCAATCTTGCATTCAGAACAACGACCGAACGTTATGGTAGAGGATTTGTTTTCCTCCTGAGACATAAATGGGTAACCCTGATTATATTTGCCATCACGGGAGGAATTCTGTACTGGGCAGCATCTACCATGAAGAAGGGATTTGTACCTACAGAAGACCGTGGAATCATCTTTACCGATGTTCAGCTTCCTCCGGGAGCCTCTATGGAAAGGACTTATAATGCATTGAAGACCCTTCAGAAAAATGCCTTACAGATTCCGGGTGTACAGAATGTTACGATTTCTACCGGAAGAGGGTTTTTATCCGGAAACGGAAGCAACAACGGTCTTGCCTTTATTAAGCTGAAACCTTTTGAAGACCGTAAAAAAGACGGACTGAATTCTGAAGATATTACCAAAAAGCTTTTCGGCATTTCCGGAAAAGTGCCGGATGCGAAAATCGTATTCTTCCAGCCGCCAAGTGTACCCGGATTCGGGAGCAGTGCCGGTTTCGAGATGGTGCTTCTGGATAAATCGGGAGGTGAATATACTGACCTGGACAATAAAACCAATGAGTTTATCGGGAAACTGATGCAGAGGCCCGAAATTGAATTTGCCCAGACTTCCTTTAATACCAAATATCCTCAATACCAGATGGAGATCAATGTTCCTTTGGCGAAACAGCTTGGCGTATCCGTGAGTGATATCTTAAGTACCATGCAGGGATATATCGGAGGGATCTACAGTGCCGACTTCACCAAATACGGAAAGCAGTTCAGGGTAATGATACAAGCGCTTCCCGAAAACAGGAAGAGCATTGACAACCTTAATGAATTGTACGTGAGGACAGGATCAGGAGTCATGTCACCAATCTCCCAGTTCGTAACCCTTACCAAAGCTTATGGACCGCAGTCGGTGAGCCGCTATAATCTGTTTACATCAGTAAAAATTACCGGAGCCAACTCAGCCGGTTACAGTTCCGGAGATGCCATTGCTGCGGTACAGCAGGTAGCCAGTGAATCGCTTAACCAGAATTATGGGGTAGAGTTCACCGGTTTATCAAGGGAAGAATTGGCATCAGGTTCCCAGACCGTTCTGATTTTTGCTTTAAGTCTGATCTTCGTCTATTTTATCCTTTCTGCACAGTATGAAAGTTACATCCTTCCGCTGGTTGTTGTGATTTCACTTCCGCTGGGGGTAATGGGAGCGTATTTCGGACAGAAGATCATGGGACTTGAAAACAATATCTATTTCCAGATCGCCCTCATCATGCTGGTAGGGTTATTGGCTAAAAATGCCATCCTGATTGTGGAATTTGCCATCCAGAGAAGGCACCATGGTGAAAGCATCGTTATGGCCGCTATCAATGCAGCGAAGGCAAGGCTTAGACCGATCCTGATGACTTCATTTGCTTTTATCTTCGGATTATTGCCGCTGGTACTGGCAAGCGGAATCGGAGCCGTAGGAAACAGGTCTATTGCCACGGGAGCAGCGATCGGGTTGCTGATCGGAACAGTCTTAGGACTATTTGTGATCCCTGTGCTCTTTGTGATCTTCCAGACCCTGCAGGAAAAGGTAAAACCTATCAAAAAAGAAGAGATCAGTTTAGCAGAATAAAAATTAACTCGGAAACTGCAAGCTGAAATTAAGGCTGCAGTTTCCGGTTTCACAACGTGTAATTTTTTATCATGAAAAGTGTATTAAACATTATAAAAGGAATAACTTTTTCAGCAATCATCCTGGGAACCGTGGCATCGTGTATGGCAAGACGGGAGTACGAAAGGCCCAAAAATGTGGTTGATGAAAAGTTATACCGTACCGATATGCTGTCCTCGGACAGTACCAATGTCGCCAATATTCCATGGAAGGATATCTTTACGGATCCCATACTTCAGGGACATATTACAAAAGCCCTACAAAATAACCTGGACATCAGGATTGCCCTTCAGAATATAGCTTCCGCAGAATCTTACCTAAGGCAAAGCAAAGCAGCTTATCAGCCCACCCTGTCGGTAGGCCCTAACTATACCTTCCAGACCCAATCTATCAATACCCAGTTCGGGCAGATCATCGGGGAAAGAAGATACATCAACCAGTTTGATATCACAGCAACCATTGGTTGGGAAGCGGATATCTGGGGCAAACTGAAAGCACAGGAAAAAGCGCAGCTGGCCACCTATCTGGGAACCGTAGCGGCCCATAAAGCCGTTAAGAGTGAGTTGGTCGCTTCTATTGCCACTTCATACTATCAATTGCTGACGTATGATGCCCAGAAAAAGATTATTACCGAAACCATTGCCTTAAGGGAGAAAAATCTGGAAACCACCAGGGCACTGAAAGAAGCCGGAACTTTAACGGAAGTGGCCGTACAGCAAAGTGAAGCCCTGGTTTTCAATGCCCAATCTCTGCTGATTGATATTGATACGCAGATACAGCTGCTGGAAAATACCATGAGCCTTCTGATGGGTGAACCTTCTCAATCCATAGCCAGATCAACGCTGGAAAGCCAGAAGCTGCCGATTGACCTGAAACTGGGATATCCTGCCCAGCTCCTGGCTAACCGTCCGGATGTTATGAGAGCAGAATATAATCTGATCAATGCTTTTGAACTGACCAATTCTGCAAAAGCCCAGTTTTATCCTACATTAAAGATTACTGGAAGCGGTGGATTACAGTCAGTGGATATTGACCATCTTTTCAGTGTCAATTCACTGTTTGCTAATATCGTTACGGGACTGGCACAACCGATTCTGAACAGAAGGCAGATCAAAACCAATTATGAAGTGAGCCTGGCCAATCAGGAAAGCGCTTACCTGAACTTCAGAAAGGCGGTTCTTACTGCCGGTAAAGAAGTTTCTGATGCCATCCGTGTATTCTCTGTACAGGATTCTTACATTGAATTGAAGCAGAAAGAACTGAATGCATATAAAAACTCAGTGGAGTATTCCCAGGAACTGGTTAACTACGGTATGGCCAACTATCTGGAAGTATTGAATGCAAGTGTCAATTCCTTAAATGCGGAACTGAATATTGCCAATGCGGAATACAGCAAAATGAAGGCTGCCGTTGAGCTGTACCAGGCTCTTGGCGGAGGATGGAAATAAAAATTAAACCATAAAATAATAACGTATGTCAGAAATGGCATACGTTTTTTGTTGCTGAAGATTGGGTATCGAGTGTTAAATTTTTTATAAAATGCAAAAAACATTTCGTATATATGTAGTAAACTACGTAGTTTTGATCATAAATAAACACGCATATGAAAATGGGCATACAACAGTTAGATAACACTTATTCTGAAGAACTGATCAACTTAATTCTTACCATACAGCAAAAAGAATTTAATGTACCCATCACGATAGAAGATCAACCGGATCTTAAAGAAATTGAGATTTTTTATATAGAATCAGGAGGAAATTTCTGGGGAGCTTTTGTAGACGGTGAACTTGTAGGTTCAATAGCTTTGGTTAAATTTGATGCAAGAGCAGGAGCAGTGAGAAAAATGTTCGTAAAAAAGGAATTCAGGGGAAAAGAGCTTAATATTGCACAGAAGCTTCTAGAAGTTTTAATTTTTTTTTGTCGAAATAATGGTATAGAAAAGATATATTTAGGAACCGTTAATATATTAAAGGCAGCCATGCGTTTTTATGAACGCAATTATTTTGTAGAGATTAAAAAGGAAGATCTGCCGCCCCGATTTCCATTGATGAATGCAGATAATGTTTTTTATTATTTAGATGTAAACCAATAGTATGAATATAATAGATAAATCCGGCATTCTGGCTATATCTACAAGGCTGCAGCGCCTTAGTGAGCAATTGAGAAAAGATGGGGCTATGATCTATCAGTCTTTTGATATCGATTTTGAACCGAAGTGGTTCCCTGTGATTTTTACGCTCCATCATAAAAATATAATGAGTGTTGTGGAAATTGCCAATGAAATAGGGTATACCCATCCATCTACCATCAGCTTACTGAAAGAACTTGAAAAACAAAAGTTTATTCAATCCAGAAAAGACAAACAGGATGAGCGCAAAAGATTGATTGTACTGGCTCCGAAAGGCGTCCAGCTGATTGAAAAGATGCAGCCGGTCTGGGAACTGATGTCAAAAGTACTTGGCGAAATTGCAGATAATAAAAACAATCTTCTGCAAGCGATTATTGAAGCAGAAGAAAAAATTGCTGAACAGTCTTTTTACCAGAGAGCATTGAAAATAAAAAAAGAAACTTAACTTATTTGATTGCCAGTGGATTACTGAATATAGATTTCACACTTTTATTTAAAAAGATTTTAATGCAGGATGACCATAAGAAAATAGTTTAAAAAAAAGTGATAAAAAAGTGAAAAATTGTTTGAAGATGCAGTTTAAATACTTACTTTTGTACCGCTTTAAGAAAGTTGGGGAATTAGCTCATCTGGCTAGAGCGTTAGACTGGCAGTCTAAAGGTGACGGGTTCGATCCCCGTATTCTCCACATTAATAATAAAGAGTTGCATGATATTCATCTGCAACTCTTTTTGTATTGAATAAACCCAGGTTGATCAGGTTTAAAATTAAGCTCAGATACCCAGATAATATTTGCGTGATTGTTCATCATTATACAAGATACATCTACAAAACTTCCCCCAACTTTTGAGATTGATCCAAAAATCGAGCATCCCGGTTTTAATCGGGACTGTCAAAAGTTCGAATCTTTTCGCGCTCACCATAAGGCTGACTATAAATAGTGAGTCTTTTTTATTTTTATCTGGTTCCAAAAACATCCACAATCAGAAAATATTTGCCCTAAAATCAAATTATCCTAAATTTGCTTACTATTTTATTCCAATGAAAAATCTTACCTTCATTATTGCAGGCAGCCTATTTGCACTGACATCATGCAAAACGGCAACACCGGTTTCAAAAGCTTCCATCCAGGATACACCGTATCAAAATCTTGGACTTCATGGAAAAATTTATAGTGCATTTTATCAGCAGCGAGCGGCAGAATATGAGGCACTTTGCCTTCAGGCATATAATATTGCAAAACTTCGCCTGGACGAAGCTTTGGCAAGGAAATCGGACAAGCCTCTGGCTATTGTTTCGGATATTGATGAGACTTTCCTAGATAATTCCTATTATGCCGTTGAGCGCTCAAAAATAGGCAAAGGATATGATCAGGCAACATGGGAAGAATGGACTGCAAAAGGCAATGCGACCCCTCTTACAGGCTCTCAGGAATTTTATCAGTATGCAGCAGGCAAAGGTGTCCAGGTTTTTTATGTGACCAACCGCAAAGAACAGGAACGGGCAGGAACAGTAAAGAATTTAAAAAAATACAATTTCCCGCTTCAAAGCGACTCCAATCTTATCCTTCGTACTAAAGAAAGCAGTAAGGAGAACCGAAGAAAAGATATTGCCAAAGATTACAATATTGTTCTGCTGTTAGGTGACAATCTAGCTGACTTTTCCAGCCTGTTTGATAACAAATCAGAAGCTGAGCGTTCAGCAGCCGTGAAGAGCTCCGCTGATGATTTTGGTAAGAGATTCATTATGATACCCAACGTAGGATACGGCGACTGGGAATCATCATTTTACCATTACAAATACGATTATACCAATCAACAGAAAGATTCTATGATGTATAATGCTGTTAAAGCCAATCCCTAAGAATCATACATAAAAATTAATTCTTATAGCAATACAACATTTTGACAAAATTTGTTTTTTCGTCAAAATGTTGTATTTTTGTATCCACAATTCAGACAATGTCATCTCAAACCGAACAAGACCAACTTTCACAGCAAATCCTGGAAACCGCTTCAGGACTGTATCTGAAGTATGGTTTGAAGAAAGTAACGATGGATGATATTTCCAAAGCGGTTGGCAAAAGCAGAACATCTATTTATTATTATTATAAAAACCGTGAGGAGGTTTTCCAGGCAGTTCTGGCCAATCTGATCAGGGGAGTTATTTCAGAGATTGATGCCAATATGAAGAAGAGAAACACGTTCAAAGAAAAAATTGAGGAGTTTTGTCTTTCTAAAATTAAAACATCGGAAGAAAGGTCTTCATTCTTCAGAGCTATAGAAGCGGGAATGGATCATGAAGAAAAGTCAAAGCACATGACCGATGCCCACAACCGAATGATGGAAGCAGAGAGAAGTCTTTTGCTCAATTTATTTTCTACAAGTATCAGCAACCATGAAATCCCGGCAGTCTCTGTTGACGAACAGGAAACCATTATTTTTATTCTGCAGAGCAGTATCAGAGGTATCAGGCGTGAATTTGGCCTAAAGAAAAGTTTTGAAAGTTTAAATACTACAGTAAACACTTTGACATCAATGGTTATTAAATATATCAAGTAAAATTTTTTATTTAAATTTTGACATTTTAACGTAATATGTCAAAAAGTTTAATTTAAAACATGAACAAATTAAGTAATATCAGTACATTCCGGGCGTTCAGAAGTACGAATTATACATTGTACTTTTTTGGACGTTCTGTATCGCAGTTTGGGACATGGATGCAGCGTACAGCAGTAGTATGGGTTGTATACAGCATGACGCAGTCTGCATTCATGCTGGGGCTGACCATTTTTGCGGAGCAGTTTCCGTCTTTTTTATTTTCAGCTTTCGGAGGGGTTGCAGCAGACCGGTATAACCGGTATAGAATTATACAGATCACTCAGATTTTGTCATTAATCCAGGCATCTCTGCTGGCCTTTCTGGTCATGACCGGACACCAGAATATCTGGAGCTTTATTATATTAAGTGTCTTTCTGGGCATTATTAATGCTTACGATGTTCCTGCGCGCCAGGCAATGATCAATGAAGTTGTAACAGATGATGAAGACCTTCCGAGTGCGCTTTCACTGAGTGCGGCAATGGCGAGTATCGCAAAGTTAGCTGGTCCCGCTTTATCGGGAATTATCCTTCAGAAATTCGGTGCAGGAGCATGTTTTCTGATCAATGCTGCAAGCTTTGCAGCCGTCATGGCTTCCATTTCACTGATGAAAATAACTGTCATACCTAAAAAGCAAACCAAAAAAGGAACTTTTACAGAATTGGCAGAAGGCTTCAGGTATCTAAGAAAAGAGCCTTCCATCAGTATGGTAATCATTATGCTGAGTATTACAGGATTACTGATCTTACCTTATGACACTTTAATTCCGGTGTATGCAAAGGAGATTTTTAAAGGTGATGCTAAAACATTTGGCTATATCTCAAGTTTTATTGGTATCGGGGCTGTTCTGGGAACGGTATTTCTTGCTTCGTTAAAGAAAGGTGCCTCCATGAGGAATATCCTCATCCTGAGTACAATGATCCTGAGTATCGGACTGATCCTCTTTTCATATACCACAAACTTTTACTGGTCTATGTTTTTTGCTGCGCTAACGGGATTGGGAGGCGTTGCTCAATTTACCACCTGCAATATCATTGTGCAATCTGAAGTCATCCCTGAAATGCGTTCAAGAGCTATAAGCATCCTGCTGACTGCTATATTTGGAATGCTGCCTTTGGGAAGTGTGCTGATCGGGTTTGTTTCAGAGAGGATAGGCGCTCCCACAACCTTATTGCTGGAAGGTATTGCAGGAATTGTAATTGCTGTCGTATTTTGGAATTTATTATTTAAAAATAAGAAAACAAAAGCCGTCGACGAAGAATTATTAGAAAAATCTGAAGAACAATTTATCAATAAAATATAATACAATGAAAAACACAGCCCTATTGGTGATGGATATGCAGTCATCAATATTAAGTACCTTACCTGATACACAAGAATTGGTATCTAACATTAAAAAGGCTATTCAAGCCGCAAGAAACCATCAGATTCCCGTAATTTATATCACTGTAAACTTCAGAAAGGGAATGCCGGAGATCAGTGCGAACAATAAAGCATTTTCGGCTATGAAGACCCGTATGGCAGATCTTGACATGAAAGAATGGGCAACAATACATCCGGAACTCACTCCTGAAGAACATGATATTATTATTGCTAAAAAAAGATTCAGTGCTTTTACGGGAAGTGACCTTGAAATTGTTCTGCGTGGATTGGATATTCAACATCTGGTAGTGACCGGGGTCTCCACCAGCGGAGTTGTTTTGTCTACAATAAGAGAGGCTTCAGATAAGGATTATCAGCTTACTGTGATTAGAGATTGCTGTAAAGATGGTGACGAAGAGGTGCACAGCGTACTGATAAACAAAATTTTCCCAAGACAGGCCGATGTTATCTCTGTAAATGAGTGGCTGAGATAAATCAGAAACAAAAAAGTATTTTCCATTTTGTTACCGTATTTCTGCTCAGCTTAAAATGCCTGGCCAGCTAGCTGTTGTTCAGCCCGTTCTTTTTCTGGTACTCCAGGATTTCTAAAATAGTTTTTTGATCATAAGATTTAAGCTTCTGGTCAAGATGAGAGTCGGTTCTGCTCTTTGCACCGCTGATTATCCGGTCAAGTTTGATAACATTCATAATACTGATGACTTTTTTCATGAATATCGTCCTGCATTGGCAAGCTTTATCAGGATATTTTTTTTATAATCCGGCTTTGCATTCGTTGTATCAGCTTTTTTTATGGTATTTACTGATCCATTTATATATTGTGGCTCTGGGAATTCTGTATTGTTGTATAATCTCAGGTATGGTTTTCTCACCCATTGTGATCAGTTCCAGGATAAAATCAATGATTTCCTTTGTATAGATATTCTTTCTGAAAACCGGAAGGCTGGAAGACCTGTTGAGCGCAGACTTATTTTCATCTGATGCCGGAGGTGCATAGAGAATCATATGCTGGGTATAAAGCCGGAAAAAATCGTATTCCAGAAGTTTACTCCATCGCAGGAGGAGCTCAGTATCCAGCGATCGTATCTGATACATTTCAGAGACCTGATCTTCCGTACAGCCGATGAATTTGCATATCCGGGATATTTCTATTTCTTTTTCAGCAGCTTTTTTTTCGATCAGGTTTCCGATATGGATATTCTTAAAATTCATGGTATAAGATATAGTGTTTAATTAGTATTGAAGGGTGAATGTAATTGAGAGAGGTAAGTATTTTTGAACATTGTAAGGTTTTTGATGCAGCAGCGTGTGTGGTTCTCCTGGTTTTCTTTAAAAAGGATTATGTCCCTGTTTTTCACAACGTACTCATTACATGTACCATTGCAGATGTGTGCGCATAAATATTTTATGAATTGAAAATGTATGAGAGAGGAAAGAGCAGAAAAGCAATCCATGATTTTCATTTTAATCTTAAAATATTACCTGAATGAATACCAATGTTTATCATACCTTAAATGTCAGCTAAAATAGTCCTGGATTGATTATACCTGACTATTTTCAGCAAAGCTATGCGAATGAATAATTTTTTCTGAGCTGCAATTGCCTTTCTGCATCTTCGGCTTTGTATTGTACTGGTTTGATTCTTATTCTGGCAAATCGTGACTGATTAATTTTTAATTATCTTTTCTTTAAATTGTGGATTGGTGTCAGTCATTTTGTCTTAAACTTTATTGATCATTCCAAAATTTTTTTTTAAAAATCAAATTGTAAAAAGATCATTCGATTTCTATATTATTATAATCATACACGAAGAAAAAAATACGAATCTAAAAAAGAAAATAAGTTTTAAGATAAAATTTCTCAAATTAAAAAATATCCCTATATTTACGCCGTTTAACGCGATTGTGAATGATTCCGGGCTATCCGGCCTTACAATTATGATCCATATCGGTGATTAGGCAAATGTAATATCAACAAACTCATTACTGTAGAAGCTTAAAATCTAAACCACTCAGTAATAAAAAATGTAACCCTCTATGAAGAAACTGTTTTTACTCTTTTTAACTGCTTTTACCTTATTCAGCTGCAGCTCAGATGATGATACGATTTATGACTTCATAGGAACCTGGTCCGGAAGCTATACCGGAAATGATAAAGGAACCTGGAATATTGTTGTCGCTACCGATGGAAAAGTTACCGGAACCATGCATTCTGATCAGAATAATGAAAATTACAATATTTCAGGGCATCTTACAGAGTCCGGTGAACTGAGTGCCTCAGTAGGACTGCCTTCAGACGGTGAATTCAGAGGAAACTTAGGAAGAGATAAGAACGCAAGTGGTACATGGAGAAATTCAGTACCAAACCCGGACAGGGCTGGTGACTGGACCGGAAAAAAGGATAAATAATAAAATTGAACATCATAAGGCCTCATCATCATGAGGCTTTTTTTTATGCATTTCAATCATATTGCGCTTACTTGAACGCTTCTGAATTTCAAACCGCAGATCCTGAAATTAACTTGATTATTGGTTACTCTACAATTCAAATTTAAAATTTTATATTTGTAATAACCGTTTGCGGAATAAATAACAAGATCATATATGGAATTCAGATGGAGTAAAAAAAAACTGACCATACAGCATATGAGCGTTCTCATGATCGCCTCTGTACTGGCTGTTTCATGCGGGAGTTCTAAAAATATGCCCGTAAAAAGAAAAAAATACACCGTAACCGTATCGAAATCGGAAGAGTTGAGAACTCTGAATTCTGATTTCAGCGGTAAAATTCCCCAATCTGTTGCCGAATTGCTGAGAGATGCAGAAAAGTATCTCGGTGCTCCTTACAAGTTCGGAGGCGATACTTCGTCCGGATTCGACTGTTCCGGACTTGCCCTTAAAGTCTTTGAAGAAAATGACTATAAGCTTCCCAGAAGATCTGCAGACCAATCCGAAACCGGAAAAAAAATCGACATCCGTGATGTAAAGCCCGGTGATTTGCTGTTCTTTGCCACTGCGGGAGGGAACCGGGTTTCCCATGTGGGGATAGTTCACGATATTGGCAAGGACGGAGAAGTAAAGTTCATCCATTCTTCCACCAGCAAAGGGGTCATTATTTCTTCCCTGAACGAAAAATACTGGAATAAGGCTTATCTGCATGCTCAAAGGGTTTTGTAGAATAGGAAGAACGGTTCAAAACCTTGACAGGGCTCAATAAACCCATACTTTCCAAATACCGCAGCAGTGAAAATATTTTGCTGAACTTTTTTGTATCTTTGGGCGCATAATTTTTTAATATATACTAGAAACATGTCGTTACAACAAACTATTGAAAATATCTGGGACAACAGGGACTTATTACAAAATGAAGACAGTCAGAAAGCTATCAGGGAAGTTATTGCTCTGGTAGACAAAGGAGAGCTTCGTACGGCCGAGCCTACGGAAAACGGATGGCAGGTCAATGAATGGGTTAAGAAAGCAGTCGTAATGTATTTCCCGATCCAGAAAATGGAAACGATAGAGGTAGGCCCTTTTGAATTCCATGACAAAATGCCTTTGAAGAGAAACTATGCTGAAAAAGGGGTGAGGGTTGTACCGCATGCAATAGCCAGGGAAGGTGCATACATTGCTCCCGGGGTAATTATGATGCCTTCTTACGTGAATATCGGTGCTTATGTAGATTCCGGAACCATGGTAGATACCTGGGCAACCGTAGGAAGCTGTGCACAGATCGGTAAAAACGTTCACCTGAGCGGCGGCGTTGGAATCGGTGGTGTTCTCGAACCTTTACAGGCAGCTCCGGTAATTATTGAAGATGATTGTTTCATTGGTTCAAGATGTATCGTTGTAGAAGGCGTTCATGTAGAAAAAGAAGCTGTTTTGGGGGCGAATGTAGTGCTTACTGCATCAACGAAAATTATTGACGTTACCGGTGATGAACCGATTGAAATCAAGGGAAGGGTTCCGGCCCGTTCCGTAGTGATCCCTGGAAGCTATACCAAACAGTATCCTGCCGGAGAATATCAGGTGCCATGTGCACTGATCATCGGAAAAAGAAAAGAGTCTACAGATAAGAAGACTTCCCTGAATGACGCTTTGAGAGAGAATAATGTAGCGGTTTAATTCAATACCACCAATATCTACGATCTTGAAAGAGAAATTTTTAAAAATAATCCTAAACCCTAAATATATATTTGGGGTTTATCTTATTATATCCGTGGTTACGGCTATTTCCAAGTATTTCCGTGGAAATTATGCGATCAACAATTACCTGATTTTTAAGAACGTTTTTTTTAATACCCTTCATGGTAAAAACCTGTTCATCCACTATCCGGACCTGTACTTTGACCTGAACCATTACGGGGTATTTTTCAGCCTGCTGATTGCTCCGTTTGCAGTAATGCCGGACTGGCTCGGTATTACGCTTTGGAACCTGGCCAATACATTTATTTTTGTCTATGCCATTCACAGGTTACCGCTTTCCGATCCTAAAAAAGCCCTGTTTGCATTGCTCTGCCTTCAGGAATACATCACAGCGGCGTTAAGCCTGCAGTTCAATGTAGCGCTTACCGGGCTGTTGATGCTTTCCGCAATTTTTATCTATGAAAGGAAAGAAGTGCAATCTGCTACAGCGATCATGATAGGGGTTTTTGTTAAAATATATGGTATCGTAGGGTTGTCACAGTTTTTCTTCATTAAAAATAAAATCAGATTTATCCTCGCCGGACTGTTGATTGCGGGATTGTTTTTTGTGTTGCCGATGGCGTATTCAAGCCCGCAGTTTGTTATCCAGAGTTATGCAGACTGGTTCCATTCCATCGTTGAAAAAAACAATGAAAACCAGGTTTTAGGCAATATGCAGGATATTTCCCTGATGGGCTTCTTCAGGAGGATCCTTGGAGATGCTTCTATTTCCAACCTGGTATTCCTTGCTTTCGGATTGCCCCTTTTCGCTGCTCCGTACTTACGGATCAGCCAGTACAAAAACTATGCGTTCCAGTTGATGATCCTTGCTTCTACACTCTTGTTCCTGGTGCTTTTCAGCTCAAGTTCCGAGTCTCCTACGTATATCATTGCTGTAACGGGAGTTATGGTCTGGTTTTTTCTTCAGAAGGAGAGGAGTCCGTGGATTATAGCCCTGCTCGTTTTTGTGATTATTTTTACCTGTTTTTCTACCTCAGACCTGTTTCCGAAAAATATCAGGCTGAATTATATCAAAAAATATTCTTTAAAAGCTGTACCTTGCATTATCGTTTGGCTAAGGGTTGTTTATGAGCTCCTGACCAAAGATTTTGAAAAAAACTACAGTCTGAATTCTTAATATGAAGAAAATTTCCATCGTTATTCCTGCCTACAACGAAGAAGGAAATGTTGCTATGATCCACCGGAAAATACAGGACGTATTTTCGGGGCTCAGGAATTATGATTTTGAAATCATTTTCGTTAATGATGGCAGTCGGGACAATACACAGGAGCAGCTTGAGGAACTTTCACGGCAGTATCCTGCTGAAGTGAAGTTTATAGAATTTTCACGGAATTTCGGTCATCAGCCTGCTGTGAAAGCGGGGATGGACCATGCCCACGGCAATGCTGTCATCTCTATGGACGGCGATCTTCAGCATCCGCCGGAACTTATCCCGGAAATGATCAGGAAATGGGAAGAGGGGTATGATGTGGTGTACACGATCAGGACATATCCTAAGCAGATCTCTTATTTTAAACGCAAGACCTCCGATTTTTTCTATAAAATCCTGTCCGGACTTTCCGATGTAGACCTTACTAAAGGCGGCGGCTCTGATTTCAGGCTGCTGGATGCCAATGCGGTGGAGGTGATGAGGAACTTCAATGAAGACGATCTGTTTTTAAGGGGACTGACCAGCTGGATGGGCTTTAAGCAGACCGGAATTGAATTTACTGCCAACGAGCGGCTTTCCGGACAGAGCAGTTACAACCTTAAAAAGATGATCACCTTTGCCTTTACGGGGATTACGGCTTTCAGCGTCAAACCATTGTATATTGCAGCTTATCTGGGATTTCTTTTTTCCGGGATTTCTGTAATCGGGTATGTACTGTACGTCATCTATTCCTTTGTTGCCAGAACAGAAATTTCAGGTTGGGCATCATTGATAATGACCATCGTTTTTTTTGGCGGATTACAATTGATTATCTTAGGCATTATAGGGATCTATTTGGGGAAAATTTTTAAACAGGTAAAAGACCGCCCTAATTACATCATCAAAAACAAAAAATTTTAACATGGTTTTATTGAGTTTTGACATCGAAGAATTTGATATGCCATTGGAATATCAGGGTGAAATTCCCTTCGACAGACAGATATCCGTTTCCCAGACCGGACTCGGAAGAATTTTAGATCTCCTTAAAAAACACCAGGTAAGAGCCACTTTCTTTTCTACCGTTGTTTTTGCGGAACACAGTAAGCCATTAATTGAAAGATTGCTGGATGAGGGACATGAACTGGCTTCCCACACCTGGTTCCACTCCGAGTTTGAGGAAAAACACCTTAAGGAATCCAAAGACAGGCTGGAGGAACTGTTTTCTACCCAGGTTACCGGTTTGAGGATGCCGCGCATGATGCCGGTAAGCCAAAATGCCGTGGAAGAGGCGGGTTATTCTTACAATTCATCCGTTAACCCTACATTTCTTCCGGGAAGATATAATAATCTGAAAGTTTCAAGAACCTATTTTAAGGAAGGGAAGGTTACCCAGGTTCCTGCCTCGGTTTCGCCAAATTTCAGGATTCCGCTTTTCTGGCTGAGTTTCCATAACTTCCCGTTAACATTATATAAAAAACTGGCTTCAGATACGCTTAAAAAAGACCGATATCTCAATGTGTATTTCCATCCGTGGGAATTCGCTGAAATCAAGGATGAAGCTTACAAACTACCGGGATTTACGGTTAAAAATTCAGGGCTGGATATGGTAAATCGTTTTGAGGATTTTATTGTATGGCTTAAGCAAAATAATCATACCTTCGGGACGTTCAGGGAATTTCAAAAACAGATGGGATTATGAAGATAGCTTACGATGCCAAAAGGTTTTTCCACAATACTTCAGGACTGGGAAATTATTCCCGCGATCTGGTCCGGATATTAGCTGAATATTTTCCTGAAAATGAATACCTGCTCCTCAATAAGAATAAATCTCAAAGAGGCCAAGATATCCTTGATCGGCCTGATGTCCGGTTTGTGGAAACCTCTAAAGGAAGTTTGTCAAGACAGCTTAAAATGGGGAAGGATGCACAGGACCAGCATGCTGATATTTTCCATGGATTGTCGGGTGAATTGCCTTTAAAGTGGACCAGCAGGCCTATCAAAAAGGTAGTGACCATTCATGACCTGATCTTCCTGCGATATCCTCAGTATTATTCTTTTTTCGACCGTAAGATCCATCTCTGGAAGTTTAAGAAAGCAGCGAATGCTGCAGACAGAATCATTGCGATTTCCGAGAAGACGAAACAGGATATCATCCATTTTTTGAAAGTTCCGGAACATAAAATCGAAGTGGTGTACCAGGGCTGCCATCAGGCATTCAAGGAGCAGCAGCCTGAAGACTTTATTCAGTCTGTAAAGAAAAAATACAGCCTTCCCGAAAGATTCATCCTTAATGTAGGCACCATTGAAGAGCGCAAAAACCTGCTCAGTATCGTGAAGAGCATCAGGAATACGGCTATTCCTTTGGTTGTTGTCGGCAGGAAAACAAAATATGCCGGAAAAGCAGAGGCTTTCATCCGCAAAAACAAGATGGAACAACAGGTCCTTTTCCTGGAAGGGGTATCGATGGATGAACTGGCCGCTTTGTATAAACTCGCGGATATTTTTGTATACCCCAGTTTTTTTGAAGGTTTCGGGATCCCCGTGATCGAATCGCTTTTCTCAAAAACCGTAGTCATTACCAGCAATACCAGCTGCCTTCCGGAAGCCGGCGGACCGGATTCCGTTTATATCGATCCCGGAAATGAACTTGATCTAAAAGCAAAAATCACCTTTTTATGGAACAGTGAATCTGAGCGGAAACGCCGTGCTGAAAAGGGTTTTGAGTTCGTTCAGAAATTCAATGACCGTCCGATAGCACATCAGCTGATGAACCTTTATCAAAAATTATTGTAAAAAATTTGCTAGTCTTAAAAATAATGTTTTACCTTTGCCATACAAAATTTCAACAATGAAACCGAATTTTTTAACAGTACATCACCATCATCATCTCTGCTAAGACGGGACTGATTGATCGATACTACATGTTAAAAATCAAAATAATTAAAAACCGTCTGAGTAAATAGACGGTTTTTTTGTTTTTGACCATCCCGGGAATTTTCTTCTACAATTCAACCAGTTTTTATTTGCTCAGGCCCAAAAGCATCAAAATGAGTATATTAAAAATTGCCATTCAGAAAAGCGGCCGGCTGTATGAAGATTCACTTCAGCTTCTCAGGGACTGCGGCATTGATACCAATAACGGAAAAGACCAGCTGAAGGTTTCCGTCAACAATTTCCCGATGGAAATTATGTACCTGCGCAACTCAGACATCCCGCAATACCTGGAAGATGGAGTAGTAGATGTGGCTATTGTAGGCGAAAACCTTCTGGCAGAAAAACAGAAAAACAGCGGAGTCGTTCAGAAACTGGGATTTTCCAGATGCCGCGTTTCGTTAGCAGTTCCGAAAGATGTAGATACTGATGAACTGAGCTATTTCCAGGGAAAGAAAATCGCTACGTCCTATCCCAACACCCTTAAAAAATTCTTGGATGAGCGGGGAATTACCGCTGATATCCACGTGATCTCCGGATCAGTGGAGATCGCCCCGAATATCGGACTGGCAGACGGGATCTGTGATATCGTCAGCTCAGGCAGCACCCTCTTTAAAAACGGATTAAGGGAAACCATCACACTGTTACAGTCTGAAGCCGTCCTGGCGAAAAATACCCGTCTTGGTGCTGAAAAGGAGCTCATCCTTCAAAAATTCCTCTTCAGGATCAAAGCGGTTCTGAAAGCTAAAAATTCAAAATATATCTTGATGAATGTACCGGATGGTAAAATTGCGGAAATTTCCTCTGTACTTCCGGTCCTGAAAAGCCCAACAGTGATTCCCCTGGCTGAAAAAGGCTGGAGCAGCATCCATTCTGTCATTGATGAAGACCGCTTCTGGGAGGTCATTGATGAGCTTAAGGCAAAAGGAGCCCAGGATATTTTAATTATTCCAATCGATAAAATGGTGATCTAATGAAGACATATAGATATCCCGCAAAATCAGCATGGAAATCAATGACCAGGCGACCCGTTATTCAACGGGAAGAACTCTCGGCGATTGTTCAGGAAATATTCCAGCAGGTGCAGCAAAACGGCGACCGGGCTCTTCTGGAGTTCAGCCGAAAGTTTGACGATTCCGATCTGGAAACAGTGGCTGTTTCAAATGATGAAATTAAAGCCGCTGAAAAAATGGTCAGCAAAGACCTGAAAGCTGCCATTGTTCAGGCTAAACAAAATATCACGCTCTTCCATGCTGCGCAGCAGAACAAAATTGAAAAAATTGAAACTACGGCAGGAGTAATATGCTGGAGGGAAAACAGGGCAATTGAAAAAGTCGGCATCTATATTCCCGGCGGAACTGCACCGCTTTTCTCCACGGTTTTAATGCTGGCCATTCCGGCACAGCTTGCAGGATGCAGGGAAATTGTCCTCTGTACGCCGCCGGATCAGAACGGAAATATCAATCCTGCTATCCTGTATGCTGCCCAGCTGTGTGGAGTCAGCCGGATCTTCAAAGCAGGCGGGGCACAGGCCGTTGCTGCCATGACATTCGGAACAGAAAGCATCCCTTCTGTCAACAAGATCTTTGGACCCGGTAATCAATACGTCATGGCTGCCAAAGAATATGCCCAGCGTTTCGGGGTGGCTATGGATATGCCAGCGGGCCCCAGCGAAGTGCTGGTTATCGCCGATGAAAATGCCATACCCGGATTCTGTGCTGCCGACCTTCTTTCCCAGGCGGAACACGGTAGTGACAGCCAGGTGGTCTTCATCACCACAGATGAAAGAATATTCGATCAGACTATAGAAGAAACGGAAAGACAGCTTAAAGAACTTTCACGGAATGAATTTGCGGGACAATCCCTGGCCAACAGCCATTTTATTGTGTTGAACAGCATGGAAGAAGCCCTGGAGTTCAGTAACCTGTATGCCCCGGAACATCTTATTCTGGCAGTGAATTCTTTTGAAAAGTATATTCCTAATGTTCAGAATGCGGGTTCGGTATTCCTCGGCAATTATTCCTGCGAAAGTGCCGGAGATTATGCCAGCGGAACCAATCATACGCTTCCTACAAATGGTTTTGCGAATAGTTACAGCGGGGTTTCGCTTGACAGTTTCGTGAAAAAAATCACCTTTCAGCACCTAACGGAGGAAGGGCTGGAAAACCTGGGAAATACTATAGAGATCATGGCAGAAGCCGAAGGCCTGATGGCCCATAAAAATGCCGTAACCATCCGTTTAAAATCAAGACAATGACAACATCTACCATCAATGCGTTAGTAAGGAAAAATATCCTTCAGCTGCAGCCCTATATAAGCTATCGCGATCAGCTTCCTCTTGAAGACCCCGTCTTGCTGGACGCCAATGAAAGCCCTTTCGGGGCCTATAACCGGTATCCGGATTCTACTCAGAGCAAGCTTAAAAACAAACTTTCGGAATATAAAAATATAGGCCCACAATGCATTGCAATCGGAAACGGGAGTGATGAATTGATCGACCTGGTCATAAAAATTTTCTGTGAGCCTAAAAAAGATGCGATAATGATCATGAATCCTTCTTTTGCCATGTACGGATTTTATGCCGCCATCAATGAAAATAAGGTGATAGGCCTGAACCTCAATGATCGCTTTGAAATAAAAAAAGAAGATTTTATTGAGACAACGAAAAACAATCCCTCAAAAGTATTCTTTATCTGTTCGCCCAACAATCCTACAGGAAACAGTGTAGATGATCTGGAATTTTTCATCCGGAACTATAATGGCATTGTCGTAGTGGATGAAGCATACATTGAATTTTCCGGAAAAGACTCTGCTTTATCACTTCTGGAAAAATATCCTAACCTTATCATTCTACAGACCTTTTCAAAAGCCTGGGGAATGGCCGGCGCAAGGGTAGGCGTTGCCTATGCTTCCGAAGAAATAATTACTTTGATTAATAGTGTAAAAGCTCCGTACAATGTCAACAGCATCAGTCAGGAACTCATCATAGAGATGCTTGACGACAATACCCTTTTTAATGAAAACCTTAAAAATATCCTTGCAGAAAAGCAATGGCTGGAGAAGTCGTTAAGAGATATGGATTGCATTGATAAGGTATTTCCAACCGATGCCAATTTTTTCCTGATTCGCTTTAACAATGCGGAAATAATCTATCAGGCATTGCTGAATGAAAATATACTCACCAGCAAAAGGATGCCGCAGATCCCACAATGCATCCGGATCAATGTAGGAAGCAGGGATGAAAACCAAAAGCTTATCAATGTATTAAAAAATATAAGGCTATGAAGAAAGTATTATTTATAGACCGGGATGGTACGCTGATCAGAGAGCCGGAAGACTTTCAGATCGATACCCTGGAAAAACTGGAATTTTATCCTGGAGTATTCCAAAACCTGTCCAGGATCGCCCGTGAACTCGAATATGAACTGGTTATGGTGACCAACCAGGACGGGTTAGGCACAGAGAGCTTTCCTATGGATGATTTTAAAGGCCCTCACGACAAGATGCTTACAGCGTTTAAGAATGAAGGTATTGTATTTCAGGACATCCTTATCGACAGGAGCTTTGAACATGAAAACCTGCCAACCAGAAAACCTGGTCTCGGTATGCTCAACCAATACATATACGGTGACTACGACCTTGAAAATTCCTTTGTCATCGGAGACCGCCTTACGGATATCAGGCTGGCAAAGAATTTAGGGGCAAAAGCCATTTTTATCAGTAATACGACCGATCAGGAAGCCGTTTTAAGTACGGAAAGCTGGGCAGATATCTATCAGTTCCTGAAGCAGATCCCGAGAAAAGCAAAGGTACTCCGTAAAACCAATGAAACAGAGATTGAAATAGAAATCAACCTCGATGGAAGAGGAAAATCCGATATCTCTACCGGACTGCATTTCTTCGATCATATGCTGGAACAGATTTCCAGGCACGGAAATCTTGATCTGACAGTTAAAGTCAATGGAGACCTGCATGTTGATGAACACCACACCATAGAAGATACGGGCATTGTTTTAGGGGAAACCATCCTCAAGGCATTGGGCAAGAAGAAGGGCATTGAACGGTATGGATTTTTATTACCGATGGATGATTGCCTGGCCCAGGTTGCTCTGGACTTCGGAGGCCGGCCGTGGCTTGTATGGGATGTGGCATTCAATAGGGAAAAAATTGGCGATGTCCCCGTAGAAATGTTCTTTCATTTCTTTAAATCATTAACTGATTCTGCCCGATGCAATCTGAACATCAAAGCAGAAGGGGGCAATGAACACCACAAGATTGAAGCTGTCTTTAAAGCGTTTGCCAAAGCCCTGAAAATGGCTGTTCAGCAGACTGATACCAATTTTAATATTCCTTCAACCAAAGGAAGCCTGTAAAACATATGATTGCGATTATTAAATACAACGGAGGAAATGTAAACTCCGTACAAAATGCGCTCAACCGGCTTAATGCCGATTCGGTGGTGACTGATGATTTTGAAACCATCCATAACGCAGATAAAGTCATTTTTCCGGGAGTAGGCGAAGCATCATCTACAATGGCGCTCTTAAGGGAAAAAGGGCTTGACCGGTTCATTCCTACCTTACAGCAGCCTGTCTTAGGTATTTGCCTCGGCATGCAGCTGATGTGCGGAAATAATGAAGAAGGCAATACCCGGGGAATGGGAATTTTTGATCTGGAAGTTAAAAGATTTCCTCCGCAAGATTTAGTTCCCCATATGGGATGGAATATACTGCACAACCGCCGGTCACCGCTTTTTGCCGGATTTGAACAGGAAAACGACTGCTATTTTGTGCACAGCTATTATTGCGAATTATCGGAATATACCACATCCGTCTGTGATTACATCCTCCCGTTCAGTGCGTCTTTGCAGAAGGATAATTTCTTCGCAGTACAGTTTCATCCTGAAAAATCAGGCCATGCAGGCAATGAAATCCTGAAGAACTTTTTAAAATTACCATTATGAAAATTATTCCCGCCATAGATATCATCGGTGGAAAATGTGTCCGGCTGTCAAAAGGCGATTACGAGACTAAAAAAGTCTACAATGAAAATCCGGCAGAAGTAGCAAAGGAGTTTGAAGACCATGGCATTCGCTATCTGCACCTTGTAGATCTTGACGGAGCGAAATCCAGGCATATCGTGAATCAGAAAGTGCTAGAAAAAATCGCCCGTACTACCAATCTTCAGATCGATTTCGGAGGAGGTCTGAAAACCCTTGAAGACATTGAAACCGCCTTCAGCTCAGGGGCAAGCCAGATTACCATTGGAAGCATCGCCGTTCAGGATCCTGAATTCTGCTTCCAACTGATCGAAAAGTTTGGTCCGGAAAAAATTATTCTCGGTGCCGATTGTGACCGGCGCAAAATAAAAACTTCCGGCTGGCTGGAGGAAAGCCAGTTGGATGTCATTGATTTTATCCTTCAGTATCAGGAAAAAGGAATTGCCAATGTCATCTGCACGGATATTGCCAAAGACGGGATGCTGGAAGGTCCGTCTACCCAATTATATGAGGACATTTTAAACCGTACATCAGCTCAATTGACAGCAAGCGGCGGGATTTCATGCATGGAAGATGTTTATAAGATGAAAGAAATTGGTTGTTCGGGAACCATTATCGGGAAAGCGATTTACGAAGGGAAGATACGCCTGGATGAACTGCGGGACTTTATGGAAATTTGGATTTAAACACAACAGTTACAAAAGTTTTTTGGCACTTAAGAATTATGAAGATGATAGCTTGAAAATAAGAAGAACACATAAGTTTTAAAAACCTTAGGTTTTTATAGTGGGAATAGATCTGCGTAATCTGCCAATCTGTGAGGGAATATTTAACCACAATAGTCACAATAGTTTTTTGACACTTAAGAATTATGAAGATGATAGCTTGAAAATAAGAAGAACACATAAGGTTTTAAAAACCTGCGGTTTTTATAGTGAATATAAATCTGCGTAATCTGCGAGAGAATATTTAACCACAACAGTTACAAAAGTTTTCTGGCACATAAGAACTATGAAGATGATAGCTTGAAAATAAAAAGAACACATAAGTTTTAAAAACCTTCGGTTTTTATGGTGGACACAAATCTGCGTATCTGCAAACCTGCGAGGGAATAACTACAAACTAAAGATTGACGGATCAGAAACTTATAAAAGTTTTAAAGAAAACATTGAAAATGCTAAAAAAAAGAATCATACCCTGTCTTGACATCAAAGACGGAACAACCGTTAAGGGAGTCAATTTTGAAGGACTCCGGAATGCAGGAGATCCCGTGGAGCTGGCTAAAAAATATGAACTGGAGGGTGCAGATGAATTGGTCTTTCTGGACATTACCGCTACACTGGAAGAACGCAAGACCTTTGCCGGATTGGTCCGTACAATTGCGTCGGAACTCAGCATTCCCTTTACGGTAGGCGGGGGAATTTCTTCTGTAGAAGATGTTAGGCTTCTTCTCGAAGCAGGAGCCGATAAGATCAGCATCAATTCTTCGGCCGTCCGGGATCCTGATTTAATTTCCGTGCTGGCTAAAGAATTTGGCAGTCAATGCATCGTTGTCGCGGTAGATACCCGGTTAGTTAATGGTACGGATTGGGTACATATCAAAGGCGGCAGGGAGCGTACCCGGCTCAGAACCTTGGATTGGGTACAGCAGGCGGAAGCAGCAGGGGCCGGGGAAATCCTTCTGACTTCCATGGATGGCGATGGTACGAAAAATGGGTTTGACCTTAGGATTACACGGCAGGTAGCCGAACACATCGGTATTCCTGTCATCGCCTCCGGAGGAGCCGGAAAAACGGAGGATTTTCAACAGGTATTCCTTGAAACGAAAGCCACAGGAGCCCTGGCCGCCAGTGTTTTCCACTTTGGAGAAATTGGGATTAGAGAACTGAAAAAAGAATTACAATCAAAAAATATAGCCGTACGATGAAAATTAATTTTAATAAAAATAATGACGGACTGGTGCCGGTGATCATCCAGGATGACAGAACCCTTCAGGTACTGATGTTAGGATATATGAATGCGGAAGCTTTGGAAAAGACTTCAAAGGAAAAAACAGTGACGTTCTTCAGCCGCTCCAAAAACCGGCTGTGGACCAAAGGGGAAGAGTCCGGAAATTTCCTTACCGTGAAAAGTATTACCACCGACTGTGACCATGATACCATCCTGATCCGGGCTGTTCCAAAAAATACGGTTTGCCATACCGGAAGCTTCAGCTGCTTCGGGGATAAGGATCCCAAGGGATTTCTATACGAACTGGAAGCAACCATCAGCCAGCGCATCGATGAAAAGGCAGAAAATTCCTATACCTACGCTTTATTTCAGAAAGGCATCAATAAAATGGCACAGAAAGTAGGTGAGGAGGCTGTTGAACTCGTAATTGAAGCCAAAGACAACCAGGATGAGCTGTTCAAAAATGAGGCAGCGGATCTTTTATACCATTACCTGATCCTGCTTAAGGCTAAAGGGATGTCTATACAGGACATTGAGAAAATACTTATGGACAGGTCAAGATAAATGCTTAAGGCCCTATACATAAAAGTCCGGAAATAATCCGGACTTTTTCTTATAGTATGTTTTAAATAATCTCAATGATTACCTTCCTACCAAAATCTTTCTTACGACGATCTGGTCATTGGCTTTCAACGTCCCGAGGTAGGCTCCGTTGCTTACTTCTGAGATATTGATTTTCTTTTCATTTTCCGTTTTCAAAAGCAGCTTACCGGAAAGGTCTGTTAATTCAAAACTGAAATTTTTAACCGCCGGATCCGTAAGGTCTATATAGATCATATCTTTTGCCGGGTTGGGATAGATTTTTACGGAAGATTCCAGTGTCTTTTGTGCACCTGCTTCCTTAACAGCCAGTGTGGAAGTGGCTACGGCAAAATGCTGAAGTGCACCTACGGCAGCTTTTCCTACATTGTAAACGTATACAGGATCCACATTTGCAAACGTATCATTCACCGTATGTTCATTGAAGCTCCTTACATTTTCATAAAAACCGGTGATCACATCACCGTTTTGCTCAAAAGGCATATAGTCTGATGAATAAGCATTGGACATAACAGTCTGCAAAGGAGAATATAGGGTTGTGCAGGTAGCCAGCTGTTGGGTAACTGCATTGGAAGCCGCATTATTTCCGGTTTGACCGCTCTGGTCGCTCTCGCATTTGATCGCATTATTGTTGTTGCCGATCTTACCGCCTACCTGGTCTATGTTAAAAACAAGTTTTATATTGAGTTGCCTTACGCCATTCTGGAAAACAACATTATTGGCATAGTGGGAGCTGCCCACCAATCCCTGTTCTTCTCCTGAAAAGTGGATGAACTTTACCGAATATTCTGTGGGAACATCCTTTAAAATACGCGCTGCTTCAAGGATGATGGAAGTACCGCTTCCGTTGTCGCTAACTCCGGGACCGGTAATCGTATCATAATGCCCGCAGATAATGACATATACATTCGGGTAAACTGTTCCTGTTTTGGTAATGATAAGGTTTTTGGAAGTACTGCTGCCATAAGTAAAACTATCTTCCTGCATCTGGCTGACGGAATATCCATAGGACTGGTATTTTGCTTTCAGCCAGTTCAGGGCATTCGTATTATTGGCAGACCCTGTGGTTTTCACACCCAGATTACCAAATTCCTGCAGGTTGCCGGTAATATTGGTCTGGGAGACCTGGTTCGCCCTGTTCTGGTAAGCCTGGATAAAAGTCTGTGCAGTAAAGCTGTATGCCGCAGCAACAGTCATAAGGAATGTGCTTAATTTTTTCACCTTTTCACTTAATTTAGCGTTTCTTTAAAGAGAATCAACGATAGGACACAAATGTAACAATAAAAAAATCCCGGGCAAAACCCGGGACTATATTGATAACAAAAAATTCTACATTATTTTACTTGATCTACAACAGCTTTGAAAGCTTCAGGGTGATTCATTGCTAAATCAGCTAAAACTTTTCTGTTCAATTCGATGTTGTTCTTTTTAAGAGTTCCCATAAACTGAGAATAAGACATTCCGTGCTCTCTGGCTCCTGCGTTGATACGGGTGATCCAAAGGGCTCTGAAATTTCTCTTTTTCTCTTTTCTACCACGGTAAGCATATTGCATTGCTTTTTCTACCGCGTTTTTAGCTACTGTCCAAACGTTCTTTCTTCTTCCGAAATAACCTTTAGCGTGCTTAAAAATTTTCTTTCTGCGAGCTCTTGAGGCTACGGCATTTACTGATCTTGGCATAATTTAAATTGTTTTTTTGAAAAGGGCGACAATTTTTTTCATTGTACTTAGCTGCTCCGTTTCAGGGTTAAATTGTTGAATTTTGAATTCTTATAAACCGGATATAGATTTATAAAAACTACTTGATGGCTAATTGACGCTGAACACTTTTTTCATCCACTTTAGCTACGTAAGAAGTAGTAGTAAGATTTCTCTTCTGCTTAGTTTCTTTCTTAGTCAAGATGTGGCTTTTGTAAGCATTTTTTCTTTTGATCTTGCCGGTTCCGGTAAGAGCAAAACGCTTTTTAGCACCTGATTTCGTTTTTAATTTTGGCATTGTTTTGCTTTTTTATTATTTTGTTATCAATATCTGTTTTGGTTCCTCAAAATACCTGAGGATAATAGTCTGCAAAATTAAGGAAAATTATTGATACTGAAAAGGATTTATTTAATAGAGTAGAGGAAGATACTTATGCCCTGTATTGTTCAATCATACAAAAGATCAAAACTATCCCTGTAAATAACTTTTCGATTTTGGTGGTTCATCTATTACAGATCCAGATCATCAACCTTGTCAGGGTTCCAGAAGTAAACACGAAATTTATTATTGAGAAACAGTACATATGCTCAGTGAAAATTTTTTATTTCCAAGCTATCATCTTTAGATTCTTATGTATAAAAAAACTTTCGTGACTATTATGGTTTAAACTTCCTGTAAAAATATCCAACGCTCGCAGATTGGCAGATGACGCAGATCTATACCCACCATAAAAACCGCAGGTTTTTTAAAACTTATGTGTTCTTTTATTTTTAAAACTATCATCTTCATAATTCTTAAGTGTCAAAAAACTATTGTGACTTAAACTTCCTGTAAAAATATCCAACGCTCACAGATTGGCAAATGACGCTGATTTATATTCCCCATAAAAACCGCAGGTTTTTTAAAACTTATGTGATCTTTATTTTTCAAGCTATCATCTTCATAATTCTTAAGTGTCAAAAAACTATTGTGACTTAAACTTCCTGTAAAAATATCCAACGCTCGCAGATTGGCATATGAGGCTAATTTATATTCCCCATAAAAACCGCAGGTTTTAAAACTCATATGTTATTCTTATTTTAAAGCCATCATCTTCATGATTCTTATGTGTCAAAAATCTTTGTGATCATTGCGGTTAATCATCATCCATCAAAAAAACAAAAACCTCAAATTGCTTTGAGGTTTATATGGATGTCAGATTTTTTTCAAATCTGCCGATTGATTATTTAGCTGGTTTTTTAGGACTCATCATCATGATCATTCTTTTACCTTCCAGTTTAGGAAGCTGGTCTACTTTTCCTACATGTTCAAGATCCTGTGCAAGCTTAAGGAGTAAAATTTCCCCCTGATCTTTGAAAATGATGGAACGCCCTTTAAAAAATACGTAGGTCTTCAGCTTCGAACCTTCTTCCAGAAACTTTTCGGCATGCTTCTTTTTGAATTCGTAATCGTGCTCATCGGTCTGAGGTCCGAAACGGATCTCTTTCACCACCACTTTTACCTGCTTAGCCTTAAGCTCTTTCTGTTTCTTTTTTTGCTCATACAAAAACTTTTTATAGTCCAGTACTCTTGCAATATAAGGTTCGGCCTTATCTGAGATCACAACCAGATCAAGTTCCTGCTCTGAAGCAATCTGTCTGGCCTTATCCGTAGGATAAACTCCCGGCTCTACGTTATCGCCCACCAAACGAAGTTCTCTCACACGAATTTTTTCGTTGATCAAATGAGCGTCCTCCTGTTGTGGACGTCTCTGTGGGCCCCTGTTGTTAAATCTTTGTGCTATTGTATTATAATTTTATGGGTTAATATCTAATTAAGTTCAATTGAAAGATTGAAGCATTTAAAAATGCCATGATTAAAAGAAAGTTTCAATCTGCTAATTATTTAATCTTTCAATCTAAAATTTTATCGCCGCCTCCTTTTTAAAGTAAGTAACGAAATCGTCCATCTTCATGACTCCAAGGTCTCCTTCACCACGTCTTCTAACAGAAATTGTGCCATCCTTTTCTTCATTTTCCCCGATCACAAGCATGAAAGGGATTTTATTTAATTCGGCATCACGGATCTTTTTACCCGTTTTTTCATTTCTGTTGTCAATCTGGCCGCTAATATCGTGATTTTCCAAAAATTGTGAAACCTTTTTTGCATAATCTGAATACTTTTCGCTGATAGGAAGGATGATGTATTGCTCTGGGCTCAGCCACAAAGGGAAATCACCTGCTGTATTTTCCAAAAGGATGGCAATAAACCGCTCCATTGATCCGAAAGGTGCCCTGTGGATCATTACCGGTCTGTGCTTTTCATTGTCGTTTCCGATATAATGAAGGTCGAATCTTTCAGGTAGGTTATAATCCACCTGAATTGTTCCCAGCTGCCATCTTCTTCCTAATGCATCTTTTACCATGAAATCAAGCTTAGGACCGTAGAATGCTGCTTCACCGTATTCTACAACGGTTCTCAGGCCTTTGTTCTTAGCTGCTGTGATAATCGCGCTTTCGGCTTTCTCCCAGTTTTCATCAGAACCGATGTATTTTTCCTTATTGTCAGGATCCCTCAATGAAACCTGAGTCACGAAATCTTCAAAACCTAAAGACTTGAAGACATACAGTACAAGGTCGATTACACTTTCAAACTCCTCCAGAAGCTGGTCCGGAGTACAGAAAAGGTGTGCATCATCCTGAGTAAACCCACGTACCCTTGTAAGGCCGTGAAGCTCACCGGACTGTTCATACCTGTATACTGTTCCGAATTCCGCATATCTCTTCGGCAGGTCCCTGTAGCTCCATTGGGAAGTCTTGTAGATTTCGCAGTGGTGCGGACAGTTCATAGGCTTCAGCAAAAATTCTTCTCCTTCATTCGGGGTTTTTATCGGCTGGAAGCTGTCTTCACCGTATTTATCCCAGTGTCCTGAGGTTACATACAATTCTTTGGCCCCGATGTGCGGAGACATTACAAATTCGTATCCTCCTTTTTTTTGAGCATCGGTAAGGAAATTCTCAAGCTTTCTTCTTAAAGCGGTCCCTTTCGGCAGCCACAATGGAAGTCCGGCACCTACTTTTTCGGAGAAGGCAAAAATGCCAAGCTCCTTTCCAAGCTTTCTGTGGTCTCTTCTTTTCGCTTCCTCAAGTCTTTCAAGGTATTCGGTAAGGTCTTTCTGTTTCGGGAAAGAAATTCCGTATACTCGGGTCAGCTGAGGGTTTTTCTCATTTCCTCTCCAGTAGGCTCCGGCTGCATTCAGAATTTTAACCGCCTTCACGATTCCGGTATTCGGGATGTGTCCTCCGCGGCAAAGGTCGGTAAAATTATCATGGGTCACGAAAGTGATTTCCCCGTCATTGAGGTTGGAGATCAGCTCCACCTTATATGGGTTATCGGCATACGTTTTCAGGGCTTCTTCTTTGGAAACCGGATATAGAGAGAATGTTGAACCTTTTTTGGCATTTTCAAGGACCTTCTTTTCGATTTTTTCAAAGTCTTTTTCAGACAATGATTCGTCTCCGAAATCTACATCATAGTAGAATCCGCTTTCAATGGCTGGTCCAATGGTAAGCTTAGCATCAGGATAAAACTCAAGGATGGCCTGCGCCAAAAGGTGGGCCGAAGAATGCCAGAACGCTTTCTTTCCAAGATCATCATTCCAGGTTAACAGCTGTACCGTAGAATCCGTGGTAATAGGGGTGGTTACCTCTACTTGTTTATCATTTACAACTGCGGAGATGGTATTTCTTGCCAGTCCCTCGCTGATAGATTTTGCCACGTCCAGGGGAGTTACCCCTGAATCGAATTCTCTGACACTATTGTCTGGAAGTGTAATTTTTATCATTGTTTACTAAGAAATTTTAAAAAGCAAAAATACGGATTTTTTAGATAATATGCTATATAAGCGTATATTTGAATTGAGAATTAATGATGCCGGCCCATCAATATAGGCTTGTAAAACTACACTTAGCTGTATCGTTAGGGTTATGTACCCCGGAATTTTTAATTTTTACTCTTCAGTTTAAACCCAATCAATCTATAATATGATGAATACTTTTAATACCGATCTGCATTGTGATCTGCTGGCTTATCTGCTGAGAGCCAATACTTCTGTTGATGACGGGCAACCGGGCTGCTCACTTCCTTACCTTAAAAAAGGCCATGTGAAGCTCCAGGTGATGGCCATCTATGCTTCTACAGGATCCGGAAGCTTTCATAATGGGATCCGCCAGAGCGAAATTTTTAGAGAATTCCTGAACAGCAACGATTTTTTCCTGTTCTATGAGCATAACATTAATATTCCTGAATATGCGGACAAAGTAGGTGTAATCTCGGCGATAGAGAATGCGTCTGCATTCTGTGAGGAAGATATGGATCTCGACGCCGGATTTAAAAACCTGGAGACGATCATTCAAAATACCAGGAAAATATTTTATATGGGAATCACACATCATACGGAAAACCGTTTTGGTGGTGGTAATTTCACAGATACAGGCCTTAAGGAAGATGGTAAGGTCCTGATTGACTATATCTCAGACCGGAAAATAGCCATCGATCTTGCCCATACCAGTGATCAACTGGCTTATGATATCCTAAATTACCTTGACCGTAAAAATTATTCTGTCCCTATCCTGGCGAGCCATTCCAATTACAGGAGCGTATACGACAACAAAAGGAACCTTCCGGATGAGCTTGTCCAGGAACTGATCCGGAGAAAAGGCCTGATAGGGCTTAACTTTATTAAAGATTATATAGATCACGGCCACCCTGAACGGCTTTATGAGCATATACAGTACGCCCTGTCATTGGGAGCAGAAAACTGTATTGCTTACGGAGGTGATTTCTTTTATGACAAAGAACATCCTGACCAATCAAGAATCCCTTTTTTCTTTGATGAATTTAAGGATGCCACAGCTTATAATACCATCAATAAAAAGATATCGGAAGATTTTTCCCCAGGAAATCATGGAAAAGATAAGCCATCAGAATGTCCTGGATTTTCTAGCCAGGAACGGTATTTAATTTTTCAGTCGTCTTGTATACTTGACCTTCCGCTGGATGATTTCAATAACATCTACATGCTGCACCTTGGCTTTTACCCATCCATGGATATCAATGTACAGTAAGGATCTCCGGTAGTACTGGTTTTCTGAAAAGGTTTCCAGCTTTTGATCAAAAGCTTCAAATGCCTCCTGTTTGTTGCTTAAAACCAGGCTATTGAGATTTTTAAAGAAATTGATACTTTCAAAGTGGAAGGTTTCCGGTTTTTTCATTTTCATGGCAAACTTTAATGTTGACCTGATAAATTCGTCATAATCTTCATCATTGCCGGATTCGTGTTTGGACATCAGGATCAGTATTCGGGTGTGGAACAGCAGGTCTTCCTGAACATTCCTTTTGGATTCAATGATCTTCATAGAATAAGCTATGGATTCTGCGTATTTTTTGCTCCCGAAAAACATAGCTGCCATTTTCAGGTAAAGGATCATGAAATGATGCTCATCGATCTTATCCCGAAACTTATTCATTTTAAGTTCAATCTCCGGAATCAGCTTTGTTCCTGAGAAAAACTCACCTTTGATAAAATGAATATTCATCAGGGTATTGGAATGGGTCAGAAAAATCAGTGCCTGGAGGTTTTCATTCTGTACGAAGTTCTGAGCGCTTACCGTCTCATTGAAATTTCTGAAATGCTGTTCCAGTGTATCTACATTGCCGTACAGGAAAAGGATTTTCAGAAGATAGGTATTCCCTTTAATATACCATACGGGATGGTTCAGGATCATGTCTGGGGTGTTGTGAAACAGATCCACCCATAAATAAGCATATTTGAGGGTATACTTATAATCCTGAAGCAACTGGTTTTTCCATACATGGGCCTTATAATACCAGAGCTTTTCCGTAAACTTCAGTTTATTGAAATTAATTTTTCTGATCTGGGAATTGAATACCTCCAGGATTTTCAGACGGTCTTCATCATTCTTCACATAACCATGGCTCAGCATTTCGCTGTATAATTTCAGGGAAAGGTTAGAGAGGTCCGTAGTGTACTGGTTCTGCTTGCTGATGACCTTGGACTGGCGGATGAGTTCATCAGCCCGTCCCTCAATACTGCGGGTAATGTATTGCGATTCAATGACCTTTTCAAGATCAATGATTTCCATGGCAATACTTTTTTCGTCCAGTTCCAGTGCCGACAATTTGGTTTTATCCAAAATTTTAAGGGCCTGTTTATACAGTCCTTTCTGATAAAGGATATTGGCAAAATCAAGCTGCTCCCGGAGTTGTATCCTGTTATTCTGGTGGCTGGGATTCATGCGGAGGCTTACCAGGATCTGTTTGTACAGATGGGCTTTCAGGTTGGAAAGCTGCTGCTTGGTAGAGATTTTCTTTGTCAGGATGACGTTTTCGTCGTATTCTTTCATCCTGTCCATTTCAGAAAACAGCAAAAGAAATTTTGCATCCGTATTAATGCCGAGCCGGTTCACGAATAACCGAAACTGCCGCTTTTCGGATGTTGTCATCGACTTGATCAGGACAAATAAAAAATCTTTCTGCAATTCTGCCATTGTAAATTTATGGTATTTATACTATTGATTTTTAGTTATTTAAAGCTTTTATTTCCATTATCGAGCATTGTAATTTTCATAAGAAGCGCATGGATAAACACAAATGCAAATCATAGTTTTGATTCAAAATTAGGTAAAAATACGATTATGAATTCGGAAAAAGTTGAAATTTTTGATACCACCTTACGGGATGGGGAACAGGTTCCGGGATGTAAGTTGAATACGGAGCAGAAGCTGATTATAGCTGAAAGGCTTGATGATCTAGGGATTGATATTATTGAAGCTGGCTTTCCGGTTTCAAGTCCGGGCGACTTCCATTCCGTTTCGGAAATTTCAAAATTGGTAAGGAATGCAACGGTTTGCGGGTTGACAAGAGCCAATCAAAAAGATATAGAAGTGGCTGCCGAGGCCCTGAAGTTTGCCCGAAAACCCAGGATCCATACGGGGATAGGAACTTCCGATTCCCATATTAAATATAAATTCAATTCTACGCGTGAAGATATTATAGACCGTGCGGTTAAAGCAGTAAAATACTCCAAGACGTTTGTTGAGGATGTAGAATTCTATGCAGAGGATGCAGGAAGGACGGATAATGAATATTTAGCACGGGTCTGCGAAGCTGTGATCAAAGCAGGGGCCACAGTAATCAACATTCCCGACACCACCGGTTATTGCCTTCCTGAAGAATATGGGGCTAAAATCAGGTATTTAAAAGAAAATGTAAAAGGCATTGATAAAGCTGTTATATCCTGCCATTGCCACAATGACCTCGGCCTGGCTACTGCCAATTCCATTGCAGGGGCCATCAACGGGGCAAGACAGATAGAGTGTACCATTAACGGACTGGGCGAGAGAGCAGGGAACACAGCATTGGAAGAAGTCGTCATGATCTTCAACCAACATAAAGATTTGCACCTGCATACCCATGTGAATTCCAGAATGCTTAACCCGATAAGCGCTCTGGTTTCTGAATTGATGGGCATGCCTGTTCAGCCTAACAAAGCTATTGTAGGTGCCAATGCATTTGCACACAGCTCAGGGATACACCAGGACGGCGTGATCAAAAACAGGGAAACCTATGAGATCATTGACCCGGAGGATGTGGGGGTAAGCTCATCGTCTATTGTCCTTACAGCAAGAAGCGGGAGGTCTGCACTGGCATACCGGTTCAAACATATCGGTTTTGAAGTTACTAAAAACGAGCTGGACATCCTTTACCAGGAATTCCTGAAAATCGCCGACCGTAAAAAAGAAGTCAATAATGACGACCTGAATATGATGATGGAAGTTTTCGCAAGAAAAATAGGATAAGATGACCAACATGAATAACAATAAGAAAACACTTTTTGATAAAGTCTGGGATGCCCACGTTGTTGAAACGGTACCGGACGGACCCCAGATCATTTATATCGATAAACACCTCATTCATGAAGTGACCAGCCCTCAGGCGTTTGCCGAGCTGGAGGCCAGGGACCTGAAAGTATTCAGGCCTGCACAGATTGTGGCCACTGCCGACCACAATGTTCCTACACAGCATCAGGAATTACCAATCCGGGATGAACTGTCCAGAAACCAGGTAGAGCAGCTTACAGAAAACTGTACAAAGAACGGTATTGAGCTATTCGGACTAGGACACCCGTACCAGGGAATTGTTCACATCATTGCACCGGAATTAGGCATTACACAGCCGGGCATGAGCATCGTATGCGGAGACAGCCATACATCTACGCATGGTGCATTTGGTGCCATTGCTTTCGGAATTGGAACCAGTCAGGTAGCTCAGGTATTTGCCAGCCAATGCCTCTTACTGAATAAGCCAAAATCCATGAGGATTACCGTAAAAGGAACCCTCAATCAGGATGTTCAGCCAAAGGATGTGATTTTATACATCATTTCCAAAATAGGGACAGACGGGGGAACCGGGTATTTCTGCGAATATGCAGGAGACGTATTTGAAAACATGTCGATGGAAGGACGGATGACGGTGTGTAATATGAGCATCGAAATGGGTGCCCGGGGAGGAATGATTGCTCCTGACGATATTACTTTTGATTATGTGAAAGGCCGGACTTTTGCCCCTAAAGGAGAGGAATGGGAAGAGAAAGTAGCGTA
Organism: Chryseobacterium camelliae; assembly: GCF_030818575.1. Classification (NCBI taxonomy): domain Bacteria; kingdom Pseudomonadati; phylum Bacteroidota; class Flavobacteriia; order Flavobacteriales; family Weeksellaceae; genus Chryseobacterium; species Chryseobacterium camelliae. The sequence continues at coordinate 1,451,712 of NZ_JAUTAL010000001.1, forward strand.
CTGGAGAACCCTGAAAACAGATGAAGGAGCAGTCTTTGACTGTGAATTTACCTTCGATGCTTCTGAAATCCAGCCTATGGTTACCTATGGCACCAATCCGGGAATGGGTATTTCCGTTCATGAAAATATTCCGGCACCACGAAATGAATCTGAAGCCAAGGCGCTCCAGTATATGGGATTACATGCAGGACAGTCTCTGTCTGATATCCAGGTCAATTATGTATTCATCGGCAGCTGCACCAATGCGAGGATCGAAGATTTTCGTTCTGTAGCGGAATATATCAAAGGAAAAAGCAGGTCCGGACATGTTCATGCCCTGATCGTTCCCGGTTCACAGCAAGTAGTGAAGCAGATTTATGAGGAGGGTTTGGATGCAGTATTCAGGGAAGCCGGTTTTGAGATCAGGCAGCCCGGATGTTCCGCATGCCTTGCCATGAATGATGACAAAATTCCGGATGGACAATATTGTGTTTCCACTTCCAACAGGAATTTTGAAGGCCGGCAGGGGCAGGGAGCGAGAACCATACTTGCCAGTCCTTTAACTGCTGCAAAAGTAGCCGTAGAAGGCAAAATTTCAATCATTCAACATTTAAATTAAGCCATGCAGAAATTAGTTACCATACAATCAAGGGCTATTCCTTTGCCCGCAGAAAATATTGATACGGACCAGATTATCCCGGCCCGGTTTTTAAAGAGTATAGACAGAAAGGGTTTCGGAAACAATCTCTTCCGGGACTGGAGATTTAACGTCCATACAGGAGAACCAAATCAGGAATTCGTATTGAATGATTCCGGGTTTAGCGGTGAAATCCTGGTGGCCGGAAATAATTTCGGTTGTGGGAGCAGCCGTGAGCATGCGGCATGGGCACTGACCGATTATGGCTTTAAAGTTATTGTATCCAGTTATTTCGCGGATATCTTCAAGGGAAATGCCCTGAATAACGGTTTGCTGCCCGTAAAAGTTTCCGAGGATTTCCTGAAGGTTATCCTGGATGGGATCACACAGGATCCTGAACTTGAAATCAAAGTTGACGTGGAACAGCAGTCCATAACATTCAATGACAGGACAGAGCACTTTGAACTGGATTCCTACAAAAAAATATGTCTGTTAAATGGGTACGATGATATAGACTTCCTGATCAGCAGGAAACAAGCAATTCAGGAATTTGAACTTAAAACACAAAAAGTATATGAGCGATAATGTTTTTAAAATAGCCGTTTTACCGGGAGACGGGATCGGACCTGAAGTGGTAGCGGAAAGCATCAAGATATTGGATGCCATCGGCGAAGCATTCCAGTACACTTTCAAATACCAGTATGGATTGATGGGTGCTGATGCCATTTATAAAACAGGAAATCCTCTTCCGGATGAAACACTGGCCATCTGCCGCGAATCCGATGCGGTTCTTTTCGGAGCGATCGGCGACCCGGCTTTTGACAATAACCCAGACGCAAAGGTAAGGCCTGAGCAGGGATTACTGAAACTCCGTAAGGAATTGGGACTTTTTGCCAACATCCGCCCTTTAAAGACGTATGCTTCACTGATTGAAAAAAGCCCTCTGAAAAAAGAGATCATAGAAGGAACCGATATCCAGATCTTCAGGGAACTGGTCAGCGGTATTTATTTCGGGGAAAAGTTTACGGAAGAAAACGGCGCTTATGCCTATGATGTATGCCGGTACAGCAGGGAAGATATTCTCCCGATTACGCATATGGCATTTAAGGAAGCCCAGAGGCGACGTAAAAAGCTGACCCTGATCGATAAAGCGAATGTATTGGATACCTCAAGACTGTGGAGGAAAATTGTTCAGGAAGCTGCTGCTGAATATCCTGATGTTCAGCTGGACTATATGTTTGTAGATAATGCAGCGATGCAGCTGATCCTTAATCCTAAGCAGTTTGATGTAATCCTTACGGAAAATATGTTTGGGGACATTATTTCTGATGAGGCCAGCGTTATCGGCGGGTCTATCGGATTGCTGCCTTCTGCATCTGTAGGTAAAGAAAATGCATTGTTTGAACCGATCCACGGATCTTATCCGCAGGCAAAAGGTAAAGGCATTGCCAATCCTATCGCGTCAATTCTGAGTACAGCCATGATGTTGGATTACCTTCAGCTGGACCAGGCAGCGGATAAATTAAGGGAATCTGTAGAACACGCTATTGAGAACCGGTATGTAACGGTGGACCTTAAAGCGGAGCAGCCTTGTTCAACCACTGAAGTAGGAAGCTTCATCGCCGATTACATCAAGTATTCCGAAAAGTCTTATTATAATTTTTGAAAATGTGAAAATAGGGAAGTCCACCATTGTCTGACATTATTGATGGAATGACTTTCTTATGATTAACAGGATTCAATATATTTTTAAGTGATGCTTATTAAAAAAGTTCAGGACCTTTGGTCCTGAACTTTCTGTATGAAGATCATTCTTCTGTATTGTCTGTTTTGCCTGATTCATTGTTTTCAGATGACTTTTTTACATCTTCCTTGTCAATATCAGACGGATTGGTTTTTTCAGATGCCGCAGGAATATCGCGGAAATCCTCGTTTTGCTTTTTAGTTTCTGCAGAGTTCGCAGACTCATGATCCTTATTTTTCTCTTTTGGGTCCATCGCTGTAAATTTTATATGTATAAATGTATTCAAAGCGTTTGCCAAAAAAGATTGAATATGAGTTATATATTATAAAGATTATTCTTCAATACAATAACTTATTTTTTAGAAATAGTAAAATTACCAGTTTTATCATCCTTCCTAATAGTATAAGCTTTATTAAGCAATAATGTCCAACCATCTCCCTCAATTTTCGGATCATCCATTCTTAAAGGTGCTGTAATAGTGATCTTATCCCAATTTTTACTCATTAGCGCACCATTATGGACTTCAAGAATACCCCATGTATCTGTGACTCTAATTTGTGGGTATACTGTACCTTTATCTTCTATAGGCAAAATATTTCTAGGATCAAAAGATACGGACATTTTCTCAAAATGTATGTCCAGGTGGGGTTTATCAATGAATTTAAGTTTATAGTTATGAATGAGTTTTTTAATTTTATCCGCCCTAATTTGCTCTTCTTTAAAAATTAAAGGTCCATTATAATTTTCAGCAAGTTTATCGATATCTTTTTTTGACAGGTTTTGTGTCTTAATCTGCAAATGATTAATAAAAAATTTTGTAAGGTCTGAGTCGTTGGTAATCTGCTGATTCCAGTAGGGTTCCTTTAAATTAAGCAGATAGCCGTACATAGGAATTGTTTGATAAGCAAATGAACGTACATAAGTAGGGTTTTTGATAAATGTATTGACGGCTTTTGTAAAATGATCTTTGATATGCTTTCGATCTCTTGAGCTTATCATAAATCCTGTATATTCAGCCAAACCTTCATTAAGTTCAAGTTCATTTTCAATAGAGGCAGAATTAGGGAAAAGGCTGTGCCTGTAGTTTCTAAAAGAAATAGCATCAGTTAAATATTTTTTTTGCTCTTTTGACGAATCTGAAAGAATGGCTGTCAATAATGCTACAAGTTCAAGTCTAAGATAAGCCCTTCCATCTCTCTGATCCAAATGATCACTTTGCTTATTTCCTTGGGTGAACCCTAATGAGTTTTGTGCTTTATGAAAAAGCTCATGGGACATGAGATTTATACGATCATATTTATCTGCAGGAAGTGGAAGCATAATCATTGCCCAATTTCTTCCTCTCCATTGTATAGAAGTATTCGCTATATTTATAGTATCAGGTATTTTTCCTTCACTGATTTTTTTAAAATCATTGGGATCAAAAGTTATATCTTTCTCATTGCTGTAAAACTGGCGGTTTTCTGGATCTACAAGCAATATTTCTCCATACAAATCTTTATTCCAAATCTTGGTTCTTTTTGCAGTAGCTTCCTTAATTTCTCTGAAATAATAAGAGATGCTATCAGTTTTATTATTTTGAAAGTCTTGTCCGAAAAGACTGGTGATTGAAGCAGATAATAGAGCTACAAATGCTGATTTTTTCACTTTTTATTTGTATTTTTTATAAATCAAATATATTCAAAAAGCTTAAATAAGCTAATAAAATATTTACGAGAATTTTTTATAAAAAAAAATATGAGTGTATTCTCTACTGTAAATAATGCATTATGAATTCGTAAGAAAAAACTCTAAATCTTTTTCTAATACTTAAAGAGGCAGCACACCTATCTTTCCGGTTTGGTCCTCAATCGTATAATTCAATGCTTTTGCCAGTACAAAAATCTGGTTCAGGTTATCCATCAGCTGTTGATGCCCTTCTTTTCTCAGCCGGTTCTGGTCTATGGACTGTATCGCAGTTGCTTTGGCTTTCTGCGTTACATTTTTGATGTCTTTTTCAGAAATCCTGTTAAAAAAGGAATCATCAAGCGACTGGATTTCCACACTTGGCGTGATCCTGATATCGGCATCCGGAAGTTCGGTAATGATCAGCTTTTTATTGACTGAATCCACCACCATCTTCATCTTATTGAGATCATAAGATACCTGTGCATTGGTTTTCGTGTAGGTAATGATGTTGTTTGCAGAAAGCTCCTTGCCGAAAAGCTCATAGCTCATCTTGGTTTTCTGCATGCTGGAAACATCCTGCTCCATCACCACCATTTTATTCATCTTGGAAATCTGGTTGGTCAGGATATAATAATCCGACTGTTCCTTTTTCTCCACAGGACTTAAATTCAGGCAGGAACGGATGCCAAAAAATAGCATCAGCATCACCAATGCTCCTGCCACAAACGCAAGAGGTAATCTATATTTTTTCAAACTTATTTAAATATTTCTTTAATAACAGACTGGTCATCTTTGTTCAGGATTTCCACCAGGTCCCTTTCAACATATCCGGTAGTAGGCATTTCGATTATACGTCCGATTTCCTTTCCATATTTTTGTACAATAATCGTCGGTACTTTCTGGATATTGTAGGTAGCTTCTTCCCCTGAAGGCGATTCCTTTTTACGGTTGACCGCAATAATTGTCATTTTATCTTCCGGATATTTTACTTCTTCCAGGATTTTCATAAGCCTCGGAAAATCCCTGTGGCTGTCTTCACACCACGTACCCATGAAAACAATGAGGTTGTACGAATTTATTTTCCGTTTTTTAAGCTCGCTGATGGCTTTTTGGTCAAGAGCATATTCATCATGCTCCTTGGTATACCAATCGGCATACGGTACTTTCGTAAACTGGTCTTTCGTCTGGACTCCCAACAGCATTTTGCCATCCTTTTGGGTTTCCACCTCACGGTTAACAACAACTTTCTGAGCACTGAACTGTTGCAGCGACCCTATGAAAGCGGTGGCAAAGATGATATGGGTAATGAATTTTTTCATAAGATTTAATCTTCTATAATTGATTTTAAATCGGCAGGAGAATAGTATTTGTTCTTCAGTACTTTATGGTCTGCCTTTCTGTATACATTGTATTTTTCTCCTGATTTTTCATAAAATGAATCCACGTCCTTTTCTTTGTAAAAAGCTACGGTTTCCTGTGCCTGTTCTTCAGTGTCACACGCTTTCGACATATTGGAACGCTGGACTTCGTTGAATAACGTTACAAATTTGCTGCCAAGCCCGAACTCAAGTACGGCACCGCTCAATACATACTGAAGGTCACATAACGCATCTGCGATTTCAACAATGTTTTTATCTTCTATCGCCTGTTTAAGCTCATTCAGCTCTTCCTGCAGCAATGCCACTCTTAGGTTGCAGCGATCTTCGGAAGGGATCTGAGGGGTTTCGAGAATAGGAGCTTTGAAAGTAGTATGGAATTCTGCTACTTGGTTCAGGCTGTCAATTTTATCCATGAGTAAGTTTATTAAAGGACAAATATAAAATTTTAAGGCATGACATGCCAGAAATTGAGTGTTACTTTTTGCTAATTGTTGTTTAATGGTATCATCCGTCTTCTGGTAATCTTATTTTAAGCATGAATTTTAGATTTTAGATTATGGATTTTGAATCGTCAGTAAAGTTCTAGCGTGATCTGCATTTTATATATGAATTGCTAAATCATAGATTTTCTTAACGTTCACAACCTTTATTTTTTTAACGCCTTTCTTTCCTAGGTCGTAGTTTATTGCCTGCTATTCAATATTCGTCAAGATTCAAGATTCAAGATTCAAAATCCATAATCCATAATTCAAAATCTAAAATTTATAATCTAAAATTTAAAATTCAAGATTCCCGTCATTTTGCTCTCCCTTTCTTTTATCTTGATACAAAAGAAACAAAAGATCAAGACTGGAAAGAAAGGCTAAAAATAAACGCTCTTCTCTAAAAATTCTAAACTTGCGCGGATTAACTGTGGGCACTGTCTTTGAATTTTTTGTGCCGCGCTTCGGACATAAGAATTTTCTTAACGTTCACAGCCTTTATTTTTTTTAACGCCTTTCTTTCCTAGGTCGTAGTTTATTGCCTGCTATTCAATATTCGTCAAGATTCAAAATCTAAAATTTATAATCTATAATTTAAAATTCAAGATTCCCGTCTATCATCTAAATTTACATCATCTTACTCTCCTTTCTTTTGTCTTGATACAAAAGAAACAAAAGATCAAGACTGGAAAGAAAGGCTAAAAATAAACGCTGTTCTCTAAAAATTCTAAACTTGCGCGGATCAGCTATGAGCACTGTCTTTGAATTTTCTGTGCCGCGCTTCGGACATAAGAATTTTCTTAACGTTCACAGCCTTTATTTTTTTTTAACGCCTTTCTTTCCTAGGTCGTAGTTTATTGCCTGCTATTCAATATTCGTCAAGATTCAAAATCTAAAATCTAAAATTTAAAATTCATAATTCATAATTCATAATTCATAATTCATAATTCATAATCTAAAATTTATAATTCAAAAATCAAAAAAAGACTGCCCGTTTCCGGACAGCCTCTTACATCAATTAAGTTATTAAGATTAATTTTTTATGAATCTTTTGCTTACCTCGCCAATGCTGATCGTGTAGACTCCTTTGACCAGGCTGCTGATGTTGACAGCTCCTCGTTCTATTTGTCCGGACTGGATCAGTTTTCCGCCCATATCGAAAATTTTGTATTCCTTAACGGGAGCATTAGAGATGTTAAGGACGTCTTTAGCCGGGTTCGGGTAAAGCTTAACATCGGTCAGAAGGTCGGCTGAACTGATTTCTCCTCTTCCTGATGAAACGATATTCAAGGTATAATCTTCTACCTGTCCGTAAGTATAAGTTCCGCATGAAGATGAAGGGACTGAGTTGTATTGCATCATTACCCTCATTCTGGTTGATCCTAATACGGCTGTAGACGGAATAGTGATGCTTCCTGTCGCCGGAGAAGTTGTTGATCCGGCTTTAGACCAGGCCAATTCTCCACTGTCGGTAAAGTCTCCGTCACCGTTATAGTCGATGTATACGGCATAGGCTTCATTGTATTTTGTAGAAGTCCATACCGGAGTAACGGAAATGGTATATGCCGTTCCTCTGGTTACATTCGTAGAAACTGATGTGAAGTTTTCATATCCTGCAGTTCCCGTTGAAGAATTATTGATGGATCCGAACTTCACATTGCCAATTCTTTCATCAGCCGTATTGTTTGCCGATGCAGAGCAGTACGTTACGGTGCTTCCCGTGCTCGTTGTCACCGATACTGTATTGCTTGAAGATGAAATATTTCCGGCCGCGTCTTTCGCTCTCACAGTAAAACTATAGGTCGAGGACGGGCTAAGGCCGGTAACGGTATAAGATGCAGAGGTAGTAGAGCCCAATAAGCTTCCTGCCTGATATACGTCATATCCGGTAACACCGGTATCATCTGTAGCGCCGGACCATGAAAGATTGGTGCTGGTTGCCGTGGTTCCTGAAGCTGAAAGTACCGGAGCCGTAGGCGCTGTAGTATCAACAGTACCGGAACCTGCATTAACGGTAATATTGGCATTGTTTACATCAAAGAAAATATGGTTGGAACCTTTTACCATGATTCTTCCTGTGGATGTGGATACATTCGGGATGGTCACTGCCTGAGAACCGTCGTTAGGAGTTCCGGATAAAAGGGTAGTCCAGGTCGTCCCACTGTCTGTTGACCATAAAATATCAACATTGGACGCATTGACGCCATTGGCTGTGGTTCCCGCTACGTTCCAGGTGATGGTCTGGCTGGTACCGCCGCTGTAGGTGGTGGCAGAATTCTGTGAAGTCACACTGAAAGGCCCTGCCGTACCGTTAACGGTAACCACCATATCATCTGAATTGTTTCCGGAACCTCCAGACCTGTTATCGCGCACGGTAAACCTAAAGTTTAAGGTACGGGCTACAGTTGGTACTGCTTCAACGGTAATTTCAGATCCCGCAGTAGTTGTTGACCCTGCCAGTACAGAAGCCATTCTCGGGAAATACCGTACCGGAGAGGCGATAGGGGTCCATGACCTGAACGTTGGCCCTGAAGTTTTGGTTCCGCTGGCTGCCGAGCTGGCTCCGGTCTGGGAGTTCGATGCGTTGTCCATCTCTTCCCATACATAAGTCAGGGCATCTCCATCGGCATCAGTTCCTGTTCCGGTCAGTACAAAAGGCGTTCCTTTAGGAACGGTATAATCTGCACCTGCATTGGCGGTAGGAATGGAGTTTCCTGTACTCGTGCTTACAGGGCAGGTTTTGGATTTTATATTGTTAGTTACCTGCTGGATGCTTACTGCATGGAAAAAGGCATCCGAATGCGGCTGTACATCCTGGCTGGTAATCCCGGCATAACCCATAATGGTAGATCCGGATCCAGGCTCCATATTTACGCCTGTTCCTTCATTGCTCATGGAGAAGGTATGGTTTCCTCCGAACTGGTGTCCCATTTCGTGGGCAACATAATCGATATCAAAATTATCCCCGGAAGGAATGGCATCTGCCGGAGAAGTATATCCGCTTCCTTTGGAACCATTAACGCAGATACAACCGATACATCCTGCATTCCCGCCACCGCCTGAAGCACCGAAAAGGTGTCCTATATCATAATTGGCTTCACCGATAACGGAAGTCAACGTATTCTGAAGCTGAGAGTTCCAGTTGCTCATGCCGGAAGCCGGCGAATAAGGATCTGTGGATGCATTGGTATATACCACTGCATCATTATTGGAGATCAGCACCATCCTGGCAGAAAAATCCTTCTCAAAAACACCGTTCACACGGGTCATGGTATTGTTCATGGCAGCCAGGGCATTGGCTTTCGTGCCTCCGAAATAGGAAGTATATTCTCCGGTACAGGATAATGCAAGCCTGAAAGTCCTCAGTTTGGCATCGTCTGCATTAGGCCTAGCTGCCAGGTCGCTCCCTGCAACACCTTTCTGGGCTACATCGATGACCGTACATTCAAATTTGCTGAGGTTATCTTTCTTGTCAGATTTTTTGTAAACCACATAAGTCGACAAGTCTTTGGTGTAAGGCTCGATAAAAACAGCTGATTTATCTCCATAGATTTCCATGGATGACAAGCCTAGTGGCGAGATACTGAAATAGACGGTAGAGGAGGGATCTTCAAGCCCTTCACCTACATAAGATTTTATTTCAGGATATTTTGCGGCCAGTTGAGGGTCAAAATTGGAATTTTCGCGAACTTTGAAATGTTCCATCTTCCCTTCGGAATTCGGAAACGATATGATTACCTCTGATTTTTCTCCGGCGGATAGCCTTTTCGGTGCTCTTGCCAATGAATTCTTTAAGCCATTAATATCCAGGCTGAAAATCCTGGGCTGGATGATCCCGGTTTTATTTTCAAAGACGGCAGAAGGGCTTTTCGGAGATGATGCAGACCAAAGCCGGTCGGTCTGTGCTGATGAAATGCCGGATATAACAAGCATTCCAATCAATAATAATTGTTTTCTCATAAAATATTTATCTTGATTGTGGATTATCAAATCTAATGAATTAATCAGTATGAAAAAGCAATTTTTTTAAGAAATATTTAGATATTTCATTTAAATCATTATGTAGTGTATAATATGTGTTTGGATTTATAGCATCATAAAAAAACAGCACATGCAAAAATGCATGTGCTGTTTTTTTATGATAAGAGATAAGCCTGATACAGAAACCGGCTTATAAAAAGTCTAAAGATTATTTGATAATATCCCTCCCGATAACAAGCCTCTGAATTTCTGAAGTTCCTTCTCCGATGGTACATAATTTAGAGTCCCTGTAGAATTTTTCTGCCGGGAAATCTTTGGTATATCCGTATCCCCCGAAGATCTGAACCGCATTATTGGCAATTCTTACACAGGCCTCAGAAGCATACAGCTTAGCCATTGCACCTTCTCTGGTCATTTTCTGCTTGGTATTTTTCAAGGTTGCTGCTCTCTGGATCAGTAGCTCGGCCGCGTCGATTTCTGTGGCCATATCCGCAAGCATAAAGTTGATTGCCTGGAAATCTGAAATCGGCTTACCAAACTGATGCCTTTCTTTCGCGTATTTAAGGGCTGCTTTGTAAGCTCCTCTTGCTGTTCCCAGACTCAGGGCTGCAATGGATATCCTTCCTCCGTCCAGGATTTTCATCGCTTGTTTGAATCCTTCGCCTACTTCGCCTAAACGGTTAGCGTCAGGAACTCTAACATGATCGAAAATAAGTTCCGCAGTTTCAGAAGCACGCATTCCCAGTTTATTTTCTTTTTTACCTGAACTGAAGCCCGGCATGCCTTTTTCCAATACAAATGCTGTGGAATTATTTTTAGCTCCTTTTTCACCTGTTCTGGTCATTACTACAGCGATATCACCGGAAATAGCATGGGTAATGAAGTTCTTGGCTCCATTTATGATCCATTCGTCACCGTCTCTCACCGCAGTGGTAGACATCCCTCCGGAATCTGATCCGGTATTGTGTTCGGTAAGCCCCCAGGCTCCGATAACTTTTCCTGTTGCCAGCTGGGGAAGCCACCTGTTTTTCTGCTCCTCGTTTCCAAACTCGTAAATATGATTCGTACAAAGTGAATTGTGTGCCGCTACAGAAAGCCCGATGGATGGATCAACCTGTGAAATCTCGTCCAGAATTGCAACATATTCATGATACCCCAATCCGGACCCGCCATATTCTTCAGGAACTACAATGCCCATAAATCCCATTTCGCCCAGCTGATGAAACAGTTCTTTCGGAAAAGTCTGGCTTTCATCCCACTCCATGATATGGGGTCTGATGTTTTTTTCAGCAAACTCTTTTGCCGTTTCCGCTATCATTTTAATGTTGTCAATAGTCTCTGTATTCATAAAGATTATAGTTAGTTCCCAAAGATACTTAAATTGCTGAAATGCCAAAGAAAATTATTCCTGTCATAAGATTTTGCGCATAAGCTATTCGTTCTCAAATTTTTGTGTGTAAAGATTTAATACTTTCTTAATGAAAATAAAGTATTTTGAGTTAATTAATTTACTATTTTAGCCTCCCAATTTTGTCTCATGAAAAAATTACTACTTCCTGTCATTATATTATCATCAGTGCTGCAGGCACAGGCTCCTGCAGGTTATTACGACGGAGCAGCAGGCCTTACCGGCTACATGCTGAAGTCTAAACTTCATGATATTATCTCAGCTAAAAATATCAACTGGAATTATGGTGATCTCACCAATTATTACAACCAGACTGATCTGGACCGGTATTATGACCATGGTGCCAGCAATACCACCATCCTCCTGGATATGTATTCTGAAATTCCTTCCGGACCGGATGCTTACGAATATACTACTGCCAATATCATCGGCAGTGCCAGCGCAGAAGGACAGGGGTGGAACCGAGAACATATGATGCCTCAAAGTACTTTCTACAGCAATTATCCCATGTATTCTGACCTTTTCTATGTGGTGCCTACGGACGCCAGGATCAACCAGCTCAGAAGCAACTACCCGTACGGGATCTCTACTACTACAGCTTCCAACATCTATTATACTTTTACCAATACGTCGAAGATAGGGAAGAGCGCCATTCCTAACTGGGTATATACCGGCCGCGTCTATGAGCCCATTGATGAATTTAAAGGTGATATAGCAAGAAGCCTTTTATATTTTGCTGTAAGGTATGAAGGGAAACTGGGTACATTCAATTATAATAATAATATGAGCCCTCCTTCAGATACCAATCCGCTTGACGGCACAGAAGAAAGGGCTTTTGATCCTGCCTATATCGCAATGCTTTTGCAATGGCATGCCCAGGATCCGGTTTCGCAGCGGGAAATTGACCGCAATAATGCTGTATATGCCATTCAGCACAACAGAAATCCTTTTATTGATAATCCTTCATGGGTCAGCGCCATCTGGGGACAGACTCCTGATGCTGTTGCTCCACAGGTCCCGGGAAATTTAACCGTCAGCCAGACGGGAGCCTATTTTGCAACTTTAAGCTGGTCTGCCAGTGCAAGCAGTGATGTCATTGGATATAAGATCTATCAGAACGGCAACCTGGTAGGTGCTACCAAAGGTACATCCATCAGCATAGATCACCTTACGCCTTCCACAGTTTATAACTTCACGGTAAAAGCCTATGATAACGGGTATCTTTATTCTGCGGACAGCAATACGGCATCCGTGACCACAACAGCATCTGATGCTTATGCGAAGGACCTGTTTTTTTCAAAATACCTGGAGGGGACTTCCAATAACAAGGCGCTTGAAATTACCAATAAGACGGGGCATCCGGTTAACCTGAGCGAGTACAGGTTATCTATCCAGATGCCTAGCAGCAGCAGTTACTATTTTCCGGATCCTTATGAGCTTGAAGGTATCCTTCAGAACAACGAAACAGCTGTCATCCTGAATCCTGGGGCCAATTTCTCGTGCTATACCATTAATCAGGCCAGATTTGTTACGGCAGCGCCCCAGATGACCTTTTCGGGGAATCAATATATTGAGCTAAGGTATAAAAGCAGCAGTACGGTAGATGCCTTAGGGGTCACAGGACAAAATAATTCCCAGGTTCTTGCAAATGTTTCTTTGTATAGAAAGAGTACCATCAACCAGCCTACGGCAACATTCAACATCAATGAGTGGAATATATACGGAACAGACTATTGTCAGAATTTAGGTGTTCTTGGAACTTCCGATATACTGTTTGCCTCGAATGAAAACACCCTGAAAATGTATCCTAACCCTGTTTTCGAAACTATTTTTGTGACCGGAAAAACAGGCGAAGTCCATAGTGCTGAAGTTCTTGACTATTCCGGCAAACTGATTTATAGGGAGAAAGACCCGTTCAGGTACAAAAGCAGTATTTCTGTCCAGGGATTACCTGCCGGTTCCTATCTTTTGAGGCTGGACGGCAAAACCTATCCGTTTATTAAAAAATAAGGCGATCCTTTACAATTAATTTTAAACACTCCCTGATCTTGGGGGCTGCAAAGATAACAGGCTGCTTCATCAGAGGCAGTCTTTTTTTATTCTGACGCGTGATGTTTGCAATGGTATGCGCATTGCTGCATTTAATCTATTATCAATTATCATTCATGAACATACAACTTAATTCAAAAAATGCTTTGGTCGGTGCCGCAACAGGCGGGATCGGAGCCGGTATAGCAACAGAACTGGCCAAATGCGGAGCCAATGTAACCGTTATGGCCCGGAATGAGGAGAAACTTAAAAACATTACAGCATCGCTTCCTGTAGTACATGCCGGACAGCATCACCGTTACCTGGTAGCCGATTTTTCCGATTTTTCTAATTTCAAAACGATCATCAATGACTATTTCAGAGAATATGAAGTAGATATTCTTGTCAATAACACCAATGGCCCAAAACCGGGTAAGGATTCTGATCTTAACACTGAAGATTACCAATCTGCATTCGATCTTCTTTTTAAAACCGTCTGTGAGACGACCCATCTGGCCATTCCCAAAATGATAAAAAAGGGAAGTGGGCGCATTATCAATGTTTCTTCATCATCTGTGAAAGAACCGATCGCGAATCTGGCGCTGTCCAATTCCATCCGTTCTGCCGTGGCTGCTTGGGCCAAAACACTATCTCTTGAGATAGCGCAGCACCAGATTACCGTTAACAATATCCTTACAGGTTCCTTCGATACGCAGAGGATAGAAAGCCTGATCAATGAGGAAGCCGGGAAAACCGGAAAATCCGTTGAAGAGATTAAAAAGGCTAAGGAAGATAAGATCCCGATGAAAAGACTGGGCAAACCTGAAGAATATGGACAATTGGTTGCTTTCCTTGCTTCAGATTATGCATCGTATATAACCGGAACCAGTATTCCGCTGGATGGGGGGATGAGCAGCACGTACTAAGTTTTGCAGCTTATCGGTGTAAACATGATTGACATTAGTACACTCTGAATGTCCCAAATCGCCCTTTGCTGCTGAGCTATGGCTTCTCAACTACACAGAAAAGATTGCCATCCGGATCTTCCAGCACAACATAATCTGCACCGGGAGGATAACGCCAGGGATAAGATTTAGCTCCGATGCTTAATAATCTCGCCACTTCTTTTTCCCGGTCGTCCGTATATAGGTCAAGATGGAGTCTGCTTCTTTTTCCCGAACGTTTTTCAGGAACTTTATTCAATGAAATGTTGGGGCTTTTTTGCTGTGGGTCACAAAGGACAACCCATCCTTCGCTTGCTGGTTCCCGGGGAGTATAGTGTAAAGCTTGTTGCCAGAAGCTGAGCATCTTTTCAAACTCGTAGCAACTGATAACGATTGATCCAATTTTCATTATATTGTGTTTAAGGTTTTATTCCTTGATATTTGTTGTCAGATGGCTGCGTCAAATATTGATCTATTCAGTAAATATCAGCAGTGGTTACCAGTATAAAATATGTATGTAAAAGTATGCAATAGCCAATCTTTCTACTTCATTTTCTTCAGTTCACTAAGCAAACCATTTTGTTTTTCTATAAAACTGATGAGGCTATCCGGTTTTAAAATGTGGGCATCCTGGTATTTCCGGATTTCAGGAAGGGTTTTGGAAATCATGAAGAGGGTGTGCTGATCGTGTATTTTGACCGCATTATTCTGAATCCTACTGATCAGGTCCCGGACAGGCTTGATCTTAGCATCATATTGTTCTGAACTGAATGAAATCTGTTTTTCAACAACGTGCCGGGAGGCAGAATCGGTAACGGATTTTGCTAAAGCATGTGCATCCTCATAATATGTTTCGGACTGGGTAATGATGTCTATATATTTTGAGGTCACCGCTGAGGTCTCTTCTTTTATGGCATCAACTTTTTTCTCAAGAGCCTGCAGTTGCGGGTCTTTTTTTACAAGTTCGTTATAAATACTAATGACACGATTAACATCTCGGGAATACCTTCCGACCGAAGAGATGGATTCTGATTTATCGATTGCCTGGTCTACCGTAGTCTTATTTTCAGTAGCAGGGCCTCCGCATGAAAGCATCGATAGAAGCACAAGTGAAATTATTATTTTTTTCATATCCGGTTTTTTATATTTTAAGTAGATCAGACTAATATATAAAAAAAAGCGGAGCCTGAAAAAATCAAGCTCCGCTGAATGGTTATGTATTTTATTTACCCAGATAAGATTTCAGGATCTTGCTTCTGGTATTGTGCTTCAATCTCTTGATTGCTTTTTCTTTGATCTGTCGCACACGTTCTCTCGTCAGGTCAAATGTTTCCCCGATTTCTTCCAGCGTCATCGGATGCTTTCCGTTAAGACCAAAATACAGTCTTACCAGGTCAGCTTCTCTTGGCGTAAGGGTATTCAGGGCCCTTTCAATCTCAATCTGAAGGGATTCCAGCATCAGGTCTTTATCCGGGCTTGGAGATTCTCCTGAACGCAGTACATCATAAAGGTTGGAATCTTCTCCTTCCACCAACGGAGCATCCATCGATAAATGCCTTCCGGAATTTTTCATGGATTCCTTGATGTCTTCCTCACTCATGTCCAAGACTTCAGCCAGCTCTTCCGGAGAAGGCGGTCTTTCATTTTCCTGTTCAAGGTGGGCATATGCTTTATTGATTTTGTTGATTGAACCGATTTTATTTAACGGTAATCTTACAATTCTGGACTGTTCTGCCAAAGCCTGTAAGATTGACTGACGGATCCACCATACGGCATAGGAAATGAATTTGAAACCTCTGGTTTCGTCATACCTTTTAGCCGCTTTCATCAACCCCAGGTTTCCTTCATTAATCAAGTCGGGCAGGGAAAGACCCTGATTCTGGTACTGCTTGGATACGGAAACCACGAAACGAAGGTTGGCCTTGATCAGCTTTTCCAATGCGGCTCTGTCGCCGGCACGGATTCTTTGTGCCAATTCCACCTCTTCGTCTGCGGTAATCAGTTCCACTTTACCGATCTCCTGCAGATACTTGTCTAATGAAGCAGTTTCCCTGTTGGTTACCTGCTTAGTAATTTTTAACTGTCTCATTTATTTTTCCTCAAAAAAGAGTTAGTATATATAATACGTCTGAAAAGGTGAAAAGGTTACACGGTTTTTAAAAATATTTGTTTTTGTTGACGTGCGACGAAATATATTGTAATTTATGCCCTGGGCACCGATGAGCATTTTACACAATAAAAAAAGTGAAGCATCTGCTTCACTATATTATATTTGAATTTTAGTCTTAAAACGGGTTTCCTAAAAAAGATCATTCAGCCACTTCGCCAGTCTCAGGCCACCGTATAGCAATTGTCTTTCCATGACATCGTTGAATTTATACTGATAATCGAAAGACAGTTTTGAACCGTCTGGTGTCTGCGCATAAATCCTGTTGGCAATGGTGTGGGAATCATACAACCAATCTTCGAGTGTTCCTGACTGGATTTTTTTCACTTCATCATCAGATCTTATATCCAGAAGCTTTGAGTATTCAGTATAGCTGTATTTCTGTGAATCTACCAGTTTGCCATCCCATACGGAATGCAGATTGGTCTTTTCCCCGAAGTAGGTCACGTTAATTTTATTTCCGCCTAAATCTTCCGCTCTTCCCACGTGCATCGGCTGGGCGAGGTCACCCATAATATGGATCAGGAAGATCAGGGCAATCTTACGGTCTTTTTCAGGTGTTTTGCTGTCTTTGATCTGGCTGGACAGGGTGTTGACCTGAGTATACAGGCTCGGTCCGGCCTGCATTTTAAGCTTTTGTTCAAACGTTTTAAAGTCAGTTTGCGGATCAATATTTACATAGTGCCACGCTGATGCCTGCTTCCATACGCCTGTGGTATCAGATTTAATAAAATCCGGCCAGTTGGCCCAGTATGCCAGTCTTTCCCGGCCCATCATTTTTCTTATTTCCCTTCTCGCTTTTCCCGAAAGGTGGTTTTCTGCAATTTCTGCGATAATCCTGTGCCCGGTAAGTCCCCACGCATAGCTGTATAACGATGAGGAGATAAATGCAAGCATCAGTAATTTAGAATACATACTTTTCATTGTTCAGTAACATTTTGAAGTGCAAAGATACGTTTCACAAGGGTACCATGCATTCTGTACGATCAATTTATTGTAATAATAATTATTAATATACCGGCAGATGATGTTTTGTATGTATTTCAGATTACGCTTTTAAAATTATTTAAAGGTAATCATCATGCAGAGATAATGTAATGTCTTCATAATCATAATTAATTGTAACTATGCAGTTATCGATATACTCTTTTTTTTGCCTGACTATTTTTAGATTGATAAAAAATCATTAATTTTAGGATGATATAGAGGAAAAGTGTTTTTCTATAGCAAGAGAAATACTACCTTTATCAGCCAAATTATCACAGAAACTATGATGTATGAAAATTCTATTGCAACCCTGCATTACAATCAGCTCCAAACTGATTTCAGGGCAGAGGCCGTGGCGGTAAACCTTTTAAAATACCACAGGGCTGTCAGCAATATATTTATAGAACGGATCGGGATTAATGACCGTGCTTATCTCAAAGATATCAGAAGAATTACCAGCCAGTACCTGGGATTCGACGAGGAGGTATTCACCATAGAAACCTACCGGGAAGGCATTTACGATTACCTTCCGGAAGGTCTTTTCCATCCGCCATCACTGGGTGCTTCCAGAAAGAATGTAGACCACATTGTAAGGGAAATCCGGAAACAGAAAAAAGTGGAAGAGGATGCACGGAAATTTTTCCGTCCTTTTGAACTTGAAATTTTCTTTACGGAGATCAGTGCTCTGCTAAAGGAGTTTGACTTTGACATCGCCAGTGATACCCACACACTTCTGAATACGGTAAGTGAACTTTGGCCGTTGCTCCGGATGCTGGACCGACATCACGCTTCCATATTCATCTATATTTTGCCGTTCTTCCATCAGATCCGCGGTGATAAAGCCTGGTTTGAACGGTGTATGAGTGCCTTTTTACAGGTTACGGTTGAAGTAACTTTCGCTCCGAACGTGATTGACAGGATCGAAGAGGAAGATGATTCTATGCTGCTCGGCAATTCCAGGCTGGGTGTTACCTATATTCCAAGCGGCAGGCATATGGACGGCGAACGGAACTGGGTAGTGAATATCGGGCCTATCCCATATGAGGAAATGAAAAATTATATAGACGGCAGCCCGTTCAGGAATGTACTGAAGGCTTTATACAACCACTTCCTTCCGGTGACCGTGGAAGTGGAGGAAAACTTCATCACAGAAAAGCAGGAATATTCTTTCTCCCTGGAAGACGATGAAAGAAATGCCAGCCGCCTCGGATACTCTACATTCCTGTAAAATATTTTAGTATATTTACATTGACCAACATAAATATAAATTTGAAAAACAAAGCATGGAAATTTCTTCAGTTAAAGGAGTCTTTTTAAGGTATATTCTTATGCCGCTTCTGGCGGTTATTATGATGACGGTTCTCGGAGTGATCCGAAGGAACAAGCCGGCCATCAAAATAAGGGTGATTATCGTATATGTTTTGTTATGCGGCCTGTGCCTGGCACTGCCCGGATTTTTCGGTTTTGCCGGCAACCTTTTCAATCCTTACTGGTACCTGATTGCACAGATCATCTACCTGATTTTCGGGATTATCCATGTGAACCTGACGGATTATTACTTCAAAAAGCATATTAAGTCTGTTTCCATGAGCATCCTGTTTGAATCGCTGCTTTCTATTACCTGTATGGTTGTCGGAGGCTATCTTTTCACCCTGATATTCAACTGGATGAGCAAAGGGACAGGCTATGCGGCCATGGCAGCAACGAGCATGCTGATCTTCCTGGTTCCGTTGGTGTTTTACTACTGCTATATTCAGTTCATCAGTATCCCGTTCGATATTTACAAGACATGGAGGTATTCCCCGGACCAGAAACTTCCTGATTTTGAGGGAGCAGATTTCGATCGATTGATGGTACTGAATGTGGAACTGAGCAAAAATCTGGAAGATGCCAACCGGTTCAGGATCAAAGCTAAAACGCTGCCGACGGGGGTGACATTCGGGGACTGGTTCTACCGTGTTGTGGATGATTACAACCATAAAAACCCCAATTCCATCATCCATCTTACAGACCAGCAGAAAGAACCCTATTACTGGATTTTTTACACCAAAAAGTCATTTTTCAGCTTCCGGAAATACATCGACTTCAATGAGGATATCACAGCCAACAGCATTTCTGAAAATGAAGTGGTGATCTGCAAGAGAGTGATCCAGCATGAAGAGGAGGGAGCCAGAAAAAAGTCATAATCACACATTTTAAAAGGATATAATATGATACAGCCAATAAAACATTTTGCAATCAACTGGGTAGACGGCATGAAGGTTTCCCAGCGGCATCTGAATGACCAGGATAATTTCCTGACGGATATGATCCGGGATTCCAACTCACTGGAAATTACCAACTACAATTACGGATTGCTGCCGATTTCCAATGAGTTTACAGACCGTACGATCTTTGATGTTCACAATACGGCGACCAATGATGTGCAGCTGGTGATCAAACGGTGCAGTGCGCTTACGCTTGCCGGATACCGGATTGAGCTGACGGACAGAAGAGTGAGCGTAAAGTCCCTTGCCCGTTCCATGAGCGAAGAACAGGCAGACGGAGACTATTATATCCTGATTTCTGTCAATCCTTTTGATAAAGTCCCGTTTGGCGACATCGATCCTGAGGAAATTCCGCCACGCCATCCGAATGCACAGCCCAACTACCATATTGAACTGCTTCCGGTAACTTCCCTGAACAGCAGTTTCTCAGGAGGGAATTACCTGATCATCGGCAAGGTAGACCTGAAGGGCAATATTGCCCAGGTAGATTCGGCATTTATCCCGCCATGTACATCCATCCAGAGCCATCCGGCATTGTTGGATTATTATAACGGATTTGCCAAGTCCATCGGTAACCTGCAACAGTATGCATTCAAGATCATTCAGAAAGCTTCCCATAAAAATCAGAATACGGCTTTGGCGCAAAACGTTAAGTTTTTATGTACAACGATGGTGAATACTTTCGGGGATATGTATTTCCAGTTCAGGAATATTATTCCGTGGCAACCGCCGGTATTTCTTATCGAATGCTTTGCCAAACTCGCCCTTCACCTATACAATTCCACCCAGGTGATGGTTCCGGCAGAACTGGAAGAAATGCTGAATTACAGCCTTGAATGGAGTGAGATTGCGCCCCACACTTTGCTGAACCAGCTTTCTATTGTTGCAGAAACGAATTACGACCATCATAACTGCGGTGAGCCGCTGATTTACATCCAACAGATGCTCAAAAGCCTGGAAACTATTTTTTCCAAACTCAGCGAACTGGATTACATTGGTCAGAGAAAAGAGAATATCATCGTCAACGAACAGGAAGTTTCATCGAACAACACCCCGAAAAGAGGGTGGAGTGTTCTGGATTAAAACCCCTGTATATCTATAAGTTTCCCGGTTTATGCCGGGATTTTTTTTGCATGATAAAAAATTATCAGGGATCAGGCTATTTCCTGACAAGGATTTTTTCAGTAGCTTTCTTACTGAGTATTTCCTTTTTCCCCTCAATCTCAATCGTCATTGATTTATCAAAATCCTCAATTTTAATTACTTTGATCTGAGTATCCAGCAAAAGGCTCCTTTCGTTCAGGTAGCTCAGGAAAGCATCATCAGAAAGCGTCACAGAAGTGAAAATAACCATCTCTCCGGTCTCGCAACTGCTGAGTTTCTGTAAATCCTGGGCAATGATATTACCATCTTTATCAGGAATAGGTTCGCCATGCGGATCAAATTTAGGATAATTGAGGATTTCGTCCATCTTGTCAAAGAAAACCTGTGAGTGAACATGCTCAAGCTGTTCCGCAATTTCATGCACATTTTCCCATCCGAAGTTCATATTCTTTACCAGGAACATTTCTGTCAGCCGGTGTTTACGAACCACCAGGGCCGCTTCTCTCCGTCCTTTTTCCGTTACCAGGAGAGGTTTATAGGTTTCATAGACTACCCAGCCTTTCTCTGCAAATTTCTTCATCATATTATTGACACTTGGCATTTTCACGTTCAGAAATTTACTGAGTTCATTGATCGTCACTTTACCTTCTGAGTCCACAACATGAAACAGGGCTTTCAGGTAATTTTCTTCGGTTAAGGTTATTTTCGGCATGTTAGACAGTTTTCATTACAAATCTAACAAAATAATAAGTCAAATGCAGCCTTGCTATTTTAAGTTTTTTTAATTTTGTACCATGAAATTTTCATTCAAGAACGATTATTCTGAAGGTTGCCATCCCAATATCCTGCGGGCGCTTTCAGAACATAATGAAGATCAGCAGGCTGGTTATGGAGAAGATCAATATTCGCTGCAAGCCAAAGAACTGATCAAAGTGCGCATGAACAGCAAGGCCTCAGATATTTATTTTATTTCAGGTGGAACACAGGCCAATCTTATTGTCATTTCTTCCGTTCTCAGGCCCTATCAGTGTGCAGTTTCTGCTTCTACAGGCCACATTCTCAATAATGAAACAGGAGCTATTGAAGCGACAGGCCATAAAGTGTTAAGTGTGGAGACTGAAGATGGAAAGCTTAAACCGTCCGATATTACACCTGTACTTGAGTCCCACCGTAATAGGCCGCACCAGGTAATGCCGAAGCTGGTGTATATCTCCAATTCTACAGAGCTGGGAACCATATATGACAGGGGAGAACTGGAAGCCTTATCTGAATTCTGTAAACTTCATGATCTGTATCTCTTCATGGATGGGGCAAGGCTGGGGCATGGGTTAACTGCCGCAACCAGTGATCTTACGCTGGAAGACGTAGCCCGGCTGACAGATGTTTTTTATCTGGGCGGAACCAAAAACGGAGCTTTGATAGGAGAGGCAGTAGTCATTAATAATCCTTTGCTACAACAGGATTTTGCATTCAACATTAAACAGAAAGGCGCATTGCTGGCCAAGGGCCGGCTGCTTGGGATCCAGTTTCTGGAACTGATGAAAGGAGACCTGTACTTTGATTTGGCGAAACATGCCAACAGACAGGCGATGAAGATTAAAAATTTCCTGAAAGAGCGGGGAGTGGAGTTTCTGTCTGATACCTATACCAACCAGATTTTCCCTATTCTCAGCAATACTCTTATTGAGCGTTTGTCCGAGGACTTTGAGTTTTACGTATGGAAAAAAATGGACGAGCATTTTTCAGCCATCCGCCTCATAACTTCATGGAATACTGCTGATGAAGCGGTCATACGTTTTACAGAGGCCATAGAACATCAAATGCCAGAAATATAGAAAAACAGCCGGTAGGGGCTGTTTTAATAGGGCAAAATCCCTCTGAAATTTTTAATACAATGTATAGGTTGCAATTTTATAAATAGTTAAAAATCAAGACATTAATGCATTTTATTTACTTACTCAACTAAGTTTTAATATTCAAACAGAAAAGAAAGTAGGGGAGTCAAAAAAAAATTTCAGGAGGATTTTGATATTGTATTCCCGTTGGTTTATTGTAATGCTTTGGAAACAAGAGCACAGTCAGCAGCTTGCAGTTTCTGGCCGTCTTTATAACTGATTTTCTTATCACTTGCATATTTCATCTGACCATTTTCTGTCTTATGTTCGCCTATGCCTTCTGTAAGGGTATTGCCTTTCTGAAGAAAATAAATATCATTCTTACTCTTGGTCCCTTCCGAGGCGAATTCGTAGGTAAGTTTCAGGGTATCTCCTGATTTAAAACCTGTGATATCTCCCTTAGAACTGTCTTTTTCAGAATTTTTATACCTTAGTTTTCCGGTAATGGTTCCCAGATTGTCGTCAATACTTGCAAAAACGGTATCTTTCCCCGTCACTCCCATATAGCAGTATGTTTTCGGGCCCAATGTATCTACTACAGGTTCCTCTACTATTGCCGAAGAATCCGGCTTTTCTTCCGGAACCGGAGCTTCTGCTTTTTTATTACAGCTGAATGCAATAACCGCCACGGCACTCAGCAAAACCAAATTTCTCATACCTTATCTTATTTCAATTGTTCTGCTAAAATAGTCATCCTGAACATTATGACCATGAATATGAATGAAAAATAACATATTTTACATAATATTATGTTAAGTTATAGACATGAGATGTATTCTAAATTAGCTTAAGGAATTGATAATCAGTAATTATTCTTAAGATGGCATGTAATCATAGAATGATCATGTCTTTAGGTATGCTATAAAACATCTGGCTGCATTATAGAAATCGGAAATTATGATAGATAAAGAGCGCATCATAACCAAAGTCACAAAATAAAATGGCGACGAGATTCCTTACATAATCAGGGGTTTTGATCCAGCCGGAAGTCTTGTGGTCAAATTTTCTCTGTGACTGTAGTTCACGGTATTGATCTTAAGTCAGGATTTCAATCCTCATAGCTGGAGATGTTCTGACTTTCCAATAATTATTCGGATTACAAATGATAACATTAGATTTGCCGCCGGAAATTTACATCTGATCCAAAGACCAAAGCTTTTCGGGATGTCGTTCCAGTTTAAGCAGGATCTGGGTCTTTATGGCGGTAGATAGAACTTGTGCATGATACTCACGATGGTTATGCTGTATAAATATGTAGAAGTTGAGCGCATATTTAAGCTCTACAATACAATAACAAAAAATCCTATAATTTATATTATGTTAAATTATATATACTTTGAGCAAAAAGATGCTTCCAATCTGTCCTGCTAAAAATTAATTCTTCATTTTAAAAAGCAATTGCTTCTACAATAAATCCTATAATTATTTATTAAGCAATCAATTATACAAAATCATTCTTATTAGTTGCAATGCAGAATTTATTTTTGTATCTGAAGTATTTTGAAGGATTATTATTGTTTTGTCATTATCCAAATGCCTTTCTATAAAGGTGGAATATCCTGGCCAGCCTCCGGAATGATAGACGATTTTGCCATATTTCTTTGAATTTCCTATGAACCAGCCAAATCCATATTGAGTTTCTTCTCCATCTTTTGTTTTCACAGAGTTGAACATGAGTTCTTTATCTTTTGAATTAATCAATGTATCAGTATAAAGTGCTCTATCCCATTTTAACAAGTCTTCCGTAGTAGAGTTTACGGTTCCGTCGCCCACAATGCCGTCCAGATAATAGGTGTAAGATTCCTTTTCGATACTGTCTGGAAGTACTTTTTGACCTAAATTATCATTAATATAACCAAGAGCATAATTCTTTATTTGTTTTGATTCAAATCTCCTTCTGTAAACAAAGGTATTGTTCATTTTTAATGGCTTAAAAATGCTTTCGTTCAGAAACTGTCCAAATGTCTTTTGTGACACTTTTTCTATTATAAGTGCTAATAAAGTATAGCCTGTGTCACTGTACTCATATTTTTCGCCTGGTTGAAATATAACTTTGGTTGGTATTGTACAAATAGATTGACAATATCCTGATTGGTAGCAATTTTTGTTTTATCCCAATGTTCTTCAAAAAGCTTTATATAGTCAGGAAGCCCGCTGGTATGATTAAGTAGGTTTCTTATCGTGATGTTTCTGTAGAAACTTAATTCAGGAATATACTTCGAAATGTTATCGTCATATTTTAATTTTCCTTGTTTTTCCAATAAAACAATTCCCATAGCGGTAAACTGTTTAGAAATTGATGCTAATTCAAAAATTGTATTATTATCAAGTTTTTGTTTGGTCTCTTCATTCGCTAAACCATAATTTTTCTCAAATATGATTTTCCCCTTCTCTGCAATTAATACATTTCCATTGAACATTTTCTTCTGGTATAGTGATGTAAATACACTATCAATTCTTTGGCTTTGAGTTTTTTGTCCAAAAGAAATATTTGAAATTGTTATGATTAAGACTAGTGAAAATATTCTTCTCATCGTTCTGTTTTAAAATTATTTATAAGGAAAAGCAGACTGGCGATAGTAACGGATTTGGCTTGAAAATCTATTCAGACCGACAGTTAACCTATGTGTTTTACAGGGCTAACTTACAAAAATAAAGTGAATTCGGAATGCCTTCAAATCAAAAAGCACAGAAATTAAAGTTTGGTGCTATCCTTCTGTTTTTCTAATACCATGTTGAACTAAATTGTAAGTGAAATTTCTGTTTTCTTAGCAGGTATTTTTAAATCCTGATGATGCATTATTATTTATAAGAATTTTTAATTAATTTGAATTATATCATTATAGATTGTAGTTACTTGGAATTAATTCAATAGGATTATTGTCATGTATTTTACTTTCCATTATTTTATCGTCCATACTTTTTAAAAATCCTTGTTTTTCTTCATCAGTCTTAAAGATGATATCTCATGTAAAAGCCTTTTTCTTAAACCTTTCCAGAGGGCTTTCTTGTGATATTTTTTCATATTCTTCCAGCGTCATACTTTTCGCCACTTTATACGTAGGATCATTCAAAACAAGGTAATGAGATTTATTTTTCTGTATGGATACGATGCTGAATCTATGGGTATTTGTATGATCAGATACTTCAAGAATTAGTCCTGGCAATCCGTGAAATTTATAAGGCCCGTCCGAAATGGGAATTTCAGCGGTGAACCAAGCGATCCATTGCCTTCCGGCAAATGTTGTTGTTGCTTTTTGAGTGTTGTAACCCATCAGGTTTCTTTTTTCATCTGATATTTTCCAGGTTAGCGCTCTTGGTTCCTTAACTTTCATAACGGCATCCGGCGCATGATTGGGACTGTAAAAATATACCGGGCCATCAGAAGATTTTTCTACTACATACCTGACTTTCATGGAAGGATCAGGAAACGCCATCACTCCCCTTTCTGCCTGTACCCTCATGGTTGAATCGGAAATGATATGCCTAAGGCCGGTAAAAACAGAGTATTTTTCTTTTTCATTAAAATCTAAGACCACGAGCTCTTCGGAAACAGTATCTTTTTCTAAGGTGTCCGCAACAAATTTGTAATTATAAGTAAATCTAATAATCCTGTGAATAGTAAATGGATGGTAAAAGCAGACAGAAAAGAAGTATACTTTTCACAGGCTGATATAAATTTAAAATTAAAGACCATTCATTTTAATATTTTTTCAAACGGGTTCCAGCATCAAAACAGAACAAATCCTTATCATTATAATATATAGATGTATTGCATCCGGTAAAATTGCAACAGTACCTATGATGTGATTCTTCTATGCATCCTTCTGTATGTATATTTTTCATCTCGCTTCTTAAAATTCTTTCTAAGTGCTTCATGGACATAGTTTAAAGGTGGTAAGTAAATATACAATTAATATATCACTTTAATGAGATTTTAAAGTGTAAACTCATCCGTTGATTATTGATATTTTCTTATCGATCAGCATCATTAACAATAAATAAAAAGAGACCCGTATTTACGGATCTCTCAATATATATTCAGCAATATTAGCTATAAAGCTTTGCTGTTTAAATTGGTGTCGGCCACCTTTGTCAGGAGTTCGTCACATTTCTTTTCTTCTTTCAATGTCTGGAGAAGATGCTGAAGGCACTCCTCCTCTTTCAAAACTTTGGCAAAAGCAGAAATGGTTCCGTAGGTAGCAATCTCGTAATGCTCCACTTTCTGTGCAGCGGCAATGATGCCTGCATCCCTTACTGCTCCGGGTTCTGTCTCTTCAATAATGCTTTTCCCTTCATCCAGGATACCCTGCATGGCATCACACTTCTTCGCCTGTGCTTTTTTTCCTAATGATTCAAAACAGGCTTCAAGACGCTCCACGTGGGTTTCTGTTTCTGCCAGGTGATCTTCAATCGCTTTCTTCAGTTTTTCATCGGTAGCATTTTTCATCATGTTCGGCAGAGCTTTTACAAGTGCTTTTTCAGCCCAGTAAATATCTTTCAGTGAATCTTCAAAAAGATCCTTCAGTTCTTTGGCAGCATCTTTCTTAGCAGGTGTTTTTGAGCTGGCTTTAGCTGCGGTTGTCTTAGACGGTGTTGTTTTTGCTGCAGTTTTCGCAGGTGCTTTTTTAGCTGATGATTTCGTTTCCATAATACTATTTTGGTGATTAATTGTGATTGCTGGTAATTATACAATTATAAGACCAGATTATAGAATAATTTTCTTATTTGAAAAGATGTGGTACCTAAAATACGCATCAAATACTGGCTTTAGCCTGTTAGTCACGAACGATGAATGATCATATCGATGCCTATTTACTGAACCGGACTGCTGTATTCCTTAGTTTATCCGATCTGTACACAATTATTCTTACCATTAAATGATAATGGAGCAACCATGCTTTTCGTAGGTGCGAAAGTTTATCATTTTGCTCTTCTCTCTCAGGATAAGGTGGAGGCACAAAGGCGCGTTCTCAATATGGTAAAGGCAATGGATGAAGAAGGTTTCGGGAACTGTTCTGTTATCGGGGCCTGTGAAGTGGAATGTCCGAAGAGCATTTCGCTGGACAATATTGCACGCCTGAACAGGGAATATATGAAGGCGTGGGTAAACAGAGGGTAAACGGCTTCCCCATCTCCTGCTTTTATTTTTCGATGCAGACCCATGTTGGAGCGTGATCACTTGTTTTTTCCCATCCGCGTACATTCCGGTCTACACCACCGGATTTTAAAGCAGACTTCAGGTAAGGACTGAGAAGAATATGATCAAGCCTGATTCCTGCGTCCCGGTCATAGGATCTATACATATAATCCCAGAAGGTATATATTTTCTCTTCCGGAAAAAGAGTTCTGATAGAATCAAGCCATCCCTTCTTCAGCAGGTTTTGATAGGCTTTTCTTATTTCTATCCTGTACAGGGCATCATTTTCCCAGCGTTCGGGTTTATGGACATCAATAGGTTCAGGGATTATATTAAAATCGCCGATGATTATTGCGGGAAGGTCCATGGTAATCAGTTCATCGGTTCTTTTTTTCAGACGTTTCAGCCAAGACAGCTTATAATCGAATTTAGGTCCGGGATAAGGGTTTCCGTTGGGCAGGTAAAGACAGCAGATCACCATCTGATCTATGATTGCTTCAAGATAACGGCTCTGTTCATCGCCGGGATCTCCAGGCAACGTATCCTGCACTTTGGTAATCTCCAGGTTTCTTGTGAGGATAGCTACGCCGTTCCAGCTTTTCTGACCTTTCCAGATTGCCTGATATCCTGCCGTATTGATCTCCTTTTCCGGAAAACGTTCCTGTGGAGCTTTCAGTTCCTGAAGGCAGACAATATCAGGCTTAGCTTCCTCCAGCCAACGCAGCAGTACGGGAAGCCTGGCATTGATTCCATTGACATTATAGGTTGCGATTTTCATTTGCTCTGTTTTAAATGGGATATTTGAAAACGCAATAAGTATTCCAGCAGTAAGGTGAAAACAGTCCTGTTGTGCATTATTTTTGCTATGAACTCAAAGTTACAATACATAAACAACCGATCAGTACATATGAAGTTACCTGAAATTTACTACCGAAATCCTGATATCCTTTTTCTTGCCAAAGACCTCTTAGGAAAGATCCTGTATACGTGTACGGAAGGAAATATGTCTGCGGGAATGATTGTGGAAACTGAGGCCTATGGCGGAATAGCAGACAAAGCATCCCATGCATACGGCGGGCGGCGTACCGGCAGGACAGAAACCATGTACCAGAACGGAGGTGTCGCTTATGTATACCTTTGTTATGGTATCCATTACCTTTTCAATGTGGTTACTTCTTGGGAAGATGATCCTCAGGCAGTGCTGATCAGAGCTGTAGAACCTTTATCAGGACAGGAACTGATGCAGTTACGCAGGAATATGCAGGCTTCCAAACCGGCCATTTCTTCAGGACCGGGATCGGCAGCCAAGGCACTGGGAATTGACCGATCCCTGAACGGAAAAGATCTGACCGGAGATGAAATCTGGATTGAAGACCATGGAATTTCCTATGCTGCTGAGCTGATTGTTTCGGGACCGCGAATCGGGGTAGCGTATGCCGGGGAAGATGCGCTGTTAGCGTGGCGATTTTATGTCAGAGGCAACCGGTATGTCAGTAAGCCCAGAAGCTGATCAAAGCCATTACCACTAGGAATAATGATATTAATACAAAGAGCCGCTGGAAAATAATTTTTCAGCGGCTTTTATATCAAGTTTAATTGATGATCATTAAAGTTTTAAACTTTTTAAAAACTGATTACCCAATTACTCATTGATGTACTACATTTATTCTATTTACTTGAATCGTTGAGTATCTGCAAATCTTGTTCATCAAGACTTACATCCACTGCTTTAAACAAAGTATGCAATTGAGAATCACTGGTGGCACTTACAATGGGAGCGGTGACTGCCGGATTTGCCAGCAACCAGGCCAATGCAATTGAAGCCTGCCCTACCTGATGTTTTTCACTGATTTCGTCCAGCGCTTGTAATACTTTCATGCCTTTATCATTCAGGTATTTGTTCATGCCTCCTCTGGCACTTTTATCAAAGTCGGATTCGTCACGGTATTTACCGGTCAGAAATCCTCCTGCCAGAGAAAAATACGGGAAGACACTCAGATCGTATTCCTTAACCACCGGATTATAATCATTTTCAAATTTCTCCCTTTCCATGAGGTTGTAATGCGGTTGCAGGGCAACATACTTTGGCAGATTGTGCTTTTCTGCTGCTTCAAAAGACTCGCGGATCCGTTCCGGAGAAACATTGGATACTCCGATATACCGGACCTTGCCTGCCCTGATAATTTCATCGTAGGCTTCCAGCGTTTCTTCTACCGGTGTTTTATGATCATCGAAATGGGTATAATAAAGATCGATATGATCGGTACCCAGCCTTTTCAGTGATTCATCGACGGATTTAAGGATGTGTTTTTTGCTGATGTCAAAATCATGTTCACGGGTTTCAGAGCCCACTTTGGTTGCAATGATCATATCGTTCCTGTTCGAGCGGCTCTTCATCCATTTTCCTATGATTTCTTCAGACTGCCCTCCTTTTCCATTGACCCACCAGGAATACGTGTCTGCGGTATCAATAAAATTAAAGCCGGCATCAGCAAATCGGTCAAGAATTTCAAAAGATTGCTTCTCATCCAGGGTCCACCCGAATACATTTCCTCCGAAATTCATCGGCGCTACTGTCAGATCGGTATGGTTGATCGTTCTCTTTTTCATCCTATATTTTACTGATTAGACGTGGAATGATCACCCGGAACCTGTGCCTTCTCATAGATTAATCTTTCAGATTTCAGCTCTTTCCAGAACTCTGCTGGGATATCAGCGTGCAGGGCATCAACATTATCCTGTACCTGTTCAGGCTTACTCGCGCCCGGTATAATAGATACGAATTCGTCTGCTGCCAATACAAACTGCAGGGCTGCATGCACAATATTGGTATTGTATTTCTGTGCTATCGCTTTAATCCTGTCACGCTTTTCCGTCATACCTTTGGGAATAAGTTCTTTATAATTGTACCGGTTCCTGCCGGCTATAAATCCCGAATTGTAACCGGCTCCGGAAACCAGCTTCACGCCGGCTTTTTTTACGGCCGGCAATAAAACATCCACCGTAAAATCATGGTCAAGAATGGAATATTGCGTTGCAGAAAGGCATATGTCCGGATCCGCATTATCGATACAGTCGAGAATAGGTTCTATTTTATTGACGCCCATTCCCCAGGCTTTGATAACACCCTGGTCACGCAACTCAGATAGCACTTTGAAAGCTCCCTTCTTAGCCTGCTCGAGGAAATACGGATAACGGTCTCCCACCTGGTCTTCGGATAGGTCATGGACATAAACGATATCCAGACGGTCAAGTCCTGTCCTTTGCAGGCTTTCTTCAATCGATCTTTTGATCGCATCGGCGGTATAGTCGTGTTTGAAATCATAATTAAGCGGGTTCTGCCACATCGTTGGCGGGACATCCGCTTCCGGTACTTCGGTAAATATTCGTCCCACTTTGGTCGACAGAATAAAATCTTCCCTGTTTTTATCTTTTAAAAAAGAGCCGAATCTCCTTTCACTTTTGGTAAGACCATACCATGGCGAAGTATCGTAATAACGAATGCCTAAATCCCATGCTTTGCTGAAGATTTCATTGGCCTGTTCATCAGTAATATCTCCGAAAGCGGTTCCTATGGCGACTCCTCCAAGTCCAAGTCTGTGGTTTTCATTTAAAATTTCTGGTTTCATATTCTTATATTTAAAAATTTGGCTACTATAGGTCTGCAAACATCGTGCACATATGCAATATCAGAGATTTAATTTCATGTTTTTACCGGTCGTTTGGTCTTATTATTGAAGGAAATTAGGCACACCTAAGAATATTAATCATATGAAAAAGCATATCGTGATCGTAGGCGGAGGTTTTGCAGGAATTAACCTGATCAAATCTCTGAAAAACGATTCCAGGTTCCGCATCACGCTGGTCGATAAGAATAATTACCATTTCTTTCCTCCGCTGATCTACCAGGTAGCCACTTCTTTTATAGAATCGTCCAATATCAGCTATCCGTTCCGTAAAATGTTCTCCAATTATAAGAATGTGCACTTCCATATGGGAAGCCTTGAACGGATAGACCCTGCCGCTCATGTGCTGGAAACAGATACCGGAAATATAACCTACGATTATCTAGTCCTGGCATTGGGCACCGAGACCAATTTCTTCGGGATGGAAAATGTACAGCGCTGCGCCCTGCCTATGAAAACCATCGAGGAAGCCCTTTATCTGAGGAATTATATGCTCCTTACCCTTGAAGAAGCAGCCCGGAATAAAGATGTTAAAAAAGCAGAGAGATTACAGAATATTGTGATTGCAGGCGGCGGCCCTACGGGTGTGGAATTGGCTGGAATGATTGCAGAAATGGGACAGTATATTGCCCAGAAGGAATACCCGGAAATTAAAATGAGCCTTTCTAACCTCTATCTGATTGATGCGCTACCTACCCTGCTGTCCCCTATGAGCAAAATGGCTCAGGAGGATGCCTATGAAACCCTGACAAAGCTCGGGGTAAAGATCCTGCTGAACGTATCGGTAAAAGATTATGTAGACTGCAAAGTAATTCTCTCCGACGGCAGAACCATAGAAACCGAAACCCTGATCTGGACCTCCGGAGTGATCGGAAGGGAAGTAAAAGGGTTGCCGGAAGAAAGTTTGGGACGAGGCAGGAGGATTCTCACCGATGCTTATAATAAAGTACAAGGAACGGAAGATATTTATGCTTTAGGGGATATTGCGCTTCAGCTGACAGACAAAGAGTATCCGAAAGGGCATCCGCAGCTTGCCCAGGTCGCCATACAGCAAGGAAAAAACCTGGCAGTAAACCTGATCCGGATGGAAGAAAACAAGGAACTCAAACCTTTTAGCTACCATAATAAAGGAAGCATGGCCATCATTTCAAAATTCAGGGCCGTGGTAGATCTTCCTAAATTTTCCTTCAAAGGCTTTATCGCGTGGCTTACCTGGCTTTTTATCCATATTATTCCTCTGGTAACCTTCGGAAGTAAAATACGTTTGGCATTAGATTGGATGCGCTTATTTGTAACGAACAATCCTTCTATAAGGCTTATTTTAAGGCCCAAGAAAAATACCAGTAAGGATTAAAAACCTAATTGACCATGAACACTCAATAACATAAGAATATGACTATGAACTAACTTCTCCCATTACATACATGTTCTCCATCGTAGGAACTTCACTGCCACCTTTCTTTTCAAGGGTAATCGCAAAGGCCTGCGCCTGAGGTATCGTAGAGAGCGCAATTTTAGCATCTTTATCCTCTGAGTACATTCCTGCGCTTACAGGTTTACCCCCCTCTATAGCCCAAAGTTGGTATTGCATGCCTTCAGGAGCTTTAGGAAGCGTATCTGCGGAAAGGTATACTTCTTTTGTTTTAGTATCCCAAAAGACCATAGCTTTAGATTCGGTATGTTTTTCAACTCCTTTCAGCATGACCATTTTCATTTCAGGACTGGAAATCATATTCCACTTCTGCTGCATATTTTGCAGGGCAATGGCATTGTTTTTTTGCTGAGATTCAAGCTGTGCAATCTGTTTTTTACTCTCTGCGCGCTCATTCATCCAGAAGATGTTGGCGGCCGTACTTACAAGGAATAATGCCGTTGCAGCAACAGCATAGGTTTTCCAACCGCTTTTCTTTTCAGGAGCAGCTGTAAAGGTATCATTAACCGGTTTAATGTGATGTTCCGGTTGCTCTTCAGAAACAGCAGTTGCTGGAAGTTCGGTAATCTGTTCCTGCTGGATCTTATTCCAGATTTTAGATTTCAGATCGGCAGGTGGTGCGACAGCCTGAGCTGTAGCAAGATCTTCCAATATTTTCTGTGCTTCTTCAAATGCTGCTTTCACTTCAGCATTGTTCTTCATCACACACTCCAAAATGCTTGCCTCGTCAGGAGAAGCAAGACCTAGAATATAGGATTCTATGATTCCGGATGATATGTATTCTTTAGTATTCAATTTATTGGTAATCTTTTAGCAAGTCTTTTAATTTCATCAGTGCGCTTCTCATTTTGGTTTTTACAGTTCCCAACGGCATTTTCAGTTTTTCGGAGATTTCATTCTGCGTATATCCCTGGTAATAGGCCATATCAATAAGTTGCTGCTTATCTTCTTCAAGACTTCCGAGTATACTGCTGAATCCGATATGATCAGATGTATTATCCTGAACAGAAAGCTCTGCAGAATCATATACGAAATCCGGAAGCGATTGGTTTTTCAATTCGTTTTGAAATGATTTAGATTTTAAATAATCGATCGCTGTATTTCTTGCAATATTAATCATCCATGTATAAAATCTTCCCTTGCCGGCATCATATTGGGCAATGGAATTCCATATTTTAACAAAAACGTCTTGGATGATTTCTTCTGTATACTCTTTGGATTGTACGATCCGGAGGATAACCCCATACAAAGCGCCCGAATAATGGTCATACAGATAATGAAAACCATTTTCGTTTTTATCCTTAAGTAGAAGGATAAGCTGCTCTTCCGAATAGTAATTTGTTTTAATAAGTAAAGTATTTCCGTTCAAATGTAGTGAATAAAAATCACATCATGCAAAAACCGGGCAATCTTTTATATCGTACATAAATTTTGTAGAATTTAATTCAAGCGAAATGAAAAATATCCTTATAAAAGCAATAGCAATCGGTTTTTTGAATATTGCGGTTACAGCTACAGCACAAAATAATCACTTTAAAACCAATAACCCTTACTACTCTCGTACTGCCACCACTCCACTGAAAGTAAGCAATAGTGAATGGAAGAGAATCCTGAAGCTTGAACTGTATCAGGTGGCCAGAGAAGGCGCTACCGAAATGGCATTTACAGGGAAGTACAGCGAGTTTGATGAGAAAGGGACTTATTACTGCGCAGTCTGCGGCAATCCCCTCTTCGTGTCCACTTCCAAGTTCGCAACAACATGCGGATGGCCTTCCTTTTACCAGCCGATACGTAAGAACAGTGTAAAGTACAGAAAAGATACCTCTTATAATATGGAAAGAACGGAAGTTTTATGCGGAAGATGCGACTCCCACCTGGGACACCGCTTCGATGACGGTCCCAAACCCACCGGAAAACGGTACTGTATGAATTCCGTTTGCCTTGATTTCGTTCCGCTCAATAAAAAATAAAATTCTGTTTATCAATACTTTACATAAAATATAGGTGAAATTTTAAATAAAAGAAATCCGGATGAAAACCGGTCTCGTAAATGACAGTAAGAGCGAAAGCTCAGTAGAATAATAGTTTAACACATTAATACATTCAATAAAGATGAACACAAGAACAAAAATCACAGCTTTGAGCATGGTAGCATTATCATTCGTATTCAGCGGACATGTCAATGCTCAGATGTCAAAAGAAAAAACAGTAATGGTAGGTGGTGCTCCTATGTACCCTTCCAAGAATATTATTGAAAATGCGGTTAATTCCAAAGACCATAAAACATTGGTAGCAGCTGTAAAAGCCGCAGGATTGGTAGAAACTCTTCAGGGAGCCGGACCGTTCACCGTATTGGCACCAACGGATGCAGCATTTGCCAAACTTCCTAAAGGTACTGTAGAGACTTTGGTAAAGCCTGAAAACAAAGCAATGCTGACCAAAATCTTAACGTATCATGTTCTGCCAGGAAAATACAGCGCCAAGCAAATCTGGGCAGCCGTAAAAGCAGGAAACGGAAAAAGTATGATGAAGACGGTTGAAGGTGAAGAGCTTACTTTCTGGACTAAAGGCAAAGACCTGTATGTAAAGGATGCCAAAGGGAACAGTGCAAAAGTTACCATCGCTGATGTCAATCAGTCCAATGGTGTAATTCATGTTATAGATACGGTGTTGATGCCGTAAGAGTGGTTTGTTAATTGAAACAGCATAAATCCATTTTATGCTGTTTTTTCCATTATCGTTTACAATTGTACGGATCAGCTTTACCTTAATACAGACTGGTCTCAGCATACTTAACCATTAAAAATAATATTATGAAAAAAACGATCAGCGTGTCTAACCAGGGAGCAACTCTGGATACAGGCAGAAGAAACTTTTTAAAGCTCAGCGGTATAGGGCTTGCCATGGCAGGACTTACCTTGGTTGGCTGTAACGACGACGATTTCGAGGATATGAACGGAAAGGTTTTTGACCTTGGAAGCGGTGATGTAGGAGTACTGAACTATGCTTATGCTCTTGAACAGCTTGAAGCAGATTTTTATACTAAAGTAGTAAACAATTTCTATTCCGGCATTTCAAGTGTTGAAAAGCAGGTTTTCACGGATCTTTACAATCATGAAGTGATCCACAGGGATTTCTTCAAGGCTGCCATCAGCGGTGCGACATCCAATGTTCTTCCTACGCTTGAATTCCAGTATCCGAATGTAAACTTTAACAGCAGGGATTCTGTACTTGCTACAGCGAAGGCTCTGGAAGATACTGGTGTGGCTGCATACAACGGTGCCGGAAAATATATCACCAATGCAGCGTATCTGGTTATCGCAGGTAAAATAGTATCTGTAGAAGCAAGGCACGCATCAGCGATCAGGGACCTTATCAATCCTGGAACGGCAGCATTCTCCGGTGATGATGTCATTGATTCCAACGGACTGGATCTGGCGAAAGAACCAAAAGACATTGTTGCAGTAGCCGGCGGCTTCATAAAAACTCCTTTTACCTGGATAGAAAGAGGTATCATGTAATTAACCACCTTAAAAATCACTATTATGAACATTCTTAAATTACTCGATAAGCTTTCTGACGATCAGTTTTTTTCTACAGAAGCTACCAGATTGCAAACCATAACAAAAATATCGTCATTCGGAAAGAAAGCAGCTGTCGCTGCCGTTCCGCTAGGACTGGGAACTTTACTGTCTACCCCTGCAAAAGCAGCAGAGACTGAAACCACAGCCGCTTCTTCAACATTCCTGAAATCTGCACTTACAGATGCCCTTCAGCTGGCATTGGTACTGGAATACCTGGAAAATGAATATTACGCCATCGGACTTTCCACAGCCGGACTGATCCCAAATTCGGACAGAACGGTTTTCATGCAGATTTCCAAGCATGAATCTGCCCACGTTAATTTCCTGAAAAGCACATTGACATCCCTTGGTGTAACTCCGGGTGCCAAACCTACCTTTGACTTTACGGCCAGTGGTAATTTTACACCTTTTACCAACTACAACCAGTTCCTGATTCTTGCACAGGCATTTGAAGATACTGGGGTAAGGGCCTACAAAGGCCAGGCTGGAAACGTGATGTCCAACAAAACGGTCTTACAGGCTGCGTTGCAGATCCATTCTGTAGAGGCCAGGCATGCATCCCAGGTAAGAAGAATGAGAGCCAACAAGGGCTGGATAGAACTTGCCAATGGAGGAAATATGCCTTCAGCAACCAACCCTGTGTACAGCGGTGAAGATAATACCAACCAGGCGGGTTACAATACCGCAGCAGCATTCGGAGCAGCAGCAGGTTCCGCTTCATTTGACGAAATACTCACTGGAAGTGACGCTCAGGCAATAGCATCTTTATTTATTGTCTGATACTTTCATAATATTTAGGTGTGATCCTTTCCCGGTGTCCGGGGAAGGATTTTTATTCTGTGCATCAGTGATATTTGTAACGGTATGATAATATTCCTTACATTTACTGATTATAACAATTCGGTTACCCTAATTCTACGCAGGTGAATATTCATAACAGGAAGAAATATCTGAGCTTTCTTAAATTTAAAAGAGATTTTCAAAAGTACGGACTGGAAAAGGCACGCAGTTATGAGCTTGTGCTGCACTGGCTGAGCAACCGGCTAAGCAGGAATCAGTTCCTGATCCTATCGGGGATCATTGTGGGATGTACTGCAGGACTTGCGGGCGTCCTGCTGAAAACGCTTGTTCATGATATCCATTATTTTATCGTTAATAAAGTACACTTTGAATATCAAATCCTGTTCTATATTGTCTTTCCTTTCCTTGGGATCGTACTCACCACAATGGTGGTGCTTACCCTGTTCAAAGGACAGGATAAGAAAGGCATCGGCGCGATCCTCTATGAGATTGCGCAGAATTCAAGCATTGTATCTTCGGTAAAAATGTATTCACAGATCGTACAGAGTGCCATAACAGTAGGGCTCGGTGGATCTGCCGGACTGGAAAGTCCGATTGCAGTTACGGGAGCTGCCATAGGTTCCAATTATGCACAAACTTACCGGCTAAGCTATAAAGAACGGACACTTCTGCTCGCAGCAGGTGCTACTGCGGGAATCGCTTCGGCATTCAATGCACCCATTGCAGGAATTATGTTCGCTTTTGAGATCCTGCTAACCGGTGTTGTTTTCACGGATTTCATTCCCCTGGTCGTTGCAGCAGTCTGCGGAAGCCTTTTATCAAGGATCCTTTTGCAGGAAGATATTCTTTTCAGGTTTTATACCCGCGAAGCTTTTAATTATAAAAATGTTCCGTATTATCTTATCCTGGGTATAGTTACCGGGCTTTATGCTCGCTATTTCGTAATCATCTCCCAAAGGGTCGAGCATTTTATGAAGGGATTGAATATGTCACGCCTCCGTAAAGCAATGGTAGGCGGTGCCATCCTTTCACTGCTTTGCGTGCTTTTTCCGCCACTTTTTGGGGAAGGATATGAAACGGTCAAGGATTTTACCAACGGCGATACGATTTCCATCATTGAAAACAGCCTGTTCAAGTATTTCGACATTACGGACTGGACCGTCATTATGTTCCTGCTGATGATCGTACTCCTGAAAGCTTTTGCCACATCAATCACCATTTTCAGCGGCGGAAACGGGGGGAATTTTGCACCCTCCTTATTTGCCGGAGGCACGGTAGGTTTCTTGTTTGCCGTGATCTGCCGTAAGATAGGGTTTGAGGAAGTTCCGGTAACCAATCTCATCCTTGTAGGCATGGCCGGTGCGATGAGCGGTGTATTGTATGCTCCGCTAACCGCTATTTTCCTGATTGCAGAGTCCAGCTCAGGGTATGATCTTTTTATCCCTCTCATGATTGTTTCCGTTATCTCCTATCTGATTGCCAGATGGTTCTCTCCTATCTCTCCGGAACTGAAATCTCTGGCCGACCAGGGAAAAATATTTACTAACGAGCATGATAAAAACCTACTGTTCTCACTTAGGACAGAGGATTTCATTGACTATCATTCCCAGACCGTACCGGAAAATATATCCGTACCAGAATTGTTTGTACAGCTTAAAGAAGGAGACCGTAATATTTTTGCGGTCGTTGATGAAAATCGTGTTTTAAAAGGCATCTTCAGCATTGATGATATCCGTCCGTATTTATTTGGAAACAGCGATCTTTTGAAAAACATCAGTCAGATCATGAGGGCTCCGGCTGCGCTGATAAGCCCGGAAAGCAAGCCGCTGGAAATATTACAGGTATTTGATACTACAGGAGCATGGAACCTTCCTGTAGTAGACAGCAACAATGTATTTATAGGATTTATCTCCAAATCATCAATCCTGATGAGTTACAGGCAGCTTTTGAAAGAATATTCTAACTGATCCTCTTTTTGTTGCTGGACTGTACCCACTCATCTTTTCCGCATTTTCCGCATTGGATTTCGTCTCCTGCAGTCTTAAGCTCTGTATTGCCGCAAAATATGCAGGAATAATGCCCTTCTGACGGAACACGTGTATACGGATGATCCAGTGAATCTGGCATAATAGGAAGACCATATTTTGTTTCCTCAGGATCATAAAAAAAGATGCTGATTTCACCAGAAATCTCTACAATAGCTTCTTCCACCTGTCCCAGGTGGGAAATATTATTGATTCTTAATTCAGCAAAAAATTCGTCAATACCAAAGTTTTCCTTCCTGAAATCCCCGATGGAAAACTCTCCATTTTTGATCAGGCACATTGGTTTACCTTCCACTACTTTTTCAAAATTCTTGCTTTTAGCAATAAAAAAGGTAATGACGCTGTATAAAAAGATGATCACCACAAAAACGACCAGGGATGAAACAATTCCTACTTCTTTGTAGAACATGGGATCGCCTGCGGCAGAGCCGAGGCCGATGATGACCACCAGCTCAAAAACTGACAGCTGCTTTACCCCTCTTTTCCCCAGCAACCTCAATCCAAAGATAATCGCGAGAAACATGATGACGGTACGCAATACGATTTCAATCAGGAAAGGCCAGTCCTCCTGTCCGAGTAAAAGCTCTTTTAAGTTGAGCTGCAGAAGAAGTAATGATTGCATAAAGATTTTAAGACAGAAGTTCAAAAAATACGCCAATCAATAGCCTTTTTCAAGGCATTTCATTGTATTATTGCTTTGTTTAACCACCCTGGAACAGGTCAAGCACTTCAAGGATATTCCGATATAAAAATTCCAGTTTGTCCTCAGTAATGCAATACGGAGGTACCAGATACATGATATTTCCCAGCGGACGCATGATAATGCCTCTTACCAGAAATGCTTCATAAATCTTTTGCCTGTCATTACTGAAATAAGAAG
Source organism: Chryseobacterium camelliae (assembly GCF_030818575.1). Lineage (NCBI taxonomy): Bacteria > Pseudomonadati > Bacteroidota > Flavobacteriia > Flavobacteriales > Weeksellaceae > Chryseobacterium > Chryseobacterium camelliae. The sequence goes on from NZ_JAUTAL010000001.1 coordinate 1,491,950, forward strand.
CCGCCTGGCCGGATGCGAGGTTCCATGCTAAAACAGTACCGGTCTGCCTCACTTCTTCAGCAAGCGGATGGCTTTTCAGCACCTCTGCAAACCGGGCATGTTTCTCTGTAATCATCCTGATTTGCCTTTGTGTTTCTTCCAGCAGCAACAGCTCCATGCTTGCCAGCGCAGCGGTACAGGCCAAAGGATTGGCAGTAAATGAATGGCCGTGAAATAAGGTCCTGTGCTGGTCTTCCGAAAGGAAAGCATTAAAGATGTCTTCTGAGCAGCTGGTGATCCCCATCGGCATCGTGCCACCGGTAAGACCTTTTGAAAAACACATGATGTCAGGTTTTTCCGTAAGGTAATCTGCTGCGAAGAGCTTTCCCGTTCTTCCAAAACCTGTAAATACTTCATCCTGGATCAGAAGTATTCCATGCATCCTGCAGCATTTCATCAGCTGTGAAAGTTCTTCAGGATTGTGCATAAGCATTCCGGCAGCTCCCTGCACTAAAGGTTCATAAATCAGGCATATGGTATCATTAGCCATAGATTCAATCTGCGATAGGATATCCTTCATATTTCCGGGATTAGGCGGGTCTATAAATACCACTTCAAACAACATCTCCCCGAAAGGTTCTGTCCAGGTACTCCTGCCGCTTACGGACATCGCTCCAAAGGTGTCCCCGTGATAAGCATTCCGGAATGCCATGATTTTTTTCTTCCTGCTGCCCGAATTAAATGCATACTGGATGCACATTTTAAGGGCAACCTCAACGGCAGTCGATCCATTATCCGAATAGAAGGCTTTTTTCTGATTTCCGGGCAGAAGAGCAAGCAGGTTTTCCGCCAGTTTCACGGCCGGTTCATGGGTAAAGCCGGCAAAGATGACCTGTTCAAGCGTATGCAGTTGTTCAGATACCCTTTGGGCAATGTACGGGTGCGCGTGGCCATGCAGAGTAACCCACCATGATGATACGGCATCTATGTATTTTCTTCCGTCTTCGTCATACAGGTAAACTCCTTTTCCTCTGGTAATGGGAATGCTTTTTCCGGCTGTTTTCATTTGCGTATACGGATGCCAGATCACGGCAGTGTCTCGTTGTTGTAAATTGAGCATGGATGGCTAATGATAAATGATGATTGATGATTGATGATCGATGAGTAATGGGTAATAAATAGATGATATGATTTTGAAATCAGAATCCAAAATTTATAATCTAAAATTAATCAACTCTTACCTCTTCCCGCTTTCCCATCGGTTTCAGGCCCAGCGTATTGAGCAGTTGCATGTCTTCCGAAACTCCGGGATTCGGGGTAACCAGAAGGGTTTCTCTTTCACCTGTAAATATGGAGTTGGCTCCTGCCATGAAACACCAGGCCTGCTCAAATTCGGTCATCTCGATCCTTCCGGCACTAAGCCTCACCATTGATGACGGCATAACAATGCGTGCAGTAGCAATCATACGCACCATTTCCCAGGTATCCACTTTAGGATTTTCTTCCAATGGTGTTCCTGCTACCCTTGCCAGGGCATTAATCGGGACAGATTCCGGATGTTTTGGCATGTTGGCCAGTGTCAGCAGCATGGAAATACGGTCGGCATGAGTTTCCCCCAGTCCTATAATCCCGCCTGAGCAGACTGTAATACCCGCTTTCCGTACATTATTGATGGTATTGATCCTGTTATCAAAAGTTCGGGTAGAAATGATCTCTTCATAATATTGTTCTGAAGTGTCCAGGTTATGGTTATAGGCGTATAATCCCGCCTCCTGAAGCCTCACTGCCTGCTCTTCCGTGAGCATGCCTAATGTACAGCATACTTCCAGACCCAGGTCATTCACCCCTTTCACCATATCTATAACCCGGTCGAAATCTCTGTTGTTGCGCACTTCCCGCCAGGCAGCCGCCATACAGAAGCGTGATGAACCGCTGTCTTTTGCTTTTCTGGCATGTTCTAAAACGCTTTCAATAGAAAGCAGTGCCTGGACTTTGATATTGGTATGGTATCTTGCAGCCTGTCCGCAGTAGGAGCAGTCTTCAGGACATCCGCCGGTTTTGATGGACAGCAAGGTAGACATCTGTATTTCTTCAGGATTATGCCATTCCCTGTGTACTGTAGCAGCGCGGTAAACCAGCTGTAGTAGCGGTGAGTGGTAAATTTCCTCTATTTCTTGTTTGGTCCAGTCGTTTCTTAATGATGGTTTAGTATTCATAATTTTCAATAATTATTTTTTTTGCAGTATTATTAATAGATTCTCTGTCCGGATTTTCCATATCCGGGATTCTTATTATGCTCGTCTCCTTGGCAGTGTGATGAAGAATGATCCGTTCTGTATCGGGAGGGAAAGATCCGTTGAGAATCAGATGTTTTATGGGGATCTGGCATTGTGCTAAGGCCGCCATAGACAACAGCGTATGATTGATACAGCCCAGATAATTTCTGATGACCAGTGCTACCGGAATATTCAGTTCTGCGATAAGATCAATCATCAGGGCATCGTCAGAAAGCGGTACCATGAGCCCACCGGCCCCCTCTATGACCAGGGGATGTGAAGTTTCCGGAAGCCTGAAATCACTCAGGCGGATGCTCAGTCCTTCTTCCGCTGCAGACTGATGCGGAGATGCTGCCCGTTGTAAGCGGTATGTTTCAGGATGGAGGATCACATCCTCTCCTGCCCATTCTCTGATTTTCATGCTGTCGGTGTAATGGAGGTCCCCGGATTGTACGGGTTTCCAGTAATCTGCCTTATAATAAGCCGTAAGAATCGCAGAGCAGACGGTTTTGCCTACTTCTGTACCGATTCCAGTGATAAAAATTTCCATATTTTTTTGTTATGCTGATTCCCGTATTATTTCGCAAAGCCTGATGATTTCTGCTTCTGTGTTAAAGCTGTGCAGGCATATCCTGAGCCTTTCCGTGCCTTCTTTAACCGAAGGGCTGTACACAGCATACGTCAGGAACCCTAAATCAGCCAGATGTTTTTGTAATGATTTCAGTCGTTCTATATCCGGAATAATGACAGCCTGTACCGGACTGTCAGCCGCAGACGGCGTTACCAATCCCTGCTGCCTGAATACCCTGATGTTGTCTTTCAACGCCTGCTGAATATGCCTATTCTCTGAAAAAAAATTGTAAGCGGCTTTAATGCTCACCCACTGTACATCCGGGGATGAAGTAGTATAGATCAGCGGTGAAGCGAAATTGATCAGATAATTCCTGATAAGATCGGTACTTAACACGGCGGCTCCATGCATTCCTAAAGCTTTTCCGTACGTAATAACAACTGCTGCGACTTTGTCCTGTAACCCGTATTGTCCTACCAATCCATGCCCGAATACCCCGAAAGCATGCGCTTCATCCACAATCAGGCCGGCTCCGTAATTTTCCGCAAGGGCTGCTATCTGTTCTAAGGGTGCAAGATCTCCTTCCATTGAATATAAACTCTCAACTGCAATGAGGCAATTACCCGGCTTTTGCTCTAATATTTGCTCTAAATGACCGGTATCATTATGTCTGAATCTGATCTTTTTTGCAAAGGAAAGCCTGGAGCCGTCATGGACCGAACGGTGAATCTGTTCATCCGCGATGATGATATCATGCCTGCCCGGCAGAGAAGAGTACAGCGCCAGGTTAGCCTGGTATCCGGAAGAAAACAGCAAAGCGGATGAAAAGCCATGTTGCCGGGCAATATACTTTTCAGTTTCGGTGAGGTAAGCTGTATTTCCACTGATCAGCCTTGACCCCGTACTTCCTGACAGGCATTCAGGATGTTGTGAGATTTCCATCAGGATGAGCTCTCGCAGATCTTTGCTGCGTGCGAAACCAAGGTAATCATTGGAATAAAAATCAATGCCCTCAGCTTTAGGATTAAGCGTCCTGAATGTACCGTTTTCAATTCTTTTACCAAGTTCTTTCTGCCAACGTTTAAGCATAATGATGATCAGTGATTTCCTGGCCGATGGAATTCAGCCATTCACGGTGCAGTTCTTCTTCTATTTTTACGATGCAATCAGCATGGTCTTTCCAATCAGCAGAGAATCCACAAAGCTGGCTGATCATTTCTTCCAGATGGCCCTCTTCTTCCAGTATGATGGATTTTACCATGATTCTCGAATTATTTTCAGTAAGGATTTGCTGATAGACCGGATAGAGCTGGTCTGCCCGGACTTCTATAGCATACGTGACAAAAAGGTAGGCAGCATATCGTAATTCATCGGGATTAAGCTTGAAATGATGAAGAAGATAACGGCAGGCCCTTATATCAAGAGCATGGAGATAGTGCCTGGTGGCTGTAGCCGCAAGCAGTTCATGGCTTTTGTAGGTCATGCACAGTTCAGCATTAAGTTTACCGATCTGCTTTTTGAGGTAATAGGCATGCCGGTGTTCTTCTGCGGCATGTTTCAGCTGGATGAGGCTTACTTCGGAAACATGTTCACAGGCCGAAATTTTTCTGGCACCTGCATTTTCCATAAAAGAAAGGGTATTGAGCCATCGTGCATGAATAGTATGGTCAGAAACTATTTTCTCTAACAGGCTATGTAAATCCATAGTTTTTTATTTTGTTTTCAAAAGTAGTATATTGCCGGATGGTTCAACAGTGCCAGTTTTAACATTATGGATAGTCCGGTTACCGTCCCTTATACCAGTTTCATTAATATAGACCGAAAATCTAATGCTCCCGTATATATGCAGATCAGCAACCAGCTGATCAATGCCATTCAAAGAGGGATTCTCCCGGCCGGTACCAAACTTCCCGGTACACGTTCGATGAGCCAGCTTCTTACGGTACATAGGAACACAATTGTTGCCGCTTATGATGAACTCCTGGCCCAGGGATGGATAGAAAGTGTGCCTAACAAAGGTACTTTCGTTCATGGAAGTGATCCGGAAACACAAAACCCCGACATAAATTTCCAAAAGAATGACCTTCAACGGTACCCTAAAACAACCGGGTTTACCTTTAAACATTCAAGTATCCTGGATAACCCATTTGAAAAGTCGGGATGTGACTACATTTTCAATGATGGTATTCCGGACATCAGGCTGACACAGATCGACCAGCATTCCAGGATTTACAGCTCTATCCTCAAACGCAAAGCCCATAAAATCAACCAGTATAATCATGACGGGAGTGAATTCTTCAAAGAAAACCTGTCAAGATACCTCAACCTTTCCAGGGGTCTTCCCATCAGTAAAAACAACCTGTTGATCACACGCAGTACAGAAATGAGCATCTATATCGCTTCTCAGATCCTGCTGGCTGAAGGTGATGTGGTACTCGTAGGGGAACTGAGTTATTTTTCTGTTAATATGATTTTCCAGCAGTCGAAAGTCGCCATACACCGTGTACCAGTGGACCGCGAAGGAATTGATGTGGGGGCTGTACGAGAAATCTGCAGCAGGCAAAAAGTGCGGATGCTCTACCTGACGCCCCATCACCATTATCCAACCACAGTTACATTGAGCGCACAGCGCAGGCTGGAGCTTCTCCGCCTTGCAGCAACTTACGGTTTCATAATTCTGGAAGACGATTACGATTATGATTTCCACTATGACAAATCCCCCATCCTGCCTCTGGCCAGTGCAGATACTTCCGGCATGGTCATTTACATCGGTTCATTCGGAAAATCTCTGGCACCAGGATTCCGTACGGGTTTCATCGTTGCACCGGAAAACCTGATGGATGAAATGCGCAAATACTTGGGTATTATAGACCGACAGGGTGACATCCTGATGGAACAGGTTTTAGGCGAAATGATAGCCGAAGGTGAGATTCACCGATACCTGAAAAAATCGGTTAAAGTATACCGGGAAAGGAAGGAGGCATTCACTTTGCTGCTGGAAGAATATTTAGGAAATTATATTCAATTTGAGCAGCCGTCCGGCGGATTAGCCATTTGGGCAGAATGGAAAGCCCCTGTTAACCTCATGCAGCTCAGCCGTCTTTGTGCACAGAATAATCTGTTTATTCCCAAAACGCTGCTTTACCAGAACAGGAATCTCACCGCTATGCGATTAGGTTTCGGCAATCTTAATCAACAGGAGATGGAGCACAGCGTGAGGATACTCTCAGAATGTGCGGCAGACCTGATCTGACCAGCTTCAATAAATCTGTGCAGTTTGGCTACCACTCATATTTGTCTGAAAAAACTGCCTGATTAAAGAATCAGGCAGGTATATTTGATCTTAAATATAATAATTATTCCAAGTTTTTTTTCATCATCAGGTCGGTCTGTTCATTATCTCCGAGCCTGAAGATATGTTTTTCAAATTCGTAAAAGCCATTTTTACGGTAAAAACTGAGTGCTTTGTGATTTTCTTCCCAGACACCCAGCCAGAGGTATGATTTCTGAAGCTCATGGGCAACATCAAGCGCCTTTGCGTACAACAGCTGCCCTATCTTTTTGCCCTGATGGCTTTTTTTTACATAGATCCGTTCTATTTCCAGGGCTGCTCCGTCCTGAAGCTCAGTCTGGGCGGCCCCGGAATTCAGTTTGAGATATCCAACGGGATGGCCTTCTTCCCAGGCGATAAAAAAATGAGAATCAGGATTGCTGAGCTCGGAATGTATTTTTTCCGTAGCAAAGCTTTCTTCCAGATATTTTTTCATTTGTGCTTCATCATTGCTTTCTGAGAACGTTTCCGCAAAGGTCTGCCTTCCTGTCTGCTGTAAGATTTCGATATCTGCTACAGAAGCCTTCTTTATGATCACTGACATTACACGTTTACTTAATCAAACAATATTTTTTTAAAAGCTACTGACGCCAAATGTACCTGTACTGCCCAGTCTGTTGCGGCATCGCTTCCGGCATCATCAGAAATGTATTTCAGGCAGACAAAAGGGATATTGGCTTTCTGAGCAATCAGTGCAAGAGGATATGCTTCCATATCCACAATATTGTAAACGGTTTCGGCATAGTTCATCTCAAAACTGTCGCCGGTCCCGCAGATGCCCTGAGGCAGCCGATCAACAGGCAGACCATATTCTAGAATAGGCGGAACTCCGGAGAGCGGTGTTTCATACAGGGCAAAGCCCAGCCCTCTTACATCCATATCCCGCTGGATGAATTTTGTACAACAGACTACTTCTCCTTTATGGAAGCCTTTGCTGCCTGCCGAACCCAGATTGACAATCAGGGAAGGTTTCCTGCTATGAATCTTTTCGGTAAGGGCCATTGCTGCATTTACTTTTCCTATGCCTGTGATCAGTTTATGGGTATGGTCAAATTCTTTTCCGGCTTCAGAGTCCAGAGCAAAAACAAACAGGGTTTCCGAAACGGGAAAATGAAGATGTTCATTTATTCTTATCATCGTACAAAATCTTACATACTACATTCATCAGTGTCACAGGTTCCGCCCTGTGCCGAAGGACTGCCGGATCCTGTTTCTTCATAGGTCTGCTGAAGGGCATCCTCAAAAAGGGCTGTCGGCTGGGCACCGGAAACTGCATATTTGCCATCCAGAATAAAGAAAGGAACGCCCCTTACATTATGGTGTTCCGCTTCCATTAAATCCTGATCTATTTGTTCGTCAAACTGATGGGATGTCACGGCTATTTTGGCTTCGTCCCTGTCGATACCTACCGATGATGCTATACTAAGGAGAACTTCCGTATCGGCAACATTTTTACCCTCCGTAAAATGAGCGCTGAACAGTGCTTCTTCCGTTTCAGATGAGCAGTGATACTTTTTTGATAAATGCAGCAGCCTGTGTGCAGGATACGTATTGGTAATCTGAACATCGTTGAAGTTAAAATCGATCCCTGCATTTTTACCGGCCTGGGTTACCTGGGAAATCATCTGCTCGGCCTGCGCTTCGGCAAAACCTTTTTTCTGTTTAAAATAATCAAGTGTGCTGATGGTTTTTGCGGGATCTAAAGTCCGGTCCAACTGGAAACTCTTCCACTCCACATCAACCTCATCTCTGAACGGCAGTTTTTCCAGTGCCGCTTCAAAATTCTTTTTACCGATGTAGCAAAACGGGCACATCACATCAGACCAGATCTCTATTTTCATGCCATGATATCATTATTTAAAATATCAAATTTAGCCCAAAAATTCCATACCTGCGAATGATATTGTAATTGTTATCCGATGTTCACTTCCTATAAAACAGCCTTTAATAAGTGAAAACGGCAGCACAAATCCGTATTAAGGATTTATGCTGCCTTCTTTATCTGACATTCAGGACAGTGTCCCGGGATTATAATGAACTATAAATCGTTAAACCATTTGTAAATATCCATTTCCGAAGGAATAGAAAGTTTTTTTCTCAGCCTGTTCTTACGGTTCTGGATGGCTTTAGGAGTTACAAATGTATAGGTCGCTATTTCCTTTGTCGTTAAATTTAACTTCAGGTAGATACAGAAAATAAGTTCAGAATTCTTAAGATTAGGCTGTATAACAGATATTTTTTTGAAAAAATCTGGATAAACCAATCTGAATTTATTCAAAAGGCGTGGGGAATTGTCCTTGGCCAGTGTAATAATTTCATCTTGAACAAAAATTTTCTGGTTTAAATCTTCCAAACTGAATTCAGGTTTTTCGTTTTTCATAATGTTTTTCTCATCTCTACTAGTTCTCGCAGTTTTATCCTCTAAAATAAATCCGCTTTTCTCTTGATACCTCTTCTGTTTCTTCATGAATACAGGCAAGGGGTACATACTTCATCTGACATTAATTTCACATTCTATCACTATTAGTTTCTTTATCTGTTATTGAAGCTAACTCCTCTCTGGAATGAAAATTCCGGAATTATAAGTGAAGACAAAGAAAAAAAAAATGATTAGATTTTTGTTAAATTAAAATACCACATAGGTACCACGCGTCCTGTCGAAACCTCACAATTCTTTAATTTTGATGATTTTTTAGCATGTGACAGTCATTATTTTTTTAATTATACAAATGTATTTTAATCGGAGTTTATTTTTTATGATTATGATCAATGTTTATTAATTTGTTAAATATATACACGAAATTCATTAAAAAAATTCATAACATCATATTTTGTGGTAGATTTGTGGTATGCTTTTTTATGGTTATTATTGTAAAATGTTATTTCTTTATTATTAGGTTCTGAAACGTATCCTGCTGAACAACCTTTTTTATCAGTTGTAATCGGGAAAGTTAAGAAAAAGTACACATCAAACCCATATTAATAGTAAAAACAATAACCAATCATAACTCATTATGGACATTCACCTATTACATACCAGTTTCTGGACGGCTCAAAAAATCGAAAGCACTTATATCCTCAGTATAAAAGATAACATCAGCATTATTGCTGCATTTAAAGATTTTATGATCCGCCAAAAGATTCATTCCGGCTGTATTTCGGGTATGGGCCTGGTTAAGGAGGCCCGTTTGCGCTTACATGATCCATTTTCAAAAAAGGCTATTGATGCGGCTACAAAAGATATCATGGAAGTTCCCGAAATTTCCGGTACCATCAATCATAATGGAGAATCAGCAGAAATTCACCTGAATGCGAGGCTTACCTCAAATGACACCAGCCTTTCCGGCCGCCTTATTGATGCCAAAGTATATGACAAAATGGAATTTATCATTCATCCTCCTAAAACCGTTATTACTATCTTTGACGACGGCGATCCGTTCTGCAACTGATCTTTCGGCAGCCTTTACGCTAACTTACCTGTTTCATATATTAAAATAATACTAATTTTCACCCTCCCGTTTGGTTATCTGTATGTTAATTTTTAACTTGAAGAGGATTTAAAAAAGTGAAATATGGAAAAGTTAGGATTTATAGGATTAGGGAATATGGGGTATCCAATGGCAAAAAACCTGGAAAAAGCAGGATTTCAGCTATCGGTATACAACAGGACACCGGAAAAGGCAGATGATTTCAAGGCACAGTCCAGGGTGTGCAGCAGTATTGCAGACCTGGTTGAGAACAGTGATATTGTTTTTACTATGCTCACCAACGATGATGCCCTGAAGGCGGTCTATGAAGAAATACTTTCCCTGAATGTTACAGGAAAGCTTTTCGTGGATATGAGTACCGTATCCCTGGAAGCAACAGCCCACACAGCAGCTGCCGTTATTGTGAAGGAAGCCTCTTTTATAGACGCTCCGGTAGCAGGAAGTACCAAACCTGCGGCAGAAGGTACTCTGATCATAATGGCTGGCGGTGAAGAAAAAGATCTTCAGCGGGCAGAACCTTACCTTCAGAAAATGGGGAAACTCATTAAGCATCTTGGTGAAAACGGTAAAGGCATTGCTGCCAAGCTGTCTGTCAATTACTTTATATCAGCGATTTATCAGGGATTGGCAGAAACGGTTTTGTTATCGGAACGCTTAGGGCTGGACCGAAAAGATATGCTTGAAATTATTAATGAAAGTGCCAGCGGAAGCGGAGCAACGAAAGTAAAAACCCCTTTGCTTACTGAAGATAATTACAAGCCGGCATTTGCCCTGGACCTGATGTTAAAGGATGTTCTGCTCGCCCGTAAAGCAGGTGCTGATTATCCCCTGTCAGAGACACTGATTAAAACCTACCAGTCAGCGCATGATGCCGGTTTCGGGAAGGATGATGTCATTGGCATTATCAATTATCTTAAAACACTTTAAAGGCTTCGGAACTCAGCTATGTACAATCAAATCCACTTCACATGAGACCTCAAAGCATTTCTCCTGAGACCTATATATTTAGGGATGACGGAAAGATCCCTAACAGCAACTATCCGATTCTGGTGTACCGAAATGTTTTTTCCGGTCGTGGAACAGAGGGTGCCCTTTGGCTGGAACACCTTTTCAAAGAAAACGGATGGCATAATTTCTGGAAGTGGACCATCTACTCTTTCCATCATTACCATAGCAATACCCATGAAGTCCTGGGTGTTTTTCAGGGATCGGCAGAAATATGCCTTGGCGGCCCTACGGGGAAAAAGATCATGATTGAAGCGGGAGATATCCTTGTTATTCCGGCCGGTGTTGCCCACAAATGCATTTCCTCGTCTGATGGTTTTACTGTAGTGGGTGCTTATCCTGAAGGTAAAAGTCCTGATTTGATCAGGGCTGAAGAATCCAATCATGATACGGCAGTACTGCGTATACAGCAGGTTACCGTTCCCGAACAGGACCCGGTACTTGGAAATGCAGGAGGATTACTTAAACTTTGGATATAACTTAAATATGAAAGATTTTAAAACAGCTTTTTTCTTTTTGCGCCTTCCCATTGCTGTATCACTGGCAGGCCATGGACTGGTACGGCTCCCGAAGCTTCAGGCTTTCAGCGACTGGATGGTGAAGACCATGGAAAAATCTGCCCTACCAGAGGTTGTGATTGTCCCTTTTAGCTATTTTCTCCCTGTTGCAGAAGCAGCCATCGGTATCTTACTGCTAACTGGGTACAAAAGCAAACTGGCGATCTACTCAGGCCTGGTACTCATGAGTATGCTGATTATGGGAAGCTGTTCCATAGAAAACTGGACCGCCATAGAAGCACAGCTGCTGCATTCAGCTTACCTGGCGGGTTTATTCTGGTTTTTCATCAGGTATTCAGGTGAAACAACAGATAAAATTTCTACCTGATTATATCGATGGTTAGGTTTTTGAAGCATCATACTAAAATCAATGATACCTTGAAACTGATCACTTTTACCAATAAAGGCATTTACTGTCCGAAAGGGAAATTCTATATCGATCCCTGGAGGCCGGTAGACTTTGCTGTGATAACGCACGGACATGCCGACCATGCTCGTTGGGGAATGAAAAAGTACCTCTGCCACCACTTTACCAAGCCGATCCTCCATCAGCGGATCAGTCCGGATATAGTATGCCAGAGCGTAGAATATGGTGAAGTTATCAATATCAATGGGGTAAAAGTGTCGCTTCATCCTGCGGGTCACATTATTGGTTCTGCCCAGATACGGCTGGAATACAAAGGCTATGTAAGTGTCATTTCCGGAGATTATAAAGTACAGGAAGACGGGTTGAGCACACCATTTGAACTGGTAAAATGCAATGAATTCGTTTCTGAGAGTACTTTCGGATTGCCGATCTATAATTGGCTTGAGGTGGATGATCTTAATAAAAAGCTCCAGAGTTGGGTGCTGAAAAACAAAGAGAACGGAAAAACTTCTGTATTTGTGGGGTATTCCCTGGGAAAGGCACAAAGGATCATGAAAGCGGTGGAAGAATTAGGCAAGATCCATGTACACTACTCTATCGGTAAACTAAACGAAGCTTTTGAGACTGTTGGGATCGATCTACCCGAATATGAAATTCCAGATTTCAGGGAAAGTGTGAAACATCTTCTGGGAGAGATCGTCATTGTTCCGCCCGCTTTGCTTGATAGCAATGTGATAAAAAAAATCCCGGAGGCAGCCACGGCAATCTGTTCCGGATGGATGCAGGTACGAGGAGCCAGAAGATGGCGCAGTGCAGATGCCGGTTTCCCGATGAGCGACCATGCCGACTGGAAAGGGCTTTTGCAGGCTATCAAAGCAACAGAAGCCGAGATTGTCCACGTAACCCACGGACAAACGGAAGTATTTTCAAAATACCTGAATGAAATCGGAATCAAAGCAGATGTGGTGGAAACCTTATATGGCGATGATGATGAGGAAGAAGCAGAAATCTCTGAAACCCAAAAGGAACAGCCATGAAACATTTTGCAGATCTCATCAATGCCCTTGAAAGCACGAATAAAACCAATGCTAAAATCGATGCCATCATCGATTACCTTGAACGTGCCCCGGATGAAGACAAAGTATGGTTTATCGCCTTGTTCACAGGAAAAAGGCCAAAAAGAAACGTCAATACCAACTATATGAAAGAATGGGCCCTGGAAATTACCGGGCTCCCCTTCTGGCTGTTTCAGGAAAGCTATTCTTCCGTGGGCGACCTCGGAGAGACTATTTCCCTGATCCTGCCTCCCCCGACACAGAAAATAGACCGTTCCCTGACAGAATGGATGACAGATATCCTTGAATTAAAGCAGAAAACAGACGCAGAAAAAAAAGCATTTGTCCTGAATTCCTGGGATGGCCTGGATTATACGGAACGCCTCATCTTTAATAAACTGTTAGGCGGCAGCTTCAGGATCGGCGTATCAGATAAGACGCTGATCAATGCGCTGACAAAATTCTCCGGACAGGAATCCAGTGCGCTTATGCACAGCCTGATGGGAAAATGGCAGCCTGAAGATGCCTCCTTCCGTGAGCTGATCTCTGCGGAAAACATCAATCCCGATAATTCCAAACCCTATCCCTTCTGCCTTGCTTATCCGCTGGAAAAAGACCTTCAGGACCTGGGGAGCCCGGACGAATGGCTGGTGGAATATAAATGGGACGGAATCCGGGGACAGATCATCCGCAGGAACGACGAGGTATTCATCTGGTCGCGTGGAGAAGAGCTTGTTACCCCTCAGTTTCCTGAAATTGAAGAGGCCGTAAAAGCTATGAAAGGCAATTTTGTGATTGACGGGGAAATACTTGCCGTAAGCAACGGAAAAGTTTTAAATTTCAATGAACTCCAGAAACGGCTGAACCGGAAAACCCTGACTAAAAAAATGCAGTCGGAAATCCCGGTTGAAGTATTTGCCTATGACCTTCTTGAACTTGAAAATAACGACCTCAGGGAAAAACCTATTTCAGCCAGGAGGGCTATGCTGGAAGAACTGCTGATCAACCAGTCTCCTGAAAATATAACGCTTTCCCAAACCGTAGATTTTAATGAATGGGGAAACCTGGACCTGATCCGCGAAGGCTCCAGGGATATTAACAGTGAGGGACTGATGCTGAAACATAAAGACTCCCCTTACCATTCCGGCCGGAAAAAAGGTGACTGGTGGAAATGGAAAATCAACCCACTAACCATAGATGCCGTATTGATCTATGCCCAGAAAGGAAGCGGCCGGAGAAGTGCCTACTATACCGATTACACATTTGCCGTAAAAAACGGCGACTCGCTGGTTACCATTGCCAAAGCCTATTCAGGTCTGACCGATAAAGAAATTATGGAAGTCAGCCGTTTTGTAAACAAAAATGCCATTGAAAAATTCGGCCCCGTGCGTACCGTCAAAGCAGAGCTTGTTTTTGAAATTGCCTTTGAAGGCATCGGGTTCAGCAACCGCCACAAAAGCGGTGTAGCCCTCCGTTTCCCGAGGATTATGAGATGGCGGAAAGATAAGACAGTGAATGACATAGATGACCTGGAAGAAATTAAAAAACTGATACAATAAATAACTTGGCTGCATTCGAAGATACCAACGGCTACAGGATCATTCTCCAATGGATGGAGGACAAAGGGAATTATCCGTTCAAATTCCAGGTGGATACCTGGAAAAAATTCGGCAATGGGTATAGTGGAATGGTGATTGCCCCTACCGGGTTCGGAAAAACATTTTCTGTATTCCTTGCGCTCATCAGTGATTTTTTAAGCCATCCCGAACGATACGGCACAGGCTTGAAGATGATCTGGGTCACTCCCCTCCGGTCATTGGCCAAGGATATTGCCAAAGCGATGCAGGAAGCCATGGATGAGATCGGGCTGGATTGGGTAGTCGGTGTAAGAAACGGTGATACTGATCCTAAAGTACGTCAGCAACAGGTGAAAAGCATGCCGGAAATACTCGTGGTAACCCCGGAAAGCCTACATCTGCTACTGGCCCAGAAGAACCACGAACGGTTTTTCAAAAACCTGCACTGTATTGCCGTCGATGAATGGCACGAATTACTGGGATCAAAGCGCGGGGTGATGATCGAACTGGGGATTGCCCAGCTCAAAAAATATGTCAGAAAGCTGAAGATCTGGGGAATTACCGCAACCATCGGCAATCTGGATGAAGCAATGGAGGTCCTCATTCCATATGACATTAAAAAAGCAAAGATTACAGCTAAGGAGCATAAAAAAATTGATATCCTGCCGGTTTTCCCGGATGAGATTGAAATCCTCCCGTGGGCAGGACACCTGGGTGCCAAAATGGCGGATAAAATTGTTCCGATCATCCTGAATTCCAGATCTACCATTGTTTTTACCAATACCCGGAGCCAGAGTGAAATGTGGTACCAACTGCTGCTGGATGCTTATCCGGATTTTGCCGGGCAACTGGCCATCCATCACAGCTCCATTGATGCGCATCTGCGGATCTGGATTGAAGAAAACCTCAGCAACGGAAAGCTGAAAGCGGTTGTTTCCACCTCATCCCTGGACCTGGGCATTGACTTCAAACCTGTAGATACGGTAATCCAGATCGGGTCTTCCAAGGGAGTGGCCAGGTTTCTACAACGTGCGGGACGAAGCGGGCACTCCCCCTTTGAGACTTCCAGGATCTATTGTGTCCCGACACACTCCCTGGAACTGATCGAAGTAGCAGCGCTGAAAGAGGCGGTAAAGCAGAAAGTCATTGAGCCCAGGGAACCTCAGGTTTTATGCTTTGATGTTCTGGTGCAGTTTCTCATGACGCTTGCCGTGGGAGACGGTTTTATGCCGGATGAAGTCTACAGCAGGGTCAAACAGACTTTTGCCTTCCGGGATATAAATGATGAAGAGTGGAAAGGCATGCTGGAATTCCTGACGATCGGAGGAAGTGTCCTTAAGAGCTATGAGGAATTCCATAAAGTGGTGATTACAGATGAGGGCCTGTACAAAGTAACCTCCCGGAAAATTGCCATGCTTCACCGCATGAATATGGGAGTGATTGTCAGCGATGCCATGCTCAAAGTAAAGTTCATATCCGGTGGCTATATCGGGATGATTGAAGAATATTTTATTTCCAGGCTCAAGAAAGATGAAAAATTCATCCTTGCAGGCCGTACCCTGGAAGTTGCGATGATTAAAGATATGACGGTATTTGTACGGGCAGCAAGCGGGAAAGCCCTGGTCCCGAGTTATCTCGGCGGAAGGCTGCCGTTGAGTTCCAACCTCAGTGTATTTTTAAGGGAAAAGCTTTCCGGTGCATTGAATCCCAAAGCATCAGAAAAGGAACTGAAATTCCTCCATCCTTTGCTCGCCAGGCAGGAAGAACGGTCACACATACCCAAAGATGATGAATTTCTGGTAGAGCTGATCAAAAACCGGGAAGGCTACCACCTGTTCATGTATCCTTTTGAAGGCCGGCTCGTGCATGAAGTAATGGCCGCCCTTATTGCCTACCGTATTTCCAAGCTTGCCCCGATCTCATTTTCCATGGCGATGAATGATTACGGATTTGAGCTTTTCAGTGATAAGGAAATTCCTCTGAATGAAGAGAACCTGAACCGTATACTCACAAGAGACAACCTGATGACAGATGTGATCTCCAGCATAAACGCAGCCGAAATGGCAAGCCGAAAATTCCGGGATATTGCCGTTATTTCGGGAATGGTCATCCAGAATTATGCAGGGAAACAACGCTCCAACAAATCGCTGCAGAGCTCAGCAGGCCTGATTTTCAAAGTCCTTGAAGATCATGATCCGAACCATTTCCTGGTGAGGCAGGCATATACTGAGGTCTTCAATATCCAGCTTCAGGAGCCTAGGCTTGTAGAAGCTTTCAGAAGGATCGAAAATTCAAGGATCATTCTTAAATATGCCAAAACCTTTACTCCGCTTAGCTTTCCGATTAAGATCGACAGCCTCAGGCAAACCTTATCCAGTGAAGGCCTGGATGCAAGGATCCAGCGACTGCTGCAACAGGCCAACCGAAGCGGATAACGCATGGATGGCCTTAAAAATACAGATATATGAAATCAATGAACCGGCTCTTTCAGATGTTATTGTGAATGATTAATTTTGCAATCCTATCAACGGTGATTTTAAGGCCAGTAAAAATGAAAATGCAAATGAAGACCTGACCGTTGAGCCCAGATTATGAATATTGCAACCAAACCCATATCCATCCAACAGCAGACTTTTATACTCACCAATCAGCGGGCCGCGTTCTGGCCCGGGCAAAAAGCACTGATCCTGTCAGACCTTCATATCGGCAAGACCGCTCATTTCAGGAAAAACGGCATAGCCCTCTCCGATCAGGTGATGAAAAAAGACCTCGACCGCTTATCGCAGTTGATCAGTTATTTTCAGCCGGATAAATTTATTGTCGTGGGAGACCTTCTGCATGCCGGTGACAACTCAGATGTAGACCAGTTCTGTGCATGGAAGGAACAATATCCTGATATTTGTTTTTATCTGGTTGAAGGAAACCACGACAAGATTTCCAAATCCCTGGAACAAAAGCTGTGTCTTGAATTTAAACAGAATATTCTGGAAATTGATGATGTTGCATTCCTGCATGATTTCAGAAAAGGACATCCGAAATTTCAGGTAACAGGACATATTCATCCCGGTATTGTGCTCCATTCAAAAGTCAGGCGGTTCAGGTTGCCGTGTTTTGCGCTGACGCCGAATCAGCTCCTCCTCCCCGCTTTCAGTGAATTTACCGGTCTCGATACTGTGAATACACCTAAAAACGGGAAATTTTTCGTTTTTACGGATTCCGAAATCCATGAAGTTTAAAGATAGGGTAATGTAATGCTGTCAGGTCTTATTTATAATCCGTGAATTCTTCCTGTTGCATTATTCATCTTTTGAAATAGAACCTGTATTTGACTTTTATTAAAATTAATCGTTCCTTTGTCAACTTCCTGAATCGACCTCCAGCAAAGCCTGAAGCTGAATTAAAAATATCGGAAAGGCTCTGATTACCTTTCCGATACAATTGCTGTAAGAGAAAACATCTGAAATGCTTTTTCGTTATATCTACAAAAATGCTAAGCTTTATGGTGATGAGAAATTAGTCCGGTTCCTATTCCGGTTCCAGCCAAACGACTTTCTGTTCAGACTTGTGTTCCATACCGATGATGTCCCGGTACAGCTCCGGCCGTCTGGCTTTAAGATAGCGGTAGCCTCCTGCCTGAAACAGTTTTTCAGGGTTGATGACTGCCGCAGCAAAACTGTCCTCAAATGAGCGGCATTCTGCAATGATATCCCCAAAAGGATCAATGATCATGGAGCAGCCGTTTTTCAGCTGATCGTCATCCATCCCGATCGGATTGGAAAATACCACATAGATGCCGTTGTCATAAGCGCGGGCAGGCAGCCATTTCATCAGCCAGTCTCTACCTTTCATTCCGTCAAATTCCAGCCGTAAAGATGTGGGATCTGTTTCCCGGTTCTTCCAGAGTACAGGATCCACAAATCCTGCTCCGGGCCTGGAAGAAGGGGTACACATGGTGACATGAGGCATAAAAATAATGTCTGCACCTAAAAGCTTTGTCGCCCGTACATTTTCAATAATATTATTATCATAACAGATTAAAATCCCACACTTCCATCCGTGGATCTCAAAAATGCAGTATTCATTTCCCGAATGAAGATAGGGATTGATGAAAGGATGCAGTTTCCGGTATTTTGCTGATAGTCCGTTTTTGTCCACACAGACAAATGCCTTGAAAAGGTTATTCTTCTCATCCTTTTCAAACAGGCCCGCCAGAATGGTAATATTGTGGCGTGCAGCAATTTCCTGCAACCTCCGGATGCTTTCCCCTTCCGGAATAATTTCAGCGATGTCCAGCATCTGTTGCCTGCTGAGCTTTCTGGCAAATGTATAGCCGGTTACAGAGCATTCATGGAAAAGAATGACCTTTGAGCCTTGTGCTGCTGCCTCACCGCTCAGCTTTTCGATGACCGAAAGATTATAGGCTTTGTCGCCGCTCCTGTTTTCAAACTGTGCCGTAGCAATTTTAAGATTGACCATTTTTTCAGGTAAAACTAAATGATCCTGATCTTGAAAAATTGTAAAAACCCGACATGAAAATCAATCGATAAAACATTTTTAGATCTTACGATAGACGAGGTTGATGAATGGTCGTTATGCAGGATTCAGCCCAGTTCAATAAAGTTGACGGCCAGCTTGCTTTTTGTTTTTATATATTGACTGGGCGTTAATCCGATGATATTTTTACATTCTTTGATCAGATGGGACTGATCGGAATAGCCTGCTTCATAGCCCAGGCCTGCCATATTTTCTTTATCCGATTTATTTTTCAGCAGGCTTAAAAAATGATGAAGCCTTATGATCGAATTATATTTATGGGGAGAGGTTCCTATATGGCTTTCAAATGTCCTTTCAATATGACGTTCGGAATACCCTGTGAAATGCTCAAGCATCTTCATCGGTGAAGTCCCTTTATTCAGAAGCATATATTGCTGGAGCTGTATTATCCAAAGCTCCGGATTGCTTTTTGAGGAAATTAGCCGGGTAAAGAATGTATTGAGTAAAGAAATTAAATACCGAGGGCTCAACTTCCTGTCCATGGCGTCCTGGAATGGAACCAGGCGATCTTTTAAAATATCTGTTGCAGAAATGATCTCATTTTTGATTTCTTTCGCTGCAATACCGAAAATAAGGTTAAAAAAGTAAGGCTGGAAAATAACAGCCAGCACGGAAAAGGAACCTTTCGCCCCAATATTCTTATAGGAAGTGGGCTGGCCATAAAAAAATGACAACGGCAGGCAATTGCCGTCCGCATCGTGCATGTTCATGTCAGCCGAGATGATCAATCCTGTATTTCCATCGGCAAACAAACGCATATTTCTAGTGTCCTCTTGAGAATTTTCCAGAAAGATATAATGTTTAATAAATCCTGCTAAATGCTTTGGCGGGGAAATCTGCATAGTCAAAATTAAACAAAATAAACGATAGATTATCTTCTTAAAAATACCCTGTTGAAATCTGACTGTAATTTTCTAACGGATATATTATAAGGGATCAGTAAGCTATCCTGATGCACTAAGTATTATAAAGATTTACATACCAGCCGATTGTATACCGCTTTCATTCCCCTGTTTCCGATTGGTCAGATTTTTGAATGGTACAGTGATAAATACAATCACTAAATATTACTATTATGTCAACAGAAAACCTTACACACGCTGACGCTATCAAAAAAATCAAGGAACTTTCCGAAAATGCAAAAATCTGTATGTTCTGTACTGAACTGGATAAAGCCCCCATCAATTCACGCCCTATGAGCTTACAGGAGACGGATGAAGAAGGAAACCTTTGGTTCATCAGCAGCGATACCAGCAATAAAAATTTTGAGATCAAGGAAGATAAGAAAGTTCAGCTTTTCTTCATGAACAATGGGGATTACCAGTATCTTTCTGTATACGGGGATGCTACCGTATACAAAGATAAAGCGACTATCGACGATAAATGGTCTGAAAAGGCCAACGCCTGGTTCGACGGAAAAGATGACCCTACCGTTTCTATTATCCGTGTAGAACCAAAAGAAAGTTATTACTGGGATACAAAAGCCGGAAAACTGGTGAGCATCCTGACTTTTGTAGCAGCAGCTATCACCGGAAAAAAAGCTGATAACTCAGATGGTGTGGAAGGAAACGCAACAGTATAGATAAATACCACTTATCAAAAATAAAGCAGTGAAAATTTTCACTGCTTTTCTTATGTATTGATCAATTGAAATTTATATTTTCTCTGATCTCACGGTCGATATATTAGCTCATTGAGGTAAAAAAGACAGGCTTTAATTAAATTTCCGAGCCTTCTTCAGGGTCAATTCTCTGAAGGTCTTTAACCGTTGGTCCCGTAAGTACTTTTCCATTTACATTAAATCTTGAACCGTGACACGGACAGTCCCACGAAAGTTCTGCACTGTTCCACCGGACTTCGCACAGCGCATGGGGACATGTGCTTTTTACCAGATGCACTGTTCCTCCTTTTTCTTTGTATAAAGCAAAGGATTCACCTTCGTATGTCACCACCTTAGCTTCTCCTTCATTAATTTTGGCCAGTGAAGTGATTTTTTCCCTGAAAAGTTTATCTTTTACAAAATCGAAGACAACAACAGCATTCTCCTTTACAAAATCCGTAAACCCCGCAACGGGCTTAATCCTTGAAGGACTGAATAAATGCTCATATTTACTGCTCCCGCTGACAATAAGATCATTCAAAATTTGTGAAGTGAGGGTTCCTAAAATCATTCCGTTGCCCCTGAATCCCGTTGATACGTAGATTCTGCCACTGCTGGACGGAAGTTTCCCGATATACGGAAATCCGTCAGAAGGTTCGTAATACTGGCTGGACCAACTGTAATGCACGGTCTCCACGTCAAAATGTTCACGTACATAGTTTTCAAGCCTTGAAAAACATTCTCCGGTATCTTCTTCATGTCCTGTCTTATGATCCTCGCCACCTGCGATTAGCAGCTGCTGTCCGTCAACTTCCTGGAACCGGTAATATCGGTAAGGATCGCAGAGATCATACCCCAATTCTTTTTCCTGAGGTTCTCCCTTCATGCTGAAAGCCATCGCATAGCTCCTATACGGAGCATTCATAGTGTGAAGGATACTGATTCCAGGCGGAATATGTGTAGCATACACCACATGCATAGCCTGTACGGTTCCCTTTGTCGTATTCAGCTGCACAAAACCTTTCTGTTCATCATGGCTTTCGCAAAGGCATTGCTCATGAATAACCCCACCTGCATTCTGAAATGCTTCACATAAGGCCCTGATATATTTTACAGGATGGAATTGCGCCTGATTGGGAATCATGACTGCCTCTTTAAAAGGAATGGGAAACGGGATTTCATGGGTATATAACATTTCATGCCCTACTTTATAAGCCCCGTCCACAATATCAGCCAGTTCCTTTTGCTGTTTGTCATCCAGTGCAAAGAGATAGCCCTTTTTCCTCATGAAATCACAGTCGATTCCATATTTCCGAATATTGTTTTCTATGATGGAAATCGCTTCCTGACCAGCCCCTGCAAATAACTTCGCATTTTCCAGTCCGAAATCGCTGATGGCCTGGGAATAGGTAGTATCAAAAAAATCATTCAGGTGTGCTGTTGTTCCGCCTGTTGTTCCGAATCCTATATTGGAAGCTTCCAGTATAATGCACCTCTTTCCTGATTCCTGAAGTTTGATGGCAGTGGAGATCCCCGTGATCCCTCCACCTACGATGGCCACATCAAATAGTTGTCCCAGCGCACTTTCGGAAGGAAATCTTTTAATTTCTTCCTGCCATATGCTTTTTCTTGCACCGTCTCTGTACATGCTTATATTGTTTGGTTTATAAATTGGTCAGTAACGCTTGATCCCTATCGTTTCATTCACCAGCTTTTCAGCGAGGTCTGATTGTTCTGTTTGTACTGGATCATCTTCCTATATATCGTATTCCGTACATGAGCTTATGCTCAACAACCTGGACACTCAAAATTAATGTTGTTGTTTTCATATGATAGCTCTTATTGTATCATTAATGTTATCCATTTACTACGATGCCGCCGTTAGGATGAAGTACCTGACCGGTAATCTGTATGGCATCATCTGAAGCCAGAAACAGAAAGCTGGATGCCACCTCTTCCGGAGTTGCATTTCTCTCAAATGGCGGTTTATTCGGATCATCTTCTTCCTCTCCGAAGGTGTCTTTGGTAAGCGGTGTAGCCACCGGGCCCGGAGCAACGGCATTAACACGAATATTTTTAGGTTTGGACTGCAGAGCCAGAGAACGGGTAAATGCCACGATAGCTCCTTTGGTTGCTGAGTAATCCAGCAGTTCTTCATGCCCCTGATAGGCTGTGGCAGAGGTAGTATTGATGATACTGCTGCCGGAAGTAAGGTATGGGAAAACCTCTTTGGTCAGCATAATCATCCCGATGATGTTAGCGTCAAAAGTTTTCCTGATGTTTTCTACCTCCAGTTTCTCAATATCATCGCATGGAGTCTGGGTTCCTGCATTATTAACGAGAATATCTATTTTCCCGAATTGGTCAGCAGCCAGTTTTGCCGCCTGCTTACAAAATTCATGTTCGCTGATATCTCCCTGGATTATGACGCACTTACGGCCCATAGAATCAATCTCCTTTTGTACTTCTTCAGCTCTTTCCCTGTCTTCGTGATAAACAATGGCGATATCAGCTCCTTCTTTGGCGAACCGTAAAGAAACTGCTTTACCGATTCCACTGTCTCCTCCTGTAATAAGTACCGATTTATTCTCTAATCTCATAAAATCTATTTTTCTGTTTTTGGTTTTTGCATTTCTGACATTCTGTGCGCAGCCATACTGTCTGTTGTAATGTTGGTCATGGCTACCATCATTTTATTTTTTACCCCTGAAATTATTTTGTCATCACCGTTCATCAGGGCATCAAAGCCGTCCCGGGCTACTTCTTCCGGGGAAGAAAGATTGCTCGGATCTTCCAGTATTTTACTTTCGTTCATCCCCGCTTTATTGAAGAAGTCGGTGTTTGTAGGTCCGGGCAATAATGCTGTTACTGTGATTCCTGTATCTTTAAGCTCTTCACGGATGGCTTCGGACCATGACAATACAAATGCTTTGGTTCCATGATAAACGGACTGCCATGGCCCCGGCGCCTTACTGGCTACCGATGCCAGATTCAGGATCTTTCCTGAGCCTTTTGCTATCCGGTCCTTAAGAAAGAGTTTGGTCAGTATGATTACTGATATGATATTCAGGTTGACAACACCGATTTCTTTCCGTAAGTCGGTTTCAATGAATTTGCCATAAGCACCCTGCCCCGCATCATTAATCAGAACTGAAGGGCTTATACCATTCGCTTCCAGCTCAGAATACACGGCATACACCTGATCCTGACTGAAAAGGTCTTTACAGATGACGGTTACTTTGGCACCTAATGACTTAAATTCATCGGCTTTACGATTCACTTCCTGCTCGTCTCGGGATACAATAGCAAGATCATATCCGTTTTTGGCCAACAGTTTGGCCAGCTCATACCCGATACCGCTTGTGGCACCGGTGATCAGAGCGTATTCATTTTTACGTTCCATGTGGTTTATTTTAAAATTAACAGCTGATTGATCTCACTCTTAAAACAACCCAGAATAAATTCCGTGTAGTACAACTGGGCATTCTGGGCCTGGGTTTTAGGGTGGAGCTCAAGTTTTTTAGTTACTATCACCTCTCCCCTGAAGGAAATGCAGTAATAGGCAAAAATCTTATACATCGAATTGCGGTTGGGCGTACAGTATCCTGTAGTGGCAATAGACCAGTCGGTTTCAAAAAGACTGGCTACATTCAGGGCCATCGTCTCTGCAATATTTGCCGATACACAGTCGCATTCTTCTGCTTCCTGTCTGTTCACCTGAAGCAGTTTTACCTTTTCAGATAATGCATAGGCCGTGACACCTCCTTTGTAAAACATGGACGCATTCGGCATCTGTGAAAATGCTAACTGTAAGAAGCCTGATGTAACGCTTTCCGATACAGATACGGTTTGACCGGCAGTAATTAACGAATGGCTTATATAATCTAAAAGATTCTTCTGAAACTCCATAATATGATATTTAGGTGCTTTTGGGTAATGGATATCGCCTGCGAGTTTACTTCCACGGATCAAGGACTACCTTGACACAGCCGTCGTCTTTCTTATCGAAAATTTCATAGCCTTTGGCAACTTCATCCAGCGAGAGACGATGGGTAATAATATCATCCAGGACTACCCTTCCGGATTGTACATGGTCCATCAGTTCATCGATGATCGGATGCACGCTGCACTGGCCAGCCTTGATGGTTATTCCTTTATCAAAAATCTGCCCAAGCTTAAAATTATCATAATTCACAGGATAGACTCCTACTATGGAAACAATCCCTCCACGCTTTACCGCACTCATACAGGCTTCAAGAACCTTAATAGAGCCTTTTTCAAAATTTACGACCGCTTTCGCTCTGTCCAGAAGATTCCTTTCGGGTTCAAACCCAACAGCATCAATGCATACATCGGCGCCTCTTCCATGCGTAAGGTCCCGGATCTTTTGCACCGTGCTTTCGGCATCTTCCCACAGGATCGTTTCGCAACCGGTAAGCCTTTTAACCTGGTCCAGCCTGTACTGTAAGGTGTCCACAACAATAATCTTTTTGGCGTTATAAAGAATCGCACTTTTTGCGGCCATGGAACCTACCGGTCCAGCTCCGAAGATAGCTACGCTTTCTCCGCCTTTCAGTTCTCCCCACTTAACGCCGGTATAGCCAGTGGGGAATATATCGGTAAGGAACAATACCTGCTCATCCGTAAGATTATCCGGAACGATCCGTGGACCGAAATGAGCGTAAGGCACCCTGACATACTGCGCCTGGCCGCCGTCATATCCTCCATAAAGGTCCGTATACCCGAAAAGGGCACCTCCTTTTTCAGTGAAAATACCGCCTTCCGGACCGTAAAATTCCGGATTGCTGTGTTCACAGGCTACAGGAAGGTCATTCTGGCAGAAATGGCAGCTACCGCAAGCCACTGGAAACGGAACAACGACTCTGTCCCCGACTTTAAGATTGGTAATATTTTTTCCTGTTTCTTCCACGATGCCCATAAATTCATGGCCCATCACCATCGGACGAGCCTGCGGAATCCCGCCTGAATAAATGTGAAGGTCACTCCCACATATCGCGGTAGAAGTTACTTTTAAGATAATGTCATTGGCATCCTGGATTTGCGGATCATCTACGGTATCGCACGCTATGTTGCCAGGTGCATGAAAAACTGCTGCTTTCATAATGTTAATATTTGGTGTTTGGTGTGTATCTTTTTACAATTTCATGTCCATACCTCTTGGCTGTGGAATCTAGAAATGTCTTGCTTTCATCATTAATGGATTTGAACGGGTGGTTAGGCTTTTAATTATTTGGATTGAGTCTTTCCTACCCTTCCTATTTTGGTGTGGCATGTTGTATTATTTATTTTCTGCATCATGGATGAGCCTGCTGATGATTTTATTAAGGTATTCCTCTTCTTTTAAGACTTTTCGATAGGCTGTTCTGGCATAAAGTGAAAAAGAAGGGTTGTTCATTTGTATTTCCGCCTCTAAGTCCGGAAGTTCAGGATGCTCATGCGTGCCTACATCCAGAATATATTCCTGAATATAATGATCAATCACTCCCCTGATGACCTCACAATGCGTACTGGTCTTGATTTTCTCCAGGGACTGAATTAGAAAAGCTGTTACTCCATAGGAGTTAACAGTACCCGGGAATGATGATTGGTATTCATTATTCTGTTCAGATATTCCGGAAAGAGGTAAAGCGTCGTTTTCAGGGTTCATATATTTTATCAGGTTTATCAATTATCGGATGCGTGCAGGAAAGTCTCAAAATGCCTGAGGTCTTTCTTATCTTTAATCGTAAGGCAGAATATGATCTGTTCAGGTTCTTCAAAGCCTATATTCTGGAAACAATCGAAGCAGGCGATCTGTGCCTGGACGTTTTCTATACCCGCTTCCTTGAGAATGATAAAGAGCAGGAAAACATGATCCTTTATCTCTTTTGCATAGACTGTGGCGTCTTTTTCAAAGCATATTCCCTGGTGGATCACCCGGGTAAAATGCTCGGACTTTAGTGTTCTGACTATTTGCTGGCAGTTCATACCGGAAGTTTCAGGGTTAGAAATAAGCCATACAGAGCAGTACAATTCACCCTATATGGCTTTAAATAAAACTAATCTTCTTGTTCTGCATCAAAATTGATGAAGGTCTCTGCAATATCGGTTAGATTATAATCTGTATCTTCTTCTTCCTGCAGTGTTTTTTCCAGAAGGTCCGCTACCTTGTCATGTCCCATGGTAATGGCCAGTTGGGCCAGGCCGCCATAAGTAGCGATTTCATAATGCTCAACTTTCTGTGCAGCAATGATTAATGCGGCATCACGGGTCATACTGCCTTCTTCTGTTGATTTGATGATTTCCTCACCTTCCTTGATGATGCCTTTGATGGCCTCACATTCTTTTTTCTCAGGAGTTTCTTCCAGAAGCCTGAATATTTTCTCCAGGCGGCTTACATGCTTCTGGGTCTGAAGCTGGTGATCTTCAAAGGCTTCTTTAAGTTCTTCTGTCGTTGCTGCCTGCTGCATTTTTTCCAATGCCTCGATAATGGCATGCTCTGCGAAATAAATGTCTTTAAGGGCACTTAGAAAGAACTTATGCAGCGGTGAGCTTTTCATTTTATCTTCATTAACCGTTGCGTTGTCTACCTGAGTTGTTTTTTTAGAAGAAGCCGTAGCTGAAGAATTACTCCCAGCTGTAGTATTGGTTTCTGTTGTCTTGGTTGCCATAATGTGAAGTGATGTTTGATGAATAAGATGACCTCTTTAAAAAATAAAGAAGTACTCGTTTAAAAAGAATTATGAATTATTACGTCTGCCTCCGAATCCTGATCTGCCTGATGCTCTTCCGCCTCCATGGGAAGCCTGGCCCCCCATACGCGCTATTCTCGTACGTTCAGCTTTGCTCATTGAAGCAAAACCTCTTCCTGAAGAACCCGAACCTGAATTAGATCCTCTGCCTGAGCTGCTGCTACCAGAATTAGAACCGCGTCCAGAGTTACCACTGAATCCCGATCTTCCTCTTCCTGGTCCTGAACCTGATCCACCACGGCCCGAGTTACCGGAGCTGCTGTTTCCTGAGCCTGATTCTCTGTGGGAAGCCTGTCCGCCCATGCGGGCAATCCTTGTACGTTCAGCTTTGCTCATTGAAGCAAAACCTCTTCTGGAAGAGCCGTTGCCGGATGAAGACGATCTTTCTCTTCCTCCACCGGACCGTGATCCTCCAGATCCGGATCCAGAACCAGACTTTGAACGGCCTCTTACGCTGCCGGAAGAAAATCTTCCCTGGCTGTCCCTCTGCTGGTTTCCACTTCCTCTGCCCCCATTATTATCATCGTCGTCCTCCTCATCATCATAGTCTTCGTCGTCATAATCTTCATCATCGTAGTCCTCATTATCATAATCTCCGTCATCATAACTGTTGTTGAAGTCATCTTCATAATCTGAAAAATCATCATCATATTCTTCATCATTGGAGCCGTCTTCATAGCCATGCTCGTAACCCAATTGGTAAATCTCTTCAAAGCTGTCTGATGCATTTGAATTTGCTCTTGAACCACGATTGTTTGAATTTCTGTTGTTCATAACTGAATTTTTATATTAATATTAAGTGATGGTTACTGCAATCCGTAACTAGTATTGGACGGCAATAGATTTGGTTTAAATGGATAAATATCCCGATAACAGGTGAAGAAATATGAGAAATGTCTATCTCAAATATAAAAACAAATAAATCACATTTATATGACTTCAGTTATAAGGATTCCGTTTCAATATAAAATTTTACGGTCCTGGATCTTTAATATTTTGTTTTTCTCCATTGCCTTAATCGTCCGTATTGCGGTTTCTACGCATAATCCGGTAAGGCTGGCCATCTGTTTCCTGGTTAAAGGAACCATAAATGAGTAAGGTTTTTTGTTACTCTCGAAACTCTTCAGGTAATCCATTAGTCCTTTCAGCCTGGTGGTAGGATTCTGAGAGGAAATGTTCTGCATCATGATGAACTTATGGTATAAGCCCTGTGAGATGACATTACTGATTTCCATACATAATTTGGGTGACCTATCCAGAAGACTGAAAAAAGAAGACTTTTTCAGCCGTATGACCCGGCAGTCCGTAATCGTTTCAGCATTCATGGGATAAGGTTTATCGATAAAAAGGATACTTTCACCGCAACTTTGGCCGGCAGACAAGATATCCTGGATAAACTCCTTGCCATCTTCGCTGTAATTATTAAGCTTTACCTCTCCGCTTACAATCTGATAATAATAGTGGGGCTGCTCACCTTCATTAAAAATGAATTCCGAAGGAGTATAGTCTTTTGCAGTAGCTCCCATTGAATATAAAATTTCTTCTTGAATAACCATAGCTTTGCTTTTAGTTGTGCAACATTTACTTAATCATTAAGTAAATTCACTGGGAAATACATTAAAAACGAGTACAAAAATCAAACCGTTATTTATACTATATAAAGTTAAATATGATTAAATAAATTAATTTTATTAGGATAAATTAATTAATTACACAATAATTATTTGATTTATAATTAATTTCAATAACAAATATTTAGATGGTCACAGATCTTGAATATTGCATCATGATGAAGTTCTGTGACTGACGTGAAAAATAGTTGTTGATTATAGTAATTCTACTGCTATAAATAATCAGGCAGCCAAATTGTTAGAAATAAAGAAGAAGTTTTTCCATTGTAGTGAGATGCGTCAAGGAAAGACATACCCTTATAAAGCATAAGGTTTGGAGCAGATTTCATAATATTTTACTTTGGTGGTGTAAATCAAAATTATGAAGATCTCTCTAAAATATTTATGACCTAAATCATAAAAGCTTGTAATCTAATATATTTCAATTCAATTCAGCAATTGAATGTAAAATATTAATAAAAAAGCAGAGTATGAACTCTGCTTATATCAACTATCTTAGTTTATTACATTAATCAGGAACGAAATTTTTGCGCGCCAGTTCTTTTCTTACGCGGCTCAGGCTTTCAGGAGTGATGCCTAAATAGGAAGCGATCATCCACTGAGGTACCCTTAAAAGAAGGTCCGGATACATTTTGATAAACTTCATATACCGCTCTTCCGCAGTCTCTCCCAGCAGGGAATTGATTCTGTCCTGCAGGCTCCTGATATGTTTCTGGGCAATAATGTCGCTTTTTTCAATACTGTTTGGAAACTGTTCTACCAGACGGCTGAAAAAATCAGGATGCAGGAAAAGAACTTCTGAATCTTCCACAGCTTCTATATAATAAATGGATTTCTCATTGAAGTACAAACTGCTGCGGTCAGAAATCAGCCAGCTCTCCGGAGCGAATTGTATAATGTGCTCCTTTCCGTTTTTATCAATGGAGTACATTTTCAGCAATCCTTTTTCCACGAAATAAATATTCCTGCATATTTCACCGTACTGCAGAAGAAACTGGTTTTTGGAAACTTTTTTTGCCTCGTAGTGCAGATTGCACAGATTCAGCTTTTCCAGAGGGACTTCCAGTACCCTGGCGAGATAGGTGTTAATATTATTCATCAGTCGAGCTGTTTTATAGATATACTCTGATGGGAAGCGTCGTTCAAAGCTTTCCCGTGTTCAACAACAATCAGCTGAGGGCTCTGGTGGGTAATTCCGAAATCCTCCGCAATTTTATTTGAAATCGGCCGGTACGCCAGCAGATCAAGATAATACAGTTCTGCATCCGGAGCGGCCTCGGCTACTTCCTTCTCAAAATTCCTTAAGACCGTTTTACTGATGAAGCAGCTTGTAGAATGCTTAAATATAGCAATTTTTTTATGATGAGAACGTTCAATGGCTTCTGCCAGTTCCTGTCCAGATTCTATCGGTTTCCAGAAGGATTTTGTTTCCGGCTTATCTTCACTACCGCCAAATATTTTATTAAAAAAACTCATACATTAAATTGTTTAAGGTGATGGTCAAGGTGTTTAAACTCCAGAAAACCCCAGTCTTCGGCCGTCATGTTGCCGAAAAGAACATGCCGGGCTGGCAAACGCTGTTTTTCATAGGCATTCAGGTATTCTCTCATAGTATTCAGCAGGCTTTCTTTCGATTCCTTAAAGTCACATTCAAAATTAACGATTAGTTTTTGAAAAGTAGGCATGTTTCTCGGAATTCCGTTGTTAAAAATCTTCATTTCTTTTTTCGTGGCTATACCAACCATCCTAAAAAACAGATTAATTTCAGGAAGATTTATTTTGTTTAAAGGAATCTGTAGAACAAGGTCACAGTGCTTCATCATCTGGCAGACATCCATCTTCCCCCACTGTGCTTGTGCATCTTCCCTTATATATGAAATCCTGCGGACCAGTTCTCCGAAACAGGCAGGATCATGCAGGCTCTTATTTACCAGCATTGATCGCGTTTCAGGTTTTCAATATGGGCAAAATGATGGTTGCAGTGCCACACATACAAAGCAAGATAATATCTCAGGTCATGGTCTTCCTGATGTTCAGGGTGGTGGAAAGTCCTTTCAAACTGCCGGTTGGTAAGGGTTTTCAGGAGTACATACCATCTCTGATGGGTTCCCTTGATCATTCTCATTGCGGGTTTGATGGAGATTGCGGTACTATCCTGAAGTTCTGCCCACCGTGCTTCGTCATAAGGCTTAATGGTAGGATTGTCTTCCGTGAGTGCCAGCTTAAAGCGGATAAAGCTGTTGGCATGGCTGTCTGCAAGATGGTTAATCAGCTGCCTTATCGTCCATCCTCCTTCCCGGTACTGGGTATCCAACTGTTCGTCTGTGAAGTCTTCAATCAGGTTTTTCAGCTTTCCCGGAAAGTTCCTGATGACTCTGGTGTAATGCTCCAGTTCCGCATCTGAAATGGATGCCGGTGCGTTGAATCGCCCGATGGGAAATTTCTTATTTTCTAAATCATTCATTTTTATTGATCTTATTGCTGGTATTGAATTGTTATTTCGGCATCTCCGGCTGCAATTTTTTTGAATAAAAGAAGGACAGGCGCATATTCTTCCCAAATGGCCGATTTGTCCGATTATTCCGTTCTGGACAATTTTTTGAAGTTAGTTTTTGTAAATTTATCAAAAATTCGAGAAATCTAAATATGAAAAAAGCGTTAATCATCGTAGATGTGCAGAATGATTTCTGTGAAGGCGGTGCCCTTGCAGTTCCTGAGGCCAACCAGATCATCCCGTACATCAATCTGCTTATGGAGGAAAACGAATATGACCAGATTGTTCTTACCCAGGACTGGCATCCTGCCAACCATAAAAGCTTTGCCAGCAATAACGGCAGAAAAGTAGGTGAAAGCATCATCCTGAACAGCATTCCGCAATTCATGTGGCCGGATCATTGTGTGCAGGGAACCTTTGGGGCAGAATTCCATAAGGACCTGAACCGTGACAAGGTAACCCATATCATCCAGAAAGGCAAGAATCCTGAAATCGACAGCTACAGCGGATTCCAGGACAACAACCATTTTATGAAAACCGGATTGGATGATTTCCTGAAATACCATGACATCCAGCTGCTTGAAATCGTCGGGCTTGCCATGGATTATTGTGTGAAATTTACCTGCCTGGATGCTGTGGCCAACGGTTATGTCACCTGCCTTCACTTCAACGGCACCAAGGCAGTGAATGTAAAACCGGATAATGGCAGGGATGCACTGTATGAAATGATCCAGAAGGGCGTTACTGTACTGGGATAGCCTTATTTAGTTGTGAGTTAAAAGTTATGAGTTATGAGTTTTTGCAATGAACATAATTATTTAAACCTTATACAATCCTGATTATCTAAAATAAGACTACGTATTGAGTTATGAGTTATAAGTTAAGAGTGACGATTTTTTGCAATACGGCTAATTTTTTAAACTTTGTACAGTCATAAAAGTATAAAAATAAAACCGCAGGAAATTTTCCCGCGGTTTTTTCTATTTTGAAGTAACAATTACAAAGTGAAAGCTAACTCATCACTCATAACTTTTAACTCATAACTCTTAAAGCATTTTAAGGTTATTCACCTCAAGTTCCGTTAAAATTCTCCAGTGGCCTCTCTTGATATTTTTCTTGGTAAGACCTGCAAACATCACTCTGTCCAGTGCTTCCACTTCATAGCCAAGCCTTTGGAAAATTCTTCTGATGACACGGTTCCAACCGATATGAATTTCAATCCCGATCTCGTTTTTAGGCTTTCCTTCAATATAAGAAATCTGGTCAACGGTGGCTACCCCTTCCTCAAGACGGATCCCTTCGGAAATAGCCTTCATATCTTCACCGGAAAGCTTTCTGTCCAGCGTTACATGGTAGATCTTTTTAATGTCGAAAGACGGGTGGGTAAGTTTCTTCGTCATATGTCCGTCATTGGTCAGCAAAATGACCCCCGTGGTGGAACGGTCCAGCCTTCCGACAGGAAATACGCGGTAAGGCGATGCATTGGCTACCAGATCCATTACTGTTTTTCTGGCCTTATCGTCTTTAGTCGTAGAAATATATCCTTTGGGCTTGTTCAGAAGGACATATACCGGTTTTTCAGGCGTAATACTTTGCCCGTCAAAAACCACACGGTCTGTCTTCTGCACCTGGTATCCCATTTCCGTCACTACCTGGCCATTTACTTCGACCAGCCCCTGTATGATCAGGTCATCCGCTTCTCTCCTGCTGCAGATCCCGGAATTGGCGATGTATTTGTTGAGACGGATGGTATCTTTATGAAGATCCTTACTTATTTTATTCAGCTTTCTCTTCTGGATGTAAGATTTTGCACGGTCATCATCCCTATCCGTTTTACCGAAAGGTTTTTTGCCGAATTTCAGGTTGCCGCGCTCATATTTATCCCTGCTGTCGAAATCCTTACCGCCCCTTCCGCCGGATCTTGATTTCCCGAACGGCTTACGTTCTTCGCTTTTATGGGTGATATAAGATCTTTTCTCCGATTTGGATTCACCTGCTGCATCATTCTTTTCAGCGCTGTCCTGTGGCTTTTTGAAAGCTGTTTTAGGGAACTTGCTGTTGCTGCCTTTATGTTCGCTGTTTCTCTCTCCTGCTTTAGGGAAAGATTTTTTAAACGATTTCTGTCCTGAAGAATTTCCAGACTGAGAACCACGAGAACTTTCAGAACTTTTCCTGGCTGAAATTCTTGGTCTTTTCGGTTTTTCTGAATTATTATTGTCTCTGCTCATTCTAAAAATTTCTGCAAAGATAGTAATTTAGTTACGAGTTAAAAATTAAGAATCATAACTTTGTACTTTATACAATAATAATCTGAAGAAATACCGAACCCATGATAACATTCTTAGATGATCATTTCTCTCAGCTGAATGATTTTCTCCTTGAAAAGTCTTTCAGTAAAATTTTTATTCTCACGGATGAAAATGTCCACGAGTACTGCCTGCCGGTATTGCTGGGAAACCTGGATACCGACATTGCTTTTGAAATCCTTGAAATAGAACCCGGTGAGGAAATGAAAAACGTACAGACCGCCAACCAGCTTTGGGAAATCCTTACGGAAATGCAGGCGGACCGCCAGGCGCTTGTCATCAATCTCGGGGGCGGCGTTATTACGGATATGGGCGGATTTGTAGCGTCAACCTATAAACGGGGCATACGGTTCATCAATATCCCCACCACCCTGCTTTCCATGTGCGATGCATCCATAGGAGGCAAAACGGGCATCGACTTGATGCATTATAAGAATATGGTGGGAACTTTTTCCTTTCCTGAACAAATTTTTGTCTATCCGAAATTTCTTGAAACCCTTCCTTTCAAAGAAGTGAGGAGCGGTTTTGCAGAAATGCTTAAACACGGTCTTATTGCCGATAAAATCCACTGGAACGAACTTACCCAGTTACCAAAGCCAGACAGTGAATCTGTGATCCCGCACATCCAGACTTCCATGGATATCAAGCAGGAAGTGGTGAATAAAGATTTCCAGGAGAAGAATATCAGGAAAACGCTTAACTTCGGGCATACCATAGGCCACGCTGTTGAAAGCCTTTGCCTGGAGCAGGGAAATCCTGTATTGCACGGGGAAGCCGTAGCTGCCGGTATGATTTGCGAAACCCATCTATCGTACCTGGAAGGACTTATTTCTGAAGAAGAGTCAGGTATCATTATTGACGCTCTGAAAAAATATTATCCTTATCTGGACATCAGTGACTTCAGCGATGATGCTGTTTTCGCGCTGTTATTTAATGATAAAAAGAACACTGACCGCAAAATCAATTTTTCATTGCTCACCAGTATAGGTTCATGCAATTTTGACTATCAATGTAGTGAAAAAATGATCAGAAAGGCATTGAAATTCTATCGTGAAATCAATACTATTTGATGTTTTAAAACATAAAAATCATCAAAAACTGAATTTACCTCCAATATAAAGGTTTCATATATAACTATTTAATTTTCAGTCATTTAAATTTAAATTATTTTATATTTCAAGCTCAAAACAACGTGATATTTATCATGAAAACCTATTTTGGCAAGCAATTTGAAAGATACTGTTCGTCCAAAAGGACAAGAGTAGAATTTAAAATTAGAGAAATAGTAAATATTAAAAAATTTAGGTCATGAAAAAATTAATTTTAGGATTAGCTATTACAGCTGGATCTTTAGCATTTGCTCAAACAACATCTACATCTTCAACAGGTTCCGCAACATTCGGTATTAAAGCGGGAATGAACGTTTCCTCTCTGTCTGACGGTGCAGATTTAAGTGATTCAAAATCTAAAATCGGATTTAACGCAGGTGTTTTTGCAAATATACCATTAGCAAGCTCATTCAGCTTACAGCCAGAGGTTATCTATAATGATCTTGGATCAAAGGTAACAAGAGAAGGTAATGTTCTAGGAAATACATATAAAGCAGAATATTCCAGAAATTTAGGTTATATTGCTGTTCCTGTAATGTTCCAGTATAATGCAACTCCAGAATTCTATCTTGAAGCAGGTCCGGAATTTGGTTTCTTGGTAAGTGCAAAAGATAAGATGAAGAGCACTGTTAATAACAGTTCAAACACACAATTTGCATCTTTAAATAAAAACGACTTCCAAACTTTCAATTTTGGTATTGGAATTGGTGCAGGATATTATTTTATTCCAAATTTAGGAGTTACCTTACGATATACAGCAGGTCTTACCGATATTTACAAGAACAATAACGGTGACTCTGTGAAAAACAATGTATTCCAAGTTGGTTTAGCTTATAAATTCTAATTGCTGAGCAAGAACAAAGAATTTTGATTTCAATAAGGCTCAGGTTTATTCGTAAGCCTGGGCTTTTTTCTAAAATACATAAAATGCAGGGCATAACAATAACTGGTTAATTTCTTATAAAAATCTTAAAAAGCTCATTCAGAACGCATTTTGGCAAGTGTTTTGCAAAATACATCCAGTGTGATTGAAATATCACGCATTTCAAATAGTAAAATTTAAACGTAAAATTATGAAGAAGTTATTTCTAGGACTGGCTGTCATAGCCGGTGCTTTTACCTATGCACAGGAAACAACAACGACTACGGTAGCCGTTATGTCTACCCTGAAAGAAAAAGAGCCGGTAAGATTCGGTATTAAAGGAGCAGCGAACGCTTCTCAGTTCAGTGAACAGCAACTGAATACCAAAAATCAGAAGTTAGGATTTAATGCAGGTGTTTTCGTTAATATTCCCCTGTCAACAAAATTCGCATTACAGCCCGAGGTTTTATACAACCAGATAGGCGCAAAAAGCGTTCTTAGTTCCTCAGAAGTACAAACCGGAAACACTACGGTAAAAACAGAACAGAACGTAAGCACTACCCTGAATTACATTTCAGTACCATTGATGGTTCATTTCAGACCTACAGAAAACTTCTATTTTGAAGCAGGCCCTGAATTCAGTTATTTCATTGATGGTAAAGATAAGGGAGAATCCATAGTTTCATCTACTACAAATGGAACAACATCAACGCAGATTCAATCAGCTTCAAGGGACATTGATAAGGATGCGATCCAGCGTTTTAACTTCGGTTTAGGACTTGGTCTCGGATATTACTTCACCGATCACTTAGGCATTAATGCACGATATGTGAACAGTCTTACCCATATCTATAAAGATACTCCTGTAGGACAGAACCCAAATACCAACAGAGTATTCCAGTTAGGACTAAATTATAAGTTCTAATTTTAACAGATACCCAATTAACCTTTTATAAAAATCCGGATCTGCATGTTTGCAGATCCGGATTTTAATTATGTTCAGCGGGCTGAAAATCTGGCCTTAAAAAAGTTCGATCTCCTCGCCTTTTGCTACAGGATATTGTTCTGTAAAGCATCCGAAGCAGTGATCTGAAGATCCTAAAATTTCCTTCAGGTTATCCGTACTCAGGAATTCCAGGGAATCAACCCCAAGATAATCTCTGAGCTCCTCCGTTGTCATATTGGCGGAAATAAGATCATCTTTTGAAGGTGTATCAATTCCAAGGTAACATGGCGCAATAATAGGCGGGGATACGCTTCTGAAGTGAATTTCCTTTACTCCCGCCTCCTTAAGGATTTTTACAAGCCTCTTGGAAGTGGTCCCTCGTACAATGGAATCATCAATAATAACTACCCTTTTGTCTTTAATTTCAGAAATAATAGGATTCAGCTTAAGGTTTACTACCCTCTCCCTCATTTCCTGGGTCGGAACAATAAAGCTCCTTCCGATATACCTATTTTTAATTAAGACAGGACGGAAAGGTATCCCTGATGCTTTCGAAAAACCGATCGCAGCCGGAACACCGGAATCCGGAACCCCAATAACGACATCGGCTTCTACCGGTGCCTGTTCCCAGATTTTCTCTCCGGATTTCTCCCTGATCTCATATACATTGATATTTTCCAGTGTAGAATCGGGTCTTGCAAAATAAATGTATTCAAAAGAACATATCCTTTGCTTTCCTTTTTCGCTTACCATATACGAATGCAGCTTACCAGGCTCATTTTCATTGGTATAAATGATTTCTCCAGGTAAAATATCACGTACATACTGTGCTCCTACGGCATCCAATGCTACGGATTCCGAAGCCACAACATATGATTTCTCATCAATAGCTCCCAAAACCAAAGGACGGATGCCATTGAAATCCCTGAATGCAAAAAACTTATTCCTCGTCATTCCTACTACAGAATAAGCACCCTGGATTTTTTCCATAGTGATCTTGATTGCAGCCCGAAGTCCAAGGTCAAGGTTTTTCTGGATCAGCCTCAGGATAACCTCAGAGTCTGACGTAGCCCGGAAGACAACACCTTCCGCTTCCAGCTCCGCCTTCAGTTCTTTGGCGTTCGTAAGGTTTCCGTTATGGGCAATAGAAAGGATAATCTGGTCGTATTCGTTCTTGGCAAAGAACGGCTGGAAATTATATTTCTTTTTATCTCCTGCCGTGGTATACCTTGTGTGTCCGATCGCAGAGTTACCCATATAAGCTTCAGGGTCCTGAATTTCTTTATAAACGTCCAATACAAGACCTTCATCTTTCAGGTTGCTGATTCTTCCGTTCTTTAATACCGAAATACCACAGGCTTCCTGTCCTCTGTGCTGCAGCGCAAAGAGCCCGAATTGGGAAAGGGAAAATGTATCAAGATCATTATCCGAATACATTCCGAAGATCCCGCATTCTTCATTAGGTGCATCCAGTCTTTCCTCTTCCTGGGTCCTGAAAAGATTCCGTCCGTAAGGATGATCTTTAAACTGTTTTAAATATTCACTTTTATGAATGTCTAAACTTTCCATTTTTTCTATATGTTAGAAGTTAGGTATTAGATGCCTGAATGGCGGCTAAGTTAACTTCAAATTTAATTTTGTTTGATGAACAGGTCTGTTCCACGCTGAAAGATCACCCGTATATCTGTATAATGCTGAATTACTGAGCCAGTAAATTTTTCAGCCTGTTGTAAATCTCCACATAGGCTTCCGTTACTTCACCAAGATCTCTTCTGAAGCGGTCTTTGTCAAGTTTCTTCATAGTGTCTTTATCCCATAGCCTGCATGTATCCGGAGAAATTTCATCAGCAAGGATGATCTGCCCGTCTGAAGTTTTACCCAATTCGATTTTAAAATCTACCAGGATGATGTTGATCTTGTCAAAAAGATCGATCAGGATTTCATTGATCTGTCCGGTAAGTTTATACATCTCGTCAAGCTCTTCATAAGTAGCGGCACCCAGGAAAACCGCATGGTGGTCATTGATCAGCGGATCGCCCAATTCATCTTTCTTGTAGCAGATATCGAATATGGTTACCGGAGATTTGATTCCTTCTTCCACACCCAGTCTTTGGGCCATGCTTCCGGCAGAATAATTTCTTACCACCATTTCCAATGGAATGATAGATACTTTCTTTACCAGCTGCTCCCTTTCATCAAGCTGCTTTATGAAATGGGTTTTAACTCCTTTGGCATTTAAGTATTCAAAAATCAAAGTCGTGATGGCATTATTCATTTCCCCTTTCAGATCCACCTGTCCTTTCTTCTGAGCGTTAAATGCTGTAGCATCATCTTTGAAGCGTACGATTACTTCATCAGGATTATCAGTAGCAAATACCTGTTTTGCCTTACCTTCATACAACATTTCTTTTTTTTGACTCATAATTTTACTTTTCTAGATTGTCGTTAGATTTATTGATTGTTTAATTAAAATTCCTGTTAAAACAGCAAGGCCGAAACTGAGCAGCGTTCCGATGAGTACATACTCCGTAAGCTTTCTCTGTTTAGCCTGGGCAAGGTCGCTGAATCTGAATACAGATTTGGCAGCTACCATAAATCCTACGCCTTCCCAATGGTTCACCATAATAAAGGTAAAAACCAGGAGGCGCTCCAAATATCCGATGTATTTACCAGCATTGCTTAAAGATTCGGTCTGCAGGTGATCCTTCGTATCCGGAATCGGAGTCCAGGATGACAGCAGTATCTTGATGAAAACAGATGCCGGTGCTGTTAAAAACAAAGCAGCAGCAGCTATCTTCAGCCATTCTTTATTCATAAGGATGTTGATGCTGATTTCTCCGAAGTAGAACGAGAAACCTGCAATAACCAGGATATGCATGATCTGGTCTGCAAAAAACCAACGCTTTTTGGTTTTGATGTTCTGGAAACTCAACTTGCAGGCATCAATGATGAAATGTGAAGCCCCATTCAGCAAAGCTACCCACCAGAGATCTTTGTCCCATAGGAAGATAAAGCTCAGGGCAGTATGCAACAGCACATGAATATAGAGGTACCGGCTTCTTAACTTATGATTTTCCTTATCCCGTACCCATGAATCCGGCTGCAGAACAAAGTCTCCGAGTAAATGGGCCAATATGAGTTGAGTAAAAATCATGTTACAGTTCTGCAATTTTCTTTTTGAAATACTGGTTGGTTTCCACGATCAGGTCATAATGGGCCCGTTTCAGCCTCTGGCTTACGGATGACTGGGAAATGGCAAATTTTCTGGCAAGATCTTCCTGCGTGCTGGTGTTGTTCATGATCATCTCATGGATGATTTCTGCAGTAGCTACCGTCCAGCTGTCAAAATCTTTGGAAGACCATTTCAGGAGGATATTGAGGTCGCGGTTGACAGAATCGCTGGAAGTTTTTACAGCTACCGTACAGCCGTCCTTTTTAAGCTCGTCCAGCAGCCTTCCGGAATGGATATAGGCAGTACCGTTGGACTCCGTAATTTTTTCTGCTGAATAATTCTCTTCCCCGATGCCTATGGCAATCCTCACATCAAGGTTTTCCTGACTTCTGATTAAAGATTTTATGGCTAGAAACCGCCAGAACGCATCATCTATACCGCATTTGAGCTGGAATTCGTCTCCTCTGTAGATCTCCCATGCGTCCGGTGCACTTCCCCAATGTTGCAGAAGATTTTTCAGTCTGGTAATCCAAACTTCTGTATCTGCCTGTTGCGAATTTATAATATCACCGGTAATGACCGCTATCATGTTGCAAATATAAGCATATTTACTTATATAAAAAATACATTATAAAGAAGACTTATAGAAAATCCTTATCGACCATTCTTCTTTTATCGATGATCTATAATGAGGCCTGAAAAATCACTTAATACAGCATACTTCATCTATTGATTGATATGAATATTTGAGTAGTTGATTAGAAAAATTATATAAAAAAATCCGGATCAGTATGATTACTCTGACCCGGATTCTGTTATGTTTAAATAATCAATGACTATTTGATGGTACTTTTTACGGTTCCACACGTAAGCATGGAGTTTCCGTAATACGGATTTACAATTTTCTCTTCATTGCTCAGCCAGCTCGCTTCTGCCATAGGGCAATATTGCAGGTATACCGGCTTGTCGGAAAAGATGAATTGCCTCGATAAAGCATACATATCATTTGATAAATTGTGAAACATTTCCCTCTGTGATGCTATTTTACCTGTTTTCGCAATGCCTGAAGCTTCATTTTTTAAATCAGCAAGGTTCTTTGCGGGTATCGTATTGCTCTTCATAGCCGAAGCCGTCTGAACAAATTCTGAGGCAGATTTCGCCGCTTTTCCTGCATCATCGGAAGCCAGAGCAGATTTGATAGCAATGTAATTCTGGTACAATTTTGAGACCTGTGCATCTTTTTTCTTCTGCGCCGTGGCAAAGCTTATTGCCAATACGGTAAAAAATGCTGTAATAATCTGTTTTTTCATTGTATGATACTCATGAGCCCACAAACTTTGCAAGTACGGGCTGATTGATATTTTATTTAATTCTGAACTCAAGCTTTACGTTAAAAAACCTTCCGGTAAGCCTCACCGGAACCGGGTACATCAGGCTGGTGGTCGCATCGGTAATCCATTGGTTGGATACGGTATTTCTGATGTTGAATGCATTGAATACCTGAACGCCGAGGGTTAGTTCTTCAAAATTCCCCCAGAAGCCATATGCTTTGTCTTTGCTTTTAGGATCGATAAATACTTTGGAAAGTCCGATGTCTACCCTTTTGTATGAGGGAAGCGTTTTCTGATACGTATACGGATTGGTAAATACCGGTGCTCCGGTCGGCAGTCCCATTGCATAGACCAGTGTCAGGTTAACCCGCATAGACGGAAACTTCGGCATATAATCCTGGTAAAACATGGCAAATCTGAATCTCTGATCCGTAGGCCTCGGTATATCGCCCTGACCATTGATGTTCTCATACACCCTTGCATAACTCGCTGAAAGCCAAGAGTCCACTCCCGGTACAAATTCCCCGAACAGGCGGGTATCGATACCGTAAGCGTAGCCGGTCGCATTATTTTTTCCTGTATAACGGATTCTCACATTGTCCATATAATACGGAATCAGGTTATCCATTTTTTTATAATAAGCTTCAGTAGTCAGCTTGAATGGCCGGTCGTACATCTGAAACTCATAATCATTAGCCATGATGACCTGAATGGAACGCTGGGATTTGATATCGCTGTTGAAATTTCCTTCCAGATCTTTTATTTCCTTGTAGAAAGGCGCCTGGTAATAGACCCCTCCGGAAAGCCTGAATAACATATCCGTATCCCAATCCGGTTTGATGGCAAACTGTGCCCGTGGTGAGAAAATGGTTTCGTTATTGAAGCTCCAGTGGGCAACCCTGGCTCCTGCATTGACGAAAACTTTACTCGAACCCCAGAAAAATTTCTGTGAATACTGGGCATAAGCTGATAAACGCGTAGGTTGGATATGGTTGTTTCCGGCAATACTGTAAAACAGTTTAAGGTCGGATATATTACCGATCCTGGGGTCGTCTACCGGAATCGGAGTGCTGTAACCCGCAGAATCTACCAGCTTCCATTCATTCGTAAGGTCTTTCAGGTTTTCTTTCTCATATTTGAATCCAAGCTCAATATCGGTATTTACATTAGGAGAAAACCGGGTCCTGAACTGGGTCCCGTAAGTCCTTACGAACAGGTCGTTCCTTGCGCTTTCAATTTGGCCACCCGCATCATAAGACGTTACAGGGTTTCCTGTAATAGGATCAAAGGTCTGCAGGATATAGGCAGAAGCAATGGAATAATATTCCCGCTCACGGTTCTGATAGGCAAAACTGTCCAGCGTAAACCGCCATTTGTCAGAAGGCTTATAATTCATGGAGAAGGTCCCCATCATATTTTTATATTTGTCATCTTCGCGCCCGGCATAGTTTACCGTTACATTGATCGGCCTCTGGAGCGACCCGAAGTCCACACTTCTTTCTTTAGGGACCATCTCATAATCATTTTTGGAATAATACCCGATGAATGACATGGTGAATTTAGGGCTGAGATGGTAGTTGATATACGACTGAAAATCATAGTACTTTGGATTGAAATCCGTATCTTCATTCAGCGTATTCAGAACCAGGTTGGTATTCCGGTACCGGCCTGAAAATATGGCAGTAAGCTTCTTGTTTTCCGTAGCAAACCCGGTCGTCAGTCTTCCGCCGATCAAACTCCCCTCCCCGGAAACTTCAAATTTTTCGGGTTCACGGTAATAGATATTCAGAGCTGAAGACATTTTATCACCATACCTGGGCTCAAAACCTCCTGCAGAAAAGTTTACCGTGGATACCATATCAGGATTGATGATGCTGAGCCCCTCCTGCTGCGAATTCCGGATCAGGAAAGGGCGGTAGATTTCAATATCATTGATATAGATCAGGTTTTCGTCATAGTTTCCACCACGCACCATATACTGGGAAGAAAGCTCCGTATTGGAGTTAACGGAAGGAAGGGTCTTGATGATCCCTTCAATCCCTCCTGAAATACTGGCCACATTCTGAGCATCCTTCGCGGAAATTTTTACCGTTGTAATATCACTGGTCTGTCCTGTGACTTTTTTCTGGAAAACAACTTCCTCAATATCGGTTACTTTTGCGGTATCTCTTTTTTTAGTCTGGGAGAACACCAGTACGGGAACCATAAGGCTTAGTGGTAAAACTAGTTTTTTCAAAAGAAATGTTTTAAGAATTTCTAAAATTAAGTAATTTTTAACAATTACAAAATCGATTCTCTAATTCTTGTCAATTTTTGTAACAAATCTTCTAATAAATCCAGCCTTAGCATATTGGCTCCGTCTGATAAGGCAGTTTCCGGTGTTGGATGGGTTTCAATGAAAATCCCGTCTGCGCCCACAGCAATTCCTGCTTTGGCTACGGTTTCAATAAGATCCGGCCTTCCTCCGGTAACACCCGAACTCTGGTTAGGCTGCTGTAAAGAATGGGTGACATCCAGGATAACAGGGGCATACTGTTTCATGGTAGGAATTCCACGGTAATCCACAATCAGATCCGTATATCCAAATGAATTTCCCCGTTCGATGATCGCTACCTTATTATTATCGGAATCCGTTACCTTCTGTACGGCAAATTTCATGGATTCAGGAGATAAAAACTGTCCTTTTTTAAGGGTCACGCATTTTCCTGTCTTGGCTGCTGCCACGAGGAGGTCTGTCTGACGTACCAGAAATGCCGGGATCTGCAAAACATCTACATATTGCGCCGCTAAAGCTGCGTGCTCATTTTCATGGATGTCTGT
The DNA here is from genome assembly GCF_030818575.1 of Chryseobacterium camelliae. Taxonomy (NCBI): domain Bacteria; kingdom Pseudomonadati; phylum Bacteroidota; class Flavobacteriia; order Flavobacteriales; family Weeksellaceae; genus Chryseobacterium; species Chryseobacterium camelliae. The sequence goes on from NZ_JAUTAL010000001.1 coordinate 1,535,733, forward strand.
TGTAGTAGGAATATTGAAGGTCTCACCCACTTTCTTCAGAATTTCCAGGGATTTCTCTTCTCCTATCGATGTAAAAGAATCTACGCGGCTGCGGTTGGCTTTTTTAAAGCTTCCTTTGAATATATAGGGAATGTTGTATTTATCGGTAATCTGGATTACTTTTTCGGCGATCCTCAATGCCATGTCCTCTCCTTCTATAATACAGGGACCGGCGATCAGGAAAAAGTTTTTGGAATCTTTGTGACGGATGTTATCTAAATACTGGATCATTTTTATTGTAATTAAAAAGTTCAGTAAAATTACTGGAAAAATTATAGAATAGGAAATTAATTTCCTTATGTGGGGTATTTCATGCTTACGATTACCTTATATATCAAGCCATCTTTTTAAGGATTTTATCAAATGTATTGATGTTCCGGGTGGTAACCCGGTCTTTAAGATCTTTCCTTCCTAAAATTTTCCCGAAAGAAGAGTCTAAAGTACTTCCTTTGGGAACCTGCCAGTAAAAGATATGATTAATGATTGCAGCCTCTTCGTGTTTTGCTTTGGATGCATCGTTGAATTCTTTCATCAGTATTTCTTCTATGCCTTCATTACCGATAAAAGCATAGACATGAAGATCATCATTTTTTTTAAAAGGATTCCCGTTCCTGAGGTTTTCTGTTTCTTCCCGGGATTTAACAAACAGGAATGCTTCATAAGAAAAATGGTCTGACATTGATTTTTCAAGAACGGCTCTTAATGCTACAGCATTTTTATCAGACGTAAAAACGATATTTCCGGAGGCCAATACGGAACTGACATTTTCCATGCCTGCACCGGAAAATACCTGACAGACGTCTGCCATTTTCATATTCGTCCCTTTTACATTAACGCCGCGGAGAAAAGCACAGTATTTCATGATTTGATTTTTAATGGTGTCATTGTTTTCTTAATCCTTGATTCTTACATAAAGATTGTAATCTGTACCTGAAGGCTTCAGGATATAAATCTTCTCCAGCAATGGATTGCTGCTTTTCAGATGATTCTTAACCCTGAACTCTTTCAGAAGCCTGTAATGCATTGTATAATATGCTCCGTCCTTCCGTTCAAACAGATTATCGTAAGAGAGCAGATATTTGGGTTTTCTCTTCTTAACGGTATTGATCCAGTAATTTTGCCTGTCTTTTTTGATCTCATTCTGGATTTCCTTGTCTACAAGCCCCACTTCATCAATAGTTTTCAGACCCGAGAAATAAGGGACATAGCCGGCGGGTTCCAGCAGAATCCATTGGTTTTTGTCTTTTTCATAATGGTTGAGGAACAGCCCGATTGTCCTGCGGTAGTTCCATTCACCATTACCCGTTGCTATGGAATGCACCGTCTGGAAAGCCAGCATAGGAATCATATAAAACAACACAAACAGTCCGAGCCAAAGGTATTTCCGTGTTTTCTGTTCCAAGATAAAAATTACCCCCGGAACAAAAAGAAGGATCTGCGGCACCCAATAATACCAGTCGAAAAGGCTTTTCTGAGAAATGAAGATCAGTTGTTTGACCCATCCGAAGATAAAAATCATCCATAAAAAATAGTTTCTTTTTTCCGGCTGCCGCACCAGATAGATAAAGCACAAGATTTCAAAGACCAGAACAACTACAGTGAAAGGATTGAAATTGTCCGGCAGTTTCAGCATTCCCCAGAAATTCCCGTAGTTCACCAGGAAATAATCGACATTCTGGGCAAAGGTATAATCGCTGCCGTACATCAGCTTTTTAGCAATAATGGTATTGTTAACGATCTCACCAAAATAAAACCAGTTGAAAGCCACGATGGAAACCAGCCCGATGAATCCTCCCAGGATATAACTCCATCTGATTTTTTTAGAATAGACAATATCGACCAGGAAAACCACTCCTAAAAATATGAGCGTATCAATGCGCGTGAGTATAATCAAGACCGGAAATAAAATCAATGCCCATTTTTTATGATTCTTAAATCCATAATACAGCATCGCCATTTCCAGGAAAAAAAGAAGCCCATATTCCATTCCTAGGATGGAAATCTTAATGGCTGGAGGCAGGATTCCGATCAGGAAGATCAACAACGCTTTATGTAAAGGATTTTTGAGGATAAGATGGGACAGCAGTAAGGTTCCCAGTGTGAAAAGCACAGAATTAAAAATCAATAAAGGCTCTATAAAATGCTCTTTCCCGAATACCAGATTGAACAGGTAAGAAATAATAACATACAGGTGCGTGGTGGAAGCTGATATTTTAATGTCTCCGTTAAACCCGATCACGCCGTAATCCATAAGGTTCTGGGCCACCCTCCAGGTGATGAACGCATCTTCCTGTATGTAATGGGTAAGGAGAAAAAGCAATTTAAACAGCACCGTAAAAATTACAGCATAATAAGGGAGCTTGGGATTATCAATTCCTGTCATCATGTATGTATGTTGCTGCAAATATAATCCTAAAATTTTTGAATCCCATAACAAAAAAACGGAACCGAAGTTCCGTTTTTAAGTTTTTTACTGAGTAGCCTTAATGATGGCATTGGTAATTTCCGATTCTTTTTCTTTGGAATATGTGGAATCAAAAGGCTCCATAATATCAAACAGATACTGATAGAATGGCGTGATCTTCTGGACATTTTCAGACTCCGACATGGCCTTTTCCTTACCCATCTGCTGAAGATCCTTTATGAAGACATTGAATTTCTTATCAATAGGCTCTATCGATTGTACCAGATATTCATAGGCCTTATCTTTCTGTCCAAGTTTTTTGTAGGCATCGGTTACTGCTGAAACTACAAGTGAATACTCCATTGGTTTTGCCCTCATCTGCCTTCTTACATAAGTCTGGTCGGCTTTGTTCAGGCTCAGATAATAGTCGTACTCACTGAAAATTCCTTTTTTGAGGATTTCCGCCAGCTGCAATCCTTTTTGTTCCTGTCCGGCAACAATGTATGCATATACCATGGAACTTAAAGAACGCGGATCGTTGTATTTTTCAGCAGGAATTTCCCTGGCAGCAAGATCAAGAAGTTCAATGGCCTTTGCTTTCTGCCCCATCGTTGCCAAGGCAGCTGCTGCCCTGCTTGCCGAACTTCTGTAGCTGATGATATTGGACGTTGCCGTTTCATCAAAATGGGCATTCAGGTCTTTGAAGTTACCCCATCGGAAGTTTTTCACGATATTATATAATGAGTTTGCATCTACCCTTCCTATTTCACCGTCAGGCGTCTGTGGCGTATGGATCGGTACCAGTCGGTAACTGAACCCGTCAAACTGAAGGTACTCATCCAGGTAGAAAACATTTTCACTGTCATAAATCCCTCCTGAAGAAAAGTTGATTGGTCTCTTCCAGTCGAAATTCGCCAGGATGTCCATCATGATCAGGTTATTTTTATAAAGGGTATTGGCTTTATAATTTATCATGATCTGGTTAGCCGTATTCGCCAGGTCTGAAGCATTGATAATTCCTGCACGTAAAGCATTGTCCTTATTAACCGGAAGGATAAATTTGTGTACCGGAAGGATGTTGTATTTTTCATATTTTTCCTCTCCGAAATACAGCTTCAGCAGTTCATCTTTAGCCGGAGATTTATATTTGATGAATCTCATGGCATCTTTCAGTGTCATGGAATCCTGAACCAGGTATTTCCTGAATTCTGCAAAAGTAGATTCTGCGCCCTGCTCTTTGGCCATAGAGAAAAGTCCCTGCCAGTCTTCCTTCTTCATCATATAGATCTGGTCATTTACACCATCCCTGTAATCATCATGGGTCAGCTGACTTGGAATAGGCTCCGCGTTGTAGGTTTTTCTTTTGATCTGGTCAATATTCCACGGTGTTGAAGCCAGTGTGAAGTTCACTACTTTTACATCGTCTCTGAACCTTTGCGTTTCCTGAATGGCCCAAACCGGATACGTATCGTTATCTCCATACACAAACAGGATATCCTCTTTAGGTAAGGACTTCAGTACTGAATACGCATAATCATACGCAGTATAGCGGTTGCTTCTGTCATGAACATTGTAGTTCTGGAAGCCCATCATAAAAGGAACCCCAAGCAATACAACTCCTACCGCAATATTGGCAGCGTTGGACTTCACCTTGGATTGCAGGAACCATAAAATAGCACCCGCTCCCAGACCGATCCATAGCGCAAAAGCATAGAAGGAACCAACCATTGCGTAATCTCTTTCTCTAGGTTCAAATGGCTTCACACCGGTATAGAATACGATCCCGACACTGGTCAGGATAAACAGCGACAACAAAGCATAGAACCTTCCGAAATCTTTATTCAGCTGGAAAAAGAAACCGATCAGTCCTAAAATCAATGGCAGGAAGAAGAATTTCACCGTACTTTCATTCTTGAATTTTGCCGGCATCTTATCCTGATTTCCCCACAGGGCATTGTCAATAAAAGAGAACCCTGAAATCCAGTTGCCCTTAGTGTTTTCCATATTTCCTTCAAGGTCGTTCTGGCGGCCCACAAAGTTCCACATCAGGTAGCGGATGAAATAATAGCTGTTCTGGAAGCTAATGAAATAATCCATGTTCTGCGCAAATGAAGGCTTCTGAACATTGATCAGGTTATAAGGCTTTACTTTAAGATAATCTGAAGCGGTGATAGACCGGTCTTCATATTTCTTTCTCAGTTCCTCAAAAATCTGTTTGGCTTCCGGGCTGTTCGCCACGTCTTCATTATCATAGTTAAACGTAAAATCCGGTGCACCGTACATAGAGATGTAATTGGCCATTACATCTTTGTCTTCACTAAACATTCTCGGCATCAGGCTCACCTGAGACTTGCTGAATACATAGTTAAAACGGTCTCCCGTTTTTCTGTAAGTGCCTGTTTTTTCGTCTTTTTCATAGATTTCTCCGGTCTTTGTAGTCTTGAAACTTCCGTCTTCATTCTTTTCAATTCCGTTGGCATCAAGGAAAGCGGTATAGTTTTGTCCGTAGAATGTCGGCCAGTCACCATATTGTACCCTGTTGTAATAATCCAGCATCCCGATAGCCGTATCAGGATCATTCAGGTTCATCGGCGGATTGGCATTGGCACGGATCGGAATAACCATCCAGCAAGAAAAGCCGATCAGCATAAATACAATAGACAGTGCCGCGGTCTGGTAAATTTTCTTCTGGAGTTTTCTTGCATATTTGATGATCAGATAGCAAAGCACAACAGTTAAAACAAATGCGGCTATGGTTCCGGAGTGGAACGGCAGCCCCAGCCCGTTCACGAAAAATATCTCAAGTTTCCCGAACATCGTCATGACCAGCGGGAAAATGATTTTAAATACAAAAGCAAGAATAACCAGTGTAATTACATTCGCCCAGATAAAGTTTTTCCAGGTAAAGGTGTAATTTCTGGCATAATACACCAGGCATACAGCCGGCAGCGCAAGCATACACATCATGTGAACCCCTACGGAAAGCCCAAGAATAAAGAAAATAAGAATGATCCATCTTTCATTTCCCTGTTCCTGGTATTCGTTCTCCCATTTAGTGATCAGCCACACCAGCAAAGCAATGAACATAGAAGCCATAGAATATACTTCCCCCTCTACAGCAGAAAACCAGAAGGTATCTGAAAAAGTAAAGCATAAAGCTCCAACAGCCCCTGCAAATAAGATCGATATTTCCTGGTGCCTGTTCACCTGATCAAAGTCTTTGTTCAGCAACCTCCTGAGAAAATGTGTGATGGTCCAGAACAGAAAGAGGATCGTAAGTGCACTGAAAAGAGCGGACATCGCATTGATAACGATTGAATAATTCTCCCCGCTTCCAAAGGCGAACATGGCCGCAACCGCACCTACAATCTGAAATAAAGCTGCTCCCGGAGCATGTGTTACCTCAAGCTTTACGGCAGATGAAATATACTCGCCGCAATCCCAGAAGCTGAAGTTGGGTTCTATGGTTGACAGATAGGTGAAAAATGCAATGAAGAAAATGATCCATCCCGAGACGGTATTCCATTGCCTAAAGGTCCAGTTTTTCATAATAGTAATATCAATTACGCGAAAATAAGGCTTTTCTATGATTTTAGATTCTTTTTAACAAAATTTAAAAATTTGGCTCACTTTTTGAAAACTTTCCTCTTTGATGACAGCTGTAAAAATAAATTTTATCTCCTGCATGCTGAGAAATCAAACAAAAGTTTAGAAATTATTTATTTTTTTGTATTTTTGCCGTCAGATTTTTATTGAAAATAATACACTAATGAGCAATGTTTACGATAATATCCTTGGCCTTATAGGAAACACTCCTATGGTGAAGCTAAATACTGTTACTAAAGATATTCCTGCAACCGTTTATGCCAAGTTAGAGTCATATAATCCTGGACATTCCACTAAAGATAGAATTGCACTTCATATTATAGACAACGCTGAGAGAAAAGGTTTATTGAAAGAAGGTTCTGTAATTGTAGAGACCACCTCCGGAAATACTGGATTCTCTCTTGCCATGGTATGCATCATCAAAGGTTATAAATGTATTCTCGCAGTAAGCGATAAGACGAAGCCGGAAAAGATTGCCTATCTTAAGGCATTAGGCGCTACCGTATATGTATGCCCTGCCAATGTTCCTGCCAACGATCCCCGTTCTTATTATGAAGTAGCCAAAAGAGTAGCTGCAGAAACTCCGAACTCTGTTTATATCAATCAGTACTTCAACGAGCTGAATATTGATGCGCACTATCAGACTACCGGTCCGGAAATCTGGGAGCAGACCCAGGGAAAGATCACCCATCTTTTTGCCTGTACGGCGAACAGGAGGTACACTGTCCGGATCTGCAAAATTCCTGAAAGAAAAGAATCCTGACATCAAAATCATTGGAGTAGATGCCGACGGCTCTATTCTGAAAAGCTATCATGAAACCGGAGAGATCCATAAAGAAGATGTTCACCCTTACCAGATTGAAGGTATGGGGAAAAACCTGATCCCTTCTGCCCTTCTGTTTGATAAAATAGATGAATTTGTGCGGGTAAACGATGAAATGTCAGCCTATAGAACCCGGGAGATCGCTTTGAAAGAAGCCATTATGGGCGGATATACTACCGGTGCTGTTACACAGGCTTTGATCCAGTATGCACAATCCCATCAGTTTGCTGAAAATGATCTTGTGGTATTGATCTATCCTGATCACGGCTCAAGATACATTACCAAAGTATACAGCGATAAATGGATGGCTGAACAAGGCTTCATCAACAACTGTGTTCACAATTATGATGAAGTTTTTAAAACAGAATTCATCAAATAATAAAAACAACCACGATACAAATCAGGCCTTTTGATTATAAAAGGCTTTTTTAATTAAAAAAATATTATTGAAATGTTGGATATTTTTGAAAGAATAAAACAAAATCCTGGTCCTCTGGGACAGTTTGCTGATTATGCTGAAGGCTATTTTGTTTTTCCTAAACTGGAAGGCCCTATTGGCCCAAGAATGAAGTTTCAGGGTAAAGAGGTAATTTTCTGGAGTGCCAATGATTATCTGGGACTTTGTAACCACCCGGAAGTTCTGGAAGCTGATGCCAAAGCAGCAGCAGAATACGGAATGTTCTACCCGATGGGAGCCAGAGCAATGTCTGGAGAAACAGAGCAACACCAGCAATTGGAAAAAGAACTGGCGGAATTTACCCAGAAAGAATCTGCTTACCTTCTTAACTTCGGGTATCAGGGGATGGTTTCCACGATCGATGCTCTTGTTACGAGACACGACGTTATCGTATATGATGCAGACTCACATGCCTGTATTGTGGATGGGGTACGCCTTCATATGGGAAAAAGTTTTACTTTCAAACATAACGATATTGCCAGCCTGGAAAAAAACCTGGAGCGTGCAACCAAAGTAGCGGAAGAAACCGGAGGCGGAATCCTTGTGATTACGGAAGGCGTTTTCGGAATGCGCGGAATGCAGGGAAAACTAAAGGAAATATGCGAACTTAAATTAAAATTCAGTTTCCGACTGCTCGTAGATGATGCACATGGATTCGGGACACTGGGTAAAACCGGTGCAGGAGCAGGTGAAGAACAGGGCTGTCAGGACCAGATCGACGTATATTTCTCCACATTTGCCAAATCTATGGCAGGTTTCGGTGCATTTATTTCAGGGGATGAGAATATCATCAGGTTCCTTAGATATAACCTTCGTTCGCAGATTTTTGCAAAATCCCTTACGATGCCTATGGTAATCGGAGGGCTGAAGAGACTTGAATTATTACGCACACGCCCTGAAATCAAAGACAAGCTGTGGGAAAATGTACGTAAACTTCAGAATGGTCTTAAAGAAAGAGGATACAACCTTGGTAATACCAATACCTGTGTAACGCCTGTATTTATTCAGGGGACCACTATTGAAGCTACGCTTCTGGCTAAAGATTTAAGAGAAAATTACGGCGTATTTACGTCTGTAGTCGTATATCCTGTGATCCCTAAGGGCATGATTCTCTTGAGATTAATCCCAACCGCTTCTCATACTGATTCTGAAATTAATGAGACATTGGCTGCATTTGATGGCATCCGTGAAAAATTAACTTCCGGTTATTACAGGGAAATGGAAAAACAGATGAATATCGAATACAAGCAGATGTAAATTGCATTATTCATTAAAAATACCTGGCCGTTGAAGATTTTCAGCGGCTTTTTGTTTATTTTAGCTTACATTATTAAACAATTAACAATTCCAAAATTTTAACTATTTTTAACTAAATATTCTTGAATATGATTGAAATCATGTTATATTCTGTTAAAAATTAGGCTCTTAACATTAGGAGGGGTACATTTGCTGGCATAATTTCAGAACCTACAATTATGAAACAACCTTTAAAGTACTTAAGAATTGTAATTTTGAGTTTAGTGTTAAGTTTAACTTCTACAGTAAGCCAGGCGCAGACCCATAAATACTTAGAGAAAAACAGAGCTATTGCTTCTGAGCTTTCTGCAAAGTACGGAATCCCCGCAGCCATCATTCTTTCTATAGCGTTCGTTGAAACCGGCGGCGGTACCAGTAAAAGTTCTACCGTTTACAACAATCACTTCGGCATCGTTGGAAATAACAATTCCCATTCCAAATACAGGAGCTTTTCCTCAGTAAGAGAATCTTACGAAGCTTTTTGCCAGCTCATCATTAAAAAAGATTATTATTCAGCCCTGAAAGGCAACCTGGATTTCTCCAAATGGATCAGAGCCATTGCTTCAGCAGGATATTCCACACGCCCTAAAGAATGGATGCGCAGAATCAACCTGATTATCTCAAAATATAAACTCGCAGGCGAGTAAACAATTTTAAGAATATAAAAATAAGCCCCAAGACTGGGGCTTATTTTTTTGATTGCTATTGTAAGGATTAAATTATCTGATTAAATTAGCTAAAAATTTCCTGGAGCTTTATGAATGCAAACAGAAATTGGCGGGTAGTTGTTTTACTCACCTTATGCTTTGTCATATACTTTGTTATCTCAATATTCATATCTGTTTTTGATATACACTGGAAGCCTTTGCAGAATGTAAATCTGATATCGGAAATCATCAATCCAGATAAGGCAAATAATAATAACCAGCTTGTACAGGACAGCCTTAAAAATGCGGCGTCATTACATGCCAGTAAAGAAATGGATTTTGAGCTGTATCAGAATCCAAACCTTATTACAGACTTTACCAAAGGAGACAGCATTACAGCATTGCCGCATCTGGCAGAAAAATTATACCAGCTTAAAAAAACCGGAAAGGGAAAAATAAGGATTGCTTATTTCGGGGACAGTATGATTGAAGGAGATCTCCTGACCCGTACCTTACGGAAACTGCTTCAACAGGAATTCGGAGGCTACGGTGTAGGCTTTCTTCCTGTTCAGAGCAAGGTAGCTCCTGTACGTGAATCCGCAGAGATCAAAGCAACCGGATGGAAGATCGTGAACTTCATGGACAAAAGTGCTCATAATATGTATATATCAGGGTTTAGCTTTACCGGCCCCGGAAGCACTCATTTCACCGATAAAACTTTGCAAAAAGGTATTGTAACCAATAAATATTTTATATTCGGGCATGCCTCAGGAGGAGCAGCCATTGATTACAACGGCAGCAGCATCTCCCTGAACGGGCCTGATGCCGTTAACAGGCAATTGCTGGCAAAGGATACTCTTCAGTCTTACACCCTGAGAAGCAGCAGTTCCCAGGTTCCTTATTATGGGGTAAGCTTTGAATCCGATAACGGGATTATTGTAGATAATTTTTCTTTCCGTGGAATCACAGGCGTAGAGTTCAAGAAAATTGATGAAGATTTCCTGAAAGCAGTACAGGAAAAGAACCATTATGATCTTATTGTCATGCAGTATGGCGTAAATCTGCTCTTCAGGCCTAATGATACCGATTATTCATATTATGCCAAAATCATGACGCCCAACCTGGTCAAATTCAAAAGCGTATTTTCGGGAAGTGATATCCTGATGGTAAGTACTGCCGACCGTGCATTCCGCTACAACGGAGAATACCAGTCTGCAAAAGGGATCCATCAGCTGGTGGAAACCCAGGCTAAAATGGCGTTTGATAACGGATTGTCCTTTTTTAACCTTTTCAAAACCATGGGCGGTGACAATTCCATTGTGCAATGGGCTTCCGCAGATCCGCCGCTGGCCAATAAAGATTATGTGCATCCGAACGGTAAAGGAGCAGATATCCTCGCCGAAAAACTATACCGCGCTATGATGAAAGATTACCATAATTACACTTCTAAAAAAAGAACCGTACAATGAACCGGGTACAAGATCTCCTTTCTACGTTCGACTGGAACATGTTTCTGCACCAGTTTGTATATGACAGTAAAAACCCTTTGCTCTTCAACAACGGGTTCTTTGTGTATTTTTTCACCCTGTTCATCCTCCTCTTTTATATCTTAAGGAATCACTATATGGCAAGAAGGTATGTTTTTACCTTTTTCTCCCTGTACTTCTTTTATAAGGCCAGCGGATGGTTTGTAGGTTTGGTGATTGTTTCGGCTATCGTTAATTATGCGTTGTCCAATGTCATCTATCACAGCCGGAAGAAAAGCGGTAAGACCATGCTTCTTGTTCTGAGCATTATTTTTAATCTCGGCCTCCTGTTTTATTATAAGTATACCAATTTCTTCATTACCCTGTACAATGAATTTACAAGCGCTCATGTTCATCCGCTGAACATCCTGTTGCCGATAGGAATTTCATTTTTCACGTTTGAAAATTTAAGTTATACCATAGATGTCTACCGGGGAGACTTCAAACCGGCTAAAAAATTTACGGATTACCTACTCTTCCTTTCGTTCTTCCCTAAACTGATGATGGGGCCTATCGTCCGTGCACACGATTTTGTGCCGCAGATCAACCAGCCGTATTACCTGTCTGAGAGGGATTTTGCTATGGGGTTTTATCTGATTATTTCCGGGCTGATCAAAAAACTGATCATCTCTGATTATATCACGCTGAATCTCGTTAATTATATTTTTGATAATCCTGCGCTGCATGTAGGCCTGGAAAACCTGTTTGCCGTTTACGGTTATGCGATGGTTATTTATTGTGATTTCAGCGGCTACAGTGATATTGCCATAGGGATTGCATTGTGGCTGGGAGTTAAAATTCCTGCCAACTTCAGGTCGCCTTATCAAAGTAAGAATATTACGGAGTTCTGGCGCAGGTGGCATATTTCTCTGTCTTCCTGGCTGAAGGATTATCTGTACATCCCTCTGGGAGGAAACCGGAAATTTTCTGTAGCTTCGTTTATTTTCGTCCTGGCATTTCTGTCCGGCACGTATTTCATGTCCGTAAATCTTTTCAAGCTTGCCCCTCTTTATGCCGGCCTCATTACATTGCTGATGCTCATCATATTTATCCTTCCGGCGATCATCACAAAGAATACCAAAGGTATCGCAGCCAACTTCAATCTGCTGACGACCATGCTACTGGGTGGATTCTGGCACGGTGCCAGCTGGAATTTCATTATCTGGGGAGCCATTCACGGCGTTGGCCTGGGGCTGCATAAGATATGGATGCTGATCACCGGAAAAGCATTTTCCGGGTTCAATAACCATATTGTTTACCGGATTTTTATGGGGATTGTTACCTTCCACTTTGTCTGCTTCGGATGGATCTTTTTCAGGGCGGAGGACTTTGATATGGCAGTTTCCATGCTAAAACAGATCTTCTTTAACTTTGATGTACAAGCATTTGCACCATTCTATGAAAATTATAAAGGTGTTTTGGGAATGATTGTCCTGGCAATGGCTATCCATCTTATCCCGGAAGGTACCGTGGACAAACTGATCGCCAGAAGGGAAAGATTCCCGATGATCATGTATATCATCATTTTCTTTGCCTTCCTTCTGCTGTACGGATACTTCAAGTCTGCTGAACAGGTGCTGCCAATCTATCTGCAATTCTAGTTCCTGCCCCCGGTAAACAGTTTGGAAAAGGCTTTCCAGATCAGTTCAGCCTGGTTTTCATAGCCGGGCTTTACGTAATGTACGCCATCTCCGCTTGCCTGCTTTTTCAGTTGTGCCTTCCTGAAAGATCCTTTTCCTCCACTCGCGGTGTACAGATTAAAGAAGGCGGCCTTGTTCGCTGCTGCAGATTCCCTAAGCCAGCTAATGATTTCAGGAACACGGTTCTGCTTCGGCATATTGTCCGGAGGGGAAATGAGCAGTACCGGAAGGCCGGGTGCTGCTTCCCTGAATTTTTGAATCAATGTGGCAATATTATTCTGGAATTCCTCTTTTTCAATGGGTGCAAAAGCTTCATTTGTTCCCAGGGCAATGATAAGGATATCGGGAGCAATTGTCTTCAGCTGCTGCACCTGTAAAGGATATTTAAGGAAATCGCCATAAGTGGCTCCATTAACGCCTACTGTATTGAAAACGACTCCTCTATCTGTGTTTTTTAAAAACTGGAATCCGTAAAATATACCTCCGGGAAGATTAGTGCGCATCAGAAAGACATTCTGGGGCTGTGCAAAATCCACTTCGGTTTTGAACCCGGTGAATTTCTGTTTACGGATGAGCGTGATGTAATGCTCAAAATCCGGATTGTAATCGAAATAATTTCTTTCTACTTTATATACGTTCCCTGCTACCGGATTCAGGATTTTGTCTCCATTAAGCTGCCTGAACCTGGTCGTTGTATTATTGTACTTAGAAACCATTTCATGGAATGTTTCCCCTTCTGCAGCCGTATGGCTCAGCTGCTCCGTTTTCTTGATGATGAAATTCTTCAGCGGTTGCTGCTCAGTATAGACACTGAATTCCTGCCCATCCATATTTTTATCGTGATAAATAAAAAGCCTGTCAAAACGGTCCTCAGGATTTTTGAAGGTGATCTCCAGAAAAGGATTTTCTTTGCTGCCAATAACAAAACCGCTTGCTCCCATTTCAGGAAATAGCTTTTGCTCATGCACCAGACGGAATGTTTCCCATGCTTGGTTGCTTGCAGACTCAAAATCTTCGGCACCGTTCGTATTTGCCACATTATACGGAAAAACAAGGCCCCGGCCCGCATTGCCATAACGATCCTGGAATTTCTTTCTTAAATAGGAAGTGAGCCAATCGGCCTGGATATGCGAATCTCCCATAAACAGAATGGTGGAAACGGTATTTTGTTTCAGTTTTTCCGTAAAGGGTTTCAGAACATCACTATTTTCAATTTCCTGCGCATGGCCGTTGATTAAGAACAATACAAAAAGAAAGCTGATGCTTTTTCGGGTAATTTTCATACCGTGAATTTATACATTTTTCTGCAAAACCTACATCAGGAAACAAAATAAGTAAGTCTGAATTTTAAATCTTAACTTTGCAAAAATTTTCCTGTTGAAAGATCTGCTCCTGATTACTCCCCCTTTTACCCAGCTGAATACTCCCTATCCGGCTACTGCTTATATCAAAGGTTTCCTGAATACAAAAGGTGTTTCATGTTATCAGGCTGATCTCGGAATTGAAGTAATCCTGTCCTTGTTTTCAAAAAACGGGCTTGCAGATATTTTTGATGTTCCCATTGCTCTCCACGAAGTCTCAGACAATTCACAGAGAATTTTCACCTTAAAAGATGAATATCTAAAGACCATCGATCAGGTCATCTTATTTCTTCAGGGAAAAAACCCAACCCTGGCACGTCAGGTCTGCAGTATGAACTTTCTTCCGGAAGCATCCCGTTTCAACCAGCTGGATGATATGGAATTTGCTTTCGGGAACATGGGATTGCAGGATAAGGCCAAACACCTGGCAACGTTGTACTTGGAGGACATTTCAGATTATATTGTTGAAAATATAGATGCTGATTTCGGGTTCAGCAGATATGCGGAACGACTGGGTAAAAGTGCTTATTCTTTTGATGAATTATATGCAAAACTCAACGGAAATACCACTTTTATTGATGAGATCACGCTGCAAATCCTTAAAGATAAGATGGATACGGTACAACCAAAGCTGGTTTGTTTTTCTGTTCCTTTCCCCGGAAATCTTTATTCCGCATTCAGATGTGCACAGTGGATCAAAGAATATTTTCCTCATGTAAAAACTGCCATGGGAGGCGGGTTTCCGAATACGGAGCTTAGGGAAATCAAAGATACCAGGGTTTTCGGGTTTTTCGATTTCATAACCCTTGATGATGGTGAACTTCCTCTTGAACTTTTGCATCAAAGCCTTCAGGGACAGGAAAATCCGGAATTCAAAAGAACTTTCCTGATAGAAAATGGTCAGGTAACTTATAAAAATAATTCTCCAAGGCATGATTACCGTCAGGCCGACATCGGTACTCCCGATTATTCGGATTTATTGCTGGACCGGTATGTGTCCGTAATTGAGATTGCCAATCCTATGCACAGCCTTTGGAGCGACGGGCGATGGAATAAATTAACCATGGCTCATGGATGCTATTGGGGAAAATGCACGTTCTGCGACATATCCCTGGATTACATCAAGATCTATGAACCAATTTCGGCAAAGATCCTTGTAGACCGGATGGAAGAGTTGATCCTGACGACCGGGGAAACAGGATTCCATTTTGTTGATGAAGCCGCACCACCCGCACTGATGCGTGAAGTAGCCCTTGAAATCCTGAGAAGGAACCTTGTAGTTACCTGGTGGACGAACATCCGTTTTGAAAAAAGCTTTACCCGCGATCTCTGTTTTCTTTTGAAGATATCCGGATGCGTTGCCGTTTCCGGCGGACTGGAAGTAGCCGGTGACCGCCTGTTGAAATTAATCGATAAAGGGGTTTCCGTAGCCCAGGTGGCCGATGTAACACGGAATTTTACCGAGGCCGGAATTATGGTCCATGCGTATCTCATGTATGGCTACCCTACCCAAACGGTCCAGGAAACGGTTGATTCCCTAGAGATGGTACGACAGCTTTTTGAAATGGGTATTGTACAGAGTGGCTTTTGGCATCAGTTTGCGATGACTGCCCATTCCCCTGTCGGACTGAACCCGGAAGCCTTCGGTGTCATTCCGGTTCGGCAGGATATTCAGTTCGCACACAATGATGTGGATTTTAAAGACCGGACAGGTATTGACCACAACCGTTTCAGCTTCGGACTGAAAAAATCCCTGTTCAATTATATGCATGGAATTAATTTTGAATTGCCGCTTCAGGACTGGTTTGATTTTAAAATTCCGCCTACCACCATACATCCGGATTACATCCATGACTGTTTACTGGAAAATGATGATTTCAAATTCAGACCTAACTCAAAAATCATCTTTTTAGCCAAAAACGTAATCGCTGAGAATCGCGTAAAAATAAAAAAGAAATACTCTGGTGCGTATACACTGCTTACATTCCACTTAAAAACCAATATTGTGAAGGCGGAAATGGAACAGGACCATGCGGAATGGCTGATGGGAATTCTAAAAGAGCATACGGTAGAAAATCCTAAAAAGCTTATGCTTCAGCAACTTAAAACTTATTTTGAAGAACAGTTTGAAAATTTCGAGCTGTTCTGGTTCTCAAAACCGATGCAGCAATTAAAGGAAAACGGAGTGATTCTGTGTCTGTAAGTTTTGACAAAATTTTACCTGAATTTTCTTTTTTGGGATATTTTTCCCG
The DNA here is from genome assembly GCF_030818575.1 of Chryseobacterium camelliae. NCBI lineage: Bacteria > Pseudomonadati > Bacteroidota > Flavobacteriia > Flavobacteriales > Weeksellaceae > Chryseobacterium > Chryseobacterium camelliae. The sequence goes on from NZ_JAUTAL010000001.1 coordinate 1,551,784, forward strand.
GAATCCTGCAAAATTGCATCCCTTTTTGACTTGTATCCGGGAGCAAATATCGGATCAATAAAAATTCCCGGCTCTTCCGGGAATTCGTATGATCAATTTTAGTCCTTATTATTTCTGAACACCGTCTTTGGTCACTTCTCCTACAATCACTTTTTCCTGAACTTTAATAAAGTTCGGATCCATGATGGCCAAACGTTCCGCGATGGCTTTATAGGTTGGGAATTTGAGGATTGACGGCCTTCCGGATATTTCGCGGTATAAGGTAAAGGTTTTACCTCCGGCTGTCTTAATCTGTTTGGTAGTCGTGATGTATTTGCCGATGTATTTGCTTTTGGCATCGTATATCTCAAGGTCAACAAATGTTTTTTCAGAAATGGTATCATCCGATCCGAAACTAACCGGCAGATTAGTGAAGTATCCTACCGGCACACCATTGCTCAGGATTTCACCGACGTTATTGACTTCAATTTTAAGCTTATCAATTTTACTCCTTACGGTATAGGCATCTTTTGTTTTTGTATCCAGCTTTCTTTTGGGCGGATTTTTAAACAGCTCATCGAGGTTTTTGATGTTGATCCCCCGGTTATCGATGATCTTAAATCCTTTTACGGAAGTATATACTGCTGATTTTTCCTCACCTGAAAATGCAGACGGCGAGATATAGTCAAGCTCCAGTGTCTTATCATTATTGTATACCCTGGTTAATTTAATATAACTGTCACGGACAGAGTCCACAACGCTTTTATCCACAAACTCCATAGTATATGTAGGTGTTTCCTTAAGATCCATAAAGGTATATTCATTGGACCTGTGGGCAATTTTAGCTACCGGAACGCCATCCAGCTGTATAACACCATGCTTTGTTTTAATATTCTGGGCATTGAGGAATAGCCCCAGGACTGTAAGGAATATGATAATACCTCGTTTCATACAATCAGATTTCTACATCAAAAAAAAAGTGTAACCAAAGTTACACTTTCTTGAAAATATATTTAGCTTTTCATTTAATTATTCGCAAAGGATAATCCCTTTGTTATGATTAAATTCTACAACACCACTGATAATAGGATAAGAAAAAACAGAGTCTTTTTCATTTTCTTTGGTGAAGTTTTTAGCATAAGCTTCATTGATGGCTTTCGCATACAATTTTACTTTGCCTCCCACTAAAGAAGAAACGATGCCTGCGTGGTTTTTCATGATGTGAAATTCACCGTGCTTACCCGGCAGCAGTACAGAATCTACTTCTCCTTCAAAAACTACGTATTCTGGTGTTAAAATTTTTATATTCATTTTTTATGAATTATAGATTAGATTTTAAATTTTAAATGATATTGTCAATCTAAAATTTAAAATTTCTTAAGCGTTTTCAGCTAGCATTTTTTGTCCGGCTTCAATAGCTTCTTCAATGGTTCCTTTAAGGTTGAAAGCTGCTTCCGGCAAGTGATCCAGTTCCCCGTCGATAATCATGTTGAAACCTTTGATGGTATCTTTGATGTCTACCAGTGATCCCGGGATACCTGTAAACTGTTCTGCAACGTGAAAAGGCTGAGATAAGAATCTCTGAACTTTTCTTGCACGGTATACTACTGCCTTATCTTCTTCGGAAAGTTCTTCCATACCTAAGATAGCAATGATATCCTGAAGTGCTTTGTATCTCTGAAGGATTTCTTTTACTCTCTGTGCACAGTTGTAGTGCTCTTCACCGATGATTTCCGGAGCAAGGATTCTTGAAGTGGAAGCCAAAGGATCAACCGCAGGATAGATACCTAATGAAGCGATCTTTCTGTCCAGTACCGTAGTTGCATCCAAGTGGGCAAACGTTGTTGCAGGAGCCGGGTCAGTTAAGTCATCCGCAGGTACATATACTGCCTGTACGGAAGTAATAGATCCGTTTTTAGTGGAAGTAATCCTTTCCTGCATTGCTCCCATCTCAGAAGCAAGTGTCGGCTGGTAACCTACCGCAGAAGGCATACGTCCTAAAAGTGCAGATACCTCAGAACCTGCCTGTGTGAAACGGAAGATATTATCTACGAAGAACAATACGTCTCTTCCCTGTCCGCTTTCTCCACCGTCTCTATAGTATTCAGCCAATGTAAGACCTGAAAGGGCTACTCTCGCTCTTGCACCTGGCGGCTCGTTCATCTGTCCGAAAACGAAAGCTGCTTTAGAATCTTTCATGGCTTCTGTATCCACTTTAGAAAGATCCCATCCTCCGTTTTCCATAGAGTGCATAAAATCTTCACCATACTTTATGATTCCTGATTCAAGCATCTCTCTCAAAAGGTCATTTCCTTCTCTCGTTCTTTCCCCTACACCGGCGAAAACCGAAAGACCTCCGTGTCCTTTAGCAATATTGTTAATCAACTCCTGGATCAATACAGTTTTACCTACACCGGCACCACCGAACAAACCAATTTTACCTCCTTTTGCATAAGGCTCAACAAGGTCGATTACTTTAATACCCGTAAATAAAACTTCTGCAGAAGTTGAAAGCTGATCAAATTTAGGAGCTTCTCTGTGAATTGGTAAACCTCCTTCTTTGGAAATATTAGGCATTCCGTCGATAGCATCACCTACTACGTTGAAAAGTCTTCCGTTTACAGCCTCACCGATAGGCATGGTAATAGGATTTCCGTATCCGATTACATCCTGACCTCTTTTGAGACCATCAGTCGCGTCCATTGCAATACATCTTACTGTATCTTCTCCAATATGCTGCTCTACCTCTAAAACTACTTTTTCACCGTTTTCTTTGGTAATTTCTAACGCGTCATAAATACTTGGAACAGCTTCCACATCAGTAAAGACTACGTCGATTACCGGACCAATAATTTGAGAAATTTTTCCTTTAATTTGGTTTGCCATTGCTAAATTTTTTCTTGGTGCAAATATAATGATTCTTCATTAACCCGCAATTGGTAAAAAACAGATTTTTATCATACTTTTACGAATGCGGTAACGTAAGGATTCAGCGGTATTATCCTGCACAAATTTTATGAATGCTAATGGTCTGGTCTTAGGCACATACATTCATACATTATTTCCTATATTTGCAGTCAAAATTTTTCCGTTTTGAACGTTTATAAAAATTTCACCGAATACACTTCACACAAGCCTCTGGCCCTGTCTTTAGGGATGTTTGACGGTGTGCACATCGGGCATAAAAGCATCATTGATGAACTGACCAAGACCGGACAGGAGAAAAATCTGGAGACCGCCATTCTAACTTTCTGGCCCCATCCGAGATTTGTCTTCAATCCTGATGAAGACCTGAAGCTCCTGAATACGCTGGAAGAAAAGACCGGCCTGATGGAAAGATACGGTATCCAAAATCTTTTCCTGAAAGAATTTGACGCTGAATTCCGAAACCTGACCGGGGAAGAATTCGTAAGGAAAATCTTAATTGATATTCTGAATGTGAAATACCTGATCATCGGCTACGATCATTCTTTCGGTAAAAATAAAAGCGGGAATTTTGAACTGCTCCAGAAGCTGTCCGGGGAACTGGATTTTGAAGTGGAACAGATGGAAGCGATCAATATTCACGAAAATAACATCAGCTCCACCAAAATCCGCAAAGCACTTTTAACGGGAAACATTAAGGAAGCCAATGAAATGCTGGGATATTCCTATTCTGTTTCAGGAACCGTTGTTCACGGGAAAAAGATCGGAAGGACCATAGGTTACCCTACCGCTAATATTGAAACAGATTCCATTAAGCTTCTGCCTAAAAAAGGAGCTTATATTGTTGAAGTTTTTGTACACGGCAAGCAATACAAAGGGATGCTGAGCGTTGGAACCAATCCTACGGTAAATGGAGAAAAACTCACTGTAGAAGTTTATATCCTTGATTTTGAAGGAGACATTTACGGGAAAGACATCACGGTGAAATTCCGGGATTTCCTCCATGACGAAATCAAGTTTGAAGGCATGGACAAACTGATTGAAAGACTGGATGAAGACAAAAGGCTGACAAAAACTTTTCCTTTTTAAAATAAAAAGCTTGCAGATTGATCTGCAAGCTTTTTTGATTACTTATAACCTAATATCTGATTTTCTGCATTAATAGCCTCTTCCACAAATTTTTTAAACTCAGGATATTGGCTTGCTTTAATATTATTCCAAGGAGTATCTGCTGTTCTGGTGATTTTTAACCTGTTATTTTTCTGCAGTTCATAATTAACCGAATAGGTGAAATTCTGGTACACCAGGGTTTTATTCTCAGGGATTTCCACAAACTTCATGGCGTCGGGAATATTCAGGTAAATTTCTTCTGTATATTTATTCTGCTTTTCATATTTCGTATACAGGATATCTGTCTTTCTGTTTTCCGTAGCCACCACTTCCTTTGTGAAAGGCTTGGTCATAAAGGGTACTTTCATGATCTTCAGGCTTCCCACGGACTGTGGTTTATCGTTGATGCTGAACTGCACCTCATAAGAAAGCGGTTTGGCAGTAAGATCCTTTCCGTCAATCAGCTTAACCGTCTTCACACTGATGACCTTATCCAGAAGCGAGCCGAATTCTTCCTCTATGCTCTTCTTACGTGAATCATCGGTCTGGGAATCCTGGAAGAAATCGTTATAAAAGCTTTTGGATTCCGCTGTCAGGTACTGTTTGGTAATGAAATTCTGGCTATCACCACTTACATTGACTTCACTCACTGTCTTGAACAGCGACCTGGTATTGTTATCTGCCGGAATCTCAATGAGGCCGGCAGTTCCCGCCGCATTCTTATCGGTATAAATAACGAGTGCTTTTGCCCTGTAGTTTGCTTTGACCACAGAATTAAACGGAAGGAACTTATTCGTCATCTCCAGGAATGTTTCTTTGCCATTCAGGTTTGTCTTAACAATACAGTGATTAAAGCTTAGATTCGGTAAAATCAGTCGCTGTGCCGAATTATCATTGGTCTGTACTAATACTAAATTAGACTGTAAACCCGCCTGGTTACCGAGGATTACGAATAAAGCAGAAAGATCTTTACAGTCGCCCAGTTTGGTACTGAGCGTTTTTGACGGTTTTTGCGGTATATAACCGCTTTGCCGAAAATCTACTGAACTGTAGGTAATATTCTTTTCAATATAATTGTAAATCTTTTCAGCCTTTTCAGTATCACTCATTCCCGAAATACCGGCAGGAAAAATTTCTTTAAATGCCTTCTCTACCACTTTATCCGTAACCAGACTTTTTCTTGTGAGGTCTGCATACCAGTTAGCTATCTCCTGCCATGTCCTGATCGAATTTGCGGTTACAGAAATGGTGGCGTCATAGAAACTCGGTCCGAAATATTCATCAAGGTCTATTTCATCCAGGTGATCCAGCTTCCAGGTCTGGTATAGTTTACCACCCATGATCTTCTTTGTGGATGGGACTTCCCTGGTATTGCTTTTTACCTGGTAACTGAGGTTTTCCGGAGTAATTACGGTAAAAGTGGATTCTACCACAGGATATTCTGAATTGAAATAAGAACAGAGATTGAAATCTTTGTAAAACCTGCCGCTATTTCTCTCCAGGCTTTCTTTCTGGATTACAATCGCATCGCCTACTGCAAGATTGGTAAAGACGATCTGGTCTTCAGATTTTTCTCCGGGAATAATGCTTCCGTTCGGCTTTACAATTTCAGCTTTTATGATGTCGTCATCGTAATTGATTGCATATTCCTTCAATTCCTCAATACCGTTTTCTGAAGTGATTTCATAAGCATAGGTGCTCCTTTTCTTAAATCCTCCTTCCGGATAAACATTTACAATATATTCATCCAGCAGTGTGGTCACTCCCCTCTTGCCTTTTGCAGTCGTATTCCTGCGTTCTTTTACCAGCTTATACAGATCTTTGATGCCTGCTTTATCAATCTCATCCTGTGTCTGGTCAAGATCACGGATGAGTTTGTGCATCTGTTCATTTTGCGTATTATGGGACAGAGAAAGCTTAGCAAACTGTACAGCCTCTGTCTTTTTGTTCATTTTTGCAAGATAGTCAGCCTTTGTGGCAAGAAGTGAGTAAGAATATGGAAAATTGGCCAAGGCGTCTTCAAGTTCCTTCCCATATTCGGAATTTTGAACGTCATCTTCAAGAAGATCAATGTACTGTGTCCTGAAGGTATTAATTGAAGGATAGATTTCTATATATTTCCGGAGGATTTTTTTCTGGTCTTCCACCCTGTTTGATTTCTTATACAGGCTGAAAAGATAATTCATTACTTCAGGGCTGCTCTTAACCGCATACACGTCTTCAAATTTTTTAATTGTGGAAGTCTGGTCCTTTTTGTCCATGTCTTCCATAAGTGTGAAAATACTGAAGAACTTTTCATTATTGGCAAAGTTTTTTTTCAGGTCGGCAATATGTATCTTAGCCTCATCCATATTCCTGTTTCTCAGTGCAATTGCCATATCAAAGAAGCTGGCCATAGGTTTGGCCTTGGTTTTCTTTAGGATGTCCCTGTATTTTTCCAGTTCCTGAATAGACATATGATTAAATTTTTCACTGTCTCCGATTTTCATGATCGGGACAACAAAATATTCAGAATCATTGATTTCAACATTCTTGAAGACCTCATTTATTTTTTCCTTGTCATCGATATTGGTATAATAAGAAGCCAAAAGTCCCTGCACCACAGAAGATTTCGGATATGATTTCAGCATCTGATCTATGATTTCTTTTGCCTGGTCGTTCTGATGGTTATTAAGATAGCCGGAAGCCAGTAGATATTTATAAAAAAAGCTGTCCGGATTCTGAGATACTTTTTCTTTCAGCAACCGTTCAAATTTCAGGGGAAGCTCTTTTGCCTGCAGCTGTGCCGGGGAGCTTTTCTGGTAGTCTTTATATGTGTCGAAATATTTAAGATCGGATATCCTCTGTAAATTGGTATCAAAAGGAACCACCATAAAGGCATTTTTTGATTCTTTTACGTCAAACTTCAGCAGGAGCCTGTTCATCCCCTTCGGTAAAGTGACTTCCACCATATGAGCGCCCAGATTAGAATAGCCATCTGTTGTGCTTGAAAGAACTTCTGCATCATTCAAAAACAACCTGAATTCGGTGTTGATCTCCACCTCGAATATCATTTTCCTTTCTGCCGGATTCTCAATGAAACTCTGTGCATACATAATGCCTCTCCCGTATTCTGTCTCATTCATGAAAAACTCAAAACCGTCGTTTGACGGAAACTTCCTGTTGTACCAGCCTACGTTTCCAAGACTGTTCGCATTAAACAAACGGTCGCTGTTAGCATGATTTTCCGGCTCATATTCATTATAAAGCCCGCTTCCGTTAAGGTTTTCAAAAACTCCTGCAAACTGCCAGTGATCAATGCGTTTTATTTTGGATAAATATTCATCCGCGCTCTTAGGATTATTCCTGATTCTGTCTAAGGTGGCTTTATATTCAATTACAGAAAGATTGTTGCCGTACACCGGATGCTGTGCCAGGAAATCTATTTTTTTATACGAATTATCATCCAGTCCTTCCGTTTCATAATCGGAAAGCATAAAGGATTTTTTGAAAATCGGATATAAATAAGATTCGTCCAGATTGAATTCTGAAAATCGCCTGATGAATGTATCATCAAAAATCATTTGTCCCATTTCTTCATCGATCATAGCGTCAAGAAACAGATTTTCAAAATCCTTTGTTTTATGTTCTTTCAGATTTTTGTCATAATAGGCTCTGGCTTCCCCTCTGTTATTGTTCAGGAGCAGTTCCCAGGTTTTGGACTGTTCTTTTGACTGTGCAAATGCACTGACGGATAAGAAGTAGACCGCAGAAATAAAGATTTTCCTCATGTATTTTTATAATTATGCATTAGTTATTATATTTTGTATTTTCCTGGTCAGGGATCTGAAAACCAGATCATAGGACTGGTCGATAAGCTTTAGGATAAGATCCCGTTTCAGGCCATCTACCTGTACGGAGTTCCAGTGCGTTTTATTCATGTGAAACGCTCCGTTGATCTGCGGATATTGCTCCCGAAGCTCGGCACTCCATTCCGGATCGGTTTTTACATTGATCTGCAATGGAATTCTTTCTAAGGGCATCAGGAGAAACATCTTATCGCCAACTTTTAAGACAAGGGTTTCATTATCGAAGGGAAAGCTTTCTGTGACACCTTTTTTGGCCAGGCAGTAATCCAGAATTTCATTAGTGTCCATTTCAATGAATTAGTTTGAAAATTAAAACCTCAATATTATTAAAATTTTGTAAATTGAAGTAATCAATTTGAGATTAATTTTCACACCCAACCACTAAATGATATGAAAGCTCTGGTTATTGGCGCTACAGGCGCCACAGGAAAAGATCTGGTAAAGCAGTTGCTGCACGATCATGATTTTGACCGTGTTGATATTTTTGTGAGAAAGCCCGTTGATATCCGGCATCCGAAGCTTACCGCACACGTTATTGATTTTGATGCTCCTGAGCAATGGAAGTCTCTCGTAACCGGTGATGTAGCATTTTCATGCCTCGGCACTACGCTTAAAGCAGCCGGTAGCAAAGAAGCACAGCATAAAGTGGATTACGACTATCAGTATCAGTTTGCCAAAGCAGCGCGGGAAAATAATGTAGAAGATTATGTGCTTGTTTCAGCCTATGGAGCCAATCCAAAATCGAAAATATTTTATTCCAGGATGAAAGGAGAGCTTGAGGAGGCTGTAAAAAGGCTGCATTTCAATAAAATCACTGTTTTTAAACCCGGTATGCTCGAAAGAAAAGATTCAGACCGAACAGGAGAAGTCCTGGGAAGCCGCATTATTAAGTTTGCCAATAAGCTGGGCCTTCTGGAAAGCCAGAAGCCATTGCCAACTGAAGTATTGGCCAAAGCCATGATCAATTCCTCGAAAATAAAAAGCAATGGATACTCCAGTATCAAGCTGGGGAATATTTTTGGTTTTGCAGAAAAAGCTAATAATAATGCAACAATGAAATAATGTAGTAATGTAACAGTGTAATAATTTACCAATCTTGGCATTGTTATATTGTTACACTGTTACATTGTTAGATTGAATGATCTATTTCAGATATTTCGTAATTGCTTCGTCGGTAGGCTTTGTAGTACTTACGAAAGAATCAATTAACTTACCGTTTTCGTCAATCAGGAATTTGGTAAAATTCCAAAGGATGGTGGTATTCTTCACACCGTTCAGTTCCTTTTCAGTGAGATACTTGAAGATCGGTGCAGTATCATCTCCTTTTACGGAAACTTTGGCAGCCATCGGGAACGTTACCCCATAATTTTTCTGGCAGAAAGCACCGATTTCCGTATTGGTTCCCGGTTCCTGTCCTCCAAAGTTATTGGCAGGAAACCCAACAATGACGAGTTTGTCTTTGTATTCTTCGTAGAGTTTCTCAAGATCAGCATACTGGGGCGTAAACCCGCATTGGGATGCCGTATTCACCACAAGGATCTTTTTCCCTTTGAAATCTGCAAAGTTGATTTCTTTCCCATCCAGGCTTTCTACTTTGTAGTCATAAATGGTTTTTCCCATAAGCGCTTTGGTTTTTGTTTTGGATGCTTCACTTTTCTTCTGGGCACAGCTGTTGAAGAACGCCATGAAAGAAAGCAGCAGTAAAAAAATTTTTTTCATGATAACGGTATTATTTAAATTTGAAAGTATTCGCCGGAAATACCTTATTCGTATCTATTCTGTTGATCAGCATCACGTAATCCCCATCTTTCTTTGTACTGGAAGATTCTATCCTGAACGGCATCATCAGATTACCCACTTTTTTGTAATCGGAATAGTCCAGGGTTTCATCTTTCTTAATTTCCCTCAGCAACATATATGTTTTGGTGTCAAAATAATATATATTCTTGTTGACATTCTTAGTCAACTCAACTTTGTGACAGTACATATTTCCGATCTTTTCTTTACCGAGGTATCTTGCAGTAAAGCCCTTATTTTCCCAGTCGATAAAATCATTGTCAAAACTTTCCGGGACATATTCCGCATACTCCTGCAGTTTATTGGCTGCGTAGTTCATAGCGTATCCCTTCGTACCGTCATATCCCTCAATTGCCGTCTCTTTATTACCGATGGTAATCACCGTCTTGGTGAGATTGGGACGTTCCTGGTAGATTTTGATCGGATACTCATCCTTGATACCCAAAATGACCTTACCCTGAAGCAGTACTGAATTTAGAAGCTTCCAGTTTGTGAGCCCTCCGGACAGTTCGATGTTTTTATCAATAATCTCCTTTGCCGTCTGAGCCATACACCACTGGGAACAAACCAGAATAAATGCCAACAGTAATTTCTTCATTAATTCTTTTTATAAGTTCAAATATAATGCTTTTTAATTTGAAAATTTATTAATCGGATCATTTGAAAATGTAACGCTTGTCTGGTCTATTCAAATCGTTTCCCTTTCAAGTTTTCAAATTAATTTTCTGGCTTTCTCCAGATCTTCCGGCGTATCGATGCCCACTCCGATAAAATTGGTTTCAATCATCTTGATTTTCATTCCGTATTCAAGGTAGCGGATGCATTCTATCTTTTCAGCTATTTCCAGCGGCTTCATTTCCAAGCTAGAAAACTGAATGAGCGCATGCTTCCTGAAAGCGTATACACCAATATGTTTAAAATAGCTCACCTCATAAGATGTTTCCCGGTGAAACGGGATGACAGAGCGGCTGAAATACAACGCAAACCCATTATTGTCGGTGATTACTTTCACATTATTCGGGTTTTCAATCTCTTCTTTTTCACTAAGCCTGATCTTCAGGGAAGCCAGGGAGATCTCCTGGTTATGATCTTCTCTGAAAACTTCGATCAGCTGCCGTAAAGGTTCCAGTTTCAGAAACGGCTCATCGCCCTGTACATTGATGACAATATCACAGTCTATGTGCTGAACGGCTTCAGCAATGCGGTCACTGCCAGTTTCATGCTGTCCGGTCATTACCGCTTTTCCACCGTTACCTACAATCTCATTGAAGATGATTTCCGAATCCGTAGCTACAAAAACTTCTTCAAACAAACCGGTCTCTACCACATTCTGATAGGTTGTGGCAATAACAGTTTTATCTCCTAAGGTCTGCATCAGCTTGGCCGGAAAACGGCTGGCTTCGTACCGTGCAGGAATTACAGCGATGATTTTCATTTCGTATAGTGATGAGTTAAAAGTTATGAGTTATGAGTCTTGTTTTTGGTCGTTATAATAATGCTTCTGATCATTTTTAAGATTTCTGTAGCCGGAGCCTTCAAACTTTCAAATTCCTCTTTTGAAATATAATCGGTAGCGGATAAGAGTTCAAGCCAATAAATAGTTTCATCACATTCTTTTTGAGAGATAGACAATTTATGAATAAAATCCATTGTGCTCTGAGCATTTAAGGCTTCTCTAATATTTGCACCTACAGAAGTCCCGGACCGCAGAATCTGTTTGGAAAGTATAAATTCTTTCTTTTCAGAACTGAATCTTTTATAAAAATTGATGATGTTTACAGCAAAATCAAAACTCTTTTTCCCAATAACGCTCTCAGCCATAACTCATAACTTATAACTAACTTATTTAAGATTATTCAAACTACTTTCAAGCTTCGGCATCATCGCTGAAATCTCTTCGGTGGCCAGTCCTCCTACGGAAGCACGGAACCAAGGCTCAGATTTTTCTTCCCCGAAGGCAGAGAATGGCACCAGGGCAACTCCAGCCTCATTGATTAAGTAGAAAACCAGGTCTGAAGAATTTTCAATAACTGTTCCGTCAGGTTTTGTTTTCCCAATATAATCAAGTTTAATCGTGAGGTACAACGCTCCCATTGGTTGAATGCTGTCTACGGCAAGCCCTTTACTTTTCAGGTTCTGAATTCCGCCGTGAAGAACTTTCAGGCTCTCTTCCAGTTTTCCTTTGAAATCTTCTACAAAAGCATTTACTTCTTCAGGATTTTCATAATATTTGGCTGTTGCTTCCTGCTCAGGCTTTGGTGCCCATGCACCTACGTGCGTAAGGAGTGCTTTCATTTTATCAATAACATGCGCCGGGCCAAATCCCCATCCTACTCGTACTCCAGTTGCAGCAAGGCATTTGGAAATACCATCGATGTAGATGGTGTAGTTTTTCATTTCAGGGAAAAGAGAAACAGGATCTACGTGTTCTGCTCCGAAAGTCAGGTTAGAGTAGATCTGGTCATACATCAGGTAAAGCGGTTTTTCATCTTCGGTTCTTTTCTGGTTTTCGGCCAGAATCAGTTCGCAGATCTCAGAAAGCTGTTCCCTGGTGAACATTGTTCCGGTAGGATTCAGCGGAGAGCAAAGTGCTACCAGTACAGCGCCATCCAGATGCGGCTTAAGATCGGCAGCAGTAGGAAGGAAATTATTCTCAGGCGTAGTCTTCACTTCTACAGCATCTGCAGAGGTAAGGTATGCATAATGGTTATTGTTCCATGAAGGTATAGGATATACTACTTTATCCCCTTCATCCACAATAGTTTTGTATACGGCATAAATCAACGGCCTCGAACCCGCTGTGATAAGAATGTCATTAGGAGCATAATCCAGGTTCCATCTGGTTTTAAGGTCTTTGGAAACCTCTTTTCTTAAAGATAAAAGTCCGTTAGCCGGCGGATAATTCGTCAGGTTATTCTGATAGGCTTTCTGAATTTCTTCTTTCAGTTTTGCCGGTATCGGATAGATGTTAGAATTCAGGTCTCCAATGGTAAGGTTGGCAATTTCAGCACCTTTTGCCTTCAAATCATTGACTTCATTACCAATTTTTACAATTTCAGAACCAATCAGGTTCGCCGCTAATTTTGAAACTTTCACTTTATTTTTATTTAATGTTATTAATGTAACAATCTAACAGTATAACCGTTCAACAATCATTGGTATATCATTAAACGGCCACACCGGTACATTTTTATGTTAATTGCAGGTCTCTTTTTACCTGCTCTACTTTTTCTTCGAGGGCCTGAAGGGTATCTTCAAACTCAGCTTCGGAAGTCAGGTCTTCCTTGACAGAAATATAGAATTTAATTTTAGGCTCGGTTCCGGAAGGCCTTACGCATACTTTCGTTCCGTCCTGAGTATAATAGATCAGCACATTGGATTTAGGGATATCCAGTATTGCTTTGCGCTCTCCTTTAGAGATGAGGAAGCTGGTCTGTTCTTTAAAATCCTTTACTTCATCTACAGGTGAACCGGCAAGTTCCTTCGGAGGGTTTTCTCTGAAGTTTTTCATCATATTCTGGATTTCTTCAGCACCTTCTTTTCCTTTCCTAACCAAGTTAACCAATGCTTCATAATACATTCCCGTCTCCTGATAGATCTCGATCAGGTACTGATACATGGTCCTTCCGTTGGCTTTGCACCATGCTGCAATTTCACAGGCCAGGATGATGCTACCGCATGAATCTTTATCCCTTACGAAATCACCGGTCATAAAACCGAAGCTTTCTTCGCCTCCGCAGATAAATTTTTCTTTGCCTTCAAAATCCCGGATCATTTTCCCTATCCACTTGAATCCGGTAAGGCCTACTTTACAGCCAACTCCGAATTTCTGGGCGATATCAAAGAATATATCGGAAGTAACGATGGTAGAACCGATAAATTCTTTTCCGGTAATTTTATCCTGCTTTCTCCACTCATTAAGGATGTAATAAGTAAGGATAGCATTGGTCTGATTGCCATTCAGCAGCTGCATCTCACCATCAAGGTTCCTTACGGCAATTCCGAGACGGTCCCCGTCCGGATCGGTACCGATTACAATATCTGCATTGGTGATTTTAGCCAAATCCATCGCCATTTCCAGGGCAGCAGGCTCTTCCGGATTCGGAGACTCCACTGTTGGGAAATTTCCGCTTGGGATCATCTGCTCGGTTACCAGATCTATTTTTTTGAATCCTGCTTTTTTCAGCGCTTTCGGAACGGTGGTGTAGGTAGTTCCATGGATGGATGTGAAAACAATGTTCAAATTTTCTTTGCCAACATTCTGATAGGTGGAATTTTCGATACATGCATCGATATACACATCATCCTGCTCTTCGCCGATCCATTCGATCAGGTCATCGTTGCCATTGAATTTGATTTCATCAAATTTTACAGAATATACTTCGCTGATAATGGCTTCATCATGCGGCGGAACAATCTGTGCCCCATCATTCCAATAAACTTTATAGCCATTGTATTCTGGTGGATTATGGGAAGCGGTAAGGACAATCCCTCCGTTGCATTTCCTGTCACGTACGGTAAAAGAAAGTTCCGGCGTCGGCCTGTGATCTTTGAAAAGAAGTACTTTTATTCCGTTGGCCGTTAAAACATCAGCCACCAGCTTTCCGAATTCTTTGGAATTGTTGCGTACGTCATAGGCGATAGCAACTTTAATTTCTTCATTGGGAAATTGCTTTAACATATAGTTCGCAAGTCCCTGTGTAGCTTGACCTAACGTATACTTATTTAAACGATTGGTTCCTACACCCATGATCCCACGCATCCCTCCTGTTCCGAATTCCAGTTCCCTATAAAAGGAGTCTTCCAGATCCGGGGAATTGCCTTCAATCAAAAGCTGAACGGCTTTTCTTGTTTCTTCATCGAATGATTCGTTCAACCAAAGTTGTGCTTTTTCTAATGTTGTCATATTATATTTTGTAGTCGTTTGTAATTGATATGAATTTAAAATCAAATGGTATCATTATTAAGATCTCAAGCAACACTGAATAAAATCAGTTCAGTACTTTACGCTCGATACGTGCTGTCTTGTCTGCCTTGAATGCTTTGATCGGCTCATTATAATACAATAGCTTTGCCGTATTCTGAATATTTCCGGATAATGAATCTTTCACATTGAGTTCTGCATAATTTCCGTTTTTGGAATCCAGCTTGAGGTTATCTATTTTCCAGTAAGGAGCAATAAGGCTTGCCGTATCTGAAATTTTAATCACCGCATCTTTGGTCTGCCCCAGGAAATTGGCCCTGCTTTTATTCATCATCTCCACTTCTGCTTTCCTGGTATTGATAGAACCCATGAAAATGGCGTTGTTTTTAAGGCTGAGCTTAAAATTATCGGTTTTGATTTCGCTGGAAATGTTCATCTCTACGGAATCTGAAATGCTGATCTGTGCCGGGCTGTATTTTGAGTACACCGTCACATTGTAGAAGTCTACTCCTTTTACACCTCTCTTTTCTTTGATCGAAAGCGTTTTATTGTCAACATCAACATCCAGGTTACCGGCAATATTCGGATAGGTTTCTATTTCCACAAAATTTTTCGGTCCTCTGGCATAGAACACGCGGAATTTCCCTTCCAGGCTGATATTGTTAAAATCGGCTACATTAATATCTTTCTTCGTAATATTTCCTTCCGGTGACATTTTACCACAGGAAATAATGCATAAAAATACGGTAAGGAGTATATAAAAATATCTTTTAGTCATGTTAGTGAATAGTAGAATAAATTAAAACTGCTACAAAAATCGCAGTCAATACAATGCCGATAATCAATGGCTTCCAGATAGGTTTTTTATCATACTGCGTTTCATCCGGAAAATATTTCGGAAAGAAGTAGTAAGCCAGTAAGCATCCTCCCGCGAACCCGCAAAAATAGGCATATGTGCTTCTCGGATTTTCCTGTAGGTTACCGATTAGAATCGTAATGATGGTCGCCAATGCAGAAACAGCCAGGACAATGTATGATTCTCTGTTTTTTTTAGCCTGTCTAAGATTCAGGAATAATAAAACCCCACCAAAAATTGTAGAGAAAAATACAGAAAATCCGATGATGGCCTGTTTGGAATATATTCTTGGTCTGTTGTGCTCCATCTTAGATTACTTCATCAATATTATAGTTTTTATGCTCTCTGTTGGTCCTGATGATCATTTCCCCGAGGAAACCGGCAATAAAGAGCAATGTTCCCATGATCATCATTGTTAAAGCGATGAAGAACCATGGATTATTGGTAATCAGGTGTCCGTAAATCCCTCTGGCTACATCAATCAGCTTGGATATCCCCAGCCATAATGCAGACAGAAACCCAACGATAAACATAATCGTTCCTACGGCACCGAAAAAATGCATCGGCCTGCCTCCAAACCGGCTGACAAACCACAGGGTTACAAGATCTAGGAATCCCCTGATGAACCTTTCTGTTCCGAACTTGGATGTTCCGTATGGCCTTGCCTGATGCTGAACCTCTTTTTCGGTAATCCTCCTGAATCCTGCATTGGCAGCCAGTACTGGAATGTAACGGTGCATGTCGCCATAGACGTCTATGGATTTTACTACCTGTTTCTTGTAGGCTTTCAGCCCGCAATTGAAATCGTGAAGGTGGACACCGGATACTTTTCTCGCCGCCGCATTAAAAAGTTTGGACGGGATATTTTTCGTCATGACATTGTCATAACGTTTTTTCTTCCATCCGGAAACAATATCATAGTTATCCTGTACCACCATAGCATAGAGCTCGGGAATTTCTTCGGGAAAATCCTGAAGATCGGCATCCATGGTAATCACCACTTCTCCGTTGGCGCGGGCAAAAGCGGCATGCAGGGCCTGTGATTTCCCATAATTCCTGGAAAATTTTATGCCATGGATCTGCGGATGCTGTATTTTAAGGTTTTCAATAATATTCCACGACAGGTCTGTGCTCCCGTCATCTACAAACCATATTTCATAGGTTAACTGACTGGCTCTGCACACAGTATCGATCCTGGAAAAAAGTTCTTCCAGGGAAGCTTCCTCATTCAGCAGCGGAATAATGATGGATAAATTCATTGAATGGTAATACATTTATTCTTGAGTGTTTTCCTGGTACACGGTTCTCGTTCTGAAAAATGCTCCGAAAAACAATGACAAAACTACGTAAAATATCAGTATTGCGGCAAAATATCCGGAAAAATGACTCGCCGTAAGCATATCTTTTCCTTTCACGGCATCCGGTGAAAAACTCTGAACCCTTTCTTTGTATTTCTGGTCCAGCTCATCAATGTCTTTCTGGTGCTTCAGGATCTTACGGGCAGACGTATATTCTTTGTCAAGTTCCGATTTCTGCCTTTGCACATATTGGTAGTTCAAAAGTTTTTTTGCATCGGGATCCGCGAAATTCAGATATGCATAAATACTGACGATGGAAAGGATGCCTCCGATAAACATCGGAACGAAAGCCCTTTTGAATGCTTCCTTGAAACTTACCGTCCTGTGATTATTCCAATAGGATTTCACAGACCAGAACGCTGTACCGGCATACAGTACAGGCAGCACAAAGGCATTCACTTTCAGGGTAGTATCAAAATACTCAACACCTGAGAAAAAAGAATAGACCACAAAAAAGATGATCATGGTGGCTGCGAAAAGTATAATTCCTAATGTAGAAGGGCTTTTTGTCATGTCTTTTGTTTTAGAAAAATTCTGAAAAATTATTGCGCTTAATCTCAGCATTTTAGCTTTGAAAGCCTATTTTCAGGTGTATTTTTCTGTAATAATATTTTTAAGTTTATAATTTATTCCTATCTTTGCACCGGCAAGTCCTACACAACCAGCTCCTGAGAATCCTCCAGGGTGGGAACGCAGCAAAGGTAATTGGTCGTAGCGGTGTGATGTAGATAGCTTGCCATTTTTTATTGGTACTAAGTGAAGAGAGGTAATTTGAAAATTATCTTTTTTTGTTTCTATACGATCCAGCTTTTTCATTTTCAAATTACCTTTTATTTCTGTATTAAAATTCGAACACCTGTCCCAGTTCAGGTAAAACAAGCTCTGTATTTTTAGCAGCAAAATGCTTCAATGCCGCCTCATGGCTGATTTCAATGGCCGGGAAGGTATCAAAATGACAACCGATTACTTTAGGGGTCTGAAGCAATTCTGAAGCTGCAAACGCCGCCAGTTCAGCATCCATGGTGTAATGACCACCGATCGGGAGAACAGAAACATCAAGATGACCATAAATCTTCGGGAAAAGGCTCATATCTGCCATAACTCCGGTATCTCCTGCCAGATATATGTTTTTACCTTCAGGAAGCCTGAAAATATAGCCTACCGGTACGCCGCCATAACTTCCATCGGAAAATGAACTGGTATGCTGTGCCGGCACCATGGAAATTTTCAGATCGTCAATATCTGCTGCACCTCCAAGATTGAGGTCAATTTTGTTTGCTGCATTTTTAAAATAGCCACAGATCTCCGGAACGCCGATTACTGCTGCCTGCGGATGGTGCTGCAATACTTCTTCCACATCTGCGGTGTGATCTCCGTGCGCATGTGTCAGGAGGATATAATCAATCTTCTGTGCGGTAATATCAAATCCTGATTCCGCTTTTTTGTAGCTGTAGAAAGGATCTGCCAGGATGGTCTTATCCTTGTACGTGAACAAAAAACAGCTTTGTCCTAAAAATTGTATTTTCATTTTTTATTATTATTTAAAAGTTACTGCATCGGTGGATACTGATTCCGGATTAAAATTTCATTAAGCGCCCAGCCAGAAATAAGCATGAGAGCGATATGAAAGACGGTTAGAATATCCCCATGCATAATCTTTTCTGTAAAATCAATGTAGAATCTACCTGAAGAAATTAAGTCCGAAAGCCGTAAGCAAAGCCATCGCAAACGTCAGGATGCCTACCTGCTTCAGAAAAGGGTCTAATTCCTTAGGTTCTTTAATGGTCATTATTTTCCTTCTGAGCTTCATCATCGGCAGCAGCAGGATCATCACGATGAATACGTAATAATTCTGGGACTGAAAGAATCCGTTGACTCCTAAAAACATCAGCATTAAAATCAGCGGAAGCTGCAAGAGCACCATTTCATAAATCATGGCATTCTTATAGCCGATTCTTAAGGCAAAGCTGTGTTTCCCGGATAAGCGGTCGCTTTCTATATCGCGCATATTATTCAGGTTTAGCACGGCCATACTCATCATTCCCACGGCTGTCCCCGGAAGCAGCATGTCCCAGCTGAATGTCTTGGTGAACAGGAAATAACTTCCGCATACCGAAACAAGCCCGAAAAAGATGAAGACAAATACATCTCCCAATCCCATATATCCGTAAGGTTTCTTTCCGATGGTGTATCCGATGGCCGCCAGAATACTGGCCACTCCCAATCCGATGAATATATAAAATTCATTCAGGTATCCCCCTGGGATAAAGGCAATGTACAGGAGTGCCACCGTAGCCAGAAATGAAATAACCGATAAAATGATCACTGCATTTCTCATTTGTCCGGCTGTAATCCTTCCTGAAGCTACTGCTCTCGATTCTGCTTCCACCACCCTTTTGGCATCGGTTCCTTTTACTCCGTCGCCATAATCATTGGCATAGTTGGACAGAATCTGGTACAATAAGGTTACCAGAAGAGCCAGAGCAAATATCCTCCAGTCCCAGGTACCGCCTTCTCCGTACAGCCTCCATTTGGCAATGAAAGACCCCATAATAATTCCGCTTAACGACAGCGGCAGTGTTCTCAGCCTTGCGGCTTTAATCCAATCCTTCATATAATTGATAATTGATAATTGATAATTGATGATGATATTTTTTTATCAATGATCATTCATCACTAATCAATCATGTTAAGATATCCATTGATCTTCCCCGAAATTTGGTTTTCTCTTTTCCAGGAATGCATTTCTTCCTTCTTTTGCTTCTTCCGTCATGTATGCCAGGCGGGTAGCCTCACCGGCAAATACCTGTTGCCCAACCATTCCGTCATCGGTAAGGTTCATGGCAAACTTCAGCATCCTGATGGATGTAGGAGATTTAGCCAGGATTTCCTGGGCCCATTCATAAGCAGTATCTTCCAACTCGGCGTGGGGAACTACTTTATTTACCATGCCCATTTCAAGGGCTTCCTGTGCAGAATAGTTCCTTCCCAGGAAGAAAATTTCACGGGCTTTCTTTTGTCCCACCATCTTAGCAAGGTAAGCCGATCCGTAACCGCCGTCGAAGCTGGTGACATCCGCATCGGTCTGTTTGAAAATCGCATGCTCTTCACTGGCTAAGGTCAAGTCGCATACCACGTGAAGCGAGTGACCGCCGCCTACAGCCCATCCCGGAACTACAGCAATCACCACTTTGGGCATGAATCGGATCAGACGCTGAACTTCGAGAATATTAAGACGGTGCCTGCCGTCCTCTCCTACATATCCCTGATGGCCTCTGGCTTTCTGGTCTCCTCCGCTGCAGAACGCCCAGCCTCCGTCTTTTGGGCTCGGTCCCTCGCCGGAAAGCAATACCACACCTATAGAAGGGTCTTCATAGGCATCATAAAATGCATCGTACAATTCAGAAGTGGTCTTAGGACGGAAGGCATTTCTGACCTCAGGTCTGTTGAAGGCAATCCTTGCTACCCCATTGGATTTTTTATAGGTAATATCTTCGTATTCTTTAGCGGTTTTCCACTCGATCATTTTTTAAAAATTTTTCTCAAAGATACGGAATTGGAAAGAATTTCGGGATTGTAATTGCAGGATTATCACCGGTAATTTGCGCTTTTTTTAACACAAAAAACCGGGACTGTTACGTCCCGGTTTCGTATGGTTTTCTTTAAAGAATTCTTATTTAGGCTGTTTGGCCTGAAGTGCGGCTTCTTTAGCCTTCATTTCAGTCATTTTTGCCTGGTTTTTGGTAATCCCGTAAATGTCTTTCAACATGGATACGGCATCCAGGTTTTCAGGATTGGACTGATACCATTTCTCAGCATAAGGAAGGGCTTTATCAAACCTTGCCTTTCTGGCTTCGATCAGCTTTGTAGCTTCATCCGGTTTGGTTTTTCTTAATGCATTGATCTCCTCTACTGCTTTTGAATCGTCACCGATGGAAGTAAGCACAAGATTCTGGTAGGCATTGGAGAAATCAGGCTTAAGCTCGATTGCTTTTTTGAATGAAGCTTCTGCGTCTGCAGCGGTAGCAGGATTTTTAGACTGCAGTACCCCAAGGTTATACCAGTTAGTGGCATCATTAGGATTTTTAGCCAACTGCTCCTTAAGGTTAGCCATGAACTTATCCGTATTTCCGGAAGCGTATAATGCAGATCCCTGATACTCTTTCAGCTTGGTGTTATTCGGGAATTTAGCGAGTCCTTTTTCAATGATCGCCAGTGCTTCATCATTCTTTTTAGCGTTGATCAGCAAGGTAGACAGTGTTTCATACAAATCAGATTCCACGCTTGGAGTCTGCTCTGTCTTAAAATCAGAATAATCCTTGGAGCTTTTCTTAAGCAGGTCCCAGGTATTCTTGTCATAAGTCATAACCTGACCTGTTTTGTTATCTTTTGCTGTATATGTGGTCTGAACACCTGTGTATCCGGAGTTGATAAGATCAGTATATACTTTGATCGCCTGGTCTGAGTTATTTGCCAAAGCATAGCTCAGTCCCGCGTAATACATATATGTTTTATCATCCTGCCCGTTAGTCTTCAGCAGGTTGTAAACTTCCATAAACTTGGGAGCCGCTCCTGCGTAGTTTTTAGCATTGTAGGCATCCATAGCTTCTTTGTTGGCAGCCTGTAACTGGGCATTTACATCCCCTTTCTGTCCAAAAACAAATGATGATGCTATAATCGCCATTCCTAAAATCAGCTTTTTCATAATCACTATTTTATAATTAATTGTACAATATTATTCTTCGGAATCTGAATCCTCAGTGTTCTCTGTTGTATTTTCATTTTCCGGATCAGAAACTGAAATGTTTTCCTGGTTATCTATTACAGCAGTGCCTTCTTCATTTTCTTCTGCTTCATCTTCCACATCTTTATCTTTCTCCACTTTGGCAATGGCTGCAATTTCATCGTTTTTCTTAAGGTTGATCATTCTTACCCCCTGGGTATTTCTACCCATCACACGCATTTCATCCATTCCCATACGGATGGCAACACCGGATTTATTGATGATCATCAGACCGTCTTCATCCGTTACATTCTGGATAGCGATAAGATCTCCTGTCTTTTCAGTAATATTCAGGGTAATGACCCCTTTTCCGCCTCTGTTGGTTTCCCTGTAATCTAGGACGGCTGTTCTTTTACCGTATCCTTTTTCAGAAACTACAAGAACCGTATCATTGTCAAGATCATTTACCACAATCATGCCGATTACTTCATCGTTGTCCTCCAGCGTAATTCCGCGAACCCCGATGGAGCTTCTGCCAACCTCCCTTACCTTTTCTTCCGGGAAGCGGATACATTTACCTTTTCGGGTGGCGATCATAATCTGGGATGTACCATTCGTAAGATATGCACTTAAAAGCTGGTCATTATCCCTGATTTCAATTGCATTTACCCCGTTTACCCTAGGCCTTGAATACGCTTCAAGCGAAGTCTTCTTGATGGTTCCGTTCTTGGTTACCATCACCACGCTCATCTGGTTGACATATTCGGCATCTTTAAGGTTGTTGGTACGGATATATGCCTTGATCTTATCATCCGGTTCTATATTGATCAGGTTCTGAACGGCTCTTCCCTTAGAAGTTTTGGAACCTTCCGGGATTTCAAATACCCTCAGCCAGTAACATCTTCCTTTTTCCGTAAAGAACAGCATGTACTGGTGATTGGTTGCAGATACAATGTACTCCAGGAAGTCTTCATCCCTGGTAGTAGCAGCCCTGTTTCCTACACCGCCACGGCTCTGGATCTTATATTCTGAAAGGGAGGTCCTTTTGATATACCCTGCATGGGAAATGGTAAGGACTACAGATTCATTAGGAATGATATCTTCAATTGACATTTCACCTCCTGAATAGTCGATTTCCGTCCTTCTGTCATCACCGTATTTTTCTTTTATTTCGATCAGTTCATCTTTAATGATCTGGAATCTTCTTTCTTCGTTGGCCAGGATATCTTCAAGGTTTTCGATCTCTTTCATGATTGCCTCATACTCATCACGGATCTTATCCAGCTCCATTCCGGTTAAACGTGCCAGACGCAGGTCAAGAATTGCCTGAGCCTGGATGTCAGAAAGCTCGAACGCTTCCATCAGTCCTTCTTTGGCAGCCTGCGGATTGGCACTGTGACGGATAATGGATATCGCTTTATCCAGGGAAGCCTGGCTTCCGATCACTTTCATGAATCCTTCAAGGATATGGGCCCTTTCTCTTGCTTTTTTAAGCTCAAACTTGGTCCTTCTTACGATCACCTCATGTCTGTGCTCTACAAAATGATGGATAATGTCTTTCAGGTTCAGCTGTTCCGGCCTTCCGTTAACCAAGGCAATATTGTTTACGCTGAATGAAGTCTGAAGAGAGGTATACTTATACAGAAGGTTCAGAACAACATTAGGAATAGCGTCGTTCTTCAGTTCGTATACGATACGAAGTCCTTTTCTGTCCGATTCATCCCTGATTTCAAAAATGCCCGGGATTTTTTCATCCTTTACGAGTTCTGCCGTCCTGGCAATCATCTCGGCTTTATTGACCTGATAAGGAATTTCTGTAACGATGATCGCATTGCGGTTGCCTATTTCTTCAAAGTTCACCTTGGCTCTTAATACCACCCTTCCTCTTCCTGTATGGAAGGCATCCCTTACGCCATCGTAGCCGTAAATGATTCCTCCGGTAGGAAAATCCGGGGCAATGATGTGCTGCATAAGCTCATCAATGGAAATTTCTTTATTATCAATATACGCACAGATCGCGTTGATTGATTCTGAAAGGTTGTGCGGAGCCATATTGGTCGCCATACCAACTGCAATACCAGATGTTCCGTTGACCAGCAGGTTCGGTACTTTGGTAGGTAAAACAGTAGGTTCCTGTAAACTGTCGTCAAAGTTGTTCTGGAAATCAACCGTTTCTTTATCCAGATCAGAAAGAATTTCATCGGAGATCTTTTTCAGCCTGGCTTCGGTGTAACGCATCGCTGCCGGCGGGTCGCCGTCCATGGAACCGAAGTTACCCTGTCCGTCTACCTGAGGATAACGCAAACTCCATTCCTGAGCCATTCTTACCATGGCATCATATACGGATGAGTCCCCATGCGGGTGATACTTACCCAAAACATCCCCTACAATTCTCGCGGATTTTAAATATTTCCTGTTAGAAAAAACCCCCAATCCATACATACCGTAAAGAACTCTTCTATGAACGGGTTTTAAGCCATCTCTTACGTCCGGTAATGCTCTGGAAACAATTACAGACATCGAATAATCGATATAAGATGACTTCATTTCATCAACAATGTTGATGGGAATCAGTCTTTCACCTTCTTTTTGCATAAACAAATTATTACAATGATCGTCAGGCCCTTAGCAGGACACCTGAAAATTATTTATTTTCCATTTTAATTAACGGGCTAATTTACGAAAAAATTACCGATTTTTGGCTCAGAATTTGTCTTAAAAATATTAAAAAGTCATAAAAAATGAGCGTACTGAGCATTACCTTTCACTGCACGAAAAATAATCTCCAGGAATGGGAAAATTATATGGATGATACCCTGGCCCTGATGGCAGAAAACCTGATGGATGTTAGCCAGTATATCCTGTCTGATATTGGCAGTGATTATATTGAGGATGGAAAAAATTATAACCTTCTTCTGGTATTTGATAATGATGAGCTCAGGAATGATTTTATAGAAAGCGAACTGGTTAATATTACAGAAAGAATAGAAAGCCGCTTCGGGCAGGAAGTGATGATCTTTAATACCTTCCTGAACCCACGGATCAACAAACTTTAAGATAGATACCAAAAAAAACGCTGCACGGATGTATCCCGATGCAGCGTTTTAATTTTAACGTGGTCCTGGCGGATGCGGATGATCCGGCAGTCCTCTTTCATGCGGTGGTACCGGTGGTTTACCATGCGGTGGTCTTGGTGGTGCGGCACAAGAGCCTAAAGCAAATATTATTGCTGCTAAAACAGAAATTTTTGTCAACTTTTTCATAGGTGTAAGTTTGGTCTTTCTAAGATATCAACACTGATGCCAAAGATTGAAATAAAAAAGCATCAGCTTTGAGCTGATGCGGATGTTTTTCTTATCTGTGCCTGTGTGGCCCCGGATGGTGAGGACCTCTGGGAGGCCCCGGATGACGGTGCCATTTTTTATGCATATGCTTGCGGTGTCCGGGCGGTACTCCACGATGCGGATGAGGCGGAGGTGCCACGCACGATGCCATAATAAAGATAAGCGTCATCAGACTGATCATTTTCATTAAACCTTTCATTATTTTCATTTTTCAAATTCGGGATGAATAGGATCAAGGCTGATGCCAAAGAGGTCAGGTTACTTAATGAATAATGTAAAATTTATTAAGTATAAATTCTTAATTAATATAAAAAAATCAACTTCTTACATGAAATTATTTAATTTTCGGAAAGAATAAGCTGATTTTGATCATAAGATTTCGAAGTATAAACACCAGTAACCAATCTTGTTACAGCTTCCTTGGCAGATTTCAACCGGATCAGAAAGGAAGTTTTCAGTGACGGACCATTTATTACATACATCTTCCATAAATATGATTCATATTGTGTAATCATTACTATTCGGTATGTAATCCGTAAAATATACTTGTCCGATAGAAGCAAACAGATTAAATGTTCTATCTTAGTATCAAAATAAATTAATTTCTAAAATTTAACTGCAACACAATAATGAAAGCACTCTTCTACTCTTTTTTTGCCTTTTTAACCTTCGTAAGCTGTAATCCCGATAAGCGAAAGCCTGAGGCAGCCAATGCCAAAGCTGAAATTTCAAGAAAAGTCAACCAGCTCTATACCCTGTATGGAAAAGCCGGAAAAGATATTTATTCCCATCCTGTGCCCGGGGATTTATTTACTTCGGAACTAAACCGGATGCTGGATCAATCGCTCGAAATATCGAAGATTGATACTGAACGGGTTAAAAAGAGCCTTCATCCTGAAGATAAGCCTTTATTGCTGGAAGGTTCAGTGTTTACAGGATTGTATGAAGGGTTTACCGCTTACCACATCCAATCCATTGATGTTTCCGAAAGCATTCCTTCCGTATACACGGCAAAAGTAAAAGTGGAAATAGAAAATTCAGCTGTTTCCCCTAAAGTACAATGGACGGATACGGTATTGTTAACCGACGGACCTGATACGGAATGGAAGATAGACAATATCAACTTTGACAGTATCGGCAGTACTTCAGACCTGAAAACTGAACTCAGAAATTTTATTGATGCCGCGAAGGCAAATTAAAAATTCACTTTCAAATAAAAAGGCTGTCCTGAAAATTCAGGGCAGCCTTATATTTTTATGGGCACTGAGCAATTTGAGCTTCACTACACACCAGCTTGTTCAGCCGTTCACAAAATACACAATATTTTTTCGGCTCGCCTCCGTATACGGATTTCAATTGCGCTTTATTAAGCTTTTTCAGATTTTTCATAAGTTTTGATTTAATGATTAGTCTATAGAAAACGAAAATAAAATTCAATTATTACCAATTGAATTAAAATTATATCAAAAAATAAATTTGTAATTTAAATATTTACTAAAAAAAGCTCAACATGATGTTGAGCTTTTAACATTATTCAGACAGGAGGGTTTATAATTCCCTTTTTAAAAATTTTCCTGTGAGACTTTTCTTTGAATTTACAATTTCTTCCGGAGTTCCCTGCGCAACAATCTGACCGCCGTGCTTTCCACCCTCTGGTCCTACGTCAATGATATGGTCTGCCAGTTTGATCACATCCATATTGTGTTCAATGATGATGAATGAATTCCCTAACGAAACCAGCTGATTGATGGCGTCCATCAGGATCTTTACGTCCTCAAAGTGAAGTCCCGTAGTTGGTTCATCCAGAATATACAGTGTATTTCCCGTCTGCCGCTTAGCCAGTTCCGTAGCCAGCTTGATACGCTGCGCTTCACCTCCTGACAATGTGGTCGACTGCTGTCCCAAAGTAATATATCCTAAGCCGACATCCTGTAAGGTTTTCACTTTCGCAAAAATCTTCGGAATCGGCTGGAAGAATTCTACAGCTTCATCAATGGTCATATCCAGCACATCGGAAATGGACTTTCCTTTATACCGTACTTCCAGAGTTTCCCTGTTGAACCGTTTTCCATTGCAGGTTTCGCAATGCACATACACATCAGGCAAAAAGTTCATTTCAATAACTTTCAGCCCACCTCCCTGACAGGTTTCACATCTTCCTCCTTTAACATTGAAAGAGAACCTTCCCGGTTTATACCCCCGGATCTTACTTTCCGGAAGTTCCGAAAACAGGTTCCTGATATCAGTAAACATTCCGGTGTAGGTTGCAGGATTGGAACGCGGCGTCCTTCCGATCGGGGTCTGGTCCACATCTACGATTTTGTCAATATGTTCCAATCCTTCTATGGATTTATACGGCAGCGGTTCCTGGACAGCCCGGTAAAAATGTTTGTTAAGGATTGGATATAATGTCCCGTTGATCAGGGACGATTTCCCGCTTCCGGAAATTCCCGTCACTACAACCAGTTTACCCAAAGGAACATTCAAGGTAACATTTTTAAGGTTATTTCCGCTCGCTCCCTTCAGGATGATATGCTTACCGCTTCCTGCCCTTCTTTCCGCAGGAATTTCTATTTTTCTTTTACCATTGATGTACTGAGCTGTAATGGTATCTGCCTTCACAAGATCCTTAGGTTTGCCCTGCCAAAGGATTTCGCCCCCGAATTTACCGGCTCTTGGACCTACATCCAATACCTCATCCGCTTCCAGGATCATGTCTTTGTCATGTTCTACCACCAGCACAGAGTTCCCGATGTCTCTGAGGTTTTTCAGGGAATTGATCAGCCGCTCATTGTCTCTCTGGTGCAATCCGATGCTCGGTTCATCCAGAATGTACAGGACATTCACGAGCTGCGAACCGATCTGTGTTGCCAGACGGATCCTCTGGGATTCTCCTCCGGAAAGGGTCTTAGAGCTCCGGCTCAGACTTAGGTAATCCAATCCGACATCCAGAAGGAACTGGAGCCGGGTTTCAATTTCTTTCAGGATTTCATGGGCAATGATCTGTTTTTTTTCTGAAAACGTACCTTTAACATCATTCAGCCATTCTTTAAGGTCTGAAAGGCTCAATGCATTCACCTCGGCGATATTCTTACCATCGATTTTAAAGCTGAGGCTGGATGCCTGCAGACGTGAGCCTTTGCATTCAGGACAGGTTTCTTCTGTTGTAAAATGCCTTTCCAGCATCACGGCTTCATAAGAATCTTTTTCATCAATGATTTCTTCCATAAAAGAAATAAGACCATCGAAACTGATTTTGATCTTTTTGGTAATGCCTGCATACTTCAGGTCTTTATTGAATTCTTTATGACAGCCGTTATAAATGTAGTCAAGGGCTTCCTCTGGAATATCCTGGATAGGCGTGGCCAATCCCAGACCAAAAATTTCAAGGATATTTTTAATCTGTGAAAGGATCCATTTATTGGACTTGATATCCTCCAGCGGAAGCAGCCCTCCCTGGTTAACGGATAGTTTAGGATTATCTACGAAATAATCTGTGTTGATTTTTTTTATGGTTCCCAAACCTTTGCAGGACGGGCAGCTGCCCTTGGGCGAGTTGAATGAAAAAGTATTGGGTTCCGGCAGCGCCAGTGAATGACCGGTCTCTGCATCCATAAGGTTTTTGGAAAAATACTCTATATCCTTGCTGCCGAGTTTCTGGATCCCGATAATTCCCTCTCCCATATCCATCGCTGTACGCAATGATTTTTCCATCCTGGATTCGGAAGCACTTTCCCCGATAATCCAGCGGTCTACCACAATATCAATATCATGGGTTTTGTAACGGTCGAGTTTCAGGTCGTATTCAATATCCTGAAGTTCGCCGTCAATCCTGGCCTGTCCGTATCCTTTTTTAGCCATCTGTACGAAAAGCTCATGATAATGTCCTTTCCTGGAACGGATCACGGGAGCCATCAGCATGATTTTCTCTCCCTGATAGTTTTCTTTGATAGCATCCAGGATCTGGTCTTCGGTATAACTTACCAGTTTTTTTCCGGTAGAAAGGGAATATGCATCTGAAACCCTTGCAAAAAGCAGCCTCAGGAAATCATACAACTCCGTAACGGTTCCTACCGTAGATCTAGGATTCTTATTGGTGGTTTTCTGTTCAATGGCTATCACCGGCGACAATCCTTCGATCTTGTCTACATCCGGCCGCTCCAGCCCGCCCAGGAACTGTCGTGCATAGGCAGAAAAAGTTTCGATATACCGGCGCTGACCTTCGGCAAAGATGGTGTCGAATGCCAGTGATGATTTTCCGCTTCCCGAAAGTCCGGTAATGACAACCAGCTCATTGCGGGGGATTTTTACATTGATGTTTTTCAGGTTATGTTCACGGGCTCCGTAAACTTCAATATATTCAGTTGATTTACTCATAATTTGTGGCGATCCTACCTTAAAATCACGCAGTGCAAAATTACGGAATTTTTATGGAATCTTTTGTGTTAAAAAGTGTTATGAATTAAAGCCATTAACACATTCTATGACCATAGTCCGGGCTGCTGTTCATGGGAGGAAGTCACAATGGGTATTCAAAAAAAATGCCGGTGAAAATCACCGGCGGGTATTTGTTTAAAAGGACTACTTGACAAATATGTTATAAGAGTTCAGTACAGCATCATAAGCGTACCCTATGCTCCGGATATCACTGTCTGAAATTTTTCCAGAATCCTTGGCATTCCTAATCAGCCTTCTATACGTATCCAAGAAACTTTCCGCATTCCTATTGATGCTTTCGAAATCAGTTTTCTTATATGTATACTGTGTACCCTTCACCTTGAAATCCAGTTTTGAGTTCTGTGCAACAGCCGCAGCCAGCTCATCATATCTTTTCTGGGCTTCTGCA
Organism: Chryseobacterium camelliae; assembly: GCF_030818575.1. Classification (NCBI taxonomy): domain Bacteria; kingdom Pseudomonadati; phylum Bacteroidota; class Flavobacteriia; order Flavobacteriales; family Weeksellaceae; genus Chryseobacterium; species Chryseobacterium camelliae. Next base: position 1,581,494 of record NZ_JAUTAL010000001.1, read on the forward strand.
GCGTTGAAACTACTGTCATGCTGTTTATTCAGCGTGTCGTATGCATTATCAAGGGCATTCATGACCTTTTTGGAGGAAATGATATATTCCTTCATGGGATGATCTTTAAGGATGGTTTCCTCGGCTGCATCCGTTGCTGGTTTAATATTGGTCACAATCCTTTCTCCTGCCTCAAACAGAACCTGAGCATCAGCCTGGATCTCTTTATTGAGGGTTTCTGCCTTCGCGCCTTTGTCATCCTTGAAATCTTCAGCATTCATATAGGATTTGAGTTCTTCAAACTTTTTGTCTATGCTTTCTTTTTTAGCTTTGTAAGTCTGGAAATCCTTTTCAATTGCTGCTTTATTTTTATCAAAACCTGAAGGAACCTCTTTGATTTTACCTATGGCATAATCTAAAGATCCGGTTACCATCGGCATGATCAGCACGTCTCCGCCCTTAGCTTTCGTAACGGCTGCATCTGAATATTTCAGGATACTTTCTACATGATCCGAAGTTCTTTTGTAAGAATCAAGAAAATCATTATTGAAACCAATCACGGCATCCGCTTCATTTTTCCCTGCGTTGAGGACCGTATTCCCCAACTTTCCGATTTCTTTTTTACAGCTTACCGGTACAGCACTTAACGACAGTGCTACAGCAAGCATCAATAATTTTTTCATATATGTGATATTTAGGTTGAAATTTTACCTTATGATTCCGCATCCTCATTGGAAACGGTAACGCGGTACTCAATGCCGTCAATAGCTTTGGTAACGATCTGGTTTCGCAAAATCTGGGCCATGTTTTCCCAATAAGCCCGTCCGTAAAACGTATAGTTCTGAGGAATGATCTCAACATCAACAGTTCTGATAAATCCTTCCTTAGGCTTGTTGCTGATCATCGTTCCTCTTTTTACACGCACTTCCCGGAGTTCATCTTTCAGCATCATCCTGCAATAGCTTTTTACGTCTTCAAGGGAAATAATCTTATCCCTTGTGGTCAGTGCGTACCGGTATGCCTGGATGCTGTCCGACCCTTTTTGCTCTTCCGCCCCGCCGATGCTTTCAGTAAGCAGTATCAGGGACTGGGACTTTAGCTGGTTAGACAGTTCGGTTCCCGGGCGCATATGATTGGCCAGTGTGCAGTGCGTCACCCAGAATGCCGCATAAGTATGATCCGTTTTTTCTACAGGCTCCATGATCACATAGTTCAGCTCCTGCCTGATATTTCTCTTGGCATTGTTTACCTTTTGGACCATGGATTTCATTTTGTCTGACATTTCACTCAGAATGCCTTTTACATTATCCCGGTTCAGGAGTGAAAACGCGGCAATCTCATCCCGCGTCAGCTCCAGGACATTGGCGATCATATCTACCGCATTCCGGTTGGTAAAACGTTCCATTCCACCTTTTCTAACGGTATACAATCCTTTACTCAGATGGTCTCCCGGTGTAAAAGGGATTTCCCTGTACTTCCTTCCTTCTCCGTCCTGTACTTCGTCAACATACAGGAAATGTTCTCCTTCATCTGTCACAAGCGGAATGTTGTTGCCCATGATATCAAGGCTGTATTCTGTTTTCTTCCAGCCACGGTTATAGACGGGAAAAGCATTTAGTACAAAAGAGAAATTATCCAGGATTTCGGCTGAAAACTGCGGGGGAAATTCAAATGTCAGCCACAGGTAGCGTTTGCCTTCCAGGTATTTCAGGATATCATCCTTATAGTCTAGAAAATCCAGGTTATGCGGAAGGGCTCCTGCTTCCGAGAGCAGACTGTCTGAAATCCCTGTTATTTCTATGAATTTATGACGGTAGATGCTTTGTATATCCTGAACGGTTTTTACCCTGATGGACTGCTCATGAAAGATTTGCTCATAACCTTCAGCCTGCTGGCTTTTAAGATAGGTAATGCCTTCTTTTACAAACAGCGGATTTCCGTTTGCCGTTACGGTCATATACGGAAGGAGCTTGTAGACAAAATCGAGGTGTTCAAAAGCAGGATTTGAACAAAATATGCTGAGTGACTTGGGGAAGTTCTCACTGATGTATTTTGAGGCATCAATACCAATTGTCACTTTTCGGTAATCTTCAGGACGGCCCTGGAATCTTGCAACAGGAATTTTGTTCAGCCGTTCATCTATGCTGTAACAAGTATTTCCCACAAACATCACAGCCGTCTGCATTTTATGGATCCTTATATTACCTACCGGCGTAAAGGGAATATTGATCTGCTTATCCGATTCTGATTTTATCGTAGAAGTCATCTGCTTCCTGAAGAAGAATTCCGTATGTTCCAGCAAAATTTCCGAAGATTCCTGCGGATGGGTAAAAGCTACGGCATGTGCCGGAAGCGGATGGGTATAGATGGATGGTGTAAGAAGCTTGGCCATCTTTTCCAGGATCCGCGCATTGACCGTCTGGATTTCATTGTTGGCTTTAAAGATTTCGGTGCTGAACGCATCAATAAGCAGCTTGACAAAAGGATCCAGAGATTGAGGGCTTTTCAGGCCCCATACTTTAGTGGCATTCTGAAGCATTCTGGCTTTTACAGATTCTTTGGAATAGATATTCTGATCTAAATTCATATCAATATAGGTGTGGTGGAATATTAATCTATGGACATCGGGCTCAGGAACAACTCTGTGGAGAAGGTGAAGCGTTCGCCGCTAGCCTCCATTTTAGCATTGATGGCAATTTTTACTTTTTTCTTGATCTCCGTGTGTTCCTTAGTGTCGTAATTATGCTCTACAAACTGGATGTGAGCATCAATCTGGGGCTGAATAATCCGGGGTTCGTATTCCTGAATCTGCCGTCTGAGGCTTTTTACAAAGATGCTTTCCCAGACAGCACTCGTTACTCCGTTATCGAACTCAAGGTTCCAGACATCATTGCCATAGTTTTCATCATATCTGTTTTCCCCTTTTTTGGTAGTAATGAGCAGCATGATATTGTGAGCGATGCTTTCGCCCATGTCGCAGGTATCAATACTCCCGCCTTCCGTCATTAATGTAGATGGCACAAAGGGCATTCTGTAATTGGGTGTGTCCATAAACTGTGTTTTTATTGGTATATCATAGCAAAATGGAATACCAAGTTAAGCAAATTCGGATAATTAAAGAAACCCGAAACAGAAATATTCAAATAAACATACACGATGGGTACCACAAATACCACAGCCTCAATACTGCTGGTCCTATAGTGGTTCTCTGAATGTACAAATCTCAAACTATGATGATGGCTCCAAAAGGAAAGCTATTGATTATTGGTGGAAAAGAAGACCGTCACGGATCTTCTTTGGAAATAGAGCATAACAACCATAATTTTTCACCCCATGAAATCCTAAGATTTCTTACCGAATCTGAAAGTGAAAACTTAAAGGTACATATCCTTACAGACAATTATACCTATAACCTCAAGACAGGAGCTTCCAGGGGAGCTGAAAGTAAAAACTGCTGACCAAGGGCAGCAGTTTAGAGATTATTTAGCAGAAGATGCTTTGCGGTTGATCAGGTAATAGACCGGAAGTCCCAACAATACCATAATAAACCCAGGCCAGGTATACTGCTGTTTGTAAATCAGCAGAAGAATGCAGAATCCTGTCCCAATGATGAGGTAAACTACCGGTGTTAAGGGATACAGCCATGTCCTGTAAGGCCTTGGCAGCTCCGGCTGTTTTATTCTGAGGTAAATTACGCCAAATACGGTAATCATGTAAAACAGCACGATAACAAAAGAAATCATATCCAAAAGGTTTCCATACTGTCCGCTGAGGCATAACAATGATGCCCAGATGCCCTGCATCCATAATGCATTGCCGGGAACTTCATTGGTGTTGTTTTTAGCCGCAGACCTGAAAAACATACCGTCTTTGGCCATAGTCTGGAAAACCCTTGCTCCGGCCAGAATTAACCCGTTATTACATCCGAAAGTAGAGATCATCACCAACAATGCGATAATAATGGTGCCTGCACTTCCGAAAATATTCTGTGAAGCGGCCACCGCTACCCTGTCGTTGGCAGCAAACGCCACGGTATCCCTATCAAGAGCATTCAGGTAAACCACGTTCACTGCGATGTATAAAACCATTACGGCAGAAGTTCCGTAGATCATGGATTTTACCACATTCTTTTTCGGGTTCTCAATTTCCCCGGATACAAATGTTACGCTTTCCCAGGCAACGGAACTGAATACAGAGCCAACCATGGCAGCAGCAATCCCACCCAGCAAAGTCATGCCGCCGATGCGTTCCCATCCGTAATTGGTGAGATTGCCCAGCGCATCTTTTCTCATGTTATTGAAAGCATCCCATCCAAAGCTGAAATTTTCAGACAGATGGGAAACATTCACGATAAAGAATCCGGCAGCGATAAGCCCCAGCAAGGCTAATATTTTAGAGCCTGTAAATACATTCTGCAATAGCTTGCCACTTTCCACGCCCCGCGTATTGATATACGTCAGCACCATAATCACGAGTATGGCTACAATCTGTATCCAGGTAATTTTAAATTCCCCGCTCTGGAAAAGAGGTGCTGCATCATTGAGCGCCGGGATAAGGTAAGCAGTATATTTTCCGAAAGCTACGGCAACGGCAGCAATCGTTCCGGTCTGGATTACTGTAAAAAGCCCCCATCCATAGAGGAAACCCATTTTTTTCCCGAAGATTTCTTTTAGATAAGTGTACTGGCCTCCGGCCTTAGGAAATAACGCTGACAGTTCGCCATAGCTGATAGCTGCGGCAATCGTCATGATCCCGGTGATTACCCAGACAATGATGAGCCATAATCCGGAGCCCAGGTTTCTCATGATGTCGGCACTTACAATAAATATCCCGCTCCCGATCATGGATCCCATCACGAGCATAACGGCGTCCCAAAGTTTTAGTTTTTTATGCATATTCAAATATAGGTGCCAAATATAAACAATTATGGAGTGTTTTTTATCAATTCGTTATCTGATTCAGATTCAAATTTTATTAGTATTTTTGAAAAAATATTAAAACATGAAATATAAAGCAGTATTAGTCGCCGCTGCCCTGAGTGTTTCGGCACTGGCTTTTTCACAGGAAACTTCACAAAAGAAAATAGCACCGCCTGCCGGCAATGCCATTGTAGGGGACACCTATGGATCGGGAGTAAACGCTTCTGCAGAATCAAAAGCCATTACGGTGGACAAGCTGAACAAAAAGCTTAAAAAAGATAACAAGAAAGTAGAAAACGTTGCCATCAAAGGAAAAGTAACGGATGTGTGCGACAAAAAGGGCTGCTGGTTAACTATAGAAACGGAAGACAACTCCCAGTTTTTTGTTAAGATGAAAGACTATGCTTTCTTTGTACCTACTGCTTTGAAAGGTAAAAATGTAGTCCTGGAAGGAAGTGCGGAAAGAAAAGTAACTTCGGTGGATGAGCAGAAACATTATGCTGAAGATGCTAAGAAACCGCAAGCTGAAATTGATGCCATTACCCAGCCGAAAGAAGAAATCCGGTTTGTGGCTAACGGAATAAAAGTGGTTGATTAATCCACAAGTCCGTTCAATTCTACGGTACAGGAACTAAAAACTATTTACTGGCCCGCTTCAGGGCTTAATAAAACAATTAAACCGGCTACCGTAAGGGTAAAGCCGGTTTTTTAATTTTTATTTGATTTTTCCGCCGTTTACGGCTAAAATTGAATGCTCTGTAAAATTTGATACTTGAGAAGGTTTTTTAATCTTCAAATCTAAAGTCAACCACCGCATCCAGCTTTGGATATTTCTTTCCTGAAATAAATTTCTTTCCGGTACAGTCTATTTCCAGCCAGCCCTTCTTCTCCTTTACATCGCCGGCTTCCACCACATAGGGCACAAATGATATATCTTCTTTTCCTTCCTCTTTTATTTCTTTGTATTGTACGGCAATATCCAGGATGCATTCATGTTCCGTATTCAGCCTTACATTGCGGTAAATGATATCGTAATGCGTTTCCCTGTTTTCCGGAATATCAAAATAAGTCTCCCAGCCTTCCGTACCAGAGTTGAGTTCTGCCATTGCTTTCAGGGCATAATACAAAGCTATCGTATAATACTTCCTCGTCCCTTTCCTGGAATAGTCCTCTGCAAAGTGCCCGCCCTCGAATAAAATGACCGGCAGCCCTTCCCTGGTAAAATTATCGCCTGTGGAAGAAGGATAGAACTCATCCGTATACCTTCCGATCTGCTCCGGAATAAGATCTTTAAGATGATTATAAACTTCTGCAATCACGGCCATGCATTTTTTCCGGTTTTCAGTGACGGTACGCTCAACATTTTCAGAAGGTGCTAAAAATGAAAGTGTGGCAGGATGGATGCCGTCTGTGGTAAATATGGTCCGCTGCTCATGAAGGTTCAGTGCATAATCATATTTTTTCGTAGCAACGGCCTGTTTCAAGTATTTGATCTCTACACTTGCTTCATTATGGTAATCCCGGTTGAGATCAATATCCCTGGCGTTAAGCCTTGTCCATCTTTCCGAACCGTCAGGATTCAGCATGAAAATAAAATCAAGCTGCAACCGGTCAAGCAATTCCTCTGAAAATTCAGGGTACCTGGTCCATGTTTCAAGAAGGTCAAGCATGGCATGGGTTGCATTCGATTCATTGCCGTGCATCTGGGACCAGGCAAGCACTTTAATAGCACCAGAGCCAAGGGTAAGCTTATAAATAGGTTTTCCTAAAAATGAGGTACCAATCTGCTGAATTGAGTTGCTGAAATTGGCCTGGAGGTAATCAAATAATTTTTCAGGCAGAATATAGCGATGTAAAAAGCCTGGATAGGAAGTATAAGCGTGTTCAAATTGCATTTACAAAAGTTTATTGCGTTCAAAGATAAAAAATTTTAATAAGCACATTATTGATTTACATTTGTAATTTAATTAAACATTAGGAATTGTCAGATTGACTGTTGATAAAATTGTGGATTAACATATTTTCAATAGTATACCTTTAAAACATTTTAAATCAATACTTTATAATCTTTATTTTAATTTTTAATTGAATGTTACTTTAAGTGTAATATACAATACTTATCCATATTTGGTGGTTATTCACTTAAACACAGAAATGCGGATAATTATTGTGAATAACTATCATATACAAATGTAAATTGCTGATAATTTACTGATTCCGTTTATGAAATGTGTATAAATTTTCAGTCAGTTTATGCATCTTCTTTGTGTTTCAATTTTTCAGATGATCCAGTACGGGCTTATGAAGCTTATTATCTAAATATTGTATCCATCCTACGATACCGCAATCAAAACATCCTTTATATAGCCAGGAATAGCGCCTAATATACCTGATGCCTGTCCCCTGCCCCGTAATAAGGTTTTAGCCTGTAAAGATTCACCTTGCCTGTTGAAATGCAGACTATTCATCAGGAGTCAACTGGTGCAAAAGTATCAGATCATTTATGATTTTAAGAAAAAATTTAGTAACAGTGATTGCGGAAAAAATGTGCAATAAAATAAGCGGTAAAATTTTATCTACATCGTTATATATTCATAATCAGTTATTTATAATGTTTACAACTGTATATTTCTACTATTTACATTTGTTTACAATTGTATTTTGTTTGTCTTCCTTTATTCTTTACATTTGTAAATACATAAATATACAAATGTAATGGGCTTAAACGAACGGATTTCCAAAGTCATCGAATATTCTAAACTGACTCCTTCTGAATTTGCAGACGAAGTTGATGTGCAACGCTCTTCCATTTCCCATATTACATCAGGGAGAAATAAACCATCTCTAGAATTTATCATCAAGATTAAATCCCGTTTTCCCGAAATCCTCTGGGACTGGCTGGTGAATGGTGAAGGTGAAATGCTGAAATCTGAATTGCCTGAAAACAGTGATCCGGATTTAGAGCCGGAACCGGAAGAAGTAATAGCTGAGGAAAAGACAAAACCTACTCCCTTGTCTGATCTTTTCAGCATGATGAATGAAGAAGAAGATTTCAGGTTAGATGAACCTGTTATAGAGCAGCCTGTACAGACGCCACGAGAATCCGTTATACCGCCCAGGACTGAAGATGCGACTAAAATATCCGATTCTCAGCGATTAGCACCAGTGAACGAAGAGATAATTAGTCAAGTCATTGAAAAGCAGACCAGTAAAATAAAACGTATTGTACTTTTTTATGAAAATGGAAAATTTGAAAGTTTTGAGCCATAAAAGTAAGCATAAGGCTCAATATGTATTCCTGTTCGTAAATATTATTATATAAAAAGTAAACCCCGCATTGCTGCGGGGTTTACTATATACAAAGATTAAAAATTATCTGCTTCTTTTCCTCCTTTCCAGTTCTTTTTTGATCAGTCCAAGCTCCCGGCCGGTCTGCCCTGCCACGGAAGTATTTTCCTGAGCCCTTCTTGTAAGGTAAGGAACAACATCCTTAACCGGTCCGTACGGAAGGTATTTGGTTGCATTATATCCTTTATCTGAAAGGTAAAAAGTAATATTGTCACTCATCCCGTATAGCTGTCCGAAATAGATATGAGGATTATCATTTTCAAGTCCTTTGAGCTTCATTTTATCCATTACCAGCTCAGAAGAGATTTCATTGTGGGTACCGAAAAACGCAGAAACCCTGTCCGGATGATTCATCACGAAATCAATTCCTGCATTGTAGTTTTTATCGGTAGCTTCCTTGTTCGGTTGTATAGGATCTGCATAGCCCTTTTCTGCTGCTCTCGCGCGTTCCTTTTCCATATAGGCTCCCCTAACAATTTTATATCCTATAAAATAGCCTTTTTCATGGGCTTTCTGAAGATGGGCTTCCATATATTCCAGCCTTCCGGTCCTGTACATCTGGATGGTATTCCATACAATAGGTTTTTCGCGGTTGTATTTCTCCATCATTTCTTCGCACAGATGGTCTGCAGCATCCTGCATCCATGTTTCCTCTGCATCTACCATTACTTTTTTATCGTGCTCATGGCAAAGGCTGCATACTTCGTCAAACCTTCTCACCACTCTGGCCCATTCCTCTTTCTGGCTGGAAGTAAGCTCCAGATTTTTTCCTACAGCTTCATAAAGGTCTATTCTTCCGAAAGCCGTTGGTTTGAATACAATAAACGGAATGGCAGGATTACCAACCGAGAATTTCACGATATCCTTAATTTCTGTGCATACAGCTTCAAAGGTTTCTTCATCTTCTTTACCCTCAATGGAATAGTCGAAAATGCTTCCTACACCTCTTTTGAAAAGCTGTTTCACAACTTTCATGCTTTCCTCACGGGTTTCACCACCGCAAAATTGTTCAAATAGGGTATTTTTTACAATCCCGGTAACCATCGGAAAATTATTGTGAACAGTAAAATTCAGGACAGATGTTCCTATTTTGGTAAGGGAAGGCTGCTCAATCATTCTGAACATCCAGTAAGCTTTCCTAAGCTGTGCATCAGATTTGTCTGCAAAAGCAATTTTAGTATCGTTAAAAATGGGCATTACTATTATTAAATTAGTTCTGCAAAGGTAATAATAACACCTCTTTTATTAAAGGATTTTTTTACAATTTGTTCTCAATTCCGTTGAAGAGCATGGCCAGGATGCCGATGAAAACCCAGAACCGTAAAATATTGAGTGTGATGAATTTAGTCTTCCTGGTATATTTGATTACCAGGTAAATGCATAAAGCCATGATTACCAATCCTGCTTCAAAATAGTATCCCATAATGCCTGAAATTCCCTGCCTGCAGATCAGCTTGACGGAAACAGCCATGATTACAACGAGTAGTGCCCCGATAATTGTTTTTGAAGTATTTGGCTGGAAACTGTTTGGGATGGTATCGTACCCGAAAGCTTTATCAACGCTTCTGGTAAGCGTATCTTTGACTATATCAATACATAGCAGGACCAGGAAGAGAAAAACAGCCATCAGCAGTACTTTCCAGGAAAATGTCTCATAATACACCATCATTCCGAAAAACGGATACAGCGTCAAACTGACAAAAGTAAGGTTATTCAGGATGAGCATACGGCTCAGTTTATGGCTGTAAAACCACATAAAAAACTGATAAATCAGGAAAAATATAAATACCCTGTATGAAATTATGAAGGCTACACCCAGGGAAATAATTCCTAAAAATAAATAAGCATAGAGGAAATACCGCTGCGATATAAAACTCTGGATCCTTGTGCGGAATGGTTTTACTACATGGTCTTTTTCGAAATCGTAAAACTGATTGATGATACCCCCTGCTAAAATGGTGAGTACAGTACAGAAAATGATGCCGTGAACTTTAAAATCGAAGACAAATTTCCTGAAAGATTCATCCTGGTTAAAGAGAAAAAATGTAGAAACATATAAGGCAAATGTAAGCAATGCAGCCACAAAAAACCTTGCTCCTACCAGGAAGCCCACCAGTTGTGAAAATCTGTAAAAAAGAGATTTGGATGCAGGAGCCTGAGTCCGGAAATTTTCTTTTTCAGAATTCATTCAGGTCTATTAAAATCTGTAAATCACCTCTTTCTGGAATCCTTCAAGCATCTTCTCAGCTTTCTCGTAGTCTTTAGTAAACCCGAGGATATAGCCACCGCCTCCGCTTCCGCAAAGTTTCAGGTAATATGCATTGGAATCAAGGCCCTTTTTCCAGATGTTGAAAATACTTTCCGGAATCATCGGGCGGAAATGTTCGTAAGCCCAATGGGAAAGTTTTTTCAGGTTCCTGAAAAACGGATTCATGTCTTTTTTTAGGAAAGCATCTATGCAGGCGTTATTATAACGGATAAATTCTTCTTTCAGTGTTTTGCGGAATCCTTCTGTTTTCATTTTTTCAAAGAAAATCTGGATCATCGGTCCGGTTTCTCCGGTCATTCCTGAATCAATAAGGAAAATAGCCCCTTTGCCTTCTTCACCATCCGGAATAGACACCCTGTCAAGATTTTCCCTGTTTTCAATAAGAATCGGAAGGTTCATGTAACAGATCAGAGGATCCATACCCGAGCTTTTCCCATGGAAATAGCTTTCCATTTCCCCGAAAACAGCCTTTAAATTTTTAAGATTCTCTTTGGAAATATTTTCAGGATCGTGTCTGGTAAGGGAATATTTTTCAAAAATTGCGGCTACCAGCGCCCCTGAGCTTCCTACTCCGTATCCCTGAGGAATATTGGAATCAAAGAAAAGCCCTGCATCGATATCATCTTTAAAACGCTGTACATCTAATGTAAAATCTTCCGGAAGTTTGAGTTCCTGAAGGAAATCAGCATATTTACGGAGATGTCCGTTGGATTTGGCTTCAAATTCCGAATGGTTCTCCGAAAACTTGAGAGTTCCCTTATAGAAACTGTAAGGTACCACAAGTCCCTGGGAATCTTCTATCATTCCGTATTCCCCGAATAAGATGATCTTAGCGTAAAATAGAGGGTTGGTCATACCGGCAATAAATCTTTTTGCAAATTTAGCAATTATTCCATTCATTACCGCAAAATCCGCGCCGAATATGATTGAAGTCCTGTTTTGCACACATTTTTGATATTTAAATTCAATTATAATCCATAAGGGTGATCAATAGAGTGTGCCGATTCCATACTGCGCCCCATATTTTTCAGTACAGCCCATAAAAAAAAGCTGTTGTACAACAGCCTTTAATTTTATAGTGTTTCCTTATTCTTAAGGGTTTTTAATTTCAAAAACCGTATAAGCACGAGTCCGACCCCGAAGAATACTGTCATGGAAAGTGCTGCAATCCGCATATTGTTGAAATGCTCGATTAAAGTCGCAAAAATGAATGTTCCCAGGATAATCGCCAGTTTCTCCAGCACATCATAGAAGCTGAAGAATGTTGTGTTTTCCATGGAATCCTGTGGCAGAAGCTTGGAATAGGTGGAACGCGACATGGCCTGAAGTCCTCCCATCACGAGGCCGACTACAGCTGCTACTCCGTAAAACTGGTATTCTACCGTAGGGTTTTCCTTGTTCAGGAAAAAGGCCCAGATACAGGCAATGATCCATAAAAATACGGCGATGGAGATTACGTTTTTATTACCGATCCTCCTGGACAGCCTCGAGAAAATGACAGCACCGATGATCGCTTCGATCTGGATGACCAGTAAGGTCCCAATCAATTTGTCCTGTGCCAGATTGATTTCACTTTTTCCAAATAAGGTCGCCATCAGGAAGATGGTCTGCATCCCTACACTGTAAAAGAAGAAACTTGAAAGGAAAAACTTCAGGTTCCTGTCCTTGAAAAGCTCATTCCCCACTTTGAACAATTCATGGAAACTTTCTTTGGCAATATCCTTATAAAAACAAAGGTTGTCTTTCAGTACTTCCAGAAATCCTCCCTGCTCTTCATGCCTTTTAAACAGGTTTTTATAATTCAGCAATACCAGGTCTTTAGGAAGTTTATCTTTAACATCCCCGAACTGCGGCAGATGCTTGAAAGTATATTGTGAAAAACCGAACCACCAGGCTCCTGTAAGCAGGAAGCTGATCCTCGTAAACAACAGCTGCTGGGCAGCACCTTTGGCAAAAACCTGGATCAGGAGCAGGCAGATGATCACCAGGATAACGGAACCGATATAGCCATAAACGTATCCTTTTGCAGACAGGGCATCCTGCTTGTCCTGCGTGGCTATATCCGGTAAAAATGAATTGTAAAAAACAAGGCTTCCCCAGAATCCCACGCTCGCTGTGATGCTGAATAAAAGCCCCAGAAAAACATTCTGCATACCGGTAAACATGGCAAGCCCCATACAGGAAGTCGCCCCAAGATAACAGAAGAACTGAAGGAAAGACTTTTTATTTCCTATGGTATCTGCCAGTGAAGACAGAAACGGCGACAAGAATACCACGACCAGAAACGAGATGGTCAGTGAATACCCATAGACCGCATCCGGCTGGTATTCTTTCCCGAATATGGTGATCAGGTGCCGCACCGGAACATCAATCCAGCGTTTGGTTTCTGCCACATATTCTTTCTTCTCATAGGCAGTAGTAAGAATGGAATAGTAAATAGGAAATATGGTTGATGTAATAACCAGTGAATACACCGAATTGGCCCAGTCATAGACGGCCCATGCCTTCATGATCTTCGGGTTATTTTTTATATTCTGCTGTTGCGGATTCTCAATTTCAGACATTTCAAATAAAGTATTAGTTGCACAAAAATAGAAAAACCATTAAGAAATGGATAAAGTTTTGTAAAAATTATCCGTTTCTTAATGGTAGTATATTCCTAAGCAGTGTGTTATATATTCTCAATAACAATGGCAGAAGCCCCGCCACCACCGTTACAGATGGCTGCAGCACCGTATTTGCCGTTATTCTGCTTTAATGCATTGATCAGGGTAACGATGATCCTTGATCCTGAACTTCCCAGCGGGTGTCCCAATGCAACAGCTCCTCCGTTAACGTTCACTTTCGCAGCATCGAGTCCAAGGATTTTATTATTGGCAAGACCCACTACGGAAAACGCCTCATTGAATTCAAAAAGATCGATATCGGAGATTTCCAGTCCTGCTTTTTTAAGGGCAATCGGCAGTGCTTTGGATGGTGCAGTGGTAAAGTTTTCCGGTTCCTGGGCAGCATCAGCGTAAGAAATGATCTTAGCCAGAGGTTTCAGTCCCAGCTCTTCCATTTTTTCTTTTGACACCAAGATCAGGGCTGAAGCTCCATCATTCAGCGTGGATGCATTGGCTGCGGTTACGGTGCCTTCTTCTTTTTTAAATACAGTAGGCAATGTAGGAATCCGGTCGAAATTCACCGCTTTATATTCTTCATCTTCGGCAAAGATCACCGGCTCCCCTTTTCGCTGAGGGATTTCCACAGGAACTACCTCATCAGAAAATTTGCCTTCGCTCCAAGCCTTTGCTGATCTTTTATAAGATTCAATCGCGAAATTATCCTGGTCTTCTCTGGAGAAACCATAATCCGCAGCACATTTTTCAGCGCAAACCCCCATATGTACTTTATTATAGACATCGGTAAGCCCGTCAAGCAACATACCATCCTGCATTTTCACATCCCCAAGTTTGGTGGCGGTTCTGGCGTTATAATAATGCGGAACCATGGACATGTTCTCCATACCTCCGGCTACAATTACCTCAGCATCACCGGCTTTAATGGCCTGTGCAGCCATGGTTACGGCTTTCATTCCTGAGGCACATACTTTATTAATGGTAGTAGCAGGGGTCTGGATGGAAAGTCCGGCTCCTATCGCTACCTGGCGTGCCGGTGCCTGGCCCTCTCCTGCCTGCAAAACGTTCCCCATATAAATCTCCTGAACCTCTTTAGGATCAAGGCTGATCTTATCTAATGCTCCCTTTACCGCAACGATTCCCAATCTGGTAGCCGGAACAGTGGATAAACTCCCCATGAAGCTTCCCATAGGCGTTCTTACTGCGGAAACAATGAATACTTCTTTCATGTGTATATAAATCTTTTACTTTATTAATGATCAGAAATGCTGATTATTCTACCGGCTTCTTATTTTTAGCCAAAAGCAACAGCAATGCCCCTCCGAATTCCACGATCCATCCCCAACGTAATTTTACAACTCCCGCCAGGGTTTCTGCCCATGATTTAAACGGCATAAAGCTGAAGTACTGGAAGGCCTGCACCTTAACGGCGAAGAGCGTGAAAATAAACAAAATGATAAGCAGGACGGCTGAATACCTTATGATCTTAATGTGATTGTTTATGATTCCCCATAAGGCCAATGCACACAGGATCCAGCATCCCGAAGCAAGGAAATGATCAAGCTTCCAATAGTTCCAGTTCCCGATGACAGGAATATGCACCAGCGGAAGAAAACTGCCGATAACCACCAATAAGACTGCTGCTAACTGAATATTTTTCATATTTCTTATCTTGCCAAAATACAAAAAAAATTATATTCCTCATAAGGGTATTTTAAAAATGAACCTTGTGGTACAATTCACAATAATACATTAATACACTTCCTTATTAATTAAATATTCCGCAATATAACGCCCTGATTATTGAGAATTTAAAACAGAGACTTTATGAATGCTATGGTGCAAATAGACATAATCATGTACGGACCCGCAGCACTGCATTGACATTTTTCATACTTTTGCTTAAAAATTATAGCTGTATGAAAAAAAAGGTGATGCTGATTCAGGATAATGAAGACATCCTCAATATTATGGATGAAATCCTGGAAGATAAGGGGTTTGATGTTACTTCATCCCTTACTACTGAACCTATTGAAAACATTGAGGAGATTGATCCCGATGTGGTTATCGTTGATGATTATATTAAAGGGGATAAAAAAGGCTCTGAAGTAATCAAAGACCTGAAAGAGGATCCTGAAACGGAAGATGTATCCTCTGTATTAACATCTACTTCTACCGAGCTCCCGCAAATTGCCAAAGAATGTAAAGCGGACGACTTTATCGAAAAGCCGTTTGACATTGATCACATGGTAGATGTGGTAAAAAGAAACACTTAAAATCTTCTGTACTACTCCTGTATTGGTATAGGAGGTCTGTGATATTCAAAATCCAGTGCATTGAAATGGATAAATTCACTACAGCCTGTATTAAGCAATTGAATTGATATCTTCTACAAAAGCTACATGATCCGGGTTTTCCGGCAGATAAAAAATACCTCTTTCTTTATGCTGTACCGTATGCAGTTCTATAAACGGGACAATTTTGGTCAGCTCTACCTGATTCGTCTTTCCTGATGCATCCACATATTCAAGCGTAAAACGGAACTGTGGATTTTCATTGATGTAGGTTCCTGTCTGCTCCGTTTTCAGGATCTTTGCTGTTGCCTGCAGGCCTGCACATTTCAGCTTCAGGTAATCTTTACTAACTATAAAACCATTCCCAGCTTTTCCTATCAGTTTAAAAAAGATCAGCCATCCTAAAAAGATAATGAAATAGATCACCAAGGGAGATATGATTAATGGATGTCCGATTTCCAGGAAATTCCAACCATATCCATGACTTTCAAAAGAATATGCATATAGGAAATATCCTGCTATCAAAAAAGTAAAGAGCAACCAGGCCAAATAAAGCCCGTAATTGATTCTCGTCTGGATGCCATCCAGTATAATATAAGGATATTTTTCAAAGGTCTTATCAATCCACAGACTTATTTTATTTCCTGTTTCAAACCTTTTCTGTGTGGGCTTTGAATCATTAATCTCCATTTTATGCCAGACTGTAGCACCCCTTAGATTTTCAAACTCCAGGACAACGGATTTACGTTCAAACGAATCGGACAGAGTGCCCAATGTGTTACATTCAATAATCTGTGCCTCAATTTTTTGTCCGTGTTTTGAAATATAGCGGATATTTCGCCGTGCCTTGAAAGAATATCTATAGATTGTATATAATGCCAGTATGAGAATACCCGTCCATAGCAGAATGCTTGTAACAAGGTATAGCATGGCTGTACTGCTGTTCCTGTCTGCCAGGTCACTATAATCTACACTACTGTAATAGATAATTGCAGGGTGGATAAAAATGAAATACAAAATCAATATCACCCAAAAAAATCCAAAAAATCTTTTAATCATACTACTGCTCCGTCTGTTTAATTTCTGCTTCCAGAATCAAAAATTATGCCTGTTGAAGCGGCGTATCCCGTCCTACAATGAATATGCAGCGCTTTGCTTTTAAACATTTTTCTTAAAGATCAGTCCGATAGACCTCCATTGCAGCATGAACTAGGACAATACAACAGCAGAACCTAATTCATACCTATCTAAGCACGACACAGATTCTGCTGTAATTGCCTGGCTAAAGGATCTGAGATAGATCATTTACTATTATTTCCGCATCCTCCTTTACTCCATGCACCAGTCCTGATTTCTTTTTCCTCAGCCATGGAAAACCGAGGCAATATACACCGTCTTTTATCTTTCCATCGGTATGTTTAGGAGTTCCATTGGCATCAAGCCAGGTATCGGGCATATACGTAAAATCATACCCGAAACCCGTTGCCCAGATTACTGTACTGATACCATCCGAATCAAAAGACAACATATTAATATCGGAAGCGGCATGAAAATCTTCATCCGGTATATCCGCTTCATCATGCTCCTTAAGGGAGATAGAAATCATATCAGATTGACTTTCCAGATAGGCATCAACCGCTTTTTTAACTGCTGCTGAGGCTGCATCGGCATAACAAATGTGTTCTTTTGCATTTTCAGCAAAGTACATCACTGTATTTTCTGTATCGTTCGGGCCTCCAAGGACACTCACACCCAGGTAATACAGTCCCCCGTTTCCTATATCTTTCAGGCTTCCCAAAACCGTTACACCCAGTTTATGCAGAGACTGATAGCTTACGGTATGCCCCATAAGACCTACCCCTGAACTTTGCGGCTGTGTTGCGCCAAGCTTCGGATCAGCCTTCAGCTGGGTTGCTGTGGTGTCATGAATGCCCATCATCTCAATCCATTCCATAATATCTTTTCCCCTGTAGCGCCTTGGCGCACGGGGAACTTTGCTGCTTGCCAGATACACTTTGCGTCCAGAAACCGCCAGTTCTTCTGCAATCTGACAGCCCGACTGGCCAGCTCCAACAACTACAACACTTCCTTTAGGAAGCTGATCCGGATTTTTGTATTCGGAGGCATGCAGCTGAAGGATCGCAGGAGGAATACGTTCAGATAACTTCGGAAGTCGGATACGGTTCATCATCCCGGAAGCAATAATGACTGCTTTAGCACTCCATTGCCTCTGAAGCCTCCCGTTTTCAGCCGTAATTATAAAACGGCCGTTTTCATCATGAATCCGTACCACTTTGCAATGTTCCTTTATGGGAAGCTGAAAAGCATGTACATATCGTTTAAGGTAATCTACAAATCCATCTTTCGTCATAAACTGATCCCATATATCTTCGGGAAGTTCCATTCCGGGTAGCCAAGTCATCCAGTTGGGCGTGTTCATTTTGAATGAATCCCAACGCTGGGAGCTCCATGAACTGCCGATTGTATCCTGCTCCAGTACACAGTGCGGAATGCCTTTTTTATGAAGAAAATAACTGGCCGCTAAACCTGCCTGTCCTGCTCCTATCACGATAACATCTCTATTAAAATCCATTTGATTAAAGAATAAATTATTATTTTTGTACAAAGTTGGGCGTTAAGGTTGGGATGGAGATAACGCATAAATGATTAAAAATTACGCGATTATGCAAAACTGTAAAAATGTATTTATTGAACGGCAAAATTTGCAGGACAGATCTTTCACACCTTATACAGAAAAACAGCATTCAATTATAACAGATTCCGAAGGTTCATTTTCTTTTTTTGAAACAAGTTTTAACCATCTTCAGTTTATTGAGTGCAGTTATCAGTTTCATGATGAGGAACAGATCTGCATTGATATTGAAAATGAGGTGCTGGAAATGCATTTCCGATTACAGGGATCCAGCAGTATCCAACGGGAAAATACATCGGTAGAACTTCATCAGGCCAACAATATGCTGACCTTTCAGAAAGACAGCCAGCAAAAGGTACATATGCGGCCGGTACAGGACGGATACTTTTATGAGATCCGGATCGGCATTTCACACTTTGAAAAACTGATGAGTGATTTTTACCAGCCTTCCCCGGAATATTTTTCAGGGACCCCTTTACAGATTACCCCGGAAATGCGCCTGTTGCTTTCTCAGATGACCAGAACTGCCTATACCGGTCATATGAAGTCCCTGTTCCTGGAAGCTAAGATGACTGAACTGTTCCTCCTTCAACTTCAGCAGAACCGGACACTCGCTTCTGGTCGTTCCATGACGATCCGAAATTCTGAAAAAGATAAGTTTCAGTATGCAAAACAACTGATTGAGCATCATACAGATCAATTTTTAACTGTTTCTGAACTCGCTCAGCAATCCGGTCTTACCCCCAGAAAGCTGATGCAGGGATTTAAAGAATTATTTGGCTGTACAGTGTACCAGCACATTAAACATGTAAAAATGCAGACGGCCAGAACACTTCTGATGGATACAGATAAACATATCAATGAAATAGCACGGGATGTAGGCTACCAGAATGCGCAGCATTTCATTACTGCCTTCAAAAGGAATTTCGGCATATCACCAGGGAAGATGAAGCACTGATGTGAATGCCCTTAAACTTCTTACGTACAAAACCAATAAATCCAATCATCTAATATGAATCCCAAACTTAAAAATGAAATTCTTCAGCTCTACAGGACGTTAAAGGAGGAAGATAATACCAAAGAAAACAGATTGGACCGCTGGAGGAATCTTGAGCCCGAATCGGCAGAATTTATATCGATCATCATCAAAGGGCAAAACACCCGCCATATGCTGGAGTTGGGCACTTCCAACGGCTTTTCTACCTTATGGTTCGCCGATGCGCTGAAAAACACGGGTGGAAAATTAATTACAGTTGAGATAGACCCTCAGCGCACACAGCTTGCCAAAGATCACCTTGCAGCCTATTCTATTCAATCTGATGTAGAATTCATCACCGGTGATGCAAAAGAATACCTGCATAACGCGGACCCATTTTTCAATATCATATTCCTGGATGCAGAAAGGAGATACTATACGGACTACTGGAAAGACCTGAAAAGGCTGCTCAGCTTCAAAGGTTCTATGCTGATCGTTGATAATGTAGTTTCTCACCGCAATGAAGTACAGGGTTTTATTGGACTCATCGAACAGGAACAGGCTTTTTCGCTTTCGATACTGCCCATCGGTGCCGGACTGTTACTGGTAACTAAAGATTAACTTCAGACCATATTGAAATATACTTACAACCTATTTCTGATTTATTACATAAATAAAAAAATGCACTTTGAATAAAGTGCATTTTGTATTTTAAATCTAAGTATTTCTATTAATGTTTCACCTCAGAAATGTCCTCAGGATGATGTTTGTGTCTGAATAAAACAGCAAAGAGAATAGCCAGAACCAATGCATAAACTGCAAAGGACAGCCATATCTGGTGCCAGTCTTTTACCATGACAATGGATGATAATGTGCCATCAGGATTAACTGCCGCATTGAAGCTCTTTTTGAGGATCCCCAGAAAAGTAGGGTTATCCGGCGTTGTCTGAAGATAGGCAGACAGTTCTGAAACACTGGTGAACTTATGAGTGAAAAACCGGTCAATAGCCCAGCCTGCGATATAGCTTCCCAGTACGGCCCCGAAACCATTGGTCATCATCATAAATAATCCCTGTGCAGATGAACGGATCTTTTTATCTGTGGTAGTTTCCACAAACAGAGAACCTGAGATATTAAAGAAATCAAATGCCATCCCATAGACGATACAAGAAGCAATGATAAGCATCAGGCCAAAACCTTCCGGAATTCCGTAAGCGAAAAAGCCGAACCTCAAAACCCATGCAAGCATGGACATCAGCATCACTTTTTTAATTCCGAATTTCTTTAAAAAGAACGGAATCGCAAGGATGAAAAGGGTTTCGGAAACCTGCGATATGGACATGATGATAGTCGAACGCTGCACCACAAAAGAATCTGCATATTTAGGAAAATGCTCAAACTCACTGAGGAAAACATCCCCGTAAGCATTGGTAAGCTGCAAGGCAGCGCCCAAAAGCATGGAAAAAAGCAGAAATAAAGCAGTTTTATAGTTGGCGAACAGCTTAAAGGCATTCAGTCCCAGCTGCTGATACAGCGGAGCATTTTGGTCAATCAGTTTCTGCGGAGGGCATTTTGGTAAGGTCAGGGCATATATTCCAAGGAAAACAGCTACTGCCCCTGCAATATAAAATTGTCCTTCCGTAGCTTTGTTACCGGTAAGATTGGTGATCCACATTGCGACGATAAAACCAACGGTTCCCCACACGCGGATAGGCGGAAAATCTTTAACGACATCCAGGTCACTGTTTTTTAAGATCGTATAGGAAATGGAATTGGCAAGAGCGATTGTCGGCATGTAAAAGCACATGGCAAGCAGCATCACATAGAAAAAGGAATCCGGTGTCATGGTGTGCGGCAGTATAAACAATACCACTCCATACAGAATATGCAGCACCGAGAAAATCCTTTCCGCATTCACCCAGCGATCTGCAATAATCCCGGTGATGGTCGGCATAAAAATGGAAGCAATCCCCATAGTGCCGAATACGGCTCCAAACTGGGTTCCGTCCCAATGTTTCGTTCCGAACCAAAAATTGGCCATCGTAATCAGCCATGCTCCCCAGACAAAAAACTGGAGGAAGCTGAGGATGGTCAAACGTAATTTTAAATTCATAATTCAGTAATCAAAATATCTTAATCTATTTTTCTCTTTCTCCTCTTGATCTCCTCCTGGATTTCCAATGCAGTATCATAATCTTCATCCTTTACGGCTTCATCAAGCAATTTCTGCAGTTCTTCCATTGAAATAGATTTCAGGTTATCCTCAGCAGGCAGCGTTTCCGAGAACGATTCCTCCTCTTTTGAAACATCTTCAAGTTCCAGGAGAATTCCGGCCTCATTAAGGACCTGCTGGGTGGTAAAAATAGGTGCATCGAAACGTACTGCCATGGCAACGGCATCCGAAGTTCTGGCATCAAGGATCAGCTCTTCGTCATTCACCTTATTTCTGAAATTGATATTTGAAAAGAAAACACCGTCCACAATCTGGTAAATGATTACTGAAACCAGCTCATAGCCTGTGGATGCGATGAATTTTGAAAAAAGGTCATGGGTAAGCGGACGCGGTGGATGGATGTCTTTCTCCAGTCCTAGAGAAATGGATTGTGCCTCAAAATTTCCTATCACAACAGGTAATTTGATATGTGATTCTTCATGTTCCAATAGCAATGCGTACGCTCCTGATTGTGTCTGGCTGTACGATATTCCGCGAATAATTAACTGTTTATAATCCATAAGTACAAATATAGATTAATTTTTCAAAGTTTTTTTTACTTTTTAGACAAAAATAAAAGCCCAAAAACGGGCTTTTATGTGTGAATTTTGCCTTACCAATGGGTTTAAATTGACAGGCAAAGCAAATTGGCTTTTGCCAATTCACCTTTATGCTTTTAATGCTTTGATCTTCTCCGTTAATGCAGGAACGATCTGGAATAAATCTCCAGCCACTCCGTAGTCTGCGGATTTGAAGAACGGTGCTTCAGGATCATTATTGATCACTACAATGGTTTTGGATGAGTTAACCCCTGCCAGATGCTGGATAGCACCGGAAATACCAATGGCGATATAAAGATTAGGGGCAATAGCCTTACCGGTTTGCCCAACGTGCTCAGAATGCGGCCTCCAGCCGATATCTGAAACAGGCTTGGAACATGCTGTAGCCGCGCCTAATACATTAGCAAGATCTTCAATCATACCCCAGTTTTCAGGCCCCTTCATTCCTCTTCCTGCTGAAACTACAATCTCTGCCTCTTTAAGGTCCAGCTTTCCTGAGCTCTGTTCATGGGAAATTACTTTCGTATCTTCATTGGCAACAGAAAGGTTTTTTACCTCTTCTGAACCTGATACGGCATTTTCCTTTACTCCAAAAGCATTTTGGGAAACGGTAATAATCACTCCGGCCCCTTCAGCTTTAGCATGCATGAATCCTTTACCGGAAAACGCTCTTCTTTTCACCTGAAACGGTGATGTGCTTTCCGGAGCCTCAAGAACATTAGTAATCAAAGCATAATTCTTCATTACAGCAAGCATAGGTGCAATGGATGACGCATCGGTCGTGTGCGGGAATACGATGATATTACCATCTGCCACCTCATTGACTGCCTGAGCATAAGCTTTTGCAGAGAAGCTCTTAAGGCCTTCATCTTTGATGTTAATTACTTTGGATGCACCATATTTATACAATGCGTCTGAAGAATCGGTTGGGTTTACCGTTACTGCCGTTACAGTATCTCCTGTCTGGTCTGCTACTGCTTTCGCGTAAGATACTGCTTCAAAAGCCGCTTTTTTGTAAACTCCGTTTATATTTTCTGCGTATACGAATACTGCCATTTTTTTTGATTTAATAATTAAAAATTAACATATTAAAAATTGAGAGACTTAAACAATCAGTCCTCAACTTTAAATTTAGATTACTTTAGCTTCTTCGTGCAGTAATCTTACCAGTTCGTCCAGGTTATCAGCAGAAACCATCTTTACCGCAGCCCTAGGCGGAACACTGTCAAACGACACTCCCTGAACTTTCACTTCTGAGGCTGAAGTCTCAACCACCTGAAGAGGCTTTGTTCTTGCAGACATAATTCCTCTCATATTCGGGATGATCAATTCTTTCTCGTCTACCAATCCTTTCTGTCCCGCGATAACGGCAGGTAGCTTCACAGAAATGGTTTCCTTTCCTCCTTCTATCTCTCTTACGGCTGTTGCTTCACTTCCGTTGATATCCAGTCCAACCGCAGCGTTTACGAAAGGCTGGTTCAGCAATTGTGCCAACATTCCCGGAACAGAACCTCCATTATAGTCAATGGATTCCTTACCGCAAAGGATCACGTCATATCCTCCATTCTGAGCCACTGCAGCAATTTCCTTAGCTGTAGAGAAGCTGTCTTTAGGATCAAGGTTTACACGTACGGCATCATTCGCACCGATCGCCAGGGCTTTTCTGATTACAGGCTCTGTGGTGGCATCGCCAACATTGAGCACCGTTACTGTGGCTCCCTGAGATTCCTGAAGCTTTACGGCTTTTGTTAAAGCGAACTCATCAAGCGGATTGATCACCCACTGAATACCGTTTTTGTCAAACGCAGACTTATCTGCTGTAAAGTTAATTTTGGAAGTAGTATCCGGAACACTACTGATACAAACTAATATTTTCATATGTTGTTTTAATTTTTTATTGCCTTATGCTACCCTGGGGCCGCATGCGGAAATTCTTATATTTAACTTCTGCTAATATAATTAAAATATATATTATGCATGCATAATACTTATAGATTTATTATTCAATACATTAGAAGTTCAATCAGGCCGGTTTAGTTGCCCTGAATTCAACCTTGCTTGGTAAAACTCTTGGGTTCATCTTTAAAATATCCAGTATAAGGTTTCCCATATCTTCCGGCTGAATTTTCCAGCTGTCTTTCTCTGAAGGAATATTTCCGTTGAAATGGGTGGCAACGGATCCAGGCATGATGACTGTAGATTTGATATTATATTTCCTGAGATCTATCATCGCTGCCTGTGTAAAGCCTACCACTCCAAATTTGGATGCATTATAACCTGTTCCGTTTTCAAAGAAATTCGCCCCGGCAAGACTGGCAATGGTAATATAATATCCCTCGCTTTTCTTAAGTTCCTCCACAGCAGCTTTAAGAGTATAAAACACACCGGTAAGATTGGTTCCTATCATGTCGTTCCATTCTTCTGCTGTAAGCTGATCAACAGGTTTAAAAATACCCAGTCCAGCATTAGCTATCACGAAGTCCAGCCTGCCGAATTTTTCTTTTACAGCATCAATGGCCTGCTGTTCGCTTTCCAGGCTTCTTACATCGGAAACAATTCCCAGGACACTGCCGGAATATTGTTTCAGTTCTTCTTCTGCTTTAAGCACATCTTCTTTTTTCCTTCCCGAAAAGGCAACCGACACTCCGTTTTCCAATAAGGTCTTCGCCACGCCGAAACCTATTCCTTTGGTTCCTCCTGTAATGTAGGCAACTTTGTTTTCTAGCATAATATTTTTGAATTTAGTTCTTAAAAATAAGAAAAACGCTCCGTTTGGAGCGTTTTTTACTAACTAACATTTGTCAGCATTTATTCTTTAATAATTTTTTGAATATATACCTTACCATCACTAGCTTTTACTCTCAGGATATAATTTCCTTTAACAAACGATGACATATTTACCTCATTTACATTTTTACTATTGCTTATTGAAAGAATAGATCTGCCTGTTACATCATTAATCTCTATTGATTCTGATCTTAGATTATTTCCAAACTTAAATCTTAAAATGTCTTTCACAGGATTTGGATAAATCTGCAAATCCCTTGAATTGATTACTTCTGTAGTTCCTAGAGTCGAATTTTGTCCTGTAACAGTCATTACCCATCTGGCAGTGGAAAAGCTCGCTAAAGCGCCCGTTCCTGTTGCTGTTGGTGTTGTAATACCACATGTGTCAGATGCAAGATATGACGGGCCTGTTTGTGCGCCAGAATTTGTACCCATATAGAAAGATTGGGGAGGGGTAACATCGCCATCATGAAAGACTTCAAGAACAAAAGTACCACCTGCTGGAACATTAACATTTAAAGCTGTTCCTGTATTTACTATTGTCCCAGCACTTGCTGTAGTAATATTTACATTTGCTGTACCTAGTAAAGTAGGAGTTCCTGTTGGAAATGTACCTCCTGTCCAGTTATAAACAAGTACTTGAACGGGAAATGAAGAATTAGCCGTTTGAACTCCAAAGGCAACATTGGTAATCTTATAAGTATAATTAATCCCGTAATCTGACAATTTAAAAACTCTAATGTAAGAATTATCCGCTGTATAACCGTTTGTCTGACTACCACAAGCAACTGAACCTGTTGGACTAACTGTAGTAGGTGTAGAACTTTGCGTAATCACCTGTGCAAAAGCCGTTCCTGCAAATACTAATGCAGATAAAAATGTAAAAGTTTTTTTCATAATATTTTTTATTTTATTGATATACTTAGTAAATATAAAAAAATCCCATAATATTTATGGGATTTTTTTATATAAATTTTTGAATTTCAATCATTTTGCATAATTATCAAAAAACAAAGGTATACTCTCAATTCCTTTATAAAAATTGAAGAGGCCGTAATGCTCGTTCGGGGAATGGATGGCATCAGAATCCAGGCCGAATCCCATCAGGACAGATTTGGCTTCAAGTACTTTTTCAAACATGGCCGTAATCGGGATGCTTCCTCCTCCCCTGTATGGAAGAACTTCCTTACCAAATGAAGATTCCATTGCTTTTTTGGCCGCCTGGAACTCTTTTGTATCGGTTGGCAAGACGTAGGGCATTCCACCGTGGTGAGGCGTTACTTTTACTTTTACCGTATCTGGGGCTATCTTTTTGAAATAGGCAGTGAATTTCTCAGTAATTTCTTCAGGAGTCTGATAAGGTACCAGACGCATGGAAATCTTGGCAAATGCTTTGGAAGGAATTACTGTTTTGGCTCCCTCTCCTGTATAACCGCCCCAGATTCCGTTGCAGTCCAGCGTAGGGCGGATCGATGTTCTTTCCAAAGTGGTATATCCTATTTCACCTTCCACATTACTCAGTCCGATCGATTTCTTAAATTCTTCAGGATTGTCTTTTAGCTTGTTCATTTCAGCTCTTTCTTCATCTGAAACATCCTGAACGTTATCATAAAAACCATCGATGGTAATCTGACCATCCTCATCAATCAGCTGCGCAATCATTCTGGAAAGCACATGGATAGGGTTAGGCACAGCTCCACCATACAGTCCTGAATGAAGGTCCCTGTTTGGTCCTTCCACTTCTACTTCCACATAACTTAATCCTCTCAGTCCTGTGGTAACAGTCGGCTGCTCATTACTGTAAATATGGGTATCAGAAATCAGGATGCAGTCACACGCTAATTTGTCTTTATTTTCGTTTACAAAATCACCCAGGCTTACAGAACCTACTTCTTCTTCTCCTTCCAGGATAAACTTAACATTGCAAGGAAGTGTATTGGTTTTCATCATAGCTTCAAATGCCTTCAGATGCATAAAGAACTGTCCCTTATCATCGGCTGATCCTCTGGCAAAAATAGCCCCTTCAGGATGAAGCTCGGTTTTTTCAATATAAGGTTCAAAAGGAGGTTTTTTCCATAATTCAAGCGGATCTGCGGGCTGAACATCATAATGGCCATAAACCAGTACTGTAGGCAGGCTCTGATCCAGAATTTTTTCACCAAAAACAATTGGGTAACCTTTAGTCTGGCAAATTTCAACATGATCTGCTCCTGCATTTTTCAGGTGCTGAGCGCATACTTCGGCACATTGTAAGACATCATTTTTATAAGCAGGATCTGCGGAAATGGAAGGAATTCTCAGTAATTCAAATAATTCATCCACGAAACGCTGTTTATTTTCGTGAATGTAATGTAAGGTCTCTTGCATCGTAAAATTTATTTCGTTAAAAATAAAAAAAATGCCCTGCTCGGGCAACAAAAAACTAAGAATTCTGGTCTGTAAACTTAAAGAGTTTCGGACAAAAAAATATCCTGCAGATGTGCAGGATAGTTATGCTTGATGGATATCTATTAATGTCCGGCTTGTGGAGTATGCGTTTCAGCAGGCTTCCCAGCTTCCGCAGGTTTAGCTTCATCTGCTGGTTTTGTTGCTGCAGTATCCGTTTTGGCAGGCGTTTCATGACCTCCGTGCATATCTGCTGTATAGTCTGAAAGTTTATCCTGTTCACCGCTGGTTTGCTCATCATCTGAATACCTTTCTACACCTTCTTCCAGCTTGATTACTTTTTTATTACCGCCGGCCTGTACTTTCTTACAGCTTACGGCCATAGCTGCAACAGCTGCACATATGATTAATTTTCTCATGCTCCAATTTTTGATTGTCCAAAAGTAAGAAATCTTGCATTTTTCGGCAACATTTTCACACTGATTTTAAAATAATTTTACCTTTTTTGGATTGTGTAAAAATAAGGTACTGGTCTCCCCCATCCTTTAACTGGTATTTTTTCTTGATTTCCTCAGGCTTCAAAGGATGGTTTTTGGAAATAATATTAAACTGCCCTTTTTTCTTAATCTCTTTACCATCAATGCTTTCCACCTGTAGAATCCGCCCCGGAAAGTCTTCTACAAAGTGATCCGAAGTATAGAAATGGGTGTTGGGATGCAGTTTTTTCAGATTAAACCTTTGTGAGGCCAGATTAAACGTTCCGGCCTTGAGTATGGCATTATTCGGAATATACAGGTACTTCTGCGGTTCAGAATATTCAACATGGGCTGTTTCTTCATCACCAATGGTATAGTTAAAAGGTCGTTCACCGGTTTCAAGATTGATACAGCAAACGCTAACGTGTTGATTTGGATGGCCGGAAAGGAATATGACAATCTCCTTTACATCATTTTTCACAGCAATAATATCTATTCTGAACAGGGCAGGAACCACCGAAATAAGATATTTAAGGTCTATCAGCGGAGAGAGTTTGATCACCAATGTTTCAGAAATCGCCAATAGTCTTTTCTGAATATCAAGTACATTCGGAGAAAGGTGCTCCAACAGGAATACTTTATTTTTCTGCTGGTCACGCCTTGCCGGATCAAGATAAATGACATCAAAATGTTCTCTGTTATGATGTAAAAAATCTTCGAGATGATTGTTGATGAATCGTGCCTTTCTGCCAAGCACACCCCAGTTATGTTCAACTGTTTCCAGCAGACCGGAATTTTGCTCTACAAGCGTGACTTCTTTGAAGTCCTTTGAAAGATAATACGCATCAATGCCGAAGCCGGCTGTAAGATCAATGAATTTTTCCCCTTTTAAAAACGTTGATTTATAACTGGCTGTTTTTTCCGATGAGGCCTGCTCAAGATTCAGTTGCGGCGGAAAAATAATGCCTTCTTTGAGCAGGAAAGGAAATTTCTTTTCTGCCACCTGCTTACCTTTAATCTGCTGGACGATCTCCTGCATGGTTACTTCAGGAAATGGAGATTTTTTTAAAAGCAATGCAGGAAGATCAGCATGGAGATTTTTCTGAATATATTCCTGAATGGTATGTTCTAAAATTTTAATCACTAATGTATTGTAAAAACGGTTAGCAGCAATCATATATGGAAAGTCCCATATTACTAGGGTTACGGATTATTTGCTGATAATTATCGCTTATAAAAAATATAATCTGCAGGTACGGGATCAATACTGCTGTTTTTCAGCAGCATATTAATCTGCCCTCTGTGATAAGTAGAATGGTTAACAGCATGGAAAAGCATTTCAAAAATGCTGTTTTCAAATGTTGTTCCCTTTGAATTATGGTATTCTATTCTCTGATCAAGATCGGAATCATTGATGATCCCAATACTTTTTTGATGGTTGCTGCTGTTTATTCCTTCCAGGTTTTCGAAAGGATTGGTCTGCCAGACATCAAAGGTCTTTTCACCAATAATCCTTGCATTCCAGATCTGCTGGGCATTCAGGGTATGATTGATCAGCCTGATGATTCTTTCATCTACCTTTGCTATATTTCCGGCAATCACCTCAATAATTTCCCGGTTGAAATAATGGGTGTAGTCAAATAAATCAATCAGTTTTTCTTTCATCATTCAAACATTTCTGCCCATCGGACAGGTTTTATCTCTTTTTCACTATAGAGTTCACCCACTGTTTTTTTAACGTCTAATTTCGGGTACAGATTGACTCCGATCAACTTTATCCTGCCTTCTTCCACCCATTGCTGTTCTTCTACAGCATGGTTGTAGATTTCTTTCTGAATCCAGCCCTGTTTGAGGAGTTCCAGATATCCTCCTTTTTCCTCAATAGCCACAAAAAAGGCCCAGGAGTTCTCTGCGATCTGCTTCGTAAGGTCTTCCACATAATAACTGCCATTGGCGGCATCTTCAAATACGTTAATGATGCTTTCGTAAGCCAGAACAATCTGCTGTTTGAATGATATCTCTTCTGAATTTTCCGTACTTTTCTCTAGCAGATAGTTATTGCTGAATACCGCATCTGCTCCGCCGATCATGGCCGCTGCTAATTCCAGGGAAGACCTGATAAGGTTGTTCTCATGATCTGCCACAGATTTGTTCCTAAGCGATGTTTCTGCGAAAATATAAGGAATATCATCCCTTCCGTATTCTTTTGAAAGCTGATTAAAAACCAGCCTGAAAGCCCTAAGCTTAGCTACTTCAAAAAAGTAGTTGGCTCCTACGGCCAGCCTGAATATGAGCCGATCCAGGATATCCGGTCCGTATACTTCAATCAGTTCTTTTGCTTTGGCCAAGGCTATTCCTAACTGCTGACTGATGGATGCACCAGCATTCTGATGAAATGAAACATCCACGGCGATATTCCTCCTGAAATTTTTGGCCAGCAGTTCTTTTGTCAGCTGATCATCGATGAGCGCATTCTGTTCATCAAAAACATCAATCAGGGAAAAATACTGATCTTCTTCTTCGGGGCTGATGTGACCGGCCAGATCTTTATTGTTGACGAAAATGGTCTTCTGTTCAAGATGCTCCACGTTATGCTCGAGCATAAAGGCAAATACATCTTCCTCCAGGCTCTCGTGATATAGAGCTACCAGGTGGGTATTTTCTTCAACCTTGGGGATGTTAGGCAGCGGTTTGCTGACAGTATCGTAGAAAGGCTTTACTTCAAGTCCTTCCAGATTTTCTTTCCTGAGCACGGCATCAATATCTTCTGTCTTCAGCTGTTTCTTTACCAGGCTTTCCCAACGGGTGAATGTATCTGACATGGTTTGTTTGTGATTTATGATTGGCAGGTTATGGATAATAGTGAATAGTCAGTGGTGAACTAGCATGTTGATATAAATTGACCGTTCACTATTGATTTCCAGCAATTACTTATTTTTTGCAATATGAGTACTATCTGCGACCAGGATGAAAATTTCCTCATTCGGTTTCTTCATGAAATAGTTCTCCCTTGCATATTTTTCTTTTTCAGATTTGTTGTTCATCAGTTTTTTATAAAACGCGTCGTTCTTCTCGTATTCGGTTTTATAGTACTGCAGCTGCTCTTCATACTTCCCGATTTCGCCGTTAAGCTCGTTAATTACAAGGAATGAAGTTTTGTCAAAGAAAATCATCCATACTAGAAACAGGACTATAGTAATCGTATATTTATTCAGAACATATTTCTGAATAAGTTTCAGTGTTTCTGACTTGGGCTGGATGTCTTTAATTAAATCTTTTGCTGACATGTCTAGTGTTTTCTGAGTGAGTTTTTGATAACTGTCGTTAAAAAATCAATCGCAACGGAATTCTGTCTCATATTCGGAATGATTAGATCCGCTTCATTTTTTGAGGGTTCGATGAATTCCTGATGCATCGGCTTTAAGGTAGTCTGATACCGGTGCAGTACTTCATTCAGGTCTCTTCCCCTCTCCTGTGTATCCCTCCTGATCCTCCTGATCAGCCTTTCATCCGAATCGGCGTGAACAAAAACTTTCAGGTCAAATTCCTTCAGCAACTCCTTATTGGTAAGAACAAGGATTCCCTCTACCACCAAAACATTTTTAGGCTCTACCGTTACATGGTCTCCGGTCCTGGAATGGGTCACAAAGCTGTAAATCGGCTGCTCAATGGGTTGGCTGTTTTTAAGCGCTCTTACATGCTGTATCAGGAGATCAAAATCTATGGATTTCGGATGGTCGTAGTTCAACGCTTCCCGCTCTACCAGGGTTAGGTTATGATTATCATGGTAATAATTATCCTGTGAAAGGATATTCATTCCTTCAATGTCAAGCTGCTGAATGATTTTATCAACAACCGTAGTTTTGCCGGATCCTGTTCCTCCTGCAATTCCGATTACAAGCATTATTTTATCTTTTCTTATCTTTTTACAAATATAGTATTTTAGGTAAGACGGGAGAAGAGCATGAAATTAAAAGATCAAATTATTTAAAATCGAAAAATTGAAAGATTTAATACATTGAATAATTACTGAATAATCGGAAATCTTGCTTTTTTATGGATCTACATTAGGGGTTATATAAAAAAATCCGGCATACTGTGATGCCGGAAAGTTTTTATACGATTTCGCTTGTCAGTTCCCTTGAAAGCAGTTTCTCATGCATGGGTTTCAGAAGATCCATGGAGCCTGTCTTTACGGTACATTTACCTTTATAATGCACCAGCATAGTACATTGTTCGGCCTGTTCTAGGGTGTGTTTGCAGATTTCTATCAGGCAGTCGATCACATAGTCAAAAGTATGAACATCATCATTATGTAAAATCAGCTTGTACACATCATCCGTGTCATCCAGCACCAGGACTTCTTCTTCGTACTGGCGTTTCGGATCATCATAATCTCTTATACTATTATAAAAAATCATACAGAAAAAGTTTATACTTCACCGATTGTATCGGCCAAATTATTAACGATATTAGGTTCTTCATAGACCAGTTCCACCAGTTCTACACTTTTGTTATTCATTTTAAGAATTTTGAAATGATAGTTTTCAAGGTCAAATTCCTGGTTCTCTTCAGGGATATCTTCCAGGGCATGAAGGATAAATCCTGCCAGGGTATTGTATTCGCTCTCTTCAGAAAGGGTCAGTTTTTTAGGCAGGTGCTCATTGATCTCATCCAAAGGCTGTGTAGCCTGTACCCAATAGGTATTGTCACCAATTTTATCTACCACCTTATCCTCTTCGTCTTCTTCATCCTGAATTTCCCCTACAAGTTCTTCCAAAATATCTTCCAACGTTATAATTCCTTCAGTACCTCCGAATTCATCAATAACAATGGCTAAATGCTGTTTCTTCTGCTGGAAAATTTTCAGCAGGTCGGAAATTTTCTTGCTTCCCACGACGAAAAACGGATCACGCATCAGTTCCTTAAGGTCCTCATGGGTCAGTTCCCCTTTTCTCCTTACAAATTCCCTTATGATTTCCTTGGTATATAAAATCCCGATGACATTATCTATGGAATCCAGATATACCGGGATACGGGAATACCCGCTTTCCATAATGGTATTGATGATTTCATTGACGTCCTCTTCAAAATCAATAGAAGTGATATTCTGTCTGGGAACCATGATCTGCTTTGCAGAATGATCCGTAAAGTCGAAGGCGTTTTTGATAATCTCATAATTTTCCTCCTCAATTTCCCCGCTGTCGGCACTCTGTTTTACCAACAGCTGCAGTTCTTCGGTAGAATGAATCTCCTGTTCTGAAGCAGGATGGATTTTAATGAGCCTTAAAAAACCGTTCGACATAGAATTCATCAACCAGATAAACGGTTTGAATACGGTGTAGAAACCTCGCAATGGCACTGCAGTTGCCATAGTAGTAGCTTCAGATTTCCTTATCGCAATAGATTTTGGGATCAGCTCACCAAATACAATATGCATAATGGTGATCAGCACAAAACTGATAATGATTGAAATGGAAGTAATGGTAGAACCACTCAGATTTACATTAAGTGAATTGAAGATATTTTCAACAATATGGTGAAGGGCACTTTCCCCTACCCAACCTAAGGCTAGAGAAGCTAAAGTAATACCTAATTGGGTGGCAGAAAGGTATTCATCAAGGTGTTTGATGATATGTTCTGCCTGCTTTGCCATAGAATTTCCCTCTGCGGCTTTTATCTGGATTTGTGAGTAACGAACTTTAACAATCGAAAATTCTGCGGCTACGAAAAAGCCATTAAGTAAAACAAGAAATACGGCCAACAAAAGCCTGACTATGTCCGAGTCCATTTAGAAATGATATAAATTTATAGGTACAAATATATACAAAATAAAAATAACAAAAAAAGCACCGGGTCATCGGTGCTTTAGTATTTTATCGGTATATCTTCTAAGATCCTTTAAGGGCTTCCGCTCCGGAAACGATTTCAAGGATTTCATTGGTAATAGCCGCCTGTCTTGCTTTGTTATAATAGATCACAAGATCATTCTTCAGTGCCTGCGCATTATCTGTCCGCTTTATGCATTGCTGTCATTCTTGCCCCATGTTCAGAAGCTACAGAATCAAGGATGGCCTTGAATACCTGAGTCTTGATAGACTTAGGAATAAGGTTATCCAGGATTTCAGCCCTGTTAGGTTCAAAAATATAATCTGTTTCCACCTGAGGTTCTGTGGTTTCAGGCATTGAAATCGGAAGGAGTCGCTCTGTAGTTACTTCCTGCGTAGCTGCATTAACGAATTTATTGTAGATAAGGTATACTTCATCAAACTTCCCTTCTCTGAAGCTCGTCATTACCCCTTCGGTAACGTTGGCCACAACATCAAAGTTCAGATTGTCATAAACCGCACTTTCATTAGCAAATACCTTACGGTTCCTTCTTACTGCATCATACGCTTTTTTACCGATGGAAAGCACCTCAACATCGTATTGTGAATGGTTCTGAAACTGTATGTTCAGTTCTTTCACGATGGATGAGTTGAAAGCGCCTGCAAGACCTCTGTTTGAAGTAACAGCAATGAAAAGTATTCTTTTTACAGATCTTTTCTCGGCATACACGGAAACCTGATCAGGATCTGAACTTGAATTTACATTCTCGATAAGTTCCTGCAGTTTTTCTGAGTACGGTCTCAACATTACGATGGCATCCTGTGCTTTTTTAAGTTTCGCTGCGGAAACCATTTTCATTGCACGGGTAATCTGCATCGTAGATGTAATGGACGTAATTCTGCCTCGTATTTCTTTTAAGTTTGCCATATTGGGTTAGTTGTTGGTTGTCGGCTGTTGGCTGCTAGTTTTAGAAAATTCTGTCAACTATCAGCCAACAATCATCAACTAATTTTAGTTATATTTTGAAGCCAGATCGTTAGCGGCCTGCTTAAGAACGCTGGTGATTGAATCATCAATCTTACCTGCTTTAATCGCAGCCATGGTATCAGGATGCTTGGATCTTAAGAAGTCGATATATTCTATCTGGAATTCTTTTACTTTTCTGATCGGAACGTTTCTCAGCAAGTTTTCAGTACCTGCGTAGATCATCGCTACCTGGCTGTCTACCGGAAGCGGAGAGTTTACAGGCTGCTTAAGTATCTCCACGTTTCTTTCTCCTTTGGAAATTACCGCAAGAGTAGAAGCATCAAGGTCAGAACCGAACTTAGCAAACGCTTCAAGCTCTTTGTACTGAGCCTGGTCAAGCTTCAATGTACCGGATACTTTCTTCATAGACTTGATCTGAGCGTTACCTCCTACTCTGGATACAGAGATCCCTACGTTGATTGCAGGACGCACCCCTGAGTTGAACAGATCAGACTCAAGGAAGATCTGTCCGTCTGTAATGGAGATTACGTTCGTTGGGATATATGCGGAAACGTCACCTGCCTGAGTTTCGATAATCGGAAGTGCCGTTAAAGATCCTCCTCCTTTCACGATTGGCTTAAGAGATTCAGGTAAGTCATTCATCTGGCTCGCGATATTGTCATCAGCAATTATTTTCGCTGCTCTTTCCAATAATCTTGAGTGAAGATAGAATACGTCTCCAGGATATGCTTCACGGCCCGGTGGTCTTCTTAACAGAAGGGAAAGCTCACGGTAAGCAACCGCCTGCTTAGACAGATCATCATAAACGATCAAAGCCGGTCTACCTGTATCCCTGAAGAATTCACCGATCGCAGCACCTGCCATAGCAGAATATACCTGCATAGGAACCGGATCTGATGCGTTAGCAGCAACGATTACCGTATAGGCTAAAGCTCCTTTATCGGAAAGCGTCTTAACAATTTGTGCTACGGTAGAAGCTTTCTGCCCGATCGCTACATATATACAATATACAGGTTTACCTGCATCATAGAATTCTTTCTGGTTGATGATTGTATCGATCGCCACTGTGGTTTTACCGGTCTGTCTGTCCCCGATGATCAGCTCTCTCTGTCCTCTTCCTACAGGGATCATAGAGTCGATCGCCACGATACCTGACTGTAATGGTTCAGTTACCGGCTGTCTGTAGATAACCCCAGGAGCTTTTCTTTCCAATGGCATTTCATATAAATCCCCGGTAATAGGGCCTTTACCATCGATAGCGTTACCAAGGGTATCCACTACTCTTCCTAACATCCCTTCTCCTACTTTGATAGAAGAGATTCTGTTTGTTCTTTTTACGGTATCCCCTTCTCTTACCAATTTACTTTCCCCCAATAAAGCAACACCTACGTTGTCTTCTTCAAGGTTCAGTACAATACCTTCCACATCACTAGAAAACTTTACCAACTCTCCGTATTGTACGTTTTCTAACCCGTAAACGCGGGCAATACCATCACCGATGGTTAAAACTGTACCTACTTCCTCAACGTTGGATTGAGTGTCGAAGTTGGCCAATTGCTGTTTTAAGATCGCAGATACTTCTGCCGGATTTATTTCTGCCATTGTATGGTTGTTTTTTCTTAATTATTTCGATAATGTATATCCAAATTTTATTTTGAATATTTATTAGTTCAAACGGAAATCTTTCTTAATCCCGTTAAGCTTAGATTTTACAGAAGCATCTACCTGCTGGTCTCCTACTCTAAGGATATATCCACCAAGAATTTCAGGATTCACATTCACTTTAAGATCAAATTTAGAATCCGGTTTAACAAGATTGGTAGACTTCAGGATCTGGTCAATATTCTCTTTGGTCAACTGCGTAGCCGTGGTAAGGGTTACTCTTTGCACACCGTTGATGTCTTCAACTTTCTTGATGAATTCCTGAGCGATATTTTTAATCTGGCTTTCACGTCCATGTCTGATCACTAAGGTAATCAGATTTTGGGAAGAAGCAGACAGTCCTTTGAAAATCAGGGATGCTACTTCCACTTTCTTTTTGGTATCAATGTAAGGCGTAAGGAAAAACTTGTTTAAATCCTGAGATTCAGACATCAGTTTTGCCACATCTTTCATTTCAGAAAATACGGTAGCAGTCTGTCCTGATTCATTCGTAAAATCAAGCAAGCCCTGGGCGTATCTTTTAGCTACTTTAGAGGTAAGCATGCTTAGTTAAGGTTTGATTTGTTTAAATAATTCTGAACTAATTCATTTTGTGCTTCACTGTTATCCAGCTTTTGCTTCAGGATAGACTCGGCAATATTTACAGAAATAGTTCCGATCTGAGTTTTGATATCAGCCATCGCTGCATTTTTCTCAGTTTGAATCGTTTGTTTAGCAGCTTCAATCATTCTGTCTCCTTCTGCTTTAGCCGCATCTTTAGCCTCTCCTACGATTCTGTCCTTGATCTCTCTTGCTTCTTTA
The DNA here is from genome assembly GCF_030818575.1 of Chryseobacterium camelliae. Lineage (NCBI taxonomy): Bacteria > Pseudomonadati > Bacteroidota > Flavobacteriia > Flavobacteriales > Weeksellaceae > Chryseobacterium > Chryseobacterium camelliae. The sequence continues at coordinate 1,618,252 of NZ_JAUTAL010000001.1, forward strand.
AGAATAGCATCTCTTTCGATTTTTGCCTCACGGATGATTCTTTCATTGTCTTCCTTCAGTGTTTCCATTTCTTTTCTGGCTAAAGTAGCCTGATTAAGGGCATCCACAATAGAAGTCTCTCTGTCATTAACAGCGTTAACGATAGGCTTCCACGCAAATTTTGCCAGAAGAAACAACAGGATAACAAAGGTAAGCGTCATCCAAAACAAAAGTCCAATTCCAGGTTCAATAATTCCCATATCTGTAAATTCTTTTTTTAATACTAATTTTTTATGGATTTTTTAAAAATTCTTAGCAGCAGCCAACCGCTATACTGCTAAGAATATTTTTTTCTGAGGATCAATTACTTGATGAAAGCACCGAAGATGATCGCAATAAGACCAGCACCTTCAATAAGACCAGCAGCAATAAGCATTGCTCCCTGAATCTTACCAGCTTGTTCCGGCTGTCTAGCGATAGCGTCCATTGCGTGACCACCAATTTTACCGATACCAAGACCTACTCCTAGTACTGCTAAACCGATACCTACGTAAATTAATCCTGCTCCAGTTGATAAATCCATAATGATAAATATTTATAGTTAAAATTTATTTTTTATTAATGAGCTGCTGAATGCTCTTCATGATGACCATGTTCGTGCTCATGTTCTGCTACAGCAATACCGATAAACAATGCCGATAAAACTGTAAAAATATATGCCTGTAATGCTGCAACCAATAATTCAAGTACAGATACAAACAGGGCTAATGGTACAGAAGCAAATCCTAAATATGGCGTTTTGAAAATGAAGATCAGGGAAATGATCGCTAAGATCATAATGTGACCTGCCGTAACGTTGGCAAAAAGTCGCATCATCAAGGCGAAAGGCTTTGTAAATATTCCGATGATCTCGATAGGAACCATAATAGGATACAATAAGATCGGAACCGGTGGCATAAAAATATGTTTCCAGTAATCTTTATTGGCGCTGAATAATGTAATTAACAACGTAATGATTGCCAATACAGCCGTTATAGCAATATTTCCGGTAAGGTTAGCTCCTCCAGGGAAGAACGGGATCAATCCGAAAAGGTTATTGAACCAGATAAAGAAAAATGCGGTTAAAAGATAAGGCATATATCTTTTGTATTTCACAGATCCGATATTCGGAATAGCCACTTCATCTCTGATGAACACGATAACAGGCTCCATTACTTTCCCGATCCCTTTAGGAAGCTGTGATTTCTTATATCCTCTTGCCATTCCTATAAATACTACCGCCATAAAAATAACTGACAGTAACATAGATGCTGTATTTTTGGTAATTGATAGATCAAAGAAAACTTCATTTGATTTCTGTTTCCCGCTGATCAGAGCAAAAAGAGTTGCTTTTTGAATTCCTTTAGTAGATACTATCTGCCCGTGTTCTAAAGTGTATCCGTCATGTTCATGACCATGGGCAATATCTTTGGAAAGAAACGTATGCCATCCTTCATTATCTTTAATAATCACCGGCAACGGAATAGAAAAGTGGTGCTCCTCACCCTGATCATCTTTTGTAGTCCACAAATGCCATTCATTAGAATCTCCAATGTGTTCCATAATCATTTCAGTAGCATTAAAACCTTCCTTATGTTCAATTTTTTCAGCCGGCATTTCGCCTTCAGAAGTATGCTGGGCAGTAACAAAACTGCTCACCAATACCAATAAAAATGCGAAAAATAATGAAGAAATCTTTCTGTTCATATCTCTTTTTTAATCGTGTGCAAATATATTGATTTTATTAAACTTTACCAATATTAAAAATTGATTTTTATCATCAAAAAAATCAGGATTTATTAATGAGTTTTATTACTGATCCGTAAATAAGTATGGAAGCAGCGATGAAGCAAATCACAATAAACAAAAAATTCTCCCGGGTCTTATCAATGACCATCAGTGAAATAACAAGCCAGACCAGATCCTTGGAAATATTAACCGCCAGAAACTTCATCCCTGCATCGGGCTTTCCATAGAGATATTTCCGGAAAACCATATATACAGCCAAATTCAGCAGCACTGCCAGGAGCAGGATAATTAAACAGTTCCCAATATTCATGATGCGAAATTAATATTATAATAGATATAAAAAAAGTCTGGTGACCTGTTATGGTAGATTAGCTGAAGCCATACAGGTTTCAATCATTTAAAAATACTGCATTTGAAATATTTTAAAAATTATTCCGTATTTTTGCACACCTATAATGTACAATAGATTATGTTTAATAGTTTACAGGAAAAATTAGACAAGGCGCTTCATAATATTTCCGGACGAGGAAAAATTACGGAAATCAATGTAGCGGAAACCGTGAAGGAAATCCGGAGAGCATTGGTAGATGCCGATGTTAACTATAAAGTAGCCAAGGATCTTACCAAAAGGGTTCAGGATAAAGCGTTGGGACAGGATGTCCTTACGTCGCTTACTCCGGGGCAGCTGATGACCAAGATTGTTCACGATGAACTAGTGGATCTGATGGGAGGTTCCCAGGAGGGCATCAATCTTTCGGGTAAGCCGTCTGTCATTCTTATTGCAGGACTCCAGGGTTCCGGTAAGACCACATTCTCAGGAAAGCTGGCGAATTATTTAAAAACGAAGAAAAATAAAAAACCTTTATTGGTAGCTTGTGATGTATACCGTCCTGCGGCCATCGACCAGCTTAAGGTTTTGGGAGGCCAGATCGGAGTTCCCGTATATACCGAAGAAGGAGCAACCAATCCTTCTACTATCGCTGAAAACGGAATTAATTTCGCAAAATCAAATGGCCACGATGTTGTAATCGTGGATACGGCCGGACGTCTGGCGATTGATGAGCAGATGATGAACGAGATCAAATCGGTTCATTATTTCATCAAGCCTAACGAAACTTTATTTGTGGTAGATTCCATGACCGGCCAGGATGCTGTAAATACAGCTAAGGCTTTTAATGAAGCCCTGAACTTCGACGGTGTAGTCCTTACCAAACTGGACGGTGATACCAGAGGTGGTGCTGCCCTAACGATCCGTTCCGTTGTTGAAAAGCCGATTAAATTTATCTCTACAGGAGAAAAAATGGAAGCACTGGACCTGTTCTATCCGGAAAGGATGGCTGACAGGATCCTTGGAATGGGAGACGTTGTTTCCTTAGTAGAAAGAGCGCAGGAGCAATTTGATGAAGAAGAGGCCAAAAAACTACATAAAAAGATTGCCAAAAACGAATTTGGTTTTGACGATTTCCTAAAGCAGATCAATCAGATCAAAAAAATGGGGAACATGAAAGACCTTATGGGCATGATTCCGGGAGTTGGAAAAGCGATCAAGGATGTAGAGATCAGCGATGATGCCTTTAAACATATTGAGGCCATCATTTACTCTATGACTCCGGATGAAAGAAGAAGACCTTCCATCATTAATATGCAGAGAAAGCAAAGGATTGCCAAAGGCGCAGGGAGAAAAATTGAGGATGTCAACCAGCTGATGAAACAGTTTGACCAGATGGGTAAGATGATGAAAATGATGCAGGGGCCACAGGGAAAACAAATGATGCAGATGATGAGCAAAATGCCGAATATGCCTGGCATGGGAGGAATGTTCGGAAAATAGGACAAAGACTTTTTAAAATAATATCAAATCCGGTTCAGCAGAGCCGGATTTATTTTTGCATATTCCCTTACATCTGCTTGCAGAATCTGAACCATGTAAGAGCATTTATCTAGTCATAAAACAAGAAATTGTTCTACTCTATCCAACAAAAAAAGCCCCGGGAAATTCCGGGACCTTTACAGATATATGTTCGTTTATTATTTTGCGAATACATATTTAACTCCGAATGTTACAGAAGAAAGCTTTAAACCGAAGTTATAGTTGTTGATTGCCTCACCATCTTTTGGTTTTGTATTGCTGTAACCAAATTCGCCGATAGTTGCTTCAATAGACCAGTTTTTGTTAAGGAAATAATCCAGACCTGGTTTTACGGTTACACCGATTTTAGTGTATTTAGCTTCAGTAGAAGTTGAACTTGTACCAGCTGTACCATTTGTATTTGTAAGGGTAGTGCTGTTTTCAGTTTCAGTTTTTCCGAATTCCATTGGTACTGCCAATTGTCCGAAAATGTACAATTTATCTCCTAAAGTCCAGTATTTTCTTACAAAAGGGCTTGCTACAAAAGCAGGAGTTTTTACTTCATTTTTGCTAGTCGCTGTTGTATTACCCAATACTGTAGTAGAAGTTGTTGTTGTTTTATTAGTCTGATATCCTATACCAACACCAATCGCTACATTTGTTCCTACGAAATACCCTACTGTTGGCAATACATTGAAATTTTCTTGTTTAATGTTTCCGTTTTCTCTTTCTTCCTGAGAGTACCCAACTGATCCTGAAAGATAAGTTGTACCTTTAGAAATCTGAGCGTTAGATAAACCGAATAGTGCTACTGCACCTGCTAATAATACTTTTTTCATTGTATAAAATTTAATACTTTCAGGAGGCAAATTTAGAATGGTCAGCTCTAATATTAAAATTTGTTAACATGATTGAAATCACCCTTTAATATTAGCATTTTCAACATTTAATCCTATCCCCTGCTGTCTGTTTATGTATTGTCATTTTTTACAATAAAAAAACTCCAATTTTTCAATTGGAGTTCAATATGACTGAGTTTTTAATTCTTCTACTTAAGGAAGAAATTATACCCGATATTTATCGCACCTACATTCCAGCTGTATCGTACAGGTCCCAGATCACGCTTGTTGCTGATGGTCTGGTAGCCCAGATAAAGCTCTCCTGTTGACATCTGGTACCCGAATTTCGGCTGTGCATAGAAACCGCCGTCTACACCGTCCTTCACTGAAATACCATAACCCAGGTCTAATCCTACGAATATTGGGGCTCCGGAAAATTTATATTTCCCGGCAACGGCTACAGGAATAAATCCGAAATCATCGAAATTGTCTTTCCCGAAAAAGTGGGAATATCCTGTTGCTACCCCAAGATCAAGTCCTTTCACGATGTTCCACATGTAAGCACCGTCAATACCTAGTGTAAATGATGATGCATCACTGGCATCTGAAACAGGAATACCAATGTGTCCGCCAAGTTTAAAGCCTTCCTGTGCATGAGCTGTTCCTCCGAGCAGTGCAAAAGCTCCTAGTAATAATAACTTTTTCATGTTCTAATAATTTAATTTGATGCTCAAAAATAAGAATAATTTTTGACAATAGAAATCTGGGTCAATAAAAAAAGCGGAACCGACTGGTTCCGCCTTAGACGTTATAACAATTAACAGATCAGAAAGAATATCCAAGTCCTACGGAACCCGTAGGAAGGATGCCGTTTCCTTTCAGGCTTCCTTCATATTCAGCTTCTTCTGCACTGTTGTTCCATTTATAATTATAAGCTCTGTATGAAGCACCAACGTTAAGGTCCAATGTAAATCCTGAATCAAATATCCATTGATATCCCACCCTGAGTCCACCGCCAAATCCGGAAAAATTAATCTCCGTCTTTGAACCTCCGGATGCCTCTGTATCCCCAAAATTAAAGTTGAATCCATTTTCGTCGATTTCAACTTTCCCGCTTAAATAATCAGCAACTAATGCTCCATAAAAACCGGTCATGGCTTCATCGAAATAATATCTTCCCTGTAATCCTCCTCCATAGCTGTTGTATTTATATCCTCCAAGTTTAAATCCTCCGTAACCCGCTCCTACAACACCGGAGATACGGTCTCCGAACTTGTGTTCAAACGATACGAGGTCTGTTCCGCCAAGAAGCGCGGCAGGATTTGCCTTAATAGAATTTTCCTGTGCCATAGCAATTCCATAAATTACCAAAGCACCAACTAATAATAGTTTTTTCATGATAAAAGTTTAATATATTGTTTAATTCGATGGCAAATATATAAAAAAACTCAACATAGCATGAGAATATTATAAATTATTCGTTTTTTACTCTTTTTTCTTCATCATTATAAGCCAGAATAATTTTTCTTACCACAGGATGCCTTACTACATCCTCTTCAGTAAGGTGTACAAAGCCAATTTCTTTTACGTTTTTAAGGATTCTCATAGCCTCCTTCAGTCCGGATTGCTGCTTCGGCGGCAAATCTACCTGGCTTGGGTCGCCGGTGATGATAAACTTAGCATTCATCCCCATCCTTGTAAGGAACATTTTCATCTGCGAGTGGGTAGTGTTCTGTGCTTCATCAAGAATGACAAAAGCATCATCCAGCGTCCTTCCTCTCATAAAGGCCAGAGGTGCAACTTCAATGACTTTTTTCTCCATGAATCCTTCCAGCTTTTCATGAGGAATCATATCACGGAGGGCATCGTATAAAGGCTGTAGATAAGGGTCCAGCTTTTCTTTCAGATCGCCGGGCAGGAATCCAAGGCTCTCCCCCGCTTCCACAGCAGGCCTTGTAAGGATGATTCTCTTTACTTCCTTATCTCTGAGGGCCCTCGCAGCCAGTGCAACGCTGGTATAAGTTTTCCCTGTTCCCGCAGGTCCGATCGCGAAAACCATATCTTTTTTTTCCGTTTCCTTAACAAGCTTTTTCAGATTGGTGGTTTTGGCTTTAATAATCTTTCCGTTAACCCCCTTTACAATGATATCCTGGTCGAATACCAGCTGTTTCTCGTTTTCATCCTTAATATTAAGGATGTTTTCCACGTCTTTGAGCTCAATAGAATTGTTTTTGGATATGAATTTTACAATATCATCAAGTTTCTGCCTGAATATATCCAGAGCCTCCTGATTACCCATTGCAAAGATATAATGGTCTCTCCCGGTTATTTTCAGAGTGGGAAAAGTAGATTTAATTACATTGAAATATTGGTTATTAACTCCATAGAAGATTTTTGCGTCTATATCTTCCAAATCATACGTCAATTCAAACATGCAAATAGTTTTATATTAGATTTTAAATTTAAAGTTTTTTTCTAAATTAATATCAAATTCTTATCCACAATCTTAAGAGCTTTCTTTAATTTTAAATAAATTTGCATAACGACTTTCTATCAGATACAATGTCAATAATAACGCTTACATCAGATTTCGGAAATGTAGACTACAGAGTTTCGGCTATGAAAGGTAAAATCCTTTCCCTGCATCCGGAGGTCAGCATTGTTGACATCAGCCATGATATCCAGGCTTTTAATCTGATCCAGACCTCTTACATCGTCAGGAACGCGTATAAATACTTTCCGAAAGGAACCATCCATATCCTTTCTGTAGACAGCTTTTTCCATAAATCAAGAAAGAACATCCTGTATAAGGCAGACGGCTCTTATTTCCTGGCTGCCGACAACGGATTGCTGAGCCTGGTTTTTTTTGACATCAAACCGGAAGGCATCTATGAGATTACACTGAACAACAGATTTGACGATATCGTTAACTTCACCTCTACCGACATACTCGTCCCTGCTGCGGTGCATCTGGCCAACGGAGGGCTTCCTGAAGTGATCGGGAGGAAAATAGATACTGCCAAGCAGCTGCTTTTTCCAAAACCAGTGTTCAATGAATCTGAAAAAATGATTATCGGGGAAGTGACCTATATTGATAATTTCGGAAATATTATTTCCAATATCAATCAGGACCTGTTTGAAACCATCAGTAAGAATTACGACAATTTTACCATAAAATTCCGCAACCTGAGCCTTTCCAGGGTCTTTTCCAGCCACACGGAAGTTGTGTCCGACTGGGAAAGGGAAACTGAATTCCACGGGCAGTCTGCGGCTATTTTTAATGACAGCCAGCTGCTGGAACTTACCATTTATAAAGGCAGCCGGAAGAACGGAGCAAAAACACTTTTCGGACTGAATGTTGGAGAAAATATTTATATTGAATTTTCCTAAAATTAAATATTTCATAAAAAAATCGTTTTTTTTTATATATTTGTCAAAATCTAAAATTTAAAAATGGCAGAATACAAATTATTGCTTCCTTCCATGGGAGAAGGTGTTATGGAGGCGACAATTATCACCTGGTTATTTAATGAGGGTGACAGCGTTAAAGAAGATGACTCTGTAGTGGAAATTGCAACAGATAAAGTAGATTCAGATGTTCCTACACCGGTTTCGGGAAAGATTGTTAAAATTTTAAAACAAAAGGACGAAGTTGCCAAAGTAGGTGAAGCCATAGCTATTTTAGAAATTGAAGGAGAAGGCGGAACTTCCGTTTCTGAGGAACCTGCTGCAGAATCAGCTGCTCATCAGGACACTCCGGACACTGAAACAATTAAGGCCATCGAGCAGCCTTTACAAGCTACTTCAGGTCAGAAAACGGAGTTTTCAGGTGACCTTTACCTGTCTCCGCTAGTAAAATCAATTGCACAACAGGAAAACATTTCCGAATCTGAGCTTAAATCCATTCAAGGTAACGGCCTGGAAGGAAGAATTACCAAAGAAGATATTCTGGCTTACGTAGCCAACAGAGGGACACAATCCCAACAAGCCGCACCAGTTCAGACTGCACCTGCTACTCCACAGCATGCTGTCGTTTCTGCTCCTGCATCTACAGTAACAGCAGCCGCAGGCGATGAAATCATTCCTATGGACAGAATGAGAAAGCTTATTGCTGAAAATATGGTTAAGGCTAAGCAGATCGCTCCGCACGTAACGTCTTTTATTGAAACGGATGTGACCAATGTAGTAAAATGGAGAAATAAAAACAAAGCTCCTTTTGAAAAACGTGAAGGCGAAAAATTAACGTTCATGCCAATTTTTGTAAGAGCTGTCGTGAAAGCCATCCAGGATTTCCCTATGATCAATGTTTCGGTAAACGGAGAAAACATCATCAAGAAGAAAAACATCAATATCGGTATGGCTACAGCGCTTCCTGACGGAAACCTTATTGTTCCGGTTATTAAAAATGCTGACCAACTGTCACTTTCAGGACTGGCAAAAGCCATCAATGATTTAGCCTATAGGGCGAGAAATAAAAAGCTAAGGCCAGAAGATACACAGGGCGCAACATACACTATTTCAAACGTAGGAAGCTTCGGAAACCTGATGGGAACACCGATTATTCCTCAGCCTCAGGTTGCCATTCTGGCCATCGGAGCGATCGTTAAAAAACCGGCTGTTCTTGAAACTCCGGACGGTGACGTCATTGCCATCAGAAACCTGATGTTCATGTCCCATTCTTATGACCACAGAGTGGTGGACGGATCTTTAGGAGGAATGATGCTGAAACATGTTCACGATTACCTGGAAAACTGGGATCTGAACACAGAGATATAAATACTAAAAAATGAATAATAATTGATTATTAATATCAGATCATCAATATCATAACTGACTACCTCCGGAAAATCCGGAGGTTTTTTATTTGAATTATCATTAAAATAATTTTATCTTTAATCAAACTGTATCTCCCGGAATTTAAATCCGGAAGATTACCTGAACCAAAAAAAATATAACAGACCTTTAACACCGCTACATTTTACCTTTACCATAAAGACAATGCTGAAATACATCACCCGCCTTCGCGAAAGCATCAGGAGATCATTTGACAATATCAGGAATGAGCAGCTGAAACATAACCTGCTTCAGGCTATCCCGTTCTGGATCGGATCTGTGATTACCGGTTTTATAGCAGTGATGTATGCTAAGATCTTCGCATGGGGAGAGAGCCTTTTGCATTTCATCCTGAACTGGCACGACTGGATGATTTTTATTATGGCTCCTATGGGATTCGTCCTGTCCTGGTGGCTGGTAAAAGAGTTTGCGCCTAATGCCAAAGGCAGCGGAATCCCTCAGGTAATGGCTGCCGTGGAACTGGCCAATCCTAAGGAGCACCGGAAAATCCGAAGTTTATTAAGTTTAAAAATCATTGTCTTTAAAATCCTTTCGTCGGTAGTCCTGGTGATCGGCGGTGGTGCCGTCGGACGCGAGGGCCCGACTATTCAGATTGCCGGATCGGTTTTCAGAAAGGTAAACGAATACCTACCGGAATGGTGGCCGAAGATTTCCAAAAAGAATATGATCATGACAGGTGCTGCAGCAGGACTTGCCGCTGCTTTTAACACCCCGCTCGGTGGAATTGTATTTGCCGTGGAAGAGCTGTCTAAAACGCATATCAATTACTTCAAGACAGCACTCTTCACCGCTGTAATTATTGCAGGACTCACCGCACAAACGCTTGCCGGCTCTTATCTTTATCTCGGTTATCCCAAGACGAATGACGTCTCTCTGATGGTGATGTTCCCGATCATCCTTGTGGCAGGGATTGCCGGCATCTTGGCCAGCCAGCTGTCGGTAAGTATGATGAAGATCAATTCCTGGAAAAAGAAGGCCCTGAAATCTGACCGTTTTCAAATATGGTTTTTAATTGGCTGTGCCATGATGATCGCTTCTGTATCTGTATTCATCAGCCGGGAAATCCTGGGATCCGGAAAAGAAATCATGGAACGAATCCTTTTTACTGAAAACAAGCACGAAGAATGGTATATTCCCGTACTTAGAATCTTAGGTCCTGCCCTTTCTTTCACTTCAGGAGGAGCCGGAGGGATTTTTGCTCCAGCCCTTACAGCCGGAGCCAGCATCGGCTCTGTAATTTCGGGCGCACTTCATTTAACATCACATGAAACCAACGTTGTGGTTCTTGGCGGTATGGTGGCTTTTCTGACGGGAATTACAAGGGCTCCTTTTACCTCTGCTATCATTGTCCTTGAAATGACCGACAGGCATTCCCTGATCTTTCATCTGATGCTGGCTGGGATGATTTCTTCCATTGCATCGATTCTGGTGAGCCGGCATTCCCTATATGACCTGTTAAAAATGAGCTTTTTGGCAGAGATAAGAGCGGAAGATCAAAAGGATTAGTCTTTATGCATCAGCTGCAGGTCTTTCATTGCATTCAATACGCCTTCTGCAGCCTGATAATCGGTCATTTTAATAACCAGTTTATCCACTTCAGACTTTGAGCCCCGAAATCGGGTTGTTACAATATTCAGGTAACAAATATTGTTGCTTCTTAATGAAATTTTATGGAATTTAATCACTTTATCCAGGTCCCAGAAATCACCTTCATCCACAACACGCCCTTTCTTATTGATGGAATTGATTTTAACCCTTCCGCCTTCAAATTCGGCCCGTAACCCTTGCCAATCATAATCTCTGTCAATCCCGAATTCGTTGATGGCATTACCGATGAAACGCCGAGCTTCTTCAGCATTGGCATATTTTCCGAAAACATCGGTCTTTCCGTTCTGGTAGATGATCTGGTAAATATCCGATTTATGAATAGAGTGAAGAGGCCCATCCGTGTTATCGATCTCCTTATAGGTGACCAAATCCGGGTTTACCTCAATAATTCTGACATCAGCCTGCTCACCATTTTTCATTTGGATTTTATCCTGGCTAAAGCATAGTGAACATAGGCACATTAGCGGTACAATATAATTTTTGTTTTTCATGGTCATTATTAAGAAATACGAAAATACGGAAAAGTGCAATTAAATTACTGAAAACTTGTATGGATTATAAAATTACCTTACTTTTGCACCTCGAAATAATTACTAAATTTATTTACATTATGAACAATTACGAAACTGTTTTCATTTTAACTCCCGTTCTATCTGACGCACAGGTGGAGGAAGCAGTGAAAAAATTTGAAGATCTTTTAAAAGAAAGAAACTGCGAAATCGTTGTCAGAGAAAACTGGGGATTAAAGAAACTTGCGTATCCGATCCAACTGAAAAAGAACGGATTCTACACGCTGATTGAGTTTAAAGGAGAAGGAAACGTTGTTGCTGATCTTGAATTGGCATTCAAACGTGACGAGAGAGTGATCCGTTACCTTACTACAAAACTAGACAAGCATGCTGTTGAGTACGCTGTAACAAGAAGAGCTAAGGCAAAAGCAGCTAGAGCTTAATTTATTAACCCAATTTTATTAAAAAAGACAAGACATGGCAATAGACGAAATGGCTAAACAAGCCTCAGCTGGAGGAGAATCTGAAGTAAAATTCCTTACTCCGCTTGATATCAATACAAAATCTGAGAAGAAATATTGTAGATTCAAAAAATTCGGAATTAAGCACGTTGATTACAAAGATGCTGATTTCTTATTACAGTTCGTAAACGAGCAGGGTAAAATCTTACCAAGAAGATATACCGGAACCTCTTTGAAATACCAGAGAAAAGTTTCTGCTGCAATCAAAAGAGCAAGACACCTTGCATTGCTTCCTTACGTAGCTGACTTATTAAAATAAAAATATTGCAATTAGCCATGAGCACTCCGCTTCTGGCTTTTTGTTGCTGAATACATCATTAATTCTAACTTGATTTTAGATTTCGGATACAGATTTAAGATAGAGGCACTGCCATACATCTAAATTTCTAACATCTAACTTCTAACATCTAAAAAAAGGACAACAACAATGGACATTATCCTAAAAAAAGACGTAGAAAACTTAGGACTTGAGTTTGATACAGTAAGCGTAAAGCCTGGTTATGCCAGAAACTTCTTAATCCCTCAAGGATACGCTCTTTTAGCAACCCCTAAAAACAGAGCAGCTCTTGAAGCTACTTTAGAAGCAAGAAAAGAGGAGGAAGCTAAATTAATCGCAACAGCTAACGGAATCGTAGATCAATTAAAGAAAACATCTATCACAATTCCTGCAAAAGTAGGTTCAGGTGATAAATTATTCGGATCTATCAACAATGCAGATCTTTCTGCTGCTCTTGAAAAAGCTGGTGTTTCTGTAGAGAAAAAATACATCAAAATTCCAGGGAACACCATCAAGAGAACCGGTAAAGTTACTGCAAACATCAGACTTCACAGAAATGTTGAGTACAATTTCGAATTTGATATTGTATCTGATGCTCCTGTTGCACCTCAGGCTCCTGCTGCTCCTAAAAAGGAAGAAGCTCCGTCTGAAGAAGCTTAATATTAAGCAGAATAGTATATTCACATACCATGCTGCCTCTCCGGAGGCAGCATTTTTTATTTGCGCCCATGCTGAAAAAACAAACAGATACCAACTGGAATATACATAATATAACGTCAGGCCCACCCGATAAAAATCCTCCCTGAAACCCGGCCCAAAGAAACTCCTGTTTTCGATATTTTTGTCACATCTTTTAGGAAAAATGGTATCCACTTTATAACAAAGACTGTGATTAGATGACCATACTTAAAAGTTTTTATCATTAAAAAAATATAATAACCCGGCTAATGAAAGTACATCTATCAGGAGTTCTATTATTGGGAAGCATAGCTTTCCTGCATGCTCAGTATGAAAAAAATGTAGGAATCAATATTTCTACCCCAACGGCTACCCTGCACCTCAAAGGAAAAGGCGCCGACAACACTACCCAAAGCTTAAAAATTGAAAATTCAGCAGGGACCAATCTGCTTACCGTAAATGATGACGGTACGGCTTCCGGATCAGTTCTAGCAAATCTTGGCGGAGGAAACAACGGCAAAAACGCTTTGGTGAAAACCACACCGGAATCTGCTGGCAACAATTGCAGTAACGGAGGCTTAAAAATTGAAACCGGTCTTGACAACGACGGAAACGGAACTCTCGATGCTTCAGAAATCACTGATACACGATATATCTGTAACGGAAGCAATGGCCAGGGGTTTTCCAGCGGTTCAGCGGGTGGCCAGGTTTACCTTACATCAGCAACATCCCCTTATGCGCCACAAACGCCTAAAACGGTAACGGGAGACCTGAGTATTACCGAGAGCGGAGCAGCCACTATTGCAGCCAATGCAATTACTACAGCGAAGCTGGCCAATCAGTCCGTAACCATTGGCAAAATTTCAGCAACAGGTACACCGGGTTCTACCACTTTCCTCCGGGGAGACGGGACATGGGCGGCGGCAGGCGGCGGAAGCTCCTCCTCAATACCATTCAAAAAAATAACAATGACTACCGGTAATAATTATTACACCGTAACCACAGCGGATTTAGGCGGTATCCTGCTTTTCGACTGGGCAGCCATACAGGGAAATAATACGGGAACCATCAATTTAACATTACCAGATCCTGCAACTGCGGGAAACGGAGTAAAATTTAAAATTTCCTATACTTCTTTTCAGGGTGGTACCAACTGGGCCTGTAATGCTAGAACACCTTCAGGGTCCATGTATGCGGGAAATTCTGTTGCTCCTGCCAATACCTATGTTTCCGTTTATTTTACTTCAGAATTCTTTTGTGACGGTACCAACTGGTATGAGATACCTGAAAATTAATAATAACAGAAAAGATGCCTTCTTGTATTAAAATAAAAAAAACCGGGATGATCCCGGTTTTTTTATGATTTTGATGTCCAGCTCTGAAAAAATGCTTTAACTTTCTCTAAACTGTACCCCTTACCTTCTTCAAGAACATCGCTTGGCTGTATATGGATCATCTTACCATATTTATCCAGTACAATGAATACCGGATAACCGAATTTGTCCCCGGGATTGCCATATTGTGAGAATACCTTCTCATTCTTATTATCAGGGGAATAATTTAAATGGTAATACAGGTAATTGTCATCCACCAACTTCTTCAGTTCCGGAGTGGTCTGCACAAAATTATTAAAGCGCAGGCACCATATACACCAGTTTCCTCCTGCCTGGATCATTATATTTTTATTCTCCTTTCCTGCTTTTGCGATCAGCCGTTGAATATCTGCCTCCGCATCTGCTTTTGCATCGTAGGGTTTAGGCAGCTGTGCCTTTTCCTGAGCAGCTTTCATCTTGGCTTCATTCTCTGCGTCAGCCTTAGCTGTTACGGTATTTGAGACTTTGCTTTTATTTTCCGCACTGCCGTTCACTTTCTGTGAGAAAACGGCAACGCTGAAACTCAAGAAAGCAATTAATGATAACTTTTTCATTGTATAAATGTAAAAAAATAATACTTATTTGCAGCAAAAAGGGCACCATAATTTTATAATGCGTAAATTTGTACGTTTTATGAATTTTCTCATCCAAATCATTTATCTGGTCTCAAAACTTCCCCTGAAAATCCTGTATGTTTTTTCAGACATCATTTTTTTCCTGAACTATTATATTATAGGATACAGAAAGAATGTCATTACCCGGAATCTTGAACGGTCATTTCCGCATAAAAGCAAAACTGAAATCCGTGATATCAAAAAGAAGTTCTACCGGAATTTTTCGGATTACCTGGTAGAGACCATAAAATCTTTCAGTATTTCCGAAACGGAATCCAGGGTAAGGATGCAGCACATCAATCAGGAACTTTTTCATGAAGCCAAAGCAGAAGGTAAGAACATCATTCTTCTGGCCGGGCACGTGTTCAACTGGGAGTGGATTAACGCGCTGGCCACCATTGTCCCGCAGGACCACTGCCATCCCGTCTACCGCAAGGTTAACAGCAATTTCTGGGAAAACCAGATGAAAAAGCTGAGAAACAGATTCGGGAATGAAGCTCTTGAAGCCAATGACGTAATCCTGAATATATTCAGATCCAAAAATGACGGAAGCTCTGCCTATATGTTTGTGGCAGACCAGACTCCGCACTTTGCACACATTACTTACGGAACTGAGTTCCTGAACCAGAAGACTCCTGTATTTACAGGCTATGACAGACTGGCCACCCGCATGGACCTGGTCTTTATCTACTGTGAAATGAAAAAGGTAAAACGGGGATTTTACCAGGTTAATTACCATAGGATCTATCCTGACGGCGAGAAATTCCAGGAACATGAAGTCGTGAAAAAGTTTCATAAACTATTGGAAAACACCCTGCATAAACATCCGGATAATTACCTCTGGTCGCACCGCAAGTGGAAATACGAAGATTCAATTAAAAACATGATTTAAACAATTATGGCTCAGATACAGCAAAAACTGGCTGTTGTCATCCTTAACTGGAACGGGAGGAACTGGTTGGAAAAATTCCTGCCTGGCGTTGTACGTTATACTCAGGATGCAGATATTTATGTGATAGATAATCTTTCCACAGACGACTCCATAGCCTACCTTGAGGCGAATTTTCCTTCGGTAAAAGTGATACGCAACCTTAAAAACTATGGGTTTGCGGGAGGATATAATGAGGGGCTGAAATCTATAGAGGCTGAGTATTACTGTCTCCTGAATTCTGATGTGGAGGTCACGGAAAACTGGACTGAACCTATTCTCAGGTTACTGGATACCATGCCGGAAGTATCTGCTGTACAGCCAAAAATACTGTCATATGAACGTCCGGAATATTTTGAATTTGCCGGCGCCGCAGGAGGCCTTATAGATAATTTAGGCTATCCTTACTGCCGGGGAAGGGTTTTTGATGACCTGGAACAAGACTATGGCCAATATAATGACGAAACCGAAATTTTCTGGGCATCAGGCTGCTGTTTTTTCATCCGGGTGAAAGATTTCCGGGAGCAACAGGGCTTTGACGAACGATTTTTTGCACATCAGGAGGAGATTGACTTGTGCTGGAGGCTTATCAACTTAGGAAAAAAGATTTATTATACTGGGAAGTCCCGGGTCTACCATGTAGGTGGCGGTACGCTAAATAAACAAAGCCCGGCAAAGACCTATCTGAACATCCGGAACAATCTTTCCATGCTGCTTAAAAACATGCCTTTTCCCAAGCTTATTCTGACATTGTTTTTAAGAATGTGCCTCGATGCCTTTGCTGCGCTTTATTTCGGCTTTAAATACGGTTTCCCGCACTTTTGGGCTGTAGTAAGGGCACACTTCGCCTTCTACGGACAGATCCCGGGAACATGGAAACGGAGACAGAACCATCAGGAAAAAAAATTCTACCAGTCCAGGTGGCTGATCTTTAAACATTTCTCAGGTAGAAAAATAACTCATAATCCCTAATTCATAACCCTACACAATGGATTTCTGCGCTATAGACTTTGAAACAGCCACTCACGAGAGAAGCTCTGCCTGTGAGATGGGCATCTGCATTGTACAGGACTCTAAAATTGTGGAGACAAAGACCTGGCTGATCAAACCGCCAAGCTTTCCTTATTTTAATCCAAGGAATATTGCAGTTCACGGCATTAATCCAGAAGATGTACAGGATGCGCCTACCTTTGATGAAATCTGGTATGAAGCTGAAGAAATGATGTACGGAACTCTCATGATTGCCCATAATGCAAGCTTTGATGCCGGAGTGCTAAGAGGATGCCTGGGCCATTACGGAATGTTTTCTCCCAAGCTGAATTATCTGTGCAGTATCCAGTTGGCAAAACAGTCGTGGAATTACCTGCCAAGATATGGCCTGAAACACCTGGCTGAATACCATCAGATTCAATTTAACCACCACCGTGCCGGTGCTGATGCTGAAGTATGTGCTAAAATCTCTTTACTGGCCTTTGAAAAATTATTCCTTACGAGTAATGATGAAGTTCATGACCTGATGAAAATGAAGATTAAAAAACTTTAACCTTCCTATTTAGGTTATTTAGTTGCTTAAAACTTCCGAAAGCAGATTGAATTTAGGGATATCCACTTCAAAATTTTCATTCGTTTCCATATTTCTGATAAGATACTTTCCGCTCATGTTGCCTACTCCAGAACGGAGCATGACATTGGAAAAATAGTCGAATTTTTCACCCACGGCAATCTCAGGCGTAAGGCCAATCACCCCATCACCCACAATTTCCGTATAGCCGAACCCTACATCGAAAACCAGCCATTTCCTTTTCAGAACCTTAACAGGAAAATTACCTGAATTTTCTATGGTGATGTTGTATTTAAAAACATAGCGGTTTTCCGAGGGATAACTGTTTTTAGTGTCGTATTCAGGAACCACTGAAACTTTAATGTTTGAAGTCGTTTTTGAGAACATAACAGGTATTTTACCAAATCTATACAAAAATCTCGCCTTTTGCAAGGCGAGATTATAAGTTTATATGATATTGATGAAAAATTAAAGTTCTAATGCTTTTCTTTCATCACCTCCCATCAATACTTCTACAGGATTGTCGATAGCTTCTTTTACAGCCACCAGGAACCCTACAGATTCTCTTCCGTCAATGATCCTGTGGTCATAAGACATCGCCACATACATCATTGGACGGATCACCACCTGTCCGTCTACCGCTACCGGTCTCTGGATGATATTGTGCATTCCTAAAATAGCAGATTGTGGCGGGTTAATGATTGGTGTAGAAAGCATAGAACCGAATACGCCTCCATTGGTAATCGTAAAGGTACCTCCGGTCATTTCATCTACGGTAATCTTTCCGTCTCTTACTTTTTCAGCAAGGTTCTTGATGTTGGCTTCTACCCCTTTGAAAGTCATATTCTCTGCATTTCTCAATACCGGAACCATTAATCCTTTAGGACCTGAAACGGCTACGGAAATATCGCAGAAATCATAATTCACTTTGAAATCACCATCTATGGATGCATTCACGTCAGGATACAGCTGTAAGGCTCTGGTTACCGCTTTCGTGAAGAAAGACATGAAACCAAGACCTATTCCGTGTTTCTGAGCGAATTCATCTTTATATTGCTTTCTGATTCTGAAGATTTCAGACATATCCACTTCATTGAAAGTAGTCAGCATGGCAGTCTCATTCTTAACAGAAACCAATCTTGAAGCTACTTTTCTCCTTAAAACAGAAAGTTTTGTGGTAGTAGTGGATCTGGAACCCGTTGCAGTAAGAGAAGTTCCTCCCATAGCAGGAACAGCAGCCAGTTCTGCGTCAGTCTTAGTAATTCTGCCATCTCTTCCGGTTCCGGATACCTGAGCTGCATCCACACCTTTCTCGTCTAAAATTTTCTTTGCTGCAGGAGAAGGAGCACCTGTAGCATAGGTTTGTGTTGCAGCTGCTGGCTGAGCGGCTGGTTTAGGTGTTTCCTGTTTAGCCGGTTCAGCGGCCTTAGGAGCTTCTTCTTTTTTCGGAGCTTCAGCGGCCGGGGCAGCGTCAGTATTTCCTCCTTCAGGTTTAGCAGCATCCATATCAATTAAACAAACGACCTGGCCTACTTGTACCACGTCTCCCTCTTCTGCCTTTAAAGTAATTACACCACTTTGTTCAGCAGGCAATTCAAGGGTGGCTTTGTCTGAGTCTACCTCAGCGATTGGCTGATCTTTTTCTACATAATCACCATCTTTCACAAGCCAGGTTGCAATTTCAACTTCTGTAATTGATTCGCCCGGTGAAGGAACTTTCATTTCTAAAACTGACATATCGAGTATTTTTTATTTTTTAATGGATTGTTATTAATTAAGCGGTTACCGGTCTTTTAGCAGGCATATCTTCTCTGTCAAAAACCCTGTTGATAACCAAGTTCTGATTTTTCTCAAACATTTTGTGGCTTCCCGGTGCCGGTGCTCCACTTGGTACAGGCGCAATCACCTGGATTCCCGTATCTCTGAAGTTTCTCAGGATATAAGACCATGCACCCATGTTTTCCGGCTCTTCCTGAGCCCAGATCAGTTGTTTTTTGTTTCCGTACTTGCTGAAGATCTGTTCAATCACGTCAGTCTGTAAAGGATACAGCTGCTCAAATCTCACCAATGCTACATTTTCAGCATTCAGCTCTTCTTTCTTCGCAAGGAGTTCGAAATAAAGTTTACCGGAGCACAGTACCAGTTTTTCAACTTTATCAGGATTTGCTGTCGTATCATCCAGAATAGGCTGGAATGAACCCGTAGCAAAATCTTCAAGCGGAGAAATTACTTTCGGATGTCTTAGCAATGATTTCGGACTCATAACGATCAGCGGCTTTCTGAAGCCCCATTTCAGCTGTCTTCTTAGCAGGTGGAAGTAGTTGGCCGGAGATGTAATGTTGGCAACCACCATATTTTCATTGGCACAGAGAGTAAGGAATCTCTCCAGTCTTGCTGAAGAATGCTCTGCACCCTGTCCTTCTGAACCATGTGGCAACAGCATTACCAGTCCGTCCTGGATTTTCCATTTTTCTTCTGCAGCAGCCAGGTATTGGTCAACAATAATCTGCGCTCCATTGACGAAATCCCCGAACTGTGCTTCCCAGATCGTCAAAGTATTCGGTGAGGCCATCGCATATCCGTAATCAAATCCAAGCACACCATATTCTGAAAGGTGGGAATTATATACATCAAACCTGTTTTCTGAAACATGCCTTAACGGGATGTATTCTTCTTCCGTATCCTCTGTCTTTACCACTGCATGCCTGTGGGAGAAGGTTCCTCTTTCCACATCCTCACCGGAAATCCTTATATTGTGTCCTTCCGTAAGCAGGGTGGCATAGGCCAGCCATTCCCCTAGAGCCCAGTCCAGGGAATTGCCTTCAATTGCTTTGATACGGTTTTCGAAAAGTCTTGTAATCTTATTGATGAATTTCTTGTCTGCCGGAAGTGTGGACATTTTAATGGCCAGTTCCTTTAGTTTTTCAAGATCATACTGCGTATCAACCTTTTCCAGAACAGCTCCTCTTTTGGCAATAGGATAATTCGTCCAGTCATCTGCCATAAAGACATCCATAACGTTCTTTTCGATTTCCTTGGAGGCATCAAAATCTTTATCTAAAAGCTGCTTGAAGTTTACTTCCATGTTTTTAAGCACATCATCGGAAATAACGCTGTCATTGATCAGCTTGTCTTTGTAAATTTCTCTCGGGTTAGGATGCTTGGAGATCAGTTTATATAAATTAGGCTGTGTGAATCTTGGCTCATCACCTTCATTGTGCCCGTATTTTCTGTATCCTAAAAGATCGATGTAAACATCTTTCCCGAATTTAGCCCTGTAATCTGCGGCAAAGTGGATGGCATGTACTACGGCTTCAGCGTCGTCTGCATTTACGTGCATTACCGGAGACTCTGTTACTTTGGCAATATCGGTACAGTAAGTTGAAGACCTTGCATCGGCATAGTTAGTGGTGAAAGATACCTGGTTGTTCACTACGATATGAACGGTACCTCCTGTTCTGTAGCCTTCCAGTGTCATCATCTGGGCAACTTCATAAGCAATCCCCTGTCCGGCAATAGCTCCGTCACCATGGATAACGATTGGTAAAATTTTGGAGTAGTCACCTTTGTATTTATCGTCTACTTTAGCTCGGCAGATGCCTTCTACGAGTGCGGCCACCGTCTCTAAGTGAGAAGGGTTCGGAGTAAGGTTAATGGATACTTCCTCTCCGGAAGCAGTCTTTATTTTTTTAGAAGAACCTAAATGGTATTTCACGTCACCGGAAAATACATCCTCTTCAAATTCTTTTCCTTCAAATTCTGAGAAGATCTGCTTATAAGATTTCCCGAAAATATTGGAAAGCACATTCAGCCTACCTCTGTGAGCCATTCCCAGAACCACTTCATCCACACCCAGCTGGGATGATCTTGAAATCAGCTGGTCCAGTGCAGGAATCAGGGTCTCCCCTCCTTCAAGCGAGAATCTTTTCTGGCCTACAAACTTGGTATGAAGATAATTTTCAAAAGCAACAGCCTGGTTCAGTTTCAGAAGGATCTCCGTTTTTTCGTTCGCGGAAAGGTTCGGATGGTTTTCGTTAACCTGCAGCCACTGCTTGATGAAGTCTTTTTCTTCAACATTGTTGATATGCATATATTCTACCCCGATAGAATCACAGTAGATATTTTCCAGGTGGTGGATAAGTTCCTGCAATGTAGCAGGGCCTTTCATTCCGGTTTCTGTTGCGCAGTTGAACTTAGTATTCAGGTCTTCTTTGCTGAGACCGAAATTCTCAATATCAAGAGTCGGCGTATAATGCCTTCTTTCCCTTACCGGGTTGGTCTTGGTAAACAGGTGTCCTCTTGTTCTGTATGCTTCGATTAGGTTAACAACCTTGAACTCTTTTTTAATATGTTCAGGAACCTCTCCGTTGGATACAGCCTGAGCCATCTGATTTACTGCAGGAGATGATTGGGCAGCAGGTGCCTGGATGTACTGGATATTATCTTCATCACCGTAGTTCTCCAAAGCAAAATCGAAGCCCTGAAAGAAGGCTTTCCACGATGGTTCGAGAGAGTCCGGATATTTTAAATACTGTTGGTATAAATCCTCAATTAACTGAGAATGAGCTGCGTTTAGGAATGAAAATCTGTCCATTATTACAGTTTATCTGTTATTAAAATTTGTTTGTAGAATTAATCTTCAAATGTAATAAAAAAAACCGAGGTGGCACAGGCTCAAACCATTTAAAAAAACTATGGATACGGAAACTATTTATAGACAGAGAGCGACAGTTTCATATTGACTTCCTGATCATCCAGAGGGCGTTCTATGAACATCTGGCGGATGTCTCCGGAACGCATTTCATCTTTCTTGGCCTGCTGGATCAGCTGCTGGATGGCTTTTACCCTTCCTGCATAGGTTCCTTTATAGTACATCACATAATTCTCCGTCGCGTTAATAGTCCTGAAACTGAAATTGTTATCCGTAACTCCGGTTTTATTGGAAAGCGGAATCCCAATGAAATAAGATACTTCTTTATCTTTATAATTGTCGGCATCCGTTATCAGGACAGCATACCCGAATTCATCATCTTTCTTACCCAGGTCCATCGTCACATAATTGTACACTTTATTATAGTTCATGACAATGTTTTTGTATAAAGCATCTTTTTTATTTGAAGCACTTACGTTGACCCCCAACAGCAGTTGGGATTCGTCCTTTTCCACCATGATACTGTCATACTTTATCGAAGCCAGTTGATTGTCTTTTTCAACTTTATTCCCCAGCACATTTTTGAGCTTAGCCATGCTTTTATCAATATTGTCTGCAAAGCGGTCTTCCGTCCAGAAATTCTCTACCCTCCTGAACAGGGAAAGTTTAGGGGTATGTACCCGCCAGGTAATGCTTGTTTTCTGCGGCGAAAGGGATTTGAATTTTACATCAACCAAAGTAGGGTTCTCATTTCGGTCTTCAAAAAGCTGGTAACGAAGGGTTTTGCCGGGATTTTCATACCGGATGAACATTTCGCCATCCGTTTCATTTTTCGGATCTACGTAACTTATGGAGCTTCCCTGCCCTTCATACGGCGTATAATAATCAATATCAATGGAAGGAGAGCTGCTGAAAAAGTTGTTCCAGCGGGTAAAATTCTGAAGGTTATTGAACTGGGAGAAAACTTTCTCTACCGGATAATCAATTTCTTTTTCGATGGTAAAGCTCTTGCTTTCATCAACGAAATAATACATGGAAAGGGCATAAGCTCCCACCAGGATAATGACAAGTACACTTAGGATTCTGAAAACACGCATCACACAAAAGTAAGACAAATAAAAAAAGTGACCAATATCTGATCACTCTTGTTATCGCTGTATGTTAATTTCTTATCCGATATGGGTTCCGGGAGGTAGAACGGCACCCTTCTTCACAACTACAATACCGTCCTGAACGGCATAAGTCCCATAATCACCATCTTCCAGATGCCTTCCGCCTATGATCCTGACATTGTCTCCGATATAGCAGTTTTTATCGATAATGGCTTTTTCTATGTAACAGTACTTACCGATTCCCATATTTGGGAACCCGCTTTTGTCATTGGAAACAATATCCATTGTTGTCTGGTAGAAATCCGCACCCATTACATAGGAGTTAACAATGGTACTTCCCTTGTCAATTCTCATCCGGTTACCGATTACAGAATTCTCTATTTTGTCTGCCATGATGATGCATCCGTCCCCGAAAACCGCTTTGCTCACATAAGAACCATTGATTTTGGATGGCGGAAGCATTCTCGCCCTTGTATAAATAGGTGAAGTGGAAAATAAGTTGAATTTAGGAAAGTCCTGACAGAGATCCAGGTTGGCCTCATAAAACGATTCAATAGTACCGATATCTGTCCAGTAACCTTCATACTGATAGCTTAGTGTCGTATATTTTCCGATAGAGCTTGGTATAATATCTTTCCCGAAATCATCTCCTGCACCTTCTTCAAACATTTTTTTCAGGATATTCTTTGTGAAAATATAAATTCCCATGGAAGCGAGAAACTCTTTCCCCTGATATCTATTTTCATCGGAAACTTCGGATTTGAGATCAGCCAATGCATCATATGATGGCTTTTCATAGAAAGAAGTAATATTCCCCTCATCATCTGATTTTAAGATTCCGAAACCTGTAGCGTCTTTGGCATTTACGGGAATGGTTGCAATGGTTACATCACCTCCCTTTTCAATATGGAAATCCAGCATTTCCCTGAAATCCATCTGATAAAGCTGGTCTCCGGAAAGAATCAAAATATAATCATAATCATACTTTTCAAGATGTTTCATCGACTGTCTCACAGCATCTGCCGTTCCCTGGTACCAATTTTCGTTCTCTACATTCTGTTCTGCAGCGAGGATGTCTACGAAACCTTTGCTGAAGATGTCAAAATGGTACGAATTTTTGATATGCGAATTTAAAGAAGCTGAATTAAACTGCGTCAAAACAAGGATTTTGTTTAATCCGGAATTCAGGCAGTTGGAAATGGGAATATCCACGAGCCTGTATTTTCCGGCGATAGGTACTGCCGGCTTTGATCTGGTGTATGTAAGTGGGAATAATCTGGTTCCCCTGCCTCCGCCTAAAACAATGGAAATTACATTGCGTTTCATAAATATCTTGCGTTTATTTTATTAAGTTTACTGTTCTGCTTCCGGTATCTACATGCACCGTAAAGCATCTTTTGTTATTAGCTTTAAGTTCTTCTTTGTAGATGATGACCTCATACCTATTACCCTTCAACATTCTTACCATTTTGTCTACATTATCAATTTTAATGCAATATTTTTCCAATTCTTTCCTGAACATGCTGTTTGTGATGAGGATATCCATAACCATTGCACTCGTCAGCGGAAAATCTCTGATATCTTGATCATATCTTATCCTCCAGTCTTTTCCGTATTCCTGTTCGATTGCAGCATAGGTAGCCTTGTTAACGGTATTGATACTGTCAATTAACTTCTGATTAACCGAGCATTCAGCCATTATATCATGTTTTATCTTCCATTTATAAGAAATTCCGTCCATGGCTTCTATCACAGCTAAATTGGGATACCCATAACTTAAAATCCTGTAATATCCAGCACTGTCTTTCATTACTTCCTTCCTGCAGGAACATAAGAATATACATAGCAATAAACAAGCGGTTCCTCTATACATGATTACTTTCTGTACAAAGCAATATATTTTTCTGCCGATTTCTCCCAGGCAAAATCAAAACTCATATTGGTATGAATCAGGCTGTTCATCATATCCTTACGGCTGTAAATGCTCAAAGCCCTTTCTATAGCGTTAACAATATCGTCTACGCCAGGATAAGTAAAATTAAGGCCAGCTCCGCCTGTGGAAACATCCTGTACCGTATCTTTCAGCCCTCCGGTATACCGTACCACCGGAACCGTTCCGTATCTCATAGAATACATCTGGTTCAGGCCGCAAGGCTCCACCCTTGATGGCATCAGCAGAAAATCGGCAGAAGCATAGATTTTATGGGAAAGATATTCCTTATATCCCAGATCTACTGCAAAATTGGAATAGACATAATCGAATTCCTTCAGTTTATTCTCAATAGCCATATTACCGGATCCCAGGATCATAACATTTAATGCTCCGCTTGTTTGTGTAATGCTCCTCCAGACCATATCCGGCAGCAGATCAGCTCCCTTTTCGGTGGCAAACCTTCCGATAAAGGCAAAAAGAGGAAGCTCCGGCCGTAAACCATATTCTTTGCAGAGTTTTTCCTTGTTCTTTTTCTTCTTTTCTACGGCATTGCGGATGTTGAAATTATAGTCAAGCATCGGGTCCGTTTCGGGGTTCCACACTTCTGTATCAATGCCATTGATGATACCGTAAGCCTTTCCATATTCATTACGGATCAGATGTTCCAGGCCATGGAAACTTACATACAATTCTTCAAGATATCCCTGTGAAACCGTAGTGAAGGCATGCGAGCATTTGATCATGCAAGCCAGAGGGTTAATCAGCCCGTTCCAGTCCAGCAGGCCCCACTGATAGGAATCGAACCCCGGCATGTATTTCGCCATTTCCCAGCTCATCATCCCCTGGTATTCACCGTTGTGGATGGTTCCGATGGTTTTTACTCCCTTTAAAAAGGAAAATTCCGGACAATGCTCAATCATGAAAGGCACCAGGCCGGTATGATAATCATGGCAGTGCAATACGTCCGGGCGGATCTGCATTGCGCTAAGCCAATGCAATACGGCATGCTGAAACGCGATAAACTGGAAGTTTTCATCCTGGTAGCCATAAGGATTGTCCCTGTCCAGAAGACCGGGAACTTTCACCATATATAATTCGAATCCCAATGCATTGGTCTTTTCTTTCATGACCAGTGCCCGGAGCATATTTGACCCCTGATGGATAAAGCCATCGAAAACAACATCAAATTCATGTTCATGAACAAAAGGTTTGTTATACCAGGGCATTACAACCTTTGCATAAATATTCTCAATTGTATTCTGATATTTGGGAAGTGCTCCTACGACATCCGCCAGTCCACCGACTTTTGCCACCGGATAACACTCCGTACTGAGATGATAAATAACCATTATACTTTATCTTTTGTGTAATTTAATTCTTTTTTGCGGGTATGTTTTTTCCTTTTTCTTTTTCAGCACGATTCCGGCAAGAGGGGATATTCTGATGCTGATGGATTTCGGGTGATTCATCCAGTCTTCTTGATCCTCCCGGAAAATGTCGGGATGCACGCCACTCCCTGCATACTGTTCATCATCGGAATTGAAAATTACTTTCCAGTGCGTTCCCGCATCAACCCCGATCTTATAATCCATAACTTTGGGCGTGAGATTAAGTATGACCATGCATACTTCATCTTTATTTTTTCCTTTTCTAAGATAGATATACACGGAGTTGTCCTGATCATCGGCCTGTACCCATTCAAAGCCATCACTGCTGAACTGGCTCTCATACATTGCTTTCTCAGTTCTGTACAGATGGTTCAGATCTCTTACCAATGCCTGCAATCCTTTGTGCACGCTGTATTGCAACAAATGCCAGTCCAAACTCTGCCGGAAATTCCATTCCCGGGTCTGCCCGAATTCATTTCCCATGAATAAAAGCTTTGCGCCGGGGTGGGTAAACATATAAACGTACAGTGCGCGCAGATTGGCGAACTTCTGCCATTCATCTCCTGCCATCTTGTAAATCAGGCTGGATTTCCCATGTACCACTTCGTCATGGGATAGAGGCATCATGTAGTTTTCATTAAATACATACATGGAAGCAAAAGTAAGCTTATGATGATAAAATTTTCTGTCCGAAGGGGATTCCTTAAAATAATCTAAGGTATCATGCATCCATCCCATCATCCATTTCATTCCGAAGCCTACCCCTCCGGCATAGACCGGCTTGGTAAGCATGGGAAAATCTGAGCTTTCCTCGGCAATCGTCATGATGCTGTTGCCGAACACTCCGTAAACGGCTGTATTGAATTCCTGAAGGAAAGTTTTGGCTTCCAGATTCACATTTTCACCATAGATGTTGGGTTCCCACTCCCCTTCATTCCTGGAATAATCAAGGTGAAGCATGGAAGTTACGGCATCTACCCGCAATCCGTCAGCATGATAGCGGTCCAGCCAGAACATGGCATTTGAAATCAGAAAAGATTTAACTTCATTTCTTCCATAGTTGAAAATATAGGATTTCCAGTCGGGATGAAACCCCTTTCTCGGATCTTCATGTTCGTAAAGGTAAGAACCGTCGAAACGGTGCAGGCCATTGGCATCACCGGGAAAATGGGACGGCACCCAATCCAGGATCACACCGATATTGTTTTTGTGCAGCGTATCGATAAGGTACATCAGGTCCTGAGGAGAACCGAAACGCGATGTGGCAGCAAAGAAACCGGTAATCTGGTATCCCCAGCTCGGATCATACGGATATTCCATCAGAGGCATGAATTCCACGTGGGTAAAGCCCATTTCCAGGATATAGGGAACCAGCTTATCAGCAATATCCCTGTAGTTAAGAACCTTTTCAGGATCGTACTCATTTTTCATCCAGGAAGCCAGATGCATCTCATAGACTGAAATGGGTGCCGTGATACTGTTCTTTTCCCAACGTTTGGACATCCACTCCTCATCTCCCCATTCATACCAGGTTGTTGAAATCAGCGAAGCGGCCTGCAGGTTTTGTTCCCAGCTCAGCGCGTACGGATCGCTTTTTTCCAGGATTTCACCATGCGCAGTCTCTATGGCATACTTGTACAAAGTTCCCCAGGTAAGCCCGGCAATGAACCCTTCCCAGATTCCTGAACCATCCCATCGGGGATACAGGACGTGCTCACGGTGATTCCAGCTATTGAAATTCCCAATAACAGAAACCTTTGCGGCATTGGGCGCCCAGACAGAGAAATAAACACCCTGTATTCCGTCGTTTTCTATGGAATGTGCCCCGAATTTATCGTACAGCTTATAATGTTTGCCTTCTTTAAAAAGATAAATATCTTGTTCCGTAAAAAGACTGTGTATTGTAACCGAATCCATCAGTTGTGATCTTGTATTATATTTTCCTTGAAAATACGAAAAATATCATCACCAATTGTTAATCTTTAATGAATATTTACCGTACTGCTTGCATGCATCAAAGGCTTCTCAAATATATCATTTTTACTTTGAGGGATTTGTGGATTCGGATGCCCTTCTTTATAAAGTTTTTCATAAATTTAACGGTTAACTTTTATGAAACGCTTATGATGAGGTTTGAATTGCATACCGGTGAAAAGGATGAAAGGCCGGTCTACATCACCGGAAATTTCAATAGCTGGAACCCCCTGGACGAGCGTTACCGAATGACACTTCTGGATTCAGGCATTTATTATATTGAAAAAGATGCTGCAACTTTACCGGACCATATAGAATACAAATTTACCCGGGGAGGATGGGAAAATGTTGAACTGGATAACAGCGGCAATATCACCCCTAACCGAAGAGTCCTGAAGTCGGCCGGTAAAACTACCGATACCGTAGAAAACTGGAGACTCAACTGGGGTCCTTTTAAAAAAGAATACTTTCCTATAGTGGAAGTGGTTTCGGAGCAATTTTATATCCCACAGCTTGACCGCTACCGTAAGATCTGGGCACTTATCCCCCATGATTATTACAATTCTGAAAAAAAATATCCTGTACTGTACCTTCAGGATGCCCAAAACCTTTTTAATGAAGGAAGCGAATACGGAAACTGGGAAATTGATAAAAAACTATCTGTATTGGCAGAATATGGCCGCGGAGACCTCATAGTTATTGCTGTAGACCACGGAAGCAAAGACCGAATTAAAGAATATATTTTTGATAATGACCATATTTCCAACGGTTCGGAAGGCAAAAAATACATCCGTTTTATCACGGATACCCTGAAACCTCATATCGACCAGAAGTACAGAACACTGAAGGATAGGGATAATACCGGAATCGGAGGCAGCTCACTGGGAGCACTCATCAGCATTTACAGCGGTTTCCTCTATCCTGAAGTCTATTCAAAATTGCTGATTTTCTCACCTTCCTTATGGGTGGAACCGAACAATAATTTTCCGATGATGAATTTCAGGGTACCGTTCAAAACTAAAATTTACCTGTATGGTGGCGGCCAGGAAGGATCTAAGATGGTCCGAAGAATACAGATGTTTGAAGAATCCCTAAAGAAATGGGAAGACCATAAGCTGTTTGACTTCGAGTTTCGTACCAGCATCAACCCTGAAGGAACCCACAGCGAGTTCTACTGGTCCCGGGAATTCCCCAGAGCCATAGAATGGCTGTTCTATGATAACAGC
The DNA here is from genome assembly GCF_030818575.1 of Chryseobacterium camelliae. NCBI lineage: Bacteria > Pseudomonadati > Bacteroidota > Flavobacteriia > Flavobacteriales > Weeksellaceae > Chryseobacterium > Chryseobacterium camelliae. Next base: position 1,647,914 of record NZ_JAUTAL010000001.1, read on the forward strand.
GAAAATCCCGCGGAAGTTCCGCCACAACAGCAAAGCGCTAAAAAACAATCCTATGAAACTGATCAATAAAAAAAACAGGAAATACGCCCAGGTATTTCATCTCTTCAGCGAAGAAGAGTGGGCCAAAGTGCACAAAAATTTCAATCCTGGCATCTCTGCATTCTTTAACGGAAAAAAACATGAGGTCTTTATCCATGTGCATGAAGAGGGCATCGTCTATTTTATCGGTCTAGGAAAAGCGGATATCCGGAATTTTGAGGTCCAGCAGGCTGCGGTAAAATTCTCCCAGACTCAAAAAGCAACCCTGAAAGCCGTACCGACATTGATTTTAGCTGATTTCCTGAGTGAAAGACAGTTTGAAGAGTGGGTCAAAGGCCTTCTTATCGGGACATACGAATATCCTTTCGAGAAAAAACATGCAGTTTGGGATCCTGCATTTGAAATACATTCCCAGAATATCAGCCAGAAAAAACTGGATATCATTGCACAGCGCGCCTATGCGTTATGCAATGGACAAACCGCCTGCCAGGAATGGCTGAACAAACCTGCTAACCTTAAAAAACCAGATATATTCAGCACTTATCTTAAAAATACGGCGAAGAAATACGATTTTAAATACACGGCATTCAACCGGAAAAAATGTGAAGAACTGGGACTGGGGGCTTATCTTTCTGTTAATCAGGGCAGCGCCTATGATGCCGCCTTTACCATCCTGGAATACAAGAGCAATGTTAAAAACGCAAAAACATTCGGCCTCGTCGGAAAATGTGTGCTTTTTGATACCGGCGGGATCTCCCTGAAAAATCCCGATAATATGCATTACATGAAATCTGACATGGGAGGAGCTACAGCTGTTTTAGGAACACTGATCTATGCTGCCGAGATGCAGCTTCCGGTAAATATCATTGCTATACTGCCTGTAACAGACAATGCCATATCTGAAAAGGCTTTCCTTCCCAGTGATGTAGTAACGGCTTACAACGGTAAAACCATCGAAGTGCTCAATACGGATGCTGAAGGAAGGATGATCCTGGCTGACAGCCTTGCCTATCTTGCTAAAAACTACACCACTGACCTCCTCATTGATCTGGCTACCTTAACCGGAAGTGCTGTTAGGATGTTCGGAGATACCTGTGGAGCCTTGTTCTCTAATGATGAGTCGCTTCAAAACCTGTTGCTGAAAAGCGGTGAAGCAACACATCAGCGCTTATGGAATCTTCCTTTGTGGGACATCTGGAACGAAGATATACGGTCGGACGTAGCAGATATCAAAAATATCTCTATGAAACCTATTGGCGACTGCATTATAGCAGCTAAATTCCTGCAGCACTTCATTGAAGGCCATCCAAAATGGGCTCATCTTGATATTGCCGGCGTGGCGTTCGGAAATGTTGGTTATGCCAAAGAAAAAGCAGCGACCGGATTCGGAGTCCAGCTGCTGATTGATTTAATTGAAAATTATCATTAAAAATTAGGGTATTACAAAAATTCTCTGTATCATTGATATGAATTTTCAGATCATTAACTTCCCGGAAGTTTTGTTATTGAATTACCACTCCTAACAGCTTTTCATTTCTGAAAATTCACCAAATATTAAAAAACATGATATGAAGGAGAAAATCATTGTATGCATTTCCTGCTACTACAAGGGTTATGATTTCATGGATGAAATGCAGAAACTCGGTAACAGGGTTATCCTGATCACTTCAGAAAATCTGAAGGACAAGAACTGGCCATGGCATGCCATTGAAGAAACCTTCTACATGCCTGAAACGAAACCCTCTGTCTGGAACCTCGATCATCTTGTGCAGGGATTTTCTTACCTCATGCAGACCAGGAAGGCAGATGCCGTTGTCGCTTTGGACGATTATGATGTCGAAAAAGCAGCGCTCGTACGTGAAACCTTTCGTATTCCGGGCATGGGACAGACAACCCACCGTTATTTCAGGGATAAGCTCGCCATGAGGCAGAAGGCTGAACAATCTGCCATAGAGGTTCCGGAATTCACAGCTGTTTTTAATAATGATGAGATCCATGATTTTACACAGAGAGTACCGGCTCCCTGGGTTCTGAAACCACGTTCTGAAGCTTCCGCTTCAGGCATCAGGAAAATCCGGTCGGAAAATGAGCTCTGGGAGGCACTGAACGCCCTCGGTGATGAACGCCATCTTTTCTTACTGGAAAGCTTCAAGCCGGGAGATGTGTACCATGTTGACAGTCTTACATACAATAACAGCACTGTTTTTACATCCGCATCCCAGTATCTTGCCCCTCCGATGCAGGTGTCCCATGAAGGCGGTGTATTCATGACCAAGACTCTCGGAAAAGATTCCGTAGATTTCAAGGATCTAAACCATCTGAACAGTCTGTTGCTTAAAACCTTCGGGTTAAAAAACGGCGCTACCCATACAGAATTCATCAAAGGAAAAGAAGATGGGAAATGGTATTTCCTGGAAACGTCATCCAGAGTGGGAGGTGCGCATATTCCCGACCTGGTGGAGGCAGCCACCCATATCAACATCTGGCGTGAATGGGCCAGGATTGAAGATGCACTCTTAAAAAACAAGGAATATAAGATAGCTGATCCGGCAGGACACTATGCAGGACTGATTATTGCGCTCATCAAAGATCAAAACCCGGATTACCGTGATTTTGAATCTGAAGAAGCCGTAAAATTCCTTCCTATAGACCATCACATCGGGATTGTATACCGGTCGGATGATCCGGACATCATCCAGGAAAAGCTGAACAATGCAGCTGTCAGGATACAGGCAGAAATGCTGAGCATCCTTCCTCCGAAAACAAAGCCGACCAGTTAAACCAAATGAACCTTAATCTTTTGCCATGCCTCATATAGAACATTCTGATTATTATTCGCATATTTTAAATATGCATGTCCCTGTAGAAATTACGGGGCATTATGGTTATCCGGTCATTATGTTTCCTACTTCGCAGGGATCCTATACTCAGAATAATGATTTCCACCTGAACGGAAGTGTCAACTGGCTGATCGAACAGGGAAAAATAAAGCTGTATAACATCCAGACCATAGATAGCAGCAGCTTTTATGATAATAACATTCCCCCGCAGGACAGGATCAGAAATTATGAACGGTATATCCAGTTTTTGATTCAGGAGTTTGTACCCTATATACAGAAACTTCATCAAACCCATCGCATAGCTGTTGCAGGAGCAAGTTTCGGGGGATATCATGCTGCTAATTTTGCATTCAGGTTTCCGGATCTGGTTTCTCACCTGATCTGCCTTTCGGGTGCTTTCAGCATCAGAAATTTTATGGATGGCTATTCTGATGACCTTGTGTACTTCAACTGTCCCAATGAATTTGTAAAAAATGATGCAGCATGGAAGTATAAGCACATGCATATTGTACTGAGCACTTCAGACCAGGATATCTGCAGGGACAAGAATATTGAAATGGCGGAAATATTGAGATCCAAAGGCATTGATTTCTGGTATGACGAAAGAAAATGGATCAGTCATGACTGGCCACTCTGGAGAATGGTTTTCCCTATGTTTATGGGACGTTTCTTCTCCTGATAATGGATTATCAAAATATTAATATAAAAACAACAATTATGGCAAAAAAGGTGGGTATTTTATTCGGCATGGAAGATACGTTCCCATGGGCATTCATCGATCGGGTGAATGAACTCGGAAAAGGAGAAATCACTGCCGAACCTGTACTGATCGATCAACTGGAACAGGGCGCAGATTATGGCTATGCGGTTATCATCGACAGGATTTCACATGATGTGCCGTTCTACAGGGCATATCTTAAAAATGCAGCATTAAACGGAACTTATGTGATCAACAATCCGTTCTGGTGGAGTGCAGACGAAAAGTTTTTCAATAACGCTCTGATGACCAAGCTTGGAATTCCTTTGCCGAAAACCGTACTGTTACCGTCTTTTGAGAGGCCTTCAAATACTTCGGAAACTTCATTCAGAAACCTGAAGTATCCCCATAACTGGGAGTATATTTTTGATTACATTGGTTTTCCGGCTTACATGAAACCCCATGATGGCGGCGGATGGCGGAATGTTTATCGCGTGGAAAGTCCCGAGGATCTCTGGAGTAAGCATTCTGAAACGGAACAGCTGGTCATGATGGTTCAGGAAGAAATTGTGTTTACAGATTATTACCGGGTATATTGCCTGGGCAGAAAACATGTGCACATTATGCCTTACGAACCGCGGAATCCTACGCATCTCAGGTATGCAACCACGCATCAGACCCAAGGCAAAGAATTGGAGAAACTGCTGAAAACCATCCATGATTATACAATTCTGATGAACGAAGCTTTGGGCTACGATTTCAATACCGTAGAATTTGCCGTGCGGGACGGGATTCCTTACGCCATTGACTTCTGCAATCCTGCCCCGGATGCCGATAGGAATTCTGTAGGGGAAGAGAACTTTGAGTGGATCGTAGAGCATGCAGCTCAATTTGCCATAGAAAAGGCAAAAGATTACGTTCCAGGAGAAGCGCACATCAGTTGGGGAACTTTTGTACAGGATTCGATGGAAAAATAAGAATACGGAACACAAATTAACATGAAAATCTTATGCAGCATCAGTTTACCATAGGCATTGAGGAAGAATATCAGATCATCGATGTGGAAAGCCGTGATCTCATTTCCCATGTTTCCAAGATCATTGAAGGCGGAAAGGCGATCCTCAGTGAGAATCTAAAGCACGAGATGCATGAATCCATGATTGAAATGGAAACGGGCATCTGCCAGAATATCCAGGAAGCCAGAACGGAGCTCACCAACCTTCGTAGGCATCTGATCCAGATTGCCCATGAACAGGGACTTAGGGTATCCGGAGGCGGAACCCATCCTTTTTCACACTGGTCTGCCAATACCATAACCCAGGGAGAGCGGTATACCAAAATTGTAGATGATATGGGAGATGTCGCCCGTGAAAATCTAATTTTTGGGCTGCATGTCCATATCGGGATCCCAAACCGGGAAGAAGGTGTGCGGATACAGAATGTGATGCGGTATTTCCTTCCGCATGTATATGCTTTGTCCACCAATTCGCCGTTCTGGATCGGAAGGTATACCGGCTTTAAATCTTACCGGCAGGAAATTTTCGTGAAATTCCCGCGTACCGGAATCCCAAGTTATTTCAACTCTCTTGCAGAGTTTGACAGCTATGTAGATTTGCTGGTAAAAACAGGAACCATCGACAATGCAAAAAAAATCTGGTGGGACCTTCGTGTCCATCCCTTCTATCCTACCATAGAATTCAGGATCTGTGACATGCCGATGAGAATTGATGAAACCGTATGCCTGGCCGCCATCATGCAAAGCCTTGTGGCAAAAATTTATAAGCTGCACCAGCAAAACCTGAGCTTCAGGAGCTACAGAAGGCTTCTGCTGAACGAAAACAAATGGAGGGCTTCCAAGAGCGGTATTGAAGCGCACCTCATCGATTTCGGAAAGGAGGAATCTGTTCCTTATCCGGTGCTCCTCAAAGAGCTTCTTGAGTTTATTGATGATGTGGTGGATGAGCTAGGATGCAGGAAAGAAGTGGAATATGCCTGGAAAATCCTTGAATACGGAACCGGAGCAGACCGTCAGCTGAGCATTTTCAGGGAAACAGGAGACCTGACCAAAGTAGTTGATTATATGATTTCTGAAACTGAATATGGAATCACCCACGGCCTCCCTGCTTCATAATATTTAATACCTTTGCAGAAACACGAATCAGCATGACCGATATTCGCATTGCCCTGCTGGATATGAACAACAACCATATCAATCAGGGATTCAAGAACATCCTCGAGATTTCGGAAGCTTTCCGGCAGCAATCCGGGGAACACGTAAGCATTGAAACATTTGATGTCCGGCACAAAAATGAGATGCCGGATGCCGCGGCATTTGATATTTTCATATCTTCCGGAGGACCGGGAGACCCACACCGGGAAGGCCTGGAATGGGAAGACCGTTTCGCCGGATTACTGGATTCTATTTTTAACCATAACCGGACTCATTCCGAGAAGAAATACCTGTTTCTGATCTGCCATTCCTTTCAGCTGGCAGCCATCCATTGGAGGCTGGGCAATATCTGCAAAAGAAAATCTTATTCTTTTGGCATCATGCCCGTGCACAAGACAGAGGAAGGTGAAACTGAATTTTTGTTCATGAATCTGCCGGACCCTTTTTTTGCGGTAGATTCCAGGGCGTATCAGTTTATTGAACCGGACTATCAACGCTTGGAGGAGCTGGGCATGAAAATAGTGGCCATTGAAAAATCCCGCCCCCATATCGATCTGGAAAGAGCTGTTATGGCGGTGCGCTTTTCTGATGAAATTTTCGGCACCCAGTTTCATCCTGAAGCTAATCCTGAAGGCATGCTTGAAAACCTTAAGGATGAGAAGAATAAAAACGCTATGATTGAAAACTTCGGGATCGAAAAATACCTTGAAACGCTGGACAGGATGGACGACGAAGATAAAATCATGCTGACACAGGCACAGATCCTTCCAGGCTTCCTTCAGTCTGCGGTTAAAAGTATCCTGAAACGGGCCGGAGCTTACTGAAAATCCGGCCACACTGTAAAAAATATACCAGAAAAAATTTTGTTGTAAACGCCTGAACATATGATCCAAGAATACAGAGAACAGTTCAACCGGGAATTTTCACAGGAAAAGTATGCAAAACTTAAAAGCATCCTGAAAGAAAAAAGCGGTACAGAACCGGCATTCAGAATTTCAGAAAGTCCTGTTTTCCTGAGCCATGCACTGAAGATTCAGCTTACTGAGGCTGCTGAAAGCATCATTGATCAGATCAAAGCCATTGCACCTGAAATATTGCGTAAGGCGGTACCTGAAAGATACAATGTGCCGAACGATACACAGCACCCTCATTTTTTCACCATTGACTTCGGAATTTGTGCTGATGAAAAAGGGACTGTTGTTCCCAGGCTAATTGAACTTCAGGCTTTCCCTTCCCTGTACACTTTCCAAAAAGTGTATGAAGATGCGTTCTGTGAAACATATCCTTTTCTTTCAGAAATCAGGAATGACATGCCGGAGGAGCTCTACATCCATCATTTAAAAAAAGTCATTCTCGGAGATGAATCTCCTGAACACGTTATTCTCCTCGAAATTTTTCCTGAACAGCAGAAAACAGCGATTGATTTCTTATGTACTGAAAATATGCTGGGCATTAAAACGGTATGCCTTACCCAGATCAAAAAGCAAGGCAGGAAACTGTTCTATGACAATAATGGCAAACAAACCGAGATCAGGAGGATCTACAACCGCGTTATCTTTGATGAGCTGGAGCATATTCCTGATCTTAAAGCAGGCTTTGATTTCCGTGAAGACCTCGATGTTCAGTGGGTAACCCATCCCAACTGGTTTTTTAAGATCTCAAAATTCATATTACCCCTTTTAAAGCATCCGCTTGTCCCGAAAAGCTATTTCCTTCATGAGTTTCCGGATTACGAGGATCTGGGCAATTTTGTCCTGAAACCCCTGTTTTCCTTTGCCGGGTCCGGTGTAGACCTCCACCCTGCTGCCGCTGTTGTAGAAGCTATTAAGGATAAGGAAAATTATATCCTGCAGAGAAAGGTACAGTATGAACCGGCATTCAAGGATATCAACGGTGATTATTCAAAAGCGGAAATCCGGCTGCTCTATGTATGGCATGAAGATGAAGAACGACCTGTTTTGCTCAATAATCTGGCAAGGATGACCAAAGCGGATATGGTTAATGTAAGCTTCAATAAGAAGGATGCCATCTGGATCGGAAGTTCTCATGCTTTTTTTATAAAGGAATAAACATACACTGCTTCTATCGATTGATTTCCTTAAATTTTCTATCAGTTGCTATTTCTTCGGTAGAGGGTAATTGCTTATGAATGCAGCTTTACAGTTATTGAGAAATAAAAGATAATTCATTAATATTTGAAAAATACCAGAACTTTTCTTTTCCGGAAAGCAAAATATATTATCTTTGAAACAGATCTGACATCAACTTTAAATCTACATACTTAATGGAGGAAAAATCTACTTTTGAAGAATTTGAAAAAATCTATCAGCCGAACGCAAGAAGAAAACTATTGCCTGTTTGGATTAAAATTTTCATATGGATCTTTATCGTAATGGGTACAATAGCCGTATTCTTACCCTTGAAAGGCCTGATGTTTTCGGATCATACCAATCTGTCTATTTACGGCATCGAAAGCACACAGATGTATTCACCTGCCGGGATATTCGTCATCAGCCTTATTGTTTTCAAAGGTATTGTTGCGTACGGTTTATGGTTTGAACAGGAATGGGCAGTGAAAGCCGCGATTGCTGATGCAGGTTTAGGTATTGCCATATGCGTAATCATGATGTTTTTCATTCCGTTTACGGTAGATCATATCAGTTTTACCATCAGGCTCGAGCTAATCCCGCTGTATTTCTATTTTAAGAAAATGAGGCAGATTCAGAATATCTGGGAAGCAATATAATCTGGATAGATCCATGGACGCAGATTCATCCTGTTAAAATAAAAATTCCGGGCGGATTCTTTGAATCCGCCCGGAATTTTTTAGGGTTATTTAAAGTATTTTACCGTCTTCCAGCAGTTCACGTGTCTGATATTCCTGCACAAGTTCGATGGCATTTGAAATAACATCACTCAGCGCCGTGATAAAGGTACCTTCTTCGGCCATGCTGATCGCGTGTTTCAATGCTTCAATTTCCTTAGGAATGATCTCATAACTGACATCCCTTCCCGAAGATTGGATTCCTTCAATAATCAGTCCGTTGATTTCATCTTCTGTCCTTCCGCGCAGGTGTTTTTCATTTCTGATGATGATATAATCAAACATCCTTCCTGCAATCCTGCCACATTCACGGATGTCATTATCCCTTCGGTCTCCCACACCGGAAATAATCCCGATCTTCTTATTGGATTCTACATTTTTCAGGTAATCTTCAATTGCTTCATAACCGGCAGGATTATGGGCAAAATCAATCAACACTTTAAAATTCTTGAACTTGAAAATATTCAGTCTTCCCGGAGTGAGCTGTGCGCTTGGGATAAAGGTCCTGAGGGAATTGGAAATATCTTCGATGCCGAAGCCATGGAGATAGCAGGCTAAACTGGCTGCCAGAACATTCTGGATCATGAATCTTGCCTTTCCTTCCATAGTAATCGGAAAGTCTTTTGCTTTCCCGATCCTTATTTTCCAATCACCTTTTTTAATGGTAACAAAGCCTTCTTCGTATACGCACGTAATCCTTCCTTCTTTAGCGAATTTTCTGATATGGGGATTATGTTCGTCCATACTGAAAATAGCAACCTGGCTGTCGATGTCATGAAGGATCCTCATGGAATACTCATCATCGGCATTCATCACGCTCCAGCCGTTCTTTTTAACGCTGTCCAGCACTACTCTTTTTACTCTTGTAAGATCTTTAAGGTTATGAATATCATTCATACCCAGATGATCTTCTTTAACATTGGTCAATACACCGATGTCACATTGTGAAAAACCCAGTCCGGAACGTAAGATTCCTCCTCTGGCAGTTTCCAGGACTGCAAATTCAACGGTAGGATCCTTCAGAATGAATTCAGCTGAGACGGGTCCTGTGGTATCGCCCTTGGTCAGCATTGTATTCTGAATATAAATACCATCAGAAGTGGTGAAGCCTACCCGGTGTCCATTGCTTTTAACAATATGGGCAATAAGCCTGGTTGTCGTGGTTTTCCCGTTGGTTCCAGTTACGGCAATAATCGGGATGGTAAATGGTTTTCCCGGCGGATACAGCATATCAACAACAGGTGCTGCTACATTTCTCGGCAGTCCCTCGCTAGGAGCCAGATGCATCCTGAATCCCGGAGCAGCATTGACTTCAATAATGGCACCACCGCTTTCTTTCAGGGGCTGGGTTAAGTTTTCCGCCATGATATCGATCCCGCATACATCCAGTCCGATAATTTTAGATATTCTTTCAGCCATTGTGATATTCTCAGGGTGCACCATGTCGGTAACATCAATGGAAGTCCCTCCGGTAGAAAGGTTGGCGGTAGATTTAAGATATACTACTTCCCCTTTCTGAGGAACCGTATCCATGGTATACTGAAGTTTGGCCAGCAATTCAAGAGTATCTTTATCTACGGCAATATCTGTTAAAACATTTTCATGTCCATACCCTCTTCTCGGGTCTGTATTTTCTTTATCAATAAGCTGCTGGATATTAAGTTCACCATCTCCTATAATATGTGCAGGAACCCTTCGGGCAGCGGCTACCATTTTATTGTTGATGACCAGGATTCTGAAATCATATCCGGTAATATATTTTTCAACAATGACTTTCTGAGAGTACTTTTGGGCATGTTCAAGTCCTATCCTGGCATTTTCCCAATCTGTAACGTTGATGGAAGCTCCTTTTCCGTGATTTCCGTTCAATGGCTTCAGCACAATTGGATAGCCTATTTTTCTGATGACCCTGTCCAGGTCCTCTTCATGCATCACAAGCTCCCCCAGAGGTACCGGAATGGCCGCATCGTGTAGCATTTTCTTCGTCAGCTCCTTATTGCATGCAATATCTACGGCAATAGAGCTTGTCTTACCGGTGATTGTTGCCTGGAAACGCTGCTGGTTTACTCCATATCCCAATTGAACAAGGGAATTGTTGCCCAGCCTTATCCATGGGATTTTCCTGGAAACCGCTTCCTGAACTATGCTTCCCGTAGAGGGCCCAAGCCGCTCTCTTTCACGGATTTCTTTAAGCCTTTTTATACAGGCGTTCAGATCATATTCTTCGCCTACAATCAGGGCTTCTGCGATCTTTACGGATTCTTCTGCGGTATAGATACCAGAATTTTCTTCAATATAATTAAATACAACGTTATATACGCCGGGAGTTTTGGTTTCGCGCGTGCGACCGAAACCGACTTCCATACCCGCCAGAGTCTGGATTTCAAGGGCAATATGCTCAATCACATGTCCCATCCAGGTTCCTGTCTCTACCCGGTGGAAGAATCCTCCTTCTCTTCCTTCAGAACACCGGTGCGTGATGAGTGAAGGAATCAGTTTTTCAATCCTTTCCCTGAATCCATCGATTTTATTGGTCGGAAAATTTTCCATTTCCTCAAGATCCAACCTCATCTGTATCAGCTTCTTTCTTCTGATACTCCAAATATTCGGGCCGCGTAGTGCCTGTATTTTCTCAATTTTCATATGTAATACTCAAATTTTCCTAGTTAACTATCCGTATAATATTATCAAAGATAATGCAAAACCCTATAACAAAAACCATACTACATTCAAGTTTTTCAAAAAAAAGAGCAAAAATTATTAACAAATTCAAAATCCTCACAATCAATTTGCTTGCCCTTATATTTCCCCAACTATTAATTATTTTTTAAATTTGTGCCATGATGAAACCCGTTGGAAAATTAATCGTTATCGGAGGCGCTGTAAACAAAGGGAGTTTTTCAGAAACCGATTTCGACCAGAATATTGAAAAAAACCTCAATTTTTTTGAAAGAGGCATCTTAAGGAAAATTATTAATGAATCCAAGCATAAGGAGAATTCTGTGATTGAGATCATTACTACGGCTTCCCAAATCCCTCAGATCGTAGGTTCCGAATATAAAAAGGCATTTGAGTTTCTGGGTGCCAAAAACGTAAATATCCTTGACATCCATAACCGGGAAGAGGCCAATTCTGATGCTATGGTCGCCAGAGCCAACGCAGCGGATGTAGTCATGTTTACCGGCGGTGACCAATTGAGGCTTACATCTATTTTAGGAGGAACGCGGTTTCATGATACCATACTTTTAAAATATCAGGAACAGAATTTTATTTATTCCGGTACTTCAGCCGGCGCTGCTGCCGCTTCTGAAAATATGATTTACCAGGGAAGCAGCTCCGAAGCTTTGCTGAAAGGAGAAATCAAAACCACACAGGGACTCGGATTAATTGATAATGTGATTATCGATACCCACTTCGTACAGAGGGGAAGAATCGGCAGGTTATTTCAGGCCGTCGTTAATAATCCGAGAACACTTGGAATCGGACTTGGAGAAGATACGGGACTTTTCATCTATAATGATGTGATGACAGCTGTAGGCTCCGGACTGGTAATTATTGTAGACGGAAGGTTCATTAAAGATACTAACCTGACCAACATCAACCTTGGAGAACCTATTTCCATAGATAACTTAACGGTGCATGTGATGTCAATGAATGACCATTATGACCTTACCACCAGAACACTCACCATTGAGAATTCACAATTCAACCCGATACCACAGGAGAAATAACGGCTGTTACAGAGAACAGTTTTTATAAAATCAGAATTAATGTGCTGAAATGATTCAGCACATTGTTTTTGTCTGTCTAAATTTTTAATGTAACTTCCTAAATTATTCATCATTTATCCTTATCACCTATGAAAATTATTATTCACGGCGGTTTTTTTTCGGAAAGCGACCAGAGCAGCGAAGTAAAGAAAGCGAAACAGGATTCTTTACAGCACATCGCGCAAAAAGCATTTGAATACTTGAAGTCCAATTCTGCATTTGATACAGTGGCCTATGCGGTTTCACTCTTAGAAGACGACCCTTTATACAATGCCGGTACAGGCTCACAGATCCAAAGTGACGGTATGATCAGGATGAGTGCTGCAATTATGGATGGGAAAACCCAGAAATTGAGTGGGGTCATCAACATCCAGGATGTAAAAAATCCGGTCTTTGTGGCTAAAGCACTCATGCAGGAAGATGACAGGGTCCTTGGCGGAGAAGGGGCAAAATCTTATGCTGCAAAGCACGGATTCAGTGATTATTCCACCGAGATCCCTCAGAGAAGAAAAGAGTACGAAGAAAAACTGAAGAATGGAGGAAAAGGCACGGTAGGCTGTGTAGCCATCGACAGCGATGGCAACCTGGCTGTGGCAACATCAACCGGAGGGAAAGGATTTGAAATCCCTGGAAGGATCTCAGATTCTGCCACTGTAGCCGGAAATTATGCCAATCCGTTCTGTGCAGTCAGCTGTACAGGTGTGGGGGAAGATATTGTAAGCAATGCTACCGCTACAAAAATCGTAACCCGGGTAACGGACGGAATGGATCTTAAAACGGCCTTTGACAAGACTTTTGAAGAATTAAAAGCAGTGGACGGTTTTGCAGGAGCTATTGCTATTGACCGCAACGGAAATGTTTATCATCAGGATTCTTATCCAACTATGGTATTTGCAAGTTTTGACGGTACAAATTTTAAAGTTTTCAGCTAATATAAAATTTTAACATTTTTTTATATATCTCCTTTGTTTTTTGGCATGCATTTTACATGATAAGTAACAACAAATCTTAATATTAACTCTAAAAAGAAGAAATCATGGGAAATAAAACGAAAGGCTTATTGGCTTTAGTAGGTTTAGGTGCATTAGCATATTGGAAATACAAAAAATCTACTCCTGAAGAGCAGCAAAAGGTGAAAGATAAAATCAACACTGCAAAGGACAATTTTAACAAGTGGGGAAATGATCTTAAAAGCAAAGCTAATGATGTAGCTTCTCAAGTTCAGAATAAAGCTAATGACGTAGCTTCCCAGGTACAGAATAAAGCTGAAGACGTAAAGTCACAGGCTGAAAATGCCATCAACTAGTAGACTAGTTTTTTAACATTCATATATAGAAAAAGTCATCGTAATTTTTTATTACGATGACTTTTTTTGTGCACTCAATGCATAAACTAATGGAATTTTATTCCCGAATTTTTCAATGCACCATTTGCCCTTTTCAAATTCAACCACGTGTCTGAAACAAGGATACGGAGACCAGTCGAACTCTTTGAAATCTTTCAGTTCCAGCCTACATAAAAGCAGGTTTTGAAGTACTTCCGCCAGAGAATGGTTCCACATCACATACTCCTGTACCAAATCTGCAGAAGGATCTGCATAGGTTCCCACATAGGTTTCAGCAATGGGTTTTTCATTAAAATAATGATAATTGATTCCCTCAAAATCATCATCAAACATCCAGACTACGGGATGAAACTCTGCCATGATGAATCTGCCGCCGGGTTTTAAAAAATACGTTATGATATCAGCCCATTTTTTAAGGTCGGGAAGCCAGCCGATTGTTCCGTAACTGGTAAAAACAAGATCAAATTTTTCATCCAAAACATCCGGAAGGCTATATACATCCAAACATATAAATCTGGTATCTGTCCGGCATTGCTTAGCAAGTTCAACAGCCTTTGATATGGCGTGATCAGACAGGTCAATTCCTGTGACATCGGCACCCAGCCTGGAAAGTGAAATAGAATCCTGACCGAAATGACATTGCAGATGAAGAATCTTCTGACCCTTAATATCTCCCAGAAGTTCCAGTTCAATAGAATTCAGGGAACTTCTACCTTGTATAAACTCATCTACAAAATAAAAATCTGATTTCAGGTGAGGTTCTACTTTCGCATTCCATGATTTCCTGTTGATTTCAAGATAATTTTCCATAATGCATTTTTATTTTTATTAATTATTAGATGGGATCACCACCGAAGTGTATACACTATACAATTTCCAACCTAATGACTCGTATAAAAGTCTGCCCTGTTCTGTGGCTACGAGAAAGTTATATTGTGTACCTTCTGAGAATGCAATATCTTCCAATACAGCCATGATTTTTTTTGCGAGCCCTTTTCGCCGGTGTTTCTCTTCTGTAACAATACGATCATAGACCGCTATCCCATCAATAATAATAAGCCTTCCGATTGCAGCTTCCTTGTTTTCATATATGATCCTGACAATACATTTTTCAGGACTATGACGCTGAATGTCCATGCTGTAACCATCAGGCATAGCATTATTGCCGAAATTCATTCTGCTGTTGCAGTACATCATGTATCCCTGAGGCTGTACGATCCAATGGGTAGGAATCAGGGGCCTGAATTCTTCATACGGAGCACATACCTTCAGAAAAACCCATGATTCATCAACAGTTTTAGCCAGCGAGAAAAAATCATTATTCAATTCCGGGAATACATAACGGACTTTTTGTTTCGGCTCCCCGACATTGATACGGTATCCGGAAGCATATTTTTGAGGCATGGGCAGGTCTCTTGACAAAGACCATGCTCTCAGCCATTTTTCAACGATCCCTTCAGATTCCTCCGGTTTCACAATTAGGCCAGGAATTCATCAACAGAAACCGTTTTCTGTTCACCTTTTTCAAGGTTCTTAAACGTTACTGTTTTATTTTTGATTTCTTCCTCTCCCAAAAAGACCAGATTCTTTATTCCTTTTTTCTCTGCATAGGTAAACTGTTTGGCAATCTTCGCATTTTCAGGATATAATTCAGCCGAAATTCCTTTAGCACGAAGCTGCACAATCAGTTTCAGGGCTTCTGGCGTCCCTTCCGGTCCAAAGTTAGCAAACAGATAGTCTGTTTTTGAGTCAGCACCTTCAGGGAAAAGCCCAAGTTCTTCAATCACCAGATAAATCCTGTCAAGACCAAAAGAAATTCCGATCCCAGGGATATTTTTTACCCCGAAAACTTCAGTCAGGTTATCATATCGCCCGCCTCCGCCAATGGAACCCATCTGTACATTTTGAGCTTTAACTTCAAAGATGGCCCCGGTATAATAGTCTAGACCTCTGGCTAGGGTAATATCAAAAACAAGTTTGTTTGCATCCGCGCCAAGCTGTATGGATTGGTTGAGAACAAATTCAAGCTCCTCAACTCCTTTCAGGCCGGTTTCATTACCTACAAACTTTTCTTTTAGTTGGCTAAGGTTTTCCAAAGCGTTATCAGACTGGGTGAACAGGAAATCGAGCTTATCGATGGATTCCTGGCTGATGCCTCTTTCAAGAAGCTCTTTGGTTACGCCGTCTTTTCCTATCTTGTCCAGTTTATCCAGAGCTACGGTGAAATCAATCAACTGATTTGTAATTCCTGCATATTCCGCCAGTCCGGAAAGGATTTTTCTGTTGTTGATATGAATGGCTACAGAAACACCAAGATCTGCAAATGATTTCAGGTACAGCTGAACCAGGTCAACTTCCTGCAACAGGCTTTCACTACCCACCACATCAGCATCGCACTGATAAAACTCTCTGAATCTTCCTTTTTGCGGACGGTCTGCCCTCCAAACCGGCTGGATCTGGTAACGTTTGAAAGGAAATGTCAATGTATTATGGTTCATAGCCACGAATCTCGCAAAAGGTACGGTAAGGTCATAACGGAGTGCCTTATCTGAAATCTGGGAAGTGAGTTTCTGATGGTTTTTATCTTCCCAGTCTTCCTGATTTACTTTAGCTGTATAATCCCCTGAATTAAGAATCTTAAAAATCAGGCGGTCTCCCTCCTCTCCGTATTTTCCGGTTAAAGTTGAGAGATTTTCAAAACTTGGGGTTTCCAACGGCTGGAATCCGAACAGCTCAAAATTGCGTTGTAAAGTATTGATGATATATCTCCTTCTGGAAACTTCAAGAGCGGTAAAATCTCTTGTTCCTTTTGCTAAACCTGGTTTCATTATATAATTGATGAATGATAATTAATATTAATACTTCTGCAAAAATAGTGATTTGAACGGACTTACCGGCATAATAAAAGCCGGAGTGCAAAAGCTACTCCGGCCTGATTATCATTTGTGTTTTATAGAATCATATGCTTTCAAGAATCTCAAGGATTTCCGCTCCGTAATTTTCAATTTTATGTTTTCCAAAGCCTTTGATATCCAATAGTTCTTCTTTTTTGGCTGGTTTGTATTTGGCCACTGAAAGCAGTTCTTTATTGGTAGCAATAAAATAAGTAGGAAGATTCTGTTCCCGTGCTTTTTCCGAACGCCAGAATTTAAGAGCATCCAGGATTTTTTCTTCATCGGTGTTCAGCTGTTCACTTTCCGCAGCAGAATATTTTACCGTTTTCGGATCTTTAACTGTATTCTGGGAGCTTTTAAGATCTTCAAAATACAATACGACAGACCAGTAGTTTTCGTCATGTACAAATGCCGTTTCCACTTTTATGATTTCCCGGGTTGCCAGAAAACGGTCCAATGCGCTCTGATCATCATAGAGGAATTCTTCCGGGAGCCTGATTTTAAAAACTTTTACTTTCATCATTCCTGTTTTTATGGTTATTTTCCTCCTAACAGCAGTATTTCATCTACTCTGATCTCGGTAATATATCTCTTGATGCCTTCCTTATCGTCATAAGACCGGTACATCAGCTTGCCTTCAACGGAAATTTCTTTCCCTTTATGTACATATTTCTGGAAGATATCCGCAACTTTGCCGTAGGCTATCAGCGTATGCCATTGGGTCTCCTCTACTTTCTCACCTTTTGCATTGGTGTAATGGTCGCTCGTGGCAAGCGATACCTGAGCCTTTACATTCCCGTTGTCGAAGTTTACCATTTCAACTTCTTTTCCTGTGTACCCGATCAGGGTTACTTTGTTTCTTAGTGACATAATATAAATTTTAAAAAGTTAGTATTCAGATCCTTGACGCTCACTGTTTTTCCGGATCTCTGTTGCAAAGGTTGCAGATGTTCACACCCGGATCCGGTTAAAAACTATTTAAATTCATTTGTAGTCGTTTGCAAACGGATAATTGCGTATATTTGATAAAATTAACCTATGAAAAAGGATATCAACATTTTCGAGTTTCCTTTTAATCTCGGACTCACCAAGAAAGAGCATGAAACAGAACCGGGAGTAAAAAAACTTCCTGATTGGTTCAGAAAATTTGGTTTTCATAAAAGAATCAATCCTAAAAATATTTTCAGATTGGAAGCTCCGGAATATAGAATGGATTTTGATGAAGAAACGGGAGTTAAAAATACTTATCAGGTTATTGAATATGCAAAAAAGCAATCAGAGCTTATTCTAAAGCATTTTAACACAGATACCTTTCATCTGATGTTGGGTGGTGATTGCAGTATACTGATTGGAAGTGCTCTTGCATTAAAGCAGCTTGGGAATTTCGGTTTATTTTATCTTGACGGTCACACAGATTATATCCTGCCAAAGCTATCCCCCAGTGGAGGTATTGCAGGAATGGATTTGGCAATTGCTTCAGGATTGGGCCATCAAAAACTGACTAATATTAATGATCTCAAACCATATTTCCAGGAAGAACATATTTTTTGTGTAGGAAATGCGGAAACGGATGATGATCAATATGTAGGGGAAATCCTAAATTCAAAAATTCATTATCTTGACCTGGAGAATCTGAGGAGGAACGGCTTCAGAAAAACTACAGAAGATTTTCTGAGAATGGTTGATGAAAAGAATCTTGACGGATTTTTTATCCATTTTGATGTAGATGTGCTGAAAGATGAAATTATGCCCGTTGTAGACAGCAGGATGGAAGACGGAATAGATTATGAAAATTTAAAAGAGATACTGAAGCCATTAATAGTAGATAAAAGATGTTTCGGGTTAGAAATAACCATCCTTGATCCTGACTATGATAAAGAAGGGATTTATACCCAACCTTTCATTGAAAATTTAATTCAGATTATAAATGAACCAACTAAAAGAATCTAAATATGAAAAAAATTACAAGAATATGGCATGGGATTGTCCATATTGAAAAAGCTGATGAATATCTCAGATATGTTGAAGAAACAGGTATCGTACAATATAAAAACACCTCAGGAAATCTTTCGACAAAAATACTGAGAAAAAGGGATCAGGAAATCTGTCATTTCCTGACCGTTACAGAGTGGGACTCTTATGAAAGTATTAAGAAATTTGCTGGAGATGATTATGAAAAGGCAAAATATTATCCTGAAGATAAAAATTTTTTACTGGAATTTGAAGAAAATGTCAGCCATTATGAAACGTTTGAATATTGATTAATAAAAATAGATTTTGAAGAAAACAATTAAAAGAACACTCAGAGTCTCAAAGTATGTGATTTACCGTAAAACACTGGTTGATTACAAGGAGCATTTCTGGTCTTTCCTGGGAGCTTTCTTTGGAATCGGCATCATTGCTTTTATCCAGTCTCATTCTCTGGCAGCTACCGAAAACATTTTCCTGATAGGATCCTTCGGTGCCTCCAGTGTCCTGATTTACGGAGCGATCCAGAGCCCTCTTGCGCAGCCGAGAAATCTTGTAGGCGGCCATGTGATTTCGGCATTGGTAGGCGTAACGATCTATAAAATTGTTCCGGATATTATCTGGCTTTCTGCGCCTCTCGCAGTCGCTTTCTCCATTGTTTTGATGCAGTACACCAAAACCCTGCATCCGCCGGGAGGTGCTACAGCCCTCATTGCAGTGAGCTCCACAGGAAAAATTCCCGAGCTGGGTTATTGGTATGTAATCTCCCCGGTTTTAAGCGGTTGCCTTATCCTTCTGTTGGCCGCATTATTTTTTAACAACCTTACTCCGAACAGGAGCTACCCTGCACACAGCCGCTTTAAGAGGCTGTTGAGAAAAAAACACCAACTTTCACATCCTATTATTAAAAAAGATCAGCCATGAACTGTTTAGAATGCGGCGAAAAAATCATCGGCCGGTCAGACAAAAAATTCTGTAATGATGCCTGCCGGAATGCCTATAACAATAAGCAGAATAAAGATTCCAGCAACCTGATGCGGAATGTGAACAACAAACTGCGTAAAAACTATCGTATCCTGAAAGAAGTGAATACCGAAGGAAAAACAAAAATAGCCAGGTCAAAACTTGATGGCTTAGGTTTTGATTTTGATTATTTCACAAATCTTAAAGTATATAAAAACGGTTCGGAATATAAATTCATCTATGATTACGGATACAAAATCCTGGAAGAAGATTTTGTTTTAATTGTCAGAAACCAAGGATAGCCCGACAAAAATGCCTATTATGAAAGAAATTATCCTGATCACCGGCGCCAACGGATTAATTGCCCGCAAACTGAGTGAAAAGCTGAGTAAAGACTATAGTGTAAGATTTCTCACCCGAAAAAAAAGGAAAGAACATGAATTTGAGTGGGATCTGAAGAAAGGAACTGTCGATTATGCCGCCTTTGAAGGCATTTCCCATATCATTCATCTCGCAGGGGCGAATATTTCTGAAAAAAGATGGACAGATGAAAGAAAAAAAGAACTGATATCCAGCCGTGTGGATTCTGCCCGGCTTCTTATGGAAGGGGTTAAAAAACAGAATATCAAATTAAAATCCTTCATTTCCGCTTCGGGAATCAATTATTACGGTACAGAAACTACTGAAAAAATATACACCGAAGAAGATTCGCCGGGAAAGGATTTCCTCAGCGAAGTAGTTGTACTCTGGGAACATGCTGCAGATGAATTCAAAAAAAACGGACTGGCAGAAAGAGTAGTAAAGCTCCGTACAGCAGTAGTACTGTCTGAAAAGGAAGGCGCGTTGAAAAAGCTTATGATTCCCGTAGAATATGGTATTGGTTCTCCTTTGGGCACCGGAAAGCAGTATATGCCTTGGATCCATCTTGATGATATTGCCCTGATGTACGTATATGCAGTAAAAAACGAGTCCATCGATGGAGCCTACAATGCTGTTGCCCCACAGCATGTGACCAATGCTGCTTTCACAAAAGAAGTGGCCGAAGTTCTGAACAGGCCGTTTATCATGCCGAATGTACCGGCATTCCTGCTGAAATTTATTTTCGGTGAACTCTCCGCAGCCGTGTTGGAAGGTTCAAGGGCTTCTTCAAAAAAGATACAGAATACCGGATTCAGTTTCAGGTTTCCTGATCTCCATAATGCTTTAGAAGATTTAATAAAAGATAAAATAAAAAAATCATGAGATCATAAGAATCTCTCATGATAATACCTGCACTTTATTATTTAAAACAAACCATTTATGCTAGATAATACAATTCATATTACAAAAACAGAAATCCTTTCAGACCAATGGTATACATTAAAAAAAGTCACCTATGACAAGACTATGCATAACGGAACTGTCAGGACCCAGAGCAGAGAAGCCTATGATCGCGGAAACGGTGCTGCCATTCTGCTTTATGATAAAGAACGGAAAACGGTAATACTGACCCGCCAGTTCCGGTTGCCTTCTTTCCTGAACGGCAATCCTACCGGAATGCTGATTGAAGTATGTGCCGGATTGCTGGACAATGATGATCCGGAAGCATGCATCCGCCGGGAAACCGAAGAGGAAACCGGCTATAAAATCTCTCACGTAGAAAAAGTTTTTGAAGCCTATATGTCCCCCGGTGCCGTAACGGAGATCCTGTATTGTTTTATTGCCGAATACTCCCAGGATATGAAAACAGCAGAAGGCGGCGGTCTTGAAGAAGAAGGGGAAGATATCGAAGTTCTGGAATTCAGCTATGAAGATGCCCTCCGGATGATTGACAGCGGAGAAATCAGGGATGCGAAAACCATTATGCTCATCCAGCATCTCAGGGTTAAAAATATTTTATAAATTCTTACGTTTTCACTTTAAATCTTTTCTCATGAAATTATGGTATACCCTTAGCCTTTCTTTTCTTTTTTGCGCACACGCTTTTGCTCAGAAGACAGAAAAACTGAGCACGAAAGACAAGGCAGCAACAGAACATTTTCAAAACAGTTATAAAAAGAAAAATTATAAAAAATTTGACGGTAAAATAATCCCCGGCATTAATGAGGTCCGGTTTGATGATAAAGTGGTCTATTACGACGCTTCGGATAAAACCACTGCCCTGCTGCTAAAAGAGGGACTGATATATCCGCAACTGTTAACGGATTATCAGATGCAGAAATTCATTGATGAAACCACAGACCGTACCCAAAAGAGATTTTTAAAGCTTCAGAAAGATCCCAGAGCCGGTTTTGATGTAAATCAGGTTAAACTCGGTCCCACCACTGAAGCTAATTTCCTGAAAGCCGGGCCACAGGTTAGGCGATTCAAGATGATCTGCAAAGACAGCAGGTTTCCGAATTCCATTATCTATTTTATTGAACTTACAGATAAAAATGCAACCAATGCTACTACTGCAGAACAGTTCATCAAAGAGGCAAAGCTGACGCATATTTATCAGCAGGAGTAATAAATCTTGCATTAAAACAATCATATTGGTTTTAATAGTTATGATAAAGTAAATCATTGACCAGTTAGATTCATGATTACCGGTTACTCAAACATCAATTCATATTTCAATGCCATCTGTAAGTTCAGGCAGCTGAATCCTGTGGTTAAAGGGCAGCCATTACGGACTCATGATCCGGGAATGATGACTATCCGTGATGCACTTCTTGGATTAAAGCAAGTTTTGGAGCATCGATACAATGCTGTAGAAGATATTGATTTTTCCATTCAGGTTTCAAGGGGAATTACCAATCTTCCCAACATTTTATACTCCTGCATCCTTCCGCCCGGCCAGGTGGTTCCGAATGGTATTTACACGGCTGTTTGTTTTGATATTTTGGGCAGAGGTGCATTGGTAGGTTGTGTTGAATCTAAAGTCACAGCGAAAGGATTATCTACTGTACAGCGGAAGACAAACGGCAATCCCCTGAATATTGACGTAGACGGCGCCAGTGAGAGGACAAAGTACAACAATGTCTTTGTCAACCCGAAAGAATTCTATTATCCTCAGGAGGATGATACAGAATTGGATGCGCACATTAAAGCTTCAATACAACTGGCGGTTGGATTCCTAAGTATCTGACTTTATTTTTACTATTTATAATGTAAATGGCCACCACTTCAGGTAGTTCGTAAAGCGTATCGAGAAGTGGTTTTATAGAAGACCATTGCTCACAGACTTCTCGATACGTTTCGCTCCGCTGCCTTTATAAGTGACGAAAAACACAATTTTATTGAAAGTATTTGAATAAAACAGAGCCAAAACAGGTTTCATCCGGTTTTTCAAAACAAATATTTCCTACATTTGTTCCAGAAACAGTTCTTTAACATACTTCATCAAACGGAAAAGGTTTTACGTAAAGTAGATTAATAGGGAACCGTGTGAGAATCACGGGCTGTCGCGCAACTGTAAGTAATACCCCAAAGGTTTTTGTCCGCGCATATCCACTGTATCAACGGGAAGGATGACAAAAACTGTTACAAGCCAGGAGACCTGCCTGTTCCGGATTGACAATGCTCTCGCGGTCTGGAGTTTTTGGCCATAGAGATGATACCGGAATGTATTGGTTTAAATTCGGATAGCTTATTTTAAGGGAAAAGCATTGTAGCTGCACAGCTGATAAGGCTAAGAAGCAAGTCTGAACCTTCATTAAATAATCCTTAGTGATCTTTTTGCATTTTGATAGTGAAGAATTGAGATTCAGCTTTGCGTCAAAAATTTAGTGACCAAATTCAGGAAGTTGAATTTTATGCAATGATTTTTAAGATTCTTTATTCTTAATGCGGAAGGCAAATTGCTAATGAGGAAATCGGAAGCTTCATATAATGATCTTATTGATTCATTTTTTGCTTTTAATAATGGAAAATTAGGATTCGGGCTTTACGTCAAATCTAGGTACTAAATTCAGGAAGTTGAATTTTATGCACAGATTTTTTGAAGACTCTTTGTTTTTAGAGAAAGGCTAAATGGCTATGCTGCTGAAGGAAGTCGGAAACTTCATCAAATGAACTTTTTTGATTAACTCATCCTTTGCCTTCTTATTATTAAAAATCTGATTTAAATTTCACGACAAATTTGCATTTAAGAGATCCATGCCGTTCGGTATGGGAAAATACATTTTCACGATATCATTGCTGATCCCTACATCCTTCTGCGCTGGCATTGCGAAGCATCTGAAGAGCTTTTTGATAATTGTTTTATTTAAAAAGTTTAAGAACATGCAAACGCACATTCTGGGCTATCCGCGTATTGGTAGCCAAAGAGAACTCAAAAAAGCCTGCGAGCAGTATTGGTCAGGCAAAATTTCACTGGATGAACTGCTGGAAACCGGCAGGACCCTCACCCTACACAATTGGAAACTTCAGCAGGAAACAGGCATCGACCTGATTCCCTGCAACGATTTTTCGTATTACGACCAGGTGCTCGATATGACGCTGGCCGTAGGAGCCATTCCTCCACGTTACCAGGAAATTGCTTCCCGTAAAACAGAAACTGACCTGTATTTTGCCATGGCCAGAGGATTTCAGCAGGAAGGACTGGACATCACCGCGATGGAAATGACCAAATGGTTTGATACCAACTACCATTACATCGTTCCCGAGTTTTATAAAAATCAGGAATTTACCCTGTTTTCAGACAGGATCATCCAGGAGTTTATCCGGGCTAAAGAGGCGGGCATCAATGCAAAGCCTGTAATCATTGGTTTGGTGACGTATCTTCTCCTTGGCAAGGAAAAAGAAGAGGGTTTTGATAAATTGGATTTAGCTCAAAATTTACTTCCGGTGTATATCCGGATCTTAAAGGAACTGGAACAGAAGGGTGCAGAATACATCCAGTTTGACGAGCCTTTCCTGGCCATGGATCTCACTGAGAAAGCCAAAGAAACTTATCAGTTCATCTATGCAGAACTCCGAAAACAGTTTCCGGATCTGAAATTGATCATTGCGACTTATTTTGAAGGTGTAAAAGATAACCTTACCCTGGCCACTTCGCTTCCTGCCGATGTCCTGCATATTGACCTGGTCCGTTGTCCCGAACAGCTGAATGATGTTTTGAGAGTACTTCCGAAGACGTTGAGCCTGTCACTGGGAATTGTGGATGGAAGGAATATCTGGAAGAACAATTTCCAGAAATCTTTACAGATCATTGAAAGAGCGATCAGGAAAATCGGGGCTGAAAGGATTTTTCTGGCCACATCCTGCTCACTGCTCCACACGCCTATTGACCTGGATCTGGAAAAGAATGAGCATGTTTTGTACCCGGAAATCAAGCAGTGGATGGCTTTTGCCAAACAAAAGCTAAGCGAAGTGGTAACCCTTAAAAAACTCGCATCCGGAAATGCAAATTATGATGCCTTACTTGAATATGCCTACAATCAGAAAGCTGTTGAAGACCGTACCGTTTCTTCCCTGATCCATAATGATGATGTAAAGGCCCGGGCAGAAGTGATAACAAAAGAAGAAACGCGGAGGGAACATCCATTTTCCATCAGGAAGGAAATCCAGCATCATGTGCTGCAACTTCCCCTGTTTCCTACCACAACCATTGGATCTTTTCCACAGACCAAAGAGGTAAGGAACTGGCGCGCTAAATTTAAAAAGGGTGAACTGAATGCAAAACAATATGACAAACTGCTGAAACAGGAAACCAAGCGAACCATCCGCTGGCAGGAAGACATCGGAATCGATGTACTGGTTCATGGTGAATTTGAGCGTAACGACATGGTGGAATATTTTGGGGAACAGCTTGCCGGATTTGCCTTTACGCAAAACGGCTGGGTACAGAGCTACGGAAGCCGATGTGTAAAGCCACCGGTGATTTACGGAGACGTGCACCGTCCGAATCCGATGACGGTCTACTGGTCTGAATATGCACAGTCTTTAACCAAAAAATGGGTAAAAGGAATGCTTACCGGACCGGTCACTATCCTTCAGTGGTCATTCGTACGTGATGATCAGCCCCGTTCGCTTACGTGCAGGCAAATTGCATTGGCCATCCGCGATGAGGTTTGCGATCTTGAAAAAGCGGGAATCCGCATCATCCAGATTGATGAACCGGCGATCCGGGAAGGCCTGCCTTTAAGGCAATCCGATTGGCAGGATTATCTGAAATGGGCCGTGGAAGCGTTCCGGATCTCAGCCAGCGGCGTGGAAGATGCCACCCAGATCCATACCCATATGTGCTATTCTGAATTCAATGATATCATCCACAATATTGCCGATATGGATGCCGACGTTATCACCATAGAATGCTCCCGAAGCCAGATGGAATTGTTAAATGCCTTTGCCGATTTCAAATATCCGAACGAGATTGGTCCCGGCGTTTATGACATCCACTCGCCGAGAGTTCCTTCCAAAGAAGAAATGGTGGAACTGCTGAAAAAAGCTCAGGCCGTTATCCCGGCAGAACAGCTTTGGGTAAATCCTGATTGTGGTCTGAAAACAAGGCATTGGGAGGAAACCGAAAAAGCCCTGATTGCCATGGTGGAAGCCTCAAAGGAAATGAGCGGACAATTTAAAAAAGAAAAAATAGAATATTAGAATGACAGGAGCTTTAGGGCTCCTGTTTTTATTTTATTGTTAAATGTAAGGCTGTTTAATAAACTAAACGCTGCCTAAACCTCATAGGTTTTGAAAACCTATGAGGTTTAAAATCATAAAGCGTTGTTTTATTTCCAAAGGCAGAAATCAGATTTGTTCAGTTTTTACTCAATAATAAATCTAAACGCTGCCTAAACCTCACAGGTTTTAAAAACCTGTGAGGTTTGATTTATCAAAAAATTTTCAGGAAACCATATACTGCAAAAAAACATAAAAAGCATCCCGAGGATGCTTTTATTTCTTGTAACTTAATTCTGATTGTCTTTCAGCCTTTTGACTTCATCTTTCAGCAGGCTGATATACTCCTGCAGATTTTTAATAATCTCAATGCTTAGATGATTGTTAAAAGTATTTTGTACTGAACCAGATCCTGCTCCGGGACTATCATAAAATGTTGCATTACTATTATTGATAACCGTATCACCTGCCTCTTCCTCATAAATATCCTCTACAGGAACATTAAGAAACTTGGCTATCTTTTCCCATTCTTCATGTATGATCTTCACGTCACCGCCTTCTTTCCTGCAATAATTGGATACATCAGTAGCAATTACCTCGGCAATCTGCTGTTGAGTATACCCTTTCTTTTTTCTTATCGAACGTAATTTTTCTTTTTGCATAATTCTGCTTTTTACAAATATAAAAAAAGACTTTTGTTTTTCAAATGCTTTCAACCGATTTTCATTTTGCCACCAGACATGTACAAAAGGTATGATACACAAATAATTAACATTAAATAACACTTCATTTCAAATTAAAAGCCCTAATTTTGCATCCCGAAATAAGGATCCAACCATATGAAAAAATTAGGCGAATACAGAAAGCTTCTGGAAGTAGATAAAAACGTAACATTAAAGGAGCTGAAAACCATTTACAGGAATACGATGAAAGATACGCATCCTGATAAATTCATCAATGATGAAGCCGGCAAACTGGAAGCGGAAGAAAAAAGCAAATCTGTCATTGAAGCCTATCATTTCCTGGTAAGCATCAACCCGGAAACACAGGAAAAATACAAAGAAGAATATACGGAAACAATTACCACTTCCAACATCCAGGATTTCTATCTTGAGAAGGCTATACTTACCGTACAGCACCTGAACGGAAATATCTACGAATACCTTGGTGTACCGAGAAACACCTACATCAAAATGGTAAATGCCGATTCTCCGAGCCGTTTTGCCAGAAGGCATATTTACGGAAGTTTTGTGTATAGAAAAGCAGGAGAAGCTATGGAGGCTTAATCCTCGGCCAAACATATTTGAAAGGCTTCCGGAATTCCGGAAGCCTTTTTGTTTTAAAAATTAATGCCATAAAATGATCTTCTCCGTCACTTCGAGTAGCGCAGCGAAGCGGAGTGTATCGAGAAGTTTTTGAGCAATAGTTCTCTGTTAAAACACTTCCCGATACGCTTTTTCAAAAGATACTCGAAGTGACGGTAAGTTTATTATTACAAATTTTTTGACTTCAAAATGTATCCTTCGTCACTTCGAGTAACGCAGCGAAGCGGAGTGTATCGAGAAGTTTTTGAGCAATAGTTCTCTGTTAAAATACTTCCCGATACGCTTTTTTCAAAAGCTACTCGAAGTAACGGAGGTGTTATAGAATTACTTTTAAAGACGAAAAAAGCGCATCATTTCTGATACGCTTAGGGTTAATTAAAAGGTGGGTATATTAGTCGATGTGTTTCGGAGTAAATCCGTCTTCACTGAGT
Organism: Chryseobacterium camelliae; assembly: GCF_030818575.1. Classification (NCBI taxonomy): domain Bacteria; kingdom Pseudomonadati; phylum Bacteroidota; class Flavobacteriia; order Flavobacteriales; family Weeksellaceae; genus Chryseobacterium; species Chryseobacterium camelliae. Next base: position 1,675,765 of record NZ_JAUTAL010000001.1, read on the forward strand.
TCTCTGTGATCGTAATCGGCCTTCATTTCGGCTTCATAATCTATTTTTTCATGTTTACCCATTCTTCTTAAAATGGAGTCAAACAGAGAATATACTACCGGTACGATAATCAGGGTCAGGAATAGTGATGATGTCAGACCCCCGATGATTACCCAGGCAAGTCCGTTATTCATTTCTGCTCCGGCTCCTTTTGCAATCGCAATTGGAATCATACCGAAGATCATCGCAATGGTGGTCATCAGGATCGGACGAAGACGGGCATGGTTCGCTTGGATCAGCGCGTCATGTGTATTGAACCCCGCTGCCTTTCTCATGTTGGCAAAGTCGACGATCATGATCGCGTTTTTCGCTACCAGACCAATCAGCATAATCATCCCCAGCATGGTAAAGATATTCAGTGAGTTTCCGGTGATGGCCAGGATCACCATAACTCCGATCAATGCCAGTGGAATGGAGAACAATACCACAAACGGGTACACAAAGGAATCATATAAGGAAACCATTACAAGATATACCAATACGATGGCTGCCAGCAAGGCAATTCCCAACGTACCGAAACCTTCGGTCTGGTTTTCCATATCCCCGCTCCAGATATACGATACTCCGGCAGGCTTTGTTTTTTCATTATCCATGAACATGGCGGCCCATTCGTTGGCCACGTCTCCTACCGGGCGGCCTACAACCTTGGATTTAACCTTTACAGAAGGAGATTTATCCCTACGTTCCAGCAAGCTCGGCCCGGAACCCATCTTCACATCAGCAAACTGGCTCAGCCTGATCTGTTGTCCCTGAGGATTGGTAAACATCAGGTTTCTCACATCATCAATTGACTGCCTGTTTGCATCACCGAAACGGATGTTGATATCATATTCATATTCCCCGGCTCTGAACTTACCGTCTGTATTTCCGCTGAAAGCCGTCTGCATCGTCTGTCCTACACTGGAAAGGTTTAAACCTAAAGCCGCCATCTTATCACGGTCGATATTCACCTGTACTTCCGGATTTCCGGAGTCCGTTGACAATTCCGCATCTACAGCACCAGGAACTTTTTTAAGAAGTCCAAGAATTCTGTTGGCTTCCTTATTTGCCGTTTCGTTATCCTGAGCGGTAACCACCAGCTCAATCGGAGCATTATCCGCTCCCATCAATCCGATCGGTGCTGTTTTGAATTCCACTCCGGTGAATTTTTCTTCCAGCGCTCTTTTGATCTTCGCAGACTTGATGTCCGTACTTTCATTACGCTTGGATTTATCTACGAGGATCACCTGGATCTCCGATTGGTATAATGTAGCCTGCGCCCCTCCAAATCCTGAAGACTGCTGTCCTACGGTGGTAATCATATCCACAACATCCTTATCGTTTCTCAGGAATTTCTCAACTTCCAGGGTTACCTGGTTGGTTTTTTCCACAGAAGCGTCTTTAGGCAATTCCATCTGAACAAGGAACTGTCCTCTGTCCATTTTAGGGAAGAATTCTCCTCCGATAAAGCCAAAAGCGACCAGCATAAAGGATGAAATCAGGATGATAAAAGTGATTATCACAGTCATTACCCTTCTTAAAGTGGTTTTTAAAACCCATTCCAGAATGCTTGTAATCCAGTGGGTAAATTTCTCCAACTGCTTTTCGAACCAAAGAATAAATCTTTCAAAAACATTCTTTCCTGTAAGATGCACCAGCTTACCATATCTGGAAGATAACCATGGAATAATGGTAAATGAAGCCAGCAAGGATAGCATGGTCGCAATAACTACCGTCACACAGAATTGGGCAAGGATGTCTGATACCAAGCCGGAACTCATCGCAATCGGTAGGAATACCACTACAATTACCAAGGTAATAGCCGTTACGGTAAACCCGATTTCCGAAGCTCCGTCATACGCCGCACGGATCCTGCTTTTCCCCATCTCCATGTGCCTGTACACGTTTTCCAATACCACAATCGCATCATCCACCAGGATACCTACCACGAGTGAAAGTCCGAGTAAACTCATCAGGTTAAGGGTATAGCCCATCAGGTACATTCCAATTACCGTAGCAATCAGGGACATAGGGATGGAAACCATTACGATAAATGCGTTTCTGATGTTGTGGAGGAACAATAGCATCACCACCGCTACCAGGATAATCGCCAGAAACAAATCGAAAATTACGTGATCGGCTGCTTCCAGGGTAAAATCTGTGGTGTCATCTACAATATTCAGCTGAAGTCCCTGAGCCTTATAGTTGTTCTGAACCTGCGCAATGGTTTTCTGAACCAGTTCCGATACCGCTACCGCATTGGCATCAGATTGTTTTTTTACCTGAAGCAAAATGGTTGAATTCTGGTTGTACCGTGCAATTTTCTCCACATCTTTCTGTGAATCGAAAACCGTGGCAACATCAGAAAGACGTACCTGGGCACCGTTTTTATTGGAAATAACCAGGTTGTTCAGTTCAGCCACATTTTTATATTTCCCGGACAGACGAATCGTTGATCTCGATGTCCTTGTCTTTAATGCTCCTGTAGGGAAATCCAGGTTGGAAGAAAGGATAGCCTGCTGTACATCCCCTATGGAAAGTCCATATCCTTGCAGTTTTTTTTCATCCAGGTTCACCTGGATCTCTCTTTCCTGACCACCAACTAAGGTAACCTGGGCCACCCCGTTTACACGGGAAAAGATAGGTTCAATTTTCTTGTCTAAAAGATCATAAAGTTCTTTGTTATTCAGCTTGTTGCTGGTAATACTCAGCGTCATGATCGGAAGGTCATCCAGTGAGAACTTCTGCAAAGATGGCGGATCTGCATCATCCGGAAGGTCAGCCAGAATAGCATTGACCTTTCTCTGGGCATCATTCAGAGCATAGTTGACATCGGCTCCTGTATTCAGCTGAACCATGATCACCGATAAGCTTTCGTAAGACGAGGATTCTACCTTTTTTACGTTTTCCAGAGAACCTACGGCATCTTCAATTTTCCGGGTTACGGAAGTTTCCACTTCTGCAGGCGAAGCTCCGGGATAAACCGTAGAAATGGTTACCACATTGGTTTCAAATTTCGGAATCAATTCATACCCCATCATGGAGTAGCTTAATAAACCGCCCAGTGTGAGGATCGTAAAGAGTACGATCACCAAAGACGGCCTTTTAATGGATATTTCTGCTAACTTCATCTTGTCTTACTTTACGATATTGATTTTGGAGCCGTTATCCAGGTTGATCTGTCCGCTGGTAATTATCTGTTCGCCGCCTTTAAGGCCGCTTAAGATCTCAACTTTATCACCATACACTTTACCGGTTTGAACGGTAATTAATTTTGCCGTTCCATTATTGACAATAAATAACTGTCCTGAGCTTACTCCATTCACGAAGGCTTCTGCAGGCACCGTGAGCATATTCTGGGTTTCAGCACCATTGTTGGTTTTGAATGTTGCGGTAGCATACATCCCTGCTTTCAGGTTTCCTCTGTTCTGAACTTCAATCTCCACAGGAAAATTTAAAGAAGCATCACTTTTAGGAGCGATGAAGGTAATCCTTCCGCTGAAAGAATCATCCGGCAGTACATTGACTTTAATCGGGACTTCCTGGCCAATCGCAATCTTTCCGATCTGGCTTTCATCCACAAGTACAGAAAGCTTCAGTGAGTTGATGTTTACGATCTCAAATAATGCGGTTCCGGGAGCCACTACCATTCCTGGTTCCACCATTTTTTTGTTGATGGTACCGCTGATCCCTGCACGTACGCTGGTATCATTTACCCTTACGCCCTGTGCACGAACTGCGGCCTGCGCATTTTTAAGCTGCAACCTTGAATTATCCAGCTGCTGTTTGGTAACCCCTCCGGTTTTGAAGGCATTTTCATATCGCTGGTTATCTATAATCGCATTCTGTAAATTATTCTGAGCCTGGGCTACATCCACTTCGATCGCATCCTTCTTGATGGTTGCCAGCACCTGCCCGGCGTTTACCCTTGAGCCTTCTTTTACCAGAACACTTACGATTCTGCCGGAAATTTCAGAAGACTGGTTGGATTCCTGCTTAGGGATAAAGGTTCCGTTAGCCGAATAATCTGTATCGATATTCTCCCTGGAAACCGTAACCACATTTACATTGATCTTATCTACCTGTTTGGCTACTTCCTGTACTTCCTTCGTCTGCTTTTCCTTATTGCTTGCAATCTTATATGCGGCTAAGCCGACCAGTACAGCTGCTACGATGATATATATTAAAGTTTTTTTCATTATAGTTTATTATGGGTTTTGTAATGTGTTCAGTTGTCCTTTTGCTTTGATGAGTTTTATTTCTGCCTGTTTATAATCCAGTAACGCATTCGCATAGTTCTGTTTGGCCTGCGTCAGCGCATTTTCGGTATCCAATACTTCGGTAAGCGGAGCAAGACCGTACTGGTAATTGGACTGGGTATTTTTTTGCACTTTCTCAGCCAGCTCTACGTTATCCTTCATGCTCTGGATATTGATGATGGCATTCTCCATATTGCTGATGGCATTTTTATAGTCAAGATCCAGGCTCTGTCTGGTATTGTTGATATCCTGGTCAAGGTCCTGAATATCAATTTCTGCCTGTTGAATCTGGGCTTTGGTAGATCCCCCCATAAAAATCGGGATTTTAATAGCCAGACCGATGGAAGCATAATCACTCCAATTGGTCCCCTGCGAAGATCCTGTGAAATAAGGGAATTTATTTCCCAACCCTTGCCATCCGTAATTGGCCTGAAGGCCTACCGTTGGATACAATAAAGCTTCCGTAGCTTTCTTATTGTACTGTAAAAGCTCTCTTTGCTTGTTCAGTACTCTAATTTCAGAACGTTCTTCCAGATTTGCCGCAGTACTCAGCAAAGCGGTATTAGGCTCAATGGTTTTTTCTTCCAATTCGATCGGGGTACTGATGGGTATTCCCATATAGAATTTCAGGGCGTTTTTTGAAACCTCCACGGCATTCACAAGCTGTTGCCTGTTTGATCCGATATTGGTCAGCTGAACATTGGTACGGTCCAGGTCAATGGATTTGGCCAATCCGTTATCTACAAGGCTTTTAATCACATTCCTTACCCTTTCCGTATTCGCATAGCTTGATTCTACGGTTTTAAGGTTCTCCTCCTGGACGAATACCTGATAATAGGCCGTCGCTACATTTTCAATGATCTGCTCATTGGTAAGCTCTGAATTGAGAATGTAAAATTCCCTGGTGGATTTTGCAGCTTTAAGCCCTGTGAAAACCCTCTGGTCAAAAATGTTCTGATATAATGACACAGAATTCACAGACTGCCATTTGGTTCCGAATGTTACAGGGATCATCTGCCCGGGCATACCAAAGATTTCTCCCGGAAGCACAGATTTCTGCAGAATGGGATTGAATGTATTGCTGATGTTTGCACTGACCTGAGGAAGTGCTCCAGCTCTTGCCTCATCTATCTTATATTCCGCCTTTTTCACCTGCAAAGCCGCCTTTTTAGCTTCTGCCTTATTCTGGAGGGCCTGTTTGATGGCCTCCTGAAGAGACACCTGCTGCTGTGCAGATAGGGATGAAAAGCCGAAAATCATAAATGCTGCGGCTATCCCTAATCTAAGCCTTTTAGCAGTTATTCGTTTTCCTTTCATAATGTAATACTTCGTTTATTTTTTAATATAGTTGTGTTCTTAACAGTTTTTACTTCTAAAGGACGGTTCATTTCTTAAATTACTTTAACAGTTCTTTATTTTTTAAACAACATATTAAGAATGATGTCTTTCCTTTCTGAAATAATCTTGTCGAATTCTTCTTCGCCGATCATTAAATTTTCCATGAGTAAAGGCCTTATGGCACTTGGGAAAACCAACAGGGAAATCATATTCAGGACAAACTGAATGGGTTTCATCTTTTCTATATTTCCCAGTTCCATTTCCGTTTCAATATCTTTATACAATTTTTCAAGCTCGCCTTCCTCAATATCTTTTTTATGGCAATTTCCTTTGTTGATCTGTGAAACAATATACGTTTCCAGATAAGGATACTGCAGGCTGGTGGACAAGCTCCCTTCGATAAACTGGGAAATTTTTTCCTTAAAGGGAAGATCCGAGTTCATGATGATCTCAGATTTCTCATGCTCCACCTTATGGGCTTCATCGAAAATGATCTGAATAAGGTTATCCCTGGAGCGGAAATAGTAATTGATGAGTGTACGGTTGACTCCCGCTGCATCGGCAATTTCCTGTGTAGTAGCATCAAATTTCCCTTTAACAAAGAATAAATTCTTAGTTGTTTCTTTAATCAGCTCTTGCGTCTGGTCTTTTTTTGTTTGATTTGACATTTTTGTTAAACAAATTTGTGGAGCAAAAATAAGTCAAATTTTATTTTTGACAAAATTGTTAAACAAAATTATTAAGGAAAAAATATGATATGCATCAGGTTTATTTCAGCAGTGTAATCATGAACATTTCAGATGTCATAGAAAACACAGAACAATAGGTGCTACCAACTACAGCTTGATATGCTTTTTTATTCTTGAAAAACAGCGGCAATGAATAGGTTGATCAGACCTGGATGAATATAAAGAAAGATTTTAGTACCGTTTGTAAGGAAAACAGCACTAATTCACCGGGAATATTTACCTCTGGGACTAACAAAAGATATTCGAAAACAGCTGTCGGCAAATACAATCATAGTTTTGCATATCTCCAGCCGTAGTTTGAGTGTATTTGGGATCGGAGATGTGAGCTCAGCAATATGGGAATTGATTAGTAGCTTGCAGATCATGAGACTTAACTTTTACCATTGGTCCTATAATAAAGAAACGGGCAGAAAATTCTGCCCGTTTTTTATAATAACCTGATCTTGTCTTCTGAAAGATCAATGATCTTATCTTTATACAATCCACCAATGGCTTTCTTGAAATTCTTCTTGCTCATCTGGAGCTCTTCCTTAATCTCCTCCGGACTTGACTGGTCCGAAAGGTAAAGCAATCCGTAATTTTCTTCCAGTTTATCGAGGATTTTCTTTTTGAATTCATCAATATTTTCAAATCCTTCCGGCTGCAGGGAGACATCAATTTTTCCATCTTCACGGATGGCCTTGATGTAGCCACTTTCTTCAGACAGGGGATAGAGTTTCTTAAATACATCGGACGCATAGATCAGCCCGATATATTTTTTATTGATTACCACATTCCAGCCCAGTTCGCTTTCATTCATCATGATGAGGTCTACTTTGTCACCCTTTTGAAACGGCAGATCTTCATATTGAGGATTTCTTTTAAACTTGGTGGTTCCGGTAATCAGCTCCAGTTCTTCATCAACATAAATGTATACCAGATACCTTTTTCCTTCGATGATCTTTGTCTTCTGCTGTTTATACGGGATAAACAGGTCTTTAATAATTCCCCAATCCATAAACGCACCGCTCGGCAGGCTTTGGACACAGCTCATCACCGCAAACTCCCCTACTTCAGCCAAAGGAATTTCGGTAGTCGCTTTCAGCTTTCCGTCATCCTGATACACAAAAACTTCAATCTCATCATCGATCTCCTGGTCATCGCGGGTAAAAATTTTAGGTAAAAAAGCCTTCTCTCCGGAACCATCCGTTAAGATCCACCCCGAAGTGTTCTTTTCTGAAATTGTTAAAGTCTGTGTCTTTCCCGGTTGCATAGATAAAAAATTAGCTGACAAAGGTACGGAAATTTGAAGAGTATAAAGGTTCTAATTTTTTAAAGAATTTATTACAGGTTAATTAGTTCTTTAAAAACTTGTACATTTGACTGTAAATACAAAGACATGAAAAAATACTGGATGACAATATTTTTCTTTTTTGCCTTGCTGGCAAATGCACAAATATTTGAAAAAACAGCAATTAATCTTGGATACCGCTATACCGGAAGAAATGTTTTACAAGCAGGGTTAGAATTCAGAATCGGAGATTCAGGCGGTCATTCAGTTATCCTTGGCCCTTCTCTTTTGTATACCCGTGCCAAAAAAGAAGACAAACTTTTACCGGAGGCCAATGTATATTATACCACCAGCGGTCAGCTTTACGGAGTTTCAATTAATCAGTATTCAATAGAACCCAGAGTTGGCGTTTCCCTACTTAATATTTTCTTTCTCAACACCGGATATTCTTTCCCTATAGACAAAAACAAGTATTTCAAGGGAATAACTTTTGGGATACAGTTGAATATTGCCCCTGTAAGAAATTCAAAATTTTATGATCAGATAAAAATAATGTGATCTGTTTATAGTTAAAATTTCATTTTCAAAAGACTATCATTCTATCAGAAAAAACAAATTCACAGATTTTTATAAAAAAGCAGCCATCGCAATAACAGCAGCCTCAACCCTTAAATTCTTAAATCCCTTCCACCATCACCATAAAAAAAGCTACCGTTACAATAACGGCAGCCTTAATTTTTAAATTTTTAAATTTTTAAATCCTTAAATCTTCAAAACCTTACATGTGGATGGGCCTTTTTGCCGTAGCATCCAATGCAGCTTCCTTAATGGCTTCAGCATAGGTAGGGTGCGCGTGGGAGCTTCTTGCGATATCTTCTGCGCTGGCGCGGAATTCCATGGCCATTACGCCTTCTGCAATAAGGTCAGCCGCTCTTGCGCCTACGATGTGCATTCCTAAAACTTCATCCGTTTTTTCATCCGCGATGATTTTTACCAGGCCATCTACATCACCACTGGCACGGCTTCTTCCTAATGCCCTCATCGGGAAAGATCCTACTTTATAGGCCACACCTGCTTCTTTAAGCTGCTCTTCGGTCTTACCAACTCCTGAAACTTCCGGCCATGTGTATACAACACCAGGAATCAGGTCATAATTGATGTGAGGTTTCTGACCAGCTAATGTTTCAGCTACAAACACCCCTTCTTCTTCGGCCTTGTGAGCCAGCATAGCACCTTTAATCACGTCTCCGATAGCATAGATGTTGGCAACGTTGGTCTGCAAGTGATCATTTACTTTCACCCGTCCTCTCTCGTCAAGCTCTACCCCTGCTATATCCAGGCCAAGACCATCTGTATAAGGCTTTCTTCCCACGGAAACCAGGCAGTAGTCACCTTCTACGGTCACTTCTTCCCCTTTTTTATCTTTGGCAGTAATTTTTACTGTGTCTCCATTTCTTTCAACGGCAGAAACCGCAGTGGAAAGCATGAATTTCATTCCCTGCTTTTTAAGCACTTTCAGAAGTTCTTTGCTTAAGGTTCCATCCATTCCCGGAATGATCTTATCCATGAACTCAACTATGGTTACTTCAGCGCCCAGTCTCAGGTATACCGATCCCAGTTCAAGACCGATTACACCACCTCCAATAACAACAAGATGCTTAGGGATTTCTTTAAGGTTCAATGCTTCGGTAGAAGTGATTACCCTTTCCTTATCCAAAGTGATGAAAGGAAGAGAAGAAGGCTTGGAACCGGTTGCGATGATGGTATATTTAGATTCGATGGTTTCTGATGAACCGTCATTTTTGGTTACTTTGATCTGAGTAGCGGATTCAAAGCTTCCCACCCCTTCAAAAACAGTGATTTTGTTTTTGTTCATCAGGTAGCTGATGCCGTCTGTATTCTGTTTGATAACTTCATTCTTACGTTCAACCATTCTGGCAAGGTCTGCTTTAGGCTCATTGATAATGATTCCGTGGCCGGCAAAGTTATGCTTGGCATTCTCGAAATGCTCGGAACTGTCCAGAAGCGCCTTGGACGGAATACAACCTACGTTAAGGCACGTTCCTCCTAAGGTTGGATATTTCTCGATAATGGCAGTATTGAAGCCCAATTGTGCGGCACGGATGGCAGCTACATAACCACCGGGACCTGAACCGATTACGGTAACATCGAATTGACTCATGTTATTGTATGAATTTGTTTATTATTATCTTACTTGATCTTACAAATTTACTGATTAATTACCACCTGAGAAAGTGAGACGGGTTCAAATTTCATGACGCCCATCATGTGGTTATCAGATACCCTGGCAAAGATCCTTAATGTCTTTATATTTTTCAATAATTTCCAAACATTTCTCATGCAGCAAATCGCTGTATCTCTCATCCACAGCTTTTAACTTCCTGTCAAGCCTTTCCAGAAAATCCTTACGGTATAATTTCCTTTCCTGACCAATAGGATGAAACTGAATTTCGAGGTAGTATTTTTTGAATATACTGAGATCAATATCCTCCAATGCCTTGATATTTTCGATCCTGCCTAAAAGATAATTCATCTTAAAATATCCGGCATGTACGTCAATCTGACCCGTGGTAATGGCAATAGCATTGGAGCGCAATTTTTTAATCAGCCTGTTTCGCCTTAATGCATCCAATCCGTTCATAACAGATTAGCCCAGATTGATCTTTCCTTCACCCATCATGCCCGAACTGTTGAAAAAAGATCCGCCGTACAAATACCATTCAAGGCTTTCCAGGTAGTCTATCGTATTTTCAGGTGTGATTGTTGGACGCTCCTTCTTAGACACGATCCCTCTGTACCACCTTCCAGAATTGGAAAAATGTTCCCATTCAAGCAGGTAATGGATCCATATCCTCTGGCAAAGCCTGCACTGCAGAATGCTTACTTCGGCATTCCGCCCATTGGTATGGTCTGTTCCTAATACTGAGCTTCTGAAATCCGTATGATTGAGAGGCGGTTTTTCACATGCGCAGCCTAACTTCGGTATTTGTTTCATTGAATGATTTAATTTTTGCTAAAATAAGAAATGATCAACATCGCTATCTACTATTTTCTGGCCAGATCCAGCAGCGCTTTTTCATACTGATCCAGAATAATATGTTTTGAAAACCTTGATCTGATAGAGCGTTGAATCGCTTCATGATTATGGTCGGTCTGTAATGCCTGGATAATCCTTTGTGCAAATTCATCATGGTTGCTGATATCACAAATCTCCCCGTTCACGGATTCCTGAATGATTTCGTTGATTCCTCCGGGACAGTTATTGACCAGTGCATAGGTACCGCATGCTCCCGCTTCCAGAAGCACATTGGGAAAACCTTCATACCTTGACGAAAGCACAAACAAATCCGCATATTTCAGGAATTTATATGGATTATCCTGCCTGCCGTGGAAGATCACGTTTTTCAGGCCCATGAATTCCTTCATCTGATGAAGTACTTCCCGATCCTTCCCATCACCCAGGATGTGCAGAAGGATATTTTCGTTGTCTAACCTTGAGAATACTTTCAGGAGGTTGTCAAACCCTTTCCGTGCAGACAGGTTTCCGATGGCCACTACATTTTTATAGTTGTATTTGAAACATGAAGGCTTTTCTGAAAACGCCAGCTTGTCATCGATAAATTCAAAATCGACGGGATTATTGATCTTAACAATCTTGTCGCGGCTGATGCCGAAGTTGTCAATCAGGTCGTGTCTCATGTCATTACTCTGGGCAATGATCTGATGGTAATTGTTATAGAAGTTATAAAAAAACCTGATTTCTTTACGCTGAATATGTTCGGAAACCACGTTGGTTTCCCGGGCTATGAATTTTACTTTAGGAAAAATTTTAATGAATAAGGAAAGGTAAGCATTTACTTCCCCAAAACCTGAGAAGACAATATCCGGCCTCCTCCTGTAGATCTCCTTCAATATAGGCTTCAGGGAATGCCTGATCCTGGGTGTTTTGATGTCAATGATTTCAACATCTTTTTTTACCAGATCGAGATAACCTCCTTCCTTGCGCAAGAGCAGGATTTTGGGCTCAAAAAGATCCCGGGAAAGATGATTGGCAACAGTTGTCACGATCCTCTCTGCACCCCCGGTTTCCAGGTCCGGCAATATAAATATGATGGAAATCTTCTTCATCTATATAAAACCTTACCCATAAAAAGATAAGGTCCTGTTTTAAGTTAATTCGCTACATCACTGATGAACTTAATCCTGAGCATTCTTACTTCCTCATCAGAAAGTTCATCGCCAAACTCGTCAAGCAGCACTTTCATGCTGTCGCTTTCAGATTCGTTCATAAATTCCATAAATCCGTCCACGATATCCTCATCAAAATTATCTTCAATATAGTAATCGATATTCAGCTTTGTCCCCTGATAGACGATGCGCTCCATTTCTTTCAGGAGTTCATCCATCGAAAGGTTTTTAGCCCGGGCAATATCTTCAAGATCAATTTTTTTATCGGTACTCTGGATAATGAAAACCTTGTGGCTGGATTTATTGGCCACCTGCTTCAGCACCATGTCCTGGGTACGTTCAATATTGTTTTCCTCAACATAGGCTTTAATGAAATCGGCAAACTCTTTCCCGTATTTCTTGGCTTTTCCTTCGCCTACGCCGTAGATTTTGGCAATTTCCTCCAAACTTACGGGATACTGGACGGTCATATCTTCGAGGCTTGGATCCATAAAAACCGTATAAGGGGGAATTCCGTATTTTTTAGCTACCTTTTTCCTCAGCTCCTTGAGCTGGCCGAAAAGGTTCTGATCCAGTCCTCCGCCGGCCTGCATCTGGGTTTGTTCATTCTCAGCACGGGTCTGGTTCAGGTCAAACTCACGGTCCTCTGCGATCAGGAAAGTTTCTTTGCTCTTATTCCCGATGACCTTTTTGCCTTTATCCGAAATTTTCAGCACACCATAGGTCTCAATATCCTTCAACAGGAATCCCTGCACGGTCGCCTGGCGCAATATCGTTTTCCAGTAGTTGTCCTTTTCCTCCTTTCCGAATCCGAACTGTGGATGCTGTTCCAGCTTATAGGATTTCGTCACCGCGGTCTCTTTTCCTACGATGACGGAAATTAGATCTTTTGCTTTGAACTTTTCGCCGGTATCCTGGATCAGTGCAAGCACTTTTTCAAGATCAGAGGTGGCATCTTTCAGTTTCGGAGGGTTGGACACGTTATCACACATCCTTGCTCCGTCTCCATTCACCGGATCAAAGTTTTCCCCGAAATAGTACAGGATATACTGCCGCCTGCTCATAGAGGTTTCTGCATATCCTACTACCTCATTCAGCAGCTGGAGTCCGATTTCCCTTTCCGAAACAGGCTTTTGGGCAAGGAACTTTTCCAGTTTTTCAATATCCTTGGGATCATAGAAAGCGAGGCAATAGCCTTCTCCGCCGTCTCTTCCGGCACGTCCGGTTTCCTGGTAGTAGCTTTCCAGGGATTTCGGGAAATCGTAGTGGATAACGAAGCGAACATCCGGTTTATCAATTCCCATCCCGAAGGCTATGGTGGCTACAATAACGTCAACTTCTTCCATCAGGAACTTGTCCTGATTGGCCACCCGCATCTTTTGGTCGAGACCGGCGTGATATGGAAGGGCGTTGATGCCATTAACCTGGAGAAGCTGGGCAAATTCCTCTACTTTTCTCCGGCTGAGGCAATACACGATCCCGGATTTGCCTTTATGCTGATTGATAAACTTAACAATTTCCTTATCGATGTTCACTTTTGGCCGTACTTCATAATACAGGTTTGGACGGTTAAAGCTTTCTTTGAACACCTGTGCATTGGTCATACCTAAGGTTTTCTGAATGTCATCCTGGACTTTAGGCGTAGCGGTTGCCGTGAGGGCAATTACCGGTACATCAGCAATCCTGTCGATGATCATTTTAAGGTTTCTGTATTCCGGGCGGAAGTCGTGCCCCCATTCCGAGATACAGTGCGCTTCATCAATGGCAAAGAAGGAAATTTTCACTTCTTTCAGAAAGTCAAGGTAATCTTCTTTGATCAGAGATTCCGGAGCTACATATAAAAGTTTGGTTTTACCTTTTTTAATATCATCGAAAACCTGTTTGGTCTGAGTTTTGTTTAATGATGAATTCAGTACATGGGCTACCCCTTCATCAGATGAAAGTCCGTTAACTGCATCCACCTGATTTTTCATCAACGCGATGAGGGGAGATACTACAATAGCAGTACCTTCTGAAATTAACGCCGGCAATTGGTAGCATAAAGACTTACCTCCGCCTGTAGGCATGAGAACAAATATGTCGTTTCCATCCAAAAGGTTTTGTATGATTTGTTCCTGCTGACCCTTAAATGTTGAAAAACCGAAATATTTCTTCAACTCGCCGGATAAATTGGCTTTTTTTGCGTTCATCTAATTTTCTATTGCTAAATTTGCATCTATTCCAAAGTTAATAAATTTTTGTCTAAAATAAAAGCGAACGAATTTATAAAAAATAAAACTTATATAAAATTTCCTTCTAATGTTATAACAGTTTTTAATGGATTTTTTATATAACCAAACGTATGAAAATGGAAAAAGACGGCATTATCTCAATAGCGAAAAACACCCTTGAAATAGAAATCTCAGAACTTCAGAAATTAAAGAACAGGCTGGATGACGAATTTGTAAAAGCCGTTGACATCATCCGGTCGGCACAAGGCAAACTGATTGTTGTAGGCATCGGAAAATCGGCCCACGTAGCAAATAAGATCGTTGCTACCCTTAATTCTACCGGCACACCTTCGCAGTTCCTGCACGCTTCCGAAGCCATCCACGGAGATCTGGGCGTCATACAGAAAAGCGATGTGGTGCTTTGCATTTCCAACTCCGGGAATTCACCGGAAATTATCAACCTGCTCCCATACCTTAAAAACTATTCTTCAGCACTGATCGGCATGACGGGAAACCGAAAAAGCAAGCTTGCCGAATTTTCTGAAGTGATCATTGATACGCACGTAGACACAGAAGCCTGCCCGAACCAGCTGGCTCCTACAAGCTCCACTACCCTGCAGATGGCTCTGGGTGATGCACTTGCCATCGTACTGATGGAACTGAAGGGTTTCAAAGCCCATGATTTTGCCAAATTCCATCCGGGAGGAAGCCTTGGAAAGAACCTTCTGGCCAGGGTAAATGATTTCCTGTCTTCCCAAAAGCCTCAGGTTTCCGAGACGGCATCCATCAGGGATGTCATCATCTCGATCAGTGCTTCGAGGCATGGAATTACCGTAGTGACGAGAGAAGATGAAATTGTTGGCGTGATTACCGACGGCGACCTCAGGAGAATGCTGATGAAAGGAGAAGACATCTCCACCATCACTGCAAAGGAAATCATGTCCCTGAATCCCAAAACCATTGAAAAAGATGCCCTTGCCCGTGAAGCTTTAAAAATTCTCAAGGATAATAATATCGGACAGCTTGTGGTAACCGACAACGGGAAGTATTTCGGAATCATAGACCTTCATAAATTACTGGACGAAGGCATCAATTAAAACGGGAAAAGTGCAGTTTTAAACCATGATAAATCTTCAGCAAAGAAAATCATCAATACAACTGACTTTTTTCTATGATATCGTGCTCAACTTGCTGCTTAATAAGAACTTTTTTTCATACATTTGGGTCTTAAAAATTGTATTCTGTGAGTGAGGGAAAAGAAATGTCTTTCTGGGGACATATCGGGGAACTAAGAGGTCATCTGATCCGTTCAATCCTGGCAATTGTTATTGCTGCGTTCGTTATCGGTTTCAACATCAACTGGATTATGGACCATATCTTCTTCGGTCCTACGCGTAATGATTTCCCTACTTTCAGGGTAGTTAACCATTACTCCAGAATGATTCTCGGTGAAGACAGCATCCATCTGCCGAAAGATTTCCCGGTACGTGTGCAGAGGCTTTACCAGCAGTTTAACGTGATGATGGCCGTATCTATTTTCGGAGGCATCGTGGCTGCTTTTCCGTATATTGTATGGGAATTGTGGCGTTTTGTGAGCCCTGCCCTGCATCCGAAGGAAAGAAAAAACTCTATTTTCATCATCAACTCCGTGTGGATCCTTTTCATGACCGGAGTATTATGCGGGTATTTCCTGATTCTGCCTTTTGCCGTGAATTTCGGGGTTATCTTTAAGATTTCGGATATCATTGTCCCGCTGTATGACCTGAGCGACTATACCACACTGTTTTTACAGGTAATCCTGGGGATGGGCGTAATTTTCCTTTTCCCGGTACTGATTTACTTCCTGACTACTTTGGGCATACTTACCCCGACATTCATGAAAACTTACCGCCGCCATGCGATTGTACTCATTATGGTGGTAGCAGCAATCATTACCCCTGCGGATGTCCTGAGTATGATCATGGCTGCACTCCCGCTGATCATCCTTTACGAATTCAGTATTATGATGTGCTCGTATACCTATAAAAAGATTCAGAAAGCAGCAGCCAATTTACCCGCTGTACGAGACTAACTGATTAGATCAGGCTTAAAAATAATATTCCCGCAGCCATCCTGCGGGATTTTTTTATTGTCGGCAGCCGGCATTTACGCTTAGCAAGACCCGATTACATAAATTAATTTTATATTTTTGATCCTGATAATTTAATTGCGATGAAAAAGCTGACGTTTACCCTTGTTTTAATTTCCGGGCTGGCCTTTGGGCAGTTGTTCGAGAAAAACAAGGCTTTTACCAAACAGGATACCCTGAAAGGATCGAATACGAAATTCCGTGATTTCTGGGATGTAAAAAAGTATGACCTGTCTGTTGAGCCTGATTTTGATTCCAAGAGTATCAAAGGCAATAATACCATCAGCTTGCAGATCATCAAAGATATTACCAACCCTGTATTTCAGATCGACCTGCAGCAGCCTATGAAGGCTGACAAAGTTCAGGCGTCCTTCCCGATGGAGTATCAACAGGATGGGGATTTTATCTTTATTACGGCTAAAAAAGGCTTTAAGAAAGGAGAACAATATACCATTGATGTCCAATATTCGGGAAATCCCAGGATTGCTAAAACACCGCCATGGGACGGCGGCTGGATTTTTACACATGATGAAAAGGGAAATCCGTGGATGAGTGTTGCCGACGAAGGCATCGGGGCATCCGTCTGGCTTCCTACCAAAGATATCTGGAGCGATGAACCGGACCAGGGCATCATTATGAAAATCATTGCTCCGAAGGGTCTTACAGGCGTAGGAAACGGAAGGCTGACCAATACCAGGACGGAAGGAGATAAAACCATATACACCTGGGAAGTGAAAAATCCGATCAATGCGTATTCCATCATTCCGAGCATAGGTAAATATGCCAATTTCAAGGATACTTTCAAAGGTGAAAAAGGCAAGCTGGACCTCGATTACTGGGTACTGGGCTACAATACCGACAAGGCTAAAAAACAGTTTCAACAGGTGAAGCCGATGCTTTCTGCTTTTGAATACTGGTTCGGGCCATATCCTTTTTATGAGGATTCCTACAAACTGGTGGAAACGCCTTACCTCGGTATGGAGCATCAAAGCAATGTAGGTTATGGAAATGGATACCAAAACGGCTATCTGGGAAGGGATCTTTCCGGAACGGGAGTAGGGCTTAACTGGGATTTTATCATCATCCATGAAAGCGGGCATGAATGGTTTGCCAACAATATCACGGCAAAAGACCAGGCAGACATGTGGATCCATGAAAGCTTTACCAATTATTCGGAAGTCCTGTTTACCGAACGGTATATGGATAAAAAATCAGCAGAAACCTATGCCCAGGGAATCAGGAAACTTATTCAGAACGACAGCCCGATTATCGGCAAATACGGGGTACGTAACGAAGGCAGCGGAGACATGTATCCTAAAGGAGCAAGTATGATCCATACCATCCGCCAGGTGATTAATGATGATGAAAAATTCAGGCAGATTTTAAGAGGACTGAACAAAGATTTCTATCATCAGACCGTTAGTACACAGCAGATAGAACAGTACATCTCCAAAAAGTCGGGAATCGATTTTTCTTCCGTCTTTAACCAATACCTCAGAACGACAAAAGTTCCTGTCCTGGAATATGCCCAGAAGGGAGAAGAACTGAAATTCCGCTATACGAATACCATTAAAAATTTCAGGCTTCCGATAAGAACAGACTCCGGACAAACCATCAATCCAACAGAAGACTGGCAGACGGTAAAGTTAAACAGCGGAACACCGGTGAGCTTTGATAAAAATTACTATATCGATTACAAAAAAGTACAGTAACAACCACAATATAAAAGCAAATCCTTTACGGGATTTGCTTTTATACTTTTCATCCGCACTGAAGGATCAGCGTTTATGCCGCAATTATTAAAGAAAAAATTAAGAAAAGTTTAATATTGCCTTCTGTAACAAAACCAGAATTTAAATAACTTACCTAATAAATATAATCCTTAAATGAAAAAATTAGCACTGAGTGCAGGAATACTGGCCGCTTTCTGGGCCCATGCACAATCTGTAAAGACCACCATCGACCTGGTGAATGTAAAGGACGACAAAGTGGCTGTAACCATGGAGTTTCCTGCCATGAAATCCGGTGATGTAAAATTCCATTTTCCCAAAACGGTTCCGGGAACATATTCGGAAGATGATTACGGAAGATTTATAGAAGGGATTAAATTTTATGACCGTAAGGGAAAGGAGCTTGCCTATACCAAAGTCAACGATAATACCTATGCCCTGAAAAATGCCCAAGGCCTGAGCAAAGTTACCTACCTTGTGAATGACAGTTTTGATGATGAAATGGATACCTCCAAGCATAAAGCGGTTTTCTCACCTTCCGGAACAGACATTGAGGAAGGTAAAGTATATCTGATCAACACTCATGGGTTCATCGGATATATTGACAATATGCAGGATGTACCCTATCAGCTCGTGATTCAGAAGCCTTCAGATTTTTACGGAACCACGGCATTGGTTGATCAGGATCAGTCTGATGCTACCGATACCTACACACTGGCCAACTACGCGAAAGTAACAGATTCTCCGCTTATGTACACCAAGCCTGATTATATCACTTTCAATGCAGGAGGAATGGATCTCGTTCTGGGGGTTTATTCACCTTCAGGAACATATAAAGCGGCAGATTTCAAAGACAACCTGGAAAAAATGGTGGTAGCACAGAAAAAATTCCTGGGCGATATGAATACCAATAAAAAGTATGCGATCATGTTGTATCTGGCAGGCCCGCAAGGTCCGCAGATCAAAGGCTTCGGAGCCTTGGAACATCATGAATCCACCAGCGTCGTATTGCCGGAAATGATGCCGAAAGATATGATTGACAAAACGCTTACCGATGTTGTTTCCCACGAGTTTTTCCATACAGTGAATCCGCTGAAGACCCATTCTGAGGAAATCCATTATTTTGATTATGCCAATCCTAAGATGTCCCAGCACCTCTGGATGTATGAAGGGGGAACGGAATATTTTGCCAACCTGTTCCAGATCCAGGAGGGGCTGATCGATAAAAATGAGTTTTTGAAAAGGATGAATGAGAAGATCACAAACTCTAAAAATTATGATGATACGATGCCGTTTACGGTCATGAGTAAAAATGTCCTTAAAGAGCCTTATAAAGACCAGTACAGGAATGTATATGAGAAAGGGACGCTCCTGGCCATGTGCATGGATATTGAGCTCAGGAAACTTTCCAACGGCGAAATGGGCTACCGCGACATGATCCGTAAATTATCCCAACGGTTCGGGGAAAACAAACCTTTCAAAGATGACAAGCTGATCGATGAGCTGGTAACCATTACCGGTTATCCCCAGATAAAGGATTTTTATAACAAATATATTGCAGGCAGCCAGCCAACGCCTTACCAGCAATACCTCAGCATGGTAGGTGTGGAAGTGAAAAAGCAGGAGACGCCGCCGGTATTCTGGTTCATCAAAGATCCTAATCAGACCGGTTACAATGAAAAGAACAAGACCTTTATATTCGATGAGAATTCACCGCTTTCTCCTTTTTCAAAGAGTATAGGGTTCAGGATTACGGATGAGGTCCTTGCCCTGGACGGTAAAACCGTGAATATCCAGAACGTGCAGGATTTCATCAATTATTCCAAGACCATCAAAGAAGGCCAGCCTGTGACGGTAACCGTTTTGAGAAAGAACGGGGATAAAATGGATAAGATCGAGCTGAAAGGAAAAGCAATACTGGATAAACTGACTATAGAAACCCTTGAGTGGAAGGCTAATCCTAGTCCGGAAGAACAAAAGCTGCGCGATCAGTGGCTTACCGGTAAGAAATAACCACACCATACCAACGGTTGTTATAAACAAAAAGCAGGGAAATGAATCCCTGCTTTTCTGTTTTGCTTATGATTTTCTGATGGTAATCCTGAAGGTTGTTCCCTTTCCCACTTCCGTATGGGCAATCTTGATATCACCGTTGTGGTATTCCTGTACTACTCTTTTCGCCAGTGAAAGGCCTAGTCCCCATCCTCTCTTTTTGGTGGAGTATCCTGGTTTGAAGGCATTGGCCGCCTGTCTTTTGGTCATGCCGCTTCCTGTATCTTTCACTTCAACCAGAATGTTTTTATTCTTCTCAAATACAGACATGGTTAATGTTCCATCTCCTTTCATGGCATCCACTGCATTTTTAACCAGGTTTTCAATCACCCAGCTCATGAGGATCTTATTATGGGGCACCTGGATGTCGTCAGGCGGAAGCTGAAGGCTGAAATTAACCTTTCGCGAAATCCGCGTTTTGAGGTAATTGTAATTGTCCTGTATTGTTGTATTGAAATCGGTGTCATTAAGCTCTGGTACGGAACCGATTTTGGAAAACCTTTCCGAGATGGTCCTGAGTCTTTCAATATCTTTTTCGATTTCATAGACGCCCTCAGAATCCGGATGTTCAAGTTTCATGATTTCGATCCATCCGATCATGGAAGACAGAGGAGTTCCAATCTGGTGTGCGGTTTCTTTGGCAAGGCCCGCCCAAAGATATCCTTCATCGGTCTTTTTAATCGTCCTGAGGAACCAGAAAGAGAAAAGGAAATAACTCAATATGAAAAAACCCAGGATATACGGGGAATACCTCAAGTTGTTCAGCAGCCTGGAGTTATCGTAATAGACAAATTGGTTATTCTGGTTCGGGAATTTCAGTTCAATAGGCGGATAATGCTGGGCCATCTGTTTGGCCAGCAGGATAATTTCCCGGGAATTATTTTCTATTTCCCTGGGGATATTTTTAGAATCAATAATCTGGTCCTCCTTATCTAGGATGATGACCGGAATTGTGGTATTTGAACTGTAAATCTGAAGGATCAGCGACTGGATTTCCAGGCTTGGTGTGGTTACCTCCTGTTGGAATTTGAGGGCGCTTACCAGGATATCCACCCTTTTGATCTCTTCTTTTCTGAGGAAATTGAAGAGAATGGTTGAGGCGATAACAATGGTAAGAACAATCAGGGTCATCAGGGAAAAGATGATCCAGTTATTCAATCTCGCTAAAATGGATTTTCTCAAAACACTTCTATTTTAATGCATTCAGGATCTTCTGCAGCTCTGTACTGCCACTGCCCTGGTAATTATTGATGATAATGGAAAACACGTACTTCCTGCCGTCACTTGCGGTCTGATAGCCTGCATAGGATTTGGTATCGCGCATGGTCCCGCTTTTCATTTTCATCCCGTTATCCTGAACCGGGAAACCATCATAATAGACTTCAAACCATGGCTGTTTCCTTGCATACAACAGGGCCTGCACTTCCGCTTTGGCAGAAACGTAGTTTTGGGGAGACAAGCCGCTGCCATCCGCAAAATTGATCATATTGCCGTTGATCCCTTTAGACCTCCAGAATTCCTTTAGGTAGGCTACGCCACTTTTAAAAGAAGAGTTTCCGGTCTTTTCTTTTGCCAGAGTCTTGAGCAGGGTCTCTCCATACAGATTGATGCTTTTACGCAGGAACCAATAGATGATATTTTTTAAAGGTGGGGATTTATACGTCAGAACAGTTTGTTTTTTTACATCAGACGGCAGTTTTTCTCCATCCGCCTGCATCCTTGAAACGGTTTTTACTTTACCTGAATATTCTATTCCTGCTTCCTGAAGCCACTGCCTGATCTCTGCTCCTAACTGGAGCGGAGGATCCGGTGTTGCTCCTGATACGGTGACCGTCTTTGCGGCGGGCAATGTCCCGTTGATCAGTGCCACATCGGAATGCGGTGCGGTAAAAATAAGGCTGTGGTCCGAATTCCCGTCAGCCTTCAGGTCGTTAAGCCATTTAACCCCTTCAAGCGGGTAAGAAAAACTTTTGAATTCGGTTCCTTTGATGTTGATGTCAAACTGGTTTTCGCGCCAGTTGATTCCCCATACACCTGCACCGTAATAATTTCCAAGGTCATCCCACGGCCAGCCGCCCGGAATGGTCTGATGATCGAAATAAGAATCATCGATGATCAGGTCACCGGTAATTTTCCTGATTCCGGAACTGTTTAGGGCCTCGATCAGCTTTTTCTTAAAGTTTTCGGATTTATAGCCATCATACCGCCAGCTGCCTAAGGTTGGATCTCCGTTGGAAGCCACAAACAGGTTTCCGTTAAGCACCTGACCGGCAACATTTCCCGAATGGCTTACGGTCGTTGTATACGTATAATTGCTTCCCAATATTTCCAGCGCTGCCGCTGCTGTAAAGATCTTCTGTGTGGAAGCGGTTGAAAGGCCTCTGTTCCCATTGTATTCATATATTTTGTTCCCGCTGTCATCAGAGACATAGAATGAGAGCCCGGATGCAACTGCTGCCGGAGAATCCATCAGGCTCATGGTAGCTTTCTCAAGCCTCTGTGCGGTATCCTGGCCAAAAACAAAAGGTGCGGAACATATCAGGAATATCAAAGTCTTTCTCATGGAAATTTTTCAGATTAAATTACGCTTTCACCCAAATGTAATAAAAAATTAGAAAGATACCGTTCAGGATAAGCATCAATACCTATGACTACAGAGTTTAAATTGATAGAAGACTTACAGTTCACTACCTGGTCCTATTTCATACGGTTCTTTTCCGGGCTCGAAAATCCGGGTCAGCTCACTTCCTTCAACCCTGATTCTATCTCCTTTCTTCCTGATCCAGTTGCCTTCACGCAATCCAATTACTTTAAGGTCATTTTGCGTAAGGAATTCCCGTATTCTTGTTTCACGCGTCTCACCGTTATGCTTTAATCCAGGATCCGGATCCAGATAATGAGGGTTGAGGTTAAAGGGAACTAGCCCCATACATTCAAAGCTCGGCGGATATACAATCGGCATATCATTCGTTGTCTTCATGTTCTGCCCTCCGATATTGCTTCCGGCACTGCAGCCCAGATAGGGTTTTCCCTGTTGTACATTTTCCCTGAGCAGTGTCATCAGGCCTTCTTCATGAAGCGTTTTCACCAGCAGAAACGTATTTCCGCCACCGGTAAAAAATGCCTGGGCATCATTAACCGCCTGCTTCATATCCTCAAATTCATGCACTCCCTTTACTTTGATGCCAAGGGTTTCAAAAAACATCCTTGCTTTCTCTGTATACCCATCATGGGAGATTCCGCCCGGCCTGGCAAACGGAATGAACACCAGTTCATCGATTCCGCTGTATAAATCAATCAATTCTTCCCTTAAGTATTCCAGATAAGATCCCCCGAACAAAGTAGAGGTTGATGCCAGTATAATATTCATATGGTATAATTCATTTAGGTCATCACAAAGATAATGAGGATCAACACGAATCAAAAATTAATATAAAAAAATATGTTAACCCGTTAATATTTTCCAAAAAAACTTAAAGGTTCTAAATTTATTTTTTTTAATCGAATTTTTATTGGCTACCTTTAATCAAGTTTTAAAAATATAGGAATTATGAAAATGAATAGAATGAACAGCAAAAACCTTTTATTAGGACTCATGCTTGCCGGGGGCGCATTTTTTGCGCAGGCACAGAATACCCAGACAGACACTGCAGCTACAGCCAACACCACTACCGCTGTACAGCAGACTCAGGCTAATGCCGGAGTCGAAGATCTGAAAAAGAAAATTGAAGCCAATCCAAAAGATGTTGAATCCATGGCGAAATTAGCCACAGCATACCAGGAAGCTTCAGACTGGACGAACGCCATCGATACCTGGAAAAAGATTTCAGCCATTTTACCTGACTGGGCGCCTTCATATTATAGCCAGGCTTATGCATACCAGTCTGCCAAGGACGATGCCAATGCAAAAATAGCTTATGAAAAGTATATTGCTACGGTAAAGCCCGAGGAAGTGGAACAGAATAAGAAAAATTTAGCTTATGCTTATTTTTACCTGGCCTTCACTGAACAGCAGAGTAACAAAGACAAGGCTAAAGAACATATTGCCAAGTCCCTGCAATATGATCCTTCCAACCAGGACGCCTTAAAGCTCAGTAAAGCTTTAAATTCATAATAAAAGATCCGGAAATTTCCGGATCTTTTTGTTTTTAAGACCGTATTTTTTGATCGCGCAAGTGAAGCTCTGGTAATAGTAAACTTTTTATTCCGGATTTATCCTGAAAATTAAGATTAAACGTTAAGCAAATTAATTTCCCACTCAGCAAGGAATGTTTATCTTTGCACCAATAAATCTAATAGAACAAATGAAATTTTTTATTGACACTGCTAATTTAGAACAAATCAGAGAAGCTAAAGACCTTGGAATTCTTGATGGGGTAACTACTAACCCGTCGCTTATGGCTAAAGAAGGGATTCAGGGTGCTGAAGCCATTAAAAATCATTATAAAGCAATCTGCGAGATCGTAGACGGTGATATTTCTGCCGAAGTGCTTTCCACAACCTATGAAGAAATGATCAAGGAAGGTGACGAACTTGCTGCCATCCACCCGAATATTGTTGTAAAAATCCCGATGATCAAAGACGGGATCAAAGCATTGAAATATTTCTCTGATAAAGGTATCAAAACCAACTGTACATTGATTTTCTCTCCGGGACAGGCACTTCTTGCCGCCAAAGCAGGAGCTACTTATGTTTCTCCGTTCCTGGGAAGACTGGATGATATCTCTACCGACGGATTGAACCTGATCCAGGAAATCCGACTTATTTTTGACAACTATATGTATGAAACGGAAATTTTAGCCGCTTCTATCCGTCATGCCATGCACATTATCGATTGTGCGAAGATTGGTGCGGACGTGATCACTTCACCGCTGCCTCCGATCTTGAGCCTGCTGAAGCATCCTTTAACAGACAACGGATTAGCCCAGTTTATTGCGGATTCACAGAAACTGGCTTAATATACATTTACCATAAAAAAGAATCCGGCGAAACGAAGTTTCGCCGGATTCTTTTTTATGGTTCGATCATCTTTACTATCCTACAGGGATTCCCTACTGCAACGGCATTATCAGGAACATCCTTAGTAACGACACTTCCTGCGCCTATTACGGCATTGTTACCTATGGTAATGCCCGGAAGTACAACAACATTCCCTCCGAACCAGACATTATGCCCTACTCTGATCGGACGGGCATATTCAAGGCCTTCGTTACGCTGTTTGGCATCCAGAGGATGACCGGCTGTATAGAAGCTGCAGTTGGGGCCTATAAATGCATTGTCCCCGAAACTGACTTCAGCACAATCCAGAATCACCAGATTATGATTGGCATAAAAATTTTCGCCGAGCCGGATGTTGTAGCCATAGTCGCACCAAAAGGAAGGCTCAATGCAGATATTGTTTTTTGAATTGGGGATGATCTTTTTGATCAGCCTATTGCGGTTGTCCGTATCCGTATTCTTCAGCTGGTTGTATTCCAGGCAGAGGTCTTTGCATTCCATACGTTCTTGAATGAGTTCCGGGTCATAATTCGCATTGTATAGCAACCCTTGTGCACACTTTTCTTTTTCCGTCATGATAAGGTGTTCAATATTAATGTGATGTTTGTGCCTAAAGATAAAAAAACAGGCGGAAATGATCCGCCTGCTGTATATTAAATACCTGTATCAACGATACAAATCCGGTTCTATAGGATTATTATCCTTGGCCAGCCTCTCTTTGGTACTCTTCTCCATGGCCCGCAATACCTGATTGGGGTCGGAAATTTCTTTTCCGCTGGCGTCTTTGAATTTGAACGTCATTTTCATATCACCATTACCGGCCATCATCTGCCTCATATTTTTTGAAGGATCATTCACATAGGCTTTCCAGACTTTTCTGAACTGGTCTTCCGTAACCTCGATTTCTTTGCCGCCCACTCCAAGCATGACCATTCCGGAAGGAAGCTTGAATTCGGCGTCCGATGAAGGGTTTGCTATTTTCTTATTCCCAACCAGTGTCATGATATGGGAGCCTGTCGTATCCTCAATCTTTACGATCAGTCCCGGAAGCCCGTAAAACTTGTACGGACCGTCCTGGAACGGAATGTCTGCAGTGAACCAGGCAATCCAGTCTCTCCCGCCATAGGATGTCGTAGCCTTTTGCGCCATATATTCTCCTATTTTCTGCTTGTCCGGAAGAATTTTCCATACGGGTTTCTGATCTTCTTTCACTTTATACTTGTCTGTAGAAATTTTGGTAGACAGGTAAGTCCTGAAATCGGGATAGTCCTTGACTACCTTATAATTTATCTGGCCCGGTTTATCATTCCTGTTGATTTGAATGTTTCCCGATCCTGATTTAGTCTGTTTTTCAACATCAGCGACAATGGTAGAATCTGAGATAAATTTGTCATAGCTGTAATAGCTGGAGCCTTTGGGAGTGATGTCAAGCAGCATCATTTCTTTTTTCACATCATCTTTATTATTGGCATCGGGAATGAACTTGTATTCGTAAAAGAAACGATTGGTTTGTGCCTGGATAAGCATTCCCCATACGATGAAAAGCAGAACGGTGTTTTTCATGATGATATTGATTAGTTGTTTTTATTTTTAGTTTCAATCCTGATTTCGGAATTCACCTTACCGTCGTCTGTCTTTTTATTAACTCTCACCGCTTTGATAATCACCGGATCCAAAGCATCCATTTCTTTTTTAGTGACTTCAGTATCGTCTACATAAATTTTGAAATTGGCATCCTTATCAAACAAATTATTTTTGTTGGTACTTACAATTACCCTACTTCTGGGATTCTGAATGTTTCCCGTTCCGGTTATTATTTTAACATCCGGATTAGTGGTACCTGTACTATAGAAATAAGACAATCTGTTGCCGTCCAGTGATCTTTTTTCTGCTTCCAGCTTAGCTCTTTCGCCTTCAAGCTTGGCTCTTTTTTCTTCCAGTCTGGCCCTTTCCCTTTCAAGCTTGGCTCTTTTTCTAATTACAGTAGGTGATTCTTTTTTTCCGGATGGCGATATTCTGATCACGTTTTCCATATCCGGAGACCATCTCATGTCTTTTGTATCTTTGAAAGTGTATAATTTCACTTTGGGTATCTCACGCATACCAGAAGAATTAAGTTGTTGTAGAGGTTCAGGATAATCAAACTTTATTTCAGGCATTTCCGGCATTTCAATATTAAGTTCTTTAAGATGGTTTACTTCATCTTTCCATTCTTTTGATTTGAAATAGTCATTAATATTGATATCTTTTCCGTTCATTTTAATTACCATTGCCGATTTAAGATAATTTGGTGAACTGGCAATCTTTCCAAGCTCACCGGAAAGTTTACCCAGTTCTTCAAGATTTTTGTAGTACTCGTCTGTCTCAGGTTTCAGCTTTCGCAGATTTTCGGTTTTCTGCTTAATTCTTTTGCTTAAATCTGAAATTCTTTGATTATCATCCGATCTATTATATACTCTTGGAGTTGGTATGCTGTCTTTAACATCAGGAACAATCGTATCTTTTTTAACGGTGATGTGTTCTTCTTTTGCGATCTGTGCAACGGCTTTTTCTATTTCTTTATTAGTGGCCTTAATCTCCTGATTTTTGGCATTTACAAGATAGGCAAACGCCACTGTAAATACTACGGGTAGTGCTAAAATTCTATGCGCATATCCGAATTTGGTTTTAGGTTTCTGTAACATCTTTAATCTTTTTTTGAGGTTTGAACTGAGAAACGGACTGGCAGCCGGCCACTGGGTTCCGGAAAAGTGGCTGGCCAAAAGCATCTGCGCAAATGCTTTGGTGTCCGATTGCTTTACGGCCTTTTTATCGGCCAGATATTCATGTATTAAACTAAGTTCTTTCTTGATGATATGGAAAAACGGGTTGAACCAAAGCAGAGACGTGATCATTTCCATAAAGATTTTATCATATGAATGCTTCTGTTCTATATGAACCATTTCGTGCTTCAGTATTTGTCTTCCCACCTCTGAATTGAGGACAATGGTATCTTTCCAGAACAGACTTCTGAAATAGGAAAAAGGAGCTTCTGTAAGATTGGTATGGTAAAAGCTGATGCCTTTTTTACTTTCCTTCGGGAATGTTTTCTTAAACTGCCGTATTTTTAAGATTCCGTAGAGCAGCCTCACTGAAAAACAGAGAGAAACCAGGCCCAGAACTGAAAAAGCAATTCTAAAATAAATGTCGTCATTATTTATGGTTTTAGCGGTATTAAAATTACTGATCCTGTCCATCATCAGGTATAGATCATTGCTGACCTCTACGGTAAAGTCATCCACCTTAATGAAGGGAAGCAGTATGGACAAAACCGTTGCAGACAATAAGTAAAACCTGTTGTAATGATGGAAGGTCTTATCTTTTAAAGACAACCGATAGTACAAAAATGTTACACCGGAACATACAATCATTTTTATAAAGTACAGACTTACGGCTTCCATAATCAGTCTTTGTTTTTAAGTTCATTAAGGAGAAGTTCAAGATCTTCCACGGTCATTTCATTTTTCTCAACCAGGAAAGAGACGGCACTCTTATAAGATCCTTTGAAATAATTTTTAACCAGGCTTTTCATGGTTTTCCCGGAGTATTGTTCTTTTGAGATCAGCGGGAAATATTCATGTTGGCGCCCGTGCACCTGATAATCAACGAATTCTTTATCCTTCAGCACCTTAAGAATCGTAGATACGGTATTGGTATGCGGCTTAGGCTCAGGGAAAAGTTCAAGCAGGTCTTTCAGGAACCCTCTTTCAATCTTCCACAAATACTGCATTACCTGTTCTTCCGCTTTTGTCAATGTCTGAATTTTCATATCTCTTTTTTTAGTATGACTATGCCTTTCAGGCTATATCACTAATTAAATAGTTATACAAATGTATAAATAAATCTGATTCAAACAACTATTTTTTTAGTGATAAACAAATTTTTTAAATAATATATTGATTATCAAATAAATAAATTTCATTTATTTGAATTTATTTATGTTCGATGAAAGAGAGAATGCTCATTAGGCAGCAGCAAGCAACGTGTAATTTCTTTACAATATCAGATAATCCCGGACACAAACTGGTTTAATTTGAGTCCGGGATACAGTAATTCTTTCTATCAGTTGAATTGGTTTGAAACTGGACAGTACAATTATTAATGGTGAAAATTCCCAGGATGTACTTTTGTCAGTGTCTCTGTACTCTGAAAAAGGCAATGGCAGATCCTAATTTCCATTTCAGCGATATGCTGCTTAATGGTAATTCTCAGTCTTTACCTGCATAATTCAAATGGGCATCACCATGGTAAAGGAGCCTTATCTCCATTTTTATTTTCTGCATAATATATAGAAGGCAGGAAGTGTGATAGATAAGTAAATTCAGTATAACAGTGCTCCATCAATCCAAAACCTATATCTTCATGCAGGGGTGCTGTAGTATCGGCTGCTATTGCTCCCAAATAAAAGTGACTTCTCAACGTACACCCAAAAGGTGTGTCTCTGGCTACATGAAACATGAAGCCATCTTCAGGGTCACCATTGTCATCCAGTGGCGTGTCTTTTCCAAATCCGATTCTTGCATAAATTACGGCACCCACATGTGCTGTATCATAAGCTTCCTCTAGCAAAGCAGGATTAAAAACTTCTGCCGGATCATGGAATTTTATCGTGGCAGGTACAGGTGCGATCTCTCCTAATGCTTCTGTAGCATGGATCGTAGCGCCAATATAGTTTTTATTTTTTACCCATTGGCTATCCCAACCACTGTGCAGGATGTGATCATGAGGATGCCACCATTTCAAATGTTGAGTTGTTTCGAAGAAAGTGAACCACCAGTCGAGCATTTTACTTTTACAGCCATGGAGATCCGTTCTCATAGAAATCTGGAGCATCCCGTTTTCCATCCTCTTTATACCGGCTTCCAGTCTTAAAGGTTTAGGGGATAAGAGCTTGTCTATATCCGAAAATAATACCTGTTGTTGTTCTTTAGTAAGTTTCATATTATCTTTGATTAATTATTGTTTATCAAAGGTAACAGAAGTGCCCTGCTAAAAAACTTAACCTTGGTTAAGGTTTCTAAGAAGATTTTTGGTGGCTCTGCTTAAGTATTCTGCTGTACGCTTCTGGTGTAATTCCTAAAAACTGAGCAATATATTTATAGGGAACCTTTTTAGCAATATCAGGATAATGTGTTCTGATAAATTCAATCATTTCACTCTTGCCATATAGCAGCTTCATATCGGTTATCAAAATATCTTCAGCAATGATCTCAAGAACAGTATTTCTAAGTATTTTACCCAGGCTGATACCATTATTGTAATACCTCATAAAATCTGATCCGGCTATTGAAATGATCGTACACGGGGTAATGCTTACAATTTGATATCTGGATACCGTATGGTGAAGTAAACTGTCAAAGTTTGTACAGAGGTTGCCCGGTTGAAAAAATCTGCCGATCACTTTTTTTTCGTTTATTGTAAATTCTGAAGCCAATACACCTTCGGCAACAAATATCACATCGCTGTAGCGGAAATCTCTTTTTAAAATAATTTCATTCTTTCTGAAAGATTTCAGAACGGAGTGATCCAGTAAATCTTTCCACTCTGCATCCTGAAGGAATTCTTTAAGATTAAATATTGTACACAGATGATCTTCAATAGTTTTATTTTTCATTAAATAATTTACAGATATTATGTGAATCTAATATAAAGATAGAAAAGACCTGAATATCTATGGCCGTTATTCCCAAGATTTCAGAAACAAAAAGTGCTGAAGCTATGTTAATCCTATGAGGAATAATGCAGTTTAAAATCAAACAATACATATCATATATTCATCATTTTTACAATAATGAATACATTCATTATAAATTTGTTAAAATTTATTAAATAAATATGAAATGAATTTGTCTAAAGTGGGAAAATATATTTATTTTAGTGCTTTAAAAATTTCTCATGAAAAGATATAATTTACTGATTGTACTGTTACTGCTTATTTTCAACATCACTAATGCCCAAAAGAAAAATACTCCTGCCGCTGATCTCAGCGTAGTAAAGGAAACCAAAACGAAGATCGAAAATACGGTTCCTCTGGTGATCGGACACCTGCAGGCCATAGCAACCAAAGAAGGAGACAATAATATCCTTACCAACGGTAAAACAGCTCTGGGAAAGGAATACGCTAAACTGGAATCTGAATGGATGCTGTATAGAGGAAATATGAACAACTGTATCCTTAATAATTCTTCGAAAAAAGCAAAGAAGTGCATGGAGTACCACACTCAGTATCTTAGAAATACTTTTATCAACTACAAGAATTACATCACTTACCTTACCAAGAAGAACGGTTATCTAGGTGTAGAAGGTGATACCAAGATTGATTTTAATCCTTCTGAAATTACTACTAAGCTGAGCGAAGCCTATTTCAATGCCAATGATGCAGTAGGCAGGATGAAAGGAAGCCAGAAAAAAGAATTCCTGGGACAGACCCTTTCACAGGACAACAACCTAAGACCTTATGCTGAAATTGCCCAATAAGCCATTCTAAGTAAAAAATACAGACCGCCTCTTCAGGCGGTTTTTTCTTTTTAAGAGGTAACCTCTTGGCACAGAAGATGAACAGTATGGTATATTAATCTTTAAAATACACTACAATGAGCAATCTGAAAAAAGGAGACATGGTAAGATGGAATTCCAGCAATGGTGAAACGCATGGTAGAATCACCGCCGTCCATAAAAAGGACTTTATCTTTATGAACAGACAGAGACGCGCTTCCGAAGATGAACCGCAGTATGAAGTAATGAGTGAAAAAACCGGTAAGTCGGCCGTCCACAAAGCATCAGCACTTAAGAAAATGTAAAAATTGCCACGATATTGTGGCAATTGTATTTTACAGGGATATTATCCTATTTGATTTTATCATAAATGAGTTTGGTGACAACTGCCCCGAAAAGATAATAAGCAACTGTCATTACTTTTTTCTCTGTAGTCTCAGCGACAGGAGTGTCATCCAGTCCCATTTTTTTCGGTAATGCTACCGCACCAATCCCGGCCAGCAGTCCTGATGCAATATTAAAACCGCTGGTTGCTGTAGTCGCATAATAAATTCCGTTACTAATGACATCTCCTGCCAGGGTAGCCGCGTACAGCTGATCATGATTTGTTATTTTCATGTCTGCTTTGTCCAATGCCTTATTGAGGGCTTCTTCTCCCACTTTATTCACTTCCGGAACATTATTGAAATTCTTTCTGATGGTTTCATGCAGCAGGTTGAGTGCAATAGCACCTCCTAAACCTGCAAGTATTTTCTTATACATAAACTGTGATTTGGTTGTCGATTATTTATATGGTATGCCAATTACAGATCCTGACCTGTTGCTACCCAATGCTCTGCTTTATCATATTCGTGTTTATCGTACCCTCTAAACTCCCCGATCATTACCTTACTGACCATATCAGTAAACTTCTGTATGCTCTCTTCATCAGTGACAATTGCGCAACGGTTCCATTTGGTGATATTTTTGATTCCCAGCCAGGCATCATTCATCCAGGCAGCAAAGGTGAAATTTTTAAGAGGTGTATCAAGTTTTAAAAGATAGTTCAATTCACCTTCCTGTTCTATTTTCTCATCAATGATTTTGATCACGCCGTCAAAATCTTCCTTTGTAATTTCGCCGGATGCTTCAAATGCGGCGATATTCCTCGGTGCTGTGGCGATGGGTTGTAACATATGATCTTTTCAACTTAACTGCATAAACTGCGCCATAAATTATACGCTTACCCCATCAAAAATCATTAAAACCAACTCAATATTATCCTTTATATATTTATTTTAAACTTAAAATCAATAGAATGCACTAAAATATTTAACTATGATCATAGATTTCTGATCAGATTAAAATGAAGTCGATTCGAATGACTAAATTTATTGTATTCCCAAACCTTGTCAGGGTTTGGAATCCTGACAAGGTTGTATGTTAACTCAACATCAGTAACTGATTTTAGTGAATAGGTTAAAAAATCAGGTCGATTTCTGTAAGTAACAGAATACCATTCGGGTATACAGCAAATAAAAATCCGGTATGACACTGCCATACCGGATTTACTTTAGTAGCGGGAACCGGACTCGAACCGATGACCTTCGGGTTATGAGCCCGACGAGCTACCTACTGCTCCATCCCGCGGTATATTTTAGAACGCTTACCGAAAGCGTTAACTTAGTAGCGGGGACACGACTCGAACGTGCGACCTCCGGGTTATGAGCCCGACGAGCTACCTACTGCTCTACCCCGCGGTGTATTTTTAAAAACGTTACCACAAACGTTTACTTAGTAGCGGGAACCGGACTCGAACCGATGACCTTCGGGTTATGAGCCCGACGAGCTACCTACTGCTCCATCCCGCGATATTGGATTGCAAATATACGACATTTTTTTAATATTCCTAATTTTTCTTGTAAATAAAGGGCTTTTATGAAAACTATGGGATTATTCGTATCTTTGTGATATGGCAAAAGTATTGAAAATTTATCCGGACAATCCACAGGAAAAGCTTATCAACGAAGTTATTACCACCCTGAATAATGGCGGGCTGATTATTTATCCGTCTGACACTGTTTATGCCTTGGGATGTAATATTTTTGACATTAGAGCAATGGAAAAGCTTGCACAGATCAAGAAAATTAAGCTTGATAAGGCTCAGTTCTCCATTATTTGTAATGATCTGAGCCATCTGTCAGATTTTACCCGTCCTATCGAAACTTCGGTTTTCCGTTTTCTGAAAAGCCACCTTCCGGGCCCGTTCACATTTATCCTTGAGGCTAACAAGAGCCTCCCATTGGCCTATAAAAACCATAAGACCATCGGTATCCGTGTGCCGGACCACCCGATTCCCCAGCTTATCGTAGAAAAACTGGGCCACCCTATTGCCTCTACCTCAATCAAAGATGATGACGAGATCATCGAATATTCTACAGATCCCGAGCTGATTGCCGAGAAATACGAACATCTGGTGGATATCGTCATCGATTCCGGTTATGGCGATAATGTAGCTTCCACTATTGTAGACCTTACTTCCGGTGAACCAGAAATCATAAGACAGGGTAAAGGCCAGATTTAATTTCCAACTCAAGCAGCATATTTGAAATACTGAATTACTCAAGCTGCTAATTAGATTCAGATTATTTAACAATGAAAATTATAACATCGCCTGCCAAATTAATGAATACGGAGTACTCTTCAGCACTGCTGAAGCCTACAACACCCCGTTTTATTGAAAAGGCAGAACAGATACAGTCTCATCTTCGTGAGAAGTCCCCGAAATACCTTTCTGAGCTGATGGAAATCTCTTCCAAGCTGGCAGATGAAAACTGGGAAAGGAACCAGAAATGGAAAGCCAAACCTTCCGCTAAAGAGTCTGCTCCGGCTTTATATGCATTTACCGGTGAAGTCTACAGAGGCCTTGACGCCAAATCCCTGGATCAAAATGCTGTGGATTACCTGCAGAAAAATTACCGCATCCTTTCAGGACTGTACGGATTGCTGAAACCTTCCGATAAAGTGATGCTGTACCGGCTGGAAATGGGAAGGCCGTTCGGCTTTGAATCGTATAAAAATTTATATGAGATCTGGACGGAAACCGTCACGGCTCAGCTGAATTCAGAAATGAAGAAAGGTGAATTCCTGCTGAACCTGGCAAGCAACGAGTATGGCAAAGTCGTTAACCGTAAAATGCTCGCCCATCCTGTGGTTGATGTTGAATTTTACCAGTTGAAGGATGGCAAGCCTAAAACTATCGTCGTATACACCAAACATGCGCGCGGAATGGTGGCGCGGTTCTGTGCAGAAACCAATGCCAAAACGCTGAATGATGTTAAAGCCTTTAATGAGGAAGGCTACCTGATCGATGAGGAAAAGTCAAACGACAATAAACTGGTTTTTGTGCGATAGATCCATGACGATTGCAGATTTTAAGAATTATTTTAAGGCTGAACTGAGTGAACAGTATTCGGACTCTGAGATGAAGTTCCTGTGTTCTGTTTTTATCCAAAAGAAAGTTGGCTTCAATCCTTATCTTCAGAGAAAGTTTGCCGATCAGGAATTGCTGATTTCAGACCAGGAAGAATTGCTTGATGCTGTGGCCGGATTAAAGTCCGGGCGTCCTTATCAGCATGTACTCGGGGAAACGGAATTTTTCGGAATGACCTTTTCAGTAAATGAGCATGTCCTTATTCCACGTCCTGAAACAGAAGAACTGCTGGAACTCGCTGTAAAGTCCATCAGCAAATCATCCCTCAGCCTACAGGGAATGAAAATCCTCGATATCGGGACAGGAAGCGGAGTTATTCCCCTGGTCCTGAAAAAACACTTTCCTGAAGCAGACGTAAGCTCAATTGATTTTTCCAGAGAAGCCCTAGAAACCGCAAAAAAAAACGCTTTGTATCATAAGCTGGATATCAACTTTATCCATGCGGATTACCTTAATTCTGAGCTGAGCCAGAACTTTGATATCATTATTTCCAATCCGCCCTATATCGGGATTGATGAAAGGGATGAAATTAATGATTCGGTGAAAGGTTTTGAGCCTGAAATGGCCCTTTTCTCCCCTACTTCCGACGCACTGATCTTTTACAGAAAGATTGCTAGGGACTCCGTACAATACCTGAACCCGAACGGTCTTCTCTTTTTAGAAATCAACCAGAAACTGGGGCCGGAAACCCTTGGCTTATATACGGACCACTTTGCTGATGCCCAGCTCATCAAAGATCTGTCAGGAAACGACAGGTTTATTGTTGGGATCAGATAAAGAAAACCTTTAATTTATATTCAAAAGACAATTGAAGACCAGGTAGACATCGAAAATCGGATTCGTTTTGAGTTCAGATTCTATGCCTAGCTTTACAGTATTTTTTCGTTTTCAAGGATTTTTGGATCAAAAAATGTTGTACAATTTGTTTTGCAAACAAAGATTTCAAGGCAAAATTTGCACACATAATTATTTTATGACGGACAGTACTGTCTTTCGTTCCCTTTTTATTTATCTATTTCTCATCTTTTACAGGCACTCATTTCTATTCCGCTGTGCTATCATTTTTTTCCTTAAATTCCAACCTTCAATGTTTTTCTTACACATGAAATTGTATGCAAATTGAACAATAAATATGCATACAAACCGCAATTCATAATTCCCTTCTCTTAGATTTTAATATTTAGTTTTGATCCCATCAGCGCTGATCATCGTAAGGTTGTATCCGTATGTGCGCAATACTGTACAACCTTAAATCCCAATGCCGGGGTTTGTACGGCAACGCATTTTATTTATAACAAAAAATTTACAAGATGAAAAAGTTAACAGGGATGAAGAATAATTTTTCTTCATTAGAAAACAAGAGATTACAAAATCTGAACAAGATTCTAGGAGGGCAAGTAGATGGTGGAGCTACAGCTATTAATTATGTAGAAACTAATAAAGGAGATTGTCCAGATAAAGAAACATGGAAAGATCATAAATTAGTAAATACTTTAATAGTTGGAGATTGCTAAACGATAATTGCAAAAGGGAATATATTTCTCTTTTGCAATTTTTTAAAACATTTACAGCATATGAAACCAACTATATTTGTAATAAATAGAAATACGCTTATATTTTTACTAATTCTTTTAATGGTTACCTCATGTAAAACTAAACCTCTTAATTACATTGTTTATTACGATAAAGTAAATGAAATTGACAGTATTTACAGATTCAGAAAAGATACTCTTAGGGCTATTAAACAGTATAGAAGACTTTTTAAAAAATATCCCCCTAAAAATCAGGAACGCATACAGGAATTTGAGACTTATATCACGCTTTCTGATAAATACCATAAGAATTTCGGAGGTAAGAATACATTGTATAAATTGATTCCGCTTATTGCTCCTTACGATGAAGAATATAAAAACTATCTCAGTCTTTATGAAAAGTATGGCATAGATAGCATAACTGTGAAAAATGAAATAGCAAAATGGAAAAGAAATTTAAACAGAATACTTATAGATTCTTTTAGTATAGCTTTTATAAGGGATCAGCAGGACCATAGGAATAATATTGAACTGATGGAGACCAATGATAAAAAAAATGCTAAACTTCTAAAATGGACTTTTGAAAACTATGGCTATCCGTCATTACAAAAAATAGGACTCATAGGAAATAATAATGTTTTTATGCCTATGCTCACTCTATTCAGCCACATGTCGGGATCAGAAGATTATCCGTATTTCAAAACCAAGTTACTGGAATATGTGAAATCCGGAGACTGCCTTCCAAGAGATTATGCTACAATGGTTGACAGGCATCATCTACAGTTCAGTAAAGAAGAAATCTTATATGGATATTATATTGGAAACAATACCTATCTGGATACCCTGAAAATTAACAGGAATCGTAAAAATTTAGGACTTCCCAGCATGAAACACAGTGCCAAAATTGCAAAAGATTTTTTTAAGAAAAAATGATACTTATAATTTCAAACAATAATGAAAGAACGACTACAGAAGTTATAAAATGGCTTTCAGTAATGAATAAAAATTTTATAAGAGTACATGAAGATGAAGTTTTTGATATCAGAGTAGAAAAGAAAAGGATTTTTATAGAAAGCAAAAGGAATAAATTCTTTTTGGACGACATTACCTCCGTATGGTATCGCCGTGGAGGATTAAGATTTAGACATTTTGAATATAAAAATATTTCAGTTAATGAACATATGAAAGAAGTTCAACACTGGCTATATGACTATGTTACAAAAATCTTTAGAATCTAAAAAGCATATCAGTAAAGAAAGTAATAGTGATATCAACAAGCTTCTCGTGTTAGAAGAGGCACGAAAAATAGGCTTACTTGTACCAGATTTTTTTTTAGCAGAGGATACTAATGAAGTCGTATTAAATGATACAATTATAAAAACAATAGCCGGCAATCCTATGATCGATAACCTCAATAGTAAAACTGACGGGATAATGTATACTACGACAATACAGGATTACGAGCATAACGATTTCTTTATCACATTCTTTCAGGATAAAATTGAAAAAGATTATGAAATACGAAGCTTTTATCTGAATAGAAAAATTTGGTCTATGGCAATTTTCTCTCAAAATGATGAGAAAACCAAGACTGATTTTAGAAGATATAATCTCGAGCGGCCCAATAGGAATGTAAGATATAATTTACCTGAAGATATTGAGAAGAAAATGCAATTGTTAATGCTGAAATTAGACTTAAACTGTGGTTCATTCGATTTTATTAAAAATGGAGATCATTACTACTTTTTAGAAATAAATACTGTAGGACAATTTTTGGGATTATCTCATATCTGTAATTACTCATTGGAAAAAGAAATAGCTGAATATTTATGAAAAAATTAATTAGAGAAAAAAATAAATTACCATTAACATTTAAATATATAGAAGCATTTAATAAAAAGGGATCTAAGAATAAGTCGAGAAATTCAATCCTCTATTTTGTGGAATGTAATAGTTATCAAACTGATTGTTATGTAAGAGCAAAACCTTCAAAACCCTTGACAAGAATGCTATGAGCTATTTTAATTTGTTCCGTAAAATTTTCATCAAAAAAGATGTAGTAAAAGTTCTTATCTCATCACTATCGAAAAGGATTTCACACACTATGCTTATGTTCTTAGGCATTCTTTTCATGGCTGTTTCCTGTAAACGCAAACCCCTCAATTACATTACCTATTACAACAGGGTGAATGAAATAGACAGTATCTACAGATTTGAAAGGGATACTCTCGAAACGATTAGGCAGTATAAAAAGCTTTTTGAAGAATATCCTCCGAGAAATCAGGAACGCATACAGGAATTTGAAACATACATCACGCTGTCTGATCGATACCATAAAGATTTTGGAGGAAAAAAGACATTATATAAATTGATTCCGTTGATTGCACCCTATGGTCAAGGATATAAAAAGTATCTTGATCTCTACGAAAAATACGGGATAGACAGTTTAACATTGAAAGGTGAAATAGTAGAATGGAGAAGAGATAAATTAAACAGAACATTGATAGATTCGTTTAGCGTAGCTTTCATGAGAGACCGGGAGGATCGCAGGTCAGATAATGAACTGACAGATAAAAATGATCGTAAGAACGCTGAGCTTCTTAAATGGACCTTTGAAAACTACGGGTATCCGTCATTACAAAAAATAGGAATCATAGGAAATAATGATGTTTTTATGCCTATGCTTACCCTGTTCAGCCATATGTCGAGATCAGAATATTACCCGTATTTCAAGACCAAATTACTGGAATACGTGAAATCCGGAGACTGCCTTCCTAGAGATTATGCCACCATGGTAGACAGGCATCGTCTATATATCAGCAAAGAAGAGATCTTATACGGATGTTATATTGATGGCACCACCCAACTGGATACCCTTAAAATTAACAGGAACCGTAAAACTATTGGGCTGCCAAGTTTGAAGCATAGTGCGAAAATCAGAAAAGATTTTTTTAATTCATTTAAATAAAAATTAATTCGATAATCATAGATATGCTTTCTCTGCGCAGGATCAGCATCCAAAAATATGGGAGAAGAATCCTCTCCTATCTTTAGCCTCTTCCAAAATAAAGAAATTATCTTTAATCTAAAAAGAAAGACAGGAGCACGATAGAAGTCCTTAAATGGTTACGCAGGATGGGTAAGCCGTATATCCTCATTCAGGAGGATGAGATTTTTGAAATCAAAATACAAGGAAGAAAATTATACCTGGAAAGCCAACGCAATGTATTTTTTGTTGACGATATCAACAGTGTCTGGTACAGAAGAGGAGGCATCTATTTCCTTCGGAAGCTATATGACCATCCATCCATCAATATCCACATGAATGAAGCTGAGCACTGGCTTGAGGACTATGTCATGCATATTCTTGAGGCTAAAAAACATATCAACAAACAGCGCAACAGCCATGTGAATAAACTCCTGGTATTGGAAAAGGCCCGTAAAACCGGACTGGACGTCCCTGCCTTTTACCTGGCAGAAAATACTGATGATGTAAAACTAGGTAAAACCATTACCAAATCGATTACCGGCAATGTAATGCTGGAATTATTAGATTCAGAATCAGACGGTATGATGTATACTTCTGTCATTGATAAAAAAAACATTGAGGATTTTTTCATATCTTTTTTTCAGGAAAAAATTGAGAAAGACTTTGAAATACGATCCTTCTATTTAAACGGCAGGATATGGTCTATGGCCATTTTTTCGCAGAACGATGAACAGACAAGAACGGATTTTAGAAAGTACAATATGGAAAACCCGAACAGGAATATTCGGTATCAACTTCCGGATCATGTAGAAGAAAAGGTTATCAGACTGATGCAGGCCCTCGATCTAAACTGTGGCTCATTAGACTTTATCAAAAGCGGAAGCAACTATTATTTCCTTGAAGTTAATCCGGTAGGACAGTTCGGAAACATTTCATTTGACTGCAATTATATGCTTGAAAAGGAAATAGCAGAGTATTTATAAATTTATATCATATTTAAAACATAAGATGATGAGACACTTATTTAATGAAAAAAATCAGCTCCCTATTACATTTCAATATATTGAATTGATCAAGAGAAAAAA
This sequence comes from Chryseobacterium camelliae, assembly GCF_030818575.1. Classification (NCBI taxonomy): domain Bacteria; kingdom Pseudomonadati; phylum Bacteroidota; class Flavobacteriia; order Flavobacteriales; family Weeksellaceae; genus Chryseobacterium; species Chryseobacterium camelliae. The sequence goes on from NZ_JAUTAL010000001.1 coordinate 1,716,338, forward strand.
ACTAAAGCAAAAAAGCAAAACTATAACATACTATATCCCCTGTGAAAAGTATCAAACCAACTTTTACGTAAGGGAAGAACCATATAAACACTTAGTCAGGATATTATGAGCAATATATATTTTAATCAATCAAAAATGAAAATTTCATTCCTGCCTACCAGGGTTATGTATACTCTGCAGGTAAGCTTTTGTATTCTTCTCATCGTTACTTCCTGTAAACGCAAACCCCTAAATTATATTACCTATTATAACAGGGTTAATGAAATAGACAGTATATATAGATTTGAAAGAGATACCCTCGAAGCTATTACGCAGTACAAAAAACTTTTTGAAGAATATCCTCCTAAAAACCAGGAACGCATAAAGGAATTTGAAACCTATATCATGCTTTCTGATCAATACCATAAAGATTTTGGAGGAAAAAAGACATTATATAAATTGGTTCCGCTGATTGCGCCTTACGAAGGTGATTATAAAGACTATCTGCCTATTTTTAAAAAGTACGGTATTGATAGTGTGGAAGTGAAGAAGGAGATTGCAGATTGGAAAAAAAACTTAAATAAGAGACTGATAGACTCTTTTTCCATCGCCATGATAAGGGATCAGGAAAAAAGGCATGTAGATACTGCAGTGCAGGCAAAAAATGTCAGAAAAAATGCAGAACTTCTATTGTGGACCTTTAAAAACTATGGTTTTCCTTCAGTACAAAAAATAGGAACAATGCCGATGCACAGTTTATTAACTCATATGAATGAATCCAAGAAGTATTATCCAACTTTTAAAACAAAACTAATAGAGTATGTTAAATCCGGAGACTGTCCTCCATTATCATATGCTATGATGTTTGACAGCTACCATGTTAATGTTGAAAAGGGAAATACAATCTATGGTTATAATGGTTTTAATTCTGTTATGGATTCTGTACAGGTAAATCGCAACAGAAAGAGTATCGGGCTGCCAAGTTTAAAACATAGTGCTAGAATCAGAAAGGATCTCATGGCTAAGCTAAAAAAAGAACACTAAGCTTAGTTAAAATCCTGTGAATAAAAATTATTCTAAACAATAATCAGAATGCTATAAGCTATTTTAATTTGTTCACTAATATTTTCATCAGAAAAGATTTAATGAAAGTTTTTATATCATCACTATCGCAAAGAGTTTCAAGCATCACGCTTGTATCAATAGGCATTCTTTTCATTGCTGTTTCCTGTAAATGCAAACCCCTCAATTACATTACCTATTATAACAGGGTCAATGAAATAGACAGTATATATAGATTTGAAAAAGACACCCTCGAAGCTATTAAGCAGTACAAAAAGCTTTTTAAAAAATATCCTGCTAAAAACCAGGAACGCATTCAGGAATTTGAGACCTTCATCACGCTTTCTGATCGATACCATAAAGATTTCGGAGGGAAAAAGACATTATATAAATTTATTCCACTGATTGCGCCTGACGGAGATGCTTATAAAGATTATCTGCCTATTTTTAAAAAGTATGGTATTGATAGTGTGGAAGTGAAGAAGGAGATTGCAGATTGGAAAAAAAACTTAAATAAGAGACTGATAGACTCTTTTTCCATCGCGATGATAAGGGATCAGGAAAAAAGGCATGTAGATACTGCAGTGCAGGCAAAAAATGTCAGAAAAAATGCAGAACTTCTATTGTGGACCTTTAAAAACTATGGTTTTCCTTCAGTACAAAAAATAGGAACAATGCCGATGCACAGTTTATTAACTCATATGAATGAATCCAAGAAGTATTATCCAACTTTTAAAACAAAACTAATAGAGTATGTTAAATCCGGAGACTGTCCTCCATTATCATATGCTATGATGTTTGACAGCTACCATGTTAATGTTGAAAAGGGAAATACAATCTATGGTTATAATAGTTTTAATTCTGTTATGGATTCTGTACAGGTAAATCGCAACAGAAAGAGTATCGGGCTCCCAAGTTTGAAGCACAGTGCGAAAATCAGAAAAGATTTTTTTAAGGGCAAATAGTCCGTATATAAATTAACTTCAGCATCATAACAACACCTTTAAAACCTTCAGAATGCTATGAATTACTTCAATGTATTCAGCAATATCATGATCACCAAAGGGATCACCAGAGTACTGATTTCAGACCTTCAGAGGAATGTTTCAGAATTATATCCGCTTGAGCTGCATGATCTCATAGAAGAACTGAAAGCCTGTTCCATTGAAGATGTCCTCAGCAATTATGATGAGGAATCTAAGACAATCGTTCAGGACTATCTCGATTTTTTGCTGGAAAAAGAATTCGGCTTCATTACCCAAGACGACTGGGATAAAAACTTCCCGCCTCTGTCCTATGAATATCAGGACTACAATATATTGTCAAATATTTTTATAGAACTCGATACAATTGATGTTCTTCAAACCTTGCAGCAATCCATAGAAAATCTGGAAATAAAACATATGGTCATTTATTGCCAACGAGCGCTCCTGCTGGAAGAATTTATGGAAATTGACCGTATGTTTGCCCGTTCTCCACTAGAAGGCATCGAAATTTTCTCCCAGTTTCACGAGACCATCGACAATGATTTCATCCACGCTCTTGATAAAAATACGGCCAGAATTTATAACCTGGTTTTTTATAGCTGTGAAAAAGCTCCGTTCAGAGCTAAAAATAGTCTCAGATTTACTGTTACTTTTACGGGTGAGTCTCTGAAAATTTCATCATGTGGAAAAGTAAACCTGGATTATTTCAGCACCAATCTCCCGAAAGTCCTGGAAGCTGTTAACCATAATTCCTGCCTTCACAAAAAGATAGGAATAGACGTCCATGGTAATATCAAAAACTGTCCAGCTATGCTTCAGAGTTATGGCAATGTAAAAAACACAACATTGGAACAAGCGTTAAATCATAAGGATTTTAAAAAGTACTGGAACGTTACCAAGGATGATATTAAAGTCTGTAAGGATTGTGAATTCAGGTATATCTGTACAGACTGCAGGGCATATACGGAAAGAACCGATACCGATCATGACGGACGGGATATTTCCAAGCCTTTAAAATGCGGCTACGATCCTTACACAGGGATCTGGGAAGACTGGAGTACCCATCCGCTGAAAAAAAAAGCAATGGATCATTACGCATTATCAGATAAAACAAAAGCCAGCTGAATCCGCTGGCTTTTTATGATATTTCAAATGAATATAAGCTATCCTATCCTTTCCTGATAAATATTTCATAGCTCAGGTAAATCAGCGGCAGCGCCATGATTCCGATATATAAAGCATTGCTCATCGCTGTCGCAGGCTGGTTTAAGATGGCATACACTACGCCGAAAAAAGCACCTCCCAAATGGGCAGCATGCCCGATATTGTCATGGGGCCTCGGATTCAGCATCATGTATACGGAATACCCAAAATAGATCAGTCCGAAAATAAATCCAGGAATAGCGATCGGGATAAAGAAAAAGTAGATTCCGATATTGGGATACATGGCGATAGCTGCAAACAGGATGCCTGAGACACCTCCACTGGCACCGATGGCAGAATACCACGGCTGTTTCTGATACAGGAACAATGAAAAAATATTCCCGAGCAGGATGGATCCAAGATAAATGATCAGAAAACCTATATTACCAAAAGCATCTATAACCACCGGACCGAAAAAATACAGCGTAAGCATATTAAATGCAAGGTGCATGATATCTGCATGCAGGAAACCCGCAGAAATCAGGCGGATATATTCTTTCCTGTTCCGGATGGCTCCTACATTAAACTTGTATTGTTCAAAAATGGCTGCATTATTAAAAGCAATGAAGCTGATAACCGCAGTAACAATAATGATCAGTATGAGAATGTTCATAATCTTTAATTCTAAATTTTAACTTTCAAAAAGATCCCCGATCATCCCTCCTTCGTCATCTATATTTCCGTTGGTCTCAGGCTCTTCTTCAGGCTCCGGCTCTTCTTCTTCCTCAGTTTCAGGAATGGTGATGTTAATCGCCTTCACTTTAAACTTGGTGAACTGGTTTCCGATGGCTTTAATCCCTTTTACGGCAATAAACTCATCGATATTCACTGTTTCGGGTTCCCGTTCTTTCCCTTTATCTTTTGCAAAAACGATTTCAGCTGTCGCATTGTTCGCGGCAATTACATTTTCGATGAATGACTTCGGATGTTCGGAAGGCATAAAGGTCTGTACATTGGGGGTATTTTCCAGGAGGAACCTCTTGATGAAATACATTTCCTTGTCAGCATCATAATAAATACATGTAATCGGCTGCCTCGGCTTCCATTTTTCGAGGATCAGGTAATCATCATCAAAACGGTTGCCAAGATCAAAGGATACAAGCTTTGCCTCTCCGTTGGTGTTGACTGTCAGAATCCTGTCATCTCCCTTGAAATTGCCCAGGAGACTACCTCTTCCGTCCGCATTCAGTCTTCTTACAGTATCATCAAACCATATTTTTCTCGGAGCCAGTGTAGAGACACCCTCTTCTTTCAGGTCTACTTTCTTTACGGCATACTTGGTTACCAGATTCCCTTTTGTATCGCGTCCCTTGATGCCAAGCTCAGAAAAATCAACATCCATTTTGTTCTTGCGGATCCTTGGATTGGGCTTAAGGAGAATAGTGACTTTTTCGGCTTCCCCATTAGGATTAGCAGAGAAATACAGGAATTCAGAACCTTTTTTATCCGAGGCCAGGTGATAATCCGTATTCCGGGTCACTGCCGTTACGGAAAACCTTTTCATATAGTACGGTCCTTCCTTGCCTTCACGGTAAATGGTGTTGTATACCGTCCTTTTATCATTCTTCTTCCAAATGGCTACATGCAGCAGATCTTTACCGATAAACGTCTTCGGTTCCACCTTCACTACTTTCATGCTTCCGTCTTTCCGGAAGGTAATGATGTCATCAATATCTGAACAGTCAAACAGATACTGGTCTTTTTTCAGTGACGTCCCGATAAAGCCTTCTTCAAAATTGGCATAGAACTTTTCATTGGCTACGGCTACTTTGGTAGCGTCAATGGTATCAAAAATCCTCAGTTCGGTCCTTCTCTGCCTGTCTTTGCCATACTTCTTCTGGATGTTCTGATAGTAGCTTACAGCATAGGTGATAAGATGGTCCAGATTATGTTTTACCTGCTCAATCTTGCCTTCCAGCGCAGCAATATTCTCTTTGAATTTATTCAGGTCAAACCTTGAAATCCTTTTGATCCTGATCTCGGTGAGCCTCAGGATATCTTCTTCTGTCACGGCGCGCAAAAGGTGTTTGGTATGAGGCTTTAACCCTTTATCAATGGTCTTAAGGACTTCTTCCCAGGTTTTCACTTCTTCAATATCGTGGTAGATCCTGTTTTCAATAAAGATCCTTTCCAGCGAGGAGAAATGCCAGTTTTCCTGAAGCTCGTGAAGCTCGATTTCGAGTTCTTTCTTCAGCAGTGATACCGTATGGTCCGTATTCATCCTCAGGATTTCGGACACATTCAGGAACATCGGCTTATCGCCAACGATAACGCAGGCATTCGGTGAAATGGTTACCTGGCAATCCGTAAATGCATATAATGCATCAATAGTTTTGTCCGGTGAAACATCATTGTGAAGGTGGATCAGGATTTCTACGCTGTCTGACGTATTGTCCTCGATCTTTTTGATCTTGATTTTTCCTTTTTCATTAGCCTTAAGAATCGAATCGATCAGGTCACTGGTCGTTTTGGAATAAGGCAGCTCAGAAATAACCAGGGTATGCTTATCCGTCTGGGTGATCCTTGCCCGTGCCCTTACCTTGCCTCCTCTCTGGCCGTCGTTGTATTCTGAAACATCAAGGAAACCTGCAGTAATAAAATCGGGATACAGCTCAAACTTTTTGCCTTTAAGATATGAGATAGAGGCATTGATCAGCTCATTGAAATTATGGGGCAGGATCTTCGTTGAAAGCCCCACGCCGATCCCTTCTACTCCCTGTGCAAGCAGCAGCGGGAATTTTACAGGCAGGTCAATCGGTTCATTATTCCTTCCGTCGTAGGATTTGGCCCATTCCGTCGTTTTGGGGTTGAAGACCACTTCAAGAGCAAAAGGGGTAAGCCTTGCTTCAATATACCTGGCTGCCGCGGCAGAATCTCCGGTATAGATATTTCCCCAGTTTCCCTGGGTATCAATCAGCAGTTCCTTCTGCCCGATCTGTACCATTGCATCTGTAATGGAAGCATCCCCGTGAGGGTGGTACTTCATGGTATTTCCCACAATATTGGCCACTTTATTATAGCGGCCATCTTCCAGTTCTCGCATAGAGTGCATAATCCTCCGCTGAACGGGTTTGAAACCGTCATATACGGATGGGATGGCCCTATCCAGGATTACATAGGAAGCATAGTCAAGAAACCAGTCTTTATACAGTCCTGAAACTTTTTTAAGGCTCTCGCTGTCATGCGGGTTTTCTTCTATCATCTTCTTTCAGTCTTTTTATCGTTGTTAGCTTTCACTACTTTGTTCAGAGAAATTTTTAAATCATTGATTTCCTTTCCGGTCAGGTACGAAACTTCATATTTCAGAAGCGCCGAACCGCTGTTTTTACTGGTAACCCTTACATACAGTCTTTTGATAAAGAAAATACTTACAACATCAAAACTGATCAGCTTATATTTCGGGAACTCATCACTCAGAGGTTTGCCCAGGAAAGGGATTACATTCCGGTTCCTGAAATGAAGGGCTTCGCCGTCACTGTCATACTCAAAGATCTGCCTTCCGCTGAAATAAAACAACAGGAGCAGGAAGAGCGGTATGATGATGAACAGCGTGCTTTCCCAACCCATAATATTGAATTTGTACTCTTCCAGAAAAAATGCTGCGAAACCCGCTGCAGTAATGATAAGCAATAAAGTATTTATAAAATTATAAAGCGATGCCTTATTGCGGTTACTTAGTCTCATTTGTTATCAGTATATGGTTTTATAGTAATGTACCTTCGTACGGAAATTAAATACGTCTGATATTTATCCGTTCTGGGTCTCCTGCAGAACTTCCTTTTTGTCGATATCCGGATCTTCCACCACAAGGTTTTCCAGGATAAAAGTCTGCCGGTCCGGAGTATTTTTACCCATATAAAATTCCAGCAGCTGGTCGATGGTCTGGTCTTTTCCTAAGACAACAGGTTCCAGCCGGATATCTTTTCCGATGAAGTGCTTGAATTCGTCAGGCGAAATCTCTCCCAGTCCTTTGAACCGTGTAATCTCAGGATTCTTGCCCAGTTCATTGAGAGCCTTGATGCGTTCAGCCTCTGTGTAGCAGTACCGCGTTTCCTTTTTATTCCTCACCCGGAACAGTGGGGTCTGCAGGATGTAAAGGTGGCCGTTCTTAATCAGGTCAGGAAAGAACTGAAGGAAGAATGTGATCATCAGGAGGCGTATATGCATCCCGTCCACATCGGCATCGGTAGCAATGATTACCTGGTTGTACCGGAGATCTTCAAGGCTCTCCTCAATATTGAGTGCGGCCTGAAGCAGGTTAAACTCTTCATTTTCATACACTACTTTCTTGGTCAGTCCGTAGCAGTTAAGCGGTTTTCCTTTCAATGAGAATACCGCCTGGGTTTCCACATCCCTGGATTTGGTGATAGATCCTGAAGCAGAATCGCCCTCAGTAATAAAAATCTGGGTATCCCCTTTTCTTTCAGCTTTCTGATCGTTATAGTGCTGCCTGCAGTCGCGGAGCTTCTTGTTGTGCAGCGAAACTTTTTTAGCCCTTTCCCTCGCCAGTTTCTGGATTCCGGAAAGCTCCTTCCTTTCTCTTTCGGAGATCAGGATCTTTCTTTGGATGGCTTCAGCGACCTCAGGGTTTCTGTGCAGGAAATTATCCAGTTTGCTTTTCAGGAAATCGATTACAAATGTCCTTACGGTAGGACCATTGGGGCCCATATCATTGGAACCGAGCTTGGTTTTGGTCTGAGACTCGAATACCGGTTCTTCCACATTGATGGAAATAGCTGCAATAATGGATTTACGGATATCCGAAGCATCGAAATTTTTATTGAAAAATTCCCGTATGGTCTTTACATAGGCTTCCCGGAAGGCATTCAGGTGCGTCCCTCCCTGAGTGGTATTCTGTCCGTTCACAAAAGAAAAATAGGTTTCCGTCTGGGATTTATCAGAATGGGTAATGGCCAGCTCTATGTCCTCATCCTTCAGGTGGACGATAGGATAAAGGATATCGCTTTCCAGCTCCTCTTCCAGCAGGTCCTTCAGTCCGTTTTCAGAAAAATAGGTTTCCCCGTTAAAGATAATCTTCAGTCCGGGATTAAGGTATGCATAATTGCGCAGCATCCTTTCGATATATTCTTTCCTGAATTTGAAATGAAGGAATATTCCCGAATCCGGAACGAAAGAAATTTCAGTTCCGTTACGGTCGGAAGAGTCTTTTTCCTCATGGTTTTCCACGATCATGCCGCGGGAGAACTCAGCAGCTTTCATCCTGCCATCCCGGAACGATCTTACGCGGAAGTACTCGGAAAGGGCATTTACAGCCTTTGTACCTACCCCGTTAAGCCCTACAGATTTTTTGAAAGCTTTACTGTCATACTTCCCTCCGGTATTCATTTTGGAAACGGCATCTACCACTTTACCCAATGGAATTCCACGGCCAAAGTCGCGTATGCTTACTTTTCCTTCATCCACTTTTATTTCAATTCTTTTTCCCGCTTTCATCCTGAACTCATCAATAGAGTTATCCAGAATTTCTTTCAGGAGGATATAGATCCCGTCGTCGGCAGAAGACCCGTCGCCCAGCTTACCGATGTACATACCGGGACGCAGGCGGATGTGTTCCTGCCAGTCCAGGGTTCTGATATTATCTTCGGAATAAATAGGATTAGTTTGTTGTGACATATGTTATTTAGAGAACACACAAAGATACGAAATTAAAGAAAATGATGCCAGTTTTCCATTGCATTTTCGCCAATTTTAACCGATTTTTTATTGCATATATCCTATATGAATATTACATTTACATTATTCACTTTATTGCACTTAATCAGCAATTTCATTATGTAAATAACTAAAAGTAAAATAATATATTTTTGATTTACCCATAATACCCGACAAAAAATGAAAACATAATACAGACCCACCATTATAAAACTAACCACCAAAACTCAAATTTTATGAAAACAAAACTACAGGCCTGCATCATTGGCGAACAAGATGGCGGCGAGTATATCGCCCGGTTGCTTAGAAATGAGTATCCTGAATTCGAGATTGTCTTCCAGAATGGAAAGCTGGACCGTGCTTCAGACTATCCTTTAAAACACTTCCCGGACCTGTTTTTTCTGGAGACACGGCTAATGAGTGACCCTTCAGAGATCTTCAGGAATCTGAGGGAACATCTTTCCCGTCTCATCTTCATTACGGATTCTGAAAAATCGGCCATCAAAGCCATTAAAACCGGAGTCTGCAGCTGCCTGATGAAGCCGGTTAAAGACCTGGAATTTGTCATCAGCGTCAACAAAGCCATAGAAAATATCCGAACCAACCGGACTTTAACGCGTACTTCATCCCGAAACAAAATCAATCTTCCTACCCTACAAGGATTCAAGCGCGTAGCTGTAGATGAAATTATACGATGTGAAGCAGACTCCAATTACACATTCATCTATCTTTCGGATAAATCCAGGATTGTGGTTTGCCGGACGTTATACGATTTTGAAAAGTCTTTTTCAGAGCATCGTTTTTTCAGGATCCACCATAAACACCTGATCAATCTTGACCACCTGAAAGAGTATATCAAGGGTAAAGGCGGACAGGTAGTCATGACCGACAATTCGGTCCTGGATGTCTCCGTTCGTAAAAAGTACGACTTCCTCCATACATTTTTGTAATATGAGCGACTACATTTACCTTTAAAACCGATACACTTACTCAAAAAACAGCCGGCACTTAATCCGTTTTTATAGAATAGTTTTCTTAAGAGGTTTATTTTTGAGAACAACAACCATAAAAACTAATATTATGAAAGCACATGTATTTTCTATGAAAGCCTTATGGGTAGTGGCCGTTATCTGTTCAGCGGAAGCTCAGGCCCAGGCATGGGAGGTTAACGGAAACGGAGGTACTAACAATACCAATTATGTCGGAACGATTGATGTCGCACCCCTGTATCTCAGAGTGAACGGACAGGATCCCGAGCCTGGACAAGCTTTACTGAATGAAGCAGGATCGTTCCTTACAGAAAGCGTCAACAATTCCAATGTTGCCAAAGCCAAGGGAAGCATTGTAGCCGGTGCAGACAATATTTTAGGAGACGAAGCCAATAGTTCCCTGGTCGGCGGATGGGAAAATAACCTGGCAGATTCCGGAGGCGCAAACCTTGTCGCAGGACAGGGCAACACCATCTTGAACCAGGCAGGAAAATCCGTAGCGGTGGGCTGGAACAATATCGTGAGAGGTCCCAATCAATTTGCTATAGGCGTGGGTGTAGACCTGAAATCTCCGTACTCAGGAGGATTTGGAGTAGACCTTATAGCCATTGGCAACCGTTCATTTGTAATTGGATCCGGAACTCATTCGAGCATGAAATTGACAAATACAATTCCTTATTCCATCATGCTGGGCATGTCCAATACATCAACGATGCTCATCAAAGATCAGCAGGTAGGCATCAGAACCACTGCCCCTACCGCTAATTTCCACACTGTAGGAACTGTGAGGCTACAGGATCTGCCCAGTGGAGCCGGAAGAGCCCTGGTAGTAGACAATGATGGAAATGTGATGATTGCCAACACCACAATATATAAGCAGTCGCCTGAGCAGGAAGCGGATCTGCAAAGCCAGATTGACCAGCTCAGAAAAGAGGTTCAGGAATTAAAAGAACTCCTGAATCAGAACAAAACAGCTGTGGATCTTAGCGCCGTTAATTCACGGGAGCCTAAACTATTCCAGAATGTTCCCAATCCGGCCAAAGGAGAAACAACCATACCTTACTACCTTCCCGAGGGCTCCGGAGAAGCCTCCATTTCGATCTACAGTGCTTCAGGCCAGCTGGTACAGACGGTTTCTCTTAAAGAAAAAGGCCGTGGCAACCTTACCGTTACAGGACTTCAGGGAGGTTCTTACATTTACAGGATGAACCTGAACGGGAAAAGTATTGACAGTAAAAAAATGCTGATCAGAGATTAAGTATATCCTTCTGATGTAGGTTTCATATCAAAGGCTGGCCATAGAGGTCAGCCTTTGATATGAAGCAAGGCAAAAGCGATACAATTCCCCCAAGACTTCCATTAACCCTCCTGTACTGCGATATTTTTATCCACAACAATGGGTAAAACAGGCCGTCTCCCTTAAACAATTCGTACTTTTGCCGGTAGATTTTTTTATCATGTCAATTTTTTCAGAAAACATAAGGCTTTTGCGCAGCAAATCAGGAAAGACGCAGCGCGAACTGTCTGAACAGATACAAATTCCCCCTTCCAGATACAGTTCTTATGAAAACGGCAAATCCAGGCCTCCTGTTGATGTCCTGATCAGGATGTCCAGGATATTCAATGTGAGCATCGATCTCATGCTTTCAGTAGATTTAACGAAACATGCCCTGGAGGATATGCTCAAGCTTCCGGACAACAGAATCGTCCTGCCGGTTGTGGTGGACCAGAACGGAGATGAAAGCATAGAAATTGTGCCTCAGAAAGCGACCATGGGCTATCTCAGGGGCTATAGCGACCCGGAATATATCGAAAGCCTGGAAAGAATTTCTTTGCCATTTCTCAGGAATGGTAAATTCAGGGCTTTCCCGGCGGACGGAGATTCCATGCCGCCGTTTAAGGACGGTTCTTTTATCATCGGGAAATATATGGAGGGCATCCATGACTTGAAATCCGGAAACGCCTATATCTTCATTACGTTGAATGACGGTATTACGTTTAAACGCTTAAGGTCTAAAAACACGACTTCCATTACGGTTGCCGCTGATAATACCTTTTACGAGCCATACGACATACCGTTGAGCGAAATCATTGAAGTCTGGAAATATGCGACAGGAATTTTCCCTCAGGATTTTTAAAGAGTCAAATCCCTATGGATAGTTAAATGATCCGGAATTGTAACAATATCGGGCCTCACTTGAGAAAATCAGCATAAAAGTATCTGGTTTTCCTTTTGTGATACAAAAATTCCGAGTAAATTCGGTATGACAAAAATTCCGATTCATGATACAACTTCCTTTATCCAAACTTTCCGATGTGGGGACGACCATTTTCAGCCAGATGACACAGCTGGCTCAGGAGCATGAGGCCATCAACCTTTCACAGGGGTTCCCGGATTTCATGCCGGACTCCGCATTGCTGGACCATGTACATTACTTCATTACAAAAGGATTCAATCAGTATGCTCCTATGGGCGGTATGCTCGGATTAAAGGAGGAAATTGCCCGGAAAATAGAAGACAGCCATAAAGCCGTTTACCATCCTGATTCGGAGATTACGGTAACGGCAGGCGGAACCCAGGCCATTTTTACGGCCATTGCGGCATTGGTGAAAAAGGATGATGAAGTGATTATCTTTGAACCGGCCTATGACTGCTATGAGCCTATCGTAGAGCTTTTCGGGGGTATCATTAAGCGCTTCGAGATGAGGGCTCCCGATTATGAAATTGACTGGAATGCAGTGAAAGGGCTTGTTACGGATAAAACGAGAATGATCATCATCAACAACCCGAATAATCCGGCAGGGAGAATACTCAATGAAAATGACTTACAGGCGCTGATTAACATCGTAAAAGGGACTTCTATTCTTATCCTGAGTGATGAAGTGTATGAGAATATTGTTTTTGACGGAAAAACGCACCTGAGCATCAGTAAATATCCTGAACTGAAGGAAAGAAGCCTTATGGTAGCTTCGTTCGGAAAGCTTTTCCACGTCACAGGCTGGAAAACCGGCTATTGTGCGGCTCCGAAAAACCTGATGGATGAATTCAGGAAAGTGCATCAGTTCAATGTTTTTTCCGTTAATACACCCATGCAGCTGGCTTTAGCTGAATACATGAAAAATCCTGAACATTACCTGCACCTGAACAGCTTTTTCCAGGAGAAAAGGGATTTCTTGCGGCAGGGGCTCTCCGGCACTTCCTTTGAATTGCTGGATTGCGAAGGTACGTATTTCCAGGCCGTACGGTACAGCAGGATTTCAGATCAGAACGATCTGGATTTTGCCAAAGAACTTACGGCAAACCATAAGGTGGCAACGGTACCATTTTCTTCTTTCTATAAAAACAGGTTAAATGAGCATGTGATCCGCCTCTGTTTTGCCAAAAAACAGGAAACGCTGGAGCGTGCACTCGAGCATCTTTCTAAATTATAAGATAATCCGGCGGCTGAGATTCTCAGCCGCCGGATTATTTTTATTCCAGTGTATATCAGATATTACAAGAACATTCCGCCCGAAGCTTCAATCCTCTGCCCGTTGATCCACCGTGCATCTTCAGTACACAGGAACGCCACTACACCACCAATATCATCCGGCACACCTGCCCTTCCCAAGGCCGTAGCACTAGCAATCATCGCATTGACCTGCTTGTCGTCCCTTGTCCTTCCTCCGCCGAAATCCGTTTCGATAGCTCCGGGAGCAATTACATTCGCTTTGATTTTCCTTGGTCCCAGTTCCTTGGCCAGGTATTTCGTTAACATTTCCACACCGGCTTTAATAGAACCGTAAACGGATGACCCCGGTAACGGAAAACGGGCCAGTCCGGAAGAAATATTGATGATTCCGCCATCTTCATTGATGAACGGCAGGAATTTCTGGGTGAGAAAGAACACGCCTTTAAAGTGAATGTCAACAATATCATCCAGCTGCTCTTCGGTAACGTCGGGAACCGGCGCATATAGTGCGGTACCTGCATTGTTGATGAGGTAATCGATATTGCGGCTGCCGGTATTCGGCTCCAGATGGTCTCCTACGGTTTTTACAAAATCATCAAAGCTCTTTATATCTTTGGTATCGAGCTGGTATGCAATTGCTTTTCTTCCGAGTGCCTGGATCTCCCGCACGGTCTGCTCGGCTTCTTCCCTGTTGGTTTTATACGTAACGATGATATCGAGACCTTTTTGTGCGGTTTTCAGGGCTGCATTTTTTCCCAATCCGCGGCTTCCGCCTGTAATAAGTGCAATTTTTGTTCTGGCTTCCATATTTCAATTGTTTTTAATGCAACAAAGTTCTGCAATAATGGAAGCAAATCCTTTGCCCGAATCAAACTGAAATTTGCAAAATTCAAATCAGGCGCGGAATTCCACCGGAGTCAGGGCAGTCTTCTTCTTAAAGAAATTGGAAAAATGAGCTATTTCCTCAAAGCCCAATGCATAAGCGATCTCAGAAACATTCCACCGCGTCTGTCTCAGCAGGATTTTGGCTTCCTGTACCACTCGCTCGGCAATAATTTCAGTAGTTGTCTTACCGGTACTTTCCTTTAATCTTTTATTGAGGTAGTTGACATGGACCGCCAGCCGGTCTGCATAATCTTTGGCGGTTTTCAGCTGTAGCCTGCGGTCTGTGCTTTCAATAGGAAATTGCCGCTCCAGCAGCTCAAGGAACATGGATACGACCCGTAATGAAGCATCATGAGTTGCAGGAAGTTCTTCAGCAGGCTGCAGCTTCTGCCCGTAATGGATCAGTTCGGCAACATAATTCCGTATCAGGTCATACTTAAATGCGTAATCGGAATCTATTTCTTTTTTGATTTTAGCATACAGCAATTCTATTTCATCGGCCAGTTCATCATCAATTTCAAAGAGCGGCACAGCTCCTGGCCGGAAGATCGGCAGATCTTCCAGGATGTTGCGTGGCCGGTCCTTTACCATAAAGTCTTCCGTAAAGACACAGAAACTCCCGGTTTGAGCTGGATCTTCCGGGATCCAGTGGTAGGGTACTTTGGGAGTGGCAAACAGCAGGGCATTTTTTTCGATGCGGATTACCTTATCAGCATATTCCGCCCTGTTCTTTCCGCGGATGAGGCTGATCTTATAGTATTTCCGCCTGTTGTACGGCATCTCTGAGGTCAGTTTTACCTGCCGGATGGTTTGTGCGATATCAAATACGTTGAAATGCCCGATTTCCTTGTGAAGCCCTTTAGGAAAAAGGCTATTGACATCTTTACCGAGTTTCAGGGTCATTTCACGGTAGAAGTCTTCCAGGGAAGTATGTGAGGTATGGACTGTTTTTTCCATGATAAAGATTTGTACAATTCAAATGTACGAAGTATTGGATTAATTAAATGACAATGCCTCCAAGCATTTCAAGTTCCCATTTTCCGTTTCGGTATTCCGCTGCGTAATTGGTAGAAGAACTGCTACCCCACTTTTCGATATAGAACCGTTCCGGAAAAGCTTTATTCTTTTTAATTTTAGAAATTCCGAAATGATACACGTCGGTAGACCTGAGGTAACGGCTTTCCTTGTCCTTATCTTCAGGTGCAAATAAAACTTTATACTCACTGGGAGTAATCTGGTGGAAATAATCACAGTCTGTTTTAAAAACCACAAAATGATATGGATCTTTTTGAAAATCAGGCGTCCCTGCATAATTCGGAATCAGCATTTCATACAATTCGGTAAACTTATTTTTTCCTGATTGATACATTGGATTTACATCAACAAAGTCATTGACTCCGTCTCCGTCAGAATCCTGATGATCAGGATTTAAGCCAAAACATTTTTCAAAAATATCATTGTATCCGTCCTGATCTGTATCTTTCATTAATGCAGTCAGATTGATCTTAAACAGTTTTCCATCGGCAATCGCAGAATAATCATCATAACCGGGAAGCCCGGCAACCTGGATAATCTTCACCAGGCTCCCTTCAATTTGTAAAGATCCATCTTTAATAATCGGCTGGTCCTGAATTTCATTGAAGTAATAATGGCTGAAACTTAAGCCTAAAAAGTAAGCGGATGGTTTACCATTGGCTATTTTCAACAACCAGTATCCCAAATCATTTTTAGCCAGGGCGTATTGAGCATTGCGATAGTTTTGCTGTTTGTAGATCACAAAACCTTTATGGAAGTAATTCCTGAAGTTTTTATATTCAGTTGCTTTTTCATTTAAGATCAGTTCATATTTTTTACCGTCATATTCATGAGTATAGATACTGTCTTCTTTAAACGTCCTGAAGCTCTTCAAATCTATGATCTGTACATAAGAAGGTTTCTCAGCAAGGATCTCTTTTACTGTAAATGGTTTTTCTTCCACATATTCGCGCTCTTCTTGATCAGAGACAAAGCAGTTTTCCTCAATACTTTTAGAACAGGAGTAAAGAGATACCATGAAAAAAATACAATAGATGAATTTCATACTATAAAGTTTCCGACTTGAATGCAAAAAACGCTCCCAAATCCGGAAGCGTTTTCTGTTATAACTAGCTTTAATAGTATCCTTATACGTTGAATCTGAAGTGCATGATGTCACCGTCTTTTACGATATATTCTTTACCTTCCACGGAAAGCTTACCGGCTTCCTTCACTTTTGCTTCGGAACCGTAGGTCATATAATCGTCATATTTGATCACTTCTGCACGGATGAATCCTTTTTCGAAATCGGTGTGGATCACGCCTGCGGCCTGTGGTGCCGTCCAGCCCTGTCCGATGGTCCATGCCCTTACTTCCTTTACCCCGGCAGTAAAATATGTCTGAAGTTTCAGCAGGTCATATGCCTTTCTGATCAAACGGTTCACGCCCGGCTCCGTAAGTCCGAGTTCTTCAAGGAAAATCTCTCTTTCTTCAAAGGTTTCAAGCTCATTGATGTCGGCTTCGATCTGTGCAGCCAGTACTACGACTTCCGCACCTTCATTTTTTGCCATTTCTTCAATTTTGCCAATCCATTCATTGCCGTTCTTAATGGAATTTTCATCCACATTACAAACGTACAGAACAGGTTTATTCGTCAACAGCTGAACTTCCCCTATAATGGATTTTGTGGTATCATCCACTGCAAATTCCCTTGCATTCTTACCGTCTTCGAGGAATTTCTGAAGGTTTTGCAGGGTTTCATAAGTAAGGATGTCTTCCTTTTTACCGGACTTAATGAATTTCTTTGCTTTCTCAACCGCTTTACCTACGGTTTCCAGATCTTTCAGCTGAAGTTCGATATCAATGATTTCTTTATCTCTCAACGGGTCTACAGAACCTTCTACATGGACGATGTTCCCGTTATCAAAGCATCTTAATACATGAATAATGGCCTCGCACTCCCTGATGTTGGCCAGGAACTGGTTCCCCAGTCCTTCTCCTTTGCTGGCTCCTTTTACCAGACCGGCAATATCAACGATCTCCACTACCGCCGGCAAAACCCTTTCAGGCTTTACGATCTTTTCAAGCTCGAATAACCTTTGATCCGGTACGGATACCGTTCCGAGGTTAGGCTCGATGGTACAGAAAGGATAATTGGCTGACTGTGCTTTTGCATTGCTCAGGCAGTTGAAAAGAGTTGATTTACCTACATTCGGCAAGCCTACGATTCCACATTTCATATTGTAAAATTCTAAGTTTTAAATTTATCATCCGGGGCCTGGAATGATCCCATATCACAACGGGATGCAGAAACCCTGATCTTTCAGCCCGCAAAGATAGTGATTTTAAGGACAGTTTCATAATAAAAAAATCTGCCGGAGACCGGCAGATGATGTCTGTATCTGATAGAATTTTCTTGATGTTATGGATTGGCTCCGGTAGCGTCCTGCGCCTGTTCTGCGTCATCCGGAAGCGTCTCGAGAGTCTTGTCCAGCGCAAATAGTGATTCGTCGGTTGCCCTGTCTCCACCCGCGATTTTTAATTTATCAATCAGGTTCATGGCAAATGTTTCCTCTTCAATCTGTTCTTTTACAAACCACTGAAGGAAATTCCATGAAGCCCAGTCTTTCTCTTCAAAAGCCATATCCACCAGTTTATAGATTGCCGTTGTATTATCCACTTCATGCTGAAAAACCAGGTCGAAACAGTGGGTTAGGCTTTTCGGTTCCTCTCCAGGAGCTGGTAATTCGGTAATTTTCGGCTTGCCCCCTCTGTTGAGTACATATTGCATAAATTTTACGGCATGATCCCTTTCTTCCTGGGCATGACGGAACAGAAAATTTGAAATTCCACCGTACCCTTTATCGGCAGCCCAGATTCCGTATGAAAAATAAACGCGTGACTGTAAGTCTTCGGTATTCATCTGGTCGCTTAACGCCTTTTCAAGTCTCGGTGAAAGTCTGTTGGTATTCATAATTTATATTTTTTGATGATTATGGGTATTAAAATGCAAAAATAGTTCCGTGAAACCGGAGTTGTATTTTAACTCCATACTCATCGACTCAATAATTACCTGTAATACAATTACTTATACTCTAGTTTATAGTTATTCTAAACTTCTTTCAACTGCTGAACCAGCCATTTTTCTAAGGTCTCAACCTGTACAGCATTGCTGATCAGTAAATTCGGGAGCTGTTTCCCGCTTTCCGCTGCAATCTTTTTTTTCAAAAAGGATTTTCACTTCAATCGGGGCTAGGATTGCAGTCTTTTGTTTAGATATAAGCCGATTTATATAGTTGATCATTGATGATTGATGATTGATGATTGATCGTTCAACTGTAAAGCAATAGTTATAGTTAAACAGCAAAAAATCCCGCAAAAGATTTACGGGATTGTATGCATATTTTTACAGGGGTCTATTTTATCTTCCTGGCCGTGTAATCACTCTCGTTACCAAGACGGTCGATCGCTTTAATCGCTACGCCATTCAGCACTCTTCCTTCTTTTGATTTCGGAATGTCCTTGGAAAGCTGATCCAGGGTAAGGATTTCAGTTTCCCATACTCCGTTATACTGGGTGAACAGTACCCATTTGAAAACTTCTTTCAGGTTGGGAGTGCTCCAGCTTGCCCGTATTGTACTTCCCGCATCCGCCAGGAACAGTGAAGGGACCTGTAATGGAGCGGCTTTGATCCAGGGTGATTTAGGAATCAGGGCTTTCTCTTTGTATGGCCCGTTTTTAAGTGTAGACAGCATTCCGGGATTTTTGGTGAGCCCGGCAATGCTCCAGTGGATTTCACCGGCATCATTCCCCAACACCTGACGGGAAATGTCGATCTGGTTTCTGATCTCAGACGGGCGGTCGTTGGACTTTACCTCAATGGTATTCAGACCAGGCCATAAATGGCGTTTCAGGGTATTTTCAGATTCCCACCAGTTGAGCAGTGCACCGAAGCCCTGCCCTTTGGAATCAACGGGCCAGTACAACTGGGGCGAAAAATAATCTACCCAGCCTTTATTCAGCCATAATTTGGCATCGGCGTATAATTCGTCAAACTGGGATGAACCAACCACCCCCTGAGGGTATCCCGGTTTCCAGATCCCGAACGGGCTGATCCCGAATTTCACATAATCTTTCTCTGCGTGAATTTCTTTGTAGATCCGCTCTACAAACCTGTTGACATTATCCCTTCTCCAGTCTGCCCTGGATAAGGTACCGCCACTGTTTACATAAGCAGTCCAACTTGCGGTATCCGGAAAATCAGCACCGTGGTTGTATGCAGCATACGGATAAAAATAATCATCAAAATGCACTCCGTCTATGTCATACCGCTTAACGAGGTCTTTTACAATATTGGAAACATGTCCCTGCGTTTTAGGATTGGCAGGATCGAACCAGTACATCCCGTTTTTAAGCCTCACCACCATGTCGGGAAGTTTATTGACCATTGACAGGTTGCTCACCGGACCGCCGTTGGAATGGTGGGCACGGTAAGGGTTCAGCCATACATGCAGTTCGAGGCCTCTTTTGTGGGCTTCTTCAATCCAGAACTGCAGAGGATCGTAATTCGGATAAGGCGCACGGCCTGTCTGGCCGGTCAGGAAATATGACCAGGGTTCAATCTCACTGGTGTATAAAGCATCTGCTGAAGGACGGACCTGAAAGATCACCGCATTGAAATTATTGTCGGCAAGCATATCCAGCATCCCGATGGCTTCTGCTTTTTGCTGGTCTACAGACAGATTATTCCTTGATGGCCAGTTGATGTTCGCCACACTGGCAACCCAGGCTCCACGGAATTCACGGCCGATCACCGGAAGGTTGGTCCTGTAGGTTTCTTCCGGTTCTGCTTTTATAGGAGGAGGTTTAGGGAGAGAGGTTGCCTGCGGAACAGGCTTTTTACCCGTCTGAGATGTCACGGCTTTCTGTGAGGAGCAAGACCCCATCGCAATAGCTGAGAAAAACAGGGCTGTATACGTAATGTTTCTGATGTTCATAAAGCAAAAATAATGTTATTCATTTTTATTAGGAAACGCGACGCTTCCAAATTATGCGCTGAATATGAGTTAATGGATGATTTTTTTGATTTTCAAGGATCAAGTCTGTCCCGCAAAACAAACCCTTCCTTACCATCGTGAGTCCTTATGTGACACCACGATCCGCTTACCGCAAGAATCCGGACGCGTGTTTTGGTATCTGTTGTGGTTAAGATTTCATATTGGGTTCCGGGACCTGCACGGAGGTTGGTTCCTGCTTTAGTGTGTTTTGATGCAGGAATGGCTGTTTTTGAATTCTGTTTGGGTACCGGCCGTATCCTGATGTAGGGATAAGGGTCAACTGCTCCGCCTGTGGTATAAATTCCGAAATGGAGATGCGTAGGCCCTCCTGCGGCATTACCGGTATTGCCTACCCAGCCGAGCGTGTCGCCGGTCTTTACATTTCTGCCGCTTTCGGTCAGGATGCTGTCCAGATGGGCATAGTAATAGGAATTCCCCAGCAAGGCATCACGCTGCCAAACCTGCTTCCCGCCCAATCCCTGATTTCCGGTACGGGTGATGAACCCATCGGCAACCGCAACCACAGGCGTTCTGCGGGAAGCAAAAATATCCACGCCTTCATGGCTCCTGCCGCCGCCGTCACGGCTCGCACCCCAGAAGCTCTGCACATTACGGTTTCCTTTCCCGGTTACCGGAAACGATAATGATGGCTGCGTGTAGAACAGGAGCCCATAATTTTCAGAGAATTCTATTTCAGGCTGTATAACTACTTTGTATAAGCCGGTATTTTCTATAAAAGCGGAGAACCTGTTGTTGGTCATCAGGCTGCTTTCGGCATCATCGATGTTTGCACCCGGAGCCACAAGGTCTACAAAAATTTTTGCGTTAGGCTTATTTGTATTGCTTTCGATGATGAGTTGATCTCCTTTTTTGAGTTCCAGTGAATAGCCTATTGCATTCATCGCTGCGGAATCTGCCGCTACAACAAATGAAGTGCCTTCAGGAATGGTAAGCCGGTTGGCTACCGCTGCAGAAAAACTGCCTTTCCAGTTAGCCATGGCACTATCAGATCCTGAAAAGCTGCGTTCATATTTCCTGCGTTCTGAGGTTTCAAAAATATGTTTTGGTACTTTCAGTCCGTCACAGGATAGGATTAGGAGCAGGATTGCAAAGAATAGTGATGCAGGTTTCAATGTACTCATGGCAGGGAAAATGCAAAAATGTGGCCGTAGCAATAAAGAAACGGATGATTGCATAAGCAATATCCTGGTTTAACTGTATGCTCTTATCCATATATGGCTGACTCAAACCTCACAGGTTTTGAAAACCCTTGAGGTTTATCTTTGTCGTTATTGAAAATAAAAAAACCTTCTTCCGCTTATTTTGCTTCAGGAAGATAATTCAAAACAAATTTCATTATTCATCTGAATTTCTGACCTTTTTAAAAATAAATTCACTGCTGTTTTTGATGACCAGTAATGTATCTCCTTCCGCTTTCTTTATGATTCTGAACGGAAGCTCAACCTCTCTCCAATAGACCGGAAAATCACTATTCTGAACACTGCCGGGAATCAGCAATCTTCTTTCTTCAAAATTCCTGGGATAATACATGAAATTATATTGTTTATTAATATAACTTTCATCATTAATTATAAAGGAGTGTCCGATATTAAAAACTCCTTCCCCCGGAATCAGAACATCAAACTGGTACTCATCAAAATCTTTCAGCTCTGTTTCTTTAAGATGACACCCTACAATCATGAAACTGTACAAGATCAAAATAAAAATTCTATGATATTTTTTCATATTAACTCCTTTACTCAACTCTTGATAACATTAAAAACTGAAACTAAAAAAAGCCTCCCGATAAATACGGAAGGCTTATATAGTATCCTGAAACCATTAGTTTTCAGTGATTGTTGCAATTAAGCTTTTGCAGATCTTTCCACTCTCTTTCTTTCTTCTTCAGAAAGGATTTTCTTTCTCATTCTGATGAAATTCGGTGTTACCTCAATAGCTTCGTCACCCTGGATGTATTCCATGCATTCTTCAAGTGAGAATAAGATTTTCGGAGCTACCCCGGTGTCTTTATCTTTTCCTGACGCTCTCATGTTATTCAGCTGCTTTGCTTCTACGATGTTTACCACAAGGTCTCCCGGTTTGTTCTGCTCACCGATGATCATTCCCGCATAGATTTCCTCACCCGGATCTACGAAGAACTTACCTCTGTCCTGTAATTTAGCAATGGAATATTCCGTAGCAGGACCTTGGGTTTTGCTGATCAGTACCCCGTTGTTTCTTCCCGGAATAGCGCCTTTGAAAGGCTTGTACTCCGTGAAACGGTGTGCCATGATCGCTTCTCCTGCAGTAGCGGTAAGCATTTGGGAACGCAGTCCGATAAGACCTCTGGAAGGAATTTCGAATTCCATGTGCTGCATTTCACCTTTGGTTTCCATGATGTGAAGGTCCCCTTTTCTCTGGGTAGCAAGATCGATTACTCTGGAAGCATATTCTTCCGGAACATCTACCACCAAAGATTCATAAGGCTCCAATTTTTGTCCGTTTTCATCTTCTCTAAGGATTACCTGAGGCTGACCGATGGTCATTTCGTATCCTTCCCTTCTCATCGTTTCGATAAGAACCGATAAGTGAAGAATACCTCTACCGAATACCAGGAATGTGTTGGCATCATCCGTCTGCTGAACCTTCAAAGCAAGGTTTTTCTCCAATTCTTTGGTTAACCTTTCTTTCAGGTGGTTAGACGTTACATATTTACCGTCTTTCCCGAAGAACGGAGAGTTGTTGATGGAGAACGTCATGTTCAGCGTAGGCTCATCGATGGCCGTTCTTTCCAATGGCTCAGGATTTTCAAGGTCTACGAATGAATCACCGATCTGGAAGGCATCGAAACCTACTACGGCACAGATATCACCGGCCTGTACTTCGGTTACTTTTTTCTTTCCTAATCCTTCAAAAACATATAATTCCTTTACTTTTCCTTTTACAATTTTTCCGTCTGCCTGGGCAAGACCGATCCACTGGGATTCTTTGATCTCCCCTCTGGTTACTTTCCCGATCGCGATCCTTCCTAGGAAAGAAGAGAAATCCAGGGAAGTAATCTGCATCTGAAGGGTTCCTTCGCTCACTTTCGGAGCCGGAACGTATTGCAGGATACCATCCAGTAACGGTAAAATATCTTCTGTCTGCTCCAGTGAAGTGTTGAACCATCCCTGTTTTGAAGATCCGTAGAACGTTGGGAAATCCAGTTGTTCTTCCGTAGCTTCCAGGTTGAAGAACAGGTCGAATACCTGATCGTGAACTTCATCCGGACGACAGTTCGGTTTATCTACTTTGTTGATAACCACCAATGGTCTCAATCCCAGTTCCAGGGCTTTCTGAAGTACGAAACGCGTCTGTGGCATAGGACCTTCAAAAGCATCCACCAAAAGGATTACCCCATCGGCCATTTTCAGAACCCTTTCCACTTCGCCACCGAAATCGGCGTGACCGGGGGTATCGATTACATTAATTTTTGTGTCTTTATAAGTAACAGAAATATTTTTGGACAAGATGGTGATCCCTCTTTCTCTTTCAAGATCATTGTTATCCATAATTAATTCCCCGCTCTCCTGATTTTCTCTGAAAATGTTGGTCGCGTGAATGATCTTGTCAACCAAAGTGGTCTTCCCGTGGTCAACGTGTGCGATAATCGCAATATTTCTAATGTTTTGCATATAGGATTTTTACGGGTGCAAAAATAGTGATTTTAAACCAAATATAACGTATGATGCATAATTATTTAACAATTTAATAATGAGCGGATTATTTAAACCAGATATGCACAAAGTTTAGGAAACGCTTTTTCCGGCAAAGTTCCGGACGGTTCCTTTCGGCTATATGTTAAGGCCCGGATCAAAGATCCGGGCCTTAACTGACTTAATTTATATAGTTTAATTGCAGTATGCTTATACTGTCTGCTCTTCGTGTTTTCCTTCATTGATTTCTTCTACCAGCTTTTTATTGAAAGCGGGTAAATCTTCAGGAGTCCTGCTGGTAACCAATCCGTTGTCAGTTACTACCTCGCTGTCTTCCCAGTCTGCCCCAGCATTTTTCAGGTCTTTGCTGATGGATTTTACGGAAGTCATGTTTCTCCCCTGCACTACCTCTGCGTTGATCAGGATCTGTGGTCCGTGGCAAATGGCTCCTACCGGTTTATGCTGTTCAAAAAAGTCCCTTACAAAGCTTAATGCGGTATCATTGGTCCTTAAAGTATCCGGGTTGATCACTCCTCCAGGTAACATCAATGCATCATAATCAGAAGCGGAGGCTTCGTTCAACGTTTTATCTACAGGATATTCTTTCCCCCAGTCTTTTTCTGCCCATGCTTTGATGGTTCCCGCTTCCGGGCTGATGATATGGGCTGTCCAGCCTTGTTGTTCTAAATACTCTTTTGGTGATTTCAGTTCACTTTCTTCAAAACCGTGTGTTGCCAGAATGGCGATTTTCTTAGACATAATTTTTTGATTTGGTGTTATACGGTTAATAACTAAGAAAAAATGATGCCGCCGAAAGCCTTTGAATGCTAAAAATTTGTTAAAACTCAGGAATGGTAAAATATATTTCCGGATTGCCTAAAAATAATCCCTGTCATAATGCACTGAATCATGATCACCACAGCAAGTTTGAACAGGAAAGATTTTTTCGACACTTTATGCCTGAATATGAGCATCCCGAGCAATGCACCGGCAGTTCCACCCAGAAAAGTAACCGCCAGCAGAAATGCCTCGGAAATTCTTCTTTTATGCCGTACCGCACGGTATTTATCCATACCGAAAATAATAAAGGTAATTACAGTTGTGATTACAAAAATATATTCCATACAGGAGCGCAAATTATAAAAAAAATCCGGAGGCGGATGAAGAGACCAGACTTTCAGATATTAAAAGGAAAAAATTCCTGATGAATTTATATTACCGATGTCTTATTTTTGCAGGTTTAAACCATCAATCAATGACCTTACAAAACCTCGCGGGCAGTTATGCCGTGGAAGGCAGCAACCAGGAAGCAACCGATCAGGTGACCTACAGAGGCATCCTTACCCTGTCCCTTGACGAAAACAACCGGATTATTGCCCAATGGATCATCGGTGACCATGAGCAGAACGGGACCGGATTTTACAAAGACGGAATATTAGTCATTAACTTTAATTATACCGGCGAGGATGGCCAGATATATAAAGGTGTCGCAGTCTACCGGTGGATCAGCAATGATGTCCTGGACGGGTTCTGGTCTGAGAAGTATGGTGACCCGAGGTTTCTGGGAAGTGAATATTGTGTACGGATCCGGGATTCAAAATTCCTGAATTGATTTGCTCCGTTGAAAAAACAATGATGTAATTATTTATTCTGTAGATTTTTACTTTCGATAAGATTTCCGATCCTATTCATCAGGCAGTCCAAAATTTCATCCATGATAAGCAGTTTCTCTCCCGGACAATGGTCGATGTTATCAGTGTATCGTAATCCGGCATCTATGGTCCTGTAAAAATCGGGGCTTAGCTTACCGAACAGGAACTCGATTTTCTCCATCGAAGGGTCTGCGAAAACGCACAATTTCCAGATGCTGAATGCATTAAGGTAATGCGGCATATACGAATGCAGGGAACCATACAGGAAAACCCGGAAGGCTTTCATCACACACCGGGCAAAAACGGCTGCAAAGCCGTATCCTTTGTTGTCCTCAACATATTTCCGCATGGCAAAATATTTTGTGACATAGCCCTGTAAAGCGGCATAATATAAATCCATATCCCCATATTCTGTACCATGCGGTTCCTCCCAGTGAATATCAGGATGCAGGTCATCGGTTGTGAAAATCCTGTTCCGGCCAGTCATGATCTGCCGCATCAGATGCTGGCCATTAAATAATTGCTCCTGAATGGAAATCCTGCTGTGGCTTAGAATAACAACACCTGCTGAACCGCAGCTTTTCGCCTGTACCGAATCCTGGATCCGGATGATCTTCTCATTGCCCAGCCCCTCCCCGATCACCAGAAGGTAATACAGCCTGATCTTCCGGCTGTTCTCAAAAGTATCTGCCGTATGAAACAGGAAAATTTCCTCCGGATCAGCTGTTTTACAGACGGCATTGAAGATCATTTCCAGGTTTTTGTCGCCGGTTTTGGTTTCAGGAATTTCCGCTTCAACAGCTAAAACGGGAACATCCGGCTCCAGCATGGTTTTCAGTTCTTTGAACCTGTGTTCTATCCGCTGGTATAATTCCGATTCCAGATGCTGTATTGCGCTGTACAGTTCTGTCCGGATGTCCATTTCATCCCCCGATTCCGCAGCGTTTAGGGCAGCTTCCAGTTTTGAGATCAGGTAATAGGTATTTCCGTTTTTCCTGACCAGCAGTTTCCGTAATAGCGGAATATGCAGGGTTAAATCTTTTATTCTCTGGTGTTTATTTTTGTGGTCCCTCCGGTCTCCCAGATACATATATTCCAGGTAATCCAGATCATGTTCAATCAGCCTGATGTACATCAAATAGGTGCTGATGGGTGAATACAAGGCGTGGAACCGGTCTGTTTCCGACTTCAGCAGGTCATGGTCGTGGTAAAATTCTTCCCTGAAAGAAGAATACCTTTTCATCCGATGTTTTCCGGCTTTATCCATATGGTGACAGGCCGGAACAGGATCTTTACTGTAGATCAACAGTGACGAATGGGTATAGTAATACACCAAAGGATAGCCTTTCTTTAACTGATATTCTACCGTTTGCGGACAGGATACATATAATTTTGTCTGATGCTCCGAAAAGGCTTTGGTGACCCATTTTCTTTCGCGGATCAGTTCAGCATCCTTATGGGATTGAGTCATGAGGAAGAGATGGCTATAGCCTTTCTGATCCGCAGGATGGTAATAGATCTGTAGTATCAGATTATTCAGGCATTCCTGCCGCAGCTGATTCCGAAGGTATTCATTCTTCAGGGGAATCATCATTTTTTTTGTTGTGTCCATTGCTGTGTTTTTTTAGATGGTGAAACGAATTTCCCATACCGGAGCAGATTATCCAAGTTTTTGTAAGACTATGAAAGCCGGAATAACGGATGTCCCATCCCTCCAGAACGGTTATTCTTCCTTTCTGCTTCTTTTTTAGTTTGCCAAACATAAAAGTGATCCTTTCAACAAGTTCTCGATACACTCCACTCCGTTCGTACTCGAACTGACGGAGACGGAAATTAATCTCTGACAAACACTGCGGCACCGTCAGTTCGAGTGTTTTTCGCAGCAATGCGGAGAAAAATGTATCGAGAACCGGTGATTAACAAACAAAAGTGGGATCCTTTTCAACAAGTTCCCGATACACTCCACTCCGTTCCGCACTCGAACTGACGGAGACGGAAATTAATCTCTGACAAACACTGCGGCACCGTCAGTTCGAGTGTTTTTCGCAGCAATGCGGAGAAAAATGTATCGAGAACCAATGATTGACAAACAAAAGTGTGATTCTTTTCAAAAAGTTCTCGATACACTCCACTCCGTTCCGTACTCGAACTGACGGAGACGGAAATTAATCTCTGACAAACACTGCGGCCCCGTCAGTTCGAGTGTTTTTCGCAGCAACGCGGAGAAAAATGTATCGAGAACTGATGAGTAACAAACAAACGGAGGCTATCATCCGCACTAAGTTCTCGATACACTCCACTCCGTTCCGTACTCGAACTGACGGAGACGGAAATTAATCTCTGACAAACACTGCGGCCCCGTCAGTTCGAGTGTTTTTCGCAGCAATGCGGAGAAAAATGTATCGAGAACCCGGTAATTAACAAACAAAAGTGGGATTCTTTTCAACAAGTTCTCGATACACTCCACTTCGTTCCGTACTCGAACTGACGGAGACGAAAATCAATCTATGACAAACACTGCGGCACCGTCAGTTC
The DNA here is from genome assembly GCF_030818575.1 of Chryseobacterium camelliae. Lineage (NCBI taxonomy): Bacteria > Pseudomonadati > Bacteroidota > Flavobacteriia > Flavobacteriales > Weeksellaceae > Chryseobacterium > Chryseobacterium camelliae. Next base: position 1,744,520 of record NZ_JAUTAL010000001.1, read on the forward strand.
GAGTGTTTTTCGCAGCAAGGCGGAGAAAAATGTATCGAGAACCGGTGATTAACAAACAAAAGTGGAATCCTTTTCAACAAGTTCTCGATACGCTCCACTCCGTTCCGCACTCGAACTGACGGAGACGGAAATTAATCTCTGGCAAACACTGCGGCCCCGTCAGTTTTATCCATTAGTTTTTTCAGCATAGGATCGAAAGATGCATCAGAAAGTACATGGTTTTTCCTTCACTGTCAATTCATACCTTTCTGTACAAGGCATACCCATCAAAACTACATCCTGAAAGTGAGTACCATAGTCATTGGGTTAGGATTTTTACCGGATAATTTATACCTTTACTCGTCACACTTTTAAAAGATTGGCTGTATCTTTACGGCTTAGAAAAACAAAACACATGGAACAGAAAATACATCAGGGACGCAACGTCAAACGCTTCAGGGAAATGCTGGGCGTCAAACAGGAAGCCCTCGCCCTCGATTTAGGCGATGAATGGAACCAGAAGAAAGTTTCCCTCCTGGAACAAAAAGACGTCATCGAAGAAGCGATCCTTCAGAAAATCTCCGAAATACTGCATATTCCCGTAGAGGCATTTCAGAATTTTGATGAGGAACATGCAGTGAATGTAATTGCGAATACTTTTGGAGATAATGCTTGTGTCGGTAACCCGAACTCAACTTTCAATTTTAATCCCATTGAAAAATGGATTGAGGCTTTGGAGGAGATTAAAAGGCTGAATACGGAGCTGCTGAAGTCTAAGGATGAGCAGATTAGAATGATGGAGAAGCTGATTGGAAAATAATAGTAAAGCCTGAGAGTGCTCAGGCTTTGGTTATAAATGTATCTAATATTTTTTTCCCTATATCCTGATCGAGCTTTCCGTCTTTGTCCAAAACAGATATTTTACCTAAGCCACAGTGATGATGGCTATTATTTTTTAAAGGGACAAACTGATTGTAGACATTTGTATTATCCTGAACATTATTCGCAGGATACAGCAAAAGTGAATTTCCGCTGTCCCAGTATTCATTATACACATACATTTGCCTAAGATCATGAGTAGATGGCTGTGACTGATCGATATTTTTCCATTTGGTATCAATAATCAGCTTCACCTCACTCTCCTTTTCAACGACAATATCAGGGCGTATATAAATACCGTTCCAGAAAGGTTTAGAATTCTGTCCGTATATGCTAATTCCAGATCCTTCTGCAGCCTGTTTCAATTTCACTAAAACATATTCTTCCCAAAGACGGTTCATATCGAAAAGCAATGCCAGCATTTTTTCTGATCCATCGGAAACATTGGGTGCATAATTCAGAATAATTAATCGTGCTATGGACAATGCCGTTTCATAGGGTGCGGTCTTTCTTGATTTCGGAATTTTTGAGAACGTATTGTCATTAGCTTTAATCAATTTTACCTCTGGAAAACCAAGTTGTACGGTTTTACATTTGCTATAAATATAAGTTCCTTTTGAAAACTCAGCAATAATATTCAATGCCTGATTTAGAATCTGATGAATCAGATGGTCTTTTTTATATACCTGATGGGTTGTATAAAAACGTTCTTTATGAACAAGATTTCTCTGAATATGCCCAGCAAATTCAAGTTTGCCTTTTAAAGCTTTTACATTTCCGGTTTGCCTGTAGTACTGTTTAATCAATCCCTGATGAATGAGCAGCCATAATTCATCTAAAAACCATTCAAAGTAAATATCCAGAAGGTGTATTGATTGCCGCGATACATTGGCCTGACCGACCTGTTGTATTTTCAATTTTCTGGTTGCTTTCAGCATTTGGATCAGTACGTTCTGCCATTTGCTTTTATTTTCTTCGGTATCGGATTCATAACGGTCTATTTTAGGAAGAATCTCAATTGATAATCCATCGACTTGGATAACACCTACGTATTGTTTGAATACGACACCGTTGTGTTTCAAGTCGAAATATTGGTAATTATGCAAAGCATTGAGTTTGGATAATGCCACAAAGTGATTGTTATTAAAGCCTTTGTCACCAGTTGCAAGAAAGCTGTGTTCGAAAACTTGGATGATATTTTTCTTTGTCATTTTTACATAAGCAATGTTTCCAATGCATTCTCAAAATTAAATATCTTATCATCAAAAGGAATCAACTCATATGACTTTGAGATATCCATTTCATTTCTTGTTTCGAAATCAGCAAAAATATTTTGTTGGTTGACTTTTGAAATCTCTTTCTCCCTTATAAATCCTTTTCCTAAAATAAGTCCTATTCTACTGTAGTCATTGTAGAAATATTCCTGTAAAAGAGGAATAATTTCATTTTTAAAAGATGACTCGAAATCCTCCTTTATAAAATAAGAATGACCCAAAGTATGATTTCTATCAAGTAGTACTTCTATTCTTATGTTTATCTTTTCCATAATTTCAGCTCTTTTGAAATTATCTAAAAATACTTTATTTTTTACCACATTAATATCAGGCATCATCTCAACAAAGCTGAATCGTCTTCTTAAAGCAGTATCTAAAGCTTCCACGCTTCGGTCTGCCGTATTCATTGTTCCAATGATATAGAGATTTGAAGGGACACCAAATTCTTTTTTTGAATATGGAAGTTTTATTTTTAACTCGTTCTTTTCACCAATTCTTTTATCACTTTCTATTAAAGTAATTAGTTCACCAAATATTGCAGAGACATTACCTCGGTTGATCTCATCAATAAAAATGGCATAAGTATTATCTGGATCTGCGATAGCTTTTAAACATATTTTTTTAAATATCCCATCTTTAATTTCAAAATTTAATTCATTATCTCCTTCGTCAAGTTTGGGTTTTATACCCTCAATAAAATCTTCGTAACTAAACGATTGATGAAAAGTTATAAATTCATAGTTTTTGACTAACTTTCCTGCTTGTGGTTTAAAATTTTTAATTTTAATTAATAAATCTTCGGCTTCCGGATATGTATTTTTCAGAGCCTCTATATCAATAGACCAATTTGACTTTTCATCTTTAACAAAATAAAGAGGCTCTGATCTTTTTTCTACATTTACATATTTACAATGTAATACAGTATGAGATTGCAGTTGTCCCCAAATTGTAGGCATTACAGTTTTTGATAAAGAAAGGCGTTCTTTAATTTGTACTATTTCATGCTCGTAAATATTTCTAACTTTTCCAGAAACAATATCCAGCAAAGCAACCGTAATGACTTGCCACCAACTTAAATCTGCTACTATTCCTTCGATGTAAGATTCTCTAGTTAAGTCAGATTCTTCAACTGAAAACTTTGGAAAATAATTCTTTTGCATTGAATAGGTTTTCCCCGTTCCAGGAGGACCATAAAGAATTTGATTAAGTGGTATAGAAACTTTATTCATTATTTCAGTTGGTATATATTCATCAGCAAAATCTTTTGTCTCATCAATAGATTGAAGGACCTGATAAAGTATATCCTGAGCAAATATTAAATTAGTAGTGTCAGCAAAAGATTCTTCAGTTAGAAACTCACTTTTAATGTCCAGCAATTGCTGGTCTTTAATGATATAATTAGAAATTAAATTATCAACTAATCTAAGGTAATGCAGATACTTTTTATTTTTGTTCTCGGGTAAAATTCCTAATTGATTACAGTAAGATTTATAAATAGAACTCTTATATAAAGTATATTTTTCCGGATATTTAAATGTTAGATAGGTAGAAATGGTACGTTCATCATGATGATGATTCAGACTTATTCCCATCCTTTTATATATGTCCGAAACTTTGCTTTGAAACTCTACAATCCTATTTTCCAATGACAGATCTTCATCGAACAGAGTTTTAAAAGCATTGCGATAGTCTTCCGGAAATTCCCTAGCAATATGATTTCTTACTGCAATACCATTGTGATAAATTAAATTGCCAAAATTAATTGAAGTTATTTCAGAGGCGAAATCAACAGCTGATACATCTGGCCGGCCATTATATCTATTGATTAAATTCCATTTATAAATTTCATTTTTATTACCCTTTAAGACTATGTTCTTGTATTTATTAATTATGTTTAAATTAACGTCTTTAATTAATCTGTTTTTAATAACAAAGCCCATTTTTCTTAATGGTTCATTGGTATGATCACCGCCATAAAATCTTTTTTTCTGCCAATCTTTGATGTTAGCTAATCTAGCCGCCCATCGAATAACTTCTTTAGGAGGAAACGTTTTACCTTTATATTCAAGATCATATTTAGTAGATCCCTTTAGAAGAACATCATTGGTAGTAATAAATTCCAGAGCATTAACAACCTGTTCTTTTGTAACCTGATTGGGTAGACTTGCCATATAGTTTATTTACCTATTTTTTTTAAAAGTTCCCTGCCTGTTCCAGCACATTCTTATACACATCATCCTGTTTAATGGGCGGATAGCCGTATTCATGAAGCTTTACAATGATCTCCATTTTCAACTGGGCTTTAATGTCTTCTCTGTCATTATAGTCGGGGAATCTGGCGGTGTTATCTACTATTTTTTTTATTTCCCGCGCTAAGTCCCGCATTTTTTCTTTGTCGTAATCAAACCCATATTGTTTACTAACGGAATCCAGAATATCATAAAACGCTTTTTCTTCATAATCAATTTCCAAGATCCTTGAAATCTACTCTTGATCTATTAAAACACAAATATATCGGTATTCTATGATACTTCCGAAAGGAAAAATCAAATTTTCAGATGGATGATTATATTCTATTTTTTCAACTTATAACCTATTGACTTTTCTCATCTATCGCATTTACCACATAATCAAACTTCCAGTTGCTGCCGTCTTCATTTTTAACTTTCGTATTCTCAAAGAACGAAGTCGCCTGCCCGTAATCAATAGACACGATCACCTTAGTACTGAGGAATCTCGATTCACCGACGATCTCGGCATAAACGAATTTGGGAGTCACCTGTGCAAAAGAAAAGACTGCACAGCAGAGCATGTGTTTTTTCATGGGTTAAAGTTTTGTCAAATATAGCTAAAAAATCAATTTCTATTAGATGGGAAGCTGTAAAAATAAATTCCGGCTGTTATGTTCTATTGCAACTCATAGCTACCATAATACAACTTCTTAACATACTCCATAAAAATACCCGGCAAAAACCGGGCATTTGATCAGCAAAGATTTATAATTCTGTTTGTGGTTTTTATATCAAAACCCTACTCCTGTATTTAAGCCTCCGCATTCTTTTCAAACCAGGCAATATACGCTTCCACTGCTTCTGCAATGAACTTTTTGGTTTCGCCTTCTTTCAGGGCTCCGCTGTCATCGAACAATTCATTGGCTTTGGCGATATAAACTTCCGGCTGCTGCATAGCGGGCATATTCAGGAACACGAGGCTCTGCCTCAAATGGTGATTGGCCCCGAATGCGGAAATATTTCCCGGAGAATTGCTGAAGATCGCCGCGGGCTTTTTGTCCCAGACACTTTTACCGGCCGGCCGGGAACCGATGTCGAGGGCATTTTTCAGGACGCCGGGTACCGAACGGTTGTATTCGGGTGTGATGAAGATGACCCCATCTACCTTCTGCATTTCTTCCCGGAAAGCTTTGTACGATTCCGGGACCTGGTTGTGGTCGTCAAAATCCTGGTTGTAGACTTCCAGCCCGTCTAATGAAACAATCTGAAACCGGTAACCTTCCGGTGCCATCGGTACAATGGCTTGTGCAATTTTCTTTGAAAACGATTCTTTACGCAGGCTTCCTGCAAGAATTCCAATTACTTTATCCATATCGATATAATTTAGTGGTATCTGTGCAACGGATCAGGCGGTATCCCGATCCCGCACAACAGTACAAGTATCTTGCCGCAGCGTATAGGCAGTGATTTTGGGGAGCTTTAAAAACTGTTTTGAACTAAATTTATTTTACCGTACCTTTTAGGCATAAAATCTTCGTGATACAACACAACTTTTGTTTTGTAAGCAACGAGTTCATTTGTGTTGTGAATTGCTTTCATTTTACCGTATCTTCGTGATACAACACAACCAGTTGCGCCGGCTCCATCCGTTTTGGCAAGTTGTGAATTGCTTTCATTTAATCGTATCTTCGTGATACAACACAACGAAGCTAATACGGCAATCAATTACATCAGAGTTGTGAATTGCTTTCATTTAATCGTATCTTCGTGATACAACACAACCCCATGCTCCGAATTGGAATCCCTTCGCTTGTTGTGAATTGCTTTCATTTAATCGTATCTTCGTGATACAACACAACAGTAATCTGAATACACAGATCAAAGATCTGGTTGTGAATTGCTTTCATTTAATCGTATCTTCGTGATACAACACAACTAAACACCAGAAGGCTACATAATATAGACAGTTGTGAATTGCTTTCACTTAATCGTATCTTCGTGATACAACACAACCAATGGTATTATAGGAATGCAGTTCAGTGCGTTGTGAATTGCTTTCATTTAATCGTATCTTCGTGATACAACACAACTTCTAAAAATTGTCATATTGGAAATGCATCGTTGTGAATTGCTTTCATTTAATCGTATCTTCGTGATACAACACAACCCTGTATAGTTATGATTCAATACATCGCAAGTTGTGAATTGCTTTCATTTAATCGTATCTTCGTGATACAACACAACACGGGACGTTATCAGACCAGCTTTGGGACAGTTGTGAATTGCTTTTATTTAATCGTATCTTCGTGATACAACACAACCCTGTATAGTTATGATTCAATACATCGCAAGTTGTGAATTGCTTTCATTTAATCGTATCTTCGTGATACAACACAACACGGGACGTTATCAGACCAGCTTTGGGACAGTTGTGAATTGCTTTTATTTAATCGTATCTTCGTGATACAACACAACCAATATTTTGAACGGATAACGAAGCCGTTGGTTGTGAATTGCTTTCATTTAATCGTATCTTCGTGATACAACACAACCTCAATATTTAACCCACTGAATTGCAGTGGGTTTATTTGTTATTTAGAATTTAAAAAATCAGAATAATTCGAGCTGCTGGAAGGTTGGAGGCGGTTCTTCTTTATTCCTGGCAAAGAAGATCTCAATATCCCCAAATTGTTTGTCGGTGATGCACATGATGGCTACTTTACCGGCTTTCGGCAACATAAACTTCACGCGTTTGATATGAACTTCCGCATTTTCACGGCTTGGGCAGTGACGAACGTACATCGAGAACTGAAACAGGGTAAATCCGTCATCGATCAACGCTTTCCGGAAACGGTTGGCATCTTTCATGTTGGCCTTGGTCTCGGTAGGAAGGTCATATAATACTAAAACCCACATAATTCGGTATGTATTAAACCTTTCGGCATTCATATTTTATTTGTAAAATGTACAATGTAAAAAGTAATTTAATTCATCAGATTAGTTCAGGATAAGAGATCAGTCGCTTTTCACCCGTGTAACATTTATAAAGCGATGAAGCTGTATATTTTACAGCCATCAACAAGGGTCTTGTTTTATTGTCAATCAGCACATCCTTAGTCGCGATCTGAAGAATATGCGCTTTGAATTCTTTGGTCAGGTCTTCCGTCTCCGAATTTACTTTTAGCCACTGCATGACCAAAAGGTCCAAGAAAGGACGATAAGGTTCCATTAAATCATCTGCGAGACAGTAGGGATTGTATTTGTTTTTATGAAAGATTCCGAGAACCGGAAGCAGTCCTGTTTCAACAATAGCCCTTGCCACAATACTCCGAAGTACGGCATACCCAAAATTAAAAAAAATGGTTGGGCGAATCCCCGAACCGCTGTCTCAAAAAATCTAGGGTGATCAGGTATTTCCAGTAATGCTGAGCAGCAATGCCTTCCATATTGGTAACATCGCCGGATTTTACATTCCGCTGGTATTCAATCATAGGTTCATAATAATTCCCCAGTTTCATCAGCACATTTTTCTGGTTTTCAATCTTGCATTCCACCGTTTGCTTCCAGAGCTGTTTCTTTAGGGGTTCACTGGCTTCCAACTGCTCTTTTACCTGGTCCGAATGTTCAGTATGACCGTGCAACGGCAGCATGATTCCATGGGGTAGATGATGCGCATCACAACTTACCACCACCACATTATTGCCCATCATTTTCTGGATCAGGTTATGGGAAATGGTCCAGCATCAGCAATCCCAAATCTTCCACCGGGACACTCCCCTTTTCCGCTTTGGTTTCCGGACAGATGATTTTCATCTGCTCGTCTTTGAGTTTAAGATAAGCGGGATTGCCGATGTAAATGGAGCGGGTGATCACTTTTAAAGTTTTAATATTCTCCTACCTGAACGATTTTTCCCAGATGATTCAAACGGACTTTCCAAACATTCTTTAATCCGCTCAATCCTTCCCTTCTCCAGGTAATTCCTTTCAGTGCAGAATTATCTTCGACTGTAGTTTCCAAATGATGCCTAAAGAAATAGTCTTTTGTTGCAATTTTCTGCACTCTGAAAAGATTTTTTGAAATAAAACTCAGATTCTTTTCATCAAATAAATCAACTTCTTTCGGATCAAAATCTTCTGATGGAAATAAAAACATTTCATTTTGTTTCATGGTAAAAAGAAATTTCCAGCCTGATGCGGAATTATATTCTTTATCAATAGCCGGTAATTTTTGGTTCACTCTTTCTACAGCTTCATAAAAACTCACAACTTTTTCCTGTAAATTTCCATTTTCATCTTCATAAATGGCAACGTGATGGTTATTTCCTGTACTTACAAAATCAACGGCTATCCTTTGACCATCTTCATCTAAAATATCTTTTCCTAAGTGATCTTTTTTGTAATGCAGAGCTTCGGCATTATTAATTCCTGTAATAGTAACCGCCTTTATTGAAATCCCTTTTGATTTATTAAGCCAGATCGGGTTCTTTTCCAAATCAGAAAAGGCTTCCTTAGAGTTTCCATTAAATTCTTTTAATCTTTCGGTCAGAATATCACGAATTCCTTTATCAATAACTTTTTCAATATTTTTAAAATCTTTAAAATTATCAGGATTTACCGCTTTTCTGATCGTATAGCCCGTTTCATACCAGGCTAAAGTTACGGTTTCGGGTAAATGGTCCGTTCTTTCAGCATCAAGAAATATTGGATTTTTAGAAATTATATTTTTCCCGGTAAATGCTTTTTTCGGATCTCCGCCAAACTCTTGCAGCCTATTCAGCAAAGCATTTCTGTATCGTTCATTCTGAACTTTTTGAATGGTTTCTACATCGAATTTTCCCGACACCTTTTCTTCTTTTGTTTTAAGAAATTTTGAACTTCCGTAAATTGTCTCTTTATGAAGTTGTCCTCTAGGAGTCAGTTCTGCTTTTTCAATTACGCTTCCTTTTTTCTTAATTTTATTGATATTTCTGGTAACGACTTTATTTTTAGCTTTGTGAGAAATTAATATTTCATCCAAATGTTTTTTGGCTTCTGCTCTAAGATTTTTAACAGGTTCTTTAAATCTTCTCTGCTTTGAACCATTTTTCTTTTCAATGACTTCTGTAATGTTATTTTCAATATTGGTAATTATTTTATGCGCTTTATGAGCTTCATTTTTTCTTGCATTTAAGTAATTGAGATACTGTATATGATTGTGCGTTGTAAAAGCAACCGTTAAAGCGTCCATTGCGTGGTGACGGTGGTCATTTCTTTTAGTCCAGTTTATAATTCTCTGCTTCTCTTCTCCTTTTGAATTGATGACCGTTTCTGTAAGCCCTAGTTTTCTGTATTTTTCCAGATTAAGCTCTTTCATTGTATTGACAAGATTCCAGTCTTCACGGAGCTTTTCGGTTATCCGTCCTGAGGTTGGGGTTACATAATTTGTAATTCCTAAAAGGATTTCTTTAGCTTTTTTTGCAATATATTGTGTATTTCGCAAATCTCTTTCAATAAAGCCATCTCCTATTTCGACACCTTTTTTTTGCAGTTTTTCAAATTTGGCTTTGGTAATTGCTCCCTTGTCATACAGATCTTTTATGATGTTTAAAAACTTTTCTAATTTGTCTTTTCCTTCAATCTCAAGATAATCGAATGCCGTAAAATTTCCTTTTTTAAGATTAGCGCTTCTTGGAACCAAGACTTTATTGGAAAAACTATCATCAAAAAATCGGGATTGTGGTATGATGTGATCAATATCATATTTCTCGGTAAATAAGTTTCCTCTTTCAATTTTCACATCCGTATACAAATCCTTGAAGCCGTTATTTGCCAGTTCTAAGTATAATTTGTAACGAATGATATCATTTCTGGATGGAGCAGGAATATTAAATTCCTTTTTCAAAATTTCGGCATATTTCTGATGCTGTATTGTCGCCTTATTAATTTCGGAAGTCATTATAGCGCGTTCTTCCGCACTAAATTTGAGCTCTCTTGCCAATTCAATTATTATTTCATCAGGTCTTCCGTATTCTTTTGAAACTTCATTCACAAGATTGATCATCTGATTCAAAATCTTTTCAACTACCGGATTTCGTAAAGAATTTTTGGGAAGGATCTCCAACTGTTCCTTTAAAGGCCGGTTTTCTAATTGCTCTTTTGTTAACGAATTTTTAGAATGATTATACCCTGCATAATTACAGGCTGTACTGTATTTATGCTCTTTAATATAGGGATAAATCTTTCGCATCGCCTTAGAACTCAGACTTCCATAATCCTGAGGAAAAACAATTTCCGCTAATATTTTGGAATGCTCTTTTCTGAACCCGAATTTCTTTTGCAGTAACTCATACAGTTTTTCATTTCCTGACGGAGAATCATCACCTTCATAAGAATACAGCAGATGCCACAGCTGGTAAGAAGATTGTTTTTCAAAATCATTTCCATCCAATTCCGGATTGAAGTCCAGAACAGAAGTATCAATTCCCAAGCCTGACAGCTTTTCCTTAACAAATAATTGTATGATTTCTGAAGAAGCATTGATCTTAGAAACTCTAATTTCATCATCAATGGTCAACTTAAATTCTTTTGGAAATGCTATTCCTTCACTGGCTATAATTTTCAGAAAAGCATTGTATAGATTTTCATTGGTATAATTTCCTTCAATCTCTTTGAAATTAGTCTTCCATTCTTTCCCCGAATAACCAATAAGATCCAAAACATCCTTTGCAGAAAGTTTTCCTTTCACATTCACCTCATTGAAAATTGATTGCTTACAATCTAAAACTATTGGAAAAACTTCTTGGTTATCTACATTCTGAAACTGTAAATTATTCAGAACCTGCCAGATTTTAAATTCCTGAAACAAAGGAGAAGACTTTGGTGCAACCTTTAGTCCTAATGTTTTCTTTTTTGTTTTTCCGTTTTCTGTAATTTCTATTTCTCTGTTTTCAAACTCACAGATGCTGATCAAACCTTTCTGTGATTTTAGTTTCCTCTGATAGAAAATAATAATATCCCGAACCTCTCCTTTTAATTCCTGCGTTAATTCTTTATGATACTTAGATTGAGTTTCCCATATTTTCTCAAATTCATCCAAATAATCCTGTCTGTAGAAAACCTGATTTTTAAGTTTCGTATGAGGGTTTACTTTTAACTGATGAAATAAATATTCCCCGACTGTCTGATTTTTAAAATACAATTCCTTGCTTCGGTCACTGATTGCTCCTAAATAACCGCTTGAATTATTCAGATTACTGTTGATTTCCTGAAACACAATAGCCAAACTTTCGAAATCCAGCTGTTTTTTAACCGCTTCACTTCTCCAAAAGTATTTTTCAGCTTTTTTCTCCTGCATCGTTCCGGTTTGCTTGATTCCTACAAGGGAAAATGGAATCTCTAATTCTTTCCAGGTTGCATTCCTATTTTTACCCTGAAGTCTTCCATAGAGTTCATGAGAAAAAATTTCAGGATTGAATTGTTTCTGAAAATCCCAAATCTTATCAAATTCAGCCTGTAAATCTGAACGGTAAAAATCTGGCAATTGCTTTTTGCCTTGCTGTAAAAGTTGGTATGAATATTCTCCGGGGGTTAAATTTTCCTCATACAATTTTTTAGCTACAGCCATTCCGTCCACAATTTGCCCTTCCTCATCGTTTTTAGCTTTGCGGCTGCTCCTGTACCCTCTTTTTTTATTGATTAAAAGTAAAACCCTGGCAAATTCTGAAAGCTCTATTTGTTCTTTTGCCGCCTTTGCCCTTAATTCCTGAGTTTGAAAGGTTGAGTTTTTCCCAACTTCCGCAAGCAGGTCTGTTTCTTTGAGAATATTATTTTTCTTTAGAACATCAATGAGATTGGATCTTCTCAATTTAAACCTTTGAAGATTTCTTCTCGCACTTCTGGCCAAAGTTCTTCCGGCATTGGTTGTAATGGGTTTTCCTTTTTCGAAATTCAGCTGCTCATCAACAGTCAGCGGATTTACACGGACTCCAAGTTTGATGATTTTATTATTTTCAGGATTTTTAGAATCTTCCTGAACATAGGCCCATCCTATCGAAGAAATACCTAAGTCTAATCCCAATATTTTATTTACGTTCATTTTCAATGGTTTATAATTAAAAACATACAAATATAAAAACAATTACCGTTTTAGTTATCAACTAAAATGATAAATTTATATCTTTGTTCATAGAAAAAGATTATTTCTGAAGAGAAATCGTTATTAAGGTCCAAACTTAATTCTAAAATCCCCCAAGGTTTTTTGCTTTTTCTATACAATGGTTATTTACAGTTGATAACTATTGTGAATTGTTTTCATTTCAATCCTAATAAGTTAATTCTTATTAGGATTTCTTTTTTATAACAATAAACTTCTGAAAGATATGCTTAAATTTTTTTATTAAAATACGGAAAACCATAAACCGGATAAAAAATTATTTTTCTACATTTGTACATGAAAGCAATTCACAATAAGGATTATTCCGTTGTGAAAACATTTAGCGCCTCGCCTATCTGTGGGGCATTTTTTATATCTGAATGTCAAGGCGTAAGTCTTCCTCTATAAAATTATACAGTCGTTATCATAAATCATCGATAACAGGAAGCCAAAAAAAAGCCACCCCTAAAAGAGGCAGCTTTACAAGATTATATCTAACAATATTATTTTTTCGCTTTTACATCAACGCCAATTTCGATGTCTTTGCTGATCATCCATTCTGCAGGATCGGTTTCGGAAGTTCCGAATTTGATGCCCCAATCAGCTCTGTTTACGGTGAACTTCGCCTGGATGGATGCAGCATTATCCGCTACCTCTACTTTAGCCGGGAACGTTACGTTCATCGTTTTTCCGGAAAGCGTAAGGTTTCCGCTCACGGTTTTGTTGGCTCCGGCAACTGCATCTTTGGAAGCATCCTTAAGATCGGTTACAGCAGTGATCTTGAACTCTGAGGTCGGGTTTTTAGCGGTGTCGAAGAAATCAGGAGTTTTCAGGTGTGCTTCCAGGTCGGTATATTTTTTATCCTTTTCCGTTACGGAAGCCGGGTCTACTTTCAGGGAGTTCATATCTATAACGAAGTTTCCTGCCGTTAACTGGCCGTTTTCAACGCTAAGGTCTCCTGACTGCACCTTAAGGGTTCCCCAACGAGGTGCCATACCGCCTTTGTGGAATGCCTTCCAGTTCACCACTGATGCAGCAGTATCTACCGCTAGCTTTTCTCCTTTTCCTTCAGCAACCGTCTGCTCCTGAGCTGTTGCAGCATCTCCGGCCGCTTTGTCTTTGTTACAAGATGTTGCCACCAATCCGATAGCCATTAATGCAATGACACTGAGTTTTTTCATATTATGTATTGTTTAAAAGTTGTTATTCAATCAAAAAATAAAATACAGCATGTATTTCTGCTGTAGAAGCGTCAAAATTAAAGAACTTCGCCGGTTGATTTCTTATCATACGTCAAGAAACGATTTTAACCATATCTTAATATTCAGGTTAAAATAAGGAAAAGTTGTGACCATAGACTATGCCGTCCATAAGAAAAATACTTATTTTAGCCGTTTAATTTTTACCATGAACGCTACAAGCTTTATACAACAATCCTCTAATATTTCCGAAAAAAGCATTAAGGCTACCCTTCAATTGTTAGCTGAAGACTGTACCATCCCATTCATTTCCCGGTACCGTAAAGATGCCACGGGAAATCTGGATGAAACCCAGATCGAACAGATATCCAAGCTCAGCCAGCAGTTTGAGGACATTGTAAAACGCAAAGAAAGCATCCTGAAATCCATGGAAGAACAGGGTGTGCTGACTGCCGAGCTCCAGCAGAGGATACAGGACAGCTTCAGCCTTCAGGAACTGGAGGACCTGTACCTGCCGTATAAAAAAAGAAGGAAAACCAGAGCAGATGCGGCCAAAGAAAAAGGCCTTGAACCTTTAGCCAGGATCATCATGAGCCAGAAAGGCAATGACCTGATGTCGCTGGCCGGAAAATACCTCAATGACCAGGTAGCTTCCGAAGAGGAAGCACTCCAGGGTGCAAGGGATATTATGGCCGAATGGATCAATGAAAATATGTACGTCCGCAAAAACCTGCGCCGGATGTTCCAGCGTAAAGCCGTTATTTCATCAAAAGCCGTAAAAGCCAAACTGGAAGATGAAGGAGCCCAGAAATTTGCCCAGTATTTCGACTGGGAGGAGCAGTTGGGCAAAATGCCTTCCCATAGGCTTTTAGCCATGCTGAGGGCAGAATCCGAAGGTTTTGTGAAAGTGAATACGGGCATTGATAAGGAAGAAGCGATCGATTTCATAGAACAGGCGGTTATCAAATCCAGGAATGAATGTTCGGAACAGATTGCCTTAGCCATCAAAGACAGCTATAAAAGGCTCCTGGAGCCTGCAATTTCCAATGAAACCTTGCAGGAAGCCAAGGAGAAAGCTGACCGTAAAGCCATTGAAGTGTTTTCTGAAAACCTGAAACAGCTCCTTCTGGCTCCGCCGTTGGGAGAAAAAAGGATCCTTGCAATAGATCCTGGATACAGAAGCGGATGCAAAGTAGTATGCCTGGATGAAAAAGGAGACCTGCTCCATAATGAAACCATCTATCCCCACGCGCCGCAGCATGAAACCGGAATGGCCATCAAGAAAATCCGGTCTATGGTGAACGCCTATGGCATTGAAGCAATCTCTATCGGTAATGGAACCGCGAGCCGCGAAACGGAATTCTTCATCAAAAAAATTGCATTCGACAGGCCGTTGCAGGTTTTTGTGGTTTCGGAAGCGGGTGCATCGGTCTATTCTGCCAGCAGAATTGCGCGGGAAGAGTTTCCCGGATATGATGTAACGGTCCGAGGTTCTGTATCGATTGGAAGGAGGCTTGCTGACCCGCTCGCTGAACTGGTAAAAATAGACCCGAAATCTATTGGTGTGGGACAATATCAGCATGATGTGGATCAGACGCAGCTGAAGAGCGAGCTGGATGCCACGGTCATGAAATGCGTAAACGCTGTCGGGATCAACCTGAATACAGCCAGCAAATCACTGTTGTCCTATGTTTCGGGGATCGGAGAAAAGATGGCTGAAAACATTGTAAACTACCGCAGTGAACACGGCGCGTTTGAAGACCGGAAGCAGCTGAAAAAAGTTCCCAGGCTGGGCGAAAAAGCATTCCAGCAGGCCGCTGCATTTGTCAGGGTCCCGGGCAGCAAAAATCCTTTGGATAATTCGGCTGTTCATCCTGAAGCTTACGGGCTCGTGGAGAAAATGGCTAAGGACCTCGGGATTAAAACCCATGAACTGATTGCCAACAAAGAGAAAATCGCTGCCATTAAACCTGAACAATATGTAACCGATACCATCGGTATTTTAGGGATCAGGGATATCCTGAAAGAATTGGAAAAACCGGGACTGGACCCAAGGAAAGCGGCCAAAATATTTGAATTTGACCCGAATGTAAAAAGCATCAAAGACCTAAAAGCCGGTATGGTCCTTCCGGGTATCGTCAACAATATTACAGCTTTCGGATGTTTTGTTGACCTGGGCATCAAAGAAAGCGGCCTGGTCCATATTTCCCAGCTGAAAGACGGTTTTGTATCCGACGTCAACGAAGTGGTTAAAATGCACCAGCATGTGCAGGTAAAAGTGACCGATGTAGATGAAGCCAGGAAGAGGATTCAGCTGAGCATGATTCTGTAATCTGATTTGAAATAAACGAAAGGCGGCCCAAAGTTTTTGAGCCGCCTTTTTATTTATGTTCCTGATCTCATTTTGGATAGCGTATCGCCTGATCCAGTTCTATGGGATTGTTGTATTGCCGGATGGCCGTTTTCAGCCTTTCATCCACTTCCCGAGCGTTGTTTGACCCGACCAGTGTTCCGTCATTCAGGTAAAACGCTTCTTTTGACTGGGTCCCGCCTGATGAATTCCTGAGGTAGCCAACCGGCGAATTATAATATTTAAGCTTTGCTTCCTTATATTGTCTATCATTTACGGCAACACTCCTTGCAATCATATAATCGATGTATTGATTGGTATAAGGCCTGGAAAGCTTCAGGCTTTTAACCAGCTCAAAACGGTAATTGTCTTTGTCGTCATAAAGCTCTACAATAAGTCCCGGAAGGCCGTGGAATTTGTACGGCCCCTCCTGAAAAGGAATATCGGGAGTAAACCATGCCATCCAATTTCTTCCTCCCCATGTAGTTGTTGCCTTCTGTACTGCAAGATCTCCTATATTCTTCTTCTCTCCCGTCAGTTTCCATTTCTGCGGAGATCTGGAAGAATGCTTAAGAATTACATTTTCCAAAACATCATAATGATTGTAATCCTCTGATCCTGGCTGATGGGAAATGATCTCCGAGGTGTTGAACTTCTGATTTTTGGGAATAGGGATATTGTTCGCGGCAAGGGAATCCCCGACATAAAAATCCCTTGGATAATACCTGATTTCTCTATCGCCGATATCCAGATGGTAATTTTCCTTTGTCATAAGGTGCTGCGCGGAATCTTTCCGGTATTGTACATCATAGATAAAGCGGTGGGTCTGAGTCTGGGCCTGGGTCCACAATACAGCCGTCATAAAGGCTGAAAGAAGCATTGTTTTCATATGTAAGAGGATTGTGTAATTTTGTACGGTTCAATTCCCATTGATAAAGGCCTGCTCCTTTTCAGAAAGCAGTATTCCGGCTTCCTTATCTTCTTTCACAGGAACATTTTCCCAAATGCTTTTACTAAAGTCAACCTTAGAAACCAGACCCTTTCTGTCTGATTTTGTGAAGGTATGATAGATAATCTCCGTATCGAATTTTCGTTCATCGGTTATTCCGTCATGGATAATTTTGAATCGGTCTCCGGACATCTTTTTTAAAGCAGGAATATAGCTTCCGTCTTTCTTATAAAAATCATAGACGATCTGTACATCACCCAACTGGTAATCATACTCTTTTCCGGCTGTATTGGTCCTTTTATAAGAAGGATATCCGGACTGCTGGTAATAGACGTCGTACATGGCTACAGCCTTATCTTTTTTATTGTACTGCATCTCCCCTTCTATAGTGATCCCGCTTCCTGAAAGGATTTTAATCCCGATCGTCTGCATATCTCCGTTTTCAGACAGAAGCCTTCCGGAAGTCTTCGTATTTTTCATCTTCAGATTAGCCAGAACCCTGTGCACTTCAAAACTGAAGAAGAAGTCACCCATATCTGAATGTGAGAACTCATTGCTTTTCGCATTGAATACAGATTCCTCATTTTTTTTAAAATACCTGACCTTATTCAGCTGCATCTGTAAAATTTCATCATAGTTTTTGCGGTAGCCATCCCTGAAATCGTAGGAATTGCTCTTGCTCCATAGTTTGGCTTCTGCAATTACAAGGAAAAACAGGCTATCATTATTGAACCCCCTGGATTTAAACGTAATATCGTATAGGGACGGTTCATCATAATACCTTTTGTGGTAATTTTTCTGAAGGTCTTCAAAGAGTTTCTGAAGATCCACATTGATGATCTTCACCTCTTCAATATCTTTTACTGAAGGTTTCAGCAGTACGGTATTTTTAAAATGACTTTCTTTCTGAGCCTGGTATCCTGGGGCAGATACTTCAAAGCTTCCGGAATCGGCTGCTACGGGAGCATACCCGTCTTCATTGGTGTACACCAGCTGACCCGGCAGGATGATCCTCGCTCCTGCAACAGGTTGGTTATTTTCAGCATCAATAACCTGTATTTTCTGCGAATAAAAAAGAACGGAAGAGAATAAGGAGAGAATAAAAATCTGTTTCATGTATAGCTTTTAAGTGAGACAAATATAACCTCAAAAAAAAGCACAATTCAACATATTTTGAAATATTTAATAGTATTTAAATATTTTTAACCTTTGAAACGTTGAAATGATAAGGATATCTACGGTATGAAAGTTTGATTCAGCAAGGGCCTGGAACAACAAAGCCGGCTGAACAGCCGGCTTCATTATTATTTTTTAGATTCTTCAACAGAAACTTTTCTGAAATCTTTGAACAGTTTGCTAAGTTCTAAAGCTGACTTACGGGCTCTTGTCCCTGCTGCTTTGTTTCCTTTTTCTGCCTGTTGGTTTGCTTCAGTAGTAAAAGCTTCAAATTCCGCGTTGATTTTTTCAATTAATTCTTTCATTATTTATAAAATTTAGGCTGCAAATATAGGTTTTATGGTGATTCCAGCCTAATGGTAATGCGAAAATTTAGCATAATTAATAAAATTTAATGCATGTTTCAGGTCATTTTTTGAAAAGTGACCAGTTATGACCGAAACCAGCCGCTCAAAATTGCAAAAAAATCATAATTTTTATGGAATGCCAATTAATCTCAATTTATCATCTTAAAAATTATTCCGGGTATTTTAACAAATTATATACAATGCATTGCTTTTGTTAAAATTGAGTTCATATCATAAAAGTAAAACCTACAAAGATTACTAAAAACGACCTTTTCTTAAAATAATATTAAAAGTAATTTTCACAGTATTTATGGCACAATTTTGACATGTTATCATATACTCATGTTTAATTTGAGTTTTCATGGTTATTAGTTTTTATCCCCGGTTCTCCGGGGATTTTTATTTGGCAGTCACCATGCATTAAAATGGTCATTCTTTTAGAATATCGATAAATCTTGATGATATCCGTAAAAGATAACCTATACTTAATCTATTACGATGAGTAATCTATTGAAAGGGGTGTTGAAAAGGATTATTGTTTAAAGACAATACAAGAAAGTGATGCTTACGTAAGAACCAATCACCTGTGAATATCCCATATAAAATCTGCCTGGTTGTAAACAAGTCCAAAGTGACATTACATCCGGATTGGAAATGTCTGATCCAGGATATCAGTAAAGAAAAACAGAAGAAAGGATATTAAAGTTTTTTCCGATTCTTGTCAATTTGTATTTATTCAAAACGATCAGGCTAATTTTTCTTTGATGAGATCAGACCGCCTGCTGATCGAACTTTATTTTATCCAGTTCCAGTTTAAAACATCCGAGGATAAATTCGCTGTAGTACAATTGCGCTTTTAAGGGCAAAGTGCGGGAGTGCAGGTCAAGTTTTTCCGAAAGGATTATTTTACCGTGCCTTGATATGGAAAAGAATGCATAGAGTTTATTCTGGGATTCTTTAACAGGAACCGTATAGCCTGTTACTGCAATCGACCAGTCACTTTCGTATCTGGAGGCTACTTCCAAAGCCATTACCTCAGCAATATTGGGAGATACTCCGTTACAGAAGGAAGCTTCATCATCACTGATGTGGAAAAGGCTGATGTTCTCGTCAAGTGTATATGCCGTCATTCCTCCTTTAAAGAAACGGCCTGCATCTTTAACCTGTGAAAAAGAGAACTGTAAAAATCCTGAAGTTACGCTTTCCGCAACGGAAACCGTCTCATTCAGGGCAGTGAGCTCCTCTCCTATGAATTCCAGCAGATTTTGCAGCTCTACAAGAAAATGAACAAAAGATTTCACATGAATCTGTTCAATGGTTAAATCGATTTTGGAAGGTTTTAAAATCATACAGCTAACGTTTTATTGTACCGTTTCTTTTTCATTTGACATGCTCCATATTTCAGTTACAATATCCTGCAGATAGTTAACAGAGCGGAAATACAGCTATTTGTGTTGTAGTAGAGGCACCATCTAAAATCAAGCCATTATTTCTTAAAAAAAGAATAATTGGCGAAGCATTGAACACCTGTTACCCATCATCTTAACCATGATTTTTCACAGCCGAGGCTGAAGATTTATTTAAACTTTAAATCTTAAGCTTTTTCCGGATGCTCAGGGAATGGATAAGCTGGGTAATTATAACAATGACTACGGGGACCGCGATAATCATAAGGATATCGGAAATGCATTGTAACGTTGAAGGATCTATATGGAATGGCTTTATATCTTGCATGGGAATGATCATTGGTTTCATCATTTTTACTTTCTTAAATGTTTTATGAGGCTAAAAAAGCACCCGTAAAAAATTTACACCAGATATAAATCAAAATTTCCGCCAAAATATTTCATTATTGATGATTGCAGGTACAATCGTCAGAAAAAAGCAGATTATCAGATGTATTATTATTGATCTGACGGAATAATCATCGTGAACATATAATATTCCAAACGTGAAAACCTCCTGACAGCCTGTTGTCATTACACTGCTTTACCTTTGAGGAAATTAAAATGTCAGATTATGAATTTAGTATCCATACGCATCATTACGGCAGATATCGATGCATTACTCCGTTTTTATGAGCGGATTACAGGAGTTGAGGCCATCAGGTATACGCCTGATTTTGCAGAATTAAAAACACCGACCGCCACTCTTGCGATCGGCAGTACGAGGACCCTCCAGTTTTTCGGTGGAGAAAACGTTGCAAAGCCTGCAGAGAACCGGACAGCAATCATAGAATTTATGGTTAATGACGTTGAGCGGATATTTGAGCACTTACGGCCGTTTTTGGATTCTTACCTGATACAGAAACCTACGATAATGCCCTGGGGAAATAAATCGCTATTGTTCAGAGATCCGGATGGTAATCTGGTCAACTTTTTTAGCCCTGTAACAGAAGCAGCTGCTGAAAAATTCAGGCATTATGCAATAGGAGAATAGTAGTTTTATCTGTGACAGATGATTACTAATTAAAATCATCTGCTTTATCAGGCAGATGGTTTTAAAAGGAAATTTGACCATAGAACCGCAAATCTACCATCTTATTTTTTATTTTTACTGTCGTTGCGCTTATTCAGGTAATTGTTTCCTAAAGGAGATACTTCATAACCGATCGTATGGCTTATGGTCAGACCCATATTTTTCAGTTTCCTGATATTAAGCTTCAGCCATTCCTTTTCAAAACCTGTCAGATTTGCAAGACCTGCAGCAGGCAGATTGGGGTGATCCCGGATGCTTAGTAAAACTTTATTCGTCCAATGTCCATTCTTGCTGTACTGATCTAAGCGCGCTAACTTTTCTGTTACAGCATCAAACTGCTGATCTGAGTAATCTGTTTGCTCTCTGAGCTTAATCCGTGGGTCTTCAGAATAATAATGGATGGATATTTTGAAAATTTCTCCTGTGTGCTTATGACTAAATGATTTTAACAGCTGTTTTTTATCCGTGAATCCTGCCTGTTTCGCATCTTTGTCTGTGATATCACTTTCATTAACCGTTTCAATGCTGTCAATTTCCAATAATCCGACAGATGTATTCAGAAGGCTTCCCTTTTTAACGGATGCCTTTTGCCATTTACGAAATGCCAGTGTAATTTTTCCTGCTCTGATATCTTGTAGATGTACTTCCTTGAAAAGCATAATAGTATTTTTTAATCACATCCATTTTAATACTGGCCATTCATAAACTGCACTATCGGTCTTCATTCATGGCATGCTCATCCTGCTTTCTTTGTTGGCATTAACAACAGGATTGGCATACATCGCCAGAAAGCTCTTTTTCAGTTCAGTATCCGAGCTATTGATCCGCATCTCAAGACGGCGTTCAAAAAGCTGTTTTTCCTCTTCTGTGTAATGCCCTGAATATTGACCAGAATTATTCAGCAAATCGAAAGCAATGTAATTCGTCGGCCACAGCCTGTAATGCTGGATAATAGAATGGTCTATCAATTTTGCAATCGCCTGAAGCTGCTTGTTCTTACCTTCAGATGTGCATTCCAGCTGATCTAACTCTGAATCCAGGACCTTACCGGCATGCAGATGAATGCGTTTTTTCTGGCCCAGTATTCCGCTCAGCATGGTTTTGAAGTCTTCACCGCTGCTCTTAATATAGACTTCATTTTTGAATTGAGCCATAATCTGTGGCATTTTCAGTGCGTCGGTGGGATCATATTCATAGGAAATGGATAGCGGCACAATTTTAAGCTTTTTAAAGAACTGGGTCAGCGGCTGTTCACATGCTGCCATAGCCAGCATTTTTAAAACGCCCTGCTGTGTAGCATCATTTCCGTCTTTGGTACGGCCTTCCCGCTGTGCAATCCAGACTGAACGATTTTCTGAATGCAGCAAATGGTCTATATATTCTGACATCAGCTTTGAGCTTTCCAGCTGTTCCCGAACGGATAAGCCCCTCTGAACCAAAAAATTACGGTTCAGTTTGGCCAGGACATGTAAAAATGTCTTTTGAACCAGATTGTCGCCGATAGCGGAAGAAGTCATAATCAGTCCATGATCCAGCAAAACAAGATTCAGCAGCGAAGTATCCAGAACGATATCCCTGTGATTGGAAATGAAAAGATAAGCCGTATTTTTATCCAGCTGATCGAATCCTGACGTGGATAAACCCTCCGAACTTTGCCTGATGATCTGCCGGACGGTCTGCGATATAAAACGGTGCTGGAACTCGCTTATGGAATGGATGCCTTTAAACTGACTTAGCCAAAACCCTTCTTCTTCATCCGGAAATGTGAACTGCATCAGTGCTTTCATCATGGGATGCCTTGCTACACCGTTCAAAGCAGCATTCACTTCGTGATCATGATAGGGCCTGATCTCATCGAATTTCGACATAGTTATATTTAAAAATTTAATGGTTTGTAAAATAACAAAAAATTTGCCGGGTAAACAGGTTAATTCATATTTAATTAATCCTGATTTTTATCCCTGCCATACAGTATGCTCAGCACAATATTTGATGCAAAAAATCTAAAGGCCTCTTCAAAATTATCAATAAGCTAAAAATCAGTATCTTTATATCTGAGATTTAATTAAATGAGGATCAAACCTTATTGTACAGACTCATTAATCAGCCACAAATAAAAACACATATAATGGAACTTATCAAGATCAACGGTATTGAGCTGAATACCGAAATTAAAGGAAGCGGAAAACCCCTGCTGCTTATTCATGGCATCGGCGGAAATCTTAAACAACTGGATATTATTGCCAATCCGCTGTCGGAACTATTCAGGACAATCTCATTTGACCTCCGCGGTCACGGAGCAAGCAGTAAACCACGCGAGTATACATTACAGGACCATATTCAGGATGTTCTGGCCGTTATGGATTATTACAGTGATGAAACGGCTTACATACTCGGAGGTTCTATGGGCAGCTACATTGCTCAGGGCGTAGCGATCGCAGCACCGGAACGTATCACAAAAATGGTTCTGACAGTCCCTAAATCGCACGGAGCTACATCATCCGTACAAAGGCTGCTCACGGAGCATAAAAAGGAAATTGAAGGCAAAAGCTTTCATGATTCGGTCTTAGCCCTTCTTAAATATTGCGTGTATGACCCGGAAAAGATGAAAGACCATATAGACCTTCTGGAAACGGGTTTAACTCCTGAAGAATTTGCCGCCGCCAATAAGGCGATAGCCGGTTTTGATTTTAGAAAGGACCTGCCTAAAGTAAGGGCAGAAACACTCGTAATCAGCGGTGCATACGATGGGTTAAATCCTGTGGAAGAAGGAAGAGAAGTCGCCTCGCTGATCCCGAATGCCCGATTTATAGAAATGAAATTCTCTGGTCATGCCCCTATGTATGAGGAACCGGAATTATACCTGACTTATGTGAAGGATTTTCTTTTATCGTGATGTATCTGGAATCTCAATGCTATCAGGATGATTTAGGCAAGCGGTCCGTGACAGACTGATAGCGATACTATAAAAATGATCTTCTTATTCCAGGATGCTGTATTACAGAAGATATGCAGGTGTTTTTAAACCGTATTATATACTGCTTTCATCTACTCATGACCAATATAATGAAAATAAAAGGGACAGTCCCTATTAAAGACTGTCCCAAGTGACCCCGGAGGGATTCGAACCCCCAACCGTTGGAGCCGAAATCCAATATTCTATCCAGTTGAACTACGGAGCCATTTTTTTATAAATGATGATTGATGATTTATAAATGATCATTCATCAATCATCATCTATCAATTATATCTAGAATGTAATCTTCACCCCTCCCAGTACCTGTGCACCTAAAACTTTGTAGCCTTTGTACGTCTGGTACTTTGAGCTCAGAAGATTATTTCCGAGTGCAAAAATACTAAAATTTTTGTGAATTTTGTACTCTGCGGAAAGATTTAAATCAGCATAACCGCCAACTTTATCATTCCGGTCTTCCGTACTGCTGAAGATCATGCCGGAAGGAGCCAATGGAGTCTGCACTGCTTCTATAGCATAAGAATTTGTAGTTCTGTCACTTGCAAAAATTCCCTTGAAGCCTAATAAGAGTTTTTTATCCAGCATCGTATACTTTGCTCCTATGCTTGCAGTAAGCAAAGGAACGTTATAAATATCTTCATAATTTTTCAGATCATACTTCTGGAAGCGGATCTCTCCGTCTAAACTCAGGTTGGCCAGCGGGAAATACTGTACACTTCCCTTAATATCGCTCACATTTCCGTCATCATATACAGCCGAAAAAGTATTGGCGAAATTATATGCCGAGCGGTTCAGGGTATAATCGTTGTCGAAAAGGCCGTTGGCCTGGAAGAACATCATATTTCTTATTTTGCCGTAGCCTGCAGAGAAATCATATTTTACGGTTTCATCAAAATCCCCTCTTAGACCTGCATAAAAATGATATTGGGTTTCTGTCGGCCTCAGATACTGGTCAGAAAGAATAAAAGGGTTCTGTTGCAGCAGGTCTGAATAGGTATTGAGCTTCAGGCCGCCGTCTACCCCACCGTAAAACTTGAATTCTTCTGATGCGGCAAGCTGAAATTCAGCCTGCGGGAACCAGTAGGCTTTGTTATTCTTCATCTGCTCGGCCATAAGAGTATTATTGTTTTTCGCATTCAGGAACGTAAATGATGAACCGAGCATTAAATAGGATTCTCCTTTCCTGAACGTCAATTTCGGAGTCAGGTTCGTATTGAAAAAGTTGGATGAATTCTGATTCCTGATCGCAAAATCTGTCTTTACGGCTTCCAGTCCTACACCAAGGTCTGCATTCATCACGATGCCGGATTTGCCGAGATCCACAGCGTGCTTTGAAAAATTAGCCAGGATGGAAACCTGGTTTTCCTGAGCATCGAAATGGTCTTTTAGGAAAGAAGATTTCACCCGTACATCGTTCAGGATCTCATTGGAATAAAAATCATAATATCCGTTGACCTTGAACTGATTGACTTTCTGCTTCAGGTCCACATCCGCAGAGGGCTGTAATGCGTAAATACCGTAATAATTGTAGTTATCGAGACCATACTCCGCATTAAGATTAAATTTACCTTTATCCCCGTATGAATTCAGGAATGCGCCTATGGTAGCGGTACTCTGCCCGGACTTCCAGTCGTAATCTTTCTTCAGTCCATTGGTAGAGAGAACATGTACATCCCCTCCCACTTCCAGTTTATTATCCAGTGTCTTGGAAATATTGGCGTCACCAAGGATTTTACCGTAATTCCCCATTCCGAACTGGAAATAATTGTTCTGTGCCGTAGCATCAAATTTTGGGGCTACGTCTTCCCCTTGGATGGTTGAGGTCTTAAAGTCTGAAACTGTAGGGACATCCGTAATCGTATACCGTACCGGATTCTGGGATTTTTCTTCCGGCGGATAATTTTTAATCACTTCCACCGAAGTCTTCTTTTTTTCGATCTTTTTTACTTCCGGTTCTCTTTTTTTATTAAGAATCAGTTTTTCTTCCTTGATCTGGGAAAAGGCCACGGATGAAATCCCTAAAAATATGATGGATAAAAATTGAATTTTTCTGTTCATTTCTCTGGTTGTATTAATGTATCATGTGAGAAGTACCATATATGCAGTCATTGATTTCATGCGGTACATTCTGCCTGGTACAGGGTACAATTTTTTACTTTTTAATCTGTTTTTTTACTTCCCGGGCTTCCGCTACAATATCAGGGAAATCTTTGTAGTTCTCAATGATCTGGTCACAGGTATAGCTCGCCTGGTAATTGTCTTTCAGACCCAGGTAATTCTTCGCCATGATAACGAGCGCTTTTGCTCCCCAATATTCTTCAGAAGCATAATTATTTGCCAGTTTGAAGATGGTTTCATTGGATGATTTAAAAGCTTTTGCTTTATTCTGGTAGTAAGCCTTTGCATACAGTGATTCTGCTGCGACGGAAGTATTGGAAGATTTTTCAAGGGCTGCATAAGCGGTTTGTGCATCTTTATCTTTCCCGGCATTCATCAGGCTTCTGGCCTTAATGGCTTTGGCAGTTTCGATGACCGCTGCTGAGTTTTTCGCATTTCCGATAACGGCATCAGCCAGTTTTTCCGCCTGAGAGAAATCTTTTTCATCAGCGTAGATCTTCATCAGCTCTACATTAGCATAGTTCCTGATGCTTACATCTGAAGAATTCCTGATGCTTTCCAGGTATTTTTTGGCTTCAGCCGTATTTCCCTGAGCCATGTAGATCTGGGCGAGACGGGTTTGTGCATCATCCTGATAGTCGTTCGGAACGCTGCCTATTTCCTGAAGCACCAGCAATGCTTTAGTACTGTTGTTGGTCTGGTAATAACTTTCGCCCAACTCATATTTAGCCTGGTACAGGCCTTCTCCTGTAGGATTCTGGGTCAGATACTTCTCGTAATACTGAATCGCATTTTTATAATCCTTTTTCGTGAAGTATTGTTTGGCTGTAGACAGGTTGATTTCATCAATTTCAGAAGCGTCTACATTCACACCCAGGTTTCTGGCAAAGGCTTCATAGCCTGATACGTCACCGTTCTTTGTGAATATAGGTTTCGCTGCCTGTACGATTTTCTCCGCGTAAGCTGTATTTTTATACTGTTCTCCCAAAGCTTTCAATTCGGAAAGTGCCTTATCATTCTGGTTCAGGTCAACATAGTTCTGTGCCCTGTAGATGGATGCATTGGCGACCAGGTCCCTGTCAGAGGATGTTTTGATGACCCTTCCGAAGTAGTCATTGGCATTGGTGAAATCATCCTGCGCTGCGTAAGCGGTTCCAATTTCATATAATGCATCATCATAATACTCGGAATCCGGATATTTTGACAGCAGGTTTTTCATGCTGTTGATCTTCGCCTGGGTATCGCCTTTAAAGCCGAGTGCCATAGATTTCTGGAAGAGCGTATAGTCTGTGGCATCTTCTGTTTTATCGTAAATGGCAATGGCGTCATTCAGGTCATTATTGGCATAATAGATGTCTGCCAGGCGGAGTTCTGCATCGTTTTTAAAACTCCGGCTTCGGGTTAGTGAGGTATTGCTTGAAATAGGTCTGTGCCAGATCGAATTTTTTCGCTTTAAAATAAGCATAACCCAAATCATACGGCAATTGCTGTTTCTCCGGGAAATTTTCATTCAGGAGCTTTTCGTACCTTGAAATCGCAGAAGGATAGTTGCCCTGCTGGTAGTATACCTGGGCCAGCCAATACAAAGCCCTGTTATAAAATTCTTTATTGATGTTGAATTCCAGGCTCCTTAAAAAGTACTTTTCGGCTTCATCATAGTTGCCTTTGTTAAATTCTTCCGTACCCAAGAGATAGGATACTTCCTGATCAATCTTATCGATATCGCGGGATGAATTCTGCAGCCTGTCGATGGCATTCAATGTTTCCTTATAATTCCCGGAATACAGGTATGATTTTACCAGCATGGACCTCATTTCAGCCAGGTTGGACGCATTCGGGTTCTGGGTAATATAATTCTGTATAACCGTTGAAGCGCTTTCAAACGGATTACCGATATCGTAACTTAATTTGGCATACTGCTCATGGGCCAGCCTTTTCACTTTGGCATCATAGTCCATCTGGTAAGAAGAACGGAATGCGGAAAGGGCTTCCTGCTTCTTGTCTACGGCGAGATAAGCATTTCCCAGCTGGTAATAAGCATTCTGGGCCAGCGCGGAATTGCTGTTGATCAGCTGATTGTAATAGGAAACCGCTTCGTCATACTTTTTAAGCTGTGCGGCTACAAAACCCATTTCGTACAAATCGTTTTCAGAAGGATTCTGCTGAACACTCAGGTAATCCTTCAGGTGTGGGTAGGCTTCAGCATATTCATTTTTCATGAAGTAGCTCTCTCCTATGATCTTGTGGACCTCTGCTTTGTAGGATTCCGAAATATCCTCGTTAAGCAATGCATTTCCTTCTGCAATGGCTTTGTCATAATCCTTATCATTATAGTACATCTGTACATAATACGGACGCACCAGTTTAGAATATTTCGGCTGGTCTTTGATGGAATCAAAATATCGGAAAGCCTGGTCGTTCTGGCGGTTGGAATAATATAAATGCCCAAGCATATAGGCAATATCGCCCCTCTGGGATTCGTCAGCAGACTTATATGCTTCTTCCAGGGCATCTGTAGCGCCTTTGGAATCTCCGGTCATGAATTTCGCATATCCAAGCTTCAGGATATACTGGGTATTCTCTTCTTTGGATAACTGGTACTGGTTTACTTTGCCTAAAGTTTCCAGGGCTTTATCGAAATCTTTTTTAGCCAGGTAATAATCTGCAAGCGGAAGATTGGCCTGGGCAAAATAGGCTGAGTTGGGATATTCCTTGATAAAGGCGGTCAGTCCTTCTTCCGCATGGTTTTTCTGAAGGATAACGCCAATGACCTGATCAAAAAACTGAGCTGCCTCTTTTTTGGACCGCGACAGATTCTGATTGTAGAAATACTGTCTTGCATATTCATACTGGGAAGCATTGTATATCTTGGTCTGGTAAAGGTTTTCTGCTAAATTGAAGCGGTAGTTTTCTCTTTGCGCAAAGTACTGAGACTGTTGCGCCCCGGCGATTCCGAAATAGAATACGGCAGCCGCTAGAAGTATTTTTTCTGATTTCATTCTTTTCTGAATAAAAAAATTAGTCTGTTATGTCAACGAAAGTATTGAAAACTTATTGTTTAAACAAGCGCGATGAAGGATTTAAAGGAAAAAAGGAGAAAATTTAGCTATTTTTTAACATACTTTTGCCATGAATCATTACATTTGTTTTTTTCAAACAAAATTAGGTATTGATGGGTCATCTTTTTAAGAGAAAAGTTTATTCGGAGACCGATACATCCACTCATTTATCGAGGGTTCTGGGTGTTTGGGACATCGTTTTTTTCGGCATTGCAGCCATTATCGGAGCAGGGAGTTTCAGCAGTCTGGGAGAAGCTGTTTTCCGAGGAGGGCCCGGGGTGATTCTACTCTACCTGATCTGCGGTTTTGCCTGCGGCTTTACCGCGCTGTGCTATGCAGAATTTGCCAGCAGGATCCCTACCGCAGGATCAGCTTATACCTATGCTTATGCCAGTTTCGGTGAACTGATTGCCTGGATCATCGGCTGGGCCCTGATCATGGAATATTCTTTCGGAAATATCTATGTGGCCTTTTCATGGTCAGATTATTTTACCAGCTTCCTGGAACGCCTCGGCATGCATATCCCTGATTATTTAACGTGCAGCTATACCGAAGCCAGAAAAGCATTCATGAACGGTTCTGAAAACCAGGAACTGGTCAACGCATGGAAGACAGCCCCGCTCATCGGCAGCCTGAAATGTATTGTAGATGTTCCCGCACTGGTCATTAACGGTCTGATTACCTGGCTATGCTATGTAGGTGTAAAGGAAAGTAAGAATTTTAACAATACCCTGGTTATCCTGAAACTGGCCGTGATTATCCTTGTGGTACTGGTAGGTTTTGCCTATATCAACACCGATAACTGGACACCGATGAATCCGCAGACGCATGTGGAGTCTTTTATGCCGAACGGTTTTGCCGGGGTGATGAGTGCAGTTTCCGGAGTGTTTTTTGCCTATATCGGTTTTGATGCACTGAGCGTGCTTTCAGAAGAAACCAAAGATCCTCAGAAAACCCTGCCGAAAGGGATGATCATCTCTCTGGTTCTATGTACCGTAATTTATATCGCCCTGACTCTGGTTCTTACCGGAATGGTAGACTACAGAAAGTTTGACGGAGTGGGTGATCCGCTATCCTTCATTTTTGAGAAAGGAAATGCCAATGTAGCCTGGATGGAACTTACGGTGTCGTTTGTTGCTATCGTTGCCATTACCACCGTATTGCTGGTATTCCAGATGGGACAGCCGAGAATATGGTATGTGATGAGCCGGGACGGACTGATGCCTAAGAAATTCCAGACCGTGCATCCCAAATATAAAACGCCTTCTTTTGCTACCATA
The DNA here is from genome assembly GCF_030818575.1 of Chryseobacterium camelliae. Lineage (NCBI taxonomy): Bacteria > Pseudomonadati > Bacteroidota > Flavobacteriia > Flavobacteriales > Weeksellaceae > Chryseobacterium > Chryseobacterium camelliae. Next base: position 1,774,944 of record NZ_JAUTAL010000001.1, read on the forward strand.
ATCACCGGGATTGTTGTCGGAATACCTATATTATTTACCGATAAGAGCTTTATCCTTGACTTTACCAGTATAGGAACCATATTCGCTTTTGTACTGGTTTGTGCAGGTGTCCTGATGCTGCCTGCAAAACAGAAGATCAAAGGGAGATTCCATCTTCCGTACATTAACGGCCGGTTTATCTTTCCGGTGATATTCATCGGCGGGCTGGTCGGTTTCTATATCCTGCAGCCTTCTTTCTTTGAAAAACTTATGGATTGGAAAGATCCATCGGAAGGGGAATTTAGAGCCTCAATATTTTTCTTTATCCTGATCAATCTGGTGCTGTGCGTGATTGCATTTGTAAAAAAACTTTCATTAATCCCTCTGATCGGGTTAAGTTCATGCCTGTATCTCCTTACGGGAATGAGCCATGACAACTGGTTCTGGTTCGGGCTTTGGTTTGCCATCGGACTGGTGATCTACTTCTGCTATGGGTACCGGAACAGCAAGCTGGGACAACAGTCTTAAAATACAGGAAACTTCCTTACAAAACAGAACAGCAATTTTATTCCGCTGATTCATTTTTGGCTGACTTATTGCACTTATAATTGAGAATTATAATACTACTGTCATGTCTGGAAGAATACAAACCTATAAAGAGTTTTATCAGTTTTACCTCTCTGAGCATCATAAAACCGGTACAAGGATATTCCATTTCATTGGTATACTGCTGTTTTTTTTCGTCATCGGATATGTGATCAGCTCAGGAAAAGAACGGTTTTTGTGGTATGTACCGATATTCGGATACGGCTTTGCATGGTTCAGCCATGCGGTCATTGAGAGAAATAAACCTGCTACATTCAGGTATCCTGTATGGTCTCTTATTTCTGATTTCAGGCTGTTTTTTGAACTGCTGATCGGAAAACAGAAATTTAACGCCGGCCATGAGACACCAAAGGATACGGTAAGGCATGTTGAAGCGTATGCAGATTAATAATGCATTAAAAATAATATATAAAACGGTCCGGGTTTGCTTTGCAAACCCGGACTTTTCATTTATCATACATTCTTATTTAAAGTCTTTAATGCCTATACGAATTTAGAACTGAGCACCCTGAAGCCTATTCAAATTTTAAAGAATAAAGAAATGGCTGGCCATACATAAGGCCAACCATTATATTCTACTATGATAACTGTAATTTACTTAAAGTGTTTTTTAAAACCGAATTTCAGCATATTCATGAAGCCGGGTTCAATAATATCCAGCCCTAAACCGAAATTACTGTCTGCTACTATATGATGGGCCTTCCTGAACTGCTCAAAATCTTCGGCCGGAATTTCAAGGTTAATCAGAGGCTGATACTCTATATATACCGTTCCGCCGCTCTTAGTGATATTTTTACGGCTGGTATAACTGAAATACGGGTTATTGATATTGCTTTCCTGCACGGTATATTTTTCTGCCGTATCAATTTTCTGATCGGTAGAAAGATGGATTTCATACTTCTCACTGTCGAAGTTATGCCAGAACAGGAAATCCTTGTGTGTATAATCCCTGACTGCGGATTTTAAGATGCTACGGTCAAAATACATCAGGAAACGGTTATTCTGGGCATCGGTAAAATAAGGATTATCGATGGTCGCGGTATACCGGATTTTCAATTCATTCTGCACCTTATCATCACTTATAATCTCAATTGCTGCATCACGGAAAATGCCTCTTACATCCGTCCCGTTCCGGTCACCGGAATAATTCAGGGTGTAAAACAGGGAGTTATTCCAGGAATCAATGATTTCCCTTTTATTGGTGTGCTTAAAATACCTTCTCAGGCTGTTGGCCCGGTTTCCTCTATAGGTAGTATCCATCTCTAACGTTCCGGTATTCCCTTTAACACTGAAATCTACTTTTTCATCAATGCAGTAATACGGGAAACGATAGGATTTCCTCTGCTGAAGCTCCAATCCGGGTTTTACTTCCAGGTAATACAGGAAGTAAATAAATCCCCGTTTTTCAATCCTTCCGAATTCATCGCGCATGGTAGCATCCACAAAATAATCTTCCCCTTTATAGCTGATCTTATTGATGACATGATTAAAGGAAAGCAGGGATGGCAGGTAATATTTCATGTAGTAATCTACCCGGAAATTCACCAGTACAACGGAAGATTCAACACCAATGTAGTCGAGGATCACTTTCAGCAATACGGATTTGGCTTTGCAGTCCCCCTGTTTGTTCTGATAGGTAATCGCCGGGTCCTGTGGCCGGTGCCCGTTCATTTCATCGGCATTGAAGATATAATAAATGTTATTCTGCACATATTCAATGGCAAACTGCAACTTTTCGTCCTGGTCACTGATGGCATTCAGCTTTTGTACAAGGTCCGGCGCAAATGCTTCCAGGGAAGCCGTGTCAAAAATTTCCTGGTAAATGCCTGCAATATAATCCGAAAGATCTTTCCAGGTGCTTTCTGTCGCAAAATCAATAAAAGGAAAAATTTCCCTTCCTGAGTCTACGGTATTGATATAATGTTCAGCTTCAAAAATAAAACGTTCTCCTTTTTTAAGCTGATTCAGCTCCGGTTCTATTACATGGCCCTGTTCATCCCGAAAAAACATTTTCTTATAGGCTACCGGTTCCTCACGTTCATTGATGAAGGTAAACCTGTAATTTCCGTATCCCCAATAATTATCCGGGCTTACCCAAACATATTTTGAAAACTTTTTACGCATGAAATCACGTTCAGTAAAAACCTTTACCCGTGAGTCTTCCAGAACCAGAATGTCATACAACCTGAGGTCCTTGATGGTAACATTGATTTTTTTATTGCTGCTCAGGATTCCGCCGCTGCTTTCATTCTCGCTGTCCAGGACCTTGATCTTCATATCCGGGATCTTATCGATCAGGACACCATCCCTAATGACACTGATCCTGTGGATCTGGTACACTTCGTTCTCCTCTACTACGATCTCCATCACCGAAGCCCGCTCCAGATTGGAAGGTTCATTCAGCGTATAGGCCATGCAGCTGTATTCACTGTTCTCCTGATTGGTAGTATAATGGATTCGATTGAGAAAATAACAGTAATCCCTACCTTCACTCATCTGTTTCTGTGCAAAATCAGAATCTTTGATTGCTGCAACAATTTCCTGATCTTCCATACTTCCCGCCCACACCGCAGGTTTTACAATGCTGTAATTTTCCGTCACCATTTGATTTTCCATAATAGTTGATTCTTGTTGATGTTGATTTTAAATTATTAAATTAATCAATAAAAAAATAAAAACCAAACGCCAGCCGAAGTATCTTATTAAAAAATGATGATGATCATGCAAACAATTATGATCCGGAAGGTTTCAGCGGCTATCTGCACGAATCAACTTTAAATATGGACAGGAAAAGGGTCTTCAAAATTTAGATTCTGTTCAAACAGGTATTTTTCATCCTCCTTCAACAGGCAGTCTTCCAGGTCTGCAATCATCTTTTCCGGGTTCAGATCCTGCCCGATGAATACCATTTCATTCTGCCGGTCTCCCCAGTCTTTATCCCACTTGCTTTCTATAAGTTTCTGGTTCTCTGCAAAGGAAGCATACATCGCACGCTGGCTCATCGGCATGCTGCACCACCATACACCTGCTTTTTCCAGCCGGAAAGATCCGCCGGCCTGGGAAAAATTCAATGCATCTCCCGGCCTGGAAGCCAACCAGAAAAGTCCTTTTGCACGGATGACACCGGTAGGATATTCCGTGTTCAGGTAATTCCAGAAACGCATGGGATGGAATGGTTTTTTATGCCTGAATACAAAAGATCCTATTCCGTATTCCTCTGTCTCAGGCGTGTGATGGTCATTCCGGAGTTCCTTTTGCCAGCCGGCAGAGCTCTGGGCGGTTTCAAAATCGAAAAGACCTGTGTTCAGGATTTCTCTTGGGTCTACCTTTCCGAATTCGGATGTAATGAATTTTGCCCCCGGATTAAGCTTTCGCAGAGCGGCTCTTAGGAAATCCACTGTTTGTCCGTTGACCAGATCGGTTTTATTAAGGATGATGACGTTGGCAAATTCCACCTGGTCAGTCAGCAGGTTAACAATAGTCCTGTAATCGCCTTCCATATCAGTCAGCTCCCGGTCCATCAGCAGCTCATCCGAACCGAAATCCTTGAAGAAATTAAGGCAGTCTACCACCGTGACCATCGTGTCGATATAACTGAACCTTGACAGGTCAATTCCGCTTTCTTCATCAATATAGGAAAAAGTCTGGGCAATAGGGACAGGCTCAGCGATTCCTGTTCCTTCGATCAGGAGATAATCAAAACGGTTTTCACGTGAAAGGCGCTCAACTTCAAGCAGAAGGTCGTCCCGTAGCGTGCAGCAGATACAGCCGTTGCTCATTTCAACGAGTTTTTCTTCCGTTCTCGAAAGTGAATTCTCATTTTTGACAAGCTGTGCATCGATATTCACTTCACTCATATCATTGACGATAACGGCTACTTTCAGGTTATCTTTGTTATGAAGGATGTGATTGAGAAGGGTTGTTTTCCCGGCACCAAGGAAACCGCTCAGCACGGTTACAGGAATTCTTTTTTGCATCGTTAGGGGTTGATTTTGTTTACAATTTATCCATCACTGCCCCCACAGCTGAAGGACAGAGTTTAGGAAATGATCCCGGCATTATAAGCCCTTCTGATTTCAGTTTGGGAGAAGTAATTAACGGCAAAAATAAAGATTAATTATAATTAATGCAACTAAGTTGCAATTATTTTTTTTAACCCTCTTATGATACTGCAAGCACAGATTGACCAGGATCACATAACTGGATCATCCTTTAAAAGCATTATACTAGTAGCAGAACTGCATTGCCAATGAAGAATTGATGCTATCGTGTTCAAGTCTGACAATCCCATACCGGCAAATCTTTCATCCGGATGACCTGTTATTTAACCACGAAAAAATAAGTCCATACAATAAGGAGCAGTTGAAACGGGATGCGGAACCAGAGGTATGAAAGCCCTTTTCCGTCGAATGTACCTGTTTCATAATTCAGATGCCTTATCGCTGCGAAAATGTTGGCGGGAAGGATCAGAATAAAAAATACGATCAGCAGTATCCCGGTAATGGGTTTTAGGGCAGGAACGAAAATTCCTATGGCCGCTGCCATTTCAATGATGCCCGTGAGATAGACCAGTCCCGTGCGGAACGGCATGGCTTCAGGCAGCATCATAGCCATTCCTTTAGCATACAGGAAATGTCCGGCTGAGGTGAACAGCAGCATGACTGCCAGGGCCACTTTGCCCGAGAGCTTATAATCAAAATTATGCTTTAAGATCCTTGTTGCAATTAAAGACAAGGCAAATACACCGGCTAAAACAAATAATGGTTTCATTGTACGTCATTTTATCCGCAAAATTAGGCTCGCGGCAGACGGTAGTCAATGAACAAATGTTAACAAATTTGTTTGCGGATGCGGCTCAGCGACTGGGGGCGCACACCAATGTAGGAAGCCAGGTATTTAAGCGGTATATTCCGTATCAATTCCGGCTGTTCCCGGATCAGGTCAAGATACCTCTGTTTTGCGGTATCTTCAAGCAGGGAGATTTCCCGTTTCATTTTTTTGAGGTAGATGTTTTCAGCCACTTTCCTTCCGATCCTGTCGCCTATCCGGGTATTTTCATAAATCCCATTCAGGTCAGTGTAGGAGATCTGCCATAAAACACAGTCGGAAATCGCTTCAACATTGTACAGGCAGGACTTACGGGTCAGGAAAGAATCGTAGGCACTGACGAAAGCATTCTCGAAGGCAAAAGCAAAAGTAAGGTCATAATCCGGTTTGGGTATATTGAACCTTAATATCCCTTTTTCTATAAAGGACAGGTAATTTTCCGTTTTGCCACTTTCCAGGATGACGGATTTTCGGGGAAACTCTGCCCTCTGCAATTTTGAGCAGAACAAAAGCAGGTCCTGATCAGAAATATCCGTCAATTCCCTGAAGTACTGCTGAATGGCGGCCATATGTACCACATCATCCATGATCCTACAGATTAAAGTTTGAAACAGTTAACCCTTTTTTATCCCACGGATAAACTGACAGCCATCCCATATTATTTTTCATGATCCTTTTTTTCAGGTGCGGGATAATTGCCTTTACTGGCTTCTCCTACTGTAGTCGCCGTTGTCATGGCCACCACAAGGTCATTCAGCATATTGCTGGCAGCTGTAGGTGAATTCGGAAGCAATACCAGGTTGCTTCGGCTGCTTGCACCTACTGCCTGTAAAGTGTCATAATGCTGCGTAACGAGGATTAATGCAGAGGCTTCATGTGAATTGATGTTGACGCTGTTCAGTACGCGTACGGATTCTTCAAGCCCTCTGGCGATTTCCCTGCGTTGATCTGCAATCCCCTGCCCCTGCAGTTTTTTGGATTCGGCTTCTGCTTTTGCTACCGCTACAATCCGGATTCTTTGTGCTTCAGACTCATATTCGGCGGCTGTTTTTTCTCTTTCAGCAGCATTGATCCTGTTCATAGCATGCTTTACCTGCTCATCCGGATCTATATCTGTTACCAGGGCCTTGATGATATCATACCCATAACTCTGCATGGCATCCTGCAGTTCGCTTTTTACAGCAATGGCAATATCATCTTTTCTTACAAAAACGTCATCCAGCTTTGTTTTCGGGACTTCAGCACGTACCACATCAAAGACGTAGGAAGTAATCTGGTTTTCGGGATTTTCCAGGCGGTAATACGCATCTTTCACATTTTCACGGATCACCTGGTACTGAACGGAAACTTTCATTTTGATGAAAACATTATCCAGTGTCTTGGTATCAATGATCACATCCAGCTGCTGGATCCTCAGGTTAAGCCTTTTTGCAATCTGGTCAATGATCGGGATTTTAAGGTGCAGGCCGGAATGCCTTACAGCCAGAAATTTACCGAAGCGTTCCACAATAGCTGCGGTTTCCTGCTTTACCACAAAAAAAGAAGCAAAGAAAATAATGAGTCCGAAAAAAAGGACAGGTACTAAAAGGTAAGTCATAATCTGAATTTTGGATTAAAATAATGTATGCTCCCTAAAGATACCTATTTTATTTTAAAATTTTTATACCGTCATTCCGATATCTATTCCTTTGATCTTCCGGTACAGGTCTGTCGCATAATTATCAGTCATCCCGGAAACGAAATCAATGACCCCAAGCACTTTCTGGTAGTCTGTGCCTTCCTGGTAGATGAACTGTTTCGGGATGAGCTTCAGTGCCTTTGCATCGTAAGACTTGAGCTGATGGGCAGGTTTGACGATAGACGGGATGAAGTGGTCAAGAAGTTCATACATAACGTTGTAGCCCGCATTTTCAATTTCCACCACTGCTTTATGATTGTAAATCTTTTCTATTGAAAAGCTTTCTATATCCTTCAGGCTGTTGTTTTCGGATTTATACATATCCAGCAATGCCTTATCCAGTGTTCCGGACAGGATGGCCTCAAAGTTTTGCTTGTAGCTTTCAATCGATTTATTAATGAGTGCGTTGATGACTTTTGCACGGAGATAGGAAATCTGCTCGTTCTCATTGGAAATAGAGCCCAGCTTCCGCTCTATTCTTTCTACATCATCGGTTTCAGACCTCACCAGTTCAAAAAAGAGGTTTTTACAGTCTGCGGTGGAAACAATACCCAGCCTGTGGGCATCTTCCATATCAATAATATTATAGCAGATATCATCTGCTGCCTCTACCAGCCAGACAAACGGATGCCTTTTGAAAATATATGGTTCCTCGTTTTCCGTAATCAGGTGTACTGCTTTTGCAATATCGAGAAACATCTCTTTTTCATTCTGGAAAAACCCGAATTTCTTCCTGTGGAGGATTTTCTTATCACGGGCCACTGCCTCGCAAGGATATTTGGCGATACTGGCCAGAGTGGCAAAAGTAAGCTGGATCCCTCCGGCATCCTTACCCTGTTGCTGCTGTCCCAGCACCCTGATGGCATTGGCATTTCCTTCAAAATTTACCAGATCGGCCCATTCTTTTTCCGAAAACAGAGGCTTCAGGCTGCTTTCATTGCGTTCAAAATAACTGGCAATTGCATCTTCACCGGAATGTCCGAATGCAGGATTGCCCACATCATGGCAAAGGCACCCGGCAGCGATAACGTTCCCTAAATTATGAAGGTAAAAGCTTTTGGATTCTTCCGTAAGTTCAGAAGTATAATGTTCGGCGATGAACTCACCTATCACACTTCCCAAGCTCCTCCCCACCGAAGACACTTCAAGCGAATGGGTAAGACGGTTATGGACGAAGACACTCCCGGGAAGCGGGAATACCTGCGTCTTGTTCTGCAACCTCCGGAAAGGAGATGAAAAAATAATTCTGTCAAAATCCCTCTGAAAGTCTGTCCTGGACGCTTTTGTATGCGGGTTGTTTCCGGTACGCTGATTGGTGAAAATCTGGTTTAAATTCATCATTGTTCAAAAATACTTTAAATTTTAATCGTACGGAATAGTAATTATATTTTTGTTAACCAAATATGCCGTAAAAAATCAATTTTAACAGTCTTCTTTAGACTTGAAAACTTAAAGAAATATTCTACCTTTGATAGTACTAAATCACTAAAGAATTTTCCTTATTTTTCTTCATACAACTTTAAATTCTTTTACAATGAATGACAACACGTGGCTCAACAGGTGGGATGAAAGATACAGCAACGAAGAGTTTGCCTATGGCACAAAACCTAATAATTACCTGCGGGAGCAACTGGTTACATTAAAACCCGGTACCCTATTGTTCCCTGCAGAAGGCGAAGGACGAAATGCAATTTTTGCAGCAACCCAGGGATGGACTGTTTCTGCTTTTGATATCAGTGCAAATGGCAGGAAAAAAGCCTTACAGCTTGCTGAACAGCAAGGAATCACGATTGATTATCGCGTCGGGGAACTTTCTGATTTGGATTATCACGAAGACCAGTTTGATGCCATTGCTCTTATTTACGCTCATTTTCCGGCAGCAGTTAAATCATCCATACACCAGATGCTCAGCCGGTATCTCCGTAAAGGCGGATATATTATTTTTGAAGCTTTCAGTAAAAATCATCTTGAATATATCGCAAGAAATGAGAAGGTTGGCGGACCCAAAGATGTTGAGTCACTATTTTCTATTGACGAAATAAAAGCGGATTTCCCGGATTATACTATTATAGAATTAAAAGAAACAGAAATCGAACTCAATGAAGGCTTATTCCATAACGGAACAGGTTCTGTTATTCGTTTCGTAGGCCAAAAGCCCTATTGACCCTATTAATCTCTGCATAGAATAGAGATTATGATAATGGAACACTATTTGAATTTTTGTGGAAAAACCAGATCATGCCAGAAGGTCCTACCATATTACTGATGAAAGAAAGCCTGCAACCCTTTAAAGGTAAAACCGTTACCGAGGCGGGCGGCGATGCTAAATTTGATAAAGAGCCTTTAACAGGCCAAACGTTGAAAGACATCAAAACATTCGGGAAACAAACATACCTGGTATTTGATAGCATGGTGATCCGAATCCACCTGCTGATGTTCGGTTCTTTCAGCGTTGAAGAACAGATCCGGCCGGATACACGCCTGAGGCTGTCTTTATTTTTCGGAAAAGATTCCGTTTATTTTTATACCTGCTCCGTCAAACTGGTCGACCCTGAATTTCTGGATACGATAGACTGGGAAGCGGACGTAATGAGCGATGCATGGAATCCTGCCAGTACCAAAAAGAAACTGAAGTCCAATCCTGATATGATGGTCTGTGATGCCCTAATGGACCAGGACATCTTTTCAGGGGTAGGCAACATCATTAAAAATGAAGTGCTGTTCCGCATCGGTGTACAGCCTGAAAGCCTGCTGGGAAAAATGCCAGATAAAAAACTGAAAGAACTGATTGAAGAAGCCCGGAATTACAGTTTTGATTTCCTGCGCTGGAAAAGAGATTCTGTCCTGAAACAGCACTGGTTGGCTCATACTAAGAAAACCTGTCCGAAATGCGGCGAAAAAATGGTCAATAAACAGACCGGTGTAGGTAAAAGAAGAAGCTTTTACTGTGAGAAAGACCAGAAGCTGTATCATTAAATTCCAGAACTGATCTTTTATTTCTTCTTACTTTAAGCCCATATCTTATTTTCATGTATTGTAGCTAAAATATAGATGGATTCATTATTGTATCATATATGATTCTGCTTAAGATCCATGCGTTCCCATTTTAGAGAATACATTAATGATGATGACGCCGATAACAATCAGTGCCATGCCAAGAATTGCAGGCCAGTCCGGTGTCTGCTTAAATACAACAATACCAATGACCGTAATGGCTACGATACCCACTCCGGACCAGATTGCATAGGTGATTCCGACCGGAATCTGACGAAGCGTAAGACTCAGGAAATAAAATGCCGCTGAATATCCGATAATAGTTATTACAGAAGGAACCAGCCGTGTGAATTCCGAAGATTTTTTCAGAAAGGTTGTGGCAATAATTTCAAAGACAATAGCCAGCATCAGGTATATATAACTTTTTCCCATATTGATTTCTTCCTGACAAAATTAAGCAATTTCCTGAAGGAAAATACAACCACAATGCATTGAGAAGCCATTTTTACCTTCAAGCGTACATCACTGCCATAGGAATCAATAATAAATTTTGTTCACATTATCTGCCTGATTTGCATATAAAACATGATTTTTATCAACTTATAGTGATACTATTTCTTTAAATCCGGATAAATCCAAATTATCAATTATCAAATGCAGAACGCAGAACCGTTGAAAGGTTGATAATTTTTTACAGATAAATCAATATAAGTGTAAATAAATTCACAATAATATATTAAATTAATGTAAACAAAATGCATTGCATATCAACATTAACAAAGCGTAATAAACTGATATACATCAGCATTATAGGTTTTGGTATTCCGTTTGAAAGCTGTAGTTTTGCCATTGAAAAAATGATAAAAAAAAAGTCAAATAATTAAAAATTAATCAAAATGATCACTTACATCGGAATCGCAACTTGTTTAGTAGTTTTTGCTTCTTATTTTACAACCGTAAGAAGAGAGGGGAACTAGTGAGCTTTTCTTAAGTATATCTTAAGGATCTCCAAATGAAATTATATTGTTAATGTTTTAGCCTTTACGGCGGCTGCTCTTTTACTCAGTGAGTAAAAGGGCATATAAAACATAGCAAGAGACCCATACAGAACAATTTTAATTTTTATAGCCGTAAGGTCGGATCCCAGGTCCGGCTTTTTTTATTTCCGCTTATCTTTGTACTTCAATATTTTTATTCAATGAACCTGTACAATCTCATCATCCAGGATAAGGAAGAAGTAGCATTAGATGAAGTATTTCTGAGCGAAAGCAATTATGAGCAATTCCGGCAACTGATCAAGGAGCACACCTATATCAATGAGCTCCGGGAATATGGCCTTCCGGTCAACAACAAAGTGCTTCTGGAGGGCAGTTCGGGCTGCGGGAAGACGATGACGGCCAAAGCTATAGCCCATGCCCTGGGCAAAAGCATCATTATCCTGAATTTAAGCAATATCGTATCATCCAGGATCGGCGAAACTTCCCAGAATATCAAAATGATATTTGATAAAGCATCCCGGGAAAGGTCTGTTTTGTTCCTTGATGAGCTCGACCAGATCGGGAAAGCCAGAGGAAGTGATGATAAGGATGTAGGTGAAATGAGGCGATTGGTCAATACGCTGCTTCAGCTAATCGATTATTATCCTGAAAATGCCCTGCTGATCTGTGCAACCAATCATGCGGACATCATCGATACTGCGCTTTTAAGGCGTTTTCAGTTAAAAATCACATACCAACTACCGTCAGAGGAATTTCTGAACCGTTATTACGACTATATTTTAGCCCAATTTCCTGAAGACTTAAGAGCCGTTGACCGGAAATACAATATTTCCTTTGCAGAAGCCAGAGACCATGCCCTGACTTCAGTAAAAGGAAATCTCATCCGTAATCTGGAGGAAAAAAGCATCTTCTAGCGGTTGTTTTTAATTCAGATCCTGTCAATTATATTCCTGCAGCGGATTATTTCCCGATTGCCTTCATGAATGGCAGGATATTTATTGATACTACCTGTCTTTTATATCCGTAAGTTTACGGCCGATTATTACAACAGCAATGAAAACATTACTCAAATATTTAAAGCCTCATCAGTGGCTGCTGATCCTATCTCTTGTTTTAGCAACCGTGAACCAGGTATTCTCTTTATTTGGCCCTGCCATTACCGGAAAGATCCTGGACCAACTTGTGACGCATCCCAATTTTTTTGATAAGGAAAGAAGCCTTCCCAGGACCCTGAATGAATACCTGTACGGTACGGATCTCTATCACGGTGTATTTTATTTTCTCGGGCTTCTTATTGCGACAGCTATGGTAAGCAGGATTGCCAAGGCTTTTCAGGATTACGTGGTGAATGTGATCACCCAGAAATTCGGTGCCAGCATCTTCACAGACGGACTCAAGCACTCAATGGCACTTCCCTATCAGGAATTTGAAGACCAGAGAAGCGGAGAAACGCTTTCGGTGTTAACGAAGGTAAGAGAAGACGGTGTTAAATTCATTACCAACTTCATCAATATCTTTTTCGGGATTCTCGTAAGTATCATTTTCGTATCCATTTATGCGATCCGCCTTCACTGGTCGATTATGCCGGTCTATGTGGTAGGAATTTTCCTGATTGCGTTCATCACCAACCTATTGAGCAAGAGAATCAAAAATATCCAGAAGACCATAGTTTCTGAAACCACCGCACTCGCCGGGAGTACCACTGAGAGCTTGCGGAATATCGAAATTGTAAAAAGCCTGGGACTGACCCAGCAGGAAATCAGGCGGCTGAACAATAATACTTATAAGATCCTCGGTCTCGAACTTAGAAAAGTGAAAAGCATCCGGTCTTTGAGCTTTATCCAGGGAACCATGGTAAATTTCCTTCAGCAGCTGATCACCCTGACCCTGCTGCTTCTGATCTTTAAAAATATCGTAACTCCGGGAGAATACCTGTCGCTGATGTTTTATGGTTTTTTCATTTTCGGCCCTATGCAGGAAATCGGGAACATTATTATTTCTTACCGTGAAGCGGAAGCATCACTGAATAATTTCGATCGTCTGATGAAAAAAGATGTTGAAGAAAAACCACTTGCTCCAAAAAAAATCGGAGCGATCAGGGAGCTGGAATTCCAGGGGGTATCTTTTCAGCACCAGACGGCATCTTACAAAGCGCTGAATGCCATTTCCTTTGAAGTGAAGAATGGGGAAACCATAGCGTTCGTAGGTCCGAGCGGATCCGGGAAAAGCACACTGGTCAAGCTCCTGGTAGGTCTCTACCGGCCAAAGGAAGGATCTATTTTTTATAATCATATCAACGGCAATGCATTTGATTTTGATGAACTGCGAAACCAGATTGGTTTTGTGACCCAGGATACCCAGCTCTTTGCAGGTACCATTAAGGAAAATCTTTTATTCGTGAATCCGGATGCCACGGAAACTGACCTTCAGCTGGCCTTGGAACGCTCAAGCAGTACAGCGCTTATCAGAAGGGCCGAAAAAGGTATTGACACCGTTATCGGCGAAGGAGGCCTTAAACTGAGCGGTGGTGAAAAGCAGAGGATTGCCATTGCCAGGGCACTTCTAAGAAAGCCGCATCTCCTTATTTTTGATGAAGCAACATCTGCTCTGGACAGTATTACCGAAGAAGCTATTACCTCAACTATTAAAGAAATCTCCCGGGAAAAAGACCAGATCACCGTACTCATTGCCCATCGTCTGAGCACCATTATGCACGCAGACCGTATTTACGTCCTTGAACGCGGGCAGATCATCGAAACCGGATCCCATGACAGTCTGCTGGCTTTAAATGGTCTGTATTATGCCATGTGGCGGCAGCAGATCGGGGAACGTAAAACTTCAGATTCAGGTATCGATCAAAATATCATATCTTAAAGATAAAGTAAAACGCCGGACTCTCTGTCCGGCGTTTTACATTTTATTCATCACCGCTGAATCAGCTTTTGTTTTCAAGCATTTTTTTCCATCTGGTTACCGTATTCCTGCTGAGCCTGAAATGGGTAGCCAGTTGCCTGTTGTTATATCCGTATTCTTTCTGGAACTGAAGAATATCCCTGATAGCTTTTAAATCGTAAGCCTTCAGTTTCTGATTGTTCCTGATCTGTTCAGTATCTGTGTTTTCTGACAGAATTTCATCCAGCCGGATGATATCCATAATCTGTATCTGGCTTTTATTCAAAATAGGCTTGCAAAGCGATGCCTTATCAGGATATTTCAAAGCAATCATATCCCTGTAAATTTTCTTGTAATCCGGTGTATTTTTCATCATTTAAAATATTACCTGTTTTTACTGATCCACTTGTATAAAGTGGTTTTGGGAATCTTGTATTCTTCTATGACCTGTTGGGGAGTCTTTTTTCCGGTTTCAATCTGTTCGAGGATAAAACTGATCATCTGCTGGGTATAGATATTCTTCCTGAATACAGGTAAGCCCGATGCGGAAGTATTGTGCGACGCGGCCTTCTTTTTAGCCGCTCCGGAGGTTGGGGCATAAAGGATCAGGTGCTGGCTGTAGAGCCTGAAGAAATCATATTCCAGAAGTTTGCTCCAACGGAGCAGGATCCCCGTTTCCAGATCCCGGGATTCGTACATTTCTAAAATTTCCGCTTCTGTTTTTTTCAGGAAATTCATGATCCTGGGCATCTCTATACCGCTTTCACGGACTCTCCCCACGATCAGCTTGCCGATGTGAATGTCTTTGAACATCATTTGTGTTTTAAATGTTTAACAGATGCAAGTTAACATTTTGACCGTCAAAAAGGAAATTTTTTGATGTGATTTTCCTATTATCTCACAATCCCTACGTTGCCATTTTTATCCGTCCGGACTAACCAGAAATCGAACCCGCCCTGCTTATTTGTTCCTGCCTGGTTACCGGTATTGAATGAGCCTTCTTCGGAAAAACCACCGAACAGATAGCCATCCGGCGTTTCGGAAATGCTGTACAGGAAATCATCGGAAGCACCGCCATATCTCTTCTGCCACTGAATGATTCCTGAACTGTCAGTCTTCAAAATCCAGTAATCGTTTCCTCCATATCCGGGGGAGCCTGCCTGAAGGCCTGTACTGGCAGAATTAGCATCAGAGAAACCTCCGATGATAAATCCTCCGTCTGAAGTCTGCCGGATCGCATAACAGTAATTATAGGATGATCCGCCATACCTGTTCTGCCATTGGATATCACCAGTACTGCTGATTTTTACAATCCAGTAATCGTACGGGCCATAAGCATTTAGATTAGATTGATCACCAGAAAGGAAAAGGCCATAGTTTGAATGTCCTGCTATAATATATCCACCATCATTGGTTTTGATAACATCATATAAGATATCCTGAGCCATAGATCCGTAATTTCTCTGCCACTGTATTGTCCCAGCATTATTAACCTTGATCAGCCAATAATCGATGCTTCCTCGGCTTGATGATCCCGCCTGGATACCACCACCTTCAAAATCAGAATTTCCCGCGATAATATATCCTCCGTCCTGTGTCTGTTTAACAGAATATAAAAAATCATCGTAGCCAGCTCCATACCTTTTCTGCCACTGGATTATACCTGACGCATCAGTTTTCAGAACCCAGTAATCATATCCTCCATAATTGGAGCTTCCTGTCTGGTCTTCTGTATTGGCTGATGCTGCAACGGAATAACCTCCGATAAAAAAACCTCCGTCAGCGGTCTGCACAATGGAATTAGCACCATTGACAATATCATCCCCAGATCCGCCGTATCTTTTCTGCCACTGGATATTTCCGGAAGAATCAATCTTAATGAGCCAATAATCTATCCCTCCCTTACCTGCAATTCCAGCCTGGTCTCCGGTAGATGCAGAAGCCGCTTCTGATCTTCCCAGCAGGACATATCCGTTATCGCTGGTCTGAACAACACCGTAGAGCTGGTCATCACCGGTTCCCCCGTATCGTTTCTGCCACTGAATGTTTCCGGTATTATCCGCTTTTACCACCCAGTAATCCCGTCCTCCTTTTCCGGTGATGCCTGCCTGGTCTGCTGACCCGGCTGATGCCGAAGCCGAGTAACCTCCCATAATAAAGCCCCCGTCTGAGGTATTGTTGACGGAATATAAATAATCCTGATCGGTTCCGCCGTACCTGGCCGTAACTGCATAGAAAGACATTGGCGGACTCCCGGCCATCTGCGCTTTAAGGTTAACCGTTACTACCAACATAACACAAAAGATGAAGGTAAGGATATACTTTTTTATCATATTATTTTTCATTTCTAGAATCCTGAAATCATATGAACATATACCGTGCTTCCCATTACCATAAAAGTATAAAGGGTCTCCTTATCAGCTATTGTTGCTGTATTGTGTACGTATTTTACTGTAAACCAATTAGCTGTAAATGCTGATGTTCCTGAGGTGGTTCCTCTTACACTTAAGGTATACGTTCCGCCATCCTTGATATTCTGAAGCGTAAAGTTTCCTGCAGAAGCCGAAGTATAGGCCAGGTTACTTTTGCTGTAATCAATGGTGGTACTGCTTCCTGCATTATAAGCAGATTTGTTGGTGGAAGCACCGTCAATTTCCAATTTTGAGGCAGGAGATGTGGTTCCGATCCCTACGTTGACTGCTAATGACCCCGTACCGCCTAATACAAGGCTGTTGCTGGCGCTTACTACTGCTCCATAACCGATCGCAGTAGCATTAGTAAGATTGTTGGCAGATGCGTCCGAACCATTTCCAACAAAAGTATTGTTACTACCAGTAGTAATCGCTTTTCCTGCCAAGTTCCCCACAGCAACATTTCTTACCCCTGTAGTATTGCCTACACCAGCCTGATAACCTACGAAAGCATTATATCCTCCGGAAGTATTAGCATTTCCGGCCCAGGTTCCTAAAAAAGTATTGGCATCACCGGTTGTACTGCTTCCGGAATTATACCCCATCAGTACATTAGAGTTGCCGCCGACATTGGAAGTTCCTGAATAAGATCCGACAAATACATTGGAGCTCCCTACCGTGTTGGCAGAGCCTGCATTATTTCCCAAGAAAACATTCAGATTGCCTGTCGTATTGGCTTTCCCTGCATCAACACCTAAAGCAAGATTATCGGAGGCTGCTGTCCCAATATAACCAGCTAAATTATTATTAGTCTTGATAACGAATGAATGCGCGTCAGTCGTTCCGATGAATTTTGTTCCCAGAGCATTGAGCGCCGTAGCGTCAGTACCACTGTTTCCTGTCAGCGCCCAGGCCGGGATGCTCTGCCAAGTAGCAAGTCCGCTGGCATCAGAAGTCAGTACTTTCCCGCTTCCCTGTGTACCGTCTGCTATTTTTAAAGCTCCGCTGGTTGTTCCGTTATTAATGTCTAACCTCGCGGACGGTGAAATGGTTCCTATACCGACAAATCCAGCAGCGGTAACCACTACGTCATCTGACTGCTGGATTACAGAAGGCGTACCGGAGGAAGGATTATTCTTGCCGCCATCTACGTGAAAGGTTCCCTGTGGATTGGTGGTATTTATTCCAACCTGGGAAAATGCAGTAACCGGTACGGCCACTGCTAGTGTGAGTAATTTTTTTTTCATTCCTGTAAGGATTTGATGATACGCGGATGACCACCCTGATCATCCGCATTAGAAAGTTGTATCAAGAACTATTTGTCTATGAATCCGAAACGGTTTTCAAACATATGCCCGATAACCGGGAACGGCTTCTCCTCCTCATTGGCCGCATTGATGATGCCCATAATCAGCAGGATTAAAAAAATGATCCCGATAAAATTGATGAAACCAACTGAAGGGACTATAGCCACGACTACCGACATAAGAATATTGACGATAAAAGATACAATAAAAAGGCCCAATCCCTGTTTCAGGTGGTATACCGCCAGGTCACTTTTAGGATTGAGGTCCTTGCTTTTCACATACGCGATGATCCAACCTATAATGGTGACATAAGATAAGATCGCTACAGTTTTGTTGCTCATACTATTGCTTTTTATTTGCGGCAAAATTATGAAGAGCTATAAGGAGTTTTCCGGATAATTGATATTCCGGCATTTTGATTTGGTATTTATGAAAGATGACCTGATATTTTGATTTTTCCGTGTTGTTCCGGTATTCAGCCGGCTCATTTATTTTTACCGATTGGTCAGGTTCTCTTGATTGAGGCGATAAATGCTTGCATCAGAGCAGAAAATAATTGCTGATTGAGAACGGGCGGTTGCTTAATGAAACAGGGATTGATGTTTAGCATTGTTATACACTTAAGCATAAGAAGAATCAATTATCTGACAAACACTGCGGCGCCGTCAGTTCGAGTGTTTTTCGCAGCAAAGCGAAGAAAAATGTATCGAGAACCAATGATCGACAAACAAAAAAGTGCTTCTTTTCAAAAAGTTCTCGATACACTCCACTCCGTTCCGCACTCGAACTGACGGAGACGGAAATCAATCTCTGACAAACACTGCAGCCACGTCAGTTCGAGTGTTTTTCGCAGCAAAGCGAAGAAAAATATATCGAGAACCAATGATTGACAAACAAAAAAGTGCTTCTTTTCAAAAGTTCTCGATACACTCCACTCCGTTCCGCACTCGAACTGACGGAGACGGAAATTAATATCTGACAAACACTGCAGCCACGTCAGTTCGAGTGTTTTTCGTAGTAAAACGGAGAAAAATGTATCGAGAACTGATGATTAACAAACAAAGGTTACCATCCGCAACAAGTTCCCTACACACTCCACTTCGTTCCGCACTCGAACTGATGGAGACGGAAATTAATCTCTGACAAACACTGCGGCCACGTCAGTTCGAGCGTTTTTCGCAGCAACGCGGAGAAAAATGTATCGAGAACCGGTGATTGACAAACAAAAGTGTGATTCTTTTCAAAAAGTTCTCGATACACTCCACTCCGTTCCGTACTCGAACTGACCGAGACGGAAATTAATCTCTGACAAACATTACAGCGCCGTCAGTTCGAGTGTTTTTCGCAGCAAAGCGAAGAAAAATATATTGAGAACTGGTGATTGATAAACAAAAGAAGGTTACCGTCCGCACTAAGTTCTCGATACACTCCACTCCGTTCCGCACTCGAACTGACGGAGAATCATTTAATCAATGAAGAGACATTGCAACTTATTAAAACTCATTTTAACATCATTATAATTCGTATTGTGTCATTCAGAAGAGTCAGATGTTATCCAGAAAGCAAATTTTCATGTATCGCTGTATATTTTTATCTTTACGTTTTACGTTTTCATTAATTATGAATCAATAATCCATTAAACGAAATACAACAATGCAGGAAAATGATGGAGAATATAAGAGCAATCGAATAGAAGTCCCGGAAGAATTCAGCGAAGTTTTCTCCCACTTTTACCATGCAGAAAATGCTTCGTCTGAAACCATTTCAAGGATCCTGCTACCCTCTTTTCAGACCATTTTGATTTTTAGTTTCGGACTGCAACCCACGACGATCCATACATTTAATGATACTCAAGTAGATATTGACAGCTGCCTTGTCTTAGGTCCGGTAAAGAAAGCATTCCAATATTCCCTTCCTCCAGGCTCAACCATCCTTGTGGCCAATTTTAAGAATGATGCTTTTTTCCGCTTCTTCGGGCAGGGTGCTATTTGGGAACATTTTTCCGTACATCCAGATCAGCTCCTGGACGAAAACTGCTTTACCGCTTTATGGAAAGAACTCAACAACCTCAATGACACTCATCAAAGAATCAATTATATCCTTGAGTATTGCAGGCCATACCTCAGGCCCAGGAATACCGTTGCAGAAGCCCTGTCTAACTTTGATCATGAAGCACTCGACACGGTTAAATCAATAGCTTCCCTTCAAAACCAGACGGAAAGAACGGTACAGCTCAGCCATAAAAAATATTTGGGCTATACTTCCAAAGAAGCCAGCCGTTATCGCCGGTTCCTGAAAGCGGTTATGCATATTCAGGATGTATTGGAAGCTTCAGGCAACGTGGAATGGTTTGACATTGTGTCAGAATGTGGCTATTATGACCAGAGCCAACTCATTCACGATTTCAATTACTACCTTCATATCAGCCCTACCCAATACCTGAAGTTCCAGGAGGATATCTGTATCTCCGAAAACCGGTAATCCGTTTCGTTTTCTTACAATTTTACCTCTGATTGCCATTTTATCTTTGTCCTGTACCAATAAAAAACAGAACAATGAGACATTTAGTTATTTATAGTCATCCGAATGACCAGAGTTTAAACCACCATCTCCTTCAGACCGTCACAGAAATCCTGAAAGCACAGAACCAAGAGATCAGAATCAGGGATTTATACGAACTTGATTTCAATCCTGTTCTGTCCCTGCAAGACCTTAAAGATCAAAGGTCCGGCCAACTGTCACAGGATATTAGAGAGGAACAGGAGCATATTTTATGGGCAGAGCACATTACTTTTATTTATCCGATCTGGTGGACCGGAATGCCTGCCATGATGAAAGGTTTCATCGATCGTGTCTTCAGTTATGGCTTTGCCTACCGTTATGACCAGGGCATCCAGAAAGGCTTGCTCAAAGGTAAAAAGACAATCATCATCAATACACATGGAAAATCCAAGGCTGAATACGCAAGCATAGGAATGGACCAGGCACTGAGCCTGACCTCTGATAAGGGTATCTATACCTATTGCGGCCTGGAGATCAGTCAACACCTGTTTTTAGACAGGGCAGATAAAGCCACTGAAGAAATGATTCAGGAATGGAAGCGAAGTATTAAGGAGGCTTATTTGGATTGATTCCCTGATGATTTGTTAAAACAGAAATTACTCAAAAGACTTGTATCGGAGAGCCAGTGATTATCAAAAGCGAGATCCTATTCAACAAGTTCTCGATACGCTCCACTTCGTTCCGCACTTGAACGACGAAACCGGGAATTAATCTCTGACAAACACTGCGGCCCCGTCAGTTCGAGTGTTTTTCGCAGCAAGGCGGAGAAAAATGTATCGAGAACCGGTAAGTAACAAACAAAAGTGGAATCCTTTTCAACAAGTTCTCGATACACTCCACTGCGTTCCGTACTCGAACTGACGGAGACGGAAATTAATCTATGACAAACACTGCGGCACCGTCAGTTCGAGTGTTTTTCGCAGCAAGGCGGAGAAAAATGTATCGAGAACCCGGTGATTGACAAACAAAAGAGTGCTTTTTTTCAACAAGTTCTCGATACGCTGCACTTTGTTCCGCACTCGAACTGACGGAGATGGAAATTAGTCTCTGACAAACATTGTGGCCACGTCAGTTCGAGTGTTTTTCGTAGCAAAGCGGAGAAAAATTTATCGAGAACCGATGATTGATAAACAAAGGTTACCATCCGCAACAAGTTCTCGATACGCTCCACTCCGTTCCGCACTCGAACTGACAAAGAATCGATTGTCTAGCAATAAGTGCGGCCACGTCAGTTCGAGTGTTTTTCGCAGCAAAGCGGAGAAAAATGTATCGAGAACCCGGTGATTGACAAATAAAAGAGTGCTTCTTTTCAACAAGTTCTCGATACACTCCACTTCGTTTCGCACTCGAACTGACGGAGACGGAAATTAATCTATGACAAACACTGCGGCCACGTCAGTTCGAGTGTTTTTCGTAGCAAAGCGAAGAAAAATGTATCGAGAACTGGTGAGTATCAAACAAACGTAGTTACCATTTGCAAAAAGTTCTCGATACGCTCCACTCCGTTCCGTACTCGAACTGACGGAACCGGGAATTAATCTCTGACAAACACTGCGGCACCGTCAGTTCGAGTGTTTTTCGCAGCAATGCGGAGAAAAATGTATCGAGAACTGGTGAGTATCAAACAAACGTAGTTACCATTTGCAAAAAGTTCTCGATACGCTCCACTCCGTTCCGCACTCGAACTGACGGAGATGGAAATTAGTCTCTGACAAACATTGTGGCCACGTCAGTTCGAGTGTTTTTCGCAGCAACGCGGAGAAAAATGTATCGAGAACCGGTGATTAACAAACAAAAGAGTGCTTCTTTTCAACAAGTTCTCGATACACTCCACTTTGTTCCGCACTCGAACTGACGGAGACGGAAATTAATCTCTGACAAACACTGCGGCTCTGTTATTCAGATCAAAAAAAAATCCCTTTCATTGCTGAAAGGGATTTTCTATATTAAATCAGATTGAATTACATATAAGCTTCAATCGGTTCACAGGTACATACCAGGTTTCGGTCTCCGTAAGCTTCGTCTACTCTGGAAACGGAAGCAAAGAATTTATGATCTCTTACCCACTCCAGCGGGTAAGCTGCTTTTTCCCTGCTGTATGGCTTGTCCCAAGAATCAGAAATAACCGTCTGCTCGGTGTGCGGAGCATTTTTCAGGACATTGTTTTCCCTGTCGGCTTCTCCGTTGGCAATTTCATCAATCTCATGATTGATCGCGATCAATGCTTCTGCAAAGCGGTCGATTTCAGATTTGCTTTCAGATTCTGTAGGCTCAATCATCAGGGTTCCTGCTACCGGGAAAGAAACCGTTGGTGCGTGGAATCCGTAATCCATTAATCTTTTCGCCACATCAGCCACTTCAATACCTAATGACTTGAACTGTCTGAAATCTACGATACATTCATGTGCTACTTTTCCGTTTTCGTTGGAATATAAGATCGGGAAATGCTCGGCAAGGATTTCTTTCAGGTAGTTCGCATTCAGGATGGCGTGTTCTGTTGCTTTTTTCAGTCCGGAAGTTCCCAGCATTTTGATGTAGGCATAGGAAATGTTCAAGATCAATCCGGAACCGTAAGGTGCTGCTGAAATACCTTCAATAGAATCCTTAGAACCTACTCTGATGTTTGCATTGGAAGGCAGGAATGGAACCAGATGCTTAGCCACGCAGATCGGGCCCACACCAGGACCTCCTCCTCCGTGAGGAATGGCGAATGTCTTGTGCAGGTTGAGGTGGCAAACGTCTGCTCCAATGTTCCCCGGGCTGGTGTAGCCTACCTGAGCGTTCATATTGGCTCCGTCCATGTATACCTGTCCGCCGTGCTCGTGGATCAGGGCAGTAATTTCTTTGATGTTGGCATCAAAGAATCCGTATGTAGACGGATATGTGATCATAACACATGAAAGGTTTTCAGAATGCTGTTCTGTTTTGGCTTTCAGGTCTTCGAAATCGATCTCTCCGTTCTCCAGGTTTTTCACGACTACGATTTTCATTCCGGCCATTGCTGCAGAAGCAGGGTTGGTACCGTGTGCCGACTGAGGAATCAGTACTACATTCCTGTGGCCTTCACCTCTTGAGATGTGGTATTGTCTGATGACCATCAGTCCGGCATATTCCCCTTGGGCTCCGGAATTCGGCTGAAGGGAAGTTCCTGCGAAACCAGTGATTTCAGCTAGGTCTTTTTCCAGCTCACGGATCATTTCCTGGTATCCTCCGGCCTGGTCAACCGGTACAAAAGGATGGATTGCACCCCAGTTATCCCATGAAAGCGGCAGCATTTCTGTTGCTGCATTCAGCTTCATGGTACATGATCCCAAAGAGATCATGGAATGGGTCAGCGATAAGTCTTTTCTTTCCAGACGCTTGATGTAACGCATCAGCTCTGTTTCTGTATGGTATTTGTTGAATACTTCTTCGGTAAGGATTTCGTCTTTTCTCAAATTCTCTTCCGGAATACTGTATCCTTCTTTGATTTCTAATTTGAAAGTCTGCTTGTCTTTGAATTGGGCAAAAGATGCCATCAGATAATTCAGTTTATCCAATGTTGTACTTTCGTTGATTGCGATGCTCACAACGCCTTCCGTGAAATAATTCAGGTTCAGCTTGTGGTCCAGCATCATTCTCATCAGCCTCTTCTTGTCGTCTTCATTAACGGTAATCTTTACCGTATCAAAGATCGGCTCTTCCACGATATCATATCCTAAAGCTTTAAGACCTCCTTTCAGGGCATTCGCTTTAAAATGGATCTGGTCTGCAATATAGTTCAACCCTTTAGGACCGTGATAAACGGCATACATTCCTGCCATTACGGCTAAAAGCACCTGAGCGGTACAGATGTTTGAAGTCGCTCTTTCTCTTTTGATGTGCTGTTCCCTGGTCTGCAGTGCCATTCTTAAAGCACGTCTTCCGTACATATCCTGGGAAACCCCGATGATCCTTCCAGGAATATCTCTTTTATATTCTTCTTTACAGGAGAAGAATGCAGCATGAGGACCTCCGTAGCCTAACGGAATCCCGAATCTCTGCGTTGTTCCTACAGCACAGTCGGCACCCATGGAAGCCGGAGATTTCAACTTTACCAACGCCATCGGGTCACAGGCCACAACAACCTGAAGGTCAGATTTTTTATATTCTGCAATATCTTCCGTATAATCTAACACAATTCCGTTTTTACCCGGATACTGCAACAGAACTCCGTAGTAAGATCCATCAAATGTGTGGGTTTTATGGTCGCCTTCCACGATTTCAATTTCCAGCCCTTCAGCTTTGGTTTTAAGAACGGCAACCGTCTGAGGCAATACCAGGTCTGAAACAAAGAACTTATTGGCTCCTGCCTTCTTCTGTTCTTTGGTCCTGTTGTTAAAAAACATGTGCATCGCTTCTGCGGCGGCAGTAGATTCATCAAGCAATGAAGCATTCGCCAGAGCAAAACCGGTGAGGTCACATATTACAGTCTGGAAATTCAGAAGTGCTTCCAGCCTTCCCTGTGCAATTTCCGCCTGATAGGGTGTATAAGCAGTATACCAGCTCGGGTTTTCAAAAATATTCCTCTGGATTGCTGCCGGAAGTATGGTATTGTGATAACCGAAACCTATGTAGCTTGTGTAATCCGCATTTTTAGTAGCCAGTTCTTTCGAGTGGTTCAGCATTTCGTAT
This sequence comes from Chryseobacterium camelliae, assembly GCF_030818575.1. NCBI lineage: Bacteria > Pseudomonadati > Bacteroidota > Flavobacteriia > Flavobacteriales > Weeksellaceae > Chryseobacterium > Chryseobacterium camelliae. Next base: position 1,799,851 of record NZ_JAUTAL010000001.1, read on the forward strand.
TCTGAAAGCGGCTCGGAAATGTTCAGGTCTTTTTCTAAACGGATGGAGGAAGGAATAGTCTGAGAAATTAACTCTTCGATGCTTGAAACGCCCACTTTTTCCAGCATGGCCTGCTTATCAGCTTCATTCAGGGAAATGTGACGGCTCACAAACTGTTCTGTATTCATTTTTATATATTAGATTTTGTTTGTAAAAAAGATGGGTAAAATTACGATTTTTTGAACGATTGTACAAGAGTCTCAAGAGGAAGTCCTTGATCCGGAAAAGTATTCTATCTGATTAGAAATTAATGGGTTTTTATTGCCCGTTTGACACTTCAAACAGTTAAAATTATTTTTATTCCGTCATTTCCTGTGTTCTGGCCCATACTATGCAACGCAATTTCTATGGGTTTAGTAAAAAATACAGGTTGTTTATCATCCTGAAATTTCTAAAATCAAACATGGATCGATCATCTGTTAACTATTAACAAAACTTCATCTTAAATCTTTTGATTGTTAAATCTCCACTCTTTCAATTCTTACCTGTGTTCAGCCTCATCCTAAACTACATTATGGCAGATTCATTATTTATAAAAAAAATTATTAATTATATTTATTCTAAATTAATATATTTGCAGTATGAATATGATCGTCCCATTCAAAGTACCGCCATTGGCCCCTGCTTTTTCATACCGTCCGGAAGAAATGCAATGCGAAAAGAAGTCATGCTGTAAAAAATTCAAGAAAGGCAAAAGGTGCAAAAAATGCCCGGGAAATAAGAAAATTTCTTAGAAGTCAAATACTTTTGATTAAGAAATAAACGGCCAGTATCAGGAGTAGGACGGCAACCATGATCTTTAAGATTTTAGGCTGACCGTGAGGATTGGCAACGGTCCTGGGATGTGACCTGAATAATTCTTCCGCCTGATCCCGGAACTTCTCACCTTCGCTTTCAAAGACTTCGGTAATGGTGATCCCCTGTACGACGGTTTTGTGCAGTAATGAATTGGTGGCATGCAGCAGTAGCTGGAATTTACCGTCTTTGAACTCTGTAATTTTAAAAATTCTTTCTCCATAAGGCTTTTCCAGGCCGAACGGTAAAACTTTCACCACATCTGCATTCTGCGTCTGCCAGCTGATGATGATTTCCTCCCCTTTTTTAGCATGGATTTTATTGGCCGTAAAGGTCTTGATAGAAGGCGGCGTATTATATCTGAAACTTTTCTGATGACTTTCCAAATTTTCATCATAGGTCCGGCGTTTTGCTTTATCGCTGAGCAGTTCATAGGCTTCCTGGATTTCCCGGAAACGTCCGGCAAAGAACTCATCGTTTTCATTCTTATCGGGATGGTATTTTAAGGAAAGCTTGCGATAGGCCTTTTTGATGTCTTCATCCGAAGCATCCTGTGAAACACCGAGAAAATAGTAGTAATCTTTCATGAACCTATGCAAAAATAAGGATTTTTATTTTCTTTCTGCCTGTAGGAAATGATAATAATGGTCCAATTGCCATTCCAGCAAACAATAAGAGGCTGACTTTACAGCCAGCCCCTTGAGTTTATTTTAAGTCTATTATCAGCGTATTGAATGTTCATTGAGACCACCGATCCGGATCCGATTTACATCAAGATACGGATAGGAATATCTCAAAAAAGATAAAGCCTCTTTAATCTTCTTTTCCTTTAATCTCCGATTATTGTCCATATTCCCCGACCAGGATCACAGGCTTGATGGTTTTTCCGGATTCGGAATCTTCAATGGCCTGGTTGATGTCTTCAAATTTATATTTCCGGATCAGTTTGTCAAAAGCGAACTGGCCGTTCAGGTACATCCTGACCATGGCCGGAATAAACTCGGAAGGAATACTGTCGCCTTCTACGATGCCCTTCAGACGGATCCCTTTTGCTACAAAGGCATTCATTTCTATTTCCAGTGGTTTTACGGCTACTCCTACAATGCCCATTTCCCCAAAAGATTTGAGGCAGGCTATCGTATTGTTGATGACATCATTTCTTCCCGTTGTATCAAATCCGAAATCGAATCCTTTAGGAGAAATCCTGTTCAGTGATTCTATTACATTTTCATCCCTGCTGTTCACGGTATGGGTTGCTCCCAGCTCTTTAGCCAGTTGTAAGCGGTCATCATTGATATCCACGGCTACAATTGTCCCAGCAGAACACGCCTTTGCACCTAAAACACCGGCCAGCCCGACTGCGCCCGCTCCGGAAATGACAATCGATTGTCCCGGAGAGACGGCCAATGAATTAATGACTGCCCCAGCTCCGGTCTGAATACCACATCCTAACGGGCCCAGAATCTCCAGCGGAGCTTCGTCAGGAACTTTAATCACATTATTTTTATGCGCAATAGAATAAGTGGCAAAGGACGACTGGGAGAAGAAATTATCAAAAACCTCATAGCGGTCGCTGTGATGGCTGTGGCTACCGTCCAACCTGCAGCCTGCAAAATTAAGGGCCATAAAGTTTTCACAGTATGCCGGCTTTCCTTTCCGGCAATTGTCACATTCTCCACAAAAGCCGAAGGTAAGCACTACATGGTCCCCGGGCTGAAGGTGGGTAACGTTCCTCCCTACTTTTTCTATCACACCGGATCCTTCGTGTCCCAATACAAAAGGAAATGGTGTATCAGCAATCTGCTGGTCCCGGACCGCCATATCTGTATGGCATGTTCCCGTAGCTACAATTCTTACGAGTACTTCATCCGGTTTCGGATCATCAAGGCGGATTTTTTCAAGTTCAAAATGTCCACCTTTTTCTTTTACTAAAGCTGCAGTGATTTCCATATTTATATTTTTTTGGTTTGATCAAAGGTACTGAATATAAAACGGTAATGAGCCTGACTGGAGTGATAAAGATACGATATTCTGCTGAAAATAAAAAAGTTCCGGGGCGGAAAGCTTCGCTTTCCCGCCCCGGAACCAACAATTTCAATTTAGTATTTTCTTTTATGCTTCTGTAAGCTGCTCCTTCTGATTTTCTCTCCTGCAGCATTTTGAGGCAAATTCTTTTTTAAATTTCCCTTTCAGTTCCTGATACTGGTCTTCATCCATTTCACGGATCTTATCAGCAAGCCCGAATGGTGATCTTTCTTTAATTCCGTATTCTTCAAAAATACCTTTTACAAATCTTTTTCTCTGGGCTGCTTTCTTAACGATCAAAGCAACGCCTACTACGGCTAACGCTCCAAGAGCTCCTTTTACGACTGAATTTTTCATTGTTCAAAATTTTAAATTTTACTACTTCTTTTTTATTAAGACGGGTCAGTACGGATATTACTTTACTACTTCTTTAAATTCCGTTTAATCCCTGTTAGTTCTGTTTCTGCCGAAGAATCCGTTTTCGCAGCGGCTCTTCCAGACTTCTTTGAATTTCTCTCTTTCTTCCGGGGAAAGGTTCATCATTTTCTGTCTCATCTTTCTTTCTTTAAAGTCTCTCATTCCTTTCCCGAAATGAAATCCTCCGAAAAGGATCTTACTTAAAACCAGTATTCCCATAGCCTGCCAGAACGTGATGGCCTTCACGCCGATAATCTCCGGCAGAAGTGCATTCCACAATGCCATGACTATCCAGGTAACACCCAGGAAAATCAGTGGCGGGCAGAGAATTAAAAAAATCCATCCTTTTTTATGTTTATGATTCATATCTGTTGTTTTTCTAACTGTTTAAATCTTCGTATAATTTTCTCAGGCGGTTCCTGAGGTGTTTCACAGCATAATTTTTCCTGCTGATGATGGTTTTGATGTTTTCTCCCTGCTCATCTGCAATCTGCTGCAGTGTTTTATCGTTCAGCTCATTTTCAACATACACCAGCCTCTGTTTTTCCGGAAGTTCGTCCAGGGCTTCAAAAAGCTTTTTCCAGATCTCATCCTGAAACATTTTTATTTCCGGACCTGCACTCTCATCCATGAGCAGGATATCTTTGATGGAAAAATCACCATCTTCATCTTCATACACAAAGTCTTCCAGGTTTTCCGTTTTCTTTTTTCGGTATTTATCGGTAATCTTATTGGCTGTTACCCTATACAGCCATCCTCCTACATTCACAATTTCCGAGAGGTTGGTGAGGCTGCTGAACTGGTACCAGACTTCCTGCAGAATATCTTCCGCATCTTCGGTATTTTTCACTTTAGGACGGATATATGACATCAGCTTGCCGCCGTATTTGGATACGGTCTGCGAAATGATATTTTCCTTTTCCTTCTGTGGCATTGTTATTTTTTCGACAACCTCCATATGGGTAAGACGGCTATCTTTTTTGTTTTACTTTAATGAATGTAAAATATTTTTCCTGAAGTATCAGCGTCTCGCTGTTTAAATTTAACCCGAAATCTGATCGTGAAGCTAAATAAACTAAATTTTAAAAATATAAAACACTGAAATACAATTGATTAATTTAATTTTAAATGCGATAGAAAATCATAGATATAGGTAAGCTTTGTGATTTTAAATTTTGATGATTTATCTGATATATTTACTCATATTGGGACCATGTTAATTAAAAAAATATAATGTCACTCTGGGTGGACCCGTATCTGTATGGAAAATACAAGAGCTGTATGACCTGTATTTCTTCTGTTCATAAAAAATCCGGGACTTAAAGCCCGGATTGATCTGTTAATTTCTATCTGTTAATAGGTTTTGGTCATATCAGAAGGAATGATAAGATTGAATGTAGTGGGAACATAGTCTTTCTCAGGGATTTTAAGTTCAGGCGAGTCGGATTCAAAGACGGAAATGACCGCCATCTTCAGATCAGGCCTTTTCTGTGTGATGTACCAGTAAATGCCTCCGAATTCTTTGGAATGGTAGTTACCATTGTAATGGATGAAGATTTTTCCAGGCTTCAGGTTCCTGAGTATAGACTCTGCCATCGTCGCATCCTTAATGGCCTGTGCGGAAATAAAATTCATCACTTTGGTGCCTTCCGCATGCTCCCCCATCATGCTTTTCATCTCCGTATATCCCGGAGTGTCAAGCGTCACCTTTATTGGCAGTTCTGCGATATAGGTTTTCTCTTTTGCGGTTAGGGTATTCAGTGATTCCAGGCCTTCCTTAGCCGTTTTTGAAGCATATTTCCTTGGAACATTGGTTGCTATAAACGGGAGTTTCTTTGCTTTGGCAAAATCGAGCAAAGGCCTGTAATCAGTAGTATAATTGTTCCACAGCCGCACAGAATCTTTCAGGTTTTTAGGGTCTATCTTACCGGCCAGGTATTCATCAAGCTGGGGCTGATTATCCCGTTCAAACATTTCGGCTCCCAGGACAAGCTGCCCGTTTTTTCTTTGGTATAAAGCTTCGGTGACTTTCAACTGCAGCCAGTGAATGATCGAATTGTTGTGGTTCTCTCCGAAGAATACAACATCATAATCCGCCAGTTCCCTGACGAGCTTTTCCGTATTGATTTTCTTCCCTTTCTGGTTGTAAAACTGATATGCTTTGAAATCCTGGGCACCCATCAGGCAAAACCCTGAAAGCAATATCATGGTAAGTATATTTTTCATTCTTATTTTATTAAACATAAGTTACAGAACTATCTATTGGAATACCATAAATTTATGTGTTTTTCCTCTGCAGATATGCATAAAATCTAAAAAGCCGCCTTGCACAACACAAAACGGCCTCATTCAAATTATCTAACTATTATTTTTCAAGATCTGCAACCAGATCTTTCCATTCCTGTAATTCAGGGATTCCCGGTTTTCTTTTTCCGAAAAACTGGACGATAAAGTCTCCCTGTTTGTTAAAGACCTCAATAGCCGTTACTTCACCGTCTTCTGTCGGTTTCTTCACGATCCAGGCTTCGGCGATCTTGGTTACATCCAGGTGCAGGTTAAAATCAGGATCCATTACGTTGAACCACTGCTGGTGCCATAATGTTTTCTTCACCAGCCCGGTATGGATCTGGATGATCCCTCTGTTGCCAACAAAGATCATGATCGGAAGGTTCTTTTCAGAAGCGTCTTCCAGAACGTTCACCACTCTTGCATTGTCTATTTTTTTTGCAAATCCTTCCGGAGCCAGTCTTAATGCCTGTGTCCTGCTTACCCCGTATTTTCTGGTCATCATAAAGAAATCGTGGGTATCTTTCAGCTCTTTCCATGCTTTCTGGAATCCTTCCACATCTATTTCGTCATCTGATTTTTCAGTTGCTTTTGCTGCTATTTCCTCAAACTCAAAAGTGAGGTTCTGGTCATCTGCTTTATATTTCCCAACTATCGTATAGAATGCATCTTCAAAGCTATCTTTTGTAAGGTATATTTTATGGAGGGCTAATCCATCTTTACCGAAGAACTGCAAGCTTTTCTTATCTCCTTCCACTACGGCAAAGGCCAGCTTCCAGTGGGTAAGGAAAATCCTCAGGTCGATATCTTCTCCCACGAAAAGCTGTGCATGCGGGCTGCTGAAGTCAGGATTCTGATAAATTCCTTTTCTTTCATGTACACATTCGTCATTCCTGGTAAGCGCCATTACCTTACCCAGCTGTTCCACATCCGTCAAAATAGATTGAAATTCCGGTTTAAGAACCGTTACTCCTTCCCCGATATTGGTAGCCAGCAGCTCCGCCTCGCTTACGCCTAATTGTGCTGCAGCATTTCTTATCCTCATATGTGGGTTTTCTGCTTTCAGCGCTTCCCATTTTTCTTTCAGATCGTTCACTAATGTGCTCATTTATTTATTTTTTTATGGTTAAAACTGTGTATATTCTTGTAATAGTCTTTTGACCGGTCTTGCTGGTTACCTGTTCTTCTTTCTCGGAGATTTTCATTCTCTTAAACGGACTGCCGGAAATCAGCTCTTCCATTTCATCATTGCTGTATAGGGTAAAATCGTATTCCGTGAACGGGAGTTTCTCCATCGAATGCCTCTGTCCATAGGTGAGTATAAAAGTTCCGTGCTTTTTAAGAACCCTGTAGATCTCATTCAGGAAAGCCGTGGGCTGTTTCCAGAAATAGACGGTGTTTACCGTAAAGATTTTATCAAAGGCCTTATCCTCAAAAGGCAACCGGCTTCCGTCGTACAGGACAAATTGAACCTGGCTCCCAAATCTTTCGTTCTGCTTTTTTGCCTCGTGGTGCATGGTTTCAGATATATCTATTCCGGTATATTGTATTTGCTGTGCCTTATCCAGGATATATTGTACATGTGCCGCATTGCCGTGACCGATTTCCAGGATATGCTCTCGATCTTCGATCAACATGGCATGGATACTCTCCGTTGTCATTCCTATGTTCGTCCGGTGCATCATTTCACCGACTTCAATACCCGTCTCCCCTTCAGGCCTGGCAAGGTGCTGCGCCAGTTTTTTTAACTCGTCCCGGTCCATCTCAGCCAAAAATAATCATAGGGTTATGGTGTATGGGATGCGGGCATATGGTGCAGGGAAAATTATAGGCATCCGTAATGTTTTCTGCTGTAAATATATCAGCAGGTGTTCCGTAAGCAGCCACCTTACCGGATTTCATCAGCAGTACTTTATCCGCATACTGTGCGGCAAGGTTAAGATCATGCAACACAACTACCGCACTATTTCCTTTACGCGTAAAGTTTTTTATAATTTCCAATGCCTTATATTGGTGCTTCACATCCAGGTTGTTTAAAGGTTCATCCAGAAAAATGAGCTTATGCGCTATGGTATTCTGAAGTTGTGCCATTACCCTGGACAGGTGCACCCGCTGTTTCTCACCTCCGGAAAGTGTATTGTATTCCCGGTCTTTCAGGTGGATCACATCGGTTTCCTGCATCATCCGGTCCGAAGCTTCATAATCCTGTTCATGCGGCTGTGCATCGAAATAAGGATACCTTCCCATCATGACCACATCTTTCACTTCCAGCGGAATATCATTGCTGTTGTGCTGGGAAAATTTAGCTTTGTGCATGGAGAGTTCCAAAATTTTCCAATCCTGAACGGGCCTATTTTTAAACAGGATATCTCTGTTTTCAGATTTTACTTCATTAGCAAGGATACTGAGAAGGCTCGACTTCCCTGCTCCGTTGGGCCCTACAATGGCTAAAAATTCCCCGTATCCCAGAGAAAGGTCTATATTTTTCAGGATATGAAAATCCTTATGCCTGTAATTGATCTGATGGGCTATGATCATGACAGTGATTTTTTTGATTTGACCAGGATGGCAATAAAAATTGGGCCGCCCATTAATGCTGTCAGGATTCCGATCGGAAGTTCTGACGGAGCTACAATGCTCCTGCTTAAGGTATCTGCCGTTAGCAGCAGAATACTTCCGCAAACGGCTGACAAAGGCAGTATAAATACATAATCCGACTTAAAAAGCTGCCTGAGGATATAGGGAACAATCAGCCCCACAAATCCTATGGTTCCTGAAAAAGCGACACAGGCACCGATCATCAGCGCTGTGACTACAATAATCTGCTTTTTAAGTTTTTCCACCTGGATTCCCAGGTGCTGTGCATCCTTTTCACCCAGCATCATTGCATTCAAAGCTTTTCCCTGGGGAAGGATAATGACATAAGAAATACACAGTACCACAGCCAGAATCCCGTTCTTCATCCAGGTGGCGGCTGCCAGGCTGCCTAAATTCCAGAAGGTGAGATCTCTCAGCTGTTCATCTTTTGATATATAAATCAGAAAACCGGTGACGGAAAATCCGATGGCTGTAATGGCAACGCCGGTAAGCAGCATCATGACAACATTGGTCTTTCCTCCGCTGGTAGAAATCCTGTACACCAGCATCATGGATAAAAAGGCTCCTATAAAAGCGGAAATACCGACCAGTGAAAATTGTATTGTTTCAGGAAGGTTGTGTTTAAAATACCCTCCTAAAACAATGGCAATGGCCGCCAGTAATGTCGCTCCTGAAGTAAGCCCTATCAGATCCCCTGTAGCCAAAGGATTTCTGAACATGCCCTGCAGGCCTGTTCCTGAAACGGCGAGCATGCTTCCGATAAGGATGGCCATTATAATCCTGGCCGCTCTTACATCCCAGATCACATATTTATGGCTGAGAGACAAATCAGGATCGCCCTGAATGTATTGCCATAATGTGCTGAATGCAGAATTCCCTCCGAAATCGTACACTCCGGTATTAAGTGCCGTTACTGCGATCAGGACCAGCAGTACGGCACTTAAGGTGAGATACATATAAAGTTTATTTTGTGTTTTCAATTAAAAGCTTGTTTAATGCTACTGCGGCTTCTCCGAGCCTTGGCCCGAATCCTGAAACCAGTCCTCCGTCCATGGCAATGATCTTTTTGTTTTTTCCGGCATTGGTCTGTGCCACGCCCGGCATTTTAAGAGCTCCTTCATTACCTCCTGCTCCCTGCAGTCCTGTAGTAAAGAAAAACAGTACATCCGGATTGGCTTTAACCACTGCTTCAGGCGTCAGGGGCTTAAAATCTTCAAAGTCGTTTACTGCATTTTCACCGCCTGCCAGCTGGATCAATGAAGCCATTGGCGTATTTTTCCCTGCAACCATCAGCATATTGCCTCTTGCATATATGAAAAGTACTTTCGGTTTTTTAGCTATTGGCCTGATCTGCTTAAGATCAGCATCAATCTTATCATTCAGCTTCTGATAGTCTGTATTGCCCAGAGCTTTAGCTACATCAGCAATTAGTTTTTTAGTTCCGTCAACAGTAAATTCCTGTTTGAATATTTCCGTTTTGATTCCTGAAGACTTGATTTTGCCCATCAATTCAGGATTGATATCTTTATCGGACGCTAAAATAAGGGTTGGGCTCACGGCCATGATCGGTTCAATCGTCATGGATCTGACATGGCCCAAATCTTTAGCCGTAGCTTTAAGGGATTCCGGATAGGTACTGGTCACATCGGTTCCTACAATCTCTTTTTCGTGTCCAAGAGCACTTACAATCTCTGTAATGCCTCCGTTCAGGGTAACGATTTTGTTATTGGATTTAGGCGTTTCCGAAACGGCTTCGGTTGTATTTTCCTTTGGAGTGCCTTGTTCTTTTTTGCATGAATACACAGCAACCAGCACAGAAGCGGCAAGAATGATTTTTTTCATGATATGCTTATTATTTGATTGATTTAAAGAGGAGCAAATTCAAAATTAGGATAACCACGCACGCCGTTCTGGGTCATGGCATTAAACCGTATTTTGTAATAAAATCCTTCTGCATCTTTAAGGACAAAAAACCTGTCACTATACGTCTGCGGACCATTGGCACCTGTTGTTGTCCTCCATTTGTCACCCAACGCTCTATGATCGTTGAAAATGAATTTGGTCTGGCTGACATCACTCAGCTTAAATTCTCCGTAAATCTGATCCAGTGTCTTTCCGGCAGGGACATCTACCTGGTATACCCCAACACCGCTAAGGATATTGGTGATGATGAAATCTGCATAGAAATAACTTCCGGCACTTTGTCCAGGAGACATGAAAACTTCATTGGTAAAGGTGGTGAATGCAATATCCCAGTTATGCTTCTGAGGCTGTATCTGAACAGCCTGGCCTTTCTGAAGGCTGAAGAAATTAAAGTTGTAATCGGGATTCTTGGTAATAACCTGTTCTTTGTACTGGTCATCATTAAGGTCTGCATACCTTACTCGGTATCCGCTGGCAGATCTCAGGATCTGGATTTTTTTCCATCCTCTGGATTCTCCGGTCAATGATACGGAACCCGGAGCAACCGTAGCCGTAGAAAGTGCTTTACCCATATTAACGAGGTAAACGCCATTATCCGCATCATTCGCTTTTATTTCTGCAATTCCCGTAGTCTGGGTTAAAAAATTACCGTTAGGATTATCAATGTACTCAAGATTGCTGGCAGTGAAAGTACCGATCTGAACTACACTCATCAAAGAAGAAACATCTGCACTTTTAACGGAGTTGATGTTGGTGGCGCCGGGAATTTTGGCAACTGCCATTCCGATAGACCCGTTGATGATCACACGGAATTCATCACCATTATAGAAACCCAATTCCCAGTCCGTCCTCAGATTGGTTTTTTGCCTCGGTTCTTTTGTTACCGGGTCTATATCGCTTAAATCGATCCATACCTGATTAGGCTCATTGGCTCCTCCAACGGCAGGCTTTGATGTTGCTCCCGTCATAGGTGGCACGGAAACCGGATCTTCATCTGCTGAAAAACATGACTGTACAGCAATGATCAAAGCAATAGACAATAATTTTAAATATTTCATGCTGTTATTTTATTAAAATTGATACATTAATCTTGCAAAATAGCTCCTTCCATAATACAGGTTGAGAAGGTCTGTGGCAGCATTATGCCCGCTCGCGGTACTGTTGGTACTGTTGATGGTCGTTACATCGAATATGTTTTTGATCCCTACTGAAAGTTCGAGGCGATCTTTCCAGAAAGGCTGGCTTACTATGAAATCCATCATGTGGAAACCGTCTGTCCTTGCCAGCCGGAAACTTTCATTTTCTATGACATAAAGTCTCGCCGGCCCGGTGTATTTGTAGTACAGATTCAACGCAGTATTCGAGCCTGCTATTTTGTATCCGGCATTAGCTCCTGCCTGGAAATTGTACTGAAAATCTTGCGGGGTCCTTACATCCATTTCCTGCTTGGAAACCGAAATCCCATTCAGGGAGGTCCTTATCCCAAGTGAAAACTGGTCTTTAACAATATTGGCATTCACGCCGAACAGAAGGCTTCTGTATTTATCAAGGTTCAGGTATTTGTAGGTAGAAGGACGGACGATCATGACGTTTTCAATCTTGTCGTTCAGGTCTACATACAAAGCTTCCAGGTTATAGTTGAATTTCCAGCCGTTCCCCAGACCAAAACCCTGGTCCCAGAAAAGTCCTGCTGAATACCCTGTTTCCGGCTTAAGGTCCGGGTTTCCCTGGATATCATGGTTGACATTAACAAAATAGGTAAACAGCTCATCGTAGGTCGGATAGCGGTTGGCTGTACCAAATACCCATCTTAAATTGGAGTTTTCAGATGTTTTATACCTCGCAGAAAGTGAGTAATTGAATTGGTTATTGAATCTGTTGCTCACAGAAAACCTTGTGCCCGGCCTTAATGAAAACTTGTCGGAGATATTCCATTCAGCGGAGAGGAAAGTTCCATAGGTGAAAATTTTCCTGCTGATGTTGTTGCCGTCAAATTCTCCGGCAATCAGAGCGGCATAGCCGTCGGTATGGTCAAGTTCATATCCTAACTGGAAATCGAATGTTTTATTATCCAGGAAATTACTGAACATCCCTCTGGAATAAATTACATCCGTTTTATAGTAAGGCTGTTCATTGTAATTGGGATCTTTCTTCCGGTTGGGAATATCATAATTGTAGTCATAAAATTTCCTGTCCTGTTTCTGGTAGGAAAAATCTCCCATATAGCGGATCTGTCCCAGGTGGGTCTGGATATTGAACTGATGGATCCAGCGTTCTGTATTATAATTCCGGTCCAGGCTTTTATATACCACACCTCCCGAACCGTCGTTTAACGGAACTCGATCTACTTTCGGGTTGTAATAGTTGAAAGTCTCATTCAGGTAAGATGCTTTATAATAAAATGATGTTTTATTTTTGGAATAGCGTATGAGCGCGTTAGCTTCATACTGATCCTTAGGATTCCAGTCGTACCCCCGCAGGTTATCCTGCCCGAAATATTTGTATCCTTTTTTATCCCCTTCGTAGCCCATAAACTGATTATGGTTAAAACTGATGTTCGTAAACCAGTGGTCATTGAAGTTATACCCTACATTCAGGTTCTGGATGTGCCTTCCCTGGCCTTTTTTCCTGAGGTTATAGCTATCACGTACTGTTTCTTCCTGGAGGCTGGCCCTGATGCTTAGCTTTTTTGAGCTGCTTTTCTTGGTGATGATATTGATGACGCCCGCGAGAGCTCCGTTACCGTATTCCACTCCCATGCTTCCTTTTACGATTTCAATCCTTTCGATATTCGTAAGGCTCAGTTTGGTCAGGTCAATATTACTTCCCAGTCCGGTATCGCCTACTACAGGAATATTATCAATAAGGATTTTAACGTATTGTCCGCCCAGGCCTAAAATATTGGCCGTAGAATTCCCTGAATTGGTATCAGGCGTAATCTGAATGTTCAGCGACTGGTTGAGTACCTCTGCCACATTAGTTACAGCCATGTTCTTGATCTGCTGTGCATCAATCACCTCAACTTTATAGATAGATTTGTTAATCGATTGCTGCATGTATTGTCCGGTGATGACCACCTCCTCTATTTTCTTCTGGCCGAGAGAATCTTTTTCCTGTGCATTCATCCATAGAACAAAGGATAAGGATAGAATGGAAAGCACTTTCTTCTTCATAGATTCAAAAAATTTTGCGACAAATATAATGTTTTATTTAGAACAATTAAAAATAAATATGTAATTTTGTGGAATAATTCTAATTAAAAATAATATTATGAAATTAAGACTACTTATTGGAACTATGATGCTTACGGCTTTTACGGCACATGCACAGGTAGCTACTATCAATGAAAATTTCAACAATTTTACTTTAGGCCAAGGCCAGGGGGTTTTTCCACAGAATCAATGGACAACCATTTTTCCAGCAGCAGCCGGAAATCCCGCTCCAATGATGAATGTAGTTGCCAATGGAGCTTCAGACCGTTTTATCCAGTCTTACTCAGGGGCAAATCAGAATACCCCGCAATATCTGATCTCACCGATGATCATTGCGCCGGCGGGTGATAAAACCATAACATTTAAAGCCAGAAGAAATACCGGTTCTGCACCTGGATCCGTTCAGGTCGGCCTTGCCTCTAATCCTACTGATATGAGTACGTTTGTTGCCCTTGGCAATGCCGCTTTCCTTTCGAGCGATGTTTTTCAGACCCTATCAGTTCCTGTAACTGCCTCATCATCCCAATACATTGTATTTAAGTTTGTAGGTGCAGCGGCTCCCCATACCGTTTTGGAAATTGATGATGTAGTTTATGCTGCATCAGCGAGCCTTTCCGTGACAGATCAAAATAAAGCTCATAACCAGATTCAGTTTGCAGTGAATGCAGAGAATACGGCCCTGCATTTTGTGGCCGGTAAAGATCCGAAAAGAATCCAGGTATATTCGGCAGCAGGCCGGAAGGTGAGCGAAGGAAAACTTTCAGGCAAAAATTATGATATCAGCCCACTTCAGACCGGTGTTTATTATGTAATTATTGAAACCGCGGAAGGCCAGACAGTACAGTCGAAGTTTATCAAGAAATAATTTATCAGACCCACATACTTGAGACGGCCCGTGATTTTCACGGGCTGTTTTTTATCCTGAAACGCCAGGGTCGACTTCATATGACTCATGAACCGTAAAGTGATCATTTAATTAAGCTTTACGATCATAAACTTTCAGAGATCATGAAGAATAATTTTCAAATAGTTACAGGTTTCGGGCATTCTTGCCATGATTCACGATGAAAAATTCCGATTACTGAACTTAATTAAAAAAAGTAAAATTAAAAAACACGACAAAAATCATATTTTTATTTAGAACTATTAAAAATAATTATTTAGTTTTGTAGAATAATTCTAAATAATAAATTAACAAGCATCTTATGAAAACAAAATTACTTCTGACTGCTATGCTGGCTTTAGGTGTACACCAGACCACATTAGCACAGGTGGATGCCAACGGTTATACAACCGTAAATATGACGATGGGACCAAGCTATCAGAACCGTGTATTCTTTGACCTGAGTGCCAATGCAACGGTTTCCCAGCCTGCCAATACGTGGGATATTGCGTTCTACAGGAATTCCAACATGAGCTTCGGAACGAGGATCAATGATGCTCAAAATATTGAAGTCTATCAGGCTTCCAGCAATCCGGCTGACTGGAATTCGATCACGACTAACTCTGTCGCTAATTACGGTTCTCCGCTGTATAATCCTGATAACAGTACTGAGCTTAAGAAAGGAGCCTTTGAACTTGGAACGGCAACCTACGGATGGGGTGAATACAATTCCACAAGCCATCATATAGAAGGAAAAGTGATCTTTATCCTGAAATATGCTTCAGGGGATTACTATAAATTTATGATTGACGATTATTTCGGAGGCTATACTTTTAAATATGCCAAATGGAATGCATCAACTTCTGCATGGGATGCAACGCAGACCAAAACCATTGCCAACGGTAGCGATGATGCTTATTTCAATTATTTCTCATTTGCCACCAACGATAAGGTAGCCAATCTGGAACCGCCGAAAGCCAACTGGGACCTTATCTTTACACGGTACTGGACTTTCTATGCCAACACGATGATGTACAGGATGGCCGGGGTTCTTCAGGGTCCCAGCGTTAGCGTAGCCAGGGTACAGCCGGAAACTCAGGAAACAGCAGCAGCTACCCTTCCGGCATCAAGCGCATTTTCTTCTAACATTGCCACTATAGGACATTCCTGGAAACCTACCAGCGGCATCTATTCAGATGTAGTGTATTATATCAAGCAGGGATCTGATTATTACAGGATGTATTTTATTTCCAACGGAGGAGCCAGTACAGGGAATATGTATTTCAAATACAAAAACATTACATCCACATTAGGAATCAAAGAAATCGGAAAAAAAGCTTCTTTCGGGATCTATCCTAATCCGGCTACGGCAGACAAAAAAGTGACCGTGTTGTTTGATATCAAGGAAAAAACCAACAGCAAAGGAAGTGTTGAAGTATATGATCTTACCGGTAAAAAAGTATATTCTTCAGAACTTACCAATCAGTCCGGTTTTTATAAGCAGGATCTGAACTTATCCCACCTTCCTTCCGGAAATTACCTGGTAAAAATATCTTATGGGGGACAGGCGGAAACCAAAAAGCTGATTATCAAATAATATACCTCAGCGATTCATTTAAATAATAATACTTTCTATTTTTCTATAAAGGCTGTTTATCCAGGGATAGGCAGCCTTTTTAGATGTTAGACTTCAGACATAAGATGTCTACCGGTTTAATAGATTCTGAAACCTTTGTAGACCTGTATGGAACTTTCCATTATTCTTGCGGCATCGCGTCTGAAATTCAGCAGATGGTCCTGTCCGTTATGCCTGTTATGATGTTCCACAGTCTCCCATAGCTCGATCAGGAAAAAAGTTCCTTTATTGTCTTTATCCTCAATAAGGTCGTACTGAAGGCAGCCTTCCTCTTTTCTTGTTTCCTTAACCAGGTTCTGGAACAGTTCCACAGCTTCCATGAGATCACTTTCATTAAATTTAAAAAGTGCCACAATATGTAAATTCATTGTTAAATTTTTGTGCTGTAAAAGTAGAATATTTTCCGGCAGAAAATGATTTTATCCCGGTATTTTTATACATTTAAAACAAAGGTCAGCTAAAAACGGATTTATAGATGGTTATCGAGCTCATTACAATAACGAGGGTGCCGATAATGATAAACATTTTTTTTACAGGCAGTTTAGCCGTTAGCATAGCAGAGAATGGTGCGGTAATAATCCCCCCAATAAGCAACCCAAGGATGATATTCCAGTGCTGGACCCCTAAAGTAATGAAAAAGGTAATAGCAGCCGTCAGCGTAAGAATAAATTTGGCAATGGTAGAACTTCCTACGGCAAATCTTGGGGTAAAGGCATTTTTGATCAGGGTTCCGGTAACCAGAGGTCCCCATCCGCCACCCGCGAAAGAGTCTATAAATCCTCCGATCACTCCCAGACGGGTCAAATTCGTTTTCCGCTTCAGTTTTTTGCTCTGTTTATCTTTAAAGGCATTGGAGAGAATCTGGAAGCCAAGATAGAGTGTATAAAAAGCAATCACCGTTTTGGTGATCCTGGCATAATACTCCCCCAGATAAGTGAGGCAAACGGCACCAATAATAGCTCCGATGACCGCCGGGATAGCAAGCTTCTTCACCAGACTTTTACTCACGTTTTTAAGCCTGATATGGCTGATGCTGCCTGCTGCTGTCGTAAAACTTTCCGCAGAATGAATGCTCGCACTCACAATATGCGGCGGGATATTGAGGAACAGCAATGTCGTAGTACAGATGACACCATAACCCATTCCCATGGATCCGGCAACAATCTCAGCTAAGAAACCTACCAACAGCATCCAGTAAAAAATATAGTTGTCTTTAGCAAGAACGTCACCCAACTGATCCAGATATCCTATTTCATACATGATCAGAACCGTGAGGAACAAAACGGCAAGGGTAACAAAAAGTATGTTAAGCCTTATTTGTATTTTTCTTGAGATGACCATCCTTATACAATCATTACAGCACCTACAGTAGAGTGGCTGGTTTCATCAATAAGAATTGCGTTTCCGGTAGCTTTGCTTTCTCCAAAACGGTCAAAAACCAATGGTGAAGCGGTTTTCAGGCGCAGCTTAACTACTTCGTTCAACCGGATATTTTGTCCTGCAGGAATCTGCTCTAATGTATTGACATCAATCTGATATTCGATTTCTTTAACGATAGCTTTAATTACTTTGCTCTTATGTTGAAGGTAGTATTTATTGCCTTCTGACAGTTCTTTTTTATCGAGCCAGCATACAATGGCCTCCACCTCCTGGCTGACTTCGGGCAGTTCATCTTTATGCACGAGGAAATCTCCTCTGCTGATGTCTATATCATCTTCAATATGAATGACGGCCGGCTGGTTGGCAAATACAGCATCGGTCTCTTTTCCATTATTTTCTATTTTTGAAATACGGGTGGTCATGTTCTGAGGCAGTACGGTTATCGGATCCCCTTTACGGTAGACCCCTGAGATAACCTGCCCTGCGTATCCCCTGTAATCATGCAGTTGCTCAGTTTGCGGACGGATCACATACTGCACCTGGAATCTTGCTTTCCCGGAATCCGTATGCGGATTGATGGGTACCTGTTCAAGGTAATCCAGAAGGGTTGTTCCCTTGTACCACGGCATATTTTCGGAATGTTCAACAATATTGTCCCCATCAAATGCCGAAATAGGGAAATAAGCCACTTCAGGCAATCCAAGCTTCTTCGCTACCAACTCATATTGGGCCTTAATGTCATTGAATACCTCTTCAGAATAGCCTACCAGGTCCATTTTATTCACGGCTACCACCACATGTTGCATTTTCAGTAGGGATGCGATGATGGAATGCCGCCTGGTCTGCTCAATCACTCCCTGCCTTGCATCGATCAGGATGACAATCAGCTGGGAATTGGAGGCTCCGGTAATCATATTTCTTGTATACTGAATATGTCCGGGTGCGTCAGCAATGATAAATTTCCTTTTCGGAGTCGCAAAATAACGGTAAGCGACATCAATAGTGATTCCCTGCTCTCTTTCCGCGCGTAATCCATCGGTTAAAATAGCAAGGTCTATCCCGTTCGCATTTTTATTTTTAGATTGCTTTTCCAGCGCTTCAAGCTGGTCAGCCAGTATATTTTTGCTGTCATACAGGAGCCTTCCGATCAGGGTACTTTTCCCGTCGTCTACGCTTCCCGCAGTGATAAATCGTAGTATATCCATGTTGTTGATATGAGTAATAAGTTAAGGGTGATGAGTTATGAAAGGTAACGGATCAATAATAAATGATATTCAAAATTCAAAATTCAAAATCCATAATTTAAAATTTAAAATTCATAATCTAAAATTCAATATGCCGCGTCTATCATCTATCCGTCTATCATCTCTCATCTCATCTAAAATTCAATAAATCTCCTTCCTCTCAAAAATATCCGCCTTTCTTCCGGTCTTCCATGGCAGCTTCCGTAACGCGGTCGTCAATCCTCGTTTCGCCACGTTCAGAAATCCTGGAGGCTGTGATTTCGTTAACTACCTCATCCAGAGTTTCTGCTGTACTTTCCACAGCTGCTGTACAGGTCATATCTCCCACAGTCCTGTACCGTACTCTCTTGCGGACTACCTCATCCGTTTCATCAATGCGGATGAAGTCTGAGACGGCGATCAGCTGACCGTCGTATTCAATCACTTCACGGTCATGGGCAAAATAAATGGGGGGAAGCGGTATCTGCTCTTTTCTGATGTAGTTCCATACATCCAGTTCCGTCCAGTTGGAAATCGGGAATACACGGACGTTTTCTCCTTTATTGATCCTTCCGTTGTAGATATCCCACAATTCGGGTCGCTGGAGCTTTGGATCCCATTGTCCGAATTCATCCCGTACTGAGAAAAAGCGCTCTTTGGCCCTCGCCTTCTCTTCATCCCTTCTGGCTCCGCCGATGCAGGCATCAAACTGAAATTCTTCAATGGTATCCAGCAAGGTATGGGTCTGGAGCCAGTTTCTGGAAGCAAATTTCCCTTTGGGCTCCGTAAGATTTTTATTTTTGATGGTATCTTCAACTTTCCTCACAATGAGTTCGGCACCTATACGCTCAGCAAGCTGATCCCTGAACTGAAGTGCCTCCGGGAAGTTGTGCCCGGTATCGATATGCACCAAAGGAAAAGGAATTTTCATCGGTGCGAAAGCTTTTATAGCAAGATGGACGAGGGTAATGGAATCTTTCCCTCCGCTGAACAGCAAAGCGGGCTTTTCAAACTGTGCCGCAACTTCCCGCATAATGTAAATGCTTTCAGCTTCCAGCTGTTCCAGATAATTCTGTTGATAGTAGTTCATGATTTGAAGATTTTTATCCGTTAAGTATGCAGTCCGCACTCTTTCTGTGAAGTTTCCCACCACCAGCGGCCCGCACGGGGATTTTCCCCTTCTGAAATAGCCCGGGTACACGGCTGGCAGCCTACACTGATGAATCCTTTTTTATGCAGGGAAAGTTCCTGGACACGGTGATCTTGAAGATAATCCAGCACCTCCTGATAGCTCCAGTGCATAAGGGGATTGTATTTATACAGCTGCCGTTCTTCATCCCATTCCAGGACAGGCATATGGCCTCGGTTTTCCGACTGCTCAGCACGAAGGCCGGTAATCCAGACTTTGGCGTTTTCCAGGGCTCTGTTCAGAGGCTTTACTTTCCGGATGTAGCAACATTCTTTCCTGTTCTCTACAGAATGGTAAAATGCATTAATGCCTTTCTCATTCACAAACTGCTCTACGTCCGAAGGCTCAGGAAAATAGACCTGCGTCTTAATTTTATACTTTGAATTATTATTGGATAGAAGTTCGTAATGCTCGTAAAAAAGCCTACCGGTGTCTAAGGTAAAGACTTTTATGGGAAACTTATTCTTAAAGATCATATCCGTGATTACCTGGTCTTCCTGTCCCAGCGAGGTTGAGAAAACCACGCCGGAAGAAAACCGGGACGTGATGAATTTCAATCCCTCCTCTGCGGGAAGCTCCTTCAGTATGTCTGCATCTTCTGTTGAAATCATAGATATTCGTTTAGACTAACACAAATATCTAATAAAATAATTATCCTACCAAACAAGTAGACTACATATTCAAAAAAAAGGATTTAAATCAGTCGATTAAATCCATCAGTGTCTTTTTCTCCAGAATGTTTAGTGAAGCGTCCCGAACCTCGATCAGCACGTCATGCAGCCCGCAGTGATCCTCATTGCAGTCATCGCATTTCTCGTAAAAATTAAGGCTCACGCATGGAAGCAGGGCAATAGGTCCGTTCACCAGCCTGATAATCTTGGCCAGCTTTACATTTTCTGGGTTTTCACGGAAAAAATATCCTCCTCCTTTCCCTTTTTTACTGTCAAGGATATCCGCTTTTTTAAGCTCAAGCAGGATATTCTCCAGGAATTTCAGAGGTATTTTCTTGTGCTCTGCAATTTCTGAGATCAAAATAGGGCCTTCATTCCTCTTTTCCACGAGGTATGAAAGTGCCTTAAAAGCATATTGAGATTTTTTGGACAGCATTACAGCAAAAATAAGAAAATTGTTTTGATAGAGCAACGGGAGTTTTTTTAATGTGAAAGGAATTGGCTAAGAGGGACAATGAGCGAAGCGGAAAGCGAAAGTGGAAATGTTAAAAACAAATTCGTGAACTCGCAGATTTGCAATTTCCATGGTTAGCAGATTTAAAAAAGATTGGTTAAACAATTGATGATTTTACTTTTTACAATCTCCGCATTCTTCAACTCTCAGCACGGTAAGCCTCATTTGCTTACTTTGCTTTTCTCCCTTCAAATCACTAAGTTTGTTCTATGTTCAGCAAACAGGAAGCACAACAGCTAAAAAAGGAGTTTTGGACGGCTTTCGGAAAGTCTTTTCCAAGGAAATGGATCTTGTATGATACTAAGATCAAGGATATGTCATTTAAATTTTATGCAGATAATAAAAAAGCCGAAGTCTCGCTGGATATCGAAATGAAAGATGAGGTATTCCGTAACGCCTACTACGAAAAAATCTGGTCACTGGAGGATATCCTGAAAGACTTTATCGGCGATTTTCACAAGGAAGAACATTTTACGCTGGAAAATGGTAAGACCATCAGTAAAATATGGGTTGAATACTATGGCGTCTCAATTTTCAATAAAAATACCTGGCAGCAGGTTTTCGAATTTTTCGTGGAAAAGATGGATGGTTTTGAACGGTTTTATTATGAGTATGAAGACTTCATCAAAGATGTTTAGGGATGGAAATTATAGCTGAATTCCTGATTCATATTGCTGCCGGAATTCTCAGGCTTCTTGCGGAGGTTATTTGTCAGATGTTAGCAGAATCTGTCCTCCAATCATTGTGGGATGCCGTTCAAAAGGTGTACAATAAATTTTAGTCCTTCTTATAGTTGTGTTTTTTGCCAAATGGCAAAAGCCTCTTTGTTATCTCTGCCTAAATTGCACGCATGAAAGAATTATTTGATTTTATCCTGACGTTCGGAAACCTCAATCGGCAGCAGATGGATTTTATTACTGAAAAAGCAACAGAAATCCATCTCTCTAAAGACGAATACTTTTCTGAAGCCGGAAAAGTGGCCAACAGGATCGGATTTATTTTTGAAGGCATCCTCCGCGTATGCTACTACAATAATACGGGTGATGAAATCACCAAATATTTTATCGACGAACACAATCTCGTGGTAGACCTGGAAAGCTTTGATCATGAAATCTCCTCCAGTGCCTATGTACAGGCCATTACCGACTGCAAAATGATTGTTTTTTCAAAAAAAGACTGGACGGAGCTCCTACAGACTATCGTGGGTTTCGATGCTACAGTACATAAAATAATTTCAAGAGCGCTGATGAAAAAAGTGGAACGGCGAAGTCCATTGGTTTCTGAAGATGCAACAACCCGGTACCTGAAATTCCTTGAAATCTATCCTAATGCAGTCAACCGAATCCCGCTTTCCTATGTTGCTTCTTATCTGGGCATTACCCAGTCTTCGCTCAGCAGGATCAGGAAAGGCGTGCGATGAATCGACCTGGTTGGAGAGTTTGAAGGTTTGAGGGTTTGAGGGTGATGGTGTTTTATTCTTTTTGTCAAATGGCAAATGCCGGTCCGGGAAATTGATGCAATTTTGCTTCAGTATTAATCAAAATAAAAAAAAGATATGAAAACCGTACTGATCACAGGAGCCAACAGAAGCATCGGGCTCGAAACCGCAAAACAGCTTTCCGAAAAAGGTTTATTCGTTTATTTGGGCAGCCGTAACCTTACCAAAGGAGAAGAGACGATAAAAGATCTTACCGAACAGGGATTTCAGAATATTAAGGCTGTTGAAATAGATGTTACGAATCCGGAGTCTGTTCTCAAAGCCAAAGAGCAAATCGAAGATGAGCAGGGAAAACTGGATATCCTGATCAATAATGCCGGCATTTTAGGGGTCATCCCACAAACTGCAGAGCATACGGCCATTGAAGATATCAAAGCCGTTTTTGAAACCAATCTCTTCGGCGCTATAAGTGTTACCCAAACATTCCTGGAACTGTTGAAGAAATCCGATCAACCCAGAATCAGCAATATTACTTCCGGGTTGGGATCCCTCACCCTGCACAGCGATCCTTCATGGAAATACTATCATGTAAAAAATGCCGCCTATGGTCCTTCCAAATCCGCGTTAAACGCCTATACCATAGTGCTTGCGTATGAACTAAGAGACCTTCCTTTCAAGGTTAACGTTATTGATCCCGGCTATACGGCAACGGATTTTAACCATCACAACGGACCGGGTTCTATAGAAAGTGCAGCATCCTTCATCGTTAAGCACACCCTGACTGATGAAAATGCTCCGACCGGACAGTATTTCAGCAATGATATCGAAGATGAAGACGGAATCAGTCCGTGGTAATGAGGTTTAATTGCTGATGCAATATTTTCCTGCTCGGGCAGGTATAATGATACAGTAAAGATGCGTTTATCGATAAGCGCATCTTTACTTTTTAGAATTCTATATTCAAAATCTATTATCTATCCGTCTATCATCTTTCTTCCCTCCTTTTCTTTTGCCTTGAAGCAAAAGAAACAAAAGATCAAGACTGGAAGAAAGGCTAAAAATAAAGCCTGTTCTCTAAAAATTCTAAACTTGCGCGGATTAACTGTAGGCACTGTCTTTGGATTTTTTGTCCCGCGCTTCGGACAGAAGAATTTTCTTAACGTTCACAGCCTTTATTTTTTTTTAACGCCATTTTTTCCTAGGTCGTCATGTATTGCCGGCTATTCAAAATCCAAAATCCATAATTCATAATTCAAAATCTAAAATTTATAATCTAAAATTCAAGATTCCCGTCTATCATCTTTCCTCCTCCTTTTCTTTTGCCTTGAAGCAAAAGAAACAAAAGTTCAAGACTGGAAAGAAAGGCTAAAAATAAACGCTCTTCTCTAAAAATTCTAAACTTGCGCGGATTAACTATGGCCACTGTCTTTGAAGTTCTTGTGCCGCGCTTCGGACAGAAGAATTTTCTTAACGTTCACAGCCTTTATTTTTTTAACGCCTTTATTTCCTAGGTCGTCATGTTTTGCCGGCTATCCAACATTTGTCAAGATTCAAAATCCAAAATCCATAATTCAAAATCTAAAATTTATAATCTATAATCTACAATTCAATATCCCCGTCTATCATCTTTAATCTAAAACTTACATCATCTTGCCCTCCTTTTCTTTTGCCTTGAAGCAAAAGAAACAAAAGTTCAAGACTGGAAAGAAAGGCTAAAAATAAACGCTGTTCTCTAAAAATTCTAAACTTGCGCGGATTAACTATGGCCACTATCTTTGAATTTCTTGTGCCGCGCTTCGGACAGAAGAATTTTCTTAACGTTCACAGCCTTTATTTTTTTAACGCCTTTCTTTCCTAAGTCATCATGTATTGCCGGCTATCCAACATTCGTCAAGCTTCAAAATCCAAAATTCAAAATCTATAATTTATAATCTATAATTTAAAATTCAAGATCCCCGTCTATCATCTTTAATCTAAAACTTACATCATCTTGCCCTCCTTTTCTTTTGCCTTGAAGCAAAAGAAACAAAAGTTCAAGACTGGAAAGAAAGGCTAAAAATAAAGCCTGTTCTCTAAAAATTCTAAACTTGCGCGGATTAACCATGGCCACTGTCTTTGAAGTTCTTGTGCCGCGCTTCGGACAGAAGAATTTTCTTAACGTTCACAGCCTTTATTTTTTTAACGCCTTTATTTCCTAGGTCGTCATGTATTGCCGGCTATTCAAAATCCATAATTCAAAATCTAAAATTTATAATCTAAAATTCAAGATTCCCGTCTATCATCCTTCCCCCTCCTTTTCTTTTGCCTTGAAGCAAAAGAAACAAAAGTTCAAGACTGGAAAGAAAGGCTAAAAATAAAGCCTGTCCTCTAAAAATTCTAAACTTGCGCGGATTAACTATGGCCACTATCTTTGAATTTCTTGTCCTGCGCTTCGGACAGAAGAATTTTCTTAACGTTCACAGCCTTTATTTTTTTAACGCCTTTATTTCCTAGGTCGTTTTTATATGTCTGTTAATCACCATCTGTCAAAATTCAATGTCTATTATCTTTCATTTAAAATTTAAAATCTATAATCTAAAATTCAAAGTCCTCTGTCTCTCATCTATCCGTCTATTATCTCTCATCTAAAATCTAAAATCATCATATTCTTTCCCCGCTTTTTCTTTTGCCTTGAAGCAAAAGAAACAAAAATTCAAGGCTGGAAAGAAAGGCTAAAAATAAAGGCTGTTCACTAAAAATTCTAAACTTGCGCGGATTAACTGTGGGCACTGTCTTTGGATTTTTTGTCCCGCGCTTCGGACAGAAGAATTTTCTTAACGTTCACAGCCTTTATTTTTTTAACGCCTTTCTTTCCTAAGTCATCATGTATTGCCGGCTATCCAACATTCGTCAAGATTCAAAATCCAAAATTCAAAATCTATAATTTATAATCTATAATTTAAAATTCAAGATTCCCGTCTCTCATCTCTCATCTCTCATCTAAAATCTATAATTTAAAATCTAAAATCATCATATTCTCCCCTTCTCTTCACGATTCGGTTACATCACCGGTGGATTGGGTTAGTTTTTCTGTGCTGCCGCTGCTGATCTTTGTACCATCATTAAAATAAATATTAGCAAATGGAAACAAACAAAGTATGGTTCGTTACAGGAGCCTCAAAAGGATTAGGATTTGAGCTGGTTAAAAAACTATTATCGAAAGGATTCCGGGTGGCGGCTACAAGCCGCAGTGTAGATTCTTTGATTTCCTCTTTCGGGGAAGCGTCAGAAAACTTCTTGCCATTAGGCATGGATATTACGGATAATTCCGATGTGAAATCTTCTGTTACCAAAACCGTTGAACATTTCGGGAACGTGGATGTCATTGTCAATAATGCCGGTTACGGCCAGTTGGGAACGTTGGAAGAACTTACGGATGAAGAAGCCAAAGCGAATTTCGACGTTAATGTTTTCGGGAGCTTGAATGTGATCCGGAATGCGATGCCGTATCTTCGGGAACAGAGATCAGGAAATATCTTCAACATCTCCTCTATTGGCGGCTATGCAGGAAATTTTCCTGGCTGGGGAATTTATTGTTCCACTAAATTTGCTGTAGCCGGATTTACGGAAGCTCTGGCGGAAGAAATCCGACCGTTCGGGGTTCATGCAACCGTAGTGTATCCCGGATATTTCCGCACCGATTTTTTAACCCAGGAATCTGCAAAAACGCCTGCCCATTCAATCGAGGCGTATGAATCGGCAAGAAATTCCGAACAGGCACACCTGAATGAGATCAACGGAAACCAACCGAATGATCCTGTGAAAGCTGCGGAGACATTGATTGCATTAAGCAAAGAAGCTCATCCTCCGGTTCATTTCCTGCTGGGCATCGAAACCCAAGAGTTCCTGAATAACAAGATTGAATCGATTACGAAAGATGCGGAGGCCTGGGAAAACCTGACGGTATCTACGGCTATTTAATATTCTTTTGTATTAAAATCGAAAATTCGACACTGTCAAACAGAAGAAATAAGTCGGTGAATTCCACTTCAAGACCAGAGAGAAAGGCTAAAAGTAAACGTTGTGCCTTAAAAATTCTGAACTTGCGCGGATCAGCTATGGCCACTGTCTTTGAAGTTCTTGTGCTGCGTTTCGGACAGAAGATTTTTTTAACGCTCACAGCCTTTATTTTTTTACGCCTTTCTTTCCCAGGTCGTTTTTATATGTCTGTTAATCACCATCTGTCAAAATTCAATGTCTATTATCTTTCATTTAAAATTTAAAATCTATAATCTAAAATTCAAAGTCCTCTGTCTCTCATCTATCCGTCTATTATCTCTCATCTAAAATCATCATATTCTTTCCCCGCTTTTTCTTTTGCCTTGAAGCAAAAGAAACAAAAATTCAAGACTGGAAAGAAAGGCTAAAAATAAAGGCTGTTCACTAAAAATTCTAAACTTGCGCGGATCAGCTATGGCCACTGTCTTTGAAGTTCTTGTGCCGCGCTTCGGACAGAAGAATTTTTTTTAACGCTCACAGCCTTTATTTTTTAACGCCTTTCTTTCCTAGGTCGTTTTTATATGTCTGTTAATCACCATCTTTTAAAATTCAATGTCTATTATCTTTCATTTAAAATTCAAAGTCCTCTGTCTATCATCTATCCGTCTATTATCTCTCATCTAAAATCATCATATTCTTTCCCCGCTTTTTCTTTTGCCTTGAAGCAAAAGAAACAAAAATTCAAGACTGGAAAGAAAGGCTAAAAATAAAGGCTGTTCGCTAAAAATTCTAAACTTGCGCGGATTAACTGTAGGCACTGTCTTTAGATTTTTTGTACCGCGCTTCGGACAGAAGAATTTTCTTAACGTTCACAGCCTTTATTTTTTTAACGCCTTTCTTTCCTAAGTCATCATGTATTGCCGGCTATTCAACATTCGTCAAGATTCAAAATCCAAAATCTAAAATTTATAATCTATAATTTAAAATCAACATATGGTCTCTCATCTAAAATCCAGATTGAACATCCAAAATAAAAGAATGCGTTCATTTTAATTTAATTAAATAACTTAGTGCTTATGAAAGAGATGTTCCGTTTTAACTCAATTTCGGATTTCCATGCATTCTGTGATCTGCCGAAGCCCGAACACCCGCTGATCAGCCTCATTGATTACAGCAAAGTGCAGTATCCGGTCAATGATGACGAAATGAAATGGATCCAGAACTATTATTCCATCGGACTGAAAAGGAATGTGAATGCACGGTTCAATTATGGGCAGCAGGAATATGATTTTGATTCCGGCGTGCTGTGCTTTGTTTCCCCGCTCCAGTTTCTGCGGATTGAAATGAAGCCGGATGTGGAAGTGTCTCCAACCGGATACCTGCTGTTAATACACCCCGACTTTCTCTGGGGATCGTCCCTGATCAGGAAAATGAAATCCTATGAGTTTTTCAGCTACCGGATCAATGAAGCCCTGTTTCTGTCAGAAAAAGAAGAGAATATCATCGTTGACCTGTTTAAAAATATTGAAAAGGAATACCGGAACAACATCGATAAGTTTACCCAGGAACTGATAGTTGCCCAGCTGGAACTGTTCATGATCTATTCCGAACGGTTTTATGAACGACAGTTCCTTACCCGGAAAAAATCCAGCCATGAACTGCTTGACAAATTTGAAGAAGTACTTTCTGAATATTTCGAAAGCGGAAAACTCCTCGAAAACGGCATTCCCTCCGTCACTGCCATTGCCGAACAGCTGAATATTTCCCCTAATTACCTCGGCAGCCTGCTGCGCATCCATACGCAGCAGAACACGCAGCAACATATCCAGAACAAGCTGATCGATTATGCCAGGGAACGCCTGAGCACTACGAATTTATCCGTAAGTGAAATCGCCTATGAACTGGGATTTGAGCATCCGCAGTCGTTCAGCAAGCTTTTTAAGCAGAAAACCAGCCAATCGCCACTGGAATTCAGGAAATTGTTTAACTGAGTTTCTTCCTGATAAAAAAACAGAAGCTATCTTGCTTCTGTTTTTCATTATAGTGATAAAATTCCATTAGTAGTTCGACCGGATGATGTTGTTGATCAATTCGTTTTCAACAGGATTCTCGCCGCCGTTATTATAAAAGTCGAGCGGAATGATACCTAATCGTTTCTTTCCGGAATACCGGGTATAATCCCTCAGCCACGGGTTCATGGCAGGATCTACTCCTAAACCACCCCAGGCGTACTGGTAAGGCGTGTGATGCATTACTCCAACGGCAATACTATTGAAGGTTACATATAGGATCTGCTGGTTTGCGGCGTCTGTTTTTACAGCCTTTTCCAAATTAGCCTGTACCAATTCAGCCTTTTTATGGGTATCATAGCTTTGGTAATTGTCTTCAATATAAAATTTCTGCTGATTGGCATTGACAGATTCAAATGTCTGATCATCTTTCCAAGGCCCAAAACGCACTCCAACTGCATTTTTATCAATTCCCGATGTTCCCACATTCAGGTCAAACCGGTAGAAAAATACGATTTTCCCCTTCGCCTGCTGAAGATTAGGGATGGTATTGCCTTTGTAATACAGGGAATCATACTTTTTGAGGTAAGTGATGAAATTGGCGGAAATATCCTCCCCTCCTTTTTCATTATTCACAGACATCAGGATCACTTCGGAAGGATGGCTTTTCAGGAAAGCATCACAGGCATTGAGTACCTGACCGAAACTTACATCGCAGGAAACAAATCCGTGATATAGCACGAGAGGATCTGAAGTATTGGAATCATTCACCAGCCGGATGTCCTGAAAGCGTATACCGTCTTCCAGCTGCCTTCCAATGTCATAATTCTGACATCTTGCTCCTACAATTACAGAAGATATTTTATAGGTTCCGGAATCATGGGTTCCCGGCACGCTCAGGCCCAGCAAAGAAGTGTTCTGGCTGAGCTTGCCCATCCATTCCGTCATATTGAGGGAAAAATAAAACTCATTGACACCGGATACTGCAATATTGTAGTTGAAATCGCTTCCTGCATCAGTAGAAAGCATATAAACATTCCCTGTTTTCTTAAGCTGCCGGCTGCCGATCCACCAGTTATTCTGAGACATCCAATTATGCCCCTGCCCGATCACAACGCCATTGATCTGGCAACGTTTGTTATTGTAATCAAAAGAAAGATTGCAGGTAAAGGCAAAATTCAACTGAGCGGGCATACTTTCGGAAGTACTGCATCCGATAGCGATGCCGCCTGAGATCTGGTTTTTGAACCAGTCGGCTACTCCATCGCTGCCTTTTCTTCCGGCCCGCACCGTAATTTCCCAGGTATTGTTACCTTTATTGGTTACCGAAGGCGTATTTTCCCAGGGCTGCCCGGAAGTAATGGAATGATCTGTAATGGAAATCTGTAGATTGTTCACCCCATCCATCACATGAAGGATAAAGGCATTGTCGCGAATTGTTGGCATAATATTTAGGATTTAGGTTAAAATTACTGTACAATATCTCCCATTATAAATTCCTTCTTCATTCCCTCAAAATTAGACGGAAATGTACACACTCAACTGAGGGTAAATACTGATTTTCAAAAACGGGGGTTTTTACTTAGGCTTCCATGAAATGATCCTGAAGATTCGGGACAATTACATGCATGCATTTTACATGAACACAATTTTCTCTATATTTGTACAAAGCACGAATACCGTAACTATGGAAAAGCTAAGAAATCTAAGAAAACAGAGAGGCTTCTCTCAGGAAAAGCTGGCAAACATCATCTCAACAGATACATCCAACTACTCCAGAAAAGAAAGAGGCGAAGTAAGAATCTATGACGATGAATGGGAAAAACTGGCCAAAGCACTGGATGTGGAAGTGGATGACATAAAGGAAGAAAAACCTCTGAATATCGTTAATAACAATCCTATTTTTCACGATAATTCCGGAAACTTCAATCAATATTTTAATGTACCGGAACATGTACTTGGTAATCTTAATGATTATATCAACTTATTGAGGGAACAGAATGAGGCTTTAAAACAGGAAAATGAAAGGCTGAAAAATAGTTAGATACACGGAGAGACTATTTAGGTTTCTCTTTTTTTGACAAAGCTCAAAACCTCACTGAAAGAAGATAAAAGTCTTGATATCCTATTGATAAAGACTATTTCGTATTGAATATAACATTAAAAATTAATTTGTACTTTTGATTAAAAGATATCAGTTATGGATCTTCAGACAAGAAAATTACATTTAATCACTTACCTTGCTCAATTGCAGGATGAGCTGTTTTTTGATAAAATTGAAAAATATGTTTTTTCAAAATCAGAGAAAGAAGATTATTCTGAACTTGTGCCTTTTACTGTTGAGAGTTTAATCAGCCGTATTGAAAGATCTGAAGAAGACTTTAAAAACGGTCAATTTAAGACTCAGGAAGATTTAGAAAATTTATCCGCAAATTGGTAATCGATGAAAATTGTATGGACAGATTTTGCAATTGAAAATCTAAAAAGTATTTTTTATTACTATGCTATTAAAGCTAATAGACAGGTTGCCCATAAAATCAGAAAACAAATTCTAGACTCAACAAGACAGCTTGTTCATAATCCAAAATCCGGTCAAACTGTATTGTTATTAACGATATTTTTGATGCAAGACAATATCCTTTTAACATGATTCGACGAAGAACGAAATACAAAATAAAAAAGAGAAGCTTAAAGCTTCTCTTTTTATATATCATTTATCCAAACTTCTTTTTCCTCAGCCAGAAGAACAGTCCTCCCAGCAGCCCGATGATGGCAAGTGGCAGCAGTAAATTCAGCCATTGCCAGTTGGTTTTTTCTTCGGTAATCCTCTGACGGTCCAGAAGCCTTTCTTCGATGTTTCGGTTTCTTAATTCCATCAGGTTGCTGTCATCCAGCAGGTAATCCAGGGCATTTCTCAGGAATTGTTCGTTTCCGAACTGTTCGTTGGTCAGCATATCCACCCCTAACGGCAATGGCTGTCCTTTGATGACTTTATTCCTTCCGATGTCACCGTCTGCAATAACGATCATTTTATTTTCCGGACTTACCGCCTTGAAACCGGGATACGATTTTCGTTCAATCCTGGACGCGTAGGCAGAGGTGAATTTCCCTTCGAGTGATACGGCATATATTTTCGGCGTACTCGGTTTCTCCATCTGTCCTAAACTATCTACACTGGCAATCTCTTTCAGGTCAACATAATTCGGAACCTGTTTCAGCAGGGTTCTTTCGCTGGATTCAAAAAGTACGTTGGTTTTGATGTTTTTCCTTCCGAGCGTATCGATGGAAGTCGGGAACTCAAATTTTACCGGGTTGATATTCTTGGTCACCGGATTGTCTTTCTCGGCAATCCCCAGCGGGAAATACGGCCACGGCAGGCTGGTATATTGCGGGTTCCCTCCTACTTCGCCGGTAACCAGCCTCAGCAGGGCAAATTTCTTCACATCCTTTACCAGAGCAGGATTGATCCTGATCCCGTAATTGAAGAAGAAATCAGTCATATTGATGTCTATCGGGAATGGCATCACTTTTTTGGACCTGGTAAGGGTATCCATTTCGGCATTTACGGCATCAATCATCCATAAGGTTCTTCCGCCGTTCATAATGTATTGGTCCAGGATCACCTTTTCATTATCAGTAAAGGCTTTTCTCGGCTTGGCAATGACCAATGCGCTCATCTGCTTCAGCAGAGGTACATCAGCAAGGGTCAGTTCTTTCTGGTTTTTCGGGATGATGGGTCCGGCATCATAATTTTCCAGTGCCAGATGCATGAATCCCTGGAATTCATCCGGGCTCAGTTCATCCTGGTTGATCAGAACGCCGATTTTTTTTCTTTTATCAGCAGATACATTCTTGATATTGGAAACAAGGTTATATTCCAGGTTTTCAATGGATTTATTGAGTTGCTCATCCGCATCTATTCCGGTCTGCTGTACCACCAATGGGATGGAAACCCCTCTGTTGTTGTATTTGATCACCGCATACGGAAACAGGTAGATCTGTGATACTTTCCCGTCTTTGATATCCGGCAGCACGGAAGGCTGCATACCCATCGCCATCAGCGTATCCTGTGAGATCTTGCTTTTGATGGGATCTATAAACTTAAAATCGATCTTCGGATTGATCTTCCTGAATTCTTCCAGCATGAAACGCGTTTCACTCTGAAGCTGTTTGAAGCTTGCCGGAAAATCACCTTCTAGGTAAACATCCACCGTCAACGGTTTCTTTACGGACTCAAGTACTTTAATTGTATTCTCTGAAAGTGTATATCGTTTTTCTTTGGTAAGGTCTAGCCTGATCCCGGAAATATACAGGATCACCGTAAGCGGAAGGATCAGGAACAGTAAAATGCCCAACGGAGATTTGAATGGAATCTTCTTCATACGTTTACTTCTTTTTTTGGATAAAATGGTTGGACAATACTAAAGTAATCCCGATCATCAGAACAAAATAGGCCACATCTTTGAAATCAATCAGTCCCCTGGTAAATCCTAAAAAGTGCTGGTAAAAACCGATGCTTTGCAGGATGAAATCTGCACCACCCAGCAATTTGTAGCTGGCCAGCTGCTCGATCCCGAAATACATGATGAAACACATGAAAACACCTAACAGGTAAGCCATGATCTGGTTCTGGGAAAGCGATGAAGCCAGGATACCAACACCGGAAAATGCAGCAATTAAAATAATTAAACCGATATAACTTCCGAAGGTCATCCCAAGATCTATATTCCCGGCCGGAACGCCTAATACATACACTGTATAAAGGTAGATCAGCGAAGGGATCAGGCATAGAATACCAACAATCCATACCGAAAGGAATTTCCCGAAAACGAGATCAGAGATTTTCAGCGGCTGCGAAAACAGCCAGTTCAGGGTTCCGGTTTGCTGCTCTTCTGCAAAGGTCTTCATGGAAAGGGCCGGAATGATGAACATCAGCAGCCATGGCACCAGTACAAAATAGCTTTGCAGGGATGCCATCCCGATCTCGAAAATGTTGGAATCGTTATCGAAAAAAAACAGGAAGAGCGTTACCACCAGGCTGAATGCCGCCATAATGACCCAGGCACTCCAGTTCCCGAAATAACTCCAGAGTTCTTTTTTTAAAATTGCAAACATAGTTTTTATAGTAAAAGGTAAAAGTATTTATGTATTCAGGAGTGCGCTGATTTCAGCCAGCTGCACGGCCTCTTCCACAACTTTATTTTTTCTTGTTTTTGTTCACCAGCTTTACCGTCATCATAATCAGCACTACCAGAACGAAAAATCCGGTAATTAATTGCCACCAGTATTCAATCACCAAAGATTTCAGGATTACGGTAAATACCACCAGAAACAAAATAAACGTGGCAATCTCATTCGCCTGCCTCAGTTTGATGTTTGCGGTTTCAAGCGTCTGCCCGTTGAGCTCCTTCAGCCTCAGCACTTTTTTCCAGCACCAGTAGTGGTAAGCAGCCAACCCTAACAGGAAAGTAAGCTTAAGATGGAACCAGGGTGTTTTCATAAGGCCTGTATTCAGGAAAATCATAATGATTCCGCAGACGGCCATAATAATCCCGGCAGGCACTGTAATGATGTTCCAGAGCCTTCGGGCCATGAAAATATACTGTTCCCGCAAAATACGCTTCTTGTCTTCCGGAAAGGTATCGGTATCCTTGTAATAGACAAAGATTCTCACCAGATAGAAAATCCCTGCAAAATAGCTCACCATGAAGATAATGTGCAGTGCTTTGATAATGGTATACAGCATCCTGAAAATTTGTTTGCAAAGATAGTTTATTTCACAAAAATTCACCATTTAATATGAAAAAATGAAGGGAAATTAAGGGCTGTCCGGGAAAGTCAGAAAAATAAGCGGGCACTGCTGCGACAAAAGAGGATAATGAATATGAACCCCCTTTTATTACCCATAATAAAAAAGGGGTTTTACGTCATCAAAATTTAAAAACAAACTTCATGTCCACGTTGAAATGCAAACGGAATCCTTGCTGCTCCCTGTCCCTGTTATTCAGGAAACTAAACACATCAATGGGCTCAAAGCCGTCTTCTTTGCCTTCAATATTCCGGTAGGTAATTTTCCGGTGTGCGATCCCGATTCCTACTTTCGGCATAAAGCCGAACCATGATGATTCCCTGTGCAGCAAAATACTGTAATTGATACTTACTGCCTGCCGTGTCCTTTCATAATCCGCGGACTGAAAATGGTAGTACGCACCTGTTCCGTCAGTGTAGTCTTCATTGATCTTTTTAGACTGATGGTTAAGGTATGAAAATTCGGCGGAGATAAAATGTTTCAGCCTGGAATCCGGGGCCAGACTATAATACACTTCAGGCTTAACTTCAAAGATTTTATAGTCGTTTTCTTCAATAGGGTAAGGCGTGATCCCATTCTGTCCGTAGGCAACTTCTGCTCCCAACCACCATCTTTCGTTCAGGCGGTACAGGTATCCTATATTCCAGCGATAATCACGAAGCGGTGCAAACCCGCTTACAGTAATAATTGAACGGTAATCGCCCTGTTGGGCAGAAATTTCTCCTCCGAAGATCAGGAGGATAAAAAGAGTACTTTTTTTTATCATAGGCTTTGGGCAATTTGATTATTTATTTTAAAATGCTGATCTGATCGATGCGGTATCTTGAAGATGTGAGTCCTATTTTGCCTTAGAAATACTATCCGTCTTGTTGCCGTTGTTATAGATCTTGATATAGGACAGTTTACCTTCTTTATTGTAATATTTCCACGGCCCGAAATAAAACCAGTGCCTTTCATGGTCCGAAACTTCAAGTTTAGACTGCCCCGATTCCATGAGCTTACCATCAGGATAATACCTTTTTGTTCTCGTTATATCTTTCCGGATCTTATTTTTTTCGTATAGCCTATTCCCCAAGTAAGTTTTCCAGGTGCCTGTTTTTTCTCCGTTCCTGTATTTTCCTAACGCAACCATAGTGCCGTCATCCGCAGAATACTCCTCTTTCCATTTCCCATGCCTTTTATTGACATTATGATCGTCTTTAATATACTGATTCATTTTGGATGTGCAGGAAGCCAGGAATGCTAACATCAGGATAAAAAGGATTATTTTTTTCATAAAAAAACAGGATTTCCGCAAATATAGAAAATCCTGTTTAATTCCAATCATGTAGAAATATTTTGATTTAAGAAATCACATTCAGTGCTTTACCTACTTTTTCAAAAGCGGCAATAGCTTTATCCAGGTGCTCCCTGGTATGGGCTGCAGAAAGCTGAACCCTGATCCTGGCTTTTCCTTTCGGTACCACCGGATAGAAGAACCCGATCACATAAATGCCTTCATCCATCAGTTTTTCAGCCATTTTCTGAGCCAGAGGCGCATCGTATAACATCACCGGAACAATGGCAGCGTCCCCGTCCGGGATATCAAATCCTTTGGCTTTCATTTCAGTTCTGAAATATGCTGCATTTTCCATGACACGGTCCCGAAGAGAAGTGTCTTCAGAAATCATATCCAATACCTTTAAAGCTGCACCTACAATCCCCGGAGCCAGTGAATTGGAGAACAGGTAAGGTCTAGAACGCTGCCTCAGCATATCGATGATTTCCTTTTTACCGGATGTAAATCCACCAAGCGCTCCTCCTAATGCCTTACCTAATGTAGAGGTAATAATGTCTACTCTGCCCATCACATCGTTAGCTTCATGGGTCCCGCGTCCTGTCTTCCCTATGAATCCTGTGGCATGGGAATCATCTACCATCACCAATGCATCGTATTTATCCGCCAGGTCGCAAACGCCTTTCAGGTCAGCCACAATACCATCCATAGAAAATACTCCGTCTGTTACAATGATCTTGAACCTGTGGTTTTTCCCTGATGCAGCGATCAATTGCGCTTCCAGATCTTCCATATTGTTATTTTTGTAACGGTACCTTGCCGCTTTACACAAACGTACCCCGTCAATAATGGATGCATGGTTCAGTTCATCTGAGATAATGGCATCTTCTTCGGTAAACAAAGGTTCAAAAACCCCTCCGTTGGCATCGAAACAGGCCGCATACAGAATCGTATCTTCCAGCCCGAGGAAATCGGCAATTTTCTGTTCCAGCTGTTTGTGAATATCCTGGGTTCCGCAGATAAAACGAACGGAAGACATTCCGTATCCGTGGGATGCGATCATATCCTGTGATGCTTTCATCACATCAGGATGGTTGGATAATCCGAGATAATTATTGGCACAAAAATTCAGTAATTTCTTTCCGTTGGCTTCAATCTCAGCACTCTGCTGGGAGGTGATAATGCGTTCTCTTTTATAGAGGCCGTCATTCTCAATATTCTGAAGTTCGTTCTGTAGATGCTGAAGGTATTTTTCAGAGATCATTATTGTTAATTTTAGATGTGCTAATTTAAGAAAAACACGCTAAACTAAAGACTCATGCATTTTTTTATTCCTGACGGTGCCATAAATGAACATTTAACGAATTAGTCTACTATATTAGTAGACTAATTCTTATATTTGTCAGTCTAAATTATGAAATATGAATTTATCGCCTATATCTAAGGTCAGGCAAATGAATGCGGGAGATTTCCTGAAAAACCATATGAGGACCGCAAAACCTGTTGTACTGGAAGATTTTATTGATCCGGGAAGCCCTGCTTTTCAAAAATGGAATTATGACTATTTTAAGTCCATAGCCGGAGACCACCAGGTTAATATTTACGGCAGCGAAATAGAATCTCTGGACAGGGTGGCCAGCAAGCCTATACGTCAGAGCACTTTTTCAGAATACCTGGATCAGATCACAACTGCTCCTACGGAAGAAAGACTTTTCCTGTTCAACCTGCTAACGATAAAACCTGAACTTAAAAACGATCTCCGTTATCATGATATTACCAATGGCAAAATTCTGAAATGGCTGCCTTTTATGTTTTTCGGGGGTGAAGGTTCTATAACCCGCAACCATATTGATATCGATATGTCGCATGTATTCATCACCCAGTTTCAGGGTATCAAGCGCATCTGGCTTTTCCCATGGGAACAGTCTGATCTCATGTATAAGCTGCCCTACAATTTCCACAGCCTTGCGAACATAAAGGAGCCGGATTATAATGAATTTCCGGGCCTCAGGTACATCAACGGTTATGAGGCGGTCATCAAACCCGGTGAAACCCTATATATTCCTTCGGGCTGGTGGCATTACATCCAGTATGAAACAGAAGGTTATTCAGTTTCCGTCCGTGCATTGCCTTCTAGCTGGCTGGAGAAATGGCGCGGTTTCAAAAACATGGTCATCATCCGCAACTTCGATAATCTGATGCGGAATATTTTTAAAGACCGATGGTTCAGACACAAGGTGAAAGCTGCCAGAAGAAGAGCTCAGAAAGCCATTAAAAAACAGAAGAGCTTTCAGATCTAAACTGAAAGCTCCTGTATTTTAGTATTTGATAAATTTAACATCCTTGTCTTTAATCCTGAACATATATGTTCCGGGAACCAGCTCGGCAATATTGATCGCCTTACCGGGCTCATACGTATCCTTTCTTACCAGCTTCCCATCTGTAAAATAGATGGTATAATCTGTTTTCTGAGAAATTCCTTTTATATTCAGCTCATTCCGTGCCGGATTAGGATACAGGGCAAACGTTTCGGTAATAAGGTCTGCTGTCCCCAAAGTGGCATCCTGGGCAACTGTGGAATTTTTCTCCAGAATCTGGTATTCATAATTGAATTCCACACTGGCAACCGGGAAAGACACCGTCTGGGTAAAATACTGGTTATTAGTGGTATTATTCAGGGCAAAATAGGCGACCTGACCACCGGTTCCGTTTACTTTGATGGGTAGCGGCATTTCAAAAAAGCTTACCGTGGGGCTGCTCTGCACCTGGGAAGCCCTGAAAGTCACCTGGTTCCCGTTCTGCTTCCAGCGGATGGTATACGTAGGATAACCTTCCCCGTAAATCCAGTCGTTGAAGAATTCGGTAAAATCCTTGCCGGTTGACTGTAACAGAGAGGCATTGAGATCTGCTGTCTGGGCATAGCTGTAGGCCAGGTTCGCTCTGGAGTGGTAGTCTTTCAGGGCCTGATAAAAAGCTGCATCGCCCAGGATCCACTTTAGCATCCTGAGAACGTAACCTCCTTTGGAATAAGACAGTCTCCCGCTGAAGATCGCTCCGATACTTCCCAAATTAGAATCCGCCACGTAAACACTTCCTCCCGGAGCTCCTGTAATATAGTTTTTTTGTCCCGACAGGTAGGTCATGAACTGCGTGTTGGTCATCAGAAGCTTTTCATTGGCCAGGTGTTCGCCGAAAGTGGCAAAACCTTCATTCAGCCAGATATCGTTCCAGGTTCCGCAAGTTACCTTATCCCCAAACCACTGGTGTGCAAGTTCATGGGCAATTACTCCCCTGTCCCAGCTGCTCATGGAAGGCATGGTCTGATGTTCCATACAGGTTCCTCCGTACTGGAATTCCATATGACCGTATTTCTCATTCCTGAAAGGATAAGTCCCGAAATAGGTTTCAAAAACATCCATGATCTGCTTGGTCCAGTTGATATTGGACATCGTTGATGCGTTATTGGCCGTGGTTGGATATACATAGTTCACAAAGGGGAATGGCGGCGACCCCATGGTATCGTTGAGCTTGGTGAAATTGGTAATGGCCAGAGCCACCAGATAAGAGGCCATAGGATACATGGTTCTCCAGAATGTCAGTTTTTTCCCGTTTGGCAACTGGGTTTCGGACATCAGCTTGCCGTTGGCCGCCACATTGTATTGGGAAGGTGCCGTAATTTTAAAGTCAAAACGGTCAATCTTATCATTCAGGCTCTGTTTTGTTGGGAACCAGTCCTGGGCTCCATACGGTTCACTCAGTGTCGAGACAATAGGTGTTCCGTTCTGGGATCCCGTGGCAAAAGCATTATTATCGGTAGCCGGCGGTCCGGAATAGGTAATTGTTAAAGAGTCGGTCACATTAGCCGGAAGCGAGGCCGGAAAGTTGATTTTGACTTCTTTTGTCGCGAGTTGCTGGAAAGTGAGATTTGTCCCGTGATACTGCACCTGCGAAACCGTAAGCGTATTGGCCAGATCAAAATAGATGCTGTTCATGCTCTGGGAAGGCTTGAAGTGTGATGTAACGGAACCGGAAATATTGTATACTGCCGGATCCAGGCTGACCTCCATCCTTTGGTACAGCAGATCATAATTAAGTGTATTAGGATTGACATTATAGGCGGTCATCTTTTGGGTAAAAGATTTCATTTCCTTGTCAATAAGACCTTTATGGTCTGTATTCAGCTGCTGGGCAAACCATTGCTGACAAAAGAATAAACTTACTGCTAAAAGGGAAAGTTTTTTCATACGGAGATCATTATTTGCAACCAAAGATAAAAAAAACCTTTTAATCGTTGATTAAAAGGTTTTATCTTAATGAATTTTTAATTTTTTCTACAAATCCAGTGCAGGTTCCAAAATTCTTTCCATCCTCTTTTTCACCATATCCACAGATCCTGCATAGTTATTCACCATCAGTGAGAATACTAACGTCTTTCCGGTATTGGTTTTCAAATATCCTGCAAGGGTTTTTACCTTGTTCAATGTTCCGGTTTTAGCAAACACCTGGCCGTTTCCTGTACCGATGAACATTCGCTTCAGCGTGCCGGACTGCCCGCCTACCGGTAAAGAATTGAGATAGGTCTTAAAATATTTTTCATCCATCAAGGAGGTCAAAAACTTAGCCTGGGCAATAGGTGTAACGTGGTTGCTTCTTGAAAGCCCGCTACCGTCGATATAATTCAGGCCTTCGATATCGAAATTACGGTCTTTTAGGTGTTCCGTTACCACAATCCTTCCGGATTCCGTGGTCTGGTCGCCCAGTTTCTGGAATCCCACGGTTTTCAGGAGTGCTTCTGCCAGGGAATTATCGCTGTGCTGATTGGTGTAGTAAATGATGTCACCCAATGTAGGTGATTTATACATGGCAATCATTTTACGGCTTTCAGGATTGGCATCCGTCATTTTTGGGGTTACCTTCCCTGTTACCGCAATACCGCTTTTTACCAGAGTAGTCCTGAAGGTATTGGCAAGATATGCCGGAGCGTCAGGAATCTTTGTGGTCAGGATTCCGTCACCCTCATATTTATCCGCATATACTACTTTTTTTACATACGGAGAAACATAGAAATATTTCTTATCCGCAGAAAAGCTACCACTGTTCTTAACGATCAGCTTTTCGTTAGCCGGATTGATTTCATGAGTGGTTCCTGCCGGCAGGTAGTAATTATTGTTTTCCAACCAAACAACATTTTCCGGAAGCCCTGAAATATTGCCTTTGAAAAGCGCTGTCTGGATCACAATATCACCATTTACCTTTTTAATCCCCTCACGTGACATCCCGCCTATGAAATCTGAAATAATATCCCTATATGACCATGCCCCTGCCTTATTGGTACCCAAAGATGGGTCACCGCTTCCTACAAGGTAAAGGTTTCCGTTCAGTACCCCGTTTTCATCGATGCTTCCTGAATATTCCAGCTGGGTCATCCAGCGGTAGTTTTCTCCGAGCAGGTTCATGGCTGTCTCGGTGGTAAGAAGCTTGGTGGTGGAAGCTGGGACGAGCGGAGTGGTTTCATTATACGAAGAAATTACTTTTTTCGTCTTCGGGTCATATACCACGAAGCCCCAGGTTGCGTTTTTGAGCACCGGATCGGCCATCATGGTATTAACATTGATATCCACGAGTTCTTTGGCCGACAAAACGGTCTTCTCTACTGCAGCAGTAATCGGAGAAGGGAGATTTAACGTGTTTTTTTGATTGTCGTAGGCCTGTGAATACAGTACTGTAGAAACGGTAGATTGGGCAAAGAAAAAACCAGTGGCCAAAACCGTAATACCTGAAACATATTTTCTGAAATTTACCATCTATTTTCTCATTTTCTTACAAATTTGATCGGCTAAAAATCAATAAGTTAAATTAATATCATCCGGTCAAACATATAATCAACGGTCAAAAGTAGAGATTATTGCTATAAGTAGGTTCTTATAACTGTTATAAAACCCTATAAAATTTGTTAAAAAGTGTTAATAATCCACAAAAACATCTGTTTTCACACTTTGATAAGCTGTAATTTCATTAAACTCCTGAATACTTACTGCTACCATTTCCTTGAACTTTTCATATTTCTTACCGCGAGGCAGTTTAAGCATGATCTGGAACTGGTACAGGTTGTTGAGTTTGGCAATCTGAGCTCTTTCCGGGCCTAAAACACATTCTTCCGGGAGGTATTTCCTGAGTACCGAGCCTAAAAACAGTGACGCGCGGTTTACACGGTCTTCCTTCCTGTGTTTGAGTTCGATCATCATGAGCCTGGTAAAAGGCGGATAATGAAATTTCTTCCGTTCATCCAGAAAATATTCATAAATCTTTGAAGGATCATTCATAGTGATCAGCTGGAAAACGGAATGTTCGGGATTGAAGGTCTGGATTACAATTTTACCGTTTCCGGAAACCCTTCCGGCTCTTCCTGAAACCTGTGTGATCAGCTGATATGCTCTTTCCTCAGCCCTGAAATCCTGTACATACAGCATGGAATCTGCTTTAGGAATAGCCACAAGCTCGACATGATCAAAATCCAGTCCTTTGGAAATCATCTGGGTTCCCACTAAGATATCTGTCTCCCGGGCTTCTATTTTTTCGTACAGCTTTTCATACGCAAATTTTTTCCGCATGGAATCTACATCCATCCGGTCCACTTCCTGATCTGGGAAAAGTTTGGTTACTTCTTCATGAATCTGCTCCACGCCTACCCCCCTCTCGTTAAGGTTTTCAGAATGACATTTCGGGCAAACCCGGGGTTTAGAGGCCCTTTGCCCGCAGTAATGGCACTTCATTTCATTGGCTGCTTTATGATACGTCATAACCACATCGCAGTTGGAGCAATAGTTAACATAACCGCAGGTTTCACATTCAACAACATTCGCATAACCGCGGCGGTTATGCAGTATCATCACCTGATTGTGCTCATCCAAAGTCTTTTTGATTTCATCCGTCAGCTTTAAAGAAAAATTACCCGTTACTTTTTTGGATTCCTGGGCTTCTTTGAAATTGATGATCTCATAAGACGGTAGCTTTACATTGCCAAACCGTTCATTAATCAGGACATATTTAAGCTTGTCTTTTTTGGCAAGATAGTAACTTTCCACAGAAGGTGTTGCCGATCCTAAAATTACCCGGGCACCATACAGGGAACCGAAAACCAATGATGCATCCCTCGCATTGAAATACGGTGACACTTCTCTCGGACGGTAGGCAGAGTCGTGTTCTTCATCCACAATAACCAGACCCAGGTTCTGAAAAGGCAGGAACAGGGCATTCCGGGTCCCGATCAGGATCCTGAGTTCATTCTGGCGAACTTTTCTCCATACTTCAACCCGTTCAAAATCCGTGAGCTTCTGATGGTAAAAACCAAGAAGCCTGCCGTATTTTTTTTCCAGACGCTGGATGATTTGTTTGGCCAGTGATGTTTCAGGCAGCAGAAACAGTACATTTTTGTCCTGCTGAATGCATTCTTCAATTTTTTCCAGGTAAATATGAGTCTTTCCTGATGAGGTAACGCCGTGAAGCAATACATTTTTGCCTGCTTCAAAAGCGGCATCGATGTCTGTTTTTGCTTTTTTCTGAGCTTCTGACAATTCCTCAATACCTTCTATGTCTCCCTGATAGCTTTCCAGCCTGTCTTTACGGAGGTAATATTCTTCCACCAGGTTTTTATCAGCGAGCGCCTTAAAATGGGATGACGCAAAAAATCCATCCTCGAAAAGGTCAGACTTCCTGATCGGCTGGCCAGGATTCTCGGTCTGTTTTTCCAGGATCATCAGGAAAAGCTCTTTCTGTTTCGCGGCCCTGTTGAGCTTTAACAGCACCTCCATGAGGTTCATGTCCTGAATAATTTCATCGCGGACCTTTACATAAGCGACTTCTTTAGCCTTATACTTTTCCGCTATTTTTTCATCAATTTCTATGTACTGGAGATCAATCAGGGAATTGATGGTTCTGATGATGTCTTTCTTGGGAATAAAAGCCTCAATATCCGTAAGGTTAATGAGCTGCCTGACTTCCAGGGCCTGGACCAGATACATCTCATTTACATCAAGGTTTTCAAAATCGACAATGGCATTGGGCTTTAA
This sequence comes from Chryseobacterium camelliae, assembly GCF_030818575.1. NCBI lineage: Bacteria > Pseudomonadati > Bacteroidota > Flavobacteriia > Flavobacteriales > Weeksellaceae > Chryseobacterium > Chryseobacterium camelliae. The sequence goes on from NZ_JAUTAL010000001.1 coordinate 1,843,221, forward strand.
TTTAAGATAGGTTTCGCTTTCCAGTTTCAGAGAGGACGGAAAGGCAAAACGGTAGATCTCACCCAACCCGCACAGATAGTAGTCTGACAGCCAGCTCCAGAATTTGAGCTGCGCTTCTGGTACAATAGGCTGTTCGTCGAGAATGCTGATGATGTCCTTGGCGAGAAAACCTTCAGGCGTGTTGTGATGCAATTCAAAAACAACTCCGGTATAGATCTTTTTACCCCGGAAAGGGACCAGTACGCGCATGCCCTCCTGGATCTGAGGCACAAGCTCTTCAGGAACGGTATATGTAAAAGATCCTTTTAAATTTAACGGTAAAATAATCTGGGCGTACTGCAAAGGAATAAATTAAACGTAAAATTAAGGGTTTATTTATAAAATTGCAATTATTTCTTACTTTTAAGGCCTCAATACCTATGTATGATACAACCATGAAAAAGTTCCTTTATATCATTGCCTTATTTTCCATTTCCCTTTTCCAGGCTCAGGAAAATATCATCCTGAAAAAGAATGAAATCACCATTCCTTTGGGAAAGAAGGTCATCCTGACCCCTGAATTGGAAGAACGTACAATTATCGGTTTCAAAAAAGTTTCTGAAGATAAGGTCATGGAAAAGCAGGATATGCTCCAGATACTGAAAAACTTCAAAAGAAGCGATGTGAATGATAACACGATTGAATTTACTTTTTCTGAATCGGAAATGATGAAGTCTCCCATCATCACCTTGGTTACAGTACAGAAAACCGGAAAAAAGATGAGTTTTAAAGCGAAAATCAGATTAAAAGGTTCTCCGTTATATCAGCCGACCTCCATTGTACCTGCACACAGCAATGTTGTTTCCGTAGAACAGTGGCAGGATGCGATCGATTCTATTTTCCTGTACGATTTTAAACTGGAAGATTAAAAGAATAGCGCAATAATCTGATACCAGGCCGCAGAAGTTACGAATCCTACAATAATACTGAATCCTACAATGAGATTGGTGAGTTTAGTATTAAGCCTGAACTGTTCTGCAATGATGCTGGAAGTAACTACCGTAGGCATTGCAGCTTCAAAGATGGTTATTTTCGCCACATCTCCTTTGATTCCAATGAGCAATGCAAGGACCAGCACGATAGCCGGCGCCAGAACAAGCTTGTAAAGCATGGATACGGACATTTGCGGAATCAGTTTCTTCCATCCGTTGAATTTAAGCTGTAACCCGACAGAAAACAAAGCCAATGGACTTACCGTAGCCGCAAGCTTGTCAAAGAAGGGCTCAGCTGCGGTAAAATCAATATACCTCGATAAGACTAATGCCGCCATACATCCTAAAAGCGGCGGAAATGTCAGCAGCCTCCTGAGGATAAATGCAGCGCTTACTTTTCCCGATTTGCTTCCGCCCCGCACAGCAGCAATAATTCCTAAGGTGGAAAGTGCGAAAAACATGGTCTGGTCACAGATGATGGCAATGCTCAGCAGGCTTTCCCCGTAAAAAGCACTGATCAGCGGAAAACCGATGAAAGAGGTATTGCTGTACCCGCTGACCAGTTCCATCGTGCTTCTCGACCGCTCTGAATAGTTTTTGCTCCTGCTGTATAGCTTCATCACAAAAAAACAGACTACCGCAATGAGAAGTGTGGCTGCTATAGGAAAAAGCATTTCTTTTGTCCACTGCACTTTAGGCAGGTATTTGAAGGACACTGCCGGAAGCGCGAGATACAGGATCCAGGTGTTAATTCCTTTATGCGCATCCGGATGAATAGACTTTGTTGCCTTAAATACCATTCCTGCCAGGATACAGACAGCAATCAGAACGAAATTGACCATAATTGACAAATAGAATACAAAGGTACAAATGAAAGTTTTTCCATGAGCAAGACATCATCCGTTTTTTTTCAGCGATCCCTGATCAGCAAATTGAATGGCCTGCAAAGGCGGATCGGAATATTTTGAAAAATTTTGAAAACCCGAAGCCTGAATCTAATTCATCGTATCCCATAAAGTCATCACTTCGATATGCTGCAATGGTTCAGCCAGTAGGATCCTTTTAGGCCTATTGGGAAGCAGATCAAAGAAATTATCGCTGAAATGGGTATTTCCCATCAGGTATACATCTTTTGCCAAGACATCAGTGGAAACCTCTATTTCCATCGGGGATATTTTCTTTACACTGACGTTGGGTTTAGTAAGCTTTAAATCTTTTGGCTTAGAAAAGAAATAATTGCTTTCCGTAATCACATTATTTTTTGCATCTTTTAACATTAAATGCAAAAAAATTTCATTTCTGTCTGAATCTCCAATGACCTCTTCCAGCGAAAAAGGATCCAATTTCAGCACTCCGTTGGGTTCCAAAGTTTTGGTTTCCGCGGTTCCCGCCGAACCTTTTTTCTCCCCATTCAAGGTCAGGATATCAAAATCCAACGATACATTCTCAAACGTTTTTAATTCATCATTGATAACATAAAAGTTTAAGACTTCATTTTTTTCTTCCGGTAAAATTACCTGATTTTCAAAGCTCCTTTTCACCTGGTAATGTAACGCTTTCCAATTGCCAAGATAATCGACGGATGACCAGGAAACCACCGGCCAGCAGTCGTTCAGCTGCCAGTATAATGTTCCCATATTGTATGGTTTTGCCCGGCGGTGGGCTTCAATGGCGATCTGCATTCCGCGGGCCTGCAATAACTGGGAAACATAATTGTACTGCATAAAATCTGCAGGAATTTTATAATCGCGCGCCATATAAGTATTGATGATCTCCCATCCTCGCACATGTTTTTCATGGGCTTTGATCACCGGATTATTGATATTTAAATCCGGTTTACCAGAGAACATTGATTTTGTAGTTGCCATGCTAGGCATCCCCTGGAAGCCGTATTCCGACATGAAACGCCCCACTTTTTCATTGTATATTTCAAACGGCTGCTCGCCCCACCAAACGCCCCAATAATGGGAATCGCCTTCGGTAAGGCTTTCTTTGTGTCCCCAACCGATTGAGGGAGAGCTTGGCCAGTAAATGGCTTTATCGGAGGCTGCATATTTCTTTATCGCATTGGGAATGACTTCATGGAAGATTTTCTTGTAATCTCTCCAGACCTGCATCGAATCTTCCTTAGAATATTTGAACTGTTTCTGATATCCCCAGTTGACAATGGCTTCATCCACTTCATTGTTTCCGCACCACAAAGCCAGTGACGGATGGTTCTGAAGCCTTTCGACCTGGTCTTTCACTTCTGCCTCAACATTTTGCTGAAAATTTTCATCTGCCGGATAGAAACTTCCCGCAAACATAAAATCCTGCCACACAAGAATTCCGTTTTCATCACAGGCTTTATAAAATTCATCATCTTCATAGATCCCGCCGCCCCAGACCCTGACCATATTCATATTGGCTTCTTTACAGTCTCTAATGAGCTTCTGATATTTTTCCTTGCTTACCCTCGGTGAAAAACTGTCGGCAGGAATCCAGTTGGTTCCTTTCACATACATAGGTCTGCCATTGACTTTAAAATAAAATGATTTTCCCTGTTTATCTTTCTCCTGTACAAGTTCCACGGTTCTCAAACCAATTTTCTGAAAGGATTGGTCTATTGTTGAAGAACCTTTCTTAAGGGTTACTGCCAGCTCATACATATCCGGTTTTCCCCATCCATTTGGTTGCCATAGCTTCGGGTTGCTGATCCTGTAAGGCAATTCAATTACGTTCAGCCCCTGTTTTAAGGTTATTTTTTTAGACTGATGGTTGATGTTTAAGCTATAATCTCCCGGCTTTTCTGCAATAATTTCCGCCCGGATATTCAGCTCCGCTTTTTGCTTTGTTAATGATGCCTGTCCTATCCTGACCTGCTTCAACCTGGCCTGGTTCCAGAAGCTGAGCTGTACGTCCTTCCAGATTCCTGCCGTCACAAACCTTGGTCCCCAATCCCATCCGAACTGATACTGCGCTTTCCTCACAAAGCTCCTTGGTGATTCCGGCATCGTGAAATGAACGTTCTCCGCCAGCTTTTTTCCCGTCTGCACCGCAGACCTGAATTTAACCTGTAACAGATTATCGCCCACTTTCAGGTAACCCTTAACAGGAATTTCCCATGTCCTGAACATATTGTCTGTATTTCCGATCTGTTTTCCATTAAGATACACTTCGGAGAATGTGTCCAGACCCCGGAATACCAAATCTATATTCGTGTTTTCCAGCTCCTTTGAACTGACCTTAAAAACGGTCCGGTATTCCCAGTCTTCATTTTCGATCCACTGGACTTTCTTTTCATTCTCATCTTTAAAAGGATCGGGAATGATGCGGTTTTGCATCAGGTCAAGATGAACCGTTCCGGGAACCTTTGCCGGTAACCAGGTGTGGTCTTTTGTATTTTTAAACTGCCACTGTTCTGAAGATAAGCTCCGCTCGGAAAATTGAGCATCGATAAAAGACTGAATAAAAATAAAGGCAAAAAGTAATGTTTTGTTCATGGTACAATTTAAGTAAATCGGATGAAATGGTAAAAGCCATTTGTCGACATCAAAAATATTAAATCTTAATATTTATCAATTTATTATTAACCACAAAAGTCACAAAAGTTTTGACACATAAGAAATATGCAGAGAAGAGCGATGAAAACAGAAGAGCACATAAGCTTAAAAAGCTACGATTTTTAAATGCATAAAAAAAACTGCGTAATCTATTAGATCTGCGAGAGTTAAAAATTAAATACTAGCACTATGTTGCTCATCACCTCGAGTAACGCAGCGAAGCGGAGTGTATCGAGAAGTTTTTGAATAATAGCGCTCTGTTAAAATACTTCTAAATAAGTTTTTTTTGAAAACTATTCTGCTCGAATAAACAGATGATTAATTTTACACATTACTAATAATCTTCCGCTTAATAAACTATTGCCTTTTTTCTAAAAGAGGCTTATAATTTAATCTTGGCTTCCTATCTTTATTAAGCATTCTTTAACGCGACTACCTCATCAGCATCCGCGAAAGCTCCGCCGTCCGTAATAGCAGAAGAATGAAAGTATGTTGCTTTGGTAAACTCCTGGATGCCGGCAATATTGCCAGACCGCAGCCCGCCTCCAACCAGGATTTCAATTCTTCCATCGGATAATTCCACCAGTTTTTTTAAGTTTTCTATGCCTTCTGACACATTGGGTTTCTGGCCCGAGGTAAGGATGGTTGTAAAACCGCACTCGATCACCTGCTCCAGGGAAGTTTCCAGATCTTTAGCACGGTCAAAGGCCCGGTGAAATGTACATGGATAAGGCTGTGCCAATGCAACGAGTTCTTTGTTCTGAACAATATTAACCTGGTCATTTTCATTCAGGATCCCGAATACAAAACCATCGACATTTAACATCTTCAGCTGAACCAGGTCTGACTTCATCTGTTCAAATTCTTCCTCAGAATAGGTAAAATCTCCACCACGGGGACGGATCATTACAAAGATGGGGATGTTTATTTTTTCCCTGAGCTGCTTTACGGTTTCAAAATCAGGTGTGGTACCGCCTTCGCTCAGTCCGTCACACAATTCTATCCTGTCGGCTCCGTTGTCAAAGGCAATCATTGCGGATTCCGGATTAAAGCAGGCTATTTCTATTTTTGACATCAATATTCTGTTTTACTTGAATCAATTCTCTATTAATTTCTAAATCCAGGACCTATTTCAAGGCAAATTCCGGCTTCTCCAGACGGTTGCCTTTCTGATCATACACAGCAAAGTTAAATCCATCCTGGATGCAGTAAGAACCGTATTCACCTTTCTTATTGAGGGCAATAAACCCGACCTGGATATCTTTCAGGTTTTTGTTTCTCTTTTTGGTAATATTGACGATTCTCTCTACCGCTTCTTTACAGGCCTGCTGCGGATTCCTGCCCTGCCGCATCAGTTCAACCACCAGATGGGTTCCTACCGTGCGGATCACTTCTTCCCCATGACCGGTTGCAGTTGCTGCCCCTACTTCATTATCTACAAACAGTCCTGCTCCGATAATCGGGGAATCACCTACTCTTCCGTGCATTTTAAAAGCCATTCCGCTGGTGGTGCAGGCTCCGGAAAGATTTCCGTGGGCATCCAGAGCAATCATTCCGATGGTATCGTGATTTTCGATGTTGACAATCGGTTTGTACTGACTGGTTTTCAGCCATTCTTTCCATTCTTTTTCCGATTCCGGTGTCAGAAGGTTTTCTTTTTTAAAGCCCTGTGAAAGGGCAAACTGTAAAGCTCCATCTCCTACCAGCATGACATGCGGTGTCTTTTCCATCACGGCCCTGGCTACGGAAATAGGGTTTTTGATATGCTCCAGGCAGGCCACCGACCCTATATTATAGTTCTCATCCATAATGCAGGCATCAAGCGTCACCCTTCCGTCCCTGTCCGGACGTCCGCCATATCCTACACTTCTCTCATTAGGATCGAGCTCCACCAGCCGGACACCCTTTTCCACCGCGTCAAGAGCCTTTCCGCCTTTTCCTAAAATCGTCCACGCTTCAGCATTGGCCTGCAATCCGAAATTCCAGGTCGACAATACAATTGGTTTGTTAACAGCTGTCAGCTTTTCGTTCACAGGTTCATTGGCAATAAGGTCAAGTGGATTCAATGCCAGAGCCAATGATGCCACCGCTGATTTTTTTATAAATTTCCGTCTTGAATTCATTGATGAGATCGTTTAAAATTAAAAGTTACAATGCTCCTATTTCGTCCACAAACAGCCATGCTTTGGAATCGGCACCCGGATTTCCGGCAGGAATAATACCCGCATTTTCTATCCTGATTTTAAGATATCTGCCGTGCTGCTGACCTACTTTAAGCCTCATTTTGCCTCCTGCTTTAAGGATGTCATCCTTCCCTGTTTCTGCAACGAGCGCAAACTGGTGGTTGTCATCAGAAACATACACCTGAGCAGACTTGGCCAGATGGATCCAGCTGCCTTTGTTATCCAGGGTATTGAAGTAAACTTCAGTAAAATCTGTATTTTTCCCCAAGTCAATTGTGGCTACAACATCTTTCCCCTGAAAACCAAGCCAGGTCTTTCCCAATTGCCTTGTATTTCCTGTAATACCATCTACCAGGGTAAATGCTCCTCCGAAAGCATAGTTCTCACTAGGCTGCTGTTCCAGCGTAATATTTTTGCCGGTTGTTTTAGATACCGTAAACTGCTGTGAAGAAACAGCACTTTTCAGCTGTCCGTTTTCAAAATAGGCTGATTTTATGGTGGAGGATATTAAAACGGGAATAGGCTGTACATAAGGCGTTGACTGTACCGAAGGATCTGTTCCGTCCAGGGTGTATCTGATGCCGGAAGGATTTTGTGAAGTGGAAAGTTCATAGGCAATTCCGCCGTTCGCAGGAATGACCTTTCCGGAAACATTATATATGCTTTTAGCATAGTTGATGTGCATCCTGTCCAGCTTTTCAAACTGATGGATCACTCTGCTTTCAAATTCCTTGTATTTTTCGGGTTGTGAAGTTCCCCAGGCCACTTCGGAAAGTGCCATCATCCTTGGGAAGATCATATACTGAACCTGTTTGAAATCGGTAATGTATTCCGTCCAGAGGTTAGCCTGCACACCCATAATGTATTTGGCCTGCTCTGCATTAAATTCTGCAGGAATGGGATTATAGGAATAGACTTTATCCAGCGGAGTGTATCCTCCGAATGCATTCGGTTCGGTTTGCGGATCTCCCTGGTAATGGTCAAAATAACAGTAGGCTCCGGGCGTCATAACGGCAAAGTGCTTTGTTTTGGCAGCTTCAATACCACCATTTACGCCGGTCCAGCTCATAACGGCAGCATTCGGAGCAAGGCCGCCTTCCAGGATTTCGTCCCAGCCGATGATTTTCCTGCCTTTGCTGTTGACATATTCTTCAATCCTCCGGATGAAGTAGCTTTGGAGGCCATGCTCATCCTTTAGGTTATATTTCCTGATCAGTTCCTGGCAATGGGCACATTCTTTCCATCGGGTTTTAGGGCACTCATCGCCACCAATATGGATATAGGAAGAGGGAAATAATGCAATAACCTCATCCAGCACATTTTCCAGGAATGTGAAGGTTTCCTCTTTCGGACAGTATACGTCATCAAACACGCCCCATTTCGTAGCAGGTTCAAAAGGCCCCTTAGTACATGCAAGTTCAGGATAGGCTGACAGAGCTGCCAAAGCATGTCCCGGCATTTCTATTTCAGGGACTACTGTGATATGACGGTCAGAAGCATACTGCACGACCTCCCTGACCTGGTCCTGGGTATAAAAATAAGGACCGTAAGGTTTCCCGTCAAAGGTGTTGTCCACATAAGCTCCGATCATGGATTCTTTTCTTTTGGATCCGATTTGGGTGAGCTTCGGGTATTTTTTAATCTCAATTCTCCATCCCTGGTCATCCGTAAGGTGCCAGTGGAAGGTATTGAGCTTGTACATGGCAAGATAATCAATGTATTGTTTTACTTCATCAACGGTGAAAAAGTGGCGGCTTACGTCCAGGTGCATCCCTCTCCAAGCCAGTTTTGGCTGGTCCTGAATCGTCATGGCCGGAATAGCCTTATCGTTTTTGTGCTCTTCCAGAAGCTGAATAAGCGTCTGCAATGCCCAAAAATACCCCTGATCGGTATAAGAAATAATGTGAATGCGTTCAGGTGTTATTTCAAGAATATAGGACTCATTGAGCCCGTTTTTATTCGCAGGTTGCTTCAGCTGAGTATAAGTAAGCTGGACATCTTTTTTGCCGGGTTTCCCGAAGTTAAAGCCTGATTTCTGCTTAAAATACTCCGTTTCTTTTACAGGAAGTCCCTGGGCAAGTTTTAGTGTTTCAGGAATCTGAATTGTTCCTCCGGTAATCCGGATGGAAACCGGTTTAGGAATCAGCTGTTTCTGTGCAGAGGCATTGAGGCTAAACAATGCCAGTGCCATGATGGAAAAGATTTTTTTCATTCAGGATGTTAGAGAATTCTGTTTTTAAGTAGAAAAAACCGAAACGGCAACTGCTGCCGCGACCGGATGATAATTTCAGATCGCCATTTCAGGAATATCCCCCTCAATGATCAGATCGGCTTCCGTTGCTTTGATGATATCTTCTACGGAAACGCCCGGAGCTCTTTCCACCAACTTAAAACCTTCCGGAGTAATATCGAGGACCGCTAATTCAGTTACGACTCTTTTTACGCAGCTGACACCGGTTAAAGGAAGGGTGCATTTTTTAAGGATCTTGCTTTCGCCGGCTTTGTTAACGTGCATCATAGCTACTATAATATTTTCGGCAGAGGCAACAAGGTCCATGGCACCTCCCATGCCCTTAACCATTTTTCCGGGAATCTTCCAGTTGGCAATATCTCCGTTTTCCGAAACTTCCATGGCACCAAGAATAGTAAGGTCTACTTTCTGGCTGCGGATCATCCCGAAACTGAACGCAGAATCGAAAAAGGAACCGCCAGGCAGGATGGTGATGGTCTGCTTCCCTGCGTTGATGATATCGGCATCCTCTTCCCCTTCATAAGGAAAGGGGCCCATTCCGAGGACTCCGTTTTCACTCTGGAATTCTACGGAAATATTATCCGGGACATAATTGGCAACCAGGGTTGGGATGCCAATTCCCAGGTTGACGTAATAGCCGTCCTTTACTTCTCTGGCAATGCGCTTTGCTATATCTTCTTTACTTAACATAGTAATAATTTGAAAATTTTTAATGGCTCAATTTGGACATTGACGCTTAGTGTTGATTTGTTGTGAGCGTTCCATTTAGGATACGATAAAAACAGGGGAAATTACCTTTTTCTTACTGTTCTCTGCTCAATTCTTTTCTCAAACTTTTCTCCCTGGAATATCCTTTGTACCATGATACCCGGAATATGAATCTCATTCGGGTCAAGCATTCCCGGTTCCACCAGTTCTTCCACTTCGGCAACCGTTATTTTTCCGGCTCCGGCCATCGGGTGGTTAAAGTTCCTTGCCGACCCTTTGAAAACAAGGTTTCCGGCGTGGTCGCCTTTCCAAGCTTTTACAATGGAGTAATCTGCTTTGAAAGCATGTTCAAGGATATGGGGCTTACCGTCGAAATCCTTTACTTCTTTTCCTTCGGCTACTTCTGTTCCGTAGCCTGCCGGTGTATAAAAAGCCGGAATTCCGGCTTGTGCTGCGCGGCACTTCTCTGCTAGGGTTCCCTGAGGAGTCAGTTCTACTTCAAGCTCTCCGGATAGCATCTGCCTTTCAAATTCTGCATTTTCACCTACATACGAGGATATCATTTTTTTGATCTGCCTTTTATGAAGCAGAAGACCCAGTCCGAAATCATCTACTCCGGCGTTATTGGAAATACAGGTGAGATCTTTCACATTGCTTTCTACAAGGGCATTAATGGTGTTTTCAGGGATTCCGCAAAGCCCGAAGCCTCCAAGCATCAACGTCATGCCGTCTTCAATGCCTTCAATGGCCTCCTGTGCATTTTTTACTCTTTTATCTATCATGAATATGAGATTTTCTGTTGGCTAAATTTAATGATTTTTATGATATCTGCAGTATCACGTATCGCCCTGAATTCCACAGCTTTCAAGCAACTGCTTAAAAAGTAAAAAGGCTTTTTTTAAAATTGAGACAGTCTTTTTTTTGTTGAACATAAAAAAGTGGTGATCTCAAAAGGCAGTCTCAATCTTTGCCTAAGCTGTTATTGAGCATATGCCTGCTGATCATTTCTTTGCATCTTAACACTATGCATCCAGAAAAAATAAGCTTTGCGTCAGTAAAACCAGATAAAAAAAAGGAAGTGGAAAAGAATACTGTGCAATTACCTTCAATAAGCAATTGTACTAAAGTCCCGGTATCTGAAAATATTTTGTTTTTATCTTTGCAGCTTCGTTTTAAATATTAATGAGATGGGTAACCTGAAGAAACTGGAAATTAAAAAGAACATTCAAAAAAATGAAGACAAAAACTTGTCTTTCCGGGTATTTGATCTTTCGGAAGAGTATCTGAAAGAGTACAGGAATCCCCATAAAAAAGACCATTTTCTGATTATCGTTATCGAAAGCGGAACCCTGAATCTCCATATTGAATCGAAGGTTCACCCTCTTAAGTCAGGTAAAATTTCCGTGATTTTCCCGGAGCAGGTTCATTTTATTTCTGATCTTAGCCACAACGTAAAAGGAAAACTCATCCTGTTCGAGGAAATTTTATTCTGCTCCGATATTCTCAAGAACGAACTGAGCACGTATAACGTCCATCTTTCAACCCAGCTGAACTGTACCATTCTTTCGCCGGATGATTTTAAACAAAGCCTGCATTTAATTCAGAACATTCAGGAGATTTACCAGAAACCGAGCCTGATCAAAAAAGAACAGGCGAGATTCCAGATCAAGATTTTTCTACTGGGCCTAATTGAATCGGTTCACGGCCTGCATCCGATCTTGCATAAGGAAACGGCTGATAAACCGCTGTATGTCCAGTTCAAGAAATTGCTGAATGAACAGTATAAGCAATACCGGACAGTTCAGTATTATGCCGGAAAACTTGCCATAACGCCCAAAAAGCTTAATACCGTCACTAAAAAACATTGCGGAGAAACCGCCATCCAGGCTATTCATAACAGAATATTAATGGAAATAAAACGCCAGCTGATGTTTTCTGATCTCTCCCATAAGGAAATTGCTTTTGACCTGGGGTTTAATTCTCCTTCCGCCCTCAACAAGTTTGTAAAAGCAAAACTCAAGGAAACACCGACCGAGCTCCAGCATGAACTGGCGCAAATGTATAACGCATAGTCCTGTTTGTATAACACCACTCATTTCAGTCCGACTAATTTTGTCCTATCAAAAATCAGAAAGAAAAATGAGTAAATTATTTATTTCAGGAGAGGTTTTCCATGGTGCGGGAACTCTTGAAGAACTAAAAAACATCGGAGGTAAAAAAGCAGTCATTGTTACCGGCGGCAGCTCGATGAGAAAAAGCGGAACATTGGATAAAGCAATCGCCTACCTTACCGAAGCCGGTATTGAAACCCAGATTTTCGAAGGTGTGGAGGAAGATCCTTCATCTGCAACCTGCATGAAAGGGGCCGAAATCATGAAGACTTTTGAACCGGACTGGATCATCGGCCTGGGAGGCTGTTCTGCCATTGATGCAGCCAAGATCATGTGGGTGTTTTATGAATATCCGGATGTGGATTTCGATGCGATGATCAAGCCATTCACGGTTCCTGTCCTGAGAAATAAAGCCCGGTTTATAGCAATCCCTTCCACGAGCGGAACAGGGACTGAAACTACGGGTCTTGCCGTTATCACCGACAGAGAAAAAGGCGTAAAATACCCGATCGTCTCTTACGAACTGACTCCCGATATCGCTATTGTTGACGGTGAGATCTGTGCCTCAATGCCGGCACACGTAACCTCCAACACCGGACTTGATGCCCTTACCCACTGTGTGGAAGCATATGTTTCAAATATTGATAATACGATTGCCGACGTCCTTTCCAAAGGTGGCCTGGAAATCGTTTTTGCCAACCTGAAAGAAGCGGTTGAAAACCCGGGCAACATTAAAGCCCGCCAGAATATGCATGATGCTTCATTTATGGCAGGCCTTGCCTTCAACAACGCGTGGTTGGGAATTGTTCACTCTTTGTCTCACCAGGTTGGTGCGTTGTACGGTATTCCTCACGGAGCATCCAACGCCATTTTCCTTCCGAACGTTATCCGTTACAATGCACAGGCTACGGAACGTTATCCTGACCTGGCAAAGGTTATCGGTAAAGCAACGGCTGAAGATCTGGCACAGGCTGTTGAAACCCTGCGTTCTGAAGTGAATAACCAGGCTGCAATCAAAGATTTCGGAATTTCTAAAGCAGATTGGGACAAGAATCTTGATTATATCGCCTCAAATGCCCTGGCTGATCCTTGTACCGGCTTCAATCCGAGGGTTCCTTCCCTAGAAGAATTAAAAGCGATTTACAATGCCTGCTATGAAGGTGTTATATATACAGAAGCTGCTGCTGTTGCTGGATAATCAGATCTTTTTACATTTATCTTTACTAAAGACCCGGCAGATTTAACAATCTGCCGGGTCTTTTACAGTCTATGATCATTAGCCCCGATAGGAACGACATCCTCTTTTATTGCGGCCGGAGCAAAGCGGAGGCCGTAATAAAAAAGATACAGTGGATAGCGGGAAAAAGCTCCTGAAGAAGAATCGTGAACGGTGATGGATGTTGATACGGAAGGGCTTGGAAGAGAGACTCTACAACTATAGATGGCTTCTGAACAGATACTAGATATTTTTCAGAAGAAGTTGCAGCCTGTTTTCTATTTCAATTCCGGCAAAGTAAAAAGCCATTCTTCCGAATGGCTTTCCTGTATGTTCGTTTTTACATTTGGTCATAAATGACTTTATTATCCTTTTTTAATCTGTACCGGTCTTTTTTATAGGCTTCTAATACGTAACTTCCGTTTTTCCAGATGGCTCCGTTGGCCTGTCTGGCCAGGACCATGCTGCCGGACTTGGCAGTAGGAAGGAAAATTTCAGCCTGTTTCATGTCTTTGCTGAAAATAACTCCCGACATAAAGGCTGCACTTCCCGCAGGTTTCGCTTCTCTGAGGCGTATTTTCTGTTCAAACGGGCGTACGCATTTATGATTGATCTGTGAATAGGTATATCCTACTGAAGCTTTACAACCGTGAGCATCTTTGTCATTACCCACTTTGTCCAATACGATCGTTTTCTGGCCGAAAGCCATGAAGCCAAGTACCACGGCTCCGAATACAAGTGTCTTTTTCATATTTTGCTTTTTTAAAATCTGAATTGATCAAAAAAACAAACCAAAATGTGATACTTGCCAGTTATCGTGATACAAAAAAGCCACCCGTAAAAGGTGGCTGATAGAATTTATTTCGTCCAGTTGATTTTTGAATGTTGCACATCTTCCGAGCTGGTTCCGATCATAATATCAAATTCTCCGGGCTCCCAGTCATATTTAAGGTCTCCGTTATAAAACTTCAGGTTTTCAGGCGTGATGTCGAAAGTCACTTTTTTGGACTCTCCTTTTTTCAGCATTACTTTCTGGAAGCCTTTCAGCTCTTTTACCGGTCTGGTGATGCTTCCCACCATATCCCTGATGTACAGCTGCACCACTTCTGCCCCGTCATAGTTCCCGGAATTGGTCACGGTTACGGAAGCCTGGATGCTTTGGTTGCCTTTAGGATTGGCATTGGAGATTGTGATATCTGAATAGTTGAATTTCGTATAACTTAATCCATACCCGAAAGGATAAAGCGGCGTATTGCATTCATCCATATAATTGGAACGGAACCTCTGGTATTCGCATTTGTCAACCAGTTTCTGATCCAGCGGGCGTCCGGTGTTTTTAGCGTTGTAATAGATTGGCACCTGTCCCAGGCTTCTCGGGAAGGTCATTGGCAGCTTTCCGGATGGGTTTACTTTTCCGAAAAGGACATCCGCGATGGCACTTCCTGCTTCAGAGCCCGGGAACCACGCATTCAGGATGGCGTCCGGAGTATCTTTCACATTGGTTAAGGCTAAAGGACGGCCCGTGAAGAGTACCATGGCAATTGGTTTTCCGGTTTTTTTCAGTTCATTGAGCAGATCTACCTGCGACTGAGGGATGGTGATTTCAGTTCTGGAAGAGGATTCTCCGCTCATCTCCGCAGATTCTCCGATGGCAAGCAAAATAACGTCTGCTTTATTGGCTACGTCTACCGCCTCTTTCAGCAATACTTCCTTAGGGCGGTTGTCACGGTCGGTTTTTTTACCGTGAGCCGCATAGATGTCCTCTAATTTAGCGTCGTAATCGATGTTGGCTCCTTTTGCGGAGAGGAATTTAACGTCTTTTCCATATGCTGCCTGGAGTCCCTGCATCAGGTTTACAGAAACGGCATGCTTGGTGGCAACGCTCCATGTTCCGGCCATGTTCATGGAATTGTTCACCAATGGTCCTATTACTGCAACTGTTCCTGATTTTTTAAGCGGCAGCACCTGATTGTCGTTTTTAAGCAATACCATAGACTGGGCCGCAATATTCCTTGCAATGTTGCGGTTTTCCATACTGTACACCTCCTTAGCGGCAAGTTTTGCATCTCCGTGTTTGTATGGATTGTCAAATAAGCCTAAATCATATTTTGCTTCAAGGATCCTTCTGGCTGCCATATCGATTTCCGCCTGGGTTACTTTTCCTTCGGACAATGATTTTTTAAGCGTGGTTAAAAAGCCTTCTCCTACCATATCCATATCGATCCCGGCTTTCAATGCCAATGCGGAAACCTGCTGAAGGTCGCCCATTCCGTGGTCTACCATTTCATTGATCCCGGTATAATCGGTCACTACAAATCCTTTGAATTTCCACTGATTTCGCAATACTTCAGTCTGCAGCCATCTGTTTCCGGTTGCCGGAACGCCGTCCACTTCATTGAAAGATGCCATAACAGATGCTACCCCTGCGTCTACAGCAGCTTTATACGGAGGAAAATATTCATTATACATCCTTACATGGCTCATGTCTACAGTATTGTAATCCCTTCCGGCTTCTCCTGCTCCATATAAGGCAAAGTGCTTCACACAGGCCAGGATATTAGTTCCGTTAGCCAGGTCTTTTCCCTGGTATCCGTAAACCATGTTCTTTGCAACTTCACTTCCCAGGTAAGGATCTTCTCCGGAACCCTCGGAAACCCTTCCCCATCTTGGCTCGCGGGAAATGTCCACCATCGGCGAGAAAGTCCAGTTGATTCCGTCCGCAGCAGCTTCTCTGGCGGCTACCCTGGCTGACTGCTGGATCAGGTTCATGTCCCATGATGAGGCTAAGCCTAAAGGAATCGGGAATGTGGTTTCGTAGCCATGGATCACATCCATCCCAAAGATCAAAGGAATTTTCAGCCGGCTGTTTTCAACCGCAACTTTCTGCACGGCTTTAATCTTATCCGCTCCTTTTATATTGAATAAACCGCCTACTAAACCCTGTTCTACTTTTTTACCAATATCTGAACTTTTAGCCAGTCCGGTGGTAAAATCGCCAGAACTCGGTAAATTGAGCTGCCCGATTTTCTCATCCAGCGTCATTTTGGCGAGAAGATTGTCAACAAAGGCTTTCTTTTTAGCCTGATACTGGGCTGTCTGATAAGCCTGGACAGGCTTGGTTACCATTTCCTGTGCCGAAAATACAGGAGCAAGGGCCAAAGTGGCGATTACAATTAACTTTTTCATTACTTCTTCATTTTTTGATATTCGTGAATGATTGACTGATGATCAATATTCTTAAATTATAGTTTCTTTTTGGTTTTGATTCTGACTGATAAACGCATCAACATCCAGCTTTATTTTCCATAGATGGAGCGATGAACGGCATTTACCATCAGGATTTTAAAGCTTTCAAGGATTTTCTGATCCGCTAAGATCGTGAACATTCCCTGAATTATGTTTCATTTCAGATGAATTATCTTTCTTTTCTCTTTGACAGCATCCAACGGTATAATTCCGGATTGGAGTAAGTTGAATCCCAGGAATTATGATTGTCGTTCGGAAAAATCGTGAGCTCGGCAGAAGGGTTTACCGGATGCAGTTTCTGGTAAAAATTGAAGGCATTCTCCGGAAGCACCACATCATCCATTCCTCCATGAAAAATTTTCATGTTGAGATCTTTGTACTGCTGGATGTTAGCGTACATTACCCTGTCCGTTGGAGCGCACACCGAAACCACTGCGGCGAACATCTCGGGATGTTCCATGGCCAGTTTCAGGGTTCCCCATCCTCCCATCGAAAGTCCGGTAAGATAAATCCTGGAAGCATCCACTTTGTACCTGGACTGGATTTCCTTAATCAGGTTATATACCGTTACGGTATCCCACCAGGTATTTTCCGGGCATTGCGGCGCAAGAATGGCTACCGGTTCGTTAATGAGGTTTTTATAGGTGAAAGGACTATGGGCTTTTACCATTTCAAGGTTGTTCCCTCTTTCTCCTGAGCCATGAAGGAAAACGATCAGCGGGACATTGCCTTTTGCATTCTGCGGATAATCCAGGATATAAGATATCTTCTCCTGTCTTTTGACCTCTTTATTGAGTTCGGCCTTGATTTCCTGGGCTTTCACTGCCAGGGAAAAAGGCAGGAATAAAAACGGAATGTATTTCAATTTCATGACGGAATTTTTGGGTTATGCATCATTGCTTTCAGGTATTTGACATTATATTCAGTTCCACGGTAAGAACGTTATGTTCTATCAGGTGGTTCAGTTCTTTAATTGTTTATTCCTAGCCCCGATTGAACGGCCTGTCTGAGCTCTTTTTACCTGAGGGCCATCAGCTACGGCGTAAAAAACCAAGTAGTGAAAGCGGGAAACAGCTTCAAACAATACATTATTCATGACCGGAACTTCTGATGTGTTATCTGATGTTGTATTTGGGTGATTTAAAACTCAGCTTTTTCAGTCCATTCTGGATTTCCGGCGCGTTCATGAACAGTTTCCAGAGGAATCCTGTCCTGTAATTTTCAATCATCGGGGCTATGGTTCCCTGATCAATGGCAAGATACCTTGGGGTTGTCCAGTTATTATAGTGGATGGAATTCGCATCATAAGGTCCTGCAGATCCAATGAATTCTGGTTTCTGGGTATATAAAAACCGAAGAAAGTCCATGGATTCTTTAGGCGTATACGGGAAGCTGCTCAGTGCTGCCGTTGGTGTGATCACCCCGCGGTCATTCTGCGGGAAGTGGGCATCATATCCTACACTTCCGTCTTCATTCCTGGAATAGCTCGCGGTCAGTCCCCAATAGTCTGGTCCGTATCCTTTCCAGTGTTTCGGGTTTTCGACACAGTATTTATAATCGATCAGCACCTGATTTTTGTTCAGGTCGAAATAGTTTTTGATCAACTTATCGGATAAATTGGTTGGGTCAAGTCCGATATAAGAATAATGAGCCCAGAACAATGGTCCACCATATTCCTGTGCGCCGTTATGTTTGACATACATCGGAAGTCCGTACTTTTCTTTATCCGAAAGGTAGGTGCCGTTTCTTGTCCAGCCTTTGTAATAGGTTTCTGCATCAATCGGATACGTGGGCGATGAAGCGGCCAGAATATAGGTAATCAGGCATTCGTTATAGCCCTCGAGAGGGAAATTCATTTCCCATTGGTAGTCCGGCGACCAGTGCCAGTACAGGACTTTTTCTCCTCCTTTCGTATACCAGTTCCACTGAATGCCTTTCCAGAGCTCGTCACATTTTTTTGCCAGGGCTTTTTCCTCTGCATTCCCGTTTTTAAAATATTCGCGTACCATCAGGATACCGGAAGTAAGAAATGCAGTTTCCACAAGATCACCTCCGTTATCTTTTTTCCCAAATGGAACGGTTTTCCCGGTTTCGCCGTTGATCCAGTGTGACCATGCTCCTTTATAACGGTCGGCTTTTGCCAGGAAATCCATCATGATGTTGAGCCTTTTTACCGCTTCCTGTCTTGGTACAAATCCTCTCTCAATCCCGACCAGAACAGTAGCCAGCCCGAATCCGGAACCTCCCGTAGTCACGACATGCTTATCGTTATCCGGATAGATATCATCTTCATGGTACCGTTCCCTTCCCAGTTTTGAATTGGGTTCTGCATAATCCCAGAAATATTTCAGTGCCTGTTTCTGGACGTTGTCCATGAGCTGGTCATCTGTAAAATTCTTTACGGACTTTATATTCCGGACATTTTCCTGCTGGTGAGCCACTGAATTTCCGCATGATACCATACAACATACGGATGCTACAGCAAGCGACATGACAATCCTTTTCATTATTTTGAGATATTAGAATTAAGTGCTAAAAGAAGAGGAGAACTTTCATTCTCCTCTAAAGTTAGTATCAATACATTTTTAGTATCCAGGATTTTGCGTCAAAATCCCGTTACTCTGGTTAATAGAATTTAACGGAATCGGGAAGACCTCATTTTTCCCGGCTGTAAATCCGTAAGAAGCTAAGACAGTCGCTGCCTGACCTGTTCTCACCAGGTCAACGAAACGGTCACCTTCCATAGCAAGCTCTACTCTACGTTCTTTCCAGATAGCAGTTCTTAAAGCAGCCTGAGTTGTAGCCGTTGTTCCTGCCAGACCAGCTCTGGTTCTCACCTTATTAAGATTAGTGATAGCCACTGCTGTATTGCCTAATTCATTGGCAGCCTCAGCGTTAATCAGCAAAATTTCTGCAAAACGAAGTATTCTGATATTCTGAATAGAACCGTACCCACAACTGCTATTGTTTAAAGATTGTGGAACATATGCTTTCTGATTCCACATATTACCCGCCTGAGGATCTCCTTTATGGATTACATCTCCTTCTAAAGTAGTTTCTCCTTCTCTGAGAAGGGTTAATTCCTTACGGATATCACCTGGCTCAAATGCAGACTCTAAAGCAGTTGTCGGAGTAAAAAAGCCCCATCCGAACTGGTTTCTTACACCCTGTACCTCAGCATACTGGCTCCCTCCATACTGCGCAGAGCATTGACAGTTTACTTCGAACACTGATTCAGATCCAAATTCTCCCGCAGGACGGAACAAATGATTGAAATCAGGATCCAGACTATAGCCCATTGCCATAACCTGGTTTGACGTATCATAGGCTTTTTGCCAATCTTTTTTGTATAAATACACTTTGGAAAGAAGTCCTAAAGCACCTCCTTTAGTAACTCTTCCTAAATCTTCTGCACCATACGACTGCGGTAAAACTGCTGCTGCGCTGCTAAGGTCAGAGATGATAAAATTATATACCTCATCCACAGAGTTTCTAGGGATATTGTAGTTACCATCTGCCGGCAATCCGTCAAAGATCGGTACGCCTCCATATATCCTCACCAGATTAAAGTAGAAATATGCGCGAAGCATTTTTGCTTCAGCAACAAGTCTGTTCTTTAACGTAGCATCCATATTGATGTTAGGAACATTGGTGATAACCTGATTACATCTGTTAACAAATTGCCACTGTCCTATCCAATACCCTTCCACTCCGGAATCACTCGCTGTATAGGTAAACTGATCGTAAGCATTGATAAAGGAAGCATCTCCAGGGTTTGACCCTTTTTCAACATCATCTGCAGGAACTCCAAATACATATTGTGCAGGAAATGCTGAATTTTCCCAACTTCTAAGTGCTGAATAGATTGCACTGGTTGCCTGAAGCGCATCATCCTGGGTGGTAAAAAATGCATTCGCCTTAATCCTGTTTGGCTGCTCTACATCCAGGTAATCATCCTTACACCCTGCTAATACTGCAACTAGAGCTATTGATAAAAATATTTTTTTCATGATTTTCTAATTAAAAAGTTAAGTTCATACCAAACGTATAAATTGCAGATAAAGGATATATATTGTTATCAATACCCATCTGAACCCTGTCTGTGTTGTTAATCTCCGGCGAGAACCCTTTATATTTGAAAGAAGTCCAAGGGTTCTGTGCACTCACATACAATCTTACTCTGTTAAAGTTCGGTAGTTTTGAGAAACCTTTAGGCAAAGTATATCCAACCTGGATATTTCTGATACGGAAATAGCCACCATCTTCCACATAGAAGCTGCTTGGCAAAATAACAGATTGGTTGTTGGTTACCATAGAATATGAATTGGAAGTACCGGCACCATGCCATCTGTTGTTATAGAAATCTAAATCCCAGCTTTCATTTCCGTAACGCTGTTCTCTGTTGTAATTATAAATCTTGTTTCCAAAAACACCCTGGAAGTCTATTGCAAAATCAAAGTCTGAAACATTCATATTAAATCCGAAACCATACGTTCCTTTTGGAACAGGGCTTCCCAAGAATGTTTTATCTCTTTCATCAATGACTCCATTGCCATCCTGGTCCACAAATTTAAACCATCCGGCTTTTGCTCCGGTCTGTCCGGATGCGGC
Organism: Chryseobacterium camelliae; assembly: GCF_030818575.1. Classification (NCBI taxonomy): domain Bacteria; kingdom Pseudomonadati; phylum Bacteroidota; class Flavobacteriia; order Flavobacteriales; family Weeksellaceae; genus Chryseobacterium; species Chryseobacterium camelliae. The sequence continues at coordinate 1,864,060 of NZ_JAUTAL010000001.1, forward strand.
TGCCTCTGCATTCGTCTGGAATACTCCTGCTACCTGATATCCATAATATGAACCCACAGGCTGACCTGCCTGTAGTCTTATGATCTGATTACCGAAAAGGCTTGCTCCTGCATTAGCATAGGACCCACCAAAAACTGAAGTAATTTCATTTTTTAGCGATGTAAAGTTTCCGTAAAGACCAATTCTTACTTTTTCTGATAACTTTTTATCATAGTTAAGGGCCAGTTCTACCCCTTTGTTTTTGAATGAGAATGCATTGGTAATATAGCTGTTCCAGTTAGCTGCTCCTGAAACGGTTCCCTGAACGATACCGTAAACAACATCTTTCGTATCCTTATCAAAGTAAGTTGCTTCAAACTTCAGGCTGTTGTTTAAAAATGCCATCTCTACACCAAAATCTTTACCTGTCGTAATTTCCCAGCTGATGGAAGTATCTATGAAATTGTCTATCGTTGCTGCAGGATTACCTGTAGAACCATAATAGGCACCTGAGGCTATATTAGAAGCAAATAAGGTATAAACTCCGTTCTGTACGTTAGGATTACCTGTTCTACCCCAGCTTCCTCTTAACTTCAGGAGATTAAAGATATTCTGGTTGCTCATGAAACCTTCTTTTGAAACTACCCAACCAGCACTTACCGATGGGAAAACTTCATTTCTGTTCTGATTAAAGTTGGAAGATCCGTCTCTACGGATAGATCCATTGATCAGGTATTTACCAGCATAATCATAATTAATTCTTCCGAAGAAAGATTGGATTCTGCTTAATCTTGGAATCACATCTCTGGTAGCATCATACATTCCAACTTCAAAAATATTGGTACCGTTATCTATCTGAAGAGAGCCATTGGTTCCGTCATAATTTACATTAGATGCATTCCTGTATACCTGATTGTAATAATTTTGTGTTCTTGAAAAACCTGCAAGGACATCAAAATTATGGTTGCCAAAGCTCTTCTTCCAGTTTAAAGTATTATCCCAAACATAATCCCTGTTTTTGGAATCTCTTGTTACCAGAGTAGAAATACTTGCCTGAGGAGTATACGTAATAGCCGGCGTATACTGATACAAATTAGAATTAAGATTATCATTTGTCAAGCTACTTCTGAAAGTGAAATCTTTTAAAAATTTCACTTCTGCCCAAACATTGTTCAGCAATCTTTGCTGTCTGTTCTGTGATCTGAAAAGGTCTAATTGTGCACGCGGGTTATTCACAGTAACCAATGTGAAATACTGATACGTTCCTGTTGCAGGATCTATAGGAGAATAAACAGGTGGTGCATTATATGCGTTGAGCAAAGGATTGTTGGCCGCATTGGTAAGCATTTTAGAGAATGTAAAATTATCTCCAATAGTAAGGAAATCGGTAATTTTATAACTTAAATTAGCTTTAGCCGTAAACCTGTTGAAATTACTTCCGGAATTAATCCCTTTACCGGCATCCAGATTACCTTCGTCCTGGAGATACCCCACACTTCCATAATAACTTAATTTACCTACACTTCCGGAAGCAGAAAAATCATTGGAATTAATAGAGCTCGGGCGGAAAACTTCTTTAAACCAATTGGTATTGGCAGGATAGTCTGCTCTTGAAATAGAACCTGCACTGGATCCATTATCATTCATCAGCTTCTCATTGTACAACTCAATATATTGATCTGAGTTCACCATTTTCGGAATGTTCGTTACCGTTTTGATCCCCAGATAGGAATTGAAGTTGAACGTTGGCTTTTTACCTCTACCACTTTTCGTTTTTATAATAACAGCTCCATTCCCGGCCTGTGCTCCATAAATTGCCAAACTGGACGGATCCTTCAGGATACTCATGGATTCAATATCCTGAGGGTTTAAATAAGAAATATCTGTGGTAATGGAACCATCAACAATGTATACCGTGCTTCCTGTGATAGAACCAATACCTCGGATGTCTACTCTTGGTGACGCTCCCGGAGTTCCGGAATTGAAAATCTGAACACCGGATGCTTTTCCCTGTACAGAACTCAATGGATTCGCGTTAGGTTTATCAGCGAGATCTTTTGCTGAAATTACACCAATACTCCCTGTCACATTTTCTTTTTTCTGGGTACCATATCCCACAAGCACTACCTCCTCGATCTTCTGCTCCTTGGCAGTCGTATCTCTTGGCGTAGTCTGTGCATTGACGTTCATACCGAAATACAGCACAGCAATGAGACATGAATACTTTAAATCACGTTGTTTCATATAGTTTAATTTTATTCGTACAATCACACTGAAAAGACTTAATTTTGAAAGACACCATAAAAAGGTGTTTATTTTTTCAAAAAAAGACATTAGACCCAAAATTATAAAAATATCTGAAACAACGTTAAAATCTCTTAATAATTTTAAAATTGATATTTAATATTAAAAATATAATACAATAGTGCATCTTGGTGTAAATTTATATTAAAATTATTGTTAATTAATTGTAAATTATTCAACACGTTTAATCTCTTCATATCATAAAATCATCCCCGATATCATAACTTATAGCAGTATTTTGTCAATTGCAAAGGACTGTTTAAATTTGGTCGGATATTTGAATAACTCACAAAACGAATCTAGCAAAATGAAAAAGTATATTATCATAGCTGCACTGGTCTTAGGTACCGGGGTAGTCATCGATTCCACAATGCAGTCCTGCACAAGCCTTGCAACTACAGATCTTGGATTATCTGTTATTAAAAGACTACTTCTTAACGGTATCGACAAAGGCATGAATATTTACAGCAGCAAAGAGGCCTTCCTGCAAAACAATATGGTAGACCGTGCCTTGCCGAAGCAATTGCGCGACATCAACAGTACCCTGGAAAGAATTGCCCCTTCCCTGGTTGCCAAGGAAAGGGAATATATCGCTGAAGCCGCTGCATATACCGTCAATACATCAAGGCCCATTCTCCAGAATGCAGTCAACAGCCTTACGGCCCAGGATGTAACAAGAATCATCCAGGGAACAACGGCCACCCAGATCCTCAAGGAAAAGGCATCCCAGCAGCTTATTGCCGCCATTGCCCCGAAAGTGGACGAAAAGCTTAATCAGTACGGAATTGTAAAAACTATTAATACGGCACTTTCCGGAAACAGTTTATTGGGAGGGTTACTGGGCGGAAGCGGCAGCAATACAAAGGTAAATGCAGGCGGACTAAGCCAGCTGGCCTCTGAGCAACTGGTGAACGGACTGTTCTATATTATTGAAGATTATGAACAGCAGAACTCAAGAGCGCTGCTTGGGCCTCTTGGAAAATAAAATATTTTTAGGTATCTTTACTTGACAAGTTAAAATTTGCAGATGGACATACTTCAAGGAAACCAGCACGCCAGCCCGGAGGACTTTTATAAATCCTTAAAGGCCAAACTGGAAGATCACCATGATTTTCCGGAAGATTATTTATTTAAATTCATTATTCCTACCGATCAATCTAAATTGACCGAAATCTATAAGGTTTTCGACGGTATCAAATTTACACTGGGAAACCGGGAAAGTAAAAACGGTAAATATACTGCCTGCAACATCAATGCATTTGTACTGGATGCAGACCAGGTAGTTGACATATACCAGCAGGTCGCCAAAATAGAAGGCGTCATGCTCCTGTAAAAAACAAAGTCAGCTTTTTAAAAAGCTGACTTTTATATTTTTATGCTGCAATCTTTATTTTTCTATAAAATACTTAACATTTTCAACCGGTCTTCCCAGCATAGCCACTGAACCTTTAATCAATATAGGCCTCTGGATCAGTGAAGGGTTTTCAGACAGGATTTGGAGCCACTCTTCTTCGGAATAATTTTTACCCGCGAATTTTTCAACATACAGCCTTTCATTTTTACGGATGATGTGAAATACACTTTGGTTAAGTTTTTTCAGTACGGTCTTAAGTTCTGTTACGCTTAAAGGGTCTTCAATGATATTAATGATTTCAAAAGGTACCCCATTTTCATCCAGATACTCGAGTACGGCATTTGATTTTGAACAGTTGGCATTATGTAAAACTTTAACCAGCATTGGGATTTGATTTTAAAAGACTAAACGTATACTTACAAATATAAGAATTTTTAAAGTAATAATCCAGCCCTTTTCAAAGTGGTGGCTTTAGAACAATCCGTACAGCTCTGCCTCAATTTTCTCCAGGATAAACCCGAAATCCTCTGGTTTCTCTACAAAATCCAGGTCATCTACTTCAATGATCAGGAGCTTGCCTTCCGTATACCCGGAGATCCACTTTTCATACTTCTGGTTCAGTTTGGAAAGGTATTCGATGCTGATGGACGCTTCATACTCCCTCCCTCTTTTGTAGATCTTTTTAACCAGGTTCGGGACATCAGATTTAAGATAGATCAGAAGATCCGGAGCTGAGATAAAACCTTTCATGAGGTTAAATACGGAAGCATAATTATTGAAGTCCCGGTCTGACAGGAGCTTCATGTCATTAAGGTTTTCTGCAAAAATATGGGCATCTTCGTAGATGGTACGGTCCTGGATGATATTCTTGCCGCTTTCCCTGATTTCTTTTACCTGGCGAAAACGGCTTCCCAGGAAGTAGATCTGCAGGGCAAAGCTCCATTTGCTCATATCCGCGTAAAAGTCTTCGAGATAAGGATTATGGTCTACGTCCTCAAATTGTGCATCCCACCCGTAATGTTTAGAGAGCATGGTGGTTAAAGTGGTCTTTCCTGCTCCGATGTTGCCTGTAACTGCAATGTGCATATATTTTTCCCCTTAGTATTTACTGATTAACAAAATTAAAACCCTGCTGCCTGAACCTCCGCACTTTCATCCATCAGCTTCCTCAACGGATCTGCGGACTGCTGTTCCGGTTCTTTCTTTTCTACAGCTTTCGCCGGAGTCTCTTCAACTGGCTGAACAGGCTGCTGTTCAGGATTGATTTTTACCGGTTCAGGCTCTTTCTGTTCCTGTGCTTGTAGCGGTTTTTCAAGGGTGTAAAGATAAAGGTTGTTTGCTTTGATTTCAAAAAAAGAAAGTATATTTTTATCCACAATCTGTGCACCGGGATCACTGAAAACCGTTGCCAGTTCTTTTTCCGGAATATATTTTAAAATAGACTGTGTCGTAATCACCAGGATCGAATCATTCTCCCTTCGGAAACGTTTTGCATTCTCTGTAGCGGCTTCAAAAATCTTTTCAAATTTTAAATTGTACACCGTGATGTTTTTCTTAGTCAGGATATAGATTTTGTTTTCGTATACAAGGAGGTCCATCAGTTCATCAAAGCTGGCATCAAAAGGATATGAATTGATGGTGGTATCATTTCTGAAATTATACTGGATGAGCCGCTTTGAACTTTCATCCAGAAGCCATAGCTGCTGCAGGTCTTCCGCATACGCCATTTTTATAAACCCAAATTTTTGCCTGAAATCCACCCGCTGGATCTCATTGAGGTTCTGGTCTACGAATTTCATTTCCTGGGCATTTTCAGAAAACAGCGGCACGCTCAGTGGATTTTGCACGCTCTGAACTTTATAGGGAACGGTCAGCATCATTTTGCCCAGCTGTTTTCCCAGGGAATCGTATTTGGTAAAGCTGAAATCTTTATTTTTATAGATATAGACATTACCGTAATCATCCGCATGCAGATCATCCGCATCCTTGAGTTTCAGGGTGTCGAAGGCCAGCTTTTTCTGTGCGGATAACGAACAGAAGATAAAAACCGTTAGTAAGTAGAATATTCTCAAAGTCATTTACAAAGATAGCGCTCCTGAGGAACGCTACCAATTTACATTTTATTTTAATTGAAATTGCTTTTTTGTTGTATTACTGTATGGCAACTTCATAAATTTTCGGCCAGTTTTTTCCGGTAACCAGCATATTCTCCCCTTTAAAGGCTATTCCGTTCAGCACATCATCGCTTCCTTTGGTATTTTTCTGGGCAATTTCAGTAAAATCAAACTTGCCTACTACTTCACCGTTTGAAGGATTGATTTTTAAAACAATTGGTTTTTGCCAAACGTTGGCATAGATGAATCCGTTATGGTATTCCAGCTCGTTCAGCTGGTCATACGCCTGGGAACTTCCTGCTACAGCAATATATTTAACCAGCTTGGAAGGATCTTTCGGATCCAGGAAATACAGCAGCTTACTGCCGTCTGAAGCGATCAGGTTTTTCCCGTCATAGGTTAGCCCCCATCCTTCTCCCAGCACATTAGGGTAAGGGAATTCAGATAAAAGCTTCAGGGAATTTTTGTCATAAACATACCCTTTCTTGCTTTGCCAGGTAAGCTGGTATACTTTATCGCCTACAATAGTGCTTCCCTCAGAGAAATCTTCCTGGGCCTGTTTGGTAGAGGCCAGAGGCGTTGTAGTTCCCAAGGTGTATTTCAGGATCTGGGAAGAACCGTTCTGCCCGTCGCTTTCATAGACCGTATTTCCTTCAAGCTGGAACCCCTGAACAAAGTTTTTGGGGTCATGGGGATATTCTGATACTATTTTGTAAGGAATATTTTTCTCAGGGCTTTTGGCATATACATTAATGGTAGCATCCTGATTGAGGGTCTCCCCCCCTTTTGTTTTGATGTTAAAGGTTACCGGATTATCTCCTAAAGTAAAAAATTTAGGATCAATGGTAAGGTTTGAAGTTTCCTTATCCCCGAAGCTGATGGAAATGCTTTCCGCATTATCCGTTACCTCTTTAGGAAGATTAAGTTTATCTCCGAAGTGGTATCCTGTAGTCTCCATAGAATTATTGTAATCATTCAGGGAGTCCAGAATTTTTTTATCGTTCTTACAGGAGGTTAAGAGTACAAGGGCTGCAAAACCTGCTATGATGCTTTTTTTCATTGAAAATCGAAATATTTTCCCCAAAAGTAAGAAAAATTTATTTCCGGTCTTATAATTAAAGACCAGATTAACCAAATTATAACGTATGCAGGAGATCGGCATCAGTCGTGACTGAAGCCTGTGATTTTCGCTTCATCGAAATCCAGCTGCATCTCAATGGCTCTCAGCACATGGTCATCAAATATTTTTTCCTTCTTCAGGTGATGGAGTTCATTACGCTGGGCCTGGATCACCTGCCTGAGCACATCCTTGTTTTCATTCACGGCCTTGGCAAAATCCACTGCCGAAGCCATGCATTGTGCCTTATCCGCCATCAGCATCATTTCATTTTCAAGTTTGTATTTTTGATGGCGCACGAGGTTATTGGTTTCTACCTGTCCGGAAAAATCCTCATTGATTTTGCGGAGGGCCGTTTCTTTTAACTTCCGCATGAGGATTACTTCCTGCTTTTCTTCAGGGAGCTCGCTTCCGGCATCCTCCATTTTCAGCAGCTTCAGGATGGGAGCAAGTAACAAGCCCTGTCCCACGAGTGTGATCAGGATGATGACAAATGTAACGAACAGAATGATATTCCGGTGCGGGAATGCCTCACCGTTCGGCAAAAATGCTGGAATGGAAAGTGCCGCAGCCAGGGATACCACGCCACGCATGGCAGCAAAGCTGATGACAAAAGGTTCCCGCCAGTCGGGCTTAGGCATTTTCATTCTGAGTTCTTTTGAACATAGCCTTGGGAAATACATAATGGCGTAGCTGTAAATGATCCTGGTGATAATAATAGCACCTCCAATGACAATGCTGTAGAAAATACCTTCTGAAATCGTATAATTTTCCATGCCGGCTACCACTACAGGAAGTTCCAGGCCAATTAGGATGAAGATCAGGGTATTCATCAGGAAGATCAGCACGCTCCATACGTTTCCGGACTGAATCCTTGAAGTATGGCTCAGGTAACAGTGCGAATTGTAAGACATGACGAGCCCTCCGGCAACTACCGCCAACACGCCTGAAAAATGAAAGTGTTCAGCCCCGATATACATAACGTATGGTACGATCAGGGTAATGATGGTATCAATATTGGAATTGGAAGGAATAATTTTCAGCAGGGCTCCGAACACGAAACCGGCTCCAATTCCCACCGCAATACCTCCGATAGCCATGCTGAAAAAGTCCTTTACAGCTTCCCCGAAGATGAACTGTCCTGAAATAACCGCCGCCAGGGCGAATTTGAAGACGATAAGACTGGATGCGTCATTGATTAAGCTCTCACCTTCCAGGATTGTCGTGATTTTCTTGGGAATTTTCATGTGCTTCAGCACAGAGGTTGCCGCTACGGCGTCAGGCGGAGAATTCACACCACCCAGCAAGAATCCCATCGCTACAGTAAGCCCCGGAATAATGGATGATGAAAGATAAGCGACAACAATCGAGGTCAGGAAGACCAGCCCGAACGCCATGGAAAAAATCTGTTTCCTCCATTTGTGAAAGTCCTGCCAGGAGGTAAACCAGGCGGCTTCAAATAAAATAGGCGGAAGGAAGATGAGGAAAACGAGGTCCGGCTCAATTTCAATATGAGGCATTCCGGGAACGAGGCTGATGAGCAAACCTGCTATGACCAGGAAAATGGGATAGGCCACCTTCATTTTCTGTCCTATTATTACCAGTATCATCACAGACAGCAGAACTGCAATAGATACAATAACATACGTGTGAATCATGGTTTGTGTGGTATTAAAAATATTATATGCTAAGATGCTGAAAAAATCGTTATTATTTATTTTCCGAACGGAATATTATTATAGAATCCGATCTGGATCTGTCCGCGGTTTTTATTTTCCTGGATCTGGTTCATATACCCCGCCTCAATCCTCAGGTTTTTACTGATAACATACCCTAATGCGCCATAAACCCTGTTTCTGTCGAATACCGGGCTGTCCAGGTGCAGAAAAATTTCGTTATACACGGATGCATAGAAGGTTTTGGGAATCATTTCCTTATTATTGATCGGAATAGTAAAATTAAGGTAATACCGGAACCTCATCCTGAAGTCCTCTTCCATAAAACGTTCTTCTAGGCGGTACCTGTGCTGGATGTTGAAGCGTCCGAATTTCTGTTTGGTAATATATTGCTGGAATATCCTGTGCTCAATGTTCTCCTGTTTTTCGCCATCCGTATAGGGCTGGCTCAGGATAAATCCGTATCCTACCAGGATGTTATTATTATCTTCACTGAGGTCATATCCGATACCGGTGCGGATCAGGAGCTGTTCAAGGTCTGTAGCTCCATCAAAGCTGCGGTACTGGATTTCATTTTGCCAGTTCAGTTTTTTGCTGATCTTATTATTGCCGTAATACATGTACCAGGCTCCCAGGTCATTTTTCTGAGCAAAGGAAAATGTGGTTGCCGTAAGCGCCATGACCTGAGCCATGAGTTTTACAATTTTCATATCAAAATTTATTGCTGCTATCTATCGTTTACCTAATATCCATTTGGATTATCAATAATAAGGAAAATATTCACGGTATGGAAATTTTCGCGGAATATTCATCAGCAGGAATGGTTTTATCCCATAAAAAAGACAGCTTTACCATGGTAAAGCTGTCCTCATCAAATGAACAATATAAAGGAAAATCCTATGCTAATTTAACATTAACAGCATTTAAGCCTCTGTCTCCTTGTTTTGTTTCAAAAGTAACCTGGTCATTTTCGCGGATGAAACGGGTGTTAAGACCCGAAGAATGTACGAAAATATCTTTGCTCCCGTCTGCCGGGGAAATGAATCCGAAGCCTTTTGCTTCGTTGAAAAATTTTACTGTGCCTTGTTGCATTGTAATCGTTATTAAAAAATTATTATGGGTTGAATGGCAACCAGTGCGGAGTCTGTAACTCACACTGTCTTACACTCAACTTTATTGTTGTTCTGTTGTAATTCATCAGCATATCTGTTCCTTTTCTTTATCAGTACCGTAAACAGGCTGCTGTGTATGTATGATTGCTGTGCGTGCTGCCGCAATGCATATTTTTAAAGGATTATTCATAATGGTTCCCGCCATGGTATTTACCGCTTCCGGCAAGGTTGCAGAAAACAGCAGGATCTGCCTTTTCCTGGGAATCATTTGTGAAATCTGCTTTATTTCATCTGCAAATCCGGTTTCTGTAAGCCTGTCCGCTTCATCCACAATCATTATTTCTACCCTGGAAAGGTCTATGAATCTCTTTCCGGCAAGGTCCAGGAGCCTTTCCGGTGTGGCAATAAGGATATCTACGCGCTTCTTAAGGGCGGCGAGCTGTCCCGGCGCCTCTATTCCACCGAAGACCGATAGCTGGGACAACGGAAGATATTTGCTGTACAGAGTCAGATGATCCTCGATCTGTATTGCCCGTTCTCTGTTTGGAACCAGTATCAGGGTGCGGATACGGATGTGGTCTGCACACCTTTTTTTGAGCAGCTGAAGGACCGGCATAATGAATGCTGCCGTCTTTTCTGTTCCCGGTTCCGCATATCCTATGATATCTCTTCCCGCCAGAATAGCAGGAATGGCTGCACACTGCATTTCAGTAGGCCTGGAATATCCCGCTTCTGTAACGGCGCGGATAATAGGGTTGATTAAATGTAATGTTCTGAAGTTCATAGCACAATGCCGGTATGGGGATTTATAGAGCCGGATGTTGATCCGGATGTGTAGGATTGTTGTGTAAACTTCTGTTTACTTCAACATTCTTTGCAATAAGAATAATATATCCTGTCAGGAATACCCTATACAAATGCAATAGTGTGTCTGGGCACGGCAGGCGGACATAAGTCTTATCCTGTACTGCCGGTCTATTTACAAAAATACCTTTAAGGGTCTTTTATTCTTGTTATAGTGGGTTGATCTGTTCAGTCTGTCCATAATGTATTGATTTAATTTAAAGCGGGCAGCTGAAAAGCAAAACTGAAAGAAAAAATAGATATTTAAACTATGACAGTGCAGCGAAGGCAGAAACCTGTTTGATGAATACCTGGCAAAGCTATGATTAAATAACCCAATAAAAGAATTTTTAATAAGTTGATTATCAAAAATTTATTCGTAGCTTTCCCGCATTAAACAATTGTTTGCATAATGCGGATGATTTTAATCCATATTATGCCAGTATCTTATTCTATTCAGGAACCCCAAACCCAAACCCAACCTTCAGATTCGCAGATTTCACGCCAGGTCAAAATTGCCTATTTAATTATGGTTCATCATAAGCCACAGGCATTTAAGGACCTGTTCCAGAAAATTTACACCAAGGACCAGTTTTATCTCATTCATATTGACCGGAAAGCAAAACCGGAAGTAACGGAAGAGATCCAGCTGTTTCTTACGCGGTTCCCCAATGCCTATGTCCTGGAAAGCATGAATATTGTTTCGGGAGGGTTCAGCATGATCCAGGCAGAGCTCAATGCCATGGAATACCTTCTGAATGTCAGCCGGGAATGGGATTACTTCATCAATCTCAGCGGCAGCGATTACCCGCTGAAATCCCAGAATATCATCCGGAAGTTCCTCTATGAACAAAGAGGACGCAACTATCTTTTTTATTATGACCAGAAATTTTACCGGCCCGATACGCTGCAGAGGATACAGAACCATTTCACGGAACTTACCCATAAAATTTCTTCCCTGATCTACAAAAGGGAATTTATGAAAGGAGTTATTCCCTATATAGGCGGGAAATGGCTGATCCTTACCAGGACAGCATGTTCTTTTATGACGAACAACAAAAGGGTGATGGATTTTGAGGACTATTACCTCCATACTTTGCTGCCGGCTGAATCATTTTTCCAGACGGTGCTTATGAATACTGAATTCAACGAGGTCATCATCAATGATGATAAAAGGGCTGTGATGGAAACACCTTCATTATTCGGCAGGAAACCGGACCCTGATGAAGTGATCGCTGCCCTGAAATCAAGCAACCAGCTGTTCATCAGGAAAATGAACCCGGTTACGGATGAAGCTGTTTTCAACCATATTAAAGAAAGTTTTGATCAGCCCCTGCCGGAAATCAACGAGATCGAACGGGAGCTGAAAAAAGGCCGCCATCAGGATAACTGACGGAAGCCTTTTGTGCTTTAAAACTGATAAACGACGGCATTGATGTTCATCCCCGCTCCTACGGAAGCAAAGAGCACCACATCGCCTTCCCTGATATCGTGGGTATCCAGCTCTCCTTTCAGGATCATGGAAAGCAAAGTCGGTATCGTAGCCACGCTGCTGTTACCCAGTTTGTGGATGACCATAGGCATGATATTATCGGGCACCGGCATTTCGTAAAGCTGGTAAAACCTGTTGACGATGGCTTCGTCCATCTTTTCGTTGGCTTGGTGGATGATGATCTTATTCAGACGGCTGATATCGTACCCACTGTTATCAAAACATTTTTTCATGGCTTCCGGGACCCTCAGCAGAGCGAACTCGTAGATTTTCCTGCCGTCCATTTTAATGTATTTAGTATCCGGGCAGCTTTCTGTATTGTAGGACTTCCCGAAATGCAGAAAGTCTTTTTCATTGAGGGTATAGGATGCTGATAAATGGGATTTGATCCCGGAATCATCCTTGTCGTTCCGTTCCAGAATCACTGCGCCCGCACCATCGGCATAGATCATGCTATCACGGTCATGTACATCCACTACCCTAGAAAGGGTTTCCGCACCTATGACGAGGCAACGTTTAGCCATACCGGATTTTATAAAGGCATGGGCCTGGATCATTCCTTCGATCCATCCCGGACAGCCGAACAGCATGTCATAGGCTACGCAAAAATTGTTTTTGATTTTCAGCATGTGCTTTACCCTTGCAGCCAGGCTGGGAACGGCATCGGACTGTATAGTCCCGAAACGGACATCCCCAAAATTGTGGGCGAATATAATATAGTCAAGCGTTTCAGGATCTATTCCTGAGTCTTCTATGGCATCCTGAGCGGCAATCAGCCCAAGATCCGAAGTCACCTGATGGCTTCCGGCATACCTTCTTTCTTCAATACCCGTAATTTTTTTCAGCTTTTCCGTAATGGATGCGTTATCGTCCTTTAGCTGCGCTCCGTCTTCGCTGAGGAAAACGTGTTGATTAAAAAAAAGGTTGGTAATAGTCTCTTCCGGAATGTACTTACCCACTCCTGTAATTTTACTGGTCATCTTTTATGCTTTATAGTGAAAATGCTGACTTTACTTTACGATATGACACTCATAGCCATGTAAAACTTGCGATTCAGCAGGAAATAAAAATATTCTGATTCTTATTTGTAATTAAGAAAGTTAAAGGTAGACTAATAAAAATGAAATACACCATAAATCATAATGTATTTCAATATTTAGTACATAAGACTGTACGGAAAGTGTCCAGAATAGATCGGGACAGGCCATACAAACCATAGTTAGTTGTGGTTTGGTTTACGGGTGCTGCTGTGCTTTTGACGGGTCATCATAATTGACCATCCAGTGGATGCCGAACTGATCCGCAAACATCCCGAAATAGGCGCCCCAGAAAGTTCCGGCGATGGGCATGGTTACCTGGCCACCCTCGGAAAGCCCGTAAAACAAACGGTCTGCTTCTTCCTGAGATTCCGTATTGATGGACACAGCAACGTTGTTTCCCTGCACAAAACCTGAAGACCAGGCACTGCCGGTATCGCTTCCCATTAGTACGGTTTCAGTGGAAATGGGAAGGGTGACATGCATGATTCCATCCTTATCTTCATCCGGAACAGGATTATCATCTGAAGGCGGCATATCTCCGAAGGTTCCGATATATTGGAATTCCCCGCCGAAAACGGATTTGTAAAAATCAAACGCTTCCCTGCAATTACCGTTGAAGGTAAGGTATACATTAACTGTTGCCATAGCTGCTTTATTATTTTTTTGTTTGTTGAATATTTATCTGTGCTGATCTATCAGGATCATATTCCCGTCCGGATCTTTCAGGAAGATGTGTTCCGGGCCTGAAGAAGATTCGTCCGCTTCTTTTTCAGGCGTGATGCCATTGTCTTTAAGGTGCTTCTGTATATCCCGGACGTCATCGAATACCTCCAGGTTATGCGCATTCTCATCCCATCCCGGGTTGAATGTAAGCATATTCCCGTCGAACATGGCCTGAAAAAGCCCGATCAGGCTAGTTCCGTTTTTCATGATCAGGTAATTCTGTTTCATGTCTCCGCCCATTGTGCTGAATCCCAGCTTTTCATAAAACTCCCTTGATTTTTCAAGGTCTTTCACACTCAGGCTTACGGAAAAGGCTCCTAATTTCATATGGTTTTATTGAATATTAATATGGTTTGCCAGGATTATTACTGGTTTTTCATGTAGGTTTTAAAATCCATTGTCCCGTCATAGCTTTTCCAGTTGCCGGTAAGTTCAATGGACTGGCCTTCCACCTGCTCCGTTTTAGGGTTCCAGTGGAAAGTGTAGGTGAATTTCCCCCTGAACGTCCCGGAATGCTTTCCCTTGTCTTCCTCTGCAAGTTCATAATCGCCGTACACGACTCCTTTCTTTCTTGAATCCTTATATTTTGTTATGGTAAAGGTGCCTTCAAACTTTGTGTAATTCTTGTCCACCAGAGAATAGCCGGAAACAAAATACTGTTGGTCGTCTTTCTTATTCTGTTCGGAAATATTGATTTTCAGGCGGATATTTTCGCCACTGTTCCCGATCGTTCCGGAATACGGGCGGCTTCCGTTCAGCCATACATTAGAGATGTTGGGCATTTGGGCAAAGGCTAAACCTGATATCAGGGTGAATAGTAAAATGAGTTTTTTCATGGTTAAGTATTTTTTTAGACTCCGAATTGTGCCAGATGATGGTTGAGATGCTTGGCGAGCATATTGTTCCATTCCTGGGCAGTCAGCTTTCCGAACGAAAACGAATCTTTGCCGTCAAACGCAGATGCACCCAGCTGCTGTGTTTTCTGGATGAATCCTATCAGCCGTTTCTTTTCCGCTTCAAAATTTTTAGGTTCCGTGATCAGGAACTGAGGCGAGGTGGGCCCGTTTTTAGCGTATGCTTTTTCGCCCACTACTTTAGGCTTGACAAAGTTTTTCAGGATAAATTTAGCAATGGAACCCGGCTTCTTATGCTTTTCCGGTTCGTAGATCATTTCATAGGATACGCAGCAGTGTGCGAGCATCTGGTCTACCGTCATTTTCCCCCATAAAGCCTGGGTTTCCGGTGTAAGATGGTTGATCCTGTCGATGTAATTCTGAGCCTCACGGGCATCAAAGATATTTTCCATAGTTGTTTATTTGTCCGGTCACAAATATATCAGTTTTTTGCGATGATATGATATACTGAGGTATTAAAGGATGAGCCGGAAGAACAATATTTGATTGTTTTATCTTAAACAGAATTCATTCAGATTATTAGTCCTAAAATTTAACGCGTTATTTCAGGGATGTTTTATTAATTACGTATTCAGTGAACCAATTGGGAAAATTTTCGGCATTTACATTAACCGTTAATGCCATATTGTCTTTCTCGGCGATCATGAGCATTTCATCTGAATTGTCAAACAAAAACGCACGATCTACTAATTTTAATGCGGGATAAAGATTTTGTAACGTATTAACATACCTCTCTAATGAATGAAGTGATTAATGCCGCTTCGTAACTGTGGGTATCACGTGATTTATCTACAATGATATTTTCTTTGATCTCAATATCTATTTCGTGTCCTGTTTCCAGGGACTTCTGTAGAAGTGTTTTTGCATTTGCACTCTTTAGGAAAGTATTGAGGTCATCCTTATTTTAAAATTTATTACTACTAAAATACCAATAATTCTCTTAATGTCTATTTTTTAAGAAATTTGTTATGCTCTTCTTAAATGGGTCATAATCATCTGCTTATTCATTGGGCTGGAAATCATCATCTATGTAGTTTTTCAAACACATAAATTTACATTATTCTTTTCAGTTTACCCGCCGAGGCTGTACAGGGATCGCTCTTTTGGGTAGGGCGTATGGACCAGCTTCGCTTTATGGCACACCAGATGTGTGAAATAGGATTTGTGCCCGGTTTTGGGTTCTTCAAAAATTTCCGATTCCCATTTGATCCAGACGATAATATCATCCCACTTCCGGAATTTGTGCAGATAAGGTTCAAAGTGGCACCGCACTTCAAAATGCTGGTTTTTTTTATCTCCCCGGAATTTCAATACCATAGTTTTTTCCCCGGGCATCGGGCTTTCTGCAATAATAGCACTCAGTTTCATTGCTTATTTTTTTCAAAGTAGCGTATTTAATGCGACAAAACTTGACGCATTACAACAGAGGTGAAATTTTTTTCTGAAAATATAATGATGAAATAATATTATTCTTTTGCTGTTTCCCTAGTTCCTTCCGGTTTTTCCTTTTCCAGGAGTTCTATCCGGTTATCAAAAGGATCCATAAACGAAAACCGCTGCTGTCCGGGAATTCGTATCTCTTCTTTTATGTTTACGTTGTGGGTGATAAGGTATTTTTTTATGGCCTCTAAATTTTCTACCTCAAAAGCGGGATGCCTTTTTGATTTGCTGATGTTGTCTTCTGTGCCGATATGAAGCTGGATATCTGCAATGCGATACCAGAGCCCTCCGTTAGCGATGAGCGCTTCAGGCTTAGGAATCTCGGTTAATCCAATAATATCCGTATAAAAACGTCTTGCTTTATCTTCCTGCCCTGTGGGGATGCAGATTTGAACGTGATCAAGCCTTTTAAATTTAATCATCGGTTGCGTTTTATAATGTTGTTATAGAAAACTTAGAAATCTCAACCTGAAAAGAACAACTTTATACAATGATTCTAGATATCTTAAAACATAACCTTCTTTCTTAATTCAGAAATCCTGTAGCCAACGCTTTTTTATAGTTATTAAGTACTCTTTCGGTTTCAAAGCCTTTCAACTGCCAAAATAATTTATATGTTCTTATAGATAGTACTTAATTTCTTTTTACTTCTGATTGCTTCATCAATTTCTTTATCGGTAATATTCTTAACTATCTTAAAAAAATTATCGATTTCAATTTCAAAGTAATTACAGATAACATACAGATTTTCTAAGGTAGTATTGGGCAATGTTTCTTCTCTTGCTGAATTCCAAGATTTATTGTATTTTTCAGAAATATCATCATTTAAATATTGCTGAGTCATAGGCTTTTTATCAATCAGAATTTCTGTTCTTAATTTCTTTAAAGCCAATCCTACAGCCACTTTATATCTAAATATTTCTTTATGAAATTTCATATGGTAAAATAATCTATAAAAGATTACACACTCAACGACGTAAGTGTCGTTATTTTTATTATATTTGCATTATAGGTTACAGTAAACGTAACTTTGCGATACTTCAACGAACAAAAGAAGCTATTGCTTAGAATCTCGATTCGAAAACTGGTAATTTTTAGTACACGAGACGATAAGCGGGAAGCTCACGACCTAGGCGTGAGTTCTCTTATCTGTGTACAAGGTATACCAGTACCCCGAATCGGATATGTAGAGCTCCACGCCGTTTTTATTTCATGCAGTCCGCTGTATCTACAAATGTTCTAAGCCAATCCTTCTCAACGATAGAGTGTTATATAAGTGTTAAGTGTGTTTTTTAGGATGTACCGGCTTACAGCCGTATATGTCTTATGCTTTCCGGTGCCCGGAGGCCACTGCTTTTGATCCTTTGGTTACCCGGTTCTTTTTCTCCGCCAATGGGCATCAGGAAAGCTTTTTTTAAAACACGAATAACTTGCTTTTAAGTTTGCAGTTACAAAAGAACAGTTCATAAAACAAACCGTTCCGGGAATTCCTATGCACAACCGGAACCTCATCAACACAAAAAAACATAGTATGAAAAAAGAAACCTCAGATTTACAATCCCGGCTGAAACCAAGCCCTAAAAAGCATTCCAGCCTGAAAATGATGGAACATTTCTTCCAATCTGTCGACCTCAACACAGCCAAAGACCTTTTGAATACCATCATGCAGTATGCCGTGCAGAAAAGAGACTGGATCAATGAAGACCTTTCCGTGATGGTCCATTTCCACCAGTCGATGCGATCATTCATCCGTGCCGGGTATTTCATGCGGATGAAAGCAAAAAAATGGATGCTCATCAATTCAACTGAAACCTCATCCCCACTCATGCAGGGCTTTCTTTCCGATTCAGAATACCAAAATCCCCTACTGGTTTTTCATTCCGCTTTCATCGATTATAGAGTCAAGGAATTTGATTATTTCCTGTGCGGGATGGTCTACTTTTCCCTCGGCGCCTACCGCTGCGGACCGGAAAAGAATATGGTGGGTCCTTATATCCATCTGATGAAGATGCTGGATGCAGGGTTTATCATTCTGGAACGGAGAAAGGCTTTTTTAGAAAGTAAAGAGGATGAAGAAGGTGAATAATGCGAAAGGTGAAGGTTTGATGGATGGAGATTGTCTTTCATTTTATCTGTACAGGCTTGTGTTGCAGTGAGAAAAACCTCATAGGTTTTGAAAACCTATGAGGTTTGAATGCCTGTCAGATCATTTTATTTTTTGCTCGCTGATGGTACAGATTACGCAGTTTTTTTTATTTACATCCTGGACAGAGGAGATTGATAAAGTAAATGATGGAGCTTTTCTGATGAAATTTGTACTCGGTATTTGATTTTTATAAGCTTATTGGCAGTGAGAAAAACCTAACGGGTTTTGGAAACCCGTTAGGTTTAGAAATAGGTGATCTCTAATGAAACCTTCAAGGTTTTAAAAACCTTGAAGGTTTAGGAGGGAAACTATTGGAATTCCATAAAAAAGCTGCAATAACAAGTATTGCAGCTTTTGGCTTATGATGAATAAGTTTACTCAGAAATGGTAACCTGCGTTCCCTGGGTATGCGCATTCATCTGTGGCGCATAATAGTTCTGGATGGTCGTGATTCCATTGGAGAACTTACCGGAAGCATTGGCGACTACATCGTATTCAAATACATAATTCCCTTTCGGCATCGCCTGGATGTAGAAGTTGGTGGATGCATCTTTGGCCGACTGGTAATAGCTCAGTCCGTTTTTCCACTGATATCCGGAAAGTACATCTGCCGGCTCAAATCCTGCTGCGCGCATGTCTTTGATATGGATGAATTCCATTGGGCGGTCCGTATTCAGGATCATTCTTACGGTTACGCGGTCTCCGGTTTTCAGAGGCGTCTGCGCGGAAATCGGCTGCAGCTCTTCTCCGTTCACAGTCTTGATTTTTCTGTACAGCTCCTTGCTTACGGAAAGGTAAGTTTCGGAAGACTTTATTTTATCCAGGTCTTCGTAATATTGCCAGAACAATCCTCCCTGCACGATTCCAGGGCCAGGCTTGGTAACGGTAACGGTAGCAAGGTTTTTATCCAGTGCATCGCTTTTTACGGTTGATTTCACATAACCCGTAGCCTGGGTCTGTGGCTGGATCTGTTTTCCACCCCAGACAATTGTCGCCTGGTTGCTTTCTGTACCGGTCCACGACTGCCCTGAATTCAGGATGGTAAAGATCACTTCTGCCGTAGCCCTGGAACTGCCCCATGAATTCACTTCTTTCTGGGTTACCAGCCATATTTTCAGGTCTTCAATGAACTGCTGATCCTGCGGTCTCAACAGGCTGAACGCTTCAATCGCTCCGGCATGGTTCACGACTTTCGAGCTGAACCAGCCCCAATCGTCCAGGTTCTGTTTCCAGTAGGTTCCCTGGGTTTTTGTTTCTGTAGAAGTTTCTTTCAGGTAGTTCATCAGCTTATCGGAAACATCCTTATGGCCATAACTGTTCATCAGGAGTGCAATACGGTGAAGCCCGAAGAAAGTAAGATCCGTCATCTTCACGGTTTTAGCCTGCTGCTGAACCAGGGTTTTCAGTTGGGCACCTTTTCCTTTAAGAGGGTATTGCTGTTCCCAGTAATGCCTTGTATTAAGGTAATCCAGGATCATGTTGTTCCATACTTTATCCTTGCTGCTCACGCCGTTCGTATATTTGCTGATCTCAGTATCGGTATACTCCACGAGTTTGGCCACCATCGCGTTTTGTTCTGAATCCTGATAGTCTTTCATATTGCCTTTCAGCCATTGGTTGATTTTCCCAAGGTTCCTGAGGATATACAACGAAACCCCGTATGAGCTCGGATACCCAGGATACCAGGAGAAGCCACCATCCGGATTCTGAAGGTTTTTCAGCTCTTCCCAATCCTGCGACGTGGAATTTTTCATGGTGTTGGCATCGAACAGCAGTGCCAGCTTTTGCATCTGTTCCTGTTCATTGCTGCTTCCCAGTACCCAAGGCGTTTCTTCCAGTAACAGCTGTTTAAGCTCCTGATTTTTTTCAAGATTCGACTGTAACAGGCCTTTGTTCTGATATTCTTCAAAGACTGTTTTCATTTTCGGATTGGCTTTGAAGATCTCTGAGGCGAGGACATCGGCGAACCATTTGTTGAAAATAACGTCTGCGGAATTGTTCAGGTCATTTTTCATTGACGGAAGCGCAAACATGATCTCCCATACCGGATTGGTCGTCAGTTCAAGGGTATTGGACACGTTGGAAATGGTTTTTGAGTTCGCATTTTTAAGCTGATCCAGCACAAATGTTTTGGTTTCTCCTTGTTTTACGAATACCGGAACGGCATCAGTTACCAGCATCCTGTTCGGAAGCACGGCTACGGCCTGCTGCTCACCATCGGAATACTGTCCAGCTTTGGCTACCACTTTAATGATAATGGAAGACAGATTTTCAGGAGCTTTCAGCTTCCAGGTCAATGCAGCGTTTCCATTTTCAGCCAATTCAAAATTCTGTACACCTGCGTTCAGCCCGAACTTAGAGGATATATCCTCGTTGGTAAAGGCATCCAGGATTTGCAGGCTTGCTGAACCGTTTAGCTTTTTATCTGTCAGGTTAGACAGCCTGGACTGGAGGTTCAGTTCATCACCTTCCCTTAAAAACCGCGGATAATTAGGCGTCACCGAAAATTCTTTCTGGGTAACTACTTCTTTTTCCAGCGTGGCTGCTCTGGCATCTTTGGTATGGGCCAGGAACATCAGCTTCCATTTGGTTAATGCTTCCGGAGAAGTAAATTCAAAACTTACATTGCCTTCGGAATCGGTTTTAAGGTCCGGATAGAAGAATGCTGTTTCGTTTAAGTTCTGGCGAACAGCAACTTTATCCAGATCTTTTCCTTCAACTAAGCTGTCTGCTGAAGCTGCTTTATCAGCACTTGCCATAGCTACTTTGCTTTTATATCCTCTAACTACGACTTCTTCCACGGAAGATTCCTTTTGCACTGATGGTGCAGCTACTTCACTGATCGCTACTCCCCGAACCCTGCCTTGAAGCATATTAAGATTATATCTGCTGGTTAGGTTTCCGTCAAACCAACTGAAATCGGGAACCATAACATCTCTGTTATTGAAATAAGGCAGTCTTTTCTGGTAATATTCAGATAATAGGTTTGGGTTCATCGTATAGGAAGTGATCACGGAATACGGCACATTCATCTTCTGCCAGTCGAAGCTGTTGGAAGCAAACTGATCCAGAGACATATCATACATATTCGCCAGTACTTCAGCATTAATCTTTTCTTTCTGGTTACCTGTAACTTTTACCGACCATTTTTCTTTGGATCCCGGCTCAATTTTGTCCCTGAACGTCACCGTTTCTATCTTTAATGGCGCTTCTGAATCTTTGATCTTGAGTGTAACAGATTCTGTCTGGATATCATTGAAGGCTACCACCTGAAACTGGATATTCAGTTCATTGACCGCTTTGTCTTTCGGGATATCTGCCCTGTATTCAAGCACCCCGTTTTTCATCTGGCGGGTTTCCGAAAGCGTTTTTCCGGAACCGTCCTGGACAAAAACATTCACCTGGGCATCCGGAACTGCGGAATAGGCATAGATTACCGCACTTCCGCCCCGTGTAAATTCTCCTTTAGGCGCTACCACACTTAAGAAAGGCTTCTGGTCCGGATGTAAAGCTTTCTTATCCCATACACTGAAATACTGTTCCGTTTTGATGGTATCTTTTCCCTCGATATTGTACAATTCAAGCTTATAATCACCAGCCTGAAGCGGACCAAGGTCAAGTGTTTGCTGATTCTTTTCTGCGCTGTTCAGCACTACAGCGGACACTTTCCGTTCTTTCGGTTCGTCATTTTTATCATAGAAATCATGCGGGAATTTGCTGATGAATTCAGGTTTTGACAGCTTATGAAGATCCTGTACCGCAGCCTGAAAGTTGTTCCTGAAAATCCTGTCCGCAGATTGCAGCCTGGAAAGGTTCACTTTATATGCTTTTTTCAGCTCCTGGTCGTTATAATTTTTCGTTTCTACTTTGGTTGTTACATTTTCCCCGGCAAAAACATTGTTAATTTCACCGGCTTTGATATAATGTGACACCGAAGCTACCTTAAGCTGGGTTTCGGCCGACTGGGTTTCGCCATTAATATCCGTTACAGAAGCATTGATTTCGTAATTATCGATCTGAACGCCTTCCCGTTTCTCATCTTTTTTCAGGTCAACACGGATGGTAAACTCTCCTTTCTCATTGGTTTTGGCTTCTCCAAGAACAGAGTTTTCATTGTTGTTGCCGTTATCATACCAAGGGAAATACCTCCAGCGGATATCACGTTTTTTTATTTCATACTGTACCGTGGTATTGCTGAGCGGCACACCGGAGAACATCATGGCTTTTCCTTTGAGCATAATGGTCTGTCCATACTGGTATTCTTCCTTCACAGGCTCAAATGTCACTTCAAATTTGGGTCTTTTGTATTCCTCTACCCGAAAGTCTTTTTCTGCTTCCTGATCTCCGTCAGTCCTCAGGTAAAAAGTGCCGTTCAGCTTACCTTTGGGAAGGATAAAGCTGCCGTGGTAAGACCCGAATTCATTGGTAGTAAATGTCTGCGAAGAAATGTCCTCATCATTGGCATCTACCAGCGTGATCTTCTGTTTCAATCCGGCCACTACAGATTCGGTTTCTTTCTTGATCCGGGTGTTGATGACCTTAAAGTAAACGGTCTGCCCGGGACGGTAGATCGCGCGGTCCATAAATATCTGTGCCATGGTACGGTCTTTCTGCTCAACATTATTTTCAGGACTGTTATCACCATAAGAACGCATTATCTGGAAATCATTGGTTGCCGGCTGATGAATCAGGAACGTCCTGTAATACTCTTCGTTTTTAGTGGCCGGAAGCCTGAATGTTCCGTCTGAACCGGTGGCACCATTCGTTTTGCTCGAATTATTGTTTCCGGCATATTCATAAAAAACCATTTCTGTTTTCACCGGTTTCCCGTTTTCACTGCTGACCAGCTTCAGCACATCTGAGTCACTTCGGTCATCTCTTTTACTTTGGTAAATGATTTTATGATCAGAAACCAGGAACCAGAAATTCTTTTCCTGGTTTTCATCTTTCACCTTATCGCCCGGAATAGTATATTCAACCATGTAAATACCTGACGGTAAAGGCTTTATTTCCAAAGCTGTGGTATGGTTACGGAAATCCTTAAGATTCGGCAATGTATAATCCTCTTTCCTCACTAAGTTTTTAGGAACCTTATTTACGAAATCCCCATAAGGATTGGATAAGTACTGCATGAACGGGAGGATATCCTTTACCTCGTAAATATTCAGCGAAAATGTTGAAATGTTTTTATGCTCTGCTACAAGCTGAATCGGACGCTTGCTTTGCGCCTGCTGCTCATATCTCAGCTGCAGGTACGGATTGGTAATCTGGTTTTCGGTATTCTTGATGTTATCCAGGAAAAGTGATTTAGGATAACGGCTTTTGGCCTGCTCTGCCACTGCCAATGCTTCTTTCTCTTTGTGGCTACCGATAAGCTCCTGCATGATTTCCTGCATGATCACCACTTTATAATCGCCTTCTACATTTGATTTCAAAAGGTTTTGAAGGCCTTCCAGACGGTTTTTACATGCTGTAAAACTACAGTTCTGTGCCCATTTACGGTGCATGAAGTACAGTTTTGCATTTCCTGTGTTATCTGCGATAAGCCCGTCATACAAACCATTGATCTTCTTCTGGTTTTCCGTAATCTCGTTCTTTGTAAAAAGATTTGAATTGGACAGGAATTCAATTTCCTGTATTTCATACCAGTCGGACAGCGTAGGAAAGTAAACCAGGTCTGCCTTCTCCGGGAAAAGGTCTTTATAGGTTGCTAAAGAGATCTGCCGCATTTCCTGCCTCTGCGCATCCAGTGCAGCAAAGTTTTTGAGCAGGTAATTTTTAAAGGCCAGGCTGCTCCAGGTTTCAATCTGTGAGAAATCCCGGGTATCCAGGTTGGTGCGGCCGTTGATCCTCCATGAATTACGGTTATAATAATTCATAAAAAACTCATTGGCCAGGGTATCGTACAATAGTTTTTCTTTTCCTTTCAGCTGCTTTCCGGCAGTCTGTATCTTAGCAAAAAAAGTGGAGACTGCATTATTGTTTTCCTGATCTTCAGTCTCGTTGATGATGCTGAATTCCGCTTTCAGGGAACGGATCAGCTGAAGTACATTATTGTCTTTCATGGCCTGATTTTGGATATCCAAAACAATAGGAAGATTGGATTTAAAAGTTCCCTTCCCGATGTTCCCTTCTATTTTTTTCCACTGCTCATCATAGTATTTCTGTGCAAAAGCTCCGGATGAAACCAGCAGCAGAAGGAAAAAAACAAAAATCTTGCAAAGTCTTTTCATAAGTGTTATTTTTGATCTGATGAATTTATTAAAAATACTGAAAAAATCCATTGTAGACAGCCAATTGTATGTCTCATTAATGGGAACCCTTTTTGCAGTATTTTTCATGAAAGAGCAAAACACGTTCCGATGGCCTACGGTGCTCTTTATTTTTATCACCTATTTCAGCGGTTACCTGTACACCAAATACCAGAAAACAAAATATTTCCCGGCTATACTCGTGCTCAATGCTCTGGCAGGAATCGCCTGTGCACTGCTTATCATTTACAACCATAACGGCATCAGGCTGCTGAAATGGCTGGTAATCGTAATCTTAGGACTTTTGTACAACAGTTTTTTCCTGGATGTATACATCCGTAAAATCCCTTTGCTGAAAGTATTCTACGTAGGATTGGTCTGGGCACTGGTGAACTGCTGGCTCACGCTGCCGGAATTCAGCATCCCTATTTTTGTGATCAGCTTCTGTTTTATTACAGCTTTAGTATTGCCGTTCGACATCCGTGATATGAAAAGTGATGAGATGGAAACTTTTCCTAAACTGATCGGCGTCCAGAATACAAAATATATAGCCTACCTCCTTGTTTTTATCAGCCTGCTGACCGCTGTGTTTTATCTGGAATACCCATATGCCGCTGCTTTCTTTATCGCCTGCATCATTACTTTCGGATTTATCTACGGTTCAAAGAATGAAAACAGTGATGCCTATTTTTCTTTCGGGGTAGAAAGCTGTTCGGCACTTCCCTTTTTATTTCTGGCTATAATACAGTATTTTTGACCCATGATTATCAAAAGACTTTCCTTGTACAATTTTAAGAACCATACCGAAAAGAGGTTTGAGTTCTCACCGCAGATCAATTGCTTTGTGGGCAATAATGGTGTAGGGAAAACCAATATCCTGGATGCCCTCCATTATTTATCGGTCGGGAAAAGCTTCCTTGGAAATACAGACCTCAACAACATCAGGAAAGAGGAAGACTTCTTCACCATCGATGCAGAAGTGCTTAATGACGACAGTGAAGACCAGATCAAAATCTTCCAGCCCAAGGAATCCAAGAAAGTCATCAAAAAAAACGACAAGAGCTATGACCGGATGGCCGACCATATCGGTTATCTTCCCAGCGTCATGATTTCCCCCTACGATTCCAACCTGATTTCTGACTCCGGGGAAAGCAGGAGAAAGTTCCTGGACTCGATGATCTCACAGACCGACCCGGAATATCTCTTTGACCTGATCCAATATCAGAAAACCATCCAGCAGAGGAATGCCCTGCTGAAATATTTTGCCAAAAACCGGGTCTTCGACCGCGATTCGCTGGAGATCTATGATGATCCCATCACCGGACATGGTACCAAGATCTTTGAAAAGCGCAGGGAATTCGTCACCATGCTTAACCCAATCGTACAGAATTTCTATGGCATCATTTCAGGAGGAAAGGAAACCGTTTCCGTCCACTATGAGTCCCATCTGCTTGAGGACCGTTTTGAAAACCTGCTGAAAGACAACCTGGAAAAGGACCGCATGCTGACCTACACCTCCAAAGGAATCCATAAAGATGACCTTCTTTTTGAAATGGATGACCAACTCATCAAAAAAACCGGATCCCAGGGACAGCAGAAATCGTTCCTGATTTCCCTGAAACTCGCCCAGATGAGCCTGATCAAAGAACTCACCCGTAAAACCCCGATCCTCCTGCTCGATGATATTTTCGATAAGCTCGATGACACCAGGGTTTCCCAACTGATTGAGCTCGTTAACCGGGAAAGCTTCGGACAGATTTTCATCACGGACACACACCGGGAACGTACGGAAAGCGTTGTGAAGAAGATTAATGAGGAAAGCATTATCTTTGAGTTATGAGTAATGAGTAATAAGTAATGGGTAATGGGTAATAAATGATGATTGATGATTGATAAATGATGAGATGTTTTTCAAAATATTTATGTTGGTTTGATAAAAAAGAATTAAGATGAGAAAGAAGAAACGCGAATATCAATCCTCTGAGCTGGTGAAGTCTTTTGCCAGGGTTTACGGTTTTGAAGATAAGCTGCTGGCCTTTGAGATCAAGGATTTCCTGGAGGATTACCTGGATGAAAGCCTGTTTGCAGAGATCATCAGTGTAAACCTCGCTCATAAGGTAATTTCCATCAGGATCGGATCACCGCTCCTGAAAAACGATTTTAAAATGCGGAAAAGCTTCTACCTGAAAAAATTCCAGGACCAGTTCGGGGAAGAACACTTTACCGATCTTCAGATTTTGTAGCCACAGTGCTGCTCATCAGTTCATCCGCACGTTTATCCAGCCCGGATCTGATCGGCAGGAAGAATTTAAGCGGGTGCTTAAGGAAATACCTGAAAATCTCTCTGTAAATTTCACTTACCTGCCCGAAGTTCAGCTTCCTGGATCTGAATGCCAGAAACATGGAAAGGGAAAAGCTGACCAGGAAATTAAAAAATCCGATCAGGAAGACGGTAATAAAGGAAATCCAGAACGTATAGGTATCCACAGAAAAGTCTTTTCCGTACAATCCCAGCGCGAAGTTGCCCGCAGCAAAGGTAATGTGGCGGATATCCAGATCCAGTCCCAGAAACAAGCCTACCGGGGCCGTAGCGCCCAGGAATACCCCGAACCAGAAGTTGGACACGATTCCAGGCCAGTTCCGTGCGTAATATTTAGAAAGTCCCTTCGCAAATTTAGCCCCAAAAAATTTCCTGATCGAAAGGTTTTTGGCAATCCGTTCCGGGATCTGGTAAAAAACGGAGTTGTTTCCGATATTCCCTGATATGATCCCTGAAATAAACAGGTAAAAACCTGCAATACTGGCATGAAGGATCGCTTTGGACTTAAATGGGTCCAAATCCTTGAGGAGTTTATCCGAACGGTCGATGGCCAGGTTCTGGGAAAAGAATACATCCAGTCCGTAAATAATGGCCAAAGCCACCGGAAAAGACAGCAGTACATTTCCGACAAAAGCAATGAACTGGCTCCTGAACAGCTTGGAAACCAGATGCGCAAATTCCGTGCGGTTTCTCTGGGTATTGCCTTCTTCAGAAAGTACTTTGGTCATAGTCGCTGCCGTCATGGCCGGCTGTTTCGTAGCCAGCGTAAAGCGCATCAGGTAGATCATGACGAACCCCATCGCATAATTAAAGGAATAGAAAAAGGCATGGGAAAAATCACTTCCCGGAATATATCCGTACAGGACTTTCAGCACACATAATGCGCCAACAATGATGCCTCCCCCACTCGCTTTATAAAACATGGTCATATATTCCTTCTTTGTAGAAGTAATGTAATGGCTCCCGGTTTCTGCTGTATGGTTGGTGATCAGGTGGGAAATCAGACGTGTACTGTCGTTGATGAGTTCCGAAATATTGTTTTTATGAGACTTGTAGCTCAGGATATTAAATATCAGCTGCTTGGAATTCCGAGCAACATCCTCATCAGTATCTATTACCAGCAGCTGTATGGTTTCATAAATGCGCTGGATCTGCTGCCGGATCTTCAGCAGAGACTGGTTGATCTTCCCGGAAATCCCGTATTGGGATGAATTTTTAAAGGCGATATTCACAAATTCCAAGCATTGCTCGATGTAGATCTTGATCTGCTTATACCTGCCGTCTTTGGAATTCAGCTGAAGCTCCGGGTTCTGCTCAAGCTCTTCCGCAAGGTCTTCCAGCTCATTCTGCAACGCCAGGAACGGGTTATCGAAATTCCTGTACTCCGGCGCCATCCTCACCACTTCCACTTCCATTGCCATTCCTGTTACCCGCCAGGAAAGGATGTTCATGGAGAAGATCAGCTCTTTTTTCACTTCAGGCTTAATGATGAAATCTGCGGCCCCGATGATCTGCAAAAACTCGGTAAATTCGTTTTCGGGAAGGTTGTGCAGGAATTTCAGCTCGCTCTTCGGCGTCAGGCTTACATTATCAATCAGGTACCATACCGTATTCTCATGCTCTACCGGAGGAAGGATCTTGTTCAGGATCCTTTTTTTAAGTTCCGGGAAGAACGCATTTTCAGAAAGGATGTTAGCCTCGGTAAGCGACAGGTTGAAGGGCCGCTCCCTGAGGATGTTATGGATATAATACCCGAAGTTGCCGGCGATATTGGGATTGCTCCTGAAAGAATTCAGGACTTCTGTGAAATCAGCTCTTTTGGCACTGTCGAGAAACTCGGCAAAGGGCTCCAGCGAGAGGGTTTCGTTCCTGAAAGAAAAGTATTTCTTAAGAACTGATTCGAAATGGATACCGGAATTGAAAAGTTTCATGGGTACAAAGATACTATTTCAGGCTTATATTCCTCATCTGTCTCATAATCCAGTTATGTTTCCTGCTGAGGTAGGCTGAAGGGTTATTAGGATCATATTTCTTCGGGTTCGGCAAAACGGCAGCGATCCATGCCGCTTCCGAAGTCGTCAGGTCTTTGGCATGTTTCTTAAAATAATATTGGGAGGCCGCTTCTATCCCGAAAACACCCTGCCCCATTTCAATGGAATTCAGGTATCTTTCCAGGATGATGTCTTTACCCCAGATTTTCTCAATGATGAAGGTATAGAACGCTTCCAGCCCTTTACGGAACCAGCTCCTGCCCTGCCACAGGAAGATGTTTTTGGCTGTCTGCTGGGAAATGGTGCTCCCGCCTCTCAGCTTCTTGCCTTTTTCATTGCTTTTCATGGCCCGTTCAATGGCTTTATAGTCGAATCCGTCATGGACGAAAAAATTCTGGTCTTCCGAAGCGATGACCGCTTTCTTCACCTTGTCTCCCATTTCGTCGGATGAAATGTAATCCCGCTGCAATTTGCCATACTCCAGCAAACCTCCGATCTGGGTAATGGTGATCGGCGGGTTAAAAAACCTTCCCCAGACGATAAATACCACATTCAGGATCAGGATAATAAATATCAGTTGTTTGATTTTTTTCCACATAATCTTCGTAAACGAAATACAAAAATAAGGAATAAGTCCGATTTACGGCAGTTCTTTCATGTAAGTAAGCCTATAACCTGGGAAAAGTGACGGGTGGAAGATCTTGATGTAATCTTTCAGCACCACATCGGCTCGTACTACTCCGCTTTCAAAAAAGTCATTGGCTTTCTGCCTTTCGCGCCCTGTTATGACGTATATTTTGCCGTTGTTAAAAACATTCAGCCTGCTGTACAAAGGGTTGATGCTGAGCATTTCCTTTTTTGAAACATGGTTTCCGGCATTGACCCAATATTGAACGGAACCCGCTTTCGCATACACTTCTTCGAAACTCATGGTCACCGCTTTTTCATCGGTATTGTTCTGAAGGATATAATTGGCATGCGCATCTGTGATGAAACGGGCAGAAGACGTCCTTCCGCCCGGAAGGTACCAGACATCACCATACATTTCATTCGCCAGTACCACCGGTTTTTCCTTTGTTCCTGCTGCTTCTTTCTTCAGGCTCTTGTAATTCTGTTCTATTTCCTGGTATTTCTTTTCGGCTTCTTCAATTTTCCCCAGCAGCTTCCCGAACAATTTTAGGTATGCTGCTTTTTCCAGCGGCTGCTGTTCAAGGTATTCATCCAGGAAAATGACCTGAATGCCGTTGTTTTTCAGGAGCTGGTAAGTATTGTCGAAACTGGCGATATAATTGGTCAGTATGGCGTCAGGTTTCAGGGCCAGGATCTTTTCTACATTATATTTCTGCTCATTGCCCACATCCTGTATTTTCCCCTGCTGTACGAGTTGCTGAATTTTTTCAGAATAAATATATTCCGGGCTGGATACTCCCGCAATGGCATTTTCCGCACCCAGCTCAGTGATGTACCCGGCCATACTGGCATTCAGCAGCACGATTTTTTTGAACGGGAACTTATTTTCATCAATGGAATAGGTGAAATTTCCGGATTTCAGTTCCAGCTTCTGATCAGCTTCCCGGTACTGTAGCCTTCCGGAAATGGAAGTCCAGTCTGCGGATGAAATTTTTGGTTCTCTTTTACAGCCAATTAGCGTCCAGGCCGCGAATAATACTAAAATTTTCAGTTTCATCTTTCAAAGAAAAGAAAAAAGTGCTATATTTGCAAACCATTAAACAACGGCCTCGTGGCGCAACTGAATAGCGCATCTGATTACGGCTCAGAAGGTTACAGGTTTGAATCCTGTCGAGGTCACAAACAGCCAAATGGCTCAATTTAATCTAAATTGAGCCATTTTTTTTGGTGCCAGGTTAATCCTTTTTAGAGTAATAAAAACCTGATCTGAATTATTACAGGATCACTTCATAATTCGATGTCAAATGATAAGCTGTTTATCATGCGAAGTTTTATTTTATTGCTTTAAGCTAACCTAGCAGTCAACGGACATCATATTGAATCGTCAGTGGATTAAAGTTAGGATCACGGAAGGTCTTTCCTTTAAACATATCAATATCAGATGAAGTAATTATGGGATTTGCACCTGCTTTACTTGCTACAATAGCACCCACAGCGCTGGCAAAATCCATAGCCTCATCCGGTTTTCTATTCGATAACAATTGGGCAATCAAACTTGCCAGAAATGAATCACCTGCACCAACGGTGTCAGCTACTTTTACCGGATAACCGCCGTGCCGGTACATTTTGCCCTCCCATAAAAGTAATGAGCCGTGTTTTCCTAAAGTGACGCAAATGGAATTGGTGTTTGTTCTTTCTGAAATGAAACGGATGTTTTCTTCCAGATTACCAGATGTGAAGCCTAACGCAGAAGCGATTTCCAGGATTTCCTCATCGTTGAATTTGATGAAATCGGCTTTGTTCATGAGTTGTTCCAGAAGTTCCATGTTGTAAAAAGGCTTTCGCAGATTCACATCAAAAACCCTGAACATATCCGGGTTGGAATCCAGGAGGCTGATCAGTGTGTTTTTTGAAACCTCATTCCGGCATATAAGGCTTCCGTAGAAGAAGACATCGGCATTTTTAACAATGCTCAGTATGTTTTCATTGGTTTCGATAAAATCCCAGGCCGACGGAAATTTGATTTCGTAGGTTGCAGAACCACGCTCGTTCAAACTGACCTGTACTATTCCCGTATCATAATCATCGGTTGTGATCATTCCGCTGGTATCAAGCTGATTTTCTTTGATGTAATCACAAATGACCTGACCGTCTTCATCATTGCCCACCGCACTTATCATCGCTACCGGAAACCCGAAAGATGCCGTTCTGAGTGCCAGATTAAGCGGTGCGCCGCCGATTTTCTTTTCTTCCCCAAAAACATCGAAGAGTACCTCTCCAAAACTTACCGCATTGATTGTATTGTTTAAAAACATGGATTAAGGATTTTTGATATTAATATTGCTGAATGTAACGGCCGAAGAACTAAAAATACTCCATTTTTTGTTAATGACATCGTACACCCGGTTGCTGAATGACAGCTGATTATTCACATACACTACACAGACATCATTGCTGACGAAAGCCGTCACGTTATAGGTGGTTCCCAAAATCCCGGACAATGGATACGTGTTTGCCAGATCTTCGCTTCCACCGTTCATAACATAGGCAGCGATTCTGTTCGAGGAAGGTTCAAATGAAATTTTAACGCCATTCTTGCCGTCATCGTCCTGCGCCAGAATCAGTCCCGATGTTCCGTTTGCCGCAGCATTCAGCGTAAAACTGATCTGGTTGGCTTTCTGGAGCTTCCCGAACATCACCTGTGAATTGGCTGACAGATTGAAACCATTCCCGTTCTGTGAAGCATTCCCTGTAATTTTATCCACGGAAAGCGAAGCACTTGGACCGAACACGGATGATAAGGCAGCAATAGGTTTTACCGCCAAAGTTCCATCCGGATTCTGAACAAGCTGATGCGTTACAAGATTTCCTGCCCAGTCTTTTCCTCCGGTGTTGCTTTCCGGGACCTTTCTGGCCGTCCAGCCTACCACATAACGGTTGGCATTGTCTGAAACCGTTTTCGCGGCATAGAGATAAGAGCTCGTCCAGTCGGTCGTTCGCAGGTGTTGTCCACGGACCATTTGGCGAAGTTCCAATCCGGTAATGCGTTCCGCTGTTGCTGCTCCAGTTTTCAGAGAAAACAAGATACCAGTAATTGCCCATTTTGAAAAGGTCCGGGCACTCCAGCATTATATAATTTTCTGACGAAGTTGTCGTGTAAATCGGATTTTCTACCGTCCAGTTTCCGCTTGCGGGATTAGTTGTGGTAAATTTCAGCACCACCGCTTTTTTGGCTGACGTCTGCGCGGAAACCAGCATCCAGTATTTCCCCTCTTCAGCATTGAAAAACACTTGCGGGTCGCGGAATTCGTAATCATAATATCCTGCCGGAGCAGTAATTTTAAAGTTTTTGATTTTCGTCCAGTTCTTCATATCGGTACTTGTTGCCAGCAATACACTTTCTCTCGGGTTGCTTGATATAAAGGACGCAATCTCATTATGACCCGTATAATAGTAATAATAGGTGTTCCCTACTTTCACCAGACTACCCGTTCCGACGCCAAAATCCGGTTCAGAAGCCGTTCCGTACGGAATCTGTCTTCCCTGATAGGTAAAATCCTTAAAATTAGTCGTTTCAAAGCTGTGAATATCGTGAAATCCCTCACCCGCAGGTTTGGTTTTGGCATCGTGCAGGAAAAAAAGATGGAATGTTCCGTTTTCATAATACGGCATCACATCACCTACGTATCCGGCAGTGTAATACGGATTATTATCTCCCATCCATTGATTGGGCGGCTGCGGAAAGAGATTGGTCTGTCTGAAAATCTCATCCGGATTCACATTCGCCACCGAATCAGTATCCTGGCAGGAATAAGTGGCCAGAATCATTACAGCGGCTAAATATATTTTTCTGATTGTCATGGATTTTGATATTAATGCGTTACAAGATAATTAAGGCTGTTCTCCGTGATTTTTTTGATGTTATCCAAAAATCCGTTGGCCTGGCTTGGCGTTCCGTTAGAGGTTTCGTTGTACCAGTCGTAAGAACCCATCGAGATGGTGATGCATTTTTTATTGGCTGTTCCGCCCGGAAATTCGGCCACAGCTACACGTCCATCCAGCGTATTGTCCCAGGCTTCACTGGCCAGGTTGTTTCCACCGGTCTGGGTTCTCCATCCTGCGCCGTTTCCATAGCCGCCCCAATCCGGCAAGAACCACCACGCCGTATGATTCAACCGGAAGGTTCCTTTCTGAAGGAAATTGGCTTTCCCGGATTCATAGGTTTGCAACCCGTCGAAAACAGGGTGCGTTTCATTCCCTTTGAAGGAAATTCCCCAGTCGTTGTTCGCATCAACAAACCCGTTCGGAAGGAAATCCCCAAAAACGTTGTTCGGCCCTTTTCCGGAAGGCACTATGGCCAAAGCATCCACATACTGAGCGGCAAATCCTGTTAACAGAATATTTCCGCCTGCATTCAGATAAGTTTTGATTTTCGATGTTACGTTGGCATTCAGTGCATCGCCCGGCAAAGCGGTAGCCGAATCAAAATGCCACCACAACGCATCAATTCCGGTCAAGTTGGCCGTGCCATTAGAAATATCATTTATCGAAATATAAACTGCTCCTGAATATTTCCCGAAAAGCCAGTCTGCGGCTGCAATTTCATCAGGATTGGTAAGACCTGTTCTGGTGGCTGCCATTCCCAGAAATGCTACCGTTGGCCCTGAAACCGGCGTGGTTACTTTTGCCGTGTAGACTTCAGTCAGATTCGCATTGGAAACGGTAAACTGTACAGGACTGCTGAAATTAATCGTAGTTCCTGATGCCGGGCTGATGCTCACACCGCCGGGCATTTCGATGACAGGCTGCAATGCGGTAAGATTAGTCCCTTCCGGCATGGTGAGTGAAATCGTTTTACCTGAATAGTTGATGGTAGCCGATAATCCATTGATTTTAAAACTGATAATCGGAACCTGAGCCTGAACGGTCACCAGATAGTCTTTGTAGATATTCCCGTTTTTCACCCGGTATTTTACAGGCTGGGTAAAATCCTGCACCGTTCCCGAAGCCGGGGAAATGCTTGCGCCCTGCGGAATTTCAATGGCTGGTGATACTGCGGTTACACTTGTTCCGTATGGCAGCGTTACCGTGATTTTATCATTTTTATTATCAATGTCACCTGAAACACCGTTTACTCTAAAGGAAGACACATTCACCGGAACATCCGTTACAAGCCCGTCCTCCACATTGTTATCGCAGGACCAGACGAGTACTGCGGAAACCAGCAGCAAAACGAATATCCGGAATTGATTACCTATTGTTTTCATAAATCGTTCGTTTTTAATAACCGTTATTTTGTTTGTACAACCCCTGGCTGAAGTTAATCTGAGCCAATGGAATCGGGCAGTATTCTTCGATTCCGTGGTCAAATCCCGCCTGCGAATAATACGACCGTTTTGTTTTCTCACCTGAGTAATACGTATTCATAGTCGTTGCTGTTGTTCCCCATCTCACCAGGTCGAAGAAACGGCTGCCTTCCATCGCAAACTCCATTCTGCGCTCCCATCTCAGGGCTTTTCTGGCAAAATCCTGATTCCAAGTACAGTTCACGCCCGGCTCATATTTACTAATCAGATTATTGGTAGTATAGCTTCCGGTTAAAACCGTACTGTTCGCGGCACGCTGCCTCACCTGGTTGATTAACGGCAATGCTTCATTGATTTGTCCAAGCTCGATCAAGGCTTCGGCTTTCATCAACAATACATCGGAATAGCGGATGATAATCCTGTTTTTGGAATTGCCGTAGAACGGGTCCACGTTTACCGTACAGCCGCAGCCCACCGGAACATTTTCCTTTAATGACGCATAATAACCGTAGGTTCCCGGGCTTCTGTTCCAGCTTTCCTGGTAGATTTTGTTTTCCTCATATTTCCAAGGCAGTCCCGGCAAAGCCACTGTGTGATACAGCCTTGGGTCCACTTTGTAATTGTTGAGCTGATGATAATCCAAATCCGTATCGTTATAGGTATCGAACATCGGTAAACCTTGCGGTGTGGTTTTGAAAGCATTTACCAGGTTCTGGCTTGGCTTGTGGAAATCGCAGCATCCCAGACCTTGCGGAAGAGACAGGACATCGCCGTAATTCAGCCTTCCGAAAAGTGTTCCGTCGTTGTCGGAATACTGGATGGAAAAAACCGATTCCGGACCGTTCTCGTGTGTTCCCGGAAGGAAGTTGTACCCAAAATCCGACTCCAAAGTATAGTTCCCAATCACCTGGTTGGCCGCATCAATGGATTTCTGAAGCGTTGCCGGGTTGATTTGGGTCACCGTATAATTATCGTCCTGTTGATAAGCCTGATACAGCCGCACTTTGGCAAGATAGGCATACGCCGCACTTTTCTTCGGCCTTCCGACTTCGGATTGGGTTGAAGGAAGATTGGCAGCCGCAAATTCAAAATCAGAGGCGATGGCGTCCCACAATTGCTGGTCGGTTTTTGCCCGGTTGGAAATTTTCGGGTAATCTTCAATCGGCGTATTTTCGTCTACGTAAGGCACATATTTGAAGAGGATTTTCAGCATAAAATAAAAATGGCCTCTTACGAATTTCATCTCGGCAATACGCTTCTGCTTGTTCGGATATTGCGCTTCGGAAAGCTGATTCAGTGCTGCAATAGCTTTGTTGCAACGTCCGATTCCCACATAATGCAGAGACCAGAGACGGTCTAATTCACCAAAATCCGAACGGATATTGTTGGAAATTTCAAAAAAGTGAAATGCCTGGATGTCGTTGGTTCCGCTTCCGCCTTTGTAGGCATCGTCAGAACGTACATTTCCGTAAGGCCAAAGGCTGAAAGGTGTGTCATAATGGTCGTTGCCGAGCGAAGCATAAGCCGCCACCACAAAACCGTCCACATTCTGAGGAGTTACCACATCGGCTTCGGAAAGCACCCCTCTCGGTTCATTGTCCAGGAAATCGTTGCAGGAAGTCATTCCCAAAAGGAATGTACAGGCAACTGTTAGAAATATATATTTTTTCATTGTTAAATATTATTTTTTAAAGTTTTTAGTCTCTAGATTATTTACCACAAACCGATGGTCCGACGAAGTCAAAAGGCACAAAAGTTAATTTTATAATTTTCATTCAGATAGCCGTAGTTATCAAAAGATTAAAATCAAAGATTTTAAAACTTTTGTGAACTTATTTGATATTTCACATTCAGCTTGATATATACAATCAGCATCTTTTGTAGCTTTTGTGGTTGAATAAAAGTTTTTCACTTAGCGAGAGTTGTATTGAAATTTTATAATGATAAATTAACTCCAAAATTAAACGTCAGCGGAAGCGGATAGCCGAAAGCCGGTGTCTCCGGGTCGATGCCTGTGAAACTCTTGGATTTGATGGTTAGAAGATTCTGTGCACTGATGTAAATCCTGAAATTGGTGATTTTATACTGTTCCAGCACATTTTTCGGAATGCTGTACCCCAATTGTAAAACCCTTAATTTCAAATAGCTTCCGTTTTCCACATAATAGGATGAAAACCTGGATTCCGCATTGCTATCCACTGTCGTCAATGCCGGAATATCGGAATTCGGGTTCTGCGGCGACCACGCATTGAGCAATCTCGTTCCTTTGTTGGAACCGACATCGTCCACGCTCCAGAAATCGGTCTGGTATTTTTTGGTATTGATAACATCTACATCGCCGATGCCTTGCCAGAAGGTTGACAAATCGAAATTTTTATAAGAGAAATTAAGATTAACGCCATACATAAAACCCGGGTTCGGATTTCCAATCCACGTTCTGTCTTTATCGTCGATGATGCCATCGTTGTTTAAATCGGCATACCGGATTCTTCCCAAGCCTTTTCCGGGTTGTGTGGCAGAATTATCCACCTCGGCCTGCGTCCTGAAAAGTCCGTCGGCAACATAACCGTACATTGAATTGATTGATCTTCCCAAGATATTATCCGTCGTTCCGTTTCCGCCATAATTGTTGATAACCGATTGCGGCAACTCTGTGATTTTGTTCCGGTTCATTGAAAAGTTCCCTGAAATTTCGTACCCAAAGCCACCAGCCGTTTTATCGGCATAGCCTAAAGCGACCTCAAGCCCTTTATTTTCCATAGATGCACCGTTAATCCAGCGGTTTCCGCCCTCGCCAATAACCCCGAGATACGGCGGCAGCACGAGAATGTCTTTGGTTGCTTTTTTGTAAACATCCACGCTTCCGGTCAGCTTCTGATTAAAAAATCCGAAATCTAGTCCGAGGTTGGTCTGCGTAGTGGTTTCCCATCTTAAATCATCATTTTTAGTTTGAGTGGCAATAAATCCTGATGGCAATAAACCGCTTCCTACCCCGGAAATATCGTAAGCAGTACCGTAAGAAGTTGCCCAGGTGGGATTGCCGCCTGCATAATTCGCAATGTACAGCGAGTATACCGCCGAGTTGCTGATTTCCTGGTTTCCGGTCTGTCCCCAGCCTGCTCTCAGCCTCAAATCCGAGAAAAACGGAATCCATTTCTCTGCAAAATCTTCTTTGTTGATTCTCCAACCCGCCGAAAATGCCGGGAACGTTCCGAAACGGTTGTTTTTCCCGAATCTTGAAGAGCCGTCATAACGCACGGTTGCGGAGAACAGGTAACGGTTGTCATAATCGTAGGAGAATTTTCCGAAATAGGACAACAGGCTGTAATAGGTCGAGCTTCCGCCGTTGAAGGCATCGCCGGTTCCGGCATCGGGATACATATAATCCGGTGTTTCAATCAGGAATCCTTCTTTCCTGAGCCAGGTATTGTTGTAGGTATCGCGGTACATTTCCATCCCGCCCAGCAAATCGAAGTGGTGGTTTCCTGCTTTGGCAGTGTATTGTGCGGTATTGCTCCACGTCCATTTTTCGGTATCGGACTGGTCGATGTTCACCGCATTGGTCTTGTTCTGAAGATAACCGGAAACATAGCTCCGTTGCAGCATTCTTTTATAGTAGTTTGAAAAATCAATCCCAAAGCTGGATTTCAGGGTAAGGTTTTTCACGGGCTGCAATTCGGCGTAGACGTTTCCGAAAAAACGCTGGTAACGGTAGCCGTTATCTTTGTTGTATTCCAGAAGACGGACAGGATTCTGACGGTCGTTCATCCCACCTACCGGGCCGCCCCACCCGATTCCGTCCACGGTGTGAACAGGAATGATAGGCAGCGCTCTCAAAGCAGGGTCCAGAACACCGGGGTCCATCACTTCATTGGTTTTGTTGAAGGTAAAATTTTCCCCGATTCTCAGCTTTCCATCAAAGAAATTGTAAGATGTATTCACACGGGCAGACAATCTCTTGAAATTGGTCAGCTTTACGATACCGTCATTGTTATAATAGCCCATTGAGAAATAGTAAGCCCCTTTATCAGAAGCACTTGAAACCGCTACATCCAGTGAATTGGCAACGCCGGTCTGGGACACCTCATCGTACCAGTTGGTGTTGGCCGATTTGATGGTTTTCGCTGCATCCAGGTATTCCGGAACATAGCTGTTGTACAAGGTCGGGACCCCATTCTGAACGCCCCAGTCGAAGGTGTAGCTCAGGTTATTGTTATTCGGGTTCAGGCCGTCGTTGATGTTGGCCTGCCAAAGCACCTGCCCGAACTGTTTTGCGTTGAGAACAGGGGTCTTTTTTGCGTATTGGGAAAAGGCTGTATAATAATTGAGGTCAATTCTCATCTTGCCTTTTTTTCCTTTCTTCGTGGTAATGATAATCACCCCATTGGCTGCCCTGGAACCGTAGATGCTGGCGGATGAAGCATCTTTCAGCACCTGCATTGTTTCGATGTCGGCAGGATTCAGCTCGTTCATTCCTGCTTTTGTGGGAACACCATCTATCACGTAAAGCGGGTCGGTATTGTTGAGCGTTCCTACACCTCGGATAAGGACTTTGGTATTTCCTCCGGAAGGCGAACCGTCTGCAGAGATGTTGACCCCGGCTACCCTTCCCTGAAGGGATTTGATGGGATTCGGTTCTGCCTGTTTGTTCAGGTCTTTCATATCGACGATGGAAACGGCTCCGGTGATATCGGCTTTTTTCTGTTTCGTATATCCGGTCATCACGACTTCATCGATGTTTTTCACCTTATCGGCAGCCAGAACAATGTTGAGGACGGTCTTCTCATCCACCACCACTTCCTGCGTGGAGTAATCGGGATACGTGAAAATAAGTTTGTTTCCTTTGTGCAAATCAGTGATTTGAAATGCACCGTTGCTGTCGGTGGTCGTGGTAGCCCCTGTTTCGGAAACCGTTACGGTAACGCCGCTCAGCGGTTTCTGATTGGAAGACAGCACTTTACCCTTGACGATTTCCTGTGCCAGGAGGCAGGAAAATGGGAGAAGGCAAAAGGCAATGGCCATTTTATATTTCTTCATATCGTACAGTTTTAGTTTTAATAAAAATTTTAATTCATATTGGGGCATCATCGAATGTTATTGATGGCGCCCTTTCAGTGCTTTTATTTGATATTTACCTGATGGGCATTGATATGTAATGAGCTTCCTTTCGTGTCTGTTGATAGTGTCAGTTCTGAGAAATTTTCGTTGGGAAAGAAGATTTCGGTCAGTACTTTTTCACCGTTATTAAAGAAGATTTCTATGGAGGTCTTATCCAAAACCACTTTCATTTTTGCATTGGTATACGCCCGGCTCAGCGGTGCTTTGGTAACGGGCGTTGCGTAATTTTTCCCGAAAGCTGTTTTCCCTGATCTGGAACGGTCGACGAAGAGTTCCCCGGTCTTATTATCCATCCCGAAAATCAGTTCTTCCCCCAATGAATTTTTCAGTGCGAAAGTGTAGGTTCCGGCGGTCATTTTGTTTATATCCAAATCTAAAATGGCTTTGCTAAGGTCAATTTCCGATTTGCCCAAGAGTTTATTTTCAGGTTTTACATTGATTTTTTTCGTTATGGATTTCCCCTGATAATTTTTTAGCTGGGAAACGGGAACATTCCTGAGGATATAACCGTCTTTTGTTTTTTTGAGTGAAACTTCCCTTGCCACGGTCATACTGCTGCGCCACGCTTCCGTAGGAACTTCCTGCGCATATTCCCAATTGCTCATCCAGCCGATGATGATTCTTTTGTCCTGCGGAATATTGTCGAATGATACACTCGCATAGTTGTCTTTTCCCCAATCCAGCCAGGCGGCTTTTTCTTTATGAAGTTGTTGATTAAAAAGTTCATCCGTCTTAAAAGTTTTCCCGTCGAAATCACCGACAAAATACTGTCCGGCAGAACCTTTGTTCGGACCGCCCGGATTGATGTTGACGATCAACACCCATTTTTCTTCGTTGGTTCCTTCCACTTTCAGCGGAAATAAGTCGGGGCATTCCCAAACGCCACCGTGCGCACCTTCCTCTTTCCCGAATTCGGATTGGAATGTCCAGTCTTTCAGGTTTTTTGATGCGTAGAAGTGTGTTCTGTCCTGAGCAGCCAATACCATGATCCACTGTTGTCTTTTAGCATCCCAAAACACTTTCGGGTCACGGAAATCACGGATTCCGGGGTTTTGAAGAACCGGATTGGAAGCATATTTTGTCCACGTTTTGCTGTTGTCGAGAGAATAAGCGATTCCCTGGGATTCCACGTCTATTTTCCCGTCTTTTTCACGGTTGGGATTGTGATAGGTGTAGATGGCGACGACCGGATTGTTTTTGGAATCTCCGAAACCTGAAGTGTTGTTTTTGTCCACCACTGCACTTCCCGAGAAGATGTATCCCAAATCATCGGGAGACAGTGCCAACGGCTGTTCTTCCCACTTCACGAGGTCTTTGCTGGTAGCGTGTCCCCAATGCATCGGTCCCCATTTGTTCCCGTCGGGATAATACTGGAAAAAGAGGTGGTAGACACCGTCTTTGTAATAGAGCCCGTTCGGGTCGTTCATCCAGCCTTTTTTAGGACTGAAATGGAAATTGGGTCGATAGAGCTGCTCTTCCTTAGAATCTGACTGAGCGTTGAGATTCGAAAAAAAGACAGACGCGACAATTAAACTTGATATTATTTTTTTCATTGGATTATTTTATCTCGAAGATTTTGAAGGGTTTATTCTTTTGTAAGTGTTTTGCTTAATTTTTCCAGTGATACACCTTTTGTTTCCGGCATCATAAAAATCACAAATAATAGCTGGAATACCATTGCGATCGTGAATACCAGAAATACAGTTCCGGCGCCAATCGTTGAAAATAACGTTGGAATAAGGGACGGAATTATCGCTGCCAAAACCCAATGCGTAGAGCTTCCGAATGCCTGTCCTGATGCACGGAGATGATTCGGAAAAATCTCGGAAATGAAAACCCAGATCACCGTTCCCTGTCCAATGGCGTGAGAAGCGATAAACAGGAATAAAAATACAGGAATCGCCAAGCCCGACCAATGGAAATAAAATGACATAGAAACGAGTCCCAATGAAATGATATAGCCGATAGAACCAATGTACATAAGGGTTCTTCTGCCAACTTTGTCGATAAGATTAACACCAACGAGGGTGAAAACCATATTGACAATTCCAATTCCGATGCTGCTGAGCAGTGCGGTTTTCTCACCCAACCCGGCCTCACCAAAAATCCTTGGTGCATAATATAAGAAGGCGTTGATTCCCGACATCTGGTTGAAAAAGGCAACCAAAAAAGCCAGCATCAGCGGGAAACGGTATTTTTTCATAAAGATGTTCTCCTTCGGCGCTTCGGCGTGGTCATCTTCCATCTGTGTGATGAGCGTGTCGGAATCCTGGTCCGGACTGATGATTTTCATTACATTTTTAGCTTCTTCTATTCTGCCTTTGGATACCAGCCATCTTGGACTTTCCGGAATTATAAGCACGCAAAGTGTATAAATACTTGCCGGAATCGCCTGGACACCAAGCATCCATCTCCAGTCGTTATCTCCGATTCCGCTGAGTAGATAATTGGATAAGAAGGCCACCAAAATCCCCAAAACAATGTTGAACTGATAGAGCGAAACGAGTCGGCCACGGTCTTTTGCCGGTGCAATCTCAGAAATGTAAGCCGGTGCAGCAACGGTAGACGCACCAACACCTAAACCGCCCATAAACCTGAAAAATGCAAAGAGATAAGGGTCGTTGGAAAATGCTGTTCCGATGGCGGAAAGTGCATATAATACACCGATGGCCAGTAAGGTTTTCTTTCTTCCGAATGTATTGGTTGGGATTCCGCCGAAGATGGCTCCTATAACGGTTCCCCACAATGCCATTCCCATGACTACCGCACCGTGGAAGGCGTCTGAGCTATGCCAGAGTGCCTGTAATTTTTTATCAGCCCCGGAAATCACCACAACATCAAACCCGAAGAGAAATCCTGCCAACGCTGCGGTGACAGACCACATCACAATTTTATTCATATATAGATATTTATTATTTTTTAATGGTCAAATAAAATCGCTTATTCTTCATTGATGCATGTGTTTACAAACCATAGCGATTTCACCTTTTGAAAATATTACTTTGTTTGTGGCTAATATATTCCGGGACAGGAATGCGAAGGTCTAATTATGTAACAAAATATTTCGTCAAGGTTAATTATTTGTTAACTAATTTTAATTAACTGAAAATCAAAACTTTAAAATTGATATAATTTTAAACTATGATAATGATGTTTCAAAAATGTAACACCATTCTATAAAAATGTTACGTGGATTATGAGGATTTTCAGAAATATGAACGAATGTTAGTATGGGAAGAGTGACCGAAATTTGAGGTGGGGTTTTGGGAATTTACGGCTTTGGTTTTTATAAGATGAATACTTTGAGAAAGCAATACATCATTGTTCACCCGGATACATATGCCTTATTAGTGCTTACAACGATATCGTTCGCACGGATATTTACCATTCTATTCGGGAAACATAGGAAAAGATCTGTAAGGATTAATTATTCTCCTCACTAAACCCCTTCTTAAACACATTCGGAGAAACCCCAAACTTATTTTTGAAGACCGTGGAGAAATAATTAGGGGAAGAGAAGCCGGTTTTATAAGCAATTTCGGAAATCGTCAGTCCGGGATTTTGCAGCATCGATTTTGCCTGTTCCAAACGAATATTGTTGATGTAGTCGCTTACATTCACATTAAACATTGCTTTTATTTTCCTGTAAAGCTGGATTCTTGAAATATTTAGTAAATCGGCAAGATTTTCCACTGAAAAATCTGGATTGTCGATATTAGTTTTGATGATCTGATTCAACTTGTTCACGAACGTCTGCTCCATACTTCCGAAGGATTTGCTGTCCACAATTCTTCCGATGTTGTTGGTGTAATAATAACGTAGTTTTTCGCGGTTGTAAAGCAATGAACGCAGCGACTGTGTCAGGATCGGATAGCTGAAAGGCTTCGTAAGATAAAGATCAACTCCGGATTTCAGTCCCTGAAGATAAGATTCCTTATTATTCAAAGCCGTAAGAAGAATGACAGGAATATGAGATGTTCTGAGGTCTTTTTTCAGAATTTCACAGATTTCAAAGCCGTTTTTTTCAGGAAGATTCACATCGCAGACAATGAT
Organism: Chryseobacterium camelliae; assembly: GCF_030818575.1. Classification (NCBI taxonomy): domain Bacteria; kingdom Pseudomonadati; phylum Bacteroidota; class Flavobacteriia; order Flavobacteriales; family Weeksellaceae; genus Chryseobacterium; species Chryseobacterium camelliae. The sequence goes on from NZ_JAUTAL010000001.1 coordinate 1,907,983, forward strand.
GTCGGGAATCTCGCTTATCGCCTTATCAATCGCATCTGTACCATCGGAAACCATCACATCAAATTCTGTCTGAAGCTTATTGCTGAGGAAAAACGACAAATCCGAATTATCCTCCACCAAAAGCAAAGAATACCGATCACCTGGATTTTCCTGGCTTTGCATAAAACTTCCTTCTTCCACCAAGTCAAAAACATCTTCTTTTGCCAACGTTTCCGCATCCATAACACTCGGTTCTTGTATCATCTGGTCTTCATTGAAATGCTTATTCCCTTTGTAAAGGCTGATGCTAAATTCTGTTCCCTGAAAAGAACTGACCTCAATTTTCCCTAGATGAAGCTCCACAAACTGACGGCTGAGATGAAGCCCGATTCCCGAGCTGTTTTTCCGGTTGTTGGAACCTTTAAAATAGGGTTCAAAAACGTTGCTGATTTCTTTTTCCGGGATTCCTATACCATTGTCTTTAAAGCTGATAACCGCCTGATTTCCTTTTTCGTGAATCGTAATTTCAATTTTCCCATTGTCCGGTGTGAACTTAAAAGCATTTGACAAAAGGTTAAAATAGACTTTATCCATCAGGTTTCTGTCAATATACAGTTCCAGATTTTTGTTTGCGGAATGGATTTCGAACTTAATATTCCTTTTTTTGGCCTCATTTTCAAAATCCCTGAAAATCCCATAAGTGAAATCATAAATATTGGTTTTGGAAACCCTTAGATTGAAGGTTTTATTTTCTATTTTCCTGAAATCCAAAAGATTATCTACCAACCTTAGCAGACGGTTTGAATTTTTATTTATCAGTTCCAGCTCATAAGACGGCTTTGTACCTTTGCTTTTAAGAGTATCTTTCAGTGATTCCAAAGAACTCAGGATGAGCGTTATCGGCGTTTTGAATTCGTGGGATAAACCGGTGAAAAAGTTCACTCTCGCTTCATTACTTTCTTTGAGCTCGTTAGCAATGGTTTCAATCTGATTCCGCTGAATCGTCACACGTTCATTAGTGAGGGTAAGCTGTTTATTTTTAATTTTAATGGTATAAATCAGGTAAATAGCATAGGCAATCAGACAAAACATCAGAATCAGAAGAACAACAGACCATCGGAATAATTCTTTCTGGGAAGAATAGAGTTCGGTCTGCTTTTTCATGGCATTCACCTGATTTTCGATAACACCCTGCTGTTCGATGATTTTATCGAACTGGTTGCGCATGATTTCTGCATTAAACCTGTCGATAATGGTTGTACTGAGCTTGATGCGTTTCGGTGGAATTTGCCCGTTGTAAATTTTAATGGCGGTTTCGATAGCTTCCGTTCCGCCGGTAGGATAAAGCAAAGTGGCATTAAATTTACCATCCAAAACCATCTGAATTCCACCGTCTTTGGTGTTCAAACCATCCACACCGATGAATTTGATTTGATTTTCCACACCGATATTTCTCGCTACCTGCCACGCTTGTGCAGCCAAGTCATCATTGAATGCAAAAACATACAGGCTTTGATTTCCTAATGAATCCAAAGTTTTTCTGAATGCTTCAGCAGGAAGACCTTTAAAAGTTTTTATCAATTCCGTATTCGGATTGTTTTTGATCGTTTGCCGGAATCCCAGACTCCTTTCTGTTGTGGGCGAAGAATTATCATCACCTTTTATTTCAATGATTTTTTTTAAATTTTTAGAATCTGAAATGATGTATTGCGCTGCTTCTTTGCCAATCTCCACATTATCAGCACCGATATAAGTGGCATATTTATCAGAATTGATTTTCCTATCCACCAAAATCACAGGAATTTTTTTTGCAAAGGCTTTTTCCACCACAGGAACCAGTGAATTAGGATCGATAGGTGAAATAATGATAATATCCGCTTTATTGTCAATCATTTTCTGAATATCCCCTATCTGTTGCTGAACCGACCCTTCTGCTTTTCTAATGCTTAATTGCACCTCAGAATGCAAAGACGCCTGAATCTCCATGGAATGATTCATAGCCTGTCTCCAGGGATGATTTCCCAAACCTTGCGAAAAGCCGATTTTTATTTTATCCGATTTTTCGGAAGCATTCTTGCAGGCATGCGAGATCATCAGCAATAAAAATAAAACGATAGAAACTTTGGGAAAACCAAACGTTCTAAAAACTTTTTTCGTAGACATATTAACACAATATTAATAAAGTTGTTTTACACCAACAATTTTTGATGAGAGTATTTTATCTTAATTAAGCATTAGGCTATTGATCTAACAATATTAAGAAGTTACAATTTTATAAGTTTTGTAACATCATTGTAAAAATCTTCTGAAAGCACCCTCATCACACCTTTAATGAACTTCGACAGACAAAGGTTTTGCAGCAAAAATCCATTCATCAATGCAAGGTCAAATCATTTGAACAAAAGGTGAAATGTGCAATCCTGCTTGCCGATAGATTGGGAACAACAGGAATAAACAATATTGACCATAAGTAAAAAAATTATGAGAAAACTTTATCTAAGTTTGTTTGCAGGACATATCAACGTCCAATCCAGAAAAATTGCGTTCATTGGTCAGTCCGATGTTTATAACAGCAATATCCCGACAGCCAGCGATGGATTAACCTATGATGATGACAGAGCAGCGGCAGTTTGGTTCATGGAAACTTTTCTTCCATCACATTCCGGAAACATCTCCGGGAGTTATTTTTCTTTTCAGGATTGGTGAACAATCTTTGATGATGCGCGCTGCGAAAATTCTACTTTAGCACTACAACATTAATTAATGCACATCTAATTTTAATAGATTTTGAATGCCACCTGTGAGAATATAATTATGTCACCAAGTAATTTATTAGAAGAAGTTCAAATACAATTACAAATTTTTAATTTTTTTTTATATACCAAATTATCACTAATATATCTTTTAACACCTTCAAAATACTGTCAATATATACTAATAGATGTTGTGAGCAGAGTCCTGTCAAGTTCACAACAAGATTTACATCTGAGGTTTTAATGCTCTTATGTCGGTTTTTTTTATATTTTTTATCATCTTTTTCTTAAAGTAACCTTAGTAAATTCATGAAATAATCAATCTACCTTACCGGGAGAAAGAGATTGTATCACTTGTTCGCGGTTAGAAAGACCAAAATCAATCAATGTATTCAGTACCACCCAGATTTCCTGTGCATGCTCGGTCAGGACATAATACGTAATATCCTGAGTGGATGTATATTCAAGCTTCTTTTCTATCAATCGGTGTGATTCCAGTAATGAAAGCTCGGAACTTAGAACTTTGGGAGAAATGCCTTCTGAAACTTTAAAAAAATCTTTGAATCTAAGCTTTTCGTGGTAATGCAAATCCAAAAGAATAGAAAAACGCCATTTCCCGCTTAAAAGATCCAAAGTGTCCCGTAAAGCTATAAATCTTTGTTTAAGGATTTGCTCATTTTCTATACAAGGTTTTATCTTCTTTTCCATAGTACTTTCCTACAGGTTACCAAATACAAATATACTAAACAGAGAAACTAAATTTGTTTAAAAGAATTGTAACATGAAAAAAATATTGGTAACCGGTGCTACAGGAAAACAAGGAAGTGCCACAGTGTATGAATTATTACAAAACGGTTTTGACGTGTTTGCACTTACCAGAAATCCGAAATCGCCGGAAGCTGAGCAATTGAAGGAAGCCGGAGCCCAACTGGTAAAAGGTGATTTGGAAGATGTGGCTGTTTTAAAAGATGCATTAAGCAAAGTAGATGGCTTGTATCTCGTTTTACCTCCCGTGTGGATCTCAAATGTGGAAACCGATGAAGCTGAAGCAGCATTAGGCATACAGACTCTGAAATTAGCTGAAGAACAGGGCATTCAGTTCGTGCTGTACTCTTCCGTTATGGCTTCGGACAAACAGGATCTGTTCCGTCCGAAATTTAAATTTACTATAGAAAGATACCTGCTTGAAAGTCAATTGCAAGGTGCAGTGATCAGACCTGCATCCTTTATGGAAAACTTACTCTTACCAAGTTTCGGATTAGGTGAAGGAAAATTTATTAATCCGTTGCCTGAAGAAATCCCCATACCTTGGGTTGCTACAAAAGATATCGGAACTTTTGCACGTATTATATTTCAGCACTATAATGATTTCAATGGAAAAACAATTGATTTTGGAGGTAAACTATTAACACCCAAACATGTTTGGAAATTACTGGAAGACAAATTGAATCAAAAAATCGAATTCATACAGATTCCTGTCGAAATGCTGCATCAGCAAAGCGAAATGTTTGCAAAACTCGTTGAGATGATTGCCAAAGAAGGCTATGATCCTATCGACTATGAGTTGATCTCATCCTGGATGCCAAAGCTGACAAGTTTTGAAGAATGGCTGGATGCTGAAGGCGTTGATAAAATCAAAGAGCTACAGGCTTTAAACAAATAAAATTAATTCGAACAAGTTGTAACAATAATTGATGTGAAACCGCATAGACGTTCAAAGCGATATGCGGTTTTATAATTTTGAAGTATGTACACTTAAAAAATAACCTTCTGATAATTGTTAAGTCAGGTGAATGTATCAACTGTTGAACCACACACATACAATGTCTTGAATGTGAAGAATAATGTATATCGAAAATACATTGCCCTTCGTGGTATAGCACTTTAAGTTACTCTGAGCATATTTCTGCCAGTCGTAGTTTTACTACAATTTTGCAGATTAACTGATAAATTACATTGAGTAATGTGTTTTTTATCTAAATTCGGTGAGATAATACCAAAAATACGCACACAATATTATGAAAAACGCTTCAAATTCTGAGAAAGTTTCAGACAGCCACATTGCGGGTATCAACCGTGTGGTAAAGCTGGAAATTGTGGTTGAGGGCAGGGCTATCAAGCACTTTAAAAACTTTCGTTTACAGCAGAGTGCAAGAAAGCACCATGATTTTGAACTGGTATTGGCTCATGACTCCCTGGGTGATAGACAAAACCACAACCTGGAGCAGGCCCAAAAGTTTTTAGGAAAAAGAATCACCGTTATCTTCAGATATAAGGATGCAGAAAGCAATAGCCCCGAGAGAACATTTGTAGGCCTCATCACACAGGTAGCCTTCAGTCAGGAAAAAATGAGCCTGGGTAATATTGTCTTAAAAGGAAAAAGCCCTACTATCCTCATGGATGCGGCTCCGCATACGCAAAGCTTCGGAGGAGATCAGCCGGTGAATACCCATATTATTGCCAGCCAGATCATTCGGGAAACCTTCGGGAACAATAAATTCGATTTCAGGGTAGACACCCAGAACAAAAGCTACATCACTTACAGCTCACAATACAATGAGACCCATTACAATTACCTTAAAAGGATTGCAGAAGCCTACGGAGAGCAGTTCTATTATGATGGCGAAGTCCTTCATTTCGGGAAGCTTCCTTCTTCAGAAAAACCGATCCAGCTGGTATATGGCAGCAATGTAAATGATGTGATCGTAGAGCTGAAAGCGGTTCATATTAAGCCGGAATATTTTGGCTACAGCAGCAGCAGCCATACTAAAATGTTGGGTACCGATGAACGTATACAACATTTGGGAGCATTGTCCTCCAAAGCTTATGAACTTAATGAAACTATTTTTACTACCCGCTCCCTCACCCCCACTCCCGTGAATGCCAATATGTTTCTGGATGTGGACGACTCTCAAAAGAGCGCAAGAGGAAGTAAAGCGGTAGAGGTCTTTACCGTTACGGGACAGACAACCGTTCCTTTCATGTATATTGGTTGTGTGGCAGATTTGGCCATGAGGAAGACAGACACCAATGAAACCTCCCATTTTACAACACTTATGATCACTGAATTGAGCCATGAAGTGAATGCAAGAGGATATTATACAGGAAGCTTTGAAGCCATAGCAGAAGGTACCGGTTTTATGCCAAGACCTGATTTTGAAATGCCGAGAGCTGAGCCACAGATAGCCACCGTCATATCTAACACGGACCCTTTGAACCAGGGCAGAATACAGGTTCAGTTTGACTGGCAGCTCAATGGTACGACACACTTTATCAGAATGATGAGCCCTGATGCCGGAGGAACAGATGCAGTCTCCCAAAACAGAGGTTTTGTAGCCGTTCCTGAGGTTGGCGATCAGGTGATGGTAGGATTTGAGTATCACAATCCTGATTTCCCATTTGCCATGGGTGGTATGTTTCATGGTCAGGTAGGCCTTGGAGGAGGCGTAGACAACCATCTGAAATCAATACAGACAAGAAGCGGTATTAAGGTACTCATGAATGATGCAGAAAAGAGCGTAACCATTAAAGACCCAAGCGGAAATACCTATTTTATGGACGGCCAGGGAAACATCCACGTTACTGCACCAAAGAACATCACCTTCACTGCAGGAGAAGATATGCACATTTCCGTAGGCAGAAATATGACCACTAAGATTGGACAGGACAGCACCCTGAATGTTGGAAATGACCATACCGAATCTATTACCAAAAGATATACCCAGACCTCAGAAAATAAAACCGTTACCGTAAGGCGGGATCAGACGGAAAGTACCGGCAATGCATTCAAAAGTATTTCCGGAGAAGCTGATATACAGACCTCTAAAGGTGATTTAAAACTGAGAGGAACATCCCTGGCTGTATTCCAGGGAGGAAAAGACGTTAAAGTAAGTAAAGGCTAGATCTTGTTTCGGGTGATGAAATATCAATTTTCATTGCTGACTGCAAATGTGATTTCCGCCCCTACAATTGAATCCAAAACATTACCACATGGAAGATCAGAATACTTCAGCGCACGATCAGAAACTTTCTGAAAAAAGAGCAGAAAAAGAAAAAAAATCCACCGAAGATTCTCCTACGGAAAAAAGAGAAATGGTCATGCACGGCGCCAAGCTGAAGTGCCCCTATGCCCAGGGGCCCGGAGAACTGAAAGTGACCTCTAATGAAATAAACCTTCAGGATAAGATATTTGCCACAGAGGGTGACGGAAATAATATGGTCAATCTCCAATTCAAAGGAACCTGCGGACATCCCAAATGGCCGGCAAGAAACATGTCTCCTCCACCCTGCATGAGCGTTATAAAATTGAGTCCATGGCAAAACCTGGGAACCTCGATTATACAGGAACAAACAACTTTAGTAAAAGAATCTTTTATCACCTGTGATCCTGATTTTAATACGGCTGTTGCCAAACCTATTCCAAAGGCTCAGAGTATAAAGTCCAGTATTGAAAACGATAAGCCTACTATCATTTTAGGGTATTGGGTTAATCAAAATAATCAAAAAATAAAGCTGCATCCTTATGGGGATGAAAAATTACACTTTTTCTTTGAAGCGAATAAAGCAGCCATAGGAAAAAAGATCACATTTATGGTATATGAATCAGATACAGGTCCCATTAATGATGATCATGTCTATGAAAAAAATTACATCATTGCCTCTGAAAAAAATTATATCAATTTCCCGTTAACCGCAGATCTGTTTACAAAAGGAGAGGAAAGTATTTTATATCTGTATGCAAAAATTGAACTTGAAGATACAACCTATGAACTGCCGCAAGAAACTGATTACCTCAAAATTCATGCAGTTGAGTTTGTTCCAAAGATAGAAGCCGCTTTAAAATGGTCAAAAGCTAAAATGCTACAAGACATTTGGTTTACTGGCAATGAAAATGATAAACCTTGGTTAATTGATCCTAAAGTTGGCTTATTATCCATGGATTGGGTATTATCATATCCCAGAATGAAAACTGAATATGATAAGATTATTACAGAAAAATGGAAATCGGAAAATGCTATAAAGCTCCTGAAAAAAAGGATTAAAGAGATGGTAAAAAATCCTAACGTCAATTTAAAACTTCCTAAAAAAGATAACGAAACAGTCAATTTCGGGGTATCTGAAAGTAAAATACAAAAGTTTGATCATATCGAACAGCCTAAGCTAGGAGGACAAAAGGCGCAGGAATCCATGCCGTTATTTGAGAGATACTACTATCAGAGTGTTTCTTATAATATCAGTAAAAATGTTTTTTCAATGGAACCATTAGACGATTTGTTTGGGGCCCTGGCAAGTTGCCAGTTTAGAGTCATTGCTTTTGGAACAATTACGAGGAAAAACAATAATTATCGAGTTAAAATCACAAAAATCGGAATTTACATAAAGGACAGTTTCGATTTTATAACAGCCAGTGAATACCTGGGTGACTGGTCGCCTAAAAATAATGCCGTATCGGTAAATCCATATGGACCGACAATGCCTACTTATTATAAGATAGAGAATAAATCTTATAGGGACTGGAGGAAAGATTATAAGAAAGGAATGGATTTTAACCTATATACTGATGTAAAATATTTAAATGTATCTCATGAATTTAATGCTTCCCCTCAGGAAATTGAATAGATTATCATATGCTGTTTTATGTAGTGTTGTTTTTTATGTCGCTACGTCAGTACTCTATTTTATATTGGATAAACTCGTTGATAAAGTGGTGGGGTCTCCTTTGGGATCTGCCTATCACTGGACGTACCCTTATTCATTTATAATGATATTTGCTATTTTTTTTATGATAACGATGGTACTATTGGGAAGAACCAAAAAGACGATTCAAAACAGCATGTTCTACCTCATTTTTTATGTGCTCTGGATCGTACCTTCTCTGCTTTTTTCTGGTCTTTTATGGTCTTTTTTTGATATGAATGCAGGTTACTTTCCCCAAGGATCTGATTTTTTAAAAAAAATATTTTCAGATATGTTTTATGGTTTAACCTGGGGCGGTTTAGCTGTTGTAAGCGCAATACCTTTTAACCTGTTCGTTTTTGCCGTATCATTTTTTATTATTAAAAAGTACAGAACCTTTATCAACAGTAATTCTCAGACCAGTATTTGAGGAAAAACAGAAAACGGCAATTACAGAATGAGTTACCAGTTTACTATACAAAAAAAGAAAGCTTAGCTACCTGCTTAAACAATAAACTTAGCGTAACAGTACTTAGTCACTGTAATTCTGAAAAAAAAGATTAGACGTAGCTGCATAGATGCTCATAGCTACTGAAAGATTTACCTTCAAAATTATGATTGAAAGTAATCAAAGATTTAGGAACACAATATAAGGAAAGGATTTTAATTAATAAGCTCAAAATAAAATGGTATGAGTGAAGCACAGGGACAAGATGAATATGCAGCAAACCCCAATCAAAAGGTGTATGATCTGCCGCATCAGGTAGATCATGAAGTGAATGTGGTGAAAATATATTTTGCGAAACAGGTGCCTAAAATGACCTGGGAGACTAAAGAAGAAACCTATACTGTAAAAAGCGGCGGCCAGGTATCTGATGTAAAAAAGAAGTATGTAAAAAAAGGAAGAAGAAACATTCAGGCCGAAAAAGAAGACTCCGTAAGGTTAAGCGCCAAAGAATCGGTAAAAATCACCTGGGAAGAAGAAGTCCAGGCAAAAAAAGCGGATGGCAGCCCCGATTTTGATTTTGAGAGAATAAACAGCACCACCATTAAAAAGAAAGTATGGGTGGTTGCAGAGTGTCAGGGAGCCAGTGGAAAGCTCTCTGTGGAAATCCATGAAAATAAGCTTACCCATACAGAAAACATATATGAGAATCCTGTCAGGTTTCTGGATGGTGAGACGGAGAAAAGTATTATTGATTTCACCATTGACGGAACATTGGTCTACGCAAAAGAAATAACGATGCGCCCGAAAAGTGATGAAGATTTAAAAAAACTGATAGATCAATTTAACAAAAGAGACGATAGAAATGCATTTTTGTATTTCAAGGCCGAGGTGAAAGAAACGGAGGATGAAGTGAAATTCCCGGATGAGACCCATGAGTTTCTGAATAAAGACAATGATAGGTTTGAGATCCGATATTGTAATTGTGGGAACAATTATGATATTACCTGTACCCGGTACAGCGGAAAATACGGACCAGCCTACTGGGGATCAAAAAAGCTTGAGAATTATGCCGATTGGGATGCTTTAATTGAAGATAAGAAAATTACAACGGAAGAAAAAGCGATCCTGGTGGGAATGTCTGAAAATGAAGGAAAATTAGATTCCGTTCAATCCTATGACTGGGACCTTTCCGGTGAACAGATGATATTAACCGCCGGAGCCATGCAGAAAACCGTGGACCATACTGGAAAAGGTGAGTTTACGACACAAGTTGAAGAATTCAAGGCTCAATATCCTGAAAAATATGACGAGCTGTTTGTATCATGTGGATGGACGGTGGACTCCGGAATTCTATACTATAAAGATCCATCAGATCCTAAAGCGGAAAAAATTACCGGCAAAACATTATCAAATAAAATCAGAGAAAACTGTAAAGAATCTTTATTCGGAAAAACAGTAGAATGTAAGCCTTTGCAGCCAATCGTAAATGCTGTTATCGATAAATCATTTCAGGAAAAACAGGTACTGGATTTTATCAAAAGATTAAAAGAGGTTGTACTGCCGTTAACACCTACAGGCTACACCTATAAATTATCAGATTATTTACAATCAAAGTTGGGTAAAGCCACGGTTTTGGATCACCATATTAACAGACCGGGATTTGTAAAAGATGATTTCGGGGCTGCACTGGGCCGTTTTTTCGCAAAAAAAGATGCCAACACAGCTAAAGAAAATAAAACCAGAAAAGAAGGTGAAAAATTAGAGAATCTATCAAGGAACCCAGCAGAATGGGGAAATATGCACAGCGAGTATGAGCAGGAAATCCTTGATGATTACGGTAATAAAAGAAGAGGTACCGATATGGATAAGCGGTATGGAAAAATGAAAAAAAATTCCAATCTGTCATGAAAAAAAGCGCATTCATCATAATGATCTTAGGGATCTGTATTACATGTGGCAACACCGTTTCCAGGCGCAATCATGAGGTGCAGAATACGATGGTAAAGAAAGATACCATTGTTCCGTTAAATGATACTGTATCATTGTACTATGCTTCCTACAACAGCAATATGAAATTATGGTACAACCTCTATATTGTAAAGAAAAACAAACGCATAAAAGTGGGTAAAGGAAATGAATACAAAGGCAGTGGAAGTGAACTCTTTTCCCGGCTTTCTCCCAATGCAAACTATGTTGTGGTAGATTCCGTCATCAAAGATTATGTGCATGAAAGTGATACAGACAGCACTCTTCATGAAAACTATACGTGTGCCATCATCGATCTGAAAAAAGCCAAAATAATACGGCAGATGCAGCAGGATTGTGACGGGTCATGGAACAAAAAAAACCAGTGGGTTTCCTCTGGTGGGAAAGTAGTTTTTTAAATAGACTAATGGTTGAATCAGCAGTAGCAAGTTATAAAATGAGTGAAAATTATGGAGCCCGTATTTCCTATAGAGATTAAGCTGAACCTTTCAGAAGGAAAGAAATTTTATCGCTATTCCTGTAATGCGTATACCACTACCAATGGGAAAACCCACAGAAGCGAGCTCAACAAAAATTTTCATGTAACGCTGAAGCTTTTAGACACAGAAGTATATCAATACCATATCGAGACTTTCGACCGGGTGCACCGGGATAAGGAAATTTCGCTGTCCGAAAAAGATTTTTTAACCAGAATTGCAGATATCAATCATGATGCAGTGCTGATCACTGATCCTTACGGCCGTTTAAAAAATATACAGAACATGCCGGCTCTTCAGGACAGAATGGAAAAAGCGGTAGAAAGACTTTCCAGATCTTATGTCGGTAAAAAGGCAGAAGATTTTTATGAATTTTTAAGAGGATTTTACCAAAAAGAAAATCTTGTGGGTAAGGATTTTTTAAAAAACAATCAGTTTGGGATGATCCTTCATCAATTTTACGGAAGGTATGAGAAAGATCATCAGATAAAGCATAGCGTACGCTACCGTAATCTTATGGATAATACCGTAATAGATATTGATGAATGTATACAGACGGAGGCCATGCGCTGTGATGATGAATTATTACTGGTACAATATGCAGGCACCATTCCTTCAGAGAAAAACTGGGAAATGTTTTACGGAGAAATGAAAAGAAAGGAAATCGCTTACCGTGAAGCAGATGTTCCGAAACTGGACAAATATAAAGGGCAGATCTTATTAGACTTTACAACCAAAGAAGTGCTGGAGCATAAACTGACCATAGAGTTTTCTCTGGGAGAAAACTATCAAAAGAAAATTATCTATCATATAAAAGAGATCAGCCATGAGGAATTATAAAAAAGATGAAATGAAGAATTGCAGAGCAGGCTGTAAGAAAATCAGGAAGGATGATACCATGCAGGGTATGTCTTTATTCGGAGGTCTGGATTTTCTCTCAGGGAACGAAAATAAAAGCACAGACCATCCTCGTCAGGAATATCAGAAACTCCCATATTAAAAACAGAAAAATCTTAAAATGGCGACACGTATTACAATAACAGATTCCGGGCAGACGCAGACCCTCAGCGGCCCGCCGGCTCCGGATACTCCCGATGACTCATTGCAGCGCATCAGTGACGTTTATTTTGCCAAGAAAGTAACTACAGATAATGGTACAAGAGTCAGTTTCACAAAGATTGATTCTGCCCACGTACAGCGGGATCACAATCAGGTGGAAATTCCTTATGACGCTGTATTGGGAAAAACGGTATATCTGGTCATAGAGACCAGCAATATGACAGACCTGAGTATAGATGCCGTGATAAGACCTTCAGCTGCTACCATGACAGAAAACACAGATACATTACAGCTTATGCGTTTTATATCTCCCAACCGATATGTGATGCAGAGGCTGTTTACCGTGCAGGTAGGAAATTTTGATGCCCTTAACAACAGGCTGGGAAGCCATGCTCATTACACTAATCTGCAAAGCGACCACATCAATAAAGCGATTATTAAACTCCAGTTGAGGCCGGATGGAAGGGCCACTTTTGATGAATGGAGCAGACGACTGGCAGACGGAAGCGTCAATCTGGAGGTAGTAGTAAAAAGAACAGACAATCATCCCTGCGCTTATAGAGATGAACAGCAGGAAGTAAACGGAGCCGGTATTTTCTTACAGGATGATACGGCAAGGTTCAGGGTGGTGAATAAAAATATATATGCTGTTTACCATGGCAGCAATACCTACAATACCCTAGCCGTGATCAATCCCAATCCGGAAAGAAGAAGGATCCAGAAAGTTGTGAATCATCATTCTGCGGAGGCGGTTTATTTTTATTATGACCAGAACGATAATGAACACAGGATCTGCGCGAGAACCAAAGAAACGATCACCCGAAAAAGAAGAGTCAATGCTATCCCGCCGCCGGCTCAGAGAGGGACCCTTTTGCAGACCATAGATTACTCTGCAAACAGGGCTGCCGGAGAACAGATAGATGCTCATCAGTTGCTGGTATACTCCAACGGGACTCTTGGTGATGGGGCAACAGACAAATGGTACGCCAACCAACAGGGCAATGTAGAGCTTGTGAATATGGATATTATAGCGAATCCTGGAGTAGGTCCGCAGATTTTTGAAGCGTTCAATTATAATCAGAATGGCGTGATCATCCGGTACGGATTTCAGCATACGAGGAGGAGGAGCATTCAGCCCGATCTATTTGCTGGTTTTTTGGGAGCCCTGGCCCAGTTCAGGCAGGAAGGGCACAATCATTATATCGTGTCCCAGGGCTTTTCCTATGCGGATGCATCATGCTATCCCAGTGCAGAACACGTGAATGGAGAAGCAGGAGACCTGAATTTGCTGACAACCCAGCAGGATGGAAATAATACGATTCTTACCGCCGCTAATTTTGATTATGACAGCGAGGTTATTCTCCGGAATATCCTATATGATTTTGGGTTTATACTAGGCCGGTCTGAAAATTTTTCCAACAACGCCAATGCCAGTGCAGCAGACAATGCCACCACACGCCTCCCTCACACCACCCATACCGCTACGCCCAGACACAATAATCACCTGCATATCCATGGGTTCAATCCAATATCAGATATCTATGCATAAAATCAATATCGTTTTTTTCAGCATTTTGTTTATCCTTTTTTCCTGCTCTACCAGGGCTCAGACGGAAAACAAAGCAATACCTGCAGAACCAAGTTCAGCAGATAAATCATCTATGCTCTTCAACACCAATACGGCAGACTGTATAAGCCTGCCCTTTGGATATCCGGATCTTTCAAAACGAACCACAGCTGACACCACTCTATCCATTATACAGGATGAGCATGCCTGGAAGCAGATCAATGCATTGAAATTTGAAACCCCCATAAGAAAAGAGCTCGTATCACTTCCGGAGGAATATGATGTCTATCTCCCTTTCAGCAGGAATACCGATGAGAAATATGACCGTATCAGAATGGCATCCGGTTTTCTGTGTCGCAGAGACTATGCATTGCACTTTATGGCCGTCTACAATACTGTTCGTTATGCCGAACCGTTTATTGAAAAAATATATTTGATTTCAACCAAAGACAACAAGCCTGTGGATATGAAGAGAATATACCTCCATCATGAAGGTGAAATGGGATTCTCCCGCTACACGCTGTTCCATATCGGTAAGGATAATATCATCTCTCTGCAGGACTATGAATTTACTGAAGGGCCTTTTAGACTCCAGCCCATGCAGCAATACCAGGTCCTGCCTTCCGGAAAATTTGCCCGATACTATGACAAGGATGGTCCTTATCAGGATGAAGAAGAGCAGGGCACCGTGAAAAACCACCTCAAGGAAGGGAAATGGCTGGAATTCAAAGCCAACAGCTCTGCAGAAATGCAGAAGCATCCGGAATTCACAGATCCCTATACTTATGTGGAAGCAGAATATAAAAACGGCTTGCCCACAGGAACCTGGAAGTTTTACAAATTATTGCAAAAATACGATGAAGAAACCGGTGCCCCCATCATCAAGACAAGGAAAAAGGGGCCGCTGATCTATACAGAAACCTACAAAAACGGAATAGTACAAAAATAGAAACTTCCATAACTGAATTTTAGAGTTCCGTTCTGTCCTGGCTGTAAAAAAAGCCTTTCATTATTTATGAAAAGCTTTTTCAGGATCCTGATACCCTATACCCTACTATACCCAGTACCCTGCCCTATGTATTCACGAGCTTTTTAAAACACAAAGGCAAAGTTCAATACAGCCATGAATCAGGGAGCTAATAAAGAAAACTTGTAGGTGATGAAACGTAGCTGATGCATAAGCTTGGGCAAATCAACAGTTTCAAAAATCAAAGCTTTGCGTCAGAAAAAATACATTTCACTTGTGTCTATTATTCCAACCTTTTATGTAGACTCAACCTTCTTGCCCCGAATTGTTCTCAGCTTTTTCCTTTTCCTTCTTTCTTTGAAGAATAAGGTGGGCGGCATCCAGCATTTTAACCGTATGGATGTAGGGCATCACGATATTACTTTCCGGCAGGTTTTCGTAGGCGCCCATCGAGAAATAGACGATTCCGGACATAAAATAATCAAATTCCTTGATATCATATTCCCAGAATGCTTTTCTGAACACCAGCAAAGGATTCCGGTATTCTTTCTCCGAAAGCAGGCCAAGAACCGATGGAGCAATCTTTTCCGGCCGGGTATCGACCGTCCATTTCCTTTCCTTCTGCATCACAAGATGTCCTGCCCGGACCAGCAACCTCATCGACTGGTGAAACTGAAAGATCACCGCAGGATCTTCATGGATCCAGCTATTCCTCTTGACCGCATACTTCATCATGTTGCTGAGCCTTTCTTTGGAAACATCCAGCTCATTGAACTGAAAGAAATGTTCCATCAGCTGCAACCCGAAGCCTTTCCCGGTGGTCCAAAACCGGTCCTCGAAATCTGTTTTTATATTTTTCATGGGTTTGTATTTTAAATGCATGAAACCGCCAGCATACCGATGTATGCTGAGTTTTATTTTGAAAAATGGATAGAAATAAAATCTGTGTTCCCGTGAAAGCACTGAAGCCGCAATGGATTGTACACTCCATTGTATCGTATCATGATACTTTATGTAATGAAGCGGCTTAGAAATAGATCATTGTAGAAAGCTGAACAGCATGAAATAAAACGGCATGGGACTCTACAATATCCGTAATAGAGGTACTGGTATACCTTAGCAACAGATAAGAGAGCCCACGCCTAGGTCGTGAGCTTCATACTTATCATCTTGTTGCTTTAAAAAATTACCAGTTTTCTATTACAAGATTCTAAGCAATAGCTTCTATATTTTGTTGAAGTATCGCAAAGCTACTTTATCATAGCTTATTGTACAAATATAGGGAAAATTTTTATAATTCGGATTTAAGTCCGAGATTTTTATAAGAATATGTAAGTTATTTGTTTCCATGACAGAAGCAAATAGAAAAATTGTTGAATTTATAAGGGATGAATGGGTTATTCCTATGAACAATAACAGCAAATTTGCAGTAGATCATAATATAGATGAAAAGACCGTCCGAAGAATAAGAGATGACAAAGATTATCAAATTGCTCTTCTTACAATAATGCGAATTTGCAATGCTAGAAATTTAACTCTTGCCAGCTTTTTTAAGATGGTTGGAATATAATTTAAGAAAACAATACAATTGAGAAATCCTGACGAGAGTTGGGATTTTTTTGTGAAAAATTTTCAAAATCTTTAAAAATTCCGTAAAAATACTGAATGAAAGTTTTATGGTATTTTTTATTATTGTTGTTTAAAGAAGTTAAGTATTAACTGCAAGATATTAAATAATTAATTATGTTAGAAAAAGATAGAATTAAAATTTATGAAGAATTGATAAATTTTGTTACAACTAAATTAATAAACGAATTTAAAGACCCTGTAGGACGACCTGTGAATAATGTCGAAAAACTTACTATTATTAATGTTGATTATGACGAAGAAAATCAAAATCGAAAAAAAATTATCATAAAAGAATTTATTATGGATTGTAGATTACTCATAAAGTGGGAAGATGATTCACTAAGTTCTTTAAATACTCAATTTAGAAATAACAAACCAATTGAGTTTGAAATTAATTTTGAATCAGATGAAATAGAGCTAGTTGAATCTGATGTGAAATTAATTGAAGAAAAACTATTTTAGGAATATAGACGGCATAACTAAAATTATATAGATGATCGATAAAGAAGCATTTTTACATAGTCCGAATGTCTAAATACATAGGTTGAATTAGTCAATACTTAATCTGACAATTATTTTTAAACCCTAACTGTCAGATTAAGTATTGACTAATTACATTATATGAAATTATTATAATTGTGTTGTGAAAAATTTAACCTTTAAATTTTTCAAAATAAAATACCACCTAAAAACAGGGATTTAATTTCTTATGTCTACATTTACTTTATCTCCACCGGAACAGAGATCTTATCCCAATCCATGGTGAATCCGTTATTGTTGATTTTATAAACCAGAGTTTCTTGGGTGGTTGGTAGAGCTTTTGTTTTTACATCCACACGTAACGCATCTTTTGACTGTTCGTATTTAAAAGCACCCCATTGCTTTGCTTCTTTATTGAAAATGGCAGTCCAGGTTCCGCTGGCTTTAGGGATCAGGAAAAAGCTGTATTTACCGGCCGGAAGTTTCTTACCCTGAACGGTAATGTCTTTATCCGTTTCAAAAGTGGTGGCTTCATTGGCTCCCGCACGCCAGACTTTATCATAAGCTTCCAGGCCGCCCCAGATGGTACGTCCCTTCACAGAAGGGCTGCTGTAGTTGATGGTGATGTTGGCATCTTTGATTTTCCCCGTTGCCGTAGCCGGAGGGCTGGCCGGTTTCTTAGTGTCCTGCGCAAAGGCATTTACGGAGATGGTCATGGCTGCAACTAAGACAGTAGCCGATTTTAGGATTGTTTTCATACTATTTTTATTTGTTGATGTATTATTGTAATTTATTTACGAATGTACAGCTTTCGGCTTATAAAACAGCAACCCGATGGATTTGATTCTATACTTGGTCCTATTATAATCAACAGGTGCAAAAATCAAAGCTTTGCATCAGAAAACATATCATCCGTAATTAATCAATTACAGCACCATTCCTAATCTTTATTTACATTCAACCTTCTTGCCCTGAATTATTCTCAGCTTTTTCCTTTTCCTTCTTTCTTTGAAGAATAAGATACCCTGCATCCAGCATTTTAACCGTATGGATGTAGGGCATCACGATATTACTTTCCGGCAGGTTCTCGTAGGCGCCCATCGAGAAATAGACGATTCCGGACATAAAATAATCAAATTCCTTGATATCGTATTCCCAGAATGCTTTTCTGAACACCAGCAAAGGATTCCGGTATTCTTTCTCCGAAAGGAGGCCAAGGACCGATGGAGCAATCTTTTCCGGCCGGGTATCGACCGTCCATTTCCTTTCCTTCTGCATCACAAGATGGCCTGCCCGGACCAGCAACCTCATCGACTGGTGAAACTGAAAAATCACCGCAGGATCTTCATGGATCCAGCCGTTCCTCTTGACCGCATACTTCATCATGTTGCTAAGCCTCTCTTTGGAAACATCCAGCTCATTGAACTGAAAAAAATGTTCCATCAGCTGCAACCCGAAGCCTTTCCCGGTAGTCCAAAACCGGTCCTCGAAATCTGTTTTTATATTTTTCATGGGTTTGTATTTTTTTATAAATGTAAGAAAAAAAACATTAAAACACATATATGTGTTGATGAAAAATATTAGAAAGTTCAACCTTTACTACATGTATAAATGGGAAATAGAAGAGTTAAAATTTCAAATTGGTAAGCTTATTCAGTTGCATAGGCTCAAAAGACAACTGTCACAATTGCAACTTGGAAATGAGCTCAATATTTCAAGCAACCATGTTGGTAGAATTGAAAGAGCAGAAACCAATCCAACTCTTGAAAATCTTCTTAAAATCTGTAATTTTTTTGAAATAGATATTTTATACGTATTTAGAAAACTAAATGACGAAGAATTAAAGAAAATTGAAAGTGAAATTGATCAGCTACAAAGAGAATTTAAAAATCAAAATAAGAGAAAATCCTGACGAAAAGTTAGGATTTTTTTTATGACAAAATTTTCAAAATCTTTAAGAAATTCCGTAAAAATACTGATTGCAGATTTTGAGATACCTTTTATTTTTGCTTTGGAAAGCCATAAAAAAATATATTGTTTTTATACATTTGATTAATGCAAAGTTTCATTTCTATTTAAATTAACTATAATGAATTATGGATTATAAATATTTTTTTTTAGCCTCATCTAGTATTCGTGTAGAAGAAACTTTATCTTCAAATAATTCTACTGAAGATGCAATGTTTTGGTCTGAATTATATGATGATAATCATCATCAATCATTCTATTTTTCATCATTAGCTCTCAATGAGTTGGAAGATACAGATGAAATTATCAGAAGGGCATATCAAATTCTTTCAATTTTTGAAGGTATTTTTAAACTTTGTGAAAAACGATTTAGGAAGTACTTTAAACTTGACTCACTATATGATTTTCAAACTAAAAAAATTATTGCAGCTCCAATTAATGAACCTGAAATATATTTTATAGACTTTGATCTATCAAAATTAAAAAATTCACCCGAATTTATTACTAATAATCTAGCTTACGACCTCTTCTCTAAAATAATTAAAAGCGAGTACTTGACTAATCTCTTTTTTCTTCTTTCCAAAAATACTGATTATAAGCTATTATATATGATCTATGATGATATTAAGTATTTTCTTAAGAAAGAAGATTCATCACATTTATTAAAAGAATTTGAAAACGATATTAAAATATTCACACATACCGCAAATAATTATGAAGTTTTAGGATATTTTGCACGACATGGAAGAACGAGCCAACAGCCTCCTAAAAAAGTAATAAGTTTAGAAGACAGTACAGAACTAATTTACAAAATCGTCTATAAAGTACTATATGAAAAATTCAATATTATACTTTACAGATTATAAAAATATGATATAAAATTATATTTTCGCAGCATAATTTCAAGTAAAGAAATTGAGATTAGGATTTCCGATTTCTAATGATTAATTCCAAATTTATAATTAAAAAGTGAAGGAAAACTCCTATACCAATAAAATAGATTATAATGTAATGAAAAGTATAGAATATATTAGCCATTGGTGTTAATGGAGACATATTCCCTGTAAATATTGAAGATATACTAAATGGAAGTAATGTTGCATAAGTCCAAAAATTATTTTTATCTAATTCAGCTTTTTTAACTTTATAATAGTCTAATTCATTTTTAAGGTAGTTAATATCTTCGTTTATTACACTTCCAAACTTCATTGAATCTAATCCAATCTGATTTCCACCTTTGTATAATTTCTTTTTTAGAAGACCTTTTTTATCAAAAATATAAATAGTTGCCATAAGATCATTATTTCTATGAGGAATACTAAAATTAAAATCTGAATGTATTATACTACTATTTGTAAAAGTTAATTGTTTTAATTCTTTTAATGACTTATTTAAAATAGAATAATTTGAGTATTTAATATTTTCAAGATATTTAATCTCATAACTAATATCCTTAGAGTCATCAAGCCACTCATTAAGTACCACTCGTTTTCGACTATCATGAATAGCAGTTTTAAATTCAAAACTAGCTGGATTACTTTTAAGCATTAAGGTATACAGAAAAGGAAAGACTACTATATGTAAAGTTAATATGATTGAAAGACATAAAATTGCATATTTAGACTTCTTATACTTTTCATATTTAGAAATCCTGTAGATATATGCACAGAATGATAAAATAATTAAAATTAAGAATGTTGTCGAAAAAAATTCACCAATACCAAATGAAATGTTAATTAAGGTTAGTACCATACTAAGTTATTTTATAGATAAAATTAAAGGAGATTACAATATACTACTTACGGTTTCCCGCAGGACAAGAAATTTAAATTACTTTAAATTTGTTATTAGTATAAAAATTTACATATTAAAAAACGACTTGAAATATCGAAGGAATTTGATAAATATTTATCTAGATTAGAATATATTCCTCTAGAATTTTTAAAAAATACAAAGAATTCGTTTTAAAAAAAATCAATAAAAGAAAATAACTTGCTCTCCAGAAATTAAAAAACATCTTCAGATCCTAGTTTTCATGTAATGATTATTAGTCTATTTCAATCCATATAAGAAAAGGTATTTCGTTTCATTTTGATGTTGAGTTGTTTATTAAATACCGCTGGATTAAAATGAATGCTTTCATATTCACTTTGAACGGTTTTTTTAGCCTCCTCCAGACTTTGCTCATTTTCCCAGATGGCTATGGTCATTATGGTTAACCTATCTGATTGGTCAGTATTGACGATCACTTCATCTTTTACAAAACCTTTTAATTTCTGGATCAGTTTTCTGTTATCTTCTAATTTGCTTTTAAATGCTTCGTATGATTTTGCAGGGACTTCGAATTCATCTACGAAATAAACCCAATCTTTTTTCGGTGCATTTTTATAGATAAAGTCTTTTGGGATCATCCCTAATTGTATAAAAAAAGAGAGTTTGTCGGGTATGGCTTTGCTATTGATAATTTTACCGTTTTCAAATTCATAGATACTGACTCCCTGTACTGTTATTTTTTTATGGGTAGCCGGTATCTTCTGATATTCGCCTAGATGGCTTCCCTCCCAGTCATATACGGTGACCACCTTATTACCGTCTTCAAAGATCTCTTTAATGGTAAACCGGATGTCCGGAAATGCAGATAATAATGGTTTGTTCATGTCTTTAAAGGTCTCCAGATAACTGAGATCAATATATTGTTCAAGAGTTTCGGTTTGTTTTTGATTTAAGCAGGTTTGATACATTTTTGTAACCACCTCTTTGTTGGAAATAGTTGCCATAGCGTTATGGGTTGGGGATTTTATCTGGGAATACAAAGTTTTTGCAGATGCGATGAATAACAGGATGATCAAAAATTTGATGTTCTTACTTACCATTCTATGCTTTTGTTTAATGCGTCCTTTTTTAAGGTGATATCAGCGAACCGTATTTTTGATGCAAATTGACCATTTCAGATAAAAAAAGAGTGGATGGAAAGTTCCATTACCCGGACACATCGTGCATGAGTCTTGAACGGTATTTTTGGGGAGAAATACCAATCGTTTTTTTAAACAACCTGCCAAAATAAGAAGGATCGTTAAAGTTGAGACGGTAGGCTATATCCGATACAGACAGGGAAAAATCCTGCAAATACTTTTGAGATTGGGTTATGATAAACTCCTGCATAAACTGTTTGGCAGATTTGTTCCAGACATTTTGAATACAACGATTTAAATAGTTGGATGAGATATTGAGCAGGCGGGCGTAATCGCTAACGTTGTAATGTTCCAGATAGTTTTTATATAACAATTCCCTGAAAGAAATTGCAATGTCAAACTGCCTTGATAATCCTTTTTTTGATTCCGAAGATTTAAGCAGCTTTATTAGCAGCGCCTGAAAAAGATAGATGATAATCTGTTCATCAGGAATCGATGTATTCAATTCCTGAATCAGCAGTTGACCAATATGTTCAATAAATGTACTGTCACTATTACTTAGCTGAATGATGGGCGCTGCGGTAAACAGTTTGGTAAAATAAGGGTATTCTTTAGCCTGCTGTAAAATTTTATCATTAAATGTGATGTAATATCCTTTTACATCCGGAGACTGACGCAATAATGAAGTGACTTCGCCTTGCAGCACCAATAAAGCCTGATTTGCAGATACTTTCTTGATTTCATTTCCCACCTGCTGTTCAAAGTTCCCGTTGGTAGAAAACACAATGAAATTGAAATCGGCTTTCAACAGCGGTGTGGGCGTAATCATACTTTTTACAAATAAATCATCAATATCATAGATTTGTACAGGCGTTTGCAGATACCGGAACCCATCGGGGAAATTCCGGATATAAGTCTTTGTGAATTCTTTAAAGGTGATATTGGTATTTTCCACTTAAGTATTTAAATACAATTAAACGCTATTTCTCATGAATTTCAATAATGAAATTTCGCAATCATATACTTCACTGTTATTCTTTGGTAACATCAACCCATCTTACACATTCTGAACTCTGCTCCAGCTCCCGGACAGAAAGACGTATAGCAGAATTGGCACTTCCGCACGCAGGATATACCCAATCAAAATGCCTGAGTGAATCGTCCAGATAAACCTTAACTTCCGGCTTTACTCCAAAGGGACAGACACCTCCTACAGGATGTCCTACCAATGATTCTACATCTTCAGAAGAAACCATTTTTGCTTTCTGACCAAACTCGTCTTTAAATTTCCTGTTATCTATTCTCGCTGTGCCGGAAGTAACAATCAGGATGGCCCCACCATTTTGATCATAAAAGCTTACCGACTTTGCAATTTCACCACCCGTTACCCCCAATGCTTGAGCAGCGAGCTCAACGGTGGCACTTGACTGATCAAGGATCATGATCTCATGATCTTTCTTCCACCTGCTTAAATGTTGTTTTGCTGTTTCTATGCTCATTGCTTTGATAGATTTAATTTTATTTAAGTACGGCAGCAGCATCTGCTAATTTCAGATATAAACCTGACCCAGTTTCTTTAATTATTTGCTCAATAAAGAACAAGTGAACCATGCAGTGTATTGAATGTAAGGCATTAACAGGAGCCGGCTGACTGAACAAAAATACAAAAAATGAAATCATGGGGTTAGCTTTTGCCGTGACAATCTTACCTTTCCATTACACTTCGCAATGGGAAAAGCATCTATTGTGGATGGTTTCAGCAGCAATGAGAACTTCAATGATAAGATTGAAGGCAGCGCAAAATAAGTTGAACTGACCGATATAAAAATCATCTGTTACAGTGCATAAAGAAGTACAGTAACAAGTATATTTTTACAGGATACTGCAAAGTGTACAAAAACCTACATCTGAAATTTCCCTGTGCCTAATTTTTTGACGATGCCCGTTACACAGATTTATTTTAACCTTCTGTAGTGCCTGCATGAATTTAACGATCCTATAAAGGCCTTTGTCGATTCATATGGTTTAGATTCAAACTATTTATTATAGTTTTACGGAATGAAAAGTAGTCAACAAGAGCATCTGTCCAAAATCTCCAGGCTGATAGAGACGATGCGGGATATCAGAAAGGTGGTGCGTACGCAGTTCATGAAGAAAATGAAAGATCATGATCTTGACCTGACCATTGAAATGCTGGAAGTTTTGCATATCCTCTGGAATAAAGATAACGTCAACCAACAGGAAATCGTAGATAAGACCAACCGCAATAAAGCCAGCATCACGTCCCTGATTGATAACATGGCCGCCCGCGGCCTCGTGCAGAGAAATACCAACCCGCTGGACAGGCGGAATAAGCTGATTTCGCTGACAACGGAAGGTGAACGGTACCAGCAGAAGCTGATTCCCCTTCTGGAAGAAGTCTATGCCCCATTATTGTCCGAAGACATGATCCATGAAATTGAGAATGCAACAAGCAAGCTCCAACACATCCTGCAAACGATGAGCAAATGAGCTGTTTTGGATCATGGATGCTTATTTTAATATCAGTACCGGACGGCCGACATTCTGGTAAATCGCCTCTGAAATGCTTCGATTGGCCATATAATAAAGAAAACTGTGCTCGCCGGGTAAAGCAATGATAAGATCCGTTTGATGAGCGGCCGCAAAAGACAGGATCCCTCCTACGATTTCTTTACCGAAAGAATAATGAATGCTGTAAGGTATATCTTTCAGGTAGTTGTTCACGTAATTTTCCCAAACCTCTTTATTATGATCCCTGGCATCCTTGTTCCCTTTCGTATCAATATAAAGCAACATGAGATGATTGTTCTTATTTTTCAAAAAAGGCTTATACCCGGAAATCCGCTCCAGGTGGTCCGCACGGCTGATATCACATGGAATAAGGACATTCTTTACCTCTTTGAAATGATACCCTTCGGGAACAATGAGTGTTTTAACCCGGCTTATCCTTGCAATGCTGATGATATTTTCCGAAACAGAGCTCTCATTATCGCCCGACTGATCGTCACTTCCTAAAATGATTAATTCCACCGTAGGATCTTCGTTCAGATGATTATTGATGCTGCGCAAGAGGGTGAGCTGGCTGGTAAGCCTGGATACCGCATGGGTAAAACCTGTGCTCCTGATCAGGTGGTCCAGCCGGTCAAGCAAAGCTTCCGTATGTTCCCGAAGACTATTGATGGTGTCTTCGTTCACCATTGTATACCCCTCGGAAATATTCACATAGCCGAATACAGAGCCATATGTTTTCATAAGGATGATATGGTCATAGCCATATTTTATAGCCCATTGCGCTGCAAATAAAACCGCATTTTCGGTTGTCGCCGTTGAATCAACCGGTACCAGTATTGTTTTCATAATTGACATAATTTTCTTTGCCTTCAACAAGTCAAATGTCAAATGATTGTCTGCATCATGATAGGATTCAGTGTTGCATTTAAGGAGACAAATAACCCGGTTACAGCCTTAACAAATATACGTTAATTAGTTTAAACCCAAACTAATTTTTTACGGTCTTTTAATCTGAAAAAGTTTGAGATTTGGAAATACTATACTCGATTCGGTTAAAGACCATCATGTTCTGAGTATCCTGAAGGTATCAATCATTACTTGAAACGAAAATCTATTTTATAAGACACTTAAAATTAAATATTTACAACATGAATACTGTTGATTATTTTAACTATCTTTATCCCATACCCGGCTCAAAAATTATCAAACCCGTCCCCACTCCCTGCTATGTCTGAAAATACATTTAGAATCATTCGCATAACAATTATGCTATCACTGCTCTTTATCAACAGCTTTGCGCAAAAACATGGTGATACTTTAGCATACGAACGATTACAATATGTACAGGACTTAAAAAACGCTATTGCCGGAAAAGTATGGAAAGACTTTGAAAATGACCGGGTTACTCAGGTATATTTTACTGACTCGTCCAGTTACTTTTTTAATGCAGACACGGGGATTTTGCAAAAGGTAACACAAAAGACCAGCCCGCTTAAGAGAATTGACATGTTTAAGACCAAACGTATTGATGAAAACCCGTTTCACATGGAGACTGCTGTAGAGTTGACCGATAGTACGGCATTATATTTTCAGAAACCTATTGTGATGTTCAGCGACTTTGAAACAGCAAGGGGAAAAGTAAGTGACCTGCAAAGTCTCCAACAATGGGCATCGATGGTGGTTCATGAGCTATTTCACGGATATCAGTTGCAACATATCCCTACGCTAAAGTACAGTAATCAGGTGATCCATTTACGTGGAAGTCAATTACAGAAATTATTTGTTGAACAAAAATGGTTTGCGGAAAGTATACAAATTGAAAATATGCTGCTGATTTCTTTATTAAAGGTAAAATCCGGAAAAGAACTGCGAAAAGGACTGAAACAATACATATCGCTTCGCGATGCGAGACAGAAAAGAGCAGAATCTATTCTTGATGATTTCAGTATCAATGAGAACTTCTATGAGAAAATTGAAGGCAGCGCAAAATACGTTGAACTGGCTTTATTGGAAAACTATCAATATTTTCCTGAAAATAAATACCTTTTAAGAAACGATCCTGCCTACAAGGAGAATGCTTATCAGAATTTTAAGCTTGATGAAGAACCGTGGCAATACCAAACTGAGAGTATCAACTACTTTTATTCTACAGGATATAATTTGATCCGAATCCTGGATAAAGTGAAGGCTGACTATCAATAAAATTTCTTCAATACCAATGATACACCTTACGGAATATTAAAGGCCTATTTTAAAAAATAAAAATCAGCCGTTCATGTTCTTATGCTGTTTTTGTATTACCTGAGGTTGAAAAAGGATTACTTATGAGATCATTCCATTTAAAATGGTTATCTATCAGCCTATTTTCAATCCTCTTTCATAATTTTAACATCCGTAAAATGGCCTGATGTTCCGGGGCCGATCCATAACCCGATACTTCCCCGCAGATCTTTGCCCTGCTTCAGGTCATTGACGATCAGCGTAGGCTGGGAAGCTCCGTTCACATACAGCCTGGCCGTTTCATCTTTTACCACGATTTTTATTTTGATCCATTCCGCAGGCTGTATATCCACATAGGACTCATACATTCCCGGTGTTTCCTTTCTTAATTTCTCCCAGGGATATCCAGGAATAGAAATATACTGGCTGGAGTGATTCCGGCGCAGCTGATCATCGGCACGGCCATTGGTTGGACGCAGATAAAAAACCTCCATTTTGGAAGCATCAGCCGCCGCTCTGAATGCAATCCCCACAAAACCGCGGGCTGTTGCTCCGGCGTTGGCAAGTGGCTCCCCGGAAACCATAGCTTCAATGGTGCCGTTATGAAAATCAACATCTTTTAAAATGGCCAAGGTCCTGTCTCCGTCAGCCTGACCTTTTATTTGCAGGGCTAAGGCATTTTTACCTTTATAAACGGATTTTTCGGCGGTTACCTGAAACGGAAGTACATCCTTAGGAAGTATTGTGCGGTTCTGTGCTCTGCAGTTGAAACCAGACACCAGGCTTAACAGAAAAATAAACAGCAAGTTTTTAGTCATAGCGGAAATAGGATTTTGATGCGTCTAAAATAAACAAAATAATGTTCTCAAAACACATGTGGATGAAAACTATACTATGATCTGCATCTTCTGATACACGTTAAATAAGCTTCAAAAACCAAATGGCGCTGCCTGTCTTCCGGCAACACCATTTGTTTGCAATACTTTTTTACAATAAAAAGTATCAATCCAACAATCAGTAAGACTTCCGGCTACAGCAGCTCAAAGTTTTTCCCTAAATGTTCTTCTATGACAAAGAAAGGATCTTCCGTAAGCGTATGTGCCCTCATATCAATCAGGCTTACCTTACTCATCATACGAAGCATAATCCTTCTTTCACATTTATTTTCTACTCCGTTTATATTCCTGACGCCTGCCTTGAAAGCAGATCTCCCGTGAGCGCATAAATGGTTGTTCACCAATATCACATCTCCCGCCTGCGGCGTAAATCCGGAATAAATCAGATGCCGTGCCTCTTCCCAGAATTCAGTCAGGTATCGATGTGCTTCTTCAGTCTGCCTGATCCCCGGATTGAATAGCTGTTCCGCCGCGTCAAATCTCATAAACGGTAGCTGATGATTGCCATACAAAACAGCATCTAAAGCATTTTCTTCATCTTCACTGATTTCCAGATTGGCATCTTTAGGGATTTTGTAAATCCGGTCAAAAAGAGGCTTATGTTTTGTTCCGATCGATTCATGCGAACGGATAGAATAAAGGGTTGAAGGAACCTGCTCTTCATTTCTGATATACATAAAGCTTAAAAAATCTGCCTGATGCTTCAGGAAAGCGTCTTCGGTATGAACGTAAAGATCTGTTGAAGATCCTGAGCCTGTCTGTGTTTCTTTCATTTTTTCGTCGGGAATGATCGCATGGATCAGTCCTCCCCCTTTCCGTTGTGAATAATACTGTACAGGTTTGGAGGGTAATGCCCCATGAATCAAGGCACAGGCAAAACCGTACAGGTTAAATTTGGAATAATCTGCGGACTGCCAGTTGGGAGGCGTCGCTCCGATACTTTCCTGGTCCACATCCATCAGCCCTCTAAATATTAAGGCTCCGTATTGGGTTTCGGAAAAATCACTGGAAAAATCAGCGGCTATATTTAAAATCCTTTCTGGTAAAAAATATGAGGCAAGCTGATGAATCTGCTTTATACAGTCACGGTTTTCATAGTCTCCGTATTTTTTCTGGAGGTGCTTTGCCGCGTCTTTGATCATTTTGCGTTCCTGTGCAGTGATTTCAATCACTGTCGGAAGGACTTTCACTTGAGTTTTTGGAGTCTCTTTTAAAATTTCTGTAAAATTCATAGGAAATAAGTTTGGTGTGTGATAATAATTAATATATTTGTTTTTAATTATTCTAAATAATAATAACGAGTTCAAATTTAGGAATAATTTACCAACCACCAAATAAAATATAAAAAAAATGAAAACTTAAAAAACTGATTACCAAAATACTACACTATTTCATATAGAATAATACACCACATTTCTATTTTACAACATCACTCTAAAAAACTTTTATGAATAACAATTTAACATCCACCGGAGAACTCGCCAATGAAGTTTTACCTCAGGATTGGGGAAATTTCGAACATATTTTTCATCCTGACAATCACCATCACTATCGAAATGCTATTGATACCACAGCGGATCTCGTTCAGGAATTCCTTTACAGAAATACCAAACCGTTCAGTGGTATAGAAGCCAAAGAAATGAAAGGGAAAGTGCAGGAAATTGATCTTAACCAAAAACTGTCAAGCTACAGCGAACTTCTTTCCGAGGTAGACGATATCTACGTAAAACATGCTACGGCATTTCACCTGCCGCAATATGTAGCACACCTTAACTGCCCTGTTGTGATTCCGGCACTGGCGGGAGAAATTCTGGTAAGCGCCATCAATTCTTCTCAGGATACCTATGATCAAAGTGCGGGAGGAACTTTCATGGAAAGGAAACTTATTGACTGGACCGCTGAGCAGATCGGTTATAACGTGAACGGCAGTGACGGAGTTTTCACTGCGGGAGGTTCACAGAGCAACTTAATGGGTCTTGTGATGATGCGTGACTGTTTTTCACAGAAAAGATATCAGCATAACATCAAAACGGATGGCTTGCCGCCTGAAGCTGATCGTTTCAGAATATTTGTATCGGATAAATCTCATTTCAGCAATCTGAAAAATGCTTCCATCATGGGACTGGGTGAGAAATCCATTATTAAGGTACCAACAGATGAAAGGTTCCGTATGGATATTCCTTTACTGAAGAAATATATGAAAAGGGAAGAGCAGATGGGCAACATCCCTATCGGGATTGTCGCAACGGCAGGGACAACAGATTTCGGGAACGTTGATCCTTTAGACGACATTGCGGATATCGCAGAACAATACAATATATGGATGCACGTAGATGCAGCGTATGGTTGTGCATTGCTACTGAGCACAAAATACCGAAGCCTCCTGAATGGCATTGAAAGAGCCGATTCTGTAACCATTGACTACCACAAGTCTTTTTTCCAGCCGATCAGCAGCAGTGCTTTTATCGTAAAAAACAAAAGAGAACTGCTTATTCTTAAGCATCACGCAGATTATCTGAATCCAAAAGAAATGGATGAAGAAGAAATCCCGGCCCAGATCAACAAATCCATTACTCAAAGTACCCGTAGGTTTGACGCCCTGAAACTATGGTTTACTTTAAGAATGATGGGTAAAGAGCAATTGGCGGATTATACGGATACTGTTATTGATCTTACTAAAGATACAGCGGTAATGATTGCTCAGGATCCTGACTTTGAACTTCTTTCCGATTCTGATCTCAGCGTTCTCGTTTTCCGGTACACCAGACCCGATATCGCAGATACTGATGCTTTAAATCAGTTTATCAAGATGAAATTATTTTACAGCGGGGAAATCCTGGTGGCCAGCACCAGGGTTAATGGAAACTTCTACCTGAAGTTCACTTTGCTAAACCCGATCACAACTACAGAAGACATTCATCAAATTCTCACTAAAATCAAAACACATGGAAAAGACTTTAGTCCAGAAAAATAATACCGGGAAAAGAGCTCAGGAAATTACCCTGAGAATATTGCTCAATGGAATGCTGAGAGAGCTGGGAAATGGAAAATTTTACCAGGGCGTCCCAAAATATGATCCTTTGACAGCACAGGCTCTTGGAAAAACCAGGTATTCCCTGTATATGAGATTCGAGATGAAGAAAAGCGGACTCTTCCTGTTCGCCCCTATCTCCTATCGGTCTGAAAGTGCTTTTCATGAATATGATTTTCCGGTTTGGGCAGTTGACCACAACCATAACAAAGCTTTTGAGGTTCATCTCGAAGAATTGACTGAAATGATCTACAGAGAGTTCTGCGACACTTTCAATGAGAAAGGTTCAGCGCGCTTCATCGAAAGAGTTGAAAGCAGTATAAGAAACCTTCAGCTGACAGCGGAAGCCATTTTAGAAAGGCAAACAACAATAGGCTATTCATTTCTTGAATCGGAACAGATGCTTCCTGCAGGACATAATCTCCACCCTTTCACCAAATCCAGAATGGGATTCTCTGAAGAAGAACAAAAGCGGTATGCGCCTGAATTCGGGCATGGATTTCAGTTGGATTATTTCCTGATCCATAAAGATTGTATTTCCGAACAGTCTCTTCCCGGAATATCCGCAAAAGAGATCTTCGCAATACTCGCATCCGTTCCCGAACAGTATTACTTTGATAATATGGCGGATTATTATATCGTTCCCTGCCATCCCTGGGAAGCACAATACCTGATGTCAACAGAAGAATATCCTGAAATGATAGGATCCGGGCAGGTTATCCATATCGGTAAACTGGGAGAAGAATTTTATGCAACCTCATCGATCAGAACACTGTACAGCCCTGAGTTTAAATGGATGTTAAAATTCTCTCTGCATGTTTTGATGACAGGGTCTGTACGAACCAACAGCCTGAAAGACCTCAGAAGAGGATATGCTTCTTCCGTTTGGTGGGATGACAGGAAGGATTTGTTTGAAGTGGATTTTCCGGGCTTTAAATTGCTCTCCGAACCTTCTACCCTGAGTGTCTATTTTAAAGACATAAATGTTGACAGCTTTAATATTTTAATTCGTGAAAATCCTTTTTCAGCTCAGGATAAAGTGCTTTTGCTGGCAAGGCTATGTCAGGATGAATCGACCGGCCATGATCATTTTGCCAACCATTTTTTCACCACACTTGCCGAAAATTTACAAATAAAACCGGAACAGGCAATTGTCAGCTGGTTTACAAGATATGTCGGACTGCTGCTTTCTCCTTTAAATACACTTTTTAAAGAATTTGGGATGGCTCCTGAAGTTCATCAGCAAAATCTTCTTATCCGGCTGGATGATGACCTCCTTCCCCAGACAATCTATGTGAGGGACGGACAAGGATACCTTTTAAGGGAAAGCTTTAAAGCAAAGTATAAAAAATCAATACAAGAATGTCCTGAAATCGAAGAGCTTTTCATCCGTGACAACCGCCTTCTGGATATCATCTCCCATCATTTGCTGGTCAGTAATTTTGCAGCGTTAGTATCTTCATTAGGCAAGACAGGGCTGATCAGGGAAAAGGAACTCATCCATATCCTGTATGCTGAATTCGCCCATCTTCATGAGTCTGATCCTTCTGATTTTACAGACTATGCTTTGCACCAGCGTTACTGGGCTGTAAAATCGAACCTCAGGTCCGCTGTTCTTGATGTTGACGGAGGAATTAATGCATCTTCCATATCTTACGCTAAGGTTCCCAATCTCCTTCACAGGCATTTCTTTTCGGAGCAGTTGATTCATCCAAAGGGAACAGAAGTGGTCTTCAAACGTTATTTCGCCAAAGAAGATGTTACCATCAGCATGAGGCCTATTGATCTGGAACAAGATCTTGAAATGCTTCATGAATGGTTTAACAGGGAACACGCCATAAAAATTTGGCAGATGAACTGGCCCATTGATGAGCTTGAAACCTATTACAGGTTGATGTTGCCCAGTGACGAAGCACACAGCTACATTATATCAAGCAACGGCGAAGCCAGCTGTAATATTGAGGTGTACTGGGCGTGCAGGGATATTGTTGGCGATTATTATGAAGTTTTGCCCACAGACTACGGAACCCATCAATTCATCGCACCTACCGATCCGAAGAAAAAATACGTGTCGCCATCCACACAATCTATGGTAGATTATGTATTTGCACAGCCGGAAGTAGGAAAAATGGTTGGTGAAGGATCTGTGGATTCTCTTGCCTCCATGATGAATAAAGCACACGTAGGCTTCAGAGTGGATAAGGTTATTGAAATGCCCCACAAAAAAGCTAATCTTAACTTCTGCTACCGGGAATGGTACTGGGAGAAATTTCCACACAATAAAAATATAGCAATCACCACAAACATCACAAAAAATGAACAATGAACCCATTTATAATGTCATCGGCATTGGAATAGGACCATTTAATCTGGGATTAGCAGCTTTGTCAAATCCCATTCCGGAATTAAAAACTCTTTTTCTTGATCAGAAAGACGGCTTCGACTGGCATCCCGGACTGATGATCGATCACGTTACTTTGCAGACCCCATTTTTATGTGACTGCGTTTCCATGGCAGATCCTACCAACCCTTTAAGTTTACTGAATTATTTGAAAGTAACAGGAAGGCTGTACAAGTTTTTTATCCGGGAGAATTTCTTTATACCAAGAAAAGAATACAACCGCTATTGCCAGTGGGTAATTGAACAACTTCCCCAATGCCGGTTTTCAACCCAGGTTTCAGAGATCCATTTCAAGGACGGTCTTTATCATGTAACAACGCTTCATACAAAGACCAGAGCGAAAACCGTATTCAGAACAGAACGTTTGGTGTTGGGAACCGGAACACAGCCTCACATCCCGTCCTTTATTCCTAAGGATGACCAGCGTATATTGCATACCGGCAGCTATCTTTACCGTAAAGAGGAACTTCTTTCAAAAGGCCGTAAAATTGCTGTGATCGGTTCAGGGCAAAGCGCAGCGGAAGTTTTTTATGATCTCCTTCAGCATAGATCTATGCATACGGAATTAGGATGGTATTCAAGGCCGGACAGGTTTTTCCCGATGGAATATTCTAAACTGACTCTGGAACTTACCTCCCCCGATTATGTTGAATATTTTTATAACAGAAATACTGAAGCAAAAAAGGCTATTTTAAGGAAGCAGCAAAGCCAGTTCAAAGGGATCAATTATGATCTGATTAATGATATTTATGATTTCATTTATGATCTTAATATCGATAATGCTGACCCGAATCTTAAGATTATCCCCAACAGCCAGCTCAATCGTGTTGACAATAGCAGTGAACACTTGATCAATCTTGAACTGACCCAGCTGGAGCAGGAAATCCCTTATGAACAACAAGCAGATTATCTAATTCTTGGAACCGGATATCGTTATCAGGAGCCTGCATTTTTAGAGAATATTCAATCCAGAATTAAAAGAGATGCCGATGGACTGTTTGATGTTAACAGGAATTATTCCATAGACCATAATGGCGGAGAAATCTATGTTCTCCACGCAGAAGTGCATACCCACAGCTATATTTCAACCGACCTCGGAATGGCTGCTTACCGTAATTCTTCAATCATCAACGATATTCTGGGGAGGGAGCATTACCCTATCGAGAAAAAAATTGCCTTCCAGGACTTTGATGTGGAAAAATATGCTCCAATACCAACCATCCAAATTTAACAGAAAATGAACACCACTTTAAAAAATACCATAAGCCAGGAAAACTGGCAACAGGCCAACAGGAATTTAATGGCAAAAACGTTTGCAGAACTCATGCATGAAGAACTTTTGAAACCAGTAATTTCTTACCGGGATGAAGAAGGGTTTTCCTTTTTTACCATTCAGACAGGTTTTGAAAATATTACCTATAACTTCAGAGGACAGGAAAGGATGATGGATTACTGGCATATTGATAAAGACAGCATTACAAAAACTGAAAACGGAGAAAAAAAATCCGTCCTTGAAGTGGCTGATTTTTTCAGAGAAATGCAGACAGTATTTGATCTCGATCCTAACACATTAGCCAAATATACAGAAGAGCTCCTTCATACCCTGTATTGTGATGCTTTAATTCTATCTAAGGGAATCATTACATCAGAAGATCTGGCAAGAGCTGATTATCAGACGGTGGAACACAGTATGACAGGTCATCCCTGGGTAATCGTCAATAAAAGCAGACTAGGGTTTTCACCCCGGGATTTAAAGACTTTTGCTCCTGAAGCCCATGAAAACCTAAAGGTCATCTGGCTGGCTTCCCATCGCAGCAGATCGACATTCCAGGCATTGGAACATATTAACCCAGAACAGTTCTATCGTTCGGAGATTGGTGATGATCTTTACAAAAGCTTTGAACGGAGACTTGCTGATGAAGGAAAAATAGTTGATGACTATCTTTTTATTCCTGTCCACCCTTGGCAATGGGAACATAAGCTTCAGGTTCAATTTGCGGGAGATATTGCCTCCGGACTTCTCATTAATCTTGGTGAAGGAAAAGATGTTTACAGCCCGCAGCAGAGCATCCGTACATTGTACAACACAGATCATCCTGAAAAAAGGTATCTGAAAACTGCCGTTTCTATTCTGAGTACAGGCAACATCAGAGGCCTGTCTCCCAAGCAGATGAAAATAGCACCGTCCATCACGGAATGGGTGAAAGGCCTTATCAAAGACGATGCGTATCTTGAAAGCAAAGGAACCATATTTTTAGGAGAGGAAGCTTCAGTCACGTACCTGCATCCGCAATATTCATCCATAGACCAGATACCGTATCAGTACAATGAATTTCTTGGGGCTTTATGGCGTGAAAGCGCTGAGAACTACCTGAAAGAGGATGAACAGATGGTAACGATGGCATCGCTCCTTTATGTAGACGATCATGGCAAGCCCCTGGTCCAGGCTTTTGCAGAAAAAGCAGGAGTAAGCATTAAAGAATGGCTGAAAGCTTATCTCGATGCTTACCTTACCCCTCTGCTTCACATCTATTATACCCATTCGCTGTGTGTAACCCCGCACGGGGAAAACATTATGATTGTCCTGAAAAATGGTGTCCCGCAGAGAATTGTCATCAAAGATTTCGTAGATGATATTGTCCTTACCCAAGAAGCCAGAGAAAAACTTCCTTCACATCTTGCCGATGGGCTTATACAGTCTTCTAACAAAGAAAATGTACCGCTTTTTATCTTATTGGGGGTCTTTGATGCTTTCTTCAGGTACCTTTCAGACCTACTGCATACCTATTCAAACGTCAAAGAGCAAACCTTTTGGGCTCTTGTCCACCACTGTATAGAAAGTTATAAAACAGAAAACGCCCATCTGCAGGAACGGTATGAAAAATATGACTTGTACGTTCCTTCATTTAAAAGGTTTTACATCAATAGCCTGCGCCTGAAAAATAACGGTTACAGCGAGAACAGGGCATTTGCCATTCCAAGGAAAGACGGCGCACTGCCTAATCCTTTATACCAGATCGCGAATAAAAATTCGGTATCTGTAGTATGAGGAAACTTTTTAACATCCTAAAAGAAGGATCGGTTTTTACTTATGGGGCTTTAGCCGGAAGAAAAATGGAGCTGACCACCGGAAGTATTAACCGTTCCATCTTTAGTTTAGCCATTCCTATGGTGATGGAACTGGTGATGGAATCCGTATTCGTGAGCGTCAACCTTTTAATTATCGCTAAATTAGGCGATAAAGTCCTTGGGCTTGTAGGAATTACGGACAACTACATCAATTTCGCTTATGCCATTGCGGTAGGTATCGGTATTGCTGCAGCAACATTAACCGCAAGACGAGCAGGTGAAAAGGATCATGAAGGCATGTGGAGAACAGCTCAGTACATCATTTTGCTGGCTTTGTTTTTTGCTGCTTTGATAGGCGGCTTATCATGTTTATTCTCTTCCGAAATCGTACACTTTCTGGGAGTAAATACGAATAGTGTACATGACGGGCCACTGTTTTCAAGGCTGGTTTTCCTTAGCATAGGACTTGTTATTATCCGGCTTTCTGTCAATGGACTGTTCCGGGGAGCGGGTGATGCTGACATTGCCATGAAATCTCTTTGGATCTGCCATATTTCCAGTATCATCTTTGCCATCGTTCTTGTTTTCGGGCTGGGTTCCATACCTGCCTTCGGGTTGATGGGATTAGCCTACGCGGCCCTTTTATCCCGGTTCCTGGGTGTTTTGTACCAGGTATACATCTTCTTTTCAGGAAAAACCAGCATTCATATTATGGCTCCTTTTCAGTGGGATTTCCCTCTGTTGAAAAAGATTCTGAAAATTGCTTTCGGAGGGCTTGTACAATATGTTATTCCTACATCAAGCTGGCTGATTATGGTTAAGATTATTGCCACGTTCGGAACTACAGCTCTTGCCGGATACATCATTGCACAGCGTATTGCGTCCGTTGCCACAATGCCTGCCTGGGGAATCGGAAATGCAGCAGGAGTCCTTACAGGGCAGAACCTGGGTGCCGGAAATTCAGAGCGGGCGGAAAAAACCGTTTGGCGCGCAGGAACGATCAATATGACCTACCTCATTGCTGTAGCCCTGTTCTGGCAAATAGCTGCGGGATATGTGGTGAAATTCTTTACCACAGAAATTGAGGTGGCAAGATATGCTGTACAGTACATTCATGTGGTTTCTATGGCCTATCTGCTATTAGGTTTTACGATGGTGATAAGCCGCGCACTGAATGCTGCAGGAAATATCATGCAGGTAACCCTGCTCTATATGATCATGTTTTATGTCATTCAGCTTCCTATGGCCTATATCCTGGGAGTAAGGCTGCAATGGGAACTGAAGGGAGTCTTTACAGCTATTGTTTCTTCGGAAATCGTATTGGCTGTATTATTCCTGATGATTTTTAAAAATGGAAAATGGAAAACTATAAAAATATAAAATGAATACCACCGAAGAATTTTATGAAATTATCGCAACAGCTATCGCGGTAAAAAAAGAAGTCGTTACAGAAGACCTTACCTATCAGGAAATCCCGGAATGGGATTCTATGTCGCACCTCCTTATCGTTGAAGCCTTAGAGCAATATTATCAGGTTAAATTTGATTTCAACGATATTATGGAAATGGGCACTGTAGGGAAAATTCGTGAAAAAATGAAAAAGTATGAAGTCTTCGTAGAAAATTAATGCCCATGAAAATCTTAGAAAATATAATTGCCAATAAAAACCTCCTGTTTACAGAGGCCTCCACCGGCAGGACCATTCCTGTAGGAATGCTCTACCGTTCTCTTGGGCTGAATCCCGTGGAAAAAGGTTTGCTGTTTCTCTACAATGATAATCAGCTAAACAGTATTGAAATTCTGCTTAATTTTTACGGCACTGCCCATACCATTGCATTGCTGGGACGAAAGCTGCATCCGGATTTCAAAGATCGCCTTGAGGCAGAATACCGGCCCAAATACATTTTTGATCCTCAGAGAAATGAGATTCCAGGTTATAGCCTGAAAGAATTTTCAGATACGATTAAGATTTTTATGATGGACGATTACCAGAATGAGATCAAAATTAATTCTGAAATTAAAATCCTTTTGAGTACCTCCGGAACAACAGGAACCCCCAAACTGGTGAAGCTGTCTGATGAGAGCCTTTATCAGAATGCATTAAGTATCCTTGATTATATGCCGATCCTTGAATCTGATGTAGTTCCTTTAAATGTTCCCATCAATTTTGTATATGGTTTCTCCATATTTACCACAAACTGTATGCGTGCCGCCAGAATTGTATGCTCTGATAAAGACATTATGCAGAACGAATTTTGGAAGGAAATGGATGAGTATGGTTACAGTACTTTGGGTGGAGTTCCTTATTTGTATGAAAACCTTAACAGAATTGGCTTTTTCAGGAAAAATTCTTCGAGTTTGCGGTACTTAACCCATACCGGCGGGACCATCAATACCGAACTCAGGAAAATTATTTTTGCCTATTGTGAAGAATATTCTAAAGAATTCTTTGCTCAATACGGGCAAACCGAAGCCGGAGGAAGAATGGCATACCTTTCCACTCAAGGGCTCATGAATGAAGAAACTTCTATTGGGTCCCCTGTAAAAAACGGCAATTTCACCATCGACGAGGAAACGGGGGAATTGCTTTTTTCTCATCCCAGTATATTCGGAGGATATGCGAACACGCTGGAAGACCTTGCAGACTACCATCAGAAAAAGGTATTGCACACCGGGGATACCGCCCGGAAAGATGAGGATGGAATCTATTACATCACAGGCAGGATAAAACGCATCATGAAGCTTTTCGGCATACGCCTCAATCTTGATGAAGTTGAGTTTATCCTTAAAAATGAATTGCAGGGAACTACTTTCGCATGCCTGAACGACAAGGATAAAAAAATTGTGGTTATGTATGATCATAAGGAAACAGATCCGCAGATCATTAAAGAAACCATTAAAAACAAATTGCACATCAATCCGCAATATGTACAGACTGAATATATCGAATCCTTTCCATTATCGCCAAACGGCAAAATAAATTATCCCCTGCTACAAAACCTACAACATGAAAACCCTTAAAACTATTATATTCCTTTTTACGGTAACATTATTTTCAAATTATCTTTCAGCACAGCAAACCGACCGTATTTACGGTAAGATAATGCTGTCTGAGCAGGTACCCGTTAAAAATGCTATTCTAAGGCTTGTCAATACTTCCTATCAGGCAAAAACCAACAATTCTGGGGAATACCATTTTGATAATGTAGAGCCCGGGGAATACACCCTTCAGATAATGCTTAATGATATCGAATTGATGCGACAGACGATTACTGTTGAAAAGGATGAGGAGGAAATTGCACCGATTTATATCTCGGAGAAGAATAATGTGATTGAAGGAATTACCATCTATGGCTTCAGCAGAAACAAGTTTCTGGATAAAGACAGTACGTCGGTCTCTAAAATGCCTCTCAAAAACCTTGAAAACCCTCAGGCTTATACCAGCATTAATCAGCAGTTAATGAAAGAGCAGCTTACGTACGATGTTTCGGAAGTACTGAAAAACGTTCCGGGAATGATAAAAATGCAGGGAAGCCCGGGAAGGGGATCAGGAGACGGTAGTTTTTATTACAGTCTTCGGGGATTCCCCACTAAAGTTTCTATGGTAGATGGAGTTCCTGCCAATACCAACGGAGAAATAGACCCTTCTGATATTGAGCGGATCGAAGTGATTAAAGGGCCGTCCGGAACTCTGTACGGAGGTGCCGTAACTTCCTTTGGAGGGCTTATCAATGTTGTCACCAAAAAGCCTAAAGACTACTTCGGCGGGGAAGTTTCCTATTTAATGGGAAGCTATAATCTGAACAGAGCCACTGTTGATGTGTACGGACCGGTTACCGATTCCAGGAAGACTTTGTTCCGCTTGAATGCCGCTTATCAGTATCAGAATGGGTTCAGGGATTCTGAATTCAGGAAATCGCTGTTCGTTGCTCCTACGTTAAGTTATGAGGTCAATGACAGGCTGAAATTTGATCTAGGCGCTCAGATTTATAATTATGAAGGAACCAATACGCCTATTATTTTTCTTCCGAGAACCAGAGCTTATTTTGCACATAATCCGGATGAGCTGGGATTCGACTGGAAGAAATCCTATTCCAATAATGACATCACCTTAAAAGCTCCTTCAATCAATGTAAAAGCTGAGGCCAATTACAAAATTTCTGACCGCTGGAACTCTCAAACCTTGATTTCAAGGAACTTCAGAAAAACAGAAGGACTGTACCAGTACCAGTTCATAAGAGGAAATACCAGCGATGCCATGCTGGAGCGCAACTTGCAATGGCAGAACTCGGAGGGCTCGTCTACCAGTATACAGCAGAACTTTAACGGAGCGTTTAAACTCGGGAAAATCAAAAACAAAGTTTTGATAGGGCTGGATTTTCTTAATCAGTCTTTAAATAATAACCATTCCCCTATTGTGGCCTATGATAACATCAATGGACAAACATTGCAGGGGTATGCAAATATCTCCCGGGATCTGGTCCTGCAAAAAATCCAAACCTCTACAGCGCCTTTGGTAAGAAACAACACTTCCTCCAACCTCTACGGAGCCTACCTTTCAAACGTAACGTATATTACAGACCGTTTAATCACTCTTTTAAGCTTACGTATGGATCATTATGAAAGCAAAGGACAGCTTAATTTTAATACGAATGTCCGTACCGGAGAATTTAAACAAACAGCCTGGTCTCCAAAATTTGGATTAGTATATCAAATTATTAAAGATCACTTATCTGCCTATGGAAATTACATGAATGGTTTTAGTTACACAGCGCCTGTTACACAGCAATTGCCTGAATACAGCGGCGACATGAAACCACAAATGGCCAATCAGTGGGAATTCGGAGTAAAAGGAAACCTCTGGAGAAACAAAATTAACTTCACGGTAGGATATTATGATATTCTGGTGGACAATGTGCAGAGGGGAATCGGAGTCATTCGTGACGGAAAAGAATACAATATTACGGTTCAGGACGGAAAGCAAAGAAGCAAAGGTATTGAAATAGAAACCATGATGAATCCTGTCCAGGGGCTCAATATTGTGGCCGGATACGCTTATAACGACAGCAAATGGGAAAAGGCTGATGCTAATGTGGAAGGTCTTCGCCCGGAATCTGCCGGCCCGGCAAACGTGTTCAATTCCTGGATCAGTTATATTCTTCCCATTGAAGGGCTTAAAGGATTAGGGCTGGGCTTCGGGGTGAATCGAGTGGGCAAACAGATTACCGGCAATAAAGTGATTACCGGTCAGTTTATTTTTCCTGCCTATACTTTGATAAATGCTTCCGTTTCCCTTGAAAAAGAAAGGTACAGAATAGGATTCAAAATGAATAATTTAGGGAATTCGCAATACTTTGCAGGCCAGGGCGTAGTTGTAGCCCAGATGCCCCGAAATTTTGTAGCGGAAGTAAGTCTTAAATTCTAATGATGAAACTGAAATTCAGAAAGATTGCATATCAATTACACTTATGGCTCGGACTCACGTCCGGGCTTATCATTGTTATCATGGCATCAACAGGATGTATCCTGGCTTTTGAAGATGAACTGAAACAGCTCATACATCCCCAAAGATATTTTGTAGATAAAACAGGAAGTAAAAAATTACCTCTTTCAGAACTTTGTCTCAGGGCAGAACAAGCGCTCCCGGAAAGCCTTACCGTAAAAAGAGTCCAGATATCTTCTGACCCTTCCAGAACCTATGTATTCCGTACTTTAAAAATGAATAACGATGCGGCTACCTTTTGGGGGACTTATGTCTATTATTACAGAATATATATTGATCCGTACTCGGGGAAAGTACAGGATGTGGAAGATGCCAGAAAAGATTTTTTTGAAATTGTACTGAACCTTCACCGGAGGCTTCTGTTGGGGGAGAAAATAGGAAAAACCATTACAGGATATGCTACGATTGTGTTTACGGTCCTATTACTTTCCGGGCTGGTCATCTGGTACCCCCGAAAAATGAGCAAAGCGATGCTGAAAGGGATGTTCTTTATTAAAACATCTGCCAACTGGAAAAGGGTCAATTATGATGTTCATAATGTCTTAGGATTCTATGCTATAATCCCGTTATTATTGATCTGTTATTCTGCATTGATATGGAACTTTGAAGATCTTGATCAATGGATGGAAAAGACATTAAACGCAAACGCTCCCCAGGAAAAGAAGGCTGAAAGTAAAGTTCCTGCCGGAGCATTTACCCATCAGAAAAATATTTTGGATTTAATTGGCCATAAAGTACTCCAGGATCTTCACGGCAAAAAATCGGCACTGATCAGTTTTCCAAGAACAGAAAAGGGAACGTACTACGCTGAACTTACCATAGACAACAGATATTACCGGAATATTCATTATACTATCGACCAGTATTCGGGGGATATCCTAAAATATCAGTCTTATAAAGATAATCTGGGATCCGGCTCAGCATTAAGAGCGAGAAACTATGACCTGCACACAGGAAGTATTCTCGGAACTCCGGGCAGGCTGATCTATTTTCTGGCGGCAATCATCGCAACCTCATTGCCTGTGACGGGCTTTATCATCTATCTGAATAAAAAGAAAAAGAAGCCTAAGAAAAAATCCAAAACTTAAGGTTTGAAATAATTGATATACCTTATCCGTCAATCGCTTACATTAGCCAGCATATAATTCTAAAAAGATAAAATCATCCTTTTATAAAGGCTCAGAGCATCATAATAATGCACCTCTTGTTCCGGACCTTTTTTAACTTTTCGGTTATCGTCAGTCTTATTTTTTATGCAATAGCTCAGCATGATATTACTTTTTGTGACAGCTTGAATTCCTTACTGCCTAGAATTTTAATGCTGATGCATTATTTTTTTGACTTCCTTGTTTCCGCAAAGCCATAAGTGCCAAATAAAGAAAAGAAAGGTTAAAGGCCAGGCAGATGATAATTAGTACATCAGCCTTCATCTTCAGTACAACCGAAATGAGATATAA
Organism: Chryseobacterium camelliae; assembly: GCF_030818575.1. Taxonomy (NCBI): domain Bacteria; kingdom Pseudomonadati; phylum Bacteroidota; class Flavobacteriia; order Flavobacteriales; family Weeksellaceae; genus Chryseobacterium; species Chryseobacterium camelliae. Next base: position 1,950,992 of record NZ_JAUTAL010000001.1, read on the forward strand.
AAATGCCGAAATCGGAAGTGTTAGCATAAACGCCAGCAGAAGCCTGAAAAACTGGATTTTGGCATAATGAAAAGCATTGATAAAGTCATAGTAAAAGCCCAACATATTAAGGCCTAAAAAAATAAGTGCCATTGTCAATAAACCTGTATTTTCGATAATGTACTGGTTGGCTGTTGTAATGACCTCTGCAATATTTCCTAATGCATTTTTGAAAATTAATAGCGGTATTCCAAATACGGCAAGTAGCACGCCAATATAAACGATCCAAAAAAAAGATTTTTTTGAGAATTTCTCAGTTCCACCTTCTTTGTAGCTCTTAACAATGATCTTGCTAAACCGAGAAGGTCTTAAACCGTATATAATGATAAGCAAAAAATAAAATTCAAGCTGAAAAATGGTCAGTTGATAACCATTATTAGTGTTCCTGACCAGGCTTTCGTTAGGTGTCTGAATAATGAAGGAATAAAACAGTGAGCATACGGCATAGCACCTAAAAAAAAGGAAGTAGCAAAATAGGGCAATTGAGATTATTTTTGCAATCATTGCTTTTACAAGGGTTTTTCTATTGATAAAGATGAATTAAAATTTCTTTAATCATTTTTTTACTTTATAAACTTGTTTAAAATGAGAACTTCACCTTTATTTTTCCTGTGAAAAATTGCCTGTTCATAGATTAGGCTTTCCGTTTTATCACCAGAATAAATTTTTAATCCGATTTGTTTATTTCGGATTCTAATTTCGACTAATTTCAGTTCACTTAAAAATATTAGATAATAATATACTAGTTAATACCAAATTAATTAAACAACATTTCAAAACCTAAACAGCATCAATCTTTTGATGCTGTTTTTTATTCCTGAAATTGTCAAATAATAAGCAACAACCAACTGAAAATCAAATATAAAACAAGATAAAAATCATAAAAGTTTATCTCCCTGCATTGTTCTGCCTCGATCTTTTTTATTAAATTTATATATACTAATAAAATATGATAATTCATAACGTACAGAAGCTTTTCAATCTTGGATTTAATGATCCTACAGATTCTATAACGAATATGATGGAAGCATTTAATACAGAACAAAAATGTCGAGAATATTTGGAAGATTTACTTTGGTACAACGACCCAATATGTACCAATTGTTTAAGTGAACGACCTGACCATTACAGATTAAAAAAGAATGGTGAATTCAATGGTATCTATAAATGCAAAGATTGTAGAATAAATTTTAATGTGAAAATTGGAACGATGTTCGAAAATTCAGCAATTCCGCTTAAGAAATGGTTCTATGCAATCTATATTTTCACATCCCACAAAAAAGGTATTAGCAGTCATCAACTTGCAAGAGATATTGGCGTAACGCAAAAAACTGCATGGTTCATGCTTTCAAGGATTAGACATTCATTACGTTCTGAAAAAGTTAAAAGTTTTGATGGTGACACTCAAGTGGATGAGACTTACATAGGTGGTAAAAATCATAAAAAATCATGGCAAAAAAGAGTAGAAAATACCCAGGGTCGAAGTACTAAAACAAAAGCTGTTGTATTTGGTTTACTTAGTAATGGAAAAGTATCTACAGAAATCGTTCCTAACACAAAAGGGAAAACTCTCACAACGATTATTAAAAACATGGTCAAAAGAGGCTCTATTGTGGTTAGTGATGGTTGGAAAGGTTATTCACAAGTACACAAACATTACGAACATAAAAGTATACCTCATACTAGAGGTCAATATGTCAAAGATAACTATCATACAAATAGTATTGAAGGATTCTGGAGTTTACTAAAACGTGGAATTCTTGGTATTTATCATTCAGTTAGTCCAAAACATTTACAACTTTACTGTGACGAATTTTCCTTTAGATATAACACTAAAGATTTTGATGAAGGCAATAGATTTAATTTTGCTTTATATTGTGCATTTGAGGAACGACTTACTTATGAAGAGTTGATAGGTTAAAGCATGGGGCTTTCACCCCATGTTAATCTTATGAAGCAAATTTTTGATCAATAACTTCTTGTACGGGAAGTATAATATCAGAAATTTCATCCTTTCGTATTGGGTAACTATGAAAAAATGATGAACATAAATATTCCATTGGCGTTATTCTTTTTCTAAAAAGCTTATATAAATTCAAATCCATATCTGGATATTTATCTTTATTTTGTTGCTGATATTTCTCATCACGATATTGGAGTAATTCCGAATCAGTCCAGTCATCTAATTCGAACATATTATCTTGAATATCAATGATTGCACCCGTAAGAGTATTTATACAAAATCCAACACAAGTTCCAATTTCTGGAAGTTCACTCTTATTTACAAATTTTCCACTTTGATCATATTTTGAACCATCGGTTATAAAGCCGTAGCTAATTTTGCTATTTTTACAGATTCTTCTACAATATTGAAGAAATGCACCAACTTCATACTCGTCTTCATTAATAAAGTCGGCTGATTTATAGATATACCAACCATCACCATTAAAATTTTCCTCAACCAAGGGAATTTGATTTCCACCAGGGTAATGATGTAGATAGTCTTTATTCTTATATCTGATTAAAATTCCAGCATGTACAGCTTTCTTATTATAAATTTGAGTTGCAATTGCAACAAAATTTTCGGAAAGGTTTTTAGTATTATATTTGGTTAAAAGTTTTTTAAAATCCATCGTCTGCTATATCTTTTGTGATTTACTACCATATCTAAATCTTTTAGCTACTTCATTATAGTAGTAAGAAATTTCATCATTTTCTTTTAAAATAGGTTTGATACTCATTAACAATGTTCGTAAAATACCTCTGTCTTTATCTGTATATTGATTATTATAAAGTCTTAATAGTTTAATTATGTTATTTGTGTGTATATTTTCATCTTCAAGTATTTCAACAACTTTATCATGTAAATAGTCGTACTTTTCTAAAGTATTTTTTTTCTTAAATTCTTCATGCAATTTTTTGAAATAATCATAATCTTTTTCTTTTGAATAGTTTTCTATTAATATGTATTCAATATTGGTTTCTGTTCTCCACTTTTTTAATACAGATAAATTCACTTTGTTATATACACCACCCATAGCAGTTGCCTGCGGTTTCGTACAGTCAATTTTAAAATCTTTATCTCCAACAGTAATATGAACATTTGTTTTAGATTTTCCACCAGCTTCAAATATTTCACCATGTAGAAAAACAATCTCAAATTTTAATTGAACTTTTTTTCCTCTTCTTAATGGAAAGTTTTTATCTTTAAAATTCTTGGTTAAATCTTTTTCGATGTTATTTTCCTTCAATAATACACTATACTCAAGACCATTCAATTTTATTTTGTCTTGAATATTTTTGAATAATTTTGTTCTGTGAGTTTCAAAAGATTTTCCAGTAATTATTTCATCAATATCTTCTGATATTTCTGTCTTATCTGCAGGATAAATTAGTATTGTTTCGATACATCCATCTTTCATAGACAACTTTACATCTGAATTATCATTATAACTCTTAGCAAAATCGCTCAATGATTCTATAAATACTTTTAATGCATCGGCAGCATCTATAGATATGTTATCGAGACTAACTTTTTCTCCATTACTATTTGAAAGAATTTTTATTTTTAATTCATTTTCCATGGTATGTTTATCGATTTGGTAAATATATAAAAAAGTTTGAAATTGAAATTACGGTTTCCAGTAATTAGAATCTAAATTAAAATTCGTTAACGTCATAACTTGACGTGTAAAAAATTATTGTATATATATTTATTAAACAATTGACTCTGTAAACGAAATTATATCCCTAAAATTCCTTTAGAAGCACTTAAATAGTTGATAAATTCATCGGCAGATTTATTATATCCATTTGTTGTGTCATATAATTCTATTAATCCCCATAACTTATGAGTTAACTCAACCTGTTTTTTATTTAAGCTATTAGCCGATTTTGTAAGTACCGCCCATGCAGAAATATCAGCCTTTGACATTCTATTTCTTTGTATTTTGTATAATCTTACGTAATGATCAAGTTTGGGAATAGTTGCTATAATTTGTTTTCGTATGGATTCTCGATGTTCATACCAATTATCAACCTTTTTTAAATAGTCCTTATCTTTTTGTAAGACTTCAAGTGTAGCCATAGTACACCAAATTCGATAATATTTTGTTTTCACATATAGATTTTCACCTATTGTATAAGGTTTATAGCCGAGTGATTGCATAAATCTATTTATAGTTTCTCGATCAGCTTCATATTTTTGTTTTTCTTCTTTTTCCTTATTGATATTTTTAAGAAAACTTGATTCCATCATATAAAGTTTCTTGGTATTTTCATTTTCTACCAACAATACATTACTTTCAGAAAGCTCATAATATTTCATTACCTCTTCTGATAATTCATATTTAAGAAAATGTCCCGAAACATCTTGATCGTGAAAGCCCATTTTATTTGAAACAACATTAAAAGAACCTTTTAATTCATCTGAGGAAATGGGAATTTGCTCGTCAATTGAAATCATGTAAGCATTTCTTTTTTCTGAGCCATCGGTTATTTGTTTGTATTTAACAGGAGTTAAAGTCTGATAATCAAACTTTTTTAGTGTTTCATCATCAAAAGTAAATTTTGTTTGTCCTAATAAAGAGAGATTTGTTAGGATCAAAATAGAACATGATGCTACTGCTTTGAATGTAGAGAATTCAAATTTCATTGTGTGGTAGTTTTGGTTAATAATGCTTAAATAAAGCGTGGACATTGTACCACGTTAACCAAGGGCTACCACACCCTTAAAAGCAATGATACAAGCCACGCCAAAATGGCGTACCTTATATACATTATTTGCTTTTAAAGATAAAGTTCGAAAACTTCGTTGTGGTAGTTTAGGTTAGCAATAATGCAATTAGCACGATTTATTTTACATTCCTTTTTCGGAATGGTTTTTATTTTTAATAATACAAATATATAAAAAAGATTTAAGGCTGAAAAACGCAAAACCCTCTAAAATAGAGGGTTTTGATATAATGTTAAATGAAAACTTACTGATGATTGTTAAAAGTAATGCTACTTATAGATAGTTATTATACGATTATTTGGTAAATTGTAACTTAAAATTTTTTGATGACAACATATCAACTATATAAAAAACTGCAAGGTATATTAAATGATTCTATCGCTAAAGGGCATACATATTTTGAAGATGATATAATAAAGTTTGTTCCATGGCCTTTAAATACAAATACACAAGATTATAGATTTGAAAGTATTCTTAATATTGAAACTGATGTTCAAACCAGTATTAATTTTAACAATGAAGATTTTGATATTTTAATACTTTACAATAATGGTAAAATATTTAAAATAACAGACAGTGACTTAGAATTTCATAATTTTAATTATTATGAAAATTTGGTTAAAATTTATGGAACTTTCTGATTTGTTTATAAAAATCCAATGTTTCAGAATATAATTTTTCATTATGCTCACCAATATATTGATGTGCTAACATATATGAACAATATTGTTGTTGATCAACATCAATAACAAAATCATTAAAATAGTCACCACATGTCTTATAACCATATTGGTCAAAATAGCATACTGATTTAAAGTCTGCAACTTTTTGTTTATCTGGCAAATTTAGCCATTCGTTAAAAGAAGTTTTAAAATTTCTTTCTAATTGACTAACTAATAATCTAGGGTGATTATTTTTGAAAATGAAAAAATCTAATTTGACATTATGTTCTTCAGAATAAAATTGATGCTTTTGGTTGATTTCTAAACCCATAGCATCAGTCTTTTTTGGTTATGTCTTCATTTGATTTAGCGCCCTCTTCAACAGTTTCTTGATTGCTATTTTCTTCAACCAGCTTTTCTGTATTTTCTTGAATAGTTGTAACAGTAGGATTTTCTAAATTTTCTGCGATGAATTCTTTTAATGATTTCATAATAATTGAATTTAGAATATATATGCTACTCAATGAATTATAAGCTTTATTGTTGAAAGAAATTACAATACTATCAATTTTATTTCTTAATTTTATGAAAACTAAAAATTACAACTATGGCAAAAACTCCTAAAAATCAAGGTAAGACTTGGACTGAATCTGATATTGAAAAATTACAAAAATTAGCAGATAAGAATACACCTACTGGATTAATAGCATATGAACTTGGTCGATCAGAAGGGTCCATTACTAATAAAGCTCATCAGGAAAATATCTCATTACAACCTACTAATAAATCTCCTTATGATAGGAAAGTTTCTGAAGCTAAAAAGAATAATTCAAAATAGTTTAATAACAAGCCCAGCCATTTAGCTGGGCTTATTGCAGATTATATACTACTAATAATATCATCTGAAACTATTATCTAATGACCAATTTGGTCTTTCATTTTCAATTTTAGCTTTAATTTCATCATTTAATTCTGTTGGTATTTTAAGTAAGTGATTATTTATATAAGGCAATGCATATTCTGATATAGAATATGCCCAATACTGTCCTCTTATAGCAGAAACTCCAGTATTAGAAGCTTTATATATAATCATTTTATTTTCTAAACTTATAATTGTTTCGTCCAAAAATGGTAATTGAAGTGTCGATTTTCCATTAATCAAAAATTCTCTTAATGCAAATATTTCTGGATATGTCAATTGATTGATATTTTTAACAATAGTTGATTTAATTTTAATAGTAGCTCTTTTATTTCTAATTACAGAAATGATATAAGAAGTAAATGATACTAAAAGAAAACCTACAGTACTAATAAAAGTAATTCCAATATACTTTCCATACTCAGAAATAAATGATTCTAGCTTTAAATTCTGTAAGTAATTATCGGGTATAAATAATAATATTCCTGTAATTAAAAATAATAAGAAAATAAGTTTTGTCGATATTTTATCCCAATCAAACAGCCTATCAATAATCTTTTCCATACTTTAATAGCCTAAATTTATTGGTTGATATTTAAAATTTATTCCTGATTTTTTCTCAAAATATCTTTTCCCATATTCAGGGATATCTAATATCATTAAATTTTCATTATTATTAATTGGATGTTTTCCATTTAAGAAAGTAATGTTTAAGTTGTCATCATCAATAAATGTAATTTTAAAATCATTATTAGTTAAAGGTTGGATTCTAACGTTTTTCAAAAATATACTTTTACCACTGTCTTCGTCATTTTTATCAGATATACTAATAACTAGCTTATCATCACCTCCAGTCATGATTGTTATTTCTATTTTTCCATCATGATTGTAAGGTTTGATATTTAAATCTTCCCAAATACTTTGCAAATCATCAAAAGTTTTCATAATTATTATTGTTTAATAGTAAATTTATGTAATCTATATCTGATAAGCAAATAGTAACGCAAACAACACCAAAAAGATTGATGCTGTTTAGGTTTTGAAATGTTGTTTAATTAATTTGGTATTAACTAGTATATTATTATCAAATATTATTTGATAATTTTTGGTAGGTATTTAAAATATTTTCAGCTTTTGGCAGAGGAGCTTTTAGAACGTTACGGTTAGTTCTTATTACCATCTTAGACAACACAACACCAGATGATCATCTTTCAAACCTCCTTAAGCACAATCAAGTTGGAAATACTGGGGCATCCGTGTCTCCATCTTTTAAAATATTACCTGGTTTACTAATCGATCCTTATTTCTACGGGCAGATACTGGGCATCAGGCCTGCTAAATGAATGGATAACATAATTTTAATTACCTATATTTGCTTCTCCTGTGCCGTGGTCTGGTCAGATTGGATCATTGATTAATTTCCATTGCCATGTTCGATATTTTAATACAACATATTCGTCAGAAGGTTGAGCTCAACCAGGAAGATATAACATTGCTGAAAACTTTTTTCATCCAGAAAAAGCTTAACAGGAAAGAATTTCTATTGCGTGAGGGCGAAATCTGCACTCACCTTGCATTCGTATGCAACGGAATCCTGAAATCGTTTACCAGCGACGAAAAAGGCCAGGACAGGATCAGCCTTTTTGCTTTTGAAGGCTGGTGGATTTCCGATTTCAACAGTTTTATCAACCGGGAAAAAGCACTGCTGAATATTAACGCCATTGAACGCTCTGAACTGCTTCTGATCAGTTCTGACGATTATGAAACACTAACGCTCAAAATTCCGGTGATGGACCGGTATTTCAGGATTCTCTATCAAAACAGTCTGGTTACAAAAGACCGGCGGCTGATTATTTTCAATAAGTCGACTGCAGAGGAAAAGTATTTGTCACTGGTACAGACTCATCCTGATATTTTTAAGAGAATTCCCCATGCCCTTATTGCCTCTTATTTAGGGCTGAGCCCGGAAACGGTAAGCAGGATCAGAAGAAAACTGCTGTTTCAATAACCTTATTTCTTTTTAAAAACTCTTGATCCCGGTCAAGTTTTTTATGATAGACCTGTGCGTAATTTTGTTAAGCTCATACAAGTTTAATTAAAATATGTACTATGAAAAATATTGCACTGGTTGTAGGGTCAACCGGAATTACAGGAAGCAATCTTGCTGAGGAATTAATTGCGCAAAACTGGACCACATATGGTTTAGCGAGAAACCACAGGACAGCTGTTGAAGGATTAGAAACCATTAAGGCGGATCTGTTGGATGAAGAAGGTTTAGCTGAAGCTCTTAAGGATATTTTTCCTACCCACGTTTTCTTTACTACCTGGATGCGGAAAGACACTGAAAAAGAAAATATCATCGTTAACAGCGCGATGGTAAGAAATCTGCTTAATGCCTTATCGCCTAAAAAATCAGTCCGCCATGTTGCATTGGTTACCGGGTTAAAACATTATTTAGGCCCTTTTGAAGCGTATGTAAAAGAAGGAATATTGCCTGAAACACCGGTAAGGGAAGAGCATCCCAGGTTAGCATATCCTAATTTCTATTACGCTCAGGAAGATGCAGTGTATGAAGCGGCAGAAAGAGACCATTTCTCCTGGAGCATCCACCGGCCGCATACGGTTATAGGATATGCCATTGGTAACCTGATGAATATGGGAATTACGTTAGCCGTTTATGCCAGCATATGCAAAGAAACCGGTGCAAAATTCGTATGGCCGGGTTCTGAAGCCCAGTGGAATGGATTATCTGATGTGACTGATGCTAAAATATTGGCCAAACAGCTGATTTGGGCATCAACAACGGAAGATTGTAAAAATCAGGCCTTCAATGTAACCAATGGAGATGTTTTCAGATGGAAATGGTTATGGACAAGAATTGCAGACTATTTCGGGATTGAAGCAGAAGGTTACAACGGTTCCATCAGGCCCCTTGAAAAAGAAATGGAGAATAAACAGGAAGTCTGGAGCCGGATTGCACACCAATACGGCCTTAAAGAAACCCATCTTGACCGGCTCAGCTCTGCCTGGCATACGGATCTGGATCTGGGCAGGCCGCTGGAAGTAATGACCGATATGTCCAAAAGCAGGAAATACGGTTTTACTGCATTTGAAAGCACGGAGGATTCTTTTTTCAGCTTATTCAATAAATTGAAACAGGAAAAGATAATCCCTTAAAATTACAGGATGTAATAATAAAGCCATACGCATCATTCGTATGGCTTTGTATTTACTGATTAAATGCAGCAAATTATCATTAATAGATTAATATATATCTGAAATGTATATATTAAACGACTTGCCGGTCTACCGCGTATGTAAAAACATACAGATGAGATTTGGGTCTGTGATATCTATTCTGTTCGGATTGTTGATCAGGCCACATACTCCCCTTCTTCATCCTTATGCCAGAAGGTAACCCGCTTGGCACTTACTTTTAACAAGCAGATTCCCGGTGTTTCAATTCCTTCCGGAAACCATTGCTCAAGGCCATCAACCCATTTTTTCTTTAAAACCGATTTATCTTTAATTATTGCCGCCGTTCCGTAACATTCTATAAACAGCATATCATCTGTCTGGTAAGCCAGACTTACCTTATCATCCTTCTTGATCTGATGAACTTTGTTGCTGTCCTCATACGTAAAAAACCAGGAATCCCCGTCATATTCTACTTTGCCGTTATTGCTCATCGGCCTCGAATGCGGAACCTGTCTTCCATCGTGTGTAATCATCATGCAGAAATCTAAGTCTTTCATTTTTTCTGCAATGGTTTTTAATGATGCTTTTTTCATTGTAATTTTGTTTGTATTATTTGGTGATTGTTCTGAAAATATGTTATTTTATTTCCTGTCCGCTTTTCAAAGTCGAATGGCCGGCATAATAAGTTTAATCAGCATTATTATATCATATATGCTTAACCAAAAGGTATACCGATACAATATATTTTTTGGGATTCTGACTACCTTAATGATAAAGACAATCTAAAAAATAACTCAGATATTTTAAAACGGAAGAAATGCCTGTTCCTAAACATCATTTGGGAAAGGATATATTTCTTAATACATCCGGTTAGCCCATAGCATAATACGGATCAAAGAAGGCAGATAAATCAGGCTGACTGTTGAGAAGACATTTTTTAAAACTCTTATTTTACTATAATTTTAAATTGATAGCGGCTGAAAAGCCATTTTTAACTAGGCTGAAGCCTTCGATCAGATTTCAGTGTAACGTGTAATGATCTGAAGATGAACATATAAGATACACACTTACCTACTACCCCTCTATTTTCCCTATTTATAAGCATTTGCAGCTTTATATAGCTCTTAATTTGCCTATCTTTGCAAAAAATTTTAGAACCTATTTATGAGAAGAAATTTACTTCTGGTCATTCTTTTGTCGGCCGGCTTTTCTAAAGCCCAAGTTGGGATAAATACCACATCCCCTAAAGTTACGTTGGATGTAGCTCCAAAAAACACGGATGGAACAACTGCAGAGGGAGTTATTGCTCCACGGCTTACAGGAAACCAACTTTCAGCAGCCGATTCAAAGTACACTGCTGCACATGCTGGTGTTATTGTATACGTCACTTCAGTGCCGTCACCTACTACCACTAAAACCGCAAATATTACAGCTCCCGGCTATTATTATTTTGACAGCAGCGTATGGCATGGCATGGGTGCACAGAGCACTACAACAACCCTGAGCATAAGCTCCGTCATCGATCCCAATATCCTGGGCTATGTACCGAGCAATACCGCTACAGCAGGCAACAGTGCCCCGGCTACAGTTACTATCAATGGTGTTACGGCTACACGTACCGGTATTTTTAGCTATAATGGTCACAGCTATGCGGCTTATGCTGCAGGCGGAGCAGGAATCACCTGGTATAACGCGTATAATGCAGCTAAAAATATGGGTGGTTACCTCGCTACATTTACAACGGATGCGGAATGGCAGCAGGTTGAAACCAACCTTTTGAGTGCAGCTGCATTTGATTCCCAGCAGGCATGGATTGGTTTTGCAAAGTTTTCGTGGTTTGCAGGAGCTGCGCTTACCCCTGACCCGGAAGAAAAATGGATTACAGGAGAGCAGCCGCTGCATGATTACAGTGCAGGAGGTACCAGCGCAGTAAGGAAATCCAACTGGTTTAACAGTGGAGAACCGAACAATTCCGGCGGAACAGAAGGATTTGTCATTACCTTACCCAAGAACAGCGGTACAAAAACATACGGTGGATATACGTCCACCCATACCTGGAATGATGTGGTGGCCAATTCGGCAAATACCACAGGATTTATCGTAGAATTTCAACAGTAAATAAAAATGAACAAATATTTATTATTACTGTCTTTTGCAGGATGCAGCATTGGTCTCTCTGCACAAATGGGTATAGGAACTTCCAATGTCATTTCCAGCCTTCAGGTAAATGCTTTGAAAACAGACGGAACGACATCAGAAGGAATCGGGATGCCACGCATGACGGGAGACCAGATTAAGAATGCGGGACCCAAATATACCGCAGCACAGACTGGCGCTATTGTATATGCCACCTCAATTCCAACTGCTGCAGACACGAAGACCGCCAATATTACATCCGCAGGATGCTATTACTTCGATGGCAGTATCTGGAGAAGCTTAGGGGCTGTGACCAATACTACAGTCCTCAGCTATTCAACATCAGTGGATTCTAATATCCTGGGTTATATTCCCAGCAAAACCGCCACGGCGTCATCTACTCCTGCAACCCTTACAATAGGCAGCAGTACCTATACAAAACAGGGCAATATAACCTATACTGTAAACGGGCATACCTATACCGCTTACTCCGGCAACGGGGCCATAAATTGGTTCGATGCGTACAATGCGGCCAAAAATATGGGTGGATACCTGGCTACATTTACCACGGATAACGAATGGCAGTATGTAGAACAGAACCTGTTAACCAACAATACCGTTTTCGATTCTCAGAGAACATGGATAGGCTTTGTAAAATTTTCATGGGACGCGGGATCCGCTTTGACACCGGATCCGGAAGAGAAATGGATTACAGGTGAACAGCCTTTACACGATTACAGTGCAGGGGGCCTTTCAGCTGTGAGAAAAGTCAACTGGTTTTATGATAATGAACCTAATAATGCCGGTTCAGGTGAAGGCTTTGTGCATACCTACGGGAAAAATGATAATGTGACTGTAGTAAAAAACAATTATACCTCGGTCCATCCATGGAACGATTTTCCGGCTAATAACACCGGTGTGAGCGGATTTATTGTAGAATTTCAGCAGTAAGGATCTGTTTCCTTCAGACATGGGCTTCTGAAATGGAATCAGCAGTTTATAAAAAATCCCCCGGATCAATAGATCCGGGGGATTTTTTATAAGTGTGTTTCAGCTATCCCTGCATTTTGGGGATCAGGAAGTATAATCATTGGGTCGCCAATAGCAATGCCTTTACAGATCCGGACGGCTTCTGCACTTTCTGGATTTCCAATGGATCCTTTACTATTGTAAAAGTTTTAATTTTACCTTTCTTTAGCAACGAAGAAAAATGATCCCAGGAGCATTCCCTACCATTAACCAATACCAAAATTTGAGTTTTCTGTTGCTCCAGGTTTTTACTGTTTTCTAAAAGTAATCTGCTTTGCTCATAGCTTATGTTTGTGCCAATAATGATTGGCCTCGCTTTCTTGCTGCAACTCATGATACAAAACAGTCCTGAAATTAAAATATGCCTGGTCATAATGTATTTTTATATAAAGATAGCATGATCTACAAGTCGTTCATTACGGAAAACCGCTTTACGCTGTTTAGTATTATAAGCTCCCGCACTTATAAAAGATAGAATAATATAAGCCTGACTTCATATGGCTCTCTTTATCAGCGAACAACCATTTCTACGCATCCCAATGAGGTGAAATCTATGAATTTATGATAAAATAACCGCTATCCTCAATTCGGCTTCAAATAGTTTCGATCCGGATACAGGAAAAGCCATTTTAATACCCATCTTTGTTCTACAAAATATATATAAAACATCATGCAGACAAACGAAAATAAAGTGGCACTGGTATCAGGTGCCAATACAGGAGTGGGCTTTCAGATTGCAAAAGCCCTTACAGAGAATGGATATAAAGTCTATGCAGGTTCCCGTAATCTGCAAAAAGGCGAAGCTGCTGTAGAAAAGCTGGGCGAAAAAGCCCAGGCTATCCAGCTGGATATTACCGATCCCGAATCGATCCGTAAAGCAGTACAGACCATAGAAAATGAACATGGGTATCTCACATTACTGGTTAATAATGCTGCAGTTTCACACGCCGGCGCATCCGGCCGTACCATGGAAGAAGTTCTTGGATCGCAACGCGCCAGCATTGCTTCGATCGACGAACTGAAAACGGTGTGGGATACGAATGTATTTGGGACACTTGCTTTAACGCAGGCATTTTTGCCCTTACTGAAACAGGCACCCAGCGCACGCATCGTAACTGTTTCCAGCGCACTGGGGTCTCTTACCATTAATGCAAATCCGGAGAATCCGTACCGTACAAATTTTGATGCCGTTTACGGTGCTTCCAAAACAGCCCTGAACGGGATATTCCTTTCACTCGCAATTGACCTGGAAAATACCAATATCAAAGTTCATCTTGTGAGTCCCGGATTTACGGCTACGGCACTCAACAATTTCCAGGGAACCGATTCTGTGGAAGAAGGTTCAAAGGAACCGATACGGGTAGCTCTGGCAGAAGACCTTCCGACAGGAAGTTTTACAGGGCCTGCCGACTTCAGCGGAGAAGATCATATTCTCCCTTGGTAATTTCTAACGCAAAAACCTACGGCAACGATGTTCGTAGGTTTTTTATACATTTATATTATGAAAAAGAAAGAGGATAAACTGATACGCTTTATATCCATATCCCAAAGCCACCAGGCTTTCGGTCTTCCTGCGCCACAGCATCCGCTGATCAGCCTCGTCCATTTCAATGAGGACAATCCTTTCAATACAGGGATGGCACCCATTTATGACATCCTTAGCTTTTATAAAATAACGTTCATCACAAAGAATAGCGGAAGGCTGAAATACGGGCGGGATCACTATGATTATGAGGAAGGCAGCATGCTGTTCCTGGCACCCAATCAGCTGGTAGGAAGCACCGAGTACAACAGTGAAACCTACTGCTACATTCTGCTGATCCATCCTGACTTCCTGCTGGGACACCCCATAGCCAATAAAATAAAGCAATACGGTTACTTTTCCTATTCATTCAATGAGGCCCTGCACGTTTCAGACTCAGAGAAAAAGATCATCATTTCCATATTTAAGATTATGGAACAGGAACTGAACAGCCGTGTGGATGAGTTCAGCCAGGAAGTGGTGCTTGCGCAGATCGAACTTTTACTGAGTTACGTCAACAGGTTCTACAAACGCCAGTTCATTACCCGGAAGGTGGTTAACCACAATATTCTCGAAAAAGCGGAAAAGATTCTCAATGACTATATCAGCCATCAGGAATCGCTTCATCAGGGACTTCCTACCGTACAGTACCTGTCTGAACGGCTTAACATTTCGCCCGGATATCTGAGCGATGTCCTGCGCTCGGTTATCGGGAAAAATGCCCAGCAGTATATCCGGGAGAAACTTACTGAACAGGCAAAGGTACGGCTGATGTCCACCGATCTGACGGTTGGTGAAATAGCCTATGAACTGGGGTTTGAGCATCAGCAGTCCTTCAGCAAGATGTTTAAGGCCCAGACCGGTCTCTCGCCTGTGGAGTTCAGGAACTCATTTAACGGAACTGCGCCAATGAAATAGCTCAACAGCTCATGAGTAACCCGTTTGAAATGGAGATTCATTTCCGGCTAAGCGTTCAGTTACCGGCTTGCATGCATAGAAAATTAAGTAAGTACAGATGGGATACCTTGCCTAATTTTTCTCTTTCAGATCTTTTGTTATCGTTTTCTCGGCTGCTTTCGCTTTCTGTTCCTGAGCTTCTTTTTCTTTGCGCTGCTGTCTCCTGGTCTTCTTCTCGGCACGCCTTTCCTGGCGGATGACTTTATTGGATTTTTGATTGTAGAGTGCGTCAATGATTCCCTGCCCGGTTTTACTGAAAATTTTCACTTTCGGCTTTTCGTGCGTTCCGGTAACCACAACAGGAAACCCTATGATCCCTCCGGGCAGAATTCCGACCCTGATTCTCAAATCCAGCAATCCGTTAAAGCTGGTTGTCCCGCTGATGGTTGGCCTTAAAATAGAAACTTTAAAGGTAAACTTGTCTACGTGAATCAAATTGTTCTTGATGTGGGTCTCAATATTCACCCCTTTCATATCGGGATCATTAAATGCTTTTGCTCCGATGTTGTCTCCTACCGCGGAAAGCATTTTCAGGTTTTTAACTTCCACATCCCTGAGGTTGACGACTCCCCCACCTTCCAGGGACGGATAGATCGGCTTCATATCTTTATCAAAGTCTCCTTTTAATTTATAGTCCAGGGATACAATGCCTTTGACACTTTTTGCGGCGGTAGCCATTTCACGGACCATATCTATTTCCCGGTAAGCCCGCTGCACATCAAAATCCCGAACTTTAAGTGCGATATCGTAATTTGCGGTTATCGGGGATTCATCCTGATAGCGTGCGTCAATATTCATCCTGCTTCCTACTACGTTGAGTGAGGTATTTTTAAGATATACCTGCCCTTTGTCAACAGAGGCCAGACCGAATACATTACTAAGCTTCAACCCTTTAAATTCAACCGTTTTTGCATCCGCTTCCAAAGAAACGTCCAGGTTTTTAGGGACAATAACCACTCCGCTGCTATTAGGATTTTCCGCTTTTGCATAATCCACTTCTATGGCTTTGTCAGCATTGTCACCGTTTTTCAGGGCCATGAACTCATCGATTAGGATGTATCCTGATTTCAGTTTAAACTTGCCATGAAGCATCCCCTTCCTTTCAATAAAATAATTAATGGTATTTAAAAGATATCCGTTTAAGGCGAAATCCGATTTGCCATATGTAGTTAAAAACTTCCTAAACCACATTTTCTCATTCTCAAACTGGAAATTCCCTTCTTTGATGTAAAAAGATTTCGGAAGGTATTCCGTGGTGGCTTTTATATTTTTTAAAATTAAATTCCCTCTATTATCCAGCCTGTTATACTGGCCTGTCGTTGCATAACTCTGTCGCCCGTTCAGGGAAACATCGGCCATAATAAGGCCATTGACATCAAACCCTTTCCTTGCAAATACTTTATAGATTCTTCCAACGTTCAGGACTCCTTTTGCCCTCACCTTGTACAGGACATCCTCAAAATTCTGTAAATCTGCATTTACAAAAACCGGATTGCCTTCAAAATCAAATGTAAACGGATGAAGCTGTACGCCCAGGCTTTTGAAGGTTCCATCTGTATTGACAACATTGGCCATGATTTGAATGTCCTTAATAGGATTAGGATAATATTTTGTTTTCAGCCAGCCGTTTTTCACATTAAGGTAGCCCTGTGTTTTCGGAAACAATTTTTTATCCAAGCTGAAGAGTCCGTTGGCTTTGATATTGGTATCCAAAAGGCCTTTAACTTCCATATTTTTCAGTCCCAGTGCCTGGCTCAGGGTCTGCAGGTTAACTGCACCTTTTACATCAGCAAATACCTGCATCTCATCTAAGCCTTTCGTCCTTACCACCGCTTTGAAATTATTGTTTTTACCTAAGTCAAAGCTTAAGTTTTTCAGGTCCAGCCCAAGCTGGTCTGTGTTCAGGTCAGGAAAGTCCACATTCATATCCATATTAAAATTGTTCATAGGAACGGGGGCTTTTCCACTGGATACAAATCCATCTTTGACCATCAGCCTGGCCTGTAAACGCGGCTTCAGGTTTTTAGGTTCGCTGAACCTCCCTTTAAGGCTGAAAAACAGATCACTTTTTCCTTCAATCTTGGTATCTTTTGCCCATTCCAGGTATTGCGGCGGCAAGACAGAAATCATATTGCGGACGGTTGTATTTTCAGAAGCTGCATTGATGTCAAGGTTATAGCCGTCTTTCAGGACGCTCAAAAACCCGGTAAACTTCAATGGCAGGTCATTAATTCTCAATTCATTTTTCCTCAGCACGAAAGTCAGTGCATTGGTATTGATCCTGGTGATCAGGTCTGCGTGCAGCGACTTTTGTTTGGCATAGTACGTCCTGTTTAAGCTGAAATCAAGCTTATCAATATCAAGATAGGTAGTCAGGTCAAAGATATCTTCACTCAAACCGCCTTTACCGGTATAATCCAGGCCTCTGGCATCCACCAGAACCCTGGCAGAATGGTCATTGTATTTAATATTCCAGTTCCTTAGCTTAATCAGGTCCAGCTTTATCGAAGTACCAGTGCCTGTTGTATCTTTAGGCTTTTCTGAAGGCTTTGCTATGTATACATTATAATTGGCTTCCCCTTTCGAATTGACGAAAACGTTGGCATAAGCATCGGTAACATATATTTCATCAATCTTAATCTGTCTGTTAAAAATCAGGTTTTTAAGGTTAATCCCAACAGCAACTTCTCGGGCCGACAGTAATGTATCGTTCTGAAATGGTTTTGAACCTTTAAGCAGGAAATCATCCGCAGACACGGTAAGCGAAGGAAAATGCCTGAAAAATGTGAGGTGGCTTTTTTTATAATCGAGTTTCCCGGCAAGATGCATATTGGCAAATATTTTTACCTGTTCCGAAATGGTTCCCGGAAACAATGCAGGAATAATAAATATAAGAAGAAGAACAGAACCCACAACAATTCCTGTCCATTTCAGGATTTTTATAATGATCTTTTTAACTTCCATAGAATATTTTTTATTACTTATACTGATTATCATAAATTAAGCCACTTATACTATCAATCTGAGCAGCAGGTCACAGGCTGCCACAATCCATACTACGGAATACAAAAGCAATTTGCATTCAATCCTGCTCAAAAAATATCGGGGATTTCTGATGTACATGAGTATATGAAGCCCATCAGATATCGTATCCATCATGCTTCTTCCTGCCTAATTAAGTTCTACAGCATTGTTATTTTCTTTATACTCATCCTGTATTTTCCTGGTTCTCATCTTTTCATATTCCGCATCAGAATAAGAGCTTCCGTCAGGTAAAGTGGTTGTAATGCTGGTAACACCATTTCTCTGCATGAGGTCCTTCAGTTTAACCAAGGGATCCCTGAGATAATTTTCAACGGCTTTTTTATACTGCATTTCTGTAACAGGGATAAATTTAGACAAGCGGAATTTTATGCTTCTGAACTTTTCAATGCCTTTCAGCTCCCAGACATGTTGTTTTTTGGTGTCTTCGATCTTTACAATCAGGCCCGGAAGTCCGCCAAACTTATAAGGCCCTTCAGCAATGGGAATTTCCTCGGTAAACCAGGCATTATAGGTCCTGCCTCTGTATTCCATCGTCGCAAGCTGGCATTTTTTACCCTGTATTTCATTCGTTTCTGCCTGTATATGCCAGTTGTATGAAATGTGCTGGATGATTTTAAACCTTTCTCCGCCTAAAGTCTGATAGGTGACCACTTCATCAGACTGCCGGTTTTTCTGAATGATTCCTCTAACCTTCTCTTTCGGGAAGGTGTTGGTAGAGACTGACCGGTTTGCAGAAGCAATGTCTGACTCATTGTTGCTTGCAACGGCCGAATCTCTTTTCGTTTTTCTCAGGCTGATGTAGGTTGATTCATTTTTGTCTACAAACAACCCCATCAGTTCAATTTCAGTTTTATCCAGGTGCAAAGAATCCGGCCTGAAGGTATATTCATAGGTAAAAGAGTACTTTTGACTGCAAAAGAACAGGGGAATTAAAACAATGAAGGTAAATAATGTTTTCCTGATCATGGTATGTAGCTGTTAAATTAAAAACTCAGCAGGAATCCTGCTGTTGAATATCTCATATAATTTCTAAAAAGCATTTCATTCAACCTGTTTCACGGCTGAGTTAGAGGCTTTTTTTAACGCCATCCCTGACTTTGAAATTTCACCTCCTGAATGGCAAAGATAACTTATTCTATATGGTCCTTTCCGAAATACAAAAAACCTGAAATGTAGGTATGTATTTTTTGGTTTTTCCTGAAATTTATTCTCAATCCATATATGCTGCAATGTAAATGCTTTTCTAAAATGCCAATATAAGAAAGTTAATGACCATAAACGCAAAAGAATGATCAGTAATAAAGGAAAGCAAAAAATAAGACAGGTGATATACGTTCTGTATGAGGATTAAAAGACTGAAGTTATCCTTAGCCTGATGGTCTGTACATATTTGAATATAAAATAATTTCAGACCTGTTAAGATTTATTGATTACATTTAATCTCACCAATGCATTAAGCCATGCTTTCAACATTAGACCCTAAAATTTTCAGTAGTATTGAAGAAAATGCAGAGCTTCGTCATTTCAGGAAAGGAGAGAATTTGTTTCATCAGGATGAAGTCTGCAGAAAAATTTTCTGGATCAGGAAAGGCATCTGCAGGAGTTATTATTTACATGATGGTAAAGAAATCACCACTGAGATTCTTTTTCCCGGAGATTTTATTAAATCTGCAAAAAGTTTTGTTCTGGATATCGCTGCCCAGGAATTTGCACAGGCCATTACCGATGTGGAAACCTGGAGTCTTACCAAATCCAGATTCAATGCTCTTAAGGAGCAGCATCCGGAATTGCAAAAATTAGGTCTGTATCTTGTTGAACTTCACTCTTTGTGGCTTGAGGACCGTTTGTTTCAATTTCAGACACAGGATGCAACCACTCTTTACCTTAACCTGATTAAGCGACATCCGGATATGATTAGGACCGTTCCGTTGACCTATATTGCCTCATATCTGGGTATCTCGCTTGAAACATTAAGCAGGATAAGATCCAGGATTGCCAAAAATATTATTTGACCTAAGTCAAATGTTGATCCAGACCGAATATTGATTTTTGTCCTTGTAATTATAACAGAACCATAAGAATTACAATCCATAATGATGAAAATTAATACAGTAGCCTTTCCGGAAACATCCGTTCTTTTTCCTGATCGTTTAGTTTATGATTATCATGACAGTTTCAGGGCCGATTTTCCAGATATAGAAAATACTACCATCAGTCAGTTGGTGAACACCTTCTTTTCCGGCACTCCCCGATGGATCAAAAATTTGTTCATATTGAGAAACGCACTGGTAAAGCTCATAGGTCTAAAAGTACCTGAAAATAATTCCGCACCCGTTATGACAAGCAACATCGAATACCAGGTAGGCGATGCACTGGGCTTTTTTAAAATCATTCATATGACTCAAAATGAATGCATTTTAGGGGAAGATGATAAACATCTTGATTTCAGGATCTCCATCCTGAAAGAGAAAGGTACCTTAACGGTAACGACCACCGTACAGTACCATAATATATGGGGACGGTTGTATTTTATTCCTGTAAGCGTATTCCATAAAAAAATTGTCCCTGCAATGTTAAGAAATACGGTAAGGGAAAAGCAATGATCTTTATTGACAGGCACTAACCATTATAATACCAGAAAGTATCATCCAGCCAGTCAAACATCACCTGATGGAAGAGTTCGTGACTGCCTTCCTGGCAATGTTCTTCTGCGCCTTCCTCTTTTGTAAATATACGGATGGTCTTGGGTGATTGGATAGCATGGATCAGTTCCTGCAACTGATCTTCGGATACGAAATGATCAGACTCTCCCATGGTCAGTAAAACCGGACACTGGATTTTTTCAGCTACGCCACGCAGTGAGGCCCGTTTCATTTCATCGAAGACTTGATACCGGTGCTTCAGTCCGTAGACCCATTTGCCGTTATTGAGCATCCAGCGGAGATTGGAATTATTTTCCTCAGCGTTGGCTAAAACAGTTTCCTTCTCTTCATCAGGCAGATCCATTACCGCTTTCAATTGCGGATTCTGGTTAAGTATGGATTCATAGATATCATAGAATACGTTGAAGGCGATAACGGCTTTTATCCTGTGATCGAAAGCAGCTGCCCGCGGAGCAAAGTATCCTCCTAAACTCATCCCCAGCAAAGCCAGTTTTTCCATATCGACATCTTTGCGTTGCTGTACAAAATCCAGCGCAGCACCTACCGGTACCTCTGTGTCATAGCGCATCGTAAGGTTTTGTTTCCGCAGTGCCTCACCCTGTCCCGGAAGTTCAAAAATAAGACAGTTATAGCCTCTTTTTATCGCAGGAGCTGCGCCGCAGAAATACAGTTCCTGCAAGGTAGAATCATATCCCCCAATGAATACCAGTGTTGGCAACGGCTTATCCGGATCATAGCCGAGCACACCATAAAAATACCCTTTCAGAAAAGTATTTTCATAAGGAATTGCTACCCTTTCAAAATAATTTCCATACAGAGCCATTGCTTTTTCAAATGTATATACGCTTTTGCCGAAACTCTCTATCCGGCGTGGATCCGTTCCATCAAGGAAGAATTCTGCGGTGCGGTAATAATTATGGGCCCGCAGATAAGCCTCTCCGGCGCTTACGGTATGTTTCCCCTCTAAGCAATGGTTGGCAATACGTTCAATACGGCGGGCAGTTTTCTCCCACTCTTCAAACCAGCTGTTGAAATCCCCTTCTTTGATGCGGTTGGCCGTTGCCAATGCTTCACCAATACTGGCTCCCTGGTATCCTGCATAGGTTACAGCCCTTAATAATTCAAAAGAAAAAGCCTGGTCGTTAAAATGTAGTTTCATTGTGTTGATATTTATTTAATTATTCAAAAGATATATAATATCAAAGTTCCGGCTTTGCAACTCATGATCACAGAATGGTTCCGTTCCGGATGCATCCGTTTCCGTTTTTTTGCCGGTATGCTGCTCAGAAAGCAAAATATATGGCAAGCTGAGCAGATCAATTTTAAACCGATTAAATCTACACGTAATATAATTACATTTACATTAATTGTCGATTATCTACAATTCAAATTTAGAAATTATTTGGTTATATTTACAACATACATTGTAATTAATCTACAAACATGAAGAGTGAACTGTTAGATACCGATTTCAACTTCTTAGAAAAACTGGTGGTAGGCATAGGCGAAGTAGCGGAAATTACCGGAATCCCTATACGCCAGATCCGCTACTGGGAAGAAAAAGGCATTATAGAAAGCCTTTCCCAGGAGGGGAAGAACAGGCGTTACAATTACTACAACATCAAAACAATACTGCTCATCAAAGAAATGCTGGATGAAGGCTACACCCTGGATGCCGCAGCTAAGAAAGTAAAGGCTCGCCTGGAAATGATAGAAAACACCCTTCAGAAGATCAAGAAAAAATAGTTAGATACTTTACGTTAGAACAGAAAACTGCTATGTTTCAGCCTGTCCATACTATTTGACTGTAGAGGATATTCGGTAGCGGTGAATAACGATCTGAAGTGGGCTACAGATGTAAACTAACATACATATTTCAGTGACAAAAAGAAAGGAAATGATTTTCTTACTGCCTTATGTAACATTCCGGCTGTTGAAACTGTTATTAAAGTGTAAACCATTGACTACTTCTCATGAATAAGCCATTTCGATCCATCAGAATCGTATTTCTGCTCCTGGCGGTATCATTTTCAAAGCAACTGACTGCTCAGAGCATAACAGACAGTATTGATGTATTCATCAAAGGAAAAATGGCACAGCTGAATATTCCGGGCCTCCAGCTGGCGATCATCCGAAATGGAAGATTAGATAAACTGGAAAACTACGGCTTTGCAAGCCTGGAACACCAGGTAGCTACAAGTTCAGAAACCACTTTCTCAATCAACTCCATGACCAAAGCTTTTGTGGGCGTAGCGGTAATGCAGTTGCAGGAGCAGGGAAAACTGGATGTGAAAGATCCCATATCCAAATATATGGACGATATCCCTGACGAATGGAAATCCATCAGGATTGACCAGATACTAAGCAATACTTCCGGCCTTCCCAATAATATAGACGAAAAAGAACAGGTATTGGGCGATGGCAATGAAGACCGCAACTGGGAAATGGTTAAAAAGCTACCGATAGAATTCAGGCCCGGAGAAAAATTCAGTTACAATCAGACCGGATATTATATTATAGGGAAAATCATAACCAAGCTCAGCGGTCAGCATTTTACAAAATTTATTGAAGAAAACCAATTCAAAGCCTGTGGTATGACTTCCACCCGGTTTGGTGATTCCAGCGATATTATTCCCAATAATTCAAACTCCTATTCTACCCTGTATAATGATGACGGAAAATGGATCAACGACGGTAAACTGCATAATTCCTATGCTATTTTTCCTCTGTTCTTCAGAACCGCAACAGGAATCATTTCAACATCCGGAGACCTGGCCCAGTGGCTGATGGCACTGCAAAGCAGAAAACTACTGAAAAACCCGTCCAGCATAGATCAGATGTTCGCTACAGCCAGGCTGAATAACGGGAACATCGGCGGATTCAATAAACTGACCAATGGATATGCTTTGGGCTGGCCGACAGTAGTCAGAGAAGAGCATCCCGCAATGGCACCCGTTGGCGGAATGCGTTCCGCATTGTTTTTATATCCTCAGGATGACTTGTCCATAATCGTTCTCACCAATCTTCAGGGTTCGAATCCTGAATGGTTCATAGACGAGATTGCAGGATTTTATATTCCCGATATGAAAACGAAAAACGGTTTCGGATTGAGTAAAAATTTAAAGTTTCTGCGCCAGGAACTCCTTAAGAGTGGTTTTGAAAATGCAGATAAAATTTTCAATAAGATCAGCAGGAGCCATAAAAACTTTATCCTCACAGAAGATGAAGTGAATGCCTGGGGTTATCAGCTTGTGGAACAGGGCAAAAAAAATGAAGCATTGCAGGTTTTCAAACTGAATACCCTGCTGTTTCCCAAAAGTTCCAATGTCTATGACAGCTATGGCGAAATACTGGAAGCTCTTGGAAACCGGAAGGAAGCGATCCTTAACTATAGGAAATCGCTGCAGCTGAATCCTGAAAACACCAATGCCACCCAGTATTTAAAGGATAAAAAATGAGAATGCGTCTGTAAATATATTCCTTTTTAAAACCTAACCTTATATGAAAAAGCTCCTTTTAATGTTCACTTTTGTATCCTATGCAACAGGCTGTTTTGCTCAAACGGGTCAGATACACTGGCCTACAGATAATCAGTTAAAAACGGCATCCGATTCATTGGTGGACCGATCGGTTTTTGCTTTTATGCAGCATAATTCCAGAGTCGGGATTTCAATAGGGATTATAAAAAACGGAAAGGAATACCTGTATAACTACGGTTCAAGCCGGAAAGACAGACAGGACCTGCCGACAGAACATACGATATACGAGCTTGCTTCCATCACGAAAACATTTGGGGCCACCTTACTTGCGAGGGCTGTTCTCGATAAGAAGGCAGACCTCAACGATGACATACGAAAATACCTGAAGGAAGATTATCCTAATCTGGAGTTTAACGGAACCCCCATTACTTTACGTAATCTGGCTAACCTCACCTCGGGATTACCCAACTGGATGCCGGATAAAGATATCTTTGGCAAGGCAGACCCGGACTCCATACCCTACCTCTTGGATTCTGTCCATACAGCCTACAGCAGGCAGGATCTCTACCGGGACCTGCATCAGGTGCAATTAAAGGCTGTACCGGGAAGCGTTTCCAGGCACTGCAATACAGCAGCACAATTGCTTGGATATATCCTGGAAGGCATTTATAATGATTCTTATGAAAACCTCCTGAAAAGATATTTCGTGCGACCCTTAAAAATGAAAGATACCTATCTGCTGGAATCCGGTAAGCTGCCGCTAAAAATGGCAAAAGGATATGACGAAAAGGGGCGTATGATGCCTGTTATTGATTGGGAAGATCTCAGAGTGGCCGCAAGTATAGCTTCTTCCAGTTCGGATATGCTGAAGTACATGGCTTTCCAGCTGAATGAAAAAAATGCTGTCGTCAACTTGAGCCACCAGCCTACGTTCGGCAACATTGAGGATGGCGCAGTTGCCCTAAACTGGAAAGTAAAAAAAACAGCATCTGGCAGGAGGAGTATTTCACATACAGGAGGAAGCCTGGGATTCAGCAGCTACATGATATTGTATCCGGATCTGAATTCAGGTATTGTCCTGCTGTCCAATGAAGCAGATCAGGGCACCCAGAATGAACTGATCCTCCTGGCAGATAAAATCCTGAAACCATAGCCAAAAGAATTTCATGATCCATCCCTGTATATGACCTATAGTGATGCCCTTACTGAACATCCCCAGATCGCCTGACGTTACGGGCTACTTCTGCTCACGACTGTATAAATGAATGTCCTTATGCAACAGGCAAATTAATTTGATGTCATATGATCAAATAATCCGTAGATTTAAAAACCTAAAAAAAACAAGAAATAATGACCGGAATATCCACCAAATTCTATCTCTTTTTCTATTGCCTGATCATTTCAGGTGCACTATCGGCCCAGAAAAATGCCGTAAGCTACGTTGAAGAGGCCATCACGCTGATGAAGAAAAACTCAGTCAATAAAGGGACAGTGGACTGGACAAAGCTCTCGGAAGAAGCCCTGGCTTCTGCTGCCGGTAAAGGAACAGTCAAGGAAGCCTATCCGATCATTACTAAAAGCCTTGAGCTGCTTCAGGACCAGCATTCCGGATTTTATCCTCCGGAAATGGTCAGTGCCTACATGAAGCGCTATACAGAATCCGGCCTGGAATTCCCGTATGCAAAAGACAGTCTGATCAATGGCCAGCTGGCCTATCTTTCGGTTCCGGCCATCGGCAATCTGAACCAGGACGACTGGAAGCTGTACGTGAGTGATTTTTATAAAAAAATAAAAGCCCTGGATGCCAGCAACCCAAAAGCCTGGATCCTGGATCTCAGAGACAACGACGGAGGAATGTTTTCTCCGATGTTCAAAGCGATACAGCCATTTTTAGACAGCGAAAAAGCTGTTGGATCCATCGATAACAGCGGCAGGGCCAGCTATTATGCCAACCGCAAAAATGATGTGCTTTTCGGCCAGACGGTGATCGCCACCATAGAGGTTCCGGCAATGACCCTGCAACATAAAAAAATTCCGATCTATATCCTGGTCAGTAAAAAGACCGCGAGTTCAGGTGAATTTGTTACCGCGGCTTTCGCCGGGCAGAAAAACACCACGATCATCGGAACCCCTACCCAGGGACTCACTTCTGACAATTCTGAGTTCAGGATGTCAGACGGTGCCATTCTGAAGCTTACCACAGGAATCCTGGTGAACAGGAAGGGGGATCAATACAAGGAGGTTGGAAAAGGTATTGCTCCGGACCGGTACGTCAAGTCCAGAAACCTGCAGGATTATATTGCTTCCCTGCCGGCAAACCGTTAAAATACAGAAACCCCGTACATGGTTTCTACCTGCATACCATGCTTTTATCCAGGTAGAATGCTGCAAAAATGGCAGTTTTATAATTAACAGGTCTGATCATAATCTTATGAATTTAATATAACCGGATATAAATAAGTCCAGATATGCTGAAAACAAATTACCGTGAAACAGTGCTGAAAAAAATCAGTAGGCTCAGAAATATTATACTGGAAATCGTTGTATTTTGTATTTCTCTTATCGCCGCAGGGATAGGCCTTCTCCTTTACTATGGATACATAACGAACAGCAACAGGACTATAGTGTATGATACTGCCTGCATTTCTGATATTCATTGGCGCAACTGTTTTTATGCGGTCTTTTTTTAAAGGATATCTTGAAGTAATCGGAGTAATGACGGATGAAGACCTGGAAACTATGGAAAAGCTGGAGAAAACCAGATGGTGGCTGGAGAAACAGCTTCCGTCTTTCATTATTTATTCAGGTAAGATCAGGGTTTTCAAACTATATAGCCAACCTGATATTTCCTTTACAGAACTCAGTGAAATTTTAATCCGTCCCAATTACTTCAGCAGAGGCAGGCAAAATAAACTGGTCATTTTCAAGAAATCAAAAGGCGGAAGCTTTTTCTTCGGTATGGACAGCAATCCTGCACAGGAAGAACATCTTCTGAATAAAGCCGTCGAATATAATCCGAACATCATCATCACAAACAGATAAACTGTAAGGTATTTCTTTCTTATTAATGGATACAATCCCAAAGTGTTTTTTTGACCAACATAAATAACCATTCAGGTCATATTTCAAGAGATTACCTATATCCGGTGATCGAAAATCAAAAGAATTCATCACTGAGCAATCGGATCGCTACATATCGGCATAAATTATGAACTATACCCGGGGTATTTTCCAGCAGTAACAATTGCTGAACCAGCAGGACTGTTGCAAACAGCATGCACCAAGCGTATTACAGCTTTCAAAAATTGGTTTCAAAGCTCTGAAAGTAAATAATGCTGTTTACACTACTCTATACTTGCCTGGAAAAATTAAAACCAATAAGTATTAAAATTCAAAAAATGGAGGCAATCGTCATTACAAAATCCGGAGGTCCGGAAGTATTACAATTAAAGGAGTACCCAACGCCCGAAATATCGGCAGACCGGGTATTGATAGAGGTAAAAGCAGCAGGCATCAACCGGCTGGATATTTTTCAGCGTGAAGGCAATTATCCTGCTCCGGCTGGCGTTCCGGCTGACATTTTAGGCGTGGAAGTTGCCGGAATAATCGTTGATTGCGGACCGGATATCACCGATTTTAAAGTGGGTGACCCTGTCTGCGCGCTTCTGGAAGGAGGCGGTTATGCTGAGTTCGTGAGTGTCCGTGAAGGCCAATGCCTTCCGGTTCCTGACGGCCTCAGTTTTGCCGAAGCTGCAAGTCTGCCGGAAACGGTATGTACGGTTTGGTCCAATGTATTTCAGAGGGGAAAACTTCAGCCCGGGGAAACCCTATTAATCCACGGAGGAAACAGTGGCATCGGAATTACAGGAATCCAAATCGCTCACGCTTTGGGTTCAAAGGTGATTGTTACGGCAGGCTCAGATGAAAAAGGTAAAATATGCTTGGATCTGGGTGCTGACGTATGCATCAATTATAAAACTCAGGATTTTGAAACGGAACTTCAGGATGAAGGAGCTGATGTTATTTTAGACATGATAGGCGGCCATTATTTAGCTAAGAATATCAATATTCTGAAACCGGAAGGAAGGCTCGTCCATATCAATGCTGTAGATGGAAACAAGACACAGCTGGATATTACAAAGGTGATGCAGAAACGCCTGACGATCACCGGAAGCACCCTCAGAAGCAGGGAATATGAATTTAAAAGACAGCTGACCAGACAGGTTCAGGGCCATGTATGGCCCTTAATAACATCGAAAAAATTCAGGCCTGTACTATTCAGGACTTTTCCTTTTTCGGAAGCTTCCGAAGCACACCGATTACTGGAAGGAGGTACCCATACCGGTAAAATTATCCTCGTAAGATAATTCGCCCCTCATAAACACTGCAAAATATTAGCCTACAGTATTGCCAGAATGGTTTTCAGTGCTGGTTTTTTCTGTACATATTTTCGTGGTTTCCGGAAACTGGATATACAGATTGTCGACGGCTGCATTGATATCCATTGCTGCCGTATTCAGATATCTCAACAGTTAGATCCGCTTTTTTAATTAAAATGAAATATTACCATAGATTAAGATGTGTTGAATTTAAGTATGCTACATTTGCTAAAGAATCAGGACAGAAAAACATAAAAATAAATCACAACTTTAAAATTAACGACTATGAGTACACTGAATTTAAAAGACGGAACAGAGATTTTTTACAAAGACCAGGGAGCAGGACCTGTTTTGATGTTTCATCACGGATGGCCGCTGTCTTCCGACGACTGGGATGCGCAGGTGATCTTTTTCCTGCAGAGGGGCTACCGGGTGATAGCACACGACAGAAGAGGCCACGGGCGTTCCAGCCAGAATATCTATAATCATACTATTGAGCAGTATGCTTCCGATGCAGCCGAACTGGTTGAATTTTTAGACCTGAGAGACGTGATCCACATTGGTCACTCAACAGGCGGTGGCGAAGTAATCCGCTATGTGAACAAATATGCCAACGGAAGGGCGAAAAAAGCGGTGTTAATTAGCGCAGTTCCACCGGTTATGGTTAAGAGTGAAAACAACCCTGACGGTGTTCCGATGGAAGTCTTCGACAATATCAGGGAACAGACTTTAAACAACAGAAACCAGTTCTATATTGACCTGACCTTTCCTTTTTACGGCTACAACAGAGAAGGTGCCAACGTGAAAGAAGGCGTGCAGAAAAACTGGTGGAGACAAGGCATGATGGGCGGAATCGTAGCGCACTATGACGGTATCAAAGCGTTTTCTGAAACCGATTTTACAGAGGACCTGAAATTGGTAGACATTCCCGTTCTGCTCCTGCACGGCGAAGATGACCAGATTGTTCCTATTGAAAATTCAGCTATTAAATCTGCAAAACTCCTGAAAAACGGAACGCTGATTACATATCCCGGTTTCCCGCACGGAATGCCGACTACAGAGCACGAAACCATTAACAGGGATCTTCTGAAGTTCATTGAGTCTTAATACATCTATATAATTATACAAGCTGTCTCATTCCGGAATGAGGCAGTTTTTTTATTGTCCATCACCGTCTTACATGTAAAAAAAGCTTATCCCGTAAGGATTTTAGCAATGTAGGTACGGATTTTGAATGTTTCAGAAAATATTTTAAATATTATTTTTAATTATTAATAATATTTTAAACCAAATTTCTATAAACATGAAAATAACAAACAACTTCTGGAACATCCTGAAAGATACCTTTAAAGACTGGAGTGCCCGGGACCTGGGTACGGAAGCCGCCAGCCTTGCATATAGTGCCATTTTTTCAATTCCCGGGCTTCTTATCATCATCATATGGTTTGCGGGAATTTTCTTCGGTGAGGAGGCAGTGCGCGGGGAAATAACAAAACTCATCGGAAGCATGATGGGAAAAGATGTCGGGAAGAGCCTGGAAGAAATGGTGATTGGCGGTATGGTAGACAAAAAAAATATCGTCATGAAAATTGTAGGTGTGGTTACCTTGGTGTTTGGTGCCACTTCCCTGTTCTTTCAGTTCCAGAAATCGCTCAATAAGCTTTGGGATGTTGTGGCAGCCCCTAAAAAAGCGTGGGAAAAATACCTTCTGGACCGCGCGAATTCTTTAGGGATGATTGTTGTTATAGCATTTCTGCTGCTGATCACTTTGTTGCTGAGCTCCTTTATCGGGCTTGCCAATGACTGGATCATCCGCCGCTTCAACCTGGAGACCTTATTTTTGGTGAATATCCTGAATATCGTGGTTGGTTTTGCCGTGACACTAATTCTTTTCGCGGCTATGTTTAAAATCCTTCCGGATGTTGAGATCCAGTGGAAGTCTGTCTGGGTGGGAGCTGCGGTAACGGCTGCGCTCTTTACGCTCGGTAAATACCTCCTGACTTTCTATTTCGATACGTTCAACCCCAGCTCTGCATTCGGGACAGCAGGAACCATTATTCTTTTGCTGTTGTGGATCAATTATACCTGCCAGATTATTTTTTTCGGTGCCGAATTTACCAAAGTATATGCAAAAACCATGGGACATGAACTGAAACCGTCCAGACATGCAAAATGGAGCCCGCAGATGGTATCCAAGGAAGATGAAAAAGATATGGTAGAAGGTGCAGAGCCTGCTCAGAAACAATCTTAGATGAAGCTTTTCATGCTGTATTTTCCATTTTTTTATACATTAATTCAGCAATGGTATGGATAATTCCTGAATATTTTTACGATACAACACATTATACATCAACTACATAGCCTCAATACTGAGTTTCAGCTGATCAGCAGGTGGGTTTCCGGATTTTTCAGTTGCCATTATAGCATTATGCTGTAGAGGCGTGAGACTTTCGTAAACAGGTCCGAATACCTTCAGGCTTGAATATCCGGAACAATTGTACATATCCAACCTCAGATTTTTACAGGTCCTCCGTTTTCCAGCCATTCTTTCATTCCGCCGGAATAATTTTTAACCCTATCAAAACCGTTTTTCCTGAGCAAAGAATAGGCAATAGCGGCCCTGTACCCGCTCTGGCAATGGATAACGATCTGTTTTTCACGGGAAAGGGTATCGATATGGTCTTGCAGGGTTCCTACAAATACGTTTACCGCATTTTCAATATGCGCAGTTTCATATTCAGTCCTGTTCCGCACATCCAAAACCTGGACCTCATCCCTGTTCAGGAAAGCTTTAAATTCCGCGGTATCTATAACATCGGCAATCTCCAAATCTATTCCAAGGTCATTAATATGATCAATATAGCCAGTCATCTGATCCATTCCGATCCTCATCAGTTTCCGGGTAAGGTCATCTATTTGCCCATCCTCAGCAACCAGAATAAAAGGCTCGGAATATTCCATGATCCATCCCATCCATGTTGCAAATGAGTTATTCCCCTGGATATTGATGCTTCCCGGCAGAAAACCTTTGGCAAAATCTGCTTTATTTCTGGTATCAATCACCTTTACTCCGTTATTATATGCCCTGAGGAATGCTTCCCCTGAAAGTTTGGTATGCTCAGGAACCTCCGTGAGTAAAGGCCTTTCCACTTTATTAAGCTTTTTCATCATCGCAAAGTATTTTGGAGGTTCCGGCTGGCCTTCCAGCAGGTCGTTTATAAAGCCCTCCTCATCTTCTCCATATTGAAAAGCCCAGTTGCGTATCTTTTCATAACCGACTGTTGAGCTGGGAACAGCCCCCAAGGATTTTCCACAGGCTGACCCGGCCCCATGTCCCGGCCAGACCTGGATGAATTCCGGAAGTTGACTGAAATCCCGAACGGAATGATACATTTCTTTGGCCCCTTGTTCCTGGGTACCGATGATTCCGGCTGCTTTCTCCAGCAAATCCGGCCTTCCGACATCCCCTACAAATACAAAATCCCCTGTAAAGATCATCACCGGTTCATCTGTTGCAGGATGGTCGGTCAGCAGAAAACTGATGCTTTCAGGAGTATGTCCCGGTGTATGAATGACTTTCAGACTAAGGTTTCCAACGGATAGCGTATCACCATCTTTTAATCCTATATGCGGAAACTCATACTGCCAGTCTTCACCGCCTTCATCCGACAGATAAAGCTGCGCGCCTGTAACTGCTGCAAGCTCGCGTGAACCCGACAGGAAATCCGCATGGATATGGGTTTCCGTTATGTGGGTAATGGTAAGGTTATTTTCCTGGGCAATCCGGAGATAAGTATCGATATCTCTTTTGGCATCGATCACAACCGCTTTACGTTCGGCCTGACAGCCGATCAAATAACTTGCCTGTGCAAGGCTCTTATCATAAATATGCTGAAAAAACATAATTTAAAATTTTAAAAGTTAAACACTGAGTGGTATAAAGCAAATTTCCGTTTAAAACTATAGCTGTACCGCTACTTTTGTTACAAACGTTATCAGGAATCTTCCTAATGCGGAAGTTTCTCACGGAAATATCCGTATACCCAGGTTCCTGCGACCGCGCTTACCAGGGTAATAATAACCGCAAATGCACCTGTTCCGATCTGTGCGAAAAGCGGTCCCGGACAGGCACCGGTAACAGCCCATCCAAAGCCGAAAATCAGTCCCCCGTAGATCTGTCCTTTATTGAATGTCTTCGGAGCTATAAAGATCTTCTCTCCGGAAAGCGTCTTGATATTGAATTTTTTGATGATAAAAACAGATACCATTCCGGTCAGAACTGCACTTCCTATCACTCCGTACATATGGAAGGACTGTAGCCTGAACATTTCCTGGATCCTGAACCAGCTGATGATTTCCGCCTTGACAAATACAATGCCGAATAAGATTCCTACAAGGAGGTACTTCAGATTTCCATACCACCGGTTGGCAGGCTGAATTTTATTAATATTCACACCTGACGGACTAGATGCATTTTTTTCTTTTTCCATGTTGCTTAGTTATAAGGAGAGAATGAACGGCAGGAGGACATTGGCCATTAAAAATCCACCAGCCATGAAACAAACGGTAGCCACTAATGAAGGCCATTGCAGGTTAGACAATCCCATAATGGCATGGCCGCTTGTACAGCCGCCGGCATAACGGGTTCCGAAACCTACCAGAAATCCACCGATGACCATAGTGAAAAAGCCTCTGAACGTTAGCAGGCCTGCAAAATTGATCAGCTGTACCGGTACCAGGCTGCTATAATCCGTAATTCCATAGGTAGCCAGTTCTGTTTTAAGGGCCGGATTAACAGAAATTTCTCCAGGGTACATCAGGAGTCGGGAGGCTATGGCACCGCCCAAAAATATCCCGAATACAAAAAACAGGTTCCAGGCTTCTCTCTTCCAGTCGTATTTGAAGAAACTGATATTTGCAGGAATGCAGGCGGCACAGATATGCCTGAGCGATGAGCTGATCCCAAATGATTTATTACCGAGAATAAGCAGCACCGGCACAGTAAGTCCTATCAGCGGCCCCGCTACATACCATGGCCAGGGTTCTTTAATCGTTTCTAGCATGATGTTACTTAATTTTCAACGAATATACGACTGAAAATAATAAAATCCCCTAACTTATTCAGCCTGTTAAATTTCCTTTGGGATATTCTATATTTAATTGAATAGTTATATATTTAGATCACAAAATATTTTTTCACGTAATACTAGACAGATTTATGCCGGTACCGTTTCATTCTTTTCTGCATCTTTTGTTTATTGGGATCATCGCGCTTTTCCCGGTGGTTAATCCTATTGGTTCTGCCCTGATTGTCAGCCCGTACCTTTCCAGGCTCTCGGATAGCCAGAAGAAGAATGCGGTCAGAAAGATTACGGTATATGCTTTTTTCATCTGTATCGTGTCTTTATTTGCAGGCCACTGGATCCTGGAACTGTTCGGGATTTCAATCCCTGTAATCCAGGTAGCCGGAGGCATCCTGATCTGCAAGATGGGTTGGGTTTCGCTGTCTTCCGACCAACAGCAGAACAGTGATAAAAACCTGACCGGTGAAACTGAAATCGGAACTGCCGATATTTCGGACCAGTTGTTTTACCCTCTTACATTCCCCATTACTACAGGAGCAGGAACCATTTCGGTGCTATTTACCTTAAGTGCCCACAGTGCAGATAAGAACTGGGAAACATACCTGATCAACACTTCTGCCATCATTCTGGCCATCCTTATCATGTGTGCCATGGTATTTTTCTTTTACAGCCATACCAAAACCATCATACAGAAACTCGGAACAAACGGGCAGAATATTGCCAACAGGATTTTTGCCTTCCTGATCTTCTGTGTAGGCCTGGAGATTGCAGTTACAGGTGTGAAAGCCATTTTCCACTAATCTGTAAAAATGCACTGGCAATGACCAATGCCAAGATTTATCTTTCAAATGAACATTTTCCAAGATGCCAAATAGTTACAAAAGCTACTGAAAAGATTATACACTTGATTACATCACCTCCGCCGGTTGCTCTTTGCCGTCTCTGCCAGTAACCTAACCAGTTCCAGTCTGCAGCTTACCCTTATCCACTAAAACTGGATGTGTGACCTGATCCCAAAGACATGCACCGGTCCGCGGTCCCTGTTATAAGCCGGATTATGCAC
Source organism: Chryseobacterium camelliae (assembly GCF_030818575.1). NCBI lineage: Bacteria > Pseudomonadati > Bacteroidota > Flavobacteriia > Flavobacteriales > Weeksellaceae > Chryseobacterium > Chryseobacterium camelliae. The sequence goes on from NZ_JAUTAL010000001.1 coordinate 1,985,902, forward strand.
ATACTGATAGTCGAAGGTCGCCCAAAGGAATTTGGTTAGTTTTGCATTGTAATACATTTCCAGAATAGATTCGCTGCCGTAGTTCAGTTTGCCGTCACCGATAATAAATCCATAGCCTCCTGCCTTCAGGAAGTCCTTGTGGTCTTCTGAAATTCCGTTAATCCCATAACCGATACCCACTACATCATCCGGACGTTTCCAGCGGCTTCCTTTGACGGAAAATCCAGCATTGATGGTATGGTCTATTTCCGTGAAAGCCCAGGTAACATATTTCCCGTCATTCCAGCCTGCCCTGCTGAAAAATCCGATATCAGAAGTAAGCTGCTGCTCAAGGTTCAGCCCGATAGCGGTTTTCTTACCTCCATAGGCATTATGTTCTTCTTTACCACGGATCACATTAAGCAGGAACATGTTTCCTTCACTTAACGCTTCCAGTCCGTCCTGATAAGACGGTGCCTGAGATTGCGTATGGCTCACAATCAAACGGATGCGTCCGGGGTTCTTGCGGATGGAAAACTGGTGCTCCAGTTCAGCAGTCTCGGAATGGGCTTTTGAAATCCGGTATTCCATCAGATGGAAATTTGCGATACGGGGTACCGCGACACTGGACAGCCGAAGTACCCACTGAGGTTTGATAATTTCTACTACAGCACCAAACGTATAACCTCTTGTATTGGCAGGATAATCCCAGGCACCGTTCGCCCACATGCTCCAGTTGAAGAACTGCGTTCGCGGATCTTTGCTGTAGGCATTCCCGTCGAAGAAATCGGAAACGGCAAATTTTCCGGCACTGATGGTAATCCGGTTGGCGGGTACCGTTTCTGCCACCTGGTTATTGTCGTCCTCCAGGTATTCATAACGATCATGGGACAGTGCAATATGCTGCCGGATATAAGCGCGTGCAATAAATACCTGGGGAGAGACTTCTCCTACGCGGTAGGTCTCACCGTTCAGTGCACCGGCTACACCAGTTGCAAAACTCAATCCCTTTCCTCCCGAAACTTCCGGATTAACATATAAGGTTGCTCCCTTCCACAGCCTGCGGCCTAAGAACAGCGTACCGGTAAGGCTGGTTGCAGCAGGTTCTACATTATTAGCGAGGGAATTATCCCCACTGTACGGCGATGGAAACCCGGAATGTTTCTGGGCAATAACAGTCGACTGAAAATGGGCTGTCCAACCAGACTTTGCGGTATCCCTGGTATCCTGGGCCATCGCCATATTGCTGATCATGATGACAGCAGCGAATGCCCTGAGTATTGTTTTCATATGTGCTTTAAAAAATGGGTATAAATATAATCGATAATGATGAGGTATTTGATCCTAATCTATTTTCCGAGAGCTGAGCCTGAAGAAGCCCTGTTTTTTTTAATTCCGTACTCTTAAAATTTCCTAGGATTTTACATGTATGGTGAACGATCTTTTCCCAAATATACAATTGCATTATTCATTGAAAGAACCAATTAAATCCTTCCATTGCTGGGCGACTTTATCTTCAGCATACAGTTGCATGGCTTTACGGGCATTCATTCCCATTTCCTGTCTAGCCATGGAAACCATTGGGAAAATACTGAACATCCGGATGGCAATATCCGAAATTCGGGCTGCTGATATTCTTAATGTAGCCAGGATTGTTTTCTCCGGGGTAATTTCCGTTAGCGATCGTATTGATGTTCAATGTACCTAAATCGGTAGAATAATTCAGAAGACCTGAATATTCCGACTGGTTTTTTATATTTTCCGGAACATTTTCTGCAAAGAAATCTTCACCATCTTTTGTACATGAATGATTGATGACGGACATGGCCAGTAAGAATAAAGAAGCCCCCACTTTGCACCCTCTCGATTGTATAATACCCATTATTGCATTTGTTATGAATCTGCAAATTTATACGAATTATTCATACAAAGGATAGGTTTAGATGTTTATTATATTAAAAATTGCTTAAATACAGCAGTTATTATGTAATGTATAAAAAACTAAAGAAAATTTTTAACCTTTACCAGCATATAATAGGAATTTGGATCTGCAATCGTAACCATAAAATCGAAAACATTGAAGTAGTCCAGGGCTATTTCTCCACTTATACCATGAACAATCGGCGGGTGCAGATGTCAATAGGTTTGGTATTTGATGTATAATAAAATATAATCCCCTAATACCATTAGTTATGAACTATAGAAAATTTTTCCTCATGATGTTTTTCTCATTTATACTGATGTATATTATGATGTTCCTGAACGTCAATGCAGCTGAAGATTACTATACCAGCCTGACAAGAATTTATATGGCCCTGATGATGGTGGCACCAATGGCCATCCTGATGATCATGATGATGGGTAGAATGTATCCGGACCGGAAAAAAAACAGTATGATCATTATTATTTCTGCCCTCGTATTCATCGCTTCCTTTACTGCCCTGCGCTTGCAGCTGGCCGTAGGTGATGCCCAATACCTACGGGCTATGATTCCCCATCATTCTTCCGCTATCATGACCAGCAGGCATGCCGGCATCAAAGATCCGGAAGTCAGGGCATTGGCAGACAGCATTATAAAGTCGCAGCAACGGGAAATTGATCAGATGAACCGGATCCTAAAGAGGCTGCCATAAATCTTACAACTTTGTATTGCCAAACCTTAAACATCATAATCTTTAACATGTGATCAGATTTTTACTAAGCCACTTATATACAATATCCGCCTGGCAACCATTTGTAATCTGTCATTTTCACATGTAAAAGCTTTTTGATCATGACGGGTAATTCCATTCCTATTTCCTGAATTATTTCGTAATTTCATACATTTGTATGCAGCGGAAATAATAAACCGGATCATTTATTTACCAGATATGAACAGGAATTTCACCATACTTTATAAGATTATCTTTGCTTTTTTTCTGATATCCTTGTATGATTTTATCAACAGATCCGGTTCGTTTCTTACGATCGCCTGCTATATTCTACTCCTGATCCTGCTGACCGGTGACCTCAGCTATTTTGTAGTCAGACACATGAAAAAAAATTATAAGCGATCCTGACTTCTGCATTTAGGATCCTGATATTCACTGTACAATATGCAGGCTGCCTTTCGGAAAGCAGATAATACGGATACAAATATCAAATGAATGAAAAGGTATCTTCGGATACTTTTAAAATTATTAAAGAATTATGGAAAATCATTACCCTCAGACGCCCATCGACAAATTAGTACAGCCCGTCCAGCGCTTTATCCAGGAGGAAAAATCTGGAGGCCTGCTATTGGGAATCAGCGTAATGATCGCCTTAGTGCTAGCCAACACACCGTTATCTCATGCGTACCATGAATTTCTCGATCAGTCATTCGGGTTAACATGGAACAACAAAATTTATTTTAACTATAGTATTCACCATTGGATCAATGACGGGCTAATGTCCATCTTCTTTTTTGTCGTAGGGCTTGAGCTGAAGCGGGAAATTATTGGCGGGGAACTTTCCAATCCCAGAAAAGCACTTCTTCCCATTGTTGCGGCTGTAGGCGGAATGCTGATCCCTGCGCTGATATACCTGGCTTTTAACCCTTCGGGAGAACCCCACAAAGGATGGGGCATCCCAATGGCTACTGATATTGCCTTTGCGTTAGGCGTATTGTATCTTTTGGGGAACAGGATTCCCCTTGCCCTTAAAGTTTTTCTTACTGCCCTTGCTATCGTTGATGACCTGGGGGCCGTACTGGTTATTGCTTTTTTCTATACCTCGGAGATCAGCATCGGGTTTCTGCTGGCCGGCCTGTTGATATTGCTTTTTATGTACCTGGGCAATAAACTGGGCATACGCTCCATCATCTTTTATGCCGTGCTGGGTATCTGCGGTGTGTGGGCAACATTCCTGGTTTCAGGCGTACATGCCACAATTGCAGCCGTACTGGCTGCCTTTACCATCCCTGCTGATGTAAAAATCAAGGAAAATATATTCATTTCCAAGATCAATGTTTACCTGGAACGCTTCAAAAACATTGATCCTACTGAAAATACGCCTACCCTTACCAACGAACAGCTCCATGTCCTGGAAAAAATGAATGAAGCCACGCTGGCCGCTACACCACCCCTGCAAAGGCTGGAGCATGCCATGCATCCGGCTGTGTCCTTCCTGATTATTCCTGTCTTCGCTATTGCCAATGCCGGAGTTTCACTGAACATAGATCCGGCAGCACTCCTGGACAATAATATAGCCTTAGGAACTGCGCTTGGACTTCTTGCCGGAAAAGTATTGGGCGTAGTAGGATTCAGTATGGCATTCATCAAACTGAAAATTGCCAAGGTGCCTGAAGGCATGAATTTCCGGAATCTCCTGGGATTGGGCTTCCTGGCTTCCATTGGTTTTACGATGTCCCTGTTCATCACTTCGCTGGCCTTTTCCCATGAGGAATATCAGACCCAGGCTAAAATAGGGATTTTCGCAGCATCTCTTATCGGCGGAATTACCGGATACATCATCCTAAGCAGAAATTCTCAGTCAGCAGGCAAATAATCAGCATCATTTTTAATTTTGCCTGTTTTCATGGTATTCGTACTTTTATTTTTTCGTCTTGTTTTTAAAGCTGCTATTTTAAAGGTTTTTATACTTTAAAAGTTGTTGTACGATCTTACTTTATTAAGCCATGGCCATTAACCATCCTTTAAAAATTCTCTAAATTTCACTTTTCTATGAGTAAAGGGAATTCTTCGATTGTTAAATTTTCACACAGATTTTTATCGCTATAATTAAAAACTGTAGATTTTACAACCTAAGTACTCTTTCTGTTTTCAAATTTGTTCGCTTCAAAATTCTTAAGTGTTAAAAAACTTTCCCGACTTTTGAATCCGTTAAACTTCGGTTGGTGGTTATGCCTAGTCTATTCTCTCCTGCATCTTTCTTCTGACGGAAAAATCAGCCGAATATAAAAGCCGCCTTATTTTATCAATAAGACGGCTACACCAAAACACTCCACTAACACGATGAGTCAAAAATATTTAAAAATTATAATTCTCTAACTTGACTCTTTATTCTGTCACAGATTCTGTTATGTCAATCTCCATCCCATTTGCATCTCTGTGATACTTCAGTAAAAGCCATTATCTCAACAGGAAACTAATTCCTGATTCAAAGATATATATTTTATTTTTATTTCAAAATAAAGTGATAAATAAATTAAAATACACAATATTAAAGTATTGATAATTAGATTATTAAATTTTATACAATTCACTATATAATGTATAAAATAATATAACAATGATCATCTATCGTTCACATAAGCCAAACCGTCAAAAATTCCTCGAATTTAGTGAGACCTTGCAATGAAGCGGATTTTTTTTAATTATCGCTCCATGCTCATAGCACTCTTTCTGCTATGTGGCCTTAGTGCAAAATAAAAAAACAGCCTCGACAAGCTGCCAAATGTTTTGGTCGCGTAAAAACTTCTACCGCTGCTACCTAAAAAGAAAAAGTCGGAAGAAAAATCTTCCGACCATGAATAGGTATGATCCCGTTTTTTTATTAATAACAATTATTTATTCTGAGGATCTGTGAATTAGTTTACACGGATAAAGGAAACTTTGCCATCCAGGCCATTCTTCCGGAAAAACTGGACCTTAACTTCACTATCCTCAAATGAAGTCTCATAACTTGGGATAACTTTGTACGGCGTAAACTGTTTTACGGTAATTACACAATAATCGTCACTGGCATCTCCTGCAGGAGCATCATATACAGACAGAACTGCGCCAGCCCTAACATTTTGGAGAATAACTGACCGTGTTTCATCATTGGAACCGATATAGGCGGGTGTTTTTGCTTTCAGGTTGTACCATTGCCCCGGTGCATCCGTAATCTGGGCCACTGTATTTTGCGATCCTCCGTTGCCTTCTTTGAAGATTAACGTACCTGACTGGGCTTTTACAGTTGACATGCCCAGCAATAGTGAGCCGATAGCCACTGCTTTAAAAATTGTTTTCATAGTATTAATATTTTGTAAAACAATATTACAATAAAATATTCACATTATCATGACAAATAAAAAATATTTACTACTAATAAATGTTTAACTTTAAATTTGCGTTCATCATAACAACGGCATGCAAGCAGGTAAGATCCAATACATTGTATTCAATCATGCCTGTTAAATGTTTTTATGATGGCATACTGATAATCAAGAGAAAACTTTTTTGTTTCAAATTAATGTGAATAAAACCACCACATTGCGTGAGAAATATTATACAATCATTATCCTCCTGCTCAGCCAGATGATTGCAGGGCAGATGAAAGTTTCTGCAAAGGTCAGAGATTCTGATACGCATCTTCCATTAGAGGCTGTTAGTATTATACTGACTAAAAAAAATGATACCCTGGTCGTGCGCAAATTGACTTCTGATAAAAGCGGACATTTTGTTCTCACCGGTGTTTCCGCGGGAAGGTATCAGCTGCATTTCAAAAAACAGGGTTATAAAGAATTGAAATCCAATATTGAAATCCAAAGTTCCGGCCTTGATTTACCAGATGTATACCTCAGCCTGAAGGAAACCGTTATCGATGAAGTAAAGTTAAAACCAATATCAGTAAAAATACATTCAGATACATTACAATATAATGCTACACAATATAAAACTAGGCCTGATGCCCGTACGGAAGATCTTCTCAGGCGCCTGCCGGGAATTTTTGTGGATCATGACAGCAATGTATTGATCCGCGGTAAAGAGGTGGAACAGATCCTGGTGAACGGCGAGGCTTTTTTCGGGGATGACAAAAAAAGAGCGATTCAGATGATCCCTGCTAAACTGATTGACAACATACAGGTATATTCTTCTGCAAAGAAAGAAAACGGACAGGGCAGTATTCAGGACGAAACCAAAATCACGACCATCAATATCATTACCAAAAAAAACAAATCTCTTTTCGGCGACGTACAGGCCGGAGCTGGGCTGGTAAAATGCCACAACCTATCCGGGAACATCAGCACCCTGGATAAAAAGGCCAACTACAGCATCGTTGCACAGGATGACAATGCAGGGCTTACGGGAATCGGTACCCATAAGATGCCTTCAGGGAACAGTCCGCGAACTGTACAAAAAAGGCTTGCAGGAATTAATATATCCTATTCTAAATCGCCTGCACTCCGGTTTTACGGGAGTACTGAAATTGATGATACAAAGAGCTTTTCCAGGGAATCCAGCAGGCTCCAGACGCAATTGCCGGGCAACGTGATCCAGTATAACAGTACTGAAACCAGCTCTTCATTACACAATACTTCCTTGCGGTTCAATTATACGCTTAATGCACGGATCGACTCACTGACAACCCTGAATGTCAATACCAATATTTTAACAGGCCGCACATTAACCCAGCAAAACAGCCTGTCTCACATCATACAAAATCAACTCCCTATCAATACGATCCATAATACCGTGAGCAGTAAACAACGGACAGGAAGTGGTTACCTGAATGCCTATATCAGCAGGAAGTTCAGGAAAAAAGGAAGAAGTATTTCAGTAGGTTGGTATGGAGGCATCAATCACCTGCAGCAAAACGATACCATCAGAGTATTTTCTATGGATAATCCTGCTTCAACACAGATGAACATAGGCGAAAACAGGAGCACATCGGTTTCCGTATCGGCAAATTATACAGAACCTGTACATCCATATGGCAGCATGACGGTAAGTTATAGCCTATCCAAAGCGTACAACACAAACAGAAGGAATATATTTCAGGAATATCCCGGTTTTTCATCCGTTTTTCTGGAGACAAAAACAACAACTCTGACACAGCAGGCACAAACACGGTATACATATCAACGCGACCGTTATGAAATTTCAGGCGGCCTTAACCTTCAGCAGACAGAACTGGATACCAGGAGCGACCACACCACCAAAAGTATTCAGTTCTCTCCTGACCTGAGCTTTACTTACAAGCCTAATACCGTACGTTCCTTTATCCTGAATTACCGGAATACGATAACCCCGCCTGCCGGTATTTTGCTACAGCCCATAATAGACAATACGAATCCATTGTTCATCCGGTATGGAAACCGGGACCTGAAGCCTTCCCTCACCCACTTCCTGGATTTTTCTTATAATACTGTCAACAGCAACTCGCAGCCTTTTCTGATCAACCTGAATGCGGTCCTGTACCAGAATGAAATTGTGGAACAGGTTACGGCTGATACGGCCGGCTTCCAGAGTACAAAGCCTATGAATTTCAGCGGCAATTATCTACTTTCTTTCAATATTTCTAAGTCTGCCGAAATCAAACAAAGCGAAATCAATATGAATTTCAATACCAATGTGATGTACAGATATTCAGGAAATGTCATCAATGGCGTGGAAAACCACACTAAAATTTCAACGATCCGGGAGACTATTGCAGCATCAAAGACTTTCGGAGAGTCATTGGATATAAACTTTAATTTTCAGCCCTCGCTGATCATCAGCACCAATACACTCAATGCATCAAAGACATCATTTTTCACCTATACAACAGGGCTTGATCTTTCCTGGAGCAATGAAGCTTGGAAGCTGACAGGATACGGATCTCATTCCTATTATGGTCGGTTCAATACCAGCCGTAGCCGGTCTTTTTTTATGGCCAACCTATTTATTGAACGTAAAATATCCAAACTTCGGCCGTTATATCTGCATCTTGCCTACTACAATATTACCAACTCCAAGGATTATATCAACAGGATCATTTCAGGAAATACTCTTCTGGATTCAGCTAAAGAAATGATGCCGTCTTACCTTATGCTCGGCGTCAAATGGAGTATCCTGAAAAACAACTGAAACCAGCCATTGATTTTTTTGCCATATTAAACCGATAAACCTTCGTTTCTAATTTTATATTCTCGAAGGTCAGCAGATTACGAGGACGTCTTTTCATGCATTCTAAAAATCGTAGATTTTTAAAAACTAATGTGCTCTTCTTATTTTCAAAGCTGGTAACTACAAAAATCTTAAGTGTCAAAAAAAAGACTTTTGTGACTGTTGTGGTACAATCCTCGCAGATCAGCAGATCAAGCAGATTTTTTCACGCATTAAAAATCTAAGATTTTTAAATACTGATGTGCTCTTTCTGTTTTCAAAGCTGGCTGCTTAAGATTCTCATGTGTCAAAAAAACTCTTGTGACAGTGACTCTGCTGACATTTGTTTTATATCTATAAATTCCACAGAGTATCCAGATATGTTTGTTATCTTTAAGATAATGGTGCTACAGAATTTATAGCAAAACTGTTGCAGACAAAAGACTAATCAATGACATCCCAAGAAATTCCATCAGGCTTTTCCAAACCTAAGCACTCTACTGCCCATTCTAACTCAATTGCTACAAGTTTTTTGAAAACACTCACTAACCACTTCGGCATAGAGTTTCGTTCACCCAAACGCTTTATGTGACCTGCACACAAGGCAGGTGCATAATTTGAACCATCTGGCATTATTTTGTAGCGACTTGGGCTGCCTTCTAAATAAAGTGTAGGTAATAATGTTGCAAGGTCATGATTTTTATTACCTGATGCTGCACAACTCCAATCAACAAAGACAACCTGATTATCTAAAAAACAGATATTGTCACTTCTCATGTCACGCCATCACCAACGTATTCTACACCCCACTGATACAATTGATCAATAATGGGTTCCAGTTTTTTTCCTTTATCGGTAAGCATATATTCAACGGTGGGAGGAACGGTAGCAAATACTTTTCTGACCACGATGCCGTTGGCTTCCATATTCTTTAATTCCTTAACCAGCATTCTTGTATTGATGCCAGTAACCATGCGCTCTAACTCACTGAAACGTCTTTTGCCCGGAAAGAGGGCATAAATAATAGACATCGACCATTTTCCTCCAATGATGGTCAGAATTTCCTGAAGCGTACACCGCTCTTTATTTTTTTTTATTTTTTTTTCGCCCATATCTCACTGATTCTGTTTAAAGCTTTACTTTTTGGCATTACTATACAATCGTGTAACTACTTGCAAAAGTAAAGTATTAACTTTTCCTTTGCAACAGATTTAAAAAACAAAATATGGACTATTCATTAAACGGTAAAGTCGCTTTGGTAACCGGAGGAACCAAAGGCATAGGTAAGGCTATTGCCGATGCATTGAGGGATATGGGAGCGCAGGTTATTGTCATTGCACGCACTGAGCCAGAAGAAGCACTTAAAGAACAACACTTTATTGCGGCTGATCTCACTGAAGCCGGCACTGCTGAAGGGATCAGTAAAAAAGTCATCGAAAAATACGGGCGTATTGACATCATTATCAATAATGCTGGAGCCAACCTGAGCCCGGGTGGCGGATTCAGCGTACTTGAGGACGAACACTGGATCAATGACTGGCAATTGAATTTCCTTTCGGTGGTACGCATCAACAAAGCCTTCCTTCCTGCGATGATCGCACAGAAAAACGGAGTCATCATCAATGTTTCCACCAATGCCGCAAAACAGCCGATCTGGGAGATGACCATGTCTTATTCTTCTGCTAAAGCAGCATTGAATGCTTACAGTAAAGCCCTGGCCAGCGAGCTTGGCCCTCATGGCATCAGAGTAAACGTAGTTTCACCCGGTGTGGTGGAAACTCCTCTGATGCTTGAATTTATCGACAATATGGCGAAAGCATCTGGTACCAGCAGAGAGGAAGCATTTAAAAAAGTTATGGAAACTGTCAACGTACCTTTAAACCGCATGGCAGAACCTGAAGAGGTGGCCCGTCTTGTCGCCTTTCTGGTTTCTGACAACGCCACCTATATAACAGGAACTAATTATTCAGTGGATGGAGGTGCTTTGCCTACGATGTAAGCGGTATCATGACTTCTGAATTGCTGTTAGTCAGATTAGTAAACAGCTATTTGGAAACAATGCAATAACAGGTAAATTTATCTAAATTAGAGGTTATGATAAGACTATTCCGCCTTTATAATAATCCGGGTGCCTGAAGAGGACAGCATTTTTACCATAAACAAAAGAGAACTGAATCAGTTCTCTTTTCAATTTTATTACTTCAATATCTATCTAACTATATATGCCTCACCTCTGGTTAATTTTCATTCTTAACACGGAATATTGTTCGACACTGAGCAAAATTACCTGACCCGTCGGTAGTTCTCTGTACAGGTTTTTTGAGGTTATTCCCGATTGCAAAAGCTTTCCATCAACTGAAAATACTTTGTAGGCCTTATCTGACGGAATTGATTGAAGATCCTTGGTTACTTCCAATGCAGATAAGGTGGCCGAGTTATAGGTACAGGTCTGGTTACCAAACTGTATGGTGAAATTATTGATATCCAGAGGCTGGCCCGAGGTGTTGGTCCACGAAGCATAAAATGTATTCGACTGATTCCAGTAGCCGGCATTGACAAACGATAAGTTGTTGATGGTTTTGGGATTTCCGCTATCCGGAATAGCAGAACTGCTGCTGTACAATAAATAATAAGGATTGCTCTGTGACTTCATGAAATTAGGGCACTGAGATTTTGCACCAGTTCCCATTGCTAATGCAATAGCGAAAAATAGATTTTTCATCTGTTTTTATTTTAATTATAAATGACTGTCAAATGTTCAGGAATGCAATGCCGAATAGGTTTCTAAAGGCTTCACCGGGGATGATCTGCCATATTTTCATGTTGTATTAAGCCAATGGCTAAAACTATATAACCATCCCATCCATTTAATAATGCGGAGCCTTACAGGAAAAGTTTCAACCGTTACACTAGTCTCTTGACGCATTCTCTTTGAAAAAGCAGACCAGTTTTAGTGTACGAATATCGTATTCCAGATTTTAGGCTCCGGTTTTACATCACACCCTTCTTTATATTTTCCTGTGCGCAAAAATCAGGAATACCTTTGTAAAGGGTATCAGTATAAATACTGATTTTTACATTATTAAATATTGTACTCCTCCATTGGATCTACCTTTAAATTATATCGATAACAGCCTGCTATGATCTTAATGATGTTATTACAATAAAATCATTATCCATTATGGGAGCAGCGTCAGTTTAATTGTTCCTGAACTGCCGGATAATTTTCAGCTAGGAATTTTAATTGATAATACACCTGATAATCTTTATTTCGCGATGGCATTTTTGTTGTAGCTCATGGTACATACATTTGATTCCAATGAAAAAATTGATTTTAACAACAGTAGGTATGGTTGTACTATCAGCCTGTAACAAACCTGCTCAGACAAACGAAAGTACCGTTAAGAATGAACAGAAAGTGGTGGGTGCCGATAAGGACGACCATGGATGCAAGGCTTCGGCGGGACAGACCTGGAGCGAACTGAAACAGGATTGCATACAGGTTTTTAATGAAGGGTTCCGGCTGAATCCTGTGGCTCCTAAAAAAGATGCAGCCGTCATCAGTGCATTTGTTTTGATGAGTGATGACAAAAGTAAACTGGAGCTTTTTTTACCGGATCAGGCCAATCATACCCTCATCCTGAATAAGTCTGACAAGGGCATGTATCAAAATGACCAGTATCAATATGATCCGGTTAAGTCTGTCCTTTACGTTAATGGCGTGGAACAATATAAAGGGAATGTAGAATAAAGCAGCAAATCCTGATATAACTTTCTGTAAAAGCCAGCCTTATCATATGAATAAGGCTGGCTTTTTAATTTATAGTCGCACATCTAGCATCTCCTGATTATCCAGATCTCATAACGGGTTTATCAGTGATGACCATGCCAATGATACGACGTCTTAAATTCAGTGAAGTTAAAAACAGCCGATAAGTTTTTAGTTGGTAAGCATCCTTCCGTTTACCGGCAATACAAATGAGAACGTAGTGCCTTCGTCCGGGGAACTTTGGACCTCGATAGCACCGCCATGGAGTCCGATAATTTCTTTACAAAGATACAGCCCTATACCGAATCCTGCCACGGAAGCATTATTGATGTCCTTTACCCGGTAGTACCGCTCAAATATCCGCTGCTGGTCCTCTGCTGAAATTCCCTTCCCCTGATCCCGGACATTAATTTTCAACCGGTCATCACCGAAGAGATCGTATTCTATAATAATTGATGTTCCCACAGGGGAATATTTCACCGCATTTCCGATCAGGTTATTGAGCACCTGGGCAATCTTTTCGCGGTCTGCAAGGACTGATCTTGAACCGGAAGGTTTGAAAATAAACTGATGGGTATGGATGGTTGACCGCACTTCATCCTCAATTTCAGAAAACAGTAATTGGAAATCAAAAGGTGTTTTATGGATGTGCATCTGACCGGAATCCAGCCTAGAAACATTAAGAAAACCGTTGATCATACTGTTCATGCTGTCCACCTGCTTCAGAGACTTTTCAAGCGTGTTTTGCTCTACATGGTTTTCTTTCTTTACAGCCATTCTCTGCAAAACCTGCAGATAGGCCTTGAGTGAGGTGAGCGGTGTTTTAAGTTCATGGCTTACCATTCCCATAAAATCGTCTTTCCGCTCTTCTTCCTTTTTTTGTTCGGTAATATCCCTGAGAGTACCGTTAAGGCTTATCGGGTCACCCTTCTGATCATAAAATACCCTGCCGTTTGCCTGCAGCAGCCTTACCTTTTTGTCAGTTTTATTCTGAATCCTGTACTCGATAAAATAATTACCGTCAGACTCTTTGCTAAGGGCGTGTGTAATCGCTGCAATCACCTGATCTCGATCTTCCGGCAGAATGACCTCCAATGCCAGGGACAGATCTAAATTTTCGTCGAAGGATAAGCCAAACCATGTTTTAAGCAGTGCATTTCCGGAAAAGAGGTTCGTGGAAGGCTGGTAATAGAAGGTAGCGAGTTCACCCGCATCTATGGCCATAGCCAGCATCTGCTGGTCGTTTTGATTTTTCCGTCTGTCCAGAACCTGCTGGGTGATCTCTTCGAGGATAATGAGCACGCCGGTTATCTCGCCGCTATCAGAAAAGATAGGCTGGTATATTGAATTCACGATAGCTTCCCGTAAACCGTCTCTGTGCCACAGCTTCACCAGTAATTCATTATTAACCTTCGGTTTTCCGGTTCGGTAGACTTCTTTAAGCCACGCATTTACGGGCTGATCCTGCAATTCCGGACGGGCACTTTCATGCGGGTAGCCAATAACTTCCTGCTCCGTGCGCCCCCATATCTTCAGGATGGCCGGGTTGGCAATTTCTATGATATGCTCGGGACCTTGCAGCATGGTAATTCCAACAGGAGCCTGTTCAATAATTGCCCGGACATGTTGCCTGCTGTTGGCAAGCAGCTTTACAGAGTCATTGAGCTCTTCATTTGTTGAAGTGAGTTCTTCAAGGGTTGCAGCCATTTCTTCGTTGAGTGCCTGCTCCCGTTCCTCTTTCTGCTGTATCTTCCGGAGAAATTCCCTGCGTGAGGTCACCTCCAGTGCGGTATTCAGTATACACCATGTTTTTTTATCTTGGCCTACGAGTGCCTTATATTCATAATCGAAATAATCAAGGGTCTCTTTTCCGTTTTTTATCAGCTTCGCAGGCGCATCGGATACCGAATAGGTTTTGCCGGAACGCCATACTTCCTGCAATAATTCCAGAAAGGGCTGTCCTTCAAGTTCAGGGATTGCTTCCATCAAAGGCTTTCCTATTACAGAGGCATCTTTACCCCAAAGATTCAGCATGCCTTCGTTTGCAAACCGTATGATCATATTTTCACCCGAGTAGATAGATGTCGGGGCTGGAGAGGAAGCTAATGCCTGTATGATTAAGTCCAGGCTGAAATTGTTATCGGACAGGGTTTCTTGGGTAATCATAAATGCAGCAAATATAAGTAAAAGTACCTGTTTGCCCTAAAACAATGGTATGTGAAAATGCTAAAATGTTTATAATGAATACCGTCTAAGTAAAGTATTGAGATGATGGGCAGAAAATAATACACCTAAATAAACAATCTGTATTTTTTATCATGAAAATTGATTTTTTATTAATCTTTCAAGCTCAATGATCGATAAAACACAACATTCTATAATATTTTTATCAAATTAATAATCATTTAACAACAAAACAGATTTTATCACAACACAAAAACAATATATTTGAAATAATAAAACATTTTGGCTCAATTTTTGAATATTCATCAATACACTATACAAATTACATCATATTTATGAAAGAGACTTCTAATCCAAAATCAGCACAGTTGGGTCATTCAACAACGGATAATACCGACCAGGCCCTAACCACTAATCAGGGATTGAAAATCAACAATGATCAGGATTCGCTTACTGCCGGAGAAAGAGGACCGAGTTTATTGGAGGATTTTATCCTGAGAGAAAAGATCACTCATTTTGACCATGAGAGAATTCCCGAAAGGATTGTACATGCAAGAGGATCCGGAGCACACGGAGTTTTTAAAATCCATAAAAGCCTTGCAAAATATACCAAAGCCAAGTTCCTTGCCGAAGAAGGAAAAGAAACGCCGGTTTTCGTGCGTTTTTCCACCGTTGCAGGAAGTGCGGGAAGTACTGATCTCGCCCGGGATGTAAGAGGTTTTGCCATTAAATTTTATACGGAAGAAGGGAATTATGACCTTGTAGGGAACAATATTCCGGTATTCTTTATTCAGGATGCCATTAAATTCCCGGACCTGATTCATGCTGTAAAGCCTGAACCTGACAATGCCATTCCTCAGGCCGCTTCTGCCCATGACACGTTCTGGGACTTTATTTCCCTGATGCCGGAAAGCATGCACATGATTATGTGGGCCATGAGCGACAGAGCTATCCCGAGAAGTTACAGGATGATGGAAGGCTTCGGTGTACATACCTTCAAATTTATTAATGAAGAAGGAAAAATGCATTTTGTAAAATTTCACTTCAAACCCAAATTAGGGGTGCATTCGGTAGCCTGGGATGAAGCCACTAAAATTTCAGGAAAGGATTCCGATTTCCACAGGAGGGATCTTTGGGAAGCCATTGAAAACGGTGCTTTTCCGGAATGGGACTTCGGGGTACAGATTATTCCTGAAGAAGACGAACATAAATTCGATTTTGATCTGCTCGACCCTACAAAACTGATTCCTGAGGAAGAAGTACCGGTTGAATTGGTAGGAACCCTGACACTGAACAGAAACCCCGATAACTTTTTCGCGGAAACTGAGCAGATCGCCTTCCATCCGGGACATCTGGTACCCGGAATAGATTTTACAAATGATCCGTTGCTTCAGGGAAGGCTGTTTTCTTATACCGATACTCAGTTATCCAGGTTAGGATCGCCGAATTTCCACGAAATCCCGATCAACAGATCCATCAATACAGTCCATAACAATCAGCGTGACGGCCATATGCGCCAGGAGATCACGAAAGGCAAGGTGAGCTACGAACCCAATTCCATTGGAGGAGGATGCCCATTTCAGGCTATGATGAAAAACGGGGGATTTGCCTCACAGGAAGAACGTGTAGACGGAAAGAAAGTGAGAGCAAGAAGCCAAAGCTTTGTGGATCATTATTCCCAGGCAAAATTATTTTACAACAGCCAGTCCGAGCCTGAAAAAACGCATCTTCAGAATGCTCTGATCTTTGAATTGTCTAAAGTAACCATTCCTGCCATCCGTGAAAGAGTGGTTGGACAGCTGAATTTCATCAACAAAGAACTGGCAGCCGCGGTAGCTAAAAAAGTAGGTGTGAAAATAACGACATTAAAACAGCCCAACGGAAGCATCCCAGCTGACGCCGATCCAAAATCGCTTCAAAGCCCTGAAAAGGAACCTTCTACCCAAATTTCTGATGCATTAAGCATGAAAAATACGGTTAAAGATACCATTAAGAGCAGGATCATCGGTTTCATTATCGAAGATGGCGTACAGGCAAAAGAAGTAAACGATTTGAAATCAAAACTTGAAAAAGAAGGCGCTGTTGTACAAATCATTGCCGGAAGCCTCTCAGCTGTAAAGGCAGATGACGGAACCACTTTTGAGCCGAAACACTCGCTCACCAGTACAGCCAGCGTTTGTTTTGATGCCTTATATATCGGCAGCGGCAAACAGTCGGCAGAGAATCTGCTGAATGAGGATAATAAGCCGGGTACCCTTTTATTTGTCAATGAAGCTTATAAGCATTGTAAAGCCATTTATTTCGGTAAAGGAACAGAGGCTGTTTATGATGCGAGCAACGTGAAAAGTAAAAAGCACGAAGATCCCGCGATCATCACGGCGGATCAGAGCAATTCCGATGAATCCTTTATCAAAGCGGTAGCTCAACATCGTATTTGGGAATTGGAAAAGGCCAGAAATAATCCGGCATAACCAAGTTAAAAATAAAATTAAACTGCTCAGCGGATCATTGTATAATGAGGCTGAGCAGTTTTTTTTATAAGCTATTGACTGAAATCAGTCCGTGAAATCTATGCATTACTATTTCCCGGAACCCGCTTTTTCCTGACCAGGTTGACCAGCAGGAATAAACCAAACAATCCAGCCCATATCCCAAGAACCACCGCTATGAAAATAGGCATGATGGAAGGATGAAGATAATTCGGATGGTAAAACAGCCGGTCAAATGCCTTGAATTTCTCTTTCAGGGCATTTCTGTCAATGTAGTTCCGGATTCCGTTAAGCGGCTCCTGCCGATGATCGCGGTAAAAGAAAACATCACGGGTAAGCTCTTTGGGAACGATCTTATTTTCTATGCCGTAGGTATTAAGCATGGCACTCAGCCTGCGGAACGAGTTCAGCATAGAATCTTGGGGATACTTATACAGCAGCTGGTACCGGGTTACTGCATTGCGATATTGCTGACTGCGCTCAGGAATGTTGTGTACCGGTATGAAAAGCTGGTTGTTTTCAAGAAAAATACAGATGTTATCATCATATTTCGGATTCACCTCAACTCCTTTGTACACCACTTCTGTACTGTCACCTATTGCTTTCTTTGAAATAATCCGCTTTTTAAATTCGTTCTCATCAATGTCGGTCACGCTAAGCAATAAACGGGTTTTCTCCCTCAGTGACTTAAGATCATCATTGGCCATCTTTAACGTATCAATACTGTAATAGGCATGTTCTATCGAGTAATATTCCTTATTGTGAGGATCATAATAAGTTGTGTCCCTTTCTTCTATCACCGGATAAGGTTTCGGGTAGAGGATATTTTCAGGGTTGAATAACTTTTCCGAGCTGTAGGAAGTATAATTATACAGGAAAGGCCGCAAAACATTGAGCATTGTTTTATCATCATTAAAAGCTTTCTCAGGGAGTTCCGTCCTGATTTTGGCATTGGCCCCAACGCTATAGCTGATAAAGAACGTTGATGAAAGCAGTGAGACCAGCAATAAAACAGCGCCAATGCGCAGTATTTCCGGGCCGGTATACCTGTATCCCGAATGATTCCGTAGGAGCACGATGAGAAACACAGACAGGAACAGGCCGGTAATGAAAATATGCGAAATGGAAACATCGTCATAAAACTTAAACCGGTAGAACTCCGTATATATGTTAATTTCTTTGATACTGCTGCTGAATGTAAAGTATCCGTAGATAAAATAAGCGAGATGGATCAATGCCAGTATAACAAAGGATATGATCAGCATCCGTTTCAGTTTTCTGTTCATGTGATGGTATTAAATGGTGTCCTGAAAAAATAACCATTTTTTTAATAGGAATAAGAATTATTATTGATTTTCTTTTGAGGGCTGTATCCTCAATCATGATCAGGCTTTATTTTCTACCTGAAGTTATTATACTTACCACCGGCCTTCACGAATTTCGTGTACATAAAAACCGCAGGCTTTTAGAATCTAATGTACTCTTCTTTTTTTAACAGTTATTTTCTTAAAATTATATAGTATAAGAAAACTTTTGTGGTTACCATCTCACTCAAACTCTCTAACTCTCTAACTCTCAAACTCTCCCACTCTCCTATATCCAGTAACAAAACCACGCTTTTATCCTCTCGCAGATCAGCAGATCAAGCAGCTTTTTTCACGCATTTAAAAATCATAGGTTTTTAGAAAACTTATGTGCTCTTCTGTTTTCAAAGCTGGATTCTTAAAAATTCTAATGTGTCAAAAACTTTCGTGCCTGTTGTGGTTTTTCCTCTCCCACGGATTAGCAGATCACGCAGATTATTTTCCCCAAGTGAACCACACCACTTTAATCGTTATTAAAAACCACCCCGTCAAAAATTCTCTGAATTTTCGCCACCCCTCCAAAGGAGGGGAATTTTGCAGCTTGCAAAAATACCAGCTGCAAAGGATTTTACGTACACATAAAAACCGTAGGTTTTTAAAAACTTATGTGCTCTTCCTGTTTTCAAAGCTGGATTCTTAAAAATTCTAAAGTGTCAAAAACTTTTGTGACTTTTGATTCAGTCGAACCTTTGGTTTGTGATTTTTATTTTCAAACAAACCATATCCATAAATACATATGTATAATATAATTCTTTTATTTTTTTCTTTTCTTAAACACTTGATGATCAACCAGATTTCAAAATTTCCAGGTCACGCATTTAAAACTATTCTCAAAAAAGTGATAAAAAAAATAATTTACACTAGTTTATAATTATTTTTAATTGATTTTAAACTAGATAAAAACCACTAAAAAAAACAAAATAAACAACTTTAAGTCAAGTATTTACTCTTTTAAATCCTTAATAAAAAAATCACAATAAAAGGAATAAAAAACCAATGTACACACAATTTTAAATCACAAAATTTTGAAAAAAATTTGCAAATACATATATTTTTCCTATTTTTGAACAGTTCTAGTTAAAAGGGAAAAATATGAATGAAAAATATAATTTTAATGATTAATAGATTTAATAAAATAAAATCCATTAAAAATCATCCTCCCTTATTTAATATTTGTAAACTAATTTTTTAAATTTTATATTATGAAGAAAACATTATTTGCATTTTCTGCGATTTTTTTACTATCTTGTAACGGTAACGATGATTTGACGAACCCTACTTCTTCAAACATCAATGAACAGAATAGTGCGAAACCAGAAATGTACAGCAATCAATCACAAAACAAAATTGGAGAGGATATTGATTTATTAAACATTAGCGATTTGAGCAAGCCAGTAACAAGTGAGTCAACCAATTTCCCTTCTTTGCAGTTTACTAAGCGTATAGATTTTGGCCGTAAAGATAAAAGAACAGCTATTCTAACCGGAGTGGATCAAGATGGAAAGATATTCTATTCAACACAAAATGACGGTGTTGTAGACTTCATTGTTAAACCAGTAGTTTCAAATGATTATTCTGATGTTTGGTATTTAGACGGTGATGGAAATAAAATGTACAGACTTAAACTGGCTTTAAACAAGGATAAAACTGGAGTAACTATAGTCTTTGTAGAATCTTACACGAATGGTCCGGAAGGTATAGTTGCAGGACGCCAAAAATGGAGTCAATGTTTTTCAAGCAATGCGGGGTCTGCTCTTGGTGTAACAGGAGCTGTAGTTTCCGGCTTTACTGGTCCTTGGGGAGTAGCAGGTTGGTATGCAGGTATCGCAGCATATTGTGCTCTTGTATAAATTATAAATTTATTGAAGTATGAAAAAAGGAAATTTTATAGTAGCTATTGTATTTTTTATTTTGGGAATATCTGTTTTTTATTTTTTAGGAAATAGTAGTATTAATAATTATAATCCTAACTATATTTATATATTGATATTTTCCCTTATTTTTTTAAATCCTTTAATTAAATACATATTTCCAGTTACTAAGAAAATGGGGATTGGTACTCCGGCTTTTTTCCCTAATTTATTTAAAAGTATATTTGCTAAAAAATAAAATTATCATTTAATACTTAAAACAATAAGCGCTGAAGTTTTTCGGCGCTTATTTGTTTTTGTTCTCATCTTGAAATATCTGTCAAAAAATCAGTTTATTTATTAAAACTAATAAAAAGATTACATATTATTCTAAAAATTAAATAGACCCTCTACTTTAAATAAAGCAAATTAGTTTGAAAACACATCAAAAAATTACCCTTAATATATCCCTTATGCAATATTTTTTCTTTTACTTTTTGACCATACACTCTTCAAAATACAGACTAACCCTTAATTTTCAAGCCTACCGTCCTTATCCTTTTCTTTTTAACACTTGGAATGTATTGTGTGACATTCATATTTAAAAACAAGACCGACTATGTTTCATCTTAATTCTGTTTAAATGACAATACTAAATCCCCCCACCCCATGTAACAAAACACTTTCTAAAAGCGTCTTATCCTAAAAATACTATTCACCAAACTATGAGACATGAATATTAACACAAAAATTTTCGGGATTACCACGCTTGTGATATCCTCCATTATGATGAATGCACAGACCCAAACCAGCAAGCTGCCGGGGGATCCTACCCTGGTTTCCACAAAGGCCACTTTCGACAAATTGATGGCGTACGATAAAGGCAACTACAAATACAAAGTGGAAGATTATTTTGCCCGGCCGAAAGCCTCTCAGTTCAGGGTATCGCCGGATGGGCAGTACCTTTCCTACAAGGAAAAAGACAAGGACGGCAAGAACCATGTGTATGTAAAAAACATCAAGACCGGAACAGTTACCAAAGCGATTGAGGAAAAAGACGACCTGATCAGAAGCTACGGCTGGCTGGATAAAAAACGGCTGTTCTTTACTCAGGACCGTGGCGGGAATGAAAATATCCACCTCTATGCCGCCGACATCGACGGGAAGAACCTGAAAGACCTTACACCTTTTGAAGGGATTACCTTGAATATGGTGCATGTGATTAAGGATACTCCGTTTGTGATCGTAGCGATGAATAAAAACAACAAGCAGATTTTTGAACCGTATAAAATCAATTTCAATACGGGGGAAATGACACAGCTCTATGAGAACAAGGATGTCAACAGCCCCATTGACAATTATATTTTTGATAAGGACGGGAACCTCCGCGGATATGGCGTCCTGGAAAACGGACTGACCACAAAGCTGTATTACAAAGACCTGCAAACCGGGAAATTCAACCTCCTGAAATCCACCGACTGGAAAGATACGTTCTACATCCTGGATTTCAATGAAAATTCCGGCAACAAGGATGAAGCTTATGTAGTAACAAATCTTGACAGCGATAAATCGAGGATTGTGCTGTACGACCTGAAGAAAAATGCCGTGATCAAGGAAGTGTATTCCAATCCGGATTTCGATGTGAGCTCCATCAGCCTGGCCGGGAAAAACAGGAAATACGAACTGGATTACATCAGCTATAATGGCATTAAAAATGAAACAATCCCGGTAAGCCCGTTTTATAAGGAAGTCCATGCCAAACTGACCTCCGAGTTTGGGGACAAGCAGATTTCCGTGGTTTCATCGGATGACAAAGACCAACAGTTGCTGGTGGTGGTAGACAGCGACAAGCTATACGGAAAATATTATATCTACGATACCAAAACCAAAACCACCAAGCTCCTTTTCGATCTGATGCCACAGCTGAAAGAGGAAGATATGGCGGAAATGCGCCCGATAGAATTCAAAAGCAGGGACGGCGTAACCATCCATGGATACATTACTCTGCCAAAAGAAGCGCTCCAGGGTAAAAAAGTACCGCTGATCGTTAATCCCCACGGCGGTCCGCAGGGCATCCGCGATGACTGGGGCTTTAACCCGGAAACGCAACTGTTCGCGAGCCGAGGTTACGCAACCTTGCAGGTGAATTTCAGGATTTCAGGAGGTTACGGAAAGGAATTCCAGAAATCGGGCTACAAGCAGATCGGACGGAAAGCAATGGATGATGTGGAAGACGGCGTAAAATATGCCATCGCACAAGGCTGGGTCGACAAGGATAAAATCGCCATCTATGGAGGAAGCCACGGCGGCTACGCCACCCTGATGGGACTGATCAAGACCCCGGACCTGTATACCTGCGGCGTTGATTATGTTGGCGTATCGAATATCTTCACCTTCTTCGATTCTTTCCCTGAATACTGGAAGCCGTACAAAGAAATGGTCAAACAGATCTGGTACGACCTGGATAATCCTGAGGAAGCCAAAATTGCCAAAGAAGTGTCACCGGTATATCAGATCGACAAGATCAAGAAACCGCTGTTTGTAGTGCAGGGCGCCAATGACCCAAGGGTAAACATCAACGAATCTGACCAAATCGTAAAAGCACTGAGGGCAAAAGGCTTTGAAGTGCCATATATGGTAAAATATGATGAAGGCCACGGATTCGGGAAGGAAAAGAACCGAATCGAATTCTACAAGAGCATGCTCGGCTTCTTTGCTGAAAATTTCAACAAATAAAAACGATTCATTATATCATTCATAATAAAACCGAAAGCCCATGTTTGGCTTTCGGTTTTTGTTTTCAGTAGTATGTATATCTGAATGAATTAGTGATTTTCATCTTCAATTAAAAAAAACATTTCTGACCAATCCTGATATCCTTTCAGGATTACTTGGTTTTCTTCGCCATTTTTGAAGCAGCTTCCTCCACAGTCAATTGCTTATCCCAGATCACTTTTGATTTATAAGCATTATTCAGCATCCCGATGTACTCTTGCATAGAAGGTAATCCCATTTCCTTCCGGCGGTCATCAAGCATCGTTTCCTGATCTACCGGCCATACATAAACCTCATTACCTACCTTGAAAGTCTGTGTCCCATACGCCTGTTTCTTTCCGGTGAGCATCTGGACACGGTCGCGAATGGTGGCCAGATCACTTTTTGAGACGTTTCCAACCTGGGCCTGGCTTTCCAGTACCGGCAGATATTTCTGCATGAAAGCAATGTCTGCATGGTCGATAACCAAAAATATGGCACTGCTCTCTTCCGCAGTCAACCCCTCCGGCCATCCACACTGGTCCAACAGCTGGCTGATGTATAGTTGATTCTGCTTATCCGACGCTTTCATTTCCAGCGCCATCTCTTTAATTTTAGAAACATCTCCGGACGGCATTTCTTTTTTAATCCTCGAACGTATCTGCTGATCAGTTTCATGAATAGCCTTCAGCTTCTCTTTGACCGCTGTATGATCTTTACAATTGATTTCCTGGGCGGAAACGGAAAAAGTGCCTGCAATGATCAACAGTGCAGCTGCTGCCTGGATTATTTTTATCATAGAATATGGTGTTAAAACATTAAGAATAAAGGTACTGTAATCAGAGCAATGAATATATCCTTATTTTTAAGTATTTTTTATATCTATTTGTTTCAGAATTTCTTTAAATCCCATCAATGCTCTCCATAATTATCCGCATAATCCATATTTTTAAATCCATGTAGCAAGACATGTCCGTAAAAATTTAATCCAGCAGGAGCATCGAAATTTCGATTATGATATTTTATTTACAGACTATAATCTTGATATCCCTCCATTGTAAGAGTAATATTGCTTTCCTCATAAAAAGCTTTATTATCAGGATACTTGATGTTTCGTTGAAACACTCATTATATAGAAAAAGCCACTCAGATCATGTCTGAATGGCTAAATGATAAGCTATGACTAATATGGTTTATTAATATACAATATTCATCATTCTGTTTTCATTACTTACTTTTTTCAAGCGTCAGCTTTCCCGCCAGTTTGGAAACCTTTAAAAGGCCTTTCCCTAACTTTTTGATGGATGCGCTGTCCTTTTCATTTTCCGCTTTATCAGCGGCTTCTATTGTAGCATTGCCTAATTTTTCAAGCAGGCTGCAGATTTTTTTGTTGTCTTTTTCAGCCATGGC
The DNA here is from genome assembly GCF_030818575.1 of Chryseobacterium camelliae. Classification (NCBI taxonomy): domain Bacteria; kingdom Pseudomonadati; phylum Bacteroidota; class Flavobacteriia; order Flavobacteriales; family Weeksellaceae; genus Chryseobacterium; species Chryseobacterium camelliae. The sequence goes on from NZ_JAUTAL010000001.1 coordinate 2,010,532, forward strand.
ATCCTTCAGTTTTTCAAGATCGTGAAGGATCGGAGCAAAACCTCTGCGGCCTTTTAGCATCTTGATCCAGCTGGTGATGTTGGGTGCAGCACCGGTTTTGGATTCTTTCTCAATACCGGTTTCTACCAGCTCAATTGTTTTTTCAACGTGTTCTAATTCAGATTGTTGGTTGTCCATAATTTTGTTTTTTGATGTGAAATGGGTATCACAATAGGTGGCCACAATCTGCATATTTGGAAAAAATTAGTATATAATTATACTTTATATTTCAATATCTTAATATCTTTCTGATCAGATTTTTACCGTATTAATAAGCTATAGCCATACCTGGAATTTTCAAAACACCAATGATATGCATACAATATTTATACAGTCTGATTGCTAAATCCCTATTATTTGGCATGCAATTGGTTCAGGAAGGGAAAAAATAAATATTATGATTAAAAAATTCCTCACTCTGATTTTACCTGTATGCTTCTTAAGCTTATTTTCTTTAACGAGCTGTGACGATCTTGAGATCCCCGTTCCTTTCGACATTCCGGTAACCGTGGAACAGACTCTGCCTTTTGCCACAGTACAGACCAGCTCTTATCTGCGCTATCCTGAAATTGCCCTGAACTTAGACGTTGATGCCACCATCAAGGAAAAGTATCCGAAACTGTCTATCAATAATCTGAAAAGCGCCAAGCTAACGGGCTTTACTATAGAATACATCAGCTCCAATCTTGGAAATAAACTGGATATCATCAACAGCGCCAAGATCTATATCAAAGCTCCGAATTTACCGGAAGTACTGATCGGTACCGTTGAGAACAACACCAATCCGAACCAGCTGGTGATCAATACCATAGACACTGAACTTATCGACTACCTTAGATCCAAGCAGAATTCATTAATCCTGGAGGTTAAAGGAGCAAAATCCAGTGTTGATGAACTAAAGGTTAACCTTAAACCTGTGTTCAAGATTTCACTCGGACTATAATCATTCAGATCAATACTCAATATTCATGCAGGACCTTTGTCCTGCATTTTTTGTAAAAAGCCAGCTAAAAATGCTCTTTTGGCTGACCTTTTGCGTTATGCTCTAATAAGTTAGTATTTGAAATTCAATGCCTGCATTCATGGCAAATTCAATATTAACCTTATTTATGTTTAACCTTTAAAACCAATCGTTATGGGAATAAAACCAGGCCCAAAGAAAACAGCCGCTTCTACCGGTGAAACCGATAAGCGCCAAAGGGATAACAAAGAAACCCCTAAAAATGATCCGTCACTGAAGCCGCATAAGCATAAGAAGGGGGATTGAGGTTGGAATGGATGTATATTACTTACCATAATGCATCAGTAAACCATCAGTAGGTAAGAACTAAAAACCTTTCCGGGAGATAGAAAAGTACAGCATGCTTTCTAACTCTTTAAAAACGGTTTCTATTGATATAGGAACCGTTTTTATTTACACTTTTCGTTAGCAATATGCTGATCATACCTTCACAACATCAATAAAAACATACCACACCTGGCATCCGATCAATGCTATGGCTCTTTTTTTGAAATACAGCAAATAAGGTTAAATCAAGCTCCGAAACTATGAATAAAAACAATTACTTTTTCACTTCCATCCTCGTCCTGTTCCTTCATTCTTTATGCGCCGGACAGCAAAACGCTGAATCGCACTACTCACTTTTTAAGCCGGTTCCAAAGGCACTGATGAGGGACATGGAAACCGACCGTCCTGATGTAACCGAATCTCCCTATACCGTAGATGCCGGACATTTCCAGTATGAAACCGATATCGTCAACCTGGTGCATGAAAGGACTGAAATGCAAAAGACCAGCACCCTGCTGATCAACCATGCCAATATAAAGATCGGGATTACCGGTTCTACTGCCGTACAGATAGGCTTCCCAACCTACGGCATACAGAAGGAAACCGACCTTGCTTCCGGTGCCGTCACTACAGCCCGGGGCTTTGGTGACATCAGCCTCAGGGTTAAACAGAACCTGATAGGAAACGATCAGGGGAAATTTGTTTTAGCAGTTCTCCCCTACATTAAACTGCCGACATCCGGATATGACGACGAAAGCCGCCTGGAAGGAGGCCTGATTGTTCCTATGCTGTATAAACTGCCCGGAGAATGGAAAATCGGGATGCAGGTAGAAGTTGACAGGCTGAAAGACACAGACCAGCCGGCCATGCATACAGAGTTCCTTCAGACGCTTACCATCAGCCATCCCATGGTAAAAAAAGTAGAGGGAATTGCCGAAACCTATTACACATATGATTTTAAGGCGCACCATATATCGAATTACGTCAATGCCGCGGTCCAGATGGAAGTAGCCAAAGATTTCAAGGTGGATGCAGGAATTAATTATGGTCTTCAGCATGATGCAGAAAAACATTATTTTGTCGGTGCCTCTTATCGCCTCTAATTTATAACGCCAGAAGGTTTTGCCATTTGTTTTTAATAATAATGCATCATATTTTGTTGCATTAAAATTCTTTTTGCTTTTTAAATGAAAAAGAAATCCTGCTCACAGAAAATCACAGTCTTAAATTTTGAATCATAGTAAAAATGCAGTCATCATGATAAAGTCCTGTATTCATGTATGATTAATGATTCCCTGAAACTTTATCTTCCAGGTCCCGGATATCTTTCCTGAGTTGCATGAACATGTCTTTGATATTATAATCTTCAAAATGGCCAGGTTCAAAATCCTCCGGGAATATTCCCGAAGCATACTGCCATACTTCTACAATTTCCCCAAACGGAATATCATAAGGTTTGTAAAACGGGTTATCTGCAGCTACCGTAACAGATTTTCCTTTTTTAGCCCTGAATCTTTTATAGGAAATACCGTCGTTCAGGGTGACAAAAACATAGCTTTTACCGGTCTTAAGGTCGTTAATATCCTCTACGTATTTCCCGATGATGTAAGACCCGTCTTTAAACGGAGGCATGGAATCACCCTGTGCCGGGAATGCCCTGTATTTGCCGTTGACGAGGAAAGGGAGTGAAATCCTCTGTAAACTTTCAATATATTCGGGGTCGCTGTACCCGGACAGATAGCCCATCGATGCCTTCTGCGGCACAATCTCAATACTGTTGTTCCCGAGTTTATCCACAATAACCGGCAGGACGATCCTGTTATCCGGAAGCTTCAGGATATCTTCCAGCGGATATTTCCTTATATCAACCGTAAGGAGCAGATCGATGCTCACGTTAAAATATTTTGAGATTCTGATCAGAAGCTCATAAGGAGCTTCAGACCGCCCGTCTTCATATTTGGAATAGCGTACTCTGCTCAGGGAAATTTTATCCGCGAGTTCCTGCTGGGATACATTTTTCTGAGCCCTTAAAAACCTGATGTTATCTGAAAAAATAGACATTGATACAATTTGTATCAGCAAATATACAAAAAATGATACAAATAGTATCTAGTTTTGTACCGTGAACCGTGCAATTGTACATATGGACCTGGACGCCTTTTTTGTATCCTGCGAAAGGCTTAAAAACAGCGCCCTCAATGGGATCCCTCTTATTATAGGAGGCGGAGACCGGGGGGTTGTGGCGTCATGTTCCTATGAAGCACGGAAATTTGGCGTCCATTCCGCAATGCCTATCCGGATGGCATTAAGGCTTTGTCCTGAAGCGAAAATCATCAAAGGGGATTATGAGCTCTATTCCAACCTTTCCCATACGGTGACCGACATGATCCGGGAAAGAGTTCCTGTAGTGGAAAAGGCAAGCATCGATGAATTTTACCTGGACCTCTCCGGAATGGATAAATTTTTCGGATGCTACCGCTGGACCCAGGAGATGGCACTATCCATAACCAAAGAAGTGGGGCTGCCTGTCAGCTTTGCGCTTTCCGCCAATAAGACCGTTTCCAAAATAGGGACCGGGGAATCTAAGCCTGGAGGAAAGCTGGAGATCAGGGAAACGGAAATCAAGCCTTTTTTAAATCCGCTTTCTGTCAGGAAAATCCCGATGGTGGGCGACCGGACATTCCAGCTGCTTTCCCGGGTAGGCATCCGTACGATCCATACCTTATCTGAAATGCCTGTCCTGGTGCTCCAGCAGATGATCGGAACAAACGGAAAGGAGCTTTGGAAGAAAGCCAACGGCATCGATGAAAACCCGGTCATCCCCTATTCCGAACGCAAATCTATTTCTACGGAAAAGACCTTTGCCACCGATACCATGGATATTCCGGACCTGCAGAGAATCCTGAATGGAATGTCGGAAAAGCTGGCCTACCAGCTGAGGCAGGAGAAATGGCTGACCTCTACCGTGGTGGTGAAAATCCGGTATGCCAATTTCGATACGGAAACCAAACAGACCAGGATCGCCTATACCTCAGCAGACCATACCCTATCCAGGGTTGCCCTTGAGCTTTTCAACCGGCTGTATACACGCAGGATGCGGATTCGGCTCATCGGACTGCGGTTTACGGACCTTGTCCACGGAAGGCACCAGATGAACCTGTTTGAGGATACCGAAGAGCAGATGAGCCTTTACCGGACTATGGACCATCTTAAAAACCGTTTCGGAGCGGATGCCGTCGGCAGGGCTTCGGGCTTTGATTTTGAACATAAAACCCTATTATAACCTTTTCCTATGTATATCAACTGCCATTCCTTCCACAGCCTGCGTTACGGAACCCTGTCCGTAGAAGAGCTGGTACAGAAAGCAAAAACACTGGGCATCCAAGAACTGGTACTTACAGATATCAATACCGTCACTGCTATTTATGATTTTAAAAAGCAGTGTGATACCGCCGGAATCAGGCCCATCGCCGGAGTGGAAATCCGGAAAGATAACAAGCTGCTATATATCGCCATAGCCCGGGAATTTTCCGGGATCGGGGAAGTGAACCGGATGATCACCGCCCATAACTGCGACGGAGCAGAACTTACGGAAACAGCCCCGGATTTTGAAAACGTATTTGTGGTTTACCCGTTGCAGAACATGCCGACAGTGCTTAAGGATAATGAATACATCGGTATCCGCGAAGAGGAACTGAATTCCCTGATCCGCCCCGAACTGAAAAAGCATCTTCACCGCATGGTCATCCTCCAGCCGGTCACCTTCAGTTCCCAGAAAGAATACAACCTGCACCTTATTTTAAGGGCTATAGATAAAAACACCCTGCTATCCATGCTTTCGGAACAGGATACCTGCAGGAAATCGGAATACCTGAAGCCAGAAAGAGAACTCATGGAAGAGTTTCAGTACTATCCTGAAATTATTGAAAATACCAGGAAGCTTCTGGCAGCGTGCAGCTTTGAATTTGATTTTGAAAAGGTCCGCAACAGACAGTCCTATACACGATCCAGAACCTCAGACCTGAAGATGCTTACCCGACTGGCCTATCTGGGACTTAAAAAACGGTATGGCCATGACTATGAAGAGGCACGTAAAAGAGTGGAGCGTGAACTGGAAGTCATCAATACGCTCAATTTCTGTTCTTATTTCCTGATTACCTGGGACATTGTCCGCTACAGCAACCGGATGGGGCTTATGCATGTAGGAAGAGGGAGCGGCGCCAATTCCATCGTCAGCTATTGCCTGGGAATTACCGACATCTGCCCGTTGGAACTCGACCTGTATTTCGAGCGCTTCCTGAACCTGAACCGGAATTCTCCGCCGGATTTTGATATCGACTGGAGCTGGCAGAACAGGGATACCATCCTGGAATACATCTTCAAGCGTTATGGAAAAGAGCATGTGGCTTTCTGTGGCACCAATGTGCAGTTCAAATACAAATCGATTTTCCGTGAAGTAGGGAAAGTATTCGGGCTTCCTAAAGAAGAACTTGACGGCCTGGCCAATCAATCGGTAGAAAACCATGACCGGAATTCGGTAGTGAAGCATGTCCACCGTTATGGCGCTATGATGGAAAAATTCCCGAACCAACGCAGCATGCATGCCTGCGGGATCCTGATCTCCGAAGATCCCATCACCAATTTCACCGCGCTGGAAATGCCGCCTAAAGGATTCCCGATCGCCCAGTTCGATATGGACGTTGCGGAAGATATCGGCCTTGAAAAATTCGATATCCTTTCGCAGCGCGGGCTCGGTACCATCAATGATACAGTAGCTTTTATTGAAAAAACAAAGGGCATTACTGTAGATATCCGGAATACCGCCCTGTCCAAAAATGAGGCAAAAGCCAATGAATACCTGGCGATAGGAAAAACCATCGGATGTTTTTATATTGAATCCCCGGCTATGCGCGGACTGCTGAGAAGGCTTAAATGTTCGGATTACCGGACCCTGGTCGCCGCCTCTTCCATCATCAGGCCCGGAGTAGCCCAAAGCGGGATGATGCGGGAATATATTTTCAGGCACAACCATCCGGACCGGTTTGAGTATTTCCACCCTGTCTTTGAAGACAACCTGAAAGAAACTTATGGCATCATGGTATACCAGGAAGATGTGATTAAGATTGCCCAGTATTTCGGAGGGGTATCGCTGGCAGATGCAGATATTCTCCGCAGGGCCATGAGCGGAAAAGAAAGGTCAATTAAAAAAGTACAGGAAGTGAAGACCAACTTCTTTAAAAAATGTCAGGAACAGGGACATTCTGAAGCTCTTACCCGGGAAGCTTTCCGGCAGATTGAATCATTCGCCGGGTATTCCTTTTGCAAGGCCCATTCAGCTTCCTATGCTACGGAAAGCTACCAGAGTTTATACCTCAAGGTATATTATCCGCTGGAATTCATGGTCTCCGTGATTAATAACCAGGGCGGTTTTTACCGCACGGAAGTCTACATCCATGAAGCCAGGATGTCTGGGGCCGGCATTCAGGTTCCCTGTGTGAACAACAGCGAATTCCTTGCTACCCTTAAAGGAAATGAGATCTATTTAGGGTTTATGCTTATGGAAAGGCTTGAAACAAAAATAGCCCACAGAATTGTTGAAGAACGTGAACGGAACGGAACTTACAGGTCACTGGAAGATTTTATCCGGCGTATCCCGGCCGGCATTGAGACTATCCAGACGTTGATTTTCATCGGTGCTTTCCGTTTTACCGGGAAACCCAAGAATGAACTGCTTGTGGAAGCCAGGATGCTGCTGGTCAACTTCAGGCCTGAAAACAGGGGCCTGATGCTGATTGAGGAACCTGTACAGCCTTACCGCCTGCCTGAACTGAAGCGGGAACCCTTTGAAGATGCCTTTGATGAGATTGAGATCATCGGCTTTCCGGTGTCCTGCAGTCCGTTTGATTTATTGCAGACTTCATATCGGGGCTCAGTCTTCGTGAGAGACCTCCCCCGCTTCCATAAACGCCAGGTAAAGATGCTGGCCTACCTGATCTCAAGAAAACACGTTCCGACAAAAAAAGGGGCCATGTTTTTCGGGACGTGGATCGATGTAAACGGGGAATACTTTGATACGACCCACTTTCCGGACAGCCTTAAGGAATATGATTTTCAGGGCGGCGGCTGTTATCTGCTGCTTGGTACTGTAGAAGTGGATTATCACTTTCCTACTGTTACCATCCATAAAATGGCAAAATTGCCGATGATACCGGACCCCAGGTATGCTTATGCTCAGGAAAAGGAGTATGACATCTACCAGAAAATCCGTGAAGATGTAAGCATGACTTCAAGAAAACCTTATCCACAGGCCCAGGAGATCAACTTGCCTCGGTACAGGATCAACAGATAGTCTCATTCAGGCTGTATAATCAAAAATCCCCGACCAAGGCCGGGGATGAATTTTTCAATAACTTAATAACTCAAAATGAGATTGAGCTGCAAATGTAATAAGAATTTCTATATTCTGTAGCAGCACCCGCTATTTTTTTTACTTCTTACTTATATTTTCCGGACATTATCTGCATCCGGAATTCTATTTTACAAACGGCAGAAAACATTAAAACTCATTAAAGCCAAATTAATAACGCAATGAAAATCAACACAATACAACACCTAAAATTTAATCATCAGAAATTCTTCATTATGTCTATAAGGCAATCATATGGACATTCATTTATTTTTTCCAATACCCTACCTGTGTCCGATTCTTCTATAATAACAGTATATTGACAGGGTTCATTAGAAGTATAAGTAGATATGTACACCAACTTACCTCCTGTCTGGATACCTATTGCTGTAAGATCTGCTTCCCAAAAATCTACAATGCTGTAGTCTGGTAATGCTTCCCCGCTTATCCTGACCAACAAATCACATATCCTGATGTCTTTATTTTCCACGGATTCAAAATACATTTATTATACACCAATTACAAAGTCTTATTTAAGGTGTAAAATTCCGGCTATTATATCTATCATTTTAGAAAAACCCTAAAAGTTCACCATATAAAATTTTCAGAATTTTCGTAAAATTGAACATTCATTATCACTGCCAATGGAAAAAGATGAGAATACACCAAAAAAAAGAAGCACGGAAATAACGGAGCGGTATTTTGAATTTTTAGACCGCCACATCAGCGATGTGATCAACGGTGAAACTTCAGATTTCATGGAGCTCAATCAGATTGCCGCAGCCATTGCAGTGTCCCACAATCATCTTACAGATACTGTTCAAAAAGAAACCGGAAATCATCCCTGCCATTTCTATGATGCCAAAATTATAGATCAGGCAAAACATCTCCTGCTGCATACCAATTCTTCTATAGCAGACATTGCCAAAATGCTCACTTACGATCCATCTAACTTTTCTAAATTCTTTAAAAAATTTGTTAAGCAAACTCCGGGGCAATTTAGAAAAGAAAACAAAAAATAAAAGTTCGGGAAAGTTCACCATAAATAAAACTTCTGTCTTTAAGATATTTGTAACAGATAAATTTCAACACAAAAAACAAATATTATGACAAGACATGATGTTAATGGAAAAGTAGTATTAATCGCCGGAGGTGCTAAGAACCTTGGCGGATTATTAAGCAGGGATTTTGCCGCAAAAGGAGCAAAATTAGTCATTCATTACAATAGTGACAGTACAAAAGACGATGCCGAAAAAACGCTACAGGAGGTAAAAGCAGTAGGAGCAGAAGCAATTCTGCTTCAGGGCGATCTTACCGATATTTCTAATATTTCCAAACTTTTTGATGAAGCAGTCAACGCATTCGGAGGTGTGGATATCGCCATCAATACGGTAGGAAAAGTCCTGAAAAAACCATTCGTAGATACTACCGAAAAAGAATATGACAGCATGAGCGACATTAATTCCAAAGTCGCTTACTTCTTCATTCAGGAAGCTGGTAAAAAACTGAATGACAACGGAAAAATCTGTACGATTGTTACTTCGCTCCTGGCAGCTTACACAGGTCTTTATTCAACTTACGAAGGATTGAAAGCACCGGTAGAGCATTTTACAAGAGCGGCTTCCAAAGAATTCGGAGGAAGGGGAATTTCTGTTACAGCAGTAGCTCCCGGCCCGATGGACACACCGTTTTTCTATGGCCAGGAATCCGAAGATGCAGTAGCTTACCACAAATCGGCATCCGCTCTGGGTGGCCTTACCGACATCAAAGATATTGCGCCATTGGTAGAGTTTCTGGTAACCGAAGGATGGTGGATCACCGGACAGACCATCTTTGCTAACGGAGGTTACACTACGCGATAAAAGGGCTTACCAAATGTTATCAAGCCGGGAATTGAGAAATCTCAATTCCCGGCTTTTTTATACACTTTGTCTCATTAGGTAGGAACATACGATTTCAATGACAGCCTCCAGATTTTCTTCAAACATATAATGACCGGTATCCGCCAAATGCACAAGTTCATACTGCTCAGCAGCCATAGGAAGCGCATATTGGTAAAAGCCGTAGGAAACATTGCTGGCCATTCCCATTACAGGCATGGTAAGTTTACTGTAATTTTTGCTGTCTTCAATATCCTGGCTGAAAGCCTGGTACCAGGCATTGGATGCGCGGATGCGTTCGGGCTGATTGTAGACAGCAGCATAGGCTTCTTTTTCAAATTCAGACATTTTGCTTTCATCAATCATGACATACCGGAAGAGCCAGTCTAAAAGATTATAGTACCGGCCTTCCAGAAGCTTTTCGGGAAGTCCCCGGACCTGGTTGAAGCCCATCCACCAGGTATAAGGATGAACAGGATCTATCTTATCCCCGAATGTACCGGCAGCCGGGATCAGCGGCATCTGGAGCATGCCTTCATTGGGATGAAGGCCATCGGCAACAATCAATCCGGAGACTACCTGAGGATAATTATAGGCCAAGCTCATCGCTACCATACCGCCGATATCATGGCCCAGCACAAAAGCCTCATGAAGGCCCAACTGAAGGATAATCTCATAAATATCCGATGCCATCGTTTTTTTGTCGTATCCGGAATCAGGCGTTGCAGAACTGCCCATTCCCCGGATATCCACCACAAAGACCCGGAAATGTTTAGCTAATTGTGGAGCAATTCTATGGAATGAATACCAGGTTTGCGGCCATCCCGGAAGGCAGATCAGAGGAGATCCGCTGCCTCCTTCCACATAATGGAGCTTTATTCCGTTCACATCAATAGTATGATTGGTAAATCCTTCCCAGTTTTTGATCAGTTCTTCGTCTGTATATTCAGTGTGCATAGCAGTGAAATTAAGGTTAATGGATATTTATTTTCTTGTTAAAGCCTCTTCGGCAGTGGTCCAGGTCAAATCCGAATATCTCCCGTTATCCAGCGTATGGTGATGGGCGGCAAACATACTGTACAGGTACTGCATCTGCTGCCACGCAGGATACAGCTGGTGTTCTCCTTCGGGATGCTGTTTCCTGATTTTTGTAATTGTATCCATAAACCCTTCCATTGATCCCTGATTCTGAAGTTCAAACGGTGTTCCGAATACGCTTTCAGTGAGCGGAACAAGATCTTCCGGACTTATCCGGAATCCGGCAATGCGCAGGTAGCGCGGAGCAGCATCATCCAATGCCGCGGCGGCTGTAAAAGCAGCTGTATCATCCAGGGTGGTGAAATCAATTTCCCATCCGGATTTACCCTCGTAATAAGCAATGGTGCGGTTTTTTGTATTCATAAGCGGAATATCGTATTGCAGGACATAGGCAAAAGCTCCATTGAAAACGGAAGTAGCCTGAATAGGGCGGCTATCGATAAGGGCTGCAAAAGTTTTGCGCAAATCGAAATTACGGTTGCATCCTTCAGGCAGCTGCGTATAATCAGTACAGAAATCAGAGGGGATGAAACGTGGTACACCTGCTTTAACGGCAGCCTCCAGAAGTTTAGCCTGTGTTTCTACGATAACGTTGTGCAGCCCTGCGAGTGCAGATACTACACAGGATACGCCGGAACAGGCAGACTCCAGCATGGAAGAAGCATTAAAATCCACTTGAATAACATTAACGCCTAGATTCTCCAGCGCATTCACTTTTTCTGCATCGCTTTCCGTGCGTACTAAGGCTTTCACTTCTGCTCCCCGACTGATCAGTTCACGGCAGATTTTTTCTCCAAGGCTCCCGGTGGCACCGGCAACCAAAATTGTTTTTTTCATAATTGTCATATTGTTCATATGCCAAAACTATGAATTATCGGAAGCCGCGAAACTACCAATTGGTAGTTTATCAGGCCTTCTCAGCGGATGTTTTTCCGGATGCGGCTCAGCGCATTGGGCGTAATGCCGAGATAAGAAGCCAACTGTTTTACAGATACCCGCTGCATGAAACCTGGTTTCTTTAAAAACTCAAGATAGCGCTCTTCCACTGTAAGGGTCTGGAAACGGATAATTTCGTCGATCATGCGTATGGCCATAGATTCCCAGATTTTCCTCCCGAATTCCTGCCAGGCGGGAAGTTCACGATACAATAATTCCATATCGGCCTTTTCAATGTAATACAGTTCGGTTTCTTCAATGGCTTCCACATTAAAACGGGTCGGCTCCTGATGTTTAAAGCTGGTGATCTCCGTAAAAAATTCATCCGGCAGTACTACCCAGGCGGTTAGTTCCCGGTCTTCGCTATACACAAAACGCAGGGCTCCGCTCCTGATATAATAATACCGGCTTGCTACCTGTCCCTTTTTTAACAACAGCTGCCCCTTCCGCACTGTTTTCACATGGAATTTGGAAAGGATCATTTGCAGGTCATCATTAGAGAAATGACCGGACCGGATTAGAAAATCTACAAATTCCTGCATGATGATAGATTAATTTTTATGACTGACCCGTGTAAAGTTCAATAAAACAAATGTATAATAAAAGTTGGATAATTAATCCCAGGCAAGATTTTACAATAATCTTATGTCAGGAAATGTCTCTGCCTGAAGCAAAATTTCAATAATAATTTACGGTAATCCGCAAGGAAGCAGGTAATATCATCCTATCTATCTTTGGTTGAAAATTAAAGCATAAGTGATGAAGCCATAAAGCCTTGTTTAATTACAAGGCTTTACATTTAAAAATGGATACTGCTTATTTAACTGCTGTAGCTTCCAGTTCCACTTTCAGGGTTTCAAAAAGGCTTTTTACCTCCAGCACGGTAGAAGCCTGCCTGATCCCGTTGTCAGTGAGCCATTCCTGTACAATCCCGAAATTTTCAAAAAGTTCTGATGCTGAAGTGGTGTATATATTCAGCCGCACAATATGGTTCAGTTCATACCCCGCTTCCCGGATTACCTTTTCAAGATTCCGGATGGTATGGAGCAGTTGCGACCGCATATCCCGGTCACTTGAAATGCCATCGTCACTGATGGCAGTCTGGCCGGAAACATACAAAGTGCTTTCAACATTCCTTACTTCCACAGCCTGAACATAATTTCTTTCCTCCTGCCAGGTCCATGGATTGATCACCTGTTTTTCCATTGAATGAGTGTTTACAATTAGGATACAAAACTGCAGATATTATAGGCATTATGGCTGTGACGCAGATCACTTTATTGATTTCCGCTTTTGTACAGCCTGCTCAGGGTTTCCCTTGAAACACCGAGATACAGTGACAACAACGATTTCGGAATCCTTTGAACCAGCGCAGGATAAAGCTGTAAAAACTGTTCATACTTCTTTTTCGGGGATAACGTGAGCAGTGAAAGGATCCTTCTTTGATTGGCTATATGCCCTTTAACAGACTTATCAAGAAAATATCCGGATACATGAGGGTAACGTTCAATAAGCATCCGGTAGTCCTCATAATGCAGGCTGTAGATTTCGCTATCTTCAATGCACTGAAGGTTAGACACCGCCGGAACCTGATGGTAAAATGCAGAAAAATCTGTTTCCCACCAGTTTTCAAAAGCAAAAGACAGAATACATTCTTTCGCTTCTTCATCTGAATAAAACAGCTTAACCAGTCCGGAGGATATAAAATAGACATGGCTAACCTTATCGCCTTCCCTGAAAACATAGTCCCCTCTCTTCAGCTTCTGATGGTGAAACAAATCTTTAATCTCCAAAAACTCCTGATCGGTCAGGGGGTTAAACATATCAATGCTGGTTTTTGAAAAGTGCTCCATTTTTTTTAATTTTGATCCGAAGAATTCTATAGGGCTCAAAAAATGTTTCCACTTTTTCCGTTAGCCCGGTCTCCCACAATATACGCATTAAGTTGTATTCTGATCCTGAATATGAGCAAAGACATTTGGCAGGCTTTGCCTGAAACAGCATGATAACCGCATTGTGTTTCAAAAATCACAGAACATCATATCAATACCACCATTATACAAATCAGAGAGAAAACATGAAAATAATCGTCACCGGAGGGCCCGGAATGGGCAAGACCTCAATTATCGACACCCTGAAAGAAATGGGATACTCCACTGTACCGGAATCCGGAAGGAATATCATCAGGAACCAGGCTGAAACCTGTGGAGACCGGCTTCCATGGAAAGACCGGAAAGGATTTGCTGAGGAAATGTTCCATCAGGCCATTGAAGATTTTAACTGCGCAGACCGCCATGACAGCCTTACTTTTTTCGACCGTGGTTTACCCGATGCTATTGGTTACCTTCTGCTTTGCCAGATCCCCGTACCGGAAGCCATGTGGCTTGCTGCACAACAATACCGTTATTATGAGAAAGTCTTTATAACACATCCATGGAAAGACATTTACATCAATGATGAAGAACGCAAGCAAACTTTTGAGGAAGCTATCAAAACCTTTGAAGTAATGGATACGCTCTACCGCCATCTTGGGTACAGAGTAATTGAAATTCCCCAAACTGCCGTTTCTGAAAGGGCCGGATTTATACTTCAGGAAATCGGGAAGTGATTGCTTTTATTATTTTTTAATAAAATAAAAGTTAGTTTAAACTTCTATAAGAATGCGTCTGTTGAAATCAATAGATAATGCTATTCGAATGGTCAGAGTTTAACTTCATCCTTTTCCAGATTCCGCAGCCGGCGCGAAGCAAATCCTGAAAAAGCAACCATTCCGCCTAAGAATCCTATACCGATAAACAGTCCACGTATTCCCAGCCATTCTCCGAGAGGGTTAGCAATAAGAAGGCCTAAAGGCGCTGCAAGTCCCATAATCATATTCAGTAAAGACAATACCCTGCCCTGGATGTGATTAGGAATCACTGTCTGTAATAATGCTGTTAAAGGGGCATTGGCAAAAATAAAAGTCAGTGAACTGATTGCCCACCAGAATACGGACAGCCAGAACTGATCGGCAGGCATCAATGCCACAAAACTGATGGCGAAGCAGGATAAGCCCAATCCGGTAAGAATCCATATCATTTTACGCTTCGGAGCTATAAGGGTGATGATAATTCCTCCCCCAATCATACCCACTCCGGCAAGTCCTTCCATGATGCCTACTTCCCTGACACTCCCCTTAAAATAGTCCTTTATCAGAAGCGGCACAAACGTAAAAGTAGGCATAATGATGAGTACGATGCAGCCGAGCAAAAGAAAAAGCCTTTTCAGTCCCTGATCATTCCATACGAGAATAATTCCTTCCTTTAACTCAGATACGATATTATGTAGAAGCTGCTGACCATTCCTTGGTTTCCTGTATTGCGGAATCGAAAAAAAGAATAGCGGTGCAATGCCCAGCAAGGCGGTGAAAACGTCAATGCTCAACGCCCAGCCTAAAGGCATGACGCTTACCGCCAGTGCGCCCATCGGAGCACTCGCTATAAGGGTGGCTCCGTACAGGATCTGGTTCAAGCCCGCAGCACGCGGCAGAAAGTCTTCAGGAACAATCATTGCAGCACTGGCTTCGGCCGCCGGAGCCTGAAAAGCCTGCATCGCTCCCCTAATGCCCATCATGATGTAAATGTGCCATAATTCTATACTATCTGTGATAAATAAAAGCATGAGTCCTGCCATACAGATTGCGCTTACCGCATCGGCAAGGATCATAATCAACCTCCGGCTGTACCGGTCCGCAAATACGCCTCCGACAGGGCTCAACAATGCCTGCGGCAACAGGGCAACCGTTCCGGCCATAGCAAGTTTGCTTACACTTCCGGTAGTATCGGCAATCCACCACATCAACACAAACTGTGTGAGCGCGGAACCGATAATGGAAAAAGCCTGTCCGGAAAAAATAAACCAGTAACGCTTCTGCCAGCCAGTACCTGCTAGGGTAAGTTCATTTTGATTATGTTCTTCATCCAACCGCATAGGAGAATCCTTTTTCATAACACATGACTAAATATATTATCTGTCCAGCCACAGTTTAAACTGCGGCATCCTGATGCGGCTGACGATGATTTCCGCATCCCGGTTTCTTTTCAACATGATTTTTGCTTTTTCACCAAAATACTTGTGGATGCTTTCTATACTGTTAACATGCAGGATATACTGCCGGTTCACCCGGAAGAAAAACTGCGGATCCAGTTGCTCTTCCAGTTCATCAAGCGTATACGGAACAGCAACAGAACTGCCATCCAGCAGCACGAAATAGACGATCTTATTCTCCAGGCAGATATAATCGATCTCTTCGGTGGGTATTATCTTATACGTTTCCCGGTAATGCAGCAGAAAACGGTTCCGGTAGGTTTTCTGCCGGGTTTTCAGCATTTCCAGGATTGCGCCCGCATCCTCTCCTGACAACTGAGAACGGGTATGGATCACTTTTTCAAGGGCCTCTTCCAACTCTTCCCGGACAATAGGTTTCAGAAGATAAGCTGCTCCGTATACTTTGAAAGCCTGCAAAGCATATTCATCGTACGCTGTAGTAAAGATGACCGGTGCCTGAACATCTGCTCTTCTAAAAATCTCAAATGATAAACCATCCGCAAGCCGGATATCCATAAAGATGACATCAGGCTGACTGTGGGAAACCAGCCAGTCCACACTGTCTTGTACGGTGGGAAGAACGGCTAGCAGATTGGCCTGACCCGTTGTTTTCTCGACCATACTCTTCAGTAATTCTGCATTATGCTGCTCGTCTTCTATGATGATATACTCCATACTATTCCGTTATAAATTCAATAAAGGTAAAACTACCTCAAAAGAGGTCGGGGTTTCTACGATTTCAGGGGTTACATTGTCCAATAACAGATATCGTTCGCGGATATTTTTTAATCCCAATCCGATGCTTTTATAATCGATATTGATGCGCTGCAGATTATTCCTCACGGCAATCTTACCGTTTCCGAGACTTTCCAAAGACAGCTTCAGCGGCTGCCTGAGCGTGGAAATATTATGCTTGATGGCATTTTCCAGCAACAGCTGTAAAGTGACCGGCGGAATCCCTTTTCTTTTATCTTCTTCTGTAATCTGCACCGAAAGCTGAATGGTTTCCCCATGCCGTATCCTGATCAGATGGAAATACAGGTCTACAAATTTCATCTCTTCTGCCAGCGTTACCACATCTTTTTTAGCGGTAGTCAGGATATAGCGGTACACCCTTGATAAATTGGAAAGGAACTCTTGCGCGGCATTCCGGTCCGTTTCAATCAGCTGGGTAAGGATGCTGAAATTATTGAACAGGAAATGAGGATCCAGCTGAAGCTTCAATACCTGCAATTCAGCCTGGAGCGCATTTTCTTTCAGCTGATGGGAAAGCAGTTCCAGCCTGGCGGTTTCAATTACCTTCGCTTTCCAGCGGGCAAAAAAGAAAAATGAATAATAAAAACTGTTGACAAATGCAGCAACCACGATATTGACTACCAGGTAAGCCCGGATCGCCAGTTCCGTTTCTATGTCATCCACTGAAGGTCCGGGCCATATCCAGTTATACACAGCGTCTTCCAAATATAATAGCAGGCACATACAGGCGATGACTACGATGGTGGTAATGATAAAATGGACAAGGATATTATTGCCGTACACTGCTCGACGGTGTACCCATCCGGAGAGCAGTCGAATGACACCGAAAAGGATGGCATACATCAGTATGCTTCCGGAAAGTGTCAGCGCGATTTCAAACCACGCCGCTTCACTATAGAAATCCCACCATTTGCTGGAAGGGTTCAGAAGGTACTGGATCAGGATAGCCAGCCCCAGTGAGACCGGCACGCCACTCCACTGGAAAAGCCTTTTCCCAAACAAACCTATATTTTCCCTGCTCTGAATATTCATTAATTTCCGCCTAAAGATTTGTAAAGAGCAATATAGGTAATTATTTCTTTCTGTGCCGCTGCCGTATAGGCCAGCTCCGCCTGGAAAGCACTTTGCTGTACCGTTAAAACTTCCAGGTAATTTGCCTCTCCGTATCGGTAGAGCATCTGTGCATTGTCAATAGCTTTATCCATTGCTTTTTTACGGTTGTTTACTTCATACAGTTGCTCCTTTACCTGGATAATATTGTTCATAGCTGTACTCACCTCTTCTACTGCTATCAAAACCGATTTCCGGAACGTATGTACTGCGGCTTCCCGTTGGTGAACGGCCTGTTCATAGCCTGAACGGATACTTCGCCTGTTGAACAGCGGCTGTGTTAATCCTGCAGCAGCAGTTCCGAACAGGGATCCCGGAATGGAAAACCAACTAGCCAGGTTAGTAGCATTGGAACCGCCCTGTGCCGTAATTTTCATGCTGGGGTAAAATTCGGTTTTGGCTATACCTACCCTTGCGGAAGCCGCCTGCAATAATAGTTCCTGCTGTTTTACATCCGGGCGGTGGGCCAGGAGGTCAGCCGGAACTCCTGTTTCAAGATCTGCTTCAAAGACATGATTCCCAAACTGCCCGGAGCGTTTAACAGCATCAGGATAATTGCCTGCCAGAGTCTGTAAGGCATTTTCCTGTGCTTTGATGCTGGCTGTGATATCCGGGATCAATGTACGGGTTTCTGCCAGTTGGGCTTCTGCCTGTTTGATGGCCAGTGCTGTAACATCGCCTACTGCATATTGGGTTTTCAGCATCGCAACGGTTTCCTGCATGCTTTTTTCGACCTGTCGGGTAATTTTCAGCTGCTCATCCAGACTCAGGAGGTTGTAATAGGCCTGTGCCGTCTGTGCGATCAGCTGTACACGCAATGCTCGCCTGTTTTCAGTCCTGCCGAGGTAGTTCGCCAGCGATTCTTCTCGTTGTTTCTTGAGCTTTCCCCAGAAATCGACATCCCAGGAAACCACTGGCGCAAAATTATATTCCTGAAAGAGCAGTCCGCCGCCAAACGAAGCCTGCATGCTGTTTTTGGACAGCCGCTGTATCCCGGTGTTAACTTGTAAGCTGATATCCGGAAGGTAATTCAGTTTTACACTTTTCAGCTGGGCTTCAGAAGCCAGGATTTCCTCCGAAGCAACAAGCAGATCCGGATTTTTCGCCATCACCTGATCCAGCAGGACAATCAGTTCCCGGTCCTTGAAAAAGTCCCGGTAAGCCGGAATTTCGGCTGTTTTGATACTGTCCGCAGACCCGTTAAATGATGCAGGCAGGCCAAGTTCTGGCCGTTGATAATCCTGGGTTACTTTACAGGATTGTAACAACCCGCAAACGACAATGACTGTTAAACTATATTGTGTGAGTGTTTTCATCTCTCTGGTTTTTATTGATTGATACTTTATCCTGCAACCACTGGAACACCATATACAGAACCGGGATCACAACCACTCCCAGGATCACGCCGCTTAACATTCCTCCGGCGGCACTGATGCTGATGGACTTGTTCCCCATCGCGGTCCCGCCTTTGGCAAACATCAGCGGTATGAGTCCGGCAACAAACGCAAAAGAGGTCATCAGGATCGGACGCAGACGCATTTTCGCCCCTGCTATGCCGGCTTCAAAGACAGACAGTCCTGCTTTGCGCTGCCGGATGGCAAATTCCACAATCAGGATAGCATTTTTAGCCAAAAGCCCTACCAGCATGATCAATGCGATCTGGACATAAATATTATTATCAATGCCGGCTAATCCTGTGGCGATAAAAACCCCTAAAATCCCTGTCGGCAGGGACAGCATTACGGCAAGGGGCAACAGGTAACTTTCATACTGGGCAGATAGCAGGAAGTAAACGAACAGGATGCTCAGCCCGAAAATAAAGATCATCTGCGAACCGGAATTACGCTCCTGCAAGCTGAGACCCCCATATTCATAACTGTAGCCTTTCGGCAGTTCTTTTTGCAGCACCTCATCAATGACGCTCATGACCTTTCCTGTGCTGGCTCCGCCGGCAGCATTTGCATTCACGGAGATGCTGTTGTAGAGGTTATACCGGCTGATTACCTGAGGCCCGTAGACTTTTTTAAGGCTGACCAGTGTAGAAACCGGAACCATCTTATTGTCGCGGTTGCGGATCATAATGTTGTCCAGAGAAGCTTCGTTTTTTCTAAATTCCGCTTCAGACCTTACGTTGACACGGTATAATCTTCCAAAACGGATAAAATCTGTCGTTTGGGAACCGGTCAGGTACAGCTGCATTACATCCATGATTTCTTTGGGCGTAAGGCCCAGTTGCTGTGCTTTGTCTTCATCCAGCATCACTTCATACTGCGGGTAATCACTTCGGAAACTGGTGAATGCAGTTCCGATCTCCGGTCTTTTGCTTAAAGCATCGATCACTTTCCTGCTGATCTTTTCAAAATCGGCAATACTTCCTGAAGCCCGGTCCTGAAGCACCAATTCCACACCTCCTGCATTTCCGAATCCTTCTACTGCCGGATTTCTGAAAATCATGAATTCTCCCTTAATTTTTCCTTTTACTGCAGCCTGTATTTTTTCCATCACCTTGTTCATATCCGATACTTCTCCTCTTTCTTTAGGATTTTTAAGGGTGATAAACCCCATGGCGGAGTTGGGTGAAGCCGCTGAACTGAACAGGTTAAATCCGGAAACAGTGCTGATACTTTTTACTTCGGGCATCCGGCGGACAATTTCCGTCGCTTTTTCCATTTCGCGCGTGATGTATTGCAGGTTGGCACCGGCCTGAAGGTTGACCACGAAAGTGAGGTTATTGTCGTCCTCCTCTGGTATAAACCCTTTCTGCGCATTGTTCATCAGGAAGAACGCACCAAAAGCAATGAAAGCTAATGCTCCAAGGGCAATGATCTTTCTTTTTCCTAAAAACCGAATGGTACCTACATATTTATCAGTCAGCCGCTCAAAACTGGCATTGAAAGCACTGACAAACCTTTGGGTTAAACTTTTTGTTTTCCCCTTCACTTTCAGGATGATGGTTCTTCAGCAGTAAAGCACATAACGCCGGGCTTAGGGTCAGGGCATTGACAGCTGAAATAAGAATCGCAATGGCAAGTGTATAAGAGAACTGTTTATAAAAAACACCGGCGGGACCTTCCATAAAACCTACGGGAAGAAATACGGCCGACATCACGAGGGTAATCGAAATAATAGCCCCGCTGATTTCACTCATGGCCGAAGCCGTTGCCGTTCTGGCATTCTCACCGGTTTCTTCCATTTTTGCATGGATGGCTTCTACCACAACAATGGCATCATCCACTACAATTCCAATAGCAAGTACCAAGGCAAACAGCGTGAGCACATTGACTGAGAATCCGATCAGGTACATGAAAAAGATGGTCCCGATGATGGATACGGGAACGGCAATAGCCGGAATAATGGTTGACCTGAAATCCTGGAGGAAAACCAATACTACAATGAATACCAATACAAAAGCTTCGATCAGCGTGGACTTCATCTGTGAGATGGACGCATCCAGACGGTCTTTCGTATTCTGGATGATCTCGAACTTGATGCCGTCCGGCACGCCGGCCTGGAATTTTTTCAATGACTCTTCTACTTTGATGGCTATTTCGTTGGCATTGGAACCACTGGCCTGGATGACGGAAAACACCACTGAAGGCTTTCCATCCGTAAAAGTATCGCTGGAATAATTGGACAGCCCGAATTCAATCCTGGCCACATCCGTCAGCCGCAAGACAGAGCCGTCCGTTTTCGAGCGCAAAATGATCTTTTCAAATTCTTCAGGCTTATTCAGTTTTCCTTTGTACCGCAATACATACTGCAGCTGGGCATCCGATTCTTCTCCCAGAGCCCCGGGAGAAGATTCAAAGCTGTAGTTCTGGATCGCCGTTTCCACATCGGAAGGAACGAGGCCGTAAGCGGCCAGTTTCGACGGATTAATCCATACGCGGACGGAATAGTCTTTAGCCCCGTAAAGTGTAACATTTCCTACCCCGGGAATCCTTTTCAGTTCTGGAACCAGGTTAATATTGGCATAATTCTGAAGGAAAGCTTCGTCATACAGTTCCGGTTTCTCACTGTTGATATTCACTACCATCAGGTTGCTGGTCTGCTGCTTGGTCGTAGTCAGCCCCAAACGGATTACCTCTGCAGGAAGCTGGGCATTGACTTGGGCAACACGGTTCTGAACATTGACGGCCGCCTGGTCCGGATTTACCCCTTGCTTAAAAACAATGGTAATAGAAAACCCGCCGTCATTCGAAGCACTGGAAGTCATATACTGCATGTTTTCTACCCCGTTGATGGCCTGCTCCAACGGTGTAATTACAGAGCGGATCACACTTTCTGCATTGGCTCCGGGATAAACACCGGATACAAAAACGGTAGGCGGAGCAATCTCCGGAAATTGCGTCATCGGGATGCGTTGCAGACCTACAACGCCCAGCAGCACAAGTATGATGGAAATGACCGTTGCCAGAACGGGTCTTTTAATAATTTTGTTCAGCATAATTCAGCAGTTTACTTGAAAGCTTTTGGATTGATGACCGAATTTTCAGGAATAGAAGCCAGCTCGTTGGCAATGATGCGGTCTCCGGGTTTAAAGCCGGATCTGAGCAGATAAAAATTACCTGACCGGATATAGTCTTTCAACGCAAGTCTTATCACTTTGTTCTGACGGTTGACCAACCCTATAAATATCTTATCCTGGACTTCATAAGTTGCCAAAAGCGGAATTTTATAAACATTCTGTTCGTTAGTCCTCAGCACGATACGGCCGGTATTTCCGTTACGGAGTAATCCTTCCGGATTCGGGAATGATGCCCGCAGCGACACTGAACCGGTATTCGGATCGAATTGCCCGTCCATCATATCAATTTTTCCGGTATGGGTGTACGGCTTACCGTCAGCAAGCAATAAAGTGATATCCTGAAAACTTTTCAGTTTCTCAATTAAGGTTTTTCCCGGACGGGACGCATTGATGTTCAGGATTTCTTTTTCAGGAAGGGAAAAATACACGTAAATCTCACTGACTTGTGAAAGGGTTGTTAAGGCCTGCGTATCATTAGGGCTTACCAGTGCACCGATCCTGTTGGGGATTCTGCCGATGTAGCCGCTGACAGGTGCTTTAATGACAGAGAAACCTAAATTGAGATCAGCAGATGCAACAAGGGCCTGCTGCTGTTTTACTGCAGCCAGTGCATTTTCATAATTGGTTTTAGCTTTACGATACTGAAAATCTGCCACCACTTTATTTTCACTCAGGACTTTATATTTATCCAGTTCCAGTCTTGCAGAGGCAAGCTGTGATTTTGCCATTCCTAACGCGGCAATAGCCGTATTTTTCTGCTCCTGGTACACATTGGCGTTAATCCTGAACAGAGGCTGCCCGGCTTTTACAAAAGCTCCTTCATCTGCATATATTTTATCGATATACCCACTGATCTGGGGCCGCAGCTGAACATTTTCTTTCCCCTGTATACTGGCCGGAAAAGCCTGCTCTACTACTGCTTCTCCGGGATGCAACATAAGCACTTCTGCCTGTACAGCTTCTGCCTGCATGGCCTGATTGTTCAGGTTTCCATCTTTACAGCTTTGGACCAGTAGTAAAATGACTATACAAAACGCTGTATTCAGGATGCTATAGTTTCTGATGTGCTTCATTTCTGCTTTTCTTGAAATTCAGGACAAAAGTAAACACAGATGTATCCTGCAGTCGTTTTTTGTGCCTGAAGTGTAGAAATTGAGAGGTGAAATGCAGGATGATCGGTTTAAAACTATATAGATTACTCAAAAATAAAAACTGATCATCAGCTTGTCTATCAGCACTTTCAACAAAATCATATCCTGTAAACAAATTTTGATCAAAATTTCATCTTCTATTTCAACTGTATAAGAATATTTTATTACTTTAACCACAAAATAAAACCGCGTTTTAACACGGTAACACAATAAAATTTTTAAGCCATGAAGCCTATAAAACTACTTTTTCTAAGTGCATTGACTGTAATGATCTTTAATTCCTGTGAGCAGATTATTGATAATATGCAGTTAAAGAAGGAACAGGAAGCCCAGACATCCGCTTATATGGGAAGGTGGGTAGGCAACTACAGCGGAGATGAAAGCGGGAGCCTGATCCTTGACATTAAAAAAAGCGGATCCGTAGAAGTGATCCGGTCTTCCAACGGTGTGGAGGATAGGTATTATACAGACATTTTCTCCGGGGCAAGCCTTCAGGTTACTTCATCACCCAAGTCCGGATTTACTCTGTACGGAAATATGGAAACCCACACCGGAACCTGGAAAATGGGGAACAGCAATGGCACGTGGAGTGTTAATAAGCAATAACTGATGGTTGCAGATTTATATAAATTTTAGCCTTAATTCCTTCATAATTAAGCTAATCAATCTTACAATGGCATTAAATAAGCAATTTACATTCAGTGTATGAGCAGCCATGAAAATTTGAAAGCAGACTTTCTCAATTTTGTCTCCTCCCTTTCTCATCTGGAACAGGAAGTAAAAGACATTATGGCTTCCAAGCTGTGTGAAAAACAATACCGGAAAGGCGAATCGATCCTGGAAGCAGGAAAGGTCTGCAAACGGATCTATTTCATAGACACCGGCCTGGTAAAAACCTTTTTTTACACGGATACCCGTGAATTCATCATGCGCTTCTTTCCTGAGGGAAATATGTTCACGGTCCTTGACAGTTTTGTGCTTCAGCAGCCGTCTGCATTTTCTGTTATGGCACTTGAAGATACGGTTGTTACCTGCCTTAATCATGATGACCTGGAAATCTTTTGCACAAAGTATCATTCTATAGAAACATTTTACAGAAAGCTTCTTTCACTGGCCACCATGAATATGATGGACAGAATGGGTGGCATGCTGGAAGAAAAGGCGTATGTGGCTTAACATAAGTTCGTGAAAGAAAACGGAGCGCTTTTACAGCGGATCAGCCTTGCAGATCTGGCTTCTTACCTGGGCATTACGCAGGTATCCTTGAGCAGGATCCGCGCCATGAAGTAGTTTTTTATCATTTGATAAATGCAGGATGATATAAGGGAGGTACCTTCGGAGGAAATCAAACCATTATGAAAAAGCCTTTATCATCCAGTCAGAAATTAAGCTTTCTTATCGCAAGTATTTTTACCATTGTTGCTCCCGTCATGGGCTACCTATCCATTGGGCTTGCTCCCGTTGTCATTGTTGGGGGATCAGCATTGATCGGCCTCTTTTGCTGGTATTTTACCTATCTGAGAAAGCCTGTTGAACCCGGCATTATCCTGCCGCTGTTTATCCTTACCGTTGCCGGACTCCAGATTCATATTGTTGAAGAATACCTGATGGGGTTTGCACCGGCCATGAGCCGGCTGTTCGGGATCCCGTGGAGTGAAAAAAGTTTCCTGATGGTCTTTGCCCTTATCGGCCCAGTAATCTACACCCTGACTTCGCTCGGACTGTATTACAAAATTCCTATAGCGGGTTTTGTAGCCTGGTTTATATTTATCGGCCCAGGTGTGGCAGAGTTTACGCATTTTATTTTCCCGCTGATCGCTCCGGACCTGCTGCCGCACGACCCGCATACTGTAACCACAATCATTGATGGCACCTCAATTCAGAATATGCCTAATTTTTATTTCAAAACTACAGGTAAGTATTATTTCCCGGGTATGTGGACCGCAGTTCTCCCTATGATTCCGGGCTGCTTGGCTATTTATCGCTTGCTGATCGGGAAAGGAAAGTAAATGATATCAATCAATATGGATCCACTCCTCTTTAAGATTTGTTTTCGTAATTTTAATCCGCAAATAAATCTTAACCCATGATTTAATGAACATCATATCCATAAGAAAAAATCCTGACTACAAAGACAAAGCCATTCAATACTTTCAGGACAGCTGGGCCGAAGTATCCCCTATCATTTATGAAGACTGCATCTCCCATTGCATTGATGCAGAACAGGCATTACCTCAATGGTACCTGTTAGAAAAAGACAATGAAATAATTGGCTGTGCCGGACTGATTACCAACGATTTTATCAGCCGCATGGACCTGTATCCCTGGCTGTGTGCGATGTTCATTGATGAGAAGCATAGAGGGAATAATTACGGAAGACTGCTTATTGAACAAGCTAAAAACGACGCAAGAGAAACAGGTTTTGCCAGGTTAAACCTCTGTACGGATCATATGGGGTATTACGAGAAATATGGCTTTAGCTATATTGGACAGGGGTATCATCCATGGGGTGAAGAATCAAGAATTTACCAGATTAAGTTATAAGTTCAGCAACAGTTATCCTCAAAAAACAGAGCCCAATGGATGAAAAAATCATTGACCGCATCAGGCAGATTGAACATGGCTTTAAACATATTATAGCAGCCGGGGATCAGGTTTTAACAGATCATCAGGAACAGCATTTTAACCTGGCCCTACAATATCTTGCTGACGACAGCTACCAGGTAAGAATGCTGGCTGCTTATCTTTTGGGACAGCTTTCCCCAAATCATCCGGAAGCACTTCATATCCTTGAGACAAGGGTTGCAGACGACCGGAACTGGCGGGTACAGGAAATGCTTGCTAAAGCCTTTGATGATTACTGCCGGTCCACCGGATATGAGGAAAGCCTGACTGTCATAAAAAGATGGCTGTCTGACCCTAATCCCAATGTTAAGAGAGCGGTTACAGAAGGACTGAGGATCTGGACAAGCCGTCCCTATTTCAGAGAGCATCCGCTGATCGCCATTGCACTGATCAGTTCAAATAAGTCGGATGACAGCGAATATCTTAGGAAATCAATAGGAAATGCCCTTCATGACATCAGCAAAAAGCATCCGAAAGAGGTGTCGGCTGAATTGGCCTCCTGGGATGTGACGGATAAAAAAACAGCTTTTACATATCAACTGGCCCAGCGTAAGTGAATTCAGGCAACAGCAGAAATTTTAATACTTTATTTATGCTCAAAGAAGATATCATTAAGAATATGTACAGTCAGTTATCTGATTTTTTAACCCGGTTAGAAATTTTGGATGATCAGGAAGTACGTTTTTGCTTATCCTTATTCAGGCCGATTGGGTTGAGGAAAGATGAATTTTTCCTTTCGGAGGAGATGGTTTGCGGGCAGATTGCATTTGTTTGTAAAGGGGCTCTAAGAGCCTTTTCAACATTACCTGATGGAGAAGAAAATATTACTTGTTTTAAATTTGAAAATCAGCTGGTCACTTCTTTTGAAAGTTTTATGTTCTATAAGCCCTCGTTGAAAAGTATCCAGGCCATTGAGAAATGCCATCTGCTTTCGATCAGCCGGCAGAACTACCAGGATATTTTAAAGACAATTCCATCATGGCAGTCCGTTATAAATGTGATGCTCGAACAGGAATATAGTGAAAAGGAGCGTTACCTGATTCATTACAGTAACCAATCAGCCAAAGAAAAATACGTTCATATTCTGGAGCATTCGCCTGAAATTGTCCGGAGAGTCAAGGTTGAGCACCTCGCCTCTTATCTGGGCATAACCCAAAGAACGTTGACTAGGATACGCAAGGAACTATCCAATCCTTCA
Organism: Chryseobacterium camelliae; assembly: GCF_030818575.1. NCBI lineage: Bacteria > Pseudomonadati > Bacteroidota > Flavobacteriia > Flavobacteriales > Weeksellaceae > Chryseobacterium > Chryseobacterium camelliae. The sequence continues at coordinate 2,037,573 of NZ_JAUTAL010000001.1, forward strand.
TTTTAGGACAAATGTCCTTTTTATAATGCTGCTGCACCCAGTATTTTTGAAGAAAATAAAAGCATGCAGAAAATCACTGAAGACGTATTCCACATTCCTCTGATGCCCAGAAACGGCATCAACTGTTATATTATTGAAGGTGTCCTGATAGATTCCGGGATTAAAAATTCGCATCACAGGATCATCCGTGCATTAAAAGAAATCCCGGTCGGCAGCCATGCCCTTACCCATGCCCATCCTGACCATCAGGGTTGCAGTGACGTAATCTGTACAGAGTTCCGGATACCTTTGTATTGCCATGAAAAGGAAGTTTCCAGGGCAGAATCCGGCCTGGCCACAGTGGATTATCCTTCAAAAAGAAATATAATTGCCAGGTTCCAGCAAAAATACTGGGCAGGAAAAGGACATCCGGTAACGAGGACTCTTAGGGAAAATGATGTTCTTGGCAATTTCACCGTTATTGAAACACCCGGACATTCATCCGGCCACATTTCTTTCTTCAGGGAAAGGGATGGTATCCTGATCATCGGGGATGCAGCAACCAACATGAACCTTCTGACCACTTGTACAGGACTTCACCTGCCGCCGGGTATTTTTACGTCTGACGGACAGGCGAACATACATTCACTGAAAAAACTGAAACACCTGAACCCAAGAATTATCTGTTTCGGCCACGGCCCGGTACTTCATAACAGGAACAGGGAATTCGAAACATTCGTAGATAAATGTGAATATTATCTTTAGTGGTGTTAAACTTCATCTTCCCAGATTACATGCGCAATCTTCCAGCCATCAGTATCCTTCCTCAGATGAAAAAACTTATGGCCGCTGCCTTCAAAATAATCTCCGTTAAGCCACCCTTTTTTGGAGTATTTTGAATAACGCTGCGCTATGTTTCCCCTGATCCTGGTTTCCTCATCTGTTTCAAATTCACTGAATTGCTGCAAGGTACCGTCAGTCAGCATTTTTTTCCTGGGCTCAATAAAAGATTCCAGTCCATACAGGTCTGCATGCTCACCGGATGCCCTGATGATGCTCACAGAAGCAGAGCATATGTCATGTATCGACCTGAAATCCGGTTCCTGCAAAGTATTGTCAAAGAGACTGAAAAACGAGCGGATGATTTTTCCGATCCGGATCTCATCTGTATTTAAAGCATACTGCAACAGTATTTTTCCATCTGCCTCTACCCTGCTCTCAAAAGTAAACTTCAGCTTTTCCAGAAGCCTGACCGAACGGCTGTTCTCTTCAGTTGTCACAGCCACGATTTTATCTGACAATACCTCTTCCGGAAGTGTTTCCAGTACAGCTCTGGTAGCTTCTGAGGAATATCCTGCTCCGGTGTATTCCGGCAGAAAAGCAAATCCGATATCATAATACTCAAGATAATCCCTTTTAATAAGCGTAATAATGCCTGCCGGATGATCATCAGCCTTCAGCCTTACCGTCCAGTATTTAATATGGGGGCTGCCTGTAATTTTTTCGATATAATCTACCGCATCATCTGGTGTCTGTATATTTCTGTCGCCGATAAACTCCAGCCATCCGGGAGAATTGACCAACTCAAGAATAAATAAATGATCATGCGCCTGAAGCTCATTGATTATAAGCCTGTCTGTTAAAATTTCTTTTCTGGCTATCATAAGGATAAGGTATTGATTGCTCTCATCACTAATTTTTGTGCTGCAGGATATTGATGAGTTTCCCGAATGGATCCCGGACGTAAAACCGCCGTACCTTCCAGGGCTCATCTACGGGTCCGTACTCCACAGAAAACCCTGATTCTTTCATCCGATAGTAAACGGCATCCACATCATTGACTTCTACAGACAGATCCGGGACTTCCGTTCCGGAGCCTCCCTCTGTTGCGAAGCTCACTTGCACATCTGTTTTTTCATTATTACCATAAGTTGTAATCCAGCCATGATCCATCAACACTTTTAGGCCGAGTATTTCACCATAAAAAACCTCAGCAGCAGCGGTATCTGCTATTTTGATATTAGCAACAATTCTTTTCACCTGTATAGGATTCATCGTTCTTATTATTAATGTGTTTCCTTCACGAATGTAGTGAATTACCTTCACATAAAGAATTTAAAAAGGTTAGGATGAAGTTCCCTGTAGCCTCGCATCAAACGATATCACCCCACAACTCCCAGCCTGCTTGCGGCCATCATTAGCTCTGCGACATTTTTCACCGCGAATTTCTGGATCAGGTTCCGGCGGTGGGTATCGATGGTCAGCGGGCTGAGGAAAAGCTCTTCACCTATGATCTGGCTTGTTTTCCCTTCAGCAAGCATGGCCAGGATCTGCTTTTCCCGCCGTGTGAGTTTCGGGGGTCCTTCAGTAACATTTTTTGATGGACGGCTGATGATTTCAATGACCTCACGGCTGTAGCATATATTTCCTTTTACAGCCTCTTCAATACACTTCCTGAGTTCAGGAAGTGAACTGTTTTTAAGCAGGTAGCCACTGGCTCCGTTCTGTATGGTCTGCAAAATGATGCTCCGCTCCGTATGGTTGCTGAGGATGAGGATAAGGGTATTTTCAGACACTTCCTTGATCATCAGGCAAAGATCCATGCCATTAATATCCGGCAGGGTGATATCCAGCAGCACCAGGTCTGTACGGTGGGCTTTCATATAGCTGAGCAGTTCGCGGCCTTTGCAGAAGCCTTCCACAATGTCAATATTTTCTTCATGGGAAAGAAGGTTTCTGAGCCCTTCAATCACAATAGGATGATCATCAACGATCACAGTGCGTAATTTATCCATCTGTAGTTGTGCTAAGTTCTATATTAATCGTAGTTCCCTCATCCGGCGCAGAGAGAATCTCCAGATGTCCTTTCAGATAGGCAATCCGGTTATTCAGGTTGTCAAGGCCCATTCCTTTTCCTCCCTTAAGGGTATCAGGATCAAAACCAGAGCCGTCATCTTCAAAAGTAATAAAAATAGTGGATCCGTTCTGGCTGCACTGCATCAGGATATTGGCAGCTCCGGAATGCCGGATGGAATTGGAAATCAGCTCCTGAATGATGCGGTAAATATTCAGCTGCACATTAAGGGGAATATCTTTCCTGATGCCGAACGATTCACATGAAATTTCCAGTCCGTCGCGCATGTAAAATTCACACAGGTCTTTCAGTGCTGTCTCCAGCCCGAATTTCAAAAGAGTATCCGGCACCATGTTCCTGGCAATACGCCGCAGCTCGCTTACCGCTTCATCAAGCTGGCCAACCGTCCTCCGGAATTTTTTATCTTCCCATACATCAGACTGGTCTTCGGCCCATGAGGATAGGTTGATCTTTACTCCGGCCAACATTCCGCCGAGGCCGTCATGTAAATCCCGCGCGATACGTTCGCGTTCAAGCTCTTCTCCATCCAGCATGGCTTTGGCCACCTTCAGCTGTTGTTTCTGCTCCATTTCACTCAATTGCTGACGATAATTGATTTCTTTTTGTTCGGCAAGCCTGCGCTTATTCCGGGCACTGAGGATCGCAAATCCCAATACGGCAAAAAGCAGGAGGCATCCAATGCTCAGAATACCTCTGTACAGCCGCTCATTTTTGGTATTTAGGGCTGCCTGACGGTTTTGGGCCTGTAAAGCGGCAATTTTCTGGCGGCTTTGGGCTGTACGGTATTTGGTTTCCAGCTCGTTGATTTTCAGTTTGCTTTCGCTGCTATTGATGCTGTCTGTTATCTTCCGTTGCAGGTTCAGCCATTGGTATGCCGACTGATAATCTTTAAGCTGCTCATTGGTTTTGGCAAGTTCACCATAAATCATTGCCTTATCCAGGCTATTGCGCATTAACGTCCGGTCTTTTACAATATCCATCAGGATTTTTCTTGCATCCTTAAAATTTTTCTGTTGGCTGTAGATATTGTACTTCCTGAATACAAGCTGCTGGTGCAGCTGGTTCTGATGGAATTTCTCTGCCAGAGCAATCCCCAGATCAGCGCTTTTCAACGCTTTGTCCAATGCATTGATCGTTGTATAATACAATGTTTCATTGTAATAATAAAGGGTGTTGTTGATCGAATTCGGATACGGCAGAAGTAGTTTTTTTGCTTTCTGCAACATCGTCAGCGCCTTTTCACCCTGTGCAGTATAACAGTATATGCTTACACCGCTCAGATAAGCAAAAAGAAGGGTACTGGATGCAGGGGCTGTTTTTTCAAGCAGTTCAACAGCTTTCTGATTATAATCTGACGCTTTACCAAATTGGGCATTGTTCATTAATATGGTAGCGAGCTGGGTATAAAAGTGTCCCTTCATCACCGGATTACCGGCTTTTTCAGCATAAGGAATTGCTTTTCCGATGGTAATTCCGGTAATGAAATCGTATCCTTTCTCATCTTTATTCATGAGAGCATAATTGTACCAGGCAGAAGCCAGTTTTTCATATGCTCTTTTATCATGGAAAGAAGCCAGTTCCTGTATGGATTTTTTAAATGCTGCAGAAGCCTTTGCAGGATCTGAGCTGAAATAATACTGACCTTCGTAAAAAGGAATGACAGCGCGGTAATAGGGATACTTCTGTGCCAGCTTTTTGCCTGCTACCAGGTTCGCCCTGCTTTTTACGGTATCCCTGAATTTCCAGTAATCCACCAGTGCAAAGCAGGCATCAGCCTTAAGGGTATCCGGCTTTTCAGACCATAAGATGTTCTGCAGACTGTCAAGATACTTTATTTCATCCAATGGAATCTGCTGCTGCGCCATTAATCGCACAGGAAGCCAAAAGAACATCAGAATCCAATAATAATTTTTCATTTTCTCGCATCAATATTTAAAAAAGACGATCGTCTCTCTTTTATTATCAGATGTAAATATGCGGCAAAAATCTTCATGATGCTTCATTTTCATTAATTTGTGTAAAAAACTACTTAAAAATCAGTAGAAAAAAAATACCGTTAAGCCGGTATTTCATATCGGTTTTTCTTGCCCTAGCTTTGTGTTAAACCTCATTAACACTTAAAAATATGAATTCCTCAATCCTGAAAAAAGTCCTGACGGAATATAGGCTCCGGCTTTCCGTACTGGGTATTTTTCTGAGCCTAACCTTCTTAGGATCCGGAATGATTTCCTGTTCTAAAGATGATGATACCGCGGGAGATTCTGGCAATTATTATTTCCGGGCAGCCATTGACGGAAGAAAGGTAAATTTTCATAATGCCAAATTCCAGGGCGGAGGAGATGACAACCGTTGGGAACATATTGTTATCGGGGGATATGAGAACTCTTACCCTACAGACGGCAGCCTGCCCTCCCCGTCTCTTGATTTTGAAATATGGAGAATTGGTGGCAATATTAGTGCAGGGACCTACACCACTCCGGCTGAAGAGGGAATGATTGCACGCTATGCCATTCAAACAAAAGAAGAGACTCTTGTATACAGTACATCTTATGGCGATGATGTATTCAGCGTCAACATAGAAACGATAAGCAAAGAGGGTATCAGAGGCACATTATCAGGAAAGTTAAGGTCTATCAATGGTGATGTTGTCAATGTTACTGAAGGATCTTTTAACCTTCCTTACGACACCATGATCAATCCGTAAAACAAATTGCAAAAAATTATGAAAAACACATTTTTAACTCTGATGATAGCGGCCGGTACTGTATTTCCGGTGGCTGTGGCTGCCCAATACAGGGAGCCTGAAAAAAAAGACAAACAGGAAGTTTTCTATCCGCAGGTTTCATTTGATTCCCTTCAGGCTAAGAAGATGCTGGCCAGAGGAAGTGCAACCATTAAAGGAGTAGCATTTACCAAGCAAAAAAATGGATGGGGAATAAAACCACTTCTTGGTGATCGTATCTTAGCCAACCAGATCAGGGTGGTCCTTCTGCCGGTGACCCCGTATTTCAATGCATGGTACCAGCTCAGGAAAGAAAAAGAAAATACAAGGAAAAGACGTTACGTATATCTTTCCAACGATGCCTACCGATACAGGCTGGAAGCGATTACCAACAGCAGCGGGGAATTTACCTTTCCTGAAATGAAGCCTGGAACATATTTTCTTCAGGGTTTCCTGCCCTACACAGAAAATAAGTATTACCATGAATATACAGGAACTGCGTCCGACGGTTATAACCGCACTAATTATTATGATCTTAAACAGTACAGCGTTAACCATGAAGACCGGATCGAGGCCTTCGTTGAGGTTAAGGAAAACGGTGAAATTGTAAAAGTGAAGCTTCATTAAAAAACACATATTCATTACCACCAAATCAATTGATATATGCTACATGCAAAGTTGTCTAACCGTTCTGTCTTCTTGTTACTGATGTTTGCATCGCTGTATTCACAGGCACAACTGGGAACATTATGGCAGAAAGCCAAAGAAAAAACAGAAAAGGCCGTAAATAAAGTGATGCCTAAAAAAAACAGTACCCAGGCGGTAGAAGCTGAAGCATCAGCCCCTTTCATCCCGGGAAATATGCCCCTTTTTTCTGAAGATTTTTCAGGCTATACTGCAGGAGCTACCGTAAGTACCATTAAAAGCAACGGACTGGCTGCGGTAACCGGGCTGAAGGGGCATTCCGGAAAATGGATGCCTATTGAAGACAAAGCTGTCTACAAACTTACCAAAGCAATACCCTATCCGGAACATTTCACGGTCACTTTCGATCTTCTGGCAACGGGTGATCAGATAAAAGATATCGCTCCGCTGTCATTCGGTTTTGCGTCGGACAACAGTACGAAGGAATATACCAGCAATTCCGGAGCCTATGTGGAACTTCAGTATTATGATGCCAATATGGTGAATACAGGAAGCAAAAATCCTGAAAAATTTGCCAACAATACGTTTGACCTTGAACCTTACCTCAATACCGTTATGCATATAAATCTTGAAGTAAACGGCCAAAGGATGATCGTATACCTGGGCAACAGGAAAATTGCTGACGGGATTTTCTTTGCTCCTTCAGCAGGAAAGAACTTTTATATTTCTGCCCCATGGCAGTACAGTAACGGAGCAAAGGTATTTCTGAGCAACATCAAAATAGCCGGATTCAATCAGTAAAAACACAAACCTGGTTGAATGCTAATACATTATACGGACGAAAGTCCACCCCAAAACCAATCATGATGAGATAATTATCGAATCCGTTTTGCTAGTTTTGTAAAACGGATTTTTATATTGATTTTTATGAATAAAATTTTCCAGATAACGGTAGGGGTTCTGATGATGAGCCATATCAGTGCACAAACCACAGTAACCGGAACAAAAGGTTATGATATAGACAGCATCATCACAACGGAAATGAACCGTACCGGCATTGTGGGACTGAGTGCCGCTGTGATCGTTGACAAAAAAGTAGCCTGGAAAAAAGGCTATGGCTTTTCCGACCGGGAAAATCGCATTCCTTTTACGACCAGTACCCTGATGAATATTGCTTCGGTATCGAAGACCATTACAGGAGCCTGCATCATGAAAGCGGTGGAACAGGGAAAAGTTTCGCTGGATGAAGATATCAATACATATTTGCCGTTTAAAATAATCAATCCTTATCATCCCGATTCTAAAATCACCCTGCGGAACTTAGCCACCCATACTTCGGGGCTTGCCGACAGGTATCCATTGTATACAGACAGCCTGTATACCTACGGCAAGGATGCTGAGCTGCCCTTAAGCGATTTCCTGAAAAACTATTTTGTTCCGGGCGGGAAATATTACAGCAGGGAAAACTTCATCGATCATGAACCGGGTACATACCGGGAATACTCCAATATCGGAGCTGGATTGGCCGGTTATATCGTAGAACTGCGGACAGGAATGAAGCTGAATCAATACAGCAGGAAATATATTTTTAAACCGCTGGGAATGGCCCGTACCGGATGGTTTCTTTCGGAGGTTGACCTGAAATCCCATACCAGGCTTTATTCAAAGGACAGCAGTACGATAAAGCAGATTCCTTTATATGGATGCGTTACTTATCCGGACGGCGGCGTAAGGACTTCCGTTGATGATTTATCGCGTTTTTTTATCTTGCTTCTTCAAAACGGTTCTTATAAAGGAAAACAGCTATTCAGGGAAAAGGATATCAGGGAGATGCTCAGGTTTCAGTTTACAGGAGACCATAAGCCGGATAACGTTAACCCGGATAAATTAAATTCAGGTATTTTCTGGGCGACCAAAATGGGCGGAAAACGTATCGGCCATAACGGTTCTGATCCCGGTGTAAGAACTTTTATGCTTTCTGATCTTAACCAGGAAATTGCAGTCATCCTTTTTGCCAATACTTCACTTAGTGAAAAGGAAGAAGACGTTTTTTTCAATCTCTACGACGCGCTTTACGAATTGGGGCTGAAAATTAAAAACAGTGAACACTCTCCAAAAAAGCATCCACGATAATCCTGTTTATAGGGTAATCAAGGCATGGATTCAAGTAAGTTATGAACATTCCGTATCAATCAATCCTATATGATCTATGAAGTCTATTTTTAATGCATTGGCCATCATTTTATTTTTATGGCTGCAATCAGGCTGCCATCCGCAGAAAAATCAAGTTTTTAAACCTTCTGTTATCTACCGTTCTGATCATCTGGTCATCACACAGATATCCAAAAACACTTTTGAGCACACTTCTTTTTTGCAGACCGATGACTTCGGGAATGTACCCTGTAATGGACTTATGGTAAGAAACGGCAAAGAGATCGTTATTTTCGATACGCCTGTCCATGATAAAGATTCTGAAGAACTGATCAGATGGGTTCAGGAGAAGCTTCACTGTTCTATCACTGCCATTGTTCCGACTCATTTCCACAATGACTGCCTAGGAGGGCTTCAGGCATTTCATAATCATAAGATCCCATCTTATGCCTATACGGAAACCATCAGGCTGGCCAGAAAAAATCATTATACAGTCCCGGAGCATGCTTTTTCGGATTCGCTCAGACTTAAGGTGGGACAAGGATATGCTACGGCCAGATTTTTCGGTGAGGGACACACCAGAGACAATGTGGTAGGGTACTTTCCGGAGGAAAATATCATGTTCGGAGGATGCCTGATCAAAGAGATGGATGCCGACAAAGGATATCTGGGAGACTCCAATACCTCCGAATGGTCAGCTACAGTTGAAAAAGTTAAGAAACAATATCCTAACGTAAAAATAGTAATTCCGGGCCATGGAGATTACGGAGACCAAAGACTTCTTGACTATACCATTCTCTTGTTTAAAAATAAATAAGGCTGACCTAGGACTTCTTTTTGTAACATAGAATAAGGCTGTCGTATCCGGACAGCCTTTCAAGGTTAAAAAGTAAGTACCACTTTACCGATATGCTTTCCGTTCCTGAAATATTTCATAGCTTCAGCAATATCTTCGACAGGAAATACCCGGTCTATATAAGGTCTGATGGCATTCACGCCAAATGCACGGATCATATCTTCAAACGATGTTCTGGAACCCACCTGAACCCCATGAATAGTCAGGCTTTTCTGGAGCACCGGAAAAGCAGATAATTCTGCAAACTGACCTCCCAGCAACCCGACTACAGCAATTTTACCATTCAGTTTTACGACTTCAGCAGTTTTATTCAGCTCAGCCCAGGACATCTCTACGGCAACATCTGCACCTTCCCCATCAGTCAGCTCAAGGATCCGATGCTGCCATTCCGGGTACCGCCGGTAGTTGACTGTGATATCTGCACCGAGTTTCCGGGCAACTTCAAGCTTTTCATCTGATCCTGAAGTGATGATTACTTTAGCACCTATCATTTTCGCTATCTGTAAAGCAAAAACAGAAGCCCCGCCGGTTCCCTGTACCAATAAGCTCTGGCCCGGTTTGATGCCGACTGTGTTCACTACAGCTTCCCAGGCAACAAGAGCTGCAATAGGTAGTGTCGATGCTTCTGTGAAGCTCATGTGGTCTGGAATTTTAACCAGAGCCCGCTCACTAAGGCAGATATATTCTGAAAACACGCCATTTACATCCGTTCCCAACCTGCTTTTAAGGTACTCAGCTTTAAGGTCACCATCCTGCCAGTCCTGAATAAAGTGGGTACAGATACGGTCACCTACGGCAAAGTGCTTTACAGAATGTCCAACCTGTACTACCACGCCTGAAGCATCAGACCCCAGAATGTGCGGCAGCGGAGTTCCGAATATCCCTTCCGCAACCATGATATCGAGCTGATTCAGAGAAATGGCATTCACCTTTACCAGCACTTCGTCTGCTCCTACTTCAGGAACAGGATAATCAGTAATTTCGATCTGATCCAATCCATATCCGTTGTTTACTTTAATTGCTCTCATAACGTCTTGTTTTATTGACACAAATTTATTTTATCAGTATATTTGAGTCAAGTATGCACTTTTTGGTATCCTACATACCTAAAGCATACTAATGCTGATTATCAATGAGAAAAATTTACAATGAAAACAAAATTTGCTGATGAGCCGGTGTGCTCTGTAGATTACGCCTTCAAAAGAATCGGTGGGAAATACAAAGGAAGGATCATCTATTACCTTCATCTTAACAACATCATGCGCTACGGTGAACTGCGCAGGATACTTACAGATGTCACTCCAAAAATGCTGACGCAGACATTGCGCGAACTGGAAAATGATATGTTATTATCACGTAAAGTCTACCATGAAGTCCCGCCCAAAGTAGAATACAGCCTTACAGAAACGGGACGTGAACTGATTCCTTTTATTGAACATCTTAAGCAATGGGGAGACCGGCAGATTGAGAAAGAAAAAATGAATGGAATTACATGTCAATAGTTTAATAGCATCATAAATTTAAAACCGTGATTTTTAACATCTTAATAATAACCAAATAAATTTAACTTAAAATTTGTTTTATACTATTGGTCGAAATAAATTTTGTTCATACATTTACATAACTAATTATATAATTAATTATTTTAAAATGGATTTTTTCAATAAAACCGGTAAGATGGCGTTGGGAAGCAGGTTACGCTTACTGACGGCAAAAGTTACGGAGGATTCTTCCAAGATTTATGAACTGTACAAAGTAACATTTTTGCCTAAATGGTTTCCCGTATTTTTTATTCTCTCTGAAGAAGGTCCGAAAACCATTACGGAAATAGCAGAAGAGATCGGACACTCACAACCTTCGGTGACACAGATCATCAAAGAAATGACCAAAGCAGGACTGGTTGAAAACAACCTTCTTTCCACAGACAAACGGCGGAATGTTGCCGGACTTACCGATGAAGGAAAGGCAATTGCCAAACGGATGATCGAAGGCCAATGTGCAGATATAGAAGCCGCAATCAGGCAAATTGAACAGGAAACAGCACACAACCTTTGGGAAGCCATTGCAGAATGGGAACACCTGCTGGAACAGAAACCGCTTTACAAAAGAGTGCAGGAACAGAAAAAGATCCGTGAGAGCCGGGATGTTCAGATTGTACCGTATTCCACACAATACCAGAATGCATTCAGATCGCTGAACGAAGAATGGATATCCAATTATTTTGAAATGGAAGAGGCAGATTATAAGGCTCTGGATCACCCTGAGGAATACATCCTGGACCAGGGAGGGAAAATATTTGTAGCCCTCTACCAGAATGAACCGGTGGGTGTCTGTGCCCTGATTAAGATGGATGATCCTGAATATGATTTTGAAATGGCTAAAATGGCAGTTTCACCCAAAGCCCAGGGTAAAAATATAGGCTATCTGCTAGGGCAAAAAGTCATAGACGCAGCAAGAGCATCGGGTGCATCAAAGATCTACCTGGAAAGCAATACCATCCTGAAACCGGCCATAAGCCTATATTATAAGCTGGGCTTTCAGAAGATTTCCGGAAGGCCTACGCCTTATCAGCGCTGCAACATTCAGATGGAACTGAATCTTAAAGTGTAAGTGCTTTTTCGGAAAGATGCAATAATTGCGTATTGGGATCCAGGTGATTATCAAAGAAAGGAAGATTACTACTCACAACAAATTCTCGATACGCTCCGCTGTGTTCCGAACTCTAACTGACGAAGAATCGATTATATATCGGTAAGTGCAGTACCGTCTGTTCGAGTGTTTTTTGTAGTAAAACGGAGAAAAATGTATCGAGAACCGGTGATGAACATACAAAAGAATACTTCTTTTCAACAAGTTCTCGATACACTCCACTTCGTTCCGCACTCGAACTGACGGAGACGGAAATTAATCTCTGATAAACAATGCGGCCCCGTCTTTTAGAGTGTTTTTCGTAGTGAAACGAAGAAAAATGTATCGAGAACCAGTGATTAACATACAAAAGAATGCCTCTACTCAACAAGTTCTCGATACGCTCTACTTCGTTCCGCACTCAAACTGACGAAGAATCGATTATATATCGGTAAGTGCGGCGCCGTCTGTTCGAGTGTTTTTCGTAGTAAAACGAAGAAAAATGTATCGAGAACCAGTGATTAACATACAAAAGAATACTTCTTTTCAACAAGTTCTCGATACACTCCACTTCGTTCCGCACTCGAACTGACAGAGTTTACTAAAAATATTAAAAGTAAATTGAAAGCCTAAGGCGCAGCATCATACTTTGCGCACCGGTAAAGTAAACCAGAAAGTACTTCCTTTTCCCAGTTCACTGTCGACCCCTATTTGACCATGGTGCTTTTTAATGATTTCGGCACTGATGTACAGCCCGAGCCCAAGCCCTGAATACTGTACTCCGGAATAATCCACACGGTAATAACGGTCAAAAAGATATGGAATTTTGTCAGCCGGGATTCCCGGTCCGAAATCTCTTACGGAGACCTTTACCATGCCGCCTGATTCTTCCACAGAAAGATGGATCTCACGCTGATCAGGCGCATATTTAACGGCATTATTCACAAAGTTGACCACTACCTGATCAATACGCGCTTCATCGGCTTCAATGTACAGGTCTTTATTGCCATGTAAAATCAAACGGTACTTTTCCCTCATACGGATGTGGCTGCAACAGGTTTCAAGCATTTCGTAGAGGTTAAAGGACCTGTAGTTGAGAAATAACTGACCTTCGTTGGTGCGTGTGGTATTAAGGAGGTCATCAATAAGCCCCGTAATTTTCGTTACACTGGCATTGGCCTGATCTACCAGTTTTACAACCATCGGATGAAGCATATTATCACGGTAACGGCTTAGAAGCTGCAGCGAACCTTTCAGGGTGGTAATCGGTGTTTTCAGTTCGTGGCTGGCAATACTCAGGAAATCATCTTTACGCTGCTCTTCCAGTTTTTTCTGGGTGATATCCTGTATGGTACCTGAAAAATTGGCTTTGGTAAAAATGTCCCCGCTATAAAGTTTGCCGGTAGAGCGCACCCAACGGATATTGCCGTCCCTGTACCCTTTAATGGAATACTCCATGTCTATATTACCGCCTGACTTCAATGCTTCGCGCAATTCAGCAGTAACACTTTCCCTGAATTCCGGGGTGATCTGCCCAAGCGCAGCCTCCATTGGCATTTCCTCATCAGAATAAAAGCCGAATATTTCCTTAAGCCTCTCAGATGCCGTAAGGGTATTACTTTCTGCATCAATAAACCAGGTTCCAAGCTCAGAGGACTCAATCGCAAGCCTGAGTTTGGCTTCGGCCTCTTCAACGATTTTCCTTGACCTGACCTTTTCAGTTACGTCCAGTACCGTGGCAAGTACAGCGGTGATCCGCCCGCTGAGATCAGTCATCGGCTGGTAGAAGTAATCTACATATAACACCCGGTCGCCACCGGTCTTCTTATCCTTGAATATCACCTGCTGCTCGCGCTTTTGAAGCATTGATCCTTCTTCAAGCACCTTTTTCCATAGCGATGGGAAAATCTGGTTTTTAAGTTCCGGGAATACTTCAAGCATTGGCCTGTCTAATACTTCCTCCTTATTACGATCCCAGAATTTGAGCAATGCCTGGTTGACGGTGGAAATAACATGGTCTGGGCCTGTTAACACTACTACCGGTGCGTGAAGATTGCTCAGGATATTATTAAGCCTGTTCTCACTGATTTTTAAATCTGTATTTGAAGCCAGCAGAAGTTCCTGGGATTTGTTTAATTCCTCATTTATGGCAAGCAGCTCTTCATTCAGCAGCTGAATTTTATTTCTGGACAGCACCTGTTCTGTCACTATGCCTGCTGTAAGCATGATCCCATTGACTTTCCCGAGCTCATCCTTGAGGGGCTGGTAAACAAAATTACAATAGACTTCCTCGATTTTCCCCTTCTGTTTCAAAAAAGCTTTCACCTCATTACCGTACCAGGCTTTTCCGCTGATATAAACATGATCCAGAATCTGTAGAAACTCCTGCCCGATAAGTTCCGGAACTGCGATATGCAGAGGCAACCCTATAACATCTTCCGATTTGCCCCACACTTCAAGCACTTTTTTATTGGCCGACTCTATGATGAGCTCCCTGCCTTGGAAAACGGCTATGGCAATAGGTGCATCCGATAAAAGGAAACGCAGGCGGCTTTCTGAGTGGGAAAGTGCTGACGTACGCTTGGCTACCCTGGCCTCAAATTCCTGATTTAGAACATTGAGACTTTCCTGAGTAGCATGAAGCTCCTCATTGGTTGCCTGAAGTTCTTCATTGGCTGCCGCAAGCTCCTCATTCAGTGTCTGTTCTATTTCCAGAAGTTCCTCGCGTTTTCTCGCGACCTGAAGTTCTTCCTGATCAAGCACTTCCTGGGTGACATCTTTTGCAGTATGATAAATGGCATACACTGCTCCTTCTTCATTTTTAACAGCAACATAGGAATAATCAAAATAAAACAACTGAAGTTTCCCACCTACCATCAACTCTGCCGGGATGGCTTTTCCAATATTATCAACCCCGGTATTCCATACTTCCTTAAGCATGCCTACGAAAGGCTGATTTGAAATCTCCGGCAATGCTTCGGACAGGGTGAGCCCAACCACAGACCCGGGTTTGCCCCAGGCAGCCAGCATGGCAGGATTGGCCAGTTCAATACGGATTTCCTCACCGGTATAAACCGCTACCGGATGTTCGGCATGAAGGCAGAGAATATTTAAGAGGTCTGTGTTTTCCAGTCTGGTAGGACGATACATAATAGATACGGAGCGTTGGTTAATTCTGAATCTGAACGGCAATTCTGTTGATCAGATCATCAATATCGAAAGGCTTTGAGACAAAATCATCTGCTGAACACAGCTGTTTCATACTTTCGATCCCGGCATTGGCCGTCATAATAATGACCGGGATATGCTTTGATGCATCATTTTTTTTAAGGATATTGCATACTTCAATGCCATTGCCGTCCGGTAACATAACATCAAGCAGGAATAAATCGGGGTTTGCTTCCGAATGTCCGGCCATGAATTCAGATACCGTAGGAAAACCATAAACCTGATAATCCTGCTCCAAAACCATATGGATAAGCTCCAGGATATCTTCACTGTCCTCAAGGACACAAATGTTCTTATTCATTCATTTAACAGTAAACTTTAGCACATTCTAAAGCATTTATATACCTTAGATTCTTAATGTATATAATCAAACAGATACGTGGCTCGGCTTTATCTGACAACTTTTTGTAAGATAACTGCCTGTGAAAATAATGTTGAGAACATAAGCATCACAAGATGATGATGAAATCACTTTCCATATTGATCAAAGCCATATAATGCTTGCCTGCCGATTGATAAGGGATTCCTGAAGGAACCTTATAGCAGCATTTATAACAGATTTCATTTGAAGCAAAATTTATTCCATATAATCAAAAAAAAACAAGGATTATTTAACAAATTTTCACTAAAGTCTACAGATAAGTTTTAAAACATGATCGTAGTATCCTTTATACAATTTTTATCGATTAAAAAACCTCCAAAAATACTTTTCCGTTTTTGTATCGTTTCTTTTGTAAAATAATGATTGTATGACCAAATTGTTCTGAAAATTATGACGATTCCAAAATAATATGAATGACTGAATGTTGATAATGTCAAGATCAAAAGACCTAACTTTCCAATTGGAAAATAAGCATTAACAGTTTCAAATGGTAAGTAAGCTTAGTATTTGTCTGCTAAGGTATTACAAATCCCGACATCTGCTTCTTTGCAAACATTTATCATGTAAAGTGAATACAATCTAAAATATAAACAATTCATTACCAGAAAATTAATTAATCATCAAAGCAATAGCGCTCTGTATATGATCTTGATATAAGCCTATGCGATATTAAAAAAAAGTATTATTTTTGCTTTAAGTACAGGACTGTTTTATAGTATCTTACTCATTAATTTGCCCATTCCACAGTTATAAAATATTAAAAATCAACCACATGAGAAAAATAATTTTACTCTTCATTTTCATCCTCAGTATTCCCGTTTTCTCTCAGATTAAAGTGCTGAAAAATGAGAGCCTGGTAGAAATCGGTAAAGATAATTCTGTGGGCCTATATAAGAAGGGAGATAAATTCACCATCAATTACCAGGACCTGAATACGGCCAATCTCAATACTTTCAGATCTATCTCCTTCCAGAACGTCAACGGCGATGTATCAGGACTGTATAAAATGATTACCGATGGTTTTATCGATACACCTGACGGAAATATTGTCCTGGAAATGCCCAATGATATTATTGAACTGCATTATGAAAAAAATTATGGCCAGCCTACCGTTCAGATCATTCAGTTCATTAATAAAAACAGGAAGTATATGGGAAAATCCCAATTCCTGAACAAAAAACAGATTGATAAAATCTTCGGAAGAACCAACGGTAAATTTACCCTGTATGACAAACCTGCATCCATAAACCAGAATGCAGTACAAAAACAGGTCGGCAATACCTCTCCTGCCACTTCTACAACTCCGGCTAACAGCGTAAAAAACAAAAAATCAAGGAAATAATCGTAATCTGATCATATACTTAAGCTCATTCTTCGCGAATGAGTTTTTTTATTTTATTTTTGCAAAAAGATCTTTTATTCATCATGAGCCTTCAAATACAGCATCTGACCAAAAAATTCGGAGAACAGACCGCTCTCAGCGATATCAACATCTCGATCGGGAATAATGAAATCATCGGGCTTTTGGGCCCTAATGGTGCCGGAAAATCAACTCTTATGAAATCTATTGTAGGTGCGCTGAAAATAGATGAAGGTGAAATCATTTTCAATGGAAAGAACATTACCGAACATGAAATAGAAAGTAAAAAAAGCATCGGGTTCCTTCCTGAAAACAATCCGCTGTACCTTGAAATGTATGTGAAGGAATACCTGCAGTTTATTGCCAATATCCACCAGATTCCTGATCAAAGGATTGAAGATGTCATTGAACTTGTGGGCATCACACCTGAAAGATCAAAAAAAATCGGGCAACTTTCAAAAGGATACAAACAAAGGGTGGGCCTTGCCCAGGCCATTATCCATCAGCCGGACCTGCTGATCCTCGATGAACCTACCAATGGCCTTGATCCCAATCAGATTATTGAAATCAGGAATGTCATCCGGGAAATAGGACGGGAAAAGACGGTGCTCCTTTCCACGCATATCATGCAGGAGGTAGAAGCTCTGTGTTCCCGGGTAATCCTTATCCATAAAGGGCACATCCTCCAGGACTGCCCGATCGATGAATTCAAAGGAAGGTTTGAAAGCCTTGAAGAGGCCTTTACCAGCTATACCCAAGACGCAACTGCCGGCTAATGGCTTTATATTTGATCGGGATAAGAAGAATAACCCATCAAATACACACCAATGATCAAAACAGTTTTGGCAGCCATCTGCCTGACAGCAGCTTCTTCAGTATCCTATGCGAATAGCCATGCTACTGATGCCGTTCAGAAGGAATACGTACAGAAAGTCCCGAAAACAGTTATTATCAAAACCAAAAAATTCAAGATAAGGATTGACCAGCAGCCTAACGAGCAATATCTGTATCAATCCTGGTCTGCTAAAGGCAAGCTTACCTCGAAGCCAAGCATGATCATCAGCAATGGCGAAATAATCCCGGACGGAACCGGAGGAAACTATTATTATGAATTTCAGAATGAAGGCTATACCTACCAGATCTGGAGGAATTACCTGACCGATTCTGTAAAAAAACCTCCCTATACCCTAAAGGTTATAGATCCGCAAGGCCATATAGTGGCCAGCTAGAATGGTTACACCGTTAAAAGTTAGTATAATATCCTCCGGTTCTTCTGTTGAGCCGGAGTTTTTTATGCAATTCCTGATGAAGGCAAAGCCGCAAAAAACCGGCTCATTTCAAAACTTTCTCCGGCTGCATGATAGCCAATATTGAATATCTGCTCCAGACGTTCCTTTCTCCTTTCAAATGTACCGTATGTAGACAGTTCCTGTGAGGAGATAAACCAATCGCAATGGTCAAATTTAATTTTCTCAATCCGGTAGGACAACAGGTCATAGGATCTTGATACAATGGCTTTGATGGATTTAAGATCATCAATTTTAATATCGTGGGGAGGGGAAACAAAGACCCCGATCAGTTTGTCACAGTCTGCGCGGATGATGTCAGCAGGAAAATTGTTTAGTACTCCGCCATCACAGTACATTTCATCATTAATGATATAAGGGGTCGTAATTCCAGGAATGGAACAGGAGGCGATAATGGCGTCTACTACCCTGAAGTTTTGATCGAAAACTTTTTCTGTCCCTTTAATGAGTTCTGTTGCCACGATCTTTACTTCCTTATTCAGGTCTCCCAGCTTCATATCCCCAAAAATGGGGTTAAGGTAATTCCTGAAAATTACGGATGAGACCAGTCCTGGCTGGTTGAATGCAAAATGTTTCCAGTTAAAAAAGTATACGGATTTGAAAAACTCAAGAATTTCTTCCGGCGTCTTGCCTACCGCATGCAGGCAGCCAACAATAGAACCGGCACTGCAGCAGGAAAGGATATCTATTTCTATGTTTTTCTCGCGTAAGAATTTCAGAACTCCTGCATGGGCAATTCCTTTGGTACCTCCGCCGGATAAAACAAGTCCGGTTTTTTCAAAATTCATGGTATAAATGTATGAAAACATCCCTGGATACGGGGTTTAAGGTTTCTAAATTTATGTTAAAAGTTTATGACTGTCTGTTCGAGTGTACCATGAAATGTAGCGTGTGGAGAACTTAGTGTAAGTGATAACGTTCTTTTGTTTGTTAATCATCAGTTCTCGATACATTTTTCTTCGTTTTGCTGCGAAAAACACTCGAACTGACTGGGGCTGCAATTATTGTCAGACAATCGATTCGCCGTCTGTTCGAGTGCGAAATGAAATGGAGCGTATCGAGAAACTAGTGTAAGCGGTAACCTTCTTTTGTTTGATAATCACTGGTTCTCGATACATTTTTCTTCGTTTCACTACGAAAAAACACTCGAACTGACGTGACCGCACTGTTTGTCAGACATTGATTCTGCGTTTTGTGCATACCAACAAAAAAGCCCGGAAAAATCCGGGCTTTATATGTAATATTAAGTATATAAGCTTAAATATGGATCACCTCCCCGTAAGCAGCAGCAGCAGCTTCCATGATCGCTTCGGAAACCGTTGGGTGCGGGTGGATGGATTTGATGATTTCATGTCCTGTAGTCTCCAGTTTTCTGGCTACTACAGCTTCTGCTACCATATCGGTAACACCGTCACCAATCATATGGCAACCCAACCATTCTCCGTATTTGGCATCAAAAATCACTTTGATGAATCCATCGGTATTTCCGTTAGCCGTTGCTTTTCCGCTGGCAGAAAGCGGGAATTTCCCTACTTTGATTTCATATCCCTTTTCTTTAGCCTGTTTTTCAGTAAGCCCTACAGAAGCTACTTCCGGATGGCAATATGTACATCCAGGAATATTGCCGTAGTCGATTTTCTCTACGTGCATTCCCTTGATCTTTTCCACACAGGTAATTCCTTCTGCGGACGCTACGTGCGCCAGAGCCTGGGTAGGGATAATATCTCCAATCGCATAATATCCTGGTACTGAAGTTTCATACCATTCGTTCACCAATACTCTTCCTTTATCTGTCTGGATGCCGACATCTTCAAGACCGATATTCTCGATATTCGCAGCAATTCCTACTGCAGACAATAAGATATCCGCTTCAAGAGTGATGTTTCCTTTGGCTGTTTTTACAGTAGCTTTTACGCCTTCTCCGCTTGTATCCACACTTTCTACAGATGCATTGGTCATGATCTCTATTCCGGTCTTTTTAAGCGATTTCTCTAAATGTTTAGAGATCTCCTCATCTTCTACAGGAACGATATTCGGCATGAATTCAACAACAGTTACTTTAGTTCCCATCGTATTATAGAAATCAGCAAACTCCACCCCGATGGCTCCGGAACCTACCACGATCATAGATTTCGGTTGCTCAGGTAAAGACAATGCCTGTCTGTATCCGATTACTTTTTTACCGTCCTGAGGCAGGTTCGGCAATTCTCTGGAACGGGCTCCTGTCGCGATGATGATATGGGTACCGGTATATTCGGTTACCTTACCTTCTTGATCCGTTACAGAAACTTTTTTGCCTTTCTGAACTTTTGCAGTTCCCAGAATGACATCGATCTTATTTTTCTTCATCAGGAATTCAATCCCTTTGCTCATTTTGTTGGCTACGCCACGGCTTCTCTGAATAACGTTCGGGAATTCAAAGCTGCCTTCCACCTTATTCAGTCCGTAATCTTCAGCATGATTGATGTAATGAAATACCTGAGCGGATTTCAGCAAAGCCTTAGTAGGAATACATCCCCAGTTCAGGCAGATCCCTCCCAGGTTTTCTTTTTCAATGATCGCAGTTTTGAAACCCAGCTGTGCTGCTCTGATCGCTGTAACGTATCCACCAGGACCACTTCCGATGACAATAATATCGTAGTTCATTAGTATAAAATTTTTATGCGAATTTAAGGAAAAAATATCGGATAAGAAACGAAAAAGCAACCTGTAAGGCTGCTTCTGTATTTTTAAATTATTTTTTGCTGTAGGATACCCGCCAGACAATTCCGCCTACGTCATCCGCTACCAGTAAAGATCCGTCGGCGAGCTGCAAAACCCCTACAGGACGGCCATATACATCCCCTTTTTCTTTATCTGCAATAAATCCCGATAAAAATGGTTCATAAGTTCCTGAAGCTTTTCCATTGGCAAACGGAACAAATGCGACCTGATACCCTACCAACGAAGAGCGGTTCCAGGAACCATGCTGTCCGATGAATGCCCCATTCTTATATTTTTGCGGAAACTGTGCTCCTTTATAAAAGTCCAGTCCCAGCGATGCCGTATGGGAACCGAGGGGTACATCAGGAACGATGGTCTTAGCAACCAGGTCAGGCCGTTCTCCTTTTCTTCGGGGATCTTCATGCTTTCCGAAATAAGCATACGGCCAGCCGTAAAATGCACCTTTCTTCACACTGGTCAGGTAATCCGGAACCAGTTCGTCCCCCAGCTCATCCCGTTCATTCACTACGGTCCACAACGCTCCGGTGACCGGATTCCAACTCATTCCAACCGGATTCCTAAGTCCCGAAGCAAATATAATCTCTCCGCTTCCATCAGGATTTATTTCCAGTATATTGGCTCTTCTTACTTCATTTTCCATTCCGTTTTCCCCTACATTACTGCCGGAACCTACGGAAACATATATTTTCGACTGGTCTTTATTCGCAATTAAATTTCTTGTCCAGTGATTGTTGTAGCCTCCAGCCGGAAGGTTAAGCATTTTCTTTCCGGGACCTGATATTTTCAGGTCTCCCTGCTTATAGGGGTATACCCATAGTCCATCTGTATTGGCCACATAGAACTGATCTTTGATGATCAGCATTCCGTAAGGCTGGTTCAGGTTGTCAATAAAAACGGAGGATGTTTCCGGAATGCCATCTTTATTAGCATCCCTGTATACCAATATCCTGTTGGCCGATTTACCGCCTACTTCCGCATTGCTCTTTCCGCTGATATCGTTTTTAACTTTTTCGGTAGCGGAACGCTCAGAATTGGAAAGCACTACGAAGACATCGCCATTGGGCGCCTGGATCATATTCCGGGGACTCTTGATATCTTCTGCAAAGCGGGTAACGGTGAATCCTTCAGGAGCTGTAGGAGCCTTTCCTGCCGGCCAGCCGATCACATTGCTGAACTTATTCTTAGCGCCTTTCTCATCCGGAGCCGGAAGTTTTAAGGTATCGGTCTGTGTAGCCACTTCACTTTTGGTTGTAACATCCTGCTTTTTCTGGTCTTTACAGCTTGCAAGAATTACAATAACAGAAGGTAGAATGTATTTTCTCATAGATGCATAATTTTGATTTATGGATAAAATACAGTATTATATTTTATTTCGTTATCTATGTTGCAAAAATCATTCCCTGTTTTGAGCAAAATAATGAAAAACAGAGAAGTAAAAAAGGGAATAAAGAAAGAATATGAAAAAGGAAAAAGATATAGCTAAGAAAGGATTGACCAATATAAAATAAAAATTCTCTTTCTAAGGCAACGTAAATTGATCCATTCACCATTCATTCTTTGATATATCATTCGATAACTGCATGTACGATACTTTTCCTGTTCCAGGTGTATGAAATATGGACTTTCCCGTCAGAAGCCTGGATAACGGAGGGGTAAGAATATTCATCGCCATCCTTGCCATTTTCCAGGACCAGGACATCTTTCCATTGTTTACCGTCTTTCGAAATGGCTGCGTTGAGCTTTGTACGTCCTTCCCACCAGTTTTTCCCGCTGATTTCAGGATTATATACCATAAGCAGCCAGTTATTCTTCAGACGGATGGCATCGGTGCCTGAATTAGGATTGGCAAGGTTCGTTTCTTCCCAAAGAGTCCACTGCTTTCCATGGTCATGGGAAAATGAAGTCATCACCTTGTTCTGTTGGCTCCGTGCCAGGAGCTGAAGCACACCGTTTTTGTGCTCAATGATGCTGGGCTGTATCACCTGTACATCTTTTTGCTGATAGTTAACTGGAATAACTTTCCAGGTCTTTCCACGGTCAGTACTCCATTCCAGGTGGACTTTCCAGTTTTTTTCCGTGAATTCCTTGCTGGAAGGTGAAACAAGATCTCCGTTCCGAAGCATCAGCGGACGGTTTTTTACAGGTCCTATAAGGCTTTTCAGTTCTTCAGGCTGTGACCAATTTTTACCGCCATCAGCGGAAGTTTTTAACCAGCAGCTCCATTCCCTCGGATTGGGACCTGCTTTATAAAACATAAATACCGAATCTGTTTTCGGAAGGGTATATAAAACCGGGTTCCATGCAGGGTAGTCAGTATTTCCGGATCCTTTTCCATCTGCAACGGCTTTGGGAACAGACCAGTTCTGATGATTCCATTCAGACAGCCATATTTTTACCGAACGGTCACCTTCATGTTCACCACCGAACCATGAACAAATAATATTACCGTTTTCTGTTTCAGTTAATGTGGACGCATGGCACTGCCGGAATCCTGCTGTGTTTTCCGTAAATATTTTTTCCCTGGATACCAGGACAGGCTGGTAATTTTTACAGGAAATCAACAAAATACATCCTAAAAATGAAATGAAAGTCCTCATCAGTTGGTTACAGTAATGTTTTGTTTCAGCGGCAGGTTTTTGGACGAATTTCCTACCATAATCCGATACGTCCCTTTCTCCACGGTCCAGTTCATCTTTTCATCAAGGAACTGAAGCTGCTGCACAGGAAGCTCTATCGTTACCTGTTTGGATTCTCCGGGTTGTAAATAGACTTTCTGAAAGCCCTTCAGCTCAATAACGGGTCTTGAAACCGAAGCCAGAAGGTCTTTAACATACAGCTGCACAACTTCGCTGCCGGCTTTTAGTCCCGTATTTTTTACCGTCACCTGCGCCTTTATGGTTTCAGCCGGAGAATAATCTGACCGGTTGAGTTTCAGGTCTGAGATCTCAAATGTTGTATAGCTTAGTCCGAAACCGAACGGATACAAGGGTTCTCCGCTCAGGTCATAGTAATCGTTTCCTCTACCGGTGGGATGATGGTTATAGCTTAGCGGGAGCTGGCCTTCTTCCACCGGAAAGGTCAGCGGAAGCTTACCAGAAGGATTTTCCGCTCCGAAAAGGACTTTGGCAACTGCATTTCCACCTTCTTCACCGGGATACCATACATCTAAAATAGCTCCTGCCTTATCTTTCCAGGAGGTTGTCTTAATGGCTGAACCTCCCACTAATATTACGGTTACCGGCTTATTCAGCTTGGAAACTTCACTGATGAATGCTTCCTGGTTGCCTGGCAGGCTCAGTGACGAACGATCCTGGAATTCCCCTTCATGAATGCCTGCCGCAATAATGATGTAATCTGCATTCTGAGCCATCCTCAGAGCATCATTGAAATCTTTCTGATAGTCTTTAAGTCCGTAATTCCAGACCAGTTCTATATTCGCTTCTCCTCGGTCTTCACGGAATTCAACCGTCAGATCATACTTTTGGCCTTTTACGAAATCAATTTCAACGGTTTTGATGGAATAGCTTAGCTTTTCCCATTGATCGATCATCAGCTTTCCGTTAAGGTACATCCTGAAACCGTCGTTTCCACGAAGACCTACAAGGTATTTACCGGTTGCCGGTGCTTCGAGCTGTCCTTTCCAGCGTACGCTGTATTGGTCAGGCTGAAGCTTTTCGGGATTTGGGGAATAGAGGGTCCATTTGAAATTCAGCTGCTGGTCCAGCCTCTCGAAAGCAGGACCACCGCTCAGATTCGTATCTGCAAAATAACTTCCTTTTAATCCTTTCAGGGTATTAACGGATAAGAATTCTGCCGGAACGGTAGTCAGGGTTTTGACATCCCAATCAATTCCTCTGGAATAATCGATTGTAATATTTTTGTTTGCCGTAAATTTTTTAATGCCGTTCAGGATGCTTGTTTTTCTGTTTCCGGGACCTGAATACCCGCCCAGCCTTGCATCTTCTGCATCGGCACCGACGATCAGGATGTGTTTGACCGTTTCCGGAACAGGAAGCGTATGATTGTTATTCTGCAGCAGGACAAAAGATTCCATCGCCGCTTTTTCAGCAACAGGCTTATGATCGAGTAATTTCAGCTGCCTGATCTCTTTATCGGATACATACGGATTTTCAAATAATCCGAGTTCGAATTTGGCTCTCAAAACCCGTGAAACGGCATCATCGATCCGTTGCTGACTGATCCTTCCGTCCAGAAACGGCGGAATGAAGAGTTTGTAATGCTGGTACTCCGCCTGGAAGATTACATCCAGTCCGGCATTCATCGCCTGTGCAGAGGCATCATCATAATCTTTGGCTGTAAAATGCAGGACATTAGCTCCTCCAACCGCACTGGCATCGCTGATCACAAATCCTTTAAAGTTCCATTCCTTTTTCAGTTTTTGTGTCAGCAGCCACTCATTTGCCGTGGAAGGCCTTCCGTCCAGGAGATTATATGCGGTCATCACCGAACGGCTTCCTCCTTTGCTGAAAGCCTGATGAAAAGGAACCAGATGGGTTTCTTCCAGGTACCTTTTACTCCAATGGATGGGGTAAGAATCCCCTTCCTCCCTCACCTACATTGGCTAAAAAATGCTTTGGAGTCGTAATGATCCCGGCCTGTTCAAAAGGAGTGACAAAACTTACTCCCATCACCGAAGTGAGAAACGGATCTTCTCCATAGGTCTCTTCAGTCCTTCCCCATCGGACGTCACTGGCTAAGTTCACCACCGGGGTCAGGATCTGGCGAATTCCCCTCAACCGGGATTCCTGAGCAATAGCTGAAGCCACTTCCTTCATCAATTCCGGATTAAAGGAGGCAGAAAGGGCGATCGCCTGCGGAAAAGCTGTGGCTCCTTCCCTGACCAGTCCGTGTAAAGCTTCATCAAAAGGAATAACAGGAATGCCCAGCCTTGATTTTTCTATAAAATATTTCTGAATCGCATTGATTTTGGCCGCCAGGCGTTCCG
Source organism: Chryseobacterium camelliae (assembly GCF_030818575.1). NCBI lineage: Bacteria > Pseudomonadati > Bacteroidota > Flavobacteriia > Flavobacteriales > Weeksellaceae > Chryseobacterium > Chryseobacterium camelliae. Next base: position 2,063,396 of record NZ_JAUTAL010000001.1, read on the forward strand.
CATTCTCATCGGCATTGTATTTCAGCATCTGCCCGGCAGCACCGCCACCAATGTTGGCAGCACTTACCTGCAATCCGAAAATGCCGTGGCTATACTGGTCTTCAGGAACATGGTCCAGATCTCCGGGAATCATGAAACACTGCCAGAACTTCTCCTCCGGTGTCATCCGGCTCAACAGGTCTTTGACCCTGGTTTCCACCGGCTGCTTAGGATCTTTGTATAAAGGCTTCTGCCCCTGGGCCAATACGGTCTGAAAGAGGATCAAAACTCCTGTTACTTTAAAACGGAACCTCTTCATGATTCTGTCATTTGAATTACGGTTGAATAGGTAAATTTTGCATCTTTAGGAACCGTCACTTCCACTTGGTTTCCGGACTGTCTCCACCTGATTTTTGAGGAGGTTCCCAATATTTTCAGTTTTTTGGGCTTGTATAGCTCAGGAAGGGTAAAACTGATGGTTGAGGGAGCTTTATAATCCGACGATTCATCGATATGGAAGACATTCACTGTTTTGCCATCTTTGCTCCGCGTATAATACACCTGTCCATCATGGTATGGTGCAATGCTTCTGGTAGCGAATACGGCCGATTGGTTCACGTCCATCCATCCGGCAATTTCCTTCAGCCTTTCATATACCACCGGATCATAATCCCCGTTGGGACCGGGAGCAATATTCATCAGGTAATTCCCTCCCCTGGAGATGATTTTAATGAGGGTTTCAATGATTTTCTGCGAAGATTTATAACGGTCGTTCGGAACATAGGAAAAGGAATCGCCCATCGTGATGCAGCTTTCCCACGGAATAGAAAGGGCATGTTCCGGGACAGCCTGTTCGGGTGTCACATAGTTTTCCCATTTTCCTGGAACAGTCCGGTCTACGATGATGATTCCCGGCTGGTTCCTGCGTGCCATGGTTCCTATTTTATCCATATCAATGTCCTGCTCTACTTTGATGGTACGCTGCCATTCCACTTTAGGATCTATGGTATTGAAAGGTCGTACCCAGCCTCCGTCCAGCCACAGGATATCTATCTTCCCATATTTTGAAGTGATCTCATTCAGCTGATTGAACGTAAACTTTTTGAAGTTTTCCCAGCGTTCTGGATATTTTTTAGGGTCGTAATTCACGTTCCTGTCTTTAGGCGGGAAATACGGCCACCAGTAATCATCGGAATGCCAGTCGGGTTTAGAGAAGTAGGCCCCGATCTTAAATCCGTCCGCCCTGAATGTATTGAAGATTTCTTTGGTTACATCCGCTTTCGGGTTTTTGGAAAACAGGGTTTTCGGGGAAGTAATTTTGTAATCGGATTCCTCAGTATCAAACATCGCAAAGCCGTCATGATGCTTGGTGGTAAATACCACATACTTCATTCCTGCCTTTTTCGCTGCATCTGCCCATTTCTTCGGGTTAAACTGAACCGGATTAAAGGTGGCCTGGAGATGCTCATAATTCGCCACATATTCATTGTAGGTTGCTCCATGTTCCGGTTTGCGCTGCGTCCAAGACTCATCTTCGGGACAAAGGCTCCAGCTTTCAACGATCCCCCACTGACTGTAGGTTCCCCAATGCATGAACAGTCCGAACTTCAGGTCCTGCCACTGTTCCAGGTTCTGCACCACTAACGGATCATCCGGTTTCTGATACCCTTCAGACACGTTATGCGCCTGAGAAAAAAGGGCCGAAGAGCCCATCAACAAAGAAAAAAACAAGGCTGCCGTTTTGCACTTCCCGATCATACACAATACTTTCCGCTAAAGTAATCATCTTGCGATAATCTCACAACTGTAGGGATTGGAATGTGGTGGCGAGCTGGAATTGTTTAATCATTTTTCTTTCTTGAAGTTTTTAGGATTCGACTAATACATTGATATATTCTCAAACAAATCTATTTAATCAAATCCTTCAAAGCCATCTCCATATCCGGATAAGCAAAACTGAACCCACTCTGCAACAGCTTTTCAGGGTATACATTTCGGCTTTTCAGCAGAAGTTCCGTTTCAGTCTGTAAAAAGAAGGAAGCGATTTTCAGTTGCCATACTGCAGCATTTAGTCCGAAAGGTATTTTCATCCGATTTCTGAGTTTGTCCATCATTTCAGCATTCGTCAGGGGCAGCGGTGCAGTAACATTGATGGCGCCTGACATCTCCTCATGATCAATGATCCATTCCACCGCCCTACAGAAATCATCAATATGGATCCAGCTTACCTTCTGCCTACCGCTACCCTGCTTTCCGCCCAGGAACAGTTTTGTAACAGTTTTCAGTTTCGGAAACGCGCCTCCGCTGTTGCCCATCACAATGGAAGTCCTCAAAGCCGCTTTCCTGGTGGCCTGATTTTCAGCATTGAAAAATTCAGCTTCCCAGCTTTTACAGATGTTCATGGAAAAATCATCCCCGATTACACCGTTTGATTCCGTATTCAGGTGCTGCTCGGCATGGGCATAAATGGTTGCAGAAGCTGCGTTCAGCCATATTTTAGGCTGATGGACGCATTGATCGACAGCTTCCTGTAAAATCCTTGTGCTCTCAATCCTGGAAGCGTAGATTTCCTGCCTGTTCTTTTCGTTATACCGACAGTCGACAGATTTTCCGGTAAGGTTGATCAGTACATCCGCACCATCAAGGTAATTTTTCCAATCTCCAAGGGTGCGGGCATCCCAATAGATTTCATGTTCCTGTGCAGGTTTACGGGTCAAAATGAGTACATTATGCCCTTTTGATGCAAAGAACTTTTTTAAGCTGTCTCCGAGAAATCCGGTTCCGCCGGCAATGATAATTTTCATAATGTATTATATTGTATTAATGTACAATGTATTAATGTATAGGGTAGGTTCAATTGGTGGGTTTGATCAAAGGTAAAGAATGGATCAATGCTGTTGATCTTATTAGGGATCTATTCATTAATGCCCCATGATTAATCAAGCCGGATCCGCTAGGCGACATATTTTTTGATCTTTACTTCCACCGGCGAGCCTTCTGCCAGCATAACGGAAACAGGCTGCTGCTCATTCAGGCAGGCAAAATCGGTTCCGTACATCTTTTGGAAATCAAGGTCAAGCTGATGGTCTTTAACCTTGTACCAGTCCCATTTCGGATGGCATACTTCATATTCCGAAGTCCTGTTTTTCATCTTCGTAAAACCCGTAGTAATGTTCTGTGATAAATTCAAATTCCGAGTCTGATTCCATGGGCAATACCCTGTTTTCTGCAATCACTTCCATCGAATGCCAGCTTCTGTACTTCCATGAGTACCGAACCTGCAGTTCATCTCCATTAGCCTTCATTGCGTTGTTCATGGGCAGCGTCTGATAATGTTCTTTATATACGGAATTGGCGACCAGGCTTAAAGCAGGCTTCGGCACAATCTCTTTGATGAACACTACCCCCCTCTTCCAATCGCTGCCTTCTTTTTTCTTTACATAGAACCGGAGGTTGACCTCTTCAAAGTTGCGGTGGAAAGGAACAGACACTCCAAGCAGCCTGGTATTCAAAAACATAAATCCAACGAGGCTAACGTAACATGTACCCTGATAAAAATCCAGATCAGTACCTTCCGGCAGATACGGGATTAAAATTTCTGGATCGATTTCGTAATTAAAGATAACTAATTTGCGCCATTCGGCTTTGAGGAAATTCATATGTTGAGTATTAATGTATAATGTATTAATTTATAGTGTTTAATATGAATCTATAATCTATAATCTATAATCTATAATCTATAATCTATAATCTATAATCTATAATCTATAATCTATAATCTATAATCTATAATCTATAATCTATAATCTATAATCTATAATCTATAATAAACTACCCTTCATGAGTTTTCAGGATGCTTTCGGCGAATTGTTTCAGGTGACGATTCCTCTCCAGCAGAATATTTCTCATATAACGGGTCAGATAAAGTGCGTTAAAGGCCTTGCCGATTATTCCGAAAGGGGATTCAAAATCAAAAATATCGGTCATTACTGTTGCTTTTCCTTCAGATCTGAATATATGCTGGTGGTGCATAGACCGGAAAACACCCTGAATCATGATATCGGTAAATTCATATGGTCTGTCCATACTGATGATTTTTGAAGTGAGTGTCTGCTGTATGCCCAGATGCCGTGCTTTCCAGGTAACCGTCTCACCGGTTTCAATCAGTCCTGTTGTCCGGCCGGCAATGGCTATTTCTTCCGTATCTGACATTGAGTTTCGGTGAACATCAACATTCCTTGCCAGATCAAATACGGTAAGGATATCGGCATTGATCTTTGTTTTGAGGATAATTGCAGGCATAGCTTTTAGTTATGGTTACGCTTCAACATTTCAGTTTCCTTTACCTTTCGGTAATCCCGGTAGCAAATCAGGTAATAAGCGATGGCTAGAACCGGTGTACCGAATATACCGAACGCAAACATACCAAACATAAAACCGGTTATTGAATCCTGAAGTTTTAAACTGCAGGCAATGATGAGGATCAGGAACAACAGCATAAAAACCATGCTGATGCCGTAATAGATTTTGAAGGCAGGACGCCGAACATATTGCTTATTAAAAAATCTTTTGGCGGAGCTGATTATGTGCTCAAGGGCAATCAGGAAGTACACCATCACCGATGCGGCTGAATGTAATACGGCGATATCTATGACGAGGATAGCAATAAAAGCCAGGATAAGGTACGACTGGATATTGAAATCCAAAACAATAAACTTTTTCATAGCGGCATGTTTTTAACGTTGCTTTTAATACCGGCAGGGATTTAAAAATTCAGGAAATCCCCGCGGGTTCTTTTGTTCTGGAGTTTAAATGTAAAATACATCCAGACTTTAAAAAATATATTTTTCATTTTTAAGGGTAGGTTTTATGGGAGGCATGTTTGCGTCCTTTCAGGAATAAAAGAAGGTTCAGGAACATCATAATGCCGAGGTAGATGGAAAACTTACCGATCTTTTCGCTCAGGCTTACTACCAGGCTTTCTACCGTTTCGATCCGGTACAGTTCGATGATGCAGAGCGCGAAGCCGATGTTCAGAAGGTAAAACCCGATTTTAAACAGGGAATTGGTGGCCATGGCAATATCCTCTTTCTGATGGAAAATGTCCATCATGAATGTTTTGGAGTTCCTGAACAGAAACTGGGAAACGGTAACGGTGAGAATGAGCACTACCGGAAGGTAAATCATGTACGCTGAAAAGTTGTACGTTGCGGTGGTTAAAAGAGTTGCTGTCATGATATTTTATTTTAGAATTATTTTTTTTCTTAAAAAATAAAGGGTAAACAGGTTGATGTAATGCAGGACACAGAGGATTAGGAGAATATTCCCGGTGCGTACCGCTGTTACCGCCAGCAGCTGTTCTGCGGAATTTATAGGCGTCCAGGTTGTGAGGCTGACGGCAATATAGCCCAGGTTGATCAGGTAGTAACAGCCCAGCAATATCCTGTTGATGGTGAGGCAAAGCTCCGGGTCATGGATAAGATAGTCCAGGTAATAGATTCCGGCATGGTAACACCTTCTTCCCACATCCACTGTGATGTATGAGCTTACCGCCAGAAAAATGATATAAGAAATAATATTGAACATCTTATAAATATTATACTTTCAATAATTTTTGAAAATTAAACTGAAATAAAAAAGGATCTGATATCCTTTCTATTTCAACAGGTTGGTAATTTTCCCTACCAGCCAGTGGTCGTCGCTCTTGATCGCCAGGTCCATAATATTGTTGATCTTCCCCGTTACGGAACTGAAATCATCCATCAGCCGGATGAACTCTTTTGCTTCATCAGAATCCTTATCGTCGATGTCCTTCAGCTCTTCAAGGAAAGCAATCACAGGCTCTATTTCCCTTTTCCTTCTTTCTTTGGTAATTTGTTTAAACAGGAACCAAATATCTTTCTCTGCCACAAAATATTCTTTCCGGTCGCCCTTTACAAATTCCTTGCGTACGATTCCCCAGTCCATGAGGGCGCGTAGGTTCATATTGGCATTTCCCCTTGAAATTTCCAATTGCTCCATCACCTCATCGGTGGAGAGCGGCTTTACTGAAGAGATCAGCAGGGCATGCACTTGGGCCATTGTCCGGTTGATCCCCCAGTTGGTGGCGAAGGTTCCCCAGGTCTGAATATATTTTTCTTTGGCTTCTGAAAGTTTCATTGTCTTCTTTTTCTTTTTGAACGTCAACGTGCCGCTATCCGGTTGGTATCAGTTTCAATTCCTGTTACAAATATAATCATATTTCTTGAACTTTCAATAATAATTGAAAGTTCAATTATATTTTTTTATTTCCCGTCCTTAAACAGTCCTGGCAGCTATAAATTTTTACCGATCATTGCATCCAGAACGGGGATATTCAGATCTCCGGAATATAATATAATGCCTTGTTTATCAATAAGAATTATTTGTGGGAATGCAGAGACCCCGTAGTTTTCATTAACCGATGTATCTCCATTCACGGTATCATAATTAACTTTATGCCGGGCTACAAACTGATGGATTGCCTGTTGGCTGTCCGTGGTATTGATGGCCAGTATCTTTAAGCCGGAAACTCCGTAGCGGGTATTCAATGTATTGAGTTCAGGAACGGCTTTAATGCAGTAACTGCAGTTCCTGATCCAGAATTCCAGCAAAACGGGATGCCCTCGGAACTGCTGTAAACTCACTTTTTCGCCGGTCTCATTTTGTACCAGACTGAAATCAGGAGCGACCTGACCCGCATCAATCAGTTTTACCGATTCTCTTTTTTTCTCCTTGTATTCTTTCAGGTATGTTGAGTAATACCAGCTGTTTTCTTTAGGCTCTGTGGGATTAAGAACAATATGAGAGAAGTCTGTCCGGTTAATATCCCTGCTTCCTTTTTTAAGCTGGATATAGCTTACCGGCAGAAAACTTTTTTTGTCAACGATTATTTTATTATAAAACGTTATCTTTTCTGTGGTTACCGTAAATCTTTTCCCAAGGTAATCCGGATACCGGTCCTGGGTTTGGAAATTCAGAACATGGAACGGTTTCTTACCGATCAAAGTATCCTTAACCTGCTTTACAATGGTTTGGTCACCGATAACAGCCGGCAAAATATTCCTTAGCGTGATGATTGAGTTGTACAGCGCGGAAAGCCCTTCAAAATCTGAAGGCATAACTTTATTTTTGATCTGAATTGTCCTGTCTTCTGCAGAAGTTTCGAAAAGCTCAGTACTATTGAATACAGAAAATCCTGTTGTATCTCTGTACTGATACCGGAATCCTGCCAAATCATTTTCCTTACTGAAATCCACATACATTTCACCTTCTGACTTGCTGTGATAATCCTCCGCAGGATAAGTAAATTCCCTTGTATAATGATAGGAAATTGTTTTTACGGATTGTAGTTTTTCAGAAAGTTTCCTGAAAATCTTCAGATCATTTTCAGGGGTACCCGCACTAAGTCCTGTACTTACCGTTACGGATAACAGCAGCATGAGCCTGAATGGATAACAGAAGTTTTTCATGATATGTTTTTTAATGCACTCAAAAATACACAAATTTGCTTACCGGCTGAGAAAAATATGATATCCAGATTTCCGGACAATTCAACTAATACCATTCTTCAGACAAAAAAGCGGCCTCCTTCCGGAGGCAGCTCCACCACTACTTCTGAATCCCCCTGTACACATCCACCAACCTTATCAATTCCGATCTGTAGCCTTCATCATCTCTGTTTTTACCTTCCCGGGCCAATGCCCCGACCGCTTTGAGGTCTTTGTCTTTAATTAGTTGAGAATCCCTGAGGATCAGTCCGAACCATGCTACCGCAGATGCAAACCTGAAATCAGGGCCTGACTGTTCTATGCTTACCGGTACATTGTTTATCACTTTTATCATTTCAAGGCTCTTGTCACCGTCCGGCTTTTTGTAGCGGAATTTAATGGTGGCCAGTTCATTGCCTGAATTTGGGTTTTTCACCGATGCTGAATATTTCAGCATGTTTTCTTTAGGAATGAATTCCGAATGGACGTCTACTGGAATCACTTCATAGAGTGCCGTTACCGTATGCCCGCTTCCTAATTCGCCGGCATCAATGGCATCATTGGTAAAGTCTTCATTTCTCAGCTTCCTGTTTTCATATCCGATCAACCGGTAGGATTTGACGAACTTAGGATTGAACTCAATCTGGATCTTTACGTCTTTGGCTATCGCATACATGCTTCCGGCGAACTCTTTTCCCAGGAATTTATTGGCTTCCTGAAGATTATCGATGTATGCATAATTCCCGTTGCCTTTGTCGGCGAGGGTTTCCAGGCGGTTATCCTTGTAATTTCCCATCCCGAAACCCAGGCAGGTAAGGAAAATGCCGGTTTTCCTTTTCCCTTCGATCAGTTGTTCCAGTCCCTTTTCTGAGGAAATGCCTACGTTGAAATCGCCGTCCGTAGCAAGCACTACCCTATTGTTTCCGCCTTTGATAAAGTTTTCCCCGGCCAGCTTATATGCCAGCTCTATCCCCTCGCCGCCGGCTGTACTTCCGCCGGCCTGAAGATTTTCCAGTGCATGCAGGATCGTTTCTTTTTCTTTGGCAGAGGTTGGAGGCAACACTGTTCCGGCGCTTCCTGCATACACCACGATACCTACCTTATCCTGAGGTCTCAGCTGGTCCAGTAACACTTTGAAAGAAGATTTGAGCAAAGGAAGCTTGTTCTCATCGCTCATGGAACCAGAAACATCAATGAGGAAAGTAATATTGGAGGCCGGGAGGTTATCCAGCGGCACCTTTTTCCCCTGAAGTCCTATTTTCAACAGTTTACTGCCTGGGTTCCATGGTGCATCGCTGTATTCTGTACTTATTGAAAAAGGACGGTTTCCTTCAGGCTGAGGGTAATCATATTTAAAATAATTGATCATTTCCTCAATCCTTACGGCGTCTTTATCCACAGGAGACCCGTAATTGATCATCCTCCGGATATTGGAATAAGAAGCATTGTCCACATCAATGGAAAAAGTGGACAGCGGCTGGTTTTTCGTCAGCTCAAACGGGTTTTCCACCAACCTGTTGTATTCTTCATCATTAATGTCCGGCTGGATTTTCACCGGTTGCTTTCCTTTGTGTTTCACAGCAGCCTTTTTAATGTATGCTGTATTTTGTGAAGCCCTAATCTTCAGTCCAGGTGCATACCCCATGACCGCTGCATCACCAATGGATATTTCAGAAGCCGTTACCGCCTTGGGTTTTGGGCAGCCGTTGTATTCCGGCATTCCGGGAACGGTCGGGCAGGAATCATCTTTATCCAGGATACCGTCGCCATCGGTATCCGGCCACGGACAGCCGTTATTTTCAGGCGGACCGGCAACAGCAGGGCATGCATCGTCCTTATCAATGGTTCCGTCCCCATCCGTATCCGGCCATGGGCAGCCGTTGTTCTCAACAGGGCCGGGCTTTTCAGGACACTGGTCATCTTTATTCGGGATGCCGTCCTGATCGTGGTCTTTCCGGATGCTTACTTTTGTTTTCCCATCTGCTGAGGGAGGTGTTTTTGTTTTGCAGCTGATCATAAAGGCCATGACTGCAAGCGTTATACAGGCTTTTTTCATTGTGGTTAAGGTTTAATTATTGGATTTAAATAGAGGCATAGGATATCCTGCTCTCCGCCTGGAAGAGTTTAATTGTAAGGAGTGTTTTGTTTAGGATTAGAGGTTGTCTATGGGTTTCCTAAAGAATCTTTTTTTAATGCTTTTCTGATCTTTTTTACTTCTGTTGAGGAAAAATCCCTGGTTTCTGCGATGACAATCCCGCGGGAAGCTTTTTTACCATACAGAAGAATAGCTTTTGTGCCCGTCAGGACGGTAACGGATTTAATATTTCCGGCATTCAAAGTCCTGAACTTCCCGATGCCGGCCAATTCATTATTGATGATATACAGGCAGTCTTCTGCTGAAAATGCGGGATCTGAACTCTGAATAGCGAGTGTATTTCCCTGTTCAGCCGGAGCAACCCTGATGCTGATCCCCGGAGATAAGATCTGGATGAAAGCCGGCTTATCCGGATCCTCCGTGTTGCCTGCTATGGAAGCCGGTGCAACTTCTGAAAGATAACCTTTACGGGAAACACCATTATCTGATGCTGAAAGGCTGTTGATACCAGAGTTTGCAGTCGCTGTTGTAATTTGAACACCTGAAACCTTCTTTGCGATAACTTCTTTATCGGCCTCTCGTTCTTCTTCATATGCCTGCTTCTTTTTTCTATTAACAGCTATGGATTGCCGGAACCTATGGTCATCATCATCAATCTCTACAGAAGATCTGGCAGATGTACTTGCAGCTTCATTTTGTCCCATCGATGTTGAAAGAGGCGGAGGAACGACTATATTTCTTGTTACAATATTCTCAGAAGCCTTTCCGGAATTCTCTTTCTGAATAGTTTCCGGAGCCGTAACATCTGCCAGCTGACTATTCTGGGAACCCTGTGCTTCAATTTTTGAAGGCTGAGGCAGTTTTTGCGCTGTCACGCTTGTTACCGACTGATGATCTGCCTGGTCTTTACCGGTCAGGAAAAAGATTCCGCTGCCGATAATGATGCTCGCTGCAATCCCGTACGGAATCCATGACGGCACTTTCTTTGGTGCCGGATGAAGATGCTGATCGAGCTGCGTGTCCACTTTATCCCAGACTTTTTCAAAACCCGGAAAAGTAACCGGTTCTCCGGAAGCTTTGGAAGCTTCACTGAAAGTAGTATCGATATCGTTTTGGTTTTCCATTGTTGTAAAAGTTAAATGTTCCTGCTGGTTAAAAGTTCCTGTAATTTTTTCCTGGCGAAATTCAGCTGTGATTTGGAGGTCCCTTCGCTGATGGAGAGCATCACCGCAATGTCTTTATGCGGATAGCCTTCAATCGCAAAAAGGTTGAAAATAGCCCTGCAGCCTTCCGGAAGAAAATGCAGCAGGCCCAGGATATCTTTTTCAAAAGACGCTTCTTCATAAGCTTCGTCAGCAATAATATGGTTTTCCTCAAGGGAAACATGCAGTTTTTTATTCGCCCTGAGTTTCTGAAGGCATTCGTTCACCGCAATTTTTTTCGTCCAGGCCTCAAAGGTTTCCAGATCCTGAAGCTGGTTGATTTTCGTAAATATTTTAAAAAAGGTATCGGCAAGGACTTCTTCGATATCTTCATCGTTCTTAAGGTACCGCCTGCAGACTGCATACAGCTTTCCCGCAAGTTTTTCATATACCTGCCGCTGCGCATTCCGGTTGTTGCGCCTGCATTCCATCAGGAGTTCTTTATCCATATATCGGGGCTTATACTACTATAGATGCAGACTGTTTCAGAAAGGTTGGAAACATGGTTGACTTTTTTTCAAAATAACACAAAAAAAATGATACCGAAGCTCAATGACGCATGAAAACATTTAAATCCAACCTGAACAGATTTAACTTTACCGCCTGTAACGAATCTCAGAAATGAGCGACTATTTATAATATAATTTTTTACAGTAATGAAAAACACTAAATTTATCTCATTACTTTTTGTTTTGTCTGCAGGAAGTATGATGTTTGCACAGGATGACCTGATCAACAAGCTGAAAAGCAACCAATCCCAGAATGCCAATTTCCAGTTTACTACCCTTAAGGATGTAGGGGCCACTTCGGTGAAGAACCAGGGCTCGTCCGGCACGTGCTGGAGCTATTCCGGAAACTCTTTCCTGGAATCTGAAATGCAGCGTATGGGCAAGAAGCCGGTGGACCTGGCAGAAATCTTTACGGCAAGGAATTCTTACCACGACAAAGCAAAACTGTACGTCCTAAATAACGGAGCCATCAACTGGGGCGATGGCGGTGAACTTCACGACGTAATCAATATGTATAAAAAGTACGGCGCCGTACCTCAGGAAGCGTATACAGGACTGAAATCCGGACAGACCACGAACAATTTCTCTGAAATGCAGGGAAAACTGAAGCCGGTACTGGACAGCCTCGTTCAGGCTTCACAGAAAGGCAAGCTTACCGACAACTGGATGTCTTCTGTAGATGCGATCCTGGATGAATACCTTGGAAAAGTTCCCGCTAACTTCACATATGAAGGGAAATCTTACACGCCAAAAACCTTTGCCAAGGAAGTAGTAGGCATTAATCCTGAAGATTACGTTGAATTGTCATCGTATAAAGATTATCCGTACTTCCAGAAATTCGTAGTGCCGATCCCGGATAACTGGAGCCATGATTCTGACTGGAATGTACCGATGAAAGATCTGACAGCTATTGTAGATAACGCGATTAAGAAAGGTTATTCCGTAGGTTGGGCAACCGATGTTTCGGAGCCGTATTTTTCTTATAAAAACGGTGTTGCTTACGTTCCGGATGTTGACCTGGAACAGGCCATGACCCCGGATATGAAGCAGGGACTGTTCAAAGAGCCTAAAGCCGATAAAACCATTACGGAAGACATGCGCCAGAAAGCGCTTAACGACCTTTCCACTACTGATGACCACGGAATGCACATTGTAGGCCTTGCCAAAGACCAGACCGGTAAAGAGTATTATATGGTTAAAAATTCATGGGGTGTAACCAATGATTTCAAAGGCTATATTTATGTGACCAGACCTTATGTGGAATATAAATCAACGGCCATTCTGGTTAACAAAAATGCTATTCCAAAAAATATCCTGAAACAACTGAAACCGAATACCGGTGTCGGTCTTTAATTCTGAAAGTTTAGCACAATTTTAATATATTTAACAGTAAAATCCCCACTTACGGCTTGTAAGCGGGGATTTTCAAATAAAATGAATAGATAGGTAATTTTTTATCGCTGTTTAGTACAGAGTGGACATGCTAGAAGGAGAAAAATCTGACAGTTCTTCCATTCTGCCTTCTTTCACTTTCTTCACCCATTCAGGATCCTGCAAAATGGCTCTTCCCACGGCTACCAGATCGAAGTCGCCTCTTTCCAGCCTGCGGATCAGTTCAGATAAATCGGCTGTACCAGTTCCTTCGCCGGCAAATGCAGCCATAAAGTCTCCTTCCAGTCCTACTGAGCCTACAGTAATGGTAGGCTGTCCCGTAATCTTTTTAGCCCAGCCTGCAAAATTCAGGTCGGAACCTTCAAATTCAGCTTCCCAGAAGCGGCGTTGGGAACAGTGGAAGATATCCACTCCGGCTTCTTTCAGCGGCAGCAGCCACTCTTCCATCTCTTCCGGAGTTTGGGCCAGCTTTATGTTATAATCCTGCTGCTTCCATTGTGAAAGTCGGATGATAATGGTAAAGTCTTCTCCTACTGCTGCACGGATTGCTTTTACAATGTCTACGGCAAACCGGCTTCTTTCCTTTAGGGTTTTCCCTCCATATTCGTCGGTCCTGGTATTCGTAGCCTCCCAGAAAAACTGGTCGATTAGATATCCGTGGGCACCATGAATTTCCAGGCAGTCGAAACCGAGATCTTTTGCGGATTTGGCTGAAGCGGCAAACTGTGCAATGGTATCCTGAATATCCTCCAGCGTCATATCCGAAGCTTTTTCCATCGGAACTGACGGATAATCGTCCGAACTTCTCGTATCCCCTACATGCCAGATCTGAGGGCCCATTTTACCGCCATTAGCATGAACGGAATCAATAACGTTTTTCCATCCTTCAAGCGCTTCGGTTCCGTAAAAATCCGGGATGTTCTGCATATTCTTGGAAGCCGGCCTGTTGATCACCGTTCCTTCAGAAATGATCAGACCCACGCCTGCTGCAGCCCTTCTGGAATAATACTCGGCGATCTGCTGTGTAGGAACTCCGTTATCGGATTGTGCCCTGGTCATAGGAGCCATAACAATCCTGTTATCCAGGTGTAAATTTTTATATTGAAAAGGTTTGAATAATAATTCTGTACTCATTGGTATAAGCTCTGTTTTATAATTGTTACACAAAGTAACTAATAATAGTTCTTATTTGTATCTCATATATCAAAAAAACTGGTAACTTTGCAGTAACTGATGATAGTAACATTGAAGTAACTTTGAAGCTACACATCCGAAATCGATGTTCTATAATCTCAAAAGCCTCTCCAATGAAAAAGAATGAATTAATGGAATACAGCTGCCCTCTAGGCAAAGCCATGTCCGCATTAGGCAGTAAATGGAAACCGATCATCGTACTGGTGATCAAAGACCGGAAATTACGTTTCGGAGAACTGGCCGTAAGGATCCAGGTTATTTCCAGAAAGGTACTCACAGATCAACTCCGGGAAATGGAAGCTGACGGACTTGTGATCCGGGAAGAGTTCAAGGAGCTGCCGCCAAGAGTGGAATATTCTTTAACAGAAAAAGGGCTTGCCCTGCTGCCGATTCTGTACCTGCTGGAAGAATGGGAGGAGAAATACCAGGTGAAGGGGAAAGATGGCGGGAAGAGTTGTAATTCTTTGACTGATGAAGCAAACCATAGCCGGGCCTTAGTTTAAATACTGTTATAGTCTTGAAGTTACATACATCTTATTTCAGCATATTGTTTGTTATCAGCAATTTTAAAAACCTGATATAAAACGAGCTGCATTTATAAGCAAAACTCCAAAATAAAAACCGCCTCCTAAAGAAAGCGGTTCAAAATTTATCTAAGTTTCCTTAAAATATCGCAGGATATTTCTGAGGATTGGTTTCATTAAACATGGCGTAGATCCTTTCTACCATATCATCTGCGGACGGTTTGCTGAAATAGTCTCCGTCACTTGCATATGCCGGCCTGTGGTCGTTGGCAGCAATCGTTAACGGATCAGAATCCAGGTATCGGAAAGCTTTCTGTTTTTCCAGGATCTGTTGCAGGATGAACGCTGAAGTTCCGCCTTCCACATCTTCATCAATAACCACTAAGCGGTTGGTTTTCTTTACACTTTCAGCGATCTCATGGGACAGGTCGAAAGGAATCAGGGACTGAACATCGATTACTTCTGCGGAAATGCCGAGTTTCTCAAGTTCTTTGGCTGCTTCCATGACGATTCTCCAGGTAGAACCGTAGGTTACCAAGGTAACGTCGTTTCCTTCCTTTGTCACTTCAATCTGGCCTACCGGAACCGTAAATTCCCCTATATTGTCCGGCTGCTTTTCCTTCAGACGGTATCCGTTAAGGCATTCTACAATTACTGCAGGCTCATCAGCCTGAAGCATGGTATTATAGAATCCGGCAGCTTTGGTGAGGTTTCTCGGTACAAGCACCAGGATTCCTTTGGATAGGTTTAATATGCCTGCCATCGGAGATCCGGAATGCCAGATGCCTTCCAGCCTATGTCCCCGGGTCCTGATGATTACCGGTGCTTTCTGACCGCCTTTCGTCCTGTACTGAACGGTAGCCAGGTCATCGCTGATTCCCTGTAAGCAATAGAGAATATAGTCCAGATACTGGATTTCAGCGATCGGCCTTAAGCCTCTCATGGCCATCCCGATTCCCTGTCCGAGAATAGTAGCTTCGCGGATCCCAGTATCGGCTACACGGAGTTCTCCGTATTTTTCCTGCATGCCTTCAAGCCCCTGGTTCACGTCACCGATATTTCCGGCATCTTCTCCAAAGACGAGGGTTTCAGGATATTTTTCAAAAATCTTATCAAAGTTATTTCTTACCACTACCCTGCCGTCAACTTCTTCAGAGCTGTCTGAATACACAGGCTTTACTTCCTTAACATTCGTTGCTTTCCACTCAGACTGGGAATATAAATGGGAAGAATAATTGTCTTTTTCCGTTTCGAATACTTCGTGGTATTTCTGCATCAGCTGATTTCTCTCTGCAGACTCTGTTCCTCTGGTTGCCAGCAAGGCTTTCCTTGCCAGGTGGAACACATCTTTCTTGGCTTTGGAAACCAGTTTGGTAAACTGGCTTACGTAACCTTCAATCTCCGTATTCTGTGTTTTAAGGTTTTCCACCAAAGGCAGTATGGACTGTGTAAGCTCCCTGATGGCATTCTGGTAATTTTCCCAGGCGGTTTTCTGCCCTGCTTTAACGATCTTTTTGGCCTCTTCATCAATGGCGTCCAGCTCTTCAGCGGAAGCGATGATCTCCTCCTGTCCGTCGATTTCAATAGAATAGTTGGAAATCCATTCCCTGAATTTCACCAATCCGTCAAAGGAGGCTTCCCAGGCCAGCCTTTCCTCGTTTTTATATCTTTCATGGGATCCTGACGTGGAATGCCCCTGTGGCTGGGTCACTTCCACCACATGCACCACTACCGGCACGCTCTCCATTCTGGCAAACTGTTCAGCCCTCGCGTAGGCATCCAGCAGTGCCGGGTAATCCCAGGCTTTTACCTGAATGATTTCACAGCCCTGGAATTCGCCTTCTTTTCTCTGGAAGCCGCTCAGCATTTCAGCAATATCCGCTTTTGCCCTCTGCTTCATGGTAGGTACGGAAATCCCGTATCCGTCATCCCAGATGGACACGATCATCGGTACCTGAAGGGCACAGGCAGCATTCAGGGTTTCCCAGAAATGGCCTTCTGCCGTAGAAGCATCTCCAATAGTCCCGAAGGCTACTTCATTCCCACCGTTTGAAAATTTTTCTGAACCTTCAAAAGTTACGCTTTTATATATTTTGGAAGCCTGCGCCAATCCCAACAATCTCGGCATCTGCCCGGCAGTGGGAGAAATATCTGAGGAGATATTTTTTTGAGCCGTAAGGTCTTTCCAGCTTCCGTCTTCATTAAGGCTACGGGTGGCAAAATGCCCGTTCATCTGTCTTCCGGCAGAGGCAGGCTCTCTTTCCACGCTTGTATCCGCATACAGCTGCGCAAAAAAGCTTTCTACCGTTAAAGCATGTACAGCCAATGCAAAGGTCTGATCCCGGTAATATCCGGAACGGAAATCCCCGTTTCTGAATACTTTAGCCATCGCCAGCTGGGGAAGTTCCTTACCATCCCCAAAAATCCCGAATTTAGCTTTTCCTGTCAGCACTTCCCTTCTTCCCAGATATGACATTTCACGGGAAATCCTTCCCAATTTATAGTCTTCAAGTATCTGATTTTTAAAGTCCTGAAAAGAGATCTGCTGTGTTTCAATATAGGTTGTCTGCATAGCCCAATATAAAATTTTTACGTTCTTGAAGTATTTTGCTAATATACACTTTTTAAATTAATTTTAATTTTTAATAATCTTTTTTAAAAATTTGATAATAAGGAAAATTGTGCTTTATTTTGGGGAAATTTGTATGCCATGGAAAAGAAATCGCCACACATCCTCAATGCTTCCAGCAATCTGTTAGGATTTTCGCTGGTGATCATTACCTCGCTTAAGATCAGCAAAATAAGCCAGACCACCCATCTGGATGAATTTGCCGGTGTTGCATGCCTGTTTTTTGCATTCAGCTGCTTTTTTTCCTTCCTGTCCATCCGCACAGCAAAGGAAACCAGGAATATTCAGTTTGAGAAAATTGCAGATTATTTATTTTTAACTGCGTTATTATGCATCGTATTATCGGTTCTAATCCTTATCGTAAAAATAATGTAATCAATTTACATTATTCTTAAAAATAACATAGTTTATTAACAATAACAGCAATAAAAAAACCGGAACGGGAGTCCGGCTGTATGAATTTTAAAATTTTCTTTCAATTACGTAATCGAGCATGCTGTGAAGGGATTTCCTGGCCTCAGAATCCGGGAACTCATTAAGGATGTCTTTTGCTTTCTGCTGAAAATCTTTCATGACCGTAATAGCATAATCCAGTCCGCCTGAGCTCTTAACAAAAGCAATCAGTTCCTTAACCCTTTTCTGGTCGTTATTGTACCTTTTAATGGTTGTAAAGAAGTATTTCCTGCTTTTTTCATCCGCCTTCTCAAGGCTGTGGATGAGAGGAAGGGTCATTTTCTGTTCTTTAATATCAATTCCTACCGGCTTTCCGATGACATTGGAACTCAGATAGTCGAAGAGATCGTCTTTAATCTGAAACGCCATCCCGGTATAGGTCCCGAAATCCATCATTTTTTTAGCCAAAGCTTCATCCGCACTATTAGACAATACTCCGATTTCACAACAGGCAGCAATTAAGGTAGCGGTTTTCTGACGGATGATCTCATAATACACCTCTTCTGTGATATCAAGTTTTCTGGCTTTTTCCAGCTGGAGCAGTTCGCCTTCTGACATCTCACGGATGGTGCGGGAAATCACGCTCAATAGGTCGTAATCTTTATGGTCTGTGGACAGTAATACGGATTTGGACAAGAGGTAATCCCCTACCAGAACGGCAATCTTATTCTTCCATAATGCATTGATGGAAAAAAAGTTACGCCTTTTGAAGCTTTCATCCACCACATCATCGTGAACCAGGGTTGCCGTATGGATCAGCTCGATCATAGACGCACCGCGGTAGGTCTTTTCGTTCACTTCACCAACAAGCTTGGCACACAGAAACACAAACATGGGGCGCATCTGTTTTCCTTTGGTAGTGACGATAAAACGGGTGACTTTATCCAGCAACGGGACCTTGCTCTGCATGGACTCATAAAACTTCTGCTCGAAAAGCTTCATTTCCTCGTTGATGGGTCGCTTGATTTCTTCTACAATATTGGCCACAATCGGTGAATAATGGGTAAAGAGTTATTAATTCACAAAGATAATTTTTTTCATTCAATTTAAAGAGAAAATTAATCTTTAAGCTTTTCTTTCGGAATGAAATACAAACTCTGTGCTGCGTGGCCTATGGAAACTTTGAATTGTTCACCGGAAATATAGATTCCGTTACCATCCACGGTGATGCCTTCAATCTGCCCGATGGATAAAGCGCTTCCCAGATAATATTTACGGGGGGCCTCATTAAAAAATACGCCAGGCTCCGTTTCTTTAAAAATCTCCAGAAAAACTTCGGTTTTCTTGGTATAGCCAACCAGATACAGTTGATGGTCAAAGTAAGCGGCATCAGTTACCATAAATCCTGTCCTGAAAGACTCTTTCTTTTTTGCTTCCTGTACTCCGGAAATATCCGGATCGATCTCATAATGGGATGTAGCTTTCGATCCCCATTCCTTGGTAAAAAGATGCAGTTTACCGTTAAGGTAGATCATGGCTTCGGCATCAAAATCCGTATGTCCATAATCCTGCGAAAAATCCTTCTGTTCAGGATAATAAAACTGAATGGTTTCAGGAACATTTGCATCCAGGGTTTCTTCACTGAACGGAACTTTGTAAATCATCAGGTCTTTTCTGGTTCCTGCGTTATTGCCGAAATCACCGATATAGAAATTCTGTCCGTCATTAGCCAGTGCTTCCCAGTCTTTGTTTTCCGCTTTCACAGGGAGCTTTCGGATAATGCTTCCCGAGGTGCGGTCGATCTGATAAAGGTCAGGCGTATTGCCGCTGTCGTTAAATGTATACAGCTTTCCGTCCACAAGGTCCAACCCTGAACTTTCTTTAAGCTGCTCATTCAGATGGCTGATCCTGTATTTCCCGATTTTCAGAAAATCCGTTCTTTGTGCAGAGACCTGAAGATGGATGAGCAACAGGACAGCCGGAATCATCTTTTTCATAATGTAAAGGTAAAACTTTAATCAGAAATGTGCTGCTTTCCGGGCAAGCTTATGGCTGTTAAAGAACCGCTCATTTACTTATTATGCCACTACCAGCCTTTTTTCATGAAGGCAAAAAATTTCTCTTTATTGGATCTGGAAACAGGGATATGGGTATTGTCTGCCATATGGACCATGCCTTCTTTTGAGTAACTCGAAATGTAATTGATATTGATAAGATGGGACTGATGTACCCTAAAGAAAACCGGGGTTGACAGCAGCTCCTCATAATACTTCAGTGATTTGGAAACCATGATTTTTTTCTGGTCAGCAAGAAAAAACAACGTATAGGAGCCGGAAGACTCGCAACGGATGATATTCTCTATTTTTACCACATGCATAGCTTCCTGGGTAGGAATGATAATGGTATTCTGAATTTTACTGGTCGACTCCGCAAGCTGCTTAAGCTGAATATCCTCCATAAACTTCCCTCTTCCGGAAATGCGTTTTATGGCCAGCTTCAGTTCGTCAATATCCACAGGCTTAAGTAGATAATCGATCGCATTGAATTTGAATGCCCGTATCGCATGAGATTCATAGGCAGTCGTGAATATCAGGTGAAAGTCTTTATGCTGTATTTTTTCCAGGACATCGAAGCCGCTGCCGTTATTCAGCATGACATCCATAAAAATAAGATCCGGCTTCTGATCGTCTATCATGGACACTGCCTGCCGGACTTCACCGGCATATCCTATCACCTGAACCGTATCAGGTGCTACAGATTGCAGCATAATAGATAGCCCTTTCTGCAGATGATATTCATCTTCAACAATAATAGTCTTGTACATAACTAAGAAAAAATAGGAATTATGATGGTAGCGGTACATCCCCCTTCTGCATTTTCTCTGATGCTGAACCCGGTATGCGGGTTTTCCAGAGACATTACAGCAAGCCTTTCATGGGTAATGGTATTTGCGAGAGAAACATGGCTGTCCCGGTTTTTACGGCGTTTTGATTCGGTGAGGCCAATGCCGTTATCCATAACAGAACATATGATCACATGTTTCTGATCATTCTGGCTGAAACTGACAACTAAACAGCCCTGCCGTTCTGACATAGCCGGCTTCAGGCCATGTTCTATGGCATTCTCAATAGAGGGCTGTATCAGCATGGAGGGAATAAGCGACTGAACCTCCACATCTTTATCACAATGTATTTCATAATCGAAGGCATTATTAAAACGGACCCTTTGCAATTCAATATAATCTTTCAGGGTAAGGATTTCT
This sequence comes from Chryseobacterium camelliae, assembly GCF_030818575.1. NCBI lineage: Bacteria > Pseudomonadati > Bacteroidota > Flavobacteriia > Flavobacteriales > Weeksellaceae > Chryseobacterium > Chryseobacterium camelliae. The sequence goes on from NZ_JAUTAL010000001.1 coordinate 2,084,083, forward strand.
TCTTCAAGGGTAATGAACTCATGACGGGAATGTTCCAGGACCTGACGGGTAAGCCGCGCAAACTTACCGAGATAAGACACTGCATTGTTCTGGTCATTCTGCAGAATCATTCCCTGGATATTCCCAAGGGCATTAAAAATAAAATGAGGGTCCATCTGGGATTGCAGCAGCCTTCTTTCAAGGGAAAGCTTTTCCGTAAGGCTTTCAAGGCTTTCTTTTTCAAGCAACTTAAGCTTAAGCTCGCTGTTAGTCTGTGCCTGTCTTAAATGATCTTCTGTTTTCCGGAAATACTGTTGCCTGTAATAAAAAGAAAGATACAATAGAATCAGTACTATCAGTAAAATCCCGGCAATGGCAAATCCCAGTAGGGTATTTTTTTTCTGAAGCTGATTTTCTTTTTTCAGCAGCAGGATCTGATTTTTCTTTTTTTCCGTTTCAAACTTTACGTCTGCATACTGAATCATCTTTTGTGCCTTATCGTTATATTCTGCCTTGAAATAGGGAATAAAGAGCGTATCATAATGATAATACGATTTAAAATCACCCCTCTTTGCAGAAAGGCTTTTCAGGCTCCGGTAAAACTCTGACATCAGATTATTATCCTTATAAGGCAGTTTGGCTGCTTCCACCAATCCCCTGTTATAGAACTCTTCTGCATCATCATATCTGCCTTTTTTCTGATAATACTCCCCCTGCAGGCCCATCAGATTCCGGTAGATAGATTTCATTTTATATTTCCTGGATATATCTGTTGCTTTCTGTATATGGTAAAAAAAAACGTTTTCCGGAACAGAATCAAGCCTGTTAATTTCAAGAGTCGCCAGATTCAGGTAGGCGATGGCAATATTGCTTTTAATCGTAATCTGGCTTTCATAATCTTCCGCTATCCTTATTGTTTCTTCATAATAGGATATCGCCTGCTGCCCATACTTATGATTCGCATTGGACAGCTCTAAAAGATAACTGCCGACAGCAAGCCTTGCATGGAGGATATTGTCCGGGACAGCACTTAATTTGGCATACCGAAGGGCTTCATAAGCATACTTCCTGCATTTGACCATATCATGTGGTGAAAACAGATAAGAGACATCCGAGAGGATCCTGGCACAGACTCCGTATTCCTTCAGCCGGTCAAATAACCGGTAGGCAGTGAGGAAATAGTTCAGCGCATCTCCTTCCGTGGAATTGTCAATATAAGTGTTCAGGTAACCCATCACCATATTAGCATAGGCCAGTGCACGATGATCTCTTGTGGTGCTGGCTGTTTCATAAGACATTTCCGAATAACCCCTGAATCTGTCAAGATTAGAAAAACGTCTGTAGGCCAATGCGGTGAGAGCGTAATTTATGGCCTCATCCTTTCTGCTCAACTGCTCTTTTGCCACGACGGCTGCTGTTTCCAATATGCGAAAACATTGTGCACTATCCCTGAAACGAAGATCATATCCCTTCCAGGACATATTTTCGATCGCTGATCTTTCCTGGGAAAATATAAGAAATCCCCAAAAACAGCATACCAAAAGTACGATAGACCTGTATGTTTTTTTCCTTTGAATTGACACAAAATATTTCATCAGAAAATATAATTTTCCGGCAAATGTAACTAATTTACAGTTACTTTATGAATAAATTTAAGTAAAACAAGATATACCCAATAGATCAGAAAAAGACAATATAAGGCCATCGCAGGAAGAATAATAATTCATATCTGCAATTGACCAATCAGAAGTTACCATTTAAAAATTGAAGCCGCTCAATCTTTCATTAAAATCTGTAATTTAGTATAAAATAGTCTTATGAATTACCTGATGCCTAAAGCAAAAATGATCGCAGCTGCTGTTTTTATATTGGCCTTATCTAATAGGTACCATGCACAGGAAGCGGCAGAGACTTCCAAGAAAATCGAATTCACAATCAGCAATGGAACAAAGACGCTGGCCACTCCCCTGAGATCAGCTTCCATGCAATATTATCCATCGGTGGGAACAGCCCAGGCCAGTTCCAAAACGGAATCGAAGCCTGCACAGTATTTTTATATTACTATGGAAACCGAACAACTGAAACCTGACTTTCTGAAACTGCTTAACCAGAGCAGATCTAATTTTACCGCCACGATCAGCATTGCCGGAACATCAGATAGAAAATCTGAAAGAATCATCCAATGCCATGAAGCTTCCCTGGATACACTGAGTGAACAATACACCGGTGATTATGACAGCTCTATGATCACTGTCACCTGTCGTAAAATGAGTGTTGACGGAATACAAATGAATTAAATTATGGAACAGCAATTTCGTTATTTTATCAAAGAAGGGAATACGTATCAACTTAAGAGACAATACGGATTTTCAGGAATTATTATTGTGGGCCTCGCTGTTGTTGCGATTATAGGATTTACAGCACACCTCCCTGCCCTGGGATGGATTGCAGGCATCTTTTCCCTGCTCTGCCTGGTATCAGTAATGAATGAAAAAGTAGTGATCGATATGAATTCACGGCAAATGCTGGTTAAGAAAGGCCTTGTAAAACCTGCTGCCGCAATTCCTCTGGACTCCGATCTGAGCTTTGAAATCTCACGTCTGATCTACATTTTTATCCCGGTTAATACCGCACTGAACTTATGGTACCGGTCCGAAGGTAAGGAGAACGCAGTGATGATTTCTCAGGGATTTTCCAAAAAGTCAATGCAGGAGCTCCTGAATGAAATTGAAGCCATTACCGGATAATACCGATGTCTGCAAGAAATAAATATGCTGTTTCCGAAACCCGGGAACAGCTGAGTTTCTTTCCTGACCGACCGTTGGTCAAAAAGTATCTGTGGTTGCTATCCTGTACGGTTTCGGCCATCATTGGCGTATGCATTTTTTACACACAGCTGAGTGAAGGCATCCGTGTCCTGGCATGGATATTCCTGACTTATTTTTTGCTCGTGAGTATGTATACACTGGTATACCGCTGCAATATCTGTATCATATTCGATAAGCAACAGAAAATAATCCTGCTGAAAACCCGTTTTTTCAGGCCACAAAAACTGATGCATTTTAATGAAGCGGTTATTATTGTCAAAAGCAATACAGGATCAATACATTATGCATTAGGTGCAAAAAAGACTGAACTGGTCAAAAACTACCGCATCAGTGAGGATTTCAGCACGCTCAGCACAGAATCAAAAGTTCATCAGCTCTATAAAGCTGAAATTTTAAATGTTGTGGGTAACCTTGTAGGAAAACAGAATCCCTGAAATGAGATAGATCAGGCTGATTTTTTATTAAGACTCTGCTTCTTAACCGCCTTTTTAGCAAGATATTCCTTCTGAAACTGCCGTACCGTTTTTCCGGTTCCATCATGCCTCCATCCCGGTGAATTGAAGATATAATTGATTCTGTCTGAAAACTTCAGTCCGGGCTGCCTGATGTCTTTCCAGATTTTTCTCCATTCATACAGGAGGACAGTATCCGGCCTGTTATCCGGCATTTTTGGGTAGATGCCATATTTTATGGGTACATTCGGATCTTCTTTCTCAAAAGTCCCGAACATCTTGTCCCAGATGATCAGGCACATGCCCATATTGCGGTCGAGGTACTTGATGTTACAGGCATGGTGCACCCTGTGATGGGATGGGGTCACAAGGATATACTCCAGGATTCCCATGCTTTTTATGGCCTGTGTGTGTACCCAGGTTCCATACACCTGCCCTATGGCATATACGACCATAATATGCCACGGATTAAAACCGAGGAACGCCAGCGGCGAGAAATACAGGTATCTGTACAGCGGCTGAAGTACCGGACTTCTGAATCCTGTGGTCAGATTGAAAAACTCCGAACTGTGGTGGGTAATATGAACGGCCCAGAATGCCCTGGAATGATGATCGATATAATGGAGCACATAGTAAGCAAAATCGGTTACGACAAAGCAGATCAGCCAATACCATATATTGAACTCCCAGGAAAAAAACCTGTGGTTGAAAAAGAAAAACATAACGCCCATGGCGAAAGCTTTCATGATAAAGTCCAGCCCGAAGTTCAGCAGGGCAAGATAGACATTGGTTGCCACATCTTTGCCACTGTAGAGTTTAGCTTCCGAAACATGACTGTAAATCATCTCGGCAAGAATAACGGTCGCGTGAATGGGAATAGACCAGGAATAAATATGCTCCAATCCGTCTTCCCCCCAAAAGTAATCCATCATCTTATACAGATTTTATCCTGCAAAGGTATGATTTTAAGATTCTTTTAAGAAAATTTTCGGTTGTTTTTAATGAAAATTTAATCGGTTGCCTTATTGGCCAGCTGTCCGCAGGCTGCATCAATATCGCCGCCGCGGCTTCGCCTTACCATAACGGTAATTCCGGAATTTTCCAGCTGACGGATATAGTTTTCTTCCGCCTGTTTATTGCACTGGTCATATTTTCCGTCACCGATAGGATTGTACTGGATCAGGTTAACCTTGGAAGGCACCTGTTTACAGTATCTGATCAGTGCTTTTATATCCTCATCCCCATCATTGATATTTTTCCAGACACAGTATTCAAAGGTAATCACAGAACCTGTTTTCTGGTACCAGTACTGGAGTGCTTCCATAATTTCCGTCAAAGGAAACTTATCGGAAAACGGCATGATCTCATTACGCTTGGATTCGATGGCGGAATGCAGGGAGAGTGCGAGCTTTACTTTCAGTTCTTCGTCAGCCAGCATCTTAATCATTTTCGGAATCCCGGAAGTGGAAACGGTAATCCGTCTGGGAGACATTCCCAGGCCTTCCGGCTGGGTAATCTTACGGATGGCCTCCACCACATTTTTGTAGTTCATCATCGGCTCCCCCATTCCCATGAAAACAATGTTGGAAAGCGGCCGGTCAAAATACATTTTACTCTGGCTGTCGATCAGGGCCACCTGGTCTACGATCTCCGCAACTTCGAGGTTCCTCATTCTCTTGAGCCTTGCCGTTGCACAAAATTCGCAATTCAGGGAGCATCCTACCTGGGAAGATACACAGGCAGTGGTCCTCGTCTCGGTTGGAATCAGGACCGATTCCACAAGTAATCCGTCGTGGAGTTTTACTCCGTTTTTAATGGTTCCGTCTGTGCTCTTCTGAAGCTGGTCCACAGAAACGGGATTGATCGTATATTCTTCGGAAATTCTTTCCCGGAGGGGCTTCGAAAGATTCGTCATCTCATCAATCGAATGGAGATTTTTGCTCCACAGCCAATCATAGACCTGTTTCGCACGAAACGGCTTTTCACCCAGGGAGACAAAATAGTCTTTCAGCTGGTCGAGTGATAAAGTACGAATATCTTTCAAGATAATATGATTATAGATTTTAAATTATAAATTTTAGATTATAATCCTTCACAAAAGTTAGGATATAATCTAAAATTTATAATTCATAATTTAAAATTAAATGTATTACAAAATAAGCATCGCGTCTCCGTAAGAGTAGAATTTATATTTCTCTTTTACGGCTTCTTCGTAAGCATGCATGATGAAGTCTTTTCCTGCAAATGCTGCAATCATCATGATCAGCGTAGATTTCGGGGTATGGAAATTGGTGATCATACAGTTAGCTACGCCGAATTCGTGTGGCGGGTAGATGAACTTATTCGTCCAGCCGTGGAAAGCTGAAATTTTCTTATTGGAGGAAACGGAAGTCTCAAGCGTCCTCATCGTGGTGGTTCCTACAGCACACACCCTTTTATGGGCATCAACGGCGTTGTTGATGATCTGGGCATTCTTTTCATCGATGAAAATCTCTTCAGATTCCATTTTATGCTTGGAAAGGTCCTCTACTTCAATCGGGTTGAATGTTCCCAATCCTACGTGAAGGGTTACTTCAGCAAAATCGATCCCTTTGATCTCCAATCTTTTCATCAGGTGCCTAGAGAAGTGCAGACCTGCTGTAGGGGCCGCTACAGCTCCTTCTACTTTAGCATAGATCGTCTGGTATCTTTCTGCATCTTCCGGCTCAACGTCCCTTTTGATGTATTTCGGAAGCGGGGTTTCACCCAGCTCTTTCAGTTTTGCCCTGAACTCTTCGTAAGAACCGTCAAATAAAAACCTCAGCGTTCTTCCTCTGGATGTAGTGTTATCTATTACTTCCGCTACCAAAGATTCGTCCTCAGTAAAGAACAGTTTGTTTCCGATTCTGATTTTCCTTGCAGGATCTACCAGGACATCCCAAACGCGGGTTTCCTTATCAAGCTCCCTTAACAGGAATACCTCGATTTTAGCCCCTGTTTTTTCCTTATTTCCATATAAACGGGCCGGGAAAACTTTGGTATTGTTGAAGATAAAAAGATCCCCCTCATCGAAATAGTCTACCACATCTTTGAACAGCTTGTGCTCAATGGTTTCCGTTTTTCTGTTCAAAACCATGAGTCTCGCATCATCTCTGTGCTCAGACGGGTGCTCTGCCAATAATTCCGCAGGAAGATCAAAATTAAAATCTGATGTTTTCATTTTTTAAATTACGGTTTAAAAATTTATCAAATTACAGTGTGTAATTTTCGGACTGCAAATATACGACATAGCATACCCCTTTGTCAAGTTTTATTTAATGATTCACAAAAAACGCCTCACAGGGGCTTTAAAAAGAGAAAAAAGTAAGAAAACATGAGTAATAAGTAATGAGCAATGAGCAATGGGCAATGGGTAATAAGTGATGGGTGATGGATTGCATGCTATTGAATAGGTGCTGTATAAAGTTGTTTAATCCATTGGGTATGTATAAAAGCTGTTCAGGTGAGTTGAAACAGCTTTTCATTTTCATGCTTTACCATCGGAGGGCTGTATGTTTTCATTACACTCATCAAGGTATTCTGTAATTTTTTTCCAGCTTTCGAGTTTTTGTTCCAGTGAAACGGTATGCAGCGGACTGGTGGAAGGCAGCAGGAATATAGGAATCCTGTAGTTTTTGCCCAACATTTTCTGTACATTTTTATAGGATTTGCCGCCGTTACAAAAAACAGCTCTGACGTTCGGATGGTCATTAAGCAGTTCATCAACGCGGTTGGCTTCTTCATTCCGGATTTCAGAATCCAGGCTGCCTTTCCTTTCGCAGGAATCGATGACATCCCACAGAGCAATATGGTGTTTATTCAAAATGGCGATCCTTTGGCTATAGTCTTCCGTGAAATCCTCATTCAGCAGTTGAAACATAATCCTCCAGAACTTGTTCTGGGGATGCGCATAATATTGCTGCTTCTCTAGAGATCTGACTCCGGGAACCGAACCCAGAATTAAAATCTCTGAGTCTTTATCAACGATCGGTGCAAAGGATGATATTCTGTCATGCATGGTTCTTATTCTGTATCTTAATGCTATTTCAGCACTGTTGAAAGCAAAAAACGGACAATAGCTGTCCGTTTTCATAAGTATTTTATTGTTCCTTATTAAAAATATTCCCCGAAAATCCTTGGATCAATTTGATATCCGCTCAGGGATAAGGACTCATTAAAGCGTTTCTTTCAGCCAGTCAAAGAATTCCCGCTGCCAGACCAGTCCGTTCTGCGGATGCAGCACCCAGTGGTTTTCGTTCGGGAAATAAACCAATTTGGATTTCAGCCCTCTCAGCTGTGCAGCCTGGAAAGCTTCTTGTCCCTGCTCATAAGGCACCCGATAATCGATTCCGCCCTGAACAATCATAATCGGCTTATTCCATCGATCTACAAAATTGCTCGGATTGAATTCTGTATACGCTTTCGGAAGCGGTTTTTCCCACGGTGATCCCAGGTCCCAGTTGGCGAACCACAGCTCTTCGGTGGTCAGATACCAGGACTTCATATCGAACAATCCGTCGTGGGCAATAAATGTCTTGAAACGGTTGTTATGGATTCCCGCCAGCATGAATACGCTGTATCCCCCATAGCTTGCTCCTACTGCCGCTACTCTGTCTCCATCCACGTATGGCAATGTCTTGGCATAATCGGTTGCTGCAAGGTAATCCCTCATCGGCTGACCGCCCCAGTCGCGGGAGATTTCCTCGTTCCATTTCGTTCCCCATCCCGGCATTCCTCTTCTGTTCGGCGCTACAACAATGTATCCATTGGCTGCCATAAGCGCAAAATTCCAACGGGTGCTGAAGAACTGGGTAAGCGCGGATTGCGGACCTCCCTGACAGTACACCAGCGTAGGATATTTTTTGTTGGGATCGAAGTTAGGCGGATAATGGAACCATACGCCCATTTCTTTACCGTCTGAAGTTTTTACCATTTTCAGCTCAGATTTCCCTTGAGCCAGGGTAGCATAGATGTCTTTATTCACATCGGTCACCTGCTTCATATCACCGTTCTTTACATTAACTGTAAAAAGTTCGGATGCATGGTTGATATCTGTTCTGGATACCAACAGCGCATTTTTATTATCGGTGTAAATTTCATTTACGTCAAAATCGCCTCGGGTAATCTGCTGTACTCTGGAATTTTTAGGATCCAGGGAGAACAGCTGTTTGGTTCCACGGAATGCCGCCGTAAAATAAATGGTTTTAGAATCTGCTCCCCAGAAGACTTCCCCGGAAACGCTTTCATCCCAGTTTTTGGTCAGATTTTCCGTTTTACCGGATTTCCAGTCCATGATCTTGATGTCATTTTTATCCGCTTCATATCCGTCCCGTGCCATACTCTGCCACACCAGGGATTTTCCGTCCGGGCTGAATTTTGGGTTCACATCATACCCTTTATTAGACTCGGTCAGGTTCCTGGTAGAACCCGAGGCCAGGTCATAGGCAAAAATATCCGTGTTGGTGCTGGTTGCATAGTCTTTCCCGCTTTTAGGCTTAGTCACATACAGCAACTGGGAAGAGTCCGGACTCCAGATGAAATCTTCAGCCCCTCCGAAAGGCCTTTGCGGTGAATCCCACATTTTACCTTCCAGCAGGTCTTTGGCTGCTTCCACTTTTTCCGAAGTCTGTACTACAAAAATATGGTTGTAATTCCCTTCATTGAAATAATCCCAGTGCCTGTGGTTCAGATCAGTGTAGACTTGTGCCGTAGTTTTCGGTGTATCGGGATATTTGTCTTTCCCCATTACTTTTTCTACCAGGACCTGCCTGCTGAAAGCAATCTTCCTTCCGTCAGGAGAAATTACGATGTTGTCAGCCTCACCTATTGTATAAAAGTTGGTCCAAGTCTTCCCATTGTCCTTTGAAAGCAGGATCTGGTCACCTTCCTGAGCGTAGATCCCATTTTTATCCCATTGGATCACTGCTTTTTTCCCGAAATCCGTTTTTACGGACTGATGGTTTACGGCATTAAGAAAATAACTTTCGTTTTTGGTCTTTTCCGTTTTCAGATCTACCTGTCCCACTTTGTAAATAAGTGAAGACTGATCCGGTGACACAGCCTGTACCCCGACTTTTTTTAAAGTCCAGAGGATTTCAGGGGTCATTACTTGTTGTGCGTTCATTAAAAGCGGTGCTGCCAGAGCCAGCAGACTGTTCTTAAGTTTCATAAATTCCTTTTTAATCAAAGATGGCCAAAGGTAATTAATTTTGATGAAACGGAGGCCTTTTGACGGAGGAGAAGGAATTGGGAAATTTGGAAACGGACCAATTTGAAAATGGATTAATTTTGAAATTTGATAATGGATATTGATAGGGCATGCTTGTTTTTTTCTATAAGATGGATTGAATCTTCATTGTCCCCCCGCAATTGGCCGGACTTTATATTGTTCTGGTATAGATATAGAAAATCCGCCAACTGAATTGACGGATCTACTATACAGGTCAGTATGTTATATTAATCATTATCTGAAAACAGTGAGTTGGCCAGTGAAGTGATCACCGATAACAAAATACTGAACAGGAATGCCCACCAGAAACCATCTACCGTCATGCTGTCAATAAAATAATCAGCAATAAGAATGATAATGGCATTGATCACCAGGGTAAATAATCCTAAGGTAATAATGGTAAGAGGCAACCCTAAAATATTCAGGACAGGCTTAACAATTAAGTTCAGCAGTGCCAGTACGATCGCAAAAATGACAGCAGATGAGAATCCTGTAAAATGGACTCCCGGCAGGATTTTAGTCAGCAGAAATGCGACTATGGCAGTAATCAGAAGACGGATAATTAAGTTCATATTATTTTTTTTAGTTTACGGATCTTAATGTGCAAAATACATTCCAACAGTCCGGAAAACCCGGTATTAATCGTTACCTGATTTTCATCATCGTTACCAGCGAAGTAGCGACATGGCTTTCAGATTCCCCTTTTTCATCCACCGTATAGATCTCGGTCCGGACCACACTGATTTTTCCTCCCCCTTTAATCACATAGGATTTGGACACCAATGCTTCACCGATGGCCGGCCTCAGGTAATTGACCTTTAATTCTACGGTGACCACATAGCAGTCTTCTTCATAATGGCTTACCGCAGCATAACCGGAAGAAACGTCTACCAGAGAGGCAATCATAGCGCCGTTGAACATGCCGGCCTTTCTGGTCATCAGGTCCATTTTCGGGATCTTCATAGAAATGAAATCCGTTTCTGCTTCCAGCAGCTCAGCTTTATAGAAACGCAGGGTTTCGGAGCGGTTAAAACTATCGGTGATCAGCTGTCTTTTTTCAGGTGTCATTTTTTGGGTTTAATACAAAAGTAATGCAACCGAAAAAAAGATGAAAGCTTTTGAACCGGAAAAATCTTCAGGATGAATGATTATACTTCTTTAAGGTTCGCATTACGTATCACAAAGACATTGGCTTTGTACAATAGCTGATCAGATCATCTACTAAAAAGCCTGCCTCGATCTTTAATTGATCGAGGCAGGCCATGCGGTTCACAAAAAACTGGCTGTTTATTTCTTCTTTATAAATTCGATCACGTCTTTACTAAGCTCCTCAGCTCTTTCTACCGGAACGCCGTGTGAAGCCCCTTTATAGATCTTAATTTCTGAACCCGGGATTTCTTTGGCAATATATTCGGTATGGGAAGGCAGGATCATGTCGTTCTCGCCGGCTACTACCAATACCTTTGCGCGGATGTTGTTCAGCTGTTCTTTGGTGATTTTTGGCTCATCAATCATCAGCTGTATGAGCCGGATTTCAGATTCAGGTTTATGCTGGGCCACTTTTGCAGCCACTTCATTTTTCATATTCTGCACCTCTTGATCTCCAAGGCCTTCCGGAACGACATTGGCACCACTGGTAATGACTTTGTTTACACGATCCGGGTATTTGATGGCAAACTCAAGCCCGGTATTCCCGCCATCGCTCCAGCCCAGAATGTTAATTTTCTTCATACCCAGCTGATCTGCCAGCGCTTTTACGTCATCAGCAAACTTTATATAGGTTAACGGTTCGGTAGTAGCATCCGTGCTTTTGCCCTGTCCGCGGGTATCCATGGCAATGACCCTAAAATGTTTGGACAGCTCAGGAATCTCTTTTGAAAAATCACTGATGCTTCCGCCGTTTCCATGCAGCAGGAACAGAGGTTCGCCCTTTCCGTATGATTCATAATAAATATCGGCATCATTCAGATGGAGCACTTTTCCAGCTGTCGCATTGCTGCCGAAATCACTGCTTTCATCACTTTCATTTTTCGCCGTCTTATCTACTTTAACATCTATATTAATGGCTGGTGCTGCAATAGATACTTTTTCCCAGTCGCCGTAAAACTGCCTAAGGTAGCCCGTTTTAAACAGCGCTGCACTCAGCCTTACATTTCCGTCAAATGCCTTCAGGAACTGGATCCCAACATAAAATTTACCCTGAACCCAGATATTCCTGTCGTTAACGTCCAGAGAGAATACGCCGTCTTTGATCTGGTCTGCGGTGAGTTCTGCCGTTATATCTTCCTGCAGGATGCTTTTCCCGGGAAGATTGTTCTCATCACTGTAAATGGAATATCTCATCACAACCGGCTCATTGGAATTAAACTGGGCCACATTCAGGTTGATGCGTTTAATCTTTGCTCTTTTTTTGGTGGTAAACTGTAAAGCGGTTTCCCCAAAAAAGCTTTCTTTGTTAAATTCCGGATTCACGATGTAATTAACGCTTTTGTTTTTCGTATTGCTGCCCCAGTTCTTGTCGACCAGCTTTTTCGGGCTGAGCTTTACCTCTTTGATGTGGGTTACTTTTTCATTCAGCACAATCTGATGCGGGTTTTGCCTGATGAAATCCGCCACATTCATGGAAAAAGGTTCATAGCCGGCGATTTCAACCCGGATATTTTTACGTTGGTCCACAGCCGATACATCCAGCACAAATTTTCCTGAAGCATCGGAAACGGTCCCAAGCCGGTCTTTTTCAACCCCTATATTGGCATACGGTACCGGTTTGTTTTCCTCTTTGGACAAAACAATCCCTGTAATAACCTGTGCATTCACCATACAGCTTACAGCGACTGCCATCAGAAAGCCGAGTTTTTTCATCGCTTTTATTTTTACCGCAAACTTCTGAAAAAATTCTGTTCAGAGCGCACCAAAGAAAGGTTAAATGAAGGGATGGTTTAGTTAAAGTTTTCAAAACATATACGTTGAAAGGCTCTTTGCTAATGGAAGTTGATTGTAACTTAACCACAAAAGTCAAAGGTTTTGACACTTAAGAATCTTAAGAAGCCAGCTTTGAAAACAGAAGTGCACATTAGTTTTTTAAAAATCTACGATTTTTAGATGTGTGAAAAAAAAATCTGCATAATCTGCAAATCTGCGAGAGATTAAAAGCATGGGGTTGTAACTGGATATAGAGTCAGAGAGTTTGAGAGTTTGAGTAAGATGGTAACCACAAAAGTCACAAAGGTTTTGACACTTAAGAATCTTAAGAGTCCAGCTTTGAAAACAGAAGAACACAGAAGCTTTTAAAAAACCTACGGTTTTTATGTGCACGAAAAATCCTTTGCAGATTGCAAACATACCAGCTGCAAAATTCCACTCACTAGGAGGGGGTGGCGAAAATTCAAAGAATTTTTGACGGGGTGGTTTTTGATAATGATTAATGTGGTGTAATCCACTTGGGAAAAATAATCTGCTAATCCACGAGAGATTAAAAAACCACAAAAGCCACAAAAGTTTTTGACACATGAGAATCATGAAGTACAACAACTATGAAAACAGAAGAACACAGAAGTTTAAAAAACCTACGGTTTTTAAATGTGTGAAAAAATCTGCGTAATCTTCATATCTGCGATAGATTAAAAGCATGGTTTGTTACTGAGAGTTTGAGTGAGATGGTAACCACAAAAGTCACAAAGGTTTTGACACTTAAGAATCTTAAGAAGCCAGCTTTGAAAACAGAAGAACACAGAAGTTTTTTAAAAATCTACGGTTTTTATGTGCACGAAAAAAATCTGCTTAATCTGCTGATCTTCGAGAGAATAAAAACCATAACAGTCACAAAAGTTTTTGGCACATGAGAATTATGAAGATAAAAGCTTTGAAAACAGGAAGAGCACATAAGCTTTTAAAAAACCTACGATTTTTAAAATACGTGAAATATGTTTAAACCAATAAGGATAGTATTAACCTATTCCTCTGTAATTCAGCAAACATTAAGCAAGGCTTACGGTGAAATTTTCATCTATAGACAGGACTCCTTCCGTTATTGAATCCGGATGGGCGGTAAAACCTTTCAGTTTTGAGGTTTTACCTTTAATGACAAGATCCATCAATTGCTTATCAGATAATTTTTTACCGAATATTTCAAACGTTACTTTAAACCCGCAGTTTTTGAAATCCGAACATCCGACGGCGGTTTTTCCTTTGATGAGATGATGCTCTTTGCACTTCGGGCATTGAGTCTCTTCCCAGGTGGGCAGTTCCTTTTTTACGGACGGTTCCCTTTTCTTCTTTTCCCTGACTTCCGGTTCATCCTCCTGAAGACTTATAACCTTAGCTTTTCCGTCCACTACTTTTTTGGTCAGCGCAGTAACCATCTGGATCAGTTCTTCCTTAAACAGGTTGGCCTCATACTCCCCGCTTTCTATTTTACGCAGCTTGGATTCCCATTCACCGGTGAGTTCAGGGCTTTTCAGCAGTTCATCTTCAATGGTATCAATCAGCTGGATTCCGGTTTGGGTAGCAATCAGGTTTTTCTTTTTTTTCTCGATGTATTTGCGTTTGAACAGGGTTTCGATGATGTTAGCTCGGGTGGAAGGCCTTCCGATCCCGTTGTTTTTCAGCATTTCACGCAGTTCTTCGTCTTCCACCTGCCGGCCTGCGGTTTCCATGGCTCTCAGCAGTGTTGCTTCGGTATAGGGTTTTGGCGGGGAAGTCTTTCCCTGATGGATCATGGGATCATGCGGTCCGGTCTCCCCTACCTTGAATTCGGGGATGGTCTGTTCCTCTTCTTTTTCCTTTTCCTTATCGGTAGGCTCTTCCTTGGGTTCTTTGGCATAAACAGCTCTCCAGCCCGGTTCCAGGATCTGTTTACCGCTGGTCTTGAACGGAATGGTGCCCACTTTGCCTTCAACAAGCGTATTTGAAATTTTACATTCCGGATAGAAGACGGCAATGAAGCGTTTGGCTACAAGGTCGTAAATGAGCTTTTCTTCTCGGGTCAAATTCTGGGAAGGCGGAACTTCCGTAGGAATGATGGCGTGGTGATCCGTAACCTTGGCGTCATCAAAGACGGCTTTGGATTTTGGGATTGGCTGCTCCAGTAAAGGCGATATCCATTCCTGATAGAAGGTCATGCTCTTTAAAATCCCTCCGATCTTCGGATAAAGGCTTTCGGATAGGTAGGTCGTATCTACACGAGGATAGGTAACGTGTTTTTTCTCGTACAGGCTCTGGATGTAATTCAGAGTATTTTCCGCAGAATAGCCATATTTTTTATTGGCTTCCACCTGCAGCCCGGTGAGGTCGAACAGCCTCGGATTTTTTTCTTTTCCTTCTTTGATTTCAAATGAAACAATTTCAAACGGGTTCTGCTTCAGGTATTCGAGTCCTTTTTCTGCCCGTTCCAGCGTTTTTAGACGGTCGATCGCAGCATTGAATACAACATCACGGTATCTGGTTTTGAGTTCCCAGTATTCCTCCACCGTGAAGGCATCAATCTCCTTCTGCCGCTGGACAAGCATGGCGAGTGTAGGCGTTTGTACCCGGCCGATGGACAGCACCGCCTTATTGCCTCCGAATTTCTTCGTAAACAGGCGTGTTGCATTGATTCCTAAAAGCCAGTCCCCTATAGCCCTTGCATTGCCGGCCAGGTACAGGTTCCTGTATTCTTCCGCGGGTTTCAGGTTTGAAAAACCTTCTTTAATAGCCTCTTCGGTAAGGGATGAGATCCACAGGCGCTTAACAGGCTTATCGCATTTTGCTTTCTGCAGGACCCAGCGCTGGATCAATTCCCCCTCCTGCCCGGCATCCCCGCAGTTGATGACCTCTTCGCATTCGCTTACGAGTTTTTCGATGACTTTAAACTGGTTTTCCACACCTTTGTTCGGGATCAGCTTGATCCCGAAGTTACCGGGAATGATCGGCAGCAGGAACAGGTTCCACGATTTGTATTGCGGGCCGTAATCATGGGGTTCTTTGAGGGTACACAGGTGCCCGAACGTCCACGTCACACAATAGCCGTTTCCCTCCATATAGCCCTGTTTAGGCATGGTGGCGCCCAGGACTTTGGCAATATCTCTGGCAACACTGGGTTTTTCGGCAATACAAAGCTTCATGAACGGTTCCGGATTTTTTTTGAAGAGGACAAAAATCGGGATTTTTTTTGACTTAAAGAAAACGGTCACCAACAATCCTGGTAATTACTTCTAAAACAATAATGATGAAACGCTATTTGCCGTGATCCTTTACCACGCCATCGGCACTTCCATCAGAAGAATTTCTGTATTTTCTGATGTTGACTTAATTGATATGTCATCAATCCCGTAAATTCCGAAGCCATCCCTTTTGTCCAGTTTCTGGCCATCGATTTCTGCACTTCCTTCAATAATGAAAGCATACACCCCATTCCCCTTTTTCCTGATCTGATACTGAGTCTGGATATCATGATCAAAACGGCCCAGGTGGAACCACGCATCCTGATAGATCCATACACCGTCATCTTCAGGATCGGGAGAAAGGATCTGCTGGAAGCTGTTGTGGCTTTTCGTAAGGTCCAACGTGATCTGATCATATCTGGGAGCAACATTTCTTT
This sequence comes from Chryseobacterium camelliae, assembly GCF_030818575.1. Lineage (NCBI taxonomy): Bacteria > Pseudomonadati > Bacteroidota > Flavobacteriia > Flavobacteriales > Weeksellaceae > Chryseobacterium > Chryseobacterium camelliae. The sequence continues at coordinate 2,100,166 of NZ_JAUTAL010000001.1, forward strand.
TTTTCGGATACACCCAAATCTGGAGGAATTTCCCGAAGCCGCCTTCATCTTTGCCAAATTCACTGTGCATTACGCCTGTTCCTGCGCTCATCACCTGGATGTCACCGGGTTTTATTTCTGTTCTGTTACCCAGGTTATCTTCGTGGATCAGGGTGCCTTCCAGCGCTATGCTGATGATTTCCATATTGTCGTGCGGATGGGTGCCAAAACCTTTTCCGGATTTTATAACATCGTCGTTCAGTACTCTTAAAGCACCGAAATGGACGCGTTCCGGATCATAAAAATCGCCAAAGCTGAAGGTTTTCCCTCCTGAAAGCCAGTCAAGTGCCGTTTTTTCCCTGGAATCTGCTTTATGCAGGATCCTGTTTCCGGGATTTTGAGTTTCCGAAAAGCATTCTTCCACTTCGCTCAGCAAAAGTCCGCTTCCTCCGCCGTAATGTTCGATTACTTTTATATTTTGATCTAGTTCCCCACAGAAAACTTTAATTTCCTGTTCAAATGCATCCTGCAGCCCGGAACTCAGCAGAACGATATCGGAGTGATAGGACCTGATAGCGTCACGGCTAAGGCTTTCATTATTAATAAGAACAGCTTTCCAGCCTTCGTTTTTTTCAATGATCCTTTTTAAAGTGTCCAGGATGACCTGGTCTTTGCCGATTACCAAGAAGTTCAATGATTTCATGTTCAGTACAATTTTAAAATTTAATGCTGTCTTTTTAAGATGACCGGTTATAGTTTTTCTTTTAACCAAACGTCATTATATTCTTCCGGATGCCGCTTAAACTGGGCATGAACATAACGACACAACGGGACAATCTTGAGGTGATTCTCCCTGGCATAGGAAACCAGTTTTTCCAGCAGTATTTTGGCAAAACCCCTGCCTTCATATTCTTTATTGACTTCAGTATGATAAACCGTCAGCTTTTCACCGATCACCGAGATATCCATCTTACCTGCTTTCTGATCATCAGAAAAAAGCTGGATTTCTCCTTTTACGTTTCCTAAAACAACTTCAGTTCTTTCCATATTTTTAGATTTTAGATTTTAGATTTTGATAAAATTAAGGACTTCGCAGCTGCTGGCTCATGATCTATGGTAATTTCGGTTAAAAATTTTGTATCCTGTTATCCGAGAGAATCATTTATTTTGATTTCCAGGTAATACCGATGAAAATTCATTCTGGTTATCAATTATTTAAATATTCAACATAAAAAAATGCCTAAAAAGTCTACTTAATTTATGGACTAATAAAAATATATGTCTTATCTTTGCCAGCATAATCAGGTAAGGATATGAAATCAGGATCACCGTTGAAATACGATATTATAGGGAATATGACCATCAATCATAAGATGATGTATTGCTGTATGCCTTTATATAGGAATTTCCGGAGTTAACCTTACTTTATGATGACCTATTTCTAAAGGCTTTACTCCATAGTAAAGCCTTTTTTTATTGAAACATGATTAACATACCCATGATAGAGATTAAAAACATTTCAAAAACATTCCATCGGAAAAAGCAGTCGTTCAAGGCGCTGGATGATGTAAGCCTCAGTATAGACAAAGGTGATATTGTCGGGATCATCGGATTTTCGGGAGCCGGGAAAAGCACCCTGATCCGTACGGTCAACCTGCTGGAAAGACCAGACAGCGGACAGGTGATGATCAACGGAACGGATTTCACACAGCTAAAGGCCGGACAATTGGCCAGGGAACGAAAAAAAATCGGGATGATCTTCCAACATTTCAACCTGCTGTCTTCCCGTACGGTTTTTGAGAATGTTGCCCTGCCGCTGGAACTGGATCATACCCGGTCTTCTGAAATCCGCGAAAAAGTAAACGGACTTCTGAAGATTGTAGGACTTGAAGATAAGGCAAACGAATATCCTAAAAGCCTTTCCGGAGGACAGAAACAGAGGGTGGCCATCGCAAGGGCCCTGGCTAATGATCCCTATCTCCTGCTCTGCGACGAAGCTACCAGTGCCCTGGATCCGGCCACTACACAATCGATCCTACAACTTTTGAAAGATATCAACCGGCGCCTCGGCATTACGATCCTGCTCATTACACACGAAATGGAAGTGATCAAATCCATCTGTAACCATGTTGCAGTGATTGATCAGGGAAAGCTTATTGCAAAAGGTACATTAAGTGACATTATTACCAACCGGAGCCATCCGGTCATCAGACAATTCATTAATTCAGATATCATGACGATCCCACAAGAATTCAGCAAAACACTAAAAAAAGAGCCTCGGGAAGGTTTATATCCCCTGGTGGAAATAGAGCTCAACGAACAGATCAGCGTAGAAGAACTGCTGTCAGTTATCTACCATGAATACCATATTCCTTATAAGCTTCTGAAAGCAGATGTGGAGTATTTCGGAGATGCCAACGTCGGAAAACTGCTGCTCCAGCTTCAGGGCAAAGAAGAAGAAAACCAAAAGGCAATTTATTATTTCAACCGGAATAAAATTCAAAATACAGTACGCGGATATGCTTAGTGATACAGAAGTTTCCCTGTTGCTTAAGGGAATATGGGAAACGGTTTACATGACCTTCGTTTCGGGCTTTTTTGGTTTTGCCATCGGACTGCCTGTAGGGATTTCCCTCTTCCTCACCAGGAAAGGGCAGCTGTTGGAAAATACCGTCTACAACAGGGTTTTATCAGTAGTAGTGAATATTTTCAGGTCTATCCCATTCATTATCCTGATTGTCTGGATGATTCCTTTCACCCGGGTATTGGTGGGGACTTCCATAGGAATGAATGCAGCCCTGGTGCCGCTGAGCATAGGTGCCGCTCCCTTTATTGCCCGACTGTGTGGAAAACAGCCTTCTTGAAATTCCTCACGGACTGATTGAAACCGCAAGAGCCATAGGAGCCACTCCTTTCCAGATCATCCGCAAAGTACTGCTTCCCGAAGCTTTACCTTCCCTGATCAACAATGCAACTATTACGCTCATTACACTGGTAGGCTATTCGGCCATGGGTGGTGCCGTGGGAGCCGGAGGACTGGGACAGATCGGTTACCAGTACGGATATATCGGCTATGATGCCGTGATCATGAATGTCGTGCTTGTCCTTTTGGTTGCCTTAGTATTCATCATCCAGATTTCCGGTGACAGGCTGGCAAAAAGGTTTGACCATAGGTGAATTAGAGAGAGAGAGTTTTAGTGTGAGAGGGTTTTAGAGTTTTAGGATGCCATCTTCTTCAACAGCTTAGTTTAAGCTGATGGTAGTGGACTTTTTAAGTTCCTTTTTGCTTTTACGGTTTACAGAAAAAAATAAACAATGAAAAAAATAACGATTATAAGTGCTTTTACAGCCATACTGATAAGCTTTACTTCCTGCCGTTCCCCCAAAAATGATGATCCGAATTTTATCCGCGTTGGCATTACTTTCGGACCGGAACAGGAAATTGCCGAAACGGCTAAAAAAGTAGCCAAAGAAAAATATAATCTTGACGTGGAACTGATCTCATTTAATGATTATGTGGTTCCCAACGAAGCACTCAACAACGGTGACATTGATGCCAACGCATTTCAGCATGTCCCCTATCTTAACGAACAGTCTAAACAGAGGGGATATCACCTTGCTGTCGTGGGAAATACTTTTGTATACCCTATTGTTGCCTATTCTAAAAAGATCAGTAATATCAGCCAGCTCCGTGACGGCAGTACGATTGCCATCCCCAATGATCCGACCAACGGCGGACGATCTTTATTGCTGCTCCAGAGCAACGGACTGCTAAAACTCAGGAAAGGTACCGGACTGCTCCCTAAGGTGACTGATATTTCAGATAATCCCAAACACCTGGATATCATAGAGATTGAAGCACCACAGCTGCCGAGGGTACTGGACGACCAGAAAGTAGTGGTGGCAGTCATCAACAATAACTTTGCTGCTCAGGCAGGATTGGACATCAAACGCTACGGCATCCTCAAAGAAGATAAAAATTCACCGTATGTGAACACGATTGTGACACGTCAGGACAATAAAAATGCTGAGAACGTGAGAAAATTCGTTAAAGCCTACCAGTCGGATGAAGTAGACAGGAAAGCACAGGAGGTTTTTAAAGGAGGTGCGGTGAAGGGATGGTAGGATGTAGATGGGTAATAAGTAATGAGTAATGGGTAATAATTGATGATTGATCGTGAGATTGGATGTTAAATATAAGTGGATTTGCCTGATTTACATTTTCTCAATTTGAGATAATAAAAATTTCCTTATTTTTGTTGTTCATCAATAAAATAAGGTTTTTATGTTTAAGAAAACTGTTGTCATAAGTTTAATCACTCTATTTTCTGCTTCTTCCATGGCTCAAAATACTTCTCTGCCGGTTTATCTGGACGATTCCAAGCCCGTTGAGCAGCGCATTCAGGATGCCCTGTCGCGGATGACGCTGGAAGAAAAAATCGCTATGCTCCACGCACAATCCAAGTTCAGCTCTGCCGGAGTTCCCCGATTGGGAATTCCTGAATTCTGGACTACTGACGGCCCTCACGGGGTACGCCCCGAAGTATTATGGGACGAATGGAACCAAGCCGGATGGACCAATGACTCCATCATCGCTTATCCTGCCCTAACTGCTTTGTCAGCCACCTGGAATAAAAAGATGTCCTGGAACTATGGGAAAGCTTTAGGTGAGGAAGCACGTTACAGAAAGAAAGATATCATCCTCGGGCCCGGGGTCAATATTTACAGGACTCCGCTGAACGGGAGAAATTTTGAATATATGGGTGAAGACCCGTACCTGACTTCCAAAATGGTTGTTCCATACATCCAGGGGGTTCAGTCTAACGGCGTAGCCACTTCCGTAAAACACTTTGCCATGAACAACCAGGAAATGTTCCGCCATACAAGCAATGTTAATGTAGATGACCGTGCCCTGTATGAAATTTACCTTCCGGCGTTCAAGGCAGCGGTAACAGAAGGCGACTCCTGGACGATCATGGGAGCTTATGACATGTACAAAAACCAATACGCCAGCCAGAACAAATACCTTTTGAATGATATCCTGAAAGGGGAATGGAAATATAAAGGGGTGGTGGTCTCGGACTGGGGAGCTGTCAATAATACGGAACAGGCCATTCATAACGGTCTCGACCTTGAATTCGGAAGCTGGACGAACGGGCTTTCTGCCGGGAAATCCAACGCCTACGATAATTATTACCTTGCCGATCCTTACCTTCAGCTCATCAAATCCGGTAAAGTTGGCACTAAAGAACTGGATGATAAAGTTACACGTCTTCTGCGCCTGGCGTATAAAACGACCATGAATAAGAACAAGCCTTTCGGGAATATTGGTTCCGAAGAGCACAAAGCCATAGCCAAAGAAATCGGCGAAGAAGGAATCGTCTTGCTGAAAAACCAGGGGAATATCCTGCCTATTGACTTGAATAAGACCAAGAAAATAGCAGTGATCGGTGAAAATGCCATTAAGATCATGACGGTAGGCGGAGGATCGTCTTCCCTTAAAGTAAAGTATGAAACACTACCGCTGGACGGGATTAAAAACCGCTTCGGTAAGCAGGCAGATGTACAGTATGCAAGAGGTTATGTAGGTGATGTAGGCGGGGAATACAACGGAGTAAAATCCGGGCAGGATCTGAAAGACAACCGTTCTGCATCCGAGCTGATGAACGAAGCGGTGGAACTGGCTAAAAAATCAGACTTTGTTATTTTTGTAGGCGGACTGAATAAAAGTGACTTCCAGGACAGTGAAGGTAATGACCGAAAAAGCTACGGACTTCCGTACAATCAGGATCAGCTGATTGCAGCACTGGCCAAAGCCAATAAAAACCTGGCCGTGGTGATGATATCCGGAAACGCGGTAGCCATGCCGTGGATTAAAGAGGTTCCCACCGTGGTTCAGGGATGGTACCTGGGCTCTGAAGCAGGAAATGCTCTGGCTGCTGTTCTGGCAGGAGATGCCAATCCTTCGGGAAAGCTGCCGTTCACATTCCCGGTAAAGCTGGAGGATAATGCCGCCCATCAGCTGGGTGAATATCCGGGCAATAAAGAGGAACTGGCCGCTGGCAAAGGAAAAGATCAGCAAAATCCCATCAACATTACTTATAACGAAGGTATTTTTGTTGGCTACAGATGGCATGATACGAAAAAGATCAGGCCTTTGTTCAGCTTCGGACACGGACTAAGCTATACGACCTTTGAATTCGGAAAAGCTAAGGCAGATAAAACGAAAATAGGACCGGATGATACCATTACGTTTACGGTAACTGTAAAGAATACTGGTAAAAGGGCTGGTGCTGAAGTAGCACAGCTGTATATCAGCGATCTTAAATCTTCGGTTCCAAGACCTGCCAAAGAGCTGAAAGGCTTTGAGAAAGTATACCTGAATCCGGGAGAATCCAAAGAAGTAAGCTTTACCGTTGACAAAACAGCGTTGAGCTATTTTGATGCCGGGAAACACGACTGGGTAGCAGAGCCGGGAGATTTTGAAGCCCAGATCGGGAACGCCTCTGATGCCATCAAGACAAAAGTAAAATTTAGTTTACAGTAAATAATCCAATATCCTATACCATACAAAAGAGCCTGTAACAGGCTCTTTTTTTATATTGTTATCTATTGATTAGGATGTCTATAATGAGTTTTTTGTTAAAACCGTTGTCAGGTTCGTTGATATATCCGTGAGGATTGCAAATTACTTCGGTTTCGCCTATCGCATATCTGCATGGCGTATGGATGTGTCCGTGAATCCAATAGTCCGGACTGTATTTCATAATCAGGTCTTCAAGGTTGGAGGCATAGGCCGCAGTAACCGGGTCCTGGAGGTATTCTTCCGGCACCGAATGAATGGACGGTGCATGATGAGTGACTACAACACTGGTTAGCCCTGATGCTTTTTCCAGGCTTTCCTCAAGCCAGGCTTTTGAAATCTGATGGATCTTAAATGTGTCCAATGTCCTCATTTTTGAATAGGAAGGATCGCGGCGGATCATTTTGTAATCGTTCATCTGCGACTGGCAAAGCATACCGTACTGTACAGGATTTCCAAAAATAGAAAAATCCGTCCATAAAGTCGCTCCATGAAAACGGATTCCATCGATATCCACACTGCTGTTTTCCAGCACATGAACATTTGATCCCAGCGCAGCGTCTTTAATCCTGTTAAGTGTTTTTGGATAAGATCCTTTATAATATTCATGGTTTCCCAGTACATAGATCACAGGACGGTCCGGAATCTTACTTTTAATCCACTCAATCCCCTTAATTCCCACATTAACATCTCCCGCCAGGATAACGACATCTGCAGAATCGAAACAAAGATCCGTCTGACCAAACTCCTGATGCAAATCACTGATGACCTGTATTTTCATGCCGCTAAAATAAAGAATAGCCCGAATATGACAGCATAAAAATACTAAATCAGTCCAAACTTACAGCGATATCAGCTTTCTTTAATTTTGAATACCTGAAGGCAAAATAGCTCAGAAGAAGGATACTAATGATGGCATACAGTATAAGGATCATGAAGTTCAGGTCGCCCACGGCATGATCAGAAGGAAAAATCTGATTCATAAGGGACATGAATGACAGCCCGATCCCGGCACCCAGGAAATAACTCGTAGAGCCCATGCCCGACGCTATTCCGTAATGTCCCGGTTCTACATCCTGAATTCCAAGTACGGATAAGGCAGTAAAACAAAAAGTCATTCCAATTCCTGAGATGCAGGCAGCCCCCATAAGAACGATGGTTAAAGGATGATCAAAATGCACCGATAAGAGGAGGAGTATCGCTCCCGCAAGCATAAAACTCCATCCTAGGATTCCCATTTGTCCGGAATTCAGCCTTCTGGATATCAGAGGTAATATGAATTTAGCCAGTAAGGCAGACATGATACTGAACGGTACCAGCAACAGGCCTGATGCCGCGGCCGTATACCCCATATCTTTCTGAAGCATGAGGGAAATCAAAAACAGGAAACCTATGAAGAATGCTCCCAAGGCAAAAAAAGCAGTATTGGAAACATTGAGAGACCTGTGTTTTAATATCTTCAGATCAATTAGTGGTTCTTCAGTGTGCCGTAACCGGAGGATCACAGCAACTAAGAGTAGTATCGATACAAGCAAAGATCCGCCCACCAGGAATGGTTGCTCAAAAATATAGATGAACTCATGTGTGCCATATGTGAGGCTCAGCAATCCTGCCACCATTAATATTCCTGAAAGTAAATCTGTCCTGGCTGGCTGGTCTCCCTTATGATCTTCAGGAAGGTACCTGAATGCAAAGATAAGCGTGATGAGAAGAACCGGAACATTAATAAGAAATACCCAATGCCAGCTTAGGTAAGTACTGATGATCCCTCCCAATGAAAGCCCACTCCCAGATCCGATCGCGGCAAATGAGCTGAAAATTCCTACTGCACGATTTCTTTCCTGCGTTCCTTTGAATGTATGGGTAACGATAGACAAGGCAGAAGGCATGATCAGGGCTGCACCCAACCCCTGGAAGGCACGGAAAATAGCAAGGCTGCTGAAATCAGAAGATAATCCGGCTCCCAAAGATGTCAGCATAAATAAAGCAGAACCGGCAAGAAATATCTTCTTTCTTCCGACCTGGTCAGCAAGTTTACCACCGATAATCAAAAATCCCCCGAAAAATAATACATAGAGGGTTTGCAGCCACTGAACAGTTTCCGGACCAATGTTGAATTGCTCCTGGATCGAAGGGATTGTCAGATTGATAATGGCAATATCCAATGCTTCTACAAATGTCCCTACCGATGCGAGTATTAAAATCAGGTTTTTCTTTGCCTCCATAATATATAAATTCACTGCAAAATTAGTTTTTACAGTACATGTATAAAAATTATAACCTAAATTTGGAACATAATAGATCATAATCCAATTATAAAAGAACATTTATCCTTCCAGGTATTTATTTCATTTTTAAAACAGAACAAATGTCAACAGAAAATTACAGTCCGGATAATAAAGATCTTGCGATTCTACGGTTACTGCAGAAAGATGCCAAACTGAGTGTACGGGATATCGCGGCACGGATTAACCTTAGTGCAACTCCCACCCATGAACGTATCAAGCGACTGGAACGCCTTGGAATTATCAAGGAATATACAACAGTTGTGGACCGGAAAAAGGTAGGTAAAGGCATGATGGTGATCTGTATGATCGCCCTCAATGCACATAATAAGAAAACGGCCACCCGGTTTATTGAAGAAGTCAGCCATTTCAGGGAAGTAGTGGAATTCTACAATATCAGCGGAGATTTTGATTTTATGCTGAAAATCCTCGCTCCGAATATGGATGAATTCCATGAGTTCTTCGTCAACAAGCTGTCTGAAATTGAGGGTATCGGCCAGACCAAGAGTATTTTTGTGATGAACAGTATAAAGGAGAGTGGGAGGATTTTGTAAGTTTGAGAGCTGTAGTGAGATAGAGTTTGAGAGTGCTAGGGTCTTAGGGTTATGAGTAATAAGTATAGTGGGTGATTGTAGGATGTAGAAGATTTTTTTTGAGTTCTTTCGGGTTATTGTCTAGCTTTTTTAAATCATTCTTCTCAATTCAGAAAGTACAGGCATCAATATCTATTTCTCCTGGATCCGGTAACTATTATCTAACCTTCTCTTTAGATCATGGAGTAGAGTCCTGGTTCTTGATTCTTGTATCCTGGCTCTTGATTCTTGTGTCCTCCCTGACTTCAGGGCACAAAAAAACCTCACACATTGCTGTATGAGGTTTAAAAAAAACTGGCGGCGACCTACTCTCCCGCTTGTCGCAGTACCATCGGCGCTGGTGGGCTTAACTTCTGTGTTCGGAATGGGAACAGGTGAGCCCCACCGCTAAAACCACCCTAAAGGTTGTATATAGCTGTAGGCAGTAGGCTATAAGCATAAGGCTTACAGCATAAAGCATACTGCTTTTTATCGGTAAATTTCATCACAAAGGCAAAACCAGTAGCGCACTTATAAATACTTAAGCTAAGTTATGATAAGCATGATTGCTCATTACCTATTACTCATTACTTATGAATAGGCTATAAATCTACGGGTAATTAGTACTACTCGGCTATGCTGTTACCAACTTTACACCTGTAGCCTATCAACGTGGTCATCTCCCACGACCCTTAAAAGATGTCTCATCTTGAGGCGAGTTTCACACTTATATGCTTTCAGTGTTTATCTCTTCCAAACATAGCTACTCAGCGGTGCACCTGGCGGTACAACTGATACACCAGAGGTTTGTTCAATTCGGTCCTCTCGTACTAGAATCAAGCCCTCTCAAACATCTAACGCCCGCAATAGATAGAGACCGAACTGTCTCACGACGTTCTGAACCCAGCTCGCGTGCCACTTTAATGGGCGAACAGCCCAACCCTTGGGACCTTCTCCAGCCCCAGGATGTGACGAGCCGACATCGAGGTGCCGAACCTCCCCGTCGATGTGAGCTCTTGGGGGAGACTAGCCTGTTATCCCCGGAGTACCTTTTATCCTATGAGCGATGGCCCTTCCATACGGAACCACCGGATCACTATGTCCTGCTTTCGCACCTGATCGACTTGTTGGTCTCACAGTCAAGCACCCTTATGCCATTACACTCTACGCACGGTTACCAAGCGTGCTGAGGGTACCTTTGAAAGCCTCCGTTACTCTTTTGGAGGCGACCACCCCAGTCAAACTACCCACCACGCAATGTCCTTCTGAAAGAAGTTAGGCTCCAAGTAAGTAAAGGGTGGTATTTCAACGTTGGCTCCACAAACACTAGCGTGCCTGCTTCAAAGCCTCCCACCTATCCTACACATTACTTACTCAAAGTCAATACGAAGTTATAGTAAAGGTTCACAGGGTCTTTTCGTCCCATTGCGGGTAATCGGCATCTTCACCGATACTACAATTTCACCGAGCTCGTGGCTGAGACAGTGCCCAGATCGTTACACCATTCGTGCAGGTCGGAACTTACCCGACAAGGAATTTCGCTACCTTAGGACCGTTATAGTTACGGCCGCCGTTTACTGGGGCTTCAGTCAAACGCTTCGCTTACGCTAACGCCCTTCCTTAACCTTCCAGCACCGGGCAGGTGTCAGACCCTATACAGCATCTTTCGATTTAGCAGAGTCCTGTGTTTTTGATAAACAGTCGCCTGGGCCTCTTCACTGCGGCCAACATTGCTGTTGGCGTCTCTTCTTCCGAAGTTACGAGACTATTTTGCCTAGTTCCTTAGCCACGACTCACTCGAGCACCTTAGGATTCTCTCCTCGACCACCTGTGTCGGTTTTGGTACGGGTTGCTTCACTTCGGCTTTTCTTGGATCCAAGTTCACTACAGCAGCTTCGCCCGAAGGCTAGGCCTTGACTATTCCGTCAGTCTCCAGTAGCTACATTGAACCGTCCCCTTTTTAGTGTGAGCAAGTATGGGAATATTAACCCATTGTCCATCCACTACCCCTTTCGGGTTCGCGTTAGGTCCCGACTAACCCTCAGCTGATTAGCATGGCTGAGGAAACCTTAGTCTTTCGGTGAGGGGGTTTCTCGCCCCCTTTATCGTTACTTATGCCTACATTTTCTTTTCTATAAGCTCCACAATACCTCACGATACTGCTTCGGCGCCGATAGAATGCTCTCCTACCGATTAATTTAATTAATCCCATAGCTTCGGTAATATGCTTATGCCCGATTATTATCCATGCCGGACCGCTCGACTAGTGAGCTGTTACGCACTCTTTAAATGAATGGCTGCTTCCAAGCCAACATCCTAGCTGTCAATGCAGTCCAACCGCGTTGTTTCAACTTAGCATATATTTAGGGACCTTAGCTGTTGGTCTGGGTTCTTTCCCTTTCGGACATGGACCTTAGCACCCATGCCCTCACTGCCGTAGAACATTTATTAGCATTCGGAGTTTGTCAGGAATTGGTAGGCGATGAAACCCCCGCATCCAATCAGTAGCTCTACCTCTAATAAACTTATATACGACGCTGCACCTAAATGCATTTCGGAGAGTACGAGCTATCTCCCAGTTTGATTGGCCTTTCACCCCTACCCACAGGTCATCCGAAGACTTTTCAACGTCAACCGGTTCGGTCCTCCACTCTGTGTTACCAGAGCTTCAACCTGCCCATGGGTAGATCACAAGGTTTCGCGTCTAATCCTACTAACTATGCGCCCTATTCAGACTCGCTTTCGCTCCGGCTCCGGACCTTAAGTCCTTAACCTCGCTAGTAAAATTAACTCGTAGGCTCATTATGCAAAAGGCACGCCGTCACAGAATTAATCTGCTCCGACCGCTTGTAGGCGTACGGTTTCAGGTTCTATTTCACCCTTCTATTCGAAGTGCTTTTCACCTTTCCTTCACAGTACTTGTTCACTATCGGTCTTTCAGGAGTATTTAGCCTTGGAGGATGGTCCCCCCATATTCAGACAGGATTTCACGTGTCCCGCCATACTCATTTATCACTTATGTATGCCTTTCATATACGGGGCTATCACCCTCTATGGCTGTTCTTTCCAGAACATTCTATTAAACATATAAAAGCTTTTGGGCTAATCCGCTTTCGCTCGCCACTACTTACGGAATCTCTTCGATTTCTTTTCCTCCGGGTACTTAGATGTTTCAGTTCTCCGGGTTTGCTCCTCCTAAGAGGTGACATGTCTTCAACATGCCGGGTTGCCCCATTCGGACATCTCGGGATCAATTCGTGTGTGCCAATCCCCCGAGCTTTTCGCAGCTTACCACGTCCTTCTTCGCCTCTGAAAGCCTAGGCATCCGCCATACGCCCTTAACGATTTCTTTCCTATTTTTAGGTTACTCAAGCACTTATAAGTGCTCGGTTTTCTCTTTGTGATGTCTTTACCGTTAATGTCAATGATCTTTTTGCTTGTAATTAAGTAATCAAGTAATATGTATTAATGACGGCTCCGTCATTATGTAGAATACACATATCCTTTTATTACCCGCTTACATTATACTCTTGTACTCACGTACTTCGTATAATCCGTGGAGAATAAGGGAGTCGAACCCTTGACCTCCTGCGTGCAAGGCAGGCGCTCTAGCCAGCTGAGCTAATTCCCCTCTAGTAGAAATTTTAAATTCTAGATTATAAATTTTAAATCAAACTTGCGTTATATTCTAAAATCTATAATTTATAATCTATAATTCCCTATAATTAGTAGTCTCGGGCAGGCTCGAACTGCCGACCTCTACATTATCAGTGTAGCGCTCTAACCAGCTGAGCTACGAGACTCTGTTATGAGTGATGATTGATCAGTAATAATTGATATTTTCATACCGCATTACCTTCTTTCATTTCTCAATCTCTTTCCCGTTACTAATTTCTAGTGGGTTTATATTTTATATAATAGGTAATTGATGGCTGATTAGTGATGTTTTCATCACTCATCGATTATCATTCATCTATTATATATAGCAACCAATAAAAAAACTAAAGCTTGAACTTTAAGTAAGTTCTTGTGTCATTAAGACACTAATTTTGTTTATCGTCCCGAAAGACGCTCTAAAATGAGATGTTCCAGCCGCACCTTCCGGTACGGCTACCTTGTTACGACTTAGCCCTAGTTACCTGTTTTACCCTAGGCAGCTCCTTTTACGGTCACCGACTTCAGGTACCCCAGACTTCCATGGCTTGACGGGCGGTGTGTACAAGGCCCGGGAACGTATTCACCGCGCCATGGCTGATGCGCGATTACTAGCGATTCCAGCTTCATAGAGTCGAGTTGCAGACTCCAATCCGAACTGAGACAGGCTTTCGAGATTCGCATCACATCGCTGTGTAGCTGCCCTCTGTACCTGCCATTGTATTACGTGTGTGGCCCAAGGCGTAAGGGCCGTGATGATTTGACGTCATCCCCACCTTCCTCTCTACTTGCGTAGGCAGTCTTACTAGAGTCCTCAACTTAATGGTAGCAACTAGTAACAGGGGTTGCGCTCGTTGCAGGACTTAACCTAACACCTCACGGCACGAGCTGACGACAACCATGCAGCACCTTGAAAATTGCCCGAAGGAAGGTCTATTTCTAAACCGATCAATTCCCATTTAAGCCTTGGTAAGGTTCCTCGCGTATCATCGAATTAAACCACATAATCCACCGCTTGTGCGGGCCCCCGTCAATTCCTTTGAGTTTCATTCTTGCGAACGTACTCCCCAGGTGGCTAACTTATCACTTTCGCTTAGTCTCTGAATCCGAAAACCCAAAAACGAGTTAGCATCGTTTACGGCGTGGACTACCAGGGTATCTAATCCTGTTCGCTCCCCACGCTTTCGTCCATCAGCGTCAGTTAAGACATAGTGACCTGCCTTCGCAATTGGTGTTCTAAGTAATATCTATGCATTTCACCGCTACACTACTTATTCCAGCCACTTCTACCTTACTCAAGACATGCAGTATCAATGGCAGTTTCACAGTTAAGCTGTGAGATTTCACCACTGACTTACACATCCGCCTACGGACCCTTTAAACCCAATAAATCCGGATAACGCTTGCACCCTCCGTATTACCGCGGCTGCTGGCACGGAGTTAGCCGGTGCTTATTCGTACAGTACCTTCAGCTACTCTCACGAGAGTAGGTTTATCCCTGTACAAAAGAAGTTTACAACCCATAGGGCCGTCGTCCTTCACGCGGGATGGCTGGATCAGGCGCTAACCCATTGTCCAATATTCCTCACTGCTGCCTCCCGTAGGAGTCTGGTCCGTGTCTCAGTACCAGTGTGGGGGATCACCCTCTCAGGCCCCCTAAAGATCATCGACTTGGTGAGCCGTTACCTCACCAACTATCTAATCTTGCGCGTGCCCATCTCTATCCACCGGAGTTTTCAATATCAATCCATGCGAATCAATATATTATGGGGTATTAATCTCCCTTTCGAAAGGCTATCCCCCAGATAAAGGCAGGTTGCACACGTGTTCCGCACCCGTACGCCGCTCTCTCTGTCCCGAAAGACAAATACCGCTCGGCTTGCATGTGTTAGGCCTCCCGCTAGCGTTCATCCTGAGCCAGGATCAAACTCTCCATTGTATGTTTGTCTTGACTCACTCAAAGTTTTTTAACGCTTTAGTTTTTTCCTTACTTGGTTGTTATATTGTATGTCAATGATCTTCATTTCTTCCGCTTTATACAAAACTACTTCTTTCTGTCAGTGTTTCATTCCGTATTTGCGAGTGCAAAAGTAAAACTTTATTTTGATTTGACCAAATGTTTTTGAAAGAAATTTTAAAGTTTTTTTTCTTAACCTTAACCCTCTCTTAACACTCTATCAACCTACTCCTGCGCTCCCCTCAATTGGGGACTGCAAAGATACAAAACTTTTTATTCCCTGCAACTTTTTTTCTGAAAAAGTTTTTAAAATATATTCCGTTATACATGTACCTCTTTAAAGTAGTCCTAATAAAATAATACCGCTTATCTAAAAGCTCTTCTGCGCTACTGATATACTCTCGTTTTCAGTGGGGCAAAGATAGAAACTACTAACTACATCTTCCAAATTTATTTAACATAAAGTTGACAATAATGTCCTATTTCAGGGTTAATCGACTGACCTTTAGGTTAAAAAATTTCGCTCTTAAAATAGGATAAGATCAGTCTCAATTTTGTGCAGCCATCAATGTTAAAATAAGCCTCATCATGATATAAGCAACCATATCAGTCAGTTAAGCTTGGAATACCCAGTTTTAATGCTCCATCAAGGCAAAAAAAGTAAAACAGATAGGAACCTATTAATAGCAGCAACAATACCACTGTAGCGATTTTAAAACCATCAACAGAAGATTTTTTACTCCTACGCGATCTCTGCCGAGATTCATCCACTTCCCAAACATCCATGGGATGCACATGAGAAGCAGATACTTCCCTGCTTTTAAATGACGATGATAAAGAATCTATAAACGGGATGTCTTTATTTTTGATAATAGTTTCTGCAAAAGCTTTCTGCTGATCCTCATGCTGCTTTTTCACAGTTTCCATTTTCCCTTCCGTTCTCAGCGCGTTGATCAGCTCATCCATTTTACCTGCATACTTATGATATTCCAGCGTTACTGTCTGGATTTTCTCTTTAGACTCCCTGATGCTCTTCTCATTTTCCCGGTGGCGGGCTTCATTGCGGCTGATGCGATCATTCATATCGTCCACCACTCTTTTACGTTCTTGTTCAAGTTGCTGCTTTTCGTTCATAAGACGGTCAATGGATTGCTGAACGAGTTTTGCTCTTTCTTCATGAAGCTTACTGATTTCCTGTTCAAAGCCTTGTTTATCGACAATCTTAAACAGGCCCTTATCTCTTACAAACTGTCCGATCTCATGGCTCTGTGTAAAATAAATGGTATCGTAAGAATGAAGAAGCTCCACCGCTTTCCTGAAAAGTATCTGCAACTGGGCAACATCCGTTTCCGAATACACAACCAGGTATTTTCCAGACGTGCTGCTGAAGTTAAGATCATCGACCTCCCGCAGGTTAAAGGCAATCTTATCGAAGTCCTTTGGTTTATGAATGGTAAACTGATCAGAATGGACGATGCTGATGCTGCCTTCGGAAACATTATTTTTTTCAAGGCCATCATGAAATTCATTCAACACTTCTATTGTTAAAGCTTCGGAAGCGGTCTTACCGGCAAAGATCAGTCCTGACCCAATGAATGTCCCGCCCCGGTGCGAATTCTGTTCCTTGGCAAAAGTATAAATGGCATACGACAGCAGATTGCGGCTGCCGCTGTGGTCTTTGCGCAATGCATAAATGCGGGTATCCGGGAAGAGCTTGATGGCATCTGTTTTCAGGTCAAAAGTCCGGATATCTTTTACGGTTTCCGGATTTCCGCCCAGAAAAAAGGACTGCCTGAATCCATTAGGATTCCCGAAGGTGCCGAATGCGGAGAAAAAGTACATCGTATTCATGATCCGGAAAAACTGAATTTTAAACGTTCCCAAAAAGTCCCTTCATAATCGAGGTCATATCCTACGATGCTTTTGTACAGCCATTTAGACAATACCTCCGCGGTAGAAAGGTTCAAGAGGCTGATCCGTTCTTCACCTGTACTGTTCTGCACGCTTCCCACCGTATAATAGGTTTTGGTTAAACCATAGGTATTGATGCGCTGCGAGGTCATCGGTAACCGTTCAATAATAAAGTTATCCAGTTCTTCAGCACTTTCCACATCCATCCTTCCGGACTTATCCCATTTGGAAATCACCAATACGGCATTTACCGACCTCAGGTTCTTGCCTTTGCGCTCGAGTTCATCCAGGAATTCGTTGATCAGGCTGTCTTCCCGGTGGGCAGATTCATAGCTGGTAACAATAACAAAGGTGATAGGAACATTGGCATTAAGGAAAGATTCGATGCTGCTGTGGTAATTCCCTCCCCTCCTGATCTCATTATGGTTTTCCCCGGAGGTTTCCAGGAAAGTAAGGTCTATGGGCACTACCCGTTTTGATTTGTTATTAGGTTCAAAGACCAGATCAAGCCGCGTAACGTGATCCCTGGTCGTCCGGTTCGGGAGTATTCCCTGGCGGATATTTTCGAAAAAGTCGGATAAAAGGACGTTGGCTTCCTTGGTATTGGGGGTTCCCAGTTTCGGTCGAAGGACTCCGGCATAGGATTTAAGGTAATACAGCATGGAAGAAAGGATAACCGACTTTCCGGATTCCGAAGTCCCGAAGAAGAAAATGAAATTGCTGTCCTTATTTTTGATATCATTGGATATGGTTTTGGCTACGGGCACAAAATCATCCTGAGGTGTTTCTTTAGGATCGAATAACAGGGGCCTCAAAGGCTGGTATTCTGCCTCATGCTCCTGTTCCAGTGCAAGGGGCTTGAGCTGTTCATTACCGTTTTCCATGGTTTATTGGTTGGGGATTAAGGTTTTACCGCTTCTTTTATTGCTGAATACGCTGCCGCCACTGTTTCCGCGGTGTCCGTCCGAATTGGTTACCAGTAGGATAATGATAACGATAACAAAATCCAGCAGGATGCATCCGGCCAGTACCACAAACTGGTACATTCCGAAGTGTTTGATGGCATGCTCAAATGCAAAACCGATCTTTCCCACTTCCTGGGTCTGCGAAACAACGGGTTCAAAATGGATCTTGCCGTTTCCTAATACAGTCTGTGCACGGCTTCCCAAACGGTTGTACTCCGTCAGGGATTCATCAATAACGCCCTGGGATTGCTGGTCTTTTTCTTTTTTGGATAAATTCAGAAGGTTCTGGATGATGGCATCCCACTTTTGGGAAGCTTTTCCGATATCCGTTTTCAGGCTTCGCTCTTCAGGAGACAGATCGGAAATGATGTTATCGATCTGCTGGCCCATCCTGTTGGAAAGGTCTTCATAGTCATTGCCAACGGGGGTAAGCAAATCTACTTTTTGTCCCGTAAGGTTTTCGATATCCCGGATCAGCGACTGGGCACGAGAGCCGATACCCGTATTCCCGGGATCCTTGATCTGCTCCATCAGCTGCTTTTTCTTGATCTCAATATTCTGGGTGGTCGCTTTATTATACTTATAGCTGAGTTTGGATTCTACTTCATTTTCCAATGCGGCATACTGTTTATTGATGTCACGCACTTCATTCGCATAAATATCCGTTTTCATGAACCGTGTATAAAGCGCATTGAAGTTGGCAATGAAGCAAAAGGAGGCAATGAAGATGTAGATCCCTACCAGGCTTCCGGTAGGCCGCCCATCCAGTTTGGCCGCCCGGAGCATCCAGCACAGGAACAACAACAGCAAAGATAAAACCAGGGCAATCACCAGTGAGGCAGGCCCGAAGATCTGTTCCAGACCCAGCCAGGTCTGATAGAAGCTGACGCTGATCAGCAGTAACGCGAGTATTCCCAAAAAGAGATCCGCAGGAGTCAATTTTTTATTCATAGTTATTGATTTAGGGGTAAGAGCAAAACTGCTCTTTATTATGCTCCGAAACTACAAATAACCTGCAGAAAAAAATTACGGAAAACCGTAAAGAGGCATTTGTCTGGGTATGATTTGTTATCAAAGAAATGGTCAATGAAATAAAATTCACTGACCCTGTTCCTGTTTCTGACTACAAAATGATTTGTTAATCATTCTTTTTCATCATTACCGTGAAGGATTTCGCCGCCTTGCAAAGATATTTCCACTGCTCGATTGCTGTACAGCCTCATTTTATCCTCGTAATCTGCAATGGCTGCTGAGAAATTGTTTTTATCCATTATATTTTCCGTTAAAAGTGCAGCATCTATAAATGCTGTATTGGCTCCTACGCCTCCTGCAGGGCTCATGGTATGTACGGCATCTCCCAGTGCGGTAATATTTCCTGATGGCCAGGGCTCTTTAGGCAACGATGACCGTATAGGAGTAACAGATAAGGATGTTTGGTCAGCATGATCGAATAATGCCCTCAACTGAGGATGCCAGTTACAGGTAAGCTGATGAATACGATGAAAGATCTCTTCTGCTGTATAATTGTAAAAATCTGCCTGTGACAGTCCGAAAGCCTCAGGATTTCCTATAAAAGCCCAATAGAAATAATCTGAAACAGGACTTATGATATCCCAGGAAGCATCTTTTTTAGAACCATCAAATACCATAGCATCTACGATCAGCGAATACTGCTTTTCAATGATGACAGATGTCCCTTTCTGGAGTTTCGGTGAAATTACTTTCAGAGCCTCAGAAGAATAAAAGGTTCTGCCATAGATCGTTATATTTCCGGTGTTGATTTTTTGGTCCTTACAATATTCTCTTCCTATTTTAGAGTGAACACCGTCTGCAGCTATTACCAGGTCAGCTGTATAGGTTGTACCGTCAGTAAAGATGAGTTTCACTTCGTGATTTTCCAATTCTACCCAGTCTGCCAATTCTTTTCCGAAGCTGATGTTTTCCTCCAATCCATGCAATAGGATTTCACGGAGCGTCAGCCGGTTGGGTTTCAGGTCAGGTACTTCTTTTACGCCGTCACTCCAGGATTCTACCAGATCATTTTTTGAGGATTCAAGGGAAGTGGTCAGCACATTCATTCCCCTACAGCTGGCCGCGCAGGTATCAATAAAAAGTTGGTATAAATTCTTCGGAAGACATTTTTCCAAAGATTTCCTGCCGGGTTCATTGATTCTTATCCTGTAGCCCTGAGTCCGGGCATTAAGGGATGCATCCTTTTCAAAAACAGTTGCATTCAGACCATTTTTCTTCAACCCCTGAGCAAGGCATAAGCCGCCTAACCCTGCTCCTATAATGGCAATACGTTTGTTGTTGTTTTGTTGTATCATAATTTTTAAGCATCAATCCTGTAATATTTCGGTTATGATTGACGGAACAAAATTATGAGGGTTGAATTGCAGAACCGATGGCTATTTAACGGTGATGATGGGATAAATCATGGTTTTCTGTCCTGAATTCTGAGGCAGTCTTTCCCGCTCTCCTTTTAAAGAAACGTGAAAAATAAACAGGATCATCATAACCAAGCTCAAATGCAATCTGCTTCACATCCATAGTAGTATACACCAGCAGGCGCCGGGCTTCCCATACTATTTTCTGCTGTATCCAGAAACTGGCAGGATATCCTGTAACTTCCTTCACGGCTTCATTCAGATACAATGGGGTGATGGTCAATAACTCAGCATACTGCTGTACTTGTTTGATATTTCTGAAATGATCGGAAACCAGCTTTTTGAATTGTCTGGTAATAGAATATCTCTGGCAATCCTGCCTGAACCCTGACCCGGGCACTTCTGAAATTCGTGAAACAATTGTTCCTACGGCAGCATCTGTCAATGATCGTTCTATGGCTGGAGATCGTGCTGTATCTTCTTCTATCTTTGCAAGCAGGACAAGCAGGTCAAAGATCCAATCGTTGTCATTAACGTTCACAGACTGATGAAGCCATTGATGCATATCCATTGTTTCCTGATACGATTCGGAAATGCTTCCAGCTTCTGCAAACAAAAACCATCCTTCATTATCTTTCTGAGCAACATACTGATGAATTTGCCCCGGTCCTACAAAACAAAGTGAGGGTCCCAGCAGTTCAATGGTATTAAAATCCACTTCCAATTTAAAATCGCCTTTTTTCTGGATGATAAACATGTAATGATCATCCCGATGAATTTCTGACTGTTTCTCATTGAAAACAGACAAAGGCATCAGCCTGACTGCCGAATTTTCCAATTGATTGCGATAGGAAGGAATCATCTTTTTCATAGAAAGGGCTCTTGAATAAGAATACTAAAATACCGTAGTTTTTTGTTTTGCGAAATAATTTTTTTTAAAATATTCGTACAACTTTCTTTGCAAGCCTCTGATAATAGTGTATTGGGCTAAGTCTTCCCTTTAAAACCCTTCACAGCTTAGTTGGCTGGCTGCAAGTCTATGAATCTGATTTTAGGATCTATATAGTTTATTTGTGGATGAAAAATCTACCACATGTGCCAATAAAAAATACTGCCTCAGGGAAGCAGTATTATTGAGTCGCCGAATAGCCGTTTAAGCAGTCAGCTTATCCGTAACTGTGGTTAGTATAGATATTAAGAATTTTGATGGGTTTTGGTAATATGATATTATTGTTAATAGGTCAACTTGTTAGATGAAAATTAACTAATAACTCTTATAAATACTCCAACTACCTTAAGATCGATGGTCTCTTCTTCTCTAAGAATAATCGGCTTAATTTCTGAATTAAATGATTTGGGTAAAAGTGTAATTTCTTCATGCTGCCACCCATTTTCGTCAAATAACTTTTTACTCATATACTCTTTCACTGTGAAACGTGAGCCTGATTCATCAAAAACGTTCCTGTTTTCTACTAGAGTAACAAGCCCATTTCTGGATCCGCCAATGTACTTCTTAAACAAACAAATACTCCCATTTTTTATAATCTTATTCATTGATTCTCCTACAATCTTACAGGCGAAATATTCATCGGGATTCAACTTCTCTTGAACATCAATGTATTTTATATTTTCCAATTCCTGTAGTTCTGAAAATGATCCTGCAGATATCTCCAAATCAAACAAAGGTATTGAAGTTTCAGTTTTAAACTCTAGTATTCTAATTTTTGCACCTTTATTTTCCTGACTATAGTTTTTTACGTACTGGTTAAAAAATTTTCTAAGATTATCATTGCAAACATATAAATAAGTTCCTCTTATTCCTCTCAATAAAAGCGTTCTGTAAATATTGATTATATATTCTAAAAGAAACGTCTCATCCTTAATTGAGTTTTTACCATTCTTGTCTTTATATTTGTTCTTATATACCACAAACTTTTTCTTATCAAAGTCGTAATCAAATTCAGGACCTATGATTACACCTGTAAAATTTAGATCATATCCCTGTACTGTATGTATGCACCCTACCTCTTCCAGTGAGTTTTTTGAATTGATCCAATCACTTGTTACACTATTCCAGCGTAATTTGTTTTCCTCAATTACAATATCATATTGATCACCGTTCTTTTTTGAAACCCATTCCCAAGCATAGCCGGCAACGATCCTTGATAATTTGAATTCTTTTTCTTTTTTTTTAATCTCATGAATCATCTCTTTTAAATCATCAAAGATCAGAAACTCATATTGTAACGCAGAATATTTATTTAACACAGTATTTCCATCAAAAATATCATTTACAAATTTTACATATTCATTTCCACCTAAAACTCTGAGTTGTGATTGTAAATGTTCAACACGAACATCTTTTCTGGCTTTTAAATCTAGAAATTTTTCTTTAAGAATATCCGAAGGCTTTATGGACTGGTATTGATCATAAAAGATGATAGATTTTTCACTTTGAATGGTTATCCAATCCAATTCTGAAGCAGTAAACTTATTAAGTCCCAATTTTAAACAATTAGTATCAAATGTACCATAGTAAGATCCTAAATTTACTCTTCTTCTTAATCTGTGTCCTTCATCAACAATTAATACATCATATGTCTTTTTAATAATATCTGAAGGTCCTACAACCATATTACCTGATAAACCTTTTATGTTTTTAAAAACTTTAGAAATTGTTTTCCTAAATGATGCCATTGGAATAACCAATGCCATATCTATTTTTTTGTATTTAGCCTTAACTTTTTTAAGTAAAACAAAAAGTTTGTCATCCTCTTCATCAAAATCCGAATGATTAAAATCTGCGAAATCTGTATTTAATAATTTAAATAAGAATATTGCCATAATTGTCTTCCCTGTGCCTGCACCACCATTTATTATTGAAACTTTAGCAGATGGATCCAACAAACAATTTAAGATCACTTTTAATCCTTCAATCTGCTCTTTTGAAAGGGATTTATATGGTGAGTATTTAAATAAATCGGAATTATCTATATAGGAAAGAGAGTGCTTTGTTATTCCTAACGCATTTAGTTCATTCCATATACCTTCAAAAAGCTTCCAATAAGTTTCTTTCTTTTGATAATAATGATGATTCGCAATTCCAAGATTGCCATTTTGTAATACATACTGTCCATCAGCAGACATATATTTGATTAAATTAGATTCCAAATCTAAAGTAGCAGATTTATTAAAAAACCTGCTAGTAATAATATCCACCGATGACAATGTAATCTTTGCAGGTGATTTTAAATGTGTTCTTAACCTATTAGCAATATCTGTCGTTTCACCTACATATGCTTTCTTGGAACCATTATTTTTTAATAAGTATACTAATGGCCATGATAAATAATCTACGTGATCCTGAGCAATTTTTGTTTTGAGCTCGTCCAACTTAAAATCGTATTGATTAATTTTAAAATCTTTCATCTAGAATCTTTTATAATTCATCATATTTATCAGAGCGGCCTTTTGCTTTTTCAACAGGGTATTTTTGTTTATTTTTTTCAAGTTTCGAAAGAATGATAGAATTAAGATCAATATTATTTTTATTAGCTAAAAGAATTGCATACATCATAACATCTGCTAATTCATCTTCAAATTTAGATTTATTGAAGTTTTCATTTTCCTTCCATAAAAAAAGTTCCAACAACTCAGAAGCTTCAATTGATAATGCTACAGCTAAATCTTTTGAATTATGAAATTTTTCCCAGTCTCTTTCGTCACGGAATTTTAAAATTGCATCTAATGTTTTTATGTCTATCATGATCAGTTTTAATGAAATAATTTTAAGCTAATATAAGAATTCTAGAAAGCTATATTAATTATGGTATTATTTAGCAAATTTATTAAATATTATATGTCAATATAAGTAATAAATAAAAAAACTCCAATACAAATTGGAGCCACTATAAGATTCATATAAAATCATATTATTTCTTCTGCATCGTTCCCAGCGCCCAGGCCACCAGCAGCGGCTGCATAAACAATCTGCCGAGCCTTTTCTGGTCTGTATTGAGTCCGAAGCTGTCTTTTCGGTTGACGTATTGTGAAATGTTGCCGGGGAAGATGGCGGTGAAAAATCCTGCGGCTACCTTGCCGATCAGTTTCTGCTGCTCTTCTGAAGCTCCGATGATGGATGCACCCAGGGCAATTTCCGCGATTCCGGAATAGAAAACGGTATCATCTTTTTCAAGGGGTACCCATTCCGGCACCTGGGCACGGAAGGCTTTTCTGGCAAATGTAAGGTGACCGATACCGGCCGTGATGAGCATTCCGCCCAATGCATATTTTCCGATATTTTTTAATGTGTTGGTGTTCATATATTGTGTGTTAAAGGTTAATCACAGGTTTCTTCGGAACCGGAATTCTTTTTCATCAGCATATAGGCAATGCCAAGACCGAGACCGGCCAGAAGGGCTATTTTGGTTTTGCGGGAAGGAACCGGAAGGATGGTTTCACCATAGATGCGATGCGGTTCCTGGGAAGGTTGCAGCACGTTCCCGTTGTCATCCGGTGCGTTTTTGATTTTCATCATCAGTCTCATGCCTGCCGAAGCTACGTTGATGACCGGTTTTGGAAACAGCCCGTATACGGTTTTCAGGAATAAGGACGTGGCATCCGGGAATTTTTCTTTTTTCGGGTTCTTGGCCAGTTTAACGATGCTCGCTGCGGTATCTCTGGGATCAGCTGCGAACGGAGGAATTTTAAAATCCAGCCCGGAATACTTGGCAGAATGCATATTCCCGGTAGACCGCTGGATCTGAGGATAGATATTGCAGATATGGATGTCTGCGAAGTCTGAAATTTCCCCCTGCAGGCATTCCATCATGCCCCTGATCCCGAATTTAGTGGATGAATAGACCGCACTATAAGGCGCAGGCATGAATCCGCCGATGGATATATTGTTGATGAGGACTCCCTCCTGCTGTCTTTTGAAAACAGGAAGCACACTATACGCCCCGTGCATATATCCGAAAAGGTTGGTTTTGATCACCTGTTCATTCACTTCCATAGGGATCTCCTCGAATTTTCCGCTGGACATCACTCCTGCATTATTGACCCAGATGTCTATCCTTCCGTTGAACTGTAATGCAGTCTGCACCAGGTTTTCTACTTCTTCCGCAACGGATACGTCTGTAGGCACCCCGATAACAGCTACTTCCAGATCCCTGCACAGGGCAACGGTTTCGTCAAGGGCTTCTTTGCCGCGGGCAGCAACTACGATATGGCATCCCTCCAGGGCAAATGCTTCTACGGTAGCCCTTCCTACCCCGCTGGTTCCGCCGGTAATGACCACGGTTTTACCGCTGAGGCTTTTTCCTGAAATATCTTCTGATTTCATTGGTGAATGATTTTAGATTGTGAATGTTGTTTCCTAATACTTACCTATTATTATGCCAGAAAGAGGCAGATCTTCAAATACCAGGCAGCGTGAGGAAAGCGAAGAGGACCGATCAGGCTGAGAGCTGGAATACGATATGTAATGGTACTGTTGATATCGTGTAAGACCATTAAAAAGCAGCATTGCAAAATCGCCTTTTGCAAAACAGACCACCTGATTAGCCAAACTTAGGCTCGATCATTTTACTCTTCATCTTTGCCCTTTCGAAAATTCGCTTCCTGTGGATCCTCAGAACACTTTATTGAAAATGATTCTGCTTTGTTCCAGCGCTACCCCGAAAACCAGGTGGGAACCAAATTCCCATACCCACCACGAAGCAGGCATTTCGCTCACTTTACCCTGAAGGCCCAGTGCCGGAACCAGGGATCCGTGTGTTGCAGCCCAGATTACGGTTCCGGCAACCAGCCCCTGGGCAGGGATTACACGGCCTTTTTTCCTCAGCGCTAAAAAATAGGCTATCCCTATCACGGCGCCTAAAGTGTAGTGGATACCGGTCATGGCCTGTTGGGTCTGTTCACTGGAAAGCTCCTGGTGGGTATATTCTTTGTAAACGCTTTTCGCCAGTACTGCCGGCGGCATATTTTCGGGTTGATGGGTAACGTCGGCACCCTTCAGTTCAAGCTGTCCGGGCTCGGGCGGGAAATAATCTTCTCCTATTTTTTGTAAGGGCGGTTCTGCAATGGATTTGATCCAGGAAGCCAAAAGGCCGGCTACAGCTCCCATAAGAATTGTTTTTGTCGGGGTATTCATACGTATATTGATGTTTTTGGTGAATATGGGTAATCAGCAAAGTGCATAAATCATTCCGTAAGAATTGATCCTGGATTTTCATAACAAAACTGAGTGTTAAAAATGATATTCTGAAATTGATTATCTGCATCTGAAAATGCATCTGCCATGAATTATTTAAAGAGTTTGCGGGATAAGTCCGGAAATATTTAAAAATATAGTCACTTTTAAAGTCAAAATTAAAATAAATTGGAATACCGTTTGATTTGTTAAGGAAATGTGAAAATTTCATTGGTGATGGAAGAAAAACCTGTTAAAAAAAGAAACAACCGAAAAAAATGGCTTTTAGGAACCGGTATTGGTATCGTAGTGTTGATCCTGATATTTCCTTTTGCACTGGACTTTTATCTTCAGCGGAAACTGCCGGATGTTGTCAACAGCAAAACGCCTTATCACCTGAAGCTCAAGGATTTTAACCTAAGCCTCCTTTCCGGAAATTTCACCGCTACAGACCTTAGCATATCCACCAAAAATCCTGATGATGCGAAAATCACCCAGATCAACGGTACAGTAAAAAAAATCCAGATCCGTGACTTCGGCATCTGGAAAGCCCTGTTCAAGAAAGCATATCATGCCGATCAGTTCGTACTTTCCGATGCGCAGCTTAATATAAAACTGGCACCAAAAAAGGCCAAGGACACCGCCAGAAAAGCACAGAAGGATATTCACATTAATAATATTGAACTCAACAACGTATTTGCAGACATCATCAGTGCTGACGGAAAGCCTGTTTTCCAGGGGAAAGACATCAATGTACGCCTGAAAGACATCCGCCAGAGCGATAATGACGCTAAAATCCCATTGGCATTTAAGGAATTCAAAGTGAATGCAACAACCGTAAAGATTGGTGTGAACGACTTTTACGAAATTAATGCAGACCGCATTCTTGCCGCCAATAAAACACTTTACCTTCAAAAGTTTCATCTGAAACCGACCCGGAAGCCTCAGCAGTACAACGCTAAAAACGTATTCGATTTTTCATCTGAACGTCTACTCGCCAAAGATTTTATGATCAATCAGGATTCCCTGATTGTTTCTGATGTCATCTTCAACCGGCCGGATCTTAAAGTAATGTCCACAGGAAAAAACACGGTGGAAAAAGAGAAGAACCCGAAAGAAATAGAAATGAAAATCGGGATGAAAAACATCGATTTCCAGAAAGGGAAAATCATGGTATTGCAAGCCAATCAGGATAGAACCGCTTCGGTTGACAATTTCAACTTCAAGCTCAGCAATATTGTCTTTGATAAAAATACGGTCAAGGAAAAAATACCGTTCCGCTTTACCAACCATGATATTGAGGCGGATAACATTTACTTCAAAGCCAGTCCGCACCAGGCCCTTAAAATCAAACGGATCTCATCCAACAATGCAGACATCCTGATAGAGCAGTTTGAAATGCTTGCCTTAGGCAAGAGTACAGACAAAGACCTGTTCAACATCCGTACAGATAAAATCAGGATTCTTAACAACCGTACAAAATATGTAGGGCAAAAACTCAACATCCTTTTAGGCGGAATAGACATTCAGTCGCCGGACATTAAAATCGTATCTGCCATACGCAAGGCAGCTAAAAAGAGCCAAAAAAATTCGGCAGATCCTGATTTTACGGCACAGTTAGGCTTTATTAACATATCAAAAGCGAAAATCACTCAAGTTAAACAGGGAAAAACCCATCTTGCGGTAGCGCAGCTGGATGCAAGGCTGGATAAAGTAACTTCCGGTAAGGAATACCTGAAAAACGGACTGCCCTTTAAAGCGGCCAGACACCTGATTACGGCACGCAATATCAATTTAGATGCAGGAAAATACTATTCATTAAAGGTAGGCGACGTGAAAAATTCAGGAAATTATACCGAGATCCGCAACCTGGCCTATCTTCCAAAATATTCTAGGGCTGCGTTCAGCAGAGTGATCGCAAAGGAAACCGACCTGTATACCATCCGTGCCAGAAAGATCGGAATTACCGACCGCCAGTCGGAACTGTTTAAGAACCCGGTCATTGATATCAGCCAGGTGAACATCGATGGCATCCACTGCAATATTTACCATGACCTTGCCCCACCGGATGATAACAGCCCACGATACCTGTTCAGCAAAAAGCTGAGAGGCGTTAAAATCCCGCTCTTCGTTAAAAGCATCAACATCACCAATTCAAACCTTGAATACGAGGAGAATGCGGAGAACAATAATATTCCCGGAAAAATCACCTTCAATGATTTCAATGGTAAAATCAGTGATGTGAACAATGCGAAAATCAAAGGAAGGCCTACCACGGTAAAGGCTGATGTGAATTTTGCCTTTTACAATAATGCCAGCACCGATGTGCACTGGAAGTTCGACGTAAGCAATCCACAGGATCAGTTTACCATTGACGGGAAAATCAGCAAGCTGTCCGCAGACAATGTAAACCTTTTTGTGCGTCCGTACCTCAATGTAACGCTCGACGGTAAAATAGACTATATTAAATTCGACTATTACGGAAGCAATGCCGGGATTGCCGGGAAGTTCTATTTTAAATACAGCGATATGTATGTGAACCTCCTCAACAAAAAAGGCAATGAAAGAAAACTTTTGTCCACGGTAGCCAACTGGTTTGTGAAAAATGAATCCACCGGCGAACCGGAATATGTCCTGATCGAAAAGAAAAGAGATCCTGAGAGAAGTTTCTTTAATATGCTGTGGCAGGGCATTATGGAAGGCATTAAAAAATATGTGATCTGATAATTTTAATCACTGCTGCTGATTTTACAGGCAGCAGTTGTGATTTTTGTCATCTTCATGTTTTTAAAAATCCCGGTCCCTTCACCGGAAAAAACTACCCATTACAATGAAAATAAAATCCCATTTTACAGCTCAGCTCAGTTTTGCCCCCGAAAGCAAGGGTGGCAGAAGCACACCGGTATCCTCTGGCTACCGGCCGGCCATACAGTTCCCTCCTCAGCAGGACATGATTACCTGCGTACAGACTTACCCGGATACAGAACTCGTTTTCCTCGGAGATACCGTACAGGCGGAAATTGCCCTTCTGAATGCAGAGGAGATCATCAGCAGCTTATATGAAGGCCAGGACTTCGATTTCTTTGAAGGTCCTGATCTGATTGGCCACGGAACCATTACCAAAGTACATTAGCATATTATGCATCTACCGAAAGGGTTTTATTCATAATAGTAAAATACCGATCTGGTTTTTAGATATCACACAACAGTAAAACAGACCACTTTAGCACGGTTTTCTCACACAGTTTAGTATTTAACCCTTATAACTTTGCACCACTCAACGATCATGAAATCTATGCCCACCAAAATCAAAAATATAATTGTTGCCACAGACTTTTCCGAAAAATCAGGAAATGCTGTTGAAATGGCCTTCCATATTGCCGTACGGCATGAGGCTGCACTTACCGTACTTCATGTCGTAGACCAGTTTTACCTGATCGACAGAAGCTACAAGCAGGTCATAGGCAATGAGGTAACACAGGAAAGCATCAGCCTGGCTGAAAACAACCTGGCTGAAATACAGAAGGGACTTGCTGAAAGATGCAGCACACTTAACATCAAAACAGAAATCCGGCATGGAAGCCTCATCCAGAGCATCAATGACCTGATTGCAGAAGATAATACCGACCTTACTGTTGTAGGAACTTCTGGAGAACAGAAAATCAAACAGTTTATCCTGGGCTCCAACTCGTACAGCATATTGTCTGAAGCGAACACCTCTGTGCTGATGGTCCCGAAAAGCTTTAAAAAATACCGGTTTAAAAAGATGGTCTTTCCGGTAAGGGTTACCCATAACCTGGATGACAAACTGGACTTTGCCTTATCTATCGCCGAAAGGAATGACAGCACGATAGAACTCTTGGGCATTGGTGATACGGAAACTTCCGATGAACTGAAAAAAGAGTTTATAGGCCTAAAAAAGAAGCTGTATGAAAGATCGGCAGACTACACCGCAGAGTTTTTTGAAGCTCCGGATAAAGCCACCGTGATTGCTACGTTCTCAAAAGCGGCAAAAGCCGATATCATTATCCTGAATTATCAGGACGAACAGAGCTGGAAAGCCCTTTTTGCGGAAAACTTTTTAAGAAAAATTATTAACACCACAGATGTGGCCCTTCTATTTTACAAACCTAAGACAGAACAAAGAAAAGATACCGGACAGGATACTCCTTATGATATTACGCTTCCTATTCCGGGATAAAAAATGATAATGACAAAACTATATATTTACAACGAACGACAGCAAGCAGCAGACAACACCCAGAAACAGATCGCCAATTTCCTGTTCCGACACCTGGAACAATACGGTGATCCTGAACCCGACATACAAAAAGCCATAGACTATGCCCTGGGAAAAAACCACAGCCCGGGAGGCATCATCATTACGGCTGAAGATTCAGTCACCGGCGAAATGACCGGTTGCGTAGTCCTCAACAAAACCGGAATGCAGGGGTATATCCCTGAATACATCCTCGTCTACATTGCCACAGACAAAAAACAGCGCGGTAAGGGCATCGGAAAACAGCTGATGCAGAAAGCCATTGAAACCGCAGACGGAGACATCGCGCTCCATTGCGAACCGGATAACCCGGCCAGGCACCTCTATGAAAAGCTGGGCTT
This sequence comes from Chryseobacterium camelliae, assembly GCF_030818575.1. Taxonomy (NCBI): domain Bacteria; kingdom Pseudomonadati; phylum Bacteroidota; class Flavobacteriia; order Flavobacteriales; family Weeksellaceae; genus Chryseobacterium; species Chryseobacterium camelliae. The sequence goes on from NZ_JAUTAL010000001.1 coordinate 2,131,272, forward strand.
TACCAGCAAATACCTTGAAATGCGCTTAAAAAAATAATATGTCATACATTACCTTAAACTCCCATAAACTTTTTCATAATTATCAATATCTGGAAAAGCTCTTTGCCGATCATGAAATCCACTGGGCTATTGTAGCCAAATTATTGTGCGGCCATGAGGAATTCCTGAAAGTCGTCCTGCAGATGACCGGTAAAGACCTCTGTGACTCCAGGCTGAGCAACCTTAAAACAATTAAAGACCTTTCTCCGGATACCCGAACGATATACATCAAACCTCCCGCACGGAGATTGGCCGCCTGTATCGTACAGTTTGCCGATGTTAGCTTCAATACGGAACTGAATACCATAAAAGCCCTGTCTGAAGAAGCCGTACAGCAGCAGAAAATACATAAGATCGTCATCATGGTGGAAATGGGTGAGCTGCGCGAAGGCATCATGGCCAAAGACCTGCCCAAGTTTTTCGGGGAAATTTTAAACCTGCCGAATATAGAAATCGTCGGCATCGGAACGAACCTCAACTGCCTGAACGGCATCCTCCCTGATGAAAAGAAGCTTTTCAAGCTGAACCGGTACAAAGAAATCGTGGAACACATGTACGGCAGGAAAATCCCTTACGTATCTGCCGGATCTTCCGTGACGATCCCCCTGCTTTTTAAAAACCAGGTTCCTGAAGGCATCAATCATTTCAGGATCGGTGAAACACTCTTCTTCGGAACGGATGTTTACAGAGATTCTGTGATCAGCGGGATGTATCAGGATGTGTTTACCCTGACGGTAGAAATTATTGAGATCAGGGAAAAGCCGGTGGTTCCGGCCGGAACGGCCGGGACCAACCTTACCGGAGATACGCCGGTATATAACAAAAAAGACATCGGAAAAACTACAGTAAGAGCCATTGCAGATGTCGGGCTGTTGGATATTGACCAGAAAAACATCCGTCCGGTCGACCCGGAAGTAGAGATCATTGGTGCCAGCTCGGATATGATGATTTTAGACCTCGGAAACAATGCTTCAAGATTTAAGGTGGGAGATACCCTCGAATTCACCATGAATTACATGGCCGTGCTCAGGGCGATGAATTCCGATTATGTGGATAAAAAAGTCGTTCACCACGTGGCAGGCAACGAGCTTAAAATATTGGAATTCAGGAATTGATCAGTAACTGATCTTTAGTATTCATCACTATTTTTTCCATCATATAATCTCGGATGTTTAGGTAACAGTCAAACCATAAATGGTGCTGATTGGCCCGTTCATAAAAGATTCTGCCTATCTTTATACATCATTCATGCACGCCATAGTATGCTGAACCAGGATATCAGGACCTTCACTTTAAATCAACTGGGTACTCATTCAATACTCAGGGGGGAGCTTGTGCTTCTTACAGTTTCAGAATTTCTCTGTAAAGCCATAGATGGCAGCCATTTTAAAAACAAGTTTTATGCGGTGCTGATGTTCAGCAAAGGACAAGGCAGCCTTCAGATCGACCACCAGATTTTTGAAATCCGCCCCAACAGCTTTTTTTTCATCAACTACCATCAGGCGTACAGCTTTACCGGCACCGAAGCCTGTGAAGGCAGTGTTATCCTGTTCACGAAATCGTTTTACAATTACATTTACACCGGCAACAGACTTATTAAAAGCGATACGGCACTGGAAGATCTTTTCCCTAGTATCACAGGACTTACCGCTGAAAAAAGGAAAGACCTGTGGCAGAGCTTCGAGGCCCTGAAAAAAGAATATTCTTCCCGAAACAGCCTGTTCAAAGAGATAGCATGCCTCCAGCTTAAAGTGATGATGCTGAAATACATCCGGAATACACGTCCTGTCCATCCTATTCAGGAAGCTCCGGATCGCAAGAAAGAACTGGCAGACAAGTTTTCAGAATTGGTTAACCTGAATTTCAGGGAACTGAAAAGCACTTCCGAATATGCGGAAAAACTCAGCATCACCCCAAATTACCTTAACGCCGTCATACGGGAGCGCCTCGATATGACAGCTGGGCAACTAATTAAAAACCGTGTAATCCTGGAAGCGGAACGGCTGCTGCTCCATACGACCCTCTCCATTGCAGAAATTGCCTACGGCCTTGGATTCAGTGACAGGTCACATTTCGGAAAATATTTTAAAGCAGAAAAAAAATATTCGCCTAATGAATACAGAAAAAAAGAAAGCCGGACTGTGATAAACACATGACCGGCCTGATATGATTTATACTGCAGCTTCTACGATAACTGCGGCTGTGCCTCATTGAAGAAATAAGGTTTAAGGATATCTTCAAAATGGTACAATCCGTTCTCTTTACCCTTCAGGTTCCTCGCTACAAACAAAGCCCCGTTCCCGAACGCTTCCCTGGAAATCGATTCATGCACCAGGCGTACGGTCTGATAAGGGAACCCAAAGATTACCTCATGCTTGCCAACGATTCCTCCGGCCCGTACCGAATTGATGCTTTCCGTCCGGATGTCCAGCGTTTCTGCAATCTTTACAGCAGTCCCGGAAATTCCGGCTTTGGCTTTGAAATGTTCTTCAATTAATTCTATATCCACTTCCGGGGCTATATTTTTCAACATCGAGGCGGCAAACAACAGATAATTAACGCCTAAGGTAATATTCGGTGACCAGAATACCACCGTGTTTTCCGAAAGCTTCTTCAGGAATTCTTTTTCGTGTTCATGGTAATGAGAAATGGCGGATATGATTTTAATCTGTCTTTCAGCCGCCGCTTCACCATAAGTATAAATCCCGTCTTCCGTAGAAAAGTCGATGATGGCATCTACCGGATGCGCATCCAGGAAATCTCCGATCTCCAGCCCCTGTTGGGAAACAATAACCGCAGGATCTGGAGCCGTAATCCCCAACAGCTCTTTGGCTGAGCCGTTCTCCATCACTGTACTGTCTCTCAGCACCCATTCCAGGGAAAATTCTTCGTGCTGAAGAATGACATTAGCCACGGCTTTCCCTGCCTTTCCGAATCCTATTAAACCTACTTTCATATGATTATAATTTAAGTGAAACATATTATATTCAGAAGCATTCAATCTTTCGTTCAATACTTCATTTTGCGAAAAATTTTTCGCACCAGAATACTTAAAAGTACGAATTATCGCTGTAATAAGCAAATGGAGGATGATATCATTAATATTGAAATTGGGTACGGCTTTATATCTGGCCAAGAGGCAGGAAAGAGAAGAAGGCGGAACAAGGTATTTTCAGCTATTGAATGCAGCGGGCATGAAAAACTGACCGGGACGCAGATCCTGAAAAGGCTGCTGGATTACGGACTGATTGAAGAACGCCATGATGAAGCGGATAAAAGGAGCAAAACGCTTAAGCTGACCGAAAAAGGTGAAGCCATGTTTCACCAGTCTGTAGAAAAGGTGGATATGACGTCCCAAGTTCTTTCCGGCAGCCTGAATGAAAAGGATCAGCTGTTGGTCCTGCTGAGGAAACTTAATGAATTTCACGCCCATCTTTATTCTGAACACAAGAATTCGGAAGTCACCAGGATCTTTGAGCTGATCCGCTGAATAACCGGTAAAAAAAATCTGCCGGGCCTTTAAGGCCCGGCAGAATCACCAAAATCACTTCACACATCTTACTGATTCGTTACCGAAAGTTTCACTTCGATATTATTTCTTGTCGCATTGGAATACGGACATATTTCATGGGCCTTTTCTGTTAACGACTGAGCTTCTTCCTGCGAAACGCCCGGAATGTTCACATCCAGCTCAACGGCTAGTCCGAATCCTCCGTTGTCCAGCTGGCCCAGGCTCACCTGCGCCGTTACGGAAGTTTCTCCGGTTTGAGTTTTTGAAAGGCTGATCACCCGGTTCAGGGCACTGTCAAAACATGCTGCATAGCCCGCTGCGAAAAGCATTTCAGGATTGGCATAGTCATCATTGGCCCCGCCCAGTGCTTTAGGCATTTTTACTTCGGTATCAAGCACACCGTTTTCACTTTTTACACGTCCGTTTCTTCCCCCTGTTGCGGTTACCTTTGTGGTATATAATGCTTTCATTTTATTCTTTTAATGTTTTAATGATGTTCTGGACACTTTCTTTCAGCCGCATCAGGTCTTCAGGATCCACCTTGGTGCTGTTGACGATTTTTTCGGGAACTGAACAAGCTTTTGATTTCAGCTGTTGACCTGCTTCCGTAATAAATACTTCCACTACCCTTTCGTCTTCTTTCTTTCTCTGCCTGGTGATGAGTCCTTTGGCTTCGAGCCTTTTCAACAACGGAGTAAGCGTACCGCTGTCGAGGTACAGCTTTTCGCCGATGCAACTTACCGTCATACCATCATGCTCCCAAAGCACCATCATCACGAGATATTGCGGATAGGTCATATCCAGCTCATCCAGAAAAGGACGGTACAGACCGGTGATCTCTTTGGCAATCACGTAAAGGGGAAAGCAGATCTGGTTTTCCAGCTTTAAGTTTTCTGAAGATTCCATAGGCTGAAATTAATGTTCTTATTTTTTAATAACGAATTCCTCCATAGGAACCCTTACTTTCTTCATAGCAGAAAGCCAGTCATTCTGTTCATCACGGTATCCCAGATACAGCAGGCTTACACTTTTAAGGCCCAAGGCTCTCAGTTCAAGGATTTCATCTACCACATCATTGCTAAAGCCTTCTGCCGGGGTACTGTCTACCTTTAGTTCGGCAGCCTGTGCCAGTGCAAGTCCAAGGGCAATGTAGGTTTGTCTTGCAGTATGTTCAAAATGCTGCTCAGGAGTCTGTGCTCCGTAGATTTCCTTAATCTTATCGGTATAGCTTGAAAATCTTCCTCTTGGCAGATCTCTTACATCGGTATGGTGATCGTATACCTTGTCTATTTTTTCGTCGGAATAGCTGTCCCAGGCGGCAAACACCAATACATGGGAACAGTCTCTCATTACCTCAGGATTCAATGCACCCTTTACCATCTTTTCTTTTAGTTCCTGATTTTCCACCACGATCAGGCGAAACGGCTGAAGCCCGGATGATGTAGGTGCCAGCCTGGCTGCTTCTAAAATTTTATTTAAATCTTCCTGTGAAACTTTTTTAGAAGGATCATATGCTTTTACGGCATGCCTCCAATTTAAATCTTCTAATAATGACATTGTTGTTTATTTTATAGTGGTACTATATTGACCTGTAAATTATATTGCAAATCTACTGCCAAATTAAATTGTGCACAATTTAATTTTATAAAATACATCTATGCTATTGATAGGTGTTTATCTATGATGGCAGAAATATAGAAGTAAAAACCTAATTAACGAATTAGCTTTCCTCACGTCATCATAAAAATGATTCCCAAAACAATTTTCACACTAAATACACTTAAAATTAATTTATTATCCTAAATACGATCTGATAAGTTGTACTGGCAGGTAATTTGTTTATTTGAATAAAAAATATACATTATGAACAATACACTGAAAATAACACTGGGACTGATTGCAGGAGGTACTTTGGTCTATCTGGCGGGTAAAAAAAAGAAAGCTGAAGCCACTAAAGTTTTTACGGCTCCGGACGGCAATACCTACGGAGAAAACCAGGTATACCGTACTATCGATAATAAAATGTATAGAAACGGAAAAGAGATCCACTACGGACATCCTGAACCGGAACAGAATACAGGTTCTGCAACCAAACATTATACTGAAAACGGCGACCAGATTCCTAAGAACTATCAGGCAGCGAACAAAAATACCAATTACCACCAGAAAGGGGTCAGACATCATTAACAGGATACACATACCCATAAAAGCCCGGATTTAAGTTTCCGGGCTTTTTACATCTTTGCCGGTTCACCCTTTATCTCTCTTCCACTTTTTTTTCATATCCGCATAACGTTGCTCTGCCTCTGCTTCTTTCCATCGATCATAAAATATTGCTGCAGCCTTAGCTTTTTCAGGATCTCCGGTGCCTCTTTCCAGCAGCTGATAATCCTTTTCAGCATCATATTTTTTGCCGCCTTTATAATTAAAATACCGTCTTGCCCTGGTATAGCCCATCTGCAGATATTTCCTGGCCATATCCGCTCCTACGAAATCGTCCCTTTCCAAGTAATCCAGAAACAGGCTGAAAATTTCCCGGGAGCTTTCTTCGGCGATCGGCACGGTCTTGAAACGCCAGTATTGCCCAATCTCGCTTTTATAGGGCTCACAGATCAAAACGCCCTGCTCGCCCTTACCTACCCGATACAATTCCGGATGCAGCCGGTAATCAATGTCCGGTTTCCAGGGGTAATCGGCAGCATTAAAATTCAGGTAACTGGGGCGTTTTTGTTTCATAGGATTGTTTTTGCAAAGGCTGTGCCCTGTTTGCCCCTCTTAGGGAAACATAAACAGGCGGTCTATCTTTTTACGGACAACAGGATCGGGGCAGACCTTGTAAAATTCCCTTATCAGGTCTGTTGAGACCGGCTTTTCGGGATACTTATGATTCAAAAGGAAATTCCGGAGGGCGGCATTCACCCGTTCTTCACCAATAAGCTCACTCAGTTTCACCATCGCCACAGCACCTTTAGAATAGGCAATATAGTCATGTCCGGGACTAACCTTCACCAGAGGCTGGTCACCGGACAATCCTTTTTCACGGCTGTACATCTGATCATGCATTTCTACTTTCTCCATCATTTTAGCCTTTCCGTACATTTTCTTGTACAGCATCATTTCGGTATACATGGCGAGGGTTTCCGTCAGCATGGCTGATCCTTCACGATCGTCTGGATTTACCAAACTGTTTCCCCACCAGAGATGGGAAAGCTCGTGGCCGGCAAGCTCATTGATGACATCCTGGTCCCGGCCTGCACGGATCCGGGTATGGAACAGCTTGTTTTCAGGCATGAAAATGGCGGACGGATATGCCGTAGCAGCAAATCCTTCCGTAAAAGACGATACTTCTGCAAAGCCTATGCTTTTGAAAGGATAAGGCCCGAAATGTTCGGAACAGTAATCTAAGGTAAGTTGGGCATTTTCCACCAAGTGTTGTACATTTTCACCATGGTCCGGATGGTACAGGATGCGGATCATGATTCCATTGTGCACTGCTTTTTTAATGGAGTAATTCGCGGAAGAAACGGCAAAACGAAACGGTATTCCGGCAGCCCGGTATTCAAAATATGCCCTCCCGTTTTTCCTGAAATCCCTGACAGGATCACCCGTTCCTATAGCGGTTTGTCCGGGTTCTGTAGAGACCAGCATATCAAGATCGATAAAATCCTTTCTGAACACCCTCGGTGCTTCAAGTTTCTTAACACCAGGATATTTTCCCAATCCGAATTTCCTGCGCTGGTCATCATCTGTGACTTCATAGCTTTCCTGATATCCGATGACCGGATAATACCGGCTGATCCGCATAAAAGAACCGTTACTCAGAATGGCATTGAAAGGATCATGCCCATTCACCGCTACGGAATGATAAGCAATAACGAAATCAAGGGATGCGGAACCACCGGGACGCAAAGGCTGTTTCAGATGAACCACAGTTGTTTTGCCGGTAATTCTAACGGGTTTCCCTTCCAGATTTAATACTGCAGATACTACTGTAAGGTCAGGGTGAAAATTTAGCAGGATATCGTTGATCGGATGCCGACTGTGATTGATCAAGCTATACACCCCATGAATCCTGTACATTCCCGAAGACGGATAGAGTTGGATCTCTGTACGGACTTTTGCAATATCCGGCTGAGGGATATCCCTGTATTTGCGAAATTGTTTTTCATAATCGACGGCTATACGGATATCATCGTCCTTATCTTTGGGAATATAGCCATGCATAAAGCTGATAGCACTGAAAATTCCTGCAGCCAAGATCAGCAAGCCGGTGATTGCATATCTGACATTTATTTTCCGGGTTATGATCCAACGGTTGACCATATCCACCATCATGATCAGTGAAAAACCAAATACCAGCCGCTGTGCAAAAGCCATGGCATAATCACCAAACCCGTTAAAATCACTGTAAACACCTTTATAATCTGAAAATATCCTGAAGACCGGAGACGGAATCATCATTTTTGAAACAGGTCCGGTTAACACTGCAACAGCTACTACGGATACTCCCAGGGCCAGAAACCGGTTGCTGATCCTGTCGTTAATGAGCAGGACCAATCCGGAGAACAGGATCATTGGCAGCGTATTAAAGAGGACAATTCCGGCATAGGCGGTCCATCTGATTTTCAGATAACCGAAGACGACCTGGAACACCACTGCTTCAAGAATAAGGACAGCAGTGAAAAAGAACAATAAAATGCTTATGGAAAGCCAGTGCCCGTAGATTTTATTTTTCGCAAAGAAGGTAGATTTTTCAATAATGCTGAATCCTGATAAACTGCTTCTCCAATACAGGTCATTAGTAAAGTAAGCTACCACCAGCAGGCCCAGCGTATAAAAATTTTTCAGGATGACGGCCGTAAGCAGCCCGGAACCGGCATACTGCTGCGGAATACGGATTCCCTGATCGATTTCCGCATACATTTCCATTCCTATATAAAATACCAGCAGTACCGTTGCCGCCACCCAGGCTACGCTTTTGAAAAGATAGGTAAGGTCTATGCCGGCAAATGATCCAATAGACCTCAGAGCCGGAACAGCTCCGAAAGAGGGTTGTATGGTTTTGTATTCCGTGCTACGATCCTGCGCAAAATCTGTCTTTGCCGGTAACCGGTTTTTTCTCTTGTTAAAAACAGATACAGAAAAAGAAAAGAACCGGAACGTAAGAATCAGAAAAAATGATGAGACCGCAACATATAGAAAGCGGTTGGCCAGTAAGAAGCCGGAGCAGGAAACCACTGAAGTATTCCTCTGCAATACAGAACACGAAGCCGAATGATAAAAATAAGCGGACAGGCCAAAAGGATCTGTAAGCGCGGATACCTGCCGGGCCAGCTCAGACTGCGGCATACTTCCCGACATAAACGGAGCATTGGAAAATATGAGCAGCACCATGTACATTACATACAACAGGAGACCGCCTACAATGACCAGTAGTTTTTTCCGGAACACCATGGCAATGCCAAACAGCATACTACAAACCAGGAATGTATTCAGCATTCCGAACAGAAGCAACGGATACAGGTAATGCCAGAGATGGAAACGGGGCTGCATTTCGCTGCCTGAACGCAGCTGGTGCCCGATTGCCATTCCCAGGACCAATACCATGAAACTAAGGAAGGTCTGCAGAAAATAGCTCAGGAATTTCCCTGAGAGATAATCCCTCCGGGAAAAAGGATAGGTAAACAACAGAATGTCAAAACCGGAATCCCAATCTTTAAAAAGGACCCTGCCTGAATAGATCATCGCGATAAAAATCACCGACAGGCTCAGCATTCCGGTCAGGAATCCGATGCTGTAAGGAGAATTGAGGTAAATTCCCTTCCCCGCTGAAAGGTTAAAACGAATGCCACAGAATATGCCTGCACAAATCAGTAATAAAGCCGCAAGGTAGACTGACCAATGCCTCGTAAGGCGCTGGATTTCGAAGGACAGGAAAGTATTCATTGCTAAAAGTTTTGGGTGAGTGTCTTGAAATAAACGTGTTCCAGCTGAGGAGGTACGGTATGGAATCCTTCCGGCTCTGTTTCTGAAAAAACAGTAAGGTACATCTGCCTATTGATCATCTGACGGCTGATTATCTGGTATCCGGCAGTTTCCGGTTCATTCGGTCCAAAGGATTTCATCCAGATCTTATCTTTAAGTGCGTCAATAAGCTCATCGGGCTTCCCTGCATTCAGGATCTTCCCATAGTTCATAACGGCCATTTCGGAACACAGGTTCCTGACATCTTCCACCAGATGGGTGGAAAGGATGATGATCACATCTTTGCTGATTTCATCCAGCAGGGTATTGAAACGGTTGCGCTCTCCGGGATCCAGGCCTGCGGTAGGTTCGTCGACAATGACAATCCTTGGATTTCCAAGCAAAGCCTGGGCGATGCCGAAACGCTGCCGCATTCCGCCGGAAAAGGTCCGGACTTCCTTATTCCTGAAGTGGGTGAGGTTCACTTTCTCAAGCAGGCTTTCCACCTGTGCGCTACGTTCGGATCTGTTACTGATTCCTTTCAAAAGGGCAATGTGATTCAGGAGGTCCTGCGCCGAAACTTTAGGATATACCCCGAAATCCTGCGGCAGGAAGCCCAGGTTCTGCCTTATATAATCGGGATTTTCTGAAATATCGATCCCGTTGAGGGTCATCCTTCCCGAACTGCATTTTTGGAGGCCTGCCAGTGTTTTCATGAGAGATGATTTTCCGGCACCGTTAGGCCCTAAAAGCCCGAACATTCCGTTTCCGATATCCAGTGACAGGTCGTTTACCGCATGGAAGCCATTGTTGTACGTGACGGTCAGATGACTGATCTTTAGTTGGTTCATTGTGTTGATTTTAGGCATTACGCATCCTGGCTGCGATTCCGCTGCTTCAGATGACCGTTAAAAAAGTATACAGAAGTGACGGCCGCTCCGGAAAGCCGCCACAAAAAGCAAAAAACAGGATTGCCGGAAAATTCCGGTCTTTTGATCATGCCTTACAGCATCATTCCCTGTACTCCAGAATATCTCCCGGCTGGCACTCCAGGATTTTACAGATGGCTTCCAGAGTATCGAAACGGACGCCCTTGGCTTTTCCCGTTTTCAGGATGGAAAGGTTAACAGGGGTGATGCCCAGCTTTTCCGCCAGTTCCTTACTCTGCATTTTTCTCTTGGCTAGCATCACGTCCAGGTTGACTATAATAGGCATCTTATATAAATAGATCTTGTTCGTTTTGTAAATGAAGTCCCTGACTGAAAATATTGGCCAGAAAGAGACAGAAAATCCCCAGCATGAAATGGATGAACACCAGTCCCCAGATCACATGCTCCACTTCCACAAACCTTGCGGCGACCAGCGCAGCAGGCAGCGGGAAAAAGATGTTGTAAAGGTAAAACTTTTTCAGAACAGCGATATTCTTTTCCGTAAACAGTTTCTGCCCGAAAAACACTCTGAATACACCGGCAGACAACCCGAAAAATATCCCGTAAGCCAACAGTACAGCTAAAAATGAAAAGAGTATATACGCAGGATTATTCTCGACGGTTAATGACACATATCGGGAAAACGGATCGTTGATCCTAAGGTACCTGCTGTGATCATAGGAATTTACTGAAAAACCGGTCAGCAGGCATACAGCAGAATACAGGAATGTCAGCACATATCCCGCCGATAGCAGCATGCACAGATAATAAAGGATCCTGGAAATAATTTTAGTCTGGTTCATCAGAAAAGATATTATAATACAAATGTAAGATTAATTATCGTAAAACAATAATTAATTATGATTAAATTTTAATTTAAAGCTGGTAACTGAAATTGTATCTTAGCAATATCAACATATCACAAGATTTGCTTTTTTCATCAGGATGAACCGTTCTGATGTTTAAATTCACTAATCTTTTAATCTCTTTCATCATTCAATCCCTTAGCCTTTTGCATAAAAAAAAGCTACTCAAAAGTAGCTGTAAGAAGGTATGCGTGTTGGATCAGAATAAGGAGTTCTGCTTCAGGTTTCCGGTAGCTCCTTTAGGCAGGAAAACCACTTTTCTGTTCAGCATTTTAGCCTTTTCAAGCACTGCCAGTGCTTTCTGACGTTCGATCTCTTTGTTAACGTGGGTAGGATTGTCCCATTGTGTAGAAGTGCTCATAATCAATATTTTTTTAGTGTTAGTGTCTTTATACAGTGTTAAGTCTTCTTACGGTTGATTTAGCATAAAATGGGCCAATTCCGAACGGAATAAAAATTAAATCAGTGAACTTTAAAAAACTTTATTCAGTAGCGTATTATTTTATCCTTAATACCGAAATTTGTAAATATTTACATCTTATAATACGATTATATTGATTGATTTCCACCAGCCAAATATCAGATCATAAGGACGTACCGCTCTAGACCCGATATCTGTTTCATTCTGAAAGCTAGCTACGCAGCACGTAAGACGGTGAACAGATTTTCTGTTCACCGTCTTTGAGGATCTGATCAGCATTTCCAGATCAATACGATAAGTTTTTTTTATATTAAACATGATTTTCCAGATCATCATTTAAAATAAGACTGCATACCATTTTTTAGGATATAAGGCGTAATAAACTTACTTATTGAGCTCTGTTAGAAACAGTTTTTTCCACTTTGTTATGCTATTCCTGCTCAGGTTAAAATGCCTGGCGAGCTGACTGTTATTGAGCCGGTTTTTTTTCTGGTATTCCAGGATCTCAAAAATGGTCTTCTTATCATAGGACTTAAGCTTCTGGTCAAAACGGGAGTCGGTAAACTCTTTTTTACCACAGATAATCTGGTCCAGATGGATGATATCCATGATGTCAATATTTTTTTTGTTTAGGATATCGGTGCAGGAAGCGGCTTTTTCGGGATATTTCATAGTTAACATATCCATATAGATTCTTTTGTAATTGGGCTGTGTTTTCATTTTTTATTCATTTTTTTTATTTTGTTTGCTGATCCATTTGTATAAGGTGGTTTTAGGAATTTTATACTGGTGCATGATTTCCGGTTTGGTCTTCTTTCCGGTCGTCACCAATTCCAGAATGAAATCAATGATTTCCTTGGTGTAAATGTTTTTTCTGAAAACCGGAAGCAGGCTTGATGCATTTTTTTCAGGATTCCGTTTCTCCGGGCCCGGAGGGGCATACAGGATGAGGTGTTGGGTATAGAGCCTGAAAAAATCATATTCCAGAAGTTTGCTCCAGCGTAGGAGAAGGTCAGTATCCAGTGACGGCGCTTTGTACATCTCGGAAATCTGGGGTTCTGTGCAATGGATAAATTTACAGATCCGGTACGATTCGAGCTCGCTCTCAGCGACTTTTTTCTCAATTAGACTTCCGATGTGAATGTTTTTGAAATTCATGGGTTATTTATATTTATTGACAGAATATTCTTCTTTCCATTTTATTTTATGTACAAACCTGTCTGTACATCACAATAAATAGACATTTACCTTACACAATACCATTAATTGCTCTTACATCAGGTAATAACTGCAGACTTTGGAAATGATCATGAATTCCCAATGTGAGCGTAAAACAAAAAATATCAAGAGGTAAACAGCTCCGCTGGATAGGCTTTGTTTATGCTGATAAAAATTATATAGCTTTTGTAAGGTTAGTCTTTTATAGACTAATCTAAAATTTACCATGTTAATCCTCAGTATATTATACTATAAATAATTTTTAATACTGTAATAAAAGTCCCAATATGTACAGTGCATGAAAATTTATGTCATCAATTAAATATTATCACGAATTATAATAAATATTTATATTACAATATTTTACTAATATACACTTGACCAACATTATTTAATTATTATCTTTGTAGTATTAGTCTATAAAAGACTAATTATTTGTACTATTTTTGGGCTTGTCCAGTAAAATTTTTAATTCTTTAACTATGAATTTTTTTTATTTTTTGTCCAAAAAAACGACAACTTTTAATAATACCATATGCCTAACTATCACTATAAACAGCAAAGTTTCACACCGGATCAAGCTCCGTCTAACCATTGCGGAAAAAGAATGGGATCGTGAAAGGCAACGCCCGATAAATATTTATTCAAAAAAGTACAAAGAACTCAACGCCCTTCTTAACAGAATTAAAATCCATCTTGCACAATACCTGAGTAATAACCCTGATATTTCCCGTACTGAAATCTCCCGGGAAATCAAAAAAATATGTTCAGAGAAAACAGCGGTCTATCCTGAAGACTCATTCCTTTATATGATGTCTTCTTACCTTGAAACCAAGAGAGAAAGCCTATCACTTTCTACCTACAGGAGGTATGTGGTCTTCCTGCGGCTGATGGAAAAATTTGAAGGTTTTTTAGGCCGAAATATCTTTACTGAAGAAGTAGATTCTGCCCTCATCAGGCAGTTTTATGCTTTCGGGAGAATAGAAGAGTATACGGAAAGCACCCTGAACAGGACCGCTGAGTTTATAAAGACCATCCTTAACTTTGCTGAACGCAAAGGCATCATTACACAGGTACGGCAACTGGAGATTCCCAGGCTTAAAACGGTAAGAAGAGTGCTTGTCCTTGATGAGAAAGAAATTGGTAAAATCCGGAAAACAGTTGTCCCTACTGAGCTTAGCAACGCGAAGGCCTGGCTCCTGATCAGCTGTTATACCGGACAGAGGATATCAGATTTCATGCGTTTTACTACCGGACAACTGATCAAGATCGATCATAAGCCATGCATCTCGTTCATCCAGCAGAAGACGGGAAAGGAAATCATTCTCCCCCTGCATCCAGAAGTGTTGAAGATCATGAATAGATACGAAGGTACATTCCCTCCGGCCATAGAGACCTCCTTATACAATGCCCAGATTAAAAAAGTGGCAGCACTGGCAGGAATCAATGAGACTGTCAGAATGCGGAAAAGGGAGGGTTTCCGGGGAAGGGAAATCTGTACGCAGAAATGGGAAAATATCAGCAGTCACATAGGAAGGAGAAGCTTTGCGTCCAATTTCTACGGAAAGATCCCTACTCCTTTACTGATGCAGGCCACCGGCCATAGTACAGAGCAGATGTTTCTGAATTACATCAATCCTGTGCATCATTCCAGAGTTGTTTCATTAAGCGATTATTTTGAACGAATTTATGCAGAAGGATACCGAAGCAGCTAAAATGTTTTGATAGCTGATTTTATGAACCCCAGAACCGGCAACCACTCTCAAAAATTTATTTTTCAGCTGTTTAAGTACCCTATTCCGGAAATTCAAGGTAGTCTAAATGCAGCTGATGGAAGTGCTTTTTACGATCATTTAATAGCAGGCCAACAAAAAATCCCACTTTTTAAGCAGGATTTCAGTACTATTTATGATCTGTTTATTTTACAGCATTTTTGGCTTTCTCAGATTCCATCAAATGATGTTCTAAAGTAGGAAGCGTTTTGCTTGCGAAGGATTTTAATGAAGCATCAGATCCGCCTGAAGCTTCTTTCTTGAAGTTGGCAATGGTTGTCTGGTGATCCGTTACCATCATATCGGCGTATGCACGGTCAAATTCGGCTCCTTTTTTCATTTTCAGTTCGTCATATTTTTTCTGCATATCGGCACTTAAAGCTGTCGGCAAAGAATATCCCGCTTTTGAAGCCCATGCTTTCAGTTCATCATTGGCTTTCGTATGGTCTTTCACCATCATCTGAGCCAACGATTTTACGGTAGCATTGGTAGCATTAGTGGATGCAAGCTGCCCTGCCATTACTTCCATCATTCCGCCCATGGCAGCAGCATCGGCGAACGTCTTATCCTGGTCGCTCAGGGTACCGGTTGCAGCCGCATCCGTATTGGTGGACATAGCGGTTGAATCAGTACCTGTGCCAGTCATTCCGGAATCAGCAGGCGTTGACATTGCAGTGCTATCCCCTGCTGTATCTACTGCTGTCGTTTCATTTTTTTTACATGCCACCATAGCCGCAACGGCTAAAATGGCTAGGACTGAGTTTTTCATATTGTATATCATTTAAGAGGTTTTGGTGTTGGATGCAATACCCGATTGCTTCCTCTATGGTAACAATTTGTCTGCCAAAGTAATCGGAGGCGCGTCGCACACATTAATTATTTAAATTGAATACTGTTTTTAAGTGAATAATTTAAATACTATAACAAACAATAATCCCGATGTATTCAAAGGAGTAAATAAGGTCTCAAAGCCATTCATGAAATGAACTTTTAAGAATCAATAAGCTGATTTTGGATCTTCGGTTTTTCTTATGCGAAATATAACAATATATGGTATCGAAAATTTAGGCACCGGAGCCTCTGATCCTTCTTTGCTTCCCATTACCTGAAACCGGACTCGATTCTCAAATCGTTTTTGCCAGTATAAAACCGATAACCAATGCGATCACGGCTGCAATTATCAGTCTGATATAATCTGCCTTTGGTTCCTGCACCTGCTTCAGCAAACGCTTGTTTTCCTGTTGTACCATATCCAGGCCGGCCTGTAATGCTGCCGTTTTCTCATTGATGGCAGACTGCATATTTTTCTCATACAGGGCTGCGATTTCCTTCCTCCCGGCTTCCATTTCTTCCTGACGCTGCTTCTGCTGCGCTGTAAAATGTGTATTCAGCTCCTGAATCTGCTTAGCTGCATTTTCCTGCAATTTCTGGACATCTTCATTCCTTTTGGCCAGCTGCTCCGTTAAGGTCTGTACCTGTTTGCCGTACGTATCCGAAATTTCTTTTTTAAGCTTTTCAACTTCCTCATTTCGGACCTTCAGTTGCGCATTGAAGGTTTTCGTCTGCAGTTCTACCTGCTCTTTAAAGGTTTTCTGGGCTTCCGCGAATTCTTCGTTTTTCTTTTTGAGCTGTCCGGTAAGCGTGGTTACCTGCTCCACAAATTGTTTGGAAACGTCTTTTCTTACCTCCTCGATAAGCAGGGCCCTGGAATTGGATTTTTCCTCCGTCAGTTTATTCAGTATGGAGTGCAATCCGGCACCATAATCGTGAGGGAGGTGATATCTTTTATCCGCAAGTTTATCCAGGAGGGTTTCATCTGCTGTGTGGCCGAGTGCAGTAATGGTGATGGAAGGAAGTGCAATAAACTGTTCTGCCAGGCTGAGGCTATTGAATACCTCAAAGCTCTGCTTGTCCCCGCCTCCGCGTACGAGGGCGATGACGTCATAGCCGGTATCCGAAATCCTGCTCAGGACATCCGAAACGGAAGTCGCCGAAGTGATGTTACAGGTATACTCATCAATATCAAAATCTTTCGAGGAGACATCAAGGCCCTCATAGAAATCTTTCTGTACAATGGCATTATGGCCGAACACATTGGCAATCCTGACTTTCTCAGACTGTAATATTTTATTCCTGATAAACGTTTCCAGGTCCCGGGAACCCTGTTCCAGTTTCCTCTGGATAAGATCGTACCGCTTCAGGTCTTCTTCTGAAACAGCCTTTTCCTCCTGGGCAATGATTTCATCAACCACAAAAACCAGTTCGATGCTTGAATTCTTAATTCTTTTCTCTATAAATCCGCGAAGGGTATAAAGTTCATTATTTACTATCTTACTTCTCAACAGGCCCGGCATTTTAACCCCGATTGAAGTACTATCGCTCTCAGAGTACAAAAAATCATAGTAATAGTTGACATACGCTTTACCGCCACCATAAGAATACCGGCCTTTCAGGTAAATCAGGTTAACGGTTGCATTCAGCTTCAGGGCATTATTGAACAGGCCGATGACGGCTGCCGGGGAATAGATCTGGTAAGTAGGTTCAATGCCCTGCATAGATGGTAATGTAATAAAAGGAAACTGGTGCAAAGATAAGACTGTATACGGGATATTCCCTGCTATTATCCTTAAATTAATTCATATGATCCTGTTCAGAAGCAGTCGATGATTTTCAGTGCCATACTTACTTTGCTGCCTCACAATTGAACTAAAACTAGTCAATATATCCTTTCAAAAAGCAGGAAAACTTAACACCTAACGAACATGGCAATTGCCTTATCCAATCTGGTGCTATCCTGCCCTATTCTGATCCTTCATCACCTGATTGATGGCATATCCTGACAACTGGTATTAATCAACCGGTACTTTTCTTTTTGATATCGACCTCTATTATATATGATGGGCTTAGATTTCGCCTGTTAGAATGAGATATCCGTACATATGGTATCAGATTTGTACCTTTTTGTCAAAATCACCCTGCAGCCTGACCAGCAGCGCAGTCTCTTTTAACACCATTCTCACAACTTAATATGAATCCAACACCCTATGAAAATATTTCTTACCGGCGCCACGGGATATATCGGTAAAAGGCTTCTGATCCAGCTCCTCAGCAATGGCCATCAAGTCATCTGCTCCGTGCGGGATAAAAAACGCTTCGACATATCACCGTATAAAAATTATGATCATCAGCTAAGCGTTATCGAACATGACTACAATGATCCGTCAACCTTGTCTGAAGTGGACAAAAATATTGATATTGCCTATTATCTCATCCACTCCATGTCTGCTAATGCAGATTTTAGCAAAGCTGAAAAAATTTCCGCTCAAAATTTCTCACAAACCATTGAAAAAACAAATTGCCAGCAGGTAATTTACCTGACCGGGATTGTAAATGAAAAAGACCTTTCCAAACACCTCCAGTCAAGAAAAGATGTTGAGGATGAACTGAAATCTGACGCCTATGCCCTGACTGTGCTTCGGGCAGGAATCATCATCGGGTCGGGGTCCGCCTCTTTTGAAATCATCCGTGACCTTGTGGAAAAACTCCCTGTAATGGTAGCCCCGAAATGGTTGAAAACCCTTTGCCAGCCTATCGGGATCAGAAATGTCATCGAATTTCTGATGGGTGTTATGGGAAAAACATTTACCTACAACAGGCATTTTGATATTGCCGGCCCGGATGTGCTTTCTTACAAGGAGATGCTGATGATTTTTGCGGAGGAGCGGAAACTGAAGCGCACCATTATTTCTGTGCCTGTTCTCAGCCCTAAATTATCATCTTACTGGCTGTATTTTATCACCTCCACGTCTTATGTACTCGCCAAAAATCTTGTGGAAAGCATGAAAATCAACGTTGTGGCAGAGAAAAACGACCTTGCCGAACGGCTGGGCATTACCTTACTTACCTACCGCGAAAGCCTTCGGCTGAGCTTCGACAAGATCGAACAGAACGACGTGCTCTCTACCTGGTACGACTCTTTCGGCAGCTACCGGTACTCCAAAAATGTGTGGGATTTCCTGGAAGTCCCTACCATGGGCGTTTTCAAAGATAAAAGAACGAGGAAGATCCAAAATGAACAGAAGACCCTGGATAAGATCTTTGGTATCGGAGGAAAAAACGGCTGGTATCACGCGAATTACCTCTGGAACCTGAGAGGAAGCATCGACAAACTTTTCGGCGGTGTGGGACTAAGGCGCGGGCGGAAAAATTCAACGCTGATCAGTGTGGGTGACAGTGTAGATTTCTGGCGCGTCCTGTATGCCAGCAGGGAAGAAAAAAGACTGCTACTGTTTGCAGAAATGAAAGTGCCCGGTGAAGCGTGGCTGGAATTCAGGATTAAAGACGGAAGCCTGGTCCAGGAAGCTACCTTCCGGCCTGTAGGCCTGTGGGGAAGATTGTACTGGTACGCCGTACTGCCCTTCCATGGGTATATTTTCAACGGTATGATCAGAAAACTCACAGATGATAAGGAATAATATTTTGTTCCTAAATGCTTACGGATATCTGTAAAAATAAAATTTAAATTATTTTTTTAATTCTTTAAAAATTGGCTTTGTTTTTGCCAAGCCAACACTATGAAAACTATTTATATCCTGGAAGATGAGACAGGCATCAGAGATGCATTGCAATTACTCCTGTCATTTGAAGATTACGACGTACGTTCTTTTTCTACCGTAGAAGCATTTAACAACAGGGGTGCATCCGCAGTGCCCGATCTGTTTATTCTGGATGTGATGATGCCGGACGGATCCGGAACCGAAGTTTGCAATCAACTGAAGAGCGAACCGGCTACTTCCGGTATTCCTGTCATGATCATCAGCGCACATGCAAAAGCGGAACAGGTAACCAAAGCGTGCAATGCAGATATGTTTATCAGCAAACCCTTCGATATTGATGACGTACTGATTAAAATCGAGAACCTCATCGGCTCTGAAGCCGGCTTGTAACCGACTGACCTCACTTTAAATATACTATAAAAACTCCGGAACTTTCAGCTCCGGAGTTTAATTTTGGTCCTTTTAAAATCAACTACGCTGATTTTTCACCCGGACTCTCTGATTCTTTTTTTTCAAGGTATTTCCTGATATCTTCTTTCGGAAAGAGATCCAGCACCTGATTCACATCTATGATCTTATGTTCATGGATGATACTATCTATAGATTTTGCAGCTCCAGGCTGATTCACCAGCCTTTCGAGGAGTCCATAAGTATTCACCATCTTCTTATGGGTATTTTCTTCGTCACCCCCAAACCACGATCCGTTAAAATGATGACTCACATAATTCCTCGGGAGATCCTGGGAGAAATAAACGGAAGGATATAAAGTAACATCATGCTTAAGTTTTTGTATGGTATCGCTGTAACGGTCTGCACCGTATTCTTTTTCCAGCATTTCAGAGAAAATATCTGTATTGATGCGCTCTACAAAGCCATCCTGACGGTTATAATAGTCAACAAAATCTTCCGCCAGCTTGTGTTTCGGTTCTGCCATCCAGAATGCGGAATAAGGAACGCCTTTTACTTCAAATCCGCAAACCGCTTTCTCATCAAGGAATTCATCCAGCGGAAGTTTCAGCTCCATATCAGTATCCATATAGATTCCGCCATGGTCATACATGACTTTGGAACGTACATAATCGGATACAAAAGCCCACTTATTCTGCTCAAATGCTTCTTTCACATAATTATTGTCCTCAAGCGGTGCATTACTCTCATTCCATTCCACGAGTTCATAATCAGGGTGGATTTTCTTCCATGAAGCAATGCAGTGTTCAGCCAGTTCATGTTTCGGATGCCCGCCAAACCAGCAGTAGTGTATTTTCTTCGGAATCATATTTTTATTTTTTTGGTGTCAGATTAAGGCAGCTTCTGCTGCTGTGGTGATATTTGCAAAAATTAAACCTTAATGGTCTGTTTAAGAAATATTTTTTCCCGTTAAGCCGCCTTTATGCATCATAAACATTATATATTTTAGAATGAAAGGATGCTAACCATGACATCCGTTACAATATTACCATTTCTGTCAAAAGAAGTTTCGGGATAAAAATACCTGTTTTAAATCCTGAATCCGTCTAAAATGGTACATTTATTTCTTGTTCCAAATCAACATCAACTGATCATTTTACTTTTACACAACTATGGAGCACCCTTATCACCCTCGTTATCTGCCTAAGAAGTATGTAGAAATCATACCCCCGGACTGGATCAAAAACGCTACCGTTTATGAGCTTAATATCCGTCAGTTTTCAGAAGAAGGCACTTTTAAAGCTGTGGAAAAACAGCTTCCGAGACTCAGGAAAATGGGCATTGACATCATCTGGCTGATGCCGGTGCAGCCTATAGGAAAAGTAAACCGCAAAGGCAGCCTGGGAAGTTACTATTCAGTCAAAGATTACCTGGAAGTAAATCCGGAATTCGGGACTAATGAAGATTTCCGGCATCTGGTACAGGCCATCCATCAGGAAGGCATGTACGTCATCCTGGATTGGGTGGCCAATCATACCAGCTGGGATAATGAAATGGTGAGCAAACACCCGGAATGGTACAGGAAATCCAGGAAAGATACCTTCCAGTCTACCCGGTGGAGGGACTACGATGATATTATTGAACTGGATTACAGGTATCCTGAACTCCGGGAATACATGACGGACGCCCTGAAATTCTGGATCAGGGAATATGACATCGATGGTTACCGCTGTGATATTGCCAGCTTCATCCCTATTGATTTCTGGGAAAATGCAAGAACGGAACTGGATGCCATCAAACCTGTGCTGATGCTGGCAGAAGCTGAAGACCGTGAACTGCACCGCAGAGCGTTTGACGTCACCTATAACTGGACGCTCTGGAATATCCTCCATCAGCTCGCCCTTAATGAAAGAAGTGTGAAAATACTTACCGAAGCTTACCTTGCCGAGCATGTCTCCATTTTCCCAAAAGATGGGATCCGGCTGAATTTCATTGATAATCATGACAAGAATTCATGGGAAGGAAACCAACTACAGCAATTTTGGTGATGCCCTGGAAGCAGCTACCGTCTTTACAGTGATGATGGATGGAATGCCCTTAGTCTATAGCGGTCAGGAAGCAGGACTGGACCGCTCGCTTGAATTTTTTGAAAAGGACCCGATTGAATGGAAAACACATAAAAATGAAGCCCTGTATACTACTCTTTTCAATCTTAAACACC
This sequence comes from Chryseobacterium camelliae, assembly GCF_030818575.1. NCBI lineage: Bacteria > Pseudomonadati > Bacteroidota > Flavobacteriia > Flavobacteriales > Weeksellaceae > Chryseobacterium > Chryseobacterium camelliae. Next base: position 2,153,177 of record NZ_JAUTAL010000001.1, read on the forward strand.
GGAATCAGGCACTCTGGAACGGAAGTTACGGCGGAGAAATGGTGAGGATTATGAATGATAAGATGGACCAGGTGATCTCTTTTGTACGCGAAAAAAACGGTGATAAAGTCTTAATCTTTATGAACCTGAGCAAAGATTCGGTTATGGTACAGTTTGACACTTCCTTTGATACAGGCCATTATACCAGCCTTTTTACCGGCCAGCCGCATACCGTGCCGGAAACCATGGTCATGAATATGGCTCCATGGGAATATGTGATTCTGCATCATGAACATCCTGAATAAACCTCCCTTCCCATTGTAATAAAAAATCAGCATACCCGGGTCTTGCTTGCGCCAAGAAATGGATATGCTGATGTTTACCTGAACTAAAGGATATGGTATCCTTCAGATCAGTTCAATTGTATTTACTTATTCGGAATCTGCTGTGCTTTCAGAAAGTACTTTTGCACACATTTCCCCAAATTGGTTTGCTGCCATGGGGCTGTCTCCCGTAACCAGTTTCCTGTCTGTATGGCAAGCTCCGGATATACCTTCATTTAAGAATTCAACCCCCAGGTTTTTGAGCCGTTCACCATAGAACCAAGGCATTTTTCCTGGCTGGTATCCTATTTCAGGAAGCGTTTCATCTATGGAATCCGGGAATCCGTTGATTTTGTAACCTTTGTAAGGAAAATTCTCAGGATCCTCCTGATAAGCGGCAGCCAGCAACGCAGCCGGACCGTGGCAGATCGCAAACATAAACTTATCCTTCTCCACTACCCAATGGATTAATTTTTTAAGGTCTTCGTTCTCAGGCAGCCCTAACATGGCTCCATGACCGCCGGGCAGGAAGACGGCGACATATTCCGTTTCTGACCTGAAATCTCCTTGGGCAAAGTCTCTTAAGCTTTTAGGATGAGCAAGCTGTTCCGAGTATTTTTCGATTATATCGCCAACGGCAGCGTCCTGCAGAGGAAGTGCCCATAATTCCATCTTTACAGAATTTCCTTCTGGTGTGAAAAAATCCACTTCATATCCGGCATCCTGAAAATGAAGGATCGGCACAAAGGTTTCCACAGGATGGTTTCCGGTAGAAAACTTCCTTCCGTTGGCCATCGTCATGTATTTTTCTTCCGTACAGACCACTAATATTTTCTTATTTGTATCTGTATTCCGGTTTTGGTAAGCTGCTGCCTTATAATCTGTCTTAGGAGCGATAAACTGAGATCTTGAAAATAGTGACGGCTCATATCCTGTTCCGTCAAAAACTGGTGCTTTGCTTAATTCGTTTGCCATAATAAATATTTTTTAGATTAATTTACATTCCTGAAACCGCCACATAGATCCAGGCAATTCAAAACCCGTTAAACCATGACTGTTCATACTGTAAAATTATAGAGATCCCAACCGTATACCAAGGACATACCTCACAAATAAAATGTGATGCAGGTCACATTTGCAGCCTGCTGAGCGTTTCCCTGCTTACGCCCAGATAATTTGCCAGCAGCTGTTTGGATATCTTCTGGACAAGATCCGGGTATTGGTTAAGGAATGCGTCATAACGTTCTCTGGCAGAATGGGACATCAGCGAAACGATCCGCTTTTGCAAAGCAATATATCCGAAATTAGATTTAACCCTGAAAAAATGTTCCATTTTCGGAAATTGTAAATGCAAAGCTTCCATGTCCTGGTATGATATGCCGATAAGCTCCGAATCGGAAAGACACTGAACCGACAGCGTAGATGGCTCCTGCTTAAAATAAGCCTGAAAATCTGAAATCCACCAGTTTTTGCACGCAAACTGAAGGATATGCTCTTTACCTAAAGCATCGGTAAGGCTGCACTTCAGAAGACCTTCCGATACGAAATACATATAGTCAACATGCTGATTTTCCTGAATGACAAACTGATGTTTCCGGAACCTGAAAGAGGAATAATAACCTTTTATCAGTTCATATTCGGCATCAGTAAGGTCAATAATCTCACACAGATGGTTACGGAATGTGTCATTCATTTTAATGAGAATCTTTTGTTGACATTAAAATTACAATATTTTGCACAGACCGCCACCATACAGCCTTATTATGCAGACTAGTGTGATTCTACGGCATAACCGATAGGCTTGAAGGAATAATTATTTGACATCTCTGCTGAACAGGCTGTAATTCCTACAATCAGGTCCATTTTGGCTTCTATAATAATGTGGTCACCGGCTTTGCTTTTTGGCGGCAGCACACTGATCCTGCCTGTTTCACCATCTACCGCGACATGCATAAAGATATTGAAGCAGATGGGAATTTCATCCGGGCTGATACCAAAGGGCTGCAGCGCCTCACAAAGATTTCCGAAGCATCCCCGGTGCGGATTTGCATCGCCGTAGATAATACGGAATGTATCTGCACTGCACGGCGTAAGGAGAAAATCGTGCCGGCCAACAGTATCTTCCACAATATCAAACATAATATTGCTCCGGTTGGAATAAAACGGATTGCCTTTTGTCAGGAAAATGGTTTCGGCATAATCGATGGTCCTGCCGGAAGATAGATATTCTTTGGTATCATGCTGATTAAAGCAGATAAAATCGGAAACCTGTTCCCCCTGGATATCGGTTACCCTGAGACGCTCTCCCTTTTTTAGGATAAAGGCTGTTCCGCTGCGTGGTGGTATAGTATTCATAAATGTTTAGGTTTAAAAGGACATTCCCAGCTGCTGTCGTATTGCATTCCACTATATTGATATACCTCAGAGGACGCCCCGAAATCCTGAAGCATAGGATTAATGGATCCGCTGAGTGCCTCATCTCTCTTACGGACGATATTTTTCATTTTATCATACCGTTTCAGATGACGCAGTTCCTCAAACTGCTGGTGGGGATTAAAGACAATAGCCGGATATTTGAATCTGCGGGCAGGCCGGCTGCTGGCCGGATTGAGACCGATCACGAAAAACGCTTCTTCTTTCAGGCTGAAACTGAACTGGTCAGATTGGGGATCCGGGCTGACTCTTTGATCGTAAGGATAATTTTCTCCGTCAAGATCGGAAAGTGCCTGGAGGCGCATCCATAGTAAACGTTCAAACATCATCTCATCTATTCCGCCGGCGTCAGGGAAAATAACACAGGCCGTATGGAAATGATTTTCAGCATTTCGGTAAGAATCTACAAAATCATAGATAAATTCCAGGATCTGCCGGTCATCTTTCGGACAGGCTATATGCCCGGCAACAAAAAGTTTCATCTGGTCCCTGTTAAGTGCAGCTTTGGCAGCAACACAGGGAAAGGAAGCATCGTCAATAAATGTCCTGAAAGCTTCTTTTGCTATTTCCTGATGATTTTCTGATATCAGAACAGGATCTGTTTTGGTTGTGATTGTGGTGGGTGTCATACCCATAAAAATCTCAAAGGGTATGCCACAAAAAAAACTGAATGACAATATAATAGCAACCAATCAACAATCAAATCACTGATAATCAACAATTTAATATGTCGTTATTTTTATTTTAATAAATTTTACTTACACAAGCTACTATACAGTAATAATATTTTAACAATTACCAATATATATTAAAAAATTAATCAAAATAATGACTAAAAACGAATTTTAATCTAATTAAATATAATATTTAAATCATAAAATGAAAAATAAGAAAAATTTTCAATAGTAATAATCTATAAAATTAAATATGTTAAATTATCACCCATATTTAACAAATAACATCCTTACACTTCAAAGATTGGTCCGAAATCCATACACAGCTGAAATCCCGCTAAGATCTGATATATCATCAGACATTTGAAAGGTTTTCTGCTGATAAGCATGGTATTGAAATTTAAATTTCTTATGGCCTGATATTTTCTTATCAATGATTTGATAAATAAATCGGATAATTTTTATCTGATATTTTGCTATTTTTTACTTTCTCACTAAATTTGTAAAAATCAAATTCATGAACTATAAGTTTGAATTAAAAGGGCCGGGATCTAGTTCTAACATTGTTTTTAATACTATTGTATTTGACTCATTCAAGATAAACATCATAGAAAGATATGCAGGGCGCCCCAACGCTCTGAAATTGTCTCACGTTCTCTTCAAAGTACGGACGCTGGACGATCAGCTGATTAACCGCAAAGACGGCAACGTAAGGGTGAAAATTAAGGATGAAAATCTGGTAAAGTATAAAGACCTGATCAAGAAACTGTACTCGTATGACTATAAAAATAAGCTGATCAACCGTAAGGAAGCAGATCAGGATTATGTCTATTTCATTCTGGACCTGGTTATCCGTAACTACCAGTTGAGTTAAGATCCGTATCACTCATTTAACAGGCAGCTTGCTGTCTGAATTGTTGGAGGGAGCTTATGGCTCCGGATCAGCATTTCATGCCGGAGAAACTGTTGGTAAGATATAAGTTCAGCTTTCCGGATAAATGAAAGATAAAAATTTCCCGCAGGCCAGGATTGTTTACCTGATCTGCGGGAAATTTTTGTGCCCGGATGTTATGATCCGGATGCATTCCATATTTATTCTGCCAGGTGATTCCGTTTAAGGAAAGCTGTTATCTCCGCCCAGGTCATCTGTCCCGCAATGGAGTTCGGGTTGGCATCATAGGCATGCTCTCCGTAAGGCATTTCCACATATGTGACCGGAAGTTTCAGTTCCCTGGATTTCTTCACGAAATTCCTTATCGCTTCTACATTCACTACATGGTCAATTTCACCGGTCAGGATCAGTGTAGGAGAAATCCCTTCTGAAAGATGGTCAATAAGGTTCAGCTGCCGGAAGCGCTCCGGAAACTGGGCAGGACTTCCTCCCATATACTTATTCATCGGGTCATACAGGTCTACGGTTTTTCCTTCCCGGAGTTTCTGGTACAGATCTGAAAGGCTGACCGGCGGGTACAGCGCAATAACAGCAGCTGGCGGAGCTACCCGGCTTCCGTCATAGGAATGGACAACACCGTCCCGTAAGCCTATATCAGCCTGCATCACAAGCCCTCCTCCCGCAGAACCGCCCACAAGGATCATTTTTGAAGGATCGATATTGAACTGCTGAGCATGTTTCCTGATGTAACTCATGCAGGTGGCTACGGAATTAACTGCACTTTCATATGTCTGGCGGTCTTTTTTTGCCAGAGGGTATTCAATCCCGAAAGAAGTATAGCCCCTTTGCGTAAACCAGTTGGCCGCATATCCGAGTTGGTCCCGCTTCCCTTCGATAAAGGCCCCTCCGTGAACCAGCACAACCGGAATCGTAGGTTTTCCTGAAGGATTGGCCGGACGGTACACATCAAAAAGCTGCTTTTCATTGTAGATCGTCAGGTAATGGTGGGTTTCATTAGGCCTGATAGGTTTCTCATAGCCTTTAAGGCTTGTAATAACTGAGACCTTTGCATCATACCTGGTAGCTGTGCGGAGCATGATCAGCATAAAAATAAGCTGACCGGCCAGGAACAGGATGCCCAGAATCAGGTTAAACTTCCATATTTTCTTTCCTGTATCCTGTTTTTTAAAATACAGGAAAGCTATGATGCATAAGACCAGTGCAAGAAGGATAAATCTCGAATTGAACTGTGTTTCGAACAGGCTGCTGTACCCGCTTACATACATAGGCCATTTCAGGTAAACCGAAAGGGTTAAAAGTGTGCACAGAAGCAGGATGATCATCAGTATAACTGCAAAAAACAGGTTGATAAACTTTTTCATTATGACGTTTTTATAAGATTTTAATTTTTGATTTCCTGAAATTTTACATCAGGCTTCATGAGGTTTCCGGTTTTAAGGATAACTTCCGAAACGGAAATACGGAGACTTTTTTTCAGGACTATATTCTGCGATGAATTTCCGAGCCTTACCTCATAATTTCCGGGGGCCATTTCCCAGGATGAAGTTACGGAATTAAAGGAAGACAGATCATAATATGGGATGCTCATAGAGAAAGACTGCGACTTACCGGGTTGAAGGTTTTCGGTCTTCACAAAAGACTTAAGTTCCTGGAGCGGATGGTCAAGACTTCCTTTCGGAGCAGAGATATACACTTGCGCAACCTCTTTTCCCTGAACTTTTCCGGTATTGGTCACAGTAAAACTGACACGCAGCATTTTTGCGGCAGGGTCATCTTTTGTTTCCAGTCCCGAAAAGGCAAAACTCGAATACGATAAGCCGTACCCAAACGGATAAGCAACAGGGACATGGAATGTATCATAATACCTGTACCCCACGTAAATGCCTTCATTATAAACAGAATTTAACGGAAAATCCGCAGGAGTTCCAGGAAAAGATCCGGCAGAGGGCACATCTTTATAATCTCTTGGAAAGGTCTGGGCGAGTTTTCCGGACGGGTTCACTTTGCCGGAGAGGATTTCCGCTACGGCATCCCCTGCCTCCTGACCGGGTTGCCAGGACAGCAACACTGCATCGGCAAGGTCTTTCCAGCTTTGGGTTTCGATGACGCCTCCGATATTCATAATGATGATGAATTTCTTGTTCTTTCCGTGAAAAGCCCGGCTGATTTTTTCAATCATTGATTTTTCATCATCCTGAAGGTAAAAGTCAGATACAGGACGGTCACCGCTTTCGCCGGCATTCCTGCCAATGGTGAATATGGCGAAATCATTTTCCTCTGACGCCTTAACGATTTCCTGGTCGGAAAAATCCATTTCCCGGATCCTGATATATTTTGAAAGGCCGCCTTCACGTTTCCTCCTTTCGATCTGAAGACTGTCTTCCCGCCTGATATAAGGAAGATACTTAACGGAAAGCCGGCGATCTATTTCAGAACCTTTATTTTTCAGGCCTTCCATTAATGAAATAACATAAGCCTCGTTTACGTCTCCGCTTCCGGTACCGCCGGAAATAAAATTATAAGAGGTATTTCCGAAAAGCGCAATTTTCTTTCCGTTGAGCTTCACCGGAAGGCTGTTGTTTTTATTTTCGAGCAATACCATACTTTCTGTTGCGGCCTGCCGGGCAATCTGCGCATGGGCTTTCAGGTCAGGATGGTCAGAATAGCGGTAATTCCCGAAAACCGGTGACTGAACAATAATTTTCAAAATACGTCCGGCACTCTCATCCATGGCAGATTGTGTAAGTTTTCCGGATTTTGCCTGCCGAATAACTTCCTCAATCTGTTGCGGCGTTCCCGGCATCAGCCAGTCGTTTCCGGCATTGATCTGTGCAGCCACATCAGAAACCTTGTTGGCACGCACCTCATCTTCGCTTCCATACCCCCCGAACCAGTCGGTCATCACCAGGCCATTAAACTTCCACTCGTCCCTTAAAATACCGGTCAGCAGATCTTTATTCTCAGACGCATATACGCCGTTGATTTTATTGTAGGATGTCATTATGGCCCATGGCTGCGCATTTTTAACCGCGATTTCAAAACCTTTAAGGTAGATTTCCCGCAACGCCCGCTGCGAGATATGTTCATTTACCCCAAAACGGTTGCTTTCCTGGTTGTTGGCTGCAAAATGCTTCAGGGTTGCCCCCACTCCATTGCTCTGAACGCCGTTGACATAAGCCGAAGCCATCGTTCCGCTTATGAGCGGATCTTCGGAAAAATACTCAAAGTTCCGGCCATTCAGCGGATTTCGCTGGATATTCATTCCCGGAGCAAGAAGCAGGTCTACGCCGTATTCTTTGGTCTCGTTGCCTATGGCATAGCCTATTTCCTTAACGAGTTCCGGATTCCAGCTGCTCGCCAGTGCCGTAGCAACAGGAAAAGCGGTGGCATAATATTTTTGGGTACTGCCGTCCCGCTCCGGCCGGATGCGGAGCCCGGCCGGACCGTCCGCCAGAATCAGTTCGGGAATATGGTATTTTGGGAATGCCTGGTTCTTGCCCGCACTTCCGGGGACTTTCATTTTCGGGGGATCAGGTAGTTTAGTGAGTCCTACCCATCCCGGCATGCCGGTTCCCACCAAAAGCCTGGCTTTTTCTTCAATGCTCATTGAGCGAACGACATCTTTAACAGCAGTTTTGCCCAACTGTGACTGTTGGGCAGAAACTGCAACGGATACCGTTGAAACAAAAATAAAACTGATATATGAGAAACGCATGATTTAAAATTTGTAAGTAACAGTTAGGTATCCCGAAGTCGGTGGAATCGCCACAGTGAAATAAGGCGTATTGTTCGCGACCGCCGCATCGTATTCCGCCTGCGTAAAGCTTTCAAATCCTGCCAGCTGCTGTACCAGGGATCCCGGGCGCTGATAGCTCATTACCCCGTATTTATTCAGGATATTATTGACGTTGATAATAGCACTCAGGTTTTTCGTAAAATTATACCCTACTCCGAGGTCGAACTGGGAAAATGCAGGCAACTTATAAATATTGGTATTGCTGCCCTCCCTTTCGCCGAGGTAACTCCAGGTAACGAATGCGAAAGCATTGCCTATCGTGAGATTCGGGGTGATGTTGGCAATGATCTTCGGAGTATAGGCAACGGTGGTTCCGGAATAGGAAACAATCTGGTCGTCGGCAATTCCCGGCTTGTTGAGATTCCAGTAGAAGCCTTTTTTTACTTTAGGGTCCTGCAGGGTAAGCACGGCACGGATGGTAAAATGGGAACTGGGTTTTATATTGGTTTCCACTTCCACGCCCCACGTTTCATTTTCATTGTATAGCGTGGGTGTGGTATAGAATCCTCCGGCACCGTTATCCGCCATAGCTCCTACCGGGATATTTTTCAGAACACTATAGAATGGCGTTACGAAGGCATCAAAGTAAGTCGTCTTTGCTTTCAGCCCCATCTCAGCCTGCTGGGTTTTCCTGGACTGCGGGTTCAGCAAGCCGATGGTTTCTTCCCTGTTGGAGGCAAAGAAAATATCCAGATCCGGGGCTTTGCTTCCCTGGGAATACCTGCCGTAAACGGCAAACTTATTATTGAACTTATAGTTAACGGCCGCAGAATAGGAAAAATTATCGATCTGACGGCTGTAGCTCACATTGGTGAGCCGTACCAGGGTATTGTTGTCGTAAATAGTATATGGATTATTATCAGGTCCGCCTTGCAGGGATACTGTTCCGTTCTGTGTTGCCGTATTGGTCAGGAAAGTTCGTGTGTTGTCTCCTTTGATCCATACTTTTTCATAGCGTACCCCCCAGTCTACCGTCAGGTTTTCGGTAATATCCCAGGTATGCCCGAAGAATGCGGCCCCCTGTTGCTGTTTTGCCCGGAATTCCAGTAAATCTCCCGTGCTTCCCGCTCCCTGGGCGAAACCATCCTTATTTGTTACCTTAAAGGCTCCGGGAATCAGGTTAAAGGGATTGGAAGCGGTAGGATACAATAATCCGCCGGTGAAATCCAGTGTCAGCATTCTCGGACGGTTTTCCAGTGTGGTGAGTGCAATCCCATTGATTCCGGAAAACCTCCAGACATCGGAATAACCGTAATAGCCTCCGAAAGAAAAATTCATATTCCTCCATTTCTTATTGATGGTCAGCTGGGACATGGATTCCTTTACTTTATTCTCATAAAAGTTCAGGGGTGATAAGATGATGGAATTATTCTGTACATTTTGCCCGGGCAACAGATTTTTGGTCACATTGTAGGTAACACCGGTAGCACCTACTCCTGCATTCACAGAAGCCAGCTCCTGGCCGGTAAGGGCATCACGGAAAGAATAAGTTCCCACTCCGACAGTTCCCATCAGCAAAGCATAAGGCACGTTATCCGTAAGGGAAGTAACAAAGGTATTCCCGATGCTGTTCTGGGCTACGCTGTTATCGGCGTACTTGCTGGTCAGGAACAGTTTCCAGTCATTTCCAAGGTCATGGTCCCAGTTAACAGCCACAGATCTGTATTGGTTCCCGACCAGTCTTCCGGAATTGAAATCCACATTCCCGCCATGAATAAAATCCTGTGAATTGTACTGCAGTTTTGGGATCAACAGCGAAGAACTGCTGCTGAAACCTTCCGCAGGTTCAGGATCCGTATAGCTTCTTGTAGGGATGAGCTGTGCATATCCGTTATGGTCATTCAGGTATTTCAGGAATACCTTGACGCTGCCGCGGTTATATTTCTTCATGATATTGGCTTTCACCTGCCCTCCGTTATTAAAAGGATACCCGGGATACCTGGCTCCCAGGTCATAGCGGTAGAATCCACCGATATTGTAGAACCAGTTGTCTCCCAGCGGTCCGCCGAAATCGGCATCGATCCTGTGGAAACCGGAATTGTCAGCTCCCTGTACCCCATACTTTGCCCGGATTTCACCGGAGAATTTATTACCGCCGGTTTTAGATATGTAATTGAAAATCCCCCCCGGCGCATTGGCAGCCGTAATGGAAGCCGGTCCGCCACGTACGGCGTCAATCTGTGTTATGGTAGCATCTGCCCTCAGGAAAAAATCGGGGCCGTAATTAAAATAAGTGGTATTGGTAACCGGGAGGCCGTCTTCCTGCATAGAAATGTATTCATAGGCGAAAGTCCCGTCTGCAGATCCTGCGGAAATCCCCCGTGAGGAAACATTATTCCGGATTTCGCCTAGGGAGGAGTTCACATAAACTCCGGGAACATTTTTCAGCAGGTCCGCGGCACTGTTGGGAACCTGGCGTTCGATCAGTTCGCTCTTCAGCACCGAAATAGCGACCGGGGCGTTCATCCGCGTCCTTTTATCGAATACCCCGGTGACAATCACTTCATCAATATTGGCTGTTTTCGTGGTATCAGCCTTTTTCTGCTCTTGTGCTTGTGCCAGTACCGTTGCAGAAGCAGTAAAAAAAAGCAGTGCAATGCTTATTTTAGAATGCAGTACTTGAGTTGTTCTCTTCATAATAAATCGTTAGTTGATTCCATATTTATTTAACCAGACAGCCATGTCCGTGAACACCGTCTGCTGGTCTGCAGGTTTTTTCTCGATTTGATGGCCGGCACCGGGAACTACCACCAGCTTGTAAGGGGTACCCTTGGCTTTCAGTGCTTTTTCAAGGATATAGGCCTGCGGGATTGGCACTACCTCATCTTTGTCCCCATGGATGATCATTATCGGGATTTTGTTCACGTAGGCTACAGGGCTTGTTTTGGCATAGGCAGCCGGAATTGCATCTCCTGGATTCCATACGGTAGTATTCCCTGACATTTTATCCAGGACTTCAAAAAGATTGGCAGCCTTAACATATTTTAGGGTTTCGACATCGGTGAAATCTACCGGCCCGCAACGTTCTATAATCGTCTTGATGTCCGGGTTTTTCGTATATGCATACATCATTGAAACATGAGCTCCGGAGCTTCCTCCGGTAATGGAGAAGCCGCTGCTGCGGGTATTCCATTCTTTTGAATGATCGGAAAGGTATTTTACCACATGGTCCACATCATCCAGGAGCTCCGGAAAGGTGCGTATCTTCTTTATTGGCATACCGGTAATTGATATTGGCCACCGCAATACCATGGGAAACCAGGTATTCGGAAAGCTGATTGTCAAATTTACGGTCTCCCTGGGTCCAGGCTCCGCCATGGATATTAATCACAAAGGCTGATTTCGGGGAACGGTCTTCCGGAAGGTAAACATCCATTACGTTTCTTTCAAAATCCCCATACCGCACATCTTTCAGGACTTCAGAAGACCAGCGGTGCTGTGACGAGGAAGTTTTCTCAGGCGTTTTCGTTGCTGTAGAGCATGAGGCTGCACCGGTTAGGGCCAGTGCAAGCATAAGGGTTTTACAATAATTTATCATATGATCTTTTTTATGTTTTTAAAAGTTTTTTAAGGATTTTCCCGGTGGCACTTAAGGGAAGTTCTTCGATGAACTCAATGATCCGGGGGTATTTGTATGCCGCAATCCTCTGTTTGGTCCATGCTATAATGTCACTTTCAGAAGCGGTACTTCCCGGCTTTTTTACCACAAAGGCCTTTATTTCTTCCCCCAGCTTTTCATCCGGATGGCCTACTACGGCTACCAGGGAAATATCGGGATGCTTGATCATCAATTCTTCCACTTCCCGCGGATATACATTCATGCCGCCACGGATGATCAATTCCTTTTTCCGGTCGACGATAAAAAAGAACCCGTCATGATCTTTTACCGCTATATCTCCGGAAAAGAGCCAGCCGTCTTTCAGAACTTCGGCGGTTTCCTCAGGCCTCCTGTAATACGATTTCATGACATTGGGACCCCGGAATATCAGCTCTCCCTTTTCACCTTCCGGAAGCTCATTTCCTTCATCGTCTACGATCCTGACGTCCACACCCCAGATCGGGGTGCCGATGGAACCGGCTTTTACACCTACTTCAAGCTGGTTGAATGTAACGACCGGTGATCCCTCAGACATGCCATAGCCTTCAATGATAGGAACGCCGAACCTGCCTTTGAATTCGTCAATAATTTTTCCAGGAAGCGAAGCTCCGCCTGAGATGCAGATCCTGAGTCCTTTAATGGTATTCCTGTTTTCTTCGGAATCCTCTTCATTCAGGAGAGACCAGTACATGGAGGGCACGCCGGCGAAGATCCGGATGTTAAATGTCCTGATAAGCTGGTAAACCGTTTTAGCCTCGAATTTCGGAAGCAGGATAAGGTGCAGGGATTTGCGGATGCCCGCAAGCATCATCACGGTTAGCCCGAAAATATGGAACAGAGGAAGTACGACCAGCTGGGCCTCAAATTCTTTGGACCCTACTACTCCCGTACAGGTTTCGGCATTGGAAAACAGATTGATATGGGACAGCTCTGCGCCTTTAGGTTTGCCGGTGGTTCCGGAAGTATAGAGGATCACCGCCGTATCTTCCGCGGAGGTCATTCGGCACTCAAAAGATTCTTCCTCATCCTTCATGAAGTCATCTAGGCTGAGGATATCACCTGAAACAGGCCCGATGCCTATAAAATGCTTACAGCTTTCTGTTTTATCAAAACCTTCTTTACCAAACTGTCCGGTCGGCAGCTCAGGTGTTCCGGCAAAGCAGAAAAACAGGATGCTTTCAGAATCTGAAAGATGGTAGCTGATTTCATCTGCCTTCATCAGGATGCTCAGAGGCACCACGGAGGCACCGGTTTTCAGGATGCCGAAAAAAATCACGGCAAACTGAGGAATGTTCGGGCACAGAAGAGCGACCTTATCCCCATGGCCAATGCCTTTCTTAGCCAGTGCATGGGCTACCTGGCAGATCTTTTTATGGAAGACCTCATAGGTTAAAGTGGTTACCCCGGAACTTAAGGCATGTCTTTCGGGGTTCCTTTTAGCACTCTGTTCCACTAAAAATGATAGGTTCAGCATAGAATCCGTTAATATTGGGTTAACATTCAAACGAAAAAGCCTTTATACAGGCACTTTCCGTGTTTCTTTATCTTAACTCCAAATTAATCATCTCACTGACAGGCAATGAAACGAAAAGGAAATTTCATGATACGAAAAAGGAATTTGTAATAGGGTGTATAATGCAACGAACGCTCAAAAACACACTAATAATAATGGTTGATGAGCGTTCGTGTATTACTGTTTAATTTTTCAGAGGCGTTCTTCGGAAGGCAGTTTACCGAAATACCGCTGGTAGAGTTGTGAAAAATGTCCGCGGTTATTATACCCGATGTAATCCCCGATTTCGCCAATAGGCTTTTCAGTTTCCAGAAGCAGTTTTTTGGCTGTTTCCATACGGGTTTTGATGATGTACTGGCGGATCGGGAGCTGGGTGTAATTTTTAAATCCTTTTTTCAGGTCGCAGTTGTTGAGCCCGCAGTAACGGCTGATTTCCTTGATGGCCAGATCGCGGAATGCGTGGGTATCTACGAAATCTTTAGCCAGCTTTATCTTTTCTTCCAGCGCTTTTTTGCTTTCAAAGGTCTTCTCATCAGAGAGCAGGTAATGGATCCAGTAGCTCAGGAATTCCAGGATGCGGCTTTCCAGGATGATGCTGCCGGAATAATCTTCAAAAGGGGTATCGAAGATGGTTTTCAGCTTATCGCGGCTCAGGTAGTTGCGTTCGGCATTTTCCAGTTTTTCCTTTAAAAGACCATTGTCTTTTGAAAAAAGGCTTTTCGGGACAAAAATCCTCATGCCGTCTACATTGGTGGTATCGTGCTCAAATTCTTTTTCTCCGTTGATGAAGTTGCTGCTGATCTTACCGTCTGTGCTGATCCGGAAATCCATCAGTCCATTATCGCCTACTTTATGGGGAGAATGGAAAATGGTCTTTTCCCCGAAATCCCATTTGCCCCGGAAGAAATGGAAATTCTTTTTGTTGAACAGGATGAGTTTTCCCGAACCCAGATCTTCCGGCATTTCCAGAAAAGTAGCATTCAGGAAATCCTTCTGATCAAAACTGTAATTCTGAAGCAGGCCGTATTTAAAGCCCTCAGCTTCAAGGTAAGGAAGAACCAGTTCCATAGAAATAATTTTTATCTCTCGGGTAAGTTAACATTTTTTTAATATATGACAAAAATCATATAAATTACCTGAATATTTTTTGAGCGAACTGATTGAGGCACCTCCTCCAAGTGAGCCATTCATGGTAGGTTCCGGGAGATTGATAGGCCGTGAAAGCATAGTTATTGCGGTGGAAAAAATCGGTCAGAGTACGGTTGAAATCCTCAAAACGGCTGCCCTCTTTTTCCCCGATTCCAATGAAGAAGTACGGTTTTTTATCTGACGACAGCAAATTCTGAACAGGCAGTTCCTTAAACGGTTCGTTTTCCGTAGCTTCATAAATAACAGGACTGAAGGCTCCAATCGCAGAAAATGTATCCGGATGGAGTACGCCGATCAGCATGGCCTGGTAACTGCCGCGGGAAAGGCCGGCTACCGCCTTCTGGTTTGTGGTCCGGTATTTTTCATCTATGTAGGGGATCAATTCTGAGTTCAGCCATTGATCAAGGTTTTTGGAGGAAAGGACCGTCCTTGGGTAATTATCCGGCATTTTTTCCTGTTCGGGGGTTAAAGCTACCCCGTAATCCATCACCACAATCATTTCTGTAGCTTTTTTTGCTGCAAAAAGATTGTCGAGGATATTGTTGATGTGGCCCTGCTTTTCCCAGCCGGTGATATCTTCTCCGGTTCCGTGGTAGAGGTAGAGGACCGGGAATTTGCTTTTGCCGTAATCGGGAGGAAGGTAAACTTTAAACTTCCGCTGCTGCTGCGTAGTTTCAGAATACAGGCTGTCATCCACAATTGTACCGTGTGGCACTTTTTTATGAAAGAAAAAGTCTTCACCTGACGGAATTTCTATCCCGCTGGTAGGCTGGCTGTATCCGAAATAGAGTTGGGTATTGGGATCATTGGTCCTTTTCCCGTCCACATTGAACCAGTAATAATGGAACCCTGGCTCCATAGCTGAAGTATGGATGTTCCAGTAGCCGTTTTTGTCTCTTACAGCCTTAGATTTGATCTCCTTCATGCCGTCACCGCCCTCCAGGACCACAGATTTTGCTTTTGGAAAATAGACTCTGAAGCTGGCTTCATGCAAGGCATTGATTTTGGGGTATTCCCTGCCGCGAAGAGCCGTAGAGGATGTTTTCCAACCCTGGGAAAAGAATATCTGGGAAAATAAAAAGCTGATGAATATTGTAATTTTCATAGGTGATTTCTTGAAGGTATTATTTGAGCCTAAATATATAGGAAAATTCATAATGTTGGTCATTAAGGAGGTATTGCGGATGCGGAAGCGACCTCCAGCTGTCGTCCCCGCCTACGCCACGCTGCTTAAGGTCTATATTCAAATAGATATTTTTACGGGGCGGCAGGTCCGTAGGATGCTGCTGTTTCTTCGTATAGCCCGGGTCCAGGTCTTCCGTACTGTGATGGATGGCGGTAAAGTTCAGTTCCTGAAGGCCTGCTACAGCAATCCCGTGGCCATCATCATCCAGGAGTTCCAGCCAGCGGACGCCGGTCCTGTTTCCGCTTTCCTGCGGGCGGATATAGCCTTTGTAATACTGGTTTTCTGTAGTGTCGCTGTAGATTCCTACAAAGGAAGCTTCATTCCTGTCCTGGTAATTTTCGTAAGGACCCTGTCCGTAATACGTGAGGTGATGAAAATTTCCGGGAAGGACCATCCGGCTGCCGAAGCGCGGCATTTCAGGGAGTTCAGTCTGAAGTTGGATAGAAAAAGTCATGGCTATATCCGCATTATTCCTGATGGTATACCGGATCTGATAGGCTGCATTTCCGAGGGAATAATCACAGGTGATCTTTAAACCCTCCGGGCCTTTAGGAAAAACACTTACTTTTTCCAGCTTCAGCTCATGGTGAGCATTCCGCCAGAACCCCAGTTTTTCGGGCATTTTATTTCCGAAGTCATTATCGGTGGGCGCCCTCCAGAAATGTGGCACCGGAAGTTCATTCAGGGTAACCGATCCATTGGAATATTGTGTGAACCTGCCTTTTTCTTTGTTAAAAACACCATGGGTATTTCCGGATGAAAAGCTGATCTCGCGCGGGCTTTCGGTGATGCTTAAAGCTCCCGGAGCTTCTGTTTTCCTGGTGAAGAAATCACCGGAAACCTTCATCTGTTCCCATGCGAGGGCGGTTCCTTCCGGCAGGATGCACCAACGGTGCTTTGTGACGGCTTTAAAATTGATGAAGTATTCCTGATCTGCACTGATTTCAGGGTAATCAACCTTAACGGTTCCGGATTGGCCGGGCCTCAGTTTAAGGCTGAATGTTCCGGTCTTAACCACTTTTCCGTTTCCAACAATTTCCCAGAGGAAATCAAAATTTTCGGTACCGGCAAAATTGTAGTTGTTCGTAACTTCAAAAATACCTGACCGGATATTTTTAGGTGAGAAATCAAGGTACTGATACACTTTCCTGACTTCATAAGCACCTGGATCCGGCGTCCTGTCCGAGCTTAAGATCCCGTCTGCGACTCCGTTCTCATCGTTATAATACAGGAAGCTGCCCAGGTCTCCGCCGTACGCGTAAAAAACCTGGCCGTTCAGGTCTTTGGTTTTCAGTCCCTGGTCTACCCAGTCCCAGATAAAACCGCCCTGCATGTAGGGAGATGAACGGATCACCCTGAAGTAATCCCCGAAATTGCCGTTGCTGTTCCCCATGGCATGGGAATATTCGCACATGATGTATGGCCGCTGCTGATCTTTCCGCTGTGCAAACTGCTTCATGCTTTCAAATGACGGGTACATCGGGGCAATCACGTCGGTATTCCAGTTTTCGTGGGCCTGTTCAAACATCACCGGCCGACCCGGATCGTAGGCTTTTACCATCCGGTATGTTTTTTTGAAGACCGGGCCGTTGCTGCACTCGTTACCCAAGGACCAGAGGATGATGGACGGGTGGTTCTTGTCTCTTTTAATCATCCTTTCCGTCCTGTCGAGATGGGCGTTTTCCCATTCCGGAAGGTAAGCGGGATGATGCAGCGTATCCAGGCCCGGGGAGTTGGCATCACCCATGCCGTGGGATTCGATGTTGGCTTCATCCACCAGGTAGAGACCGTACTGGTCACAGAGTTTATAGAATTCGGGATCATTAGGATAATGGGACAGCCGGACGGCATTGATGTTGAATGATTTCATCAGCAGAATGTCTTTCAGCATCAATTCCTTTGAGGTATAATGACCGGTTTCAGGGTCGTGTTCATGACGGTTGACGCCGTGAACCCGGATCGCTATTCCGTTCACACGCAGCTGCCCGCCCTTGATCTCCACCTTCCGGAACCCGGTTTTTTCGGCTATATAGGTTTCGGAATCTCCGGTTTTTAAAGAAAGTAAAACGGTATAGAGATTTGGGAATTCTGCGCTCCACTGTTCCGGTTTACGGATGCGGGCTGCAAAACGGATGGTCTGCATGGAATCGTTCTTCAGGATAATATTTTTCTTTCCTGAAAAGACCTTTTGACCGTTAGGATCCAGCAGCTGCAATTCCAGCAAGGCTTCGCCATTATTGGCGTTTCGGAACTTCCGTACATCAATATCAGCGGAAAACAGGCCGTCCTTTAATGTAGAATCAAGGTCTGCCCTAAGGAAGTAATCCCATACCGAAACATCCGGAAGCCGGTACAGGTAAACATCCCGTTCGATTCCGCTAAGCCGCCAGAAATCCTGGTCTTCCAGGTAGCTGCCATCGCTCCAGCGGAAGACTTTTACCACCAGTTCATTGCCTTTTTCCTTCAGGTAACGGGTGATATTAAATTCGGCGGGTGTTTTAGCATTCTTGGTCATGCCTATTTTCTGCCCGTTCAGCCACACAAAAGCACACCCGGAAATGGAACCGAAATACAAAATGGTCTGCCCGTCTCCAAAAGGCTTGTCAAAACTTTTGCGGTAGATCCCAACCGGATTATCATTCCCGACGAACGGCGGGTTTTTAGGAAAGGGATACGGGATATTGGTATAAATAGGAATGCCAAAACCCTGCAGCTCCCAATTGGAAGGTACACGGATGTTTTTCCACTGTCCGGGGACGGGTTTTGAAAAATCAAAGTCGGCCTGCCTGTAATCCGGATGGAATTGGAAATCCCAGTTTCCGTTCAGGGTTTTGTAATTGGCTGATGCGGTGTAGTCCCGTTTCAAAGCAGAAGCGGCATGATCAAAAAGCACAAAGCCGGTATGTGGTTTTTCTTTTCCTTTCCCTATATAAGAAGGATTTTCCCAATCGTTGGATTGGGAAAATGCCATTGAAAAAACTATATAAAAACCAAATATTAATAGTCGTGTCTGATGCACCATGAATGTCAGGTTATTTCTTTTTTGTATGGATGATTTTCATTTGTCCTTTTCGTCTTGATCTGTTTCCCAGAATACATATAGCTGATCCCCTTTTCCAAACAGGACAACAGAGTTGCATGATTGTGTTTTTGATGCTCCGTTGCATCTGTATCAGGGTAGACCGGATGGATAACGGGTCCGGTTGCGATCAGCTTATAGGTATCCTGTCATTTGTGTTGTACGGCCTGTTATTTCAAGAATTGCCTGACCATCCGGAATATAATATCGGTGCTTCCGGGCAGGGGCATGCCGTGGGCATAGCCTGCATAGACGTGCAGTTCTGTAAAGTTGCCGGCTTTAATGAGGCGGTCTGCATAAGCGATGCCGCTATCCCGAAGCGGATCTGTTCCGGCGACAAAGACCACGGTAGGTGGTAGATTGGACACATCGCTGATGTTCCCCGGCAGGACATATTTTTCTTTCGGGTTGCCGTTTTTACCGATGTAGAGGCTTTCCATAATCGGAAAATCTTCGCTTTTCAGTCCCGGTACCCTTTTCAGTTCAATGGCAGAAGGATAGTCGGTACGGAAGTCTCCCGGAAGGATTTCCAGGATTTCCAGACCTATCTTCGGGCCTTTTTTATCCCTGGCGAACTGGGCCAGGCTTCCGGACAGTCCGGCCCCGGCGCTGGAGCCGCCTACGGCGATCAGCGCCGGGTTGCCGCCGATGCTGTTCGCGTATTCATATGCCCACTTCAAGGCTGCGTAGGCATCGTGAAGGCCTGCCGGAAACGGATTTTCCGGGGCCAGTCGGTAATCGACGCTGATCACGACCATATGTCCTTTTACGGCATAATCGGCACAGCGCTGGTGGTCCCATTTCGGGGTCCCGAAAATAAATCCGCCGCCGTGGAACCACAGGAATACCGGAAGGTTCTTCGCATTTTTTGGTTTATAAATCGTTACCGGAATTTCAGGATCTTTAGGATCCATTCCGGGAATTTTAGATTGGGTGACTTCCACACTGTCCTTATTTTTAAGCTCGGGCCAGGGTTTATCGGCATTCTCCTTCCGCTGTTTTTTAATCTCATCCAGCGTGATTTCTGTAATTGGTGTATACACTGCAATCGCAAACTGCGGAAGCAGCCGCTTTCCGGCCTCTTTAAGGGTCAGGGGTTTGTATTCCTGGGAAAACAGGAGTCCGGAAACCAATAAAAACAGGAGTTTCAATATGGGATTTTTCATAATAATAATGTGTTGTTCAGGAAATCAAATTTAACCTTATCCTATTTCCCTGAGGATACGAAAAAGATATTTGATGATACGAAAGGGGAATTAGCGAAAGAGCAATACTAAGGTATGGGCCGAACTGTTGAAACCGTGAATGTATGAATTAGCTAATCGCATTTCGCTAAAACACTTATATACATTATGAAATATAAGGCATTTTTTTAATGCTCAATAGTATTCCTCAAACTTAACTTTTTTTATCTTTCTCGGCTATATGATAACGTAACTCTTGATTTTCCTGTTCGAGTTTTTGTATGTACTTTTTCTGGATTTCCCATAGTGAAAGTGGAATATTATAATGGTTTGTTTCAGCTTTATTGATGGGATTATCATTTGAAATAAATATTTGAGGTGTATCCTCTTCCAAGATATCATCGATAGAAACACCAAGGATATCTGCCAGTTTCTTCCATTCTGAAATTGAAATTTTAACTTCACCTTTTTCCCTACGATTATAATTAGAAGTATCCATACATAAAGCTTTTGCAATATAGGCCTGGCTGAGTTTTTTATTCTTTCTAACGAGAATTAACCTGTGTTTAATCATCTTATGGTGAATTTTACACAAATTTAAACATAAAATATAAATTCGCAATAAAAACGCAAATAAATTTCATATTCTACGTGTTTTTCTTTTCTAAATTTGACATACTAACTTTTTTAAAAAAAAATCATGAAAAATTTGCAAAAACTTTCCAGAAAAGAATTATCTTTAATTTCGGGTGGTGATGGTGACGAAACAGCTAGAACCTGTCATTTGAATTACACAGGAACACTTTGGGGTGAAGATATGGTCATTACCAGCGTGGGCGACGGGCCGTGTCCAAAATCCGGCAGAACGAAGTGTTACAGTTACACCCAGACCGGGCCAAAATGTGAAAAATAACGTAATAGCTGGAGTCAACTCCAGCTTTTTTTAAATTACTATGAGAGCAAAGATTATATACATCCTGACAATACTATTAATGACCAACCTGATGAATGCTCAGCAGTCATTCAGATTTGTCTATGAATATTCCTATGCACCAGACTCAACAAATGTAGAGAAGAAAATTAAAGAAACTTATTATCTTGATATTAGGGATGATCAGGCACTATTCTACAATGTTAAACACAAGTCTCATGACACATTGTATATTAATGACGATTTTCTGTACTCTGATTTTGATTATCGCATTGTTCAGCATAAAGCTGATCCTACAGTAACAGAATACTTTAACATATCCGATTTTGCCTATGCAGTCAAAGATAAAGTCGAGTTTAAATGGACAGTCAATAGGGCATCAGATAAGATATTGGATTATAATGCTCAGGAAGCTGTATGTAATTTCAGGGGAAGGAAATGGAAGGCATGGTTCGCAAAAGACCTTCCTTTTCAGAATGGGCCCTATAAATTCAGTGGGCTTCCCGGACTGATCGTGAAAATTTCAGATTATAAAAACACCCACACCTTCACTCTGATAGCCGTTGAATCTTTAAAGGAAAAATTAGTTATTGTTCCTGAAAAAATGATTGACATCAACAAGGCAAAATTTAAAAAAGTCCTTGACGGATTCAGAAATAATTCTCAGAAAGAATTAATGAATATAGAAGTTACATCTACTGAAGATGGCCTGACCAATGAAGAGTTTAAAAATAAAATGAAGGAATACTATAAGCGGAAGCATAAAGGCAATAATAATTTTATTGAATTGGAATAATTGCTTATTTACCTTTTACAAATCTGCCTTTACCTTTATAAAAACTCACCCGCTACAAAATTGCTTACTACAAACTTTACTTTTTAACGCAAAGCTTTATTCTCCAAATGCATATTTCAAGCGAGCAAAGAAAAGAATCAATACATTGATTCTATGAAGCATCCTTCTTAAGCGGCTTCGCCACCATAGCTTTGCCTTCTTAAATAAAGCAGGGTGACTCATGGTCTTTGCGTCACATATTTAGCATTTCGTCTTTTTAAGAAACCCACTCATTGGCAAATACCTTTTAACGCAAAGCTTTATTCTACAAATGATATTTCAAGAGTGCAAAGAAGGGAATCAATGCATTGATTCTTATGAAGCATGCTTCTTAAGCGGCTTCGCCGCCATAGCTTTGCTTTCTTACATAAAGCAGAATCATAGATGATCTTTGCGTTAAAGATTTAGCCTTTCGCCTTTTTAAAAATACACTTATTCGCAAATACCTTTTAACGCAAAGCTTTATTCTCCACTCCCTTATTTCAAGAGTGCAAAGAGGTGAATCAATGCATTGATTCTTATGAAGCTTGCTTCTTCAGCGGCTTCGCCGCCATAGCTTTGCCTTCTTAAATAAAGCAGGGTGACTCGTGGTCTTTGCGTCACATATTTAGCATTTCGTCTTTTAAAAAAATCTACTCATTAGCAAATACCTTTTAACGCAAAGCTTTATTCTCCACACCCTTGTTTCAAGAGAGCAAAGAGGTGAATCAATGCATTGATTCTTATGAAGCTTGCTTCTTCAGCGGCTTAGCCGCCATAGCTTTGCCTTCTTAAATAAAGCAGGGTGACTCGTGGTCTTTGCGTCACATATTTAGCATTTCGTCTTTTAAAAAAATCTACTCATTAGCAAATACCTTTTAACGCAAAGCTTTATTCTCCACACCCTTGTTTCAAGAGAGCAAAGAGGTGAATCAATGCATTGATTCTTATGAAGCTTGCTTCTTCAGCGGCTTAGCCGCCATAGCTTTGCCTTCTTAAATAAAGCAGGGTGACTCGTGGTCTTTGCGTCACATATTTAGCATTTCGTCTTTTTACAAATTCACTTTTTAGTAAAATTGCCTACTCACATTTTAACGCAAAGCTTTATTCTCCAAACGCAGATTTCAAGAGTGCGAAGAAAGGAATCAATACATTGATTCTATGAAGCATGCTTAGTCAGAGGCTTCGCCGCCATAGCTTGGCATTCTTAATTAAAGAAGAATAATAAATGATCTTTGCGTTATAGAATCAACCTTTCGCCTTTTTAAAAATTCACTTTTTAGTAAAATTGCCTACTCACATTTTAACGCAAAGTTTTATTCTCCAAACGCATATTTCAAGCGTGCAAAGAAAGGAATCAATACATTGATTCTATGAAGCATGCTTAGTCAGCGGCTTGACATTATTAATAAAGGATAATCATTCATGGTCTTTGCATGACTTAATTTTTCCTCTCCATCCACTCATAAAAATGCTCATCTACAATTTGCTTCCAGATCTTCTCGCTTTCGCCAATTCCCTCCAACTCTCCAACTCTAAAACCCTCCAACTCTCCCACTCTAAAAACCCTCCACCCCACAACTCACCTCCTCCTAATCCCCCGCTCCAGCAACACCTTCCCGGCATCCAGCATTTTCGTCAGGTGGATGAAGGGTGTGATGAGGTTATTTCCGGGCAGGGTGTGGCAGGCGCCGAGGGAGAAATAGACGGCTTCGCTGAGGAAATCGTCGAACTCATCGAGGGTGTAGGCAGTGAAGGCATTTTTGAAGGTGAGGAAAGGATGGTGGTATTCTTCATCGGAGAGGTTGCCTTGCAGGAGTTCGGAGGGGCGATCCGAGGATTCATCGAGGAGCCATTGTTTGGTTTTGAACTGCATGAGGTAGCTGCCGCGGACAAAAGACCGTACGTAATGGCAGAACTCCAGGACTTCCACGGGATCGCGGTTGATGCACGCGCGGCGTTTCATGGCGTATTGCATGATCTCGAACAGCAGGTTTTTGGCTTCGGGTAGTTCATAAAGGTTGAAAAATGTGGTGATGAGCCTGAGCCCGGAATGTTTGATGCGGCGGGTATGCCCTCCGGACAAGAAATCTGGGGTATTTTTTTTCATAGCAAATGTTTTTTGATCGGGCAGCTGCCGGTGGGCGCGGAGGCTCCCGGAACACTTCCCTGGATTGTCCTGTTCTGTTGTGCTGACAGGCGATGAACCGTCTGCCGGTGTTTTAAAAAAGCTTTCCTGATGCCCTTTGGCGAGAAAAAGAACCGGGTAACCAAAGGATCAAAAGCAGTGGCCGCCGGGCACCGGAAAGCAGCAAATACGCACGGCTGCAACAGCCGGCACATCATGTAAAAAAACACACTTCACACTCTACATGATACTTATGTTTTGGAGGCTGGCTTAGATAAATGTGGAGAACACAGAAAATAAAAAAGGCAGGATCTCTACATTATCTGCCATTGAGGTACTGGTATACCGTGGAACAGATAAGAGGAAGAGACCCACGCCTAGGTCGTGAGCCGCTTACTTATCCTCTCGTTCCTAAAAATTACCAGTTTCCAATGGCGAGATTCTAAGCAATAGCTTCTATTGTTCGTTGAAGTATCGCAAAGTTACTTTAGTTGTAACTTATGATGCAAATATAATAAAAATTTCAATATTGGCATATATCCCAATAAGATTTTTATTTTATAAATGCAAATTGCTGGAAAAGCTAGCGATAATGGATCTTCAAAAAGAATTACAGATTCTAATTGGTCAACGAATATCAGAAATAAGAGCCCAAAATAAACAAACTCAACAGGATTTAGAGTTTCTAACTGGTATTGATGTAGCTGAAATCAGCAAGTACGAAAAGGGCAAAAGAAACCTGACGCTAAAAACTATGATAAAGTTTGCTGCTGCTTTACAAGTTCATCCAAAAGAACTTTTTGAGTTTGATTTTAATATTGAAAAATATAAAATTATTGATTAGATACTAACAATAGTTAAAACTTCTTCATTTAAGGAAGTCTATAATTATGATAATATATATTTATATCTTTGATTACTGTTCAAATTAATTTTATATTACTCTTAAAATAATAGAAGCTGCATTATCATCATTAACATAATGACATTGATACAATACTTTTAACAAGCAGCATTAAAATATATACATAAAACAATTATTAAAAATATTTAAACAACAAATATTTTTTTAAAAATCAGGGAAAATACTGATTTAAGTATTTTTTAAATTACTTAATTTTATTTGATAAGATTATAATATGGAAATTCATATTAAAACTTATTTAAGCTATTATATCTTGTTGTTAATTCTTATGTCTACTTTATTGTTAAAAATCTTTATCAATCAAATTAGTTTAAACTTATAATTAATTAAAACCTCTAAATGAATATAATTAGATAAAATTCTAAGAGATGGAACCAGATCACTATTTTGAAATACATTATTTAAAAGAATTATTTCAGAAACATATAAAAAAATCAAGATCAAAAGGTATTGATAAAATTTCTGTTGAAACTTTTGAAAATAATTTAGATGAAAATCTTGAAGCAATTATTATTAAAGTAAAAAAAGGGGTTTATAAATTCTCACCATACTTAGAATTATTAAAGTTAAAAGGTAGAAATAAGCATCCTAGAATAATTTCTATTCCCACAATAAGGGATAAAATGGTATTGCTCATAATAAAGGAAATTTTGCATGATATATTTAAGGAAAGTGTAAACAGAAAACTTCCAAATAGTTATATTAAAGATGTAAAAGATTTTCTCAAAAACAGAACATTAGAAGTTTATTTTTTAAAGCTTGACTTAGAAAAATTTTATGATACACTGAATCACCAAATTTTAATGTCTAAACTTGATGATAAAAAAGTACCAGAAAATATTAAGGCTCTAATTCTTTTAGCTATAACAAATATTACTGTACCGCAAAATTCAAAACGAAATCAATATTATAAATATAAAGTAGAAAAAGGTGTACCTCAAGGTTTATCTATTTCAAATATTTTAGCTCAAATTTATTTATTAGAATTTGATAAAATGATTTGTAAAAGAAAATATTTTTATCGTAGATATGTTGATGATATTTTATTAATGAATAACAGTTCCTTCTCTGAGTTTAGAATTAATAATTTCATTAAAGAATTGGAAAAATTAGAGCTTGATATTAATAAAGAGAAAACAGAACAAAATTCTTTAGGCTATGCATCATTTACTTTTCTTAGTTATAGCATTTCTTCAACAAAAATTTCTGTAGCTCAAAAAAACATAGAAATTTTTTTACGACGTATAGCTGCAAAAATATCATGGTTTAAAACCTGTTTTGTAAATAAAGAAAGAAGGCCCGAATATCTTAAAAATGATTTTGAAAAATTGAAAATTGTTTTTATTGAGGAATTAAATGATATGATTACAGGACTTATAGCTAACAATAAAAATTATGGATGGCTTTTTTATTTTTCAGAAATAAATGATTTAGATTTGTTATTTAAAATTGATAAAATTATATCAAAATTTTTCATTGATTTAAAACCATTTGAAAACAAACGTCCTAAGAATTTAAAAAAACTAATACGAACATATTACTCAATAAAATCAAAAGATTTTAAATATATTAATAATTATGATAATCTAGACTCTATTAGAAAAAAAAGAGATTTTCTTTTATTCAGAGGACAGATTTCTGCTATAAAAAATTATACAGATGAAGAAATTGATTACTTTTTTTCTAAATATCAACAAAACCAAATTAGAAAAAACGAGCAAAACATTGGATATAAATATATAGCTTAACAGAGTCACTTCCAACACGTTTGGAACTTATTAAAAAAATAAGTATTTGTAATATAATCATTGCTAGCAATGTTAGATTTCCGTTAGGAAAATTTGCCTCATTGAATCCCAAGTGACTCTGTTATTTACAAATAAAATTATGGAAAAAGAATTAAATCGATGGTATAGAAAACTATGGGAAACCAAAGGTTGCAGATTTATCGCAGCGAAAAGATATGATAGATTGGATAGATATTCTACTATTACAATTCATATTATGTCAGCATATCTATTATGTGCAAATCTAATAATATTGTTACCTAATAGACATCCCATTTTATCAAATGAAAATTTAAACTTCTTTTCTATATGTGCATCTATTATTTTGTTAGTTGTTTCTTTACATATACCTTCAAGAAAATATAATGAATTATCGCATAAATTTCATTCTTGTGCAAGGGAAATTAATTTATTATATGATAAAGTATGTTATTGGAAAAATAATATTGATATTGTAGAAAATAAAGATATTTTAAAGCTTATCAATGATTATAATCTTATTCTACACAATTATGATATTAATCATTCCAAGTATGATTACCATATTTTCAAAATTGAAAATAGTACAGAATATAAATTTAATTTTAAATTTTTTTTTAGCATTAAAACATATTTTGCCAATTTCTTCATGTATTATTTAATTTATTTTCTTGCACTAATATGCCCAATTGCTATTTTTGTTATTTTGATGAATATTTAACAATTTTATTTTCAAGAATTATTCTATCATTGAATTATAAATTTCATATTAAAAACAGAGCCCACCATCCGGTGAGCCCTGTAAGAAAAAAAATTAGCGATAGAGTTTATTATTTTTTAATGATATCGGGAGGTGTGAGGGGATTCTGGTCCCAGCCGCCACCTAATGCCCGGTAGATGGCTACGCTGGCTTTCAGCTGGTTGATCCTTTTTTCCACCAGTTCAAACTTAGATTCCAGGGCATCGCGCTGGGTGAGCAGCACTTCCATATAATCGGCCCGTGCGTATTTGAACAGGTCGTTGGAAATGTCGATGGACTGAGTTAAAGCATCCACTTCCTGCGCCTTGATGTCGTAGCTGCTTTTCATGTTCTGAATTTTCGCCAGCTGGTTGGCCACTTCGATGTAGGCGGCCAGGACGGTCTGCTCATAATGGTAGACGGCCTGCACCTGCTTCGCATTGGCGTTGTAGTAGGCGGCTTTGATGGCGGCGCGGTTGATCAGCGGTGCGGTCAACTCGCCGGCCAGCGAGAACAGGAACGATTCCGGCTTGATGAGGTAGGCAGGATTGAAGGCCTGCAGCCCGATCCCGGCCCCGATATCCAGTGAAGGATAAAATCTCGCCTTCGCCGACTTGATGTCCAGTTTGGTTGCGGCGAGTTCGTATTCCGCCTCCTTGATGTCCGGACGGTTTTCCAGCAGCTCGGAAGGAATCCCGGCATAAACCACCGGCGGAACCACATTATCAAAATTGTCGTGGCTGCGTTCTACCGGCTGCGGGAACCTTCCCACCAGGTAATTGATGCGGTTTTCGGTCTCCACAATCTTCTGTTGGATGTCGTACTGCATGCCCTGGGTTTTCAGCACGAGTGCCTGGAACCTTTTCACGGCCAGCTCATTGGAACGGGCGTTCTTTTTCAGCTCCTTGATGATGTTCAGCGCATCGTTCTGGATCTTGATATTTTCATTCAGGATTACCTGTTCGTTATCCAGTGCCAGCAGCTCATAATAGGAATCGGCAATCTCGGAAATAAGGTTGGTAACCATGAAGTTCCGGCCTTCGATGCTGGCCAGGTAACGCTGCACCTGCGCACGGGTGGCGTTGTGAAGCTTGCCCCAGATATCGGTTTCCCATTTCGCCTGAACACCGGCCCCGAAATCGAAGAGCGGATCCGGCATTTCTTTTCCGGGCTCGATCTCGGTATTGGCTTCCATGGCGCCGATATTGGTGTAGCGGCTAACCTTGTCTACACCGACTCCGGCTTTCAGGCCTACGGAAGGAAGGTACTCCCCTTTCCGGGCTTTGATTTCATTTTTGGAAATTTCGATTTCCTGAAGCATGATGTTAAGCTCCTGGTTGTTTTTCAGGGCCTCGGTAATGAGGGCCTGAAGGTTCGGGTCGCTGAAATATTCGTTCCATTTCAGCTTCCCGGAATTGGTGGTGTCATTTTCGGCACCGGCATATTTTTCCGGTACGGTCCTGTTTTCCGCCCGCTGCTGGATTTCAACGGGCTTACATGCCGCAAGGCCGAGCAGCAGTACCGACCAGCCTGCGTATTGATATATTTTTTTTCTGTTCTTATTCATAATGGATCATGTCTTCGCTTAATGGTGATTCGTCTTCGTCTTTGATCATCTTCCTGCCGTCTGATAATTTGGCAAAAATGTAGTAGAGCCCCGGGATCACAATTACCCCGAACAGGGTCCCGATCAGCATTCCGCCCAATGCGGAAGCCCCGATGGTATGGTTCCCGATTGCCCCGGCCCCGCTGGCAAATACCAATGGTACGAGTCCGGCAATAAATGCAAAGGAGGTCATGAGGATCGGCCTGAAACGGGCTTTTGAACCTTCAATCGCCGCTTCCAGGATGGAATCTCCCGACTGCCTTCTTTTCACGGCAAATTCCACGATCAATACCGCGTTTTTACCAAGGAGCCCGATAATCATGATGAGCCCTACCTGAGCGTAGATGTCATTTTCCAGCCCCATCGCTTTCAGCAATAAGAAAGAACCGAATACTCCGACCGGAAGGGACAGTAATACGGCAAACGGAATGATAAAGCTTTCATACTGCGCCGCAAGCACGAGGTACACGAATACGAGTACCACGAGGAATACATAAATGGCTTCGTTACCGCGCTGCGCTTCATCATAAGACAGTCCTTCCCAGGCCACTTTATAGCCGTGAGGTAAGCTTTTCGCCGCAGTCTCGTTGATCGCCTGGATGGCATCTGCCGTGGTATAACCCGGCGCCGGAAGCCCGCGGATCGCTGCGGAGTTATACATATTGTAACGTGTGATCTCGTTAGGTCCCTGGGTCTTCTTCATCGTCATGAATGCGGAATACGGAACCATTTCGTCATGGTCGTTCTTCACGTACAGGTTCATGATATCGGTAGGCAGCCTCCTGAATTCCGGTGACGACTGCACATATACCTTGAAGAACTGTCCAAACCGGATGAATCCCTGTTCGTAGGTACTTCCGATCAGGATGTTGAGATTGTCCATGGCTTTACCAATGGAAACACCTTTCTGCATCGCTGCATTATTATCGAAAACCAGTTCGTACTGAGGATAATTCGCAGCAAAGAAGGTAAATACCCCGGTGAGTTCCTTGCGTTTTTTAAGCTGAGCGATGAAATCTTTGTTCACCTTATCGAAATCCTGATAGTTAGTCGTTCTGTTAAGGTCCAGCAGACGCACGGAGAACCCTCCCGAAGATCCGAATCCGGGCACTGCCGGCGGTTCAAAGAACTCGATGGTGGCTCCGAGGTTTTTGGATTTTTCTTCCAGCTCTTCCATGATTTCCTTCACATCATGCTTACGGTCACCCCAGCTTTTCAGGTTGATCAGACAGGTTCCGGCATTGGAACCACGGCCTTCGGTCATGATCTCATATCCGGCCAGAGAAGAAACGGATTCCACACCATCCACGCCCTGACAGATTTTCTGCAAAGCTCTGGACACTTTATTGGTCTGCTCCAAAGTAGATCCCGGCGGCGTCTGTATGATGGCGTAAATGGTTCCCTGGTCTTCATTCGGGATAAATCCTCCCGGCAAAGTTTTGTTCACAATAAATATCCCTACGCAGAACGCAATCAGGATTCCCCAGGTCACAAATTTGCGGCTGACGATCTTTCTTAAAAAGGAAGCATATTTCCCGGTAATTTTATCGAACCCACGGTTAAAGGAATCCAGTGATCTTGTGAACAGGTTGGATTTTTTAGGTTTCCCGTGGTTGTTCTTCAACAGCATCGCAGCCAGAACCGGCGTCAGGGTGAGTGCTACTACCGCAGAAATCACAATGGAGCTCGCCATAGTAATGGAAAACTGACGGTAAAAAGTTCCCACCGGTCCGGTCATGAAGGAGATCGGAATGAATACCGCCACCATAACCGCCGTAATGGCAATGATTGCTCCGGCAATTTCGCCCATCACTTCTTTTACCGCTTTATACGGAGACATATCGCTCTCCTCCATTTTCGCGTGTACGGCTTCGATCACCACAATGGCATTATCCACCACAATCCCAATCGCCAGTACCAAAGCAAAGAGCGTCACAAGGTTGATAGAAAGCCCGAACAGCTGGATAACAAAGAAGGTACCGATCAGGGAAACTGGCACGGCAATAATCGGGATCAGCGTTGAACGCCAGTCGCCAAGGAAGATGAATACCACAATCGCCACGAGGATGAAGGCATCCCTCAGCGTATGCATTACCTGCTCTACTGAAGCATCGAGGAATTGCGAAACGTCATAACTGATTTTATAATCGACACCCGGAGGGAAGTTGGCTTTCATCTCCTCCAGTTTGGCCTTCACGTCTTTGATCACATCATTGGCATTACTTCCGTAATTCTGCTTCAATACGATGGAAGCGGAAGGATGGCCGTCCAGGTTGGAATAAATATCAAAGAATTCACTTCCCAGCTCCACTTTTGCAATATCTTTCAGCTTGATGTTTTCCCCTTCGGAATTGGAACGCACGATGATGTTCTCATATTCTTCCGGTGTGTTGTACTGGCCTTTGTAGGTCAGCACATATTCCAGCGACTGCGCCGCAATCCCCGAACTCTGCCCGATCCTTCCCGGACGCCCGATGATGCTCTGCTCCCCAATGGCTTTCATCACCTCATCCACGGAAAGGTCGTAGGCACGCATCCTATCCGGATTCAGCCAGATCCTCATGGCATACCTTCGGCTTCCCAGGATCTGGGACTTGGCAATCCCGTGGATCCTGTTGATTTCCGGGATGATGTTAACGGTAGCGTAGTTGTACAGGAATTTTTCGTCCATGTCCTTGCTGGTGCTGTACAGGTTGACGTACATCAGCATACTTGGCTGGATCGGGTTCACCACTACCCCTTCTTTCTGCACGAGTTCCGGCAGGAGCGGCATCACCTGGTCAACCCTGGTTTTTACAAGTACGACCGCCTCATTGGGATTGGTTCCAGGATCAAAGACCACATTCACCGTGGCTTCCCCGGCACTTGTGGCATCCGTGGTGATGTACCGCATCCCCTGAACCCCGTTGATGGCATTTTCTATGGTAATCAGTGATGATTTCACGAGTACATCCGCACTCGCCCCCGGATAGGCGATGGAAACCGCTACCGTAGTAGGTGCAATTTTAGGAAATTGCTCGGTAGGGAGCTGCTTGATTGCCAGTCCCCCGATAAATAAGATAACGACCGATATCACAATGGCGAAAACCGGCCTGTGTATTACTTTCTTAAACATAATGCTGCTTTTGGGTTACTCGGCATACAGATCCAGGTTCGACATTACTTTTTCAGGCTTCTGGAACCTGGAATTGATCTTCTGGTTTTCCTGCACCAGCCTCAGCCCGTCCAGCAAAATTCTATCATCTTTACCCAATCCCGAAGCCACAACATAAATATGCGGCAGCTCGGCAGCCACTTTAATTTCGCGGGCTTTCACTTTGTTGTCTTTGGTAATCACATACACATATTTTTTCTCCAGCTCCTCAAAAGTCGCTTTCTGAGGGATCATTACCGCATTGGGATACGGAGAAGTGATGAGGATATTTCCGGTTTCCCCATATCTGAGGAGTCCGTTCGGGTTCAGGAAAGTGGCCCGGTAGGCAATGTTTCCGGTTTCATTATCGAAATCGGATTCTAT
This sequence comes from Chryseobacterium camelliae, assembly GCF_030818575.1. Taxonomy (NCBI): domain Bacteria; kingdom Pseudomonadati; phylum Bacteroidota; class Flavobacteriia; order Flavobacteriales; family Weeksellaceae; genus Chryseobacterium; species Chryseobacterium camelliae. The sequence continues at coordinate 2,185,430 of NZ_JAUTAL010000001.1, forward strand.
GGTTTCCACCACACCCTGCTGGCTGAATTCTTTTCCGTTGGCCATTTTCAGGCGTACATGAAGCAGCTCGTTTTTACGGTCCGTCATCTGGTTCAGGTATTCCGCTTCCGGAACATTGAAATACACCCACATTTTGCTGTTGTCCGATAGTTCGGTAATCAGCTCCCCATCATCCACAAGGCTTCCCTTGCGCACGTGCAGCTTTCCTACGATTCCGGAAAAAGGGGCACGGATTTCAGTAAATTTCAGGTGGGTATCGGTAGATGCCAGTTCAGCTTTGGCTTTGTCGTACCGCGCTTTGGCCATTGCCATTTCCTGGGGTGCCACAATATTTTTGTCGGAAAGGTTTTTGGTGTTCTGGTATTCGATTTCGGCATATTTTGCTTCTGCCCTGGCCCGGTTTACATCAGATTCATACAGATTGGGCATAATCTTAAACAACAGCTGTCCTTTTTTTACAGACTGCCCCTCGTCTACATAGATCGACTGGATGTAGCCCTTCTCCTGTGCACGGAGTTCAATGTGGTTGATGGAGCGGATTTGCGCCACATACTCTTTATCAATCAGGGTGTCTTTTACCAGAGGGCTCGTAACGTTAAATGTTGCTGCCTCCGTTTTTTCTTTCTTTTCAGACTGACAGCTTACGCACCAGAATATCAGGCACAGGTTTACATACATGAGACTTTTCTTGACCATGATCTTAATACATTTAAATAATAATTTGAAATTTGAAAAATAGGATGTCAGACTTTCATCACAAAGTGAAAGCCGTTAGATTTTTTCGGAAAAGTAGCGTGAAATCACAGCCGGATGACCCTGTACTGGATGTACAGATCATCACAAAGAGGCTTTAACAGCTCGGAATGAGCCAGTGAAACGGCAATTTTATGGTTGTGAAACGTAGTGACGAAATCCGAAATGAAATTCCAGAATCCATCCCTGAACAGCATCAGCAGTCCTGAGGAAGCCCCGGTTTCTACGGTATCATCGTTTTCGGGATCGTTTTCGGAAATATTAGCACGGATTTTATTGTAGAGCGGGTGTTCATTGGTCACAAAACCGTCTGTATCATGCTCATTGATCAATACCAAAGACTTTACAGAATGTTTGTCCTGTGTCATGCGCGTCTCCGGGCCCAGCTCAAAAACGGAATCATCATGATCTGCAGAGATATACTGCTGAAGCTGCCCATAATAAAATCCTAAGACGGTTAAAGCGGCAAACAGCAAACTGCATAGATATTGATAAAGTTTCCTTTTCATTGCAGTACAAATGTAGTGAACTTAAGCTTCCCCGCAAATATGGAAAGATTAAAAAATGTTTAAAATTGAGCTTCAACAGGTGGATCCGACTGATTTTATTTGTACATGCCGCATAATGACCCACAGATTTTTCATGCTTTTCTGTTTTCAAAGCTAATTTCTTTCATCATTCTTATGTATCAAAGGCTTTTTTGTGACTGTTGTGGTTTTTAATCTCTCGCTGATCAGCAGATCAAGCAGATTTTTTCACGCATCATAAAAATCGTAGATTTTTAAAAACTTATGTGCTCTTCTGTTTGCAAAGCTTTTATCTTCATAATTCTTAAGTGTCAAAAGCTTTTATGACTTTTGTGGTTTTTATTCTCTCATGGATTAGCATATTATTTTTCCCAAGTGGATCACACCACTTTAATTCTTATTAACACCACCCCGTCAAAAATTCTCTGAATTTTCGACACCCCTCCGAGGGAGGGGAATTTTGCAGCTGGTATTTGCGTAAACTGCAAAGATTTTACGTGCACATAAAAATCGTAGATTTTTAAAAACTAATGTGATCTTCTGTTTTCAAGTTTGGATTCTTAAGATTCTTAAGTGTCAAAAGCTTTTGTGACTGTTGTGGTTTTTATTCTCTCATGGATTAGCAGATTATTTTTCCCAAGTGGATCACACCACTTTAATCCTTATTAAAAACCACCCCGTCAAAAATTCTCTGAATTTTCGCCACCCCTCCGAGGGAGTGGAATTTTGCAGCTGGTATTTGCGTAAACTGCAAAGAGTACGTGCACATAAAAACCGTAGGTTTTTAAAAACTTCTGTGCTCTTCTGTTTTCAAAGCTTTTACCTTCATTATTCTTAAGTGTTAAAAGCTTTTGTGACTGTTGTGGTTTTAATTTCTCGTAAATTAGCAGATTATTTTTCCCAAGTGGAACATAACACTTTAATCGTTATTAAAAACCACCCCGTCAAAAATTCTCTGAATTTTCGCCACCCCTCCGAGGGAGGGGAATTTTGCAGCTGGTATTTCCGCAAACTGCAAAGAATACGTGCACATAAAAACCGTAGGTTTTTAAAAACTTCTGTGTTCTTCAGTTTTCAAAGCTTTTACCTTCATTATTCTTAAGTGTTAAAAGCTTTTGTGACTTTTGTGGTTTTTATTCTCTCATGGATTAGCATATTATTTTTCCCAAGTGGATCACACCACTTTAATCCTTATTAACACCACCCCGTCAAAAATTCTCTGAATTTTCGCCACCCCTCCGAGGGAGGGGAATTTTTTTCTGCGGCTGGCTATTTGAATTAAAGTATCATATGAACAGATCGCTTACCATACACATGACTAGCATCAATAGGTTGAATTATACTTTAATCCTGATGATTCCCAACTTCTCGAGCACCCGCATCGTCTGGAATCCCATGTCCCATTCAAACCAGCGGGAGGCATTGTTCGGCCTTTGGGGATGCTTGTGATGGTTATTGTGATACGCTTCGCCCCAGAAAAGGAAGTCTACCGGAAGGATGTTTTTAGAGGTATTGGACATGCGGTAGTTTTCGTATCCGAATTTATGGGCCCACCAGTTGACAGCCATTCCCTGCAGTGATCCCATAATGATGGTTGCCGGCAGGAACAGCCATTGCCACCATGCGGTTGCCAGTAAGGCATATATTCCTACATAAACACCGATCCAAAGGATCCGGGTAATATAATTGTGGGCAAAACGGTCAAAGCGTTCCCAATCCGGAAGGTTCTTTTTATACTTTTCGGGCGCATCGGTTTTCCCGATATACAAGTGGAAATAGTTGGTCCGTGTTGTCCACATCATGAGGAAAGGATTCGGGTCGTTGTGAGGGGAATGGGGATCTTCAGGTTTATCGGTGTGGGCATGATGCAACCGGTGCATCAGTCCGTATGTATAAGCGCTGATGTACGATGAGCCCTGGGTGATGAAGCAACCCAGGTAAAACACCCGCTCCCAGAATTTCGACATGGTAAAAAGGTTATGGGCCGCATACCGGTGATGGAAAACCGACTGGAAAAACAGCGACGCATACCAGTGTATGGTGATGAAAATGAATAGTGCCATAAGGTGGGGATTAAAAAGTTGAACGTTTGGTTTCTGAAGCAGTGCGTAAAAAGTGATGATTACGATACTATGTCTGCTTACTTATATATACGACACATCCTATCCCGCAGTTTTCCCCCACCGGTCAACGGCGCACTGATATCCGGCTAACAGCTTACAGCCCAGCCATTAGAAGTCAGGATAATTCTCTATATTTGATGGTATTGCCGGCAGAAAATCCAATAAACAACAAAAATGCCCGTCAGCTGTGCAGGCTGAACGATAATGGCAGAGGATATGCATGGTAAGATCAATAATGAGAACGCGGTACAATGACTCTATCAACTCTTCCTTCTTCAACGACACTTAATGGTCTTGTCCTTGCCGGCGGAAAAAGCAGCCGGATGGGCATCCCAAAAGATACCATGAACTGGCATGGAAAGGAGCAGCGGTATGCTGCCGCAGATCTCCTGGCTAATTGGTGTCACGAGGTGTATATTTCCTGCCGGCCGGATCAGAAGGCTGATATTGATCCCGCTTATCGTGCATTAACCGATATTTTCTCTGATATGGGTCCTCTAAGTGGTATCCTGTCAGCTTTTCAGTTTCAAAAAGATGCGGCCTGGCTCGTTGTGGCCTGTGATATGCCCTTGTTGGATAAGGCATCACTGGCTATCCTAGTCAGGTACAGAAATACAGCCAGGATAGCCACGACGTATGAAAGCCCTGCCGATGGGTTTCCGGAACCCTTAGTTACCATCTGGGAACCTGAAAGCTATCCGCTTTTGACGGACTTTATACATTCCGGGAACAGATCGCCGAGAAGGTTTCTGATGCAGAATGACGTTTTAATCCTGAAACCAGAGCATCCGAATGCATTGATCAATACCAATACGCCTGAAGAGGCGGATCAGGTCAGGGAAATGCTGAAAAAGAGAAATATGGATGGGATATAGGATATCCAGTGATTAGCTTACCTGATTTGTTTTAGACCGGTTCAATGACTTTTGGGTAACAGATGCCAAGTAAGGGATTTTTATCAACCACCCCGTCAAAAATTCTCTGAATTTTCGCCACCCCTCCGAGGGAGGGGAATTTTGCAGCTGGTATCTCCGCAAGCCGCAAAGATATTACGTGCACATAAAAACCATAGGTTTTTAAAAACTTCTGTGTTCTTCTGTTTTCAAAGCTTTTATCTTCATTATTCTTAAGGGTCAAAAGCTTTTGTGACTGTTGTGGTCATATAAATTAATTCGTTCATTTTGCTTCTTTCAAGTTTATTTTTTTATTTGAATCAGCGAACCCTGTGGGTTTGCCTTGATGCAAAACGAACCAAAAGATCAAGACTGGATTCTTTCGCTAACCGAAAACCTTATGCACTAAAAATTCTAAACTTGCGTGGTAGCAACAGGGGGTGCTTCGATTCAAACTCAATCCCACGCTTCGGACAATAGAATTTTCTTAACGTTTATAAGGCTTCCGGTCTTAACGCTACAGACTCCTAGGTCGGTTTAATTCCGGGATTAGTTGCAATTAACCATATCTTTTATTAAATAAACTCTATCAACGTTCAATTTATCAAACATAAAAATCGTAGATTTTTAAAAACTTATGTGCTCTTCTATTTGCAAAGCTTTTGTGACTTTTGTTGTTTTTAATCTCTCGTGGATTAGCAGATTATTTTCCCCAAGTGGATCACGCCACTTTAATCCTTATTAAAACCACCCCGTCAAAAATTCTTTGAATTTTCGCCACCCCTCCGAGGGAGGGGAATTTTGCAGCTGGTATTTGCGAGTTGCAAAGAGTACGTGCACATAAAAACCGTAGGTTTTTAAAAACTTCTGTGCTCTTCTGTTTGCAAAGCTTTTATCTTCATAATTCTTAAGTGTCAAAAGCTTTTGTGACTGTTGTGGTTTTATAAATCTCACTTCTATTCTTCGAGTTTATTATACATAATTTTGCTTCTTTCAAGTTTATTTTTTTATTTGAATCAGCGAACCCTGCGGGTTTGCCTTGATGCAAAACGAACCAAAAGATCAAGACTGGATTCTTTCGCTAACCGAAAACCTTATGCACTAAAAATTCTAAACTTGCGTGGTAGCAATAGGGGGTGCTTCGATTCCAACTCAATCCCACGCTTCGGACAATAGAATTTTCTTAACGTTTATAAGGCTTCCGGTCTTAACGCTACAGACTCCTAGGTCGGTTTAATTCCGGGATTAGTTGCAATTAACCATATCTTTTATTAAATAAACTCTATCAACGTTCAATTTATCAAACATAAAAATCGTAGATTTTTAAAAACTTATGTGCTCTTCTATTTGCAAAGCTTTTGTGACTTTTGTTGTTTTTAATCTCTCGTGGATTAGCAGATTATTTTCCCCAAGTGGATCACGCCACTTTAATCCTTATTAAAACCACCCCGTCAAAAATTCTTTGAATTTTCGCCACCCCTCCGAGGGAGGGGAATTTTGCAGCTGGTATTTGCGAGTTGCAAAGAGTACGTGCACATAAAAACCGTAGGTTTTTAAAAACTTCTGTGTTCTTCTGTTTTCATAGTTGTTGTACTTCATGATTCTCATGTGTCAAAAACTTTGTGACTTTTGTGGTTTTTTTAATCTCTCGTGGATTAGCAGATTAAGCAGATTATTTTTCCCAAGTGGATCACACCACTTTAATCGTTATTAAAAACCACCCCGTCAAAAATTCTCTGAATTTTCGACGCCCCTCTGAGGGAGGGGAATTTTGCAGCTGGTATTTGCAAGCTGCAAAGATTACGTGCACATAAAAATCGTAGATTTTTAGAAACTTATTTTATCTTCTGTTTTCAAAGCTGGATTCTTAAGATTCTTAAGTGTCAAAAAAACTTTGTGACTTTTGTGGTTTTGTTATTTTCTCGCAAAGCAGCATCTATCAGCAGGGCATCTATCATCAGAAATTTCCCTGCCAATAATTAAGCCCCTTATCCGAACTACTCGTTTTTGAGGTTTGTACAATTTCGAAAATATGGATTCAATTATGTGATATTCATACACACGTCAATACAATGATTTAACTACATAGTATCTTTCAGCTTTACTTCAACTTTGTCACCATCTTTCTCAATAGTCACTTTCTGTTCAATATCCGCTGTTGCTCCCGTAGAGGCACTTGCCGTTCCATATACAGGTGTAGAACCTAAGACAGCTCCACTGGCATGCATGGTTACGTTTTCTCCTGCATAATAGCTGTACAAATATCTATGCGTATAACCAAAAGTAGTCATCACAAGATATTCTCCAGGTTGTAAATTGGTAAATTCAAAATGCCCCTTATCATCATACACCTTTGTGGTTTTAATACATGCGGCAACATTTGGGTCAATAGGTACTTCCGGTAATTTTTTACGTTTTCTTATTTGCTTGTTTACTTCTTTCCATTCTTCAATATACGGAGAATTGAGGAGTAAGGATACAACCGTGCCTTTTGGTGCATATTGAGCCTTGTTCATATTCAATACAGCCAATTTTGAAGAACGATCTCTTGCAAATGCCGTTCCTATGATAGAGCTGTTACCATTTTGGATCTTTGTCATTGCCTCATCCTTATTAAATTTATTTTTGATAGGCTGATAATCCAATTCGTCATTGAAACAGATCTCCCATACACCATCGCCTACATGCATCTCCCGTTGCCAAAGCCTATGGTCTTTTTTATCAATAATATAATAATAAATGGCACCTGTAGATTCTTCCAGAACACTGACCAGCCAAGTATCGTGCGCACCTGTTTTAGGAGAATTGTAAATGTAACTTTTAACCTCCTTGATGACATAATTAGTTACAGGCTTCCCGGGATCATCAACATTATAATAAAAACATGGAATGGTTGCTTTGTAACCTACGTTAAGTGGCAAAGATCTCAACAGTTCTTCAAACATGAAGTATTCAATAAATTGGTCCTTTATAGGAATATTTATAGAAGAATCTTTATTTGATCTATCTTTTGTATGAATTTTTCCGGTAACATTTTGCCCAAAATTAATATCAAACACTTTGGTTGTGGATTCTGAGTTTAAGCTTATGGGTGCAAATGTCTTTGCAGAAGCTTTGGTAACCCTTTTTCTATACCATTCATTATTTTCATCTGTATAGTTATAGGTACTGATAATGTTATTAGCATCTACTGAAAGGTCTTTTATTATTTTCCCTTTATTGTCCCATTTATCTTTTTTAACATAAAAAATATTAAATACAGATTTTTCAGGTTTTAAATAACTGGTTTTTATATCGGAGCTTCCAGGAATAATTGTTTTTTGTGCAAATAGAATAGAAGACAACGATAATAATCCAATTGCGATTATTTTTTTCATATGTTTTAATTTATTTAGGTGTTAACATTTAAAAATCATTGATAAGAAAAAAATTCCTACTCTTTATTTTATATCATCTCTTTCCCATGGGTCAGGTTACTAAAAATAATTGGTTTGTGATCAATAGGCACAGACAGAACCGAATAAGTTGTTCTACTTCCAAATTTACTTAAACGATTAGGAATTAAAGTAATCTCTTCTGTAGATTTCAGGAACATATGTAAAAATAAACTATATGCTCCTGCTGTATGCTCCATTTTTATAATCCTTTCTATTTCTTCCGTTTCTTTCAAAAAGGACATCATCATATCAGGGTGTAATTTTATTGCAAGCTATCCTTCAAATAATTCTTCTGTATTAAAAAGCTTCTTTGACTTTTAACTCCAGCGAACCTGTGGATTGAGGTTTTCGTACTCACTCTCAATAAACCCTTAAATCCACACCCCCACTCTATAACTTTCCAGCTCTCCGACTCTAACCTCCTCCATCACCCCGGATTAGTTCCCGTAGCAGCCACAATATGGTCATCCACCTTCTGATAATTTTCAGGATTATGTTTCCGGATTTTGATGCGGACATATTTGGAGGCGGGCATATTGGCTCCGTCAACGACATTATTGATAGAGACCAGGACGTTGGTTTCAGGGAAATAGGTCATGGTACTTTTTTGTGGAATCTGATATTTGACCACGATAAAAAGCGGGGCAATACGTTCGATCCCGTCATCATAGTTGAACAGATCTACTTTATCGCCTTCTTTTAAACCGGCTTTTTCGATGTCCTGCTCATTCATCATCACGATCCTCCGTTCATTGAAAATCCCTCGGTAGCGGTCATCCAGGCCGTAAACTACGGTATTGAACTGGTCGTGGGTGCGTGTGGTGGCCATCAGGTATTCGTCATCTGCCAGGGAGTTGTCCGGAACCGGCGTGATACTGAATGCTGCTTTTCCCGGGAAATGTTCGCTAGTGAATTTTCCTTCCCGCGGATCGTTCGGCAGATAAAAACCTCCTTTCTGTACGACCCTTTCATTGTAGTGTTCAAATCCGGGGATGCATTGGGAAATATCATCGCGAATGGCATCATAGCTGTTGATAAAGCGGTCCCAGTCAATGACGGAACGTTCGCCCAATACTGCTTTTGCCATGCGGCACGCCACGTGAGTTTCGTTGATCAGGTGTTCTGAAACGGGTTCCAGTACCCCTCTTGACCATTCCACTACCCCCATGGAATTCTCCGTGCTGATGTGCTGGAGCTCACCATTGACGATATCTTTCTCACTCCTGGAAATAACCGGAAGGATCAATGCTTCTTTGCCATGAATGAGATGGCCACGGTTCAGTTTAATGGAAACCATTACCGACATATCCAGTTTACGCATGGCTTCAGCCGTGTACGTGGTATCCGGTGCTGCCGACAATAAGTTGCCACCCATGCAGAACATAAATTTTACTTTTTCTTGATGCATGGCCTTGATTGCCTTCACGACATCATAGCCCCCCTGTCTGGGAACTTTAAATCCATAAAACTTCTCCAGGGTGTCCAACTGTTCTTCGGTAGGCTTGTGATTCACCAGTAATGTCCTGTTGCCCTGGACATTGCTATGCCCCCGGACCGGGCAGACTCCGCCACCCTTGATTCCTATGCTCCCTTTCATGAGAAGCAGGTTGACGATATTATAGATCATGTCTACCCCGTTGTGCTGCTGTGTAATGCCCATTCCCCAGCAAACGATAATTCGTTTTCTGGCTGCGATCATCTGCGCCGCCTCCCTCAGCTGGTCAACAGGAATACCGCATTCAGCAGCAAGGAAATTAAGGTCGTACCGTTTAAGCTCTTCCACTAATGCTTCAAATCCGGCCGTTTTTTCATGGATGAAATCATAGTCGATGACCTTGCCCGGGTTTTTCTCTTCCTCTTCCAGCACCAGGATCTGTAAAGCTTTCAGCAAAGCCATATCGCCGTTGATTTTCACCGGAAGATACAGGTCTGACAGTTCAAACGGTTTGGTGATTGCGGCAAGAGGCTTCTGCGGATCTTTGAAGCCCATCAATCCGGCTTCCGGAAGCGGGTTGATAGCCATGATCCGGGCACCATTCTTCTTTCCTTTGGTAAGCGCGGAAAGCATCCTCGGGGAGTTGGTCCCAGGATTCTGTCCTATGATGATGATGAGATCGGACTCATAAAAATCTTCGAGCTTTACGGATCCTTTTCCGAATCCGATGCTTCTGGTAAGGGCATATCCGGAGGTTTCATGGCACATATTGGAACAATCAGGGAAATTATTGGTCCCGAATTCCCGCCCGAATAACTGGTATACCCAAGTGGCTTCATTGCTGGTCCTTCCAGAGGTGTAGAATATGGCTTCGTCAGGAGAATCCAGACCATTCAGTTTTTCAGCAATTTTAGCAAAAGCTTCATCCCAGCTGACGGGCTGATAATGGGTTCCTCCTTTCGGAAGGTACATCGGTTCCGAGATCCTTCCCAATTGGCTGATCTGGTAATCCGTCATTTTTGCCAGGTCATATACGGAGTTATCCCTGAAGAATTCTGCTCCTATGGTTTTGGAGGTTGCTTCCTCGGCAAGTGCCTTAGCTCCGTTCTCGCAGTATTCTGCAATCTTTGAACGGTCGTGGTCAGGGTCCGGCCAGGCACAGCTCGGACAGTCGAAACCGTCAAACTGGTTCATGCTGAACAGTGCCCTTCCACCGCGGAGCACAGAGGCATCGCGTACAAGCTGCTCCAGCGAATGCATGACAGCCGGAACACCTGCCGCCCATTTTTTCGGGGATTCCAGCTTCAGGTCGAGTAGTTTGTAGGGGGATGCTGCCGAAGGTGACTGGCTGTAAGTCTGATCTGTTTTCTTATCTAATCCGTTATTTTCCATACTGTTGTGATTTGATGTGTGTTAGCATTTTGCGTTCGGATTCGGATAGTTGTCGCTCTGGTCTTCCAGGGTATTGTCCAGACACACAAAATCCTTTTCCACTAAAAGGCTGATCTTTCCGGCCTGTCCGTTGAAGCCTACGGTATCGGTTGAAATCCATTCCTCTACCATAACTGCCGGCATTTTAAGGACCATGCGATTATCTGTGAAGACGGCAGAAAGATTTCCGTCTTCCGTTCTTTCAATCGCATAGACAAAGTTCCGGCCTGGAAACTCCGTAGATCCGGAAATCATTCCGTTTTTGCCCAGTTCTGCCACCTCCGACTGTGTGAGGCGGAATCTTAAGCTGTTGTCTTTAATTCTTATTTTCATTGCTGTAAATCCTCAGAATTTTTTAGTTGATCAATTATGATGTGTTTCTTTTTACTGCGAAGTATCATTCAGGGTGTTCATGATGCTAAGATGGCAGATCGCCTATCTGTAAAGGTAAATTTTATCCATTTTTAGCAATCCATCCTTCAATGATTTTGCTTCTTTGCCTTTTTTTCTTTTATGATCTTACTTTTTTCGTTGATGCTTTTTCCTTTAATGGTTCATAGTATCCGCTAATCTGTCTTTATCTCCACATGTCTGCTCTGATGGTATACATTGAACCTGGTATCCCGGAGGAACCCGAGCAAAGTCATGTCAAATTCTTTAGCCAGGTCAACGGCCAGGCTGGAAGGTGCTCCTATTGCAGCGACCACGTAAATTCCTGCCATGGCAGCTTTCTGGATCAGTTCAAAGCTTGCCCTTCCGCTGAGCAATAAAATATGGTTGCTGAGAGGAAGCTGTCCGGCCATGAGCGCATTCCCGATCAGTTTATCTAACGCATTATGCCGTCCTACATCCTCACGCAAAGCCAGGAGATTCCCGTTTAAATCAAATAGTCCCGAAGCATGGATGCCGCCGGTCGCACTGAAATTATTCTGGAATGTCCTGAGTTTTTCAGACAGCTGATAAAGTGTTTTTAGTGTTACGGTTTGCTGTTTTTTTTCCAAAGTCCGGAAAGTACTGACTGTCCTGATGGACTCTATAGATCCTTTTCCGCAAACACCGCAGCTGGAAGTAGTGTAAAAATTCCGTTCGGTGTTCATCAGTTTGGGAATATGGCCTTCTGTTAGCTCGACAATAACCGTATTTTCACCGGTCCTGGAACATACGGCCTGAGAATGATATACCTCTTTCACCTGTTCCCGATCCGAGATAATGCCTTCAGTAAAAAGAAATCCTACTGCAAGCTCGGCATCATTTCCCGGCGTACGCATGGTTACAGAAATGTTCCGGGTGGTTTTCTCAAATTCGGATTGATAAGATACCCGGATTTCTAAGGGTTCCTCTACGGAAATATCATCGGTACACGGAAAGCTCAGGCTGTCTTTTACTTTGACAATCTCTATTTTCTGTACGGAATTGTTCTCCAGGATACCGGCTTTCATGTTTTAACAGATTTTATCAGATGTTCTTTTGAGGTTTGGTCTGAAGTTCTAATGAATCATCAATCTTAATACCACATTAGTAAATATACACATTTTGTGTCTCAATCACAAGCCTAGGAAAGCTTATATGATCTGTATGACCGCCAAATGATGACTAAAAAGAATCTGTTTTGTGAAAGAAGAAAACAATACCGCCATAGGTGGGAGCTGACATCCTGTAAAATCGACTTAGAGGATTACCGCTTCCTCAAATGGCTGGGCGCTACACCGTATTTCCTTTTGAAAGCAGCTGAAAAATGCCGCTGGTTTTTATATCCCATAAGTTGTGAAACTTCACCGACATTCAGATCCTGATCCGTCAGCATATGTTTTGCCTGTTCCATTTTAGCATCATTCCAAAATGAAAAAACGGTGGTCCCGAACAGTTCCTTAAATCCTTTTTTAAGGGTAAACTCATTGGTTCCTGCCATATGAGCAAGATCAATGAGCGAGTACGAAGCGTCCAGATTCTGCAGAATAAATTCTTTCACGGTATGGATTTTATCCGCATCTCTCCTCCTGACAGAACTTTGAAATGCTTCATTACCTGAAGCCTGCTCCAGCTGGAGCATCAGCAATTCAATGACTTTTGCTTCAAGAAACATCCTTTTGAAAATTCCGTCTCTCCGGCAGCGCATAATGTCATTGATAATCCGGTACATCTGCTCACTGATCCCGAAATGGGTTGTGCTTAACAGGCCTGATTGCTTTTTTTCCATCCTTTTGCGGAACTGCTCAAACAGATCGGAATTTTGCGGCAGGAACCTGCTGAAGTACTTAGGGCTGAGGTTGATCTCGCACGAGCTGATATGGTTAGTTTCCCATTGCATGTCTCCGCACATTCCGTTGGCATAGATGATATTGTGGAGGTTGGATTGAAAACTGACTGTGCCGCCAAAGTTTTCGGATACAGCACTTTTTGTTCCTTTAAGGGCAAAATGCATTTCTATCGTTTCAAAATCGCTTTCGAAACCCAACAATACCTTATCCGCAAGATTGGCCTTACCGAAACCGATATGAACGCCATCAAAATAAATTTCCCTGTAAAATCCTTTGCCGTAAAAATGATCGATAGATATTAAATGTTCCGTAATCTGGTCTTTATTTTCTTCTGCTGAAAAAAAATAATCTGAATAGTCCCTCTCCAGGAGAATACGGCCGGGTTCTTTGTCATATAAACGTAAATTCATCTTTTGTGTATTATTTATTCCTTTTTGCGGACATATTTATCCTTCTTACATCCCTTTTATCATATTCCACACATTAATTTTGCAAAGTTAGAAATTATTTAGAATCATTCTTAATAACTAATCAAATTTTTATTGATGAAAAGGAAAACAAAAAGAAAAAACGGGATAAGCCGCCTGCTGGAGATTGCCGGCAGCAGGAAGGCGGCACTCATATTGTCTGCGCTCCTCGCTGTTATACATGCATTGCTCAGCCTGGTCCCTTATGTGCTGACCTTCTATATTATAAAAGAACTTACCCAGCCAAACCCGGATTATCTTTTGATGAGGTCTTATATTGCCTATGCGGTAACTGCGGCTTTAATCAGCATGCTTTTCCTTTATCTGTCCGGAATTTTATCGCATATCGCCGCTTTTAACATCCTTTTTGAATTAAGGAAATACATTGCCGCCAAAATAGGAAGGCTGCCCATGGGATATCTTACCCACCGTAATTCAGGTGCTTTGAAGAAGATTCTTTCCGATGACGTAGAACGGATCGAAAATTTCATAGCCCACCAGATTCCGGATTTTGTAAAAGGTATTGCGCTTCCTGTTATCACGATATCTTACCTGTTCTCCCAGGACTGGCGCTTGGCAGCCATCAGCTTTGTACCGCTGCTCATACTTGCCGTTATGATCCCGCGGATGTATGGAGGCAGAAACAGGCAGATCATCAAGGATTACCACCAGTCATTGGAAGATATGAATTCCGGGATCGTAGAATATGTACGTGCGATGCCCGTCATGAAGATTTTCGGGCAGTCCGCAGAAACTTTTGACAAGTACGGGACCACGGTAAAACGTTTCAATGGCTTTGTAGCACAGTGGATAAAAAACAGCACACCGGGATTTGCCATATTCGTGAGTTTTACAAGCAACGCCATGTTGCCCGTCCTGGCACTTGGGTTATACCTGTACTTCGATCATGGGATTTCACTGGCCACGCTGCTGTTATTCTTGATTTTAGGAACTGGCTACATCAAACCGCTTTTTGTCCTGAGCAATATGGGCATGCAGCTGTCAGTCATCAACCACGGAGTAGAGCAGATTGATGAATTGCTTGATCAGGACTGCCTTGAAGAACAACCGCTGCTCCAGAAACCTGAACATTACCATATAGAGTTCCGCCATGTCTATTTTGCCTATCAGGATCAGAAAAAAGTACTGGAGAACATCAGTTTTGAGATCAGGGAAAAAACCATCACCGCCCTCGTAGGTCCTTCAGGCGCCGGGAAGACTACGGTAGGACAATTATTATCAAGATTCTGGGACATACAGGAAGGCGGAATCTATATTTCCGGAAAAGATATACGCGAATATCCCACTCCACAGCTGATGAATATGATCTCATTCGTATTTCAGGACAGTTTTATGTTCCAGCAGTCTATGTATGAAAACATTAAAATGGGGATGGATAAAACCCGGGAAGAAGTGGAACGTGCTGCAAAGGCCGCTCAGATACATGACCTGATTGTAAATCTGCCGGAAGGTTACGATACGCTGTTCGGGCAATCAGGAGTCCACCTGAGCGGAGGCGAACAGCAGCGTTTCCAGCTGGCCAGGGCCCTGCTGAAAGATGCACCAATCCTGATCCTGGATGAAGCCACCGCTTTTGCAGACCCCGAAAACGAATACAAGATCCAGCAGGCATTCAGCCAGCTTATCAAAGATAAAACGGTCCTGATCATTGCCCACCGGCTGAGTACTATTACCAATGCCGACCAAATCCTGCTGTTTGACAAAGGGAAATTGTCAGCCAAAGGCAAACATGCCGAACTCCTGGAGCACAGTGATCTCTATCAGAGGATGTGGAACGCCCACATAAGAGCCAGGGATTTTGTCATATAAGCCTACATGCCAGACGCACCAGCAAAGACTAAAGAAATATTAACAAGCAATTATACAATGAGCACTCTTAATTTTAAAACAATACAGGCTGAACTCAGGGTAAGCAGAAAAGAATTCTTGACGCCGCATTATGTGCGTATCTACCTCACCGGAGCAGACATACCGTTATTCGCCAATACCACTGTAGGAATCAATAACAAAATCCTGATCCCGCCTAAAGGTACTGACAGAATCTATTTCCCAGAATTTGATTATGAAACCATGCAGTGGAAACCACAGCCTGAAGAAACACGCCCTGTTGTACGCACCTATACCCACAGGGGAATCGATACGGACACCAATGAAATGTGGATTGATTTCGTTGCCCACGGTGATGAAGGGCCCGCCTCTGCCTGGGCAATCAAAGCAAAAACCGGCGACATGCTGGGCGTGATGATGAAAGACGGTAAAACGGAATTGTATACGCCGGCCAAAAACTATCTCCTGCTGGGTGATGCCACAGCGATACCGGTTCTGAGTGCCATACTGGAAGATCTGCCTGAAACCGCCCAGGGGATCTGCATCATTGAGGTACACGGGAAAGAGGATGAACAGAAAATTGAGACCAAGGCTGACATGCAGTTTATATGGCTGCATAATGAACATCCTGAACAAGGCAGCCGACTTGCAGAAACCGCAAAAGGGATCATGCTCCCGGAAAAAGACCGTTTTGCTTATGTGGCTGCCGAGTTTTCCACTGTGAAAGAAATCCGCAATTTCCTGCGCAAAGAGAGCAACTGGCAACAAAAGGAAGTCTATGCCTACTCCTACTGGAAATCCGGCGTGGCCGAAGACAAATCTGCAGCAGAAAGGCATATTGAGAATGAGGAAAGCTGATTCTATACGGATACAGAATGCATATGTTCCTTCATCATGTGGATAATACCTAACTAAATTCTTATCAATACCTGTTCATTGAGTCAAGCCTGAAACCTCACCGGCTCATCAGCAATCAATACCAAACATTATGATTCAAAATCTGAAATACGTCACCTCCTTTAACCGTAAAGAGACCTGGAAAGTAATTTTCTGGTCAATCTTCCACAGTATCTTCGTGGCCATGCCGTCCGGCATTTTACTGATCGTAGTCTGGGAGCTCTTTTCGGAACATCCCAATACATCAGTGATCTGGACTGTTGTAGGTGTTATGGCAGTAATGCTGGTCATCCAGTTTTATATTGCATCGAAATCCATGGTACTCTCCAATCTCTGGGTATATGATCTTTCTACCCGGCTGCGCATAATGCTGGGCAACCGGATTCAGAAATTCTCATTAGGCTTCTTCAAAAAAAAGGATCCGGGAGAGATCGCATCGATTATTTTACAGGATGTGGCGAATTTTGAAGGCATATTCGGGCACAGCATGGGTAATCTGGCATCTGCTGCTTTCGGTACTGTAGTACTTTCCGTTTTTCTGCTCCTTTATGATTGGCGTCTGGCATTGTGCCTGCTTGCAGTATTGCCGCTTATCTATCCTTTTTTGGCACTGGCCAATTACTTCATTCAGAAACTGGGCAGGAAACAGATCGCTGCCCGCAACACTATGGGTGCTAAATTTCTGGAGTATGTTCAGGGTATCCGGCATCTGAAGTCCTATGGACTTACGGGAGAAAAACATCAGGGTCTTGAACATGCTTTTGAAGAGGTACGCCGGAAAAGCATTACCATGGAAGCCATTGCCGGACCTTTTGTGATGACAGCAAGCATCATTTTCGAAATTGGTTTTCTGGCGATGGCTGCACTTGGCCTGTATTACCTGAACGGGCATTCCATCACCATTCCCGTGCTGATTACATTTTTAATTATGGGGTACAATCTTTATCAGCCCCTTAAGATCGTTCTGGTAGATTATATTGTGCTACGCTATATGAATGAAAGCCTGGACCGTGTGATCCATGTCATGCATGAACAGACTATGGAAACCTGTCGGCACGAAATGCCTTCCCGGTTCGATATTGTTTTTCATGATGTAAGTTTCGGGTATCTGGATGCCATGACCGTACGGAATTTAGATTTTACGGTTCCGGAAAAATCCATGCTGGCCCTGGTAGGACATTCAGGCTCGGGAAAAACGACGGTCGCCTCGCTGATTGCCCGGTTCTGGGACGTGAGTTCAGGAAGTATAACCATTGGAGGTGTGGATATACGGAATATCAATCAGGATCATTTTTACGGACTGATCAGTGAAGTATTTCAGGAGGTATACCTGTTCGACGATACGATCTATAACAACATTAAGATCGGGAAACCCGATGCAACGCGGCAGGAAATCCTTGATGCCGCAGACAGGGCACGGGTATTGGATTTTGTCTGGGAACTGCCGGAAGGCATGAATACTACAGTAGGTGAAGGTGGCAGCAGGCTGTCCGGCGGACAGAAACAGCGCATCAGCATTGCCCGTGCGCTCCTGAAAGATGCCCCAATTGTTTTACTGGATGAAGCCACCGCAAGCCTGGACCCTGAAAATGAGGTATATATCCAGCAGGCGATCCAGGAATTGGTACAGTCCAAAACCGTTGTTGTCATTGCACACAAACTGGCTACCATCCGTAATGCTGACCAGATCCTGGTTTTGAAAGAAGGAAAAACAGCAGAACAAGGAACCCATAATGAACTGATGGAATTCAACGGGATCTACCGGAATATGTGGAACATTCAGCAACAGTCCGGAGGCTGGAAAATATGAGTAAAAAAAATTATAAGTTTAAATACCCCTAATTCCCGCAATGTTTCCGTCCTGTTCGTTATTTTTGCATACCCAACGTATACCGGTACCGTTAATATGATGAACAACATTATTTCTGAAAGCCCTCAAATAGGAATCGTTTCCACCATTGCTGAACTGATCGGCACCCAATTCCAGGGCAGTATGAATGCGCTGTGCTGGCAACGGAATATAGCCGGGGATTTTAAAGAAGTGGTATCCAAACTCCGGCTGGAGGAAAACATTACAGAAGTTTCTGCCGAAGACCTTTTGACCCTGCAGCTTTCGGAGCAGGGGAATATGGCCCGGAAAACCATCCTGAATGATCTGCAATTGTTGCAGGACTTCGGTGCACAGCCTTCCCTGAACCTGCTGAAATGCTATGACCGGGATGAGGAGCTTGATTTTTTCCCGACCGATGTCTATTCCTACCACGTCGACCGCTCTCCCATCATGACTGATACTTTTCTGTGTACGTATCACGGGGCAGCCAGCGATATCCTGCCGAATGGCCAGGTGACCCAAAAAATCCTCATTCCTGAAATCCGTGAGCAGCTTAAACGACTGCACGACGGTCCGGAAGCTGACTTTGAAGCATTTCTGAAAGACTGTTTCTTCGACCTCCATTATCAGCCCAAACCGAATGCCTGCCCGGTTAATCTTGGAAACGGGAACCTTTGGCGCCTGGCAGTAGACCATCCGGAGCAAAAAGTATTACCCTGTGTCCACCGGGCTCCTGTAGAAAATGACGGTGAGTACAGGTTGCTGCTGATTTGCTGAGAATACTCAATTATAAAAAAATTTAGTCTTGTGAACAAGGAGTATGCTTTTACAATTCAAATAGTTAAAGTCAAATATCATTTACCGAAGGATTTAATCTGCAAGCTTTTGTTTAAATTAAAATAACCTCAATATAGGAGGCTATTTTTAAACGGCATCAACACGAATCTCCTTTCCGGTATAACTATCATACACCTTTACCGAAGCGTATTCGATGCTTTTAAGCCCTACTTTTCCAGAGGTAAATACATATGCTCCCACTTTGTTCCTTTCAAAGTTTGAGATGCTGACTTCACTCTCGCCGCTTTCCTCCATTACGGTATAGGCAAACGGATCAATATCTTTCCGGGTTCTAACAGAATCTTCTTTGGGAAGAGTATCCATAAGGTGTTCCGTAGTGCCGCCTGCCACTTTCACAGTGGCATCCATGAGTGGCTCAAAGAAAATAATCAGCCCTGTTGTCCCCAAGATAAAACATACCGTCAGGGAATAGAAGCCATACACATTATGGAGGTCATAATTAAACCTTTTGAAACGGACTTTCCATTTGATCGTAAAGCTAGCCTGCCGGGTAGTCTTATTCCATTTTTTAAGCCACCACAGGATCAGGCCTGTAAGCGTACTTATGACAAACACGATCGTTGACAGGGCCACAATCCAGACTCCTGTTTTTCCCGCTAAAAAGGAGTCGTGAAAATGGACCATAACAAAGAAAATTCCAGAGATCCGTCCTTTTTGAGATTTATATTTTTATATTCAGTTTAATACAGAGAAATCCTTACACTTACCATAATCAATTGCCAGC
The DNA here is from genome assembly GCF_030818575.1 of Chryseobacterium camelliae. Classification (NCBI taxonomy): domain Bacteria; kingdom Pseudomonadati; phylum Bacteroidota; class Flavobacteriia; order Flavobacteriales; family Weeksellaceae; genus Chryseobacterium; species Chryseobacterium camelliae. Next base: position 2,204,912 of record NZ_JAUTAL010000001.1, read on the forward strand.
TTAACAATAAAATTCATAAATTTACCTGATCATTGATAAAAACAATAAATCCTGAGCATCAATATATTGTGAAAAAGTCTTTACTGCTATTCTTATTTATCCTTTTAACCTGCGTAAAAACTCATGCTCAGTCGCAGAAAGATCTTTCCGGGTTAAAAAGTAGGGTTGCAGAAAATTCAAGGCTATTCAATACCAATATCAATAAAGCCTATTTTGATCTGGACGGGTTGATTAAAGAATCCAGGAAACTTAAAGACTCACTTTCGGAAATGAAACTGCTCGAAAGAAAATGCAGGTATTTTTACAACAAAAACCAGATCGACAGTCTTATTATTGCATCAGAACGGCTCCAAAAAGTTTCAGGTAATTATGATAGCAAATATTATGGAGCAATGGCGGACGTTTATCTTGCAGAAATCTATTCCGTAAATAAATTTTACGATAAAGCGATTTTTCATCTGAACAACGCTTACACTACCCTGCAACAAGACAAATCGGAAAGCAAAAAGATATTTTATGCAAAAGCCAACGTCCTGAGCAGCTTTGCCAATGTTTATATGGATAAGAATGAGCCCGGAAATGCAGTAAAAAAACTCAAGGAGGAAATAAGGAGCGGCTCCGAACTAAAAGACAGGAATGAATTTGCTTCGTTTCAGTATCTCAACTACTCCAATATTTCAAATGCTTATATGCCGTACAACGTGGATTCCGCCTACTATTTTGCACGAAAATCCATCGAAATAAAACCCGCAGATATTTCTGATGACAAATCCATGATCAACAACTATATTGTGATCGGCCAGTATTATGAACACAGGAAAGATTATGAGAAGGCAGTAAAAAATTTTCACAAGGCCTTAAAAATCGGAAAACGTACCGGCATTGAATTGAATATAAACAGTATCTATACATCCTTACAAGAAATTTACCTGCGTAAAAACCAGAAAGACAGCTTTAATTTCTATGAAAATAAAGCCAAGCAGTATGATCTCCAGATGCTTCAGAGTAAATATAATTCTCTGCAGGAAGTAATCAGTAAAGATAAAGAGGAGCTGAACCTGTCTTCCGACAGGACGCCTCTGCTGTTGGTGATTTTACTGGTAATGGTATCGGGAACTTTTGCATTTCTCTTTTTTAGAATCAGCAAGAAAAATAAGGCGGAGAGATTAAATGCAGACAAGGAAATTCCGGAACCTCAAATGAAAAGGAATCTGCGTGAAACTTACAAAAACCTTATCAGTTTTCTTGAAAATAATGACCCTGGATTTATGTTTGCTTTTGAAAGTGTATTTCCTGAATTTTCTGAGAAACTGCTGAAAATAAATCCTGATCTTCAACAGTCTGAAATTGAGTTCTGTGCGCTCCTGAAATTAAAGCTTACCACCAAAGAAATTGCGAAATATACCTTTATTGAAACACGGACCGTTCAAAATAAAAAATACAGGCTCCGCAAAAAGCTGGAAATTCCTCAGCAGACGGATATCTATCACTGGATCGACAGTATCTAACTTTATCTTTATATAAACCCTCTGCTTTCCATATTTCTCAATTATGATTATGATAATTTTAATGCTAAATAAATATCAATTTTTTAAATATTCATCATCTATTATATTAAATTTAACGAGTATTTATTGTCTTTAAAATTCAAAGTAAAAATTAAATACTTTTTCAATTCTTCACCATTTACACCGTTAAATAATGAAAAAGTACCAAATGAGTATGTATTTTCTTGATAATTTCTACTTAAAAAGTATGAATTCTCCAATCAATCTATAAATTTGTTCACAGTTCTTCACAAGGACAATCCCACCAAAACCGCAATTTATTAAGATCTGAAATCGGTAAAATTTTTCACATTTCTTAAAACATTATTTACTATGGAAAACATCACTTTTTTTAATTTTAAAAAGGCTCTTACGGTTTGCGGAGTAGGTCTTACCGTTCTTACCTCTGCCCAACAGTGGAGCAACGCAGGTTCATCTGCCTTGGTTTCAGCAGGCAACAGCAGCTATAATAATCTGGTTGTAGATGCTTCGGGAAATTATTATATCTCGTACTATGACACAACCGTAACGAAAGGCTCAGTACAGAAGTTTAACGGGACCTCATGGTCTTATGTAGGAGGCTCAGCGGGAATTACTACCGGCATTGCTACATATAATTCGTTAACAACTGATCTTCAGGGAAATATCTATTACAGCAACCAGGCCAGCTATCCGAGTACGGGAATGGAGATCAGAAAATTCAGTGGAGGATCATGGGGCATGCTTCCGATGGCTACAACTAGCAGCATCAACTTCCACTCGATCACAACATCACCATCCAACGTGCTTTTTGCATACAGTTCCGACGGATCCGGAACGGTAAGAAGATACAGCAGCAGCAGCGGAGCATGGGAACAGGTAGGAAATTCCGGATTTCCTGGTGGAGCTACTTTCCCTAAAATAGCAGTGGGTTCAGATAATACGCTTTATGCCTCGCAGATCACTTCTGGGGTATTCAATGTTTATAAAATCAACGCCAATGCAACTTCATCAGATACCTGGACCCTCGTAGGAGGCGGTCCGGTAGGTAATGCATACAGTTCGGACAGTTCTTTTTCCGATATTGCGCTAGATGGAAATAATATTCCCTATGTCGTATACGTATCGAACACTGCAGGAGGAAGAAAATTGAATGTAAAGAAACTTTCAGGAAATGTCTGGGTACAGATCGGCGCTGCCAACTTTTCGGACAGTATAGTAAACAATACTGCCATCGCGGTAACGCCAGCAGGTGCACCGTACGTGGTTGCATCGATTTGGGACAGCTCTAACAGCAACAATGGCAGAAACAGCGTATATCGCTTTAATACTTCATCAGGAAACTGGGAAAGATTCGGAGATCCTTTTATTTCAACAGCAGCTTCTAACTATAACGACATCGCTATTGATCCCGTAAATAATTATGTGGTGGTAGCTTATTCCGAAAGTGGCACAATGGTAAAAAGAATGTCAATGAATGTTCTTGCCGTACATGACGTTAAAACTTCTGATACTTTCGGCATATATCCGAATCCGACAGAAGGAATAGCGTATATAAAAGACGCAAAAAAGATTAAATCTGTGGAAGTGAGCAATATGGCCGGACAGATGACAGCCGCAAAAATTTCTGGGCAACAGATTGATATTTCAGATTCCCCGAAAGGTGTTTATTTTGTAAAAGCGACTTATGAAGACGGCAAAATTTCAGTACAAAAGCTGATAAAAAAATAGGCGATTGCATCATCGTTGATAAGTAATATATTAGAAAGTCCTGGGTATTTCAATTGAGATACTCAGGTTTTTATTTAAAATGGATCAGAATCCGGCAGCGTAAATTCAGTTTCCAAGTATGATTAAATTGTAACATATTGATATTAAGATTATTGAAGCTATTTAATAAAAATTATTCAGACAATTTAATCCGTATTTAAAAACACTGATGGCTTCATTTGGTGTTTTTTGATTTTTATGGCTTTAATGTTCTGATCTGCACAATCACCAACTTTGTAACATCAAACTAAGGCTATCATGATAAAGATAAATATTTTCTTTAATCTATTTGGGTCTGTGATATGATTGTTTTAAATATCCAAGCATCAGAATATTGATATTTGAACTTCCAGGCTTCCAGTTATTACGATTCCGCACCAAAACCAGATTTCCCTGTTATGGTAAAATACTAAATATAAAACTGGAAATCAGCTTCATGGGCAAATCAAAATATGTCATAAACCTTTGCATTAGGCAGCATTCAGACGTGCTAAAAAAGTCTTGCCTGCATTTAAAGGCGTATTGATATCTACCGTAACGCGGTTACTGCTCCAGCTTCCTGCGATATACCCTATTTCCCCTTTGAAATGATTGAAGGGCTTTTTGGTCACCCGGTTGACAAATCCTCCGTATCCTACCAGCAATGCAGAACCGAATAATGTCCCTGAGGGCCCTTTGATGACCTCAATAGCTTCCAGGTTAACAGGGTCCGAAAGAGAAACAAAATTAGTGGCCATCCCGTTCCGGAGCGCTCCGGCTGAAGCATTGGAACTGAATCCGCGCATGGTAAGCCCTAATCCTATACCTCCGCTGCCTACATTTACGGACACATTATTAACGCCCGGCAGAAGGTTTAATGAACTCTGCAGGTCCGTGGCCACCTGCTGCTGCATCAATTCTCTTGGCAGGACAGTATAGACCTGTGGGTTTTCGAGATTTTTAAGCGGCATCCTGGCCACATAATCAGATTTCTTTTCTGCATATTTCCTGATCCCGGAAACAATAACTTCATCAATAATTTTTGAGTGAGCCACAGTGTCTTTTTGTTGTTGCGCAAAGGCTAAAAATCCCGGTAACAGAACTACCGGACAGAATAATTTCTTCATACTTTGTTTTGATGCAAAGATATTATTTTTATTAATTCTAAATAAATTTAATGGCAGAAATTATTAAAATATGTTAAAATTTAAATGATTTTATTTTAAAAAAGAATAATATTCACAGACATCTATATCTCTAATCATTGATATCAATTGAATACACGTTTTAAGTTTATGAGAAAATTGTGGATCATATCAACAGAAGTAGTTCATGCCAACAATATGGTAAAATTCTATATCTTAGTATGAGAAAGACTTTTATCAAAACTCCTAATCACAATGCACTATGAAAAACTATGTTTTCTTTCTGGCCCTTATTTTACTCAGCATCTGTACTTCATGCCGTAATATTGGCAAGCTGGCCAACGAGCAGAAATCAAGGTCTTACTTTATCGATTCCAAAGGAAAAGTTTCTTATTGTATGAATGGCAACTGGTTCAGTTTAGGCATATCCCCCATGCCGGAAGCCGATGCACAATCGTTTGAAGTACTGGCAGAGGATATAGCCCGGGATAAAAATGCCGTCTATTTTTGTGCAATAAAACAAAAGCAGGTAGACCGGAATTCTTTTTATGTTGACAAGAAGATCCCCAAAGATCGTTTTCATGTCTATTATATTCTTCAGCACTATGGCTTTAAAATTATTGAAGGTGCAGATCCGAAGACTTATGAACTGATAGACAACCATCCAAACTGGGCAAGGGATAGAAGTCATTACTTCTATTCTGATAAGTTAGTACATGCGGACCGGAAAACCTTTGCATTCATCAATAGCTTTTTTATGAAAGATAAAGATTCCGTGTATACAACACCTAATACCGGAGGCTTTAAATCAATCCTTCCTAATTCTGGAAATGCTGAAGCTGTTAATGACTATTACATGAGATTCGGGAATACCATCTACTATCCTTCTTTTCAGCAGGGTTCTGATGGTACAACCAGGTCCTTCGACTCAATACATGCCATCCGTGTGATTAATGAGCAAACTATTTGCGTAAACAATAAAGACATACTTATCTTGGGCAAAAATTTTAAGTATGCTGAAGTTGATGCGCCTTCCTTCCAGCTACTGACTTTTGATGGTGATCAAGATGATGCGTATATGTTCAGCTATTATTCAAAAGACAAAAACCATGTCTATTATGACCAGGAAGTTATTCCTGGTGCTGATGTAAAAACGTTTATCCTCATCGGCCGTGATTTCGGAAAAGATGACAAAAATGCCTATTTCCAAAATAAACTGCTGAAAGGCGTGGATGCAACCAGTTTTAAGAAAGAAGGAAATTATTATAAGGATAAGCTGGGGAATAAATTCAGTGCTCTGACGGGGAATAAGGTGTAAAATTTTGCTGCTCTCTGTGTATTATTCATCGAATTTCCAATCTGAATTCCCCGCAAGACATATCCTTTATAAAAGTAACTTGCATCTAATTACATACATAATATGAAAACTGATTTTTCCATCTCTCAACAACTGCCATGATAAGCGGAATCTCATGCATGGTAGCCATTAAAAATTTACTGAATTTTAATGATCGTAATACTTGACAGGCTGGTATTATCAAAATTCACCGTTCCATTATAATTTGTTCCATTCTTATAACGCTGCGAGAGGAATGTTAAAGTATCTCCCGATGATATATAGGCATACGAATTTGAGCCAAAAGCGAACCTCCCGTTGATATTTACACGTGATGGATTATATTGCGGGACCAGAGTAATAATCTTTGCAGAAGCAAGATTACTATTAACATTAAAATACAGATAATCCGCTACTCTGGACTGGTCGACAGCCGGGTTTTGTTTTAATGCGAGATTAACGGAAATCAGATAAAGCCCTGTTTGTTTAATTAACAAAGAATTATCGGTCACTTTCTCAAAAATGGAAGGATCATCATTGAATACCTGTGTACCAAAAATATCAATTGTCACCGTTTGTGTAGTTGTGCCGGGGTTAAAATTCGTCGTACTGGAAGGAAGATTGTTGAATTTTACGGCTTTCGCTTTAGTGGAATTCAGTTCTGCCGGTAAATTCCATTGATTATTGGCCCAAACATACAGGCCCGGGAAAACTGCGGTACTGGAAGTTCCCGAGGTAGCCGTATTAAAAACCAAGACCCCCTCCGGGACAGTGCCCGATAATGGGGCCTTGGTATCAGTAGATGTCAATGCAACCCTGGGGATTAATACGCCTTTGCTTAAAGAAGTAATATCTAATGCTGATGATGATATGGGACTGGACGTTCCGATGCCGACCTGTCCTAAAATTTTTGCAACGAGCAGCAGTGTGATTATTGTATATATTTTTTTCATTGTTTTTTGGTTTACCTGATTATTTAACGAATCCTCTGTATTGAAATACTTGAATCCCCACTTTGGAGAAACCTTACCTCGGCTGTACCATACCCGTTGGAATAGGTGCCGTCTGTTTTTTTCACTTGCAAAGTCAACACATCCCCGCCGTTTAAGTTCAGATACTCGGTAAAAGAGTGGGAAAACAGCCCTCTGCCATTTGTAACCAAATTGGTGTATCCCGGTGATATGACCTGCTGTGTTCCCGCTGCTATTCCGTTAACGAACACCTGAGCAGATAAGGACAGGCGTCCTTCATCACCCCCATCTTTCTTATCGAATGACAGCAATGACGAGATGGCATATAAACCGGCCCTGTTTATGGTCACGGATTGATTTGCCGTATTTACAGTGTATATCGAATTGCTTTCATTGATGATTTTATTGCCGAAAATCTTCACGTTTTGCCAGGCAGTTGTATTATAGTTAGTCGATGATTCTGAGTTGGTATACTTCATGAATACAGTATTCAGGTTTGTATTAAGATTCGTCCACTGTTGGTCGGCAGCACTCCACCAGTGCAGTCCCGGTGATACTGCATTGGGAAAATTCCCTGTTGTCGCCGTATTGAATACAATAGTTCCGGTAGGAATGGATGAAGCCAGCGGTGAGGTGGAAGTTCGGGAGGTCAGGGCGATTCTGGGAAATAAAATCCCTTTTGTAGAAGATTCTATCTGCAGACTTACGCCATCCGACACAGTGGACGTATTGATGCCTACTTGGGCTATAGCCGTAGATGAAGCAAATACGGCTACTATATGTATCGCTGATAAATAGTTTTTCATAGTTATCTGATTTTTTCAATTGAAATGGTAGAAGTATTGACATTTTTAAAGCGTACATCAGTTGAGGGATCAATTTCGTATGTCCTTACCCTTAATGTATAGCCAGCGACATTTATAGGAACATAAATAACATACGACCTGCCGTTAGGAAAATTATCTTCTTCCCCGTCCTCATTATCCCATCTTCCCGGAACGTAAATATTATCCGAGACAATATTATCGCTATTATTCACGACGATTTCCACCCCGAAATTGTCTGCTCCGCCACTGGAGGCCAGGTCCAGATTTAATATCACCTTGTAGTAACCAATTTCGTTGATTCTGAGCGTTGTTGCATTAATCTTTTCATATAAAGCGGTATTATTGTTGAACCGTACATTGGCAAATAGATCCGCATAGATTCCGTTTCCTGCATTGATGTCTGTTGTATTATCCTGATTGGAAAAGAGTGCAGTTTCATTGGATAACTTCTGGGTTATTTTCTGCCATAACAGATTGGTATTGTCCCAGAAATAAAAGCCGGGCGTAACGGCAGTTGTGCCGCTACCTGCAGTTGCAGTATTATAAATGATGAGTCCCGTAGTTGCTGTTCCTGTCAACGGGGAAAATGTAGTGGTAGATGAGAGGGATATACGGGGAATTAGCAGCCCTCCGTAATAGGCTTGCCCGGGATTGGGCTGGCTTTCTATTTGCAAAATGATGTTTGCATCTACATTCTTTGTGCCTATGCCCACCTGCCCAAAAAGGGTTATGCTGGCAAAAAAAAGCATGTATAAGTATATTTTTTTCATTTGATCTGTGTGATATTGGATAAGAATTATTAAGAGATTAACACTTTCAGTAAATGGTCGGGATGTAAAATCCTACTTTGATGAAGTCATGGATGCGACTCCCATTCAGGAGATCATCGCTCTTTTCCCAATTGCTGAAATTGCCCATTCCAGAGGTTTCCGGACCTTGCATTGAGCATTAAAAGTATCTATGTACTCCAGGATTTTCTGCTTTTGTGTGCAGTCTCTCCCTGTATTATTAATGGTACTGTACAGAACCTTTCAGCCAGAACTCCAGTTAAAAACTGTTACCGGAACGTTTATGCCAGAAGAAATATTGTTAAGCAGAAAAGGTTGTTGAGTAGGACTGGTAACATCAGAGACAGGATCTTCTTTCAGGAATATTTTCCTTAACTCATCATGGAAAAACTGATCGATTATTGATGCAGCATTTTCAGGGAGCTTTATTTCTGACCTGCCTTTAAGAATTACCGGTTGAAGATTTTCGTTAGCCCAAAACGATTCCGGTTTAATGAAATGACCGTAAGTTAACAAACCCGTGAAACTAAAGATCATAATCAATGTATTTCCGCCCTGCTTGCCGTGAAGCTTTTTCTTAGGTTTTTTATCTCCGATACTCGTGTTAATGTTGTTCCACATCTTTTTGATCTCTTTCTGGCTGAGAGGAGATAGATCTTGATGGTCATTAGTTTTTTTCTTTTTCATGGCAAATTAAATTTCCTTTCTATTATGTAATAGGAAGAGAAAAGTAAAATCACACCCCTATACTATTTATTTTTAACAAAATTTAATATAATTTAACTATAATTAACTAGTAAGCTTGGATTTTAGAAATTGGATGGCTTTGTGGATCTGATTTTCCACGGCAGATCTTGATATATTCATTTCGGAAGCAATCTGCTTTTGCGTTTTGCCTTCAATCTTATTCGCTAGGAGAATCATTTTCCGTTTGTACGGCAGTGTTTCTATGGCAGCATGCAGCTGGTCCAGCTGAAATTCTCTTTTAAGTTTTTGTTCGAGTGCCTCTTCAGATTCATCCGGTAAATACAGGTTGAGCTCTTCTATATAAAATGTTGTACCCTGGCCGGGAAGACGCTTGTAAAATTTTGAAATAGCCTGCCGACAGGTTTTGTTGATGATCGCTTCTATTTTCTCCGGGATCAGATTTTTCCTGTAGCTCCAGAGATGGATAAAAACTTCCTGTGTAATTTCAATCGCATGATTTCTTTCCCTTACTTTTCTGAGAATAAGGCTGAATATAAGCTGATTGTATATCTGAAATATCTCCTCAAAAGAGTACTTCTGTTTAAATTCATCATTGTCTGCTGATAATAACATATACAGGAATTATATTAATTTAGATAATTTTAGATGCTTTTTGACCTTAGAACACTGGACCAAAACAATACAATAGATTATTGAAACCGGTCTTTTCAGTAAATCTATTGGAAGTGTAGCATGTATTCAAAAAATGAAAATTTGAATACCAATAATAAACCATCAGAAATCGAAAAAAATCAAGCTGACCATATCTGCAAGACCATAGGCCATATATCATTTTTTAACAAAACAGATTTTGAAATGTTGCAAAAATGAAAATAAAATTGATTATCAAACGCTTCAGGTAGTTTGACAGGTAGTTCGGAAATTGGGGGTTTGCCAGTGTTTTTTATCAGCTTTTCATGAATTCAGGGGGACTGTGGATAAACAACCAGATGCTCCTGAGAAGTCGGCCGCGTAATGTTTACAATCTTAAAGCTTAAAACAATTAAATTAAAATCAGGTCTTGATTCTTGCTGTTGAAATTGATTCATCGTTTGTGTTTTGATACTAATTTAGATATAAATTTTTAATATTTTACATCCTTGTAAAAATTTTATTAAAATTTATTATACCACTATAAGGCTGGTACAGAATGTAATAAGTATGATCTCCCAGTGATACAATGATTACTTTGTTCACAGTGACCGATTATCAGTAAATTCATGAAGTATCAGTAAGCCTGTTCTGTATACAATGATAAAAACAGCTCCGTAAAAGAGCCAATGCTCCGGAATAAAAAAACCGCAACATAATGCTGCGGCTAAAGTCATGGACTGATTTTTTATTCAGATTTTTGTGCAAAATCGTCAAGATTCATAGGCTTCGGCAGATCCACATTATCGGATGAATCCGCTAATGTCATCTCGGTAATGAACAGTTCTTTCGGTGTACGTACCTTTTTCATATTAACCAGCCAATCCTGTTCGCTTTCCCTGTATCCCAAAGGAAGTATGACAGTACTTTTATACCCGGTCCCTTTTAAGTTCAGCAACTCATCCAGTTTTTCGGGCAGAAATCCTTCAATGGGTGTAGCATCCACTTTCTGTTCAGCGGCAGCAGCGATGGCCATGGCAAAAGATATATAGCTCTGCTTCGCCGCATGGTGGGCCTGCCACTCCTGTCCGGAACGCTCGTAAAGATCCAGTATCACCTGCTTGTAACTATCCATAGTTTCATGAGGCAGTCCGCGCTCATCCATCATATAATTGAACACCCTGGAGATCCTTTCATCAGAATATCCGTCCCATGCAGCGAAAACCAGCAGGTGCGAACAATCGGTGATCTGGCTCTGATCATAGGCAACCAGCCTTACACGCTCCAATAAAGCTTTATCTGAGATGACAATCACCTTATACTGCTGCAATCCTGATGAAGATGGCGCCAGGCGCGCGGCCTCTAATATATAATCCAATTTTTCCTGAGGGATCTTTTCGCCATTCATTTTCTTGGTCGCATAGCGCCACTCCAGATCTTTCAATAAACTCATAACACTTATTTTTTTAACAAAGGTAGATTTATCTGATGACAATAAGTAACTTTGTAACCAAAAGTAATGGTGACAAACGAGTCACTATTGTGACATAAAGGTAACCTATGCAAACAGAAAATACAGACCCATCATATCCGCCCTTCGATGAATGCCTTAAAAAGGTACGGGCAATTGATGATACGATGGAGCTATTGGCCGGAAAATGGAAATTATCCATTTTAGCCAGGCTCTGCTATAAACCGATGCGCTATTCGGAAATCTTGAATGACATTGAACCATTGTCCGGCAAGGTACTCAGCCGCGAATTGAAAGATCTGGAAATAAACGGCCTGATTAACCGCCATGTAAGCGATACCAAACCACCTGCGGTTACCTATAGTGTTTCAGATTACGGGATGTCTCTGAGAGAACTTTCAGACAAGATCGCTGAATGGGGTTTGCTGCACCGCGACCGGATCAGGAGTTCTTTTAAGAAAAATGAGGCCGGAAAATAACCGTAAATCAAGGCATATTTATGGGAAAAGATCTACAGGAACCTCAGTTAATGCTTCACAGATGAGTATTATCTCGCTGAAATTATTTTTTCTTAAAATTCGGATTTTGTAGACAGAGTCCGTAAAAATAAGTACATTTAATCATTACGTTTAATGAGCAATAAATTGAAAATGAAAAAATATTTATTCTTAATCGCCATGCTGATTTGTAGCGTGGCAGGTTTTGGACAAGAGCTTTATGACGGACCGTATGTATCCTATGAAGGTGGGAGGGCCTGGAACCGAAGCGTAACCAATGGTGTTGCCTCCAGAAATGAAATAAAAGGAGGAAAAGTTCAGGTACATTTTGCAGATCCGAAACTGAATTTTTCGGTTTCCCTAAAAAAATCGTTACAGAATGAACCCTCTGTCTTCGAGCAACCGGCAAAAATGTTCGTGGTTTCTGATATAGAGGGAGAGTTTAATGGATTCAGAAATCTGCTGATTGCCAATAAGGTGATCGATGAACAGTACAACTGGATGTATGGGAAGGGGCATCTGGTCATCTGCGGGGACCTGTTCGACCGCGGACCTGCGGTAACCGAGACGATGTGGCTGATCTACAGGCTGGAGGGGCTGGCTAAAAAAGCAGGTGGCTATGTGCACACTATTTTGGGAAACCATGACATCATGAACCTGTCAGGAGATCTGCGTTATGTGCATTCCAAATATCCGGAGAGCGCAAAGCTGATGGGCGTAGACTATATGGCACTGTTTGATCAGAATTCGGAGCTTGGAAGATGGCTCAGGACGAAGAATACGATTGAGAAAATCGGGGACAACCTGTGTATGCATGCGGGCGTTTCACCGGTGATTAATGAGCTGGGATATTCAGTAGAACAAATCAATACATTATGCCGTCCATTTTATGATCGGGTGAAGGTGCTCCAGGGCGTAGGTGACCCGAAGATCGATCCCTTTTTTATGGGGAAAAGTTCGTTATTCTGGTACAGGGGATATTTCTTTGAGCCCAAAGCGACCGAAGAAGAGGTTTCAAAAACCTTAGCAATATTCAAGGTAAAACGGATTATTGCAGGCCACACAATTGTTAAAGGAAACATAGCCTTCTACTATGGTGGGAAGGTATTGGGTATAGATGTGAACCGGCATGGCGGCGATCACCAGGCAGCCGTATACGAAAACGATGATTGGTTTGCGGTGAATGATAAAGGCGAAAGGCGGGTGATAAAAAACCAGTAGAAGTATCCATTATCTTTGGGTATACAATTGTTAAATGGTTTATTTTTCAATATAACGAAACTACATTTTCCTTTTCTTAAGCATTCTTTTCAGGCGATAATTATCCCGTAAAAATAGATAGACACAGGTATTCCTGCCATGGGTAAATTATTTAGGAATTGCAATCGTAGAGTTTCTGTATTTTTTAACAAATGGTAATTGGCGCCGTTTGTATATTGTCCAATTTTGTATCAAATCATTTATGTTATGGATACAAAAAAAGTCTTATTAACCGGCATCAGCGGTTTTCTGGGAGCACATACGGCCATCAGGCTTTTGGAAAAAGGATACCACGTAAAAGGTACATTGAGAGATCTCAACAGGGCACCATCAATCAAAGAAGTTATTGCAAAACATACCCGTTTTGTAGATCGCTTATCCTTTGCAGAAGCAGACTTGAGTACCGGCAATGTATGGTCTGATCTGATGGAGGGTATGGATTACGTACAGCATATTGCGTCCCCATTTCCCAGAGAAATGCCCAAGCACGAGGATGAACTGATTCTTCCGGCCAAAGAAGGTGTATTGCATATTTTAAATGCAGCAGCTTCGTACAAGATAAAACGGGTGGTATTGACCTCTTCAGGAGCAGCAGTTGTATATGGTAAAACTAAAGAACAGCTTCAACAGATCATGGATGAGTCGGTATGGACGGATATAAATTGTGCGAAAGACCTTACTCCTTATTTTAAGAGCAAAACGATAGCAGAAGCTACTGCCTGGAAATTTATGAAAGAAAATCCTTCAGAAATGGAATTGGTAACGGTATTACCGGGCGCTATTCTGGGACCTGTACTGGAAAATGATTACGGTACTTCAGCAAATATTGTCGTCAAGCTGATGGATGGCAGCATGCCCGCTGTTCCGAAGATCGGTTTTGAAATCATAGATGTACGGTCTGTTGCAGATGCCCTCATTAAAGCCATGGAAGTCCCATCCGCAGCCAATAACCGTTATCTGCTGTCTTCAGGGTTTTTGATGCTGAAGGATATCGCTGAAATACTTAAAAAAGCCTATCCGAAAAACAAAATACCGACGAAAGAACTGCCCAATTTTATCATCAAACTTTTTTCTAAATTTGATTCTTCTTTGCAACCTGTTATGGTTGATCTGGGTGTAAAGAGAAGAGTGAATGTCAACAAAGCCAAAACTGAGTTAAACTGGCAGCCGATACCACCAGAAGAGGCTGTCTTGTCATGCGCCAGAAGCCTTTTTGAACAAGGAATCTTATAATTATGGAAAAACTTCTGTCAACACTTGCCTTCGGAGGGATTTTATCTGATCGTGACCTCCGCCAATTCGCTTCCTATTTTGAGGAAAAAGTTATAAAAGCAGGTGATTTTGTTCAAAGATATAATGATATCGCACGGGAAGTTGCTTTCGTGGAAAAGGGTATCCTTAGAATGTACTCACCACAGATCGATGGTCATGAGGTTACGAAATACTTTATCCGGGAAGGACAATTTACCGTTGACCTGGAGAGTTATTATACTGCTAAGGCTTCTACGGAGTCCATCCAATGTGTCACAGACTGTACCATTTATTTGATCAGCAAAACAACAATTGAAAAATTAAGCAATGAGATTCCCAATCTTTATATCTATATTAAGACGATCACGGAAATGAGCCTGCTGAATAAGATAAAAGATAATGACTTTTTGAATTTCGGGGATGCTAAAACCAAGTATTGCGAATTTATCAGACGGTATCCGGATCTGGCTTTGCTTGTTCCGCAACAGTATATTGCTTCTTATCTTAAAATCACTTCTCAATCCCTAAGCCGGATACGTCGAAATCTAAAATAGCATATACATCTACTACACCAGAATTACCAGATAGAGAGGCCGTCATAAGGATATTGTATACAGCACAGAATCACCAGGCAGCCGTATACGAAAACGATGATTGGTTTGCGGTGAATGATCAAGGCAAAAGGCGGGCGATAAAAATCAGTAGTAAAAAAATTGTCAGATTTTCCGGAGTCTGTTTTGAGCTTTTTATCCACATTACATATTATGATTTTACGTGGATCATATCACCGGATTTTCTGCATCCCCTCTATATTTGTATTGCTTCAGTTCGCTCTGTTCTTTTCGTCAAACCTCAGCTGCCGCCCTTCTCTTAGTTTGCGTTTTCCAATGTTATAGGTAAGGGATACGGAAAGACTCCTTCCGTCGTAGTAATTATTAAAGTAATGCATGGAATCTACATAATAAATTTCACCGTGGCTCTTGGCCTGCCTGAAGATATCTGAGACATAAACATTCATCATAAGGTCTTTATTCATCAAACTCAATTTTAGTCCTGCTGTAAAGTTGCCTACAAAATAGGAGTAGGTATTACCCAAGCTGGAAGGAAGGCGGAACCAGTAGTTCATAATCAATTGAACGCTTTTATCCTTTTTTAAAGAAAAACTGTTCCTGATATCAAAGCTTGTACTGTTGCCTTTTCTTGAGGCGGCATCGGTGGCAAAGACCTGTGTCTTCATGTGAGAGAAATATGCCGCATAACTGGCTTCCCAATAGTTTAGGAACGTATCGGAATAATTCAAAGAGATACCCGTACTATTTTTATTGAAAAAGTTATAAAACCGGCTGGTCTTATTCTCACCTTCCAACATGACCAACTGGCCAAAGGCATTTGTTTCCCTCTGGAAGTAGGTGGAAACAGAAAGCTTTCCTTTATACAGGTAAGACAGTTCAAAATTGTGACTGAACGATGGGTTAAGGGTTGGATTGCCAGAATAATAAGAATTGACGTTCGTATACCATCGAAATGGGTTAAGTGCACGGAAGCCTGGCCTGTTGATACGTTTAGAGTAATTGATATTGAAGGTATGATTTTCATTGGCTTTGTAGCTGAGATAGGCTGTGGGAAAAAACTTGCCATATGAATTTTCTGAGCGTTGTCCCGATGAAACAGAGTTTCCGTTGATGATGGCATATTCATATCTCAGCCCGACTTTCGCATTCCATTTTTCACTGAGTTGTCTTTCCATTCCTGCATATACCGCGTAATTCTTTTCATTATAATTGAAAAGATCACTTTTTTGAGGATCAGTAATATAATCCTGGCCGGTAAAGTTCTGGTACTTCAGGTCTGAGTTATTGTCGAAATTGGTGAATTTTATTCCGGCTTCGGTCTTGGCAAATTCAAAAGGCAGCGTAAGGTCGGCCTGACCGGAATAGATCTTATAGTCCAGCCGGGATGGAGTTCTTACAACATAATCATGATCCGAATTATCAACAGTCGTAAAATCGATATTGCTGGTCGGCGTATTGGAGAAGTAATTACCTGTGATGCTCAGCTTGTTGTTCTGCTTTCCAAACTTAAGATCATAGTAAGCGCTTATTGTGGCCTGCCTGTTTTTATCGCGGTGTTCCGCATAGGTCCTTAATGTATTTGTATAGTTTTGATTTTGAAAATAATCTGAAGTATTTGTAATGTCCATTCCTGATTTGCCAGATCCGTAATCAAACACCAATCCAAGACTGGACTTTTTATTAATCTCATAATCCGAACTGAAGTTCAAGCCTCTTCCCTGTCCAAAATCCCTCCTGTCATCAGAACTGTTCAAACCATCCAATCCGACGATCCTGTAATTTTCTGACGAATGTTTCTGGGTATCATTTTGCCTCAGCTTTAAGGAAGTCCGTAGCTTTTTGTTCTGATAGTTCACAGTAGCAGAATTTGCGATTCCCGTATAGGTAGTCTGTATCAGACTGGAGGTCAGGCTACCATTCCATCCCAGGTCTTGATTTTTCTTTAACACAATATTAATGAGGCCGCTGTTCCCCTGTGCTTCATATTTTGCAGGTGGTGCTGTAATGACTTCTATTTTTTCAATACTCTCTGAGCGAATACTCCTGATATAGTTGATAAGATCAGGTCCGGAAAGGTTCAGCATCTGCTCATTGACCATCACCGCAACACCACTTTTGCCAATCATCGTTATTCCTCCATTCTCATCTGCTTTTATCTGTGGGGTCATGTCCAACGCCTGCAGGCCATCCATGCCTTGTGAGGCTATCGAATTTGACAGGTTAAAGATCAGGCGGTCCGCCTTTCTTTCGATCAGCTTTTTTCTTACTGTCACTGTGACACCTTCTATTTGTTTTTCATTGCCATCAGTTACTAACAGGTCATGCTTTATATTACCATTAACATCTATCTGTGCCTGATAGATTGTCTTTCCATCATATATGCATTCCATGCTATACGTTCCATATTCAGCTAATTTCAGGTTAAAATATCCGTTGGCGTCTGAAATTGCAGACTGTTTATATTGACCCTTCCTGGCAATGATCTCCGCATAAGGAATTGTACTTTTGGATTGCCTGATTGTTCCACTGATACTTTGCGATAAGGCGAACAAGGGCATTAGCAATGTAAGTGACAAGGATATTTTTTTAAGCATGGCTGTCGTTGTAAGGGTTGTATTAGTATGACAATCCTGTGTGGTCGTTCATTACATTTTCATACATTTATCAGACCTACTCCGTCAGCCGGGATTAATTATCTGTAGTTTAAAATCTCCACCCTGGTAACGCCCGCCTGATCCCTGTTCCTATTATTTTCAAAGGTTAATTTTATTGTTCTGTCCGGAGAAACCCTTATACGTACCGGACGTGGCTGTTCTGTAATTCCTATCAGTGGCTGTTCATCTGTAATAGGCCCAAAATAGCGGGTAAAATCTCCAACAACCAGAGAATCTGTAATGGTTTCAGGAATAAGCAGTATAATTCCAGTCTCCACCTCATTGGAGGTATTATTATTTTTATAATATTGTATGATGATATCCTGCCTATTTTGCTCTTTGGCTGGGTCATATATGACCAATGGCAATTCAATTGCATATTTTTTGTGGACAGACATCATGGCTGCCTCATTAAATTCTGCCGCAGGAAGTTTTACCAGAGAATCTAAATAAGTGAGGAATATCCAGGCCTTGCTATTCTTCATTTCCCTGACTTCCGGAAGATTTGTTCCGCTTCTGTGACTTTGAACATGCTCTCTCTTGCAGCTTAGGAAACAGCTTAATATCAGAACAGGTATAATATAGTAAAGGACTTTCAATATAATCGGTGCGTTTTTCATTTGAAATTGATATTAAAAGACAGTTATCGATTCAGGTCATTTTTTTGATTGAGGATATCCAGTAATTCATTCTTGTCAATATCCAAAACATCAGTATCGATGGTCATTGACAGTGATGGATCGTAACTATAAACCAGGATCTTGGAATGTCTTCCACTTGACATCTGTACGGATTTTATCGTACAGTAGGAGATTTCATTCCAGCCTAAAGATTTTTGCTTTGATATATTGCTGCAAATTCCAGAGTCATCAATTTCCAGTGCAGCCACATTGTTTAAACTTTTTATAAAACGACGCATGTATACCAAAAGATTAAAAATAAGTGCAGTCAGAGCTGCAAACACAATTACTTTAATCATCAAACTTTTTCCAGATGCTACAGTATGGTTATGAAATATCATAATACAGCCTATGCAAAGCCCTGCAAAGTTTAACAGTAGGTTTGCAAAAATCTCAGATTTTTTAAATTTGATTTTTATCGTCATCTGCCGTTTAGTTTATCGCCTTAAATTAAGGATTTTATCCTAATGGATACTATTAATGAGTTTTCCGAAGACCAGTCTTATTGTAAAAGGTAGATGGAATACCATCCGAATATTAAAAAGAAAATAGTAGGCAGGAAAATTATACATTTAACCGGTCACCTCATTTCGCTTTAAACAATTACCTGTCGGGTCATACCGGCTATTCTGATCTTTATAATACCCTGGAATTATGACCATTACCTTCCTGATGGGAATGAATTATTTAATTTTTTCCAGAAAATATTTTTTATATTTATTGTATATAAAATCAATGATGGAAAATATACGGAACATTGCAGATGAATTCAATTCAAATTATGAAAAACTATGGAATGCATTTGACTTCGACAGCTTGTCTAACCTCTATTCAGAGCACTCCATACTGGTTGGATATGAAATTGTTCAAGATCGGGGAAATATTATAAAAAGTTTAGAACAAATTGTCGATCAGGGGTGGACAACCATTAAAATCCAGACTCAGCTGGTATCATCAGTAGATCCGGATACGATTCTGGTTGCTAATATCTATGAAGCGTTCAATTCTAAAAATACAGAACAGCAAAGCATGAAAACAAAATCCAGCCATGTTTTAAAAAGAATCGGAGATGCCTGGCAGACCGTTATGCATTCTGCCTTTCAGAATCCGGGGTATTCTTACATGTTGCTGTCAAGCCAGTATTTTCAAATTTTTCATGTATACGGATTTTAACTGCGCACAGTAAAAAAGTAGTTTTTCTAATGAGTTGTTAATTGTATTATTTCACCACCAACTTTTACCGCTTCACCTATTTATTATATCATCGGTTTTAATATTTTGCTTTCTTTGTATTAATGAATAAGAATGAGAGAAAAATATATCTTTATAGTGCCTTTTTGATCACACTAATGGTCAATTCTGCAAAATTGATGGCCCTTAACAGTGATGGGATTATCGCCCGTTACTGGCAGTTCAATATTGGGGAATATGGCTATCAGTTTTTGTATAATATGGGATTCTGCATTTTGTTACTGTATCTCAATCTGTCCCAGGGTAAGTTTCTGAGTGTTTATAGAGAAAACAAACAATATTGGAGACTCTATACATTCAATGTCTTGATTTTGGTGGCAGCTATTATACTGGGAAGCACGATCCATTCTTTACTTTTTGGAACTCCCCAACTTACAGGAGGAAGAATCAGAGGATATTTTGCCCGGTTTTTGCTCAGCAGTATCATGATTGCAGTCGTTATCCGCCTTATTCTTCTGATGCGTGAAAGCAGAAATAAGGACCTTATCAACGAACAGCTGAATTCCGCTTACCTTAAGGCACAACTACAATTGCTCCAGGAACAGCTTAACCCGCATTTTCTATTCAATACATTGAGCAGCCTTTCTGCTATAGTAAGAGAAAATCCAAATCTGGCTCAAAACTATATTCTCCATCTTTCCAAAATCTTCAGATATACGCTGGTTCATTCAGGTAACAATATGGTAAGTCTCGAGAAAGAGCTTGAACATCTGAAATCTTATATCCAACTGGTAAAAATGCGGCTGGAAAATGCATTTCAGATTCATGTCAATATCAGCAAAGATTGTATAAATAAACAAATTCTTCATTTATCACTGCAACCCCTGGTGGAAAATGCTGTTAAACATAACAAAGCTACCCTTTCAAATCCTTTAACCGTAGAGATTTTTGAAGAAGACAAATGGCTTATTATCCGAAATAATCTCCAGCCCTCCATCAGTGAGACAGAAGGCACCGGGCTTGGTCTTACCAACCTGAATGAGAGATACAAACTACAACTCCATAAAGAAATAGAGATTTTCCAGACGAAAGAACATTTCATCGTAAAGCTTCCCTTATTATGAAAAAATATTTACATATTGTAATTATCGAAGATGAAGCTGCAACCGCAAGAAATCTTGAGTATATCCTGAAAGAAATCAACCCGGAAATCCAAATTGTGAAGACTTTACCAAGTATAGCAGAAGCAGTGGATTGGTTCAGATTAAACAATAGTGTTTATAATCTTATATTTTCAGACATAAGGCTTTCTGATGGGTTATCATTTGAAATCTTCAGACAGGTAAGCATAAAAAAACCCGTTATTTTTGTTACGGCATATAATGATTATGCTATCGAGGCCTTTCGTAACAACGGCATTGATTATGTGCTAAAACCTTTTGATGGAGAAGAAATACAGCGGACTTTACTTAAATATGACACGCTTATTGCTGATGATTCAAAAAATGGACAGGACAAAACAGAATTTCTACTAAAGGAGCTGCAATATACAACAAGGCAATATAAAAAATCCTTCCTTATTCATTACTGCGGCAGGCTTATCCCTGTTGACGCGGCTAAAATCAATTGGTTCCATACCGCAAATGAAATAGTATATGCACATATGGCTGATGGCAGACAATATGTAATGGAATATACCCTGGAACAGCTGGAACATGAGCTCGATCCTACTCTCTTTTTCCGGGCTAACCGCCAATTCATTATCAACAAGAATTCTGTAGATGCAGTAGAATATTTCTTTAATGGGAGACTGCTGGTCAAAATACATCCGCTACCTCAGGAACAAATCCTTGTCAGTAAGGCAAAAGCGATGCATTTTAGAAAGTGGCTGGATCAATAATGAATTCACCCCGGAATTTAGCAGCCTCATCCTTTTTTATCTTAAAGGAACTAATTGTTCTTGTTACATTTGTTTCATCAAAATTAAAATTTTCCAAGATGATTTTAAAACAAAAACAATGGCCCATTCTTGTGACAGCATTTCTATGTATGACATTTGCAAATGTAACGGCACAGGCAAAAAAATTAAAGGACAGTACTCCCGAACAGCGTGCAAAGATGATGACGGAGTGGATGACAGGTAAATTAGCATTAAATACCAAGCAAGTTGAGCAGGTCTCTGCTCTTAATCTTCAGTATGCCCAAAAGAATGACCCGATTCTGCAAAGTAATGAAGGTAAACTCGCTAAATTCAAAAAACTAAAAGCTTTACAGAAAGAAAAATCCAATGCGCTGAGCCAAATTCTGGATGCAGGACAATACAAGAAATATGAGGAAATTAAAGATCAGATGGTTCAACATATTAAAGACAAAAGAAAATGAAAAAACTATTCTATCCATGGGTAATGATTTTTTTTATTACCACTTCTGCATGCTCTCAAAGCACTAACGACACTGACGAAGCTGCTCCTATTCAGACAAAACTTGGCAACAGCTTTCAGGGACCTATTCAGAAACCGGCATCAGGATATGGCACAGACGGAAATTATGAAGTGGCCGAAATAGACTTTAGTAATCCACAGTATACGGGAACACAGGTTTCAATTTTCTATCCTAAAGGGATTACTTCTCCTCGACCTACTATATTCTTTTCACATCCCTTTGGTGGTGAGGATAAAGAATACAATATAGAGCTGTATAACTTTATTGCCAAAAAAGGTTATGTGGTAGTGTTTGTGCCTTATCGCACCATTGATATCAGTGTTGATCACCGTTACCAAACCCTGTGGGAAGGCTTCATAAAAGCTGCCGCAGATTATCCCAATATTATTGATACTCAGAAAGTAGGCTTTATGGGGCATTCTTTCGGTGGTGGAGCAAGTATTGATCTTGCCTATAAAGCATTTACGGAAAAAGGCTGGGGGCAGAACGGGCGTTTTCTTTTTACTATGGCTCCATGGTATTCTTTTAACTGGAACAGCTCATTAAGTACCCAACAGCAATTGCAAAGTTTTCCTTCTAATACCAAAATGATCACCCAAGTCTATGATGAAGATGATGTAAATGATCACAGGATGGCAATCGATATTTTTAAAAATATCAATATTTCTAATGCTGAAAAAGATTTCGTTTATATTAAATCGTCCACTATTAACGGATATAATTATATAACGGACCACGCAATGCCAAGTTCCCGAAAAGTATTTGATGCGTTGGACTATTATGGTGTATACCGTCTTTTGGATGCCATGATGGATTATAGTTTCAATGGGAACAGCAATGCTAAAAATGTTGCTTTAGGTAATGGTTCCGCTTCGCAGATTACCATGCCTTCCTATAGCGGTCAATCGATGGCTCCGCTTGAAGTTACAGATAATCCTACACCGAAATATCCACAAGGAAAATATCAGTTTCAATGTGGAGACAGTACCAATCCACGAATTTCTTACTGTAATTAAAACATAAAGCATAGCTTTCTGGAAGAACATGAACGGTAAAGAAAGATAAAAAAGGCTTCCCATTGTATGGCAAGTCTTTTTAGTGACGAGAAGGCTACTGCAAATAAATGCATCCAGTTTCCCTACGATATTGACACTATCCCATGAAGTGTGTAAGTTAAAAAGTTTGTGAGATACTACCTCTTTTTTCATTATAGATTTCAACTGTTTCTTATTATTTGTTTCATAATAGGCAAGTCTTTATTGTACTTATCAATATTGAATTCTTGTTTTAAAATACCGTTTATTCTTTCGGACACAGCATTTTCATACGGATCAGCGTTTTGTGTCATACTTGGTTTTATTCTGTTTTTGCTTAATACTTTTTGATATTCATTGGCACAATATTGCAGTCCTCTATCGGAATGATGTATCAAAATTAAATCCTTGTTTTTTCTTTGTTTTATAGCTAATCTTAATGCGACCAAACTACTTTCTGTATTTAAATTATCAGATACATTTTAACCGACGATCTTTTTAGAATAGGCATCTGTTATCAGACTTAGGTAACAAGGTTTGTCTCTTTTCCCTATATAAGTTATATCAGACACCCAGACTTGTTCAGGCTTGTTTATTTCCGGATCTATTATTTGGTTTGGTGTATTTTCTAAAACGATGCGAGTTTGTGGTGATATGATAAGAACGTTTTGAAATGATTAGTAAATGATTAGTTCTAAGGATATCAATAAATTTATCTCGGCCAATTTTTAATGCTTTTAAGTCTTGATGTAATAAATAATATAACTTTTTGGATCCGATTCTAGGCATTTGCTGTCTAATTTCTAAAACCATATCAATAACCAGCCGGGCTTTGTTTTGCTTGTTAAAACGACGTTTTATTTTTCTATAATAAACCTGTCTGTCTATCCCGAACAAAGTACAGGCAAACTTTATTGTTTGTTATTCTTTTTCTTTAAAATGGTCGATTGTTCGGGAGGTAAGTTTTTTCTGATGTCGATTTTATACTCTTGTTCGGCAATATCAATCATCATATCAAAGATGATGGCTTTGTTATCGGCTACAAAAGCTTGCCTTTCCAAAAGAGCTTTTTGCTTTTCTAATAATTTAACTTGAGCTTCAAGTTCCATTATTTTTTGTTCGGGTGACTTTGGCATATTAGATGGGTTTTGATTCTCCCAATCAAAGTTACCGAATTTCCTAAGCCATTCTACAACTGTTTTCCTACTTTGAACACCATAAGTCCTGGTTGCTTCAGAAATAGAAAGCCCGCCTGTTTCTATTTCTTGGACTATTTGAAGCTTTAAAGACACCGAATAGTCTTTTTGGGTTCGCTTCAAATAGCGATTTTCTTGATTGTTTTCCATAAAAATAAAAATTTGTGTATCGCTATTTCAGGACAGGACACTTGAATAATAAAAAAGCGTTTGTTTATTTTGTCCATTACTTTTTCTATTGAAATTCGACTATGATCAATCAATACAGTAAAATAATATCCGTAAGTAGTGATCAGAAAATTAGCTCATATTTTCAGTATTGGTTTTAAATCTTTAGGTAGTTAAATTGTATGGAGGCACAGTCTGCGGTCTGTACCTTATTTCATGCCAAATAGGCAAGAATGCTATCCTGAAGATTTATGTATTATTTATTGAAAATATAGAACGCTGTAATTGGTTTATCAGTGTTGTCAGCCATTTAAAAAAAATACATGCCGCCATACATCTGAATTTTGTAATTAGCCCTTGCTTTTACTTTTTTGTTTGTATCCATTATATTTCCCATTTCTATCACTGGCGGTAGAAAGGGCTCAATTACTTTCTTTAAATTTTTATCGCATTCTTTAACCGGAGAATTCTAACCCTGCATTTCTTTTCGTATTTCTCTCATCCCTTTTCCAAAGTGGTTTTTCATTATTCTATTGAGATGGCTACTGTCTGTAAACCCCAATTCAAGGGCGATTTCTTGTATAGGAGTATCACTGAATTTTGCTCTTGATTGAGCAATCCTCAGCTTGGATTTCAATACATAATCCTGAAACCGCTCCGAGGCATTCCGTTTAAAGTATTCGCTAAAATAAGTTTCCGAGATATGGAATTTTTGAGACAGGTATTTGACTGATAATTTTTCAGCATCAAGAATATTAAAGCTGATGAAGTTGAGCAGATCGACAAATTTTTCATCATTGAATGTCCTTCCATCCCAATTGCGCTGTTGGATATTCCGACAGATGACGGCCAGTACTGAAACCAGTGTGTTTTGAATGATAAATGAAGAACAGATGTCTTTCCTGCTATATTCATAAAGTATCACGTCCAAAAGCCTTTTAAGCTGTTTTTTATCATCGTCATCTTCAATCAGCTCACCTGAAAGATGATTATGGTTGCCCATAATGAAATTCAGCCTGTTGAACCAGCAACTATAATCCACCTGGTTATTGGTATTGGAAGCAAAATAATTTCCGGTGAAACGTACGAACAAAAACGTTGTCGTTTCTTTGATAATATATTGGTGGCATTTTGCCGTTGGCAGCAAAAAAATACCGTTTTCCTTATATGGATAATCTACATAGTTCACACTATGAAAGCCTTTACCATCTAGTATGTAAGCAAGTTCAAAGAAATTGTTTTTACGGCTTCTATGCTGCCATTCGTCATACTCGGCAATTTCAATCGCAAAAGTATCATGTATCTGTTCCATCACACTAAGATAAAAAATATTTCATCTCCTGTGCGCATATCCAATCACGATACTGTTTTATCCTATCTTCTTACGGCAATAGAAAAAACTGTCAGTCTAACTTTGTATTCGTAATTTTAACATTAATTCAATGATGGAAGCGATCGTAGTGAACTGTTTTGGGAAGCCGGAAAACACATTTCAGGCAATAAGGCTTCCTATCCCACATATAAACGACGATGAAGTACTGATAAAAGTAAAAGCGACATCTGTAAATCCCATCGACTATAAAATAAGAAGTGGCGATTTACCGCACCTGGTTCCGTCCTTCCCCGCGATCCTGCATGGTGATGTTTCAGGTATTGTTGAAAAGACCGGTACAAATGTCAGGAAATTTCAGGCGGGAGATTATGTATATGGATGCATCGGCGGTGTAGTGGGAATTAATGGTGCATTGGCTGAATACACAACAGCAGATTACAGATTACTATCTAAAATGCCTAATGGAATGAGCTTTACCGAAGCGGCGGCTGTTCCTTTAGTAGGCATCACCGCATACGAAGCCATTTTTCAAAGGGCCAAAATTGTTCCGGGACAAAAAGTTTTGATATATGGAGGTGTAGGCGGTGTAGGACATCTTGCCTTACAATTCGCAAAGTTTTTGGGAGCCAAAGTATATGCAACTATCTCTAACGACCAACAGGATGGGATTGCTAAAAAATTAGGAGCGGACTATACGATTGATTACAGGAAAGAAACTGTTGAGGATTTTGTCAATAAACATACAGAAGGAAAAGGGTTTGATATGGTGTTTGATACCATAGGAAATCAGCATCTCGCAAACAGCTTTGAAGCTGTAAAAAGGAAAGGTACCGTAATAACAACCGTATCACTCGATAAAATTGATCTATCGCTCATCCACGAAAAGGCACTGACGCTCCATACTGTCTATATGATTATCCCTATACTCTACAATGATGAAGACGGTAAAAAGGAACACGGCGCGATTTTAAGGCACATAACAGAACTGATGGAGCAAGGAAAAGTAATGCCTCTGATTGACCCCGTTAGCTTTACTTTACACGAAATTGCCCAGGCACACATTTATGCCGAAAGCGGAAAAAGTACTGGCAAAATAGTTATCAGGGTATAAGGTGTAACCCTAGACGATAAATTAAAAATATATGAAAGCTGTACAATTAGACCAATTCGGAATAAAGAACTTAAAGGTAAAAGAAATCGCGAAACCAAGCCCCAAGCGTGGTGAGGTTTTGGTAAGGATAAAAGCCGTATCGCTCAACTACCTCGATGTTTTATTGACAAGTGGCAATTTCTATAAAGGCTTGCCTAACCTTCCTTACATACCTGTATCAGACGGGGCGGGAGTTATTGAAGCATTGGGAGAAGAAGTAAGCGGATGGAAGGTTGGTGACCGTGTAGCGGTCCAGTATGTACAGAACTGGACCAGAGGTGATTTTCAAAAAGAATACAATATAAGGGTTGCATGGCAAACGCAAGGTGTTTTGGCAGAATATGTATGCCTGCCCCAGTATGGTATTGTAAAAGCACCTGACAATTTAAGTTTTGAAGAAATCTCTACATTACCTATAGCTGCCGTAACAGCATGGCACGCATTAATAAATCAGGCCAATCTGCATGTTGGGCAGACTGTACTGACACAAGGCACAGGTGGGGGTTTCCATTTTTGCATTGCAATTGGCTAAAGCAGCCGGAGCAAAAGTGATTGCTACGACCAGCAGTAAAGAGAAAGAGCAAAAATTAATGGAACTTGGAGCAGATGCCGTCATCAATTATACGAAATATCCTGAATGGCACAAAGAAGTTTTGCGTCTCAATAGCGGAGAGGGTGTAGATGTTACATTGGATATTGCCGGTACGAAAACTATTGCCCAATCCTTACTCTCACTCAAAGAAAATGCCTATTTGGCAACTGCCGGATTTATATCAGGTTCGGCATTACCTATTGATATCCACAAACATTCCATCAATATGTCCTTTATACGTATTCAGGGGTTAGCTACGGGAAGTGCAGAAAGTTTTACAAAAATGAACCGTGCCATCGAGCTAAACAATATTCATCCCGTTGTTGATACGGTTTATAAGATAGAGGAAGTTAAAGAAGCATTTAAAAGGATAGAGAAAGGAGATATGGTTGGTAAAATAGTTATTTCCATATAATAACCAGTCTTCCAATTCAAAAACTTCTCTTAATATCATGCGGCAAAACTATGAAATGTATATTCAAATTCGACTCTGATCAATGAGCTATACCATGTTCTATTTTGTGGTTGCCTCTTTGATCACTACAAGCCTGAATTTTCTGTTCTCTTTTCCTCGCCTTGTAAGCTCTGCTAGAAAATTTATACTTAGTTGTAGTTGTTTTTGCAATGAAATCATTTCGGCAATATTCACAAATAGCCTTAATCTTAAAATTTGAACTCATAATACATTATTTTTATGCGAGATTATCATTATCAGTGCAATAAGGCGCATTAAGATACCTTAAGTGACATGATTTCTCCCCGGTTAAAAAAAATAAAATATTATTACTTAGAGGGGCAAATAAGGGGCAAACTTTAACAAAACAGTTCAAAACCAATAAAACTGCCTAAAAACTTAAAAAGCATTATAGTATTGATTTACAAATAGTTGCTCTATTTTATTTTGTTTTATCTGTTCTTTTTATTTCCCGATACAGTATCTAAAGAAGTGTTTATTAATGGTAGTTTACACAATCTAAGGTGTACAAAAGTGGTACAGAATTAAGATGCTGCAACATCTTTTTTTTCTACATTTTCGCACGAATCTCGTCATGTTAAGTATTTGCAAACCAATATTTTACAACATTTCACGATAAATTTAAAAGTACATTTGTACTACTTTTGTACACCTCCAACCTTATAAAATACTATAAATTAGTCAATTAATATTTCCCAAATACTACAATGATAATTGATAGATTTCGCCTGTACACCTCAATTTTTATCTATTGTTGGGGCGAAAATATTTTACAACTCTAACAAGAATAGCTCAAATTTTCTATTAAAATGTTTTAATCAATTTTGTTATTAATTCTCTTTTAGATTTACTAACTCCAAAATCTTTTGACAGATTTGACCATTTACTAAGTGCAGAACTTGTTTGCTCAATAACATTCTCTAAAAATTCTTTTGATAGTTTGGCTTCCCTTCCTAATTTAATCAGATGCTTGAAGGTTATATTTCGTCCTTCTCCCATTACCATAGTGCTTTGTTCGCCACCTGGTCCAGATGAGAAAGTAAGGTCGTAAGCGGGTGACAATTTCCATTCTCCAAATTCATTCATTAGAAACGAAAAGTTCTTAGCATGGTCGTCTCTATTGTGTGCCATCACATTGAAAACTGCTAACCGAAACATTTTTTCTACCTCTCGAATATCCTTGGTTAAAACACTCGTCAATGATAATAAATCTTCATAATCAAGAGATGGAAACCTAAAATTACTGTGAACGAGTCCACTCACCGTATGCATATGGAGACGCTGATTTCCTTCTCTATCAAAACGCTTTACAGCAAAATAGCCATTCCCTTTCTGTGAAGGAAACAAATGAACTTCAGGCATTTTAATTCCAGCATCTACAGCCATTAAAGCGTAAGTATATTCTATCGCTCCCGCATCTTTTCCATCTAATGAGTTTGGAAATTTTACCATCCAAGGTTCAAAATTATCGCTTAACAAATTCGCTCCGTAGGATATATTTTTTCTTTCTGCATCAACGCCGATCAATGCTTTTGGCCGTGCTCCAGCAGAGGATCCGTTCAAAGCCAAAAGTTCTGCAATCACTTCTTCTGAATCACCTTGCAAAACGTCTTTTGTTTGAGTAGCCAACACGTCCAAATCAATCATCTCATTACTACCATCTGGACTTTGATCCGGCTCATAAACCAACGCACCCATACCGTGCAATCCGACATATCCTAGACGATCTAGTGGTGAAATATCAGATGGAGAAATCCCTTGCGAGCGAAGCAAACGGTCAAAAAGTAATCTACCCCAACCGTCAGGCAGGCTATCATTGAAAACACCAGCCAAACCTTCAAATGGATCTCTTGGAAGCTCTATCACGTCTCGTTGCAAAGAAAGTCTTATAGGTGAAATTTCTAAATTGGTTTGCAGAAATTCTTCATCGTATTGAAAATAGATTATACCATCACGAATTGCCAAACGTCCAACGGGTTGAATTCCAGAACCAAAATTCAATCCTACTTTTATTTCTTTGATGGCTGTTTTCATCTTCTGCTTCCTCTTTTTTTAATAGGCTTTTCCTCTGATTTTAGAACATCATCGATAGATTTAAAACTCTGTTCCTTTGCTTTTAAAGCATCAAGCATTTCTTCTAATCCACCAACCACTGAAAGTAATTTTAAAAATGAATCCAAAGAAATTAAGCCTTTTTGCTCAAACTTCCTAAGCGTTGGTAAAGGAACACCCGATCTTTCAGCCAAGCCTTCCTGTGTTAGATTCAGTTGCAATCGTCTTTCACGGATATTATCAACTAGTTTTTTTTGAACCTTTGATAAAGAAATAAATAACATAATAGTAGTATTTAATTTTATAATCTATCTATAAATAATATTATTGTATTACAAATATACTGAATATTACAAGATATGTGGGACACATGATCAAATTAACCACCTAATTACCACTGCAAAATTTAAGAAATCTACTGTTTTTATATTAGATTGTTTTAAATAAATAATCAATTCAAAAAAGTTTAACCAGTTGAATACGGATGATGACTCAATTGTTAAAAAAAATTAAACAATTTATAATTGCTCTAAAAACAGCTTATATTGCGGAATGGTTTAATAATCTTTGTATATGTTATTAAAGAACAAGATTTGACAGATTAATCTAATTATTATGAAAAACGACTCTCATCAATTCAGAAATTCATTTGCCGAAATTTATACTATAATTGGTTCTTCTAAAACTCTACCTAAAAATGTTCCTAATTTAAGAACTTGTAGATTTTGTGGAAAAAATGAAAATGATGTAGCTTTTAAAAAAATCGCTCACGCTTGTCCTGAATTATTAGGACAAAATAATTTTGTGATTTATGACGAATGTGATTTATGTAATGAAAAGTTTAGTAAATATGAAAGTCATTTATCAAAATTTTTCTTACCATACTTATCTGTTGTAGGAGTTAAAGGAAAAAAGAAAATTCCTAATTTTCAAGCACGAAAAGACAACGATGATGAAAAAACAAGAACATCAGTGAAATATACAGATGACGGAAAAATAAACCTTTTTTTAAGTTCTTTGGATGACTACAAAGTAGATATAGAAAATAAAACAATGTCAATACGTTTTAGAAATCCTGCGATAAAGCCTATATACGTTTATAAGTCATTGCTTAAAATAGCCCTTTCTTTTCTCCCTAAAATTAAAATACGTAAATATCAATTGTTATTCGACTGGTTACAAAATGATAATACAGAAATAGTCTTTTTCTCAACATTATTCATTACAAAACTAACACGTAAAAAATTTGGCAAACCTTCTGTTCAATTATACGAAGCAAATAAAATCTTTACAGATAAAGGTTTTCATCCTGAATTAACTTTGGTTGTAAATTTTGCTAATATTGTAGCACAAATATATTTGCCTTTGTCAGCATCTTTTGATTATCCTAAATCAAATGGAAAATCTCCAACCCTTGAGTTATATCCCGCATTTCATTATAATATGGATTCTGAAAAATATGAAAATGTTGAGCCCGATACTCCTATCACTGTAAATTATAAGTTTGAAAGTATTGATTTACATTCCGAAGTTAATAGTATTAGAGATGAAGTGATAAACTTTACTTTTGAATCAGGAGATTTTAATATAGAAAAAAATTCTAGCGATTTTCTTTAGATTAAAAGCTAAAATTGCTAAGTAAATTTGATTTTTTTAATGGATAACAATTTCTAAACAATAACAATTTCCACCATTATTTAATGCAGTTCCAAAGATTAATTCTATATTTTCGAATGTCCATTTTCTGAGCACATCATCTTTTGGATCATCTTTTTCAGAATTATAATATCCTTTATTTTCTACATCTACACCAAACAACTTCACAAGTTTATCTGTTAATAGTTTTGCCTCTCTAAACATAATGAAGTTAGCATTTAAGTGGCGTTGACAATATAATTTTAAAGAACCTTTACTATTACTAATCCTATTAAAGTAATTGAAAAACTTATGATGATTTTTTAAAATCATATCATTTTCAATACTAGAATTAGTATTATTTCTTAAAACCAAACTATTTTTTAATTCGTAATCTAAAGTTTTAAAAAAAGTCTTCAAATCATTTTCTTCTTGTTGCAAAAATATTGTTCTGTTATTCAGAAACTCTTCAGTTGTAAAAATTTTAGTCTGTATTTCGAAAAACTTATACGTGATGTAAGCTTTAGCTGCTAATCCCTTATCATCAGTAACCAAAACATCTGAGAAAGATGCGTACCAGGCGTGATTTGCATCTGTATGAATGCTTTCTAAAGCTTGTGATTTTCTTAATGGTTTATCTTTCGTAACATTATGTAATTCCAATGAATTAAAAAAAAGGACAAATTTGTCATATTCATTATAATCTTTAACTGCGTCAAAAGTTTGTTTCATTAAATCTGTAAAACTTTGACCTCCGAAGTTTTCTTTAAACTTTTCATCAAATTGGTCCTTCCATTTTTCAAAACTGTATTTATCACTACTTACATATTCTTCCATCATTTTTTTTAATTCAATAACTTCTTGTCGGTCCGTTAGGAGTTTATTCCCAAATTTGAAAAAATGCTCCATCAATGATCCCACGGTAAGGTTTTCATTACTCGGTAAATATCTTTCAGAAAGTTCTTTTTCTTTTCCTGTTAGATCAGGTTGATTAAGATTCGGAATAGGAATATTTAACAGATTTTGAAATAGATCTTTGGCAATTTTTGAAATCTCATCATCTTCTTCTCCCTCGATAGTTGGAAAAAGACTATCCATTAAATTATTATCTGGATTGAGGGAATTTTTTACAATACTAAAATCAGTATCATAAAAGGATTCCGTTGGTTTTGCCAATAAACAATTCGTATTTTTTTTGATTGCATCATAATCAAAATAATGATCTTTAACATAATGCTCTAATAACAGTAAATCCTCTTCCCAAAAAGAACTGTCCGAGTTTGATAAATCTTGATGGTGTGCGTGAGAATAGGTGAAAATAAGGATTTCATTAAGTTCATCCATCAACTCCTTTAATTCAGGGTTGAAATTTCTTTTACCTTCTTTTATTGAAGAATAAATATTTTTATCACAGTAGATTCTAAGCATAATCCTAAAGATTTTTGGTATGATGATTTACTTTCAAGGTTGATTTTTAAAAAATCATATATTTTCTTTATTTTTTCCTATAATCAGCATTTGCAAATATTTCTTGTAGCTTCTGATTCAAATATAAGATAAGACAATCAATAATTTAGTCGTGATTCTTCTACATTTGTAATTCTCAGTTAAATTTTATTCTTACATAACCATTTACTTACCTAATATTTTCATTATCGTTTTTCCATCTTTGTATTTCGGCTCAGGATACAAAAAAACCTCTGAAACGAAGGTTATCAAATAGTACCTTTCTATAAATTAATTTTCAGAACTATCATCAGTATTAATATATTTTTCTCCTTTCTCCCAAGCTTCAGAAATCTTTTTATAATCAGGAAAATTCATATCACCATCTGCGATCCAATTTTCAATAAATTTGGGATTATTACTATTAGGTTTTGGATACGCAGTGTTCATTTTAGCCTGAACTGGAGTTCTTACGGCATCTCCCATAATCACGACGTGCTGTTGAGGAAGAATTGGTAATTGTTGAAGAATATCTTCGTTTGCTGCGGAAACTAGTTGTCTTACATATTTTTGATCTTCAGGATTTTGCAATCTATGAATAATAAAAGAGTTACATTGGGATAATACTGTTTTCGAAAGTTCTGAAGGTCTCTGGCTTGACACTAACAAAGAAATACCATATTTACGACCTTCTCGTGCAATTCTTTCAAATACTTTTTTAGCGATTGATTCCCTATCATTTTTGTTCCTTTCCGGAATATAGTTTTGTGCTTCTTCAAGAGCAATAACAATAGGGAGTTTTCCTCTGTCATTTTCAGGGAAACGTGATACAAATTCCAAGATAAGCCTTCCTATCAATCCGGTAATTGTTTCTAATACTTCATAAGGTAAAAGAGACATATCTATTATAGTTATTTGACTTGATTTATTTTCCAATAGCTTTTCAGCATCCTTTTTGCCAATCTGAGTTTTATAAAAATTGGTGAAAACATCAGTATCTGTGGCCTTATACACTTTGCAAAAATCTCCTAAGATGAATGATATAAACTTAGCTAGAGCGTCGGTTATTTTATTAGTATTGCTTAATAATAATGGTTGGGAGATTCTTTCATCACTTAAATAAGATTGCAACCTTAATCTTAGAGTTGAAACAAATTCTCTTAATCTATTTCCATTATTTTCTTGTTCATTAATGGCTTCATCAAAAAATCTAGATATTAGGCTATTAAATTCAAAATATATCGGTAAATCAATATTTCGTTCTTCTGCAACTTCTACATCTCGTACACTTGCTTGATAATTTAATATTTCCGCTTTAAGAGTTAAAGAACACTCACTTAATACAGCACTACTTATTACACCTTCTATATACTGCCCAGGCTTCGTAAGTTTAGTTTTTTCCTTTATAAGTTCCCTTAAGGCATTTAGTAAATTCGTCTTATCGAAATCAGTATCTAACGCACGTAGTTCTTTACCGAAAGATTCCAATTCGGAATAGATAGTATTTTTAATCTTAAATCCATTTTCATCACACTCAAGAGCTATCGTATTTAGTTTTGAAAGATATGTTTGAGGAATTATTTTTTTAACTGTTGATACTGTTTGATTTTTTGCAAGTCCTAACGCTCTTTTAAAAACAGGTGCTTGTGTTCCTGATGTAGGTTCAAAAAGGTAATCATAATCAGAGAAATTCATAAACCAAAAAGGGACTTTCAATCCGTCTTTATCTATATTAAAAGAATTTACTTCGATTAAGTTTTTATAAGGCAAATCTTTAGTTCCTTGAAAAGCCTGTTTGTACTCTCCATTAGTATCAAAAATGATAACATGAGCATTTTGTAATTTTTTACCGTTATAATCATAGTCAAAAAGACTTTGGATAATAGAAGCAAATGTGCAGGATTTTCCAGATCCGGTGTTTCCCAAAATAGCAGCGTGTTTACCAAATAATTTATCGGGATTAATTTTTATTTTATAGTCAGAAAATGCTGGTGAGGTACCAATTGGCAAGTAATAATCCTCCTCAAAATTAATTTCCGTTTTTTCTTTTTGGTCAAATATATTATCTAAATCCTGCCTTGTAACATACCACACGGGATTATCAAGTATAGGATAGTTATAAACACCTTGAATATATCTACCACCATTTTCAATAGTACCAATCATAGTAGCAACTAAATATCTGGAAGATTTAGTTAAAAATATTGCATCTTTATTTTTATCTAATTCAGTTTCGTCTATAGCTCTTACACTTGTAACCATTGCAACAATTTTATCAGCTCCAATAGGAATAATCACGTATGAATTAATCCTTGCAACTTCATAAATATCTTCATATCCGCTTTTATATAAACTTTTAAGATCATCATCTAAACGTATATATGCACGGAAACTATCTACTGAAATAATTTTACCAATACGTCTTTCACTCATTTTCTTCTTTTTTAGTAGGTTCTAAATTGTTTCCTAATAAATTATTGAGTGTAGCTGCAACTTTCTCATTATTATCAATATTATTAAAGTTTGGCATCAATGTATCAGCAAACGTTAGAAAATCTCCAAAAAACTCTCCTTCTAAAATAATAATTCGAGGATCATTTAATTCTTTAAGATTTCTTATATATTCATTCCGTGTACCTTGAAAATCAACTACAATTAAAGTAAATGTGGGATTTGATAAAGCTTGATAAATAATATCGTTGAAATGGTCATCTCCAAAAGAATAACCGACTGTAATAAGTACTGATTGAGATTGTGTAATTGTGGCTGCGAATTGCCTGAACAGTTCCGAATAAGGTAAATCTAGGGTATATGATTTTTTTACAGCAGAAGGATAAATGATAATTTCCCCTTTTTTATTAAGAGATTCTATTAATTCTAGAGGCTTTTCTTCAATTCCATATAAATTATTTGAATTTCTAACCTCAGAATTTACCCATGATAACGAACCGTGAAGTTTACAGTATCGAACTACTTTTTCAATTCTCTGAACTTTTCCTGAAGTAGTTGAGCCGGGATAGAAAATATCGTATTCAAAAGTCTCAGGTTTAAAAAATCTTTTATGAAAACCAGCGAAGCCATCTATATAATGAATTCCTAATTTGTCAAAGGCATACTCAAAAGCTAAGTCATAATTTGCACAAAAAATATTTGCTCTTCTTAAGTTTAACGGCCTTTGTAAAAGAGCTTTTAAAAACATTTCGTGGAAATAATATTTGTTTTTTAATGCATTTTTAAATGCTTGCTTTTTACTACGTTTTACTATTTTTTTTAATTCAGATAATGGTATTTTTCTTTTATCTATATCACATACAGTGAATAATCCCTCTTTAATTACTTTTATTAGTTCTGAATATTTATCACTTCTTTCATTACTTTTATTTTCATTTAGAACATATTCTAAAGCAATTAAATAATTTAAAACTTTTTCATATTCAATGGCAATTTCTTTTGATTCAATATCCCGAATAATATCATCTTCAATCTCGAATCTCCATTTTTTTTCGTCTTCAAAGATTTGAGTTCCTTTAATTAAGTTTGCTTTTCCGAATTCTAATTTTTGAGCCTGCAATTGTTTTATAACGGAAAAAAATTCTGCGAAAATCCCAGGAATATCTTTATCTTTTTCCTTAATATAGGCTTCAACTTCAATGGGAAAATTTCTTATTGCGACAGCTCCTAAATGAATTGATGTGCCGGAACCGAAAAGAAAACTTACATTATCCAACTCCAAATAATTTTTTAACATCAACCGAATTTTATCAACAATGTTATTTTGTTTGATATTTTCTTCTAT
Organism: Chryseobacterium camelliae; assembly: GCF_030818575.1. Lineage (NCBI taxonomy): Bacteria > Pseudomonadati > Bacteroidota > Flavobacteriia > Flavobacteriales > Weeksellaceae > Chryseobacterium > Chryseobacterium camelliae. Next base: position 2,241,487 of record NZ_JAUTAL010000001.1, read on the forward strand.
CCAAGTTACGAGCTTATCATCATTTCCAAAGAAAATTTTATTCTTTGATGGATCAAAATATTCCATATATCGGTTATTAATTATTAGTTTTCAACAGGAAAATTACAAATTATTTTTGTGAAATAAATTTGTTACAATATAAAAAGTAAAACTCATAAAATTTTATTTTGATTTTATCGGGGATCTACTAAAACAATATTTTTTCACAATATTCAATAGCTTCAGGACAATTTATGACAATACCTGATTCAATCGATCTTTCTGAGAACCACAAAAGTCTATGCTCTTGCTGATGTTCGTATTTTTTATATTTTGTAAATACTTCAATCCCTGTTGTAATTTGTAAAATCTTCTGTTCGATTTCTCTTGGATTTTTAAAATTTATGGTTTGAAACGCTTTATTTTTTTCTTCTTCAAGAATATGAGCTTTAGAATCATCGTAAATACAATCTCCTTCTATACCTGATAAAACAAAAGGTAACTTTCTTGCCACCTCCATTCCAAATAATGTAGGATTATTAATTTTTATCGCCCCTACACCGTTAAAATCCTTTATCACATCTTCTGTCAAAACATTTGTACCACATAAAACAAAAGCATTAACTCCTCCTTCATATACTATAAAATTACCATCTCCTTTTTCCGTAAATCCACCAACCATAGCGTCTCCCTCACTAGAATCCCCTTGCATTTCATCATCATACTTTTTGAAGTTTTTAAAACAGGAAATAAATAAACTCCCATTTTCAAAGAAGTCGTTCAGATATTTTTCATTGCTTAAAATCCTATAGACAGGTTTTACTCTATATCCCCAAGTTACTTGATAAGCAGAAGCATTCTGCATAAATTCTATCATAATATTATATTGTTGTAAACCATTATTATTGCAAATCTTCTCCTGAAACAAAACTCACATCAAAGTTTTTCGCATAAGCTCTTAATCGTGTTTTTCGTTTTTCAACAAAATTTATTTCATTTTCGAAACCTAATCCATTTTGATAATGTGCATCAAATATATCCGACATTTTAATATCAGTTGTGATGGTCTCTTCGGCTTTAGCAAATTTTTTAAACAATGCTGGAGAAGTTAAAAATAAACCACACATTTCAAGTTCATCACTACAAATCAATCTTTCTTGAAAGGCTTCTCGGTAATCAATATAATCAAAGAAAGAACTTATTGCGGAATCTTTTTTTATTTTCAAAAAAGTCAGTAGAAATATTTCTAAATCATCAATACAAACTGACCACGGATACAAATCATTTCTGTCCTTTACTAATAGTTCTTGCAAATTAGTTTGTATCCCACCATACTTATGTTGCGTGACTATTATAGAATAAAAGTTTTTAATTTTTTGAGGTCTAATTTCAAATAACTCTTTGCCTGTTTTTAAGTCATAAATTTTGAAGTCTTTTTTTTCTTCAATCTTTTCTTCTAATCTTTTGCACTGATCATAAGCTTTTTGAATACCGCCCTTAAAATCAGATCTAATTTTATCAAATGCCTTAATAGGATTTCTCAAAGGTGCTCTAAATTTAAAATCTTTAATTTCGACTATTAAAAGAGTTCCTTTATAAAATATTGCCAAATCTTGTTCTGCTTTATTAGATTTATCAAAATAAAATGATGTGAAAATTTTTGCATCTTCCTTAAAGAAATTCTTGAAAATATCGAAACATTTTTTCTCTAACATCTTATTTTTAAATTGAGTATATTTTTCTTTTTTAGTCTCAGACAATTGTAAGTTGATTCTGTTGTAAAAAGCTTCTAATAAAAACTTTCCATTTGGAAAAAGTATTTCATCATCTTTCAATGTTATTAATGGAGTTTCAAAATATTGCCGGTTATCTGCATAATAAATGGTTTGATTTTTTGCCTTACTTTCATTATATCTAAAAAAATCAATTAAACTATCAATTATTGAGTCAGATAAATTTGTCGAACTTAAATCTTCTTTTGTAAGGATAAAAATATATCCGGGTCTCATCATAAACCCTATAAAATCTTTCAATTCCGGCTGGTTTGCCCAGTCCATTGGATCATCTATCCCTCTAGCAATAAAAGTAGAAGTTAATTCTTTCCATTTTTCAGGATGTCGCTTAAAATAAAGACTTCTATCTGCTTTTTCCTGTAATATATTATTTACTGAAAGACAGAATGTAATAAGATCCGCTGTTTTAAAACCATATTCTTGAAAGATAGCGTCGTCAAACCTTGAAAAATTTGATTGAATTCGATCTATGGTTTGTTCTTCAAATGACAATTGCCCGTTTGCATAATACTCAAAAAAAGATTTTAATGATACACTAATTTTATCTAGTTGAAAATCATCAGTATGACCTTCTTCAAAAAATCCAATTTCACCGAAATAGGTCATTTCTATTTCATCTAGAAGTTCAAGGATTTTTTTCCAGTTTTTTTCGTCTGGTGCATCCTCTGTTTCTAAATGATTCTTGGAAAAATACAAATCAATTAAATACGCAAATTGTTTGAGAGGTGATTTTAAAATTTTAAATTCTTCCAAAGAATCTCTAAATTGAATAAAATTCATCATTTGTAACACAAATGGAAGAAAAGTGTCTTTCCTAATTTTGTGCAAAATTGTTAAAATATCATTAATAATCTCTTCTTGTTTTCTTCTGGCTGTTCTGTATTTTAGAATTGAATTTAAATTTTTTTGTAATTGCTGTTTAATTTTGGGATCTATTTGCATTAGTATATTTTATTATGATGCCTGAATCCTTTTCAATAATTAAAAGGATTTATAAAGTGGCTAAAATTATAAAATTTAACATCAAGTCAATTACGGGTTTCCGTATATACATAAATATAGAAATTTAAAAGAAGACTAATAATTAAATTTGAAAAATTCATATTAATTCAATCTTTAAAATCATATCCAAACTATCTGCTTGCAATTTTCTATGTTTTTTTGATTTAGCACCTATTGTAAGAATAGCAAATTTAATAATCGTCATTCTTACTATATTAATTCCACTTAAAGTTGCGATTATGTAATTACTTCTTATATTAGATGCTAACATTTGAAAAGTGTTATTTTGAACATCTGTATTAAAGCGGTTTGAAAAATATAGAAGATTATAGTCTTTTTATAATATTAAGAAATGGGATAATTCTGCTATTTTGCCTTTTTCAAATTTAATTTGACATAAGGAAGCTGGTATTTCTAAATATGTTTTCCTCAAATTGTAAAAATAAAAATAACTTCAAAATGAGAACTCAGTATTATCACTTAATTTTCAAGGACTTTTTCTTATCCCCTGAAAAGCAAAAATCCCAACTCTCGTCAGGATTTTTTACTTTTAATTTCTTTAATATCGTATTTCTTATCTCGGATTGGTTCTTCAGGAAGAAAATCCTTAATGGAACATCCTAATGCTATTGCAATTAAATTTAGATGGATCAAATTGTATTTTGCTTTTTTAGATGGAGCTTCTATCTGTGAAATAAATCCAATATTCTTCCCAATAGAAAGTGAGAGCTCCTCTTGGGTGATGCTCTTTGATTCTCGTATTTCTTTAACACGTTTTATAACATATCTTTCTATTTCCTCTAATGATTCATTCATAAATCAAAGTGAATGAAAAACATCAAAAAATATTATGTACTATAGTACATATTTTAGAAAATATTTTTATATTTGCAAAAGAAGTTACTGAAATGTAACTTTGCGATACTTCAAAGAAATTAGAAGCTATTGCTTAGAATCTCGAACTGAAAACTGGTAATTTTTAATATGCGAGAGGATAAGTAAGGAAGCTCACGACCTAGGCGTGAGCTCACTTATCTGCATATAAGGTATACCAGTGCCCCAGTTCGGATATGTTGAGTTTCACGCCATTTATTTGGAGGCAAGATGTAGTGAGATAGTTTTTAAATGGTACGGATAATTCGTACTGAATCTAAGCATTTCTTCGAGCAATTATTCTGCTAAATATACTGCTTATGAAAACAACAAATTCTCTGCCTCGGATGTTCAATGATTATCAGTTATATGAACTGCTGAAAAAAGGCAATCCAGTCTCATTAGAACATATTCATTTTCGGTACAAAAGACTTCTTTTCTGGATAGGAAAAAAAATGCTTGAAGATGATTTTGTCGTGGAAACACTTGTGCAGGATACATTTCTAAAATTATGGTTACATCGTGATTCCATCGAAACTCCAAATCATATTTTAGGCTTTTTACGATTCGTTCTGAAAAGAGATTGTATATCTTACTTTACTGCTCCGAAAAATAAATTCGCACGATTAACGGCTTCACTTGAAAGTTTTGAGAACTATCAGGATTATCTTGTAGGATATGATCCTCTCCAAGACAAAGAACATTTACTTCAGCAGGAGTCCGATCAAAAAGATTTTGATGAAGTCAATAAGGTCTTGAAGGTAATAAATCCCAAAAGAAAGCATCTGATTGAGCTATGCCTTCAATATGGCTTCCGATACAAACCTATTGCAGAAGCAATGGGAAGTAGTGTTAAAGATATAAGCAATGAAGTAGCTGGGGCAATAAATGATCTAAAGAAAATCTTAAAGACAAATTCTAATGGGAAGCTAGCGATTGAATCTCAGAAAAATAACGTTAAACAAGATGAACTCAGCAGTCAACAAATTGAAATTATGAGCAGAAGATGTGAACAGAAATCTTCATTTGCAGTAATTGCACGGGAACTCAAACTTTCTGAGAAGGAAGTCCATCGGGAGTTTCTTTACGCTTATCAATATTTACAGAATCAAAACAACTCTGAAATAACTATTTGATATGGAAAAATCCACGATGACACTCACCCGAAAAATTCAGTTGCTGATTGATCTACCGTCAGATCAAAAAAATGAAATATGGGAAAAACTCTACCGATATCAGAACCGATGTTTCCGAGCGGCAAACTTAATAGCTTCGCATCTATATGTTCAGGAAATGATCAAAGATTTCTTTTATCTTACAGAAGAAGTACAGTATAAGCTAGCTGATGAAAAAAAAGATCAGATGGGAATGTTTGACCGTTCGAAAACAAATAGCACAGCAAGAATGGTCTTTGACCGATTCAAGGGGGAAATCCCGACAGATATTCTGGGAAGCCTTAACAATACAATTCAATCAACTTTCTCTAAAAACAAAGCCGATTATTGGCAAGGAACAAAATCACTTAGAAATTATAAAATAGACATTCCGATTCCACTTCCGGTAAAATGCATCAGCAAAATGAGATATGACGAAGAAACGAAAGCCTTTTGTTTCAATATGTTTGCGATACCTGTCAAAACATACTTAGGAAAAGACTACACTGATAAGCGAGTGATTATGGAACGCCTGCTAAAAGAAGAGATAAAACTGTGTACCTCTCAGATCCAACTGGAAGACAGGAAAATCTTCTGGCTTGCAGTTTTTGAATTTGAAAAGGAAGAACATCTTTTAAAACCCGAGATCATTGCAGAAGCTTCATTATCTCTGGAACATCCTATAGTGGCAAAAGCTAACAATGTGCGAATTAACATTGGATCAAAAGAAGAGTTTTTGTATCGCAGGTTGGCGATTCAGGCAAATCAAAAAAGGATTCATGAGGGAATCGCCTACGCCCGTTCGGGAAATGGAGTCAAACGCAAACAGAAGGCACTGCATAAAACAGTGAATATGGAAAGCAGATATGTAAGTCACCGACTTCACTTGTACAGTCGACAGCTTATAGATTTCTGCATCCGTCAACAAGCTGGCACACTTATACTTAAAAATCAGGAGGACAAAATTGGGATTGCAAAAGAAAAACAATTTGTACTTCGCAATTGGAGTTATTATGAATTGCAGACCAAGATAAAATACAAAGCTGAAAAAGCAGGTATTGAGTTGATTATTGGATAACAAAAATAACGAGGGTGCTTGTACACCCGTAGGGTGAGGTCTTGAACACTCACTAAATACTCAAGAGTATATACAACGGCGTGGGTTCTTTTTTGAGAAAATAAGAATTGGAGATTTCAGGAAATAAGCTATTTTAATTTCAAGAATCTTAAGTTGAATAAAAAATCTCCTCCTTAATTCATGTTTCTAGGCTTCTCTAAGAATAAAAGAGATAGTTTTGTTTTTTCCACTTGAAAATGGAAGCTGTAAAAAGCCACATTTTTATTTAAGAAATTTATATGGTTCATAAAAATCCCAATTGCCAGATTTTTTCTTATCAAAATTCTTTTCGTTTTCGAAGCCAAGCCCAGTTTTATACAATTCATCATAGAAGAATGACATTTCTGGATAAGTTTTAAATGATAGTTTTGGATCAGCTGGTATTTCAAATTTTTTTGAGTTTATTAGAGCTCCCCAAATTTCCAGTTCATCATTTGAATCAATTCTGCCATGTAGTTGTTCCCTTAAAAATAAAAACTCTATTAAGTTGCTTAAACCTAATTTCTTTTTTTTCAGAGTGAGTAATACTATTTCGAGATCGTCAACAGAGATTGAAAGCGGATAACAATCATCGTTCGGATTTAAATCTAGCAGTTTACTTAAATCAATTTGAGGTTTTTTGAACCTTTCTTCTGTAACTACAATGCTAAAAACATTTGGATATCTCTTTGGATTAACTGTATAAAGTTTTTCTCCCTTTTCATTATAAATATCAAAGATTTTCTTTTTGTCAAACAATTCTTTAACTCTATAACATTGATCATATCCCTCTTGAATTGAGTTTTTAAAATATTTCGAAATTGTTTCATACAATTTCTTTATATCCTTTGGGTAGCTATGCGGAATTGCAGATTTTTTATTTTTAACCTCGATTATAATTGCAATACTCTTTCCAAGCACTAACACATCTTGGCCCGAACCACCGATTGAAGTCGTGTATTCTTTATAAATATGAGCATCTTTTTTAAAGTATCTTTGAAAAATTGAACACACTCTGTCTTCCAGATAGTTTCCTTTATGACTGTTAAACTTGTCAGCAATTTTTTTTTCCTGACTGTCAATTACTTTGTAAAGCCTGTCATAAATTGCAAAAAGTAATAGTTTAGGATCTAAAAGTAAGTATCTTGAGTCCTTTAATTTTATTATGGGATTTGAAAGTACTGGATTATCATTTGTATAGTACAAAAACGAAGTTTCATTACGGTCAATTGTAAATAGTTTAAAAAATATATTTATTTTCTCATTATCAAAATGTGGATATAAATCTTCTAAAGAGATTTTTAATCTTTCTCCCCGATTTTGGAAGTATTTAATAAATGATTTAATATTTTCATTATCTCCCGAATATTCCCAGTCTTGTGGCAAAATGTTATGTTGTTTTTGATAATCACTAAATTCTTTACATTCGGGATCCTCTCGATATTTAAATGGCTTATTTATATTGATAAATAACTGATGATCCACCAAATTGTAGATCATTAAGATCTCCTGAACGTTTAAGTTAATTGACTGCTCTAGAACTTTATTAAATGGAGTAAATAATAAATCAATTCTTTTTAACTCTTGTTCTTCATAATTCAGTTTTGCAGTGTCAAAATAATCAAAAAAAACTGGAAGTACCGTTTCATAATATTTATCAAATTTATCAATACTCTTCAAATCATTTAATAATAAATCGTAGTATCCTGCTTTACACTTGATTGCCAATACTACAATTTCTTTCCATTCTTCATTAGATCTAACTTCAATTTCTGTCACTTTATCTACATTAGAAGTTAAATTAAGAGCGAGAATATATGAAAGTTGCTTTAATGGAGAATCCAGCCCTTGAAAAGGATACATTTCAATTCTTGGAGTATTAATATAAGCGAATAATGTAGCTATATCAGGAGCGAACGTCTCACTGTCATACTTACTTACAAATTCTTTAAGTTTCTTACTTTCTCGGTCAATGTCGAAAATCATAGTTTTGAAAATTAGTTTTACAATCAAAATTAGTGAAAAATTTTAAACGTAATCTAATTGTTTACATTGCAGAAAAGGTTGTGAAATTTAACGAAGTCGCAGAAATCAAAGAAGAAAATTTCGATTTAGGAAAAAAGTGGTAAAAGCCAAACAAACGTATTAGATATGAAATCTTCTAACTTGTTGAATTACTTTAACCCACTATTGTATTTGCTAACTATTGCCAATTAAAGATTTTCATTAAATTTTTGCTATATTTTTCTTTTTGACAGCTATTTCTTGTTTGTACACCAAAAAATCAATAGTTATTTATCATCTCAAAAAATAGAATTTCCACAGCAAAAAAAACGAGTTCCGAAGTTTTTTCACCCTTTTCGCAGAAAAGGCAAGAGAGTCTTTGATAGTACAAAATGAAAATTTTGTATATACAAAGACACATCTTGCTATGTAATTTTCGTAAAACAGAAATTTTATTTAGTCTACCTTAATTTAGACCAGTCGGAATGGTTGATTTTAGTCTAGCTTAGGTCTCTTGATAATTGGAAGATTAATTAGCGAAGAACCTTTATTATAATGTGAAACATCAAGTGTATTTATATTTTTTTCAAGAGTAGATTGCCAATTCAAAATAGGTCTTCCAAGCGAATTTTTCCAATCTGCTTCTTTCCATTTTTGAAATTTTTGAATCAATAAATCATCTAGTTTTTCTGAATAGTCTTTTAAAGTTTTTGCAAAATCCATAAACTGTTTTAAGTTCGGATATTTTGAAAATGAGCTATTGGTATTAATTTCCGATTCCACAATGGTTTTTAATTCATCAATAGGTTTATCTATTATTTCATAGGTGTTTGGTGTTACTTTTGGCATTGGGTTTCCATTTAAAATAAAACGATTTGGAAAACCCCGATTTCTATTGTAATCTAAAAGTCCTAAAAGTTTGAGCTTATTTTTTGCAGTGATGACCGTTTGCCTGGAAAGACCAAGCTCTCTTGCCAATTGATAGTCTGATAGAACAATTTCTTTTCGTGGATCTTCACACTTATATAGGATAAAAGTAAAAACAGCTATAGTATTTGCGCCGATTTTATTTTTTGAATTTAAATTAAACATTTTCTCAAATAAGTTCACATCAAAAGTTTTTGAATTTCTCATCTTTTAAATGCAGATTTATATTGATTTTGAACTTCTTCAGTTTTCTTACTAAGATATTCATTCAAGTCCTTAAAATTAGAATAGAGAGCTCGACAGTCTTTTACATTTTGTAATACATCACTGATGATTTCTACAGTACGATTCCCGGCTTGGTCATTATCAAAATAAAGCTCAATATTTTCATATTTTTCAAGAGAATTTTTAATATTTTGGATCATCGAAACAGAGTTCAAAATGAGATAATCAGACGGTTCTTTTGCTAATTGATTTTCTACAGTTTTAAATGAAAGGAAATCAAAAAAACCTTCAAAAATCCTAACGAAATTTGAATTGTTTCTAATTGTTGAAACATCTTTTTTACCCAAACAAATCTTAGAGTATTTATTGCGGATTTCATAACCACCAGAATCATTTTTAAAACCTATCCCAAAATAATTCTTATCGTCTATCCGATAATGAATCTCTTGTAGAAATTCTGTTTGATCTTCAACTTTTCTGCTCTTTAAATATTCTAATAGTGCAGAATGCCTGACCGCTTTCACATTAGTTATCTCATAATTTCTGCTTTGGCCATTACACTTCAGACTAGGAATGTTTTGCTTTTGAAAAGAAGAAAAATTTTGATTGTCAGCCCAATTCAAAACCCCATTGATGGAAGTATTCAGATATTTCTTCATAAAGTCTGTATTATTCCCACCAATTCCTTCTGAAAAGAGGTACCAATAGTTTAGGATTTTATTGATTTTAAAAGAGGCCTGGGATTCGCTGGCAAAAGGGTTGAGATACCAGGCTTCTTTTTCATTTTGTTTAGTGGGAAGGTGTCCGAGAGAAAGGAGGACTTCTTCCAACGATATGCCGTTAAATTGTTTGCAGTTCATAAAATTTTGTGTTTTGTTTATAAAGTTTGTAATTCACTTACCTTATTACCTATGCCTTTATTCATCGAGGGTTTTACATATTTTACATTCTACCTTCCGCTACCTGCTTACCTATATTTCAGGTAATTAGGTAAGTTTACTTTTGTAAATTACCTTATCATAAACTTTGTGTCAATGGTGGTTTTCGCAATCTTCAGGTAAGTGGTAAGTAATTTTAGATTATATCATTCGTCAATTTTCCTTCGGATCAAATATCCATAGACTTGTCTTTTAGGATGTTTTATTCTGTCGTAGTTTAATGCAGTCAAGGCTTTACCAATTTTTATTATATTTAGACGTACACCTAGCGCATTATTCATAGCAAGCATAATGTCCGAAGGTGTTAGAAATTCACTTTGCAGTTTGGATTTTTCGAAATGACTAAGGATAATTTCCTGTTCCAGGGATACCTGCTTGAATTTTTCATTCCGCTTTTCATTTTCCTGGATATCTTCAGCCGTGAGTTCCGGATTATAATTTTTCCTTTCAAAAGCATTATAGTATGCTTGAGTCCAAACTTTTTCAATATTGATTTCCTTGGAATAATTGAAGTCGATTTCTAAAACTTCAAAAATCTGCCACCGTACACTTCCGGTTTCATCGGTTAAAAAATCCGACCGATTGGTAGAGCCACAAAATGAAGCTGTCCGGTGCATCAATGACGATTTGCGATCGTAAGGCAAACGTGCATTGACGGTATTTTTAGAAATGAAGGACTTAAGAATATTGACATCCGTTTTTGACATTACCGAAAGCTCATCAATATTAACCAGAAGGTTTTTGCATAAGGAAATCAAGCCGTCTTTATCAACACCAATGTCTTCTGTATAATATTGTTCAAGATCTGCAGGGATCAAAAAACGCAGAAAACTCGTCTTTCCACTATTTTGCTTAGTATTGAACAGCACAAAACACTGTTTGTTGATGTATCCTGGTCTCAACGCACAGATTACAGTCCTGGTCAGCCATTTTTCGAAATATTTTTGGAAGGATTTATCATCAGTCGTCTTTACATAACTGCAAAGCTTACCGATATGATTTTCCTTATCCCAATCTTCCAAATTTTCAAAATATTCCCGAATTGGATTGTACTGCTGGATCAAATGACTTCTGACCAGAATTTCCAACTTATTAATTGGAATATCGATTCCGGATCTAACGAGTTCTATAAACAAAGAATTCAAGTTGAGTGCTGAACATTTTTTATCCGATACAAGTTTAATTTCGAACTCAAGAGATATTGTATTGAATCTAATTGAATATTTTGAATTCAAATAATTAATCGCTCTGTCAAATATGGTTTTCGTTTCTGTCTCGATTTGATACAGAATTTTATTTTCTTCCATAAAGCATTTTTGATTTTGGAAGGAGTCGCAAATAATTTTTATATTTGCTCTTTACTTCCAGTAAAACAAACATTTAAACCTAACTATGGCAGTAGTTAGGTTTTATTTTTTGCGTAAAGAAAATTCTATTGCTTCTTGTTGGATCTCGTCATTTGATTTATGACTGTTTTTCAGCAACCATTCGTCAATTTTTTTTCGTTCAAAGAATAGAATTTTTCCGGAAGGTTTTGAAAATGGGATAGAGTTGGTATGAACCAATTTGTAAATATAAGATTTCTTGAACCCTGTGTAATCTGAAAGCTCTTCTACATTTAGAATTGCTTTGAGTCCGAAAATATGCTTTTCAATTCGGTTGAGCTTGTGAATTATGATTTCGTTATTTTCCATCTGTTTCTTTTAATTGATTTAACGAAACAAAAGTCAACAATAAAAACCATAAATAAAAGACTACCAATAGCTTGTGGGCTAAATAAGAATACTCTGGATTGATTTTATCTGTCAAAAGGTTAAAAAAGATTAATCTGGATTCAACTGAATTCGCAAGCGATTTTAATTGAGTTTAAAATAGAAAACGGAATTTTCACAACTCGATATTTAATTCTGGAATAATCTCAGCAGCTTCTTTCATTTTGCTATCCACAATTTTTGCGTAAATCTGCGTTGTTCTTAATTCCCGGTGTCCCAGTCTTTTAGAAACCGTGTAAATGTCTGCACCGTTTTCCAACAACAGAACTGCATTCGTATGTCTGGCTGAGTGAAAAGTAATATGCTTAGGAACCGCAGCTCGATTGCACCAGCGAATAATTTCAGTATTGTAGGTCATTCCATATTTCAAACCTTTGAAAACTCTTTCTTGCGGATCTTGTCTTTCTCCTAACAATTCTCTGGCTTGTTTTGAGATATAAAGATATTCTACGCCATCCGTTTTTTCTTGTCTGAAATTGACTTTTGATATATCACCTTCATCACGAACTTCTTTCCAAGTCAATGTATTAATATCTGACCAACGTAGTCCTGATAAACACGAAAAAAGGAAAGCTTTTTTCAAAACCGGATATTTACATTCCGCTTTGGCTAAACGTTGTAATTCATCAAAAATCAGATATTCTCTTTGACTTTCAGCCTGTTCAAACGATTTTACTTTTGCAGCATAATTTATCGTTAAATATCCATTATCGAAAGCACTTCGGAGTGCAGCTTTAAACTTATTGAAATAAGAATGCTTTGAATTCTGGGAAAGTGGGAGATCACTTTTGGTGCGAGCATCACTCTCAAAGTACCGATGAACTTTTTTGACAAACTTTTCATCAATTTCATCGAAAGTCATATTTTTTGGAACAATCTTTTTGAGATGTTGTAGAGTAGAAAACCAGTTACCGTAATTATTAGAAGTGTCTTGCTTTTGCTTTTCTTCTGTTAACTCCTCAAAGTATGTTAAAAAAGTCCTTTTACTTTTTACGGTATCTTTCAAATCGTAGCGACCTTGAACATATTCAGCTTTTTTGATTGCCAAAATGCTTTCGGCAAGAGCCATAGTTTCTTTATTCTCTTTTTTTTCCTTAGCCGACTTTGGATCGGGGTGCAAATACAGTTTCAAATACTCAAAATTCCGCAGGTGAACTCTTCTTCCTTGTGCATTAATAGAAGACCCTTTGTAATACTCAATGAAAAGACTAATCCTTCCATCAGCTAAATTTTTCTGTTTTAAAGTAATATTCATATCTTTTATTTGAGGTGTACATTTGTACACCTTTGTGCTACTTTTTATAGTTCGAGGTGTACAGCAGGTGTACAAATATAAAAATAAACTCCAAAAAGAGAAAATAAAATTTATATAAATATCTGATAATCAAACAAAATAAAGAAAATAAAATCAAAGAAAAGCTAAATTATTTCCCAATACAAAACTTCGAAAAGATATTCCCCAGCACCTCATCATTCGTTACTTCCCCGGAAATTTCACCGAGGTACTCCAGGGCATTCCTCAGCTCATAAGCCAGCAGTTCGGTGGAGATGCGGAAGGTGATGGCTTCTTTCACTTTATGAACGGCTTCCATGGATTTGCGTAGGGCCTCATAGTGGCGCTGGTTGGTAATGACTACATTATTTTCCTGAGACTTCAGCTGTTCCACATAAGAGGACAACTCGTTTTTCAAGTCCTGGATATTCTGGTTTTCAACCGCGGAGATTTTAATGAAATCGAACTCCTGAGGAATAGCATCACGGAAAATGCTTTCCGCTTTTTCATGTTGTGCAGGGAAAACTTCATCAATTTTGGTGGCGCAGATGATCAGTTTGAGGTCTTCCCGAACTAAGGAGCGGATCATTTCAATATCTTCAGAGAAATCCTCTGTCCCCGCATCGGCAAGATAGATCAGCACATTAGCATTGGCCACTTTTTCACGGGCTTTTTTAACGCCAATTGCCTCGATTTCGTCCATGGTTTCTCGTAGTCCGGCAGTGTCGATCAGGCGGAAGGCGTGGCCTTTAATGTGAAGCACCTCTTCAATCGTGTCCCGGGTGGTTCCGGCAATATTGCTGACGATGGCCCGCTCTTCCTTCAGCAAAGCGTTCAGCAGGGTGGATTTCCCGGCATTCGGTTTTCCGATGATCGCTACAGCGGTTCCGTTCTTAATTGCGTTTCCGTACTGGAAACTGTCAATCAACGAATGCAGTTTCGATTCAATCTTATCCAGCAGCAGGTTCAGGGCCGACCGGTCGGCAAACTCAACGTCTTCTTCCGCAAAATCAAGTTCGAGCTCAATCAGGGAAACAAAGTTCAGCAGGTCTGTCCTCAAAACGGATATTTCATTCGTAATCCCCCCTTTCAGCTGGCTGATGGCTACTTTTCGTGACGCCTCATTTTCAGAAGCAATCACATCGGCGATAGCTTCCGCCTGGGAAAGGTCAATACGGCCGTTGATAAATGCACGGAGCGTAAATTCCCCGGCTTTGGCCATCCGGGCTCCGTTTTTAATCAGGGTTTCAAGAATACGTTTCCCAATATGCGGCGAACCGTGAAAGGCAATCTCCACAGAATTTTCCGTGGTAAAGCTTTTCGGTGCCAGGAAAATCGACAGCATTACCTCATCAATGGATTCCTCTCCATCCATGAAATAACCGTAATGCAACGTATGGGATTTCTGCTTTTCCAGTTTTTTTCCGGGAAAACTTTTCTGCACTACAGGAAGTGCTTCATTTCCGGAAACCCGGATGATTCCCAGGGCTCCTACTCCATTGGCGGTGGCCAGTGCACAAATGGTATCGTTATTCATACTGCAAAGTTAAGTTTTTCAGGCCAAATAAGGAGGACTTGCGATGCTGAGTCTATGGAGAAAAACTGATGTGCCTTTATCAGGTGGAGAGTTTGAGTGTGGGCGTGTGTTTGGGGTGAGGGTTTTTACATGAAAAACCACAAACCAGAGGTTAGCGAGAGTTAATAACTGCGAAAGTTTTTTGACACATTAGAATTATGAAGATAAAAGCTTTGAAAACAGAAAGAACACATAAGGTTATAAAAATCTACGATTTTTATGATGCGTGAAAAATCTGCGGGAGAGGCTGATCTGCGAGGGAATAAAAACCACAAAAGCTATTTGACACATGAGAATTATAAAGATAAAAGCTTTGAAAACAGAAGAGCACAGAAGTTTTTAAAAACCTACGGTTTTTATGTGCACGTAAAATCTTCGCAGTTTACGGAAATACAAGCTGCAAAATTCCCCTCCCTCGGAGGGGTGGCAAAAATTCTCTGAATTTTTGAAGGGATGGTTTTTAATAACGATTAAAGTGATGTGATCCACTTCGAAACAATAATCTGCTAATCCACAAGAGTTTAAAAAACCACAACAGTCATAAAAGCTATTTGACACTTAAGAATCATGAAAAGAACAGCTTTGAAAACATGAAGAGCACATTAGTTTTTAAAAGCCTACAGTTTTTATGTGCACGTAATATCTTTAAACACGAAGAGCACATAAGCTTTTAAAAAACCTACGGTTTTAATATGCCTGGAAAAAATCTGTGTGATCTACTAATCTGCGAAAGATTTATGGTTTCTATATACATGTCAAATATTGGTGAGAGCATGTGCTACTTGCCGACACTGACAGGAAGACTATGGAATATCCTCAAAGCAATATAACGATAGATAACCGTAATCCAATTAATATGAAAGGTAATTTTGAAGATAATACGTTCTGTCCTTTTCCACAAAAAGCGGTAAAAATAGATTCATGATGATTTGCGAATAATATCGGACGGCCTCGCTTCTTTCAAATTCATTAATCATTCTATTATAAGAAATATAATTGTCAGCAATGATAAAAATCTGTGCAATTACACTTTCAATGAGTTCTGAAGGCAGATCCTCACGGAATATTTTCATTTGCTGAAACTCACGTATAATCTCTTCAAACTGCTTCTTTCTTTTACTGTAAACCTCCAAAAATTTACTTTTAAGCTCCGGCACATCCCTGAAAACATCATTGAAATTAATGAAGATGAATCTGTAATCAAAAAAAAGTTCAAGCACAGAGCGTAAATAATGCTGAAGGTTTGGAATGCTGATTCCTGAGCCACTTTTAAAGCTATTCATTAGAAACTCGGTCTGATAAATCAAATCAGTTAACAGTACGCTGACAATTTCTTCGGAATGTTTAAAATGGTAATGC
Organism: Chryseobacterium camelliae; assembly: GCF_030818575.1. Lineage (NCBI taxonomy): Bacteria > Pseudomonadati > Bacteroidota > Flavobacteriia > Flavobacteriales > Weeksellaceae > Chryseobacterium > Chryseobacterium camelliae. The sequence goes on from NZ_JAUTAL010000001.1 coordinate 2,257,458, forward strand.
AGATTACCTGGACTTATTTCAAGCTCCTGGGCTATGTGCCTGGTGGTAACTACAGTATATCCCCTATCGTTAAAAAGCATCAATGCCTTCTGTATGATTTTGTCCTTTGTATTCATATAGGTACAAATATAATGATAAAAATCATTTAGAACATTTGTTCTAATTCTGTAGCTTTGTAAAAATATCTCTGATGAATCCATATAATTTTGATTACGAAAAAGCCCAAAAAGAAGAAAACGAAAGCAAACCTAAAAAATCTGCAGGTGAGGTTATCCTAACTGTCTTACAGGTTTTGCTTAGTATAATAATGGCAATAGCACACGCATGATTTATAGCGTCAAAATATCAAAGTACTACTTCATAGGGCTATTGGTTTGGATCATAGTGCTGTTATGCAGAAAAAACGGCATTATCATCCCCTATATCAACAGCCATTGTACTGATTTATATAGTGTACCGATGTTTTGCTACACCATTAAAATCTTTGTCAATTTGTATATAGATCGTACCTGGAATCCATCGTTACGCTTTATATTATCTTCTGCACTGTACCTTACCCTAACCTTTGAAGTGATCGGTCCGAAAATTTCAAATATTTATACTGCTGATATAATAGATGCGGTATGCTACTTTATAGGCGGCATTATGTACTATACTGTACTTAAGCTGTCCGCAAGGAAGGACTAATTTGCCGCAAGGTTTTACATTTTTATGGGTTATATCATCATTTTAAAGCATACCTAGATTTCTATATTTGATTTGACGCTCGCAACGACCATGATAACAAATGAGTTTTTCTACAACCTGATGGCTAGTGTTCTCAGGAGTGTCATTTAGAATTTTTAAGATAAGATCTGTGAAGTTTGAAGACAAAACAAAGGTTTGACGAAGTCGATAACTGCAAAAGTTTTCAACACATTAGAATCATGAAGATAAAAGCTTTGAAGACAGAAGAACACAGAAGTTTTTAAAATCTACGATTTTTATGATGCGTGAAAAATCTGCAGGACATGCTGATCTGCGAGGGAATAAAAACCACAAAAGTCACAAAAGCTATTTGACACTTAAGAATCATGAAGAGAACAGCTTTGAAAACAGGAAGAGCACATGAGTTTTTAAAAACCTACAGTTTTTATGTGCACGTAAAATCCTTTGCAGCTTGCGGAAATACCAGCTGCAAAATTCCCCTCCCTTGGAGGGGTGGCGAAAATTCAGAGAATTTTTGACGGGGTGGTGTTAATAAGAATTAAAGTGGTGTGATCCACTTGGGAAAAATAATCTGCTAATCTGCGAGAGATTAAAAAACCACAAAAGTCACAAAAGTTATTTGACAATTAAGAATCTTAAGAATCCAGCTTTGAAAACAGGAAGAGCACATGAGTTTTTAAAAACCTACAGTTTTTATGTGCACGTAAAATCCTTTGCAGCTTGCGGAAATACCAGCTGCAAAATTCCCCTCCCTTGGAGGGGTGGCGAAAATTCAGAGAATTTTTGACGGGGTGGTGTTAATAAGAATTAAAGTGGTGTGATCCACTTGGGAAAAATAATCTGCTAATCTGCGAGAGATTAAAAAACCACAAAAGTCACAAAAGTTATTTGACAATTAAGAATCTTAAGAATCCAGCTTTGAAAACAGAAGAGCACATTAGTTTTTAAAAATCTACGATTTTTAAATGCGTGAAAAAATCTGCTTAATCTACTGATCTGCGAGAAAATAACAAAACCACAAAAGTCACAAAAGTTTTTTTTACACATAAGAATCTTAAGAATCCAGCTTTGAAAACAGAAGAGCACATTAGTTTTTAAAAATCTACGATTTTTAAATGCGTGAAAAATCTGCTTGATCTGCTGGTCTGCGAGAAAATAACAAAACCACAAAAGTCACAAAAGTTATTTGACACATGAGAATTTTTAAGATGTTAGCTTTGAAAGCAGAAAGAACACATGAGGTTTTTAAAATCTACAATTTTTTAAATCTATGTAATCTATGGGCCTTAAGACAGATTTAAAAAAATTAACAGCAAAAAAAATCACCCCGTTTCCGGGGCGATTGGTACTGCTTTAAATAAATACTGAGTTATATGAAGAGTGAAATGATGTTTCTCTGATATGTGACAAAGATACGGTTCATTTTATTTCTACGCCTCAGGGAAATCCCGGAAATTGCCTCCGGGTTTTTACGGAGGCAGCAAAAATCCTGCTTGAAGCAGGATTTGATTATATTCAACTTGTAATTACTGATTATAAAGGACTTACAAGTTCTGCAAACCACTCTTTCACCTCACCCTCTAAATATGGGCCCAGTTTTTCTTCACATTTCCTATGGTAAGCATTGAGCCATGCAATTTCTTCTTCCAAAAGCACCTCTTTAACGATGGTATCTTTAAAGAACGGACACAGCGTAAGCGTTTCAAACTCATAGAAAGTCCCGAAATCGGTTTTCTCCGCTTCCTGAACGGCTATTAAATTTTCATGACGGATGCCGTACTGTCCTTCTACGTAAAATCCGGGTTCACTGGAACACACCATTCCCGGAAGAAGTTCCTGCGGATTCATGTCTTTCCTGATGTTCTGAGGACCTTCATGAACGTTCATGAAGCTTCCCACCCCATGGCCAGTCCCGTGGTTGAAATCTTTGCCTTCCATCCACAACGGAAGCCTGGCAATGGCATCCAGATGCACACCTTTTGTTCCTTTCGGGAATTTCACCATGGATAAACGGATCATCCCCTGCAATACTAAAGTCGAGTTTCTTTTGAATTCCTCGGAAACAGCTCCTAAAGCCAGTGTCCTTGTAATATCGGTGGTTCCTTCCAGGTACTGGCCTCCGGAATCTACCAGGATGCTCGAATCGTTGGTCACTTCATGGCTTCCTTCGCTTTTTGCGGAATAATGCATGATAGCACCATTATCTTTGTATCCGACAATGCTTCCGAAACTCTCCCCGACAAAGTTTTCACCCTGTGCACGGAAATCCCTGAGTTTTTCTCCGATGGAATACTCGTTCATAGATTCTTTACCTGCCTGATGCGTCAGCCAGTAGAGGAATTTCACCATCGCTACGCCGTCCCTTACCATTACCGTCCTGAAACCTTCCAGCTCGGTATCATTTTTCTGGGCTTTCATAAGGTTGCCGGGAACCGGACCCTTGATAATGGTATTGGCATATTTCAATGCTTCAAAGATAGACTGGTTGCTATTGGGAGAAACCAGGACTTTCTGGTCGCTGCAAATTTTGAGGTGGCCGAAAAACTCCTCGTACGGCATCATTTTCACAAATGACTCGTCCATCTGTTTCCTGGCTTCCACACTCAGTTTATCCAGGTCGGTAAAGAGAATGGCATCATTGATGGTAATGATCAGATAGCCCAGGAATACCGGATTACTCTGTACATCGCTTCCCCTCAGATTAAGGGTCCACGCCACATCATCCAGGCTGGAGATGATATGTACGGTAGCTCCCTGTTCTTCCATCGCATTCCGGATAGCAGAAATTTTATCAGTTACCGATTTTCCGGCACGTTCTACCGGATGTACATAGATTGGGTTCTTTGACGGCGTTCCGCGGTCTTTCCAGAGCTCTTTCAGGAGCGGAAGGTCTACCAGGGTGATATTTTTGGCCCGAAGCTTTTCATAGAGCAGCTCCCAGTTGGCATGTGAGGTTGCCAGTGCATTCACTGCCACTTTTCCGTTTTCCGGAATTTCAGAAATAATCCAGTCGATATAGTGAGGAGTGCCTTCCATCCCGTCCTTGAACAGTTCGATCCCGGAACCCTGGAGCTCAATGGCAGCCTGGGTGAAATACCTTCCATCTGTCCAGAGCCCTGCCTTGTCTTTGGTAATCACCACAAATCCGGCAGATCCAAGGAATCCGGACAGCCAGGATCTTTCCTGCCATTCTTCCGGCAAATATTCACTCATATGCGGATCAGCAGAATAGACGATAAATGCATCAACATTATTTTTCTGCATCTCTTCCCGGAGTGCAGCCACTTTTTCCTTTGAAGTCATTTTTTTAATTTTTTAAAACCGAAAGTTACGAAAATTTGATTTCAGAAGGGGATTAAATCCAATATAAAAAAACAGGAATAAAGAGCAGGAATATGACAGCATGAATCATTTTTAAACTCCGCAAAACCGCTATTGGAACTGATGTTTTCACCTTTGGAAAGATTATTGCTACATGCTAGATATGGAAACACAGCACTACGGCAATCACAGGAAATTCTACGCGCCACATCACTTTATTTATCTTCCTGCACTTATGGTTTTGGAAGTCTTCGGGATCTATAAGATATGTAGTGATGAAAGCAACCAACTTACCTGGATCCTGTTTTCTGTTGTTATTTTCCTTCTCCTCTACCTTGCTATAATGTTACGCCAGCATTATGCTTTGGGACTTCAGAACCGGCTGGTAAGGCTGGAGTTCAAACAGAGGTATTTTGAGCTGTTCGGACAAAGGTCTGATGAGGTGGAGGAAAAGCTGAAGTTTGACCAGATCGCCGCCCTGAGATTTGCCTATGATGATGAATTTAAAGAACTACTCTACAGGGCACTGCACGAATCTGTTTCAGGGGACGATATAAAGAAATCCATTAAAAAATGGAAACCGGATCATCACCGGGTTTAAAAAAGAATTAATCACCAATAAAAATAAATTATTATGAAAAAATGGAGCTTATACAGTATTACCTTTTTGAGTTTACTGATGCTAACCAGCTGTGAAGCAGTAGAAACAATTTTTAAGGCCGGAATGTGGTGGGGAATCATTCTCGTTGTAGCCGTAATAGGACTTTTATTATGGTTATTTTCAAGGTGTAAAAACTCTTAACCGGACTTTATGGAAAATTCAGACTTAGATATCATTTCTCACCTGAAGCCTTCAAAAATTGTCAAAATTATGAAAGATCCGGTGGCTTCTGCAAAGGCGGTACATCTTATTTATACCTCTGATGCGGAAACCGCCGGTATTATCCGGAAAAAAAGGGGTAAAAAGTTTTCCTACTATAAAGACGGTGAAAAAATTAAGGACAAGGATGAGATCAGCCGGATCAATAAGCTTGTACTACCACCGGCATGGGAAAATGTATGGATCTGCGCGCTGGATAACGGCCATCTACAGGCAACGGGAATTGATGCCAAAAAGAGAAAGCAATACCGCTATCATCCTTTATGGAATGCTTTAAGAAACCACACCAAGTTTTACCGCATGCTTCAGTTCGGTTATGCACTGCCCCAGATCAGGCTGCATATCGAACAGGACCTTGCTTTGCGCAATCTTGAAAAGAGAAAGGTCCTTGCACTTATTGTAAGCCTGATGCAGCGGACCAATATCAGGATCGGCAACAGCGCGTACGAAAAGCTTTACGGATCGTTCGGGCTTACCACTCTCAAAGATAAACACGTTAAGGTGAAAGGTAAGAAATTATCATTCTGCTTTAAGGGGAAAAAAGGCGTCATGCATGATATAGACCTGAAAAGCAGCAGGCTTTCAAGGCTGGTACAAAAATGCAAGGACATCCCCGGAAAAGAACTTTTCCAGTATTATGATGACGATGGAAACCGGCACAGCATAGATTCCGGAATGGTGAATGAATACATCAAGGAAATCAGCGGTGAGGATTTTACGGCGAAAGATTTCAGGACCTGGTCCGGAACCGTCAATGCACTGATCGCATTTAAGGAAATCGGATACGCGGAAACCAATGCCGAATACAAGAAGAAGGTAAAAGAAGCCTTGGATATCGTAGCATCCCGCCTGGGAAATACGGTTGCGGTATGCAAAAAATATTATGTTCATCCCCTCGTCATCAATCTGTATGAAAACAACACGATCAAAAAATATCTTGACGAGCTGGAAATAATAGAGAAAAATGATGGCAAAGCTGACCTGACTCAGGAAGAAAAACTGGTTCTGAAAATCCTGGAATCTGAAAAGCTGTAATTGAAGTCAATCAATTTTTTCTCCGAATTAAATGTTGTAAATTTGTATCATCACAAATTAAAATATAATACAACATCATATGTCAAAAGCAATTTCGCAAGTGCCACTTGCTGTTAATGAGCCGGTAAACTCATACGCACCGGGTTCTCCTGAAGTAAAAAGCCTTCTGGCTACCTACAAGAAAATGTGGGCAGAAAAAACCGAGATCCCTATGATCATCAACGGAAAAGAAGTGAAGACCGATGAAAAGGTAGCCCTTCAGTCTCCTCAGGATCATGCGCATGATTTCGGCTTTTATTACAAAGGAACCATGCAGCATGTGGATGATGCCATCAATGCAGCTTTAGCAGCCAAACAGCAATGGAATGAACTGGGTTGGGAACAGAGGGCTTCCATCTTTCTGAAAGCCGCTGACCTTCTTGCCGGGCCTTACCGCGATGTCATCAATGCAGCGACGATGATCGGACAGTCTAAAAATGTTCACCAGGCTGAAATTGATGCCGCTTGTGAGTTCATCGACTTTTTACGGTTCAATGTAGAATTCATGACAGAAATGTATGCTGAACAGCCGGTATCCGATAACGGAATCTGGAACCGCGTAGAATACAGACCTCTTGAAGGATTTTGCTTTGCAGTAACCCCATTTAACTTTACCGCTATTTCCGGAAACCTGCCAACATGTATGGCAATGCTTGGAAACGTAGTAGTATGGAAACCTTCTGACAAGCAGGTTTATTCTGCAAAAGTAATCATGGATGTTTTAACTGAAGCCGGACTTCCTGCCGGAGTCATCAACATGATCTTCACAGATGGTAAGGAAACAGCTGAAAAAGTATTGGCACACCGTGATTTTGCAGGTCTTCATTTTACCGGTTCTACTAAGGTGTTCCAAGGTATGTGGAAAATGATCGGTGACAATATCCACCAGTACAGAACATATCCGAGAATTGTAGGAGAAACCGGAGGTAAAGACTTTGTTATTGCCCACCCTTCAGCCAATGTAGAAGCAGTAGCTACCGCTTTGGTAAGAGGTGCATTTGAATATCAGGGACAGAAATGTTCAGCTGCTTCAAGAGCTTATATCCCTAAGTCCATCTGGGCAGACGTGAAAAAAGTAATGGAAACGCAGATCGGATCCATCAAAGTAGGTTCTCCTGAAGATCCGTCCAACTTCGTTAATGCCGTGATCGACAAAAATTCTTTTGAAAAATGCAAAGGCTATATCGACAGAGCAAATAATGCCGGTGATGCCAATGTAGTAATCGGAGGAACTTATGATGACTCTAAAGGATGGTTTGTACACCCTACGGTGATTGAGACCACCAATCCGCATTACGAAAGCATGGTAGAAGAGATCTTCGGTCCTATCCTTTCCATCTATGTTTATGAAGATGAACAATGGAAAGAAACGCTGAAACTGGTTGACTCCACTTCACCGTATTCCCTGACCGGATCTGTATTCGCACAGGACCGTTACGCGATCAGCGAAGCGTATAAAGCACTGGAAAATGCTTCCGGAAACTTTTATATCAACGATAAGCCGACCGGTGCCGTAGTAGGCCAACAGCCTTTCGGAGGAGGAAGAGCTTCAGGAACCAATGATAAAGCAGGTTCTAAAATGAACCTTCTGAGATGGACTTCCGTAAGGAGTATCAAAGAAACATTTGTATCGCCTAAAGATTATAAATATCCGTATTTAGGGTAGTTATCGATGTATACATCTAAATAATTTAAAGGCTCGGCCGGAACTTCGTTCCGGCCGAGCCTTTTGAGTACTCATTGCTGCAGGTGATGCTCTTTTGTAGCTTTTAACGCCTTAGCCACTGGGTTACTAAGAAACTTTTTATTACTGCTGTAGTTTTATATTTTCTCGCAGATCACAGCATATCACACAGATTTTTTCACGCATTTAAAAATCGTAGATTTTTAAAAACTAACGTGCTCTTCTGTTTTCAAAGCTATTTTCTTCATGATTCTTATGTGTCAAAAAAACTTTTGTGGCTGTTGTGTTTTTTTAATCTCTCTTGGATTAGCAGATTATTTTTCCTAGATGGATCACACCACTTTAATCGTTATTAAAAACCACCCCGTCAAAAATTCTCTAAATTTTCGCCACCCCTCCTAAGGAGGGGAATTTTGCAGCTTGTATTTCCGTAAACTGCAAAGATTTTACGTGCACATAAAAACCGTAGATTTTTAAAAACTGATGTGCTCTTCTTTTTTCAAAGCTGGCTCCTTAAGATTCTTAAGTGTCAAATAGCTTTTGTGACTGTTGTGGTTTTTAATCTTTCGCAGATTAACAGATTATTTTTCCCAGGTGAATCACACCACTTTAATCCTTATTAACACCACCCCGTCAAAAATTCTCTGATTTTTCGCCAACCCTCCGGGGAGGGGAATTTTGCAGCTGGTATTTTTGCAAGCTGCAAAGATATTACGTGCACATAAAAACTGTAGGTTTTTAAAAACTAATGTGCTCTTCCTGTTTTCAAAGCTGTTTTCTTCGTGATTCTTAAGTGTCAACTAGCTTTTATGACTGTTGTCGTTTCATACTCATTAAACCTCCCTGACTCTTAGCTATGATGCAAATAATCAACTTACCCATAATAAGCAGTTAAAAACAATGAATCATTAATATAAACTTAATGTAAATTATTCTAGAAATCTCAAATGGGAATGGTTATTGCTTACGCTAGGATACATTAAAATAGAACGTTATGAAAAAAGTTATTCTAATCCTGAGCATCGGGATTTTTGCAGTAAGCTGCGGAACTAAAGAATCATCCATGTCAACCAGCGCAACAGATTCTACCGCAACAGATACCAGTGCTACTATGGACAATACCAGTGCTTCAACAATGGGTACTGATACCACAAGCACCAAGATGTCTAACCCGGACAGCCTTAAAATGAGAACAGACTCTTCAGCAACTACTGCTCCGGCAAAATAATCTGAAGATACATCATTTGCACCTGAAAATCCTCAGATCTTTTCTGTGGATTTTTTTGGTCCCTGTATAAAGGGTCCTTTATTTGTTATGATAAAGATACATTGCAAACCACTAAAAAAATATACTATGAAAAAATTATGGCTGGGCGCTGCCATGGCAGCGATGTTCCTGGGAAGCTGTGCACAGGATAAAGAAAAAAGAGAGGAGTTCAAGGATGAACGCGATAAAAATTTTATGAGAAACAATCTGGGGGATACCGCCGTAAGCCATTCCGAACACGGAGCATCCGCAGATACCGCGAAAATAAAAACAGACAATACTGCTAAAGTGCGATAATAATCATAAAGAAGCTGCTTTTTTAAGCAGCTTCTTTTGTATGTTTAATGCTGGTATTCAGCAGAAATATATCTTTGTTTTATATCTGAAATCTACCAGACCGGAGGTTTGATATCTATTGAAAATCTGTTCCAATTCATGCATGATCTTATCATAGAGTGCACCCGATCTCGGCGTATAGGAGGACGACCGTGCACGGCCTTTGAACCCCTCGAGATCAAACCACTGCTGATGATCCAATTCCATATACCCTACTTTTTTGGGGCTGAAAAATGCCTTTATCTTCTCTTCATCGATATTTTTATGATTAACAAATTTATATTCGCTGATATTGTCATAAAGTGCTTTTTCATAATCATTCAGTAAAGGAGATGACGCATCCCTTTCGTTCCATACCAAAACAATGTGGCCTCCGGGCTTTAAAATGCGCTCAAATTCTATTTTGGTTTTGGGAAGATCAAACCAATGAAACGCCTGTGCAGAGAAAATGACATCAACACTGGAATCTTCCAGGGTGGTGTTTTCAGAAGCACCATTTACGCTGATAAAATTCTCAGAATCCTTATAAATAGCCTCTGCGGCTTTCCTCATTTCATCATTAGGCTCTACAGCATAGACGGTATAATGATGTTCCAAAAAAGGTTTTGATGAAAGCCCTGTTCCGGAGCCGATATCAGCAATAATCTTACGGTTATCCAGGTTCAACTGTTCTTCGAGTTTTTCCAGCATCTGCTCAGGATAGTCAGGTCTGAATTTGATATAGTCCTGAACCTTCAGGCTAAATCTTTGATAATTATTTTCCATAAGTGTATTTGTTAAGGTCAAGCCTTGTAGATGAAAGCGATATGATCCGGGAGACTTAATCCTGCCATAGCCGGATTGCTTTCATATCATAAAGATACAAAAATTGGAGACTACAATAATTTTTATCCACTGCCGCAAACAAGACCAAATTAAGTAATATCCAGACAAAAAAATAATTATGAATTTCCGGCGTAACAATTTTCATCTTCATCCGACTTATGTGTCAACTTAATGATTACATTTGTATCGAAATGAAAATACACATGAAAAAAACAGCTCTATTATCCTCTCTGTTTATCAGCGCATTGGCACTGGCGCAGGGGATTAAATTTGAAGACAGTAATTTTGCCAATATCCTGGCTAAAGCCAAGAAAGAAAATAAACTGGTGTTTATAGACGCCTATGCTTCATGGTGCGGACCATGTAAACTGATGGCTAAAAATATTTTCCCGCTTCAGGCTGTAGGAGATTATTATAACGGGCATTTCATCAATGCAAAAATAGATATGGAAAAGGGCGAAGGGGTGGACCTGGCTAAAAAATACAACGTAAAAGCCTTCCCTACTTATCTTTTCATTAACGGTAACGGTGAAGAAGTACACCGTACGTTAGGCTATGTGGAAGAAAAAGATTTCATCCAGTTTGCCAAGGATGCGGAAGATCCGAGTAAAAGACTGACTTCACTGAAGCAGAAATTTGAGAACGGAGAAAAGGATCCTGAATTCCTTAAAAACCTGGCCGGGCTTACCATCTATAATGATGCTCCGTTTGCAGCAAGGGTGCTGGAACGTTATTTCAAAGACAAAACAGCCCTTGACCAGCAAGATGTGCAGATGCTTCTGGCCGGTATCCAGAGTACGGAGAGCCCTCTGTATGCTATTTTCCAGTCTAAAAAGGCGGATATTACGAAAGTCCTTCCTGCTGAGCGGTATGAGATGATTGATAAGAACATCAAGCTGAATACCATCGTAAAAAAAGCTTATGATGCCAATACCAAGAAGTGGAATGACACTTATTTTTTAGCGGAGACCCAGAAATTCCTGACGAAGGATGAAGCTGAAAAGATTCTGAAAAGAGCCAAATCCAGCAGGGCATTAAAGGACAAAGATATGGCAACCTATGAGAAGCTGAGCATGGAACTGTACAAAGACCCTTCTGCTGCCACTTCTGAGGAGCTGAATTCCCTTGCGTGGAACTTCTTTGAAAATGTGACCAATAAAGCCTCCCTGGAAAAAGCAATTATCTGGGCGCAGGAATCGGTGAAGAAGCAGGAGAATTATGCCAATACAGATACGCTGGCCAACCTGTATCATAAAGTAGGGGATAATAAAAATGCCAAGATTTGGGCTGAAAAGTCGATCCAGCTGGCGAAGGCCTCAGGGGAAGATTATTCGGATACTGAAAAACTGCTGAAAAGTCTCAGCATCAAGTAATACAGAAGAAGCCGTCTCATTTTGAGACGGCTTCTTTATTAATTAGAATAATTGATGTAATATCTATTTTTTCAAAAGTGTAAATAAATACAGTTCAACATCAATTCTAAATTTAAAGGTTTACTAGAACCCTGTATTGTTGACCCCTGATGCACCAGCGCCACAGTTTTCGTCAACCGTAACATTTACTGCCCAAGCTAAATCTTGATTAAAGGCCTGCGTACCTTCAGTAGTTGTTGTGTAGTAATAAGCAGTAATTGTCTGACCATTACATGGTAATGTAAAAGTAACAGTATAAACACCTCCGAATAATCCTCTGTTAGCATTTTCTTTTAGCATAGCTGATTCAACATTTTGATTAGCAAATGACAAAGCAGAAAAAGCTAAAGCTCCGATAACAAAATTTTTTTTCATAAAATCCATTTTTAAAAGTTTATATTAATCTAAAAAAACGTTAAGTTTTTTCACTTCTTCCAGTCCTCTTTTTTCGATATCTTTATTTACTATATTGTTGAATGGATACTTCAACCATTTATCTCTTGCTTTAAAAAAATCCTTTTTATCCTGTAGATCGATAGTCGAAACTCTTTCCATTTTTATGATCTCTTTTTCAGATTTTTTAATACTGGCAGCAGAAAATTCTATAGTTTTATTTTTATTGTACACCTCTAGAATAAGTCCTGGCAATCCCTTAAATCTAAAGGGGCCATCCGAAAAAGGAATTTCTGTAGTATACCAGGCATAAAAAGTATCATGTTCAGTATCAACTTTTGCCAATTGACATTTCATTCCTTGAATTTCTTTTGTTTCACTCATTAACTGCCAATTTAAAGAAGGTTCTTTAAAAGTATAAAAGTACATTCCCAAAGGAACGGTAGTAGTTATACCTTCACCATCTTTCCATACATTATGTCTGACTTTAGGTATTGCTGGTCTATTGGCATTAACATCAATCTTTTTCGGATCTATAGTCTGGGCGTAATCCTTTAAATACGCATAGTAACTTGCCATTGCTGGACTGAAATAAATCGATTTGTATTTATTGCACCTTAAAATCATATCAGACTCAGTAAAATTTGCTCTATTTAATGAATCCGGAATTATTTTAAAATAGTAAACAACCTCAAGGCTTGCCTTATCCTTTTGAGCTGAATAAAGCAGGCAACTAAAGACAAATATTAAAAGGACAATTTTACGAATCATAATTTTGAATTATTATAAAATAACAGATAATCTTCACGTTAGAAAGAATGATTTTCCTCTTATTAATACTATAAATAATTGATCAGCTATATTTATAAAAAATATGAATATCTATCAAACCAGCAATAATACAAAGCAATAGTAAAATTCTTTTCTGTATGGTTTTGAATTTTGAAATTAATAATAATTTTTCTACACTAAAAGTATTTCGCGAAACTTTTTCTAAAGATGTAAAACATTTCCCTAGCTAACAATTCCAAAAGGAATAAAATGCTATTCCGTTTGGAATAAAAATATTCTGGTAAAAACATTATATTTACAGTTCAATTTTCATTATTATGAACAGCAGTATAGGATTTAAAATAAAAAAACTCAGGGAGCAGAAAGAAATATCCCAGGAAGATCTGGCTTTCCGGCTTGATGTCTCCCAAAGCTATCTCAGTAAAATTGAAAATGGAGCCATTGAAAAATTAGACTTTATGTTTATGCAGAAAGTGGCCGACTTTTTCAAAGTAGAACCTCAGTATTTTCTGGAAGGTGATACTATTGTTAATAATAATATAGAAACAAGTAATAATTCTTCTGTAGGAAATATTGGTGATACAACAATCAACAGTACTGATCAAAATCTATTGGAGAATGTAATTAATAACCAACATCAGATCAATCAGCTGATGGAAATGCAGAATAAGCTAATCGAAAAGCTGCTGAAAAATTAAAGCCCTATCAAAGTATAAAAAATCCGCGGCCTCTTAGACTGCACCCAAAATTTTAGACAAAATTAAACAATATTATTAGATGAAAGAGTTCGGTACATTACCGGGCTCTTTCCTTTTAGATTGAGTCTTATCCTGTCGTGGTTGTGTAGTAATTAATGTATTCTTTTATTTCTTTTTTAAGTTCATCAATTGTTCCAAACTTCTTGGTGTAGAACATCTCAGATTTTAACGTCCCGAAGAAATTCTCTATCACGGCATTGTCCAGGCAGTTTCCTTTTCTGGACATACTTTGGATGATTCCTTTTTCTTTCAAAAGTATCTGATAGGCTTTCATCTGATATTGCCAGCCCTGGTCCGAATGGAGAATGAGATTTTCCGTATTTCTGATTTTCCTAAGCCCCTTTTTGAGCATATTCACCACTTGTGCAAAGACTGGCCTTTCTGAAAGATCGTAACTGATGATCTCTCCGTTATAAAGGTCAATTATCGGGGACAGGTACAGTTTATTTCCAGAGACATTGAACTCCGTCACATCAGTTGCCCATTTGCTGTTCGGGCGGTCTGCCTGGAAGTTTCTCTCCAAAACATTCGGCGCTATACTGCCTTGTTCACCTCTATAGGACTGGTATTTCCTGACCCTTATGATACTTTTGAGTCCCAGAACTTTCATTAGTTTCATGACTGTCTTGTGATTGATGATAATTCCTTTTTCTTTCATTACCAAAGTGATGCGACGGTATCCGAACCGCCCTTTGTGCCTGTGATAGATCTGTTTTATCAAGGTTTTAATCTCTGCATATTTATCATTCTTCTGAAGCATTTTCTGATGGTAATAGAAACTGCTCCTGGCCATACCTGTACAATCCAGTAGGACTGACAGATCATATTTTTGCCTTAATTCTTCGATGGCCTCTGCTTGTTCTTTTTGAGAGTTAAGGCGTCTAGCTTTTTTAGAAAATCGTTCTCGGCACGCAGCCTTTCGTTCTCCAATAAAAGTTCTTCTTCCCTTGTCAATGGCTTGTCGGACTTCCTTTTCTTACGTTTGTAATCACTCATTTTTTTTGGTCTTCCTGTAGGTTTGTTTTCCAAACCTAAAATACCACTTTTCTCGTAATCACGCTGCCAATTCAAGACGGTAGACTGGGCAGGGATATCAAACCTGACACAAGCTTCTCTTTGTGAGATGAACTCCGTATTGATGGCTTCCAACACTTTAAGCTTGAACCCTGCGGAATAGCTTTTGTTTTTTCTCGGCTCTAATCCCGATATTCCGTACTTGTTATAAAAGCCGATCCACTTGCGAAGATTACTCTCGTTAAATCCTTTTTCTGTTGCTATAGATTCAATCGAACGATAAGAATTTTTGTGAAGTTCGATACATTCCAATTTGAAAGCAACGCTAAATCTTTCTTTTCTATACATAAATTAATGCCCCTAAAAAGTGTCTAACTTTTTGGGGGCAGTTCATCTTCAGACCGCGGATTCTTATTTAAAAAAATTCTTATTTAATATTCGAAAAGGACGCTTCCCCATGTAAATCCGCTTCCGAAAGCAGAAAGCAGGACAAGGTCTCCCCTTTTGATCTTACCGCTCTCAATGGCTTCGCTTAAAGCGATGGGAATAGATGCGGCAGTCGTGTTTCCGTATTTCTGGATGTTGTTGAATACTTTATCATCCGACAGACCGAATTTCTGCTGCACAAACTGGGCAATCCTTAAATTGGCCTGATGCGGAATAAACATATCCAGGTCTTCTATTGTTTTTCCAGCTTTGTCCAAAGCTTCCTGCATCGTCTGCGGGAAACGGGTTACCGCATGTTTGAAGACAAAATTTCCGTTCATGATCGGATAAACTTCTTTGGAAGTCACCTGCTCAGGCTCTTTTCTCATCCTGTCGCTCCAGCCGAATTTGGATCCCGGGAACTGGGTACAGAGTTCATCTGCATATTTACCTTCAGAATGCATGTTCGTGGCTAGTATATCACCAGCCTGCTCATCCTGAGTCGCAGAAAGGACAATGGCTCCCGCACCGTCCCCGAAGATCACGGAAACACCTCTTCCTTCATCGGAAAAATCCAGCCCGAATGAATGGACTTCCGCACCTACCACCAGAATATTTTTATATGTTCCGGATTTGATGAAAGCATTGGCTACACTCACCGCATAGACAAAACCTGAACACTGGTTCCTTACATCCAGGGCTCCTATGGTATCACAGCCCAGCATTTCCTGCAACAATACGCCGCAGCCCGGGAAATAATAATCCGGAGAAAGGGTGGCGAAAACAATATAGTCTATATCTTTAGCAGTGAGTCCTGCATTGTTTATGGCTTTTTCTGAAGCTTTAAAAGCGAGGTAGGCCGTGGTTTCCTGGGAATCATTCCTGTTCTTTCGGTGCCTTCTTTCCTTTATCCCGGTACGTTCCGTGATCCATTCGTCATTGGTGTTCATTAATTCCGCTAGATCATCATTCGTAACAACATTATCCGGGACATAGAATCCGATTCCCTTTATTGAACTTTTAACCATATCGTTTTTTTAATTTTGGCAAATATAGAACTTATTGCATACATACTATTTTAAAATAGTAGTATTTTTACCATATGCCAATGAATACTTTATACCGTGGTCCACAATGCGAATGGCTTGATGTGGAAGCACCTGTACAGGAAGACTTAGACCTCCTGCATGAAAAATACAACATCAATACCCTTCTTCTGGAAGACACGATGGATCCTAACCACCTGCCCAAATATGAGGAGGATGGAGATGTAAAATTCTTCCTTCTGCGCGAAAGCACGGAAATGGAACGGAAAAACCTGAATACCATCAGTGACATCAGTACAAAAATAGGAATCTTCATTGTAGGCAATACGCTGATTACGGTTCACAGGATGAAAACCAAAAGCATTACCGAAACGCGGCAACAGCTGGAAAAAACAAAGGAAGAAATCCGTCCTGCTCATATTGCCCTGATGATTGCCCTGATCATCATGAAAACTTTCGACGACGAGTCTATCAGCCTGATGGAAACCATGGACAATATTGAAAACGAGATTTTCCTTAAAAATACCAATCATACCAACCAGATCAGAAGGCTGTACAAGCTGAAACGTAAGTCGGGACTGAACTCCAGAGTCCTTACGGTTTCCACGGACGCCATTGATAAATTCAGGCTGCTGGAACTCCAGATTTCAGAAGTGATCGATTTAAAAGACAAGCATAAGGATGTGGTTGCAGATTTTGAACACCTCAACATCCAGATTACCAATCTTATTTCTATGTTCCTGGCATTGTCTGATCAGAAAGCCAACCAAGTGATGAAAGTCCTGGCGGTTTATTCGGTATACTTCTTACCAATTACCTTTATTGCTGGGGTATACGGGATGAACTTCGATAATATGCCTGAACTCCACCACAAATACGGTTACTATTTTACGCTTGGGCTCATGGCGCTGATTGTGATCATCACCTTTATTTATGCCCGGCGGAAGCAATGGTAATTATGCGGCAGGACTTAATTTCTCATGGCACCGCGGCAGAAATCTTTTCATATTAACGTTCGCCACCTAACACCAAAAAACTATGACTACCGAAGAACTTCAAACCATCCTTGACGGAAATATCCTTTCCAAAGCATCCAAAGAAAAACTGGCGGCACTGCATAGCGCCATTTCAGGCAAGGAATTTTCTGACATCCTGGATGCTGAAGGCCATCAATATGTAGAATTTGTGCAGGAAGGTGGTGGTGTATGGGGAACAGCACTGGTAGGCTACCTGTACGGACTGGAAATTTTCGGGATCCGTTTCCTGAAAGTGGCAGGCACGAGCGCAGGAGCTATCAACACAATGCTTATCGCCGCATGCAGGACCAAAGCAGATATGAAAAGCGAAATCATCAGGGATATCCTGTTTAGCTGGAACTTTGCAGACTTCATGGACGGCCGGCCCTTTATCAAAAGAACTGTCCGGGCCATGCTCAATAATAAACATTTCCTCACCATCAATGCTGTAATCGCAGCAGTGATTATGATTACCCTGATCAGTATTCCCTTTGCCCTGTCTTCGGAAACACCTTTAAAAGCCAAACTGCTGTTCCTGATTCCGCTGATTCCGGTTTTAATCGTTTCTCTGATTATCAAGATGCTTTACAACAGCTTCAGAAAGCATAACAGCGGGTTGAATCCCGGTGATATTTTCCTGGATACAATCCGGAAAACCCTGGATGGGTTCGGCATTACAACTGTCGCTGACCTGAACAGGAAATTCGTTCAGAAAGAATATGATCTTAATGTGAATTACCGGTACGGAAACGGGTATGAGTACTACAATATCGCCCTTCAAAATATTGAAAAAATTAAAAACAATAATCTGGAACATATCGACCAGACCCGGTACAGGATTTTTTATGAAAGCGCCGTAAATAATGATTACTATAAGAATAATCCTTTCTATCAGCTGAAATCTGAATACATTGTAGTAACTACAGACATCAATGCCAAAATAAAGGTGGAACTTCCCACAATGGCCAACCTGTACTGGTCTGAGGAAGAGCTGAAACATATCAGCCCGGCAGAATTCGTACGTGCTTCCATGTCGGTCCCGTTCTTTTTTGAACCTTTCCAGAAGAGAATTATTAAGGATGATGATTCTGTAAAGTATGCCTGGAAATTCTGGATGAACACAAAACCGGAAGACATTTATCCTGTGGGGATTTTCATCGATGGCGGCAGCATTTCCAATTTCCCGATCGACCTGTTCCATGCGGAGGAAGTTTTTTACCCGAGGATGCCCTTATTCGGCGTACAGCTCACCAGTGATTCCGATATCCTTTCTGAAAAAGGAAAAACCAGCGAACAGATTTTAAAGACTCCTTTTTCTTATGCCGGAAATATCATTGACACCCTACGAGGATTCAATGATAAATCGTTTCTTACCAAGCATACCTTTTATCACCTGTTCAGCATTCAGACTGTAAATTGCGGCAAAAGCAGCTGGCTGAACTTCTTTATGAAGAGACCGGAAAAGGAGGAACTTTTTAACCGTGGCTTCCAGGCGGCCCTGGACTTTCTCAGCCAGTTTGACTGGGAGAAATACAAGTATGAGAGGATGATGCTGACCATGAAGGAAAAAAAGATCATGAAGGAAGCAGATACCCCAACCGTCGGATAATGGCTGAATGGCAAAGAGTTCGTATATTGACTATAAATTTCACCTTATGATCAGTAAGCCCGATTTAAGAACTCCCTTATCTATAGCTAATAATGAATCGAGTACTCCGGCAGAGCATTTCCAGAATCAGGTCCTGCGACCGGTCCTGAAACTTCAGAACGATCTTTATCTGAGATTGTTTTCAAGCTATGCCTCCCGGCAGATACCAGCATTCAGCTCCCTGACTACAGAACAAAAACACCATCTGATTGAAAAAAGCCTGCAGAAAGATACGGTACTGAAAAACACACTAATCGGAGTCAGTATCGGCATGCTGACAGAGCAGGAACTGGAAAGTTATATTTCGGACAGCAAAACATTCAACAAAAGAATAATTGCTATGGTAACAGAAAGGATCAAAAGCCAGGTAAAATAAGGTGATCAGGATTCGCACTTGCATTGATTACCAAAGTCTTCAAAATACTTATAAGCACTATATTTCCGCCCATTTAGGCTTCTGCTTCAAAACATCATGATAAACCGGGCAGCTTTCATCATGGCAGCCTTTCAGGTATCCGGTGCTCATCAAAAACTCGTTGACGATTTCCCCTCCGGTGAATTTAAAGGTCTTTTTGAACAGCTTCATCCATTCCGGCAGCGTTTTAGGGTGGTGATGGTCCAGCCACTTCCCGAAGGAACCGAATTTTTCCTGTAATGCCAAAATAGTTTTGGCGTTTTCAATAGCCGCATTCACTTTCAGTCTGTTCCTGATAATGCCCGGATCGGAAAGCAGCCGTTCACGGTCTGCCTCCTCATACGCAGCTACCTTTTGAATATCAAAATTGTGATACGCTTCCCTGAATCCTTCCTCTTTTTTTAAGATTGTTTCCCAGCTCAGTCCGGCCTGGTTGATTTCCATGACGAGCCTTCCGAACAATTCATTATCATCATGAATCGGGAACCCGTAGTGATAATCGTGGTACTTTTTATGAAGTGCTTTCCTGCTTTCAGGCTGCATATTTTCTATGGCTGAACAATAACTCATTTGTAACTATTAATTTGAAACAAAGATAAGATGAGTTTGTGACAACTATCAGTCAGTAGGATAATTTAATGTAGATTTTTAAAAACTTCTTTGTTCTTCTGTTTTCAAAGCTGGATTCTTAAGATTCTCATGTGTCAAAAACTTTTGTGACTTTTATAGTTTTTAATTTCTCTTGGATCAGCAGATTATTTTTTTCCCAAGTGGATCACACCACTTTAATCGTTATTAAAAACCACCCCGTCAAAAATTCTCTGAATTTTCGCCACTCCTCCGAGGGGAGGGGAATTTTGCAGATGGTATTCCTCAATCTGCGGAGATTTTACGTACACATAAAAACCATAGGTTTTTAAAACCTTATGTGTTCTTCTGTTTTCAAAGCTGGATTCTTAAGATTCTAATGTGTCAAAAAAACTTTTGTGACTTTTGTGGTTTTTTAAACTCTCGTGGATTACCAGATTATTTTCCCAAGTGGATCACAACACCTTAATCGTTATTAAAAACCACCCCGTCAAAAATTCTCTGAATTTTTGACGCCCCTCCGAGGGAGGGGAATTTTGCAGCTGGTATTTCCGCAAGTTGCAAAGATTTTACGTACACATAAAAACCATAGGTTTTTAAAACCTTATGTGTTCTTCTGTTTTCAAAGCTGGATTCTTAAGATTCTTATGTGTCAAAAAAACTTTTGTGACTTTTGTGGTTTTTTAATTTCTCGTAGATTAGCAGATTATTTTTCCTAAGTGGATCACACCACTTTAATCGTTATTAAAAACCACCCCGTCAAAATTTCTCTGAATTTTCGCCACCCCTCCGAGGGAGGGGAATTTTGCAGTTGGTATTTCTGCAAGCTGCGGAGATTTTACGTGCACATAAAAACTGTACAATTTATATCTGCTTCATTCAAAATTACCTGAATACTTCTTTTTGGCCTGCCGGTTCATGAAGCGGCACATATTATTGACTTTATAATTTTTCAATATACTTCAGATACAGAGGAATGCTTGCTTCAATATGTTCTGATGAAGGGTTTTGTTCCAGACCATAATATACGAATGGCTCGCGGTAATCGGCTTTCACGTATTCAAAAGTCAGTTCAAAGGGTCTTAGCAGTTCTTTCATTGTATATTTATACTTGCCTGCAGCACTGAAATCCTCGTCATCAATCCCGGCTGATATAGCTAAAGCGATTTTCTTTCCTTGCATTTTAAAGCCACTCCTGCTTCCGAAGGCCCAGCCATATAAAAGTACTTCGTCAAACCATTTTTTCAGGAATGGCGGACTGCTGAACCAATATAACGGAAACTGAAATATGATTCTATCATAGGCTTCAATTAATTTCTGTTCTTTTTCAACATTAAACTTTCCGTCCGGATAGGCTTTGTATAATTCATATACTGTATATTTCTCCGGAAACTGATTCAATACTTCAACCCACCTTTTATTAATAACAGAAATCTCCATAGTTGGATGGATAACGATGATCAATGTTTTCATATTCTAAATTTCTATTTCAAAAATAATAGATGTAACTTACATTTTCAACATAGGCAACCCATTGTACGGTACTATAAAAAATGTAAGTAATGACTAAAATAAAAGAGACATCAACAAATTTTGCCAATAAGAAAGCCCTTACAGAAGAGTGTCCTGAACTTTATGCATCAATGCTCATTGGCGGACAGTGGTCGCTTGCTATATGCTGCTATCTTATTAACGGAAAACTGAGGTTTGGGGAACTGAGAAAGAGTCTGGGGAACATTACCGAACGGATGCTTACGCTTCAGCTGAGAAGGCTGGAGGAAGATAAAATTGTCACAAGAACCGTTTACGCGGAAGTTCCTCCCAGAGTTGAATATGAACTGACGGAAATCGGCTATCAATTAAAACCCGTAATAGAAGAACTGGACAAATGGGGAACGATGCATAAGGCCAGTCTTAAGGACTCGTCCATGTAAACAAAAACCTCCGAAAGATGTATCGGAGGTTTATTATAAGGTTACATAAAGTTAATGTACGTTGCTGAGATCTATTTTTTCTTTGCTTTTCCTTTCCTTAATAAATAGGATGAACGGGATACAGATCAGGAATACCAATCCCAGATACAGAAACACGTCCATATAGGAAAGTACGGTAGCCTGTTTGGTTACAGAGAGATCCATCATCTTATATGCTGCATTCATGGCCGCATCCGGCGTCATCCCTTTCGCGATAAAGCTTGCTTTCAATCCGTTCAGACGTTGCTGCACATCAAAACTGTTTTCATCCAGATGGGAAATCAGGTTGACCCTGTGTTTCTGGCTTTCATTGGCAATGAACGTGGTGATTGCCGCAATCCCGAAGGAACCTCCCAACTGCCTCATCATTCCGGTAAAAGCAGCTCCCTGACCGATTTCCTGCCCCTTCAGCGTACTCAGTGAAAGTGAGGTAATCGGGATAAACAATAACCCTAATCCGGCTCCTCTTACGATCAGCATCCAGAAGAAAGCATCCTTCCCGGTATCCGGGGTAAGGATTTTATATCCCCAGAAACTGTAAATGAAGAATATGAAAAAGCCGAGGGCTACCAGGATCTGCTGTTTGGCCCCTTTGGTGAGGAGCTTTCCAATAATCGGCATCATGAAAGCGGTAGTCAGTGCCGCCGGGATCATCAATGCACCCGATTGGAGGGCTGTCCAGCCCAGAATACTCTGGGTATAAAGCGGAACAACAAAGGTGGAACCATACAGCCCGAATCCGAGCACAAAAGACATTATAGTACCGATCCGGAGGTTCCCGTTTTTGAGCACCCTCAGTTCCACAATAGGATATTTAAAAGTAAGCTCCCTCCAGAGGAAGAGAATAAATCCTATGACTGCAGTTGCAGTAAAGGTTATGATCATGCCGCTCTCAAACCAGTCTTCTTCATGTCCTCTTTCCAGGATAAACTGCAAAGAGCCTACGGTAACTGCCAGTAAAGCAATCCCGATCCAGTCTACATCCGATATTCTACGTTTTTCTGCATATTTCGGGCTTCTTACAAACTGAAGCGTCATCAAGGTAGCTGCAATCCCGATTGGAATATTGATATAGAAAATATACGGCCAGCTGTAGTTATCTACGATATACCCTCCTAACGGCGGGCCCAATGTAGGGCCGATAATTACTCCCAGCCCATAAATGGCCTGCGCCATACTTCTTTTCTCAATCGGGTAAGATTCCGTAATGATCGTCTGTGAAGTTACCAGGAGTGCTCCTCCTCCTATCCCCTGCATCAGCCTGAAGAACACGAGCTCCCAGATGTTGGTTGCATTTCCGCAGAGAAATGAGAAGACGGTAAAGATGATAATGGACGCTGCAAAGTAGTTCCTTCTCCCAAACTGCTGTGACAGCCAGCTGGTCATCGGCACAATGATTACGTTACCGATAGCGTAGGCGGTAATAACCCATCCCACTTCGGAAAGCGTAGCTCCAAGATTCCCTTTCATCTCGTTGAGCGCCACATTCACAATGGTAGAGTCTACAATTTCAAGCAAAGCACACAGAATAGCGGTAATCGTGATGATCACCCTCCGGGCTCCGTATTCTACTAATGAATCCTGCATAATTTTATACGATGTATTTTTTTTGGCAATGTAAAGTATAACAATGTACAATGTATTTATAATCATCTATTCCTATCAATACTGCTGTAAGCGCAGGATAAGGAATGAGCCGGTCATGAATACATAAATACTTTATTACATCAATACATCATACTATTTAAGGGAAACCTCCACTTTCACGTTCATCCCGGTTCTCAGCCTTTTAGCAATGTTCTTGTCAAGGTTCACGAAATCAATCTTCACAGGAAGCCTTTGCACCACTTTGACGAAGTTACCACTGGCATTATCGGGAGGGAGAATAGAGAACGTAGCTCCTGTTGCAGGTGAGAATGAGCTTACTACTCCTTCAAATTCCTGATCAGGGAAAGCATCAATTTCTATCTTCACCTTCTGTCCTTCTACCATTTTATCAACTTGGGTTTCTTTAAAGTTGGCCACTACCCACTTCTGGTCATTTTTAACCAAAGCAAAAAGTTGTGCTCCGGCTTGTAGATATTGTCCGGCCTGGATAGGAACTTTTCCGACATAGCCGTCTTCAGGAGCCAGGATAACGGTATATGAGAGGTTTAACTTAGCATTCTCCACATCTACTTCACGTTGTTTAGCTACCGAACCTGCTACGCTGATTTGTTGTGAGCTGGCTGCCGTCTGGGAAGAGGCGATATTGGTCTGCTGTGCGATCTGGTTTCTCTGGTCAATTAAAACCTGCAGCTGTCTGTCGGCGGTCTGTTTTGCCGCTAAAGCCTGCTCATACTGCTGCTCGGTGATAGAATGGTCTTTTACAAGGTTGGCATATCTCTTAAGATCCTGAGTGGTTTTCCAAACATTGACTTTAGCAGCTTCAATTTGTGCATTGGCTGTAGTTACCGCTGCCTGTGAAGAACCTATGTTCTTGGAAGTTGCTGTAGTGGAAGCTTGGGCATTGGAGATATTGCTTTTTGCGGTTGACAGTGCTGCCTCAGCCTGCTCAAGCGCCATTTTCTGATCCCTATTGTCCAAGATCACTAAAGTATCCCCTTTTTTTACAAACTGGTTATCTTTCACCTTCACTTCCGTTACATAACCCGATATCTTAGAAATTACCGGCGCCATATTGGAAGTGATCTGTGCATCATCCGTTTCTTCATGAGACTGTCTATAAGTGTAGGTATTATACCCGTAAATTCCTCCTCCGATTAAAACAACCGCCAGGATAATAGGGAAAACCAGACTTTTTTTCTTTTTTGGTTCCGCTGATGGTGTAGTATTATTTTCCATTGTTGAATATCGTTCTTGATTTTTTATTTATTTGTTAAAGTTCCTGTTGTCTGTAATAGTTTTCTGTAGGCCAGCGCTGCATCTGCTTTTGCATTGATCACCCCTACATTGGCCGCGATCTGTGCTGCGTCTGCATCCAATAGTTCTGTCATAGTGGCAAGGCCGTTGTCATATTTGTTTTTGGTAATCCTGTAATTCTCATTGGCCTGCTCAGCAGATTTCTCGAAGACAGCAATTCTCTTTTTGGAATAATCTGTATTCTGGTATTCTCTGTTAACATCAAGCTTAATGTTATCATTGAGCAGTTCATTGGTTGCTGCCAGCTGCATTTCACGGGCTTTAGACTGTTTTAATGATGAGTTTTCTTTCCAGATATTAGACAGGTTATATGAAATTCCCACGCCCACGTTCACTGCGTTGTAAATGGTCAGAAACTTAGGTATATCTGCCGCCACATAACCTCCTGTAAAGGCGATGGAAGGAAGATTCTCTGCTTTTGCGGATTTTGTTCCGAGCGCAGCAGCCTGTCTCTGTTTTTCCAGGGCCTGAAGATCTTTACGGTTTTCCCTTGCGGTATTGATATAATATTCTACCGGCTTAATATCTTCGCCTTCTCTCGATATAGTTCTGGTCTACTTCTATTTCGGTAGTTTCCGGAATCCCTAACAACAGGTCCATATTGATATTGGCAATATTATAGTTGTTTTTGGCTTCCAGCAGCTGGAGCTCGATGTTGGACGTCTGAAGATTGGCTTTCAAACGGTCATTTCTCGCAATGACACCATTGTTTTCAAGCTTAAGGAAAGTCTCATCCCTTTGCTGTGATGCAGTAAGGTTTTCTTCCAGTACCTTTATCGCCTGGTTGGCTTTGAAAAGGTTATTGTAAGCCTCGGCAACATTATAAGCGATAGCTGTTTTATCACTTTCGGTGTTGAGCTTGGAAGCTTCTACAAGGTATTTTGCAGATTCAATCCCATATTTTATTCTTCCACCGCTGTAGATCGGAATACTAAGGTTAGCCGACCCGTAGGCAACCTGATGGACTTCAGGACCACCTCCGGCAACACCCGGTAGTTTAATGTTGATATTGGGTTTCAGAGGGAGGTACATATAACTTTCCGGATACTTTCAGTTCCGGTAACTGCCTGTTTTTAGCTTCCAGAAGATCTGCCGTAGCCTCTTCGATTTTTGCAGCATCGATTTTCAGGTTTTTGCTGTTCTGTATACCCAATCGGACAGCTTCGTCAAGGGTAAGGGTTCTTTTCTCCTGAGCATTTGTGTTTGCGACGCCCACAAACAGGGCCAGTGCAATAACGGAGTTATTTATTTTCTTCATAACCTAAAAGGTCTTTTAATATGTATTTAATGTGTGTATTGAGTTCGCTGTAATATTTTTCATCAAAAACATCTTCATCATCAGTATTGTTTAAAAATTCCTTATACATTTCCTTGGCATTCGATGCATAGAACAGAGTTCCGCTCACGGTAGAATGCAACAGGTAAATGGGAGGCCGCTTGGTAAATACCCCGTTCTTCAGCCCCGCTTCCAGTATCTGCGAATACAGTCCGATAAAACTCAATTTCGTCTGTTTCAGAAATTCTATAATCTGCAGGCTTTTGGTATGGAGCTGTTCCCGCTGCATGATCCTGTAAAAGCACTTGTGTACCTTTACCCTTTCTGTAAACTGATCTACCAGTTTCTCTATTTTTACCCATTCATCGATATCGGTCCTTTCCATGATATCCTTAGAAAGGAACTGCCCTTCATTCATCCTGTATTCCACAAGCTTTTCATACAACTTTTCCTTAGAACCGAAATAATAGGAGATCATAGAGATATTTACATTAGCTGCTTTGGCTATTTCCCGGGTGGAGGTTCCTTCAAACCCCTTTTCGGCAAAAAGGCGCTCTGCAGCAAACAGTATATTTTCTTCTTTTGATACCATTTATATTATACTTCTATTTTCCGGGTGCAAAGATAATCAAGATTTAAATAAAATCAAACGATTGATTGA
The DNA here is from genome assembly GCF_030818575.1 of Chryseobacterium camelliae. NCBI lineage: Bacteria > Pseudomonadati > Bacteroidota > Flavobacteriia > Flavobacteriales > Weeksellaceae > Chryseobacterium > Chryseobacterium camelliae. Next base: position 2,283,893 of record NZ_JAUTAL010000001.1, read on the forward strand.
TTTTTAATTTATTTTTAATTTTTATTTAATATTATACTATGAAAATCAATGCTTAAACTAAAATATAATATGGATTAAAGCCAGAGCTAATCGATGCTATTCAATAATCAATCCAAAAAATAATTGATGAAAACACAAATCAGGCATCGCATATAAAAAACTGACTAAAAAGCAGTTAAACATCAGTACAACAATCTGTCCTGATGATATGATGATTAAAAAAGATAATTTTTTCAGGTGCTTTTATGAATGTAGCGGGACAGCTTTATTCCAAGGTCCGTCCAGATAATTTTAGGATTTCCGTTACGGGTAAGGTGCAGATCTGCGGTATTGATCTCTTCCAGAATGCTCTCAATATTCGCACCGCTGATAAATTTTGAAAATCCGGGCCAGTTAAAACCGTTGGCATTGATCTTTTTGTACACCAGGTTTTCCGACTGGTAGTTCTGAAGCAAAGCCAGTCTGAATATTTCTGAACAGTAATCGAGGAAATTTTTCTGCTTTTCCCTGTTCCACCCTGCAATATCCCTTGCCCAGGAGATGATGCTCCTCAGTTGTTGAGGCTTCTTCTTTACCTGAAACGCATCCCGCACCCACTGGACAAACAGCCTTTCGAATTCTTCATTTTTACTTCCTGAACGCAGCAGCTTAAGGGCATCATTTATGTTTCCCTGAGCTTCATGGATGATTTCTTTTGCTTTTTCTGCATTCACGGAGTGACGGCTGGTAAGATACTGTTCAAGGTCCTCATCTGTGATTCTTGGTACTTCTACGATCTGTGTCCGTGAAAGGATGGTCGGCAGGATATCGTTACTGCTTTCTGCGGTAAGGATAATGACGGTTTTAGCAGGTGGCTCTTCCAGGAACTTCAGGAATTTATTGGCCGCAGCCACATTCATTTTATCAGCCCGCCATACAATCAGGATCTTTGTACCTCCTTCAAAGCTTTTCAGGGAGAATTTCTGATTCTGATCATCCACTTCATCAGCCGAGATAAAAAGCTGCTTGTTTTCCGAATCCAGGAAAGCCGTCCAGTCGTCATAGCTTGAATAAGGAGAACTGATCATCATATCCCTGAAGGACTCGAACTTACTTTTGCTTAAGGAGTTTTTGTTATCGGTATAAACCGGGAAACTGAAATGCAGGTCAAGATGATTGAGATGCTCCACTTTTGAAGCAGCATGCTCATGCTCACGCTGCAGGATTTCCCTGGCATAGGCCAGTGCTAAAGGAAAGGTTCCGTACCCTTCTTTTCCTACAAAAAGCTGGGCATGGCTAACCCTGTTTTCATCGATACTGTCCCGGAGAAGCTTTTTCAGATTCTCCTGTCCGGCAATGTGCTCCCAATTCATGGCCCAAAGATAAAAATTTGCTGTTTATTATGCGTTAATTTTATTTTATAAGTGAATCCATCATGATTTAAAATAATCTGGTGGCTTATTGAAAGCTCTACATGTTCCCTCGTGATATTGGAATGTTTTCCTGGACGGCATGATCTGAATCGATTTATTTATAAATGGCTTTTTTAACTGTTAAAAAAGCACTTGACTCTACCTGGTCGTGTAAACTGCTTCTATCTATTTACTAAAAATTCAAGTCCGGTTTTTATAATCATAATATGGATAATAATCCCATTACATTCTTGCCGGTGAAGCTGATTGATCACATACTATTCACCGCTTTGCCCCCTTAACAAACTTTAACCTCAGGAAATTTTTACAATTCATTAATATTTAAGATATTTGCGCATTATTTTAAAAATAAAGAATGAAAAAAATCTTTGTACTATCATTCATATCAGTTGGGTATTTCCTAAATGCACAGAGTATCAGTAATTCACCCTATGCAACATACGGAATCGGAGATGTAAAATATGATAATACGATCGAAACTTCCTCTATGGGAGGTATATCTACCGCTTTTATCAGCGATTTTAGCAGCAGCTTCAATTTTGCCAACCCTGCAAATAACGCCAATTTTGATCTTACAAGCATCAGGCTGGAAGCAACCAATGAAAACAATTATTTCAAGACCAACTATAATAATACGAAGGCTACCAAACATTCTACGTATCTTTCCAATATTGCACTGGCATTCCCTCTGTCACCAAAAGTGAAAATGGGATTCTCCTATCAGCCATACAGCTCAAAGAGCTATGATATCATACATTCTGAGACACTGGCTGACGGTAATATTGTAGCCAACAGGTTCAGAGGAAGCGGAACCCTGAATACGGCGCAGGCCGCACTTTCCTATAAGGTAAGCGACCAGTTTTCCGTAGGGGCAAGAGCGAACTTATATTTCGGGAAGCTTAATGACCTTAATGAGCTGGCGTACTCCAATGCAGAGCTGATCAATGGTTACGAAACCAGCAACAGCATCCATAATTTCAACTTTACGTTAGGAGCCAATTACCAGCACCTGAATACCCGTACCGACCGTAAATTTACCATCGGTGCCACCACTACTTTCGGGAATACCAGCAATATGACGACGGATTACGTCAACAGCACCTATTTCTATTCTGATGCTGCTGCGACTACCAAAAGCAACGAAAGCATTATCGAGCAGAAAAGCACGAATTCCAAAAACCTTCTGCCTCTTCAGGCATCCCTTGGTTTAGGGTATGGTGAAGAAAACAGATGGTTCCTTTCCGTTCAGGGAGACTATAAAAAAGGCGAAAGCATTGCCTATTTCGGAAGCAGCCTGGATCTGCAGGATTCATACAGGATTTCTGCCGGAGGATGGTTTCTGCCGAACTATAACAACTTCAGAAGTTACTTTTCGAGAGTGGTATACCGTTACGGAGCTTTTTATGAAAAAGGAAATCTCCAGATTGCCGGAACCAACATCAATAAATTCGGAGTTACCGGAGGGGTCCTTCTTCCGTTTAAAAACAGCAGCATTACCCGTATGAGCGGGCTTGAGCTCGGTCTGGAAGTGGGAAAAAGAGGTACACTTAAAAACAACCTGATCAATCAGAATTACATCAACATCAAGGTAGGATTTAATTTTGCCGACAAATGGTTCAGAAAATCACTCTTCAACTAAGATGAAATTCCTGAGAAACATATTCATAAAAAAAAATATAGCATACCTTTTCAGTTGTGCTATATTTTTTATGACCATGTCCTGTGAGGAAGACCTTACCAAATCCAAAGACAACCAGAGCCGGAACTTTCCTTCAGAGATCATCAACAATGCCCATATCACCAAAAGGGATTCAGGGTTTGTAACGATGAAGGCCTTTGCTCCGATCATAGAAAAATATGAGCTGATTGACAGCCCGTATATCGTGGCCAAAAAAGGGATCGACATTGAATTTTTCGACAAGAAAAAACCTAAGGTTCCGGGAAAGATTACCGCAAAATATGCCCGCATTTTCGAATATAAAAAATTCTATGAAGCCAAGGGCAATGTGAGGATCACCACCAATGAAGGACAGCGGTTTGCCATGCAAAGCGTGTACTGGGACCAGAGAAAAAACCGGATTTATACACATGATACGGTATACGTGACCATGGAAGACGGTTCTACCCTGGTGGGCGCTAAGGGAATGACCGCCAAAGACGATTTTTCCGAATATACGTTCTTCGATAATACCGGGAATTTCAGTGCAAAACAACTTTCAGAAAACAAACGATAATTCCGGGTATGATCTTCCAGGCTATAGGACTGATGTCCGGAACGAGTTTAGACGGATTGGATATCTGTTTTGCCGAATTTGAAAAAGCAGGAACCACCTGGACCTTCAGAATCCTTCAGGCCGAAACGGTGGCCTATTCTGAAGACTGGGAAAACAAACTTAGAAACGCCATTCAGCTTTCCTCTGAAGATTTGCTTGAACTGCATTCGGAATACGGCTTTTACCTTGGAAAAAAGGCTAAGGAATTCATTGATAAGCATCAGCTTGAAAACATCAGCCTGATCGCATCCCATGGACACACTGTTTTCCATCAGCCTCAGAAAAGATTTACCTTACAGATCGGTGACGGAAGGGCCATCAAACTGGAAACCGGCCTACCGGTCATCTATGATTTCAGAACCCAGGACGTCCTGATGAAAGGAAACGGCGCCCCGCTGGTTCCTATAGGTGATGAACTGCTTTTTTCCGGATACGACGCCTGCCTGAATCTTGGTGGATTTTCCAACATCTCCTTATCATCGGAAGGAAAGAGAATTGCTTTTGATATCGCTCCGGTGAATATTGTTTTAAATCATCTCGCGCAGCAGCTTCACAAAAGTTTTGACGAAAACGGAGCATTGGCGGAAAGAGGGAAAGTAGATGAAAATTTGCTTAAAAAACTTAATGCCTTGGAATTCTATCATCAGCAGCATCCTAAATCATTAGGAATAGAATGGTGCCATCAGCATATATTCCCCACTTTCGGGAATATGGAAATCACAGATGCCCTGGCTACTTTTACGGAACATGCCGCTCAGCAGATCGCCCATGTCATCAACACAAACAATATAAAAGATATTCTGGTTACGGGCGGAGGTGCTTACAACACATTTCTGATGGACAAAATAAAGGCAAAAACAAAAGCCGAAGTCATCATCCCGGAAAAAGGGATCATCGATTACAAGGAAGCTTTGATATTCGCCTTTATGGGCGTTTTAAAAATGATTAACGAGGTTAATGTCCTGTCTTCTGCTACGGGAAGTAGGTCTGATCATTGCTCAGGGTTGATGGCTTAGAAGGAAAGCTGCGGCCAGCACAAAAAGTCAATTTTGTGTTATTAATACTTCGGATCATGAAAATTTGTATTTTTACCAAAATCATTTGCTCAGCAAGAAATGGTATATGCCATGGCATCAATCCCCAACATCAAAACTTATCATTTTCTGCCCTATAAGTACGGCTCCGAACTGTTAATCGATATCGGGCGCATTGAAACATTAAAAAATTATGTTTTAGACAGTACATCGCACCAACTTAGCTTTTATGAAATCATTTTTATCCAGGAAGGTTCAGGAACCTTTATACAGGACGAAAATAAAATATCAATACATCCACAAGTTATTATTTTCACCAGTCCCGGTCAGGTCCGCCGCTGGGAAATTGAGGATAAGGTAAAAGGTTATACTTTGTTCTTTGAAAAAGATTTTCTCCATCTTTTTTTTTCGGACGAACTATTTCTGTACCGTTTTCAGTACTTCCATCAGTATTCACATCCTGCCAAAATGGAAATCTGCAAAACTTCATTTGGGAAATGTCTGGAACTTTTACATGAAATAGAACAGGAATTCAAGCAGATTCAGAATGACAGCAATCATTTGATCAGGTCACTTTTATACCAGCTGCTTATCGTCCTTAACCGTTATTACGCTGAGATTTACTCTGTCCAACGGGATACCTATGTCCATCCGGATTTCTACAGATTCCGTTCTTTACTGGAAAAGAGATTCCTGCGGGACCAAACCGTTGAGGCTTATTCCAGAATGCTTAACGTAAGCCCGGGATTCCTCAATAAGATATGCCGGCAATTCAGTGGATTATCGGCACAGCAAATGATCCATTATAAGCTGATATCCGAAATAAAGAAACAGCTGCATCAAAATAAATCTGCAAAAGAGATCAGCTATGAACTCGGGTTCTCAGATCCATCCAATTTTAACCGCTTTTTCAAAAAATTCACCCATACAACTCCCCAACAGTACCGAAAAAATATAAAATGACAATTCTAAAGATAAAATGACCTTTTTGCAGGGCATATCTGTTCCTAATTTTACGAAAAAAAGGAAATATGATAAAATCTACAAGGCTTAGTCTTTTATTTTTCGTGATGAACCTGCTCTGGTTAAAGGCAGAACAATTATATGTTAATCCCCGGACCGGAAACGACACCCATTCAGGTGTAAAAGCACAGCCATTAAAAACCCTTTCAGAGGCAGCGAGGCGTGTTAACCTGAATAAAGAACAGGGAGCGACCACGATCATCCTTTCAGAGGGCATCCATCTGCTCACCCAGACAGTCCTGTTTAACAATGATAAGTACAGCTTTACGAATCGTCTTATTATTCGTGCTGAAGTTATGCCGGATGATGCGGATTGGACACCGGAAAAAATGCCAGTTATCATAACAGCTGTACCTCTTGAGCCTGGGGTAGGCGGAGAAGAGGCAAAAGGCATACAGCCAGAAGTAAGCCATGTTACAATCGAAGGCCTTCGGTTTACCGGCAGCCCTGATTATACGTATATCGATGGTCATAATTTACGCCGGTCTTATCCGGTATGGCGCGATGGAAAGAAACTGGATGATCTGCTGGTAACACAATGCCTCTTCGTTGGGAATGCAGATATACTGCCATTGCATGTAGGCGTTATAGCCAATGGTTATGGCCTGGTGATTGATCATTGTGTATTTTTCAACTGTAAGATTCCCGTTGTTTTCTGGAAAAACGACGGAAAAACAGGCAGCCGTAGCGCAATGCGTGACTCGTTAGTGTATGGCGGTTATTTCTGCGGGGTCTGGACAACGCAGGGGACTTATGGTGATGATTTCGACTTTCATCATAACATCATTGCTGATACCAGTACCATATGGATAAGGGAAAAAGGAAGCACACGGCGGTATAAAGCTTCTGACTGTATTTTTACCAATTATAAAAAACTGGCAGGATATGGAAGTGGGCCTTTGAGCGACAGTGACGCCACTCCTACAGATTTTCTGGAAATGAAAAACGTACAGACCACCGGAACCGTAATTATTGAAAAAGATCAGAGTAAACGGAATTACCTTCAGCTAGCAGAAGGATCAATAGGTTCAGACCTGAAAGCCGGGCTTTTTAAAAAATAAGACCGGAAACAACTGTATTTGATATAACCTCTATATAAAAAAAATAAAACCTTCATCGATGAAGGTTTTATGGTTATTGGTAAGCTTCGATCTTATCCGTTAAGGTATTGATAAAATTCTGAAGCGGCTTTTCTACCATCATTTTGATGAAGGGGTTAAATTTTCCTTCAAACAGCATCTGCACTTCCGTCTGGTTTTCATTCAGGGGCTTTAAGGTTGCCGTAAGGGCAAAGTCAAGGCTGGAACTCGCGGATTTCAATACAGCTTTTTCATCGGTTACCTCATCTATCTTCAGTGCAATTTCCGGCATGCCCTGAAGTCCGAATTTGAAGCCGTCTTCTCTGGTTTCAAATTTCTGAAGGCCGTCCGGCATAAAGTTTTTATAATTTTCAGGTGATTTCAGTAATTCGGTTAATTCTTTAGATGATTTATTGACAATTATTTTTCGTCCTTCTAAATTCATTTTTTATTTTTGTATTTAATTCTTAATTCTTACAAATGTATAAAGTTTTTGTGAACGAAAAAAAATTATTACTGTCTAGGCAGCCTGAGGAAATGGAAAAAAAGCTTAGCTATGAAAGTTTCACAACTTTAGAAATGGCATTGGACCTCCTGGAGAATACGTCGGTAAAAGAGCTAAATGTATATGGCGAATCTATCGATGAGATCTGGGACGAGTTCCGCAAACTGTTCAGAATTATAGAAGCAGCCGGCGGTATCGTAAGCAACCAGCATGGTGAAATCCTTTTTATCAAAAGGCTCGGAAGATGGGACCTTCCCAAAGGTAAAATGGAAAAAGGAGAATCCCGTGAAGAATCTGCAGTGCGTGAAATTGAAGAGGAAACCGGATTGCGCAACGTAAACCTGATCCGTTTTATCAATACCACCTATCACGTCTATGTGGAAAGAAACGGCGAAAAGATCCTCAAGTGTACACATTGGTTTGAAATGAGCTTCAGCGGCGAAGACACTTCAACCCCTCAGATTGAGGAAGGCATTACAGAAGTAGCCTGGAAAAACAATGAACAGATCGAAAATGAGGTTTTCCCGAGCACATTTCAGAATATCAGACTGATTATCGAAGAATTCCGAAATAAGGATTAAATAAGATCCGCCGCTTTTTCAAGGGCAATTCCACGGGAAGCTTTTAACAGGACATTATCCGACTGAACCGGATGCTCTGCCAGATACTCCATCAGTTCTGCCGTACTTTCAAAAGCTGCCGCATCATGATTAACGGATCTGAAATTTTTCCCTACGGTAATTATCTGATCAAAGCCAAGCTGCCGGGCAAGGTCCAGGATGCTGCGGTGTTCCTGTCCGCTCTCCTCTCCCAGTTCCAGCATATCTCCGATAATGATGGTTTTGCTGCCTTCAAAAGTAATGAAGTTCTGCAAAGACGCAGCCATTGAACTCGGATTGGCGTTATAAGTATCCAAAACCAATGTCTTACCAGGTTTCTTAACGATCTGCGAACGCATATTGGTAGGTGTATAACTTTCCACAGCTCCTTTGATCGTCTCAAAAGCAATCCCGAAATGCAATCCCAGTGCAGCAGCGGCACAAAGGTTGGTAAAATTATAAACACCGGTAAGCTTAGAAATGGCATGCACTCCCTGATAACTGAGGCCTACAAACTGCTCTTCAGTAAGCAACCCGAATACATAGTCTGAATCTTCCGTACCAAATGTAATCCTGTGGGCATAGCCTGCTGTCTTTTCCTTCTGAATGGCATCGCTTTCATTCACCAGGATGGCCTTATTGTGGCTTTTAAGGTAATCATAAAGCTCGGATTTGCCTTTGATGACGCCCTCAAACCCTCCGAAACCTTCCAGGTGGGCCTTTCCGAAATTGGTAATATATCCGAAATCCGGCTGTGCAATGCTACAGAGAAATTCTATTTCCTTCTGATGGTTTGCCCCCATTTCAATGACGGCCATTTCATGTTCCGGCTTTATGGAAAGCAGGGTTAAGGGAACCCCGATGTGATTGTTCAGGTTTCCTGATGTATACTGGACGTTGAATTTTTGGGAAAGTACAGCATGAATGAGTTCCTTAGTCGTTGTTTTTCCATTGCTTCCTGTAAGACCAATCACCGGGATCTTCAGCTGCTGCCTGTGGTAAACGGCAAGCGCCTGTAAAAATTCCAGCGTGGATGGAACATAATAGATATTCCTCTGACGGTTTTCAAATTGCTGCTGCTCCACAATAACGGCTATAGCACCATCGTCAACAGCTTTTTCCGCGAGTTCAGCCGCATTGAAATTCTCCCCGGAAAAAGCAAAGAAAATGTCGCCCTGCTCTATTTTCCTGCTGTCTATGGTTACCTTTCCGGATTCCAGGAATAACGGATAAAACTGTTCTGCATTCATGGCTCAAAAATAAAAAACCTTCCGGAAATCCGGAAGGTTTTTCATAAGTATTTTGATAATATTATCTTCTCGTTCTATTCTTGTCATTCGTCATAGCATCCTGAGCTACACGGAATCCAATCCAGCCGTAAGCTTTATTCTCGTCTTTGTATCTTCTCTGACCCGGATCCAGCCAATAAGCCGTATCCTGCCAAGAACCTCCTTTAATTACTCTGATGTCGTTAGATATACCAGAAGTTCTGTTTTTGGTATCTTTCTGAAGCACTACTTTTCCGCTTACGTCTACGATAAACCTTCTCTGTGGAGAATTGTACATATCAAAAGACGCAGAAGAATCAGACGCTCTATAGTACTCAAGAGAGGATTGTCTGTCTCCGTCTCTGTAGTTTCTGAAGTCAGCAATAGTCTGTCTTTCAAACTGTCCAGGAAGGTTTCTGTAAACCAGTCTTCCGTCGTCCAAAGTATCGTATTTAATGTTGCTCTCGTCTACCATTTTGTAAGTACCGTCTCCGTTTCTTACGATAGCCTGAGGCATGTTTCCTCTGTAGTAGTTGAAGTCGCTGAAATCTTCATCAATGATTGGTCTGTAAACATCGGCCGTCCATTCTGAAACGTTTCCGTACATACCATAGATACCAAGGTCATTGGATGGGTATTTTCTTACGTCTGAAGTTCTTGCAGAACCGTCGTTTTTCCATCCTGCGATACCGGAATAATCACCGGCACCCATTTTGAAGTTTTCAAGGAACATCCCTTTGTTTCTTCCTTTAGTACCTCTCAACTGATCGATTTCAGGTTTTTTACCTAAATATTGGTTGTATTCTCTGTTTTTAGCTAAACCAAGCGCTGCATATTCCCATTCAACTTCGGTAGGAAGTCTGAATTTGGTTACCATAGCGGCAGAAGGTGCTCTGTTGGCAGCAAGAAGCCTCTGGTTGGTAGTTTTCATACCTGTTCTCTGCTGGAGCCTTTTCTCATTGATATAGCCCTGGATTTCAGGATCATTCGACTTGAATTTATCCATGTTGAAAGCTGTACCTCCCTGGTTGTTGGATTCGTTCATGTACAGGTCTTTTGCAATGATACCCGCCTGCATAAGAGCCTTTTCGTTAGCTCTGTCTGTAAGCCATTCGCAGTATCTGTTGGCCTGAGTCCATGAAACCCCTACTACCGGATAGTAATCGAATTCCGGAGAACGGAAGTACGTTTCGTTGTAATCGTTTCTGGATAGCTTGTTATCCCACAATAAAGTATCCGGCAAAGCACCGTTGTAGATTTCTTTAAAGCTTGGATCGCTTGGTGGGAACACATACTTCAACCATGTTAGGTATTCGCGGTATTCGTAGTTAGTAATTTCAGTTTCCCCGATAAAGAACGAACTTACCTGCATTCTGCGCGGCGAGTTATTCCAATCGTGCATAACATCATCTTTCACTAATCCCATTGTAAAAGTTCCACCTTCTACATATACCATTCCCGGCCACCCTTTCTGCTTTTGTTGCTTTCCTGCAAAAAACCAACCTTGTTTTTCGTTTGGTTTCCAACCTGTTTTGCTGACAAACTTTTTAGTACCGCCGCCATTATTAGATCCTCCGCAACTGGTTAATGCAAGTGTAGAACTTAATGCAATTAATGAAAACAACTTTAGTTTTTTCATAGTCGATATAAATATTTTCAAAGTACAAAGAAAAAATAAATTATTCAATAAATCAAATAAAGATTTGATTTTTTTGAAAAACGTTGACAAATTAATTTTATTGTCTTATAATTTAATTCTAAAATTTTCGTTTATTTTGTAATTTAGCAATTTCAATAACAAACATGAAACTGAAAATTACGTTTTTAATTCTAATTACTTCCGTATCAACACTTTGGAGCCAAAGAACATCTATCGAATGGGACGGCTCAAAAATTCAGGACTTCGGCGACACAAAAATCAATCTTCCTCATTTCAAAAACGAAGGTTTTTCCTACAGCCAAAATAACATTTTTATCGTAACAAAACAAAAGGTTGGAGAAAAGCAGCTGAAAATTTCAAATCCTTCCTGGGAGAGTGTTTCCCCTAAGGACATTTTTGAAATTCAAAAAGACCTCTTACCCGATCATGATATTGCCGATGTCGCCTATTACTACCTTGACGGAGAACGGTATGCCAGTATAAGCGTATCTTTATTTAAAAATGTAAAAGGAAGGATACAAAGGTTATCCTCATTCGATGTTTCAGAATCTGCCCAGTCCATTCCTTCCGGCAACACAGCGAAAGTAGGAACGACCAACAATCCGCTGTCTTCCGGGAATTTCTATAAAATAAAGGTAGATAAATCAGGAATTTTTAAGATCACCTCACAGTTTCTGAGTGCCAACGGCATCAATCCTTCTTCTGTAAACCCTAAAAATTTCCGAATCTATGGAAACGGGGGCGTCATGCTCCCTGAATATAACCAGGACGTTAAATACAGTGCCTTGCAGGAAAACGCCATCCAGGTAGTGGGAGAAGATGACGGCGTCTGGAATGATAACGATTACGCATTGTTCTACGCTCAGGGCCCTGACGGTTACAACCTCTACAATACGTCCAACGGAAACGGTATTAAAAGACATGATACCCGTAATGACAATGCCGAGCATCTTAAAAACATCTACGAAGATTACGCTTACTACTATATTAATTTTGACAAAGGTGCCGGTAAAAGGGTTCAGATTGCAGATGCCAACCTCCCTACTACTCCGCTGATCACCAGGTATGACAATTACCAGTTCATAGACAACGACAAGAAAAACCTGATGAAGGTAGGCAGGTTATGGGTAGATGAAACGCCCTTTACGACAAGCAAAACGGTAAGCTTCACCACCAATTCTGCCATCCAGGGCGGCGACCAGATCCGTTACCGCGCTCAGGTAGTGGGCTATAAGGCTCAGCAAAACAGTATTGAATTTACTATTAACAATCAGAATACAACCACTATTGCTGTTCCGGCCAACGGATCCAATGTCAATTATGATTTTTTTCCGGTACGCTATGCCGGGACAATTTCCAGTTTAAGCGGAAATCAGATCACTTTTAACCTCAATCCTAATATAACGGTCAATCCAAACGGCTCCTTTTATCTAGATTATGTAGAAGTGCAGTATAAGGATAACCTCAGTTTCAACGGCTCACAGATGAGTTTCAGGGACTTTTCCCTGGCAAGCGGCTCCAATACCTTATACGGTTTCAGCATTGCCAATGCTTCCGGCATTGAGCAGGTTTGGGATGTAACCGATATCACCAATGCAACCAGGAAAGTAAACAAGGCTAGTAATAATGCCACGTTCAGCTTCGGATATGCAGCGACCAACCAGAATTTCAACAATGAATTCGTAGCATTTAAATCTGATGCTGCGTACAGTCCGGAATTTGTAGGGAGAATCAACAATCAGAACCTTTCCGCTTTGCAGAATGTGGATTATCTGATCATTACCGTTCCTGAAATGATGGGCCAGGCCCAGAGGATGGCCAACTACCATCAGACAAAAAACAATTATAACGTCCAGATCGTTGATATTGATAAAATTTACAATGAATTCGGCAGCGGAAGCAGAGATCTTACCGCTATCAGGGATTTTGTAACAAAACTGAATACCCCTGCAGGCATCCTGAAATACGTCCTGATTCTCGGTGATGCTTCTTACGATTATAAAAACAGGATTTCCGGCAACACCAATGTTGTCCCGAGCTATGAGAGTGAAGAATCGGGAGATTTTGTAAGCTCTTTTGTTACGGACGACTATATTGTCATGACACAGCCGCAAACTTCTGTTTACATCAGCAATAACCTTCCGGACCTTCCTGTGGGCAGGATTCCTGCTGCCAATGTATCGGAGGCAGGAAATATGATAGACAAGACGCTTGCTTATTACAATTCTCTTTCCGGACAGTCGACCCCTTTCGGCGAATGGAGGATGAAGCTGGATTTTGTAGTGGATGATGATAATGATGGCGGAGTTCCTTTCCATACAGTGATGAACAATTCACTGGTGGATATTTTTGAACAGCCTACGAATACCAACCTTAAGGAATACAATATCAGAAAGCTGTACCTGGATGCTTTCCAGGCCCAGAGCACCGCAGGAGGACAACGTTATCCTCAGGTAAACCAGGCCATATCCAACGATATCGGCAACAGCCTTTACCTTTTCTATTTCGGGCACGGAGGAATCAACGGATGGGCGCAGGAAAGGGTTTTAACGCTGGATGAAATTCAGAATTCCAATAATTTCTCTAATGTTTACAGCAGATTCCCTTTTGTTTCCACCATTACCTGTGAATTCACCCTTTGGGATGACCCGGAAACAGCGTCTGCCGGCGAACAGTTCATCAAGCTGAAACAAGGCGGACCGGCCACGATGATTACCTCCAGCCGGGCTATTGCCGTAGGATACGGAATTGATTTTACCAATCTGTATACCCAGAACATCTTTAAACTAACAAATGATGACTTCGATACCCTGGGCTATGCTCACCTGAACGCCAAGAAACAGAAAGGAAGTGACGGAAACCACCTGAAAGTAAATGTTCTGGGTGATCCCGCCATGAAACTCAGCCGTCCCAGAAGGCTTTTAGTCATCGATAATATTGAAACGCCCGTTCCGGGGTTGATCAGAGGCCTTGACTTCGTTAAGATCAAAGGTCACATCAACAATACGAACGGTACCATAAATACAGGCTTCAACGGACGTGTGGTAATTAACATCTTCGATAAAAGGCTTAACAAGACAACCCTGAATAATGACGGTAACCTAACACCGGTTCTTCAGTATACCGAAGAAGGAAGTGCCATTGTAAAAGCATCCGGCATGGCGGTAAACGGAGTATTTACCATAGAGTTTTATGTTCCGAAAGACATCAATTACGCGGTAGGACAGGGAAGAATCCTAAGCTATGCGGATAACAAATCGTCTGACGTTTTCAATAATATGTCTGTACAGGTGGGAGACATTAATCCTAACGGAATTAATGACAACCAGCCGCCTAAGGTAAAACTGTATATGAACAATACCAATTTTGCAGACGGCGGGATTACGGATCAGAACCCTACCCTGCTTGCCTGTGTAACGGATGATACAGGGATCAACTCTACAGGGTCCGGGATCGGACATGACATTACCGTATATCTGGATGGCCAGATTATCAATACTATTGTCCTGAATGATTTTTATACTTCAGGCGAAGGAAACGGGTGTCTGAGTCCGAGCCTTGCAGATTATCAGAAGGGCAATGTAACCTATCCTTTCAGGAATTTAGCTTTAGGACAGCACCAACTTACTTTTAAAGTTTGGGACATCAACAATAATTCGACTTCTGCTACGTTAAATTTTGAAGTTAAGGATGAGGCTGACCAGCACCTGATCATCAACCGTCCGCTCAACTGGCCGAATCCGTTCACCAATAAGACGTACATCCAGTTTGAACATAACTGTGATGATATCCTGGATGTGAATGTTCAGATCTACACGATTACCGGAAAACTGGTGAAAACCATATCCCAGACCGTGATGGCAGAACCCTTCCTTCAGGGCTTCAGAACGCCAAGACAGGCTATTGAATGGGATGGTAGAGATGATTTTGGATCAACAGTAGCAAAAGGTACGTATATTTTTAAGATATTTGCAAAAAGTCAGAATCAGGAAAAATGCAAAGGAAGTGCTACAGCTGTAGAAAAAATGGTACTTTTGAAATAAATTAAAATAATAATAGTTAAGAATAATTATAAAAGACTGATAATATATAAAAGACAACATATGAATTTAACTACTAAACTGCTTTTAGGATTTGGGTTAGGTGCTGGTTTTCTAAGCTACGCCCAGGACTTAAGTCAAGTAAGACCGGTACTTACCGGGGCTCCATTTTTAAGAATTGCACCGGATGCACGCTCTGGAGGTATGGGAGACCAGGGTGTTGTAACTTCTCCGGACGCATTTTCTCAATTCTGGAATGCAGCAAAATACCCTTTTAGCAGAACGAGTTCTTCTGTTGGTGTAAGCTATACGCCGTACATGAGCAAACTTACCAATGATGTATTCTTATTGTACGGAGCATTTCACAAATTCCTTGGCCAGGAAGAAAGGTCTACCATCTCTGCGAGTATTTATTACTTCAATATGGGAGAAGTGGATCTTACGCAGCTGGTAGGTAATGACGTAACTTCCATGGGAACTTCAAAACCGAACGAATTTTCCATTGACATCGCGTACGGGCTGAAACTTTCCGATTCTTATTCCATGGCGGTAACCGGTAGATATATCCGTTCCGACTTAGCCGGAGGATTCAACACAGATACCACGCTTAAGCCAGCTAATTCATTTGCAGTAGATGTTTCAGGATACTATACTTCCCCAAGATTCTCCAGCTTTGGAGGTTATGATGGTAAGGTTAATGCAGGTTTTGCCATCCAGAACCTGGGTCCGAAACTGGATTATACAGGAAATGAAGAATCGAGATCTTATCTTCCTACCATGGCAAGATTGGGGGTAGGTTATGACATGTACCTGGATGATGTAAACCGTGTGGGATTAAGCGTTGAAGGTTCCAAGATCCTGGTTCCGGGATCGGAGTATGTGGGCATTGACCCGAATACCAGACAGCCGATGTATGCCATTCCGAACGTAGGACCTATTGCCGGGATCGGAAAATCATTCAAAAACGAAAACAGTATCATGTACAGCGGTGCACTGGAGTACTCTTATGACAATGCTTTCTCCGTAAGAGGAGGATATTTCCACGAAAGCGAGCAGCAGGGAGCGAGACAGTTTGCCACTGCAGGTATCGGGCTGAAATACCGTTCATTCGGTCTGGATGTATCCTACCTGATCAACATGTCCAAGATCAATACTGCTTTGGATAATACTCTTCGTTTCGGGCTTACCTGGAATATCGGAGACGAAACATCTAATGTAGATTATTAATCAAAATACTTTTTAAACATACAAAGCCTCATCAGATGAGGCTTTTCTGTTTTATATGATCTGCCTGAATGCTTTACAAGCATCCGAAACTGCATCTGACAGATTAATTCAGGAAAATGTCCGGACAATATGGGAAGACAAAAGATAAAGTCTTATTTTTATAAGAACATTTATATATCAATAAGTATTTTTGCACGATGAACTATTCAGCGGAACTCAAAAAATTCGTTACCGGCCAGTCTGTATACTCTGGTATCAGGATTACCCTGGCAGCGGTTCTTCCCTCCCTGGTTCTCGTTCATTTCGGGGTACTGAAAGACTACTACCTTTTTCCTCTGGGAACAATATTCGTAGCTCTTACAGACCAGCCCGGGCCTTTTATCAGAAGGAGGAATGCCCTGAGCTTTGCGGTAGCCTGCTTCCTGGTTGTGGCGCTGATTGCCAGCCTGGTCATGAATTTTAAAATCCTGGTGCTCCTGGAAATTATAGTATTCGGAATGTTTTTCTCTTTGATCGGAATCTACGGGCAGCGGCTTGCGGCAGTAGGTTCCCTTGCGCTGGTCGTCATGGCAATTTTCATTGATGGCCATCTTACAGGCGGCAATATCGCGAGAAGCCTTCTGATTTTTGCGGCAGGCTGTATCTGGTTCCTGATCATTTTCCTTATTGTAACTACCATTCAGCCCTATAAACTAGCCAGCCAGATGATTGGTGAAAATTACCTTCAGTTGAGTGAGTTTCTAAAAATAAAAGCCGGTTATTACCAGAAAAATCCGGACTTTGATAAGCTGAGCTCCCAGGTTATTGCAAAGCAGATTGAAATTAAAAACCTTCAGGAAGACACGCGGGAAACGGTATTCAGGACAAGGACGATTGTTAATGAATCCACAACAACAAGCCGCCTCCTGATGCTGATGTTCCTAAGCTCCATGGACCTGCACGAAAAGCTCATGACCTCGGAAAGTAATTACCAGAAGCTTCAGCAGAGCTTTGAAGACAGCATGATCCTGGTAAACATTCATGATTATCTCATTCTTCTTTCCAACGAAATTACGAACATAGGGCTTTCACTGCAAATCGGGACCAAAGCGAAACCGGTATCAAACCTTGAACTGGAACTTCAAAAGATCAACTCCCATTATTTTGAACTCAGGAACAAACAGATGAATGCCGGTACCCTGGAAAACTTCATGATCCTGAGACAGATTTTAGCACGCATTAATGAGATTACCAAGGATATCAGTGATATTTATAAAATATTTTCCCAGGACATCAAGCTGGCCAAAAGCCTGTCTACAGGATTGGATATCAAGAACTTTGTTCCCAATGAAGAAAAGATCAATTTTAAAGTCCTCAGGAACAATATTTCCTTATCTTCTTCCCATTTCCGGCATGCTGTACGGGTTACTACTGCCCTGCTGATCGGATATTTGTTTTCACTTTTTCAGTTCATCGGGATCGGCCATACGTACTGGATCCTTATTACCACGGTTGCCATCCTGAAACCTGCCTATTCTATCACAAAAAAGAGGAACCTGCTTCGTCTTTACGGCACCGTGGTCGGAGCGGTGCTTGCTTATGGAATTTTGTATTTTGTAAGTTCAGGCCCTGTATTGTTTGCTATTCTGATGGTAAGTATGATCCTCTGTTTCAGCCTTCTTAAGATACAGTATTTTTGGGCAGTCCTGTTTATGACCATGTATGTATTTCTCGGCTTCAATTTTTTAAGCCCTGGGCACATCAATATTATCTTCAAGGACCGGATTGTGGATACGGCTATAGGAGGGATCATTGCATTTTTAGTTTCATACAGCATACTTCCGGTCTGGGAGCATACCCAAAACCTGGACCTGATGAAAAAATGCGTGGAGAGCAACCTGATCTATTTCCAGAGTGTGATGTCCAAATTTTTAACCGATGGGTTCAATATGCAGGATTATAAGGTAAAACGTAAAAATGCCATCATTTCACTGGCGAACCTTTCCGATAACTTCCAGAGGATGATTTCGGAGCCTAAAAACCAGCGTAAAAAACTGGAAGTTGTCCATCAGTTTGTTGCCACTTCACATCTTCTAACGGCCTACATCGCCTCGCTGTCACAATATTCCAAAAACAAGGAAAAGTATCCCGAAATCGATGCAGAAAGCTGGAGTCGAAAGATCGAGGCAGAAATGCATCAGATCTTCACACTGCTAAACGGGGAAGATATTGATAAAGCACTTCAGATGGAAAGCCGCCTGATGCCGGATGATGAAATTGAAGAACTGCTCATACAGCGTAAAAATGAAATCCTGGAACGTGAAGTTTTTGACCGGAGAGATCCTGATAAAGTGTCCCATCTTACCGAACTTAAAAATATTCATGATATTCTGGAACTGATTTATGACGTTGCAAGGGAACAGCGAAAAGTCATTGAAAAATACAGGAACGAATCCCACGCTACTCTTCCACAATCGTGAAGCAGTAATCATCAAAAAACTCAACCCGTGCCTTAAATTCATCGGAAAAGACCTCATCATAAACCCTGCATCGGATTTGGTGCAGATGCTTGAGCTGGAATGGCCTCACTTCATAGTTCTTTTTAAGGGACCAGTATTTGGAATGATGAATTTTGTACATGCTTTCCTTGACACTCCAGATAATGGTATAGTACGTTTCTGCCTGACCCGCCGGAATAAAGTCCCGCTCATTTTCATAGGTAAACTTATCCACCACTCTGAGTATTTTTGAGGTAAACCGTTCCAGATCGATCCCGATTTTATTTTTAGAGATGGCAATAGCGGCAAAAGGGAAAGAATGCGTAATGGAAATCTCTGCATCCTTGGGAGAAAGAAAAGGTTCACGTTCCCTGTACAGGATTTTGGCTCCTGGTTTTAATACCTGAAGCAGCTTACGCACCATGAGGACCTCCAGAAGTTTTTTAGGATGGTAGTCTTTTACTTTTTCAGCATTTTCGGGTTCCAGCAGTTCGTCCGGATCCAGGTTTTCGGCTTCATCATACTTCCAGACCAGGATCGTAGCATTGTCATCTGAAAAATCTCGGTAGAGCGGCATATTTTTGGTCAACAGGATTTTAGTTCGTAAATTTGCGAAAAATATTTCATATAGATGGAAACAACAACGCAATACGTTCCTTATAAAGTAAAGGATATTTCCCTGGCAGAATGGGGAAGAAAGGAAATCACTCTTGCTGAGGCTGAAATGCCTGGCCTGATGGCAATCCGTGAAGAATACGGAGCTCAGCAACCTCTTAAAGGAGCAAGAATCGCAGGATGTCTTCACATGACCATTCAGACTGCCGTGCTTATTGAAACACTGGTTGCATTAGGAGCTGAAGTTACCTGGTCTTCATGTAATATTTTCTCTACTCAGGATCATGCTGCCGCTGCCATCGCTGCTGCGGGAATCCCTGTGTATGCCTGGAAAGGAATGAATGCAGAAGAATTTGACTGGTGTATTGAGCAGACGTTATTCTTCGGAGAAAGACAGAAAGCCGCTGAACATGATCCTGGATGACGGAGGTGACCTTACTAATATGGTATTTGACCAATATCCTGAACTGACCAAAGATATCAAGGGCCTTTCCGAAGAAACAACAACGGGAGTTCACAGATTATATGAAAGAATGCAGAACGGTACGCTGGTGATGCCTGCGATTAACGTTAATGACTCTGTAACCAAGTCGAAATTCGACAATAAATACGGATGCAGGGAATCTGCGGTAGATGCCATCAGAAGAGCTACCGATGTAATGCTGGCCGGTAAAAGAGTGGTTGTTTGCGGATACGGAGACGTAGGTAAAGGAACAGCAGCTTCTTTCAGAGGTGCCGGTTCTATCGTTACCGTAACGGAAATCGACCCGATCTGTGCACTACAGGCTGCAATGGAGGGATATGAAGTGAAAAAACTGGATACTGTGGTTGATAATGCAGATATCATCATTACCACTACCGGTAACTTTAACATCGTTCAGGGCTCTCACTTCAAAAAAATGAAGGACAAGACCATCGTTTGTAATATCGGACACTTCGATAATGAAATCGATATGGCATGGCTGAATGAAAACTACGGTTCTACCAAGTATGAAGTAAAGCCACAGGTGGACGTATATAATGTAGACGGAAATGAAATCATCATCCTGGCAGAAGGAAGACTGGTGAACTTAGGATGTGCAACAGGGCATCCAAGCTTTGTAATGTCCAATTCTTTCTCTAATCAGACACTTGCTCAGATCGAGCTTTGGGCTAATTCTGATCAGTATGAGAATAAAGTATACACTCTTCCGAAACATCTGGATGAAAAAGTTGCTGCCCTTCACCTTAAAAAATTAGGGGTAGAACTTGAAACCCTTACTGAGGAGCAGGCTAAATACATCGGGGTAACCGTAGACGGACCGTTCAAACCTGAGTATTACAGATACTAATCAATCAATAGTTGATAAAAATATGAGCCCTTCTTATGGAGGGCTTTTTGTATTCATGCTGCTATATAAAGCCCTATAATCCGGATGTAACAATCCTCCATCTTTTCTAAAAATAATCCTGTACAATAAAATTCCATAATTTCAGTTATTGACAACAATCAGATAAAAATAATATATTTGATCCTTTGAATAATTAACTAATGAAAAAACAAAGAGTATCAAATGCGTTTATCGCAGCATCCTGGATTGCCCTTGGAGCCGGAATGATCGGCTTTATCATAGGCCTTGCCCGAGCAGAGATGCAACTGAATGAGAAAGGATATTATTTTACGATCCTGCTGTACGGACTTTTTGCCGTTGTTTCCCTGCAGAAAGCAGTACGGGACCGGCTGGAAAACATTCCGGTAACCGATATCTATTACGGAATATGCTGGTTTGCCACGCTTTCGTCTATTGTGCTTCTGGCAATAGGTCTGTGGAATGCCACGATTCTCCCAAGTGAAAAAGGCTTTTACGCTTTCGCTTTCCTGCTGGCTATTTTCGGAGCTATCGCCGTCCAGAAAAATACCCGTGACAATATGCTTCAGGAATAACATCTAGGCTTACCTTACGGTGGGAATTCTTTCCTGAATATTATATTAACTCCGGCCCCGCCTTTGGCGGGGCCGGAGTTAATATATCTCTACTGATCGTAACGATTAGGATGCTTTGTTTTGATATCATCTACAGTTCCCAACACCTTGTCTTTCAGAGAATCCTGGTATTGCTGCAGTTTAGCTGCAACTGCCTTATCACCGCTACCCAAGATTTTGGCGGCCAGGATGCCGGCATTCAGAGCACCGTTTAAGGCTACGGTAGCTACAGGAATTCCACCCGGCATCTGCAGGATCGAAAGCACGGAATCCCAACCATCGATGGAATTGCTGGATAAGATAGGAACCCCGATCACAGGAAGCGTGGTACAGCTTGCCACCATTCCCGGAAGGTGTGCAGCTCCGCCTGCTCCGGCTATAATCACCTTCAACCCTCTTTCCTGGGCCGTTTTGGCATAATCGAACATACGTTCCGGTGTCCTGTGTGCAGAAACTACTGTAAGTTCATACGGGATATCCAGGCTTTGCAAAAAACCTGCGGCCTGTTCCATGATCGGCAAGTCGCTCTGACTTCCCATAATTATTCCTATCATCTTTAATTATATTAGAAGCTCAAAGATAAAAATTATAGGCCGGACCTGCAAAAGGCTTAAAACTTATTGTTGAAGCCCCTTTTGGTTTAAAAATTGAATCATTCCGTTACAACACACCAATTCCATACTATTTTGAAAGATTACAAACTCCTGTTTGCCGTTCTCACCGTTGCCATTGTCTGGGGAACAACATTTTTGTCGATACGGGTAGCCGTAGAAACCATTCCGGCCTGGTTTGTTGCCGGTATTCGTCAGTTTTTGGCGGCAGTCGTCATCTTTTTTATCCTTTTATACAGGAAACAGCTTCAGTGGATCGGATGGAAAAACCTTGGCTACCAGATTATTTTTTCACTGCTGATGCTTGTAGTCGCCAACGGAATGACAACAGTAGCGGAAGAAACCGTAACCAGCAGCGTCACATCCCTGATCAGTGCCTGCTCCCCTATTATTGTATTTCTTGGGAGCGCTGCTTTCGGCTTACAGAAAATTACCTTAAAATCGCTGGTTGGGGTATCGCTGAGTTTCAGCGGGATTGTGTTTATCTTCTGGCATGGAGTTCGTGACCTGGCCAATCCGGCATATGCCAAAGGAATCATCTTTCTTTTCATTGCGATCGCCGGCTGGGCATCCGGGACTATCTTTACCAAAAAACTCAATATACAGACAGAAAACATTTTCCTCAACCTGTTTTACCAGTTTTCTTTTGCCGGAATACTCCAGATTATTTTTGCCTTTCTGTTTTCTGAAGATTATAATTTCGGAAACTGGAGTTTCAAAAGCGTGGCAGCGATGGTTTATCTCGCGGTATTCGGCTCTGTAGCGGCATTTTTTGCTTTTCACTATGCGCTTACCAAAATTTCTGCCGTACAGGTTTCCATACTGGCTTATATTAATACCGTGATTTCAATATTTTTAAGCTGGCTGATACTTGATGAAAAAATTACGTGGAAATTTATTGTTGCCGCTGTCCTGATCATCCTGGGCGTCTTTGTGATCAATTATAAACGCTCCATGTTCAAGCAGCAGAAGATCAGATTAGCCCGCTCATGATTTTCATTTCTGTATATTTTTCCTTATATTGATGCATCAACCTTTATAATATGAAAAAAAGCACAATACTTATTTTATTCACTTTTGGACTCCTGATCATCAGTTGCCGTGATAAAGACAAAGAAGCGAGCCTTGCAGCCAGAGAGCAGCAGCTGCTGGAGAAAGAGAAACTTTTTGCCCAGAAAGAATCGGAATACCAGTCGCTCATCAAAATGAGGGACAGTATTTTCGCCAAAAAAGATTCTGTGACCATTGCTTCATGGCCTCCTGAAATTGCCGGTTCATGGATCGGAAAGGTCATCTGTACGGAATCCAACTGCAGCGATTACGTCATTGGAGACCAGCGTACGGATACTTGGGAATTCGACAGTGATTCCACCCAGCTGGTAACGAAAATTATCAACAACAATAACCTGGTACGGATCTACTCCGGAAAGATGGATAAAAATGAAATAAGACTCAATTTTAAAACCGATTCAACCTCAAAAAAAATGGTGGATATGAATGTTGTCCTGAATGATATTTCTGCCAATAAGATCAAAGGAACACGAACAATTGCCGCAGACAACAACTGCATGGCTAAATTTTCCGTTGAACTGGTACGCGCTGCAAAATAAACACCTATGATTTTACTGAACATACATAATCTGAGTTTTCCCATAGAAGACCCGGTCCTGAAATTCCTGCTTGTTTTAATCATTATCCTGGCCGCTCCCCTGCTGCTGAATAAAATCAAAGTTCCGCATCTCCTCGGGCTGATCATTGCGGGGGCTGTAATAGGGCCGAACGGTTTCAACATCCTTTCCAGGGACAGCAGTATTGTTGTGACAGGGACAACCGGACTCCTCTACATCATGTTCCTTGCAGGGCTTGAAATTGATATGGGGGATTTTAAAAGAAACAAATGGAAAAGCCTGACATTCGGAATCTATACTTTCACGGTTCCCTTTGTGCTGGGATATTTAGGTGCTTATTACCTTCTGGGATTTTCTATGCTGACCTCTATCCTCTTTGCCAGCCTATTCTCCTCCCATACATTGATTGCCTACCCTTTGGTGAGCAAACTCGGGATTTCCAAAAACCTGGCGGTAAATATTACGGTAGGCGGTACGATGATCACCGATATCCTTGCGTTACTTGTACTGGCCGTGATTGTAGGGATGTCCCAGGGAGAGGTCGGAACGGAATTCTGGGTGAAGCTCTCCGTTTCTTTCATTGTTTTCGGGCTGATCGTACTTCTGATCTTCCCCATTATCGGAAGATGGTTCTTTAAAAAAGTAGATGACAAGATCTCCCAGTATATTTTTGTACTGGTCATGATTTACCTGGCGGCGATGCTCGCTGAACTGGCTGGTGTGGAAGCCATTATCGGAGCTTTTTTCGCAGGCCTTGCCCTGAACAGGTTGATTCCGCACACCTCCTCCCTTATGAACCGGGTGGAATTTGTTGGAAATGCTATTTTTATCCCGTTCTTCCTGATCAGCGTAGGAATGCTGATTGATTTCAAAGTATTCTTCAAAAGCTGGGAAACGCTTGAAGTAGCAGCTATTATGCTGATTGCTTCGATCGGCGGTAAGTACCTTTCTGCCGTAGCAACCCAAAAAACATTCAGACTCTCCAAAGAGGAAGGAAAACTGATCTTCGGTTTAAGCTCTGCCTCGGCGGCCGCAACACTGGCCTCTGTAATGGTAGGATACAACATCATCCTGTCTGAAACGGAAACCGGTGAACCGGTAAGGTTGCTGAATGAGCATGTCCTGAACGGAAGTATTCTTCTTATTTTGGTTTCATGTACTATCTCTTCATTCATATCCATGGCCAGTGCCCAGAAAATTGCGGAAAGCGATAATGAAGATACCGTGTCCGGTAACAGCCATGAAGAGGAAAACATTTTGCTGGCCGTTAATCATCCGGAAACAGTTGAAAGAATGGTTAACCTGGGAATGCTGATCAAAGCACACTCCAATACAGACCATGTTTTTGCCCTGAATGTAATCAATGAAGATAAAAATGAGTCTTCAGTGAAGAATGCGGAAAAGATTCTTCATCAGGCTACCGATACGGCAGCAGCAGCCGATGTCAAACTTCAGGCACTGAAGAGATATGATAACGATGTGATCAACGGGGTGAATAATGTCATCAAAGAACAGAATATTACGGATCTGATCATCGGCCTGGAAGATGTCAAAGGCTTTTCTCCTTCGTTTGTGTATAACCTGTATAACGGCTACCTTCAGAATGATGATGTGAATGTCCTGGTGTACCATGCGGCACAGCCTTTATCCACCATTAAGAAATATGCGGTCATGATCCCGGAAAACGGGCATCTGGAACCCGGTTTTTTCCATGCATTGCTCAGGGTCTGGAATATCGCCCGAAACTCAGGGGCTACCATGACGTTCTACGCGCCTGAAGTTATCCTGGAAATCCTCCAGAAGATTATTAAAAAAGCGAATATTGAGGCTGAATTCATCATCATGAATACATGGCACGACGGGGAACAGACGGCAGCCGGACTGAAAGAAAACGAAGCCCTTATTATCCTGATGGCCAAAAGAGGCATGGCATCTTATGTTCCACGGATGAGATTTATCCCTGAGCTCCTGAACAAATACCTGAAAAACAACAATTACCTGCTGATCTATCCTTTTTCTGAATATAACCAGGAATATGCAGAGAAACGTTCGGTAGGCAACCACGGTGATTTTATGGAAATTGGGAACGTCATTAAGAAGATATTCAAATAAACTGATATAGCTGACCGAAAAATCAGTCATGTAAAAACACAAAGGCTGCCTGTTCAGGCAGCCTTTGTTAATCTTATCCGGCGATAACTTTTACCATTTCCTTGACCTTAACAAGCTTATCCATCAGTTCTTCCCTGGACTCAGCCAGCACATTAATGTGCCCCATTTTTCTTCCCGGCTTGGTTTCTGTCTTACCATAAAGGTGCACATAGGTTTTCGGCAGTTTCAGCACTTCTTCCATTCCCTGGTAAACTACTTTTCCGCTGTGTCCTTCCGCACCCACCAGATTCAGCATACCGCTATAGGTCATGGTATCAGTATCAGCCAGAGGCAGGTTTTTAACCACCCGGTACATCTGTTCAAACTGGGAATTGGCATTTCCTTCCTGGCTCTGATGCCCTGAATTATGAAGCCTTGGTGCCGTTTCGTTTACCCATACTTTACCCTCCTTATCCAGGAATAATTCAATAGCAAATAATCCCGGGGAATTTACTGCTTCCAGGAATTTTGCTGTGATATGGTCAATCTGCCCGGCAATGTCATCATTCAGGTGTACAGGACAAATATTGAAATCCAGAAGATTCAGCTTCGGGTCAGCCACCATTTCAGTAACCGGGAAAGTCTTGGTTTCCCCGTTTTCGTTTCTGGCAACAATCACAGAAAGCTCTTTATCAATATCCACTAAAGCTTCCAGGACAGACGGCTCTTTCCAGAGCTTTTGCAGATCCTCCTCTGTGCGGATGACCTGTACTCCTTTACCGTCATATCCTCCGGTATTCATTTTCTGTACAAAAGGCAGTGGCATGGTGATGTCTTCGTTCCAATCCCGGACTACCTGAAATTCAGGGCTTGGAATATCATGGGCCTTATAAAATTCTTTCTGGAGGATTTTCTGCTGAATGATGGTAATGATTTTGGAATTGGGAACTACTTTTACTCCCTGTTCCTCCAGTGCAGCCAGCGCTCCTGCATGCACATGCTCAATTTCAATGGTGATTACTTCTTTGTCTTTTCCGAAATCCATTACCGTCTGGTAATCATTGAAATTCCCCTGTGTAAAATGGGAAATCGTATGGCAGGGCGCATCCGGAGCCGGATCTAAAGTGTAAAACTGATCATCATATTTCAAAGCCTCCTGAATAAGCATTCTTCCGAGCTGCCCTCCGCCTAAAATTCCTATTTTCATTGTTCTGTATCTGTTATATTTGTATTGATTTAATAGTAAAGGTGATAAACATGCATCAGATCATTGCAGCTTTTCAATTCTCAGGTAGCCTAAGTGCATGACATTATTCTGGTTTTGTTCTTCAGATTTTTCCAGTACGATAGAATACTTTTCTTTCATGGTTTCCGGCAGAATGTCATTTAGCCTGAAGATATCGTCAATGTCTACTCCATGTTTTTCATCGATATGGCTTTCTGCACCTTTAAAACCCATCGTCTGGTAAAATTCGGTTTTCTTGACACGTTTCACAACTTCCCCCATAGATTTGCCTACCATGAGATGCTGCTCATGAAATTCCTCAAAGTATCCGGGCTTATAACCGCCAAGGTTGATAAAGTACAACTGGTCGTCTGAATCTTTTCCTGTTCTTTCTGTAATTTTTAACTCATATCCGTCTGCAAAGCGCACTTCCTGATAAGCATCGATATGGATTTTACCATCTGCCTCCTGCCAGAACTTTTTCATCTCAGGAACCAGGTCTTTGAGGTTTTCCGCAATCCCGAAGAACACGTCATGCTGCTCGATATTTCTGCCTTTTGGGGTGGCTCCCAGAATGATATAGAATAGTTTCATTTGCCGTTCATTTGTGCAAAAATACGTCAAATTTATCTTTTTTAAACGTTTGGCAGACTACCACAATAGTTTTATATTTGTAGCATGTCAGAAATCATCATTCTATTCCTGGGAGCTATTTCGGCAGGACTGCTGGGCTCGCTTACGGGATTGGGCGGAGGTGTCATCATCATTCCTCTTCTTACGCTGGGCTTCGGTGTACCTATGCATTATGCAATCGGGGCTTCCCTTATTTCAGTAATCGGAACTTCTTCCGGTGCTGCCGTTGCTTTTGTCAAGGAAGGTTTCACCAACATGAGGATCGGCATGTTCCTCGAAATCGCGACTACTTCAGGCGCTATTGTAGGCGCACTGGTCTCCGGAATGCTGAATCCGAATACCATCGGGATTATCTTTGCCAGCATCCTTCTTCTGACGGTAATATTAAATCTTAAAGGAAAGCCGGACCATCAGGAACCCATTATTAAAGGGAGCCTGGAAGAAAAGCTGAAATTGTACGGAACATTTCCGGATAAAGGCATCATAAAAAGTTATTCTGCCAGGAATACAGTACCCGGTTTTTTAATGATGATGTTTGCGGGAGCAATGTCAGGACTGCTTGGCATCGGATCAGGAGCACTTAAAGTTCTTGCTATGGACAATATGATGAAGCTCCCTTTTAAAGTGTCTACCACCACCAGTAATTTTATGATCGGTGTAACGGCTGTAGCCAGTGCGATGATTTATTTCCAGCGGGGCGAAATCGTTCCGGTAATCGTAGCTCCGGTACTGATTGGTGTCGTAGTAGGAAGCTTCATCGGATCAAAGACCCTGATGGTCTCCAAAACCAAGAAATTAAAGACGTTTTTTGCGATCGTCATCACCATCCTGTCTATATATATGATGTATAACGGAATTAACCAGAGCTTCAGATGAGAAAAGATTTTACTGATATAGACCTGAACCGTTCCGTAGGCAATCTTCTGAGACTGGGAGTCATTCTATCTGTGATCACATCATTGGTAGGGTTTATCAAGCTTTTTACGGAAGGTTTTAAGATGCCTAAAAAATACACCTCGCTTCAGATGGGCTCTTCATCTGAGAAAATATGGGGAGAATTCTGGCATTCACTGGGTAAAGGTGAAGGCATGGCCATCATCCAGCTGGGCATTTTGCTGCTGATCCTCACCCCTCTCATGCGAATTGTTTTTGCCTGGATTGGTTACCTCAAGGAAAAAGATTATGTGTATGTATTCATTTCTTCGGTGGTCCTTGCCATTATGGTAATCAGCTTTTTCACAGGCTACGCAAGCTAATTATTTATCTTTCATAAAATTCCAGGGGCAGTTGATCCGGATCCTGAATAAAGAAAAATGCTTTTCCCGTAAACTCATCGATGCGGACCTCTTCACAGTCTACACCTTTCTTAATGAGCTCTGTGCGCGTATTGCTCACATTTTCTACGGAGAAAGCAAGGTGCCTCAAACCGCAGGATTCCGGCCTTGAAGGCCTTTCCGGAGGGTCCGGAAAAGAAAAAAGTTCGATGACATACTGGTCTCCTATGGCCAGATCAAGCTTGTAAGACTGCCGTTCTTCACGGTAAACTTCACGCACGATATTCAGGCCCAGTATTTCCGTATAAAACTTCTTAGAGACAGCATAATCTGAACAGATGATGGCAATGTGATGGATTTTTAAATGCACGGCAGAAAGTATTGATGGGAATAAAAGTAATGAAAATCTTTTTGAAAAATTATAAAAATAAGTTACTTTTATGCACATAATTAAACATATGTGGAACGTCTACGCAGGATTAACGATACTGCTTCTTATTTTAACCTTACTTCCTAAAATACAGAATTCCCACTGGATCTTTCGGGTTCCGGAATTCGGGAAAATACAGATTACGTTTTTTACCCTTATTACTTTCGGGCTGGGCTTCCTGGTCTCTCCTTCACCCCTGTTGTGGTATTTTCAGGGATTGCTCATCCTGATGTTCATTCATCATGGAATCATCCTGATCAAATACACACCGCTGTATCCTGTCAAAAGATCGGGTAAAGGCAGGAACTCTTCCAGGGACATCCATTTTATTTCCGCAAATGTCTACCAGTTCAATACCGAATATAAACGTTTCATTCAGCTGATTGAAAAATGCAAGCCTGAAATCTTCCTCACCATGGAAAGCAATGGCGACTGGGAAAAAGCATTACGCGTACTGGAACAGGATTACCCGTTCCATCATAAGGTTACCCTGGAAAATACCTACGGCATGCATTTTTATTCCAAGATCAGAATCAAGGATGCAAAAACACATTATTTTGTTGCCGATGACATTCCGACTATCGAAGCGCATCTGGAAACTGAGGACGGCTTTTCATTTGTATTCTTCGGGATCCACCCGCCACCACCGAGCCCTACCGAAGAAGAAACATCTAAAGAAAGGGATGGCGACCTGCTGAGCACCGCAAAAAGAGTTCAGGAAATAAAAGAACCAACCATTGTAGTCGGTGATTTCAATAATGTTGCCTGGTCCAGGTCTTCTATCCTGTTCAGGAAAACCAGTGAACTGATCGATCCAAGGATCGGGCGCGCCTTCGTTTCTACTTTCCATGCAAAGTATAAGCTCCTGAGATTCCCGATCGACCTGATGTTCCACAGCGAGGATATTTTTATCCGCAAGCTGACCACCATGGAGAATTTCGGATCAGACCATCTTCCGGTATACTGTGAATTTTTCATAGACCACCAGAATACCGAGCAGGAAGAACAGATTGAAGAAGCCACCGCTGAAGAAGAAGCCGAAGCTGAAGAAATGATTGAAGAAGGTAAGAAGGAAGACGGCAACCGGGATGCTGTTGTTACCGAAGATTAAAATAGAATAATGAAGCAGGCCTGTAGAGTGACCTGCTTTTTTTATTTTTATATCCTGCCGGACGCCGGATCTAGAATTTCATGACATCCTTTACCACTCCGTTTTTCTGTGTGTACTTCAACAGTTCAGCTTCTATAAATGCTTTTATCCTGTCTTCCGAGCCATTGTTCGGAAATAACAGATGAACATTGGCACCGGCATCTAAGGTAAAAAATAAAGGCAACCCGCTCTCTGCTCTGAAATCCCAGATTTTATTGATAACTTCCAGGGTACCTGTTTTCATCAGGATGAATGCCGGTTCGCTCATCATCATCATTGCATGGAGTGTCAGTGCCTCGTGTTCTACCAGGGTGATAAAGCGTTCCATATTCCCTGTTTTCAGGATTTCTTTCATCGGGATAAAATTTTCCCTTGCTTCCTGGAATCTTCTTTCTGCGTATGGATTGGTATTCATCAGCCCGTGTCCTACTGTTGAGGATACACTCTTCTGACCTTCATGGATCAGCAGTACCCAATCATTGAAATCCCTGAAAACATCATGGATTTCCGTTTCAGGATAAGGAACGGCAAATAGATCCGAGCTTCCTTCCACTTCATCTGAATTTCCCCATACAATCAGCCCGTTATACAAACTTCTGCACGCACTTCCGCTGCCGAGGCGGGCCAGGAATGAAGCCTTTCTTAAAGATGCATCTTCAGAAATTTTCCCAGAAAATTCTTCATCGAGTGCCATCAGGCATTTGGCAATAGCCCCGAAACCGGAAGCCGAACTGGCAATCCCAGAGCTGTGGGGAAAAGTATTCTCTGTCCGGATGGTATATTTCCCTTTCAGGATCCACGGAAGGTATGATTCTATATTTTTAAAATATTTTTCTATTTTTTCTGCAAATTTCACTTCTTCCGTACCGGAAAGGTAGGTCTGAACCGAAAAAGGCTCTCCTGCTGAAAATTCAATTTCCGTATTAGTCCTGCAATGGTTCAGGGTATAACTGATGCTGGGATTGGCAGGGATCTGATGTTCGTACTTGCCCCAATACTTGATGAGGGCAATATTGGACGGGCAGCTGCCTGAAACTGTTTTTGAGGAGATACTGAAATCCTGTTTTCCCAGAAATTCTTGTGTGGTCGTCATATTTTGAGGATAATTGATCATTTGGAGTTCTGAGGTTATGAGTACATATCTTCAATGATATCCCTGTATTTATCCAGAACTACGTTTCTTTTTACTTTTAGGGTAGGGGTTACTTCGCCGCTGTTGATTTCAAATTCAGCAGGCATCAGTGTGAACTTCTTGACCTTTTCAAATTCAGCAAGGTCATGCTGCAGCTGTTTTGTTTTTTCTTTATAGAAGCTGATGACCGTTTCATTTTTCACGATCTCTTTCCAGCTGGTGAACGGAATATTATGATCACGGATAAAGTCCTTCAGGAATTCAAAATCAGGAACAATCAGGGCCGAGACAAACTGGCGGCCTTCTGCAATAAGGATAATTTGCTGAATGAAATTGTTATTGGTCAGGAGGTTTTCAATCTGCTGTGGTGCAACATATTTGCCGTTGGAAGTCTTCATCAGGTCTTTGATACGGTCTGTAATGATCAGGTTTCCGTGGTCATCCCATTTCCCGGCATCTCCGGTCTTGAACCATCCGTCTTCTGTAAATGCATTGCGGGTTTCTTCAGGCCTTTTATAATAGCCTTTCATGATCCCGTTTCCTCTGGCCTGGATCTCATCATTTTCCCCGAAACGGATTTCCACTCCCGGCAAAGGCTTTCCGCTGGTCCCGTGTCCAAAATGCGTTAAAGGAAAGAGTGTTAATGTAGCTGTAGTTTCTGTAAGCCCATACCCAACGGTTATATGGATTCCCACAGATTCAAAAAACTGGGTTACTTCAGGAGAAAGTGAGGCACCTCCACAAGGCAGAAACCACAACCTACCGCCCATCTTATCTTTAATTGTATTAAAAACCAGCATATCAGCTACTGCCTGCCTGATTTTAAGTCCTAAAGGCAGGGGTTTTTCATTTCTCCTGAATTCTGAGGCTTCCCAGCCGGTAGCGAGTGCCCAATTGAATATTTTCTTTTTCAAAGGAGAGCTCTTTTCCGCTTTATCAAGTACTGCTGCATAGATCTTCTGAAAGAACCTCGGCACAGAACACATCATAGTGGGCTTTACCTCTTCCAGCGCTTTGGCAATATTCTTGGGATCTTCCAGAAAATAGACCCTTGCTCCGCCATACAGGCATAATAATGTCCAGCTTCTTTCAAAAACATGGCTCAACGGCAAAAAGGCCAGGGAAAGTTCTTCTTCAAAGTTTTTAAACTTAAAGAATTCAAAATGAGCATCCAGGGCCTTTTTAAAATTCCCATGGGTCAGCATGACACCTTTTGGGGTTCCTGTGGTGCCTGAAGTATAAATAAGTGTTGCTACGTCATTTTCTTCCTTTTTGCAGATCTCTGCTTTGGGAGAAGCTTTGGAAATGAAATCTTCCAGGTAATAGCTGCTGAATTCTTTTTTAATCCAGACTGCTTTTTTTGAAACGATAATAGCCTGAAGCTCATTATCATCTTTCTGTAGAAGCTCCAGGCAGGCATCATATTGTGCCTGGTTACCCACCAGAATTATTTTAGCTCCTGAATCCTGTATGATATATTCTGCCTGTCCGGCATTATTGGTAGAATATACCGGAACGGAAACTGCTCCGATCACCATGGAAGCAAGGTCAAAAATCATCCATTCTGCAGAATTGTCAGAATAGATGGCAATTTTATCATTCTCCTGAATTCCTGCGGTTTTTAAGGCATTGGCGGTTTTAAAAATAATTTCGGAAAACTTCTTCCAGCTCAGTTCTTTCCAGGGTTCTTCCTTCTTTTTAAACCCAATGGCTGATTTTACGGGATGCTTTTTTACATTATGGGCAATAATAGCCTCTGCAAGATTCATGTATAGGATCAGCTTTTTTTATCGTTAATATAATTGTTCAAATGAAATTCCAGACTTTCATCAACGGGGATAAAGCGGAAATTAAGTCTGTCTTTTATTTTCTGGTTGGATATAGTATTGAATGACGTTATGGATGCAATATTGGATTTGGTCACCATGCGTAAAGGCGGAATAAGCCACCCCAATAAAACGTTGACAATCCTTCCTACACCAAGCTGCCTTTTCTTAAGCACTACCGGCTCTTTCAGTCCCAGCCTTTTCCTGATGATCTTTCCGATGTCTTCATATTTCTTCATTCCGGAAATGGCTATAAACCTTTCCCCGAATATATTTCTATCCATCAGTTCAGCAGCTATTTCAGCAACATCCCGGACATCCACATAGGCAGATCCACCAGGAAAAGTGAAACGGTTATTCTCAAATACCGAGAAAAGCTGGCCACTGCTTTGGTTCCATCCGCCGCTGCCGATAATCATCCCGGGATTGATAATTGCTATCTGTAAACCTTCCGCAGAGGCTCTCCATACCTCCATTTCTGCCATGTGTTTGGAAATGGCATAGGCAGAATGTTCTTCCTTGGCATTGAAATCTGAACCTTCGTCCAGCTCACCCTCTTCATTAAATCCATCCAGAACTGCTATGGTACTGATGTACAGAAACTTTTTTACAGATGACTGTTCGCAGGCATACAGAAGATTGGTTGTACCTTTAATATTGATATGGTACATCTCCTTTTCATATTTGGGATTAAAACTTACTTTTGCCGCACAGTGATATACTTCCTCCACACCTTCCAGCGCTGTCTGAAGTGATGTAAGGTCATCAAAATCAAGCTCTACCCATTCAATAGCACTGAATGCG
Organism: Chryseobacterium camelliae; assembly: GCF_030818575.1. NCBI lineage: Bacteria > Pseudomonadati > Bacteroidota > Flavobacteriia > Flavobacteriales > Weeksellaceae > Chryseobacterium > Chryseobacterium camelliae. Next base: position 2,317,872 of record NZ_JAUTAL010000001.1, read on the forward strand.
GCATCAGGATCCTCCGTATAAAAGCGGTAGGAGTTTTTTACATCCTTTAGATTGCTTCCGGAACGTTTCGCTGCACGGACTTTTTTCCCTCTCTTAAGCAGCTCAAGAACCACTACCCTTCCCAGAATTCCGGTTGCACCCGTTACCAAAACCATTTCTTGTTCTTTTATGTAGTTAGATTTATTTTCCTGTTGCTGCATATCGCGTGTATGCCTTCATAAGTTTTATCACTAATACAATACCCGTTTGCAAATTTGCGATTTTTAATGCAAAATGCAATTGAATTTCAGCAATAATACGATTTACTGTTCTTATATCAAACAAAAACCTTTCCGAAGAAAGGTTATGTTATAAATGGAGTATTTAAGTTAAGCCAAAACACTGTTATTACGCCTTGGAGCCTTATCACAGAGTAGATCGGCGATACTTTTGGAGATCTGGTTTCCATCAGTAAGATTGTCCAGCCAGAAAAACTCCCCGGCTGCATTGATTTCTATAAAGTAGTAATCGTCTTCCGGAGAAAGGATGATATCAATGGCTCCGTAATCTACATGGTAGACGTCCAGAAGTTCGAGCAGCTTCAGTTCTATCTCCCTTGGAAGCTGTGTTTCCACCCACTGGTCGATAAGGTTGATCCCATCTTTTCTCCAGTCGATTTTAGCGGCTTCAGATTTCTGGGAATCTATTTCAAATGCATAAATATCCTGCCCTACTATGGTCACCCGGAGTTCCTTTTTCTTTTCAATGCGGGTCTGGAACTGCATCGGGCAATACTGTAGCGAATCCAATTCCTCAAGCTTATCTTCATCAATAACATTGGTAAATACCACATTTTCTACCCCATCTTCGTAAATGGCAAATCCGGTCTGCATTTTCCCGATGACATTTTTATGCTTAAGGATAAACTGCCTGGCTTGCTCAGGATTATTGGTCATGCAGGTTTCAGGAATTTTAAGCCCTATTTTGTCTGCAATTTTCAGCTGTTCTTCTTTGCTGTCGAGTCTCCGATATACGCTTGGTTTACCCAGCGAGTACGCATCTATGGACTCCAGGAAACCGAAAAGGGTATTGCGGATCTCACCCATGGCAGCGCCATAAAATTTGGCATCCATTTCCTCTTTCAAGCCGCTGCCGATATTGTAGGCTCTTCTGTACCATACAGCAGCGATGTCGTCCAACCGGTACTTTGTTTCGGAAGTTTCCAGGACACTGATCCACTTTCCGTCTTCAAAAAGGGTGGAAAGTCTGTTCTGTATGGGATAAAGGTCTACGTCGAAACGAATGACCTCAAAACCGTTATTTTCTATGTATTCTGTTACTTTTTCTATGGAAAAATTATCTCCCGTATGGGTAATGATTAAAATTTTGTTATTCATGGATGTTTATTCTTTTGATAAGGTAATCGGCAATGGTTTCTGCAATAGGGAAATCCAGCTCTTTCTGCAGCATTCCCCATTCTCCCTGAGGATTAACCTCAAGGAAATAATAGTTTCCGTCCTTTCCTCGGATCATATCTATAGCGCCCAGACAAAGCACCAGTTCGCGCATCATAGCAGTCAGGTTTTGGCAGATATTTTCCGGGAGCGTGTAGGCAGACCAGAAATAATTGCTGTTGGCCACCCGCCAGTCTGCATGGTCAGCGTTATTGATTTTACCGGTGAAAAATATTCCGTCCACATAGACAATCCTCAGCTCATACTCTTTTTCTATATACGGCTGAAAGATCATCGGGCAGTATGCGATATCTTCAATGCTGTCAAGACTGTCTTCTTCAATGATCATCGTGGAAAGCATCTGTTCTCCGGTCATGGATTTTGACATTACCCCATGAAGCTTGGCTACCGCCTTGCCATTGCAGCAGCGGTAAAAAAAAGATGTAATCTTTTCAGCATCATTGGAAAAGAGTGTTTCCGGAACGTTCAGCTGGTTTTTCTGTGCTACCCTGAGCTGGTACATTTTGTTGCCGTCTGTTTTCCTTTCAGATTCATAAGGATTGATCCACGGGAGATGTTCCAGGGAAGTGATGAGATTGTACGTCAGATTCCTGTATTCATTAATGAACACAGGCCTATACTCTTCTTCCATTTCTTCAGGGGCTTGAACACCCCAGGTTTTCCTGTTCCAGACTCCTTTGATGTCATCGGAGTGCACGGTATTACCATCCTCATCAGTAAGTTCAAATGAATCCTGACCGATGCTGATCTTCTGAAGATGATTGAGGTGATCTGAGTTAAGCCTGAAAAAAGGGATGCCTTTAGACTTCAGATAGGCAAAGAAAAGATCGACGTTGTAATAATCGCCGGAATGGGTGATGCAGAGAATCATATTACCATTGTTATTAAAAAAAGGAAACTTAATGGATAAGTTTCCTTTGATATCATTGTTCAGATCATCAGTTGAATGATTCTCTGTTACAAAGTAGCGGAATCATCATCACCGTCTGAAGGATATTTCATGGTATGCATCATATCATCTTTAGGGGATGTTACGGTGTCTACGGAAGGTTTTGTTATGACATCCCTTTCAGGAATGCTGACATCTGTTCCTCCTTTTACAGTTTCAGGGTCTTTGATTTGCTTCTCAAGAAATGAAGCAAAGAAGGGCTTTTTCTTTGAATTCTTGTTTTTCATAATGTTTTGATTTGGTTGGTTTAAAATGATTTGATAGTTTTTAGAGGTCTATCCTCCCGATTCATCACTGTCCGAAGGATATTTCATCGATACAGTGTCATTTCCCGGGCTGGTAATATCGTCATTCTGTACGCCCGTCACCTGGTCTTTAAGAACTCCCGTTCCGGAGCCTCCTTTAATCGTCTGAGAATCTTTCACCTGCTTTTCAAGGAAAGAGGCAAAAAATGGTTTCTTAGTTTTTTTCACGGTATTAAAAACTTTGTAATTTGATTGGCCTAATATACAAAATTTTCAATACGCCGAGAAATAAACCCATACTTTAATAAAATTTTAACTTAATATAATTAAAATAGGAATATTATTAATTTAAGTTTAAAAATTCTTTGACCACATGACTAAAATCTACCGGATTATCAGCCTGTACCCAATGAGCGGCATTTTTAATGGTTACTATTTTAGCTTTAGGAAATTGCTGCCTGATGGCAAATTCATCCTGCGGAAGAATATAGTTGGATTTCTCACCGGCAATAAATAAGGTTTCTCCGTTGAAGACCCCAAACTTTATGGCGTTGGCCACAAATTCATTGTACTTTTCAGACAGTGTTTTAAGATTAAACCTCCAGTTCAGTTTCTTATCATCATCCCAGTACAGGTTTTTGGTCAGAAACTGTATGGTTGATTTTTCATGAATGTACTGGCTTAATACATTTTCAACTTCCGTCCGTGATTTTACGGTATTAAAGTCGACACTTTCCAACGCCTTGATGATACCCTGATGGTGCGGCGGGTAAGCTTTGGGGGCAATATCCACCACGATCAGCTTCTCAACTTTTTCAGGATACCGGATGGCAAACTGCATCACTGCTTTCCCTCCCAGGGAATGGCCCAGCACATGTGCTTTATCGATCCCGTAGTGGTTCATATACGCTACAATATCTCCAGCCAGGTCGTCATGGGACATATTTTCTGAATGAAAACTCCGGCCGTGGTTTCTGAGGTCAATCAGATGTACGGGCAGCAGTTCTCCCATTTCTTTTCCGAAACTTCCCCAATTATCCAGCATGCCGAAAAGCCCGTGGAAAACAAGGAGCGGGGTTGAAGTTAATTGTTCACCGAATATTTTTGAATGTAAAATTTCCATTATGTTTTGTCAAGATGTTAGATACTAGATGTTGGATTTTTGAATTTCAGTTTGATGTCAGATGTCTGACATTTAATCCTGTCCGCAGCCTACCACCTGGCCAGTCTTTTCAGATAGGCCTGAACGGTATTTTCCATACCCATGTACAATGCTTCAGAAATTAAAGCGTGACCGATAGATACTTCAAGCAGGTTTGGGATATGGTCTGAAAAATATTTCAGGTTGTCAAGGCTCAGATCATGGCCGGCATTAATGCCTAATCCATATTCAGACGCCACTACAGCAGTATCATAATAAGTTTGTATTGCCTTTTCTTTATTTGCTGAATAATCTCTGGCGTAGGCTTCCGTATACAGCTCAATTCTGTCTGTTCCGGTTTTGGCGGCATATTCCACGAGTTGCGGATTCGGATCAAGGAAAATCGAAGTTCTGATGCCTGCATTCTTAAATTCCGCAATAATATCGGTAAGAAAATCTAGGTGCTTTCTGGTATCCCATCCGGCGTTGGAAGTAATTGCATCATCAGCATCCGGAACAAGCGTCACCTGTTCGGGTTTTACCTCCAGGACCATCTCAATAAACGGGCGGTGAGGATTGCCTTCTATATTGAACTCTGTAGTCACCAAAGGTTTCAGGTCATAAACATCTTTCCTGGTAATATGCCTTTCGTCGGGTCTAGGATGAATGGTGATTCCATGTGCCCCGAATTCCTGAATTTTTACGGCAGCTTCTGTAACACTGGGAGTCTCTCCCCCTCTTGCATTTCTTAAGGTTGCAATTTTATTGATGTTTACGCTTAACTTTGTCATGGTACAAAAATAAAAAAAAGCCAACTTAAAGTGGGCTTTTTTGGCAAACATTTAACGGTATCGATGATCAGCAGATCCTTAATCTTTGATAGAGTGAATGTTTTTATCATACTGAGTACAGATTTTGCCATCTAGGTTTTAACCTGCATCACCTCAAGGTCGAATTCTTTTGAAGCCACCAGCAGATGGTCAAAGATATCCGACTGGATTTGCTCAAACCTGATCCATTCCGTATCTGTCGTAAAGGAATATACTTCTAACGGAAGTCCCTGTGGAGTTATGTTAAGCTGCCGTACAATCATCGGACCTTCTTTATCCAATTCAGGAATCCGCTCAATATATTTCTGCGCATAATACCTGAAGAGTCCTATATTGGTCAGTTGCCGTCCATTAATAATCTCTTCAGGGTGCTGCATATTTTCTTTTTCTTTCCTCAGTTCCAGGATACTTTTGGTAAGATAATCAGATATAAGATTGATCGATTTCAGTCGTTCGATATCCTCGTCGGTAAGGAATTTAAAAGAATTGATATTAAAATAGATAGATTTCTTAATTCTCCTGGCGTTATTCTCAGAAATGTACTGAAGGTTTTTGATCTCGGTGGTCAGCAGATCATACGTTGGTATGGTGGAGAAAGTTTTATCAAAATTATTGATCCTGGTGGTCAGGAGGCTGATCTCGGCAATATTCCCTTCCACATTATATTTAGGAATGCTTACCCAGTCTCCTACTTTAAGGTTCTTGGAAGTAGCTACATGAATTCCGGTCACAAATCCCAGGATCGTATCCCGGAAAACCAGTACCAGAACAGCCGTTATGGCTCCAAGACTCCCTACGATAGTGGTACCTTTTATACCAAAGATAACACAGATCCCTACCACAGAAAATATGAAGATCCCAAGTATTTTTACGGTTTCTGAAATGGCATTCAACGCCATTATTTTGTAGAAATCCTGTTTGATGATAAAATATCCCCTGAAAGCGGTGAGCGATCTGTACAGCATTCCCGCAAGCGTCAGTACAAAACCGAGGTTGACTGACCTGATGATGAATATATTGGTATTAGGAATCGATCGTGGCGGAAAAATTGAGGGATTAATGCTTGCCACTACAGATAAGGCAATAAGATGCGCTACAGAATTGGTAATCTTGGAATCATAAATGGACTTGATGATAGGATATTTCTGCTCATCATGAAAAAACCGGAAGATAATATTGATCACAGGTTTACAGATAAAATCTATCACAAAAAAGACAGCCAGTAACAATGCTAATTTTGTAATCATGTGAAAAAACCAGTCCAGACCCGAAGGCGATATGCGGCTGATGTATTCATATAACTGGTAGCTTAAGTCCTGGAAAAAATCTTTGGTATCCTGTATTTCGTCTTTCATAAGAGCAAATTTACAAATCTTAACAACTAAATATTGCAGCAAAAGTCTTTCCAAATCTTCTCGAAATTACCTGCATGACATGAATTGCAGTGGAATTTTATGATTTCATAGGTTTGCCCGGCTATCTGGATACCATTCAAAACATCGTAAAGCATGATCTGCATTTTATTTTTGGAATTATTTTGGTAGCGGATTCAGTTAATTATGCACCATTTAAGATATCTTACATATTATGGACACTATACTTATTGATATTCTCTGCCTGGTCCTTTTATTTCTGGGCATGTTAGGAACTTTTCTTCCTGTGCTGCCCGGTCTGCTCCTGAGCATTTGCGGACTGCTGATCTATAAATTCGGGACTGATGCTGATCTGCCGATGCTGTATATCTGGGTTTTCGGAGCCCTGACTGCTATTTCAGTGGTATTGAATTACGTCATTCCGGCCAAAACCACCCAGAAATATGGAGGAACACGCTGGGGAAGTATAGGATCTGTGATCGGAACTATTGTGGGAATGTTTTTACCGATTCCACTGGGTTTCCTAATCGGGATGTTTGCCGGAGTATTCATTGGTGAATTGCTCCACGACAGCAAAGACATGAATAAAGCTTTAAAATCAACCAAAGGAGCTCTTATAGGATTCATTTATGGCACCGGTTTCAGTCTGGTGGTAGGTGTGGCAATGTTTTTGGTGGTTATCCTGGATATGTTAAACATAATCTGATGAGTATGATTCCTAAAACCATTTTATTCAGTATCGGCCTGATGTCCGTACTGAACTGCAATACACGGAAAGGAGCCAACGCAAAAAATGCTTCTTCAATTAATACTCCACAAACAGCTATGAACAGTAGTTCTGCAAAAGATAATGCCCTGATCAATCTTTCGGAAGGTGAAAACAAGTTCCTGAAAGAATATGACATGAATGTCACATTCAAAGGAGTTTCTGAAGACAGCCGCTGTCCGGAGGGCGTGAATTGCATCTGGGCCGGCGTTGCTGTAGCTCAGGTAGAAGTCATGGGTACCGCTACCCGCCCGGTTATCCTTAACCTGGCCAGTACGGAAAATCCGGGAAGGAACTACCACCAGTCTGCCGACTTTAACGGATATACCATTTCACTGCATACGATTAACCCCTATCCTACCTCGGCAGAAGGCACCAGTGCTTTAAGAGGTAAATATAAAATCGGAATCATCATTCAGAAGTCTGCGACAAATGCTACCAAGAAATAGGTTTCTTTCCTTTTGAAACAAGATATTCATTGATTTTTGAAAAAGGTTTGCTCCCAAAAAATCCCCTGTGTACGGAAAACGGAGACGGGTGCGCAGATTTCAGGATAAAATGCTTAGCCGGATCAATCAGTTCGGCTTTTTTCTGTGCAAACGCACCCCATAAAACAAATACGACATTTTCTTTTTTGTCTGAAATTTCCTTAATGATGAAGTCGGTGAACTTCTCCCATCCCAGATCTTTATGCGAATTGGGTGAGTGTGCCCGTACGGTAAGCGTAGCATTCAAAAGCAAGACGCCTTGCCTGCCCCAGTCGTCCAGTTCTTTGGAAGTCCTTACAACGCCCAGGTCATCTTTCAGTTCTATAAAAATATTTTTCAGCGAAGGCGGTGCCGCAACCTGTTCGGAAACGGAAAAACACAAACCATTAGCCTGATAGTCATTATGATAAGGATCCTGGCCTAAAATAACGACCTCCACATCATCAAAAGGAGTAATTTCTAGTGCCCTGAAAATCTGGTTTTTCGGAGGAAATACTTTGGTGGATGCATATTCCTGTTTTACTTTTTCCCAAAGGTTTGTAAAGTAAGGCGTATTTTTTATCGGGGCTAAAACATCTGTCCAGGTCATAGGTATATTTGAAAATTTGAAGATGAATTAATTTGAAAATTAAATTCTATTGGTTGGTTTATTAATTTAAAATATTCGTCGAAAGTTACGGTCATTGTAATGCTTATCAATTTTCTTGCCTTTATAAGAAGGTTTGAGCTTCCATACTGATCAGCAACCATAGCAGTGACATCTAAAAATCTGTTGGTATTTATAACTTATTAATGATTTCATTCTGTTTAGCAATGATAAAAATATTTTGGAGAGTACTGATCGGTTTTATCAGCTCATTTCTTTCGGTTGACAGATTCATTGGATGTCAATTTGTACTTAAACAAATATACTGATTTTAAAAATTACCCTGTATTTTCTTACGGCTGAAAACCTGATGTTCCGGAAAATCCTCGTCCTTGCTGTTTTTTTCCACAACAAAATGATGCTTCAGCAGTAAAGCCTTTGAGGCTTCGTTCAGCGAATGGGTGATGGCCAAAATTTCTTTGAGTTGTAAATAATCAAACCCGTAAGGCAAAACAGCATCCAGAACTTCAGACATAATACCTTTCCTGTGATATTCGGGAAGAAGCTCATATCCTATCTCAGCGGTGGTGCGGTCTTCAGAGAAATTCCAGAAGCAGATGGTGCCGATTATGTTGGGCTGGTCTTTATATGAAATCCCAAAATAAAAGGTCTGCCCGTTTTTGGTTCTTTCCTTAATGGTTAAAATAAACTGCAATGCATCGTAATTGTTTTTAGGTGAGTTCCTTTTCACAAAGCGATTAATGGTTGCATTGCTACGGATTTTCAGGATATCTTCAGTATGGCTTTCGTTGATTTCTTTCAATACTAAACGTTCGGTTTGCAGTTTCATAAGATTAAATGGCGTACGCTTTCAGGATTAATCATTTTGAGGGGTTTCCAAAAATTCAAATTAAAGCATTTTCAAATTAACATTCATATTTTCTCACTAAATTTGTACTGTGTATATAAATAAAGAAGATTTAAACGAATTAGAGTTTCCGCAATTGCTCGCGGAAATTGCTCCATTTGCCTATTCTCCGAAAACGAGAGGGAAAATTCTTCAGCTCCTGCCGATGACGATTGATGAGGCAGAACTTTCCCTGAAAAAAACTTCAGAATACCTGTCGAGTTTTGAAAGTTCAAATGCGATACCGTTCGATGAATATGAAGATATCGAAAATGAGCTGAAACTGATGCTGATTGAAAATTACCGCCTGGAAAACAGCGCGTTCATCAAGATAAAAACGCTTACGGAACAGATCGGGAAGCTTCAGAAGTTTTTCCCTACCATGCCGGAAACCTTTCCCACATTAATGAGCGATGCTGCGGTATTGGAGTTCAAAAAAGAAATTATAGATAAAGTAGATAAGGTCTTTAACCGTTTTGGTGAAGTGAAAAGTGAGGCTTCTCCTATCCTGAAAGAACTGAGGACGGAAATCCAGCATGCTAAAAAAGCCATTCAGGAAAACTTCAATCGGGCTTTATTCAATTACGGACAGAGTGAGTTCCTGGATGATATCCGCGAAACGATTATAGAAGACCAGAGGGTTTTAGCTGTAAAATCAGGATTTAAAAAGAGGGTTCCGGGAAGAGTGCTCGGACTTTCAAAAACCGGTTCTATAACTTACATCCAGCCGGACAGTGTTGTCAAGCATTATTTCAAGCTGAAGGAAAGTGAAGAAGAAGAGAAGAAAGAAATCGATAAAATCCTCAGGAAACTGACGGCAGAGCTTTCGGAATTCCAGCCTCAGCTCTGGAGGTATCAGATGTATATCTTCGACCTTGATCTAACCAGAGCAAAAGCGAAGTTTGCCGAACTGATCAATGGCGTTCTGCCGAAAATCAACCGTCATAAAACCCTGCGGTTAAGGGAAGCTTTCCATCCTTTGCTCTTCCTGAGAAACAAAGCAGAAAACAAAACGATTTTCCCGCAGACCCTTACCCTGACAGATCACAACAGGATCATCTGTATCTCCGGACCGAACGCAGGAGGAAAATCCATCACCCTGAAAACCGTTGGACTGTTGCAGCTGATGATCCAGAGCGGAATCCTGGTTCCCGTGCATCCGAAATCAGAGATGTTTTTCTTTGAAAAGATCATGACTGACATCGGGGATAACCAGTCGATTGAAAACCATCTTTCTACCTACTCTTCAAGACTGAAAAAAATGGGCGGCATCATTCGTGAGGCAGACGCCAATACCCTTTTGCTGATTGATGAGTTCGGTACCGGATCTGACCCTGAATTAGGCGGAGCGTTGGCAGAAAGCTTCCTTGAATTTTTCTATGATAAAAAGAGTTTTGCCATCATTACAACGCATTACACCAATATAAAACTGGTGGTGGAGCAGCTTCCGAATGCAGAAAATGCAGCCATGCTCTTCAATGAAGAAACCCTGGAACCGATGTATAAGTTAGAAGTGGGGCAGGCAGGAAGCTCCTTCACATTTGAAGTCGCTGAAAAGAATAAAATCCCCAGGTTCATCATTCATTCTGCCAAGAAAAAGGTTGAACATGATATTGTAAACCTGGATAAGACGATTGTTAAGCTCCAGCAGGAAAAATTTGAAGTTGAAAAACTGAAATCTGATCTCGCGGAAAGAAAGGAATCCGTGGAAGATAAACGGGACAACCTGCAAAAGCTCAATGATCAGCTCCAGCAGAAGCTGTTCAACTTCCAGAAGCTCTATGAGGAAGAACACCGCAAGCTTCAGTTCGGGAATAAGATTGAAGCGTTCATCGACAGCTATATCAAAGGAAAATCGAGAAAAGATGTCGTAAAAGATTTTGTGAAAATCCTGGAGCAGGAAAAATTCAGAAAAGTAGGTGCCGATAAGGATGAATCCAAACGCCTGCAGATCGTGAAACGGAAAATTACCCAGCAGCTGAAAAAAGAAGATGTGCAGGAAAGGATTGCTGAGACCAATGAAAAACTGGAAGAAAAAATCAAGACCGAAAGGGCTTTATGGATGAAAGAAGGACAAAGGGTACGGATCAAAGGCAGTACGAGTGTCGGAACCATTGAAAAAGTTTCTAAAAATAAGGTAATCGTTAACTACGGGACTTTTAAGACAACGATTAATTCTGACGAACTGGAGCGGATATAATCGTGTTGAAAAATTAAGAATTTGAAATGTCTTAATTCAGACATGATGAAGTTTTTTTACTTTGACAAGATCCTGCTAATGTATAATTAAAAAGAGTGTTCATTTCCGAGCACTCTTTTATTTTTTGATCAGCTTCCAGTGTGTATCTTATCCTTAAACCATATAAAACGCTCATAACAAGAAAGAATTATGATTTCAGATTATCATTTTCAGTAGGTCTGGGATATTTCGGATGAAGTGTATCTTCTCTCCTGCGGAATCCTCAAGCCTGTTAAAGATTTTGCAGAATCACAGAAGAATAAGTATCTGCCGGAGAGCATTTAATTTTATATCTTTGAGCTTTAAAAAGATTCATGATGAATTCCGCAACAAAAACATTATACGCTTCCTTTTTCACCATTTTTTCCCTGGCTTTTATACAGGGGCAGTCTAAAGTACCGTTCGGAGTGGTAAAAGCTGAAGAAGGATACGCCATGGTACGGGTACCTAAAGACAATTACCGCAAGATTGTCGATAAGATCCGGATGCGTAAAGGTGATGTTTTCGTATATGTAAAACCCGCACCCGGGGAAACGGAGTGGATCTGGATCAAATATCCTGAAAAACAGGATGACGACAAGCCATTTGTCCGCTACGAAACCCTGGATAAGGAAGGAATGGTGAATAAAGACCGTATTGCCTTTATCGACCAGCTTCCCCAGTTTACCCCATCCAAATCCAAAAACGGAAGGTCGCTCATTTTTACGGATAACAGCAATCCTAAGATTCCAGCAGCCCAGAGGACGAAAGTGATTATTGATGTGTATCCTTCCAATGCCGGCTACCGAAAGCAGGAAAAAGATGCCAACGGAAACATCTTGACCATCGATAAAGTAAAGCCATGGGGTATCAGCAGCCAGCTTCCGGAAGGCATGACGGAAATCAAATCCATCCGCGTTCAGCAGCCCGGAAGAGGTTCTGTATTTGTGCGGGAAGCCATTAAAAATATGTTCCAGCCTACCATGGATTTCAATAATGTAGGTGTAACTTCCATTGATAATGACCATATCTTCCTTTATATGATCAACGGATCAGGCGAAAACCGCTATACTACGCTGTGGACCATCAAAGAAGGAAGGGTGATCAGTCAGATCATCTATAAAAATCCTGAATAACCTTTGCCTTTCACGTTTTATCCGTACTTTTGCACTGAAAAGTTTTATCGCTTATTCATCACAGGAACCGGTTCTGCTTAACGCAGATGAAAAGGGAATCGTGTGCAAATCACGAGCTGTCGCGCAACTGTAAGTACTTAAAATCTTTATTGATGATCCACTGTGCAGAGGCATGGGAAGGGAATAAAGACGGTACAAGCCAGGAGACCTGCCTTTCCTTTATACGAAAAACTTCCGCGATCTGAAGTTGATTGATCTGATGAATGCTTACGGGAACATCCTATGTTCCTGCTGTCATTATTCTGCTCAACGGCTTCTTCGCTAAATATAATAATGCAATAATGACAACAGAAGAAAGAATTGAAGCATCGGAAACCAGAATTTTCAAAGCCGTTTTCCCTAACACCACCAATCATTACGATACCCTTTTCGGAGGGACTGCGATGCAGCTGATGGATGAAGTAGCCTTTATCACCGCCACCCGTTTTGCTCGGAAAAGAGTCGTTACGGTAAGCAGCGACAAGATCGATTTTAAAAAACCGATTCCTGCCGGGACTATCGTTGAACTGATTGGTAAAGTAGCACATGTGGGGACAACCAGTATGAAGGTAAGCGTTGAAATCTACACGGAGCAGATGTATTCCTATGAGCGTGAAAAGGCTATTGTTGGGGATTTCACCTTCGTATCCATTGATGAATTCAAGAAACCGACCCCTATTTTATAGGTACAATTAAATTCCGGCGGCCGATGGCCGCCGGAATTTATGTCTTACAGTTCTCTAATAATCTTTTGATTATCCAGACACTTCGTCAGCAGCATTTCAAATGCCTCACCCATTTCATCGGAAGCTCTTCCGATGGCATTTTCAAGCATATTCCTCACCTGCTTTTCTGTAACACCGGCTTCGGTCCAGCTTTTCCCTGAAGTATGGGAATTCAGGATGAACGGCATAATTCTGTCTATAGCACAGGCAAAGATGGCATCCGGAGTCTGCTCTTCCTCAAACTCCAGCCAGAGGTTGAAAAATTCTGACCGGATAGGCTCATCCAGGATCCCGAAAATATTCTTGGCCGACTGTTTTTCGCGTTCAAACTTCCCTACCATTGCCTTTTCATCAAACAAAAATGTATCTCCGGCTTCAATTTCTACCAGATCATGGATGGAAAGCATCCTGATCACTCTCAGAAGGTCAATATCAGCCCTGCATTTCGCATACGGATAAAGGATCTGCGCCAGAATAATGATCTGCCATGAATGTTCTGCTGTATTTTCCCGGCGGGAATCATCAGCATTATAATTTCTTCTCTGTACATTTTTCAAAGCATCTACGGCTAAGATAAAATCAATTTCCTTTTGTATTTTCATTCTGCAAAAATAATTCATTTGAGGGTATCACATATATTCTTTACCTTTAGGTAACAAATATTCTATATGCCGGCACCCTTCCGTTACCCTACAGAAATTACAGGATTCAATAAATTATACTCGCTGTTGAAAGGGGTTAACCATCCGCTGGAAGTTATCAGCAGGAACCATCGCATTGCCGGTGACCATTATTTTATCAATGCTTCTTTTGCCGATAAAAAGTTTATTTTTAGCCAGGACCAGGAGTTTGTGGAATACATCCTTAAGCAAAACCAAAGGAATTATTATAAATCTGAAATCCAGTCGGTAACCCTTAGAAAATACCTGGGTAAAGGGCTGCTCACCAACAACGGGAAAGACTGGCTTCAACAGCGGAGGCTCATACAGCCGGGCTTCAGCAAGGCTAAGATCAGCAACCTGGTTTCTATTATGGACGAAGAAATTGATCGGTCCATGCTGTTATTTAAAGCGCATGAAGAAACTGATCTGTACCATTTTTTCCATCAGCTGGCATTTGATATTGTAGCCAAAACCCTGTTCAGTTCCGATATCGATCAGGCTAAAGTCCGTGAACTGGGTATGATCATTACTGAAATCCAGGAGGTTTTCACCAGGGAAGTCCGCTTACCTTTTTATACAAAAGCAATGGATATGCTTTGGGATTACCCGGAAAAACATCTGGAAAAGTGAGCGCGCCAGAAAGATCATTCAGGAAATTCTTGATAAAAGGCGCATATCCGGTGAAGAGAAAAACGATTTGCTCGATATGATGATCCATGCCAGATATGAGGACACGCAGCTTCCAATGACCGATGAGCAGCTTGTAGACGAAATGCTCATCCTTTTTATCGCCGGGCACGAAACCACAGCCAATGCTTTAAGCTTTATCTTTTTTGAAATCAGCAGGCATCCGGAAGCGGAACAAACTTTAAGGAATGAAATTTCCACATTGGGTGAAGCGGCATTCACTCCGGACTCGCTCATGAAAAAATCCTATACCCTCAATATCATTAAAGAAGCGATGCGGCTGCATCCGCCGGCATGGGGCATTGACCGTGAAGCACTTGAGGACGACCATTTCAAAGACTATTCGTGGGGAAAAGGCACCCAGATTATTCTGTACATCGGCGGCCTGCACCGTAACCCTAAATACTGGACTGATCCGGAAGCGTTTATTCCTGAACGTTTCGATGATGAGAATGCCAGGAATTTTGCCTATTACCCTTTCGGAGCTGGACCACGGCTGTGCATCGGCGAACATTTCGCCATGATGGAAATGGTTTTGATTGTCCGTAAATTTTATCAGCTGTACAGCTTTAAATCTTCTCATGACCAGGTTGAAAAAAAGGCTTTGGTCACCTTAAGACCCATAAAAGTATCCGGAAAAATTGTAAAAAATCCAATCTAAATAATTCATTTCGGAGTCTTCCTAAAATTCATAAAAATTTATATCATTGATTATCAAATAATTAATAAAAAATAAATTATTTTTTCACTACTTTGTATTGCATAATACCATTTTAATTATATATCTTTGTAATGTAAAATCAGAGAAGGTTCAACTAGCTAGGAACCGGAGCCTGAAATATAACTCATTAAAACTTATTAAAAATGAATACCGAAAATACCAAAGCGCAAATGCGGAAAGGGATTCTGGAATTCTGTATTTTGAGTCTCATCAATCACCGGGAAATGTATGTGTCTGATCTTATTGATGAACTGAAAAAAGGAAAACTGGACGTGGTGGAAGGAACCCTCTACCCTCTTCTGACCAGACTGAAAAACGGGGAATTCCTCTCTTACCGCTGGGAAGAATCTACCGGCGGACCACCCAGAAAATATTATCAGATTACAGAAAAAGGAAAACTGTTTTTAGACGAACTCCAGAATACCTGGAATGATCTGACCAACTCAGTTAACCAAATCACTCAAAACCATTAAAAAAAAAGCTATGAACAAGACACTCTCAATAGGACTCGCAGGTTTTTCTTTTACTATAGAAGAGCATGCTTATATAAAACTCAGCGATTATCTCAATGCTCTCCGAAGCTCCCTGGATGCTGCAGAAGCAGACGAGGTAATGCACGACATCGAAATCAGGATGGTGGAAATCTTCAGGGATTCCATGTCCAAACGCGAAGTCATCAATGATACAGACGTAGAAAGGGTAATTGCCCAGATCGGGACCCCTGAAAAGATCGAGGAACAGGAAGAGGCTTATTACTCTGAAAAAAATACCAGCAAAACCTATACAGCAGGAACCGAAGCCACTTATAGACGCCAGTTGTTCCGGGATCCGGAGAGACAGAAAATCGCCGGGGTATGTGCCGGGCTTGCGCACTATGTAGGAATGGATATTACCGCAATGAGAGCGATCTGGTTGGGAATTTTCATCCTCGGAATCTTTACAGCAGCTGTTTCTTCTACCCTGGTGTTCTTACTATACGTGATCCTTTGGGCAGTCCTTCCAAAAGCAGAAACCGCTGCTGATTTCCTGAAAATGAAGGGAAAGCCTATGAACTTCGACAATCTTAAGAATGAGTCCAACAAGCTGGTACAATTTGCCAACGAGTCTACCCAGAGGGTCGGAGAGATCTATATTGAAAACAAACCCTACATCAACAATGCCGGCAACGGAATCTGGAATGTACTGAAATACATTATCGGCGGAATCTTTGTTATTTTGGCTGTAGGCAGCATTGTAGGTACTTTTGTACTGTTCGGGCTGTTCGGGATCAATTCCAATTTCCCGGGCGCTAATGAGATTCGGTTTTTTATGGATGATGATGGTATGGATAAAGTTCTTGTAGCGATCATGATCATCGGTTGCCTGATCCCGGCTATTATCTTCAGCCTGCTGAGCATTAAAATTTTCTCTCCAAAGACAAAACTGAAAAATATAGGCTGGGTACTGGGAGCACTTTTCCTTGCTCTGATTACCCTGGGAAGCTATTTCGGCGTCAGTATGGCCAAAAGAGAGATGATCTTCAAAGGACATAAGGAAGATACCGAAGAGATTGCCATTAATACAAAGTCAGATACATTATATGTAGATGTTAAGCAGGTAACCATTCCACAGAACTTCACAGCGTACGACGATGATCTCTATTCCGATAAAGCCTCGGTATACCATAAAGACTGGATCCACCTTGATGTGACAAGAAAAGCCGACGTGAAGACGCCTTATCTGATCATCAAAAAAGAAGCTAAAGGATACAATCTCCCACTGAATGTAAGTGTTCCTGTTGATATCATAAACAACAGAATTGTCCTTCCGAACTACATCAAATATCCGTACGAACACAGATTCAGAGATTACAATGTTGACTATGAACTTGTACTTCCTTTAAAAACGGTTGTGATTCCTGCAAAAAATGACGGCATCAGCTTCGACGGAGATCTCAATGCAGACGGAATCAATGATCATGACCAGGACACAGACGAGGATGGCAACATCAAGATTGAAAAAGATAAAATTACGGTGAACGGATCTACCATCGAATACAATTCAGATGATAAGGACAGCATCATTATCAACGGTAAAAAAGTACCTGAATCCGAAGCCAATAAAGTAATGGATTCCATTAAAACCAATATCAAGAAAAGTTTTAAAAACGGAAATGTAGATATCAAATTAAATGAGGGAAAAAATGAAATCTCCATAAAAACCAAATAATAACCGGCAGAGAGTGGTTTGAAGGTGTGAATGGATAGCAACCGTTTGAAATTCACACCCTTCTTCTCTCAGAAAAATAAAAAAACTGCCGTTTTCCTATTGATATTTCACCAAATAGTTTTACCTTCGTACAAATTAATAATCCAAACAAAAAAAACATCATCACAATGGTACAGGTCGCATTAGAAATCGTTATAAAAATCGTTGATTTCATCACCGGTTTGTTTTAAGAAATAATATTTCAATATATTTGTAAAGTATAACCACTTTGGTTATACTTTTTTGCTTTAATGTAAGATCTATGAAAACACTGATCGGCAAACTGATGCTGAAGCTTATGGGCTGGAAAGTCGTTCTGCAGGGCGATGTGAATGTACTCAACCGGTGCATCCTTGTTGTTGCACCCCATACACATAATATGGAATACATTCTCGGCAATCTTGCCTACTGGTCCCTGAAAAAGCCGCTTAAAATCATCATTAAAGACGCCCATACCAAAGCATGGTACGGAAGTGCGGTAAGGGGGTTAGGCGGAATAGGCATTGACAGGACCCAGAAAAATGACCTGGTCAACTTTGTAGCCAAACAGTTTGAAAAAGATGACTTCAGTCTCGTGATTACCCCGGAAGGAACACGAAGCTGGGTCCCGAAATGGCGAAAAGGATTCTATCATATGGCACTGGCTGCTAAAGTTCCCATTGTTCTGGCCGCCGGAGACTTTAAGCGGAAAACGGTTTATCTGGGGTATACTATTCCATATGAACGTATTATTTCAGTTCCGTACGAGGAAATTATGGCAGAAATACAGGATTACTATATTAAGAATGATATTGTTCCGAAAGTTCCGGCCAACTGGAACCCGAATATTATGGGGAATTAGATGTTAGATATCAGATTTTGAATTTTGGATTATGAATTATAGCTCATTAAAGTTGTAATATAATTCTAACAATTACTCAGTGCTTATTACTCATCACTTACACAACTCATAACGCTCAAACGACTTAAATACAAAACCATGCAGGGTACCAAGGAAGAAATACTGGCATACATCAACGATTGGGGTGACGAAACATTCCCAAAAGCACTTGATATTAAGTTTACGGATATTGATCTTGAAAATGAAACCTTAACGGCAACCATGCCTGTTTTACCAAGAATCCATCAGCCTTTCGGGATCATGCACGGCGGAGCAAGCTGCGTACTCGCCGAAACCCTCGGATCAAGCCTGTCCAATATCTTTATCGATGGGGATAAATATTATGGTGTAGGAACCAATATCAACACCAATCATTTGAGAAGTAAAAAAGATGGAATAGTCACCGGTTTTGTGCGGTTCATCAGGAAAGGTAAATCCATGCATGTTTCAGAGATTGAGATCCGAGATGAGAAAGGACAGCTGATCAGCCATACTACGATGACGAATGCAATTATCCATAAATAAATCCTTCTTGTTTCGTGGTCTATTTCAAATTTCCATTCGATGAAAAACTGTACTCTGCTGACGAAAGTTTCGAGAAAAAAAATATCAGTTTTAATACTTTTGACGGTTTAAGCCAAATTGATTTTACCGGCAGTATTGTTGAAATAAGTACCGGAGAGTTTGCTGATACAGTTATTTCAAGCAAATTCTTACCCGAAGATAAAAGTGGATACATTTCCGAAACCAAACCTGAATATCTTAACCAGCTGGAACAAGTAATTGAAGTTATCAAAGAAAACCATCTTCCAAAACTGGTGTATTCCAGAAGGAAAATTTTTGCGGATTTCAGGGAAATCGATCTGAAAAAAAGCTTTGAAAACCTTTGTAAATCATATCCCAATGCTTTCCGGTATATTTTTATTCACGGTGAACATTCATGGATGGGTGCATTCTCTGAAGTTCTTGGAAAGTTCAATCAATCTACCCACGAATTTGAAACCATGAGCCTGGCGGGGACCCTTCCGGTTTCAGAGCAGTGGACTGAAAAGGAAATTGAAGAACAAAAGCCGGTTTCGGATTATATCAAAGCGATTCTAGACCATTATTCCAGCGAAGTCATAACTTCAGACACCTACGATCATATTTCAGGCAATATCAAACATCTGAGAACCGATTTTAGAGCTAAAATCAGGCCTCAAGATCTGGACCTGCTGATTGCAGACCTCCATCCTACCCCTGCGGTATGCGGAATTCCGAAAGCCTTCTGTAAAGAGCAGATTGAGCGTATTGAAAAATATCCCCGCGAATTGTATTCCGGCTATATCAGGATTGAAAACGATGAGACCGTACAATATTACGTTAACCTGCGTTGTGCAAAACTATTCAAAGATTCGGTTCATATGTTTGTAGGAGGCGGTATAACCAGCCAGAGTTCCCCTGAAAAAGAATGGAGGGAAACAGAGCTTAAATCTGAAGCGATTTTAAAAAATCTGGTGCTTGTATAAATAGGCTATTTACACCCATAGTGTATGAAAGGTTTAACAAATAAATCAGGCTAAAATGTCTGTTTTTTTTATGTTAATACAGAATAGCGGCGGTGGATCATGGTCATAAAAAAAACCTCCTTCAGGCTGAAAGAGGTCAATATATAAAAATATTCCGATTATTTTTTAACTCCTACCTTGCTCCAGGTATGTAAAACGAAAAGCAAAATTAATCCGATCACTGCTGACGCAATTGAAAATACGAATTTTGAGTTGTCTTCGGATAACATATCCGATTGCCAGTCTAAAGCGTAAACGTTAATCGCTGTAAAAACAACGAACACTACCAAAAATACTTTATAAATCTTCTGCATGATTTTTAAAAATTAATATAATTCTGCACAAGCTGTGCAAAGTTTGCCGTAAATAATTTGATTGAAATAGCCAACAGGATGATCCCGAAAACTTTCTGAAGGATTGCCAATGTTGCCTCTCCCATTTTCTTCTCCATCCACTTCGCCGATTTCAGCACCAAATATACGAAAATTGTATTCAGAATAATACCTAAAATAATATTGATATCATGAAATTCAGCTCTCAGCGATAATGTTGTAGTTAATGTTCCGGCCCCTGCTACCAGCGGAAACGCGATGGGAACGATGGATGCCGCCTTTACTTCGGTGGTTTTATGGATTTCAATGCCGAGGATCATTTCAAGTGCTATGACAAAAATCACAAATGCACCGGCGATGGCAAAGGAGTTGACATCTACTCCGATTAACTTAAGGATTTTATTTCCCACAAAGAGAAACACTATCATGATAAGACCTGCTGTAATCGCTGCCCTGCCGGCCTCTATCTGTCCGAATTTCTGTTGCAGGCTTACTACAATAGGTACGGAACCGATGATATCAATGACGGCAAAAAGCACCATAAAGCAGGTGACTATTTCTTTTATTGAAAAACCATTAAAAATTTCCATCGTGTTGTTTTAAAGATTTCGCAAAAATATGAAAATAAACTGATTATTTGCTAATCTGTGAATAGAAATTAACAATACCGGTCAGCAGATCATCCAATGCGTCGGCAGATTTTACGGGAGCATACTTTTCAATCTGTATCTTTTGTAAGAGAATCCTGTATTCTTCTGCTAAAACAGTGCCTTTGTGCGATTCCAGAAAAGTCCTCATATCCTCTGTAGAATCCTGTCCGTACTGCTTTCTTACTTCAGCATCCAGCTCATCTGCCGTTTGAAAAAATCTTTGATAATCGCCGCTATCTTTAAGATTTTCCAAATAACTGAAGTAGTCATTGATATCAGTCTTCATAGTTTCCCTGATCTGTTCCTCAGTTTCTGCCACAGAACCCAGGGAATCTGCCGGAGCAGCTTTTTCATTCTTACGCTGCTTCTTTTTCCAATTTCTGAATATAAGGTATGCGGCCAGTAATCCTAAAAGGATTAACAAGTTGACCAGAAGTATATTCCAATGGAATTTATCTTTTTCTTTTACTTTAAATGAAGTCGTTTTTAGTACCGGTGTATCTACGGTTTCAAGCAGATTGTTGGTATATTCGTTCACCTTTTCCACCGTTGTACGGGCTTCCAGTACCTGCTCATGGGACATGGCATTCAAGGTCAGAATTTTCTGTCCGAGATCCACATATTCCTTATGCTCAGGATTAAAGAATGAAAATGGTTCCGTTTTTACCAAAAGCGATCCTGCCTTCCTCGGAATCACAATATAATTGGCCAGAATCTCCCCTTTGATACCTGCATTTCCAGGAACAACATTGGAAGTGATCTTAGGGGCAAAAACTTCATAATCAGGCGAAGGAAGTATTTTGGGCAGTTCCATATTGGTCAGATTGCCTTCACCACTTACTTTTACCACTACATTCACCGGCTTTTTAGCCTCAATCTTCTCTTTGGTAACATTGTATACGCTGATATTAAAGTCGCCCACTGCATTTTTAAAGCCTTCAGGAGATCCCTCCGGAAGTTTTTTGACGCTGAGCTTTACTTTATTGGAGGTGAGTTTATTCTTATTGGAGTACGAACTGAGCGATGCGGTTACCGCCGGAATTTCAACTGAACCGGACTCATTAGGAAAAATCATGAACATGGCAACCACCTGGGAAGACAGGTTTCCGGGAGCTGACGGATCAATTTCAGATCTGGCAAAGCTCACAGGCTGCACGTCCATATTATCCTGGTGAGGAAGACGGATATTTTTCACCTTCCTGAAATTGTCCATATTTCTTGAATAGACCTTTAAAACAGCGATGGTTGGCTGATCCTGATATACCTCCTTATCCTGTATTTCCATATTGAGGTAAACATCGCCGGATGCTGCCAGGGATTTTTTCTCCACATCCCGCACCATAATGTCAAAAGGCTCCGTTTTATAGATCTTATTGTTGATGGTTACAAGGACAGACCCAATTTTCACCTTGCCTTTTTTCTTCGGTTCCAGCGCCACACGGGTGACATACTGGGTGATTACGGTATTCGTTTCCGGATCCATATAACCACTGTTGACAGATCCTGTCCCAATCATGTTGAATTTTGACAGGTCGGGAAGCCTGATCGGAGTCTGTTGATTATACTCACTTCCGTTAAGTTCCAGTACGATGGTCAGGTTAACGATGTCCTTTCCGTTATAATCAGTTTTATCAGGTGTTACGGTAAAGTTCACCTGTCCGTAAGCGGTTACGGATAGGAGAAGAGCAAGTATGTAAGTTAATCTGTACTGCATTACCAGTCTTTTTCGTTGCTTTCAGGCACCGAATAAGAGTTTTTGTTTAATATTCTTCTGGCGGTTTCTTTTTCTTTTTCGCCGATTTTATTCAAGATGGAATTTTCCACTTCTTTAGGCATGCTGCCCTCATTATTTTTTTTAGGGTCCTGGTTATCTCCCTGCGGGCCCTGACCTTTATTCTGCTGTCCTTTGCCCTGATCCTGCTTCTGGTCTTTAGGATTTCCATTCTGATCACCATTTTGCTGCTGATCTTTCCCACCGCCTCCTTTGCCGGATTTCTGCTGCTGATTTTTCTTCTGTTTGTTTTCTTTATCCTTCAGCATGGCAATCTCATAGTTTTTCCGGGTAGCTTCGCTGTAAGGCTGTTGTTTAAGGGACTGCTTGTAAAACTCCGCCGCCTTTTCAGGATTATTGGTCTGCATATACGTATTACCCAAGTTATGGAGTGCTGCCGCCTTATCAGGAATGGTCTGGGCCAGGCTTTGTGCTTTTTCAAACTCAGCCCTGGCTTCGTCATACTTTTTCTGTTTATACAAAGCGTTGCCAAGGTTATAATGAGCCGTAAAATCTTTGGGGTTGGATTTAAGAGCGTCCAAATACTTTCCGGATGCCCCGGAATAATCTTTACCGTTGAATTTCTGGTTCCCTTCGAATACCAATGTCTTATAGCTTTTCTGCCCAAAAAGAAATTTTGGGAACACCAAAGCAATAAGAAACGATAAAAAAATAAATTTAGTATTCATCTTGTGCAAAATTATTCCTTTATATGTTAATAAACAGGGGATTATTTGTTAAAGTTGGGTTAAAGTAAAAGCGAATATATCCTTTGTCAGACATTGAGATCTCTCTTGGGATTAAAAAGGTAAATCAGCATAAAGAAAAAGATAGACACCGCCAGAAAATACTGATAATAGTGATTGGCATTCTGAGATTTCACCAGCGTTTCCGATGAAGAGGCATTCCTGGACAAAGCATCAATAATTCTTTCGGGTGCTTCATTGATATTATTCCCGTCGATATAAGTCCCCCCTGTTGCATCAGCCATTTTTCTCAGCGCACCGGTCTGTCTTTTGGAAATTACGGTCTGGCCGTTCATATCCGTTTTATACCCCATCAGCTGTCCAAAGACATATTCAGGTACCGGAGCTCCTTCATCTGATCCTATTCCCACGGAATTAATGGTAATTCCCTCTCTCTTAGCCAGCTGTATTGCGGCTCCTTCGTTTCCTTCATTATCTTCCCCGTCGCTCAACAGCACCACTTTCCTGGAGCCTTTCGCAACATTTTTAAATTTATCTGCAGCAATGCGTATGGCTTTCAGGAAATCTGTTCCCTGGATCTGCATGGAATTGGTCTCAATGGCATCAATATAAGTCTCTGCTGAATTATAATCTGTTGTAAGTGGCATGATGGAACTGGCTTCACCGGCAAAGATGACAATGCCCACTTTATCGTTCTTCATTTTCTGCATAGTCCCCACCATCAGGTTCTTGGCTTCAGTCAGGCGGCTTGGCTGTATATCTTCTGCATTCATGGAATTGGAAACATCCAGGAGAAAAATCACATTGTTCAGCCTCTGATTGGTTTTTACCACTTCGGAACCATTCAGAAGATCAATGATTGAGAAGATAAGGAACAGGGTGGCGATAAGATACAAAGCCGGAAAAAATTTCGTGAAACCGGATTTTTTCTCAAACAGCTGCTCATGGAACCTGCTGTCGGCAAAGACTTCCCTCCTCTTTTTTTTCCACTTCAGGTACCGCACCATCAGAACAGCCAGCAGCGGCAACAGCAACAGCAGCAATACATACCAGTAATTTCCCAAATACCACTCCATCAGCTTAAAATTTTATAAAACAACCATCGCATGAATGCATCCAGAACCAGAGTTGCCAAAGCAATCCAGAGGAAAATCTTAAAATATTCCTCATAATTATACAGTTTGGAAACTTTTACATCTGATTTTTCAAGCTGGTTGATTTCGTTGTATACTTCTTCCAGGCTGCTGTTTGAAGTAGCCCTGAAATATTTTCCGCCTGTCATCTGGGCAATTTCCTTCAGAACAGGTTCGTCAATTTTCACTTCGGCTTCGGTAAATACCAGTTCACCGAAAATATCCAGCTGGGTAGGCATCAATGCATACCCATTGGTCCCGATTCCGATAGCATATACTTTAATATTATTATTTTTGGCCAGTTCCGCAGCCAGCTGCGGCGACATGGCATTTTCTATCGTGTTTACCCCATCCGTCATCAGAATGATGATCTTGCTTTTGGCTTTGCTGTTCTTAAGGTGGTTAACCGCCACAGAAAGCCCTTCTCCGATAGCTGTTCCGGGCTGAAGCTCCAAAGGATTCAGGTTTTTAAGCTCATCGATGACCACCTGGTGATCCGATGTTACCGGTACTTTGGTAAAGGCCTCTCCTGAATAGGTTACCAGGCCTAAACGGTCGTTGGGCCTTTTTTCAACAAATTTGATGGCAATATCTTTAAGAGCCGTAAGACGGTCAGGTGTAAGATCCTTAGCCAGCATACTCAGCGATACGTCTACAGACAGCATAATGTCGATTCCCTTGGTATCATCACGGTCCTGCGAAATGGTAAAGGTTCGCGGTCTCGCCATGGCAATAATAAGTGCGGAGAGAATGATGTACTTAGACAGTTTCAGGAAAAACAATACGGCCTGTATGCCTCCGCTTGCCTGCATATTTTTAACCGTAGGCACTTTAACGCCCTTTCTCTTCCGGCTGCTGATATCCCTGAATAGCACTGGGATCAGCAGGATGAAGAGGAGCAGAAACCACGGACTGTAAAACTCGAAATTAAACATCCTTCCTTAAGTTTTCAAATTCAAGATCTTTGGATGATCTTTTTACAAATGCGGTAATGTCCGCCAAATCTTTTTCCATGGTTGCCTGATCCGGGAAGGTTTTGGCAAATTTCACCAGGTCCCCCCTCAGGAAAATATCCTCCACTACTTTTTCATTTTCTATCGAAATGGTATTGTTCTTTTTCATTACGGCAATCAGGTCATCGGTCAGCAAAACATCCGCGGGCAGATGGTACTGCCGGGTAATGAAGTTCCTGGAGATATCGATAAGCTCAACATAGAAGGAACGGTAATTTCCGGCTTCAATATATTTTTTCTTTTTGAGGGAATCCAGTTCCTTTAAAGTCTGGTTGGTCGCCACAACCGGTGAACTTTTTACTTTTCTGCCCCACTTGACAAAGGCAACAATGACAATAATCAGGGCAATAAGGGCTATGGCAGCCAGCACATAAAATTTATAGAGTTCCCAGTAATCTTTAAGTTCCAGGTTTACCTCTTTGTTTTTCATAATGTCGTTGATCTGATCTCCCTTCTGGGCAGTATTAATGACATCAATTTCGTAAGGAATGGTTTTCAGAACGCGGTCACCTACTTTAAATTCAAGTTCCGGAATGGTAAATTTACCTTCCTCAAATACGGCAAACTCAATTTTTCTCTCGTAGCTGTTTGCATTCTGACCGATGCTGTCTTTGGTTTCCTCAAAATGAAAAGGCAGAAGCTCGTTCTTGGCAGCAGCTGTTACCTGTCTTCCGTTAAGATTATCAATCTTTACCGTGAAATGGTCAACTTCACCTAAGGCAATGGTCTTCTTCTCGAGATGGGAAGAAAGGATCTGCGGAAATACCTGAGCGCAGATAAGAAAGCAAAATATAAATAATAGTTTCTTCAATGGTTGTATTACATTTTAAACAATATACCTGTTGTCCTAAGATTCAATATCAGATATTACATCCGTTAGATACAGGTTTTATTTTTTCTGAAAATAATTGTACAGCATCCTGGAGTAATCCGTACCTGTACTGATATTCATAAAGCTGGCTGAACTATTGGCAAAATCCTCTTCCAGGGCCTTTAATTTCTGCTTTTGTGCTTCGGCAAAGGTGTACCTCCAGCGTGCGCTTGAAGTATTGGCCCAAACCTGTTTACCTGTTTCTGAGTCATACAGCAGTGCATAGCCAACATCCGGAATAGCATTGTCTTTTTCATCATAAATACGCATTCCCAACAACTGATGCTTCTTGGAAGCCACCCTCAGCATTTTGGAGTCGTACGCATCCTCAAAATCAGAAAAGAGAAACACCAGGGATTTCTTTTTAAAGATACCCATCATGTATTCCAGGGCTTTGTCTACTTTAGACTCGGCAGGAACATAATCAGCCGTTAAAATGGTGCTGATGATGGAGAGGATATGCTTTCTTCCCTTTTGGGGCGGGATTACTTTGTATACTTTATCGGCAAACAGGATCAGCCCTACTTTATCATTGTTCCCGGCTGCAGAAAATCCTAAACTGGCAGCAATCTCTGCCACATATTCCCTTTTCAGCTGGGTTTTGGTTCCGTAATCCATGGAGGCTGAAACATCTACCACCAGCATCATGGTCAGTTCCCTTTCCTCTTCCATCACTTTCACGAAAGGCTCGCGGAAACGGGCCGTTTTATTCCAGTCGATCCTCCGGATCTCATCTCCGAACTGGTAAGGACGCACTTCTGAAAAAGTCATCCCCTGTCCCTTAAAAGCACTGTGATACTGCCCCATCAAAGTAGCCTCCGTCTTTTTTCGGGTACGGATTTCTATCTGCTTTACTTTTTTTACAATATCTTTAATCTGCATGGTCAAATACGGCGTTCAAAACTAAGCCTGACTTATATTCTGTTATCAAATTCTATGGAAACATTCAGCCATTCGTCATCAAATTTCGGATCATACTTTTTATAGAAGGTAATAGCCGGCTCGTTCCAGTTCAGCACCTGGAAAACCATTCCGGTGTACTGGTTGGACTTACCATATTCCAGTGTAGCATCAAACAACAGTTTTCCGATGTTTTTCCCGCGCATCCTTTCCGTTACCACCAGATCTTCCAGATACAACCTCTTCCCTTTCCAGGTAGAATACCGGTTGTAGTATAATGAAATCCCGACAATCTCTCCGTTAAACTCAGCTACGAAAGCGTCCCAGACCGACGATGTACCGAAACCGTCCTCAGTGAATTGGGCCAGGTCAAGGGTAACTTCATGCAGGGCTTTTTCAAATTCAGCAAGCTCTTTGATGAGATCCAGCATTGCAGCACAATCTTCCCGGACCGCCTTTCTTATGATGACTTCATTCATTACGGCGCCTGAATTTTCGCTAGGATCCGGTTAATAATTTCCTCTGTTGAGATTTCTTCCGCCTCCGCTTCAAAAGTAAGCCCTATTCTGTGTCTTAGAATATCTTTGGCCAGTTCCTTCACATCTTCCGGAATTACAAATGCTCTTCCCCTGAGGAAAGCATATGCTCTCGAAGCAATGGCAAGATTGATGGATGCTCTTGGAGATGCTCCGAATCCGATATAGTTTTTCAGTTCTGAAAGACCGTAATTTTCAGGATAACGGGTAGCAAATACCATATCCAGAATATACTTTTCTATTTTTTCGTCCAGGTAAATCTGGTTGATGATCTCTTTGGCCTCAACGATATCCTGAAGGCCAATCACCGGATTCACATTAGGCTGATGCGATGTTGATACCATCCTCATGACCGTTCTTTCATCTTCAAATTCCGGGTAATCTATTTTACACTTCAGCATAAACCGGTCGCTCTGTGCTTCAGGAAGAAGATAAGTTCCTTCCTGGTCGATCGGGTTCTGTGTTGCTAATACCAGGAAAGGCTTGGGCAGTTTCATAGTCTCATCTCCTATGGTCACCTGCTTTTCCTGCATGACTTCCAGAAGTGCCGACTGTACCTTAGCCGGCGCACGGTTGATCTCATCTGCCAATACAAAATTGGCAAAGACAGGACCTTTCTTTATAGAGAAGTCATTATCCCTGATATTGTAGATCATGGTTCCCACCACATCCGCAGGCAGCAGATCGGGAGTAAACTGTATCCGTGAAAATTCTCCGTGAACCGCGTCGGCAAGGGTTTTGATCGCCAGAGTCTTAGCGAGCCCCGGCACCCCTTCCAGCAGGACGTGGCCGTTACCCAAAAGCCCCACCAGCAGGCGGTCTATCATGTATTGCTGGCCGATAATCACTTTATTGATTTCCTGGCGCAGCAGGGTAAAGAGATAATTTTTTTCCTTTACTTTTTCCGTCAACTGACGGATATCTTCAGCCTGATATGTATCTGACATAATTCGTTTTAAAATAATGGGTAAATTTCTGATAAATACTTGCATTAATCAACATAATCAATGCCATTTTCTAGTTAAAGTTTGTTAAATATTCCGGCATCGATAATAGCTCAGGAACAATCGATAGAACCCAATACGACACGATAATTTCATTTTTTCATAAAAATCTATAAATTTTACAGGAAACCCAGGTTCAAAAATTGTCATTTCCAGTTTATTAAACTATTTTTGGTGATTAAATTTATGCAAAATGAACTATCATTTTCAGGCCCACAGACAGGTCAGAAAAAACCTTCTGGATATTTTACAGAATACTTCTCATGAAGATCTTTTGCTGATTCCGGACGGTTTCAACAATAATATCTACTGGAACATTGCCCATACGGTGGCCACACAGCAGCTTTTGCATTATTACCTGAGCGGAAACCCTTTCAGAATAGATAAGTACTGGATCGAAACCTACAAGAAAGGCACGCTTCCCAATCTTAATGTTCAGAAATCTGAAGTCGAGGACCTTGAATTCCTGCTGACGGAAACCTCCAAAATCCTTATGAAAGATTACGACAGTGATTTTTTTTCGGACTACACACCTTACACCACAAGTTTCGGAATGGACCTGAAAAGTATCCAGGATGCTATTATTTTCAATAATATGCACGAAAGCCTGCACTACGGCTATGCCATGGCTCAGAAGAGGGCTATTTTGGGAGAAAAATATTAGTACACAAAAAAACTCAGTACACTTTTAAAATTTAAAATTCCTGTAATACCATTTGATATTCCATATGATAGATGTCCAAAAGACTTCCGGAAACAGAAACAGGTATAAAATTACAAATCAGGACAACTTTTATAGAGAAATTAATGAATACGACCAACGATAAAAAAGACGATTTTATTTTCGGGCTCCGTCCCGTGATCGAAGCTATTGAAGCAGGAAAAACCATCGATAAAATCTTCGTGCAGAACGCGCTGCAGGGACCTATTTATGCAGAACTAAAGGCTGTTTTGGCCCAGAATAAAATCCGTCCGAACTATGTTCCGGTAGAAAAGCTGAACCGTTTTACAAGAAAAAACCATCAGGGTGTGGTGGCATTTATTTCAGATGTGCCGTTCCATAAAATTGAGGACCTGGTACCTCAGCTTTTCGAAGAGGGAAAAACCCCTTTTCTACTGATCCTGGACAGGCTTACCGATGTGAGGAATTTCGGTGCGATATGCCGTACGGCAGAGTGTGTGGGCATTGATGCCGTCATTATCCCTGAAAAAGGCGCAGCCCCAATTAATTCTGATGCGATCAAGACTTCGGCAGGAGCCATCTATAACGTTAAAATCTGTAAGCAGTCGAACCTTGCTCATACGGTAGACTTCCTTCAGCAAAGCGGGATCTCAGTATATGCAGCCACCGAAAAAGCACAGAAGGTGATCTATGATGTAGACTTCACCCAGCCCTGCGCCCTCGTTATGGGGAATGAGGAAACCGGGATTTCCAAGGAAGTGCTTCACCATTCGGATGAAAAAATAAAACTGCCGATAGAAGGAAAAACCCAATCACTGAATGTATCCGTAGCCTGCGGGGCCATTCTTTATGAAGCCGTAAGACAGAAGACGGTAAAAATCAATTAATCAACAACAAGCAAAAACAGTTTAATGAAAAACATAGCAGCAATCGCGCTTATATCCATAGCTCTGGTATCATGTAAAAAGGAAACCGCCAAAATCACCAAAGTAGATCCCAAAACCGGAAAGACCATTACGGTAGAAGTTCCCGCAGATTCTGTGGCCAAAGTGGAAGCCAATCCCGCCATCAAGGATTCAGCAGGCATCTACAGGCAGACCTTTAAGCTTGAAAAAGGAAAGACGTATCCACTCACTACTTATCAGAGAGATGTAAAAACCATGACCGATCCTAAAGGTAAAACCTTGAACGGAATCAGTGAGTCTACCGATGAAATGACTTTTACGGTAAATGATGTCAAAGGCAATGTTTATGACATTACCCTCAATCTTATTGCCAAAAGGAATTCCCAGACTTCTCAAGGCAAAACCGTGGTTGTGGATACCAAGCAGCCGATTCCCAAAGAAGATGACCTTAAAATGATCTGGAACATCAACCGTGCGCTTACCGGAAACAAGCTGAGCATGAAAATGGACGATAAAGGAAAAGTAATTTCTATTACCGGTTTCGAGCCTGTGTATACGAAGGTTGCTAATGCAGTAGGAACACTGATCAAGGATGCCGACCAGAAGGCAGGCATTGTTGCCAGCCTGAAAGAGACCTTCAATGAAAAAGTACTGCGGGACCAATTCAATAAAAACCTTACGATCATTCCTAAAAAGGGAGTGAAGATCGGAGAAAAATGGTCTACTTCTGAAAATGCGGATGCCGGCGGGAAAATTAAAGTGACTTCCAACTATGTGCTGAAGAGCGTTGGAAACGGTATTGCAGAAATTTCTGTAACCGGCGGTATTCCTAAGAAAACCGAAAAACAGGCACAGGGGCCGGTTACCCATAGCCTGAGCAGCGAACTGACCCAGAACGGAACAATAAAGTTTGATGAAAACACGGGCTGGATTACCAATCAGAACATCAATGTTAAAACAACGCAGGTAGAAACCATCTCAGACGGGAAGCAGTCACAGTCTATGCAGAGTGTCACCAACTCTTCCGTGATGGTAAATCCGTCTGCAAAATAATACAGACAATCAAAATCATGAAGTATATTTTTGAGTTGGTACTTATTACCATCATTATTTATTTTGTGTGGAACATCCTGAAAAGGATTTTCTTTAAAAAGTTCCACAGCTATATGTTTAACCAGAACCAGAACACCAGAGACAGACAGCAGCAGGATATTCAAAACTCAAATAAGGATAAAGGCCTGAACTGGGATGCGGAAACGGTGGATTATGAAGAAGTAAAGGAAGAGAAAAAATAAATAACCCAACCCTTTCAGAGTTTCGGATTCTGAAGGGGTTCTCAAATTAAATTAATGTATGCTTAAAAAAAATAAAAATCTGGTTTTCATCCTGGCTAGTCTGGTGGTATTCATCATTCTTGCTTTTGTATACGCCAATCCTGTGCTTAGCGGAAAACAACTGTTTCAGCATGACATCGTGCAGTACAGGGGTGGTGCCAAGGAGCTTCTGGACTACCGTGCCGATACCGGAAAGGAAACTTACTGGAGCGACTCTATGTTCGGAGGAATGCCTACCTATCAGATGGGAAGCCAGTTTAAAGGCGATGTGATCAAAAAGATCGACAGCTGGCTGAATTTCCTTCCACGACCTGTCAATTACCTTTTCCTGCTTTTTGCCGGATTTTTCTTTTTAGGAATGGTAGCCGTAAGAAACTGGAAGTATGCTCTCCTGGGAGCTACTTTTTTCGGGCTTTCCACTTATTTCTATATCATTATCGCTGCCGGGCATAATGGTAAAGTCAATACCATTGAATATTTCGCTCCTCTTCTCGCCGGGATACTGTTAGTTTATATCCGGAGACAATACATCTGGGGATTTATTGTGACTACCCTGTTCATGGGACTTCAGATTGCAGCAAACCACCCACAGATGACGTATTACCTGTTTTTAGCCTTAGGATTTTTATTCCTTTCGGAACTGATCAGGGCCATCCAGAAGAAAACGCCGATGAAACATTTCCTTATTTCTTCGGGAATTATTGCCGCTGCAGGCCTGATCGGGGTTGGAATGAACTCCCAGAGAATCATGGCGAATTCTGAATATATAAAAGAAACAGTACGGGGAAAGCAGATCCTGACGAATGAAAGCAATACGTCCGGCAAATCCGGCATGGACAAAGAAAGCATGCTGATGTGGAGCTACGGCCAGCTGGAGACCCTGAACCTCTTCATCCCGAGATTAATGGGAGGCGGTACACAGGAGCCTGAAGGGAAAGAAATGATGAACCATGTACAGGAGCTGGTGCAGGAAAATGTATCCACTCAGGCTGAAATGGACCGGATCTCTAAAGGTTTCAGCGGCATGACCTACTGGGGAGAACAGCCCGGGACTTCCGGACCAGCATATCAGGGCGCCATTGTCTGTTTCCTTGCGGTTTTAGGATTTTTCTTTGCAAACAGGAAATACAGATACTGGATCCTCGGAGTTTCGGTACTGACTATTCTTCTGGCATGGGGAAGCAATTTCATGCCTCTTTCAGATTTCTTTATAGATTACGTGCCGTTTTATAACAAATTCAGGGCTCCTTCATCCATTCTGGTGGTGGTAGAACTTCTCTTCCCGCTGATTGCAATGATTGGTCTCTATAAATTTTTCACGGATGAAAAACTGACCCAGGAATACAAGCAGAAGATTCTGTTGTATGTCAGCGGAGCCACTTTAGGCCTGCTGCTGATCCTGTTATTCTTCGGGAAATCTCTCTTGGGCTTCCATACGGCCAATGAAAAGATGTACTTCCCGCCGTTCCTTCTGGATTACCTGGTGGAAGAACGGTATAAGCTCTTCAGGACAGATGCAATTAAAGCATTTTTCTATGTGGCCATAGCTGCTGCTGCATTGTTCATGGTGCTGAAAAACAAGCTCAGCCAGAATGTGGCGCTGATCATTATCGGGGCAGTAAGCCTTTTTGATTTATGGACTGTTAACAAGCGCTACCTGAATGATGAAAACTATGTAGATAAAATTTTCGCGGAAAATCCTTTCCAGACAGAGACGTCCGAGCTTCTTCAGGAAAAGGTACAGGGGAATCCTAACCTGGAGCCTCTACTGGCGCATGTTAATGTGAATAAAACCCTGGAAACCATTGCAGAAAAGGATCAGACCCACTACCGTATCTTCAATAATATCTTGGGCACCTTCAGCGAAACCAATACCTCTTATTTCAAATCATCCATCGGAGGTTACCATGCGGTAAAACTGAGGAGATATGATGATGTGATCAATGAATATTTCCAGGTGATGGATTCGGTAAAGGTACCGAATGTCCTGAACCTGCTCAATGCCAAATACTGGGTAGTAGGAGGACCGGATCAGCCTCAGGCACTTCCAAACCCTAAAGCCAATGGAAATGCATGGTTGGTAAGCGACATTAAATTTGTCAATACCCCGAATGAGGAGATCAAGTCCATCGGAATTATCGACAGCAAAAAAACGGCGGTTGTTGCCGCTTCAGACAGAAAATATTTCGACGGCAAACCTGTTCAGGCAGACCCGGCTGCCTTCATCAATCTGACGAAATACCAACCGAATGAACTGGAGTTCAAATCGCAGTCTAAAACACCTCAATTAGCTGTATTTTCTGAAATTTACTATCCTCACGGATGGAAAGTGTTTGTGGATGAAAAAGAAGTGCCATATATCAAGGCGGATTATCTGTTACGCGCCGTCTATCTGCCAGCCGGAGCCCACAATATCAGAATGATATTTGAACCTGAGGTGATTGAAAAAGGAAAATGGATATCCCTGCTTTGCTTCGGGCTGTTTATCCTGTTGAGTGCAGGAGGAATTTTCTGGATGAAGAAAAATAAAGACCGGAAAATTACCGTTGAAGAAAAAATATAAATTATAATGCGGGGCTTCATGAAAATGACAGCCCCGTATCATGGGAATCACAACCGTGTTTTATCATTATGCAGCAGAAAAAAGTTCTTATCATCACCTATTACTGGCCCCCTGCAGGCGGACCTGGGGTACAGAGATGGCTGAAATTTGCCAAATACCTTCCTGAGTTCGGATGGGAACCGGTCATCTATACTCCTGAAAACCCAAGTTATCCTTTGGTAGACGAGAGCCTGATTAATGATGTTCCTCCCGGCATCGAAACCATCAGAACCAAAATCTGGGAACCTTATCAGCTGGCAGAAAAGCTGAATAAGAACAATAAAAAATTCAAAGCCGGCCAGTTTGACGTCGGCAAAAACCAAAGCTGGAAGTCCAGGCTTTCGATTTGGGTGCGCGGGAATTTCTTTATTCCCGATGCACGGGTATTCTGGGTCAATCCTTCTGTAAAATTCCTGGAACGCTATCTAAAAGAGCATCAAATTGATGTAGTGGTCACTTCAGGACCGCCCCACTCGCTTCATCTTATCGGTTTAGGACTTAAAAAAAAGTTTGAAAGCCTGAAATGGATTGCTGATTTCCGGGACCCCTGGACGGAAATTTCGTACTATAAGCACCTTAAACTTACCTCCCGCTCTGACATGAAACACCGGCGGCTCGAACGGGAAGTTTTCGCAAAGGCAGACCTTACTTTAGCCACCAGCTACAGCGATGCAGAAAATTTCCGTAAAAAGGGAGCCCATGCTTTATGCATTACCAATGGATTTGATGAAAGCGATGCAGAAAGAAGAGAAAAAAACGCTGGTAAAACAGCTTCTGAAGACAAGTTTACGTTGAGTTATATCGGTGTCCTAGAACAGCTCCGCAATCCTGAGGTCCTCTGGAAGGTACTTATGGAACTCGTGGCAACACAGCCTGATTTTACACGTAATTTCCAATTGAAATTTGCCGGCAAGATCGATGACAGGATTCTAGATGCCCTGCTGAGCTCAAATCTTAAGAACCATATAACCAACCTAGGCTATCTTTCACATGATAAAGCGGTAGAAGAAATGAACCATGCTGACCTTCTCCTGATTACGAATTTCCCCGATCCACCCTCCAAAGGCATTATTCCCGGAAAGATTTTCGAGTACCTCGCTACAGGGAAACAGATCATCTCTTTCGGACCGGAAGATGCCGATGTAGCTAAAATCCTGGATGAAAGCCAGTCAGGAAAGCATTTCAGCTATAATAGCACTGAAAGTGTGAAAAGCTTTATCCTTGACCAGTATAACAACTGGAAAAATGGTATTGTCCCTGAAAAAAACCGTAATATCAGTCAGTTTTCAAGGAAACATTTAACCGGAACATTGGCAGAAGTCCTGAATCAAATCGTCCACTGATCATTGATGATAGCAATTAGGTAGTATTTTCCCTGATATGGTTCAAATACCATACGAAGCGTATTCCAGTCCATTGGATGCTCTTCATCAGGTGGTTTGATATAATTTTCTGTAAAATCAGCATTTTTGTATATTTCTCTGAGGTTATTTAAGGAATTCCCCACAACGCCGAATTCATTATAGGTTAATTTCCCGGTGGTAAAATCTTTGCAATAAACCCATTTAGACAGGTAATCACTGATGCTTGCTTTATACAGATCCCCGGATCCGTCCATGGCGCCCCAGGTGAAAAGGGTTTTAGTTGGCAGGTACTTTTCGAATTCTGCCCTGGAGAAATGCTTGTCCTCTTGAGGACTTATAAAGGCATACATAGAGAAGGTAATGCCTTTTTCAGGATGAATATAGGCAGACAGTTTATGATATTGCTTATTTTTCAGAATCTCAAGAATCTCTTTATTCAGTTGGGTAATGGCTTCTTTCCTATTATCATCCTTCTGGGTTTCTCCTGAAACCTTCTGCTGGACATGAGTGCTGTCTTGTTGGGATTCTGCAGGCTTTTTCGGCGCTTTTTTACACCCCAGAATACTTCCTGCGATGATTAGTGACATGAGTATTTTTTTCATTTGCTTTTTGTTTGCTATAAAGCACCAAATCCGATGCCATCTATGAAGCATTACAGGTGCTAAAAGTATCGTTGGTCTTTACAATTTTTGGGGATTACTTCTTGCAGCAGATGTTCTGTAATTTGTAAATACATTGTACCTTTGTGATATGGAAATGCTGGATATCCTCATTATCGGAGGCGGGCCCATAGGCCTGAACTGTGCACTGGAAGCACGTAAACATCACCTGGACTATCTGATTATAGAAAAGGGCACAATTGTCAATTCCCTATATAATTATCCGTTATACATGAAGTTTTTCTCCACCGCAGAAAAGCTTGAAATCGGTGAGATCCCTTTCATTTCTGCTGCAACCAAGCCGGGAAGGCAGGAAGCGCTGGAATATTACCAGGGCATTACCCGTCAGAAAGGCCTCAACATCCATCTGTACGAAAAGGTGCTGAATGTGCTGCGACATGACGGTTATTTTCAAATCAAAACAACAAAAACTTCTTATCAGGCTAAAAATGTAATCATCGCAACCGGATTTTACGACATTCCCAACCTGATGGAGATTCCCGGAGAGGAATTGCCGAAAGTAAAGCATTACTACACTGAACCCTATCCTTACGCACAGCAGAAAATTGTGGTTGTGGGTTCAAGCAACTCAGCAGTAGACGCCGCTCTGGAAACATACCGAAAAGGAGCTGAAGTCACCATGATCATCCGCCATGCAGAAATTTCCCCAAACGTGAAATACTGGGTGAAACCGGATATTGAAAACAGGATCGCAGAAGGCAGCATAAAAGCGCATTTTCATTCGGCACTTGTAGAAATTAAAGAGCATTCTGTTATTTTCGGGGATGAAAACGGAATTCTTCAGGAAATCGACAATGATTTCGTACTGGCTATGACCGGCTATCTTCCTGATTTTGATTTCCTCAAAAATTCCGGGATAGAATTGCAGGGCGATTGTTTAAATCCTTTCTACCATCCGGAAACGATGGAAACCAATGTAAAGAACCTGTATCTGGCAGGAGTTGTCTGCGGAGGCAAGGATACCCATTTGTGGTTTATTGAAAACTCAAGGATACATGCGGAGATGATTGTAAATGATATTATTTCAAAATCAAACTGATCTCTCTATCATGCAGATCAGGATTTACTTACAAAAAATTTAGGTAATTTAATCTTGTACTAAAACCCGATATTCACACCGAAAACAAAATTCCTTTTTGCTGCCGGATTATAAAACCGGTTTCCGAAGGCATTAATGTCGAACCCTGAACCATAATCCTCATTGTAAAGATTCTGAACCTGTAACTGCAGGCTCACTTTTGTGCCTTCAAAATAGAGCGTATATCTAAACTGGATATTGCCTACGAAACTGGATTCCGACCAGACCGAATTGGCATCATTCAAAGGGATTCCTGAAGTGTAAAAATGGGAGTAATCAACGGACAATTTATTGAAAAAGGTGAAGTTCAGTAAGGAACTGACCGTAGTTTTAGGAACGCCTGTCAAATCATTTCCGGAAAAGTCGTTTTGGTTCTGACGGTACTCTTTAAAAGTAAAATCGTAGAAACTTCCTGAAAACCGGAACCTGAAATGGCTCAGAAAACGATTTCTCAGATTAAAATCTCTTGATTCCAGAAGCAGTTCCAGCCCTTTCTGGACGGTTCCCCCTGCATTCACAAAATATTCCTGTCCGGCTTCGTTCTGCCTTCTTACAATGGCATCATTCAGCCTGAAATCAAAATAGCTGCCTTCTACAAAAACGGCATTCCCGAACTCTTTCCGGATCCCGATTTCCTTATTCCAGCCATATTCCGAGTGAAGTCCCAGATTGAATTCCTGATTGGAAGACCGGATTTCCTCATTGGTCGGCGCGGAATTCCCTTTCCCGATTTTAGCCCTGACCGAAAGCCTTTTGGTTATCAGGTACGTCAGTCCGAAATTCGGCAGCCACTGGTTCTTAAAATGTACATTCCCCTGTTCGCTGCGCGGAAAGAGACGTTCCCATTCATAAGTATTGGAATTCAGGCTTAGGGAAACATCTGTGAACAGTTTGTCCTGAATATTGAGCTTCTGTGAGACAAAGTAAAACCCAGACCTGTTTTTAATCCGGTCAAAACTCTGCGGATTCCCTTCAGATCCCCTATTGTTGTCGTAGTTTTTTACCAGAATATCGTTCAGTCCGCCTTCAAAGCCCAGCCGGTAGGCCAATGATATGTTCTCCCAGTTTTTTTCATAATTGAAATGAGTCCTTAAAGCAACATTCTTCTCAAAACGGTTTTCGAAATTGGTAATGAAAGGATTTTCGAAATCTACATAAGATCCCTGAACCATTATAAAATGGGACAATTCCGGGGTGAACTGATACTCATGGGACAATCCGGCAAGAATCATCCGGTTGCGGATGCCCGCGTTCTGTTCCCTTGCTCCCGGTGCTGTTTTGGTAGCAGGCCTCGCCTGCTTTCTATCGGTCTGCATCTGTTCCAGCGTGAGTCCGCCCGGCGTTTCATAGTTAAGATCGCCCAAAAGTACCATTGCTTTTACATTTCCTTTTTCTGAATACTGGAAATGATCTTTAAGAAATATCTGTTTCCGCTGAACGGCAGATTGCTCACGGTAAGAATCTGTACGGTAATAATTCTGGAAGACCTCTATAAAGTGCTTACCGAGCCGCCTGGAAACATCTATATTCTGGTTGAACATTCCGTAACTGCCAATTGCGGCACCGGCAGACGCATGCTCTGTCTTACGGGTCTGAAGAAGAACAGTGCCACCCGTTACCGCTCCGTAATCACCGCTTTCCGGGCCTTTATATATTTCCATCCTGTTGATCAGCTCCGGTGAAATCATATTGAAATACGTATTCCCTGAAGCATCGGACAGGATGAAATCATCCAGGTAAACTTTTATATTCCGCACTCCAAACGGAGACCTGAGTGTACTGCCACGGACGGAAATCCTGTAGCTGCCCGGAGATCGCTCTTCCATTCTGGCTCCGGGAACCTGATTAAAGGATTCCAGCAATCTTTCCGGGGTGTTCTGATCTAGTAAGTTTCCTGAAATAACGGCGGCCGACTTGGTAGAGGCCATGAACGGAACCGGCTTCTTGTAGGCATCGATACGCACTTCCGATATCAGTGTGGCAGAATCTTTTTCCTGAGCATACAGGACAGAACCGGAAAATACAGTAAGCAGAAGGTATAGTTTTGTCATCGCTATAGATGAGCAAAAACCGTTCTTATTATGATGATAAGAGCAAATTATCAACAGACTTTAACAATATAAGCGATATATTAATTGTTGGCAGTCAAGAATGATCTTATTTTCAGGATAATCTCACCAGTACAGGCAAGGAAATTTCCAGCGCATTGGCCAATTCCAGCAAAGTATACAGGGTAGGATTGACTTTACCGTTTTCCAGTTTTTCAATTGCCTGACGGTCTTTGTTGCAGGCACGGGCAAGATCAGACTGGCTCCAGCCCTTCTGTTCACGAAGTTCAATGATACGCGCACCTAATGCTTTTTTTAGTTGATCTCTGGTCATGATTCAAATGTCAGCCAATTTGCTGACAAAAACGTCATATTTTTATATGACATATCATTATTTGTCTTTATATTTGTCATATAATTATATGACAATGATTAGATCAAGAAAATTAAAAGTTCAGAAAAAATATCAAATCCGCACTTATGGTATGGTGACTGTTCCTGAAATAAGACTTACCGGAAAATGGCTTATTCGGTCAGGATTTAAGGAAGGGCAACGGGTCAATATCCAGCAGAGAAAAGACATGATCATCATCACCATTGATCGTTAAAATTAAAGGTAATTGAATTGAATTGCATTATTATTCCTTTCATAAAATACCATTAATCCTTTAAAGTACTTAAAATTAAAGGGTTAATGGTAAATCTGGCAGATTAATCGTGTACGACTCTTTTATGACGGAGCATCCACGGAACAACACAATAAAATGCAATGGCAACAATGATTAATACCAATCCGGTTCCGATCCACAGCACTGTAAAGCCGAATTTTTCAGCAATCCAGGTTCCTAAGGAAGGGGTAATAATGAACGCAATAGAAAAGGATATTCCGTTGAGCCCCATATAGGCTCCTTTGTTATTTTTCCCCGCACGTAATGCTGTGATGGTCGACATAAAGGGCAGTGCCCAGATTTCTCCCACACACAGAAGGCTCATGGAAACCACCAGGGTAACCATATGATGACTAAAACCTAAAAGCGCATAGGACAAACCACAGATCAATGCTCCCAGGAACATCGTTGCAGCCAGACTGAAATATTTTTCCGCTACCTGTACCAATCCCATTTCCAGCAATACCACCAGGAACCCGCTGTAACCCAGAATATAGCCAATATTCTGCTGGCTCAGGTGGGCGGAATCTTTATAGAAAATCGTAAGGGTACTGAACAGCTGAAAGAAACAAATGGAAAATACCATACACAAGAGACAATATACCATGAATTTGCCGTCGTGGTAGGGTGAGCTTTCTTTTTTCAGTTCAACAGTTTCATATACTTTTTTAACTTTCAGCCTGGCCAGCTTATTACGCTTCCTGAAGAAAATAATGTACAGGATGCCGGCCAGAAGTGCTGCCAGTGCATTGCATAAGAACAGGAACTCGTAAGAGATCGCCGACAAAATACCGCCCAAAGCCGGCCCTATAGAGAAGCCCAGATTTACGGCCATACGGTTCAGGGAGAATGCACGGGTAATATTTTCAGGTTTCGCATATTTTGTGATGGCCACGGAATTCGCAGGGCGGAAGGATTCGCTGACAATACTCTGGAGCAGGATGATAGCTGCTACGCCTGCTTCTGTGTTAAAGACAGGAATCAGGCAGAACAAGGGAACACTCAGCAGCAAGCTGAGGGACTGCACCTTATACTCGCCTATTTTATCGGTAATGAATCCACCCAGCCAGGAACCGATTACGGAGCCGATGCCGAAGAAACTCAGTACGACTCCTGTATTTTCTATGCTGAAATGAAGGTGGTTGATCATGTAAACACCCAGGAAAGGCAGTACCATGGAGCCTGAGCGATTGATCAGCATCACCAGTGCAAGCATCCAGCTTTCGGTAGAAAGTCCTTTAAAGGAGTTGGTGTATAGACGTATCAATTTCATAATTTTTATTTTTAATCATTTGCATTTATTGTGTTTAAGTATTCAAGCCTGACAGCCGCAGCCCGGCTTGAACGGAGCTCTTTTTTATTATATGGCATTGCGCTAAGGCAAATAAAAAAAGCGGGAGTGGGAGACGGAAAAAGCTGCCCAAAAAGTCTCTCCCCATAAAAAAGACAGGACTTAAAATAAGCCCTGTCCATTTATACTGATATAAATATTTTTTACTCCGGCTTATAAGAGTCTTTTAAAGTCACAGTTCTGTTGAAGACCAATCTGTCTCCGGTAGAGTCCTGATCTTTTGTGAAGTATCCAATTCTCTGGAACTGAAGGGGTTCTCCTACAGCTACCTCTTTCAGTCCCGGTTCTGCAAATCCCTGTACCGAGGTTACAGACTCAGGATTGATGAAGTTGAGGAAATCCACATCTTTTTCAGCATCAGGCTGCTCTACGGTAAATAATCTGTCGTAATTTCTTACTTCTACCGGGATGGCATGTTTCGCTGAAACCCAGTGAATGGTTCCCTTAACTTTTCTGAGGCTTTCCTCCGTTCCGCTTCCCGATTTGGACTTTTCGTCGTAAGTAGCGTAAATCGTCGTAATTTCTCCGTTTTCGTCCTTCTCTACCCTTTCACCTTTGATGATATAAGCAGATTTCAGACGTACTTCGCCTCCTAATTTGAGCCTGAAGAATTTATTATTAGCTTCTTCCTTGAAGTCTTCACGCTCTATATACAATTCTCTTGAAAACGGTATCTCCCTTGTTCCTGCATCCTCCTGTTCCGGATTATTTTCCGTCTCCAGCCATTCTTCTTTTCCTTCCGGGTAATTTTCAATGACCAGTTTAACAGGGTCCACTACCGTCATCACTCTTTTGGCTACTTTATTCAGGTCTTCACGTACACAGAATTCCAGTAACTGGATCTCAATCAGGTTTTCTCTTTTGGCAACCCCTACTTTTTCTATGAAGTTCCTGATGGCAGCGGGCGTATATCCTTTTCTGCGCATCCCTGAAATGGTAGGCATCCTAGGATCGTCCCAGCCGTTCACCACTTTTTCGGCAATCAGCCTTTGCAGCTTGCGTTTGGATGTAATCATGTACGAAACGTTCATCCTGGCAAATTCCCTCTGTTTAGGAGCAATTTTGGAATCGTCATACACCTGCTCCAGATACCAGTTGTACAGCGGCCTGTGGTTCTCGAACTCTAGCGAGCACAGTGAATGTGAAACCTGCTCTATATAATCGGATTCTCCATGTGCCCAATCGTACATCGGATAAATCTTCCATGTTGCCCCGGTTCTGTGGTGAGGCCTTTTCAGAATCCTGTACATTACAGGGTCCCGCATGTTCATATTAGGCGAAACCATATCTATTTTTGCACGCAGTGACATGGAACCTTCTTCGAACTCACCGTTTTTCATTCTTTCAAACAGATCCAGAGATTCCTCTGCAGGACGGTTCCTGTAAGGGGATTCCACTCCGGGCTCCGCAGGATTTTTCCGTTGTTCGGTAATCAATTCAGACGGCTGTTCATCCACATAGGCTTTTCCATCTTTAATAAGCTGTACAGCCCAATCATAAAGCTGCTGGAAGTAATCTGATGTGTACAGGATTTTATCCCATTTAAAACCTAACCATTCCACATCTTTAATGATGGAATCCACGAATTCCTGTTCTTCTTTTTCAGGGTTCGTATCGTCAAAACGAAGGTTTACGGGAGCATTGTACTTTTCGCCGAGACCGAAGTTGATGCAGATGGCCTTTGTATGGCCCACATGCAGATAACCGTTAGGCTCGGGCGGAAAACGGAAACGGATCTGATTTCTGTCCAGACCGTTTGCCAGATCATCTTCTATGATTTGCTCAATAAAATTGAGGGATTTTTTTTCTTCTTCCATTACTAGCTTCTTATGTAAAAAAGGTTCACAAAGTTATGGAAAATTTAGGGTTTATAAAAACCTTCTTGTATACTTGCAGAACGGAAGAAGTGTTGCAGGCTCATAAAGCCGTGTCATATCAACAATCATTTTTTCTAATTTATGTGACATATCAAGACAGTATGGCCCTTTTAGAGTGACACAAAAAATAAACTGATAAAAATCATACTTCAAAAAATCTTATACCTTAAAAAGCTCCTGTTTATGGGCTTTAAGGCAACAAAACTCATTAAACAGGGATTTTTTCCCAGAAAAGCACGTAAACTTAATAATCCTCTGATCATGAATATCTTATCCGACTAAATCTTTCGTTAAAAATGGCTTAATCTTTGTAACATTAATATTAATAATACACTCAATATTAAGCCTTGGCACAGATATTGCAACTTCTCCTTTCGTAGAGAATTACATGGTAAACCAAAATTTCAAATAATGAAAAATCTTAAGCTAAAGTTTTCACATTTCTTAGAAAACATTAAACGAGCCATTTTCGTGACCAACGAAATTTAACGGCTGGATTGACGAAAGATGAAACACATTTTTCCGAAAAATTTATTACCTAAAATACAGATGCTCCCCACTCAAGTTCAAATAATTATTAAAATTATTTGTAAACAAGCCTCCCGTGCCTAAGCCCTGAGGCTTA
This sequence comes from Chryseobacterium camelliae, assembly GCF_030818575.1. NCBI lineage: Bacteria > Pseudomonadati > Bacteroidota > Flavobacteriia > Flavobacteriales > Weeksellaceae > Chryseobacterium > Chryseobacterium camelliae. The sequence continues at coordinate 2,361,604 of NZ_JAUTAL010000001.1, forward strand.
TTGCTTTTCTTAGTATAGGTGTATTGTGCTATGGCATTGAGACCGATATTACTCTCCAGAGCAGAAGTGATCCACCAGTCAATATTCCGGTTTCCTGCCAGTTCAATCCATTCATCACTCCCTCTGAATCCTCCTACAAGGGCAGGCTTCAAAATGATATATTGCGGCCTTATGGTTTCCAGCAATTCCACTTTTTTCTCTGTATCTGTAATTCCGATCAGTTCCTCATCCAGTGCTATAGGCGTAGGAGTATCAGCACAGAGCTCAGCCATATGCGCCCAATTCCCGGCTTTAATAGGCTGTTCAATAGAATGAATATCAAGGTCTGCCAACTGCTGCAATACTATTTGTGCCTGCTCCTTTGAAAATGCTCCGTTAGCATCTACCCTAAGCTCCAGTATGTCTTTTGAAAATCTGCCCCTAAGCTCCTGAAGTATCCCGTGCTCCGACCGCCAATCGGTTCCTATCTTAAGCTTGATGCAATGAAAACCCTGATCAAGCTTATCCTTTATCTGCTCTTCCATGAACTGAATATCCCCCATCCAGATCAGGCCATTGATCGTGATCGATGCTTCCCTCCGGGTAAATGCACTTGGAAAATAAAGGTTGCCGCCATGTTTCAGGTTGAGCATAGCCTGCTCATAGCCAAACCATATGGATGGATAATCTTTCAGCCTTTCATGCAGGACATCCGGATGCTCCTGAATATGGAGGCATAACCACTGCAGTTTTTCTTCGTAATCCGGCCTGTCATCGAAACTTAAGCCTCTAAAAAGCGCACACTCCCCTATGCCTTTTCTTTCTCCGTCTGAAACTTCAAGGATAAAGGTTTCCTTTTCATGTAAAACGCCTCGGGAGGTTCCTCCCGGGCGTTTAAATTTTAACATATATCTGAAATAGTCTGCTCTCATTCCTTCACACTGTCAATTCTCATAAATTCTTCTGCCTTCTCTACCATTTCTATATTCCCGCAGAAAAAAGGTATTCTCTGATGAAGTTCGGTAGGTTCAATTTCCATAATCCTCCTGAACCCATCGGTAGCTTTGCCGCCTGCCTGTTCTGCCAGGAAGGCCATCGGGTTGCACTCATAAAGTAATCTCAGCTTACCGTTCGGCGCCTGTGAGTAAGACGGATAAATATAGATGCCGCCTTTAAGCATATTCCTGTGGAAATCGGCTACCAGTGAACCGATATACCTTGAAGTATACGGCCTGTCCCCTTCTTCCATCTGACAGTATTTAAGGTAATTTTTTACTCCCTGCGGGAATTTGATGTAATTTCCTTCGTTGATAGAATATATTTTACCGCTTTTAGGGAATCTTATATTCGGATGCGAAAGATAATAGGTTCCAAGGGAAGGATCAAGCGTAAAGCCATTCACCCCGTTACCGGTTGTATATACAATCATGGTAGAAGAACCATAAACTACATATCCTGCTGCGATCTGATTAATTCCTTTCTGCAGAAAATCTTCGAGCTTAACCGGCGTTCCCGGCTCTGTTACCCTCCTGTAAATAGAAAAGATTGTCCCTACGGACACATTAACGTCAATATTGGAAGATCCGTCCAGCGGATCGATCAGAACAACATATTTGCTCAGGTGGCCGTTGCCCATGCATTTGATATCGATAAAATCGTCGTTCTCTTCAGAGGCGATCCCACAAACCACTTCTCTCTGGGACAGAGCGGTAATAAAAATATCGTTAGCCATCACATCAAGCTTCTGCTGCTCTTCTCCCTGTATATTCTCGCTGCCCACCTTTCCGATGATATCGGCAATACCGGCCTTGTTAACTTCCCGGTTAACTACTTTTGAAGCCAGCCTTATCGCGCTGAGAAGCCGTGAAAACTCTCCGGTTGAATACTGAAAATCGTCCTGCTTGTCAATGATGAATTCCCCTAACGTCTGTAGTATCTGATCTGGCATATTTTACTTTTTATGATTTGCCTCAAATTTCGTAAAATTTATAACATATGGAAATTTTTTAGAATAAAAGACATTACTATCTGTTTTTCAGCCACATACATAGTTAAAAATCATCACTTTCACTATTTTTTTCAGGTCAGCATTTACCTTTTAACCTGCTAAGAAAGTAAAAACTCCCGACATCCGGCCGGTTTACATTTTAATAAAATCTTAATTCTGAGTTTTCAGCCTGCATTTTCATATCTCAACGTAAATGTATAATTTTGACAACCGAAAAAAAAACACCTATTTTTATCTAACAATTTTATTTTTAATATTTTAATGAAAATTTTCAAGTTTGGCGGTGCATCAGTGAAAGATGCCGAAAGTGTAAAGAATGTATCTATGGTGCTTAAAAGCCAGGGGTTTTCCAAATGCCTGCTGGTTATTTCTGCTATGGGTAAAACAACAAATGATCTTGAAAAAGTGGTAGAACTTTATTTCAAGAAAGATAATTATCAGGCCGAAATTGAAAAGATAAAACATAAACACATCGGAATTGCAGAAGGACTTTTTAACGACGGCCATGCCGTTTTTGCTGAAATCAATCTGTTTTTCGATGATATAGATTCATTCCTGAGAAGGAATAAATCTCCCAACTACGACTTTGTTTACGATCAGGTAGTAAGCTGCGGGGAAATGATTTCCACTAAAATTGTAAGTGAATACCTGAATGAAATTCAGTTTACGAACCAATGGCTGGATGCAAGGGATTATGTGAAAACAGATAATTCTTACCGTGAAGGTGTTGTAGACTGGGACAAAACGGAAGAATTCATTTCTACCTTAAGCAGGGATATTTGCTATGTCACGCAGGGATTCATAGGATCGGATGACAATAATTTCACCGTAACTCTGGGGCGTGAAGGTTCAGATTATTCGGCTGCTATTTTTGCCTACTGCCTTAATGCTGAAGCCATGACGATCTGGAAAGACGTACCGGGAGTAATGACCGGTGACCCTAGAAAATTCCAGAATGTATCGTTATTGTCCCATATTTCTTATGAGGAGGCTATTGAAATGGCTTATTACGGGGCAAGTGTGATCCACCCTAAAACTCTACAGCCTTTACAGCAAAAAAACATTCCTTTTTACGTAAAATCTTTCATTGACCCTACAAAAGAAGGGACCAAAGTAGGTGCTTCTGAAAAGAACCTGAGTGAAGAATCATATATCTTAAAGGAGAATCAGACCCTGCTGAAAATTTCCACCCGTGATTTTTCATTCATTGCAGAAGACCATATGAGCCTGATTTTCGGGTACCTGTCCAAATATAAAATTAAAGTGTCCCTGATGCAGAATTCTGCCATCTCACTTGCGTTATGCCTGGAAGATAAATTCAATACTGCTGACGAGCTGAATCTTGAGCTTCAGAAAGTATTTAAAACAGAAATGATTAAAAATGTATCTTTGTTTACGGTAAGAAACGCGAAAATGGACCATATCGATCAATTTTACCAGGAAAAAAACGTGTTACTGGAACAGATTTCCAAAAATACGCTTCAAATGGTAACACAATAGAACTAATAGCGACTAAACACACATGAGTTTAATTTCGAAAAACGATCTGATCAAAGCTTCCGGTTTAAGCAAATTAGGGTTTCTCAAGAACCCTATAGCCTCTGCCATCATGAGTATTGCCAAAATCAACGAAGTCAATAAGCTGTACAATACTCTGAAGGACAAGGAAGGAAAAGACTTTTTCGACTCATTTGTAAGAGAAAGAAACCTCAGCTATATCGCTTTTGAAGAAGATCTTGCAAAAATCCCCAAAACAGGACCCTTTATTTTGGTTTCCAACCATCCCCTGGGTGCTATTGACGGAATTTTAATGTGCAAGATTCTTACTGAAGTCCGGCCTGATTTCAAAGTCATGGGCAATTTCCTGCTGGAAAAAATAAAGCCCATGGAACCGTATGTGATTTCCGTAAATCCTTTTGAAGGAAGAAAGGAAGCTTATAGCAGTGCTTCCGGCATGCGGGAAACCCTTAAGCATTTACAGAACGGAGGCTGTGTAGGAATCTTCCCTGCCGGGGAAGTGTCCAATAAGAACAATCCTTACGGTGAAATCCTGGATAAAGACTGGGAAAAACCGGCGTTAAAGCTGATCCGTGCGGCCAAGGTACCGGTGGTACCGATGTATTTCCACGCCAAAAACAGCCGTCTATTCTATCAGCTGTCCAAACTACATCCGAACCTGCAGACGCTGATGCTGCCTGCGGAAATGATGAATGAACGTGAAGATCCTATCAGGATCCGTTTCGGTAAGCCGATTTCGGTAAAAGCCATGGATGAAATGGAAACCATTGAAGAATTGGGAGAGTTCCTGAAACGTAAGGTGTACATGATGAAATCCTATTACGAAAAAAGGAAATCCCTGGCACAGGCTATCAACCTGAAAAACCTGTCGGTAAAATTCCCGCTGCTGAAAGAGGAGAATATTGTCCAGAACATTATTGATGAAACCCCGAAAGAAGATATACTTCAGGACATCCGTAAGCTGAAAGATACAGATAAAATGCTTTTCAGGAACGGAAACTATGAAGTCTATTTTACCAACTATGAGGAGATCCCCTCCATTATGAGGGAAATAGGACGCCAGCGTGAACTTACTTTCCGCGCCGTAGGAGAAGGCAGCAACCTCCCATTTGACCTGGATGAATACGATAAGCATTATCACCACCTTTTCCTTTGGGACAATACAGCAGAACGCCTGGTAGGAGCCTACCGGATGGCTCTGGGTAAAGAAGTGATGAAGAAATCCGGTATTAAAGGTTTTTATACGAGTTCCCTGTTTGAATTTGAGCAGGATATCCATCCTTTCTTTAAGAAAGTCATTGAAATGGGAAGGGCTTATATCTGCCAGGATTACCAGCAAAAACCTCTTCCGCTGTTTCTTTTGTGGAGGGGAATTGTGCATGTATGCCTGAGAAACCCGGATCATAAGTTCCTGATGGGCGGAGTGAGCATATCCAATAAATTTTCTGAATTCTCAAAGTCCCTGATGATCGAATTCATGCGTTCGAATTATTTCGATTCTGCGGTAGCTCAATACATTACCCCGAGAAACGAATATAAGGTCAAGCTCCGTGATCGCGATAAGCACCTGTTCTTCGATGAAATGGAATCTGACCTCAATAAACTGGATAAGATCATTGATGACCTGGAACCGGAACTCCGGCTTCCTGTCCTGATTAAAAAATATATTAAGCAGAATGCCAAAGTAATTGCCTTTAATGTAGACCCGAATTTCAATGATGCGATAGACGGGCTGATGTACATCAGGATCAGTGACCTTCCCGAAAGTACGATTAAACCTGTATTGGAAGAGATGAGCGAGCAGATCCGGAAGGAACAGGAAAATAATCCGGCTGAGAATCAGTAGGTTTTTAATTTCTGTTAAAAAAGTGCCGTTAATATTTGCTTCATATCCAAAAACGTATTACTTTTGCAACACTTTAAAACAATGAAGTAACACAACAACCATATAATGGTTTCTTAGCTCAGTTGGTAGAGCAATGGATTGAAAATCCATGTGTCCCTGGTTCGATTCCTGGAGAAACCACTTGAAAGCCTCTGATTCATCAGAGGTTTTTTTGTTTTCTTATAATGGCCAGACTAAACTGGAATCCGGGAGATGAGTTTCAAAATTAACGAACTAAAAATATTCAATAATATGAAACACCACATCAGCTTCTTGGAAAACGTACTCACGAGTTAAATTTTAATGAATTAGCATTTATTCACCTTAGCGATAGTAATTCTCATTTTACATTAAAAATAAAGTTTAAACAGGTTTATTGATTGAAATTTAAATAGCATCTACATTTTCCCGATTAATTTTATTTAAATTTTTCATTTCTAATAAATGATCGACACTTATTTTTCCGCTACCATTGGCCAATAATACCAGCAACATAACAATATAGTATAATGGAATCTCAATGCCATTATTACCTGCTTCAAAACCGTTTTCCAAATGTACACTGAAAATAGCCACGATCATCGTTATAATTAAAGGGATTCCTATGAATCGGGTAAATAATCCGAGGGTTAAAAGAATAACACCTAATACCTCAGTACTGGTGGCAAGGTAGGCACTAAGTACAGGCATTGGAATGTTTATAGATTGAAACCATTCGGCAATAGAATCAATATCTTGTAATTTCATCATAGCAGGATTCAAAAATCCGTATGCTAAAATAAGTCTTATAAAAAGCAATACAAAACTTTTTGTCTGGTCTAAAAAATGATTATACTTATTCTTCATGTGATGTTTTTTTTAATCCTAAGATGATCTGTTGTTTCAGACAGAAGTCTAAAAATGCTGTTGTTTTTTCCTTAATAATTGATGCTTCGTTTTCATATTTGGCCAGTATGTTTTCTAGATCTTCAATCGTAGAATATTCTTCATGAATCCTTACCAGCATTTCTACATAGGGATAAGAAAGATCATTAAAATAGACTTGTTTATCATCATAGCCTCGATGAATACTCACAAAATATTGTCCACAATCTTCTTCAGATATATTCTTACCTCTTTTTAAATGTACAGGATATTGAAGTGTCAAAATTTTAATTTCCGGATTTCCTACAAGAATATTATTAGCATACTCTGTGTCTTTAGAAAATTTTTCTGTTACCAAAATATCTTGCATCATGTATACTTCAGTTTCTATCCATTCAAAATGAAGCAGATCCAGAAAATAGGGGATTTGCTCTTTTAGCGGAAGTGCTTCCTTTTGATAAAACTCATAAAATTCAAGAGGAAGTTTCCAGAGAATAGGGGTCTGGCATGCATTATTACTAAAAAAATGCTGAACTAATTTTTTCCATTTTTTCTTTCCCAGGTTTTTTCTGGCAATAGGAAAAGATGTTTCCAGAGTATCTTCTACCACATTAAAGACAAGATCTCTGTAATATTGGGTATTATCCTGCAGAGAAGTTGTTGGCATATCTTTATTCGTTCTGCAAAAATACCCAAGCTTCCTCTGTGCAGAAAATGGCTCATTACTCTGACTCGACATGTTGTTTTTGTAAGGCATTCTTTTTTATTCTTTTTAGCTGTTCAATTTCTTTTTGAAGGATTTCCAGCTCAGGAATATTGAAATCCCTTTCCAGTAACACAGGAACATCTCCTTTAAGTTTGGAAACCGTAAAATCCATAAGATCATACACCGGATCTATAATTTCGCTTCCGTGGGTGTCAATGATAAGATTTTCATTTACTTGGTAATGTCCGGCCATATGAATATATTTTACCCTTTCAAGAGGAAGTTCCTTGATGAATTTTTTAGCGTCATATTGATGATTAAATGCGTTTACATATACATTATTCACATCCAATAACATTTCACAATCGGCTCTTTCCATAATCTCACGGATAAAATCTATTTCAGACATTTCAGCTTCAAGAACTGTATAGTAACTTGCATTTTCCAAAATAAGCCTTCTTCCTAAAACATCCTGTGCTATACTTATATTTTCTACGACACGATCTAATGCTTCTTGGGTAAAAGGAATCGGAAGAAGATCATATAAGTGGGCATTATCTACTTTAGAGAAAGAAAGGTGTTCAGAATATAAAACAACTTCATTTTCATTTAAAAAAGTTTTAATCCGTTTCAGGAAATCAATATCCGGATGTTCCGGGCTTCCAATGGAAAGAGAAAGACCGTGGCAGAAAAGGGGATATTGATTTCTTACGATATCCAATTGTCTTTTCCAATACCCTCCAATTTCCATCCAGTTTTCTGGAGCTATTTCTATAAAGTCTGGATTTAATATTTTTCCTGTGATAAATTCTTCAGAAAAATCTTTTCTATACCCTATACCAACCATAATTTTTTAATTTTAAAATGCATCTGAGAGAAAACTAATCCCTCAGATGCAAACATTACTTACTTTTTAGTTGTAGCTGGAGTAGCTTTCGCTTTTCCTGTAGTTGTTTTTCCTCCGCATTTTCCCTCACCACATTTAGAATCTTTAGTTTTCCCTTGAGCTTTGTTTCCTCCACATTTTGAGTCTTTGGTTTTTCCTTCACTTTTTTTACCACCGCACTTTCCTTCACCACATTTCCCGTCTTTGGAGTTTTTATCACCACATTTCCCATCAGAAATATTTTTTAAGTCTACTGAATTACCAGATAAAGAAGTCCTTACTTCATATCCATTTCCAAGACTTGAAAAGCTTTTTGCAGAAGTGGTAAAAGAACCTAAGATTGCTGCACCTACTAAGATTGATTTTGTTTTTGAATTCATTTTCTTAATTTTTAAATGTTAATATTAATTTCATTCGTAAGTATAGTCGGGGGTTTATTGTTAACCTGACATATTTTTATTTTTTATTTTTGATGTTTAAGTTTAATTTATTGATTTACAGTATGTTTATTTTTGAATTTTATTCGTTTTTATTGAGAATATATTTAAAATAGAAAACTCAGAAGTTGAAAAAAATCACCAATTGCTTTTAGAAAAATCAGATTTTCCAAGTACTAATAGATAAAATTATATCTCAAAAAACGATGAAAATTATAAAACCTGGGAAGCCTGCGCAAAATAGCCTTATTGAAAGACTAAATAAAAGTTGTAGAAATAAGCTTCTTAATATGTATGTCTTTAAAAACTTACAGGATGCTGAAGGAAAAGCAAATCAGTAATAGATTAAATATAATTGTAACAGGCCGCACGAAGCGTTAGGAAATGTAAGTCCTGAAAAATATAAACAAAAATTAAAACAATCTATCTTTTAGAATGGTTACCAAGTTGGGACGATTACAAATAAATAACAGGCAGATAAATGATGATCAATATATTTCTGGAGAAACCACTTGAAATCCTCTGATTAATCAGAGTTTTTTTTGTTTTCTTTACGGCTGTATGTAGTACACCAAAGCCTGTCAACAATAAAAAAGCAGAATGAACACTGTATCCATTCTGCCTGATGTATTAATTTTGTATTTCGATTTATCTGTTAGGCCATGCTCCATCATAAGAAGAGTTCCCCAGGTCAATCTGTTCTGCGCTTACCACAAAAGTGATGTACATACTGTTGTTATCCACAGCATCGAAGTCTACCTCGTGCTGGATGACATAGCCATTATTCCATTTCAGTGTCGTTAAAGTTCCTTCTTCATGGGATTTATTGAAGGTTACTTCTCCTACCGTAGGTTTATACTTTCCGTTCAGAAGGCTTTCAAGGATATCTGATTTGTCAGTAGCCTCTACCGTAATCTTGATGAGAGCATTAGAGGGATCTGAGGCGACACGTCCTGATACGTCCGTGGATCTCGATACGCTGTAATTAAGTTTTAGGAGCTTTTGTGCTTCACCGTTGTTGAATTTTAAAATTCCTCTTGAATTCATTTCTGCCATGATCTGTAAATTTTAATGGTTAATATTCTGTGATTGTTCATTTTGTATAGCATCAAATTTAGATGGAATTACAATAGGGAGCTATAATTTGCAGTTAAATTTTAAAAAGTGTAGTAATTCTACGATTTTCAATCCTCTGAAAACTATAGCATTGAAGCAAGCAAACTGCGGCAATGCTTCATTTTACCAAAATTTTGGACGAATCACTTGCGAGGTATTGTAAAATATCATACTTTTGCAACACTTTAAAACAATAAAGTAACACATTAAACTATAATGGTTTCTTAGCTCAGTTGGTAGAGCAATGGATTGAAAATCCATGTGTCCCTGGTTCGATTCCTGGAGAAACCACGAGAAACACAACAATTTCTTGCAAACCCTTAAATCTTAGTATTTAAGGGTTTTTTGTTTATTGGACGTTTCAAAAAAAATTCAAATTGTCTAAATCTTTAGATGACCCGTCATTTTTTTACTTTGTAAGTAACCTAATTCTTCATAAATACATATCAACAATGGTGTAGAGCAATTGAACATCATGTTTAAAAGGTCATGATATGAAATGTATTAAGAATAGCAATATACCTTAAAGCAATTAAGATTTGTTAATATTAAAATTTAGAATTTATTTGCGCAACCGAAAGGTTGCACGTATATTCGCAACCATATAGTTGCACATTATGAAAAGAGATATCTTTCACGCCATTGCTGATCCTACCAGGAGAGCAATTATTTTACTGGTTTCAATTCAATCAATGACTCCCAATACAATAGCAGAAAATTTTGAAATATCAAGACAAGCCGTTTCAAAGCACTTAAAGGTGCTTTCAGAATGTGATGCTATTACCCAGGAACAGAAAGGTAGAGAAGTATATTACAAACTAAACCACAATAAAATGAAAGAAATTGCAGATTTCATTGAACCTTTCAGGAAAATGTGGGATGACAAATTTAATTCTTTAGAAAATCTAATGAAAAATCATAAACAGATTTAATATGGATCTAAAAACTAAAATTATTGCAGCTGAAGATGCTCAGGACCTTACCAATTGTAAGAGATTTTGAACTCCCTGTTGAACTCCTGTTCAAAGCAAACTCCGAAAAAGAATTATTAGAAAAATGGATGGGTACGAAAGTTATCAAACTGGAAAGTCGGAAACACGGAAGTTATGAATTTGAAACTTCAAGAGGTGGAAATGTTGTTTTTAAAGCAGATGGTACAATTCACGAATATATTGAGAATGATATAATAATTAGAACTTTTGAAATGGCCAATATGCCTATTGGTGTTCAACTTGAGTTTTTAAGATTTGAAAAACTTACTGATGATACAAGTAAAATAACTATCCACATTATTTATCAGTCCAAAGAACATAGAGCAGAACAACTTAAACTGCCATTTGAAATGGGCTTAAATATGGCTCACAACAATCTACAAAAAATAATAAGTGAACAACTCTGATATGGAGAAAAAAAAAACATCATTTATTGGATTTCTACAACACTTTTATCATTAGGAATGTTGACTGGAGGAATTCAACAATTGTTTCAGATCGGTGGTTACAATAAAATAGTAACAGATTTTAGGTTATCCTCTTATCTTTTATCAATTTTAGGAGTTTGGAAGATATTAGGAGTTATTATTATTCTGTTAACAACAATGAAATTAATTAAGAATGGGATTATGCAGGATTCTTTTTCGCAATGTCCGGTGCAATAGTTTCTCATTTAATTGCAGGAAAGACTTTACTGAAACAATACCATCATTAATTCTGTTAACTGTAACGGTCTTCTCGTGGTATTTTAGGCCTGATAATCGTAAAATAATTCCTTAAAACTATGATACAAGTAGAAAGTTTTTTTAATACATCCAGTAGATGGAAAGAAGAATATAATACCCTCCGTGAAATTATACTTGAGAATAAACAACTCAAGGAAGATTTTAAGTGGATGCATCCGTGTTATACATATTTGGGCAATAATATAGTTCTGATTCACGGATTTAAAGATTATTGTGCTTTGCTTTTTCATAAAGGCGTCCTTTTAAAAGATCAGCAAGGTCTTTTGATACAACAAACAAAAAATGTTCAGTCTGCCAGGCAATTGAGATTTAAAAATGTCGACGAAATAATTTCCAAAAAAATAATTATTGAAAATTTCATAAAAGATGCAATTGAAGTTGAAAAAAGAGGTGACAAAGTAGAATTAAAACCTGTTTCAGAATATACTGTTCCAGAAGAGTTTCAAAAAGCATTGAATGAAGATAAAAATTTATCAAATGCTTTCTATAATTTAACCCCAGGAAGGCAAAAAGGATATTTACTTTATTTTGGCCAGGCAAAGCAATCAAAAACAAGGCAGGAAAGAATAGCAAAATTTTATGATAAAATTATACTTGGAAAAGGTATTGATGATTGATTTAGTTCTTGCTGATTTAAGAACTATTGATTTCAGAGTGTTTTAAACTCTTTTTTATAAAAAAATCTCTACCCTTTTAACTATGCTATCAAACCACTTGCAATCCGTTGAACTATACATAGACTATATCATAGCTTAGATATAAGAGTTCTATAAAAGTGATGTTAAAATCAATAAGAAACATTAATCCACTACAGAAAAGAAGGTTTCAAACAAAGCAGGAAGAAATACCATTTTTCAAAGAAACAAAACCATAATTCATATCAAAACCAATTTACTCCAATTCCGCCAACACCTTTTCTGAATTCCAAACCGTCGCAAACTCACCATGTAAATTGGCGAGCGCTGTAAGGTGCACCAGCTCGGCATCATATTTTTCACCGTTAATCCCAATCCTGTCAAAGCCAGCCGTTGCATCAGAAACCACATAGGTTTCATACCCGAAGTTCCCAGCCATCCTAGCTGTTGTTGAAACGCAATGGTTCGTGGTAATTCCCACGATGACCAGAGTGTGGATATCCTGCGCGTCTAACCTTTCTTTCAAATCGGTCCCAATCAATGCACTGTTCACATTTTTGGTAATGACAGGTTCACCGGGAAGGGGCAATACTTCATCGCTGAACTGAAATCCGGGATGTGACTCATGAAGCCTGGAATGCTTATTTGAAGAACTATGCCTGATGTGGAAAACCGGAAGCTTAAGTTCCCTCCACTTTTCCAGCAGCCTTCCACAGGTTTTTTCTGCATTTTTATTATTCCTGTTGCCTCCCCAGTACTCATCATCCAGAAAACCCTTCTGAACATCGATCAGAATCAGAGCCGGTTTCTTATCACTTAGTGTGCCCATTGTAATTTATTTTGAAATATTAATCAGAACATACGGCTGTAAAGAAATTCATTATACCGGTCAGTCAGAGGTGCTTCAAAAAGATCAAAGACATGAATCGCTCCGGGAATCACCCAAAGTTCAGTATGAACCCCCGCCTGGTACAGCAGCTGGGAGAATTCAATACCTTCATCTCTTAAGGGATCCAGTTCACAAGCTACTATAGTCGTTCTCGGAAGGTTTTGGAAATCATCGTAATAGGTAAGGTCTGCATATCGTATACTTTTATCCTTATCTTCATTCCCTAAAAAATGGGCCCACGCAATTTCAGCATACTTCCGGTTCCATATCGGCGCATCCGTAAATTCTTTCATGGAAGGTGTATCCATCCTGTTGTGGATCACCGGATACAGTAAAAACTGGTGTTTTATATTCTTGATTCCTTGATCATTTGCCATCTGGGTAACTGCAGCAGCAAGATGGCCACCGGCACTGCCTCCGAAAACAGTGATATTCTCAGGATCGATTCCCAGCTGCTGTTCACCGCTTGTTATCGTCCATTGCAACGCATCGAAGCCATCCTGCACAGGAACCGGAAACTTATACTGCGGAGATAGCCTGTAATCTACAGAAATAATGGTGGCATGAAGATTTTCTGCAAGCTCAAACATCTGCTTGTCTACCTGCTCCGGAAGACCGAAAATATAGCCTCCCCCATGAAAATAAATAATGGTTCTGTTTCTGTCAAATCCTTCCGGCTGGTAAATATGAAGCCTTATCTGGTGATCATCACCGGAACTTTTTACAAAAATATCTTTTACTTTAATAGTATCCGGTCCTTTAAAAAGATATGCTTTGGCCAGGGCTTCTTTTTCTTCCTGAACCAGTTCAGGACGATGGAGGAATTCTGTTTCATCAATTTCCAGTGAGAACGGAAACTGGTCTATGCTTTCTTTCAGATTCGGGTCTATTCTGCTTAAATCCATAATGCTTGTGTTTTTTTAAATGTAAAATTATGTACTTTCGGGTTTTATCCCTGTGACTTTTATTTTGTAAATTTATGTAATCAAAAAACAGCTTCCAATACGACGGCAAATTGTATGAAACGAACAAAAATGTAAGTATGAAAATTAAGGAGTCTTCTACCAACCATGAGAATAAGAAAAATCTAGAACGGAGCTGCTCAGAAATCTATGCAGTAAACCTGATCAGCGGAAGATGGATTCTTTCTATCTGCTATTGTCTCAGACAAGGCAGGCTAAGGTTCTCTGAACTCAAAAACATGATGCCGAACATCAGTGAAAGGATGCTCACCATGCAGCTGAAAAAAATGGAGGAAGAACAACTGATTTCTAAAAAAGTATATGCAGAAATTCCTCCGAGAACCGAATATGAATTAACGGAAATAGGGAAAAAATTAATCCCGGTTCTTGATGAACTGGATGCATGGGGTAAAGAACATAAAAAACTGAAAAACCAACATTGATCCTGATGGTTTCAATTAATAAGAAAATTCATACTCTGAAAACCCTAACAATAATTAACATAATACCGGGTAGGGGGTTACAAGGAAATTAATTATCTTCGCCCTTTAATTTATTTGGAACAATGAAGAAGATCATCTCCGGATTATTTCTGTTTATAGGGGTATTGATATTTTCCCAGGAATCCATCCAGTTTCAGGATGTACCATTCAAAGATCTTATTGCAAAAGCGAAGAAAGAGAATAAAATTGTTTTTATTGATGCCTATGCTTCCTGGTGCGGTCCCTGTAAGATGATGGAGAGGAATGTATTTACCAAGAAATCTGTCGGAGACTATTTCAATACCAATTTTGTGAATGCGAGATTCGACATGGAAAAAGGAGAAGGAAGGGAAATTGCTGCCAAATTCGGAGTACGCTCCTACCCTACCTATCTTTTCCTGAACGGAGACGGAGAACTGGTTTCTCAAAACTTCGGATACATGGAGGAAAGTTTATTCCTGTCTATGGCACAGGACGTTAATGCACCCAACAATAAAAAAGGGTCTTTAAAAGAGAGGTTTGCCAAAGGGGAAAAAGACCCTGAATTCCTGATCAACATCATGAAACTGAACTCCAGTTCCGATTTTGATTTTGCTAAAAAGGCATCTGAACGATATTTTGAAAATAAAAAAGCCACAGATGAACTTTCTAAAGAAGATATCGGCTACCTGCTCTTTTTCCTGAAGTCAAGTGAAGATCCCAACTATAAAGTTTTCACGGCGAGAAAAGCCCAAATCATCCAACAGCTTCCGGAAGATACTTATAAGCAGTTCGATAATCAGCTGAAACTGGCAAAAATCGTGGAACAGTCTATTGATGATAAAACGAAAACCATCAACAGTGCTTATTTTATGAAAGCAGCCGAGCCTCTGGTAGGTACGTATGATGCTACTATAAAACTTAACCAGACCAAACTGGCTTATTATGAGCAGAATGCCAATTTTCCTGAATATGAAAAGGCAGCCCTGGAATACTATAAAAATTCAGATTCCTTTGAGCCAAATGAACTGCTCAAAGCGGCATGGATGTTTTCAGAACATGTAAAGAATCAGGCATCCCTTAAAAAAGCGGCTGAATGGGCGGAAAAATCTGTCATGAGAGGAGAAACATCTGAGAATACTTATATCCTTGCGAAACTGTATTTTTTAACCGGAAATATGGAAATGGCAAGAACTTATGCAGAGATGGCAAAAAAAATGGCGATCCAGTCCGGTAAGGATGCCTCTCTTTCAGAAGATTTACTTAATCAGATCAAATAACACAGGATGAAATACACTTTCATAACAGCAGTCTTAACACTTCTTTTATCCGGACAAATCCAGGCTCAGGAACAGGAACCGGCCAAAAGCCTTTATATCAAAGGAAATGCACTCTTTATTCCGATAGGCGTTCTCAATGCAGGCATGGAATACCAGCTCAGCAAAAAATATACGTTACAGGGAGATGTCTTTATTTCCCCTTGGAAATCATTTGCAGGTCATGAGTTTCAGTACTATTCGGTTTCCATGGAGGGCAGGTATTATTTTGATGAAGCCTTCAAGCATTGGTATGTTGGAGCCAATATAGCAACTTCAGCTTTTGTATTACAGAAGTGGAATTACTGGAAATCTAAGACTTATATAAATGAAATTACCGGTGAAAAGTTCGAAAATTCAGAATTGTATCAGAAAGGGTATTCAGTAATTTTGGGAATTACGGCCGGGTACCAGTTTAATCTTTCAGAAAGATGGAATATTGATGTCTATGCTACAGCCGGGACGTCACAGGATTTTTACAAAGGTTATGAAAGAAGCACCGGAAGGCGCTACGATTCTGCACAGAGATTCAATAAAAGCGGTGAAATCCTGCCCTACAGAGGGGGTGTAATGATTTCCTATAAACTTAAGTAACATGAAACTATTCGGACAAAAACACCTGATCATTTGTGCCATCACCTTTGTCATCCTGTTCCTGATGAATTACATTGGGAATGATCTCCCTGACAAGCTTCAAAGAGCGTTATTAACGGCTTCTGCAGGGGTAATCGGGCTATCCATAGGACTTATCATTTACAACCGGGGCAAGAATGATAACCAGCCTCCTCAGAATTTTGATTAATCCTGATACACGATATATTTACTCCTGATCTTTTCAAATTTTTTAAGATCGGGCTGCCAGGATTTTTTAATATCTGAAATCGATGTACCTGCAATAATCTGCTTTCTCAGTTCATCTGTACCTGCAAGCTTATCAAACCAAAGGTTTTTCAGGAAAAAGTCCTGTTCAGGATTTTTATAATGGCGGTACGCTTTGATCACCCATTCCATGTTCAGCTCACGCAGGTCTTCAGGATACTCAGACAAGTTTTCACCATAACATAATTTACCGTTCAGGAAAGGGTCTTTAGCTCCGGAATTGGGCTTTGGAGTGAATGAATAAGGCAAACCTTTCGTCCATGGAGAGCCGTAAATCTGAAAAGGCAGAGACGTTCCCCTACCCACAGAAACCTGGGTACCTTCAAAAAAGCACAGGCTTGGATAAAGATTGATTGACTTATCGTTCGGAAGATTAGGAGAAGGCTTATCTGAGATAGCGTAGCGCTGTTTTTTATGGTAGTTTTTCATCGATACCAGGGTATACTTAGCCTGAATACCATTTTTCAGCCATTTTTCACCGTTCACCATTTTTCCGTATTCACCAATGGTGAGTCCGTATACTACCGGAACTTCATGGAGGCCTACAAAACTAGACCACTTTTGTTTCAATACAGGTCCGTCTGTATATCCGTCATGGGGATTGGGCCTGTCCAGCACCATCACTTCAACATGGTTTTCAGCCGCAGCTTCCATAAGATAGGTAAGCGTTGAAATATAGGTATAAAACCTGACGCCAACGTCCTGAATATCGAATACAACAATATCAATTCCTTTTAATTGCTCAGGCGTTGGTTTTTTATTGTTTCCATACAGGGAAATGATAGGAATACCGGTTTTGGCATCGGTCCCGTTCTTTACCGTTTCCCCCGCGTCCGCATCTCCCCGGAAACCGTGCTCAGGGGCAAAGATAGCTTTGATACGGATATTATTTTTGATCAGGAAATCCACCAGATGGGTTCTGTCCAGCATCAGTCCGGTCTGGTTGGTTACTACCCCAACTGTTTTATTTCTCAGCAGGGGAATATATTTTTCCGGCTGATCTGCCCCTGTTTTAAAGCTTGATTCCTTCTGAGCCTGAGAATAATATTGGTTGAATACTCCTAAAAAAATTAGGCAAATAAAAAGTAAATTTTTAATTTTGAAATCTAAATTCATAAACTTGAGCTTTCCCTTATATTTCTCCAGAAAAATAGCCCTTTCCAAAGATAACAAAAATAACCTTTCAAGGGTGATTATCTTTATCGGCAGGCTCTCCGTAGCGCTGGGAATCATTGTTTCCCTGATTACGGTTTCCACAGGTTTCGGCTCAAAGAAAGCCATAAAGGAAAGGCTTGCAGATTTCAGCGGCCACATTACCGTAAAGTCTACGCGGTCCAACTCTTCTTATAACACTTCCGTTCTGGACAACCAGGGCCTTGAAATCAATAAGATCAAGGAACTGCCGGATGTACAGAGCGTTCAGAAATACGCTATGGTTACCGGGATCATGCGTAATGAGCATAATTTTGCCGGGGTTATTTTTAAAGGGGTCGGAAAAGATTTCGACAGCCTGCGCTTCAAAAAATTTCTTATTGCAGGAACTACGCCGAAGATAACGGAACAGGGCTACAACAATGGCATTACCATTTCACAGAAGGTTGCCAACGATCTTCACCTGAAAGTAAAGGACAGCATTGTTACCATATTTTCAAAAACAGACCAGAAACCTGTTTACAGGAAATTTGAAGTGGTAGGCATCTATAAAACCGACATCAAAATGATCGATGACCAGTTTGTGATCGGTGACATCAATCAGGTGAGGAAGATACAGGATATGAAGCCGAATGAAGCAGGTGGCATTGATATTTTCCTTAATAATATCGATGATATTGACACCGTTTTTCCTGATGTTGAAAAACTCATCGGCTATAAAAACTATGCTGAAAAAGCGACTGAAAAATATCCTCAAATTATTGACTGGATCAGCATCTTCGATACGAATATCGCCCTGATCATCATCATCATGCTGATTGTTGTGGTCATTAATATCATTATGGTCCTTTTAATCCTGATTATTGAAAGAACGAACTCCATCGGGCTTCTTAAAACATTGGGAGCAAGCAATGCGCAGATCCGTGCTACTTTTATCAATTACACCCTGATCATCATGATCCCGGGGCTTCTATACGGTAACCTGATCGGCCTCGGATTGCTGCTGATTCAGAAATTCCTGGGCATCATCCGCCTGAATCCTGAAAACTATTATGTCAGCACCGTTCCGGTGGACCTTAATCCTGTAGCTATCATTTCAATCTCTCTGGGAATCCTGATCATTTCCGGCCTTGCCCTGATCGTTCCCAGCTATCTGATCAGCAAGATTTCTCCGGTAAAGGCAATTAAGTATAATTAGGTTTTAGATATCAGACTTTAGACTTCAGATATTAGAGTGTTGATTTTTAGAATTTGAGGTTTCGTCATGATATAAGATGTCTTGATTGAGCCTCCCAATTCATATCATAATGATTCTGACTGATCATCAGCATCTCTCTGGTTTTTCATTATAATTTAAAGCCGTATCTTTGCAGCGTTATATGACCATTTATGAAATACGCTAACAATATTCTTGAAACGATAGGAAATACGCCCCTGGTAAAGCTGAATAAGGTCCTTGGAGAAGATTTCCCTGCATTGGTTCTTGCCAAAGTGGAGACCTTCAATCCCGGGAACTCAGTAAAAGACAGGATGGCTGTGAAAATGATTGAAGATGCCGAAAAAGACGGCAGATTGAAGCCAGGCGGGACCATTATTGAAGGGACTTCCGGAAATACCGGAATGGGGCTTGCCCTTGCCGCCATCATCAAAGGCTACAAATGTATTTTTGTAACGAATTCCAAACAGTCCAAAGAAAAATGCGATATCCTGCGTGCCGTAGGTGCTGAAGTTATTGTATGTCCCACTGACGTAAAACCTACAGATCCGCGTTCTTATTATTCGGTTTCCAAAAGACTGGCTACTGAAACAGAAAACGGATGGTATGTTAACCAATATGATAATTTATCCAACAGAGCCGCTCATTACGAGTCTACTGCACCGGAAATCTGGGAACAGACGGAAGGCAAACTGACCCATTTTGTGGTTGGTGCCGGAACGGGAGGTACCATTACCGGGTGCGGCATGTTTTTTAAGGAGAAAAATCCTGATATTAAGGTTATTGGTGTGGACACTTACGGTTCTATCCTGAAAGAATTCCATGAGACCGGTGAACTTCATTATGATCATGCCTACACTTATATCACAGAAGGAATCGGGGAAGATATCATCCCTGACAATTATGATATGTCCATCATTGATCATTTTGAAAAGGTAACAGATAAAGACGGAGCTATTTATGCCCGGAAACTGGCTAAGGAAGAAGGGATCTTCTGCGGCTACTCTGCCGGAAGCGCCATTGCTTCACTGGTACAGATGAAAGACCAGTTCACAAAAGATGATATTATCGTTGTTTTGCTTCACGACCATGGTTCAAGATATGTAGGAAAAGTATATAATGATGAATGGATGAGAGAAATGGGCTGGCTTGACTGATCCCCATACTTATCATAAAAAAACAGAGTACATCGATTTGTACTCTGTTTTTTTTATTTCTTTATTTATCAACTATATTTTCCGCTATTATTTTCTTTAGGAACTGATGATCCTCCTTACTCATGGATGCTACCGGAAACATATAATTGTATTTGCCCTCCAGCGCTATATATTTTGGCTGAATGTCGAAAGCGGTAAAATCTTTCCATTCGCTGGTTTCTTTTTCACCATCAATATTAACGGTAAAAAAATTTCCGTTTACCCTGATTTCATATATTTTGCATCGGTCCAAAATATCCAGGTAAGCATTGACCTGTTTTTTCCATCTTGACACTTTATTGATGCTGACGGACAGGAAAACGGCACATAACAGAAACAGGAAGCTGACGAAATATAAAATTCCCGATTTCTCCTTACTGAATTCATCCCTGAAAAGAAATAAAATCAAAAGGATCAGCGCCGTGAGTATGGTAGTTACCGTTTTCCCCTTTGTTGTTGGCGAGAAAAACAGGCTTCCCTGATTACCATTGAAATAAATTTCTTCAAAATATGCCCGTTCAGGGTTCAGTACAATTACTTTTTCTTCAGTCATACGATTATTTGTACCTGCAAAGCTAACCAATTGGGCTGATATGAACCGATTATTGTCCACTAAAGATTCATGATCCTGAAATTTGTGATGACTGACCGCGGTATAAATTAGGCAATTACCAATTATCCTTCTTCATACCGACTGCCAATGGCAGCCAGCCTGGCCATGAGCTCACGGTTTTTCTGTTTCATATCCTCAAGTTTTTTCAGCATGTCATGGATAACTTCCAGCCCCGGAAGGTTGATTTCCAGGTCGTAATGCCAGTTGGCAAATTTTTCAAATGCTGGCAGATCCTCGTACATCAGGTAGCTCGTATTGTTTTCCGTCTTTACGGTTAGCAAACCATTATCTACCAGATCGTTAAAAAATGTAATTTCTATATTGTATATTTTTACGAGTTCTTCCCTCGATATTTTTTCAGTCATGGCTCAGGAATTTTTCAGTTGTTCAAAAAGTTCTTTCTGCTTATCGGTAAGATGGGTCGGTATTTTTACATCATAGGTCACCAGGAGATCTCCATATTGCCCTTCTTTCTTGTATACGGGAAATCCTTTTCCTTTCAGCCGAACGGTTGTCCCGTTCTGTGTTCCTGGTTTTACTTTAAGTTTAACAGTTCCTTCAAGGGTTTTTACATTTACTTCGCCTCCGAGCACTGCGGTACACAGATCAATGGTCACTTTTGTTTTCAGGTTATTCTCTACCCTTTCAAAATCAGGGTCAGGAGGAATGGTAAACGTAATATAAAGGTCTCCGGCCGGTCCGCCGTTAACTCCTGGTCCGCCGTGTCCTTTCAGTTTAATCTGCTGCCCGTCATAAACACCCGCCGGAATGGTGATCCTTACTTTCTTCCCGTTGATTTCAAATGTCTGGGGATGGGTAACTGCAGCGTCTCTAAGGCTCAGGTTGAGCTCAGCGTGTATATCCTGGCCTTTGAATTTACCTGAAGCGCTTCCCCGTGAACTTCTTCCGAAACCTCCGCCGCCACCGAACATGCTCTGAAAGAAGTCTGAAAAATCTTCACCTTCTCCAAAATCGGCACCTGAAAAGCCTCCTCCAAAATTCTGCCCCTGATACTGCCTTTGCTGTTGCTGCTGTGCTTTTTCATATTCTTCACCGTGTTTCCAGTGCTCGCCATATTTATCATATTTTGCACGGTTTTCTGGATTGCTCAATACTTCATTGGCTTCATTGAGCTCTTTAAACTTTCTTTCTGCTTCTTTATCACCTGGATTGAGATCAGGATGAAGCTTCCTGGCTAGTTTCCGGTAAGCTTTCTTAATGTCATCCTGGGTGGCGTTCTTATCTACGCCGAGAATGTTATAGTAATCTATATAAGCCATAGAACAGTGTTTTTCTAAATTCAGCAAATTTGATGCTGGAATCTTCTACAGAAGTGTTAAATAAAGCTATCTTTGATAAAAAGCAGTATATGAAAGAGGTATTAAAGAACTATTCCGGGATTCTCTGGCTGTTATCCGGCATTATGTTGGGAAGCATCATAGGAATATTTGCTCCGGGAACCGTAACTTACCTGAAACCTTTGGGCGATATTTTCCTGAACCTTCTTTTTGTAAGTGTCGTCCCGCTGGTCTTTTTTGCCGTGGCCAATTCTATTGCCTCCCTTGAACAGCAATCTGAATTCGGGAAAATTGTACTGACTATGATTCTCACTTTTCTTCTATTCATCCTCATTGCGGCTCTCTTTACCATAGGTGCCGTTTATCTGTTTCCGATTTCAGGAATCAGCGGGAGTGCGGAAGCGCTTGTGGAAACGGTTTCTGAAGACAGCTGGGGGAATAGGATCGTCAGTTTCTTTACAGTGGGTGAATTTACAGAATTGTTTTCCCGCAAGAATATGCTTGCCCTGCTTATCTTTGCTTTCCTCACGGGTTTTGCCGCCAGAAAATCGGGTGAGAAGGGACATTTATTCAGGGAATTTATGGCGTCTGGTTATGAAGTGATGAAAGAACTGCTGCTGATCATTATGAAACTGGCACCTATTGGGCTGGGTGCGTATTTTGCCTATCAGGTGGCAACTCTGGGACCGCAACTGTTTGGATTTTATGCCAAGCCTCTCGGCCTGTATTATGTTGCAGGAATTGTTTATTTCTTTGTATTTTTCTCCCTCTATGCTTTTATTTCAGATGCTAAAAGCGGAATCAGGAATTTCTGGAGCAATGCTGCCTATCCTACTTTGACGGCCCTGAGTACCTGCAGCAGCTTTGCCACCATGCCTGCCAATCTTCAGGCTGCAGCAAAAATAGGAGTTCCTAATGCGATTTCAAACCTGGTCATCCCTATCGGTACTACCCTGCATAAAAACGGATCCTCCATGTCTTCCATCATTAAAATTTATGTTGCGTTTATGATTATCGGCCGTGATTTTTTTGAGCCAACAAATTTACTGCTGGCGCTCGGAATTACCGTTTTTGTAAGCATTGTCGCCGGAGGTATTCCTAATGGCGGATATATTGGGGAAATGCTGATGATCTCAGTCTATAAGCTACCGCAGGAAGCGGTTCCGGCCGTTATCATCATCGGAACGCTCGTAGATCCTCTTGCTACGGTTTTGAATGCCGTGGGACAGGTGGTGGCTGCCATGTTCGTGAACAGGTTTGTAAAGGTGGATGGTTAAGAAATTTTGGATTATGGATTTTGAATGTAGTGTCTTAGAGCTATTCACTTCTTTTTACCTGTTCCAGGTTTTCATATTCTTCAGGGGTAAATAGTCGGTATTCCACCCGAAATGTTTTACCTAAAGGGGTTTCCAGGGAAAAGCCTCCCGGTCCGAAACCATCGGTGACATCCAGCGTGAAGTGTGAATATTTCCAGTATTCGAATAAGTCGCGGTCGATCCAGAATTCATGACCGTTGATCGTTCCGATCATGGCATCGTTCATCCTTGGGAAAAAACCTCCCTTCTCAAAACACTGGGGCTGGGTTCCCTCACAACATCCGCCCGCCTGATAAAACATCAGGTCTCCGTATTTTTTTTTCAAGCTCCCAGATTACTTCCAATGCCTTTTCAGTGGCTGAAAGCCTTGATACTTTCTTAGTTTCCATTTTTATATTTTTAATTTCTTGTTTTCTAAAGTTAAAAAATTCCGGCGAAATTTCATTTCACCGGAACTCTTAAAAACCTTTATATCAATTAATTTGAACTTCCGGCAATGTCAAGAACGATCCGTCCGTCAATCTGCCCTTTCTTCATTTTATCAAAAACTTCGTTGATATCTTCCAGCTTTGCAGAAGTTACCGTTGCTTTTACCAGGCCTTCGTTTGCAAAATCCAACGCTTCCTGAAGATCTTTTCTTGTTCCTACGATAGATCCTCTTACGGTAATTCTTTTCAGTACCGTATCAAAGATCGGAAGCTCGAATGAACCCGGCGGCAATCCGTTCAGGGCAATAGTCCCTTTCCTTCTCAATACATCAATTCCCTGTTTGAACGCGATGGGAGAAACGGCTGTAATCAATGCACCGTGCATTCCGCCTACTTCTTTGTGGAGGTACTCTCCCGGATCTGTATTTTTTGCGTTTACCACAAGATCAGCTCCCAGCTTTTTTGCCAATTCCAACTTATCATCCGCCACATCAATAGCTGCCACATGCATTCCCATGGCTTTGGCATACTGAACCGCAACGTGCCCTAATCCTCCGATCCCTGAAATAGCAACCCATTCTCCCGGCTTTGTTTCGGTCTCTTTTAATCCTTTGTAGACTGTAACTCCGGCACACAGAATCGGGGCAATTTCCAAAAAGTTGACATCCGGTTTCAAATGTCCTACATATCTAGAATCGGCAATTACATATTCCGCAAAGCCACCATCTACGCTATAGCCTCCGTTTTTCTGAGCTTCACACAGGGTTTCCCAGCCTGTAATACAATAATCGCAGCATCCACAGGCAGAATATAGCCAGGGAACACCTACAGCATCACCTTCTTTTACCTGGGCTTCCGGACCACAGGCAACGACAATGCCTACTCCTTCATGCCCTGGAATTAATGGCATTTTTGGTTTTACAGGCCAGTCGCCATCGACTGCATGTAAATCAGTATGGCAAACGCCGCAGGCAATTACTTTCACCAACACCTCATATCTACCAGGTTCTCTTACAGCAACTTCTTCTATTTTTAAAGGTTGCCCGTAGCCCTGAACTAGGGCGGCTTTCATTGTTTTTGGGATCATAGTTTAATTTTTTTGATTTTAGTTTTAATTTGTACTTTTTTTCAGTTGCTGATGTTAAAATCAAACTGTTTCCGATTCAGTTTTTATATGAATCTGATCGTTTTCCTTTAAAAATTTTCACTTCAGCTCCTGCTTACCTGAATTCTTCAGGCAAGGAAACATAGCTGTCTGCGTGAGGGATAGAAAGGGGCTCGCTGAAAGCGGGCGTGCAAAGCACCGGAACAAAGTGGAGCCCTGGATAGCCCGGCCGCCTTCACCGTTGCAAGACGGGGAAGACGGACACGCCATCGATTATTAAAAATTAAAAGAAACCTAATTTGTTCTTGTTGTAAGAAATCAGCATATTTTTGGTCTGACGGTAATGATCCAGCATCATTTTATGATTCTCTCTACCGATTCCCGATTGCTTATAGCCTCCGAACGGTGCTCCCGCCGGATAGGAATGGTACTGGTTCACCCAAACCCTTCCCGCCTGGATCTTTCTCGGAATATTGTACAGCTGATGCGCATCTCTTGTCCAGACTCCAGCCCCTAAACCATAAATGGTATCGTTGGCAATTTTTACAGCATCTTCCTCGTCTTTGAAAGTTGTAAACGCCAATACCGGCCCGAAGATTTCCTCCTGGAAGATCCTCATTCTGTTATTCCCTTTAAAGATGGTCGGCTGGATGTAATATCCGTTTTCCAGTCCGTCTCCTACATGATTCACATCTCCTCCGGTAAGCACTTCCGCTCCTTCTTCTTTCCCAAGCTTAATGTACGAAAGAATCTTATCTTTCTGGATCTGAGAAGCCTGCGCTCCCATCATTACGGTTTTATCTAAAGGATTCCCTACTTTAATGGCTTTTACCCTTTGAATCACTTTTTCAATGAATGCATCTGCAATATCCTCCTGTACAAGCAGCCTGGACGGGCAGGTACAGATTTCCCCCTGGTTCAGGGCAAATAATACCGCACCTTCAATAGCTTTATCCAGGAATTCGTCATCAGCGTCCATCACCGAGCTGAAGAAGACGTTTGGAGATTTTCCTCCCAATTCGAGGGTTACCGGAATAATATTTTCCGTAGCATACTGCATCACCAGCCTTCCGGTAGCGGTAGATCCGGTAAATGCTGCTTTGGCCACTTTAGGATTAGTAACCAGCGCTCTTCCCAGTTCTGCTCCGAAACCGTTGACTATATTAACAACTCCTGCCGGCAACAAGTCCCCAATAAGTTCCATCAGAACCATAATGGAGATCGGTGTGCTTTCAGCAGGTTTAAGTACGACGCAGTTTCCTGCTGCAAGTGCCGGAGCCAGCTTCCAGACCGCCATCAGGATCGGGAAATTCCACGGGATGATCTGTGCAATAACGCCCAGCGGTTCGTGGACAATCAGGGATACGGTATCCTTATCCAGTTCGTTATGTGATCCCTCCTCAGCACGGATTACGGAAGCGAAATACCTGAAATGGTCAATCGCCAGCGGAATATCCGCAGCCAGGGTTTCGCGTACCGCTTTACCGTTGTCAATAGTTTCTACGGTAGCCAGGTACTCCAGGTTCTGCTCTATCCGGTCTGCAATTTTATTCAGGATAATACTTCTTTCGGTAGAAGAAGTGTCTTTCCAGGTCTGAAAAGCTTTTTCCGCAGCATTTACTGCCAGTTCCAGATCTTCCTTAGAAGAATGTGCCGCTTGCGTAAATACTTTACCGTCTACCGGAGAAACGACATCAAAATACTGCCTGTTTACCGGCGCCGTAAATTGTCCGTTAATATAGTTGTCATATTTTCCTTTGAATTCAGGCCACTGTAAAAGTGTGCCGGATTGTTGTTCTGTCGTAGTGCTCATAACTGTGTTATTTGAATTTTAATTTTATATTGTAACCAAATTACACATCTCGTGAAAAAACAAATAGCATAATCGTACAGAAAAACTTCACAATCGTATTGCACCCATCAATTTTATCATTTCATTAACAAAACTACTGTGTTAAAATTGTTTATATTTGGGTTAATATCACCATTAAAATGTTTCGCTATGAATTCTAATAAGGTTTTACTCAACAGACCCGCACTGAAAGCGGAAAAGCAGCTATCCACTCTGATTGAACACCGAACCACGTTCAACCTTAACAACTGCGAATTCAGCATTTATGAAACTCACAGGGCTGCTTACGGCGTAAAACTGCATTTTGACCATATTGCCTTTACCGCGATGCTCCGCGGTAAGAAGCACATGAAACTGGAAGATAAAACGGGCTATTTCGATTATTTTCCCGGTGAAAGCATCCTCGTTGCTCCCGGTGAAACTATGGTCATTGATTTTCCCGAAGCGGATGAAACCCCATCACAATGCATTTCCCTAAGCCTTAATCCCGATTTTATCGAAAATTCTCTTCAGAACCTGAACTATCACCTTCCCAAAATTGACGAAACCTCGCAGTGGAACATTCAACTGGATGAATATTTCCTGTTCAACAACCCTTCTCTTGCCTCTGCCACCAACAATATTATGCGCATCGCCATGGACGATAATTCTCAAAAGGATATCATGGCCGATTTCGCTCTTAAGGAGCTGCTGATCCGTCTGATGCAAACCCAGGCCAGAAGCATGGTGGAAAAGAATATCACCAGGAATAAATCCCGCATCAGTTTAGCCGTCGACTACATTCGCAAAAACCTCCATCAGAAACTGACCATAGAAAAGATTGCTGAATTTGTTTACGTCAGCAAATCCAATTTCTTCAAGCTTTTCAAAGAAGAGCTGGGCATCTCCCCCAACGATTTCATTTTACAGGAACGCATCAACCGCGCCAAAGAACTGCTGGCCACCCAGAACAGCATCAAAGAAACGGCTTTCCAGACCGGCTTTTCAGATGCGAATTATTTTACGCGGGTGTTTAAGCAATGGGTAGGCGTGACGCCGGGGAGCTATCGGGAGAGGAGGATGTGATAGAACTTAAATCTTTTTTTTCTTTTTCTAAATCCTTACTGGCACGTGCGGCATTCAGGGATTTTAATATTTACAACGATTCGTTTGACTATTATTTTCTACATAATTCATGTTATATATTGATTTTTCAAAATTTGCTATACATACATTAATCTGAACAATATTCCTATTCCGTAGTACATAACCGGTTATTTACTACTCAATCAAAATGATTACTCATTACCCTAATCCTGAGACTTGCAGCCCATCGCTGCATCTTTGAGTTGATTTTCAATAGAATTGCCATCGAGCAATGCCCAGTGTTCGATAATCTTACCTTCTTTAATTTTAAAATATCGATAACCAATAACTGACACTTCTGCACCAGCCGGTTCAATATTACGCCAGATTCCGATATGTTTCAGATACATTCTGAATTTAATCATCGATTTATCATTTTCCGTTACCTGCTCTTCTATTACGGACCGATGTTTAAAAGATTTGCCTGTACCTATGATCCAGCTTTTTAAACCTTCTGCATTCGGGGGCAGGTTAGCAGGCAGCGAGTGATCTACAAAATCAGCATGAATATAATTTTTTAATAGATCAAACCGACTTTCATTCCATATATCAGTTATAAACTGTTGTATTAATTCCCTTTTGCTTTTTAAAGTATCCATATCTTTTTTTTAGCAAAGCTAAAAGACTTACTAAAAAAAATGTGCGGCAATTGTCACATATTTGAATTATTTACGTCCTCGTATGCGGCTTAACGTTTCCCTTGAAACACCAATATAGGAGGCAATCTGGCTTAGTGTTGCCTTTTGAAATAACAAGGGACGGCTCTTTAAAAGGAAAGCATACCTTTCGGCTGGCGTTTTAAGTTTAAATAGGTTGGTCTGTTCTTCCTGTTCTGCCAATAATTGTTCCAGCAGCATTCTACCAAAGCACGCAATTTCCAGCGATACCTCATAAAGTTGCTGTAGGGTTTGCTTTTCAAAACTCAGAACAACGGATTTTTCGGTCATCTGGATTTCGTATTTCGATGGTGTTCCATTACGCAAGCTGGTTAAATTAGTTACAAAGTCTCCTTTTAAATGAAAATTCAAGTTGATTTCCTTGCTTTTGTTAAAACATAGCGACCGGGCAAATCCCTGTTCTATGAAGTAAATATTCTTGCAAACCTGATCTGGGTTCAAAAGAGAATCATTTTTTTCAATATGACGTATCCTTACACAATCAAGCAATTTTCGCTCGCCATCCTCAGACAACGAATGGATTGACCTGATTTTATTCAAAAAGCCAGTGTAGAATGAAGCAGGTTGTTCTTTCATAGTGTTATGAGTATATTTCTATTTTAAAGAATCTAATCACGGAGGTAACTATCTTAATGCCAAGCGTAGTGATCCATCCATGGTTGATTAAAAGTTGCAGCCAGAGCATCTTATCATGGAACGTCACAAATTAAATATAATTCCACCAGCGAACAGAAAAATTCGATTGTCAATTATACAATTATTTGATAATTTACAAATCAAAATAACAATAACAATTAAATTTCTAATTCTACATTACAATTCAGCTATTGAGGAATGACTTATTGATTTAATTAAACGATAAATAGTTGCCCAATTTTGTCTACTTTGAGGGATATTTCTTGTCGCTATTAGATATGATTTTATTTCTTTTCTTTGAGTATATTTTAATTTGGATTTCTATCTCCAATTCTATCTTCTTTTGTACATATCAAAGACTTTTTAATCCGTTCTTTAAGCATTTTTATTTTAAATTATGCAAAAGTTCCGACCGATGCTGTAACATTTATAAATTAATACCAACAAATAAGATATAAGATATAGAGTCACAGACATTGATGACAATGCTATACCATAAAACATAGAAAATGAAAAAAATATTTTATTTATTAGTCTTATTTGTAGGTCTAGTGACCACAAAGGCGCAGGAAGTCCCTTTACTAGATAGAGAACTTTTTTTTGGAAACCCGGAAATTAGCGGAGGACAGTTAAGTCCGGACGGAAAATGGATTTCCTTTACAAAAGAATACGAAGGAATTATGAATATCTGGGTAAAACAAATTGATGAACCCTTTGAGAAAGCACGTCCATTAACAAACAGCAAACGCCCTTTAAATGGGTATTTCTGGACGGAGGATGGAAAATACATTTTATATGTAAAAGATAATAATGGTGATGAAAATATGAATATTTTTGCAGTAGATCCTATGACAAAAGTAACAAAAGGAGTTCCTGAATCCAGAAATATAACACCGCTTAAAGAGGTCACTGCGCAGATTTACTTAGCCAGCAGAAAAGATCCGGATCTCTTGATGGTTGGATTAAATAACCGTGATAAAGCATGGCATGATTTATATTCCCTGAAAATTTCTACAGGTGAACTGAAAAAGATCTACGAGAATAAAGACCGTATCACAAGCTATGATTTTGATTGGGATGAAAAATTGAGAGTTCTTTCCAAAACAGATAATAAAGGAACTACACAGTTTTTTTACAAAGAGGGCGATAAACTAACTCCTATTTATGAAACACTGGTAACAGAAAATGCTTACATCTCCAATTGGAACGAGGATAATTCTAAATTTTATCTGATAACCAATAAAGGAGATCTGGATAAGTCTACACTATTCCTGATGGACCCGAAAACTAAACAGATCACTAAGATAGAAAGTGACCCTAAGGATAAATTAGATTTCGGAGAACTTTTTCTGGACAGAAATACAAAAAAAATAGTCTATACCTCTTATACAGGAGATAAAACCGAATATTACTGGAAAGATAAAACATGGGAAGCTAATTATAAATTCCTGCAAAGTAAATTCCCAGGAAGAGAAGTTGGTTTTGCGAGCTCTACCAATGATTATTCTAAATTCCTGATCTCTGTAGGAGGAGACAAATATGCTTCTGATGCTTATTTGTTTGATGCAAAAACAAAGGAATTAACTTTCCAATATACTCCAAGAACAGAATTGAAAAAAGTTGAAAAGTTTCTTGCTGCTATGAACCCTATCAGTTATAAAAGCAGTGACGGACTTGACATTCAGGCTTATCTGACATTACCTGTAGGATCAACAGGAAAGAATGTTCCACTAGTTGTTTTTGTACATGGAGGTCCAAAAGGCCCAAGAGATTACTGGGGATACAATTCAGCAGTACAGTTTTTAGCCAACAGAGGATATGCTGTTTTACAGCCCAACTTCAGAGCAAGCGGCGGATATGGTAAAAAATTCCTGAATGGTGGAGATCTTCAGTGGGGAAAACTAATGCAAGATGATATTACATGGGGTGTAAAATACTTGATCGATCAGGGAATTGCAGATAAAAACAAGGTTGCTATTATGGGGGGAAGTTATGGTGGGTACGCAACTCTTGCAGGTCTAGCATTCACTCCAGATGTATATGCTGCCGGAGTGGATATTGTAGGACCAAGCAACTTGTTTACCCTATTGGATTCTGTTCCTGCTTACTGGGAATCCGGACGTGCATTCCTGTATGGTATGATAGGTGACCCAAGAACTGAAGAAGGTAAAAAACGTATGTATAATGCTAGTCCTTTATTTAGTGCAGATAAGATCAATAAACCTTTATTGATTGTTCAGGGCGCTAATGACCCAAGGGTAAAACAGGCCGAAGCCGATCAGATCGTAATCGCCCTTCGTGATAAAGGCAAAAAGGTAAACTACATCCTTGCTGATGACGAGGGTCATGGTTTCCATAAGCCGGTAAACAAAATAGCGATGTACGCTGAAATAGAGAAGTTTCTTTCTGAAGTAATTGGAGGAAGATATCAACAAGAAATGCCTGATAATGTAGCAAAACGGTTAAAAGAAATGACTGTTGATATTTCAAAAGTAACTTACACATCAACTCAAAAAGCAACAACAGAAACAGAAAAAAAGTCTGAAATAAAACGATAGTTTATTTATAAAATTCAATAGCCCCAATAAAAAGATCGCTCATTATGAAATGAGCGATCTTTTTATTGGGGCTATATCACTTGGTTGATAAAATCTGAGTTTTATCAACTGTAATAGCCACGACTTTATCTGACAGTTAGGGTTTAAAAATAATTGTCAGTTATCCAATACTGTCCTTACTTCCAAAAGTAAGGATTTTTTGTTCCTCAGCAAGTGTTTCCAATAATTTCTCTTTTGCTATAGTTTTACTATCCAAAAACGTCTGCATCGGTGTCTTACCGTAACAATGTTTTCCTGTATGCGTTCTTTCATTGTTGTAATACGACAGCCAGCTGTTTAAGTCTAATTGCAGTTCTTCAATGCTTCTGTAAATTTTCTTTCTGAAAGCTATGGCATAAAACTCGTCTTGTATAGTCCTGTGAAAACGTTCGCAAATGCCATTGGTCTGAGGGCTTTTAGCCCTGGTCTTCGTATGATCGATGTCTTCAATGGCCAAATAGAGCTGGTATTCATGCTGTTCTCTTATCCCACAGTATTCCGTTCCTCTGTCTGTTAAAATTCTGAGTAAACGAAGTTCCTGCTGCTCAAAGAAAGGGACTACCTGATCATTAAGCATGTCAGCAGCAATAAGAGCATTTTTACGGTCATATAGCTTTGCAAATACTACCTTTGAAATGTATCAATAAAAGTGACCTCCCCCCGATATATGGAACAGTCTAAAGTAGAGAAATTTGTTTTTTTTGACTGTTAGAGATAAATTCATTTGGTGTCAAATTCCCTAGCGAGCTATGAGGTCTGTAGGTGTTGTAATCTTCCCTCCAAATATCCAGCTTTTGCTGTGCATCTTCTAAGGAAAGAAACCAATTAACATTAAGACACTCTTCCCGTAATGATCCGTTAAAACTCTTAATAAATGCATTGTCGGTAGGTTTTCCCGGTCTGGAAAAATCCAGCTCTATTTTCTTTTCATAAGCCCATCTGTCTAATGCTTTACTGATAAACTCAGGACCATTATCAATCTTAATCCGCTTAGGAGAAGCCTGTTGTTCAAAGGTAACATTTTTTAATATCTCTGCAACATTTTCACCTTTGAGGGAAATTCCGCAATGGATTGCCAATGATTTTCGACTATAATTATCCACTAAAGTTAAAATCCTGAACTTCTTACCGTCAAAGAGGGCATCACTCATAAAGTCCATACTCCAGCATTCATGTAAAGTAGAGGCTGTACCATTAGTAGGAACTCTGGATCGTGAGGATTTTATTCTTTTGTTTAGTTTTCGTCTCAGATTTAACCCTTCTTCACAATAGATTCTGTAAACGCGTTTATGATTATCTTTCCAACCCTCACGTCTTAGCAGAATATGTAAACGATCAATACCATAGCGAATACGGATGTTAGATAATTCTATCAGTCGCATTCTAAGTGCTGTATCATCCCTTCGATGTGGATGGTAATAATAAACACTGGATTGTAAAAATATCAGGCGGCAGCTTCTTCTCTGTGAAATTCTGTAAGCATCTTGTATAACCCTCGCCAGTTCACGCTTCTGAACCGGCTTTAGAACTTTTTTTTCAGCACATCCTGAAGAATTTGCTTATCCAGACTTAGGTCGGCTACCAATTTTTTGAGTTGACTGTTCTCTTCCTCTAATTGGCGTAAACGACGAAGTTCTGTAATTCCCAAACCTCCAAATTTTTTCTTCCAATTGTAGAAAGTTGCCTCACTTATACCCATCTTTCTACAAACTTCTTCAACTTTTACTCCCGTCTCAGATTGTTTCAAAGCAAATACAATCTGACTCTCTGTAAATCTGCTCTTTTTCATTAGATTTTTCTTTATTTAAAATTAATTATTTCTCGAAAAATCTCTACTTTTAATTGATCCGGTTTTTTGGGAAAAGGTCAAACTGTGCTTTTAGAACTAATACTTGTTTTCAAAACTCATCCATGTTCATTGTTTTCTAATAGATATATTGTCAAATCTTGATCTAATCCCTTTTTCACATTTACAACTATTAATGCTTTCTTTGCATCATCTAGCAAGAGCATCTTGCTCGAATGGCATTTGCAATTTAAATCTATTTATTAATTTTTTCAAACTCCCTTATTGGTATGAACTGGGGATGCTCACGCCAATAAGGGAGTTTTGTTTTAATAGAGAAAATATTTGTTACTTTTTTAATTACATAAGTTAATATTAAAGATACTTAAGATATCTGTTATAACTCCACGCCCTATAAAAAAATAGACTATCGTAAATATGAATGAAAATATTGCAGCTTGCCAACCATTTACATCTGTAAACCAAGACCATACTGACTGCTTTTTCCTTTTTTTATAATATTTTTTATAATCAAAATCAGATTTTCTAAATTTAAAATCTAAAACAAAAAATATATAAAGAAAAATAAAAAATAAAAAAATACTATTTTGAATTATGTAATTGCACATCCAGTTTACTTTAATTGTTTCTGAATTTCTTTCCATGCTTTAGGACCTCCCTTAATAGCTCCTTTCATTAAGATCCCTTTCCATATTTTATTATAATTGCCTAGCTGGTAATTACCCCAAGACTCTATTCCAAATCCAGTCCACCACATTCCTTCTCCAATAAATACTCCAGGTGCTGAACCTCCTCTTGTTGGAAGTAATAATTGTTTTGACACAAAACCAACAGCAGTTCCTGAATATTTAATACCTTGTCCTAGAGTAACGGTAGACATAGCTTGAATTTTCATATTGTAAACATTGGTATAATTTCCTTTAGTTGCAACATTGAATCTATATAGAGCATCATTCCCTTTTATTGAACCAACAACTTTTCCTCCGGAGCCATATATATTTACCACTTGGTACCCATCAGCAGCACCTGACTCATTTATTGTTTGATATCCTTCGGCTACCTTGTTTAGGACCCACCTTTTATCATCTTTAGAATATCTTGCATCCCAATGTTGTGTTAACACTTCTTTAGGTGAATAGAAATCTATTGTATGCATTACGTGGTTAAACCCAGCAACAACTCCTCCAATTAAAGCTCCCTGCCAGAAATTCCCCCCAGTAAGCTCAGAACCAACGCCTCCTAAAACTGCTCCCGAAGCTATGGTTCCTACGGCACTGTTTGCAAACTTCCCGGCAACTGCAGTAAATGCTGACGCCCCTATACTTCCTAAAAAACCTGAAACAAAAGCACTTCCAAAGCCCTGTCCTTGTACTAAGGATAATATGCCCTGCGCTAAAGCATGTGCTGTTCCTTGAACAAATATAGTTCCTAATTTTCCAAGTTCTGTTGCAATTTGGGTTGCTGTACCTGCTGAGTTGACAAATACACTTCCTATGCCATAAGTAACAGCAGCAGAAGCCGCACCGAATAAAGTCGATTTTAAGAATCCTCCCAAATCCCAATTCTGTCCTGTAATAGAAACCATGATCGTATAGCTAAATGATGCTACCATAGCTCCTATAATTACAGCTGATAAAAGTGCAGATTCCACAATAAACTCTCCGCTAGGATCATTAAACATCAGTGGATTATTCATTACATATCCATACTTATTGTAGTTTTGGGTATTGTAAGGTTCCTGTATGTTTTCATCTGCATTTAAAAATCTTCTTAATAAAGGATCATACAATCTACCGTTCATATGGATGATTCCTACCTCTGCGAAATGTTCATGGCTGGTATAGCCTCTATCAATGATTAATGATGATTGATCAATGATGTTTTTATCAGTGACAATTGCTCCATTTCCTATCTGTAGGTGGGTGAAATTACCCCATGCATCAAAATGCCTCTGCTCCAGCTTATTTCCTGCTTCATCACTGATGGCTAGGATGCTTCCGATGTAATCCTTATGTAAAAATTTGTAAAAACCGCTGCTCTCCGTAAAGTTCTTTAAATATACAATATTAGATTCATAAGGTGTTCCTCCGATATAAATGATATGCTTTTCCTGACCGGTCGTATTGTCTCTTACCACTTCATAGCTTCCGTCTTCACTGTAGTACTTTGTGAACTTTCCTTCCCCATCAGTACTGAAACTACCACCGTATGTAACCATCTGCCGCATACTTGTGAGTCCATACTGAAAAGCTACATCCCCTTTCATTCCATCAATGAAAACAGGATCATTGTTTTCATTATAGACAATGCTCTGGATTAGGTCATTGTTATAATTCTGTTCTCCAGCTACATTCAAGGTCATTCCGGTAGGTTGGTAGATTTTAGCAGAATTTTCATACTTCATGGTTCCCACCTGATCATTCTCCATGATCCTACCTTTAACATCATAGACATTTCGATTACTTGATGGTTTAATTCCTGTTACTGGATTCGTCCAGTTGACCAATCTATTATTATCATCATAGTCAAAAAGTTCAGTTATATTAAAATCCCCTCCTGTTACCCTGCTTTTCAATTCATTTTTTATAGCATCAAATGAATAAGAAAGTTGAAGGATACTTGGCTTCACCACTGATGAGTGGTTTACGTTAGTTAAGAAGCCGTTGGAATCGTAGGTATTATTGATATCAGCAGCACCTAACTTAGCCTTTAAAACCTGACCTTTGGTATTGGTTTCCTCAAGCTCCCATAATGCTTTTCCAGAGTTTTTGTCTTTTATCTGATAAAGTTCTCCGTTCCATGCACTGTATACATTTTCTATCTGAACTTTGGTAAGGGTTCCGGAAGAGTATAATTGCTTTTCATAAGAAATTATCCTTCCTTTATCATCATAAGTAATTCCTTTTTCGATAAAATATTTTCCGTTGCTGCTTTCTGATGAAGACAGTAATCTTCCTTGTGGATCGTAGGAAAGACTCGAACTATACGCTTTCCCTTTTGAAGTCCCACTTTTTGAAATTACTCTGCCTTTATTATCATAGGTATAAGAAATAATTTTATCTGTGGCCTGACCTCCGTCTGTTGTTGACTGTTCTTTTTGAGAAATCAACTGACCAAAATTATTGTAAGTATATTCCTTGTTTCCTTTTGGACTGATGATTTTCTTAGGCTGCCCGAAACCATCATACTCATATTTATATAATCCATTAGATGGATCATTGAATTCAGATTTTCTTCCCCAAGAATCATACTTGGTTACTACAGTATTCTCAGCATATTTAGCTTCTATCTGGTCTCCGGCTGCATTATAAGCAAATTGAATAGTTCCTCCTTTATCACTGGAAGAAATGACATTCCCTAAAGCGTCTGCAGTTTTGGATGTTGTCCTACCATAACCATTCAGTTCTTTAACAGTAGTAGTTAAACCAGAAACAGAAGTTTCTATCTGCTTCCCGGTGAATGCGGTAGCAGTTACTTTTGCAGGGAATACAGAATCATCATAAGAAATGATATTCCATTGGCTGGCATTTTGTCCTTCAAAATACGGCTCTGATTCTTTCAGTTTTCTGCCTAAAATATCATATTGAATCTCTTTTGAAATAAACTGGCCCTGCCCAAACGCTTTAGTAGACGATTTATAATCCTGTCCTAACTTATTTGCATACTTCTTAGAGATATTGCCATTAGGGTCATTTTGAATAATTATAACATTGGAATTGTTGTCTCTGTCATACTGGTAAGTTGTTGTTCCTGCTACATTGGTTTTAGATGTCAGGAGCTTGCCCCAGGCATCGTATGTATTGGTAAGAGTGTTAGCTAATGGATCAGTTTGTGTTAAAATTTGCCCCCAATCATTATAGGTAATATTGATTTCTAATCCTAAATTATCAGTTTTCTTTATCACAAACCTTCCTTTTGCATCATATTCAGTTGTTGTAGTTTGTGTTTGGGAATCGATACTATTACTGATTACTTTTTTTGTAACATTTCCAAAACCATCATAATTATACGTCTCCTGCAAATACCCTGAATTATCCCTATTCCATGTTTTTAATGTTTTCAATAAGTTATTTTCATAAATATATTCTTCTTTTTCAGATTTGGTATCACCGTATGCCTGTACCGTTTCTGTTTTGGATTCCTGACGGCCTACAAAATAATCCGGGCCAATTCCGGCTAAATTGTGTGTATACGTAAAATTAGAAGTGGCTATCGCAAAACCGTTATTAATATTGGTAATACTTTGTGCCGGAAGGTAATAATCTCCGTAACTAATGCTTCCTGTTGTAAAAACACCAGTTAAAAAGTCTTTTGTTTTTGTACTTTTTACAACAGTAGCGATTACAATTTTCGGTTTATCAGAGTCTGCAATAGTTCCAGTTATGACCTGCCCATTTAATAATTTATAATTATCATATAATGTAGACTTAAAACTTAACAATTGTGTATTATTCTCAGAAATATCCGTCGGAAATATTTGATTTTCATTATTTGTTCTGATAGACCATTCCTTTATTGGAAGTCCTTCCTGCAAAGGATCCATCTCTGTTCCTGACCAAATTTTTGTATTTTCAAAACCATCGGCGTACCATGAAGAACGGGCTGCCTGACGGAAACCTATCATACCTTTACCTGTAAAATGGTTTATAAAGCCTCTGTACCGGAAATCCTGCTTTTTTCCTTCTTGCCTTAATTGGGATACAGCTACTGACAAAGGTATTTGTTCCAGTTCAAAATAAGGAAATAATTCCTTTTTGACAGGTCTGTA
Source organism: Chryseobacterium camelliae (assembly GCF_030818575.1). Lineage (NCBI taxonomy): Bacteria > Pseudomonadati > Bacteroidota > Flavobacteriia > Flavobacteriales > Weeksellaceae > Chryseobacterium > Chryseobacterium camelliae. The sequence continues at coordinate 2,399,669 of NZ_JAUTAL010000001.1, forward strand.
AAAGTTACTATCCACTTTAGGATCAAGATCTTGGTAAGAAACCTGTGTTACAATTTCATTTTGTTTGATAGACCTTATTCTTGCTAAAGCAGGAGTGTAGGCATACCCATATTGAGTCACATAGTTGTAAGCACAACCTACTACTCCCGAACAATCGTCTGGTCTACCTATTGATATGATCTGTTGGTTAGTTCGGTTTAAACTTAAAGTTCCAAAAGGGATAACTTTTTCAGCATATTCTCTTCTCCAGTCTCTTACTCTATAAAACTGTAAATCTCCATTTGTTTGAATAGGTGAATCTAATAAACTCACATTATAATCTCCACCTGCAC